>NZ_OZ257126.1:1792500-4715645 GCF_965278975.1 Ferrovibrio sp.
CCATGCACCGAAGCTGCGGGTGTGCAGCAATGCACGCGGTAGCGGAGCGTTCCGTAAGCCTGTGAAGGGAGACCCGTGAGGGCTCCTGGAGGTATCGGAAGTGAGAATGCTGACATGAGTAACGAGAGGAGTGTGAGAAACACTCCCGCCGAAAGTCCAAGGGTTCCTGCGCAAGGTTAATCCGCGCAGGGTGAGCCGGTCCCTAAGGCGAGGCCGAAAGGCGTAGTCGATGGGAACCACGTTAACATTCGTGGGCCTGCTAGAGGTGACGGATGACGATAATTGTTCGGACTTACTGGATTGTCCGGGCGGTGTAGTCGTTCCAGGAAATAGCCCTAGCGTATAGACCGTACCCGAAACCGACACAGGTGGACTGGTTGAGAATACCAAGGCGCTTGAGAGAACTATCTTGAAGGAACTAGGCAAATTGCCCTCGTAACTTCGGAAGAAGAGGGCCCATGCTGAGCGCAAGCTCGGTGTGGGGGCACAGACCAGGGGGTGGCGACTGTTTAACAAAAACACAGGGCTCTGCGAACACGGAAGTGGACGTATAGGGTCTGACGCCTGCCCGGTGCTGGAAGGTTAAGAGGAGGGGTGCAAGCTCCGAATCGAAGCCCCAGTAAACGGCGGCCGTAACTATAACGGTCCTAAGGTAGCGAAATTCCTTGTCGGGTAAGTTCCGACCTGCACGAATGGCGTAACGACTTCCCCACTGTCTCCAAGATAGGCTCAGTGAAATTGAACTCTCCGTGAAGATGCGGAGTTCCCGCGGTTAGACGGAAAGACCCCGTGCACCTTTACTCTAGCTTTGCAGTGGTGCCAGGAATTGAATGTGTAGGATAGGTGGGAGACTTTGAAGCAGGGGCGCTAGCTCTTGTGGAGTCGCCGTTGAAATACCACCCTTTTGGTTTTTGGCATCTAACCATCTACCGTTATCCGGTAGTGGGACCCTGCATGGTGGGGAGTTTGACTGGGGCGGTCGCCTCCGAAAGAGTAACGGAGGCGTGCGAAGGTGGGCTCAGACTGGTCGGAAATCAGTCGCTGAGTGCAATGGCATAAGCCCGCTTGACTGCGAGACAAACAAGTCGAGCAGAGACGAAAGTCGGTCATAGTGATCCGGTGGTCCCGCGTGGAAGGGCCATCGCTCAACGAATAAAAGGTACGCCGGGGATAACAGGCTGATGATTCCCAAGAGTCCATATCGACGGAATCGTTTGGCACCTCGATGTCGGCTCATCACATCCTGGGGCTGGAGCAGGTCCCAAGGGTTCGGCTGTTCGCCGATTAAAGTGGTACGTGAGCTGGGTTCAGAACGTCGTGAGACAGTTCGGTCCCTATCTGCCGTGGGTGTAGGATACTTGAGAGGAGCTGCCCTTAGTACGAGAGGACCGGGGTGGACGTACCTCTGGTGTGCCGGTTGTGACGCCAGTCGCATTGCCGGGTAGCTATGTACGGACGGGATAACCGCTGAAAGCATCTAAGCGGGAAGCCCCCCTCAAAACAAGGTATCCCTGAGAGTCGTGGAAGACCACCACGTTGATAGGCTGGGTGTGTAAGTGCGGCAACGCATTGAGCTAACCAGTACTAATCACTCGATCGGCTTGATTTCAGCCAAATCTGTCATGTGCAGCGATCAAAGGCTGCCAAGACGACAATCAAGCGCAGACGCAATATTGGCATCGCCTCAAGCGATGTCGTGTCAGGATAGTTCACTGTATCCGGTTCCGCCGGTCTTAGCTGGCCTGGTGGCCTTAGCGAGTGTGCAACACCCGATCCCATCCCGAACTCGGCCGTGAAAATGCTCAGCGCCAATGGTACTTCGTCTTAAGACGCGGAAGAGTAGGTCGCTGCCAGGCCTGCCAAGACCGGCCCAACCGATACAGACTTCACGAGACAACATCAAAGGGGTGCCTGGTCCCACGGATCGAGCACCCCTTACTTCTTTGCCGCGGGGTGGAGCAGCCCGGTAGCTCGTCAGGCTCATAACCTGAAGGTCGCAGGTTCAAATCCTGCCCCCGCAACCAATCTAAACGCCGCCAGGTCAATGACTTGGCGGCGTTTGTGTTTCTGCACACCCGTGCGGAAACCGCGTTTTGCTCCAATTTTGCTCCACTGCGGAAGAAGCGCCGGCCCAAACGTGGGTCCTGGAGCCCCATGGTCGCTCGCCTCCTCACCCGCTTCATGCGGCGCAGAACGAGGATCACCATGACCTGTTTCCAACATGCTCGAAGCGGCAGCGAAAACGCGAATCTTTACCCATCAGGACAAAAGACCCCGTCAAAAAATCGCATAGCCTTACCTCCATCAAACCGGCGCGAACCCGCATTCGTGACGGCCGAAATTGGAGGATGCGACAATGAGTGAGCCGAACCGGAAGGCACCGAACTGGCCCCGCCGACAGCGCCGCGACCAAGCGGTGTCGAAGAGAAGCTTCCACGCGCGGCAACGGCTCCAGATCGAGCTCCAGCCGGGCCGACGGCGTCCCACCTGTCACTTCGGGGTACACACCCTGGCAATGCTGTTGCGGAATGCCATCGGCAGGGGCGGGTTGCCGCCGCTGGGAGTGGGGGCGCGATTTTTGATACATCGCTTCACCCAGTCTGCCTTTGCCCTGCACCAGGCCTCCAGCCTAATTGAAAGCGGAATCGCCGAGTGCGGATACCAGCCAAGAGAGGTGCGTCTCCTATCTGCGTTGATCAGGCAGGGAGCAGCATCTCTATCAACGTCGCCTTCCCGGCTCGGTGCGGGTGATCAATCCGAGCAGGAGGGCTGACCATGGCGACGATTCGCAAGCGAGCAAATGGCAGCTGGGAGGTGCGTATCCGCCGCCGTGGCTATCCGACCCTATCTCGCAATTTCAGCCGTCGGCAGGATGCCGATCGGTTTGCCAATCAATGCTCCGCCGAGATGGCTGATGGCCGCTATATCGACCGGACCGTAGCGGAGAAGATGACTTTCCAGATGGCCATTACCCGGTATCTGCAGGAAGTGACACCCACAAAGAAGGGGCATCAGGAAGCATACTTCCTGCGCGCCTTGTTACGGCATCCAATCGCATTGAAACCTTTGGCCGACATCACGCCCATCGACCTCAACTACTATAAAGAGGCCGAGCAGAAGCGGGGCATGAGCAACAAGTCGATTCTCAATGCCCTCGCTCACATCAGCCATGTATTCACGATAGCGGTGAAGGAGTGGGGGATTCAGGGTATCGACAATCCGGTCAAGAGGATCAGGAAGCCGAGATCCGAGGAGGCACGGGATCGCCGCCTCGAGCTTGGTGAGGAGGATAGATTGATGGCCGCTTGCGAAGAATCGAGAAGCGATCTGTTGCCGCAGATTGTGGCGTTTGCCCTCGAAACTGGTATGCGGCGAGGGGAAATTGTGAAATGCCAGTGGGAGCATCTCAAGCTGCAGGATGGCGCCGGCCTGATCCGTGTCTATGATGTCAAGGATCCACGCCAGAGGCGGTCGCGAGAAATACCATTGTCGACACGTGCACGGGAAATTCTCGCCTCCCTACCGGGGGCGAGATCTGGGCAGATATTCAAAGTTCACAAGGATGCCGTAACGCAGTCATTTGCGCGAGCATGTGGCCGCGCGAAGATCAAGGACTTCCGCTTCCATGACCTGAGACATGAAGCCATATCCCGTTTCTTTGAGCGAGGCATGAGTATTGTGGAAGTCGCGGCCATCTCAGGCCACAGGACGTTGCAGATGCTGAGCCGATACACGCACCCGCGCGCCATGACGATCTAGCGGAAGCTTGGGTGATCGCCATGCGCATAAAAAATCGCTTTGTCGTGACACACCCTACTCATGGGGTGTTGCTGGACTTGGTGCGCGGCGTGATGGTAACGCCGATGTTCACCATTCCGGAGCCGGTCTGGTCAAGTATGCCAAGGGGATATGGCAGTGCATTGACCTTCCCTGACCGCGATCAGGCTCTGCAGCGGGCCGGTGGTATGGCGGATGGGTTGGAAGTTCACCCGGTAACGGCAGACTTCCAGATTGATGGTCTGCTGTTTGCTTCATTGCGGGAATGCGTTCTGGCTGGGCTTGAGCCCTGGTATGTGGGCGATGAGTTCTATGTCGCCCTTCCCCAGGATGCAGCTTGCCGGCAGCGTATGGAGCAAGGCATAGCTGCCCGGACGATAGGATTTGTACCTGCGTGGCAGTGGACGGAACAAGGCGGTCAGTTTCGTCGGTCAGCACGCATACAGAATCCATGCATGGCCGAAAGTACATCGCATAACTGAAATGGTGGAGGAGCCAAGTATTGGCTCCTCCAACCTCAGTCACGGCCGAATCCACCCGGCCTGCCAAATTTTTGCGGTGTCAGCTTCTCCGTGCTCTCGTGGCGACGTCTCTGCTGCTCAACGGTCATCATTCTATACACCTCATGCAGGCGTTTACCCTCGTCCGATGAGATAAATCCTCTTGCTCGCAAGAGCTTAAAATACTCCGAAACAAGTATCGTGGTTTCCTTGAGTCTCTCGTTGAGTAGCTTCTGTGGCAGCGATCTAACATGTTCCAGCAGAGCGACCTTGGCTTCCGGCCTTCCTGTTTGTGCGTACTTGTCGATCAGATCATCAGTGGTTTTACGCTGTTCTAGCAGCTCTTCTTCGGGGCGGCGGACAGGCCTGGTTGGAGTAACCGTTCCGATCTTGGAGAGTGGGGCCTTCTTCTGGGGAGTGGTGGATATCCTTCCTCCGCTCCGTGGCAGCACTTGGCTAGGGTGCATGGGTGGAGTTGGCGTTAACGGAGATTCTGACGGCAGCAAAGCCGTTTCAGCTCTGCATTCTGTATCCTTCTGCCGCTGAAGCTCCTGAGCTAGCCCCAAGAACCGCTCGCGCAATTCACTCTCGAACAAGCTCCGCCTTTCATGCAGCTTGCTCATTGGTAGCCGCCGCTCTGCCGGGCCTGCTGCACCGGTTTCAGCTCGGCGGCCAGAATGAAAACGGGTTGCCGGCCTACAGAAGTGGTTAATGACAGTCGCTACAAACAGCCGCCACTCCTTCACCTTGTCTGGGCCGTCAAGGTGCCGCGGCATCTTCTTGCCTCGTCGCCCCTGCTCGGAGGCTATCCACTGTCCTTCCGCATTGCGGTGGCACCGGCGGACGCTAACCAACAGATGGACATGGGGTTGCCCATGGCTATGGATTGCCCACATAGACGGTAGCTCCCGCGAAGCCAGGTACTTCGATATTTGCTCAAGGCAGGCAACCTGCTGAACCTTGTTAGATTCTTTCGGCAGCTCCACCACTATGTCGTGAAACAAGCTGGCGTCCTGCCGGTGGCTGGTGTCCACCAGCGCCTTCATCACCTTAACCAGTTCGTCGCCACCAATACCCCCAGAGGCGACCAAGTCGGGTTTGGCGCTGGCCCAACGACCCTCCCTGGCAATATAGGCCACCTTCTGATGGAGGCGGCGTTCCGCCTGGCGCCCCAGCGGAACCCTTCGCGCCGCGTGGGGCACCCGTACTCTATGGCGCGGCCCTGCTGCTACCACGGATGACCGAACCCGTCGGACCAGATTGAATGATCGAATCTGATGGTGATGGGTGCGATACGAGCGCCCTTCAGAAGTACCGCTCCGGCGGGAGAGGCCAATGCCGATCGAAACTGCATTTTCGATATCACCGGCTTCGATTAGCCGGCCTTGTTTCCACTCATCTTCAAGGCGCTTCCACCAGTCCGGATGTGGCCGAACATAATTGGGCCTATTCATATCTTGTCTACCTCTGCATCTGATTTCGATTGCAGAGATTTAGACGGCGGGAAACGTCCGTTGGTTACAGGTGATGGCGGTTTTTCTCATATGTCGCGCTGATTAAGTGCCTATCGCTTGAATGCCGCGGTCATTCTTCAAGGCCAGATTCGATAGTGACCCCATAATAAGAACCATCGGAATGCCCCTGAAGATGGGTAAGAGCCGCCAACTCTGGGGATTTTTCACCTTCATAGAGGGTTTGGTGGGTGTGACGTTCTGATGGATCAAGCGCTTATGTGTTCGGATTGCTTAGGATATGTGCAGCTACCGCACTATCGAATGAAAAATCTAGGCAGCTACCACAACACCGCGTCCGAAATATCGGCAGCTACCGCATTTGCATGGAGAAAATCCCGGCAACTACCGCGCTTGTACCGCTTTTCAGCAGATACTTCAGAAGAATCTACCAAGCATGGAGAGCCAGCATGACTGCCGATGTGGTCGACACATTAAATGTAAGGGGGGGCGGGAGCGTTGCTTGGTGACTATCAAGCAAGGCTAGGAAGGCCTGTTAGAGGACAGCCCCACTGGGGAGCAGTATATAGCGCACCCTTGAATCTTTACCCATCAGGACAAAAGCGATGGGCCATTTCTGAGATATATGGATTAGAGGCGGCAATGGAATCCCCAATGCGGCTTCGGCTTTTATCTTCGATGAGGTGGCTAGTCATGCATATTGCGTTAATGTCCGATTTGCATTGCGAAATTGAACGCCCTCGTCAGAGTGTCAACGGGCATCCTGATCGTGGTCCAAACTTACAGAGCCTTAAGGAATCGGGAGCTGATGTTCTGGTGCTGGCCGGCGATATAGAGAGATCACCAGAAAGCCTGGTCGATTACCTGTGCCAAGTTAATCGATTCCTGAATATTCCGATCATATGCGTTCTCGGAAACCATGAGTACTTTGGTGCCGAAATGAGGGAAACGCTTGGTGGCGCCTACGATCATTTCAGGCGGGCGAGGCAACGCGGACATGAGATTCACGTCCTTGAGCGATCCGGCGTCACCCTCTCCGGAGTTCATTTTCTCGGGGCCACGTTGTGGACGGATTTCGAACTTCACGGCCCAGAATATGTCGGCTATGTCATGTCTCTGGCGCGTGGGCTGCAGGCGGATTATAGGGAAATACGTTATGGTGGACGTCGACTAACTCCAATGACCTGCCTTAGCCTGCATCGTAAGACAGTAAGATGGCTTGAGAAGGAGTTGAGTCGAAAGCGGGCCCAACCGGTTGTCGTGGTTACTCATCACGCACCAGCTCGAGGCTCGATTGTGGCGCCCTATCATGATGACTATCTGACTGCCACCTATGTCTCAGATCTTGAAGATCTGGTTCGACGTCATCAGCCAGAAGCGTGGCTGCATGGCCATATTCACGACAGTGTCAGTTATAAAATCGGCCGAACTACTCTGGTCGCCAATCCGCGAGGCCTTCCTACTGGATTCTCTGCACGCCCCCAAGAGAATCTGGATTTTGATCCTACTCTTCGGATATTCGTCGAAGGCCTGCCGGATATGAATACTCTGCAACAGCCGGTAACACGGCTACGCGTGGCCATGCTTCAGCGAGGCTTGCCGGCTTCGTCTGCGCTGGCAACGTTCGTGGAAGAGGGGCGCCAATCTTTGAAGGGCCCGCCAACATCCTCATCGCTTCGAAAGGTGGGACAGGCGCCCTCAGATATTCAGCAACAAGCCGGACCTAGCAATGAGCATTGGTCTGGTACCGCCGAGGGTTGTAACCCAAATGCCTATAGCGGCGGGCGGGCCGTTCCAGTGCGGCGACCTAACCCGCGTGCAGTGAGAAGCGATTAAGCGGGCATAATTGCGGTAAGATGCGTGCGAGTCGTAAGTAATTTGTTCTCAGTTTTTGCTGCGGCATTGCGGCGAGGTGAGTTGGCAACATAGAGAGCTGAGGCGCAGTCCGCGAAAGATCGTCTCTTAATAGGAAGTTTCTACAGTTCGGCAGTTGCTGTATTAACTATGAATGCGGCATTGAATGAGATGTTCTCTTGAGATCGCGCAGGGTCTATCGATGGGTAGCCATGTGGGTTGCAGGCCACCGTCGTTTGGCCAATTGAATAGATGAAGCTGAAATGCGTGTGGCCGTGCAGCCAAGCGGTAGGCTGATATTTTCTTATCATATCCGACAGGTTGGACACGTAGGCAGCTGTGACTAGATCATCTTTGTACTTGGGTGCAATCGAGCCCTGCGCTGGCGCATGATGTGTTGTGACGACAGTTGGGCCTGAGAATTCTTCGCTCAATGCTTCTTCCAGCCAGGCGCGGCTTGTTTCATGTAGCTGTAATGCGTCAATGGGTTGAAATGTTCGACCCTTGAAGCTGATGAGTCGGTGATCGTTGAGACACTCGCCGGCATTGGACATGGCCGCAATTGACTTGTCTGCGCCGAAAATCTCGTAGTCTGTCCAAAGGGTGGCTCCCAGAAAGCGAACTCCGCCAATTACGGCGCTGTTATTTTCGAGAAAATGTATCTCATGACCGGATTGTTGAAGTCGAAGTGAGCCTTGTCGAAGCTCTTCAATATCGTCGAGCAAACTCCCTTTGTAGAATTCGTGATTGCCAGCGACATAGACAATCGGAATATCCAAAAACTCGGATACTTGGGATATATAGTCCAAGGCCATATGTGGGCCGACCTCGATATCCCCTGCCAGCACTAACACATCGGGCCGCTTCTTTTTCAGCTCAATGAGGGATGGGCCCCGATCCGGATGTCCGCTCGTTCGCGGCCCTGGCCTCCCAAATTCACAGTGCAGATCGGACATCAGGGCGATACGCATATTTCCTGTCCGGCAGTTTCAATGTGGAACTATTGTGAGTTTCATCAAATAAGCTAAATCGCCCCGATATCGCTCTACTTTGTGATGTCGTTTGTGCTCCAGTGAATCCAGTCGATGCCGCTGAGCTTCAGCGTTATCAGAAACCGGGAGTTATCACTCATATTTTAAAGTGGGTACCCCCGTTGCTTCGTGGAAGCCGTTAGACAGGAGCAAATCCAGCAAGAAGTGGGCATGGCAACGGGGACTGAGTTGGCAATTCCAGTAATTCCTAGCTCTATCGCCTAAAATGCTTAGACCACAGGCGATTTAGTCCCAAGCATGCAGGAGGTGGGCTTGGCGGGCACCGCTGAGATGGCCGAAAGCGAGACCGCTCAGTAGTGGTGGACAATCGTCCTGTATATTATCATAATATAGCGTACTATATAAAGAGTATCCTGGAGGATAGTGGCCGGTGACTTTAGCCATTCAGAATGCACCTGGAACCCCCGACGCCGGTTTCGCGGCCAAGGACGATCTGCGTCACTGGCCTCAGCCTGGCGGGCGGATGCGCGATTCTCTGTTTTGGGAATGCATATTGCCCAGCGAGCAGATCGGTTTTCAGGCCTATCTCTATCTCACTGATGACGGGAAGGCCGGTTTCAACATCATTGTATGGGGTCCGGAATCGGAACCGCTGGTGCTGGACCTCGTCCAGGGCGAGATCCCCGCTTCAATGGATTTCGACGCCTTGGACTTCAAGGGGCTGCATCTGGAACAGCCGGCTGGGTCCAATCGCGCCCGGCTGCGGTACCGCAGCGACAAGGTGGAGCTGGACTACGATTTCACCGGGCTGCACATGCCCTTCAGCTATCGGCAGAACCCCGATGGCCTGCCCGCCTGGTTTGCGGTCAACCGGTTCGAGCAAACCGGCTGGGTGCGGGGCTTCATCACCTTCGGCGGCCGGTGCGTCGAGCTGGACCATGTCGGGCATCGCGATCATTCTTGGGGCATGCGCCAGTGGGCGATGCCGCAACATTGGAAATGGCTCGCCGCTTACACGCCAGATGCGTCGCACATAATCAATGCCTGGCTATGGCAGGCGAAAGGTGAATCGGGCGTCGGTGGGTATGTTGTGCGCGGCAAGACGCTGACCCCGATCGCAAGCATCAAGCAGCAAGCCGCATATGATGCCGACATGACGCAGCGCAGCTTGCGCGTGGACATCATCGATACGCTCGGTGCCAGCTGCGTGCTGCAGCTTGATCGGTTCGGCATAGTGAAGCTGCCTACCGGTGGCCGTCACGCCACCATGGTCATGGAAGCGGCATGCACGGCCAGTATCGACGGCCACAAAGCGGTCGGGCAGTATGAAACCTTCTGGCCGCAGGCCTATCTTGATCGCCTGATTGCGCTGCAGGCGCCGTGATGACCTGGGACTGGTCAAGCGAGACGCTGACGCGCGCCACCGATTTTCTCCAGGCGCGTGGCCTCTTAAGCGGCAATGCGGTGCCGCGGCGGATCGGCGATGGCCATTCTAATCTCACCTACCTGATGCGGTGCGGCGACGAAGCCGTGGTGCTGCGCCGCCCGCCGCCGCCGCCCCAGCCGAAAGGCGCCCATGATGTGCTGCGCGAAGCGCGTATCCTGTCAGCGCTTGAAGGCACCGGCCTGCCGGTGCCGCGCGTATTGGCAGCCAGCAATGCGGGCGAGATTCTGGATGTGCCGTTCTATGTGATGCAATGGCTGCCGGGTGTAGTCATTACCGACAAGCTGCCGGAAAGCCTGGCCGCGCCCGATCTCGCGCCAGCGATGGCGGAAGCGTTTGTCGATACCTTGGCCGATCTGCACGCGGTGGATTGGCGGGCCCGCAGCCTAAGTGATTTCGGCCGCCCGGAGGGGTTCAATGCAAGGCACCTGGACCGCATCGAGGTGCTGCTGCATACCCGCCACGAGGCGCCGCCGAAGGATTTCGTCGCACTGCTCGATTGGCTACGGCGGTATTGCCCGCCCGAATCGGGCGCGGCTATCGTGCACAACGACTACCGCCTCGGCAATGTAATGTGGCAGGCTGAAGCGCCGCCGCGACTCTTGGCGATCTTAGATTGGGAACTAGCCACCATCGGCGATCCCTTGCTTGATATCGGATACATGGCAGTATGTTATCCGATGCCCGGCGAGGCGCTCACACCGAATCAGGAATTGAGCGCCGCCTTTCTTGCGCCGGGCTTTCCTACGCGCGCGCAGATCTTCGCCCGCTATGCCGAGCGCTCTGGCCGTAATTTGAGTGGCCTGCCATGGTATGCGGCGATGGCGGCCTGGAAGATGGCGGTTCTCTACGACTACTCGCATCGGAAGGGACATGATCCCTTCTATGCCGATCCATCCCAGGCGCAGCGCTTCATTGCGGCGGGCTGGCGCTTTGCCGAAGGCCGGCTTTAGAGCCGTACCAGCTGCTTGCCGAGATTGCCGCCCGCCATCATGCGCAGGAAGGCCTCCGGCATATGCTCGAAGCCTTCGAGAATATCCTCGCGGAAGCTGATACGGCCGGCGCGATGCCACGCTGTGAGATGCTTGAAAGCCTCTTCGCGCAGATGCCACCAGTCGAATACGACAAGGCCTTGGATGGTGGCCCGGGTGACGATCAGGCGGGCGCTGGCCCGCAGACCGATATCCTCGGCTGCGGTCTTATCCACCACGGCGATGCGGCCGCAGATGATCACGCGCGCGCGCACGGCGAGATTCGCCAGCACGGCGTCATGGATCGGGCCGCCGGTATTATCGAAAAACACATCGACGCCATTCGGGCAGGCAGTGGCGATGGCAGCGTTAAGGTTCGGCGTGGTGCGGTAGTTGATGCCGACATCCATGCCCAGGCTTCGGCAATGCTCGAGCTTGTCGTCGCTGCCGGCGATCGCCACCACGCGCGCGCCCATCAGCTTGGCGATCTGCCCGGCGACCTGGCCGACCGCGCCCGATGCGGCCGACACGACCACGGTTTCGCCAGGCTTCGGCCGGCCGATCTCGGTCAGGCCGATATAGGCGGTGAGGCCCGGCATGCCGAGCCATGACAGGCTGGCTTGCGGCGGCACATCGGCCGGCACGCGGTTGGCGCGCGCAGCGCCAGGCAGGTCCGGTGTCACCACGGCGTATTCCTGCCAGTTCATCGCCATGGTCTCGACGAGATCGCCCACGGCCCAGTCCGGATGATTGGAAGCAATCACCTCGCCAACCCCGCCGCCATGCATCACGCCGCCCGGCTTCACGCTGGCGGTGTAGTTCTGTGCCGGGCTAATGCGGCCACGCATATAGGGATCGAGGGAAAGCCAGCGTACACGCACCAGGATCTGGCGCGGGCCTAGCTCAGGGATCGGTGTTTCGATCAGGCGCCAGGTATCCAAGGTCGCCGGGCCGCTCGGATATTGGTGCAGTACCCATTGGCGGTTCATCATGTGCTCGATCCCTGCTTGCCGTGTCAGCCTATGGCAGACTCATACTCGCGGCGCAGGGTCTCGATCAATGCTGCCACCGGTGCGCGCTGCTGCACCAGGCCGGCGCCATGTCCAGCGCTCCATACATCCCGCCATGCCTTGGCGCTGGCGCCTTCCTCGCCAAAGGCCTTCAGGCCCGGCTGGCTGCCGGCCGATGGCGCGGCCGTCAGGCCTTGAGCCTCCAGCGAAGGGCGCAGGAAATTGGCTTTCACGCCGGTCAGCTTATCGGACATGACGATGTCCTCGGCGGTCGCAGCAAGAACCATGTCTTTGTATTCCTCCTGGGCATTGGCTTCGTCGGCGACAATGAAGCTGGTGCCGATATAGGCGAAGTCGGCACCCAGAATGCGCGCCGCGCGAATGCCACGTCCCGTGCCGATGGCGCCGCCAAGCCCGAGCGGGCCATCCCAGAATTGCCGGATCTCGGGCACGAGCGCGAAGGGCGATTGCGTGCCGGTATGACCGCCAGCGCCAGCACATACTGCGATCAGACCATCCACACCGGCTTCGGCGCATTTGCGGGCGTGGCGTGCACTTACCACATCGTTGAGCACTAGGCCGCCATAGCCGTGCACGGCACCGATGATGTCAGCTGGTGCTGCCAGGCTGACGATGACGATCGGCACTTCGGCATCGGCGATCACCCGCATGTCGTGATCCAGCCGTTCGTTGGTGCGGTGCGCGATCTGGTTCACCGCGAAAGGCGCTGCGGGTGCTTCCGGATGCGCGGCATCATGGGCTGCCAGGGTTTCCTTGATCTCGGCGATCCAGTCGCGCAGCAACTCCTTGGGCCGCGCGTTGAGCGCCGGAATGGAGCCGACAATGCCGGCTTTGCACTGGGCGATCACCAGCGCCGGCGTCGAGATGATGAACATGGGTGCGCCAATCACCGGCAAGCGCAGGCGTGTCAGCAGGCTCTCGGCCTGCGCGCGGCTACCGCGCGGGCGGACCGATGGAGAAGTTGAGGCTTGCACGGTGTCCTCCCGGCCTTCTGGTTCTGGTTGGCCGGAAGTATGCGGGAGGGAAAATAGGTACGCAAGATAATAGTAATAAAGCTAACTAAAATACCACCCTGTTTCGGGGCTCAATCCAGATCGTCATCCTCGGCACCGCCCTTGGAACGGTTGCCGTTCGACAGCACGATCAGGTTTTCCTTCATCTTGGCCAGCATCCGCGACGTGCTCTTGATGTCCTCAAGCGAAACGCCTTCGAGGATCCGGCCGTTGAAGTCGGAGCTCACCGGCTCGATGTCGTTGAGCAGCTGGCGCGCGTTGTCGGTGAGGAAAACCCGCTTCACCCGGCGGTCCTTCTCATCGGGCTCGCGGGTAACGAAGCCGCCCTGCTGCAGGCGGTCGATCAGCGAGCCGAGCGCCACCTTGCCCACATCCAGTTCATTGGCGAGCTGGGTCTGCGGCAGGCCGTTGTTGCGCGAGATGAAGGCCAGCACCCACCATTGCGAGCGGGTGATGCCAAGCGGGGCCAGTTCGCGGTCGAAATTGACCCGGCGCAGACGCGACACGTCATGGATCAGGTAGCCGAGGCGCAGTCCCCAATGTCGGAATTCGCTGTCCATTCAGGTCGTGACTTTCGCCAGGAATAGTAAGAAATCGTCATTATCAGCTAACATATTATTATCTTGCTGTGCAATGACGAAAAGCAATGTATGCAGCTTCTGGGTTGTTTTAGCTGGTTCCCTGGCGATGGGGTGGTGAAAGTGCGGGCCGGGGTTTACTTAACTAATATGCTAGCGTACCGTATGTTAATATAATCAATTATCCGAGGAAGCGCGGGCATGCGCAAAGCCAACAAGGTGATTATCAGCTGCGCCGTCACGGGGTCTATCCATACCCCCAGTATGAGCCCTTATCTGCCTATCACGGCGGCGCAGATCGCCGATGATGCGGTGGCGGCCGCCAAAGCCGGCGCGGCGATCCTGCATTTGCATGCGCGCAACGAGGAAACCGGCCAGCCGACGCAGAAGCCGGAAGCCTTCGCGCGCTTCCTGCCGCGCATCAAGGCGGAATGCGATGCGGTGATCAACATCACCACCGGCGGCGGCCTAGGCATGACCCTGGACGAGCGCCTGGCGGCGGCGAAATGGGCGCAGCCGGAAGTCGCTTCGATGAATATGGGGTCGCTGAATTTCAATATCGCCGGCGCCGCCGAGAAGATGCCGGATTTCAAGTTTGCCTGGGAGCGCCCGTATCTGGAAATGACGCGGGACTTCATCCTGTCAAATACCTTCGCGCAGATCGAGCGCGGACTCACCGAGCTCTCAGCGAACGGCACGCGATTCGAGTTCGAATGCTACGATATCGGGCACCTCTATAACCTGGCGCATTTCCGCGACCGTGGCTTGGTGAGGGGGCCGCTATTTATCCAAGGGGTCTTCGGCATCCTTGGTGGCATCGGCGCCCATGTCGATCATCTGGTGCATATGCGCGCCACGGCGGACCGTTTGTTCGGCGACGACTATTACATGTCGGTGCTCGCTGCCGGGCGCAATCAGATGCCTATCGCGGTGAACAATGCGATCATGGGCGGCCATGTGCGCGTCGGCTTGGAAGACAGCATTTTCATCGCGCGCGGTGAGCTGGCGAAGTCGAATGCCGAGCAGGTGGAGAAGGTCGTACGTATCCTGTCCGAGCTATCGATCGAAGTCGCCACGCCCGAGGAGGCCCGTGCCATGCTTGGCCTCAAGGGCGGCGGCAATGTCGCCTTCTGAGAATCAAGAAGAACAACGGGAGCAAGCCATGACATCGCCATTTCGCACCGACCTGCTGCAAGGCAAACGCATCCTGATCACCGGCGGCGGCACGGGGCTGGGCAAGGAAATGGCCGGCGGCTTCGCGGCCCATGGTGCCCATGTCTATCTTTGCGGCCGGCGCGAGCAGGTGCTGGCCGAAACGGCCGAGGAGATTCGCAAAGCCGGCGGCAAGGCGGATTTCATGGTCGCCAATGTGCGTGATGCCGCCAGCATGGACGAGGCCGTGGCGCGCGCCTGGGAAGCCGGGCCGCTGACCGGCCTGGTGAATAATGCCGCCGCCAATTTCATCGCGCCGACCGAGAGCCTGTCGCCGCGCGGCTACCAGGCGATCACCTCCACGGTGATGGACGGCTCCTTCTTCGCCACGCTCTATTGCGGCAAGCGCTGGATCGAGGCCGGCCTGCCTGGCACGGTCTTGAGCAACCTGGTTACCTGGGTGTGGACCGGTTCAGCCTTTGTCACGCCCTCTGCCATGGCCAAGGCGGCGATCCAAGCTATGACCATGTCGCTGGCGGTGGAGTGGGGGCCGAAGAAAATCCGGCTGAATGCCATCGCGCCAGGCCCGTTCCCGACGCCCAATGCCTGGGAAAAGTTGAATCCGATTCCGGGCACTTCCGTGGGCGCGACGCAGAGTGACCAGGTGCCGATGCGCCGCTTTGGCCAAATGCACGAGCTGCGCAACCTGACCACTTTCCTGATGTCGGATGCCTGCGACTATATCAATGGCGCGACAATTGCCGTCGATGGCGGTCATCATCTGGCGGCGCCAAGCACCTTCGCCGATCTGTCGTCGCTCTCGGAGGGGGATTGGCAGAAGGCGCGCGAGGCACTGCGGCAATCGGCCGAAAAGGAGCGCCAGGGGCGCGGTGCCTAGCAGGAACGGCGCCTAGCGGCTGGCCTGGGAGTTGGCAGCCATCTCGCGGGCAATGATCATCTTCATCACTTCGATGGAACCACCGGCGATCTTGGTGATGCGCGCATCGGCATAGGCGCGCGCGATGGGGTATTCCCACATATAGCCCCAGCCACCGAAAAGCTGCAGGCATTCATCAGCCGCCTTGCAGTGCAGCTCGGTGGTGATCATCTTGGCCATGGCGGCATCCACGGGATCCAGCTTGCCGGCCATGAACAGTTCGATGCATTTATCGGTGAAAACGCGGGCGGCCGTGGCCTGCGTCTTCAGCTCGGCCAGCTTGAACTGCGTATTCTGGAAATCGAAAATACGCTGGCCGAAGGCTTCGCGCTGCTGCGTGTAGGCGACTGTCCATTCGATGATCACCTCGGCCACGGTCGCCGAGCGCACGGCCTGGGCCAGGCGCTCTTGCGAAAGCTTGGTCATCATCAGCGCGAAGCCACGCCCTTCCTGGCCCAGCATGTTGGTGGCCGGAATGCGAACATTCTCGAAGAACAATTCGGATGTATCCTGCGCATGCATGCCGAGCTTCTCGAGGTTGCGGCCGCGGCGAAAACCTTCGCGGTCGCCTTCCACCAGGAACAGCGTGATGCCCTTGGCGCCGGCATCCTTGTCGGTCTTGGTCGCCAGCACCAGGATGTCGCAAAGCTGGCCATTGGAGATGAACACCTTCTGGCCATTGATGACAAAGTCATCGCCGTCACGCGTCGCCCTGGTGCGGATCGCCTTCAGGTCGGAACCGGCATGGGGCTCGGTCATGCCGAGCGAGCCGATGGCCTCGCCCGCCACCATCTTGGGCAGCCATTTGCGCTTCTGCTCTTCGGTGCCGAAGGTGAGGATGTAGGTGGCGACAAGATCGGTGTGGATCAGGAAGCCCGGGCCGCTGGCGCCGACGCGCCACAATTCCTCGAACACGATCACATCGAACAGATAGTCGAGGCCGAGACCACCATACTCTTCTGGCACGGTGCAGCAGAGCATCCCTTGCGCGCCGGCCTTGAGCCAGAGCTCGCGCGGCACGATGCCGTCCTTCTCCCACTGGGCGTGGTGGGGAACGATTTCCTTTTCGACAAAGCGGCGCACGGTTTCCCGGAAGATCCGGTGCTCTTCGCGAAATAGGGTCCGTTCGATCATGCCGGCGCTTCCTCTTTGGTATGCTAGCGTACTTTACGTATCACTTTATATTCTTGTACGCAAGCTTACCAAGTCGGCTGCGAGGCTAGAAAACTGCTTAAATCCTGCTGGAATTCCGGAGCGGCGATGGCGATCAGCGCCTCGGCTCGGCCCTGGCGGCCGAGGCCGCGTAGATCGGCCGTGCCATGCTCGGTCACCACGATGTCGGTATCGAAACGGCCGAGCGAGACCGGGCCTCGGGCCTGGTCCGGGCGGATGATGCGGCTGGATTTTCCGGCCGTAGCGGGCAGTACCAGCATTCGCAGCCCATCCTGCCCACGCGCGCCCGCCGCAAAATCCGATGCGCCGCCGGGACCGGAAATCAGTCCCTTGGGCATCGCCTCGGCATAAGCCTGGCCCAGCAGGTCGATCTCGATGGCGGAATTGATGGTGACGAAGCGATCCAGCCCGGCCAACACACGGATATCGTGCGTGTAGGATGGCGGTCGGAAGCGGAAGGCTGCGCCGCTCACGGCGTCATAGAGCCGCCGCGTGCCGATGGCGACGCCGGCGGTGATGGGGCCGTCCGCCCGCATCGCCCCGGCCTCCAGCAGATGCAAAGTGGAATCGCCGATCAGGCCCGAATGAATGGCGAGGTTGCGGTGGTTGGTTAGCGCGCGCAGCACCGCCTCCGGCATGCGCCCCAATCCGGCCTGGATCGTCGCACCATCGGGAATGAGTTCCGCTGCAAGCGCGGCGATACGCTGCGCTGTTGCGTCATCACCGGGATCGGATTCCTTCAAAGGCTCCGGCGCTTCCGTATGGGCAGTCAACTCGCTGAAAGGGATGCCGCAGCCGCCGCGCGTCGCCGGCATCAATGGGTTGATATGCGCGATGCGCACCGGAATGGCGCGCCACAGATCGGCGAGGAAATCGGTGACGGTGCCGAAGCTGCAGATCCCGTCGGCATCGGGCGGCGAGACCATGAAGATAGCCGCACTTGGCGGATTGCGGAGCAGAGTGCGATGAATGTCGCGATAACAGAGCGGCAGGAAGTGTGTTTGCGCCGGGCGGGCTGCCAATTCCGGCAGCATGAAGAAACTTTGTACCTTGGCGCCAGCCGAGAGCAGCGGTTCGAGCCGGTTGATTGCCGGCACGAAGATGCCGGTGAATTCGGTATTGCTCAGATCACCTTGGGCAAGCTCCGCCTGCAGCAAAGCGGATTCGCCCGAGCAGCCATGCCACCAGACCATGCCCGCTTTGGGCAGGTGGTGGCCAAGCTCGCCCGGGCGGAGCTGTGCTGGCGCCACGCCTTACTCCACGAATTTGTGGAAGTCGGGCTTGCGCTTCTCGTTGAAGGCGTTGACACCTTCCTTGGATTCCGGCGTGGCGTAGTAAAGCTTCACGGCATGCAGCGCCATGTTCGAGATGCCGCGAATGGCATCGGAATCGGCGTTGAACGAGCGCTTGAGGAAAGCCAGCGCGGTGGGTGAGCGTTCCGCCAGCTTGTTGGTCCAGTCGGTCACCGCCGCATCCAGTTCGGCCATCGGCACTACTTTGTTCACCAGGCCCATATCCGCGGCCTGCTGCGCGGTGTAGCGCTCGTTCAGGAACCAGATTTCCCGCGCCTTCTTGTCGCCGACATGGCGTGCCAGGAACGCGGTGCCCCAGCCGGCATCGAAAGAGCCGACCTTGGGGCCGACCTGGCCGAATTGCGCGCTCTCGGCGGCGATGGTGAGGTCGCAAAGCGTGGCCAGTACATTGCCGCCGCCAATGGCGAAGCCGTTCACGCGGGCGATCACGGGCTTGGGCACATCGCGGATGATGCTCTGCAATTCGTCGATCGGCAGGCCGACCACGCCGCGGCCATCGTAATTGCCCTCATGCGCCGATTGGTCACCGCCGGTGCAGAAGGCCTTGTCGCCCGCGCCGGTGAGTACGATGCTGGCGACGTTCTTGTCGTTGCCCGCAATCTGGAAAGCTTGAATCAGCTCTTCAACGGTGCGGCCACGGAAAGCGTTATAGACCTTCGGCCGGTTGATGATGATCCAGGCGGCGCGACCGCGCACGTCATAGATCAGGTCTTCGAACTTGGTCTCGGCCATTTCACTTGCTCCTTGCATCATTGAGAGTGTTGCTGTCAGTAGGAAACCGCTGCGCGGCCTATACGCTGCCGCGCAATGATCTGCTTCATAATGCCGGCGGTGCCGTCGCCGATCTCCAGGCCCATCACATCGCGCATGCGCTGCTGGTGCGGCAGATCCTTGGACCAGCCATAATGGCCGAAGGTCAGCAGGCATTGATGGATCACATCGAAGGCAGTGCGGGGTCCGAGCCACTTCACCATCGCCGCTTCCGCCGTATGCGGCAAGCCGGCCTCGCGCAGTGCGAGGGTGTGATAGGAGAGCTGCCGCGCCGCCGCGATATGGGTTTCGCCCTCTGCCAGCGGGAAAGTGACACCCTGGAACTGCCCGATGGGACGGCCAAATGCCTCGCGTTCCTTGGCATAAGCCCAGGCTTCATCCAGCGACGCCTGGGCGGCGCCGCAGCATTGCAGCGCGATCAGCGCGCGGCTGTAGTCGAAGCCCTGCATCACTTGGGTGAAGCCCTTGCCTTCAGCGCCAATCAGACAATGCGCCGGCACCCGCACGTCGTCGAAGAACACCGATCCGCGGCCGATCACCGCACCACCCAGGTCGTCGAATTTCGTGCGCGTGATGCCTCTGGTACCTTCCGGAATGAAGAAGGCGGAAACACCCTTGGCGCCTTCGTCGGGCGCACCGGTGCGGGCGAAAACCAAGAAGACATCGGCGCTTGCGGCGAAGGTGATGGATGTCTTCTCGCCGTTGAGCACATAGCTGTCGCCATCCCGGCGGGCGCGGAGCTGGACATTGGCGGCATCCGAGCCGCCACGCGGCTCGGTCAGGCAGATGGCCGTGATGACCTCGCCGCGGATCATTTTCGGCACGGCGGCTTCAATCACCTGGCGCGTTGCGTGCCGCAGCAGGATCGCGGCATTCAGGGAAACGCCCACGGGCAGGGCGGAGATATTGAAGTCGCCATAGGCCAGCTCTTCGGCGATGATGCCGGCGGTGATTGAACTGGCGCCCAGCCCGCCGAGTTTTTCCGGCAGATCGACGCCGAGAAAGCCGAGCTCGCCCATTTCGCGGACTAGGTCACGGTCGAGAATGCCGTCTTTCTCGCGCTTTTGATAATCGGGCAGCAAGCGTTCGCGGGCGAAACGGCGCGCGGCTTCCTGAAGCGCCTGTTGATCAGCGTTTGGGATCATTTTCTCTCCTCCCTGGGCCGCAGGCTGCCATCATTCCCTAGCCTGCAGGTTGGAAATTAGTTTGCTACATTATAGTAAGTATGTAATACTTCTTTTCAGGACAATCAAGCCCGGTAAGGGGGCGTATGTCATCACGCTGGCAAACCCTCGAGATTGCCGTGTCGCCTGAGGGTTTCGCCACCCTGGCGCTGAACCGGCCCGATGCGCGCAATACACTCACCATCGCCTTGCGTAAGGAACTGCACCAGGCGGTCGCCACCCTGGCTGCTGATCCGCAGGTTCGCGTGCTGATCCTGACCGCGCGCGGTGAAATTTTCTCGGCCGGCCTGGATCTAGCGGAATGGGGCGAGGGGACCGCTGCCTCAGCCTACGACCACGATGCCGTTGCCGCGATTAGCCAGTTCAAGGGCCCGATCATCGGCGCGATCAACGGTGCCGCCGTCACCGGCGGCCTCGAGCTGGCATTGGCCTGCGATCTCCTGATCGCCGCGGATTCTGCGCGTTTCGCCGATACTCATGTGCGGGTTGGCCTGCTGCCGGGCTGGGGTGGATCGGTGCGGCTGGCGAAGCGCGTCGGGCTCGCGCGTGCGATGGACATGGCCCTGACGGCGCGGTTCGTCGATGCCGCGGAGGCATTGAGCTGGGGCCTCGTGAACCAGGTGGTGGCGCCATTCGAGCTCTCTGCCGCCGCCGAAGCCCTGGCGCGGCAGCTTCTGGCGGCGGTCCCGGCCGGCCTTGCGGCCTACCGGCGCCTGCTGTGGGAACAAGCAGACATGCCCCTTGCCGATGCCATCGCCCATGAACGCGCCGCCTCCATCGCCATGAACCGGGGGGTGACTCAAGAAGAGCTGCTTCGCCGCCTCGCGGCTCTGAAGCGGCGCGGCTGAGCCCACGCTCCGCCAGCGCGGGTGGTAAACGGCGTCTCCCTCGAAAAAACAGGTAGCCAAGTTATCATAAGGTAGATTACTATAATCCTGGTGGTGCCGAAAACGGTATCCCAAGGGAACAAAATAAACAGCGCATAAACTGCTGGAGGAAACAAAGGGATGGTATTGGCGGCGGCTGCCATACCCGCATCGGGCCAGAGAAACTCGAATGATCCGGTAATCGAACTCCGGCATGTCGAGCTGAGCTTCGGCGGCATCAAGGCGCTGCAGGACGTGAGCCTTACCGCCCGGCGCGGTGAAATCACCGCCATCATCGGACCCAACGGAGCGGGGAAGACCAGCGTCTTCAATACGATTTCCGGTTTCTACAAGCCCAAGGCGGGCCAGATCCTGTTCGAGGGGCGCGACATGGCCGCCGAGCCGGTGCATGGCCGCGCCGCCCAGGGCATGGCGCGCACCTTCCAGAACATCGCGCTCTTCCGCGGCATGACCGTGCTCGACAACATCAAGCTTGGCGCGCATCACGAAATGAAGGCGGGCCTGCTATCCGCGCTCTGCTATTCGTCCGCCGCCCGGCGCGAAGAGATGGCGCTGCGGGCCGAGATTGAACATCGCGTGATCGATTTTCTCGAGATTGATCATATCCGCCATCAGCCGGTGGCCACGCTCTCCTACGGTTTGCAGAAAAGAGTGGAACTGGCGCGCGCGTTGGCCATGCGCCCGCGCGTGCTGCTGCTCGACGAGCCGGTGGCGGGCATGAATAGCGAGGAAACCGAAGACATGGCCCGCTTCATCCTGGATGTGCAGGAAGAATGGGGCATCTCGATACTACTGGTGGAGCACAATATGGGCATGGTCATGGACATCTCCAGCCATGTCGTCGTGCTGAACTTCGGCCAGGTGATTGCGGACGGCACCCCTGACGACGTGCGCCGCCACCCGGACGTGGTCCGTGCCTATCTTGGCCAGGATGGGGTGTGAAAGCGGCTGATGGATAACCTCTATATCTTCCTCGAATTCTCGATCATTGGCCTGCTGGCCGGTGGCGTGCTGTCGCTCATCGGGCTGAGCTTCGTGCTGGTTTACAAGGGTACGCGAGCCGTCAATTTCGCCGTCGGCGAGATCATGATCCTTGGTGCCTATCTCTACTACAGCGCCAATGTCTGGCTTGGCCTTCACCCTGTTCTCGCGCTCATTGTCAGCGGCGCCTGCATTGTTCTGCTTACCGCAGTTCTCGAGCGCACGGTGCTGAGGCCCTTGAGCGGGCAGCCGGTGGTGGCAATGCTGATGGTGACAATTGGCCTCGCCAGTGCGATGCATGGCGCGGTCGAGATGATCTGGGGTGGCGATACCTTGACGCCGCCGCCGCTGACGCCGCGCACGCCCCTGACCACCGATGCGATATTCATTCCCGGCGCCGCGATCGGCAATTTCCTCATGGCTGCCGCCGTGATCGCCGCTTTCCTCATCTTCTTCCGCTACTCGAAGACCGGCGTTGCGTTGCGCGCCACCGCCAGTGATCAAGTGACGGCCGCGACCATGGGGATCGACATCTATCGCACGCAAAGGCTGACCTGGGCACTTGCCGGACTGGTCGGCGCCTTCGCCGGAATCCTGATCGCCACTGCCTCCGGCCTTTCACCGCTGCTGGCTTCCAGCGCGCTGACCGTTTTCGCGGTGATCATCCTCGGCGGCCTCGACAGCATCCTGGGCGTGATTGTGGCCAGCCTGATCATCGCCTGGCTGGAAAGCTTGGTGGCGGGCTACATCAGCGGCAAGGCGCGCGACATCGTTCCCTATGCCGTCGTTATCCTTGTTCTCATCGTGCGGCCTTATGGATTGTTCGGCATGCGCGAAATCGAGAGGCTTTGAGCAGATGCGTAGTGGCGTATTCCATCAGGATTATCGCTCGGAAGAGCAGCTCTGGGATTCCACGACCAAGAAAGTGTGGTTCGCTGGATTGCTGGTAGCGCTGCTGTTCATGCCGCTGCTGATGAGTGACTACCTGGTGGCGATGGCCTGTATCGTCGGTATCCACTTGGTGGCGACGCTCGGCCTGAATATCACCACCGGCAATGCTGGCCAGATCTCGCTCAGCCATGCGGCTTTCATGGGCCTCGGCTGCTATTCGGTGGCATGGCTGGGCAAGTTCGGCGTGCCGTTCTTCATTGCGCTGCCGCTGGCTGGCGGCGTTGCGGCATTGGCCGGCATTCTGGTGGGCATTCCTTCGCTACGCATCAAAGGCCTCTACCTCGCCATCGCCACGTTAGCGGCGCACTTCATTCTCTCCTTCATCTATCGCGAATGGATCAGTGTCACCGGCGGCGTTGGCGGAATCGACATTCCCCGCCCTGGGGTGTTCGACTGGAAGATCCGTGGTGACCGTCAGGTCTACTACCTGATCCTTGCCTGCGTGCTGATCCTCGGTCTGGCGGCGGCTAACCTTGGGCGCACCTATGTGGGTCGTGCCTTCATCGCCGTCCGCGACCGGGATATCTCCGCTGAAATCCTCGGCGTAAGCCTGTTCCGGTACAAGCTGCTGGCCTTCTCGCTCGGCTCTTTCTACGCCGGCGTGGCCGGCGCGCTGATGGGCTACTTCTATGGCGCTGTGACGCCGGCCTTCTTCGAGTTCAATCTCGCGGTCTTCTACCTGGCCGCGATCATCCTCGGCGGCCTCGGCAGTGTGCTTGGAAGTGTGCTGGGTGCGGTTTTCATGACCTTCGTGCCGGAGCTGCTCCGCCTCCTGGTCAACTCGGTGACGGCCTATCTGCCCGCAGCCAGCGGCATGCTGCTGCCACTTGGGCAGGTGGTGTTTGGCCTGCTGATCATCATCTTCCTCGTCTTCGAGCCGCATGGTCTCGCGGAAATCTGGTCCCGCATTCGCAGGACCTATGAAATCTGGCCCTTCAAAACGTAACCACAAGCACAAACCTGGGAGGATTAAATGACCAACACCACAAGAAGGACTCTGCTCAAAAGCGTTGGCATATCGGCTTTCGCCATGCCGTTCCTGTCCAAGGGGCTGTATGCGCAAAGCGACAAGGCTCCCGTCGTTATCGCGGGCGCCCAGCCGTTGACGGGTATCTTCTCGTTCGCTGGTGTGGATATGCACCGCGGCCTCGATGAATACGTGAAGTGGCAGAATGCCAATGGCGGCATCGCGGGCCGCCCGCTGCGCTACGTGTTCGAGGATACCGGCTTCAAGCTGGATCAGGGCGTCGCCGTGGTGAAGAAGCTGATGGCATCGGACAAGCCCAACTTCTTCTATATCGACGGCACGCCGTTGGTGAAGGCCACTGCGCGAGACCTTCAGGAATCCGGTCATGTCATGTCCACCAGCACTTCCTGCGCGGAAGTGCTGTGCGATCCGGTGAACATGCCGCAGCATTTCCTGGCTTCGCCCACCTACGCCTCGATGCTCTCGATCCTGATGGAGCATATTTCCCGCCAGGCAAAAGGCGGTGCCAAGCCGACGGTCGCGCTGGTCTACTCGGACACCGAGTTCGGCCGCGACGGCATTCCCGGCGCCAAGGCGCGCGCCGAGAAGCTTGGCATTCCGATCGTGCTGGAGATCGTCACCAAGCAATCCGGTATCGACGTGGCACCGGAAGTGGCGCGCCTGCGCCGGGCGCGGCCGGACTACGTCATCTTCCAAGGCTATGTGCTGGCGCCGATTCCGGAATTCGTGAAGCAGATGACGGAAGCGGGCCTCAAGAGTCAGGTGCTCGGTACCATCTGGTCGATGAGCGCGGTGACATATAATGCGCTGGCGGCGCTGAATGCGGACTGGATGGGCGTGATGCCCTATGCTTATGGCCACGATAAGGATTCGAAGTCGATGGCCGATATCCGCAAGCAGTTCGCCGCCGCCTATCCGGACGTGAAGGACGTTTCGCCCTTCGTCGTGCATGGTTGGTTGTCGGGCATGATCTTCGGCGAAATCGCGCGGCGCTGCATCACCGCCGACAAGCCGCTGACGCTGCCCAACATGCAGGCGGCCTTGAAGTCGATCACCGCAATGGACACCGGCGGGATTTCCGGCTTGCCGGTCAATCTAAGCAGCCACCAGATCGCCTCCGGGCGCCTGTACAGGCTCAATCAGGGTACGAAGCAGATGGATCCGGCCAGCGACTGGATTGCGCTCTGAAAATGACGGCGGATGCGGTCAAAGCTCTCTCGATCGAGAATATCGAGGTCGTCTATCACCAGAATGTACAAGCCCTTCGGGGTCTGTCCATTGTGGTGCCGGATGGCCAGATCGTTGCTCTTCTCGGATCGAATGGTGCCGGCAAGAGCACCACGCTTAAGGCCGCATCCGGCATTCTGCCGCTGCAGAACGGCCGGGTGAGCAGCGGCAGGATCCGTTTCTTCGGTGAGGACATCAGGGATTGGAAGACCCATGAGCTGCCGCGCCGGGGCATGGCCCATGTACGCGAGGGCCGGCATGTTTTCGATGACATGACGGTGGAGGAGAATCTGATCGCCGCCGGCAATGCTCTGATCGGCCGCCGCGATCAGAAGCCGGATATCGACATGGCCTATGGCTATTTTCCGCGCCTCAAGGAACGCCGCAAGCAGACTGCCGGCTATCTGTCTGGCGGCGAGCAGCAGATGCTGGCAATTGGGCGTGCCTTGGTCGGACGGCCGCGCCTGATTCTGCTCGATGAACCATCGCTTGGCCTGGCGCCTCTGGTGGTGGCCGATATTTTCGAAATCATTCAGCGCATAAATGCCGAGCAGGGGGTCGCGATCCTGGTCGTGGAGCAGAATGCGCGCGTGGCACTCGGCGTCGCGTCTTATGGCTACATCATGGAAAATGGCCGCATCGTGATCGATGGCGACCGGAACAAGCTGGTCAACGATCCGGATGTGCAGCGTTTCTATCTTGGACATGGAGCCGATGGTGGCGGCCGCATGAACTTCCGTGAAGTCAAACACTACAAGCGTCGTAAGCGGTGGCTATCCTGACATGAACCAGATTGCTTCCACCACCAAGGGTGCCGCGCCGCCAACCTTGCCTCAGAGCCTGCGGGACTGGGCGCAACGGCATCCGGGCAAGGTTGCCATCCGCCAGAAGGAATATGGTATCTGGCAGCCCAGAACCTGGGCGGAATACTACGATACTTCACGCCTCTTCGGCCTCGGTCTGATCGATCTCGGTGCGCGGCGCGGCGAGAATATCGCCATCCTGTGCGAGAACCGCTACGAGTGGGTGTTCTCGCAAGTGGGTGTTGGCATGATGGGTGGTGTTGTGGCGGGTATATACCCTACATCGCCAGCGCCCGAGGTCGAGTATCTGATTGCCTTGTCGCAAGCGCCAATCGTGATCTGCGAAGACCAGGAGCAGCTCGACAAGGTGCTCGAGATTCGCTCCCGTCTGCCGGAGCTTCGCACGATTATCGTCATCGATCCTCGCGGGCTGCGCAATTACGACAAGACCGGCATCCATACCTATGACGACGTGATCGCCCGTGGCCGTCAGCGCGATGCAACGCATCCGGGCGAGCTGGAGGCGTGCATTGCCGCGCAGAATCCAGACGATATCGCCTTGATCGTCTTCACCTCGGGCTCCACTGGACGGCCTAAGGCCGCGATGATGAGTTGGCGGAGCCTGCATGCAGCTGCCAGCGGGCTGAATTCTGGCCTGTCCTGCACGACGCACGACCAGCTCGTATCGTATCTGCCGCTCTGTCATGTGGCCGAGCAGATGTTCTCGGTCTTCGTTCCGATCCAGACCGGCGCGGTGGTGAATTTTGCCGAGAGCCTGCGCACCGTCCAGGAGGATGTCCGCGAGATGGCGCCGAGGGTGTTCTTCGGTGTTCCGCGCATCTGGGAGAAGTTCCACGCGGGAATCCAGACCAAGCTGACTCAGGCCGGCGGCCTCCGCCTTTGGCTGTATAACCGGATGCTGGAATCCACAGAGGGGTTTCGAGGCAAGCCGCGCAGCCAATGGAGCCTGGTACAGAATCTTATCTGGTGTTTCTGGTATCCGCTGATCTTGCGGCCTTTGGTGAATTTCGTCGGTCTGCGGCATTGCCGCATCGCGGTTTCATCGGGTGCGCCGGTGGCGCCGGAGATATTGTACTTCTTCCGCTTCCTGGGCGTGCCGGTGCGCGAGGCTTACGGTCTTACGGAAGCCTCGGGCGCCACCACCATGCAGATGAGCGAGGAGTCGCCGGTGGGATCGGCCGGCAGCCCGTATCCCGGGGTTGAGCTGAAGCTTGCCGAGGATGGTGAGATCCTCATTCGCGGCGACATGGTGTTTAAGGGCTATTACCGCAACAGTGAGGCCACGGCCGAGGCGATTGATGCCGAGGGCTGGCTGCATACCGGCGACGTGGCACGGTGGGAGGATGGCGCGCAGACGGAGCTGCGCATCATCGACCGCAAGAAGGACATCATGATCACGGCCGGTGGCAAGAACATCTCGCCGTCCGAGATCGAGAATGCCTTGCGCTTCTCACCTTATATCAGTCAGGCCATTATCGTCGCGGATCGCCGCCGGTTTGTCTCGGCCCTGCTGCAGATCGAGTTCGATGCCGTGAGCGCCTGGGCTGAGTCCCGCAATCTGGCCTTCACCAATTATCGCAGCCTGGCCGAGATGCCTGAGGTGCGGGACTTGATCCAGGCTGAGGTGGACAAAGTGAACGACGCCATGCCGCGGGTGCAGCAGGTGCGCAAGTTCCACATCTTCGTGAAGGAACTGGATCACGATGATGGTGAAGTGACCGCCACGATGAAAATCAAGCGTAAGAGCATCACCGAAGCCTATACGGATGTGATCGAGGCGATCTATGCCTAGCGGGCAGGAGGTCAATCTCGACCTGCGCGACGACGGCATTGCGATACTCTGGCTCAACAGGCCCGCCAAGCTGAACGCCCTGGCAGATGACATGGTCGAGCGGATGCTTGTACTGCTCGATGAAGTGGCGGCCAGCCATACGCGGGTTTTGATCGTGACCGGTAACGGCAAAGGCTTTTGTGCTGGCTTCGACCTTTCCCTTGCTGCATTCGCCGGTGAGGAGGCGAGCGATCAAGAGGCCGTGGCCGGCGCCTGGATGGCGCGGCAGGAGCGCTACGCAGCCCTTGTCACACGATTGCGCGGTATTCCGCAGCCCACGATTGCGGCGGTGAACGGTGCTGCCTGTGGTGCTGGCCTGGGCTTGGCATTGGCTTGCGACATCCGCATTGCCAGCCATGCAGCCAAGTTCAATAGCGCGTTCATTCAGGTTGGCATGTCGAGCTGTGATATCGGCGTCAGCTACCTGTTGCCGCGCGCCATTGGCACGACGCGCGCCTTTGAGCTGATGCTGACGGGGCGCATGGTGAAGGCCAGCGAAGCCGAGCGCATCGGCCTGGTGTCGCAGCTGGTGCACCAGGAAGCGCTGATGGATACCGCCTTGGCCCTCGGCGGCCAGATCGCCGCCAATGGCAAGCTGGCCACCTGGATGACCAAGCGCGGGATGTGGGCCAATCTCGAGGCGGGCAGTCTTGCCGCCGCCTTGGAGCTGGAAAACCGGACGCAGATCCTGATGCGTGGGACCGGCGGGTTGCTCAAGCGGGCAAAGGCCCGCGGCTTTGTGAAGGAATGAGCGCCGGAGCGCCCATTCTTTGCGAAGAATCAGATCATGTTCAGGCCGCCGGAGACCGAGAAGGTCTGGCCGGTGATGTAGCCCGCATCCGAAGACGCCAGGAAGGCGACGATGCCTGCGTAGTCCTCTGGCTCGCCCATGCGCTTCAGCGGGATGCCGCGCACCATGGCATCTTTCCATTTCACGGCCTGTTCGCCGGCACCGAGCACCTGCTGCATCATCGGCGTGTTGGTCGGGCCGGGGCAGACGGCGTTGAGCAGCACGTTGTTGCGCGCCAACTCGCGGGCCATCGACTTGGTGAAAGCGATGACGCCGCCCTTGCACGCGGAATAGACGGCTTCGGTCGCGGTGCCGACGCGCGCTGCGTCGGAGGCGATGTTGACGACGCGCCCGCCACTGCGCTGGACCATGCCGGGGCAGACCGCCTTATGCAGGTTCAGCGGCCCCATCAGGTTGATGCTGATGATTTTGTTCCACAGCGCGGTATCGGTGCTGAGGAAGGGCGCGGGCTGATCCCAGCCGGCATTATTGACCAGCAGCCAGACCGGGCCCAGATCGGATTCTACCGCCGCCACGGCTGCGTTCACGGCGGCCTGGTCGCTCACATCGAGGCCATAGACCTTCACATTGCCGCCAGCGGCGCGGGCGGCCTGGGCTGTTTCTTCCGCCGCCTCCGGGCGCAGGTCAAAGACGGCAACCGGGCAGCCTTCGGCCGCCAGGCGCAGGGTGATCGCCCGGCCGATGCCTTGGCCGCCGCCAGTGACGATGGCGATTTTCCCTTTTATATCATTCATTTGCTTGCCTCTTGCGTTTCCCCGGAGCGACTTCCATGGAGTGGAAATCAATCCATGTGCTAATAATATGCTTGCGTACGGTACGCTTGCAAGGTATTTTTTCGACCGTCGGGAGGATTGGTAATGACGGCGAAATCACTGCACGGCGTGGCCGGCTACCTGCCACTGTTGCGCTTCGAGCAGGCGGTTGCCAAGGCTGAGCTGCGCTGGGCGGGTCTGGGCGGCGCGGGCAAGGGCCGCCGCGCGGTTGCCGGCTGGGATGAGGACGCGCTCACCCAAGCCGTGGAAGCCGCCAGGCTGGTGCTGCCCGCTGATGCCGCAAAGGCCGTCACCCGGGTCACATTCGCCTCGACCTCGGCTGCTTTCACCGATCGCTCCCAGGCCGGCATCCTGGTGGATGCGCTGCAGTTTGATCGCGGCGCCGATGCGCTTGATGTCGCCGGCTCAAGGCGCGGCGCGGTGGCGGCGCTGTCGCGCGCGCTCCGTGGCGCGGCCCCGGGCGCTGAACTGATTGCCGCTGGCGAAAAGCGTGTGGCGCAGCCCGGCAGCATGCCGCATCTCGCCTGGGGCGATGGCGGCGCGGCAGCCATCGTCGGGGATGGCCCCGGCATCGCGCGGCTGCTTGGTGCCGCCAGCATCAATGCCGATCTGCTCGATAGCTACACATCGGCTGGCCGTGGCTTGCCCTATGTCACTGAAGAACGCTTCGTGCGCGATAGTGCGGTAGCCGATATCTATGTGCCAGTGATCAAGCACGCGCTCGGCGCTGCCAAGATCAGCGGCGCCGATATAGCTTATGCCATCGTGCCGGAGCCGGTCGGCGGCACGTATGCGGCGGCAGCCCGCACGCTTGGCCTTAAGGCACCGAATATCTGCGACGAGATAGCGGTGGAAGCAGGCGAGCTTGGCGCCGCGATGCCGCTTTTTGGCCTTGGCCTGGCATTGGAGCGCGCAGCAATAGGCGATCGTGTCTTGCTGGTTGGCTTTGGCAACGGCGCCGAGGTGCTGGTGCTGGAAGTTACTGCGGCGAGCAGCGGGCAAGCCACAAGCCAGATGCTTGGCAACGGCCAGGCTTTGCGCAGCTATTCACGCTTCCTCAGCCTCACTGGCATGCTGCCGCTGGAATGGGGCCCGCGCGCGGAAGTGAATCAAAAGACCAATGCGTCGGTGCTAGCGCGCCACGGCCGCGATATGCATGGTTTTGTCGGCGGCCGCGATGCGCGCGGGAACGTGCAATTCCCGAAAACGCCGATGCCAGTATCGCCCGAGGCGACCGGTCCGGAGTCTTATGAAGATGTCGTTCTGCGTGATGTGCCGGCCAAGGTGGCCTCGATCACCGCCGACCGGCTGAATTTCACACCGGACCCGCCATTCTATTTCGGTCTCGTGCAGTTCGAGAACGGCGCCCGCGTGGCCATGGAGATCTGCGACGTGGAAGGGGCAACGCCCGCCGTTGGCGATCCGCTGCGCATGCGCTTCCGGATCAAGGCGATCGACCGCCAGCGGGATTTCCGCACGTATTTCTGGAAAGGCGCGCCTGCCAACCGGCCGCAGGCTGCGGGGGAGGGCGCGTAATGGCGAGCGGCATCAAGGACAAGGTGGTTATTGCCGGCATGGGCTGCACCCGTTTTGGCGAGCGCTGGGATGCGAGTTCCGACATGTTGATGGTCGAGGCCTTCCAGGAGGCTTTGCAAGATGCGGGCATCGAGCGCCAGCAGATCGACGCGGCCTGGTTCGGTGCCGCGCTGGATGATGTCAATGTCGGTAATTCGGCGATTCCGCTCGCCACTGCCCTGCGCCTGCCGCCGATGCCGGTAACCCGCGTGGAAAACATGTGCGCCACCGGCACCGAGGCGTTGCGTGGTGCGATCTATGCCGTGGCATCCGGCGCCTGCGACATCGCGCTCGCAATGGGCGTGGAGAAGCTGAAAGACACCGGCTTCGGCGGCCTGCCGATCCGTACCAAGGGTTCGGTGAACGATCTCTGGATGCCCTATGGCTCAGCGCCCGGCACTTTCGCGCAGCTCGCAGGTGCCTACGCCGCGCGGCACGGCATCGCGGCCTCCGATCTCAAGCGCGCCATGGCGCATGTGTCGTGGAAAAGCCATCAGAATGGCGCCTTGAGCGAGAAGGCGCATCTGCGCAAGGCGGTGGCCATGGATGCCATCCTGAATGCGCCGATGATTGCCGACCCGCTTGGCCTATTTGATTGCTGCGGTGTTTCCGATGGTGCCGCCTGCGCCATTGTCACCACGCCCGATATTGCCCGCGGCCTAGGTAAGCGCGATCTCGTCGCGGTCAAATCCGTGCAGCTCTGCGCCTCGAATGGCTGGGAGATGCAGTACCACGCCTGGGATGGTTCCTATGTGCGCAACACCCGCGTCGCCGCCAGCCGTGCCTATGGCGAGGCGGGTTTGAGCAATCCGCGCGCCGACCTCAAGCTGACCGAAGTGCATGACTGTTTCTCGATCACCGAACTGGTGACCATGGAGGATCTAGGCCTCTCCGATGAAGGGCGCGCACCTTTCGACATTCTGGATGGCCGTTTTGATCGTGAAGGGGCGCTGCCCTGCCAGGCCGATGGCGGCCTCAAATGCTTCGGCCATCCGGTCGGCGCTTCCGGCCTCCGCATGGCCTACGAAGTTTATGGCCAGCTGCTTGGCCGTGCCGGTGCGCGCCAGATCAAGCAGATCGATTTCGGCCTGACCCATAATCTTGGCGGCCAGCCATCCAATAGCGTGGCGGCGGTGTCGATCCTGGGGCGGCTGGGCTAGGGGGGCAATATGGCTGGGCGCTATTACGAAGGGTTCACTGAAGGCGAAGTCATCAAGCATGATGTGCGCCGCACGGTGACCGAAACCGACAATGTGCTGTTTTCGACCCTGACGATGAATACCGCCGCGATCCATCTGGATCACGACTATTCCGCGCAGACCGAGTTCGGCAAGCCGCTGGTCAACAGCGTGTTCACGCTCGGCCTGGTGGTTGGCCTTTCGATCACCGATACCACGCTCGGCACCACGGTGGGCAATCTCGGCTGGGAGGATGTGCGTTTCCCCAAGCCGGTTTTCGTCGGCGACACGATTCGCGCTGAAACGGAAGTGATGGCTCTGCGCGAAAGCAAATCGCGCCCCACCCAGGGTATCGTCACTTTCCTGCATCGCGGCCTGAACCAGCGCGGCGAGGTGGTATGCGAGTGCCGCCGCCTGGCGTTGATGCTGCGGAGGCCGGCATGAAGTTCTGCTCGCTGCTCTTTGTGCCGGCGGATAGCGAGAAGAAATTTGCCAAGGCGCGCGAGACCGGCGCTGATGGCCTGATTCTGGATCTTGAGGATAGCGTGGCGCCGCCGGTCAAGGCCGCTGCCCGCGCGACTCTGGGCGGCTGGATCGATGCATCGTCAGGTCCGCGCGGCTGGGGTTTCTGGGTGCGTATCAATCCGTTCGATAGTGGCCTGGCGATGGACGATCTTGCCGCGGTCGTGCGCCCGGGCCTGGATGGCATCCTGCTGCCCAAAAGCAATGGTGGCCAGGATGTCGTGCGGCTCGGCCACTGCCTCGATGCCCTGGAGGCGCGTGCAGGCATGGCGCCGGGTCATGTGAAGATCATCGTCGTCGCCACCGAAACGGCACCAGCCATGTTCGCGCTGGGCAGCTATGCGCCAGCGCATCCGCGACTGGCAGCGCTTACTTGGGGCGCCGAAGACCTTGCCGCTGTGGTCGGCTCGACATCCAACAAGGATGAGAGCGGCGATTGGTCGGCCCCCTATCAGCTGGCTCGTTCACTCTGCCTGATGGGCGCGAGTGCCGCAGGTGTGCCGGCCCTGGATACGCTCTACGCCGATTTCCGCGATGATGATGGATTGGTGCGATCCTGCCGCCAGTCGCGGCGCGATGGCTTTGCCGGCCGGCTTGCGATTCATCCGGCGCAAGTGGCAGGCATCAAGCGCGCTTTCACGCCATCCCCCGAGGATGTGGCGCTGGCACACAAGGTGGTCGCCGCTTTCGAGGCCAATCCCGGCCTCGGCACAATTGGTATCGACGGCAAGATGTATGACATCCCGCATCTGAAACTGGCGCGCCGCACACTGGCGGCGGCAACCGAAGGGTAGAGCGATGAGCAAGCCGCAAGCAGGCCATGGCCGGGAAGTGAGCGAGGAAACGCGTGCGGCCATCCGTGAGGGTGTGCGCGGCGTGGTTTCCCGCTTCGACGATGAATACTGGCTCAAGCGCGATGACGATGGCGCATTCCCGCGCGAGTTCCACCGTGCCATGGCGGAAGCCGGGTGGCTCGGGATCACCATGCCGGAAGAGTATGGTGGTGCGGGACTCGGCGTCACCGAGGCCGCGATCATGATGCATGAGGTCGCCAGCCATGGCGGCGGCATGGCAGCAACGTCCTCGGTGCATATCAACCTCTTCGGCCCTCACCCCATCGTGGTTCACGCCACGCCGGAGCAGAAGGCCTCATGGATTCCCGACCTCGTGGCCGGCAAAGCCCAATGCTGCTTTGGGTTCACCGAACCCGATGCTGGCCTCAACACCACGCGTATCCGCACCTTCGCCGAGAAGGTGCCGGGTGGGTATCGCGTACGTGGCCAGAAGGTCTGGACCTCCACCGCCCAGGTGGCGAACAAGATCATGCTGCTGACGCGCACGACGAAGTATGAAGACTGCAAGCGCCCGACCGATGGCATCACCATCTTCTACACCGATCTGGACCGTTCCAAGATCGAGGTGCAGCGGATTCCGAAAATGGGCCGCAAGGCGGTCGATTCCAACGCTATCTTCATCGAGGACTTGTTCATTCCCGACGAGCACCGTATCGGTGCCGAAGGCAAGGGCTTCTCCTATATCCTCGATAGCTTGAATCCTGAACGTGTGCTTATCGCCGTCGAGGCCATCGGCATCGGCCAGGATGCGTTGCGCCGGGCGACCAAGTATGCACGCGAGCGCGTGGTGTTCGACCGCCCTATCGGCCAGAACCAGGGTATCCAGCATCCGCTGGCGGAACGCTGGGCCTATCTCGAATCCGCCTGGCTGATGGCGATGAAAGCGGCCGAACTCTACGATGCCGGCAAGCCATGCGGGGCAGAGGCGAATGCGGCCAAGCTGCTGGGTGCACGCGCCGGCTACGAAGCCTGCGAACGAGCTGTCTTCACCCTTGGCGGCTTCGGCTATGCCAAGGAATACCATGTCGAGCGGCTGTTCCGCGAAGTGATGGTGACGCGCATCGCGCCGATCACCGAGCAGCTCATTCTCTCGTTCATCGCCGAGAAAGTTCTCGACCTGCCGAAATCCTATTGAGGAGAGTGCAATGACCGCCAGTATGCAGGGCAAGGTCGTTCTGGTGACGGGAGCCGGCCGTGGCGTAGGGCGCGGCGTGGCGCTGGCAATGGCCCAGGCCGGAGCCTCGGTGGTCGTCAACGACCTGGGCGTTTCGCTGAAAGGCGACGACGCCGCCAGCCTGTCGCCGGCGCAGGAAGTGGTGGCCGAGATCGAGGCATTCGGCGGCCAGGCTGTTGCCGATGGCCATAGCGTGGCCGATTGGCATGGCGCCCACGCCATGGTGCAGTCGGCGCTCGATAATTTCGGGCGCATCGATGCCGTTGTGAACAACGCGGGCAATCTGCGCGATGTGCTGTTCCACAAGATGACGGAAGAGGATTTCGATGCGGTGATCGGCGTGCATCTCAAGGGCACGTTCAATGTCAGCCGCGCTGCTGCACCGCATTTCAAGCAGCAGGCCTCGGGTGCCTATGTGCATATGAGCTCGACCAGCGGCCTGATCGGAAATATGGGGCAGGCGAACTACGCCGCGGCCAAACTTGGCATCGCCGCCATGTCGAAGGCCATCGCCATCGATATGGCCCGCTTCAATGTGCGCTCCAATGCCGTGGCGCCCTTTGCCTGGACCCGCATGGTGGGATCGATCCCGGATGAGACACCGGAGCAGAAGAAGCGGGTCGAGGGCCTGAAGAAGCTCGTGCCCGAGAAAGTCGCGCCGCTCTGCGTCGCCCTCTGTTCTGAGGCTGGCGCCAAGGTCACCGGCCAGGTATTCGGCGCCCGCAACAATGAGATTTTCTTGTTCTCGCAGGCGCGGCCGTTGCGCACGGCCCATACCGCCGAAGGCTGGACACCGGATGCGATTGCCGAGCGGGTATTTCCGCAATTCGCCAATGACTTCTATCCGCTGCACAAGTCGGGCGATGTCTTTACCTGGGATCCGGTGTGACGATTGCTTTCGATCCAAAGCGCCTGCTCGGCTGGTGCTTCGACGACAAGCCGCATCAGTATGAATCGCGCGATGCCATCCTTTATGCGCTGGGTGTCGGCCTGCCGTTTGTATCGGGCGACACTGAGGATCTGAGCTTCCTGCTGGAAGATCGCCTGCGCGTGCTGCCGACCTATGCGGTGACGCTGGCAAGCCCCGGCATGTGGGTGAAGGCACCTGAACTCGGCATCGACTGGCCCAAGCTGCTGCATGTGGAGCAGTCCGCGCGTTTTGCCGTGCCGCTGCCGCCGCAAGCCAAGGTGGTCGGGCGAGCCAGAATCAAATCTTTGCATGACCGCGGCGCTGTTAAAGGCGCGGTCTGTGTCGTGGAGCGTCAGATATGCGACGCTGCCGATGGCACGCTGTATTGCACCATAGAGCAGACCTTGCTGCTACGCGGCAATGGTGGTTTCGGCGGCGAAGAGCCGCCAGATGCGCGAAAGCCGGAGCCATTTGCGCGTGCACCGGACCTGGAGGAAACAGTCGCGGTATCGGAACGGTCGGCGCTGATCTATCGCCTGTCTGGCGACGTCAATCCGCTGCATGCCGACTACGCCGTTGCCCGCCGTGCCGGTTTTGATCGGCCGATTCTGCATGGCCTGGCTTCCTATGGCCTGGCGGGCGCGCTGATCCTGCTGCGTTTCTGCGATGGCCGGCCCGAGCGGATGCAGGCTTTGCGCGTCCGTTTCGCGGGTGTGGTTTTCCCGGGGGATGCCGTCCGCTTCCGCTGCTGGAAAACGGCTTCAGGCGTGAGCTTCGATGCCTATGTCGGAGATCGCAAGGTACTTGATCAGGGCATGGCCGAGATCAGCTGAAATTCAGGCCGCCGCCATTTTGGTGATTCCAGCACTGCCGACGCTGTCGAGCAAGGCGAACGGCCCGCCGAGATACGCTGGAAAGCCCAGATCGCTGACAATGGCGAAGTCTGCTGCTTGCTGGTCGGCAAGCGAAAGACCGGTCCGGTAAGGCGCCGCGGCAATGGCGGCGGCAGCCAGTAGCCGTGCACCGGTGCGCTGCCAGTCAGTGGTGGGTGCTTCGACCCACAAGCCCGTGGCGGCGATACCTTTCACCTCGGGCAATGCGGCCTGAGGCAGGGCAGTGGCGCTACCATGCTGCGGGAGCGGGCGAGTGAAGCCCGCCGCGATGCGATGCTGTTCCGCTTGTTCGCGGCCCGCCGCTGCCGCCACAGCCGCAAGGGCGTCAGCGACATCTTTGAACAAAGGTGCGAAGGCGGGCGGCAGCGTGCCGGTCTTCTGCTGCTTGGCGTAGGTTTGCTTGCCCAGAAACAGCGTGCGGATCATGTCGCGCGGCTCGGGCCTTTTGATCAGTTCGGCGAATATGTCGATCTCGATCGATACAGCCTGGTCCATCACTGCCAGCAAGCCATGCTCGACACAATCGAGGATGGCCGTGATGGCGGGATAGTGGCCCCTGGTATCGGCCATTCGTGTCGCGCGCAAAGCTGTCACCTTGCGCTGTATCTCGGCGGCATCAGGCTGGCGCCAGTTCAAGCGATCCCAGGGCTGCACCGGTTCGGGCGCGGATTGCAGCCAAGCCAGTGCCGCCTTGATCTCTTCGCCGACCGGCACCACCAGATCCGCTGCACCGGCTTGCACGGCTTGAGCAGCGGAAAGCCGCGCGCCATCCAGCAGAATCGGCCATGCAGCATCGATACCGACCAGACGCGGCATGCGCTGTGTGCCGCCAGCACCAGGGAAAAGCCCAACCAGCGATTCCGGCAAGCCCAGCGCGGTGTTGGCGTTGTTGGTCATGACGCGATAGTGCCCGGCCATGGCAAATTCACAGCCGCCGCCCAGCGCCAGGCCATGGATCGCCACGGCTATCGGCACGCCGGCGGTCTCGAGTTTGCGGAACGCGCGGCCGATAGGGGCGAAATGCTCACGCGCCACTTGGCTGCGCTGTTGCTCCGGCGCGGCCACGATCATGGCATAGGCTTCCGCCAGTTCGCCGAGATCGGCGCCGGCGCAGAAGGCCGTGGTCTTGCCCGACGAGATCAACAGGCCGCTCAGGCCGCTGGAGGGCAGCCAATCGGCGATCGCTTCGGACTCATGGATCGCGGCATTGGAAAAGACATTCATGCTGCGGCCGGGCATGTCGAAAATCAGGTGACCGATGCCGTCGGCGATGGTTTCGAGGCGGAATTCCTTCAAAGTCGGCGGCGCGCGCATGCTCTGATCCGGTCTTGGGTGAGAGTGGTGATTTATATACGTTATATTATGATGCGCTTGCGTACTAGTATTTTTTCCTCTACCGTTTTCGCAGATGCCGGGGAGGAAACGATGACGAGCATGCAGATGCAGAGCCTGACTTGCACGATTGACGACGGCTTGGCCGAAGTCACCCTGAACCAACCCGACCGCGGTAACCCCATCGACGGTACCTTCGCCCGGGAACTCCGTGATCTTGCCATCAATCTTGGCAACCGAGCAGACGTGAGGGCCGTTCTGCTGCTGGCCAAGGGGCGCTTCTTCAGTGTTGGCGGCGATATCAAGAGCTTCGTCACAGATCGCGCTGCGTTGCCGGGCATCGTCAAGACCTGGACGGCCGACCTGCATTCGGCGATCTCACGCCTCCAGCGCATGAATGCACCAGTGGTTACTGCTGTGCATGGCGATGTCGCCGGCGGTAGCGTGTCGCTGGTCGCCTTCTCCGACATCGTGATCGCCGCGGAACAGGCCAAGTTCACGGCTGCCTTTCCCATGATCGGCTTCAATGCCGATAGCGGTTCTACGCTGTCGCTTTCCGCCCGCATGGGTTATGCGCGTGCCAAGCGCTTCCTGATGCTTTCGGAAACCCTGACAGCCCGGCAGGCGGAAGCCACCGGTTTGGTCGATATCGTGGTGGATGCGGCGGCGACGCAGAACGAAGCGCGTGAGATCGCGCGCAAGCTCGCCAGCGGGCCGACGCTGGCCTATGGCGCCATCAAGCGGACGATGCTGACGGCGCGCATCCTTGGCCTTGAAGCGCAGATGGAAGAAGAAGCCCAGAGCCTGGCGGCGAATTCGGGCACCAATGATGCATGGGAAGGGCTTAACGCGTTCGTTGCGCGCCGCAAACCAAAATTCACGGGACAATAAATTCAATCGACATAGCGCGGTTCATCCTCCCACTAGGGCCGCGATCACCTAGCCCGGCAGCGCTTCGGCGTGGCCGGGCTATTTTTCAAAAACCAATGCTCTATTCTTGAGTATGATTTCCGCCTCGAAAATCATCGAGGCGGGCGATTAAAATTTTCTAAGTACCTGTAGAAAATTTCCAGATGGGTCACGCAAGGTGGTGATTTCGCCATAGCTGCCGGCAGGGCGGACATTCAGCACTGTACCGCCATGCTCGGTGATGGCGGCATCCACCTCGTCGGCTTCTAGGCAGACCACCGCCCCCTTCGCACCGGCCGCCCCTTCTTCAGCCGATGCCAAGGCAAGACGGTTGCCCGCCTTGCAGGTCAGCTCAGCCCATTTACTGCCATCGCGAAACTTCAGTTTCAGACCCAAGGCGTTCTGATAGAAGTTCAGCGCGGCGTCCATGTCCTGAACGATGTAGTATGGATAGGTCAGCTTGGCGTCCAATTGCGCCTCCTTCAATCGGTTCGACTGGTTTGGGACCACGGCAAATGCAAGCCGGCACGGTTGCATTCCGTTGCAACAACTCGGCCTGTCGAAGACAGCGTGATGAACAGCGTTCTGAAATCCACGCCACCGAAGCAAGGATTGGTTACCACTGGATCCGGCGTCACGATCTGGCCCAGCCATTTTCCTGTCGGCGAGATGATCTCAATGGTGCCGGCGGGCACGCTGGCCACATAGATGTTGCCCTCCGCATCGAGGCAAAGGGAATCGAGCATGGCAAAGCACGGTGAAGCCCACAGCATGCGACCGCGCTGCCAAGTAGGCCTCGTGGGCGAGCTGGCCAGTTTGCCCGGGCCCGCCAGGTCGAAAGCCCACAGACGACCGCTGTTCGATTCAGCGACATAGAGGGTTTTCTCATCCGGCGAGAGGCCGATGCCGTTGGGCCCCTCCAGCGGAAAAATCGCTTCTGAGATACGGGATCCGTCGGCCTTGGCATAATAGACCGCACCTCGGTCACGTGTGCGGGCCGCTTGGTGATCCTTGCCCAGATCGGTGAACCAGAAGCCACCATGCGAATCAAAGACGATGTCATTCGGTGCCTTGAGCGGAATGCCGTCGCAACGATCGTATAGTCGTTGGCTTTTGCCGGTCGATAGGTTGACGGAATCGATCCAGCCGCTGCTATAGCCAGGTGGGGGAAAGCCTGGCACTAAGTGACCATCAAAGCGGCGGAACACGGCGCCGCCATTGTTGCATACCACACAGCGACCGTCTGGCCCGAGTGCTGCCCCATTGGGACCACCGCCAAGATGAGCAATGACCTGAAGCTTACCCCCGCCATGAATGCGTGTAAGCGTGCCACGCGCCATTTCCACCACCAGCAGGCTGCCATCCCCGAGCGCGACGGGGCCTTCCGGGAATTGCAGCCCGGAAGCGCATTCTCGCAACTCGGATGCCGGCATCTGCATTGGTCTAGGGGCCGGTGGGTTTGAAGCGGGGAAGGCTGAGGCCCTCATCCCCTTCTTCCCAGAACAGTGTTACCGACATACCAACATGGATTTCGTCCGGCTTGCAGATCACATTCGAGATCAGCTTGACTGGCCCAAAATCAGGGAATTCGATCAAGGCTACAACATAAGGCACAGCTTGGCTGATGCGTTCGTCGGCCGCGTGATGCACGACCGTGTAGGTGAACACCACGCCGTGCTCCGGTGCCGGCTTCCAGGTTGTCCTGGTGGATTGGCAGCTCCAGCAGATCGGTGTGGGCGGATGCCGTAGCGCGCCGCAATCAGCGCAGGCCTGGAAGCGCAGATCACGTTCCGCGCAGTGTTTCCAGAAACCCTCATCATCAAAGATCGGCAACGGCTTGAAAACGTCTTTTGGCAAGTATGTCATCATGACACTCCCAGGATCATTCCGGTGGTGGGTGAAACCCCGAGGCCGCCAGTAACCAGGCAAAGCTCTGCATCCTTTACCTGGGACGTAGAGGTGCCGCGGAGCTGACGCACCCCTTCCAGGATATGGGTGAAGCCATGGATATAGGCTTCGGACAGATTGCCGCCTGCGGTGTTGATCGGCAGGCTGCCGCCTTGCCAGCGGATGTTGCCGTCGGCAACGAAATTGCCGCCTTCGCCGCGTGGGCAGAAGCCGTAATCCTCCAGCGCTATGATCACCATGCCTGAGAAATGATCGTAGATCTGCGCCACGTCGATATCGCTGGGGCCGACACCAGCACGACCATACAGGTCTTGCGCAAGTGCGACGCTGTTGGTGGTGGTATACGTCTCGTTCGGCATGTTGTGGCTGCCGAGCGGGCCGCTACCCCAGCCGGCACCGCTGCCCTGGGCCGCCGCCAGGATGTCGACCGGTTTCTGGCGCAGGTCGCGCGCGCGTTCGCGCGACGTCACTACCACCGCGCAGCCACCATCGCTTTCAAGGCAGCAATCATACAGCCGCAGTGGATCGGCGATCATGCGGGCCGCGAAATACTGTTCCTTGCTCAAGGTCTTGCCATGCATCACGGCGCGCGGATTGCGATTGGCATTCAGCCGGCCGGAAAGCGCGATCTCGGCCATATGCTCGCTCTTGGTGCCATAGAGATACATATGGCGGCGCACCATCATGGCCAGCATCTGCGCCGGTGCGAGCAAGCCGAACGGGAAAGTCCAGTTGTTATGCGTGCGCGCCGTATTGGCTCTGCCGAAGCGGCGGCTCTGGCCCTGGCAGAGGCCGCGATAGGCCACCACCGTATCCGCCTGGCCCGATTGGACCGCAGCCACGGCGAGGGCTACCGCGCCGCAGGAACCGCCGCCGCCGCCGCCCCATACCATGCCGGTATAGCGCAGGTTCGGCACGCCGAGCGCCACCTGCATCAAGTTTGCGTCGTTGGCATCATTTGAGAAAGAAGTGAAGCCGTCTACATCCTGTGGCGTGAGCCCGGCATCGTTCAAGGCATTCCTGATTGCCTCGGCGGCGATCTGGAACTGGCTCTTCTCGGTGATGCCGCCCCAGCGGGTATACTCGGTCTCGCCGATCCCGACGATCGCGGTGGGAGATGCAGAACCAGTCATGAGCGCCGGCCTCCGGCAGCGGTGGCGACAAGCCCGGCCTCGCGATCACGGAAATCGCCCACCACGCCTTCCTCGCGGATAGTGTATTTGCGGATTTTCTGATTCGGCGTCTTCGGTAGTTCGCTGCGGAACTCGATGTAGCGCGGCACCCAGAAGCGCGGCATGTTCTCGTCGAAGAAGGCCCACAGCTCGTCATGCCCCAGGCTCTCGCCGGGCTTGAGCACCACCACGGCTTTGAGATCGTCTTCGCCCAGCGGGCTCGGCACGGCAACCACGGCGCATTCCAGCACCTTGGCATGCCGGTTGATCACCGTTTCCACTTCGTAGGACGAGATATTCTCGCCGCGGCGCCGCATGGCGTCTTTCTTGCGGTCGACGAAGTACATGTAGCCGTCTTCGTCGAACTTGCCGGCATCGCCGGTATGGAACCAAAGATTGCGGAACGCCTTATTGGTTTCCGCCGGCATGTTGTAATACTCGGTCATCATCACATAGGGCAGCCTAGGGCGCACAACGATCTCGCCCGCCACACCGGGTGGGCATTCGTTGTCGTTGTCGTCCACGATGCGGACTTCGAACGTATCGGTATTCACCTTGCCGCAGGAACCATGCCGGGGCTCCTCGCCATAGGGCGTGAGGGTAACGCAGCCGGTTTCGGTCTGACCATAGGTGTTGACCAGCCGGCAGCCATTGAAGCGCGCCTCGAAGGCCTTGTTGTGCTGGGTGACAACAAAGCGTTTCACCGGCACGCGGCTGTCGGACTCGCTTTCCGGCTGCTTCATCAGGATCGGCGGCAGCGTGAATACGCCGAGTGCCACCGTGGCGCCGAATTCATGCACATCCGGCCAGAAGCGATTGGCCGAGAAGCGCTCGAGCAGCATGTATTCAGAGCAAGTGATCAATGCTGGTATCACGCCCATCCAGGTGGCGAGGCAGTGAAACAGCGGCATGCCGCTGTTGTAGATCTTCTCACCCTCCCTGAGCGACAGCGTGCGCACGGTATCGAGCGCGAAGGTGACCGGATGTGCGTTCGGTGCCAGCGCACCCTTGGAAGGGCCGGTGGTGCCTGAGGTGAAGGCGATGGCATGGGGATCGGAATGCATCACCGGAATATTGGGATCCGTGGCCGGCTGGGCATCGATGGCGCTGAAGGGGATATGCGGCGCGGAGGATTTGCCAATGACGATCAGCTTCGGCGCCGAGGGCAGGCGCTCTTTCACATGCTCAACGCGCTCGATGAAGGCTTCGTTGATCACCACGGCGGCGACGTCGGCCTTGCCGAGCTGGTGGGCCAGGATGTCGCCCTTGTACTCGGTGTTGATCGGCACGTAGATCGCGCCGGCCATGGCGCAGCCGAGCCAGGCGAAAACCCATTCCGGTGAATTGTACTGGAAGATCGCCACCCGGCTGCCGGGCGCGATGCCAAGCGATGCCAGCAGGTGAGCGAATTGATTGGCCTTGGCGGCCACCTCACGGAAGGTCCAGCTACTACCCTGAAAATGCAGGAAGGCATGATCGCCCTTGCGGGCCACGGCATTGCGGATCAGGTGGGGGACGGTTCTGTGCTCAAGCGCGAGTTTGCCGTTCATGCGTACTCCTCCAGTGGATTCTTGTTGGCAGTGCTTTTTGTTGGCTGTGAAGCTTGGTCGGATTGGAAGGGGCGGGCCGGCCCATGGTCTGGTCTTGGGTCCGGCCGATTGGGGCTGGCTTGCTGTGAGCCGGCCGTGCCGTGAACGCTCCTCTTTTTGGCTATCGGCTTGAAATCATACCGATGGCGTCAAATATATACCGAATAGTATAATTTTATATTATGAGGCATTCCGCAAGTCAATTCGCTGCTGCGAATTGCGGGGTGGAGAAATACCCTTGGGGCGGGAAGCGGCCGGTTAGCGCTTCTTGTATTGCAGCAGGTTCAGCGCGTATTGCCCGAGCTGCTGGCCGATCTGCTCAGACGTAAGCCTTCCTGGCCGATACCAGCGCAGGGTCCAGCGCGCCATGCTGTAGATCGAGAGAGCAGCGATGCGGGGATGCTCCACCTCGAACACCCCGTCCTTTACGCCCTGTTCGATCAGGGCAGTCAGGTGGTCGTCGAGCCTGCCTTGCAGGGCCTGCACTTCTTCCCGCTTCTCGGAGGACAGGTTCTTTTCTTCCTGCACATAGATGGCGCAGATGGACTGGTAGTCGATATTCACGCGGGTCAGGTATTCCGCGATGCGGAAAACCTTGTCCTCGGGCAGGGCGCGCTGCTCCATAATCTTGTTGATGCCCTCGGCGGTCATCGCCATCAGCCGATCATAAATCTCGACGAGAAGGGCATGTTTGTTGTCGAAATACGAATAGAGGAACGGCTTGGTCACCTGCAGGTTTTCGCAGAGACGGTCCATGGTTGCCGGATGGAAGCCAACCTCGTAGATCAAGGCGATGGCTTCCTCGATGATCTGATTCTTCTTGAACTCGCGGACCTTTTCTTTCATTCGGCCTCCTCGCAATGCACGGGTGCGTATGCCCGGCACCGGCGGCAATCAATCTTTGGCGGGTTTTGCAAGTAAATGGTCAACCTGTCAGTCCGGCTATATGCCGGGTTCTCTTGGGTACTGAAAGGCGAACCATAATATAGTGCAGATACCATGATGTAGGCATTCACCGGAATAGCGAGTAACAGATAAAGAGCGCTTTTTTGCCTTATGCGGCGAGGTTCGCCTGGGGTAGCAGGCCGGCCCACTGCCGCTGCATATAGAGCAGGGGCGCCGAATCGTCCCCAATCGCGATGGCTGCCACTTGGCCGACCAGCAAGGCATGGCTGCTGAATTGCAGGGCGGTTTCCAGGGTACAATCCAGCGATAGCAGGCTGCCGTCGAGCACCGGGGCACCCGTCGCCAGGCTATGCCATTGCCCGGATGCGAAACGCTCTTCCCGCCGATCGGCGGAAGAAAACAGCTGAGCCACCCCGGTTTGCGCGGTAGTCAGAAGATTAACGCAGAAAATGCCGGTTTCCATGAAGATCGGATAGGCGCTGGCGTTGCGGTTCACCGCCACGGCGATCTGCGGCGGATCGGCGGTCAGCGACATGATCGCCGTGGCCGTCAGACCGCAGGGCCGTGCCAGATCTCCCGAGGTAATGATGCCCACGGCCGCAGGAAATTGGCGCATGGCGAGGATGAATTCGTCGGAGCCAGCGATTGGTTGCGGCATGAGCATGGCGTCTCCCTTCAGGAATGGCGTGACCATGAGATATGAGTCAGAAATTATACTGAATAGTATTATTATCAATAGGAAAGACAGACTAAACCCCGTAACTAAGGCGGAAATCTTATATACACCATCTCCGCTGGAGGCATGCGAAGGCACGCAGCGATTGTTGGATGCGGCGGCGCGAACTCCAGTTCTATCAAAATAAGCCATATAAATCATACGACTAAAAGGAGTTGTGTGGCGAATTGGAAGGCGCGCCTTAAGGGAGGGGCGATCCCCAGGGTAACTTTTCTATATTAGTTAGGAATTTACACTGATCAGTATATTATGCTAATCTGAATAGGAGATCAGGGAGGGCGAAGGGCAATGCAAGCTCTGCAGAAGCATAAGAATTCCGTGTGCGCCTGCCGGTATGGCCGGGACATACAGGCTTGGCGGCGGCAGTTTTCGCGCCGTTATCCGGCCCGATGACGGCGCCTGTAATGACGGATGTCATCCTCAAGGCTGAGGGAGTCACGAAGCGTTTCGGCGGCTTCCTGGCCGTGTCCGATGTCGACCTGACGGTCCGTGAGGGGAGCATCCACTCACTTATCGGCCCCAATGGCGCCGGCAAGACGACGTGCTTCAATATTCTGTCCTGTTTCATGGCGCCGACCAGCGGCCGCATCTATTACCGCGGCCAGGATATCACCGGCACGCGACCGGCCAGTGTCGCACGCATGAAACTGGTCCGCTCGTTTCAGATCTCGGCCGTATTTCCACGCTTCACCGCGCTGCAGAATGTCAGGGTTGCCCTGCAGCAGAAGCAGGGCTGGCGCTATGATTTCTGGTCCAGTGACCGCCGCCTGGTGGTGGCGGATGCAGAGGCGCTGGAGTTGCTGCGGCTGGTTGGATTGGAAAGCTATGCCGACGCGCTTGCTTCCGATCTTTCCTATGGCCAGAAGCGCTGCCTCGAATTGGCGACGACGCTGGCGCTCGATCCGGAATTGCTGCTGCTGGATGAGCCGACAGCGGGCATGGGCACCGAAGATATCGACCGCATCACCGAAGTGATCCGCGCCATCGCGGTGAAGCGCACCATTCTGATGGTCGAACACAATCTTTCCGTTGTCGCCGGCCTTTCCGACCACATCTCAGTGCTGGCGCGCGGCTCGATCCTGGCCGAGGGCGATTACCAGACGGTGTCGAAGGACAGGCGGGTGATCGAAGCATATCTGGGGGGCGCCCATGCTTGAGCCGCAGAATAATGCCGGCCTCATGCTGGAAGTCGAAGGCCTGAATGCCTGGTATGGCGAAAGCCACGCGCTGCACGGCTTGAATTTGCGCATCGCGCAGGGACAGGTGGTGACAATGCTGGGGCGCAATGGCGCCGGCAAAACCACGGCGATGCGCTCGATCATGGGGCTGTTGAAAAAGCGCAAAGGAACGATCCGGTTCTGCGGTCAGGACATCATAGAGGCGACGCCACGGGCCATTGCGCGCACCGGCATCGGCTATTGCCCGGAAGATCGAGGCATCTTTGCCAGCCTCACGGTGAAGGAAAACCTGCTGCTGCCGCCGGTGATCCAGGCGGGCGGCTACTCCATGGAAAAGATCTTCACGCTGTTCCCAAACCTGCGCGAGCGGCTCGCCAGCATGGGCGGAAATCTCTCCGGCGGCGAGCAGCAGATGCTGGCGATTGCCCGCATTCTGCGCACGGGATCGCGTCTGCTGCTGCTTGATGAGCCTACCGAGGGCCTGGCGCCAATTATTGTCGAACAGATCGGCCACGCCATCCGACAGCTCAAGCAGGATGGCTACACAATTCTGCTGGTGGAGCAGAATTTCCACTTTGCCGCTTCAATCGCCGACACGCATTTCATCATCGAGGGCGGGCGTACCATCCGCATGATGTCGGCCAGCGAAGTGGCCGCCGAGCGAGATGGCATACACAGATATCTAGGGGTGTAGTATGGATTTCTCGGGTATCTCGTTGCCGATGGTGGCAAGTCTGGCCGTGGTGGGCCTGATCAACGGCACGCTCTATGCGATGCTCAGCATGGGTATCGCCATCGTGTTCGGTATCCTGCGGATCGTCAATTTCGCCAATGGCGCACAGTATATGCTTGGTGCCTTTGGCACCTGGATGGCGTTGAAATATCTCGGTGTGCCCTACTGGGCGGCACTGCTATGCCTGCCCCTCGCGGTCGGCGCCGTCAGCATGCTCATCGAGCGCCTCCTGCTGCGGCAACTCTACGACCTGCACCATCTCTACGGTTTCCTCGCCACTTTCGGCGTCGCGCTGCTGATCGAAGGTGTCTTGCAGCAGCTCTATGGCACCTCCGGACGGCCTTATGAAGTGCCGCAGTCGCTGCAGGGAGCGCTCAATCTCGGTTTCATGTACCTGCCGACTTATCGCGGCTGGGTGCTGGTGCTGGGAATCCTCTCCTGCTTCATCACCTGGTTCGCCATCGAGAAGACCAAGCTCGGCAGTTACCTGCGCGCTTCGGCTCAGAACGCCAAGCTGGTCGAGGCGTTCGGCATCAACGTGCCGATACTGGTGATGGGAACCTATGGCTTCGGAGCGGCCCTGGCAGCCTTGGGTGGTGTACTCGCGGCTCCGCTGTTTCCGGTGGCGCCGCTGATGGGCGGGAACATGGTGATCGTGGTCTTCGCCGTGGTGGTGATCGGCGGCATGGGTTCGATTCCGGGCGCTGCCGTCGCCGGCCTTACCTTGGGTCTGATCGAAGGCCTGACCAACCTGGTCTATCCGCAAGCGGCCAATACCGTCATCTTTCTTGTGATGGCGGCGGTGCTGTTGATACGTCCCAATGGCCTCTTCAGCCGCTCCGGCCCGCTCGCGCGCAGCGGTGAAAATGCCAGCGAGGATCTCGGTTTCAACCAGATTCAATCGAGCGGCGTGAAGCAGGTGATGATCGTGATAGGCGCCATCGCGTTCCTGGCGCTGCTGGTGCTGCCCTTTAATATCTATCCGGTATTCATCACCCATGCCCTGTGCCTGGCGCTGTTTGCCTGTTCGTTCAACATGCTGCTGGGCTATTCCGGCATGCTGTCGTTCGGCCATGCCGCCTATTTCGGCGTGGCCAGCTACGTCACCGGGCTGTTGCTGCGCAACACGGGCCTCACACCGGAAGTGACCATTATTGCCGGCGTGCTGGCAGCCGGACTTACCGGCCTGATCTTCGGCCTCCTGGTGATCCGCCTACATGGCATCTACTTCGCCATGGCGACGCTGGCATTGGCCCAGCTGGTGTATTTCTTTTTCATGCAATGGAAGCCGAGCGGCGGCGAGGAAGGCTTGCAGAATATCCCGCGCGGCAAGCTTTTCGGGATTATCGACCTCACCAGCGAGATCAGTGTCTACTTCCTGGTGCTGATCACCTTCATTGGTGCCATGGGGTTGATGTACCGGATACTGCATTCCCCTTTCGGCCAGGAGATACGGGCAATCCGCGAGAACGAGGCGCGCGCCACATCGCTTGGCATAGATGTTGAGCGCTGCAAGCTGCTGATCTTCGTGCTCTCCGCTGTATTCGCCGGCCTAGCCGGAACGCTGAAAACCCTGGCCATGCAGTTCGTCACGCTCAGCGATGTGCATTGGAGCCTGTCTGGCGCCGCCATCATCATGGCGCTGATCGGTGGTGCCGCCACCTTCATCGGGCCGGCCGTGGGCGCTTTCGTATTGGTTTCCGCCGATACCTGGCTGTCTGGCATCGGCATTTCCCTGCACCTGATCCATGGCGTCATCCTGCTGGCTTGCATCGTGTTCTTCCGAGCCGGCATCACGGGAGGGTTCGAGAAATTCATCGCCGGCTGGCTTGCCAGAAAACACCGCAGCAAGTGATCAGAAGAAGCGGCGACGAAGCAATTGATAGTAGCGGTGCATAATTCCATAACCGGAGGAAACAGATGTTTGCGAAACTGAAGAAGGCGGTTCTGTACGGCCTGGTAATGGCCTTGCCGGCGAGCGTGGCTATGGCACAGGCCTTGAAAATCGGTGTGCTCACCGATATGTCCGGTCCCTATTCGGACACGAATGGCATGGGCTCCGTCATTGCCACGCAGATGGCGGTGGAGCAATTCGGCGGCAGCGTGAACGGCAACAAGATCGAAGTGATCTATGCCGATCATAATAACAAAACCGATATAGCCGCTTCCATCGCCCGCCGTTGGCTCGATGCCGAGGGCGTCGATATGATCATCGATCTGACCAATTCGGCGGTGGCACTTTCGGTCGCGCAGATCGCCAAGGAACGTGATCGAGTGGCGATTCCCACCGGTCCGGCAGTTCTTGATCTGACGAACGAGTCTTGCGCCCCCACCACAGTGCACTGGGCTGTCGACACCTACCTGATGACCGCACCGATCGGCCGCGAGATGGTGGCGACCGGGGCCAAGAATTGGTACATGTACTATATTGACGGTGCGGTGGGCCGCAGCGCAAAAGCCAATATTCAGAAATCCCTGGAAGCGGCAGGCGGCAGGCTGGTGGGTGAGAGCCCGCATCCGGTCGGCCTGCAGGATTTCACCAGCCTTCTGCTGCAGTCGCAGCGGCCGAATGTCGAGGGCCGGGTGTTCTTCACCGCCGGCAATGATCTGATTGCTGCCGTAAGGCAGGCCAACCAGTTCGGCCTCACCAAGCAGAAGATCGCTTCTCTCATCGGTTTTGAGAATGAGCTGAAGGGCATTGGCCCGGCGGCGGCCGAAGGCATTATCTATGTCAATCACTGGTACTGGGATCGTAACGACAACACCCGCGCCTTCTCCAAGAATTGGGCCGATAGGGTGAAGGGCGACCGTGTGCCGGGCTATGGCCAGGCTGGCGCTTATGCGGCCACCCTGCATTACCTGAAGGCTGTTGCTGCAGTGAAGAACAGCAAGAAGGGCAGTGCTGTTGTTGATGAAATGAAGAAGATTCCCATCGATGACGCATTGTTCGGCAAAGGCGAAGTGCGGGCCGATGGTCGCGCATCCTTCCCCGCCTATGTCTGGAAGGCCAAGGGGCCGAGCGAGTCCAAGGGGGGCTGGGATGTGGCGAGCATGGTGCGCGAAGTGCCTGCCGATCAGGCCTGGCAGCCCTTGAGCGAATCCCGCTGCAGCCTAGTCAAGAAGCATTAATCACCATGCCGGTCAGGCAGGCAGCCGTCACGCATGCCTGGCCGGCACCTTTCCAGAAGGTCGATTTTTCCAAGCTCACATTCCACTGATCTGATAGTCGCAGCCCCATGACAGCAAACAAAGTAGCCCAAGCTATCGCCGCTTTTGCCCGTGGTGAGATCCTGGTGGTAACCGACGATGACGACCGCGAAGGTGAAGCGGATCTGGTTGTCGCTGCCTCGCTCTGCACTGCGGAGCAGATGGCGTTCATTGTCCGCCACACTTCAGGCATCGTTTGTGCGCCGATCACACAAGCCCAGGCACGGGAACTGAATCTGGAGCCGATGGTGGCGGTGAATGATTCGCCACATACCACGGCTTTCACCGTGTCGGTGGACTGGCGCAAAGGCGTCACCACAGGCATTTCCGCCAGCGAGCGCAATGCTACATGCCGCGCCCTGGCCGACCCGGCATCACAGGCGGCGGATTTCGTCCGGCCCGGTCATGTCTTTCCGCTGGTGGCACGCGAGGGTGGATTGCTGGTGCGATCCGGCCATACCGAAGCGGCGGTTGATCTCTGCACGCTGGCGGGATTGCCGCCGGTCGGTGTGATCTGCGAGTTGGTGAACGATGACGGCACGGTGATGAAAGGCAATCAGGTTGTCCACTTCGCCGCAACTCATGGCTTGCAGCAGGTAAGCATCGCCAGCCTGATCGCCTGGCGTCAGGATCGCGAAAAACTGGTGCAGCGCATATCCGAGTTCAGCAGCAGCAGTTCAATCGGCGAATTACGTGGTTATGTCTATTCCACTTCATTCGATCCGATCTGCCATGCTGCCTATGTGTACGGTGATATCGGCGATGGCCATAAGGTGCTCACTCGCTTCCACCATCTTTCTCCGCTTAAGGTACTTCCAGGCATGGCCCTGCTGGAAAAGGCCCTGGTCAAGTTTAAAGCCGGTGGTGCGGGCGTGTTGATATGCCTGGGCGAAGGGGGGCAGGGCAGCCCGGCCACACAAAGCCTCTCGAATGATGAGAGACGCCATATGACTTGGCGCCGCATCGGAATCGGCGCCCAGATTCTGCGTGACCTGGGCATCCATTCGATCCGCAATCTCAGCAGCACGCGCCGCACCTATGTCGGGATGGCGGGATTTGGCCTGGAAATCGCCGACAATGAAACGCTGGATTAGACGCCTATTGCACGAAATCCAGCAGCTTGTTCGTGCTGGCCAGCAATGTGCGGCCGATATCATCGAGGTCCGATTTTCCGGTCACCCGGCCGATAATGGCGGCGGTAAGCGTATGTGTGATCCTGCCATCGCGCGATAATACCGGTGCGGTGATCAAGGTCATGCCGGCGGCATAGTTCTCCCGATCAATGGCATAGCCCAGTTTCCTGCAGCGCTGCACATTAGCCAGCCAGTCAGCCTGCTTCGGTAGGCTGGCCCATTTGCCGCTTTTCACTTTCTGGTACACCGCCTTCGGATCGGCTTCGCTGAGCGCGGCATAGCATATGCCGGTGGCGCCCATATATACCGGATACCGGCTGCCAAGCTGGGCGTGAATGCTGATGGTGTTGCGTGGCAACGACACCGCCACCACGAAGCAGCGGTCGCCATCCAGCTTGGTGGCGAAGGCACATATATCATACTTTCGTGCTATGCCGTCCGTTTCCTGTTGCAGGAAGCCAAGCAGTCTATCCTGGCCCATGGCTTTGCTGGCAAAAGTCAGCACGCCGATACCGATTTGGTACCGCTTGGTGCCGGGTTCGAGCACCAGCAGCGATTCGGCCACCAGCACGCGCAGGATATGCAGGCAGGAACTCGGCACGATCTTTAATTCGGAGGAAATCTGCTTCAGCGTCAGCGGCTCATCACTCATCGCCAGCAGGCGCAGAATGGCAATTGTCCGGCTGGCTGCGGGTACCAGCCGCATCGCCGCCGCCTTGGTCGTCGGTGCGTGATCGGCGGCACCGGATTTTGTCGAGGCTGCCTTCATGGCTTCCCAATCCCTTGCTATCTGCCGTCTCAGCCACCGACCTTGCGCTGCCGGTCACCCCAGAATTGCTGGGACAGCAGTCGCTTCTGCACCTTGCCGGTGCTGCCCTTAGGCAGTGCATCCACCAGCAGCAGGCGGCGCGGCTGCTTATAGCCCGCCAGGCATTGCCGGCAATGCGCCTGCACCTGCTCCAGTGTGATTGCCACGCCAGGCGCAGGGGTTATCACGGCGACAATCGCCTCACCCCATTTTTCGTCAGGCGCGCTGACCACCGCCACTTCAGTGACTCCCGGCATCGCCGAAATGGCATTCTCCACTTCGCGCGGATACACGTTGAAACCGCCGGTCACGATCATATCCTTGCGGCGATCGACTATGAAGAGAAACCCGTCATTGTCGAACATGCCGACGTCGCCGGTGCGGATGAAGCCGTCATTCTCCTGGATTTCCTGGCTCGCGGCCGGGTTGCCCCAATAGCCCTTTGATACGGTGGGGCCCCGCGCCAGGATTTCCCCCGTGCTGCCGGGAGGCAAGGGAGTGTTGTCGAGATCGAGGATCTTGATGTCGACACCCGGGAATGCCCGGCCGGCGGAAGCAAAGCGCGGCATGCCTTGCTCGTTGCGCGTATCGATATGATCCTCAGCCGCCAACACTGTGAGCGGCAGCGGAATCTCGCTTGAACCATAATATTGCAGCAAAGCGCCATCGAAAAAGCGTTTGGCTGCTGCCAAGCGCTCGGGCGCTATGGCTGATCCGGCATAGGGAACGATACGGATGCCCGATGTATCGCGCGGGTTGGCATTCAGGTAGTCGGTCAGCATGTTCAACTGTGTGGGCACCACCGGCAGCACCGTGGCGCGATGTTCGGCCACGGCATCGAAAAGCATGGCCGGATCGAACCGGTCGAGTGCGACATTCTCGCCGCCCGCAGCGCTTACCACATGGGCGATCACGCCGCTGAAATGTGACAGCGGTGCCGTATGCAGTGCTACGTCTTCCGGCCGGGCAAGCGGCATGGCGCGCAGAGCATTCAGGATCATTGCCGAGATTGAATACTGCGTATGCATCACGCCCTTGGGCGCGCCGGTAGAGCCGGAAGTATACATGAACCACATGAGTTCGTCTGGCTGGGGCGGCTCATAAACCTGCTCACCTTCGGCAGGCGTGGTGAAGGCGGCGAAATCCTCAAGGCCGGTCGACATGCTGGAATCGAGCATGGTGCGGTTGCCGACGGTGACCACCGGACAGGGCATACGCTGCAGAAAATCCGCACCGGCATCTTGCAGCCAGGCGGCTTCAATGAAGGCATGGGTGGGGCCGGCGTCGGCAACCAGCTGCACCACTTCGCTGGCATGCAGGCGGGTGATGGCGCAGATGCGCACGAAGCCGGCGAGAATCAGTGCGTGTTCAAGCTGAACATATTCGCTGCAATTATTCATGATCAGCAGCACGCGGTCGCCGCGCTTCACTCCGCGCTGCCGCAGATGTGCCCCGATGCGCAGGGCACGCTGCTTCAATTCGCGATAGGTAAACGCTTCTTTGTGGTCACGCAGTGCCGGCCGCTCGGCGTAGTCGTCATAGCTGCGCAGCAGGATGTCGGCGAGCGTGGTCTTGGCGGTTAATTCCATCGGCATTCCCGGTATTCCTCTGTTTTTTTGCCGTTCTGACGGACGGCTTATGTCGATCATCAAAATTGTACTATTAAAATAATATTGTTTTAAGGAAAATTTGTTTGCAAGCCCCGAAAGCATGAATTAAGTGTGCTCCCCGCAAAAGCAGCGGCATCACACGGCGGCTACAGGAGGGGAAATGAATCTGGGCGAATTGCGGCGCTACGAATTTTCCCCGATCGAACAGAGCTATTCGTTCAAGGATGCGATCCTTTACGCCCTGAGCCTGGGCTACGACGGCGCCTGCGACGAGGAGCGCCGGTTTGTAACCGAGAACGACCAATGCGTCGTCCCGACATTCTGCAATGTACTGTGTCATCCGGGGTTCTGGCTGCGCGATGTGCCGCAGCTCGGTTTCGATTGGCGCAGGGTACTGCATGGCGAGCAGATGTTGCGCATTTTGCGGCCGCTGCCGGTTGCCGCAGCTATAAGGGCCCAGCATCGCATTATCGCGGTGGAGGACCGGAAGGAAAAAGGTGCCGTCGTTTACTTGGAGAAAACCATTGAACTGGCAGCGAGCGGTGAGCCATTGGCGACGGCTCGCTGGACGATCTTTGCGCGTGGCGATGGCGGGGCGGGTGGTTTCGGCGCCCTTCCGGTTTCACCCGCCCCCTTGATTGCCGGCGAACCGGAACAGGCAGTGGAGATCGCCATCTCGCCGCGTGCTGCGCTGCTCTATCGCCTGAGCGGCGATATGAACCCGATTCACGCCGACCCTGAAGCTGCGCGCCAGGCCGGGTTCGACCGCCCCATCCTGCATGGTCTCTGCACCATGGGAATAGCCTGCCGTGCGATTCTGCAGGCTTACTGCGGTAGCGATCCTTCCCGTCTCAAATCGATGTTCGTGCGTTTCAGCCAGCCGGTATTCCCCGGCGAGACTGTGCGGGTGGAATTCTTCCGCGAGGATACTGTGCTGCGTTTCCGTGTTCTGGTGCAGGCGCGCCAGGCCATCGTGCTCGATCGCGGCAGCGCCGAAATCGCCTAGGCCGGCACATCATCAATCAACACCATATGAACAAGGGATAGGGCATGACTGAGCGTAACCTGCTTGAAGGAAAAGTAGTTGTGGTAACCGGCGGGGCCGGTGCTATCGGTTCGGAGATCGCCAAGCTGGCTGCCGCCCATGGTGCCAAGGTTGTCGTCAACGATCTTGGCGGCAATGCCGACGGTGGCGGCCGCGATACCGGCCCGGCCGACCGGGTGGTGGCCGAGATTGCCGCTGCGGGCGGCGCAGCGGTGCCGAGCTATCACAGCATCACCAGTTGGGAAGGCGGCCAGGCCATTATCGCCGATGCAATAGACGCGTTCGGCAGAATCGATGCCGTGGTGAACAATGCCGGCATTCTGCGCGACGTGATCTTTCACAAGATGAGCCAGGAAGACTGGCAGGCGGTCGAGTCCGTCAACCTGGCGGGCAGCTTCTATGTGGCGCGCGCCGCTGCAAATCATTTCAAGCTGCAGCATTCCGGTCGTTTCGTGCATATGACATCCACCAGCGGGCTGATCGGCAATCTTGGCCAGGTGAATTACGGCGCGTCGAAAATGGGCGTGGCCGCCATGTCCAAGATGATCGCGATGGATATGCAGCGTTTCGGGGTGACATCGAACGCTATCGCCCCCTTTGCCTATAGCCGACTGATCGGGCAGATTCCGACCAACACGGAAGCCAACCGCAAGCGCGTCGAAGTGCTGAAGACGATGACCGCAGACAAGATCGCGCCGTTCACGGTCAGCCTGCTCACCGATCAGGCCGCGGACGTGACCGGCCAGCTTTTTGCGGTGCGCCGTAATGAGATTTTTCTGATGAGCCAGCCGCGCCCGATCCGCTCAGTGCATGCCTCCGAGGGCTGGACGCCGGAAACCTGCCTTGAGCGCGCGATCCCGGCGTTGCGGGGATCGTTCTATCCGCTGGAAAAATCCTCCGACATCTTCACCTGGGATCCGGTCTGACCCCGCCCGATCTATGTTGACTCGGTGAATCTTGGCGGTACCATATAGTATATATTTATAAGCCATGGTTCCGGTGGCGGTGCTGGAGGCGGGAATGTCGGATTTGGCGAAGCAGGTGGCCGAACTGGTTGCCAGGGAAGCGATTCGTACCGCGGTGGTGCTTTACGCCCAGGCGGTGGACCGGCGCGACTGGGAAGGCATGCGCAATGCCTATCACACGGATGCCTATGATGATCACGGCGATTACAAAGGGGGTGTGGATGGGCTGATCGACTGGGTCAAACACCGGCATGCCACGGTGGAGCAGTCGATGCACTTCCTTGGCAACCAGCATATCCAGATGCTGTCCGCGGATCGTGCGCTGGTCGAAACCTATTGCGTCGTGAATCAGCGCTACGGCCCGGAAGCCATAGAAACAGTGCGGTTATGGCTGGGCGATGGCCATGAGCTGGGGCCGGGCGACCGTATCAGTGCCGATCTCTACTGCCGTTATATCGACCATTTCGAGCAACGCGATGGCGCCTGGCGCATTGCCCGGCGCGTGCTGGTGATGGAAGAGGTGCGGGCCTGCCCGGTGCAGGTGGCGCTGCTGAAGCCGACCTGGGCGCTGGCGCGGCGCGATGCGAAGGACGCCCTCTGGCTGGAACGCCAGTCGGCTGGCTTGCCGGGATTGCGGGCCGGCTAGGACATCCTCTGCCGTATAGGGGCCATCACAAAATTCGATCAGCAAACTGAATAGGCTGTTGCGTAAATATACTGATCAGTATATTATAAAGAAATAGAGTAATAAATTCCTTAGGGAGTCGATGATGAGCGGTGTTACCCCAGCAATAGATTTCTCGTTTCAATTCGGCCCGGTCGGCCCCACCGGTATGCCGGACCATGAACTTTACGGCGAAGCAATCGCCGACGCCAAGCTGGGCCATTCGCTCGGATACTCCACCGGCTGGATGATTGAGCATCATTTTTCCGACTATTACCCAACGCCCAACCCGCTGCTTTTCCTGTCGCATGTTGCCGCTATCTGCCCGGGTCTCGGGCTTGGCACCTCGGTGATGGTACTGCCTTGGTACAATCCGATCCGTTTCGCCGAGGATCTGGCGATGCTGCAGACGCTGGCCGGCAATTCGGAATTACATATCGGCATCGGCCGAGGCACCGCCAAGGCGGAATACACCGCCTTCCAGATTGAAATGGAGACGGCCCGCGATCGTTTTGCCGAATACTACAAGCTGGTGCAGACCGCGCTGGAAGGCGGCTCGTTCACGTATGACGGTAAGATCGTCAAGGTGGTCGATCCGATCAAGCTGCGCCCGGTCCTGGCGCGCAAGAAGCCGAATTTCTACGGCGCCATCGGCAGTGTGGATAGTGCCGAGGTGATGGCGGAGCTTGGCCTGCCGCCCATGGCGATTGCTCAGTTCCCCGATCCGATGCTGCAGGGGATCGTGGAGAAATGGACCGCCAAGAGCAATGCCTGCGGCCTGCCCACCGACCGCCGCCGTCCGATCTTCGCGCAATGCTGGATCGCCGATACCGACGCCGAGGCGCGTGCGCTAGCCAAGGAATATCTGCCCAATTTCTTCCAGATTCAGGTCAAGCACTACCAGAGTGACGAGGATCCATATCGCTGGATCTCCGGCTATGAGCAGTGGAGCAAGATGTTCGCCAATCTCAAGCGGCTGTGCAATCCCGATAATCTGGATGGTTATCTGGATATGAATCTGATCGGCACGGCGGAGACGGTCGAGCGCCGCATCCGGCAGTTGGCCTCGTTTGGGTTCAACGATGTCATCGTTACCAATGCCATTGCGGGCGTGCGCCGCGAATTGCGCCATGAGATGCTGGAGCGCTTCGCCAAGCAGGTGATCCCGCGTTTCGAACGCCGCAAGGCGCCGCTGTCGGCCTCGGCTGCCTGATACAAAAAAACAACAGCAGATAAATAAGAACCACAGAAAAAGGATTTCGGGATGGAAAAGTCGGATCAGGTCAATGAATTCCGCAACGCAATCGCCATCGTGGCGGGCGGCAGCGGTGGCATCGGTGCGGCAATCTGCGAGAAGCTGGCTTCGCGCGGCGTGGATGTGGCCTTCACCTACCATAAGAGCAAGGATAAGGCTGATCAGACGGCCAAGCGTATCGAGCAGCATGGCCGGCGCAGCATGGCGGCGCAGGTTGATTTGCGCGATGCGGAAGCCGTGGCGGCGCTGGTGGCCAAGGTAACGGCCACCTGGGGCGATCCGAGCACCGTGGTCTATGCCGCAGGTCCGTTGCTGCGCTTCCATTACATCGCCAAGATTCCCAGTGCTACGTTCCGCGATGTGATGGAGCATGACGTGATCGGCTGCTACAACTTGATGCATGCCTCGATCCCGGCCTTGCGCAAGACACGCGGCGCGCTGGTGGCGATGGCTACGCCGGCACTGGATCACTATGTGAAGAAAGATATTCTCTCCATCGCGCCGAAAGCCGCCATCCATGCTTTGGTGCGTGGCATCGCCTGTGAGGAAGGCCGCTATGGCGTGCGTGCGAATTCCGTGGGCATTGGCCTGGTAGGCGATTTCGGCCTGATTGACGCTCTGCGCGCCAATGGCGATGTGGACGACCGCTTCCTGCAGACAACGTATGAGCAGGTGCCGCTCGGGCGCCTTGGTCGGGCCGAGGAAATCGCTGAAGCGACAGCTTTCCTGGCTTCCGAGCGGGCGAGTTTCGTCACCGGACAAATTCTGATGGTGGATGGCGGCCTGGCAGCGTAAGGGCCTGATCCGGTCCTGGGCGGATGAGTATTCTCGGAGTAGCAGATGGATTTTCACCCGACTCAGGACCAGGCCGAGATTCGGAATCTGACGGAAAAGGTCTGTGCCGGCTTTGGCGATGATTATTGGCTGGAGCAGGATCGTTCGGCGGTATTCCCCCACGATTTCTACGATGCCATCGCCAAAGCAGGCCTGCTTGGCGTTGCCATGCCCGAGGAATATGGCGGTGCTGGACTGGGCATAGCGGCCGCAGCCACGATGATGCGTGCGGTGGCGCAATCCGGCGCCGGCATGGCCGGGGCTTCATCGATCCATATGAATATCTTCGGCTTGCAGCCGGTGGTGGCTTTCGGCACGCCTGAGCAGAAGCAGCGCATGCTGCCGCCCTTGATTCGCGGCGAGGAAAAAGCCTGCTTCGCCGTCACGGAGCCGGATGCCGGGCTGAACACCACCGAGTTAAAGGTGAAGGCCGAGCGCAAGGGAGACAGATACGTCATCTCCGGCCAGAAGATCTGGATTTCCACCGCCCAGGTAGCCGATAGGGCGCTGATCCTTGCCCGCACCACGCCACTCGACAAGATCAAGAAGAAAACCGATGGTCTGAGCCTGTTCTATACCAAGCTCGACCGGTCGAAGATCGAGGTGCGCCTCATCCACAAGATGGGGCGCCACGCGGTCGATTCAAACATGCTGTTCTTCGATGATCTGGAAGTGCCGGTTGAAGATCGCATCGGGGCCGAGAATGACGGCTTCAAGCTGATCCTGCATGGGCTTAATCCAGAGCGAATCCTGATTGCATCGGAAGCAGTTGGCATTGGCCATGCAGCCCTCAAGCGGGCCTGCGACTATGCCAATCAGCGCGTGGTGTTCGGTCGCACCATCGGCATGAACCAAGGTATCCAGCATCCGCTGGCGCGCTGCTGGATGAATCTGGAGGCGGCCGATCTCATGGTGAAGAAGGCGGCATGGCTCTACGATTCCGGTGCCGAATGCGGCGCCGAGGCGAACACGGCGAAATATCTGGCGGCAGAGGCTGCCTTCGGCGCCTGCGAAACGGCGATCCAGACCCATGGCGGCATGGGCTATTCCGCCGAGTATCATGTCGAGCGCTATCTGCGCGAATCGCTGATCCCCCGCATTGCGCCGGTCAGCCCGCAGATGATCATGAATTTCATCGCCGAGAAGGTTCTCGGCCTGCAGAAATCCTACTGAATGCCGACGCAGCCAACTCCAGGTCCTGCGGTGCAAGCTTCTGCCCTCGACGGCCTCAAGGTCATTGATCTCACCCGTGTGCTGGGCGGTCCGTATTGCACGCAGATTCTGGCCGATCATGGCGCCAGGGTGATCAAGGTGGAGCCACCGCAGGGCGACGAGACCCGGGCCTGGGGGCCCCCCTTCAGCCAGGGTACCTCGGCCTATTTTCAGGCGATCAACCGCAACAAGACCGGCATCGTGCTGGATCTGGCTGAGCCGGTGCAGCGTGGCGTACTGCTCGATCTGCTGGAGGATGCCGATGTTCTGGTGGAGAATTTCAAATCCGGCACACTGGAGAAATGGGGCATCGGCTATCACGATAGCCTGGCGCAGCGCTTTCCGCGCCTGGTGCATTGCTCGGTTTCCGGTTTCGGCCATAGCGGGCCGATGGGTGGGCAGGCAGGCTATGATGCCGCGGTGCAGGCGCTCTCCGGCCTGATGAGCGTGAATGGCGAGAAGGACGCGCCGCCTTTGCGGGTTGGCGTGCCTATCGTCGACATGGTGACTGGCCTGAATGCCACTATCGGTATTCTGCTGGCACTGCAGGAACGTGAGCGCAGTGGCCTTGGGCAGTATGTCGATATTGCATTGTTTGATTGCGCGGTATCGCTGCTGCATCCGCATATGGCGAACTTCCTGGCTTCCGGCAAAGCGCCGGTTCGCAGCGGAAATGCGCATCCCAATATCACGCCCTATGATGTGTTCCCCAGTGCGTCAGGGCCTATTTTTCTGGCGGTCGGAAATGATGGCCAGTTCCGCAAGCTCTGCGACTATCTCGGACGGCCGGATCTCGCTGTCAATCCCGATTATGCAACCAACCAGCAGCGCAGCAGCAATCGTGATCGTCTCTGCGCCGAACTGGAAGCCCTGCTGGCCGTACAGGATGGCGCCGGCCTCTGCCGGGCGCTGATGGCGATTGGCGTTCCCTGTGCTCCGGTACTCGCGGTGCCGGACGTGGTGGAGCATCCTCACACCAAGCATCGCGAAATGTTGATTGCCATTGGCGAGTATCGCGGTACAGCGAGTCCTTTGAAATTGAGCCGTACCCCGGCGCAGTATCGCCTGGCACCGCCCAGGTTTGGAGAGCATACGGGGATAATCCTCGACGCGCTCGGTGCCAGCAAGAAGGCTCCTTAAACCACGATCGATCAAGCGGGCCGGTTGCTCTGGATCGACTGCGACCAACACCCTCAACACGGATAGCGCGGCTCTTCCTCCCGATTGAACCGCGATCAACTGGCCCGGTCACGCATTGGTGTGGCCGGGCTTCTTTTGGGCTATAGGTGGCTAGGTGCCACTAAATACGGGCTTCTGCTTGGCCGTTACAGCCTGTATGCCGGCCCACGCATCATTGGTGCGTGCAGAACGGCTAATCGCGCGCGCTTCAAGTTCAAGTTGTGCCTCAAGTGGCTGTTCCCATGACGAAAGCAGAAGATTCTTGATCTCGCCAAAGCTGCGCGTGGGTCCTGCAGCAAGCCGTTGAGCCAGTTGCCAGGCGGTCTCCCCCAACGTATCAGGCGCCACAACACGATTGATGAGGCCATACTGGGCGGCTTCGTCCGCGCTCCAACTCTGGTTCAGCAGTAAGAATTCGGCCGCCCGTCTGGTTCCGACGCGCCGTGGCAGGAAGTAGGAGGAACCAGAATCGCAAGCCAACCCAAGGCCGGTGAAAGCCGCGTAGAATTTTGCCTCCGAACTGGCGAGGACAAAGTCTGCGGCGGCGGAAAATGCGACCGCCGCTCCACAAGCCATCCCGTTAACAGCAACAACAACAGGTGCATCCAGGCGGGCAAACCGCGCTATTGCGGTGTGGACAGTAACCGTCGCGGTATTGATGAAACGATCAAGATTCTTACGGCTGCTCGCCAGGGCCTTTAAATCGCCACCGACTGAGAAATGCTTACCCCTTGCGCTGAACAGCACTGCCCGAATAGTGCCATCTTCCCGGCATTCGGAGGCGAGCTCGCACAACTCTTCTCCAAGCTTGCAGTCAAAGGGATTGCCGCGATCCGGCTGATTGAAGGTAATGCACGCCACGCCATCTTTGATCTCGAAATGCAAGGCGTCGAATGTCACAGCATTCTCCTGATCCGGGCGTGATAGCAGCGGGCTAATACTGCAATGGCCCTTGAACAAAGCTGTAGCGGCCGTTCTGAACCTGGAAGAGCAGGACATTGCGCGTGCCCTGGCGCTTGTCAGGTCCAAAAGAAAGCACGGGTCCGCCGAAGATGTCGCTGTAGCCGCCAATGCCTTCAAGCGCGGTGATCAACTTCTCGGTGGTGAGGTCCTTGCCGGCGCGGTCGAGCGCCGCGATCAGCAGGTCCGCGCCGACATAGCCATAGACCGAGCCGATATTCGGATCGGCGCCGAACTTCTGCTTGTAGGCATCCCACCATGCAATGACCGTGGGCGACGCGGTGTCGCGATATGGCATATAGGTGCCGGCCGCGATATAGAGCCCTTCGGTGGCGCGCGCCGGCGCGCCGGCTACTGTTTGATCAAAACCGGCCGATTGGCCAATGAATTCCACATCGTTCCACCCCATCCGGCGAGCGGTGCCGTAGGGCAAGATCGTATCGCGCACCACGGTGCCGAGCGCGATCAGGTCACAATTCGCCGCGCGCAGCTTGGCCATCTGCGCTGAGAAATCAGTGTCGGTTGGGCGGTTTGTGGCGGTTTCCAGGATCGTCAGGTTCATCGCCTTCGCCTGGTCCTGCGCGCCGAGCAGGGATTCGCGGCCGAAATCGGTATCCTGATAGAGCAGGCAGAGGTTCTTCTTGCCCTTGTTCTCCACCATCCACTTGATGCCGGCGCGGATCTGGTCGTAGTAGGTCGAGAGATTGGCGAACTTCATCCGGTTGAACGGTTCGGCCATCTGCCGCGCGGCGCTTAAAGGAAACAGATTCGGGATGCCGGCAGCGAGTTGGTCGTTCATCACTGCGTTGTTCATTGGCGTGCCGAGCGCGCCAAGCATGACGAATACGCGGTCACGGTTGATCAGCTTGTTGGCGCCCTGAACAGCGCGCGGGACCTGGTATTGGTGATCCTCGACAATGAAGCGGAGCTTGCGGCCATGGATACCGCCTTGTGCGTTCACTTCGTCGAAGCGGAGTCGCGCGGCATTGGCGCCGCTAACACCGATGGAAGCAACCGGGCCACTGAGGTCGGTGTGGGTGCCGACAACGATCTCAGTTTTGCTCACGCCACGAACAGTTTGAGCGTGAGCTGCATGGATGGGAATGAGCAGGGCCGCGACTGCGGCGATTGTGTATTTCATGATTTCCTCCCGGTTTTTCTGTTATTTGTTGAATGCGATTTCAGGCGGCTGGTTCTTGCGCTGCTCCCTGCGCCGCCAATTGCGCGCCGATCTGCTGGTTGTAGAGGGCAGAGCCGGCCAGGCATTGTCCGCCATCGACCACTACCTGCGCCCCAGTGATATAGGCCGCCAGCGGAGACAGCAGGATCGCCGCCATGGCACCGACTTCTTCGACCCGGCCCCGGCGGCCAAGCGGTACGGTGGTGTCCCAGAATTGCTCGCCCAAACCCTCGGTCATCCGGCTGGCGCCCTCGGTATCGGCGATCGGGCCGGGTACGATGCTGTTGCTGCGGATACCGTACGGTCCCCATTCCAGCGCCAGATTACGCATCATGTTCTCGATACCGGCCTTGGCGGCCCCGGCATGAAGCTGGTAGGCCATGGGGCTGAAGGATTGCGCCGCTGAGACGAACAGCAGGCTGCCGCGTGTCTGCTGCAACTGCGCAAATGCCGCATGAGCCGCATTGAAGCTGCCGAGCAGATCGATGCCAATCACCGTGCCAAAGCCATTCGGGCTCATGGTTTCGGCAGAACAGACGAAATTACCGGCCGCACCGCAAACAAGCCCATCGATAGGCCCCAGTTCGTTAGCACACCGATCAAAAGCTTCTGCCAAAGCTGCAGGCTGCCGCACATCGGCCACCGCGGTGAACACCTTGGCGCCGGTCAAGGCCAGTTGCGTTCGTGCGCCTTCTAGCCGTTCCGCCGATCTGCCGCAAATGGCGATATTTGCGCCCAGGCTGGCGCAGACATGCCCGATGCCGAGATTTATGCCGCTGCCGCCGCCGGTAACGAAGATTGTCTTGCCGCGCAGCAGATCTGGGGACAGGTAGGAGTTTGCCATATATAACATGTCAGTTGACTTGTTTTACTATTTTATAGGTCGGCCGACCTTTTCTGTCAACGCGAAGTTCCATTGCTGGGGTGGTGGAGTTAAGATCGCACGATGAGCAGCACCAGCGAGCGCACAATCCAGCGGCCTTCGGTGGCCGTCACGCCTAAGGGCCAGGAACGCGTTCGCGAGATTCTGGCCGCCGCGAGGGCGATCCTGACCGAGGTCGGTTATGCCGAGCTGTCGATGCGGGCGGTGGCCGCCCGGATTGGTGCGACGCTGGGCAACATCCAGCACTACTACAAGACCAAGGATCAGCTTATAGAGGCCTTGCTGGTGCATAGCTTCGAGAATTACCAGGCCCATATTGATGGGGTGGCGGCGTCCCTGAGCCAAGGCAGTGCTTCCGAGCAGCTCGCCGCATTGGCCGATTACTTCATCGAGGACATTAAGTCGGCCTCCACGCAGCGGCTATTTCTGGAGGTTGCGGCGCTAGCAGTACAAGATGCCAAGGCTGCCGCGATCCTAGACCGGATGATGGCGAGGGCGAGGCGGGGATTTAAAAAGCTGGTCCGCGAGATTGATCCCACCGCAAGCGAGCGAGAACTGAACAGCCGCTCAGCCCTAATTGCCGCGCAAATACTCGGACTGACTTTCCAGCTCAGCAACAGCCGGCGGCGCCACGCGGACCTCACTCATCTGGAAGTGGCTGTGCGTGGTGCCGTGCTTGATTTAGCGACCAGGCGCTTGTGATTAGGCATCAGTGCTTATTTATATGAATGGCAGAGGCATCTTCAATGAATTGTTGAGTTCTATGGCGATAGTCTGTCTTTGGGGTTGCAGAGGCATCGGTAATTACGACAATGTATGGAGAAAGTTCATCTAAGAGTGAACAGCCCGATCATGACTGACAAGTCCGAAGACGAAGCAAATCAGTATGAAGTGCCGCTGGTGCAGCGGCAAAATATGGCGCGTGCAAAGGTTGAGGGAAAGTCATGGAAGAATCGGCATTTCAAAGACTTGAATGCGCTGGGCGCAGAATTCTCCGGTTGTGATTTTTCCTATTCGATTATTGAGCGTGGCTATTTCCGCAATGCTACTTTCCGGAATTGTAATTTTACAGGAGCCAAATTCGTCGACTGCAATTTCCGGCGCGCCAATCTTTTCGGCTGCGACTTGAGTCATGCTCGATTCACCAAGTGTGAAATCGACATCAAGGAAATTCTTGCTGCGCTGCCGATGGAACCCAACATCCGCCAGCTGAGCCTGATGAACCTGCGTGCCAATGCCAGTGAGACCGGCGACCATGCAAGCTTGCGCCTGATTGTGCTCGATGAGATCGAGTCTACCAAGCTGCATTACCGGCGTGCCCTCTCCGGCGCAGATTCCTATTACAAGTTGAAGTACTCGTCCGTTTTGTCAAAGCTCGAATCAGGCTGGAACCTAGCGCGCCTGACAGTCAGTGGTTTCGTCTGGGGCAACGGCGAGCGGCCTGTTAAAATTCTGATCAGCGCGGTGATCTTTCTGGTGCTGCTGACCATCATCAATTTCTGGGCAGTACTGCCGGCCAAGACCTGGGCGGAGACCAAAGGCGGCTTACTAATCCTGAAGTATACGCTGTCACTATTCTTCGATGTCTTCCCCGACGAGCAGTTTCGCGGCTTTCTCATTGTTGACTACATCATCAGTGCAATGCGCTATATTTATGTGGGCTTGTTCATCTCTGTGATGTTCAAGACGATTTCCCATAGATAAGTGCAATGGGCCACCTTTCCGCAGTCTATATTTTTGGCTCAGTCGGTCGCGGCGATGAAGATGATCGCAGCGACCTGGATCTGCTTGCTATCGTGAGAAATGGCGGTGGCACAGTTGCTGATGAGGAAGTGCTGCGTCATGTGCCCGCAGCATACAGCCAGCTCAAGCCATCAATTTCGTGGTATGGGCATAACCGCCTTGGTGAGATGTTCAAAAATGGGGAGCTTTTCGCCTGGCATCTTTACGCCGAAACGAAGCCGCTGTTCGAAGATGACATCACCCTCAAACAATACGGTGTGCCAGGCGAATATCGGGATGCCGTGCTTGATGTGGAGTCGTTTTATGAGGTGCTCCTGGGTATCCCGGAGCAGATTGCGGCAAACGAGCGGAATGCAGTCTATGAATGTGGTCTAATTTATGTATGTCTACGGAATATCGCCATGTCCGCATCGTCGACTCTCAATGAGAAGCCCGATTTTTCGCGCTATTCGCCGTTCAAGTTGAATGGCGTCCGGCCATGCCCAATTTCAGTTGATGAGTATGAGATCTCGATGGAGAGTAGGATGGCTAGCCAGCGCGGCCTGACACCACCGTTCGCTGCGACGGCAGGATTGGTCCGGGGCCTGTACGAGCGGCTCACCCCTTGGATTTCTGATATTATGGCTGAAATGGGTAAGAGGCAGGCCAATGGATAACAGCACTCGCCGGAGGCGCTTCAAAGGCCGCGTGAGCCTGGAGCGCACATTCATCACGCCAGTGAACACCGCTTTTGGGTCTGCGGCGCCGCTCGCAGGCATGACCCGTGATGCAATCCAGGCTTGGGTGCCGCTAGCTGAGGCCGCATACCCTGATACGAACAACATTCGCAAGATCGCAGCCGTGCTCATGGAAGCGTCCGCTCGGGGCGACCTTATGGCCGACCACAGTCGGGATGTGTTCGATCCGGAGGCTCGTCCAGCACCCGAGGCGATGACGGAACTGGCGAAGCTACTGGAAAAGGTGCTGAGCGAAACCCGGAACATGCCTGGGAAAATAAAGACTTAATGAATCTTTTGCGTGCATGCTGTAAGTAAGATCGCGCATTTATACATAATTCGATTGCGTTGAGACACTTGATACACTATCGTCCGCTCTGTCTCAGTGGAGCGAATCAGTGGACGGTCGGACTTTTTATGAGCGTTGTGAGAGCCTCTTCGCGACCCAGCGCGGCCATGGTCGGCGCTGGAAGTCCGCAGCCGCAGCATCGCTCGGCATCGGCAGGGCGAGCCTCTACAGATACTTCGGTGAAGTCATCGTCCCTGACGATGTCGTTGCCCGCCTGAAGGAGCGCGAGGCTGGTCCGAAGCCGATCCGAAACGACTATGAGCTGGTGTCCCTATGCGCGCGCGCCCTGAAGGACCTCCAGGCCCGAATTGACGAAAAAGGATTTCTGATCGCCCCGTATCCTGTGTCGGTGCAGCGCGCTCTGGACCTGGGAGCGGCTAAGAACATCATCGACGGCTCGCAACGCTGGCCTACCAGTCTCGAACAGCTTGTCCAGATCGCGCAGAAGCCGATGTTTGAATGGGGCATCGACATGTCCTGGGATGTCGGCGAGGAATTTGTTGTTGCGCGCTTGCTTCAAGGCGGTGAAATCACCGTTGAATGTCTGGCACTGGCCATAGACGGGAAGGAGCCTGAGCGGGAGCTGGATGAAAACCAGGGCTTCCAGCAATTGCTCGCCATCTGCCACGACCGCAGCGATGGCCCGGATGTCTATCGGGCCTGGCGCCAGATCGTCATCAGCCATCCCATCCTTGACGCCGGCTGGCCGCTGCTGTTGGCCGACACTCCCATCCTAGCTGGCGTGGACCGCCTCGACGAAATCGTGGATCGTTTCTACGAACGCCTGCCAGAGGGCATGGCAGTTGATGGCCAGGTGCCCGTCTGCAAGGTCACCGGGACAATCCTGCGGCCCGAACTGCGTGGCTACCACACCGAGAGTCGCGACCCCGCTGCAATCCGCATGGCGCGGTCAAGTGATTTCAAGAAACTCAAGTATCGTCGAGGCATGCGGTACCTGAAGCGGGCGTTCCGGACGTTCTGGTGCTTGCCAGGCCAAGCAGAACTTGAACTGGAACGGACGCTTTCGAGTCTGGGCTGGACTTGCACGCTCTGGCCGAAGTTCGACCAGGTCGACCTGGTGGCGACCTCGCCAGACGGCAAACGCCAAATCGCCGTTGACGTGAAAGACCATGTGTCGACCGCCCGGCTGGCCGTGCGCTTCAAAGGCTTCAACGGCTACGAGCGCTCGCACGACTGCTTCCTAGTCGTGCCGGACTATCAGAGTGAACTGGATAGAGGCTTCGAGGAGCGGTTTACGACGATGCGTGCATCGGCAGGCAATTCCCCTGTCGATATCCAGACCGTTTCGGGTCTGGTAGCCAAGTTGGAGGGCCGGAAGTGAAAACTGACAGCGTCTTCATCGAGGAGTTTAAGAAGCGCCTGCTCAAGGTCGATCCGGCCGCTCGCAATCTGAAAGTCAATGCCATTCGCAGTCTGGGCATAACGGAGCTTTGCCTGCATTTCGTTGCCAATGCCTTGCCAGATGAACAGACTGCCGCCGTACCATTCTTGATGTCTGGCTACCCGAAGTTGCTGAATGCCTGCGATTCCGACGAGGTGCGAGGTGAGCTCAATACGTTGCGGCATATCGCCAGCCGATACAGTTCGATTTCGGCCTGGATTGAGGCAACTAGGGCGTATTCCAATCTGCCGGAGACTATGCGCTGCTATAACATCGTTGACAGGAAACCGATCCAGCGCGCCACGGCAGCCGCGTCTGTCCTGGAACTGCTGGATACCACGCTGGAGAGCTCAGTTCCCTGGAAGGAGCGCCGCGCAACGGTCGCGGTCGAAGGCGAAGCAAAAGTCCGCCTGAAACATGGCGAAGCCTATCTGTCCTACGACATCCCGCCAGTACCCAAGCAGCAGCTCGATGGCCTGACCAAGTACAATCTGGCTCGCCGCGCAAAGAATGCAGCAATCCGCATTTCGCTTGATGACCTCGACGCGGCGGCCAAGAAGGTGGATGAGCGGGAGGCGATGTCAGACTGGCCGGGGAGCCTGCCGCCGCTGAAACTTCGTGAACGTCTGAAGCGGCTTCAGTTGCAGGGACTTCAGGACGGCTTCTTTGAAGATGGCACAATCTCGCTGGAAGGCGCCGTTCATCTGGTTGGTATGCTCTCGTCTGGAAAGTCGACGCTGGTATGGGGCATCCTGTTCGCGTTGACCCTGAGGCGTTCCGACAAGCGAATAGCCATGCTGGTCAGCGACACTATTCAAGGTGCAACCGTATCGGCCCGCCTGAGAAAGCACGGTGTCACATCGACGGTTCTGTCGAGTTTCTACAATCGCGAATACCACCTGAACTCAATTCACTGGCAGCAGAGCGAGACAAAGACCGGGTGGTCGCTGTCAGAAATCGGCGACATCACTCAAGGCTTCAGCGTCGCCTGCCCACTGGACGGCATGCAGTCCGAACCCAAGGTCATTCGTGGCGGTGCCGAGTTCGGCCGCTTCCCGCTGTTGCGCGAAAAGCCCTGCCACCGACTTCAGCAGGCTGAAGTAGATGACAGCGACGAGGACGATGGCGAAACCTACGACACCGACATGGACCTGTCCTTTGGCAAGTCCTGCCCCCTATGGGCAAGCTGCCCGGCTCAGGAACAGCAGCGGACTGCCGTGACCGCCCAGGTTGTCATCATGACGCCGCAGGCATTCGTGCATATGTCGCCGGACAAGTGGGTTGCCAACGAGCGGATCACCATTCCTGAGCTTCTTCAGTTCACCACCGACCTAGTCATCATCGACGAGGTCGATGGCATGCAGAAGTCGATGGACGACATCTTCTCCCCACGTGCCCCCATCATGGGAGACGAGCGGGGCGTCTATGCCCCAGCAATCGGTGCGAAGACCTCAGAATCCCTGCGAGAGCGAAGCGGAATTCAGTTCCGCCGCGAGATGAATGCCAAGTGGCAGTCCAGCTTCCATACCTTCTTCAAGCTGATTGGCATGATTTACGCCATGCTACAGAACGAAGATGTTGACCTGAAGTCCTTCTACCACAGCCGGTCGTTCACTGCCGCGAGCATCCTGTATGACCTGTGGATTCGGCGAAAGGAAATCCGCGAAAAGGCCGGTCTCGACCAGCCGATGGACGAAGAAGCGGCAGAAGACGAATTCCTCGAAGTCATCAAAGTCGCCACTTCCATTGTGGGCAGGCGAAACGGCTCTGCGGCATCGCAGGAAGAAATCGAACTCAATAGCGAAGAACTAAAAGAGAAGTTCAATAATCCGGCTTTCAAATCAGCGTGCGAGCGCTTGCAGGCATTGGGGGATCAGGTTCTCGTCGCCGATTACTACGAAGACTTGGTCCAAGACATCCAGGACCTGCTCAAGACGGATCTTGAAGTCTTCAATGCATCCTCGGAAGGGGGATCTCCTGATGAAGTGCTTCGTCCGGCCGACCGCGTTTCGCCTCGCGCCAATGCTCTGGCGTTGCTGCTCGCAGTCGTCGCCGACCATGCACTGTCGCGGTACAACTGGCTCATACGGTCGCAACCAGCTGTCGCAGCCGACTTCTCCATCGAGGACGAACAGCTCTTTACCCAGGCGAACAATCTTATCCGCAACTACCGGACTTTACTTCCGACGAACCCGGCAGGTGCCGTCTTCGGCTTCTTCTACGACATGCCGCCACAGGAGAAGGAACTCGACATGGGTGGCAAGCTGACGCTGGTCAACCACCTGGGCGTTGGGCGTCATCTCGTTACCCATCTTCATGACCTCCTCGCAGCCGAAGGTCAGGCAGGACCACACGTGCTGATGCTTTCAGGCACGAGCTGGTCCGGCGGCAGTAATCGTCGCCGCGACCGCAAGTCGGGGAAGCTCATCGATGCATCGTCTCCAAGCTTCGATATTCAGGTTCCTGTCAAGGGTATCCTGATGCAGCCGAAAGCTGAACTGGAGGCAATCGGAAACTCACAGTTCGCTCTTGTCTACATTCCTCATGGCGACCGAGGGCAGGTGCGGGTATCCGGTGTGCCGGAGAAACAGCGCCGCGAGAATCTCGCCTTCGCTGCGACCCAGCTCGCCATTCCCAGGGGTAATAGCAATGCCCTGGAAGACCATTGGCGCCGGATGGAGGAAAAGTGGGGGGCGTCGGATATTGTCGATCGCCGCCGTGCGCTTTTGGTGACGAACTCCTATGCGGACGCGGCCGTTGTCGCCGACACCCTGGCGCAAGTCCTCGAGGGCCACGGGTACACCGACTGGGTTGTCCGATGCCTGACGCCAGACAAAGGCGATGACCGGGTTAAGCTTGGCGCGCCGACGCCGACGCGCGCCAAGCCCCTGCCACGGTCTCTGGTTGAGAGCTTCGGTGACATGCCGGAGCGATCTATCCTGGTCGCCCCGATGCAGGTTGTGGCGCGCGGGCACAACATTCTCAACCGTGGTTTGAAGGCGGCCATCTCCTCAATTTACTTCCTGCACCGGCCGCATCCTCGACCGGATGACCTGGGGCCTGTTATTGGCCGTCTGAATCGCTTTGCGATGGAGCGTTACGAGAAGGGGATGAAGTTCGGTGAAGGTGATGCCGATATTTCCATCGCCGTGCGCGCCCGTCGCATGCGCTATGCCGCCCGCAATGAAGTCTATCGCAGCCTGGCCAACCGCGGTGGATACAGCATGCTGCCAGCCGAATACAAAGCCCAGTTCGCTTGGGACATGCTTACGCCGCTTTGGCAAACCATCGGCCGCGGAATACGAAATGGCTGCCCTGTTTTCGTCGGCTTCGTCGACCGGCAGTTTGCCCCGATGTCCTTCAATGGTCAGAAGGACCGTCCTGAGACCAGCGCCATCGTTCAGGCAATCTGGCAACTCGAACAAGCCATCGACCCCAACATCAATCCCAATGAAAGTGAAGTCGCGCGCCTCCTGTATGGACCATTCCACGATGCCCTGAGCGCAACGAAGGATCTGAACTATGTCTGATGCCGAGAAGCCGACGAAGACCCGCAAGAAGACCGAAGTTCTTAAAGATTTGGGCATCGCGGCCTGGTCTACGGAAGGGCTTCCGCGATTCATCCGGCTGACGCGGTTCAAACTCCCGGTCGAAGCACAACTTCAGATGCTACAGTGGACGGAGGAGAAGGTCGGCAGCTTTGGTGACAGAGGCTCTCGGGTTCTGAAGCGCGGACTGCCGGAAATCATGGCGTGGTTCGTCCCTGACGTAGCTTACATCAAGCACGACTACGAGAGGGGCGATGCCAAGGAAACCCTGAGCTTGTACTTCATCGGTGACCTGAAGGATGCCGAAACCACACGCCGCAGAGTGAAGGTCGGCCTGCTGCGTTGGCTATTTATCTTGTACCCGAAGAAAGACGCGGGGTTGCGTACCCGCATTGCTGACACGGTCGACGTCGATGCAAACTGGAAGACGATCGACGTCAGTACGGCGCAGGAAGACCATGGCGGCATTTGCGGTCGTCCGGTCGACCGCCTGTTCTGGGACGCAGCGACAGCCTATGCAGCTCATACCCTAGCTGGACAGTGCATTCAGTTTCGCGGTGGCGAGGCCCGCCGCCTGATTTCGCGCGCGGGTCTGTCAGACATGTTCAACGGCATTGAACTCGTCGCCTTCCCGCCGAGAAGCGATGACAGCAGTATGGCCTGGTCGGAGGTCATCACCGTCACCACGGGCACCTTCCCGGAAAAGAAGGGTATTTACATTCTGGCGCACCCCAGGATTCGTAACTGGGGTCCAGTCCACCGATCGACTAGTTATGACGGCGATTTCCGTAGCCTGGAAGTGTTCATCCCGGACGGCGAAGGCCAAGGTGTCCACAAACACACCACTTTCGATGTCGGTGCACGCTACGATCGAGATGCAGAGCCTGGAGAGAATGGGAAAAAGCCCCTCGAAGCAGTTTGGAAGCACGATGATTCAGTTGAAGTCATCGAACTGCTGAAGACGCTTACCGGGCAAACCTTCGACACTGACCAGTCCGCATTGAAGCCCGTCATCGATCGGGATGGCCTGTGGGTCATGCCGCGGCTTGGAACCAACCATGGTGACCGAAAGCCCGCTGGGGGTACCGGCATTCCGTGGAACGATCGCTTCGATATTGTCACGTCGCTGGACAAAGTCCTGTCCAGCATCGGGTTGAAACAGAGCGAACCCATCAAGCGCTTCAACCAGCCCAGGACGAATATTCAGCTTCCCTTCGAGACAAACGAACAAAGGGAAGAAGACAACTGGCCTAAGCGCCGGGCTGCGTTGACGAGAGCCCTGTTGGCTGGCGGCAGGCAAACTGCTGTACTCGACCTTTATGTTCTCCACCGGCGAGACGACACGCCTGAGGTCATGTCGAGTGTCCTGCAGGAATATCTGGGGCCATGCGTCACTGGTGAAGGACATTCGCTTCAGTGGGAAGGCCTGACAATTAATATCCGTGCGGCAGCTGCAGGCGTCCTGTCTGAAGCACTGCCCACCATCACGCTGTCTGATGGTGATAAGGAAGGTCGGACCGAGAAGGCACAACGGGAGATTCGGAAGCTCCGGCGAACAGAGGCTTTCGACGAATCGCGAAAGAAGATGGGGACCTACATAGCGTCCTTCCAGGTCAACGCAGATGCGATTGCCTGTGCAATCTTGGAAATGCCGGGGAGCATGCGGGACGATGACCGCGTGGACCCGTTCCGAATGGCCCGCCAGGAGCTAGCGGCCAAGAATATCCTGCCTCAGGTCTACCTTATAGAAGACAGGCCGGTCGGTAAGAGTGAAGCCGTGCTCGAAAAATGGGAAGAGCGCCAGCGAGCAAAGTATCTGGCCGCGATGCGCGATTGTTTCCGCATGCTCGGCACCATTCCCGTCAGCGACATGGTCTTTCTGCCAGCGGCAATTACTGTCCTGCAAAAGAATGAGACCCGCGATGCTGGAGGGTATTCCAAAAGCTTTGCTCTGCCGCTTGCAATGAGGGTGAACAAGGGCGCTCTGGAGTGCGCGTTGCCTGCCGATGACGGGCAGCCGCAATGGGTGCATTATCCCAATGCCGTCCTGCGCATGCTGACGAAAGATTACTCCCCCTTCAGCCGAGGGCGGCAGGAAGAGAATGTCGCAAAGTTCAATACTTTCTTCGCCGCTGCACTGAAGGGCATCAATGAGGTGGGGCAGCCATCTCTTGTCATCACCGAGATGGAGACAAGTGTCAGCCGTATCCCCAGCCTCCAGAACGGTTCGCTGACTTTCGACCAACTCAGGATTGGCGGACAGACCTTCACGCCTGCCGATTTGCCGAACCTGACCCTTGTCAGGACCAGCCCCGATCGCAGGAAGCAGCCGCACTACTTCCACGACAAGGACACAGCCTGGCCATCCGGCATGTTCAAGTGGGGGGATGCGGCACGGACTCTCTATGCCTTGAAGTCAAAGCCGCCGACAGTCTCGACGAAGTCGCATTACGCGGCAAACATCTCCAGGCATCCGGTAAGCGGCGACAATAAGGTGGACTATTCCACTGGTCGTCTGTCCGCGCAGCTCGATGAGTTCTGCGTCATCTTCAAGCAGTCGGGGGACGATGCGGGCTATCTGTTGTCGATGGTGCATAAGCTGCGCAATGTCCACACTCAGTATAGCTATGCAACCTCGCAGCCGTACCCGCTTCACGAACTGAGGTTACTCGACACGCATTAACTTTAATCCAGAAAAGAGCCTGAATAGCGCAAGGGGGGCTTAGTTGGTGTTCGCCGCCCTAGGCCGGCGGCCGCGCCCCGACGGAGCCGACACTCCCGCATACGGGTTTGGGCTATGTGAGCCGACTCGGGTGGCCTCCTGCTGGATCTGTAGCCTGACGGCGCTGACGAGCTGGGCCAGGTCCAACCCGTCGCCGACCAAGGCGGCGGGGCCAAATCCGACCTGGCGACTCTCATATATAATAACGTCAACCAGGCGATACATGACCCTGCCTGGAGCCACCCAGATCCGAAGCGGGAGTTTCTCCGCAGGTAGCTTCTCCAATAAAGAAACCGAGCAGTTCCAGCGTTTAGCGAGCGCTTCCCGGTCGAGCAGTGGGTGAGCAAAAATTGGGTCGATCATATGGCGAGGCTCCATCTAACATGTCCGTATAGTGTTAGACGGCAGTTCGGCGTGCCGGGTTACAGGATCCGGCTTGGTTATTATATGAGGACATAACCATCGAAGCGGCCCCGCTGGCCAAGCCGCCTATCAGGCAGCACTTTCATTGCTGCACTTCGCGGCTTCTGTTATGCTCCACGTGCTCCAATTTTGCTCCACTGCCGGATGCAAAGTGGTCTGAGCGAGTGCAAGCGAATGTGCCTAAGTGCTTCAAATCACTGGAGTGGGCTTTCGCAAATCGCGGCGTTGGACGGGTCATTTCGGGCTCATAACCTGAAGGTCGCAGGTTCAAATCCTGCCCCCGCAACCAAATCAAAAACGCCGCCAGGTTCCGCCTGGCGGCGTTTTCGTTTGTGCGAAGCTATGGCTGAACTGGCCACTCTGCCGAGGAGGGCCGGAGCGAAACAGGACTGGGCCCGAGTCATCCAGATCTGATCGGTGGCCAGCGCCAGGTAGATTTATGATCGAGCCTAATGCCGGCGTTCTGGTCAGCAGGGTTGCCGAATCAGCTGCGTCGGCGCGGACTTCTTCTGCTGAGGGGAGTGAGATCGTTCGCGGCCGGACCAGGCCTGCGCCCCTTGCTCAAGGGGAGTCCTGCCAGCTGGAGGGGCGAAAGGCGCCGACTCGACCATGGGGTTTTGCTCGGGTCTTGGAGATCCGCCTAGTCATTCATGGATTTTCTGGAATTTAACGAGGCAGGCAGTGCCCGGACAGCTCATCCAGCTATTGACGCGACCTGCCGGCCATGATTGGATCCATGATTAAGGCTTCAAAATTCAAAAAGGAGGAAAAAACATGCTCAAGCGCTTCGCGGTGGCCTTCGCCGCCGCCAGTTTGCTCGGCTCTGCGGCCATGGCTCAGGAAGTGACGCTCACGGTCCTGTCGCACAAGGTTCATGAAAATGTGTCGCGCGGTCTTGTGCCTGGCACCACGGGCGGCGATATCGCCGGCGAATGGGCGAAGAAGAAGGGCGTCAAGCTCAACTGGATCAGCGCCAATATCGAGCCGATGCATGACCGCCTGTTCCGCGAGCTCTCCTTGCGTGAAACTTCGATCGATCTGGCCTTTGTCATCAACAAGTTCGCCACGCCGAAGGTGAGCGTGCTGCTCGAGCCGCTGGATGACTGGCAGAAGAAGGCGCCGATTGAAGCCTTCGATGGTATTCCGGCGAACCTGCTGAACGCCATGCGCTATGGCGGCGTGCTGACGGCCATCCCGTTCCGCCACGCCACCACCGGCCTGCATTTCAACACTGAATTGCTGAAGGAGCGCGGCCTCACCCGTCCGCCCAAGAATGCGGATGAGGTGGTGGAATATGCCCGCAAGCTGACCTACACCCGCGCCGACGGCACTCGCGTCAACGGCCTGACCATGAACTCGGGTGACGAGCATCTCGCGGTGCTCACTTTCCTGAACATGTATGGCGCTGAGCTGATCGACAGCAAGATGCAGGTGAAGGCGGATTCGCCGGAAATGATCAAGGCGCTGACCGTGATGGCGACGCTGTATAAGGAAGGCGTACTGCCGACCAACTATGCCTCGCTCAGCATCGACGAAGTGATCACCACCATGCAGTCCGGCCGTGCCGCCATGGCGATCGATCCCTTCGCCCGCTACACGGTCTACAATAATCCAAAGGCATCCAAGTTTGCCGCCGGCGCCGTGGATGTGATGGTGCTGCCCTCTGATCCCGCCACCAAGCGCGACGGCACGGCAATGACCGAGATCTGGTCGATGGCGATCCCGAAGAACTCCAAGAACAAGGAGTTGGCCTGGGATCTTGCCCGCGAGCTTTCCGGGCCGGAAAACACCACGCTGGTGGCGCTCAACGGCAATGGCCCGGTGCGCCCGGCCGCCTACAGCGACAAGCGTCTGCAGGAGCGTCTGCCCTATACCAAGGAGGAAGCTCGTGCCATCGCTCAGGCGCTGGTGGTGCCATCCGCATTCAATGCCTCGCTTGAAGCACTGGCGATCTTCCGCGAGGAATCGCAGGCGGCTGTGATCGGCATGAAGAGCCCGAAGGACGCAGCGGCTTCGATGCAGAAGCGTATCGAACCACTGACCAAGAAGTGATAGTGTAACACAGCGGCGGGAGCGCGGGTTCGCCCGGCTCCCGCCGAATTTTTTGCCTCGGTAGCCCAGGATTCCGAACCCGTGACGCGCCGCCCAGACTTCTTTGCCTACATGCTTTTGGCGCCGGTGCATCTATTGCTGCTGGCGGTGATCGCGCTGCCTTCGCTCTATGTGCTGTGGCTCAGCCTCAATCAATCCGGCTATGGCACCAGTCTGGAATTCGTCGGCCTCGACAATTATCGCAAGATATTCGAGGACCGCTATTTCTGGCGCGCGTCGCTCAACACATTCATCGTCGTCAATGCCGTGGTCTATGCCGAAATCGTGCTGGGCCTGGCCCTGGCCGCCTTGTTCGTGCGCGGCGTGCCGTTGCCGCGGCTGATGTTTGCCATCGTGCTGATGCCCTACGCGGTTTCCGAAGTGGTCGGTGTGCTGACCTGGAAGATGCTGATGGATCCGAATTTCGGCACCATCAGCCGCCTGATCGAAGAAATCGGCCTGGGCCGCTTCAACTGGTCGGTGGCGCCTTATCAGGGGTTGACGCTGATCTCGGTGATCAGCGTGTGGCACAATCTGCCGTTCACTTTCCTGCTGCTCTATGCCGGCATGCTGGCGATCCCGCAATCGGTGTATGAAGCGGCGAAGATCGACGGCGCCACACCGTGGCAGACCTTCGTGCGCATCACCCTGCCGCTGATGATTCCCTCGATCCTGGTCGCCATCATTTTCCGGCTGGTTTTCGCCTTCCGCATCTTCTCCGAGGTCTGGCTGCTCACCAAGGGCGGTCCGGCACGCTTCACCGAAGTGCTGGCGGTCTATCTCTATCAAGCCGGTTTCCGCTTCGGTGATTTTGGCGTCGCCTCGGCCACCGGCTGGGTGATGGTGGTCGGCTCGCTGCTGATCGCCTCGATCTATCTGCGTGAGATGCATAAGCGCATGGTGAACAAGAATGCTTAAGCGGGCCGCCAATACGCTGCTGCGCTATCTGGCCTTCGCCCTGGTGGCCTTGTGGTCGGCGGTGCCGGTGCTGTTCATCGTGCTGTCGTCATTGAAGCGCGAGCGCGATATTTTCGCCTATCCGCCGGTACTGCTGTTCCAGCCGACTTTCGATCATTACGTCACGCTATGGCAGCAATGGGGCGGCTTCTTCGAAACGCTCCGTAACAGCCTGATCGTTGCCAGCGGCGCCACGCTGCTTGCGGCTTTTGTCAGCTTTCTGGCCGGTTATGCGTATTCGCGCTATTCCAGCCGCCTGCTTGCCGGCAGCGCGTTCTACATGATCGCCGTGCGCCTGCTGCCGCCGATCGTGGTTACGCTGCCGCTGTTCCCGCTGGCGGATTTCCTGGGCATGAGCGACAGCCACGCGCTGCTGATCATTCTCTATGCCACCTTCTGGGTGTCGCTGTTCACCATGATCATGAAAACCTTCATCGACGAAGTGCCGGTCGAGCTTGATGAAGCGGCTTATGTTGACGGTGCGTCACGCTGGCAGACCTTGACCAAGGTGATCTTCCCGCTGGCTTTGCAAGGCATGGCGGCGGGCAGCCTATTCGTGTTCATCTATTCCTGGAACGAGTTTCTCTTCGCCCTGATCTTCACCACCAAGCATGCCAAGACCGCGCCGCTGGTGATCAGCGAGGTGATGGGTTCGGTGGATGGTACCGCCTGGGGCGTGCTGTTCGCGGGGGTGACGGTGCAGTTGCTGCCGGTAGTATTGCTGGCGGGTTTCGCCCAGCGCTTCCTGATCGCCGGCCTTACCGCCGGCTCCGTGAAAGGCTGACAGCCATCAGAATGGAGCGGCGGCTAAATGCCGCCGCCGCCATAAAGGTCTATGTCGGCGGCTAGATGCCGCCGACCAGCAGGTATTTCATCTCACAGTATTCTTCGATGCCGTGATGCGAGCCCTCGCGGCCGATGCCGGATTGCTTGAAGCCGCCGATTGGTGCCTGTTCGGTGCCGAGCGCCACGGCATTGATGCCGACCATGCCGTATTCCAGTTGCTCGGCCAGGCGGATCACGCGGCTCAGATCGCGGCCATAGAGATAGGCGGCAAGACCATACTCACCGGCATTGGCCCGGGTGACGAGATCGGCGTCGTTGGTGAACCGGCTGACCGCCGCTACCGGGCCGAACGTTTCTTCGCGCGCGATCAGCATGTCGTCGCTGATATCGCACAGCACGGTGGGCTCGAAATAGGTGCCGCCGAGGGTTGATCTCTGCCCGCCCGCCAACAGCCGGGCCTGTTTGGTCAGTGCATCCGAGATATGGCGCTCCACCTTGTCGATGGCGCGTTCGTTGATCAGGGGGCCCTGGGTGATGCCTGCGGCATCGCCGCGGCCGAGTTGCAGCTTGGCGACTTGGACGGTGAAGCGCTCGAGGAAGGCATCATGGATGCTGGCATGCAGCCAGAATCTGTTGGCGCAGACGCAGGTCTGGCCCATGTTGCGGAATTTCGCGATCATCGCGCCTTCCACGGCGGCGTCGAGATCCGCATCTTCCAGCACGATGAACGGCGCATGGCCGCCAAGTTCCAGGCCGATCTTCTTCACGCCGTTCGCTGCCTGCCGCATCAGCTGCTTGCCAACGGCGGTCGAGCCGGTGAAACCGATGAAGCGCACGGCCGGATGGGTGCAGAATACCTCGCCGATGGCGGCGGCATCGCCGGTAATCACGTTCAGCACGCCAGGCGGCAATCCTGCTTCCTGCGCTACAGCAGCCATTGCCAGCGCCGTGAAGGGTGTTTCAGGTGCAGGCTTCAGCACCACGGTGCAGCCAGCGGCGAGCGCCGGCCCGATTTTGCGCGCCACCATGCCGGCCGGGAAGTTCCAGGGCGTGATCGCTGCCACCACGCCGATGGGCTGGCGCAGTACCAGGATGCGGCTGTCCTGCCGGTGCGATGGGATCACTTCGCCACGGATGCGGCGTGCCTCATCGGCGAAGAAATCGATATAGCCAGCAGCCGATAATACCTCGCCGCGCGCTTCGGCCAGCGGTTTGCCCTGTTCGGCGGTGAGAATCGCCGCCAATGCATCGGCCTTCTGCGCCAACAGGTCGGCGAAGCGGCGCAGCACCAGGCCGCGATCCTTCGCCACCATGGCACTCCAGGCTGGAAAGGCCGCACTGGCTGCCTCCACGGCCATTATCGCACCCGCCCCGCCGAGGTCGGGTACCGAGCCAATCACGCTGCCGTCGGCAGGGTTGCGGATTACCTGGTTGGCCTGGCCGGTCCAGGTGCCATTCACCAGGCATTGCTGGCGGAGCAAGGTTAAGTCGAGGGCGGCCATTTATTTCTCCCAGGCATGTTTAATCAGGGATGTTGCATTATGGATCCAAATTTGCAATAGTCCGCTCCGCCGAGGACGGAGCATTCTGTTCGCTTTTCCCCAGGCCGGCCCTATGGGCAAAAGAGAAAGAAAGTCGGGAAGTCATGCAGATTCGGGAATATGACGTTGTTGTTCTGGGCGCCGGCAGTGCCGGTATCGCGGCGGCCGTGGCGGCTGCGCGCAATGGTGCCCGCACCGTGCTGGTTGAGGGCGGCCCGATGCTGGGCGGCGAACTGCTCACTGGCATGACCATCGACGGCGCCATCAATGGCAAGGGCGAACAGATCATCGGCGGCGTGCTGAACGACCTGCTGGCAATCTGCCGGGAGATGGGCGGTTTCGTCGCGCCGCTGAACGATTGGCGTTTGATCCAGTATTTCGCCTATGACCCGGAGATCATGAAGATCGCCATTCCGCAGCTGGTCTACGATGCAGGCGTGGATGTGCTGCTCTACACCATGGCCGAGGAAGTGGTGCGCAACGGCGAGGAAGTCACGGGCGTGGTGGTCCGCAACAAGACCGGCCGCACGCTGCTGACCGCCAAGGCTTTCGTCGATGCCTCGGGCGATGCGGATCTATGCTACATGGCCGATGCACCGATGCTGCCCGATGAAGGCCCGGGCAATCCGCAGCCGGTCTCGATGATGTTCCGCATGGCCGGCGTCGAGACCGAGCCCTTGCTGCGCTTCGTGCGCGAAAATCCGGCTTATGTGGCCGTGGGCGAGAGCGATGCGATTCGCGGCGGCCGCACCGACCAGCAGATCGTGGACGAGATCTACAAGCAGGGTCAGCCCTGTGTGTTCCTGCGTGGCAATGGCGACTTGCTGAGCAAGGCCATCGAGCGCGGCGAGATGTTCCCCACCGCGCTGATCATGATGCAGCCAACTTCGCCGGCGCGGAAGGAAATCTGCGTCAACGCCACGCGTGTCTCATTGAAGAATCCGCTGGAGCCGGAATCGCTCAGCCTTGCCATGCGCACGCTGGTGAAGCAGGTGCGGCAATGCAGTGAATTCCTGATCCGCAACGTGCCCGGCTTCGAGAAAGCCTGCCTCTCCGGGCTGGCGCCGCGTATCGGCATCCGTGAAACCCGCCGTATCGAGGGCGATTATGTGATGACGCGCGAGGATGTGCTGGATGCGCGCAAGCGCGACGACGGCGTCGCCAAGGGCTGCCATCACGTCGATATCCACCAGGATGGCACCGGCCAGATCCGTATCCCGGTCGCCCATGGCGGTTCGTATGACATCCCGCTGCCGAGCCTGCTGCCCAAGCGGCTCAGCAATGTGGTGGTAGCGGGCCGCTGCCTGTCAGCGTCGCGCGATGCCCATGGCTCGGCGCGCGTGATGGGTGGCTGCATGGCGATGGGGCAGGCGGCGGGTTCGCTGGCGGCGATGGCCTTGCGGCAGAACCGCTCGGCCGATCTGCGGGCCGTTGGTGTCGACCGCCTGCGCGAACGGCTGCTGGAGCAGGGCGCCGTACTCGGCGGCACGGCTTAGATTTTCGCTCAGCGGCCCGCGGCTACCGGCGCACCATGCAGATTGTCGAGAACCGTAGCCTGGGTGCCGGAGTTATGCGCGGTGAGCAATGCGATAAGCTGGTTGCAGTCGCCGCGCTCGATTGCCTCCACCATCTCGGCGTGATCCTGCGCCGAGCGCTTGATGCGCATCTCGTGCAGCAGCGCGGTGCGCTGGTAGCGCTCCGAGAGATCGAACAGCGAGATGATGTTGCGCAGGATGTAGCGGTTGCGGCAGGGCTCGTACATCGCCAGGTGAAACGAGCGGTTGGCGTCCATGTACGCGTCGAGGTCCTGCGCCGGATTGATGCCGCGAAGCTGGCGCTCAAGGTCACGGATCTGGCGGCGGGTTTCCGCCGTGTAATTCGGCCAGGCCGAGGTGATCGCCCAATGCTCAACCACGCGCCGGGCGGAATAGAGCTCTTCCATGTCGTTGGCGGAAATCTCGGCCACCACCGCGCTGCGGTGCGGGTTCAGGTAGATGAAGCCGCGCTCGGAAAGCCGCTCGATAGCCTGGCGCACCGGATGGCGGCTGACATCAAGCCGCTTCGCCAGATCGATCTGATCGATCGGCGCCCCGGCCGGCAGTTCGCCGCTGAGGATGAGATGCCTGATCTCCGCCGTGGTGTAATCAGCGGTGCTTTTGTATCGCATAGCTTGCCGCATGGACTCTCCGGGGCTTCGATGGTGAGACCCTTGTAGCACAGAAGAAACTGCCCCCGGAGTCATTCTGGATCCACCATCATTGACCCAGAACTTCACCGGATGTCATAGTCTTATAATATATGGATCCATGATCCAACGGTCAGGTTTGGATTTTCTGAGGAGGCCGTGATGGCCGGCGAGTATGACTACATCATCGTTGGGGCCGGCTCGGCCGGCTGCGTGCTGGCGAACCGCCTGAGCGAGCGGCCGGAGAACCGCGTATTGCTGCTAGAGGCGGGACCGGAAGACCGCTATCCCTGGATTCACGTTCCCGGCGGCCTCTACAAGCTGGTGCATAACCCTGCCGTCGACTGGTGTTTCCTCACCGAAGCCGATCCCGGCCTGAACGGCCGGCAGATGAAATGGCCGCGCGGCAAGGTGCTCGGCGGATCAAGTTCGATCAACGGCCTGGTCTATATCCGCGGCCAGGCTGAAGACTTCGATCTCTGGGCACAGCGCGGCAATCGCGGCTGGTCCTATGATGACGTGCTGCCCTATTTCCGCCGCAGCGAAAACCAGCAGCGCGGTGCCGACGAATATCACGGCGCTGAAGGCCCGCTGCATGTCTCGGATACGGTGGAGCGCTACGAGATTGTCGAGGCTTTCATCAATGCCTGCGCCGAGGCCGGCGTGCCGCGCACCGATGATTTCAACGGCCGCCAGCAGGAGGGCGCGGGCTATTTCCAGCTGACCGCGAAGGATGGCCGCCGTTGCAGTGCTGCCAAGGCTTATCTGGCGCCGATCCGCCATCGCCGCAATCTCGAGATCGTGACCGAGGCCCTGGCGCACCGCCTGCTGTTCGAGGGGCGCCGCGCTATCGGCATCGAGTATGAGCGCCATGGCGTGATGCAGACCGCGCGCTGCAAGGGCGAGATCGTGCTTTCGGCGGGGGCGATCAATTCGCCGCAACTGCTGCAACTCTCCGGCATCGGCGATCCGGCCCGGCTCAGCCCGCTCGGCATTCCGGTTTATCGCGCCTTGCCGGGTGTCGGCCGCAATCTGCAGGATCACCTGCAGGCGCGCATGGTGCTGAAAACCAATCAGCCGATCACGCTGAATGACCGTGTCCGCTCGCCGCTGCAGAAGATGAAGATCGGCATCGACTACCTGCTGCAGCGCAAGGGACCCTTGAGCTTTGCTGCAAGCCTTGCCGGGGCTTTCGTGCGCACCGATCCGCGCCTGCAATCGCCCGATGTGCAGTTTCATTTCCAGCCCTTGAGCCTGGATAGCTACGATGGCGGACTGCATCCGTTTTCGGGCTGCACGCTCTCGGTCTGCCAGTTGCAGCCGGTCAGCCGCGGCGAACTGGCAATCCGTTCGACCGATCCGCGTCAACCACCGCGCATTGAGGCGAATTACCTCTCGGCAAAGGAGGATCGCGACGCGATGATCCGCGCGGTCCGCTTCTGCCGCCGTGTCGCCGAATCGCCCGCCATGGCGCGCCATGTCGCCAGCGAATTCCGGCCCGGTCCTGATGTGCAGAGCGACGACGAGATTCTCGGCTATCTGCGCGAGACCGCGACCACGATCTTCCATCCTTCGGGCACCTGCGCGATGGGGCAGGATGCGCTGGCCGTGGTGGATGATCAGCTGCGCGTCCACGGCGTGCAGGGATTGCGTGTCGCCGATTGCTCGATCATGCCCACCGTGGTGTCGGGCAACAGCAATGCCGCCGCCATCATGATCGGCGAGAAGGCATCCGATCTTATCCGCCAGGCGGCTTAAACAGGATAGTTCAGGAGAATAACGTGGCTTCGGTTCAGATCGATCGTGTCGGCAAGTCCTTTGGCCAGCATCGCATCCTCCAGGATGTCTCATTCGAGATTCCGGATGGCGCCTTTGTGGTGCTGGTCGGCCCATCGGGTTGTGGCAAGAGCACGCTCCTGCGTCTGATCGCCGGGCTGGAGGAAATCGGCTCGGGCCATATCGGCATCGGCGGCAAGGTGGTGAATGAATTGCCGCCGATGGAGCGCAATATCGCCATGGTATTCCAGAATTATGCGCTTTATCCGCATATGACCGTGGCGAAGAACATGGCTTTCTCGCTCAGTCTGCAGAAGGCCCCGGCTGCCGAGATCGAGCGCAAGGTCAAGCATGCGGCGGCCATTCTGGGCCTGGAGAACATGCTGGACCGCCTGCCGCGCCAGCTATCGGGTGGCCAGCGCCAGCGCGTGGCGATGGGCCGCGCCATCGTGCGCGATCCGCAAGTCTTCCTGTTCGATGAACCGCTCAGCAACCTGGATGCCAAGCTGCGGGTGCAGATGCGCACCGAAATCAAGGCACTGCATCAGCGCCTCAATTCCACCATGGTCTATGTCACCCATGATCAGGTCGAGGCGATGACCATGGCCGACTTGATCGTTGTCATGCAGGGTGGCCGCATAGAACAGATTGGTGCGCCGCTGGAGCTGTACGACAAGCCGGCCAATACTTTCGTCGCCGGTTTTATCGGTTCGCCAGCGATGAATTTCCTGTCCGGCCAGATTCAGGATGGCAGCTTCGTTACTTCAGCCGGCGTGGTACTGCCGCTCTCGGCAAACGCACCGCGCTATGCGGCAGAAGCGATCTATGGCGTCCGGCCCGAGCATATGGAGTGCGGTACCGATGGTCTGCCCTTCCTGATCGATGTCGTTGAGCCGCTGGGCAGCGAGACCCAGCTGCATGGCAGGCTCGGCGGCGATCATCTTAGCATCCTGTTGCGCCAACGCCTGACAGTGGAGGCCGGCCAGACGATCCATGTCCGGCCAATCGTTGAACAGGTGCATCTCTTCGACCGCGCCACCGGGGGCCGAATTAGCCAGGGCAACTAGTTGGCGTGCCAGTTGCTGTGTCGTGTCCAGACGCCACATATGATCGCGATGGTGGCCGGGTATCCCAGGCCAGTGTTTCACTGATGGATTTCTGAAGATCTGCTGAAGCTGCAGCCCGACAGCGCATAAGCTGGCCAGATAAATTCAGAAGCCCTGAAAGGCGCGAGCTTTCAGGGCTTTTTCTTTTTGTCGATTTTGCCGATATCATGGCCGGGACCAAGGGATGAGCACTGGCTGGAAAGACCATGATCCTGCTGGACACGATTGTCATGCGGAACAAGATCATTCTGGATGCGGACATTCAGAATGAAACCGTTCTGATGAATGCCGAAACCGGCCAATATTACACCCTTACCGCCACCAGCCGGGCGATCTGGGAAATGCTCAAAGAACCTGTCCGCGTGCGCGATCTGTGCGCAAGCCTGGCAGCCTCCTATCAGACGCCGATTGATACGGTTCAGGCCGATACGCTGGAATTCCTGGGCTATCTGGCGGCGCAGAGCATGATTATCGGCACTGCCGGCCCGGCTGAAACCAGGGAGAGTGGTGTGGTTGGATAAATTTTCCACAGCTGTAATATATATGGAATAAGACACCATTTATGGTGTATATGTATTTTAAGTGCATATCTATGCATGCTGAAGGGCTGCGGCTTGTGCCGTTCAATCAGCCTGTAAAAGCGATGGATGACTCTGATGCAGCAGCAGCAAGACGGTCAGACCGAGGCTCTGCCTAGCCGAATGCCGCCAGCTACTACCCGTCCGGTATGGGTGGCGCCGATGCGTTCGATTGCGAAATTCTCGATTGCCGAATTCACGCGCTATGAAGGAAATCCGGGTACGGACGGCACGCCCACGGCCCTGTCGTGAATTCGGACCGGGGACTGCGGCTCAGCTGGATGCTGCTTCCCATCAAGCGCCAAGCCGCTGTCCTCTGAAGTGCCCGGCCCGGATTGCCTGGGCATCCTGCGGTTTGCCCAAGCCTTTCTCCTTCGGGCGCAACTAGCATGACGCATTTTCGTGGATATGTTGCTTTCGAAGCGGAAGAGCAGACCCGCGATGACCGCGCGCGGGCGGGTTCGGCTTTCTTCGATGCCGGGCTGCCAAAGCCGAGAATCTGGTCTGATGACATGGCGGCCCTGGCCCTGGCGCAGCGCAGGGTCACCGAGGAGGATTACCGCGAGCGCCAGCCGGTTCCGGATGGGGCGGGCCGGGTCATTCTTTTCAGCGGTTATCTGTTCGAACCGGCCGAGGTTATCCAGGCCCTGCACCTGGCGCCCGAGGCGACGGATTCGGAAGTCGCCGCTGCCTGGCTGGATCGTCATGGCTTCGATGGCCTGCAGCGGCTCAAGGGGGATTATGCCTTCGCGCTGTGGGATCCCCGGAAACGCCAGGTGGACATGGCTGTGTCGCCCATGGCGATGCGCGTCGTCTACTGGCATGCCCGGCCGAAAGGTTTCTGGTTCGCCACGATTCTCAGCGCCCTGCATCAATTTCCGGGCGTCCCCAAGGAACTCGATCCGCTGCAGCTGGCGCTGTATTTCAGTGTCCACATCGCCGATCCTGCAGATACGCATTACAGGAATATCCGCCTGCTGCCGCCCGGCACTCATCTGACTGCAACGGCACAGGGTGTTCGCGAGCGGGCCTTCTGGCGGCCGGATCCGAACCGCCGCCTGCATTTGCCGAAACCGCAGGATTATGCCGAAGCCGCGCTCGAACTTCTCGATCGGGCCGTGAAGGTCCGCCTGCGCGGCCGCCGGATACCCGGCGTGATGGTTTCGGGCGGGCTCGACAGTTCGTCGGTTGCTGCGTCTGCCGCGCTGCATGCTTCACCAGCCCTGGTGCAGACCTATACGGCAGTGCCGCAGCCGGGCCAGATAATCGAAGGGCGGGCCGGCTGGTACGATAGCGAGCAGGAGAAGGTCGAGGCTCTGGCTGCGCGCTATCCCAACCTGCGGCCCGGCTTCTATCATTCCGATGGCCCCGTGGGCTTCGAGGACGACCCCACCCCCTTCTTTGCCATGGGGGGGCGGACCTTCTTCCTGTCCAATCACTTCGGCTGGTTCGATCCCACCTACCGCGCGGCCCGCGCCGATGGGCATGATGTGCTGCTGATGGGCTCGATGGGCAATATGTGCCTGAGTTTCGACGGGCTGCGTGGCATGAGCGATTTTGCCCGCGCCGGACGCATCGACAAGCTGCTGCGCTTCGCTGTTCCGGCCATCCGCTATCGCGGCGGTTCGATCTGGCCTCATCTGAAGACCCATATCCTGCTGACGGCATTGCCGCCGAAGCTGCGGGACAGTCTGTGGCGGCTCAAGCATCGCGGAAAGCATGCCTGGGCGCGGACATCTGCCATGCGTCCGGAATTTGCCCGTGCAATCGGCTTCGATGAGGCGCTGTGGGCCGCCGGTGAAGACGGGATGTTTCTGCACCAGACCGATAGCCGGCAGCTCCAGGCGAATTTCCTGCATAACCGCCGCACCCGGAATCTGGAGATGTGGCTCAGCCTGCGCGCCTATTACGGGATTGAGCAGCGCGACCCCTTTGCCGACCCGGATCTCGTCGATTTCTGCATCGCCGTACCGCGCGAGCAATATCTCTGGGGCGGGCGTACCCGCAGCCTGATACGGCGCGCGCTTGCCGGGCGGCTGCCGTCAATCATCGTCGATGACCGCAATATCGGTCAGCAGAATCCGGAATGGTTCGCCCGCATCACCGCGCAGCGGGGCAATTTCGCTGCCGAGATCGAACGCCTGGCCAATGTGCCCCTGGCCGCGGACATGCTCGATCTGCCGCGCCTCAAGCAGATGATCGAGCAATGGCCAACTGATGCCGAGGCGGCAAAATCACGGCGCTTCGAGTATGAGCATATGCTGCCGCGTGCCATCCAGAATGGCCGCTTCATCCGTTGGAGCGAGGGCGGCAACAGCTGAAGCGCCAGGTGCAGGCATCGGCGCTGTTCTCAATCGGCATCATCTTCGCCCAGGTAGCCCAGGCGCCGCATGGCCGGGCCATGATCGGACTCGATCCGGGCGATCTGGGCGGCGGTCAGCCGGTCGCGCCAGCCCTGCACGCGGCCTTCACCGAAGAATCCGCGTGCGCCGGGCCACTCGATGAAGCCTTTCGCCGCTTCCTGTGCGCGCAGAATCTCAAGCGCCGTGGCGGCGACGGCTGCCTTTATCGCCGTCTGATCAAGCGGCAGCCGCAAGGCTGCCAGAACCACCGCAAAGGTGGCTTCAGGTTCCGCCCGCAAAGACTCATATGAAATGACATGAACCGGGAAGGATGCCGGCTGATGCCAGCTTTCGACATGCTGGTTCCAACTGCCCCATATTTCGGGCAGGCGTGGCCTGAGCCGGCGGCGCGACTGGTTCATCACCTGGTCGCGCGTTGCCATCAGGTCTATTGCTTCATCGATACTGCGGTCGATATGGCGGGCAAGCGAAAGCGCCACATCGCGGGGATCGCGTACCAGATAGATCGCACCCAGGGTGGCGCCGCCATGGCCTGAAGTCCCGGGCTCGGCAATAACGGCTCCTGCCGCTGGCAGGCGGATGTCATGGGTTTTCAGATAGGCGGGCCGCGTCAGCGTCCTGGCCCAATTCTGCAATGCGGTCAGCCGCCAGGCGGCGATTTCCGCATCGGTCAGGTCCGATGCCGCCAGGCCGATGGCCTCGTCGAACTGGGCGCGGTCGCTGATATGCCCGTCATCTGAAGTCATGCTGTTGATGTCAACGGCTGCACCGCCGGCGAAATAGGAATGGAGCAGCAGCCGCAGCCAGGTGTTTCCCGATTTCGGGTAGGAGGCGAGCCAGTAGATTCCGGTCATTCCGGGGCTGCCGTCATGAGCGCGTGTATCCCGTCGACCAGCACCGGAAGATCGGCGAAATCCTCGCTGCGGCCCAGTTCGAAGGCCGGCACAGCTTCAAGCAGCCGCGCCATTGCCGTGAACATCGCCGCCTGCCGGCCCAGCGCCAGACCCAGCCGCCAGCGATGCACCAGATCATAGCGCCGCAGCGCCTCCACGCCGCCCAGCAGGCGCGGCTGGCGCCGCTCTGGCACAGGCTCGGGGCGCAGAAAAATGATCCGGGCAGGGGCCAGCGCCTCCGTCCGGAAATGCGCCGTGGTCATAGGAACGTGGTATTTCTGCAATGCCGCCCGGCTGCGCTCCAACCCCTCGACGGCGATCTGAAGCTGCTCGGCCGTATCCTGCCACAGGTTCAGGCGCGGAAATGCGGGTAGGATTTTCGGTGCTGGCCCGCTGGTTTCCAGCGCGCATAGATCATCGCTCAGCAGGCGATGACCCTGGCCGGCAAGGGCTGCTGCCAATGTCGATTTGCCGGCTCCCGAATGACCTGACAGCAGCAGGGCGCGCCCGTTGATTTCCACGGCGCTGGCATGCAGAGGCAACAGCCCGCGCTGGAAGCACAGGATCGCCAGAACCGTTCCGAGCAGAAAGACGCGAATATCGGGTGCCGTTTCCGCCAGCACCGGCTGCACGATCACGCGCTTTCCCGCCTCCACCCAGTATGTCGCAACCGCCGGGATGGCGATGTGCACGCCGCCCGGTCCAAAGTGAGTGGCTGGGCTGATGTGAATGGCGGGGCTGAATTGCGTCGAGTGCGAGTCCGGGGGCGGTACCGTGCCGATCTCGACCATCACATCGGGCGTGCGGTCGTCGCCCTGCCATGGCAGAAGTTCTGCTAGGGGCAGGCTGCTGCGCAGGCGCCAGCCAAAGAGTTGATAGTCATTCATGCCGTCCGGCCAAACAGCGAATCCCGCATGACTTCAGGTCTCGCACCGGACGTCCTTTTATCACATCCTGGCGATGATATGCGGATCATCGCTGAAGCGATCCATGGGGTCCAGCATCATTTGCACGCTGGTATGCCGGCTTATTTGAAGCCCGCTGCCGCGCAATGCGGAATCTGCTAGGCTGCCGCTTGGATGTGCCGTCCGCCGGTGCGCTGTTCGTGGGTGGCGGAGTCATGGCCGCGACGGGGATTGAATGAGCCAGATACCCATTGCCGATGCGGTACCTCCTGCACTTGTCGAGCGGCTCACGCACCCTGCCATACTCGAACAACTGCTGGCCGGGCTGGATGCGCGCCTTGTTCCAACGGATCGCCTTGGCCTGCATCGCCGGGCCAGCCTGCTGCGTGGCCTTGGGCGCCAGGCCGAGGCCACGGCAACCTATCGTGCTCTCCTGGCCCTTGATCCCGGTGATCTGGCGGCAAAAGCCGGGATGGCGATTCTCGTGGGCGAACCGCTGCCGGCCGATGCGTCCGGCCCAGCGCCTTTCGTGCATCTGCACAACATGCTGTCTGCCGAGCAGCAGCAGGATCTCTGGCGGGTGCTGGAAGAGCAGAAGGCTGGTCTCCAGCCGGCCGGGGTTTACGAGGGCGGCGCGATCCCCCGGGTCGATGAAGCGAAGCGCATTGCCCAGCGCCTCGATCAGGCCGGCATGGTGCGTGCCTGGTTTCTGCCCTGGCTGGAAGATCTGATGGCGCGCACCGACATTCTGCCGCGGCTTGGTCTTGCCGGCTTTGCGGTGGGGCGGCGTGAATTGCAGGTTACAGGCCATGGCCATGGTGGCTTCTTCAACATCCACAAGGATGCTTCAGCCGATCCCGCCTCGCCATCCTGGGCACGGCATGTCACCTTCATCTATTATTTCCACCGCGAGCCACGCCGGTTTACCGGCGGCGACCTGCTGCTATTCGATGCGTCTGGAAAGGTTCAATCCGGTGGTGATGATTTCAGCTTCACCCGCATCGACCCGACCCATAATTCCCTGGTCTTCTTCGAGTCGAACCGATTCCATACGGTAACGCGGATTGACTGCCCGTCGGCTGATCTGCTCGACGGGCGCTGGACAGTGAATGGCTGGCTGCATCGCAATTAAGTGCTGGCCTGTAGCCGCTCGCGTATCGCCAGACCCGCGCCGGTAAAGCCCTGCGCGGCAAGCCGGCCATCGATCTCGTCGATCAGTAATTCGAGCGCCGCGGGACTCTCCGCCTCGGCCCGTGCCACCAGGATCGGCTGCGTGTTGGAAGCGCGCAGCAGCCACCAGCCCCGCTCATGCCGCACCCGCACGCCATCCAGGGTGATCATGTTGGCGCCATCGCGCAGCAGATCGGCGCGCAAGGCTTCGATCAGACTGAATTTGCGCAGTTCGCCACATTCCAGGCGCACTTCCGGGGTGTTGTACAGGCGCGGCAGGCTTTCGCGCAGCTTGCGTGCGCCGCCTGGAGTCGCGGCTGCCAGATTAAGGAAGCGCAAGGCGACATAGAGCGCATCGTCGAATCCGTAATAGCCGTCGGCGATGAAGATATGCGCACTCATTTCGCCGGCCAGCGGGCTTTTCTCTTCCAGCATCTTGCGCTTGATCGGTGCATGTCCGGTATTCCACATCACCGGCCGTCCGCCCAGGCGATGGATTTCATCGAACAGCATCTGGCTGGATTTGACATCGAAGATGATCGGCGCCCCGGGATGGCGCGGCAGCACATCGCGCGCCAGCAGGGCCAGGATCTGGTCGCCCCAGATGATGCCGCCGCCTGCATCGACAATGCCGATGCGGTCGCCATCGCCATCGAAGGCGAAGCCGATATCGGCCTGCTCGTCTGCCACCAGGGCCTGAAGCTGACGCAGATTTTCCGGCACCGTAGGGTCGGGATGATGCGCCGGGAAGCGGCCGTCGATCTCGGCATTGATCAGGCAATGCCGCCCGGCCAACTTTGCTGCCAGCGCCGAGGCGACTTCACCGGCGGCGCCGTTGCCTGGATCCCAGGCGATGGTCAGCGGCCGATCCGGTTTGGCATCGCGCAGCAGCCGCGCCACGTAGTCACCGAAAACCGGCTGCTGCCGCAGCAGGCCCGGGGCTGCCTGGTGCCAGGCGGCAGACGCGGCGATGATACCGATCTCCTGGATGCCGGGGCCGAAAAAGGGCTGCCGCCCGAGCATGAACTTGAAGCCGTTGTGATCCGGCGGATTATGCGAACCGGTCACCATCACGCCGGCATCAGCGTCCAGATGGTGGACCGCGAAATACAGCATCGGCGATGGTCCGCGTCCTACCAGCAGCACATCGAGCCCGGCGGCACGCAAGCCATCGCCCAGCGCCTCGGCCAATTGCGGCGAACTCAGCCGACCGTCATAACCCAGCGCCACCCGGCGGCCACCCGCGCGGGCCACAATGCTGCCGAAAGCCTGGCCGATGGCGCGCGCATCCGCAGTTTCCAGCGTATCGCCCACAATGCCGCGGATATCGTATTCACGCAGGATCTGCGGCGAAAGGAGATGTGCGCTAGACACGTCCGAAATCATCCTCGAAGCGGATGATGTCATCCTCGCCGAAATAGCTGCCGGTCTGTATTTCTATGACGCGCAGCGGCGTGTCACCGGGATTCTCCAACCGGTGCTTCATGCCCGGCGAGATATAGGTCGACTCGTTCTGCCGCACCAGGAACACCTTGTCGCCCTGGGTAACGCGCGCGGTGCCGCTCACTACCACCCAATGCTCGGCACGGTGCTCGTGCTTTTGCAGTGACAGGCTGGCGCCTGGCGCGATCAGCAGATGCTTCACCTGATAATTCACGCCGGCATCAACGACGCGGAACGAGCCCCAGGGGCGATGGCTCTGCCGGCCCTGCTTCACTTCGGGATGCTCGCGGCGCTCCAGTTCTTCCACCAAGCCCCGGATATCGGCATGCGGATCCAGCGGCGCCACCAGCACGGCATCCTCCGACGCCACCACCATCAGGTTGGAGATGCCGGTGACCGCCACCAGCGGGCCTTCGCTATGCAGCAGCAGATTGCTGCTGCCTTGGGCATGCACATGGCCCTGCAGCAGATTGCCATCGGTATCGGATGCGCCGCCCTGCCAATGCGCGAACCAGGTGCCGATATCGCTCCAGCCGGCATCCAGCGGCAGCATGGCGGCTCGGGCCGTGCGCTCCATCACCGCCGTGTCGATGGCGCCGGCGGGGCAGGCGAGGAAAGCATCGGCATCGATGCGGCAGAAATCGAGGTCGCGATGCCAACCCTGCAAGGCGGCGCGGCAGGCGGCCAGGATGGCGGGAGCATGGCGCTCCAGCTCGGCCAGGAAGCTGCGTGCCGAGAACAGGAAAATGCCGCTATTCCAGTAGAAGCCACCTTCGCGCAGCAAGGCTTCGGCGCGCGCACGCGCCGGTTTCTCGATGAATTGCGCGACCTGGTGGAAGCCGGTCTCGGCGCCGGGCAGGGGTGTGCCGGCCTGGATATAGCCATAGCCGCTTTCCGGTGCATCCGGCCGGATGCCGAAGGTAACCAGCCATCCGGCGCGCGCTACCGGTGCCGCCCGCCGCACGGCATCGAGCAGGATTTCCGGTTGCCGTATCATGTGATCCGAAGGCGCGACGAGCAGCAGCGGATCGGCAGCAGGATCGCCACGCAGGCTGGCCAGGGCGGCCAGGGCGGCGCTGGCGGCAGTGCCGCGTCCGGCCGGCTCCAGGATGATCTGGTCCATGGGCTGCCCGGCTTCCTGCAATTGCGCGGCGGCCAGGAAGCGGTGCTCGTTGTTGCAAAGATACCAGGCAGGTGCAAAGCCAGGGCCGGTGAAACGCCGTGCCGTGGCCTGCAGCAGGGTATCCTCGCCATGCAGTTTCAGGAACTGCTTCGGCTTCGACTCGCGCGACAGCGGCCACAGCCGCTTGCCGCTGCCGCCACACAGGATCACGGGAACAATCGGATCAGCCAGAGTCATGCGCGAACCGGTGGTCAGTTACATACAGCGGAAGTGAAGCGGACAGGAGCGCAGCCAGGCCGCTGGCAGGCGGGCGGCTGGTCTGACCCTGAGCCGAAGCTAATTCATCTTGCCGCCCTGGTGAAGCTCCAGCCGCTGCATGGCGGCATCCCGGCGGGGCTGCCTGCTGGCTTGAATCCGGCCTGTTCTGCCACCCTTCCAGACGATGCCTGCATTGCCGCGCGGGATTGGGAAATGCTGTGCTGCAATGCCACGGGGGATGCAAGCCTGCCAGCCGGATCCCGGCTATCTCACGCAGTTCGATCTGCTGCTGCGGAATCGCGCGCTGCGATAAGCCCGTTTAGTCTTCGGGACGTCAATTAACGAACCGCCGAAAGCCGGCTGTCTTGCTCCTGCCGCTGCGGCACGGAGGCTTGCGAGGCCAGGGCGGCGGTCAGCAGGCCAATCAGCACGGCCTGGTCATGCCCCAGGCTGTAGCTGACGCAGTAGACCAGGATGCTGACAATCAGGGCCACGGCAACCGAGGGGTCCAGGCCGTCTGTCGGTATCCCGGCGCGCTGCAAAGCGAATGCCCGGCGCAGCAGGCTGGCGAAGAAAGCCAGCATCGGCAGCAGGCCGATCAGGCCGCTATTGAGGAATATCTCTACATACATGTTGTGGGGCGAGAAGATGATGCTCGCGTTGCCGATCTGGCGCTCATAGCCGACGCCGAAGCCGCCGCCAAAAAGAATGCGGAACGGCCCCTGCGCGATTGCTTCCCCAACCAGGATACGCCAGCCCTCGATACGCCAGATGGCAGTGCTCTGTCTGGCATCAAGCGGCTCGCTGATCGCCTGGGTCACGGCAGGTGTCAGGAAATCCTGGCCCGCCGCCAATCCGGTGAGCCAGAGAATTGCGACAATGCAGACCACGAGCGCACCCACCGGCGCCAGCCGTGCGAAGTAGCGCAGGTTTGTCTGTGCCATCGCAATCGCCCCGGCGATGAAGGCCAGCCATGTTGTGCGGTGATACTGCAGGAACATCATGATGATGAGGGCAATGGTCAGCAGGCGCATGAACAAGGCCCCCTTCATGGCGGCCCAGCCACCCAGGCAGATAAGGGCTGCCTGGCACATGACCATGGCGGCGCCGGCCACGATCACGCGTTCCGACGCATAGGCGTTATAGGTGCTATAGATACCCATATTGCTGGCTTCGACTACGAAGTCGCTTATTAGGGAGGGGTCGATCTTGGCCAGCAGGCTGTAGGCCATGATGATGGTGGCGGCTCCTACCCAGATGATGGCGGCGCGGCGGATATCGGCAGCCGACAGGTGGAACGTCATCAGGTAGAGGGCTATCGCGGACAGATAGAAATGCTGGCGATAGAAGTTGAGTGCGGTTGCCAGGCCATAGATCGTGCTGCCATACAGCGCGGCAACACCCCAGCAAATACTGACAAGCAGCCACCAGCGCACCGAGACATCGATCTGGCGAATGGCGAAAAATCTCAGGAGGGCGGCGGCAACGGCCATCACGGCGATGGCATCCGTCAGGCGCAGCATCAGGTTATCTACTTCGATGCCTACATCCAGGCCGAAATATGTTTCCACCATGGCGCTGGCCAGCACCAGCACCATCATCGGTTCCCAGCGCAGGGTTATGATCACGGCGAAGAGGGCTAGCCCGACTGTGCCGAAGATGATGGCAAAGTCAGTCAATTCCATGCCGGCCTCGCAATGCGGCGGCGGTAAGGCGTCGCTTGTGTCATCGGCCCTCTGTTTGCCACGCCCTCGCCAGGTGCCGCTACGTCGCGGCAGCCGGCGCCTCAGCCAGGCTGGGCGGCGGAATGACGTCGGCAGAGTACGGTAACAGGCATGGCCGCAGCAACTGCCAGCCCGGGCTGATCTGCGTCGCGCTATGTGTCCTGGCTGCTATGGCCGGCATAGAGGGTGATGAAGCGTCGCACGCCGGCATCAGCCGCAAGTGCATTCCGGATCTGCCCGGCAATGGCGGGATACCGCTGCGGCGCTTGCAGGCGGGCGAGAATAGCCGCAGCGATCGTTGCTGGTGATTGCGGATCGCACCAGGATATTGCCGCCGCATAAGGCGAGAAATCGCGCAGTCCGGGAACATCCGACAGCACGCAGGGCAGGCCCATGGACAGCGCCTCTGCGGCAGCGAGGCCGAAGCCTTCCTGTTTCGAGGGCATGGCGAAAAGATCGGCGGCAGCAAAGATTTCAGCTGCAGGGCGGCGTCCCAGGAAGCGGCAGCGGCCGGCGATGCCGAGCCGCGCTGCCAGTGCCTGCTCGCCGGCCTCCTCGGCCGAACTGCCGACATGCAGATACAGCCATGGCCGGTCGCCGGGCAGCGCGGCAAGCGCCTCCAGCAGGGCGCGATGGTTCTTGGTGTCCTCGCAATTGCCGACCGAGGCAATGACGAAAGTGGCATCATCTATCGCCAGCGCGCTGCGGGCTTCGGCGCGCCACTCCGGGGTGAAGGGCGGCTGCAGGCTCAGCCAGTTCGGCAGCACCGGCATCGGATTGCGGAAGATCGCGGCTTCATGTTCGGCGACCGATGGACTGGGCGCGGTGAAGCCGACATGCAGCAGATGCCGCATCAGCCAGCGTTGCAGCAGCCGGCGCCAGCGCAGCAGGCCATCGAAGCGGAATACGGCATGAACCGTGCGGAACAGGCGCGTATCGCTCCGCGCCAGCCGCGCGGCCAGGGCATGCCAGAAAGCTGCCTGCTCGGTATGGATATGCACGATCTCGAAACCATGCCGGCGATGGAAGGCCAGCAATGCCGCAACGAAGCGCGGCGAACGCGCGAAGGGAATGTGATGCAGCGTGTAGCCGCAGGCCTCAAGCCGGGGCGCGAAATCGCCGGGCTTCGCGCCGATGGCAAGAATATGCGGCTGAAGGCCGGCGGCTTGCCACAGGCCGGCCGAGGCTTCCAGCATCTTCTCCAGGCCGGAATGAGTCAGTTCACCAAGAATGAAAAGCACGCGGCGGGAATTGGCAACCTGGGTCATGCAGGGCCGGCTTCATTCATGGCGCAGAATGAATAATGGCCGGGATTGGCGTGCATCCCGGCCATTGATGGCAACGATAGGCAGGAAATCTAAGGGCTGAATAATCAGCCCGGATCAGGTCGGGCTGGCGTTTGGCGCATAAACAGGGTTCTCACGAACCACCGGCTCGGCGGTGTTGCCACTATTGTTGTTGTTGACGTTGCCGCCCGTCTCGCGGGGCTGATTCAGGATGGCTGCGATCTGGGAGCCGTTGGAGGGATTGGCGCTGTTGAGACTGTTGTTCTGGGACGCCTGATTCAGTGTGTTGACGACACTTGTGGCCGCGGCCGGCGCAGCCGCAGCGACGGTCTGATTGGTCACCACCTGATAGGCGTTGCTCATCACTGAGATGGCGGCGGTGGGATTGGCGGCATAAACGCTGGGAGAAGACGCCACCTGGGTCGCCATCACGGAGCCAGACGCCGCAATCTGCGGCGCAGTGGCAATCACTTCCGGCCGCAGGAAGATGCGCGAGGCGATCGTCACCGTGCTCAGCGCCTGCTGCGGGCTGGAAGTCTGCACCGGAATGGCATTAACCGCCGAAACCGCGGCGGAAGCGGCGGCCACCGCAGCCTGCGGGTTGGTCGCGAGAATCACTTCAGCAGCCGTCACCACGAGATTGGCAAAATTTGCCTGTTGCGCCGGGTTGCCGCCGGAAAGCGTGTTGATCGCGGCGGTGATGGCGCTGCTGTTGCCAGACAGCACCGCGGCTCGCAGGGCGGGGGGCAGGGCAGTGAGCGCCTGCTGGTCTTGCTGGGCGTGGGACGGCATCGCCGCCATGCCGGTGAACACGGCCAGCGACATCGCGGCGGCGACAAGTATACGCTTGAGCATGGCGGTAACCTTAAGCCAGGATTGTTCCAGTGCTATGGACAGACTAGCGGAAGGTGCGGCAAACTTCCAGCTAAAGCTGCCCGCCCATTGGGTTTTCTGTTGAATACAACAAGTGAGATGAGCATCCAGCCGTCTGTCCTTCCGCCCCCTCACGGCAGCCCGGTCCGGCGCCGCCGGCACCCGGCTGCCGCCTATGCCGCGCTGGCCTTGGCCTTCTGTGGCCTGGTCCTGGCAGTGCCGCGGCTGGCCACGGAGGCGGTGTTTTTCTGGCAGGACACTCTGGCGTCTCAGGAAAAACGGCAGTTTTTTGCCAATAATATGGCATTGCCGCGCCATGACAGCCTGATCGCGGAGCAGCTTTACGACCGCGCGGTACTGTCTGCACGCGCCGAGGCCCCCGGGCTGCAGCAACAGAGCCGCCTGGCGCTTGAAGCCGCCCTGGCCAAGGCGCCCGGCCGGGCCAGGGATTGGGCCTTCATGGCCTGGCTTGGCGAGCGGGGGATTGTGCCGCTGCCACAGGCCACGGCTGCTTTCCGCCTGGCGGTGCTTACGGAAGGCTTTTCGCCCAGCCTCACCACCCGGCTGTTCGAACTGGGTATCCGGCTATGGCCGGTGCTGAACCAGCAGGAGCAGGCGGCTTTCCGTATCCTTACCCTGCGCCAATGGGCGTGGCAGGATGGCCTTACGGCGGAGATCGCGGTGAAATACCGCGCCGGGATGCTGATCACCGATCAAATGGCGGACTCACCCGAGATGGTCGCGGCTTTCCTGCACCGCTACAACTTCATCATGTCGCTGCAGCAGCCGTCACGCCGCTGAGGTCTCGGCCTCCAGCTCAGGCTGGCTCAATTTGCGTCGCGACGACCAGGATTGCGCCACGCCGATCCCAAGCAGCGCCGCCCAGCACACGGCCACCGCCGGAATCTGGGCGCTGAAATCCAGCAGCGAATGGAGTGCCAGCTGCAGGCTGGCGGCACAGGCCACGGCGCAGATCAGCCAGTGCCGGCGGCGGCGCAGCATGCCGTGCAGGCAGCGCCAGACCAGCCAGCCCTGGGCCGCCAGCAGCGCCAGCGTGGCAGGGATGCCGAGTTCGAGTGCCAGTTCGAGATAGGTGTTATGCGCCGCATTCCAGTTCGGCACCATGCCGACCGCGCGGATGGCGCTGAAGGCATCCTGGAAACTGCCAAGGCCGGTGCCGAGCAGGGGGCGTTCGGCAGTCAGCACGACGGTCAACTGGAAAACCTCGAAGCGGTGATTAGCCGAGGCGAGCCAGGTCGCGGTCTGGCTGCTATCCACCAGCAGCAATCCGCTGGCACAGATGGCGAGGCTGGCAATCAGCATCCAGGCCAGTGCGCGGTTATGCCGCCGCCAGGCGATGATCGACAGCAGCAGCAATATGCCACAGGCCGTGGAGAACATGCCGGCGCGGGATTGCGTGAGGAGCAGCGCCAGGATCAGGATCGCAATCAGGCAGAGCCAGAATATACGGCGGCCAAGCGCCGGCTGCTGTGGCGGCATGCTGTCACGCTGCAGCAATGCCAGGCAGCAGAGCAGGCCGAAGCCGCTCAGGGTGGCGAAGTGATTGGGGTTGACCAGGGTGCCGGTCACCAGGCCGCGATAGGCCCATTTGTCCAGCGGGCCGATCATCTCCCAGCCGCCGATGACATTCGCGATGCCATAGGCGGCGTAAAGTGCGGAGGTTACCGCGATGGCAGCGATCAGGCGCCAGGCATAGCTTGAGTCACGGCCATGCTGCAGCACCAGGAAGAAGGTGGTGGCATAGGCCAGCAGCTGCATCACCGCGTCGCGGCCGGCCAGCGGCGTGATCGAAACCGTGCCATGCAGCGGCCCCAGCACGGCAGCAGCCTCCGGCCAGAGCGGATGCATCCAGGCTTGCGGCACCCAGGGCAGGGTCTGCCACAGCCCCCACAATACGGCGATGCCATAGAGGCCGGCAGGCCAGGCCAGACGGCGCAGGCCGATGCGCGGCGGCGCGGCATCGCGCAGCCGCGCCGCCGCCCAGAACAGCAAGGCGATGCCCAGCAATGTGCCGAGCAGGGCCGCGCTCCAGGGCCGCGCCGCGCCAAGCGGCAGCGGCGCTGTTACCACGATGGTCAGCACCATCCAGCCGGCCATGCCGGTTTTTACCGCTTCAGCCGGGGTGTTTTCGTGCGTCGTCATCGGCGTGCCCCCCATGCCGCGAACTCGGCCCGCAGCAGCCGCCACAGGAAGGGCGGAATCGTGCTGGCATAGCGCGGCCCCAGCCTTGCCGGCTCGGTCGCCATGCGGAAGCACCATTCAAGCCCGGCGCGCTGCATCCAGAGCGGCGCCTGCCGCTTGTTGCCGGCGATGAAATCGAAGGCGGCACCAACCCCGACCAGCAGCGGCGCCCGCAGCAGCGGACGGTTGGCATGCATCCAGATTTCCTGCCGGGGCGCGCCGAGGCCGATCCACACCACATCGGCCTCGCTGGCATCGATGGCGGCGCGATGCTGTGCCATTTCCTCGGCGGTCAGCGGGCGGAAAGGCGGTGTCAGCGCGCCGGCGATCACCGTGGCGGGATGGCGTTCGCGTATCGCCGCCAGCAGCCCCTGCATCACCGCCGGCGTCGAGCCATAGAAGAAATGCCGGCATGGCCGGTCGGTCCATTGCGCCGTGCTTGCCAGTAATGCGGTCATGAAATCCGGGCCGTAGACGCGGCCGGTGCCCGGCTGGCCCTGCCGCCGTGCCTGCCAGACCAGCGGCATGCCATCGGGTGCGGCCAATGTGGCCGAGGACAGCGCGGCATGCAGCGCGGCATCGCGCCAGCTTTCAACCAGGGTGTGGACATTGACATGGCAGACATAGGCAGGCCGCGCCTGCCGGATGCTCTGTTCTGCCCAGGCGAGGGCGGCGGCGAGATCGACGGCATGAATCCGCAGGCCCAGGATATCGGTTTCAGGCAGTGTCATGTGGCGGCCCCGATTGCCGTCTGGTAGATATCGAGTTGACGCTGCACCATGCGCGCCGGCGCCAGATGTGCCAGGTAATGGGCGCGTGCCGCCTGCCCCGCCGCTGCCAGATCCTGCGGCCGCCGCAGCAGATCGGTAATGGCGTCGCGCCATGCCACGGCATCGCCCGGAGGCACCAGCCAGCCGGTATGGCCGGGCTGCAGCATCTCGCGCATCGCGCCGCGATCCGAGGCCAGGACCGGCAGGCCATGGGCCATCGCTTCCGCCAGCGCCATGGGATAATTCTCGAAGGCCCGCGATGGGAAAACCAGCAGGGCGGCCTGCCGCATCAGCCTGGATATTTCGGCGGGCGGCACCGCGCCGAGCCAGCGCACATGCGGCGGCGACGCGGCCTGCAATGCCGCGGCCTGCGGTCCATCTCCGGCAACGGTCAGCGGCACATCCATCCCGTGCAGCGCCGCCAATACGGTATCGAGACCCTTTTCCGGGGACAGGCGCCCGACAAACAGCAGGCCCTGGCGTGGCGCGGCAGCAGGGCTGCCGGCCGCCGCATTGCTGCGATCCGGGCTGGAATCCGGCCCGGGATCGGGAATGATGTTCGGCTTGACGGCGATGCGCTCCGCCGGCAGGCCGCCGGCAATGAAAAGCTCGCGCGATGATTGCGACAGCGCGATATAGCGCGCGACCTGCCGCGCGCCGAGCAGCCGGTGGATCATCGATTGCGCCGCGACGATGGCGCTCGCGGCATGGCTCTCGCGGTAGCAGGCGAACTGGATGCCACGCCAGGGCAAAGCCGCGCCGAGGCAGCGGGTGCAGGGCTCGCCTTCGCGCAGCAGCAGCGCGTTGCTGCAAAAGAGGCGGAAATTATGCAGCGTCTGCACGATCGGGATGCGGCGCCCCTGCGTGGCAGTGTAGGCCGAAGCGGAAAGACCGGGGAAGGTGTTGTGCACATGCATGACGTCCGGCGCGGTTTCGGCAATCAGGTGCCGCAACTGCTGTAGAGTCTGCGTCGACCACAGGGCATGCAGGCCGGCAGCTATGGCCGACTTGTCGGTCAAGATGTTGTTGTCACCGAAGAACGGCACCACATCGACGCCCGCTGCCCGCAGCGCCGCGATCTCGGCATCCACCGCCACATCCTCGCCGCCACGCTGGCGATAGCGGCTATGAACCATCAGGACACGCATCGCGGCTCCCGATCATCATGGCAATTCGGCGCAGGTGGCGCGGCGCAGTCCAGGCACGGCGGCAACCGTGGCGAACAGGCGGTCGAGCCAGTCCCAACGGTCGTCGTCGGCGATTTCCCAGGAATGGCCCCACAGATGCAGCACGCCGCCACGGCTGGCCGCCTCGGCAGCGAATGTGGCGCAGGCGGCGGGCAGATCGGCCGAGCGCCATAGCCGCCAGGCATGGCGCAGGCGGTCGCCGCCCGTGCCCTGGCGCAGCCAGTTGCGCAGCAACGCCATGCCGTCATGGGGAAAGAGCTGCGCGGTGGTCGGCATGCGGTAGGGATCGTCGCCGGGATCAAGGCGGAACATCTGCGTGGTGCGGCCATAGGCAAAGCCGCTGGCGGCGACGGCGGTGCGGATGAATGTATTATGCCGTCCGCCTGGATAGCAGAAGCCGGCGACCGGCATGCCGAGCATGTCTTCCAGGCGGTGCCGGCCATCGGCGATCTGCTGCCGCGCCTGCTCTGGCGGCAGGCTGGTGAGGCGGCGGTGATCAACGCCATGGGCGCCGATTTCGAAGCCCTGCCCGGCAAGCTGCCGCAATGCCGGCGCCGCCAGCACCGGCAAGCCTTCTATATTGGTCAGCGGCACGAAGAAGGTGCCGCGCAGGCCATGGCGCAGCATCAGCTCGGCGACGCGGCAATCGGCGGGATGGCCGTCATCCCAGGACAGGCAGAGCGCCGGATCAGTCATCGTCATTCCGGCGCGCCAGGATGATGCTGCCGATATAGAAACGCGAGGCCGGCAATGCCTGATCCAGCGGCAGCAGGATCAGGCCGAGCAGATGCAGCGGCAGCGGCACGACGAGATTCCAGGCCAGGCGCAGCAGGCCGCCAATGCCGCCGTGATCCTGGCGCGCGGCGATCCAGCCGACCTTGGAGAAGGAAACCGCCTGCGCCGCCAGTCCGGTAATGGTCAGGATGATGCCGCCGATCCGGTTTTGCGCTACCGGCGTGAAGCCGGCGCGGGTCACTTCCGCCGCCAGTCCTTCCAGGGTCCAGCGCCGCTGATCGGCCGGGCTGGTGCTGGCGACGAGGCAGGGGCAGAGCAGGAGGCAGTGGCCGCCGGGCCGCAGCACGCGGCGGATTTCCGAGAGCACCGCCGTGCTCTCGGTGTATTGCAGCAACTGGAAGGCGCTGACCAGATCGAGGCTGCCGGCAGCGAAGGGCAGCCGGGCGGCATCGGCAACCAGATCGACATCGCGCCATTGCCGGTCGCTTGCCACCACCCGCAACCCGGGTAGGTCCTGCTGCATGGCGGCCCGGAACGGCGAAGCGCCGGCACCGAGATCCAGCGCCAGCCGCGCGCCGGTGGCAGGCAGTTGCCGCGCCATGAAGCGGCGCACGACGTGGCGCTCGGCCAGTATCAGGTCGAGCAGGCGGCGATAGGCCGGCTTTAACAGGGCCAGGGTCATTTCTGCGCCGCCCCGGCGGCCCGCAGAATACCGGCGCAGACCTGTTCGACCATGCCGCTGATCGACAGGCGCTCAGCCGTCTGGCGGCAGGCTTCGGCCATTTCGTGCCGCAGCGCCGGGGTTTCGATCAGTGTCTGCATATGATCCGCGAGGCCGGTGGCATCGGTAGCGAGCAGGGCTGTCCTGCCCTGTTCTAGATAGCCAAATTCCGGGCCATGCGCACGCCCATTCGCCAGGCTGATCACCGGCACTTCATGGGCCAGGGCGTGAACGGCCGCCAGGCCGATGGCATCGGGCATCACCATGGCGAAGGCCACGGCGAACCAGTCGGCCAGGACCGCCTCGTCGTAGATGCGGCCAAGCCAGGTGACGCCCGGCTGGCCGGTCACCTGGTCGCGCAGCGGGCCGTCGCCGATCACCACCAGCCGGCAGGCGAAACCACGGCGGATCAGCTCCTGAACCGCCGCCACCGCCATGTCGCTGCGCCGTTCGGCATACAGCCGTCCCACCAGCAGAAAGATGGCTTCATGCTCCGCCACGCCAAGCTGGCGGCGCAGCTGCTCGCGCCGGTCGCGCCGCTCTGCCGCCAGGGCGAGCAGGCTGGCGGTATCGAGTGTGTTGCCGATCACGGTGACATGGTCGCGCGGCAGGCCGTGGCGCAGGCAGGCATCGCGGCCTGCCTCCGTGTAGCAGAGCGCGCCATCGATCCGCTTCAGGAACAGCCGCCGCGCCCAGGGCAGCAGGCCGGAGCCATCGACCCGGAAATGTCCCATCGCCAGCAGGCGCGGCCGGCCGCACAGGATGCGCCACAGCCACACCATCCAGAGCGAAAGGTCGTGAATATGCTGCCCGACCACCACGGCATCATAACCGTGGCGCAGCGTGGCAAGCGCACCGCTGCTCCAGGCAATGCGGCCGCTGCGATCCGGCCAGTAGAGATTGAGGCCCCGGCTGGCGGGTAGCGGCAGCGGCAGGGCGGCCTGGTCGGCGGTGCGTCCCGGCCGGGCTGCGCCGTCATAGACATGAAAGGCGATATCCTGCCGGTCGGCCAGGCCGCGATAGAAAGGCAGGCGGTAGATGGTGGCGATGCCTTCCACCAGCGAGACCGCGAGTGGTCCGGTATGGCGGAAGGGCACGGTCAGCGCCGCATAGGCGGCCTTGAACTGTGGCAGCAGCCAGATCAACGGCCAGAGCGGGCCGCCATGGCGGGCGGCGAATCTGGCCCAGCTTTTCGGCGGCATGCCGCGGGGTCCGAAAATGCTGCGCAGCCGCTCCAGCCGGCGCAGCCTGGGCTGGCGCCAGGGCGGCAGAGCGCGGTTGAGCCGGCAATAACCCACCACCTCCGGTGTGGTGAGCAATGGGATACCAAGACGCGTGGCGCGGAAACCGTAATCCGTATCGGCCATGCCCTGCACGCCAAGGAACACCGGGTCGATACCCTGCATTCGCCGGCAGATTTCGGCCGGTACCAGCACGCAATTGCCCTGGAAGGTATCGCATGGCTGTGGCGTGCCATCAGCACTGATCAGCCGCAGCCGCAGCCTGTGCCACAGGCTGGCGGCACGCTGGCCGCCATAGGATGCCGCGCCGGTATCCGGATCGGCCAGACAGGCCACGGCGATTGCCGCGCCGCCCGCATCGCTGGTGTGCAGCAGGGTCTGCAGCGCCGTGGCTTCCAGCGTCACATCATCGTTGAGCCAGAGCACGAAATCGGCGCCAAGCTCCAGAGCGCGACGCTCCGCCAGGATCATGGCTCCGGCCCAGTAGAGCGAACCATCAGCGGGAATGATCACCGTGTCGGGATGACGAGCCTGCACTGCAGCAGCGGTGCCGTCGCTGCTGCCGTCATCCACCAGCACCACGGAAAGCCGGCAGGCGTCGGGAAGGCTCAGCCGCTCCAGCGCCGCCAGGCAGGCAAGGGTGGTCTCGCGCCGGTTATGGCAGGCGATGGCGGTGACGATATGCCGGGACACCATTATGCCGCCCGCTGCGGAGCGGCTATGCAGGCGCCGGAGCGGTATACCGAGCGGTGTACCGGGGCGCTGACAGCCGGGGCCACCGCAACAGCGGGATCAGGGCCGTCTCTGCGCACGCCGGCCTCAGTTTGTGTAGTAGGACTTGTAGTATTTCTGATAGCCGGCGGTGTCGCCGTAGCCGTAGCGCGCCTGCTTGCGGGCATTGACCTGTGTCAGCACCAGGCCGACGACATTCGCGCCGATCTCGTCCAGCGTTCGCAGGCCGGATTTGACCGCGTCTTTCGGCGTCTGGTTCCAGCGCACCAGAAACACCACGCCATCGGCAAGCCGCGACAGTACATGGGCATCCGACACCGGCAGCACCGGCGGGCAATCCAGGATCACCAGATCATACTTGCTGCGCAGTTCATTGATGAAGCCATGCATGGCTTCGGAGGTAAGCAATTCCAGCGGCGGCAGGGCCAGGGTCTGGCCCAGGTAGATATCCAGATTCTGCACCTTGTCATGCACCACGATCTCACTGGCGGTCTTGGTGCCGGTCAGCACCTGGCCCAGATGAGCCTCCACCTTGAGGTCGGCCTTGTCCGCCAGTGACGAGCGCCGCAGATCGCAATCGACCAGGGCAACCCGGTTGCCGAGCAGGGCAATGGCGCGGGCCATGGACAGTGCGGTGACGCTCTTGCCTTCACCCGGCAGTGAAGAGGTGACAACGACGACGCGCGGTATCTGCTGGCGGCCGCTGTGCTTGAGAGCAACCCAGATGCTGCGCAGGCTTTCCGCAAAGGCGGAATGCGGCTTCTTCAGCAGATATTCCGACACCTGCTTGCTGCTTGGTGCCAGCGGAATGGCGCCAAGTGATGGCAGGCCGGCGAAATTCTCAAGCTGCTCGCGATTGACGAAGGTATTCCGCAGGGCGTCGATCAGCAGTGCCAGGGTGGCACCGAGAATGATGCCGAGCATCGTTGCGGCGGCAAGGAACAGGCCGCGCTTCGGCGAGCTGGGGGCGCCGGGCAGCGATGCGCGCGAGATTATCCGGGCTTCCGGCTGCTGCGCCTGCTCCTGCTCCGAGGTTTCCTTCGAGCGTTGCAGAAACGCTTCGTAGATCTGTCGGTTCGAGGTCAGTTCACGCTCCAGCTGATTCAGCTTGATGCTGGCCTGGCCCTGGGTGCGGATGGTGCCTTCGATCTTGCGGATCTGTTCGCGCAGGCCACCTTCGCGGCCACGGGTGATCTGCAGCTCACTGCGCAGGCCCTGGGTCAGCTTGCCGACCTCATTCACCAGCCTGCGACGCAGTTCCTCCTTCTCGGCCATTGCCTTGACCATGCGCGGATGCTTGTCGCGATACTTGGTGGCAAGGTCGGAAATTTCGCGGTCAAGCAGCGTTTCCTGCTCTTTGAGGCGCTGGACCAGTGGTGAATCGACAAGCTGGTCCAGCGAGTTGCCGGAACCGTCGGAATTCACCTCGGCTTCAATTCGGGTAATCCGCGCCTCCAGTTCGGCGCGTTTGGCCTGGGCGAGGATCAGCTGTGAATTCAGTTCCGTAAGCTGCTGCTGTGTCGGCTGGCTGCCGCGCGTGTCGAGCAGATTATTCTGCGCCTTATATTCCGCGACGGCGCGCTCGGAACTGATCACCGCATTGCGCAGGGAATCGAGGCGAGAGGTCAGCCAGGTCGCCGCCTGCCGCGTGGCCTCGAACTTGTTTTCGAGCTGGTCGAGCACATACTGCTCGGCGAAAGTGTTGGCCACCAGGGTACTGCGCCGTGGATCGGATGAGGTGAAGCTGATCTGCATCACCAGCGACTGTTGCACCGGCACCACCGCGAGGGGGCCGCTGACGCTGTTCAGCACACTCTGCATCACCCTGTCGGCAGTATCCTCGACCACTTCCTTCTTGGTATCCTTGGTTGTGCCGAAAATGGCGTCGAAATCGAGCAGTTCATCGATCTTGGCACGCACTTCACTGATCCACGAAGTCTGCCGGGGGCGCAGCGCCGGATTGAAGAACGGGTCATTCCAGGCATCGAGCTTGTCGGCCACCCTGGAGGCGACATTGCGCGAGCGGACGACTTCGACCTCGCTCATCACGGTGACGAGTTGTGGCGGCAGCGATGTGAGCACTTCCCGGGTATCGAACAGCCGCGTCCGGCGCGGATCGATCATCACCTTTGCCGTTGCGGTATACAGCGGCGTCATCATGTTGAGCGCCACCAGCATGGCGATGATCATCAGCAGCGTGACGCCGACGATTAACAGTCGACTGCGCCACAGAATACGCAGATACTGCGCAATGCTGTTATGCGTGCCGGCCTCCTGGGCGCGAGCAAGCCAAGAATTTGCCGGCCTGGCCGGCGGAATGCTGGAATTCATGGTTCTTGTCCCACAGAAGCTTGACGGCTCTTACCATCGCAAGTTTGGAATTTCAAATGGACTTTCGCAAACTTAGCGGCGCCTTGCGGCGCGTTCTGCGCCAGTCCGAACCGCCTGCTGATCCGGTGGCGGCAATGGCTCCCGCCGGGATGCGGATTTATGCCATCGGAGACATTCATGGCCGCGCGGATCTGCTGCGGCGGATGTTTTCCGCCATCGTTGCCGATGCCAGCGGAATGGCTCAGGGTGTGCGCGCTGTAGTTGTTCTTTTGGGCGATCTTATTGATCGAGGGATGCAGAGCCGGGAGGTTATCGAGCTGGCTCTCACGCCCCCCCTGCCGCCGGACTATGCCTATACTGTGCTGATGGGAAACCATGAACGCATGTTTCTGGATTTCATCGACAGCGGCAAAGGGGCGGAAGCCTGGCTCACCATGGGCGGCGCCGCGACATTGTCGAGTTATGGTTGCGCCCCCCCGGTCGGCCTGCCGTCTCGCGGTGATCTGGGCCGCCTGAGAGACGACCTGCTGCAGCGGCAGCCGGAGCGGCACCGGATTTTCCTGCGCCAGCTTCCCTGTGCGATCAGCTACGCGGATTATTTCTTTGCCCATGCCGGTATCCATCCCGGTCGTCCCCTGGCGCAGCAGCGCGACAGCGACCTGATATGGATTCGCAAGCCGTTTCTTGAAAGCCGCGGCCCATTCGAGAAGGTTGTGGTGCATGGTCACAATATTTCCACCGAACCTGAATTGCTACCGCACCGGATTGGTGTTGATACCGGCGCCTATGCAACAGGGGTTTTGAGTGCGATTATCCTTGAAGCGGCCGAGCGGCGTATCCTCCAGGTTGGCGCCTGAAGGCGCGGCAAGCCAGCGACCAGCCTGCGCCTAACGACGATCCTGCGCTGATACGCAACCGAAGCAACCCGAGTTCCCCCATGTCGTTTCTTCCCGGCTTTGGTTCCCGTTCCGGCGCTGTCGGCAATGATCGTCGGGCTGCCTTTTCCTCACACATATCGGTCGGCTTCATCCTGCTCGGAGATGTGCTGCTGTTGCAGGCGATGACCCTGGCGGCAATCTTCGTGCGGCTGGAATTGCTGCCGCCAAGTTCGGCGGTGGTGAATCCGGGTAATTTCACCGGCATCCATTTCGCCGTATTGCTGATCCCGGTCGGTTTCGCCGTGGCCGGACTATATCCAGGCTATGGCCTGCATGCGGTGGACCGCCTGCGGCGCCGGGTTCTGGTCATCCTGCTCAGCTTCGCGGCCATCGGCGCCTTCGATTACCTGGCGCAGAACGGCCTGTGGTCCCGCGGCATCCTGCTGGTCACTTTCGTGTTCGCGCTGTTGCTGCCGATCTGGGATATGGTCGCCATTGCGGCGCTGCTGCGGCTGCGGCGCTGGGGCATACCTGTTGCCCTGTTCGGCCCGATGGCCGAACGCGCGGCCTTCTCCAAACTGCTCAAGAGCAATCCAGAACTCGGCTGGTACGAGGCCGAGGCGCATGACTGGCCGCCGGACAATGGCCCGGCAGACCGCGGCATCTCGGTGGCGGTGGCGCTGCCTCCGGGCGATCTGCAGTCCAATGTCAGCTTCGATCATCTGGCTTACCGCCACATCCTGCTGGCGCCGAATCTCGGGCCACTGCAAAGCCATAATGTCGCGGCCCGGGATATCGGGCCGGGGCGCCTGATCATTGAGATGCAGCGCACGCTGACACTGCGGCGCCACGCTTTCACCAAGCGTCTGCTGGATATAGTGGTTGTTCTACTGCTGCTGCCCGTTGCACTGCCGATCATCCTGATGGCGGCGCTGGCCGTGTATGCGATATCGCCGGCCTGGCCGTTCTATGTTCAGCCGCGGCGCGGCCGGGGCGGCCATCCAATCCATATGTGGAAAATCCGCACCATGATTCCCGATGCCGATAAACTGCATCCGGCCGTGGCGGAGGCCGGCGAGAAAGCCGCGGTGGAGGCAGCCGCCACGGATGACTGGACCCGTAACGGTAAAGTGAAGGACGACACCCGCATCATTCCCGGCATCGGCCGCTGGCTGCGGCGGTTCAGCATCGATGAATTGCCACAGCTCTGGAATGTTTTCTGTGGGGATATGAGCCTGGTCGGGCCGCGTCCGCTGCCGGATTATCATCTGGCCATTCTGAGCCAGGAGGCGATAAATATTCGCGAATTGGTGCGCCCGGGCATGACAGGCTTCTGGCAGGTTACCAAAAGGGCAGACGCCCTGCAATCAGAGATGGAATTTCTGGACATATACTATGTAAGAAACTGGTCCCTGTGGCTGGATTTCTATATTCTGCTCAAAACCGCAGGGGTTGTGGTGGCGGGACGCGGAGCGTATTAAATGGGCACTAGGCTAAAGGCTTGTTTTGATTTATTTAAACCCGGTACTGGCGGACGGATCAATCAGCCGCTCGTAGTATTGGGTCGAGTGCGGGCCGGTTCGTGATGGGGGACAAAGTGGTGGACAGGATGATTGCAGTTTCGGCTGAGCGGCCGCGCAGGCACCCGTCGTGCATCCGCACCATGGTTTCCTTCGGATTGTTTGGCGCCAGCCTCGCGGTGCTTTGCCTCCCTGGAATGGCCCAGGCCCAAACCAGCAATACGCCGCCGCAGAGCGAATTCAATGCGACGCAGAAGGAGCAGATTGATCGCAACCGCACTCTCGAAGCGCAGGAAGTGACCGAGCGCAAGCAGCCCGGCTACGAACCGCTGGGCATTCGTCTCGGTGCGTTCATGATCAATCCGGGCCTCGATATCCTGGCGACATACACCGATAATCTTTACTCGTCGAAGGATGACAAGAAGTCTGACTTCTTCGCCACCATCAATCCGTCTGTGTATGTGCAGTCGAACTGGACGGCGCATCAGCTCGAATTGTGGGCTTCCGGCCGTTTCCTGCGCTATCTCGAATACAGCGACGAAAGCACCAATAATTTCGATACCTACGCCCGTGGCAAATTCGACATCGCCCGCGGCTCCTGGGTCGCGCTGCGCCCGTTTTACACGTTCGATCACGAAACGCGTGGCTCGCCTGATGCCGTGACCGGTGGTCTTGAGCCGATCGAGGTTGTTACCCGGGGCATCGATTTCACCGCCGAACACAAGCCGACGCGCCTGTGGTTCACTGCGGACGCCTCGCTGAAGGAGATGACCTTCACCAACAGCCTTCTGGCGGGTGGCGGCGTCGTCAACAATGCTGACCGCGATCGCCGTGAAATTGCTGGCGGTGTGCGTGTTGGCTATGAATTGACGCCGGGTTATTCCGCCTATGTGGAAGGCCGCGCCAATGACCGCAAATATGAGTCGGCGGTAGACGATCTCGGCTATCGCCGCGACTCCTCGGGCTATGAAACCCGCCTCGGCGCGCAGGTTGAGCTGACCGGCAAGCTGAAGGGTTTCGCTTACCTTGGCTATCTGTGGCAGGATTACGTTGATCCCCGTTTCGAAGCCGTCAGCGGCCCGGTATTTGGCACCGGCCTGACCTGGAATGCCACCGGATTGACCACGGTTAAGGTCAAGGCTGCCCGCAGCATCGAGGAAACCACGATCAATCGTGCCGCCGGTGCGCTCCAGAATGTGTTCGAACTCAGCGTCGATCACGAATTGCAGCGCAACATCATCCTCTCCGCTGGCGGCAAGTATACGCAGCAGGATTTCCGCGGCGTGGATCGCAATTATGATGTGTACGAGGCGAATCTGAAGGCGACCTATCAGATCAACCGCAGCTACAAGATCACGAGCGGCTACACCTACAACCACCGTGCCGCCAATTTGGCCGCGTCGGAATACAGCGCTAACACTGTATTCGTTGGTTTCTCATCGCTATTCTGATGGTTGAGGCGACACGTCGAGGCTTTTTCCAGCTCTGCGGCGGCGCGGTATTCGCGGGGGCCTTATTCAGCCATCCCGCCCAGTCGCAGGATGCGGTCTACCGGCTGGGGTCGAATGACAAGGTGCGCATCAACGTGTTCGGCGAACCGGATCTCTCCGGTGAATTCGAGGTTGATGGCGGCGGCAACATTTCCTATCCGCTGATCGGGCAGATTGCCATTGGCGGCCTGACGATTCCCCAAGTTGAATCGAAGATGGTCGACCTGCTGAAGAAGGATTTTCTGCAGCAGCCGCGCGTCAGTGTCGAAGTGCTGACCTATCGCCCGTTCTTCATCCTTGGTGAAGTCAACCTGCCAGGCCGCTATGGCTATGTGAACGGCATGACGGTGATCAACGCCGTGGCCATGGGGGGCGGTTTCACTTATCGCGCCGATCGTGGCGACATCCGCATTCGCCGCGAAACCACCAAAGGCACACAGAAGATCCGGGCCAATGTCGATACGCCGGTATTGCCGGGCGATGTCATCGAAGTGACCGAGAGGCTTTTCTGAGTCTGCCGCTGTCGGGCCGGCACAGCCTTGCGGCCAGCTATTCTCCAGCGGTTGCGGCGCGCTGAACGGAGGGCCGGATGGCCGCTGGTATTGCCCTGGTCGGGCCTGTCAGCCTGGATGCCCTGCGCGACCTGATTCAGCCGCAAGCCTGGCGGGATGATGTGCCGCGTGACAGCGGCGCCACCGTGCTGCCTGCCCTGGCCCGGGCGCTGCTGGGCCATAGCCGCCGTGTCATCATCATCAGCTATGCCATCGGGTTGCATAGGGAAGTGGTGATCGATGCCGGACCGCTGCGCCTTTGCATCGGGCCGGGCCGGCGGCGCGGCAGGGCGCGGGATTTCTTCGCCGCCGAACGCGGCTATCTTGCCGCCACGCTGGCCCGCGAGCAGCCCGCCCTGATCCATGCCCATTGGACCTACGAATTCGCCATGGCGGCCCAGGCCGCCGGGGCGCCCTGCCTGATCACGGCGCATGACGCGCCCCTGGCCATCCTGCGGCATGATCCATCGCCCTATCGTTTCATGCGCACGGTGATGGCCTATGCCGTGCTGCGTCGCGCGGATCGTATCATCGCGGTATCGCCGCATATCGAACGGCATCTCAGGCGCTGGATTGGTTTTCGCGGCGAATGTGCCGTCATCCCCAATGGCATCGACGAAAAACTGTTTCAGGCGGCAGCAGCCTGCCGGCAGCGCCAGCCGGTCTTTGCCTGTGTCATGAATGGCTGGGGACGGCTGAAGAATCCCGCCCCGCTGCTGCGGGCATTTGCCAGCCTGCGCCGCGATCTGCCGGATAGCCGTTTGCTGATGATCGGGGATGGCTATGGTGCCGATGGGCCGGCGGCGCGCTGGGCGGCTTCCCATGGTGTCGCCGACGGCGTTGCTTTTGTCGGCATGCTGCCGCATGGCGTCCTGCTCGATCAGTTGCGTGGGGAGGTGGATATTCTGGTCCATCCCTCGCTTGAGGAATCCCAGGGCATGGCCGTTGTGGAAGCCATGGCCAGTGGTATTCCGGTGATCGGCGGCAGCAACAGCGGCGCCATCCCCTGGGTGCTTGATCACGGCGGCGCCGGTCTGCTGACCGATGTTCGCTCGGCAGCCGCGCTGGCCGAGGCAATGCGGGATCTGGCGCAAGATCCTGCGCGGCGGCTGCACCTGGCGGAAAGCGGCATCGCACGCGCCATGCAGCTCTTCGGCATGAAGGCCATCGCCGCGCGCCATGCGGCTCTGTATACCGAGTTGTGCGGCTCGGCCTGGCGCTAGCGCCAGACCGGTTCAAGCCGGGCGGCGTAGTAAGCTGCGCACCAGGCTGCGCAATGCAGGGGCGGGATGCCAGTAAAGCGATCCGGCCAGGGCCAGTGCCGATAGCCCGATGCAGAGGCCAAGTGCCGTCGCGGCCGGCCAGGCTGCCGTTACCGGCAGCACCAGCGCCAGACTCACGGCAACGGCCAGGCCGGGATAGAATACGGCCAGCAGGCTGCGCAGCAGCGGCAGTGCCGCAAGGCCGGCGACATGCGCGGCATGCCAGAACAGCAGCGCGACATTCACCACTTCCACCGCCACAAGCAGCATCATGATGTGATCCGCGCCAGATGGCCGCACCAGCAGCAACAGGCCAGCGAGGCAGACAACGTAGCCGGCCTGCTGCCAGCTGCGGAACCGCAGGCTGCTGCGGGCTTCCACCAGGCTGCCATTGAGCACCACCAGCCCACGCAGGAAGCCCCAGGCGGCAAGCCAGCCGAGCAGTGGCGTGGCGGCATGCCATTGCGGCCCCAAAACTGCCAGCACCAGATGATCCCGCGCCATCAGCATGCCGATTGCCACGGCAAACAGCACACCGCCGCCAAGCGCGATGCTGGGCAGCAGCAAGCGTGCGTTTTCCGCCTGCGCCGTTTGCCGTGCGTAGATTGGGAACAGCACTGTCGCCAATCCGGTGGCCAGCCAGTCCAGCGGCATCACGGATAATGCGAAGGCGCGATCGAAACTGCCGGTGGCGGCGAGGCCGGCCATCGCGGTGATGGCCAGGGGCGGGATCGACTGGCCGCTCACATCCAGCAGCCGCAGCAGCATGTAGCGGAACCCAAGCCGCAGCAGGTCCGCCGGAACCGCCAGCGGGCCACGCCAGCCGGGTCTGGCGAACATCAGTACCAGCGCAGCCAGCATAGCCGCCTGCACCAGGCTGCCGCAGACCAGGCTCCAGGTGCCAGCGCCCAGGATGGCAAGCGGAATCGCAACACCGATTTGTCCGCTGGCTTGGGCCGCCAGTTGCGCCAATCCCAGGCGGCGGAAATCCAGCCGGGATTGCAGCAGGGCTGCAGCGGCCTGGCCACAGGCTGCGAGCACCGGGGTGAAGGCGAGGGCGCGCAGCACCGGAATACTGCCGGTGGCTTCCGGCTGAAGCCACAGCAGCATTGGGGCGCAGATCCACAGCAGGCCGGCAAGCAGCAGGCTGAAGCCTACCGAGAACAGGATCAGCGCCCGTGCCGCCGCCTCGATCCGGCCCGCCTCGCGGGTCAGGGCGGTGGTCATGCCCATATTCGCTACATGCTGCGCCACGCGCAGCACCGCCGCCGCCACCGCGATTTCACCGAATGACTGTGGCGCCAATATGCGCGCCAGGATCGCCGTGCCGCCGATCTGCAGCAGCATGCCAAACGCGCCGCAGCCATAGACCCACAGCAAGGGGGGCGTCATGCGGATGGTGGCCGGCGCTGAATCTGGTGTTGCTGCCACGGTGGTCCTTGCGCGCGGTGTGCCTTGCCGGCCTGTCCGGCAAGGTGCGAAGTGCCGCACTGGCGCCAAGAATTGTAAACGGCAGGCCGTCTGTCTATAGTCACGGCGATCTGCGGGATGTGTAGACAATGGATGCTGCCGATTGGCCCGAATATCTGGGCGGCAGCAGTACCGGCCGGCATGGCTCAAGCTGGTCGTGAGGATTGGCGCATGGCGAAATACATGATCACCGGAGGCTGCGGGTTCATCGGGTCGCATCTGGTGACCGCCCTGCTGGCCGCCGGCGATGATGTACATGTCCTCGATAATCTCTCCACTGGCCGGCGAGAGGCTTTGCCATCTGGTGCCAAGCTGTTTGTCGGCGATGTTGCCGATGCCGACCTGGTGCGGCAGGTGATGGAAGGCTGCGCCGGCTGTTTCCATCTCGCCGCACGCACGGCGATCCAGGATTCCCTGGTCGATTGGCGCGGCACGCATCGTAGCAATCAAACCGGCAGCATCACCGTTTTCGATGCCGCGCGCAGCTTCGCCAACCCGGTGCCGGTGGTCTATGCGTCCTCGGCCTCGGTCTATGGTGACAATCCGGCATTGCCGCTGGCGGAAACCGCCACGCCCGCCCCATTGACCGCCTATGCCGCCGACAAGCTGGGCAGCGAGATGCATGGCCGGGCCGCCTGGTACAGCCATCGGATACCCAATACCGGGCTGCGCTTCTTCAATGTCTATGGCCCGTTCGACCGCGACAGCAGTCTGTCCAATGCCGGTGTGGTGGCTGCCTTCGCGGCTCGCATCCTGCGCGATGCCCCGGTGCAGATTCATGGCGATGGGCGGCAGATCCGCGACTTCATCCATGTGTCGGACGTGGTGGCGCATCTGCTGGCGACGATGCGTCGCCTCTCGGATGGTGCCAGGGTTTACAATGTGTGCAGTGGCAAGCCGGCCAGTATTCTGCAGCTTGCCGAACAGATCGGCGTTTTTGCCGGCAAGCAGCCGCAGCTGCAATTCGGACAGCAGCGGATGGGCGATATCCAGGATTCTCTCGGCGATCCTTCCAAGGCCACTGCCGAACTGGGCGTCTCCGCCACCATCTCTTTGGCGGCCGGGCTGAAAGGCATGCTGGACTACCTGCTGGCCGGCGCCGGGGCATTGCGGCCCTGAACGCGGCTGCAATGCCGCAGGCGTTCAATCCTGCGGCATTGCCGCGCCGCCCCACCAGCCATCAAGCGTGATCACATGATCGGCAAGGGCATGAAAAGCGGCGCGGTGGGTGACGATCAGGATCGTCATGCCGCCTTTCAGGCGTTGCAGCACCTCTACGATGCGCGCTTCGCTTTCGGTATCCAGGGCGCTGGTCGGCTCATCCAGTATCAGCAGCGCCGGCTGCCGCACTAACGCCCGCGCCAGGGCGATCCGCTGGCGCTCGCCACCGGAGAGGCTGTCGCCCCTTTCACCGACTATGGTATCGAGCTGCTGCGGCAATTGCCTGACCAAAGCCCCCACATCGGCCTTCTCCAGTGCCTGCCACAGCTCCGGCTCCGTTGCCGTCGGATACGCCTGCAGCAGGTTGTGGCGAATGGTTTCATTGAACAGGAAGGCATCCTGCGGCAGGTAGCTGATCTGGCTGCGCCAGGCCCGCCGCTCTGTTGCTGCCAGCGGTTTGCCATCCAGGCGCAGTTCGCCATGGGCCGGCACCTGCAAGCCCATCACGGCATCAACCAGGGTGGTCTTGCCGCTGCCGGACGGGCCGGTGACCAGCGTGATCTGGCCCACCGCGATACGGGCATCGGGCAGTTGCAGCAGTGGCTGGTCGCCACCGCGCGATATGCTTACATCGCGCAGTTCTATCGTCTGGCGCGGCAGCGGCAGCGGATCGGATGCCTGGCCGGGTTCGGCATTGCGCTGTGCTTCATCGAGCATCTGCCGGATTGCCGCCTCGGCTGGCAAGGACAGCAGCACTGTCCGCCATGAATCATGAATACGCAGGCAGGATTGCCCAAGCCGGGCAAAAGCCAGGGTGGCGATCATTGCGTCAGCCAGGGCCGTGCCGAAGCCATATACCGCAATCACTAGGCCAGCCACCGCCATCAGCGCAACGGCGATGCCGGCGGCGGCCTGGCTGGTGGCAAGGCGGCTGGCCTGGATAACCTGTGCTTCCTGGATTTCGCGCCCGGCGGCAGCGAAATGCGCGATCCATGCCGCTTCCAGATTCATGCTCTTGATGACATGCCGCCCGGACAGCGCCTCGCTTATCGCCGTCTGCATGCGGGTGCCCGCCGCCAGAAACCGTTCGCCGCTGCGCCGAAGGGCGCGGTTCATCACCGTGGCGGCCATGCCGAACAGGGCCAGAATAACCAGCATGCTCAAGGCATAGTGGGGTGAGAGCAGCACCGCTACGGCCAGCAGGATTGGCAGGCGCGCAATAATGGCCGTGGCATTCAGCAGCAATTCAATGCCGATGCTCACCCGTATCACCTCGGATGTCAGCAGCTGCGTCGCGCGTGGCGTGCTCACCCGCTGCAGGGCGGGCCATTCCATATGCAGGAGGGCGCGCACAAGGCGGTCGCGCAATACTTCCACGGCACGGAACCGGAGCCGCGCCGCCACCACGATCCGGGCCCGGGTTACCAGGGCCATGGCTATCACCAGCAGGGTATAGATCACCAGCACGGTTTCCAGGCTGGCTTGCCAGGCGCCGGTTTCCGGCTTGCCGCCAGCGAGGCCGAAACGGTCGATCAGGACGCCGAGCAGCATCAGGCCGGCACCTTCGGAAAGGCCGGCCAGAAGGCCGAGGCACAACACGCCGGCCAGCTGCCATTTGCGCCGTGGCAGCCCGGTCGTCAGAAGATGGCGGACCGATGAATTCATGGCCGGAATTTATGCGCCATGCCCTTGGCCCTTGTCACGCGCGCTGGCGCATGCGCTGCCAGCGATACAGCATTTCGGCGAGGCGGCTGCCATGGCTGTCGCGCAGCAGCAGCTGGCAGATAAGGGCATGAATACGGTGGCGAGGCTGCTGTATCAGGTTGTGCTCCAGCCGCAAGGTCGCTTCGGCCTGCAGGCGGCGCAGGCCGAACGGCAGCACGGTTTCGGCAAATCCCGGCGGTAATGGCATGTCGAGCAGGCGATGCCCCAGGGCCATGCCCAGGCTCAGCTGGCGGCTGACCCCGAGCCGGCGGGCACGCCGCTCCAGCGCCTCGCCATCATGTGCGATGGTGGCCGCTTCCCAGGCCAGGTCGCAGACCCAGCTCAATTTCTCCCACAGATGCAGGCCGCCATGCAGGCAGAGGAACAGCAACCGTTCCACATCCGGCAATGTATGGATCGGTGTGCCGGCAATCTGCACGGTGTGGCGCTGTTCGAATGCCTCGGCGAAAGGCCAGTCGAATAAGCCCGGAATGTCCGCCCAGCGCGCATGCAGGTCGATCAGGCTGCGCGCTTCGCGGTGATAGAGGGCCACCTGCGAGGGGCTTGGCACATAATGCGGCGGGTTGGCTGGCATGATCGCAAAGCCGAGGGATTGCAGCAGCGCGATGGCTCTGGCCATGTCGGCAGGAGCGACAATCAGGTCGATATCGCGAAAGTTCCGCAGCGCCGGATTGCGGTAGGCGATAAGGCTTTCAGTCGGGCCTTTGAAGGTGAGATAGGGCAGCCCGGCTTCCGCCAGCGCCCCGGCCACCCGGACCAGCTGGCCTGTGATCCGCAGCGAGCGGCGCGTCTTGCTGCCGGCCGCCTGCTTCAGCAGGTCCGGGCTTGGCAGTTCGGCCGCATGCATGCCACGCAGCAGCAATTGCTCGACGGCATGCTCGCGCGCCCGGGCCACCACATCATCCCAGTCGGATATCAGGCCTGCTTGCCGGCGTATCGCCGCGATGTCTGGCCGGGGGCGCACGGCCTGCAGGAGCAGAGCGAAAGCAGGTGTCATGTCAGCCAGACTGCATTGCGCGTATGGCGACAGGCAACTGTGTCATGCCGACAGCGTTGCGCGGAAATACTCGATCGTGCGCATCAGGCCGTCATCCAGCATGCAGCGCGGCTCCCAGTCCAGTTCACGGCGTGCGAGTGAAATATCAGGGCAGCGGCGGCGCGGGTCGTCGGCAGGCAGCGGCTTGGCGATCAGCTTCGATCGGCTGCCGGTGAGGGCGATGATGCGCTCGGCCAGCTGCCGGATCGTGGTTTCGACCGGGTTGCCGAGATTGACCGGGCCAGTGCAGTCGGCAGGTGATTCCATCAGCCGCAGCAGGCCATCCACCATGTCATCGACATAGCAGAAGGAACGCGTCTGCTGGCCATCGCCGTATATCGTGATGTCCTCGCCGCGCAGGGCCTGGATGATGAAGTTCGACACCACGCGACCATCATTCGGGTGCATGCGCGGGCCATAGGTATTGAAGATGCGTGCCACCTTGATTTCCAGGTTGTGCTGGCGGTGGTAATCGAAGAACAGTGTCTCGGCGCAGCGCTTGCCCTCGTCATAGCAGGACCGCAGCCCCAGCGGATTGACGTTGCCCCAATAGCTTTCCGGCTGCGGATGGATTTCCGGGTCGCCGTACACTTCGCTGGTCGAGGCTTGCAGGATGCGGGCGCGGCGGCGCTTGGCCAGGCCGAGCATGTTGATCGCGCCATGCACGCTGGTCTTGGTCGTCTGCACCGGGTCGAACTGGTAATGCACCGGCGATGCCGGACAGGCGAGATTGAAGATGCGGTCGACCTCGACATAGAGCGGGAAGGTCACATCATGGCGCATCAACTCGAAATTCGGATTCGCCAGCAGGCCGGCAACATTGTTGCGCGTGCCGGTATAGAAATTGTCGATGCACAATACGTCATGGCCGCGCCGCAGCAGTTCCTCGCAGAGATGCGAACCGATGAAGCCGGCGCCGCCAGTAACCAGGATACGGAGAGAAGAATGCATGTGCCGCTCGTCGACGATTGCGGTTGTCTGGAAGCCCTGCCGTTTTATACCGGGTCCGGCGCCGGCAGGCCATCGCCGCGATGCTGGCCGAGGGGCTGATTCGTCGCCTTCTCCACGATCACCGCCTGCATATGGGCATGGAAGAACGGCCATCGGCTCAGGGCGGTATTCAGGGCGCGGCATAATGCCGTCTGCTCAAAGCTGTGGGTGTTGAACTTGACCAGCAGTTTGAACGGATTCAACTCGTGGTACATGCCGTCGACATGGCCGATCGGCAGATGCCTGATGATCCTGAAGCCGGCGGCCTGTATGGCGGTAACAAAGGCCTCCGGTGTCAGCCGGTATTCGTAGAAGGGGCCAAGGGCCGGATTGACCGGGTGGCGGTAATCCCGGCGCAGCCGGTTAACGGTGAGATCCAGGGGGGTGCCGCGCAGGATGCGCTTGGCAATCGGCTTGATGCAGCCGCGCAATTCATACCACCACAGCAGATGCTTGAAGCGCCGCAGGGTACTCATGCAGGGTACGGTGATAATGGCGCGGCCGCCCGGCTTGAGGATGCGGTGCATGTCTGCCAGGGGGGCTGCGAGGCCTTCCGGGAAATGCTCGACAACGCCGAGCGAGATCATGCCGCTGAAGTGGTTGTCGGGGAAACCGCTGGCGGCCACATCGCCCTGCACGATATCCAGTTCCGGCCACTTGCTCCGCACCATCTCGACGGTTGCCTGGGAATATTCCAGGCCGGTGACGTTCCAGCCGCGCTCTGACAGGTATTTCACATAGCGTCCGGCGCCACAGCCGGATTCGAGCACCGGGCCGCTCTTATCGAGATACTGGTTGATAAGATCGGTTACTTCATTGTTGTCGCACGACAGGAGCAGGGCTTCCATGTCGGCTTCGTTCCAGGTGAATACCGTGCTCATGCCGGGGCATGCTTGCCGGCGGCGTGTTGCCGCACGTCGGCATCTACCATCTCGCGGACCATGTCCGCGAAGCTGGTGGTCGCGGTCCAGCCCAGCTTTGCCTTCGCCTTGCTGGCATCGCCAAGCAGCAGATCCACTTCGGTCGGGCGGTAGTAGCGCGGATCGATGCGGACCAGCACCTCGCCGGTCTTGCCGTCGCGGCCGGTTTCCTCCGCGCCGCTGCCCTGCCAGGTGATGCCGCGGCCGACATGGCCGAAGGCAAATTCGACGAATTCGCGCACACTGCGGGTTTCCCCGGTCGCGAGCACGAAATCCTCCGGCTGTTCGTGCTGCACGATCCGCCACATGCCTTCGACATAATCCCGCGCATGGCCCCAGTCGCGCTTGGCATCGAGATTGCCGAGATACACGCAATCCTGCTGCCCATGCTCTATCGCCGCCACCGCGCGGGTGATCTTGCGCGTCACGAAAGTTTCGCCGCGGATCGGACTCTCATGGTTGAACAGGATGCCGTTCGAGGCATGCAGGCCATAGGCCTCGCGGTAGTTCACCGTGATCCAGTAGGCATAGAGCTTGGCGGCGGCATAGGGGCTGCGCGGGTAGAACGGTGTCGTTTCGCGCTGCGGCGTCTCCTGTGCCAGACCGTACAGTTCGGATGTACTTGCCTGATAGAATCGCACCTGCTTGGTCATATCCAGGATGCGGATTGCCTCCAGCAGCCGCAGCGTGCCGAGCGCATCGGCATTCGCGGTATATTCCGGGGTCTCGAAACTGACCTGGACGTGACTCTGGGCCGCCAGATTATAAATCTCGGTGGGCCGCACCTGCTGCACCAGGCGGATCAGGTTGGTGGCATCGGTCATGTCGCCGTGATGCAGGAAGAAGCGCAGGTCGCGTTCGTGCAGATCCTGGTAGAGATGGTCGATGCGGCCGGTGTTGAAGGACGAGGAGCGCCGCTTCACGCCATGCACGATATAGCCCTTGGCGAGCAGCAGCTCGGCCAGATAGGCGCCATCCTGGCCAGTCACGCCGGTGATCAGGGCAACCTTGTTCGACTGCATCCGCCTGGGCCTCGGGTGGGTTTTCGCCTGAGTCTCGCGTGCATATTGGGAATTCCGGCCAAAAGCAACCACCAACAGCCGGCTGCCGGGCTGCTTTGGCCGGCGCTGCTTGTATGCCTGTGGTGCCGGCTATACCTTGCCCCCTGCAATGGCAAACAGGCCGCCCGGCGTGGCGCGGAACGGGTATATGTAACATGGTAAAGAGCGAATTCAGCCTGCAGGGCCGCCGCGTCTGGGTGGCGGGCCATCGTGGCATGGTTGGCGCTGCGCTGGTGCGGCGCCTGGCCCGCGAGGCATGCACCCTGCTCACGGTCGACCGCAGCCAGCTCGACCTGCGGCGCCAGGCCGAGGTCGAGGCCTGGATGGAGCGAGAGCGGCCGGACGTGGTGTTCATAGCGGCGGCGACGGTAGGCGGCATCCATGCCAATGACAGTTTCCCGGCCCGCTTCCTCTACGACAATCTGGCGATCGAGACCAATATCATCCATGCCGCGCAGCGCATCGGTGTTGCCAAGCTGGTATTCCTGGGGTCGAGCTGCATCTATCCGCGCCTGGCCGAGCAGCCGATGCGCGAGGATGCCCTGCTGACAGGTCCGCTGGAGCCAACCAACCAGTGGTATGCTGTTGCCAAGATCGCCGGTATCAAGCTGTGCCAGGCCTATCGGCGCGAATATGGCTGTGACTACATCTCCGCCATGCCGACCAATCTTTATGGTCCGGGCGACAATTTCCACCCGCAGAACAGCCATGTGGCGGCAGCTTTGATCGCGCGCTTTGCACGGGCGGCGCAGGATGGCCAGGAGGAAATCAGCATCTGGGGCAGCGGCTCGCCGCGGCGGGAATTCCTGTATGTCGACGACCTTGCCGATGGCCTGGTCTTTCTGCTGCGGCATTACTCGGGCGAGGAGCATGTCAATATCGGCACCGGCAGCGATGTGACGATACGCGAACTGGCGGAGATGCTGGCGCGGATCTCAGGCTGGCAGGGACGCCTGGTTTTCGACCGCAGCCGGCCCGATGGTGCCCCGCAGAAACTGATGGATAACAGCCGCATCGCTGCCATGGGGTGGCAACCCGCCATTCCGCTCGAACGCGGCCTCCAGACGGCCTATGACTGGTTCCGGCAGAATCAGGATCATATCCGGCGCTGAAACACCGGGACTGCGGCAGCCGCAACGCCCGCTACGCTCTCACGCATCCGGTTCGCGGCTGCCGGCCTGGCGCCGGCTGCGGAAATGCGAAGGCCGGAAGCCGGTCATGCGCTTGAAGGTGTTGGAGAAGGCGAACGGGTTCTGATAGCCGACCTGCAGCGCGATATCCTCGATTTTCGCTGTCGTGGTGGCCAGCCGGTGTGCGGCATGCTGGATGCGCAGGTAGGTGAGCTGCTGCATCGGGCTGCGCCCCAGGCTGGACTGGCAGAGCCGCCGCAGATGCTCGCCGCTGATATTGGCCAGCCCGGCCAGGCGCTCCACGGTCCAGGGCTTGCCGAGATCGCCGCTCACCTTCTCCCACAGGGCGCGCAGCCGGTCCTCGCGCTGCAAAGGCTCGGCGAAGCGGCTGATGTAATGCTCGATCAGGTCGATCCACAGCATCGCCGAGCCACTGTCGGCCGGGCCCTGCACCTCCTTGTAGAGGCCCATGATGGCATGCTGCAAAGCCTCGGCATCGAATTGCGCCATCACCGGCGCCATGAAGCCGATGGCCGAGCGCGGCGATTGCGGCATGTAGCGCACCCAGCAATATTGCCAGCGTTTTGAGGGAATGGCGTGGAAGGCATGCAGCACATGCGCCGGGGCCAGCGACACCATGCCGGCGCGGTGCGGCCGCCAGCGCCCGTCCAGCAGGATGCGGCCCTCTCCCCCTAAGCTGGCATGCACATAGGTGCCGCTCAGATGCGTGCGCACGATGCGGTAAGGCACCGCTGCATCGCCGACGCCGACATGGGAAATCTGCCGCGTGGCCAGCGCGCTGCAGTCTTCCGCGCGCACGATCAGTTGATGCGTGTTGCGGCCAACGATGTGGGTTTCAGATAGGTTTTCGTGTAAACCAGCCATGTAAAACCATTAATGGCATCAGGTAGAGTGGAAAACAATAATAACCGGGAAACAGTAAACCAGTAAACTTGGGAGGAAATTCATGAAAAACAGTCTGCGACTGGCGGTGGCGGCTGCCTCCGCCCTGGCCCTGGGCAGTGGTGCTGCCTCGGCCCAGGTCTCCGATGATGTGGTGCGCATCGGCGTGCTGGCCGATATGTCCGGCATCTACAACGACCTTTCCGGCAAGGGTGCCGTCGAGGCGGTGAAGATGGCGGCCGAGGATTTCGGCGGCACCGTGCTGGGCAAGAAGATCGATGTGATCTTCGCCGACCACCTGAACAAGCCCGATGTCGGCGCCGCCAAGGCGCGCGAATGGTTCGATACCGGAGGCGTTGACCTGATCAACGACCTGGCCAATTCCGGCGTCGCCCGTGCGGTCGCCACCGTGGCCAAGGAAAAGAAGCGCCATATCATCGTCAATGGTGCCTCCAACATGGGCATCACGAACGAGCTGTGCTCGCCCTATGCCATCCACTACGCCTATGATGCCTATTCGCTGGCGCATGGCACCGGCAAGACCGTGGTGGAGCAGGGCGGCAAGAGCTGGTTCTTCCTCACCGTCGACTTCGCCTTCGGCATCGGCCTGGAACAGCAGGTGTCGGACGTGGTGCGCAACAACAAGGGCCGTGTCGTCGGCGCCGCGCGCCATCCGCTTGCCACCACCGACTTCTCGTCCTACATCCTGCAGGCGCAGGCTTCCAAGGCGGAAATCATCGGCATTGCCTCCACCGGCGCCGATGCGGTGAACGCGATCAAGGCGGCGTCCGAGTTCGGTGCCACCAAGAACCAGAAGCTGGCGGCCCTGCTGCTGTGGATCGAGGATATCCATTCCCTCGGCCTGCCGACTGCCCAGGGCCTGCTGCTGACCAATGCCTGGTATTGGGACATGAACGACGATACGCGGAAATTCGCCAAGCGCTTTTATGACCGCGTCGGCAAAATGCCGAACATGGCCCAGGCGGCGGATTATTCCTCCACCATGATGTATCTCAATGCGGTGAAGGAAGCCGGCACCGATAACCCGGACAAGGTCTCGGCCAAGATGCGCGAGATGACGGTGAGCGATATGTTCACCAAGCAGGGCAAGGTGCGCGTCGATGGCCGCTTCATGCATGATATGTATCTCTGGCAGGTGAAGACTCCGGCTGAATCCAAGGCGCCGTGGGATTACCTCAAGCCGGTGGCGACGATCCCCGCCGAGCAGGCTTTCCAGCCGCTGGCTGACAGCAAGTGTGAACTGGTGAAGAAGTAACAACGCCTCCCTGCCGGGCCGGCTGCCTTGTCCCGGGTGGCCGGCCCGGATCGCGTTTTGCTGCTGTAGTCGTATAATCCCGTACCCTTAGCGGAGCCCGAGCGGCGGATGGACATTTTCGGTATCCCGCACCAGGCCTTTCTCGGCCAGATCATGCTCGGTCTGGTCAACGGCGCCTTCTATGCCGTGCTCAGCCTTGGCCTTGCCATCATCTTCGGCCTGCTGCGCATCGTGAACTTTGCCCATGGCGCCTTCTTCATGGTCGGCGCCTTTGTTGCCTTTCTGATCGGGCGCCATTTCGGCGTCGGTTATTGGTGGGCAATGTTCCTGGTGCCGCTTGCCGTCGGCATCATCGGCATCCTGTTCGAACGCCTGGCCTTGCGCCGGATTTACAACCTCGATCCGCTCTATGGCCTGCTGCTCACCTTCGGCATGGTGCTGGTGCTGGAAGGCGGCTTCCGCGTCGCCATGGGCTCGTCCGGCCATCCCTTTGCCACGCCGGCTGAATTGCGCGGCGCCTGGAATCTCGGCTTCATGATGCTGCCGGTCTATCGCGGCTTCGTCATCCTGGTGGCGGTGGTGGTCTGCGCCGGCACCTGGATCGTGATCGAGAAGACGCGTATGGGCGCCTATCTGCGCGCCGCCACCGAACGGCCGGAATTGACCCAGGCCTTCGGCATCAATGTGCCGCTGCTGCTCACACTTACCTATGGCGCCGGTGTGGGGTTGGCGGGTTTTGCCGGTGTGCTGGCGGCGCCGATTCAGCATGTCAATCCATCCATGGGCTCGGATCTGGTGATTATCGTGTTCGCCATCGTGGTGATCGGCGGGCTTGGCTCGGTGGTCGGTTCGGCGATTACCGGCCTCGGCCTCGGCGTCGTCGAGGGGTTGACCAAGGTCTATTACTCGGAAGCCTCCACCACGGTGGTATTCCTGGTCATGGCGCTGGTGCTGCTGCTGCGCCCGGCGGGCTTGTTCGGGCGCGAGGGGACGGCGTGATGGTCCGCCTGCTGCTCTCGCCGATGACGCGCCGCGTGTTGCTGATCGCCCTGCTGGCCCTGCTGCTGGTGGTGCCTTTTGTGCCGAAGCTGATCTATCCGGTTTTCCTGATGAAGGTGATGTGCTTCGCGCTGTTCGCCTGCGCCTTCAATCTGCTGCTCGGCCATACCGGCATCGTTTCCTTCGGTCATGCAGCCTTTTTCGGTAGCTCGGCCTATATCACCGGCTATGCTTTGCGTGATCTTGGCCTGACGCCGGAAATCGCTGTTATGGCCGGTGTGTTGTTCTCGGCCGCGCTTGGCGCCGCCATCGGCGCGCTGGCAATCCGGCGCCAGGGCATCTATCTGGCGATGATTACCCTGGCATTGGCGCAGATGGTGTATTTCACCTTCCTGCAAGCGCCGTTCACGGGCGCAGAAGACGGCATGCAGCCGATCCCGCGCGGCAAGCTGCTCGGCCTGCTCGATCTCAACAACGATACCAGCCTGTATTTCGTGGTGCTGGCCTGCACCATTGGCGGCTTCTGGCTGGTGAACCGCATCGTGCACTCGCCCTTCGGCGAAGTGCTGCGGGCGATCCGCGAGCATGAACCACGCGCCATCTCGCTTGGCTATGCCGTCGAGCGTTACAAGATTCTGGCTTTCGCACTTTCCGCCGGACTTTCGGGCCTGGCGGGTTCACTGAAATGCATCGTTTTCCGCCTCGCATCGCTCAGCGATGTGCATTGGCACATGTCAGGCGATGTCATCCTGATGACCCTGCTCGGCGGCATGAATTCGGTATTCGGCCCGGCCATCGGCGCCGTGATCATCTCCGCCCTGCGGCATTACTTCGATGCCCTGGGCGCCTGGGTCACCGTGGCTGTGGGCCTGATCTTCATTGCCTGCGTGCTCACCTTCCGCCGGGGCGTGCTCGGCGAATTGACTCACCTGTTGCAGCTTCGCCTGCCTGCTGTTTCCCCTGCCAAGGAAGAAAAAAATGCCCAGATTTGAACGCGCTGCCATTCTTGAACGTTTCCAGGGCATGATTGCCCGTGGCGAGCCGATCATCGGCGGCGGTGCCGGCACCGGCATTTCCGCGAAATGCGAGGAAGCCGGCGGCATCGACCTGATCATCGTCTACAATTCCGGCCGCTACCGCATGGCCGGGCGCGCCTCTTCCGCCGGTCTGCTCGCCTATGGCAATGCCAATGATATCGTGGTCGAGATGGCCGGCGAAATCCTGCCGGTCTGCAAGAAAACCCCGGTGATTGCCGGCGTGAACGGCACCGATCCCTTCGTGATCATGCCGGTATTCCTGAAGCAGCTGAAGGAACTGGGTTTCTCCGGCGTGCAGAATTTCCCCACCGTCGGGATCATCGATGGCACGTTCCGCGTCAGCCTGGAGGAAACCGGCATCAACTATGCCAGCGAGATCGACATGATCCGCCAGGCGCATGAACTCGACCTGCTGACCACGCCCTATGTGTTCTCCGCCGATGAAGCGGTGGCGATGGCGAAGGCCGGTGCCGATATCATCGTGCCGCATATGGGCGTCACCACGGGCGGCAGCATCGGTGCCACCACATCCAAGAGCCTGGAACAGTCGGTAAAGCTGATCGATGAATGGGCCGAGGCGGCGCGCCGCGTGCGCAAGGATGTCATCATCATCGCCCATGGCGGACCGATTTCCTCGCCCGAGGATGTCGACTTCGTGCTGCGGAACAGCCACCATTGCAATGGCTTCTATGGCGCCAGCAGCGTCGAGCGGCTGCCGGTTGAAACCGCGATCACCAATCACATAAAAGGCTTCAAGAGCCTGACGGCCCGGAAGCAATAAGGCGGAAGAAAAGGGAGGCAAGTAACCATGGCACGAGTCTATATCAGCGCCGTGATGGATATTCCGCTGGAGCAGGCCTGGGGCGTGCTGCGCGATTTCAATGCCCTGCCGGTCTATCATCCGTTCTTTTCCAAGAGCGAGATCGAAGGTGGCCTGCCGTCGGATCAGCTCGGCTGCGTGCGCAGCTTCTTCACCCATGAGGGTGGCCATATCCGCGAGGAATTGCTGACGCTTTCGGACCGCGAGCATGTCTGCTGCTATCGCATCCTGGAGGCGACGCTGCCGGTGCAGAATTATGTCGCAGAGATGCGGCTGAAGACCATCACCGAAGGCAACAAGACCTTTGGCGAATGGTGGGCGGAATATGACGTGGGGGCCGACGATGCCGCCCAGGTATTCCAGACCGTGAGCGACACTTTCCGCTTCGCCTTTGAGGGCGCAGTGAAAGTGGCGCGGCAGAAAAAGTAAGCCAGAGCGCCGCGCCATGGCCGGTATCGCCTATGTCGTCGGCACTTTCGACACCAAGGCCGAGGAATTGCGCTATGTGGCGCAACTGCTTCGGCAGGCCGGCCAGCGCGCCGTCACGGTTGATGTCGGTACGCGGCTCTCGGCGGCGGATGCGGATTTCCCCGCCGAGGCAGTAGCCGATTGCCATACCGATGGCCGTGCTGCGGTATTCCAGGCTGGCGACCGCGGCAAGGCGGTGACGGCGATGACCGAGGCGCTGCAGCGTTTCATCGCCTCACGCAGCGATATCGGCGGCATCATCGGTCTTGGCGGTTCCGGCGGTACTTCTATCATTGCTCCGGCGATGCGTTCTCTGCCGATCGGCCTGCCGAAACTGATGGTCTCGACATTGGCGGCGGGCGATGTTTCCCCTTTCGTTGGCGTACATGACATCACCATGATGTATCCGGTCACCGATATTGCTGGGCTGAATCGGTTGTCGCGCGTCATCCTGGCCAATGCCGCCCATGCCCTGGCCGGCATGATGATCCGGGCCGTGCCACCCTCAAGCGACACGCGGCCAGCACTTGGCCTGAGCATGTTCGGCGTCACCACTGCCTGCATCCAGCAGCTCACCGCGCGGCTCGGCAATGATTACGAATGCCAGGTATTCCATGCCAATGGCCCTGGCGGTCGTTCGCTGGAAGCCATTGCCGGCGCCGGGCTGCTGCAGGGCATGGTTGATCTCACCACCACGGAGGCCGCCGATCATCTGCTCGGCGGTGTCTGCACCGCCGGGCCGGAGCGGTTCGATGTGGTGGCGAAGACCGGGATTCCCTGGATCGGTTCCTGCGGCGCGCTCGACATGGTGAATTTCTGGGCCCCGGACACGGTGCCGACGCCCTATCGCGGCCGGTTGTTCCATGCCCATAACGCCAATGTCACGCTGATGCGCACCACGGCCGATGAACTGGAAATGATCGCCGCCTGGATTGCCGCCAAGCTCAATGCTTCTTCAGGTCCGGTGCGGCTGCTGCTGCCGGAGGGCGGTGTCTCGGCACTGGATGCGCCGGGGCAGAAATTCCATGATCCGGCAGCCAATGCCGCTCTGTTCGCCGCCTTCGAGCGGCATTTCGCGGCGAGCGACACGCATCATCTGATCCGCCTGCCGCATCACATCAACGATGCCGCCTTCGTTGCGGCCGCCGAGCGCCATGTGCGCGAGTTGATCCCGGCCGGCTGATACCTATCGAAACGGCAGTTTTTGAAATTGCGGATTCAATCCGTGCGTTTCCGCATGCGCGATTGGCAAGGGCGCGCTAGCATTGGGAAAACAGCCGCTCAAGGGAGGGTTACGCCGGTACAACGGGCGGCAGCCACGGGCAGGGCTCGAAGGGATCGATTTATTTTCCCAGTTTTTCAGCATTTATGACTATTGCGGGGGCTTTTCGTCCTCAATCCCAGGATTGGCCTTGACCTATTTTAGAATAATTCTAATTTAAGTTCCCGAACAGCGAAGTTGTCCAGACCAGCAGGGAGGAAGTCATGTCAGAAGCAAAATGCCCCTTTAACCACACGGCCGGTGGCGGCACGTCGAACAGGGATTGGTGGCCGAATCAGCTGAAACTGGATCTGCTGCACCAACATTCCTCGAAATCCGATCCGATGGGTCCGGACTTCGACTATGCCGAAGAATTCAAGAAGCTTGACTATGCCGCGCTGAAGCAGGATCTGCGCGCCCTGATGACCCAGTCGCAGGATTGGTGGCCGGCGGATTTCGGCCATTACGGCCCGCTGTTCATCCGCATGGCCTGGCACAGCGCCGGCACCTACCGCACCGGCGATGGCCGTGGCGGCGGCGGCCGTGGGCAGCAGCGTTTCGCGCCGCTGAACAGCTGGCCGGATAACGTGAGCCTCGACAAGGCGCGGCGTTTGCTTTGGCCGATCAAGCAGAAATACGGCCGCCGGATTTCCTGGGCCGACCTGATGATCCTCACCGGCAACGTTGCCCTGGAAAGCATGGGCTTCAAAACCTTCGGTTTCGGCGGTGGCCGCGAGGATGTGTGGGAGCCGGATCACGACGTCTATTGGGGCAGCGAGAGCAAGTGGCTTGACGACAAGCGCTACAGCGGCGAACGCGACCTGGAGAACCCGCTCGCCGCCGTGCAGATGGGCCTGATCTATGTGAATCCGGAGGGCCCGAACGGTAATCCCGATCCGCTGGCGGCGGCCCGCGATATCCGCGAGACCTTTGCCCGCATGGCGATGGATGACGAGGAAACCGTGGCGCTGATCGCCGGCGGCCACACCTTCGGCAAGACCCATGGCGCTGGTCCGGCTTCCCATGTCGGCGCCGATCCCGAGGCCGGTGCCATCGAGGATCAGGGCTTCGGTTGGAAGAGCAGCTTCGGCAGCGGCAAGGGTGGCGACACCATCACCAGCGGCCTGGAAGTGACCTGGACCACCACGCCGACCAAGTGGAGCAACAACTTCCTCTGGAACCTGTTCGGCTATGAATGGGAGCTGACCAAGAGCCCGGCCGGCGCGCATCAGTGGAAGCCGAAGTATGGCATGGGGGCCAACACCGTGCCGGATGCCCATGATGCCTCGAAGCGGCATGCGCCAATGATGCTCACCACCGACCTGGCGCTGCGCGTCGATCCGGCCTACGAGAAGATTTCGCGCCGCTTCATGGAGAATCCGGACCAGTTCGCCGATGCCTTCGCGCGCGCCTGGTTCAAGCTGACGCACCGCGATATGGGGCCGCACGCCCGCTATCTTGGTCCGGAAGTGCCGGCAGAGGCATTGATCTGGCAGGATCCGATCCCGGCGGTCGATCACAAGCTGATCGATGACGTGGATGCCGCGGCGCTCAAGGCCAAGATTCTGGCAGCCGGCCTCTCGGTTTCCGAACTGGTAGCGACGGCCTGGGCTTCGGCCTCCACCTTCCGTGGATCAGACAAGCGCGGCGGCGCCAATGGCGCGCGCATCCGCCTGGCACCGCAGAAGGACTGGGCGGTGAATGAACCGGCCCAGCTGGCCAAGGTGCTGAAGGCGCTGGAGACCATCCAGGGCGCTTTCAATGCGGCACAGAGCGGCGGCAAGAAAGTGTCGCTGGCCGATCTGATCGTGCTGGCGGGCAATGCCGGTGTCGAACAGGCGGCGAAGGTGGCCGGTGTTACGGTATCGGTGCCATTTGCACCGGGCCGCATGGATGCCTCGGCGGAACAGACCGATGCTGAATCCTTCGCGGTGCTGGAGCCGATTGCCGATGGCTTCCGCAACTACCTCAAGGGCAAGTACAGCGTCTCGGCCGAGGAATTGCTGCTCGACAAGGCGCAGTTGCTGACCCTGACGGCGCCGGAGATGACGGTGCTGCTCGGCGGCATGCGGGTGCTGAACACCAATGCGGGCAAGAGCAAGCATGGTGTTCTGACCAGGAAGCCGGAAGCCTTGAGCAACGACTTCTTCGTCAACCTGCTCGACATGGCGACCGAGTGGAAGCCGGTGGGCGATGGCGTTTATGAAGGCCATGACCGCAAGAGCGGCGAAGTGAAATGGACCGCCACCCGGGCTGACCTGGTGTTCGGCTCCAATTCACAGCTCCGCGCCCTTGCCGAAGTCTATGGCAGCGCCGATGCGCAGGAGAAGTTCGTGCGCGATTTCGTTGCTGCCTGGACCAAGGTGATGAACCTGGACCGCTTCGATCTGGCCTGAGTAGATATGGCCTGAGTACATGAGTAAAAGACGCCGCCGGATTGCTGATCCGGCGGCGTTTGCTTTTACAGCTTCTTTTACAGGCGGGCGCCGGCGATGCTGACTGCCACGGCTTCGGCAGTGCCGGCCGACAGCGTCCAGCCGAGATGGCCGTGGCCGGTATTGTAGAACACCCGGGGCCGGCGACCCGGACCGACCTTGGGCAGCATGTTCGGCGTCATAGGCCGCAAGCCAGCCCAGGGAATTACCCGGTCGGTGGCCACGGTGGGGAACAGGGTGCGTACCCAGTTGGTCAGCGGCTGGATGCGGTCATTGCGGATATTGTAATTCTCGCCGTTGAATTCCGCCGTGCCGGCAACGCGCAGGCGATCCGGCCCCAGCCGGCTGGTGACGATCTTGGCGGCATCGTCGAGCAGGCTCACATAAGGCGCCGCCGCGCGGCTGCGCTCATCCTCCAGCGGCACAGTGATGGAATAGCCTTTCACCGGATAGATGTTGATGCGGTCGCCGAGCATGGCGGCGAAGGCACGGCTGGCAACGCCGGCACAGATCACCAGGCCGTCGAAACTGGAAGATTCCACCGGGCCGGTTTTGGCCGCTTCGTCGCCGGCCGGGCGCCAGGTGACAATGGCATTCTCATTCTGCGCCGCCAGCGACATTACTTCGGCATCCTGCACGAAGCGCACCCCGCGCCGCGTTGCCGCCGCTGCCAGCCCACGGGTGTATTTGTGGATGTCGCCGGTGGAATCGGATGCCGTGTAGAAGCCACCGAGGCAGTCGATGGCGATGGCCGGCTCGATGCGGCGGATATCGGCGGGCGAAACCTCGATCCGTTCCAGGCCGCCGCGCGTGAGATGGGTATTCACCCGCCGCGCCGCGGCCAGGTCGGCCTCGCGGCGATAGACATGCAGGATGCCCTTGGGCTGCCAGTCGAAATCGATCTTCTCGGTCTCCGCCCAGGCCAGCAGATGCTGCCGTGCCGCGATGGCCAGCCGCGTGGTTTCCGCCGTGTTGAGGGCGTATTTCGGGATGTTGCCAATGAATTCGGCAAACCACGAAAGCTTGTGCCAGGTCGGCAACGGGTTGAGCAGGAACGGCGCCTCGGGCCGGAACATCCATTTCAGGCCCTTCAGCACGGTCGCCCAGCTATTCCAGACTTCCGCATTGCTGGCGGAAAGCTGGCCGCCATTGGCATAGGAGGTGGCCATCGCCGGATAGCGGTGGCGGTCGAACACGGTGACATCGTAGCCGCGCAGGCTCAGGGCATAGGCGGTGGTGACGCCGGTGATGCCGGCGCCGATAACGGCGATCTTGGTCATTTCAGAGGCTCTCCTCGCAACAGGGGTTGAACCGCCCACACCGAACCTTGCATGGCGCATGCCATGCGCAGGTCTTGCGTAAACGGCCCCCTCTGTCGCTGTACCTGAGAGCTTACCCGGCATACTGGCCGCCAGGCTTCCCCTTCGGTGGGCGCACGCAGCGCCTCTCTCCAGATGTCAAGGAATGACGCGGTCCTGGTGCCTGAGAGTTTCCGGGGCGTTGCTCCGTCGGCGGTGGCCGGAGAAATCTCCGTCCACGCTCTCCCGCGTCATTCGGTAACGCCCCATGCTATGGACTCAGGCCGCGCCATGCAACCTGCCTGTTGCCCGGGCGGTCTGCGGGCCTGTCATGGCTGCCCTGCATGCGGCCAGGCTTGGCGAGCAGGCCAGACAAAGCCGCAGGGCAGGGTTGATTGCCGGTCCTGGCTTGTCTTGCCTCGGATTGCCTCCACAAATGGTTGATAAAACAGGCACTTGTTTTTATGCTGGTCTTCAACCATCGCCAGAATACCAACATAACCGGGCCAATGCGAACCGTCGGATCCAACCGCGATACCACTGAAAAGGCCATTCGCGAAGCCGCCATCAACATCATCGCGCGCCACGGCTTCAAGGCCGCCAGTCTGCGCATGATCGCCAAGGAAGTCGGCATCCAGGCCGGCTCGCTCTACAATTACATCAAGAGCAAGGAAAGCTTCCTGTTCGAGCTGCTGCGCGATCATCTGCAGTCGATGATCTCGGAATACCAGGAACGCACCGCGAGCGAGAGCGATCCCTACAAGCGACTGCTGATCTATATCGACATCCACCTCAATTTCCACATCAACCGGCAGATGGAAGTGTTCATCGGCAATATGGAGCTGCGCAATCTCTCCAAGCCGCATTACAAGACCATCACCGGCCTGCGCGATGCCTATTCCAACCTGCTCACCGGGTTGATCAAGGAAGGCAACAAGACGGGATTGCTCGCGGTGGAAGACCCGCGCGTGGCCACCTTCGCCATCATCTCGCTGCTCTCGGGCGTCTGCTACTGGTATCAGCCGGGCGGCCGCTTGTCGGAGAAGGAAGTGCGCGACACCCACACCGCCATGGTGTTCCGCCTGCTCGGCCTCAAGGCGCCGCCGAAAGCGCGCTAGAAGCGGCGCTAGTCGCCGCTGGCCTGCTTCGCCTTCTCCCTGGCGAATTGCGGGAAATAGCGTGCCACCACCGGGCTGGTCAGCGCCCAGGAATAGCATTGATCGAGGAAGAACGGCATACCGCTCTTGCCCATCGGCGCGCCGCGTTCGGCCATGAATTCCTCGCGGTAGGGCGAGATGGTCTGAAACGCCGCCGTGGCGATATTGTAGAGCAGTTCGCGTAAGTGCGAACAGCCGGCAGTGCCGCGCATACGCTCATCCACGGCGCGACGCCAGCCGCCACCCAGCGTGACCCCGACAAAGCTTCGCGCATCCGCTGCCGCACCGGCGCAGAAGCTGAACGGAATCGCCCGCATCTCGAAATGCGCGTCATGAATCAGCAGGTCGTCATCCACGGTCAGCCGCGCCAGCATGTGATGCACCGGTGCGCCTGGCGGCATACGGCCACGTTCACGGTCGGCATAGGCATAGGGCTTGGTATCGCAGAGTTCGCCTTCAATATCCCACAGGCCATCCTCGCGCAGATAGCCGCGATAGGTGGTTTCCCGGGTATGCAGGTGACGGCGTGTTGCTGCCTCGGGCAGGGGGGCGGATATCGGCGGGGCAGGCATCGGCGTCACGTCAGCATATAGGCGCCATCGGCCGGCAATATCGCGCCGGTGAGATAGCTGGCGGCAGGTGAGGCGAGGAATAGCACGATGGCAGCAATTTCAGCCGGCTGGGCGAAACGGCCCAGCGGCGTTCGGCCCAGCATCTTCTCGGCATGGCGTTTCTGGCTGGTGAGATGCGCCACCATCGGGGTTTCCACCACACCCGGCGCCACGGCATTGACACGTATGCCGGCCGGTGCCAGTTCGGTGGCCAGCGCCTTGGTCAGGCCGGCCACGGCATGTTTTGATGCCGTATAGCCGAGCGAAACCGAGCCGGCGATGAAGGCTTCGGTGGAGGCCATGTTGACGATACTGCCACGGCTCTGCACCAAGGCCTCGCGGCAGGCATGGGCAAGATACAGCGGCGCCAGGGCGTTGATGCGGTAAAGCTGCTCGTATACTGCCGGCGCGTCAGGATCGGCCAGGCGGTTGAGCTGATAGCGCCCGGCATTGTTTACCAACAGATCAATCTGCCCGAATGCCGCCAGGGCCTGAGCAATGGCTCTTGCAGCCGCCCCTGCGTCGGTGACATCACAGGCCAGCAGCAGGCAATCGGTTTCCGTGGCACCCAATTCGCGGCGGGTTTCTTCCAGCGCGGCGCCTTCGAGGTCCAGCAAGGCCAGCCGGGCGCCATCGCGATGCAGGGCCGCGGCGATGGCGCGGCCAATGCCGCCGCCCGCGCCGCTGATCACCGCCACGCGCGCCGGCTTGGTGGAGGCCGGCATGATCAGAAGGCGCGCTTGAAGCCGAAATAGCGTTCGGCGATCAGGTTGCGGCACATCTCGTCATTCAGCGGCGCGAAGGCATACAGCCGGTGGTCGCGGTAATACCGCTGCATCGGCGCGGCGGTGTCGAAGCCGGCGGCGCCCATGATCTCCATGCCGATATCGGTGGCCTGCTTCACCACATTGGAAGCCGTCAGCTTGATCATAGAGCTGGCAACATCGATGGCATCACCTTCCTCGTCACGCTTCGCCGCATCAAGCAGGAACAGCCAGGCCATCTCGAAGGCGGTGGCCACATTGGCCAGCTTATGCTGCACCGGATGCAGTTCCGAAAGCGTGCGGTTGAAGGCCGGGCGCTGCTTGGCATATTCAGCGGCATAATCGAAAGCGCCTTTGGCAATGCCGAGCGCCACGGCGGCGGCATTGAGCCGTTCGGCGTTCAAGGTCGCCAGCACCTGGCGGAAGCCTTGGCCTTCACTGCCGATCAGATTCTCTTCCGGCACGAACACATCATCAAAGAATACCTGGCAGGTGTCGTAGCCGTTGATGGCGAAGGTCTCGACCTCGCGGGCGGTGATGCCCTGCGCCTTGCTCGGCACCAGCAGCATGGAAACGCCGTCGGTCTTGCCTTCGGCGGTGCGCGCCAGCACGATATAGAAATCGGAAGTGGTGGCGCCGCTGATCCACATCTTGGCGCCATTCAGCTTGTAACCGCCGGCCACCTTCTGAGCCCGCGTCTTCATGGCGCGCAGGATATCGGTGCCGCCGCCGGCTTCGGTGAGGCAGAAGGAGGCTTTCATGCGTCCGGCCGCCAGCGGCACAAGATAAGCCTGCTTCTGTGCCTCGGTGGCGTTATCCTTCAGCAGTCGCGTGATCAGGAACTGCACCACGCAGAACACCGCCATCGACGTGGCCATGCCGCCAAGTGTGCAGAGCGCGATCATATGCTCGGTGCTGCCGCCGCTGCCGCCATATTCCTCATCGACGCCAAGGCCCAGCACGCCAAGTTCGCCAAGCGCGGTATGCAGCTCGGTATCGAAGGTCTTGCGCGCGTCCAGCGCCTGGGTCTTTTCCAGTGGGGAAATCTTCTGGATGGTCTTGATCAGGGCGTCCTGGAACAGGACCTGCTCTTCGGAAAGGCGATTCATCTGACACCGGTGATTTGACAGTAACGATGTTGGCAATTATAAAAACAAACAACCGTTAGTCAAATGGAATCGCTGGCAGCCGTCGTCTGTAGGCTCCGCTGTTCACATACCGGTATGCGCCCCGCAGATGTAGCTGCATCAACAAGAGGAGAGGTGGCTTGGCCGCGATCCGCCGCACTATCGAATATAGCGTGCGCCTCCGCTTCGCGAAGCGGGCAAAGGCGCTGGATTGCTTGTTCGATTTTCACCGCCCGCAGCGCAGCCTGCCGGGAATCAGCCGTGCATTCGGCTGGCGCGGAGGCATGCTCGGGTTGCGCATCTGCGAGGCTGGCGGCACCTGTTTCATCGAGCGCCGGCTGGGCCAATCGGCCCACCACCTGCGCTATTGCATCATTTCGGCACCGATGCCGGTGGCGCAATATCGCGCTGAAATCCGCTATTGCCCGGGTCGGGCAGCTGACTTGCTGTGGCGGTGCAGTTTCCTGGTCGATTCCAGCAATGCGGAAAGCATGACGCGCTTCTTCGCCGGATTGTATCGCCGCAGCCTGCAGCCCTGGATGCTGCCGGGTTCGGCACGGTTGCGTATCTCCTGATCCCTATATGAGCGTGAGAAAGATGAGCTACCAGACGATTGCCTTCACCGTGGATGCCGATGGCGTGGCAACCCTGACGCTGAACCGGCCCGAGATGAAAAACGCCATGAATGGCGATATGTATGACGAAGCCCGTGCCGTAGTGGCCGAAGTCAACCGCGATCCGGCGATTCGCGTGCTGGTGCTCACCGGCGCCGGCACTGCCTTCTGCTCCGGCGGGGATTTCAAGTACCAGCAGAGTCAGGCAACCCGTCCGCATGCCGCCCGCATCGCCGAGGCAAGCAAACTGGCCTTGTGGTTGCGGGAACTCGATACTTTGTCGAAGCCGCTGGTCGGCCGCATTAATGGCCCAGCCTATGGCGGGGGCCTTGGCCTGGTCTCGGTCTGCGATGTCGCGGTGGCAAATGCGGCGGCGAAATTCTGCCTTTCGGAAGTCAGCCTCGGACTGCTGCCGAGCATGATATCGCCTTATGTGGTGCGGAAAATGGGCATCTCCAATGCCCGCGCGCATTTCCTCAATGCCGTTGTATTCGATGCCGAGAAGGCGCGCAGCATGGGCGTGGTGCATGACGTGGCGCCGGAAGCCGAGCTGGATGAAGCTGTGCGTCGCCAGGTGGCGTTGTTCCTGCGCTGTGCGCCAGGCGCCATCGCCGCCACCAAGCGGCTGGTCGATTATGTCGATCGCCACGGTTATGAGGAGAATTTCTCCTATACCGTCGACCGGGTTGCCGAGATGTGGTCCTCGGAAGAGGCAGCGGAGGGCATCAACAGCTTCCTTGGCAAACGCAAACCGGCCTGGGTAAAGGCCGGCTAAGCAGCGCTTTGCGCTTGACAGAAAGCGGGTCTCGCCATAAAAAGAAACAAACACCTGTTAGTTTAATTTATGGAGCCCAGCGCAAGATGCCGTCCGCCGCGCTAAAACCGAAACTTCTCGTTGCCAACCGGGGCGAGATTGCCTGCCGCGTGATCCGTGCCGCCAGGGCGCTGGGGCTGGGCAGTGTGGCGGTCTATTCCGAGGCCGACGCGGCTTCGCCGCATGTCGCGCTGGCTGATGAAGCCGTGCTGATCGGCCCGGCGCAGGCACAGAAAAGCTACCTCGATGCTGCCCGTATCATTGCGGTTGCCAAAGAGTATGGCGCTACGCTGATCCATCCGGGCTATGGCTTCCTGGCCGAGAATGCCGCCTTTGCCGAAGCCTGCGCCGAAGCCGGCATTGCTTTTGTCGGCCCGACCCCGGCGCAGATCCGGCTCATGGGCGACAAGGAATGTGCGCGCCGCACGGCGGCGGGCGCTGGCGTGCCGGTATTGCCGGGCAGTGACCAGGTGCCGGCGAATGACGAGGCGGCCCTGCATCTGGCACGCGGCATCGGCTATCCGCTGCTGATCAAGGCGGCGGCGGGCGGCGGCGGCATCGGCATGCGGCTGGTGGCGGGTGAGGCTGACCTGCTCGCGGCCCTGGCGGCGACACGCAATCTTGCCGGCAAGGCTTTCGGCAATGAGGCGGTGTATTTCGAGCGCTATGTCGGCCGCGCGCGCCATATCGAAGTGCAGGTATTCGGCCTTGGTGCCGCCGGTGCGGTGCATCTGTTCGAGCGTGAATGTTCGTTCCAGCGCCGGCACCAGAAAGTGATCGAGGAGGCGCCGGCGCCCAATCTGCCGCAGGCGGTGCGCCAGGCGATGGCCCAGGCGGCGGTCGATCTGGCCCGCTCGCTGGATTATCTCGGCGCCGGCACCATCGAATTCCTGTATGACGAAGCCAGCGAGCGTTTCTATTTCCTGGAAATGAATACCAGGATCCAGGTGGAGCATCCGGTGACCGAGGAAATCACCGGCTTCGATCTGGTGGCGGCGCAGATCCGCCTCGCGCTCGGCCAGACCTTGCCGGATTTCGTGCAGGATAACATTGCCGCCAAAGGCCATGCCGTCGAAGCGCGGCTTTATGCCGAGCGTCCGGCGAAGAATTTCCTGCCTGCGCCCGGACTCATTGAACGCCTGCGGCTCGAAGCCATGCCCGGCATCCGCATCGAAAGCGGCTATGTCGAAGGCCAGAAGGTGACGCCGTTCTATGATCCGATGATCATGAAGATCGTGGCCCATGGCGCGGACCGCAAGGAAGCCCTGGCACGGCTGGATGCGGCACTGGCGGCGCTCGATATTGCCGGCATCGACACCAACCGCGATTTCCTGCGCCGCCTGATCGCGCACCCAGAGGCCGTCGCCGGCCGCGCCTATACCCGTTTCATAGAAGAACACCTGACCGAACTGGTTGCCTGAGGGAGGATTGTCATGGCCGCTGAAACCCCATTCCTGGCCAATCAAGAGAAGCTGGCGCGGCTGGCTTCGCGTTATGTCACGGTTGCCGACCTGCCGTGGAAGCCGACGCCAACGCCCGGCATCGACATGAAGATCCTGCTGCAGGACAAGGATACCGGTCTGCTCACGGCGCTGTTCCGCTGGGAACCGGGCACCTCGCTGGCGCTGCATGAGCATGTCGAGATCGAGCAGACCTATGTGCTGGAAGGCAGCATCGTCGATGACGAGGGCGAAGTGCGGGCCGGTGATTATGTCTGGCGCCCGAAGGGCAACCGGCATCTGGCACGTTCGCCCAATGGCGCCCTGGTGATTTCCTTCTTCCTCAAGCCCAACAAGTTCCTGCTTGGCGAGCTCGCCGGCAAGGAACTGGTGTGACCCGTCAGCCGGAGTAGGCCCGCGATGTCTGATCTGCCACGTTTTGTCCGCCTGCATGAGGAAGGCCCGCGCGAGGGCTTCCAGATCGAGTCGGCCACCATTCCCACCGCCGAGAAGGTGGCCTTCATCGAAGCCCTGGCCGAAACCGGCATCAAGCAGATCGATTGCGTTTCCTTCGTCAATCCGCAGCGCGTGCCGGGCATGGCCGATGCGGAGGATGTGATCCGCTTCATCCGCAAGAAGCCGGGGGTGCGCTATACCGGCCTGTGGCTCAACACCAAGGGTCTGCTGCGCGCGTTGCAGACGCCGGTGGATGTCGTCGGCGCCATCCGAGTCACCGCGTCGGAAACCTTCTGCATCAAGAATACCGGCATGGATATCGCGCAGACATTGGCGGAACAGCGCCGCTGGATCGCGATCTACAAGGAGCACAAGCTGCCGGTCGAATGGGGCTATGTGATGACCGCCTTCGGCTGCAATTACGAAGGCTTCGTGCCGCCGGAGAAGGTGGTGGCGATGGTTGGCCATGTGCTCGATCTGGCGGCGGAAGCCGATATCAAGCTGCAGGGCGTCTATCTCGCCGATACCGTCGGCTGGGGCACGCCGCTGGCGATGGAGCGGGTGATCGGCGCGGTGCGTGAACGCTGGCCCGATCTGCCGCTGGCGCTGCATCTGCATGACACGCGCGGCACCGGCCTGGGCAATGCCTATGCCGCCATGCGCCTTGGTGTTGCGCAGTTCGATACCACCTGTGCCGGCCTTGGCGGCTGCCCGTTTGCCGGCCATCAGGGCGCGGCGGGCAATATCTGCACCGAGGATATGGTGTTCATGTGCCATGAGATGGGCCTGGATACCGGCATCGATATCGACAAGCTGATCGAGTGCGCCCATATGGCGGAACGCATTGTCGGCCATCCGCTGCCGGGCAAGGTGATGCGCGGCGGCAGCCTGACGCGCTATCGCAAGTCGGCCTGAGGCAGCAGCGATGACCGGATTGCTGTTCGAACCGTTGCAGCTTGGCGCCTGGACCCTGCCCAACCGCATCGCCATGGCGCCGATGACCCGTTCGCGGGCCGGCACTGACGATGTGGCGACGGCGCTGAACGCCGAATACTACGCCCAGCGCGCCGATGCCGGCCTGATCATTGCCGAGGCCGCGCAGATCACGCCGGAAGCCCAAGGCTATCCGCGCACGCCGGGTATCTACAGCGACGCCCAGGTCGCCGGCTGGCGCCAGGTGACCGATGCCGTGCACAAGGCAGGCGGCCGCATCGTGTTGCAGCTCTGGCATGTCGGGCGCATCTCCCATGCCGAGAATCGCCGCACACCGGAGCCGCCGGTGGCGCCATCCGCATTTGCCGCCCAGGGCAAGATTTTCACGCCGCAAGGCGTGCGCGATTTCCAGCAGCCGCGTGCCTTGCGCAGCGAGGAAATGCCGCGCCTGGCCGCCGATTATGCCGCCGCCGCACGCCGTGCGCTTGCCGCAGGCTTCGATGGCGTCGAGATTCATGCCGCCAATGGCTATCTGATTGACCAGTTTCTGCATGCCTCATCGAACAAGCGCGATGACCACTATGGCGGCAGCATCGAGAATCGTTGCCGGCTGCTGTTCGAGATCTGCGAAGCGGTCTGTCAGGCGGTTGGTGCTGACCGGGTTGGTGTCCGGCTTTCGCCCTTCGGTACCTTCAACGATGTTGATGATCCGGAACCCGAGGCGCTGTTCGCGGCGGCGATCGGCGGCCTGAACCGCTTCGGGCTGGCCTATCTGCATGTCATCAACTTGGAAGTGACAGGTGACCGCTGGAGCAAGACCACCGGCGCGGCCGTGGTGCGTTTCGCGCGCCAGCACTACCAGGGCAGGCTGATGGCCGCCGGCGGCTATACCCATGACAGCGCCGAGGCGACCCTGCGTGAAGGCCAGGCCGATATCGTCGCCTTCGGCCGCCCGTTCATTTCCAACCCGGACCTGCCCTATCGCTTGCGCCGTGGCCTGGCACTCGCCGAGCCGCAGCGCGCCACTTTCTACACCGAAGGGCCGCAGGGCTATACCGACTATCCCCGCTTGCAGCCAATCTGAGGAGACCATGATGACCAGTACTGCTATCGCACCCGTTCAGGGCACGCTGTTGCAGCAGGTGCTTGCCCGTGGCAGCAATGCCGCGCTTACCCGCCTGTTCGGTATCGCCCTTGGCGTTGCCTTGCTCATCGCCGGGGCCAAGATTGCCGTGCCCTTCTGGCCCGTGCCGATGACGATGCAGACTTTCGCCGTGCTGATCGTCGGTGCCAGTCTTGGCCCCGTTGCCGGCGCGGCGTCGGTGATCAGCTATCTCGGCCTGGGTGCCGCCGGCTTGCCGGTCTTTGCTGGTGTCGCCGCCGGTCCGGCCTATCTGATGGGGCCCACCGCCGGCTATCTGCTCGGTTTCGTGGCAGCCGCTGCCTGCATCGGCTGGGTGGCTGAACGCAAGGTTGAGCGCCGCGTACTTTCATTGACGCTTGGTGGTATCGCCGCCATGGCATTGATCTATGCCTGCGGTGCCGGCTGGCTGGCTTTGCAGATCGGTGCGGCCAAAGCCTGGAGTTTTGGCGTGTTGCCCTTCCTGCTCGGCGATGCGTTGAAAATCGGCCTTGCAGCTCTGCTGCTGCGTGGTCTGGAGCGCGCCGCGCGCCGCCTCTGAGTGCGGCACAAATCGTAAGAAAACCGATGCGCGGCGGCGAATTTGCTTGACCCGCCGCGCGTCTCAAATTAAACAAACAGGTGTTAGTTTATATAATCAGGCTGCGGTCTGTGTGAAACCCAGGCAAAAGCCTGCGTGAACCATCGGGAGGAAACGATGAAACAATCCAAAACCCTGCGTGGCTGTTTGCTGGCCGCGGTGGCTCTGCTGGTCGGCGCGGTGCCCGCAATGGCCCAGGAAACCATCAAGATTGGCGCGGTCTATGCAACGTCCGGCCCGGCAAGTTTCCTGGGTATCCCGGAAGAGCGTGGCCTGCGTCTGCGCGCCGAGGAAGTGAACAAGAATGGCGGCATCAATGGCCGCAAGGTCGAAGTCATCGTCTATGACACCGAAGGCAACGGCACCAAGGCGGCGCAGCAGATCCGCCGCCTGATCGATTCCGACAAGGTGCATATCGTGTTCGGCCCCTCCAGCTCGGGCGAGAGCCTGCTGGTGCTGCCGATTGCCAATGAATCCAAGGTGCCGATCATCATGCATGCCGGCACCGAGAAGGTGGTGGTGCCGCCGACGCCCTATGGCTTCAACACCCCGCCGACCGACCGCGTTGTTGCCGCTCATCTGCTTGGCGTGTTCAAGAAGCGCGGCATCACCAAGATCGGCCTGCTCACGGCGGCGGATGGCTTCGGCCAGTCGGGCGCCAATGTGGTGAAGGAGCAGGCGGCGGAATATGGCGTCACCGTGGTGCAGCATGAGGAATTCAACCGCCAGGACCCGGACATCACTGCCCAGGTGCTGCGCGTGAAGAATTCCCAGGCCCAGGCCGCGCTGGTCTGGTCCGCTTTCCCGGCGCCGACCATCATCCTGAAGAACGCTGCTGCTGTTGGCATGAAGATGCCGATGTATAACAGCTTCGCCGCTGCCAGCCGCGACCTGCTGGTGCAGGGTGGCAAGGATGCCGAAGGCACTTTCGTGTCGTCGATGCGTCTGCTGGCGCCGGAAACCCTGAAAGACGGCGACCCGGCCAAGCCGATCGTGGTGAAAATCTTCAACGATTATAAGGCGAAGTATAACGAGGCACCGGCAACCTTCGTGGCGCATAGCTATGATTCGATGCTGATCCTGGAAGAAGCCGTGAAGAAGATCGATGGCCCCATCACCCGCGACAAGATTCGTGATGCGATGGAAAAGGTGACGGTGACCGGCGGTAATGGCACCTTCAAGCTGTCGCCGCAGCAGCATGGCCTGAGTGCCGAATCGAATTCGATGGTGCTGCTGGTGGCCAAGAACGGCGAATGGATGGTGGACGAATAAGTTCAGCACGCATCGTCACGGCTTAAGGAACGCGAGCGATGATTTACCAGATCGTGGTATCCGGTCTGACCCTGGGGGCGATCTACGCTTTGATCGCCATCGGCTTCACCATCGTCTTCTCGACGATGAAGCTGATCAACTTCGCCCATGGCGAATTCGTCATGGCGGGTGGCCTGGTCTACGGCTTCCTGCATTTCAGCATGGGGATGCCGGTGCTGGCTGCGGCTGGTCTGTCGCTCGCGCTCTGCTGCCTGTTCGGCTGGCTGGTCTACATGCTGGGCGTGAAGGGTGTGGATAGTTCAAACCACATCGCCCAGGTGATGATCACGCTCGGTCTCGGCATCACCGCCAAGGGCATCGCCCAGGTGGTGATCGGCAAGAATACCGTGTTTCCGCCGGCCTTGCCGGGCCTGCCGCCGCTGGCCATGGGCGGCATCACCATCGCGCCGCAATCGCTGTGGATTGTCATCGCCCTGGTGCTGTTCATGGTCGCGCTCTACCTGGTGCTCAAATACACTTGGCTTGGCCTCAGCATGCGTGCCGTGGCGATCAATGGCTATGCCGCGGTGCTGATGGGCATCTCGCCCAACCGCACTTCGGCGGCTGCCTTCGTCGTCGCCGGACTGCTCGGCGGCGCCGCCGGCATCCTGCTCGCACCGCTTGCCTCCGCCAGCTACGACAACGGCATCTTCCTTGGCATCAAGGGCTTTGCCGCGGCCATTCTCGGCGGCATCGGCAACCCTGTCGGTGCCGTGATCGGCGGTCTGGTGCTTGGCCTCGCCGAGGCCGTGGCTGCCGGCTATATCAGCTCGATCTACAAGGATGCCATCACGCTGTCGCTGTTGTTGGTCATCCTGCTGCTGCGGCCGCAGGGTTTGATCGGCGAAAAGCTGCCGCAGAAACTCTAGGGCCGCCCCATGTCTCCCGCGACCGACCGCATCCTCACCATCGTGCTGCTGCTCCTGCTGCCGGTGCTCAGCCTGTCCACCGGCAACACCTTCTACAAGTCGATGCTGGTATTCGGCATCATCAATGCCATCGCCGCCATCGGCCTGTGCATGATGCTGGGTTTCGCCGGCCAGATTTCGCTCGGCCAATCGGCTTTCTTTGGCCTTGGCGCCTATGGCGCTGCGGTGATTGCCAACAAGACCGGGATCGAACCGGTGCTGGCGATCTTTGCCGGCGCGCTGATCGCCATGGCCGCAGGCTGGCTGATCAGCCGGCCGCTGTCACGCCTGCATGATCATTACCTGGCGATGGCGACGCTGGCCTTCGGCATCATCCTCTACATTCTGTTCGCCAATGTCCGCTCGCTTACCGGTGGCCTGGATCCGGGGATCAATATTGGCCGGCTGACCCTGTTCGGCCTCGATCTCTCGTCCACCGCCTCGTTCTTCTGGGCCGCCTGGGTGATGCTGCTGCTCACCGTGTTCATCGCCACCAATGTTTCTTCCAGCAAGCTGGGCCGTTCGCTGCTGGCAATGAAGATGGCGCCGCTGGCTGCGGCCAGCGTCGGCATCGATACCTTGCGCGCCAAGGCGTTTGTCTTTGCCATTGGTGCGCTGTTCACCGGTCTGGCCGGTGGCCTCTATGCCTATTATGCCCGCTCGTTCAACGCTTCGGCCTTCGGCATCGGTTATGCCATCGAATTGCTGATGATGGTGGTGATCGGTTCACTGAACCGCGTATCGGGCGCCATCGTCGGCGCTTTCATCATCACCGTGCTGCCGGTGCTGTTCGATCAGTTCGAGGATTACAAGACGCTGATCTTCGGCATCACCATGGTGCTGATCATGAAATACATGCCCTCCGGCCTGGTTGATGCGGTATTCACCTTCATCGGCCGCTTGCGCCGCCGCGTGGTGAGCTGAAATCATGCTGCAAACCCGCGACATCACCAAATCCTTCGGCGGCCTGCGTGCGGTCAATGCCGCCAGCATCGAAGTCCAGGCCGCCGCCATTACGGCGGTGATCGGCCCCAATGGCGCCGGCAAGACCACACTGATGAATATCATCTCCGGTTTCGCCGTGCCGGATGCCGGCAGCGTCACGCTGGATGGTAAGACTGCCACCGGGGCGCGGCCACATCAGCTCTGTGCCATGGGCTTGGCCCGCACATTCCAGAATCTGCAGATGTTTTCCGACATGAGCGTGCTGGAGGTGGTGACCACTGGCCGCTACCGGCACCAGCGCGCCAGTCTGCTGTCCAATCTGCTGCATCTGCCCTCGACCCGGGCGGAGGAGCGCGCGGCGGTGGACAAGGCACGCGAGATCCTGCGTTTTCTCGGCATCGAGGAGAGTTACTGGGAGCGCCGCGCCGGCGACCTGCCTTATGGCGTACAGCGCCGCACAGAGATCGCCCGCGCCCTGGCCACCGAGCCAAAATACCTGTTGCTGGATGAACCGGCCGCCGGCCTCAACAACCAGGAAACCGCCGATCTCGGCCGCGTGCTGCGGCTGATCGCCGATAGCGGCGTGGCCGTGGTGCTGATCGAGCATGATATCGATCTGGTAATGGATGTGTCGTCGCGCATCTTCGTGCTGGATGCCGGCACCGTGATCGCCGATGGCGATCCGGCAGCGATCCGCAGCAACGCAGCGGTGATTGCCGCCTATTTCGGAGGCGAGGAGTGATGAGCGATCCGATCCTCCGGCTTGAGAATGTATCGGCCTATTATGGCAATCTCTGCGCCATCCGTGATGTCAGCTTTGCGATTTCTCCCGGCGAGACGGTCTGTCTGATCGGCCCCAATGGCGCTGGCAAGACCACCTTGCTGAAGGCGATTTCCGGCGTGCTCGACAAGGTGCAGGGCGAGATCCACTATCTCGGCCAGCCGGCACCACGTTCCAAGCCACAGATGATGGTGGCCCAAGGGTTGATCCAGGTGCCGGAAGGGCGGCAGATATTCGCCGGCATGACGGTGGCGGAGAATATCCGCATCGGCGGTTTCAAGCAGCGCGGCACGGATCAGGCCGAGATGGTGGAGCATGTGCTCTCGATCTTCCCGCGCCTGCGCGAGCGTCGCGACCAGCTTGCCGGCACGCTTTCCGGCGGCGAACAGCAGATGCTGGCCATGGGCCGCGCGCTGATGGGCAAGCCGAAGCTGCTGATGCTGGATGAGCCTTCCATGGGTCTGGCGCCGCTGGTGGTGCGTGAAATCTATCGTGAAATCGCCAAGCTGCGTGATCTCGGCGTCACCATCCTGCTGGTGGAGCAGAATGCCAAGATCGCACTGAATATCGCCAGCCGCGCCATCATCCTGAGCGCTGGTGAAATGCGCTACCAGGGCGATAGCGCCACCCTGCTGGGCGACAAGGACCTCAAGAGCATCGTGTTTGGCCATTAGGCCCTCAAGGATTGAGTCAAGGAGACGCAAGTATGGACGTGTATGAAAAGCTGGAAGCCAAGCGCGCCTGGGCATTGAAGGGCGGCAGCGGCTCGGAGAAGGCGGCCAAGATCCTGGCCGGCAAGCTGTTCGTGCGCGACCGCCTGGAACGCTTCTTCGATGGCCCGTTCGAATTCGAGGATGGCCTGCTGGCTGGTGTGCAGAAGGGCGTGCCGGCTGATGCGGTGGTCACCGCCATCGGCCAGGTGAATGGCCGCCGCGTCGCGGTGATCGCCAATGATTTCACCACCAAGGCCGGCACCTGGGGCTATCAGACCTTCCTCAAGATCACCCGCTTCCAGGAACTGGCCTTTAATCTCAAGCTGCCGCTGGTCTATCTGGTGGATTCCGCTGGCGCTCGCATTGATGAGCAGAAGCTTTGCTATCTCGGCCGCCGCGCCTGGGGCAACATCTTCTACAATCAGGTCAAATTCTCTGGCGCCATCCCGCAGCTCTGCGTGCTGTTCGGTCCGTCGCCGGCGGGTGCCGCCTATGTGCCGGCCTTGTGCGATGCCGTGATCATGGTGGACAAGACCGCCACCGCCTATCTCGGTTCGCCGCGCATGGCGCGCATGGCGATCGGTGAGGATATCTCGGAAGAGGATCTCGGCGGCGCCCGCATGCATTGCACGCTGTCGGGCCTGGGCGACATCCTGGTGCAGAGCGACGATGAAGCCATCGCGGTAGCCAAGCGCTACCTGGATTTCTTCCCCGGTTCCTGGACCGAGAAGCCGGCGGCCAAGGCCGATAGCGGCAAGGCCAATCTGGTGGATATCACCAAGATCATTCCGGTGAACCAGAATCAGCCCTATGACGTGAAGGAACTGATCGCGGCGCTGGCGGATGACGATAGCGTGCTGGAGATCAAGGCGCTGTTCGCCAAGGAAATGGTCACCTCGCTGGTGCGGCTTGGCGGCATGCCGGTGGGTATCGTTGCCAACAATTCCAAGGTCAAGGGCGGTGTGTTGTTCAACGATTCGTCCGACAAGGCGGCGCGTTTCATCTGGCTTTGCAATGCCTTCAATGTCCCGCTGCTGTTCCTGCAGGATATCAGCGGCTACATGATTGGCTCGGCGGTGGAGAAGGCCGGCATCATCCGCCATGGCGCCAAGCTGCTCTCGGCGGTCTGCGAAGCCACTGTACCGCGCATCTCGGTGATGGTGCGCAAGGCCTATGGCGGTGGCTATCTGGCGATGTCCGGCGCGCCGACCCAGCCCGATGCCATGCTGGCGCTGCCCACTGCCATGCCGGCCCTGGTCGGACCCGAGGCGGCGGTCAATGCGATGTATTTCAACCAGATTGCCGAATTGCCGGAGAAAGATCGCGCCGCCTTCATTATGAAGAAGCGCGAGGAATACGGCGCCGATATCGATGTCTACACCGCTGCCGCCGATCCCCTGGCGGTGGAAGCGGTGGTCAACCCCAATGAGTTGCGCGGCGAACTGATCAGCCGCTTCCGCGTGTACTCGCTCAAGAAGGCGGAAGCCTTCGAGAAGCGCAGCGCCGTGCATCCCGTGTAATGCATAAGGATTAGGATAATGAAAAAAATCAGCTCCCCCATGGCCGGAACCATCTGGAAGATCGTCAAGGTAGTTGGTGATGAGGTTGACTACGGCGATACCGTGGTGATCCTGGAATCGATGAAGATGGAAATTCCGGTGGAAGCCGATAACCGCGGCAAGATCAGCCGCATCCTGGCCGAGGAAGGCCAGGTGGTGGATGAAGGCACGCCGCTGATCGAGTTGGCCTGAATCGAGTTGGCCTGGGGCCGGATTAAGGAGTACAGCATGACGACCTCGGTATCGGATCACGTCGCCCGTAATGCCCGGAAATTCCCGGACCGCATCGCGTTGATCGACGAGGCCGGCGAGATCAGCTATCGCGATCTTGATGCCCAGGCTTCGAAACTGGCGAGTTACCTGCTTTCCCAGGGCATTGGCACGGGCGACAAGGTGGCTTTGCTGGCCAAGTCGTCGATCAACTGGGTGGTGGCCTACCTGGCCATCCTCAAGTTGCGCGCCACCTGCGTGCCGCTGAATTATCGCCTCACCGCCCAGGATATCGCCAATAACCTGGAAGATGCCGAATGCCGCTTCGTCATCACCTCGGCCGACCTGCATGCCTCGCATCTTGCTGAAATGGATGCACTGCCCTATGCGCTGATCGATGACAGCGCCGGGCCGAATGGCCTCAAGGCAATCCTGGCTGGCCAGTCCGCCACGCTGCCGGATATCAGGCCGCAGGATGATGACCTGCAACTCATCATGTTCACCGGCGGCACCACCGGCCGTTCCAAGGGCGTGATGCACAGGAATGCCGGTGTGTTCTGGAACACCGTGCATGAAAGCCTGGATACCGGCATGCACGAATTCGATAACACCATCCTGGCGACGCCGCTGCATCATGCCGCGGCACTGAATTGCTGGCTGCTGCCGCATCTCTATCTTGGTGCCAGGGCCACGATCATGACCGAGTATAGTGCTGCCAAGATGGTGGACATGATCCACCGCCACAAGGTGACCAATGGCTTCGCGCCGCCTTCCGTGGCGCGCGAGATGTGCCTGGCGGCCGAACCGGCCCCAGAGAAGATGGCGAGTTTCAAGCGCTGGTATGTCGGCGGCGGTATCCTGTCGGCCAAGGATCGTGATCGCATGCATGCTCTGGTGCCGGGTGTGCGGATTTATTATCAGTATGGCCTTACCGAAGCCGGTGTGATCGTTACCGTGCTGAAGGAAGAGGATTATGAGACCGCGCCGGATTCAATCGGCAGGCCCTTCATCAATTTCGAGGTGAAGATCGCCCGCGATGACCTGAGCGATGCCGATATCGGCGAGTCAGGTGAAATCCTGGTGCGCAGCCCTTCGGTGATGGCCGGCTACTTCAAGCGTCCCGACGCCACCGCGGCGGCCTTCCATGATGGCTGGCTGCGCACCGGCGACATGGGATCGATGGATGCCAATGGCTATGTCTATTTCAAGGACCGCTTGAAGGATATGGTGAAGACTGGCGGCCTCAACGTCTATTCGCAGGAAGTGGAGCGCATCCTGCAGAAATACCCGGCAATACGCGAAGTGGGCATCATTGGCCTGCCGAGCGAGAAATGGGGCGAGGAAGTCACTGCCATTGTGGTGCTGCGCGATGGCCAGCAGGCAACACCTGACGAGATCATCGCCTTCGCCAAAGCCAACATGGCCAGCTACAAGGCGCCGAAGCGCGTGATCCTGATTCCTTACGCGGAAATGCCGATCAACTATTCCGGCAAGATCATCAAGCGCGAGCTGCGCGACCGTATTGCCGCCATGCTGGAGGCCGCCTGATGCGTCTTGATTACAGCGGCAAGGTGGTGGTGGTGACGGGAGCCGGGCAGGGTAACGGTGCCGCCATGGTGCGTGGCTTTGCCGCCGCCGGCGCGGCTGTGGCCGTGGTTGACCGGAACCTGGCCAATGCTGAGACTGTTGCCTCCGGCATTATTGCTGAGGATGGCAAGGCCAGGGCCTATCAGGCCGATGTGGCTGATGCGGCGGCTTGTGCTGTAATAGCGGCGAAGGTGGCTGCTGATCTCGGTGCCGCCGATGTGCTGGTGAACAATGCCGGTATTCTGCTGCGGGGCCGTCTCGAAGAGATTGATCCGCTTGCCACCTGGCAGCAGACCCTGTCGGTCAATCTCGGCGGCGCCTTCAACATGTGCATCGCCTTCCTGGCGCAGTTGAAGCAGCAGCGTGGCTGCATCCTCAATGTCGGCTCGATCCAGTCCTTCGTCGCGACGCCGAATTCGGTTGCCTATACCGCTTCCAAGGGCGGCGTGGCGCAGATGACCAAGGCGATGGCCTATGAATTCGCCGAGAATGGCATTCGTGTGAATGCCATCGCGCCCGGCGTTATCGCTACGCCGATGACCGAGGCGACGCGGGGCGATCCGGCCAAGCTCGGTGCCTTGCTGGCCCATGTGCCGATGCGCCGCTATGGCGAGGCCGAAGAACTGATCGGCCCCGCGCTTTTCCTCTGCTCACCCGCCGCATCCTATGTGACAGGTGCGATCCTGCCCGTGGATGGCGGATACCTGGCGGCCTGACCCGCCATGCGGAACGGGGTGCATAGCCGCCTTGTTCTGCCCGTTATAAAAACAAACAGCCGTTTATCATGTGATCAACATGGCGCGTGGCGCTGCTGCCTGTGGGCAGCGGCGGCGTTTGCCATGCCGTTCGGGTCAGCCATGCCATTCGGGTCAGGCGGTGCCTGGCCCTAAAAAAGCCCCGGCAATAATGCCGAGGGCACACAACAGCGAGGAGGAAACGACCATGAAGAAACTGATGCACGGGCTGAAAGCCCTGACCGTGGCGGCTGCCCTGTGGGGTGGCGGCACGCTTTTCAGTACGGTAGCTCAGGCGCAGCCGATTACCATCGGTGCCATCTATCCGATGACCGGCTCGGCGTCATTTCTGGGAATCCCTGAGGATCGTGCATTGCGCATGATCGTCGAGGAATGGAACAAGGCCGGCGGCCTTGGTGGCCGTGAAGTCAAGGTGATCGTCTACGACACCGAGGGCAATTCCTCCAAGACGGTGCAGCAACTCCGCCGCCTGGTCGAATCCGACAAGGTGGATGTGGTGTTCGGCCCTTCCAGTTCCGGCGAAAGCCTGGCGGCAATCCCGATTGCCAATGAACTGGCCACACCGATGATCGCCCATGGCGGCACCGAGGCCATTGTCACACCACCGCTGAAATATGTGTTCAACTCGGTGCCGGTCGACCGCGTGGCAATCTCCCATGTGCTGAACTACGCCAAGACCAAGGGCATGAAGAAGCTCGCCATGATGAGCGCGGCGGATGGCTATGGCCAGTCGGGCGCACGTATCCTCAAGGCAATCGCCGGCAATTTCGGCATTGATGTGGTGGCGATGGAGGAATTCAATCGCCAGGATCTGGATATCACCGCCCAGGTGCTGCGCGTGCAGCAGAAGGCGCCGGATGCGGTGATGGTATGGAGCGCCCTGCCGGGTCCGTCGGTGATCCTGAAGAACGCCCATGCAGTAGGCTTCAAGGCGCCGATCATTGTCGGCTATGGCGGTGCCTCGAACCAGTTGGTGGCTAATCTCGGTCCGGCAGCCGAGGGCGTTTATATCTCATCCTTCCGCCTGCTGGTGCCCGATAGCCTGCCGGATAGCGATCCGTCCAAGCCAGTGGTCGACCGCCTGTACAAGAACTACAAGGCGAAATACGGCGAGGCGCCGGAGAATTTCGCCCAGCATAGCTTTGATGCCGCACTGATCCTGGAGCAGGCGGTGAAGCAGATCAGCGGCAAGGTGACGCGGGATAATCTGCGCGATGCCATCGAGAAAGTGCAGGTTACCGGCGCCAATGGCCAGTTCCGTTTCACGCCGGATAATCACGGCGGTTTGAGTGTCGAGTCGAAGCCCCTGATCATGCTGCGGCATGAACAGGGCAAATGGAAGGTGGCCGAGTAACTTCTGTATCGATCATTCCGGCGCGGGCGGCAGAGGCTGCCCGCGCCTCATTGCCGCTCAAGGATGCACCATGCTGAACATCCCGCAGAACACACTGCCCGATATGTGGACCTATCATGCCCGTACGGCACCGCGCAAAACCGCGATTACCTGCGGTGCCGAGAGCATCACCTGGGGCGAATTCGGCGCCCGCATGAATCAGGTCTGCCATGCCCTGGCCGGCCTGGGCGTGCAGCGGGGCGAGCGCATCGCCTTCGTGATGTCGAATACCATCGAGTATCTGGTGCTGCTTTGCGGCGCGATGAAATACGGTGCCTGCGTGGTGCCGATCAGCACGCTGCTGGCCCCGGAGCAGATTGCCACCCTGGCGAATGATTCCGACAGCCGCTTCCTGTTCACCGATGCCGGCTTCATCGATGTGATAACCGCCATTCGCGGTACGCTGACCCATGTCGGCAAGGGCGGGATATTCTCCAGCCAGGGCGAGGACGGCTGCCGCTCGATCCGCGATCTGCTCAGCAACACCGCGTGCGAGGAGCCGGGTATCGCGCTTAATCTGGATGACCTGATGAATATCAGCTATTCATCCGGCACCACCGGCCTGCCCAAGGGCGTGGTCTATTCCCATCGCGCCCGCGCCCATATGGGCATGACCTATGCCATCGCGATGAAGTTCGGCCCGACCTCGCGCAGCCTGCTGACCACGCCGATCTATTCCAACGGCACCTGGATCACACTCTGGCCTGCCCTGCTCACCGGCGGCGAGATCGTGATCATGCCGGCCTTCACGCCGTCATCCTGCCTGGAACTGATGCAGCAGCATCGCATCACTCATGCTTTCATGGTGCCGACCCAGTTCATCCGCCTGATGGCTGAGCCGCGCTTCCGCGATTTCGATCTTTCAAGCCTGCGCATGTGCCTCACCGCCGGTTCCAACATGAGCGTGGAGGTGAAGCGTCAGGTATTCGCTGCCTTCGGCCCCTGCCTGCATGAGCTTTATGGCTGCTCGGAAGGCGGCGCCACCATCATCACGCCGGAGGAATTGCAGCAGCGCATGGCCTCGGTCGGCCGCCCCACGCCAGGCTTCGATACCCGCATCCTTGGCGGCGACGATAGAGAGGTGGCGCGCAACGAGCCGGGCGAGATCGCCTTCTATGGCGGCTGGATGATGCGCGGCTACCACAACAACCCGGAGCAGACCGAGGCCGCCACCTGGCGCGATGAGCATGGCCGTGAGTTCATCCGCACCGGCGATATCGGCCGCATGGATGAGGATGGCTATCTCTATGTGGTCGACCGCAAGAAGGACATGATCATTTCTGGCGGCTTCAACGTCTTTCCCTCGGATATCGAGGCCATCCTGCAGCAATGCCCCGAGGTTCTGGAGGCCACGGTGATCGGTGCGCCGCATCCGCTCTGGGGTGAAACGCCGGTCGCCTTCATCATCCCGCGCCATGCTGCCAAGGCAGAGGCGCCGGCGATTGCGGCTTGGGCGAATGAGCGGTTGGCCAAGACCCAGCGCATCGCCAAGGTGGTGCTGATGGATGAGTTCCCGCGCAATGCACTGGGCAAGGTGATGAAACGCGAACTCAAGAACGCGCTGCCGGCCACACTGGATTAGGTTCCTGGAAAGCCGGTCTGGCCCAGCCTGCCCCCGTGCCGAGGCAGGACGATATCTGTCGCCTTAAAGCAACAATGAATACATTTCGTATTATTTGCTGCATAAGATAATACAATTATCCAGGTTCTCAGCTAGAATGGATCGCTGGTGTGGTCGAACGGTGTTTCGCCGCACAAAATCTGCCGTTTGTATACGTTTCCGATGGAGGTTGTCCTGGGCGCGAGGCTTGAGGCCAATGACGGGCCGCGGTCGCAGACCGTCACAGACCTGCTGCGCGCGGCCCTGCTCGATGGCCGCATCGCGCCGGACTCGCGGCTGTTCGAGTTGGATCTCTGCCGCCAGTTCAAGGTTTCGCGCACGCCGATCCGCGCCGCGTTGCAGACGTTGGCCGGTGAGGGGCTGCTGGATTACACCCCGAATCGCGGCTATTCGGTGCGCGCCTACACGCTTTCCGAAATCACCGATACCTACGAGATGCGGGCACTGGCGGAGGGACTGGCGGCACGGCTGGCGGCGGAGCGCGGCCTGACTCCGGCGCAGCAGACGGAAATCGAGCAGGCGCTGGGTCTGGTCGATAATGCGCTGAACCGCCATGGCATCGATACCCAGACCTTGCGTTCGGTCTATACCGAGGCGAACAAGCGGTTCCACCGCGCCATTCATGAAGCGGCGAATTCGCGCGTGGTGGTCGATGTGGTGCGGCTGTTCCAGCGCGTGCCGCATACCTCGGCGCATAACGTGGTCGGCTTCGGCCTCGAACGGGTGCGCATGCGCCATATGGATCATCATGCCATCTTCGAGGCGATCCTCTGCCGTGAGCCGAAGAAGGCGGAAGACCTGATGCGTGCCCATATCCTGGCGGTGAAGAACACCGCCGCCCGTGCCCTGGCACAGCGCAGTCTGGCTGAGGACATGCCGGTGGAAGCGCCGAAGCGCCGCCGCGTCACCAGGGCCAAGGCCGTCGTGGTGGCTTAGCTCGCCCGCGCTACTTTGTAATTGGCTTCATTCATCAGCCGTGCCACGGATTCAGACATCTGCTGCATGCGCTTGCGCAGCAGATCGGCCGGGAAGAGCAGGGCGCCGCCGCGCTTGAGGATGGCGCCATCCACGATCACGGTATCGACATTGCCGGCATTGGCCTGCTCGACAATGCTGTAGACCGGGTCATGCACCGGGAACAGATTCAGGTCGTTGGCGCGCAGCATCACGATATCGGCCTTCTTGCCGGGCGTGAGAGAACCGGTCACCTGTTCCAGACCCATGGCGCGGGCGCCGCCGATGGTGGCCCATTCCAGGGCTTCCATGCTGCGGATCGGCACGCGGTCGAACGGCTTGGCGCCTTCATATTCATTGTTGCGCTGGGCGATGGACAGGGCATGCAGCAGCGCGATCTGCATCTCGCGGAACATCTCGCCCGAGACGCGCGGCTCGACATCGACACCGAGCGAGGGCAGGGAGCCGAGCGCGCGCAGGCGGCCGGGCAGCGGATCGGCGGCGTAGCCGCGCAATTCGGTCTGCACCGTTGCGGTGAAGGAAACACCGCAATCCACGAGCAGCTTCAGTTCGTCGTCCTCGAGATAGTTGCCATGCACGATATTGTGGTGCGGGCCGAGATAGCCAGCTTTCGCCAGGCGGATATAGCCATCAGGCACGACGCAGAATTTCTTCCGCTTGGTGGCGTGCGAGGAAGACAGCAGGCCATATTCCTTGGCCAGTTCCAGGTTCGACACGGCGGTATCGTAATCGCCCCAATGCGGGCCTGAGATCGCCAGTGCCATGGTGACGCGCTGGTCGTTGCTGGCCATGCGGCCTTTGCGCAGGTGATCGATGCGCTGGCGCGGATGCGGCCGCTTCTCGAACGGGTTCTTGGCTTCCTCCTCAGGCCGCAGCTTGCCGTTGCCCAGCCCGAACAGGGCGCGGATGCCACTTTCCTCCAGCGCATCGATGGAACGCTCGGCCTGCTCCAGCGAGGTGATGTTATGGCAGTAATCGAACAGCGAGGTGACGCCGCAATTGATCTGGTTCAGCGCCCCGATCAGGTTGCCGAGGTAGTTGTCTTCCGGCCCATACAGCGTCGCCATATGGCCATGCAGATACTTGAAATAGTCCAGATGCACCCATTCGCAGCCGATGGCGCGCAGGCCGGCCTGCCAGGTATGCATATGGGCATTGATCAGGCCCGGCATCACGATCATGTCGCTGGCGTCGATCACCACATCGGCCTGGGCGCCGAGCCGGTTGCCGATGGCGGCGATGCGGTCATCCTGGATCAGCATTTCGGCATCGGTGAGTACGCCGATGCCGGGGTCCACTGAAACCAGCCAGCCGCATTTGATCAGGGTGCGGGTCATGTCATGCCTCGTCTTGTGAGGTGCTGTGTGTCAGGCAGCCTTCAGGGTGAACTTGGCTTCGCGCATGATGCGCTCGGCGGAAGCCAGCAGCTCGGTCTTCTTGCGCCGCAGCGCCTCGGCGCCATAGGCAAGCTGGCCACCCTGCTTGCGGATCACACCATCGATGATCACGGTATCGACATTGCCGGCATGGGCCTGCTCGACGATGGAAAAGACCGGATCATGCACCGGGAACAGGTTGAGGTCGGTAGAGCGTAGCATCACAACGTCGGCTTTCTTGCCCGGCGTGAGCGAGCCGATCTTGTCTTCCAGCATCAGGGCGCGGGCGCCGCCGATGGTGGCCCATTCCAGTGCCTCGCGCGAGCGCACCGGAATCACCTGCGAGGGCGGCTTGCCGGCAGCGGCATAGGCGCGATGCTCAGCATTGCGCAGGTACAGCAGCGCGGCCTGCATCTCGCGGAAGAATTCAGCGGTGACGATAGGTTCGACATCGATACCAAGCGACGGCATGCCGCCCATGGCGCGCACCCGGCCGGTCAGCGGATCGGCGGCATGGCCATGCAGTTCCACCAGCACCGTGGCGGTGATGGAAGCGCCGCAATCGATCACCGCCTTGAGCTCATCATCCTCGAAATAATTGGCATGCACGATATTGTGGTCAGGCCCAAGCAGGCCGGCCTTGGCCAATTGCAGATAGCCCTTCGGCGTCACGCAATCGGCATGGCGCCGCGTGGCATGGGATGTCGCCAGCAGGCCGAATTCCTTGGCCAGCCGCACATCCTGCTCCACGACTTCGGCCACCGAGTAATGCGGCCCCAGGATCGCCATCGCCATGGTGATGCGGGCATCGTCGCTGGAAAGCCGGCCTTCACGCAGCGCTTTCACGCGGTCGCGCGGATGCGCGATATGGGTATAGGGCAGGCCGCCGGGCGGTGTTGGCGGCTTGGCGGTGCCATGGGCGAATACGGCGCGAAGGCCGGTTTCCTCCAGGCCGTCGATGGAGCGTTCGGCATGCTCCAGCGAGGTCAGGTTATGGCACCAGTCGAGCACGGTGGTAACACCACCATCGATCTGGGTCAGGCCGCCAACCACATTGGCGACGTAGTTGTCGTCCGGCTTGTAGCGGGTGGCGATATTGCCATGCATGTTGCCGTGGTAATCGGCGCTCATCCATTCCGAGCCGATGCCGCGCATGCCGCATTGCCAGACATGGATATGGGCGTTGATCAGGCCCGGCATCACGATCATGTCGCTGGCTTCGATCACCGTATCGGCCTGGGCGTTCAGGTTCTTGCCCACGGCGACGATCTTGTCGCCTTCCAGCAGCAGTTCAGCATTGATGAGATCGCCGATCTTGGGATCGCAACTCACCAGCCAACCACATTTCACCAGCGTGCGCTTCATGTCGAACCCGTCCTGTTGTCTGTAATTACTGTGCGCGCCAGCGGCCCAACAGCCGGTCCAGCGCCTGCTGTGCCTTGGTAAGCAGGATGCCCAGGATCGCCAGCAGCAGCAGAATGGCGAATACCTGGCCGGTCTCAAGAATCTGGCCGGCAAGATTGAGTTTGGCGCCGAGGCCGTAACGCGCCGTCTGCATTTCGGCCGCCACCACCAGGATGATGGCGATGCCGAGCGCCAGGCGCAGGCCGCTGAAAATGCTGGGAATGGCGGCAGGCAGCACCACCTTGCGCAGGATCTGGCTATGCGTGGCGCCGAGATCGCGCGCCGCCAGCACCAGGCCTTCATCGCATTGCCGCACGCCGAGAATGGTGTTGACCAGGATCGGGAAGACACAGCCCAAGGCGCTCAGCACGATCTGGAAGGCATCGCCGCTGCCCAGCCAGATGATCAGCAGCGGTACCAGCGAGATTTTCGGCAGCGGATAGATCGCAGCCACGAAGGGATCGAGAATCGCATTCGCCCGCTTCGACGTGCCCATCAGGATGCCCAGGCCCACGCCGACGAAGCTGGCAAGGAAGAAGCCGCCGAAGATGCGGTAGAGCGTGACATAGAGGTCGTAGAGCAGCCCCTTGTCGACGAACAGCTTGTACAGCGTCACCACCACCATGGATGGCGCCGGCAGGAAGAGTTCGGGAATCTTCGAAACGTCGACAAAGACTTCCCAGGCCACCAGGGCCAGGATCAGCGCGATCGGGCCGTAATGGCGGTATTCGTCCTTCAGCCGCAGATCGGCAAAGGCGGCTTCGTCGTCTTTCGGAGTCTGATCAGGCTTTTGAGTGGAATCCGGCTTCTGGGTCATGGCTTACGCATCCGCCAGCATGGATTTCTTCACTTCATCGCGCAGCAGGCCGTAGATATCGGAGAAATACTTGCCGAAGGCCGGGTTATTCTGCGTTTCCATGCTGCGCGGGCGCGGCAGGTCGATATCGATATCGGCGGCGATGCGGCCGGGCCGCGCGGTCATCACCAGCACCTTATCGGCCAGGAATACCGCTTCCTCGATGCTATGGGTGACCAGGATCACCGTCTTGCGGCTCTGCTCCACCACAGTGGCGAGCTGCTCCTGCAGGTAAAGCCGGGTCTGCGCGTCCAGAGCGCCGAAAGGTTCGTCCAGCAGCAGCACATCCGGCGCCTGCACCAGGCCGCGCGCCAGGCCGACGCGCTGCTTCATGCCGCCGGAAAGCTGGCTCGGGAAATGATTCTCAAAGCCGGAAAGCTCCACCGACTTGATCGCTTCCGCCGCGCGGCGATACCGCTCTGCTTTGCTCATGCCGCCCAGTTCGAGGCCGAAGGCGACATTGTCGATCACGGTGCGCCAGGGCAGCAGGTTGAAGGCCTGCCACACGGTTGCCATCTGCGGCGCCGGGCCGTAGGTGGTGCCCTGCGCCGATTGATAGGCAAAGCTGATCTTGCCCTGGCTCGGGCTGAGCAAGCCGCGCAGCATCAGCAGCAGGGTGGATTTGCCGCAGCCGCTGGGGCCGACGATGGCCGTGACCTTGCCGGCCGGAAAGCGGCAATCGACATTGCTCAGGGCCAGGGTCGGTGGCCGTGTCTTGCTCAGCCACCGATGGGTCAGACCCGAAACTTCAATCGCCTGCAGCATCCCGCATCCTGTACTGACTGGAACTACGCGCCCTGGATTGAGCGAAGCGGCCTCAGATGAACGGGTTCTTGTCTTCCAGCCGTTTCTTGGCTTCGCGCACGGCGCCGAGATCGAACAGGCCATCCTCCGGCACGGTGCGCGCCAGCAGGTCGGTCTTGTCCTTCCAGAACATCTGCTGCGTCATGATCGACTGGATGTTCGGCAGGCCGTCCGGCGTCATCTGCGTCCAGCGCGGGCGGCATTCGTCGATCACTTCCGGCTCCAGGCCGGTGCCTTCGGCGATGATCTTCAGCACTTCCGGGTTGCCGTTCTGCGCCGCTGCGTTGAACTCGGCATTGGCATGAAGGATCGCCATGATGAAGCGCACCACCGCCGAATAACGCTCGGCGAGGAATTTCTGGCTGGCGGCGCGGCAGGCGAGCACGAAATTCGGCACGATCTCGTCGCTCCAGGTCACCACCTTGCCAACGCCGCGCTTCTGCGCCGCATAGGCGCCGGGCAGCGGGATGTTGATCACATGCACGCGCTCGGCCGGCATCAGCGCCAGGCTGTTGCGGGTGTCGAGGCCCCATTGCCAGCTCACGTCATCCGGCGTCAGGCCGGCGCGCTCCAGGCCGGTATAGTGCAGATACTGCGCCACCGCGCCGCGCGTCGAGACGCCAAAATTACGGCCCTTGGCGAATTTGTAGCCGGCCAGATTGGTGAAGCCGGCAGCATAGGTCTCGTTGCTCACCAGGATGGCGTTCGAGCCCATGCCGGGGCTTTCGCGGCCGCCTTCCATGATCAGGCGCACTGGCGTGCCCTTGGCCATCAGGTTGAACAGGCCGGCGCTGATCGTGGCGCCGGTGATGTCGAACTCGCCCGCCGCCAGGCCAGGCATCGCCTGCGCCTGGTCGATGAAGCTGGTGGAGGTGACGTCCAGGCCCACTTTCTTGAAGTAGCCCTTGGCCTGGGCAATGAAATACGGGCCGGCGGAGACATAGGGCGCATGGGTAGTGCGCACACGGGTCGGCTCGAAGAAATTGGTCTGCGCCATCAGATACGGCGTCGGGAACAGGCCCGCGGCGGCAATCGCCGTCGAGCCGGTGAGAAACTGCCTGCGGTCAATCTTGCGAAACATGTCGGTCCCCTCTGCCGGTTGGGAATAGCGCCCAAACGCCCCGTGGTCCCGATTTCGCCGCCCTTGGGCGGCCATGGCGCCTGCAACGCCTCGGCCACGATGTGTAATACATCGTAGCTACATAAAAGCAGAAATGTATACTTCTTTTTTTAAAACCGACCCATGTGTGTCCACAATTGTGCCTCCCGCCACCACGCACGCAATGAGCGAGGCGGCGGGACGCACTCTCGTCAGGCAGCCGAGATGCCGCCGTTGACGCTGATGGTCTGGCCGGTGAGCCGCGCCGCTGCCGGGCTGGAGAGGAATAACACCAGGGCGGCGAGATCTTCGGGCACCACCACGCCCAGCTTGGCCAGGTTCTCCGCCTTGGCAAACAGCTTGCCGGCGAAGGCATCCTGCATCAGCGCATCATAGAGCGGCGTATCGCGCACGATGCTCGGCGTAAGGCAATTGACGCGGATTCCGCTGCGTTTCGCCTCGATGGCCAGGGCGCGGCAGAACATCACGATTGCCGCCATGGCGGCGCCGATGCAGACCTCGCCCGGGGTCGCCACCTTCGCCGCATCGGAAGCGATGCAGATGATGTTGCCGGAACGCTGCGCCATCATGGCCGGCAAGGCGGCGCGCACCGGCAGCAGCACGCTGGCGGACGTGCCGCCGATGATGCGAGGCAACTCGGCCAGGGGCGTTTCATGCAGCAGGCGCGGCATCGGGTCGCCGCCGGCGCAGCTCAGCAGGGTGTCGATACGCCCAAAAGCATCCAGGCAGGCCTGAACTGCTGCCTCGGCGCCATCCGGCTGGCCGAGATCGGCGGCAAAGAATCGGATATCGGCACCTGGGAATTCCGCCGCCAGGGCGGCCTGGGCGGCGGTGCCGCGTGCCGGCTTACGGCCCACCAGCATGATTTTTTTCGTTCCGGCGCTCAGCAGCGCCCGCGCGCTGGCCAGGCCGATGCCTGCCGTTCCACCGCAGAGCAGGGCTGTTTCATCCCGGTTATTCGCCATTTTCTGATTCGCGTGCATCGATTTCCTCCTGATTAATTTTGTGTATGTGAACATACAGTAACTAAAGTTTCTAGTGTTGCATTCTTAGTTCCGACATGTAACTATCGGGACGAATCAGGCAAGATGGCGCTTTAGACAGCTATTCACCCTGGTTCGGAGGAAAGATGACCAAGTGGGCTAATGCGGTGCCGAGCCGCGCCGAGCAGACCGACATCAAGCGGAAAGCAATCATCCGCGAGGCCGCCCGTGTGTTTAACCGCCGCGGCAGCCACGGCACGACGCTGGACGATGTCGCCGAGCGCCTGGGTGTCACCAAGACCGCCCTCTACCGCTATGTGAACAACAAGAACGACCTGCTCTGCGCCTGCCATGAAGAGGCGATGGAGATCGCCAATGAGCATCTCGCCATCGGTATGCGCGAAGGCCGCAACGGGCTTGAGAAAATCCGCATCGGCATGACCGGCTACCTGCGCACCGTGATCAGCGACATGGGCGTGCCCGTGCTGATCCTGGAAGAGAACGCGCTGGCCGAAGGCACCGCCGGCCCGATCATCGCGCTACGCGATGCGTACGAAAAGCAGATGCGCGACCTGGTCGAGGAAGGCATCCGCGATGGCAGCATCCTGCCGGTGAACCCGAAGATGGCGGTGTTCATGCTGCTGGGTGCCGTGCACTGGGTCACCAAGTGGTATTCGCCCGAAGGTCCCTGGACCGCCGATCAGGCTTCCGAGGCCCTGGTCGAGCTGGCGCTCCGCGCCTTCACCGCCAATCCCGCGCCGGCCCTGCAGGCCGAGCTGCATCAGGTTCTCACTCCCTTCACGTTAGCGAGCACAAGAGGCGACTAGATGAATTTCGAACTCACGCAGGATCAGCAGAATCTGCAGGCCAAGGTCAGGGAATTCGCCCAGGCGGAAATCGCGCCGCGGGCCGAGGAACTGGACCGCACCGGGGAATTCCCCGCCGACCTGTTCAAGAAGCTTGGCGATCTTGGCGTGATGTCGATTCCGTTCCCCGAAGACCTCGGCGGCATGGGGCTTGGCGTGTTCGATGCGGTTCTGGCGCTTGAGGAAGTGGCGCGCGCGGATCAGTCGCTGGCCGTCTCGGCCATGGTCAGCATGGCCACCGGTCTCACGCTGGCGCGCTTCGGCACCCGCGAGCAGGCGGAAAAGTGGCTGCCCGAAATCGTCACCGGCCAGCGCATGTGCGCCATTGCCGGCACCGAGCCGGATGCAGGCAGCGATACTGCGGGCTTCAAAACCCGTGCGCGCGAGCTGTCCGGCAACCGCTGGATGATCAACGGCGAGAAAGCCTATATCACCAATGCCGGCACCGATCTTTCGCTGTTCACCCTGCTGCTGACGGTGAGCAGCCCGGCTGATGCCGCCACCAAGAATTACACCCTGTTCATGGTGCCCAACGATACGCCCGGCTACACGCGCGGCCCGAAATACCGCAAGATGGGCTGGCGTTCCTCCGATACCCGCCCGCTCTATTTCAGCGATTGTGAACTCAGCGGCGATTACGTTGTCGGCCAGCCGCATAAGGGCCGCTTCGTGCTGCACAAGGGCTATCAGGCGGCCCGGCTTTTCCTTTCCACCTGTTCGCTTGGCCTGGCCCAGGCCTGCCTCGATCACTCGATCAAGTATGCCCAGACGCGCCAGGCGTTCGGCGGCCCGATCGGCAAGCTGCAGATGATCCAGGACATGGTGGCGGAAATGGCGCTGCTGGTGGATTCGGCCCGTCTCGTCACCTACCGCGCCGCCTGGGGTGTCGATAACGGCCACCACAATCTGATGGACCTCTCGATGGCGAAGTACCATGCCACCGAGGCCGGTTCAAAATGCGCCAACCTGGCAGTGCAGATTCATGGCGGCTGGGGCTTCATGGATGATTGCCCGGTATCGCGCTATATGCGCGACAACCGCGTCTGCACCATCGGCGATGGCAGCTCGCAGATTCAGAAATTGCTGATCGCCCGCGAATGCGGCCTGGATGTCAGTTTCGGCTGATGTCTACCGCCCTCGCAGATAGCGACCTCGTTCTCGAGGCGCGCGATCTGAACCTGCGCTTTGGCGCCGTCGAGGCGCTGAAGCAGGTCTCGATCCGTGTCCGTCCGCGCGAGATCCACGCCATCATCGGCCCGAACGGCGCCGGCAAATCGAGCCTGCTCAACTGCCTGTCCGGTTTCTACCGGCCGCAGACCGGCGCGGTGCATTTCCAGGGCCGGGATATCACCGGTCTGGTGCCGAACCGCCGTGCCGCCGCCGGCATCGGCCGCACCTTCCAGGGTATCCAGACCTATCCCAGCATGACGGCGCGGGAAAACATCCTCACCGGGTTTCATAACCGTATGCGCACCGGCCTGCTCGATGCCCTGCTCTACTGGGGCCGGGTATCGCGCGAGGAAGCCGATTACGCCGCCAAGGCCGAGGAGATCATCGAGTTCCTGGAACTCGAAGAACTGCGCCATGCCCCGGTCGGCGACATGAGCTACGGCCTGCGCAAGCGCGTCGATCTTGGCCGTGCTATCGCGCTCGACCCCAAGGTGCTGATCATGGATGAGCCGATGGCCGGCATGAACCCGGAAGAGAAGGGCGATCTCGCCCGCTACATCCTGGATATCCGCGATGCCCGCGCCATCCCCATCGTGCTGGTGGAGCATGACATGGAAGTGGTGATGGATATTTCCGACACCATCACGGTGATCGATTTTGGCCGCGTCATCGCCGTCGGTACGCCGGCGGAAGTGCGCCGCGACCCGGCAGTGATCGCCGCCTATCTGGGGAAGGAATAGCGATGCCGAGTTTGCGCGCCACCCCGGTGAACGACAGCCGCAATGCCGCCGGCCGCACCCTGCCGCAATTACTGCGGGATCGTGCCAGGGAATTCGCCGCCAAGCCGGCAATCCGCAGCAAGCGTGCCGGCATCTGGCGTCAGCATGATTGGGCTGAGGTGAACCGCCGCGTGCGGCTTTATGCCCGTGGCCTGGCCGGCAGCGGCTTGCAGCGCGGCGAAGTGCTGGCGCTGGTTTCGGAGAATATGGAAGAGCAGTTCCTGCTCGAACTTGCCGCCCATTGCCTCGGTGCCCGCACGGTTTCCGCCTATCCCGATGCTTCCGTGGATGAACTCGGCTATCTGCTGGAGCATGCCGAAGCCGCCATGGTGGTGGGCGAGGACCAGGAGCAGGTCGACAAGATTCTGGCCATCCTGCCGCGCGCTCCGGCGATCCGCGCCATTTTCCATATCGATGGCCGTGGCCTGTGGGAGTATCGCCAGGAACAGTTGCATCCGCTGGATATCCTGCTGGAGCGCGGCGCCGCGCATCGCGACGATGCCTGGCTCGATACCGAGATCGACCTCGGCCGGCAGGACGATGTGGCGGTCTATTGCTACACGTCGGGCACCACCGGCAGGCCGAAAGGCGCGATGCTGTCACATGCCTTCATCCTGGATAACGCCTTCCGTCTGATGGGCACGCTCGGCACTGAGACGGGCGCTCGCTACCTTTCGTATATTTCGCCGGCCTGGGCCGCCGAGCAGTATTTCGGCATCGGCCTGGCGCTGCTGGCGCCGATGACACTGTATTACGCCGAGAAGCCGGAAACCGTGCAGAGCGATCTGCGCGAAACCGGGCCGCATTACCTGATGTTCACCCCGCGGCAATGGGAAATGCTCGCCTCCAGTGTCGAGGCCCGCATGATGGATGCCGGCGCACTGCGCCGCTCGCTGTTTGCCTGGGGCGTGGCGCAGGGGCGCAAGCGCGCCATGGGCACGGGCAATTGGCTGGATAAACTGCTGCTGGCGCCACTGGCCGATCTGCTCATTCTGCGCGGCGTGCGCGATTTGCTCGGCCTTTCGGAAGTGCGCGGCGTGTTGAGTGGCGGCTCCGGCCTTTCGGCGGAATTGTTCATGCGTTTCCACGCTTTCGGCGTGCCGCTGGGCAATCTCTATGGGTCCACTGAACTGGGCCTGGTTTCGGCGCATCGCCGGGCTGCGCATTACCGGCCTGAGACCATGGGCGAACTGATGCCTTCTGATCCCAGCATCGCCGAGCCGATGGAAGCCTGGGTGGATGAGCAGGATCAGCTTCGCCTGCGTCTGCCGGCTTTCTCCGGCTATCTCAAGAATGAAGGCGCGACCCAGGAACTGGGCAGCGTCGAGGGTGGCTTTGCCACCGGCGATGCCGTGCGGCTGGATGAACGCGGGCAGCTTATTTTCCTCGACCGCCTGAAGGACATGCGCCGCCTGCGCAGCGGCCAGGCCTATCCGCCGCAATTCATCGAGAACCACCTGCGCGCAGCGTCGATGATCCGCGATGCCATCGTGATCGGCGATGCCGAACGCGATTTTGTCACCGCGCTGGTGAATATCGACAGTGAAATTGCCGGTCGCTTCGCCGAACTGAAGGGCCTAGCCTACGGCACCTTCACCGAACTGAGCCAGTTGCCGGAAATCCGCGCCGAGATCGCCGCGATCATCACCGGCGTCAATCGCCTGGTGGCGCCGGGCGCGCGGGTGACACGCTTCGCCACGTTGCCGAAGGAACTGGATGCCGACGAGTCCGAACTGACGCGGTCGCGCAAGCTGCGCCGCGAGGCAATTCATGAGCGTTACGACAACCTGATCGAGTCGCTGTATCAGGGTGCCAGTCACTGCGACAGCGAAATACAGGTCAAATATCAGGATGGCAGCGTCAGCCGTCTGCGCGCCCGGGTGGCGGTGAATGTGGTGGAGGCAATGCCATGATCAAATTCCTCCAGGTGCTGATCGACGGCACCTTGGTCGGCCTGGTCTATGGCCTGGTGGCGATCTCTTTCGTGGTGATCTACCGCGCCTCGAAGATCGTCAACCTGTCCCAGGGCGAAGTGCTGGTCTTCGGCGCACTGTTCCTGTGGACCTTCACCCTCGGCATGAAGACCATTGGTTTTAATGTGCCACTCTGGCTTGGACTGCTGATCACCATCGGCGCCTGCATCGCCTTCGGCTTGCTGCTGGAACGCTTCGTGTTCCGGCCACTGATCGGCCAGCCGGCCTTCGCCATCTTCATGGCCAGCATTGCCTTGCTGGTGATGCTGCGCGGCACGGCGCAGCTTGTGTGGACTGCGGAAACGCGGCCGTTTCCAGCTTTCCTGCCCGGTGGCGCCTTGCAGCTTGGGCCCTTCGTGGTCACCACCAAGCTGCTGATCGGCGCCATCTTCACGGTGCTGCTCACCATCGGCCTGCATCTTTTCTTCACCCGCTCGCGGCGCGGTCTGCGTCTGGCGGCGGTGGCGGAAGATCACAATACCGCCCTGTCACTCGGTGTCTCGGTGCGCGGTGCCATTGCGGTTGCCTGGATCCTCGGCACCGTGGTCGCCACGTTCGGTGCCATCGTCTTCCTCTCCGGCCGGATCGTGTCGCTGGAAGTCGCAGCCATCGGTTTCAAGGCATTGCCGGTGGCTCTGCTCGGCGGCCTTGAATCGATCCGGGGGGCGCCACTGGCCGGCGTGCTGATCGGCGTCGGCGAGGCCGTGGCGATGACCTATCTCGACCCCCTTACCAATGGCGTTGCCTCCAACGTACTGCCCTTCGCGGTGATGATCGGCGTGCTGCTGATCCGTCCGCAGGGTCTGTTCGGCTGGAAGAAGATCGAGAGGCTCTGATCATGCTGCCGACCGGGATTCATTTCAGCTCCTATACCGGCGAAGCCGCGATCCTCAAGACCGCGCGTGCCAAGCTGGGGGTTGCCGCCCTGCTGCTTGCCCTGCTGGTCCTGCCGCTGCTTTCCGGCCCCTATATGGTCGGCATCGGCACACAGATGTTCATCACACTGATCGCCGTCTACGGCTTGCATGTCACCGTTGGCATGGCCGGGCAGATCAATATCGCGCAATCGGCTTTCGTCGGTGTCGGCGCCTTCGCTGCCGCCAAGCTCAGCAGCCTGGGCCTGCCGTTCTGGGCCGTGCTGCCGCTCAGCGCCATTATCACCGGCCTGGTCAGTGTGCTGTTCGCGCTGCCGGCGGCGCGAGTGAAAGGGTTTTACCTGGCGCTCACCACGCTCGCGGCCCAGGTGCTGTTCCCGATTGTGATTCTTGGCCTGCCGCAGGATTGGCTGGGCGGTCTGGTCGGCCTGCCGGTGCAGCCGCTCAGCATCGCCGGTTACAATATCGGCTCACCGAAGCAGTTCTACTATTTCACGCTGGTTCTGACACTGCTGTCGAGCTATGCGGTGTTCAACCTGCACCGCAGCCGCCTGGGCCGCGCCTTCAAGGCGGTGCGCGACAATGACGTGGCGGCGGAAGTGATGGGAATTCCGGTGCTGCGCTACAAGATCACGGCTTTCTTTGCCGGATCGCTGTTCGCCGGAATCGCTGGCGCCTGCACGGCGTGGTTCCTGCAATTCGTCACCATCGAAAGTTTCACGCTGTTTGCCTCGGTCTGGTATCTCGGCATGCTGATCGTCGGCGGCGTGCACAGCCCGGTGGGTGCCATCCTTGGCGTGGTGTTCATCACGCTGTTCCAGGAAGGGCTGCATGAAGTGGCCACCATGGTGATGCGCGGCCAGTCCCATGCCGTTGGCGGCGCCGTATTCGCCACCACCAATATCGTGCTCGGCGCCTGCATCCTGCTGGCGCTGATTTTCGAACCGCGCGGCTTGGCGCATCGCTGGTCGGTGCTCCGGGCTGCGTTCCAACTATGGCCGTTCCCACGCCAGTGAGCGCGGCACTAGAACGGGGGCCGCGGGCCTCTCAATAAAACAGGAGGAAACAATGGCGTTCAGGACCACTTTTGCTGCTGCGGCAATGCTGGCCGCGGTTTCACTGCCCGCCTATGCGGCGGAATACACCATGTCGGCCTCGGCCGATTTCTCCGGCCCCTTCGCCGACGTGATGCCGAATGCCATGTCCGGCATCGAAAGCGTCACTGCCTGGTGGAACAAGGAAGTCGGCACCAAGCTTGGCGTCAAGGTCAACATCAAGATCTACGACATGCGCTATGACGCTGCCGTGATCGCCCGCACCTGGCCAAGCATCCTGTCGCGCGACCAGCCGATCATGCATCTCGGCTTCGGCTCGCCCGATCTCACCACGCTGATGACCCGTCTGCCGAACGACAAGGTGCCGATGCTGATCGGCACTGCCATGGTCAGCATGGTGTGGAAGCCGCAGGGCTGGCATTTCTCGATCCGCCCGACCTACAGCCATGAATTCGCCGGTCTGCTGGATTACCTGCAGAAGAAGCAGGGCGGCAAGTTGAAGATCGGTGCGGTCTCGACCCAGACGGCGGCTGGCTTCGTCGATCAGGTCAAGGGCGTCGAAAAGCTCGCCGCCACTTATCCAGACCGCTTCGAGGTGGTGGATACGCAATGGGTTGCCGCCAGCCCGGTATCGATGACCAGCAATGTCCGCGCCATGCTTGAAAAGAAGCCGGATGTCATCCTGGTCGGCGGCACCACCGCGCAGGTCACGGCCACGGCGGCCGCCCTGGAAGAACTGAACGCCAAGGTGCCGATCATCAATTCGACCCATAACGGTCTCTCGGAAGTGGCCAAGGGCTATGACCTGAAGAAGATGAACGGCTCCTATTCGGCTTTCTCCTTCACGCCGGACAATCAGCCGAAGCTGCCGTTGCGCGATATCTATGAAGCCAACAAGGTCGGCAACGGCCAGTGGGGCATCATCACCACGCAATCGGCGGCCCAGGCCCTTTTGGCGCTCCGCGTGCTGGAAAAGGCTGTTGCCAAGGTCGGCAAGGACAAGGTGACCGGACAGGCGATGTATGACGCCCTGCTGGCCAACAAGTTCAGCGAGCAGGAATTGCTCGGCGTGCTGCCGGAGCTGGATTTCGACGACACGGCTCCGTTCCCGATCGGCGCCATCAAGGCCAAGGCCCAGGTGGTGGTGGATGGCAAGATCCAGCCGCTGACCGAGGAATGGCTGGCCGTGCCGGCCTTCGAGAAGTGGTGAGATGAAAATGGTGTTGCGCAGCATCCGGGAGACGCGGCCATGGGATTGACCCTGACCAATGTTGATGTCGTCTATGGTGGCGTCATCCAGGTGCTGCGCAGCGCCAATCTTGAAGTGCCTGACGGCAAGATGGTGGTTCTGCTTGGCTCCAATGGCGCCGGCAAGACCACCACACTGCGGGCAATTTCCGGCCTGCTGCATGCCGATCTGGGCGAGGTGACGGCCGGCGAAATCCTGTTCAACGGCGAAAGTATCACCAACCGAGACCCGATCTCGATTTTCGACAAGGGTATCGTGCAGGTGCTGGAAGGCCGCAAGGTGCTGGAGCACCTCACGGTCGAGCAGAATCTGCGCATCGGGGCGCATCGCCGCAGCGACTTGGCCGCCGTGAAGCGCGATCTTGAGCGCGTGTATCACTATTTCCCGCGCCTGCCGGATCTGCTGGGCCGTACCGCCGGCTATCTCTCCGGCGGCGAGATGCAGATGCTGCTGATCGGCCGCGCCCTGATGGCGGCGCCGAAGCTGCTGATCCTGGACGAACCTTCCATGGGCTTGGCGCCGATGCTGGTGGAGCAGCTTTTCGAGGTGATCGGCCGGATCAACCGCGAAGAGGGCATGACCGTGCTGCTGGTGGAGCAGAATGCCCGCGCCGCGATCAAGCAATGCGATTACGGCTATGTGATGGATGGTGGCCGCATCGTGCTGCATGGTACGCGCGCCCAGCTCGAGCAGAACCAGGATGTGCAGGAATTCTATCTCGGGCTTTCGATTGGCGAGGAACGGCGCAATTTCCGCGATGTGAAGCATTATCGCCGCCGCAAGCGCTGGCTGGGCTGATCATGGCCGATCGTTTCCACCGTATCCGCGAGGTTTATGCCGAGGCTTGCGCTCTGGCACCGGCTTTGTGTCGGCGCTTTGCGCAGGCTGGCATGGCGGCGGCTGATATCGTGGATGCGGCTGCGCTGGCGCGCCTGCCGGTGTTGAAGAAGGAAGCGCTGATGGCGGCGCAGCAGGCCGAGCCGCCTTTCGCCGGCTACCTTGCCTGCCGGCCCGAGGAGATCGCCCATATATATGTATCGCCGGGGCCGATCTTCGAACCGTCACTGGCGGCGGATGAGACCGGCCATGGCATGGACTATATGTTCCGCGCCGCCGGCATCGGGCCGGGCGACCTGGCGCTGAACAGCTGGGCCTATCATCTGGTGCCGGCCGGCCTGCTGTTCGATCAGGGCCTGCGCCATGTCGGTGCCGGGGTGATCCCGAGTGGCACCGGCAACAGCGAATTGCAGGCCAGCCTGCTGCTCAAGCTGCCGGTCACGGCTTTCCTCGGTTCCACGGCTTTCTTCCAGACCCTGATCGAGCGCCTGGAAAGCGAAGGCCATAAGCTGCCCGGCGCCTGGACGCTGCGCCATGCCTTCCTGGGCGGTGAATTCGGCGACTGGTCGGCTAGGCGCTGCCATCTGGAAGCAGCCTACGCGATCAAGATCTGGTCCTGCTACGGCACCGCCGATTTCGGCCTGATCGGCTACGAGGAAGCGGGCAAGGATGGCTATAGCATTCACCCGGACCGCTTCGTGCAGATCTGCGATCCGGAAAGCGGTGTGCCGCTACCACAAGGTCAGGCCGGCGAGATCGTGGTGACGACCCTGTCGCGCGGCTGGCCGATGATCCGCTTCGGCACCGGCGATGTTGCTTGTGCCACGGATATCGCCGCCGATGGCGGCACAGCTCGGATCAGCGCCCTGCAGGGCCGTGTCGGCCAGGCGGTGAAGGCGCGTGAAATTTTCATCTATCCGAGCCATGTCGAGGCCCTGCCGCGCCGTGTTGCCGGCATTGCGCGGGCTGCCGTGGAAGTGCGCCGCGAAGGCCATCGCGATGCCATCGCCGCGAAGATCGCCCTGGCCGATGCTGCGAGCGAGGCAGCCGTGGCGCCGGCCCTGCGGCAGGCTTTCGCCAGCCTGACGCGGTTGCAGCTCGATCATATCGAAATCGTCCCCAGCGATACCCTGCCCGCCGACGCGCCTCTGTTGCGCGATCTGCGGTATGCCTCCCCATGATTTCAGCACAAGAATAGGTCACACCATGGCCATCCTCCCCACTGCGATTGATACTGGTTCCGCCGCCTTCAAGGCTAACAAGGCCGTCTATGATGGCCTGCTCGGCACGCTCCGCGAACGCTATGCCTGGGCTTTGGCCGGTGGCGGCGAGGCGATGGTGACGCGCCATCGCGAGCGCGGCAAGATCATCGCGCGCGACCGCATCGACCTGCTGGTCGATCCGATGTCGCCGTTTCTTGAGCTTTCGCCGCTCGCCGCCTGGGGCCTCTACGACAACAAGGTGCCTGCCGCCGGTCTGGTCACCGGCATCGGCTGCATCCGTGGTACCATCTGCATGATCATCGCCAACGATGCCACCACCAAGGGCGGTTCGTTTTTCCGCGAAACCATCAAGAAGCATATCCGCGCCCAGGATATCGCCTTCGAGAACCGCCTGCCGATTGTCTATCTGGTCGATTGCGGCGGCGCAAACCTGTCGCAGGGCGATGAAGTATTCCCCGATCAAGACCATTTCGGCGGCGCCTTCTACCGGCAATGCCGCATGTCGGCTGCTGGCATCCCGCAGATTGCCGCCGTGTTCGGCGAATGTACGGCCGGCGGTGCCTATATCCCGGCCTTGTCTGATGAAGTGGTGATGGTGGCGGGCACCAGCAGCGTGCATCTCGGCGGCCCGCAGATCGTCAAGGCGGCGATCAAGGAGATCATCGACCGCGACAGCCTCGGCGGCGCGGAAATGCATTCCACGATTTCCGGTGTCTCGGATCATTTCGCCCGCGATGAACTGGAAGCCATCGCCAAGACCCGCGATATCGTTGCAGCGCTCAAGCGCGCGCAGACCATCCATGCCGTGGTGCAGCCAGCAAAAGCACCGCTCTATGACGCCGCCGATATTCCCGGCATCGTCGGTGCCGACCTGACCCGTCCGTTCGATCAGCGCGAGGTTATTGCGCGGCTGGTGGATGGCAGTGAATTCCATGAATTCAAGCCGCTCTATGGCAACACCCTGGTCTGCGGCTTTGCCCATATCCAGGGCCTGCCGGTCGGCATCATTGCCAATAACGGCGTGCTGTTCTCGGATTCGGCATTGAAAGGCGCGCATTTCATCGAACTCTGCGATCAGCGCCAGATCCCGCTGCTGTTTCTGCAGAATATCACTGGCTTCATGGTCGGTTCGGAAGCCGAGCGCGGCGGTATCGCCAAGAATTCCGCCAAGCTGGTCTATGCCGTGTCCAATGCCCGCGTCCCGCGCTACACCCTGGTCACCGGCGGTTCCTATGGCGCCGGAAATTACGGCATGAGTGGCCGTGGTTTCCGCCCGCGCTTCATGTTCATGTGGCCGAATGCCCGGCTCGGGACCATGAGTCCGGATGTCGGCAGTTCGGTGCTGATGGATCTGCGCCGCTCCAGCATCTCGCGCAATCCGGCCAGCGAGCAGGAACTGGCGGCCTATGAAGCCAAGCTGCGGCAGATGTTCGATGAGCAGTCCAATCCTTATTACTGCACGGCGCGGCTATGGGATGATGGCCTGATTGAGCCGCAGGATACCCGTGGCGTGCTCGGCCTCTGCCTCGCCATCGGTGCCATGCAGCCTCACGATACCGGCAATCGGCCGGTCTATCGGATGTGAGGGGAAGAGCCATGTTTGCATATTCTCCCCGTCCGATCCGTTCCGTTCTGGTCGCCAATCGCGGCGAAATCGCCGTGCGCGTGCTGCAAACCTGCCAGCGCCTCGGCCTGCGTGGCCTCGCGGTCTATTCCGATGCCGATGCACAGGCGCCGCATGTGCGCATGGCGGATGCCGCCGCCCGTATCGGTACCGGGCCGGCCCGCGAAAGCTATCTCAGCATTCCGGCGATCATCGCGGCGGCGAAGCAGCTAGAAGCCGATGCGATTCATCCCGGCTATGGCTTCCTTTCAGAAAATGCCGCTTTTGCCCGCGCCTGTGAGGAAGCCGGCCTGATCTTTATCGGGCCATCGCCCAAGGCCGTGGCGGCGATGGGCTCGAAGATCGAGGCCAAGCGGATTGCCGAGGCCGCCGGTGTGCCAACGGTGCCCGGGTATCATGGCGATGCCCAGGATGTGAAAACCCTGCTCGGCGAAGCAAAGAAGATCGGCTTCCCGGTGCTGATCAAAGCCTCGGCTGGCGGTGGCGGGCGCGGGATGCGGCTGGTCGAACGCGAGGCCGATTTTGCCGCTTCCCTGGAAGCGGCACGCAGCGAAGCGCAGTCAGCCTTTGGCGATGCCAGCGTGCTGCTGGAAAAATACATCCGCAATCCGCGCCATCTGGAAGTGCAGTTGATCGGCGACCGTTGCGGCAACCTGCTGCATCTGTTCGAGCGTGATTGCAGTGTTCAGCGCAACAACCAGAAGATTCTGGAAGAAGCCCCGGCGCCGAACCTGCCGGATCTGGCACGCCAGCGGCTGTTCGATGCGGCGCTGAAGCTCGGCCGGGCCATCGGTTATGATTCCGCCGGCACGGTGGAATTCATCATGGAGGCCGGCGACGAGCAGCCATATTTCCTGGAGATGAATACCCGCCTGCAGGTGGAGCATCCGGTAACGGAAGCCATCACCGGCATCGATCTGGTGCATTGGCAGCTTATCGCCGCCGCCGGTGAGAAACTGCCGCTGACCCAGGAGCAGGTCCGTATTCATGGCCATGCCATCGAGGCACGGCTTACGGCTGAACGCGCCGATCTTGGTTTCCAGTCGGTGACTGGCCGGATTGCCCATATCGCCGGTCCGCCGGCCTTGCGGTTTGATAATGGCATCGCCGATGGCAGCGAGGTCGGGCTGTATTACGACTCGATGCTGGCCAAGCTGATCGCCCATGGCCGCACGCGCGAAAGCGCGCTCGACAAGCTGGAGGCTGGCCTGCGTGGCCTCACCCTGCTGGGCCTGGCCACTAACCAGCTTTTCCTGCGCGATGCCATCCGTCAGCCCTTGTTTGCCGAAGGCCGCGCCACCACGCGTTTCATCGCGCAATCCTATCCCGATGGCTGGCAGCCCGCTGCTGCGGAATTGCGGCTGCTGCGCGCCGCCGCTGTTGCCGCCTGGGTCAGCCCGGCAGCGCATCAGCTCCATCCGAGCCCGAATGGCTGGGCCAATCCGTGGCTGCAACGCGCGCCGCTGCGTGTCACGGCGGCGGCACGCCCGGCGCTGATCACGGCCTTGCTTGAAGATGAATACGGCAGCGCTGAAATCGAACTGCATCAGGGCCGCGATGGCGCCGAGGCGGTGATTGACGGCGAGCGCATCACGCTTGGCGCGGTGAGCGCGGCCGCAGATTGGCTGGAATTCGCGCCGCAAGCCACGACGGAGCGATTGGTTTGCCGCCGCGAGGGCGCAAAGCTGTTGATTGCGCGCCAGGGCCTCGCGATCCAGGCGAAGCTCGTGCTGAAAAGCGAGGCACCACGGGCGCAGGAAGTGGATACCGCCAACGGCAACCGCATCACGGCACCGCTGCATGGCCTGGTGGCGCAAATCTATGTCGCGGTTGGCGACCGCGTCGAGGCCGGCATGGCCGTGGCGCAGATGGAAGCGATGAAACTGGTGCATACCCTGTCGGCACCGCAGGCTGGCGTGGTGGCGAGCATCCGCCATGCCGCCGGCGATATCGTGCCGGCCGGCGCTACATTGATCGAGATTGACCTGGCAGTAGAAGAGGAGACACGCTGATGGCCGGTTTGTGGTTCGAGGAATTCAAGGATGGCATGGTGTTCAATCACGAATGGACCCGTACCATTACCGAGGCCGATAATATGTGGTTCTCGCTGCTCACCATGAATACGCAGCCGCTGCATATCGATGCGCATTATTCCGCCAAGTCGGAATGGGGAAAGCCGCTGGTGAACAGCCTACTCACGCTTGGCCTGATGGTGGGCATGTCGGTGAACGACACCACCTTCTGCACCACGCTCGCCAACCTCGGCATGACTAATGTGAAATTCCCCAAGCCGCTGTTCCAGGGCGATACAGTGCGGGTGCGCACCACGGTGCTGAACAAGCGCGAAAGCAAGTCGCGGCCCAAGGAAGGCATCGTCACGCTGTTCCATGAGACCTTCAACCAGCATGGCGAGATGGTGGCAAGTTGCGAACGCCAGGCGTTGATGCGCAAGCGTCCCGTGGACCAGGCCCAGGCGTAACAATGCGTTCGTTGCTTTTCGCGCCTGGCGCTTCGGCCAAGATGATGGCCAAGGCGATGGCTGGCGAGGCCGATGTGGTGATCCTTGATCTTGAGGATTCGGTGGCGCCGGATGCCAAACCGGCGGCGCGCATCACGGTAGCGGCAGCATTGTCAGAACAGCGCCGGCCAGAGCAAAAGCTCTATGTGCGCGTCAATCCGCTGGATGGCGGCTGGTGCGCGGATGACCTCGCGGCCATCATGCCAGCAAGGCCGGATGGCATCATGCTGCCGAAGCCGGAAGGGCCGCAGGATGTCGAGCGGCTGTCGCAGCAGCTCACCGCACTGGAGGGGGCTGCGGATGCCGGGCGTACCCGCATCATTGCGATCTGCTCTGAAACCGCCGCCGGTACATTGTCACTGGCGGCGCAATCCTGGAGGCATCCGCGCCTGGCCGGCCTGCTCTGGGGCGCGGAAGACCTTGCCGCCGCCATCGGCAGCAGCGGCAACCGGGATGCCGATGGCCGCTATACCGCGCCCTTCCAGTTGGCGCGCAATCTCTGCCTGTTTGCTGCCCGCGCCGCTGGCGTGGTGCCGATCGATGCGGTCTACACCGATATCCGCAATCCCGATGGCCTGGCGGCGGAAGCCACTGGGGCGCGGCGCGATGGCTTCAGCGCCAAGGCGGCGATCCATCCCGCACAGGTGGCGGTGATAAATGCCGCCTTCAGCTATACCGAAGCCGAAATCACCTGGGCGCGTCGTGTGGTGGAAGTATTGAAAGATGGCGCCATCGGCGCGGCGCAGCTTGATGGCCAGATGGTGGATGTGCCGCATCTGCTGCAGGCGCGGCGCATCCTGGCCGGCTAGGCCAGCTCGCGTAGGTGATTGTCCCAGGCGATGGCGTGCTGACGCCGGCTGCCATCGGGTAGCAGCAGGTCGCCACGGCCGCCGCTGAGTGCAAAGCCATTACCTAAAGCCGCCACGCCGCAGATATCGGGCAGGCGCAACATGCCGCCATCGGGATGCAGCAGGGCCTGGGCACCCAGCGGTGAGGTGACGCAGAGAGTGTTGCCGTGCGCTGCAACGGCGCCGCAATAGCCGCGCATACCGCCCTGTTCGGCACCCAGCGTTGCCCAGCGGATATCAGCGCCACGCCAGAAAGCCAGCAGCGGCACCGCCGGATCGGCGGCACCGCGATCCTGTGCCACCACCGCCACGCTGCCGTCAGGCAATGCTGCCATATGGCGCAGGCTGAGGCTTTGCAAGGCTGCCGGCACATCCGCGCGGGCGAGAATCACGCCGCTTTGCGGATCGAGCCGCACAAGATTGGATGCCTCCAGCACATCGCCGCCATTCGCCACCACCAGGGCGCCATCGGTCAGCAGCAATTCATGCGGATCGACGCCTTCGGTCGGCCACAGTGCGATGCGTTGCCCGGTCCGGGCATCCAGCACCGCGATGCAGCCTTGGCCATCGCCATCGCTGGCGGTGGCAGCCAGCCGTCCGGCATCGAGATAGATGACATGGCCGCCATAGGCGAGATCGTCGCAGGGCCAGGTTTCGCTGTGGCCGCTCGCAAGGTCGAGCCGCAGTAGCCATTGCCCGGGCCGCCGCGCGGAAATCACCACATTGCTGCCATCTGGCGAGACCGTCATGCCATGGCCGCGCGCCGGCAGGGCGCGGCGCCATAGCGTGTTGCCTGCGGCATCCAGGCCGAATACAGCCTGGCCGCCGGCATCGCCACCGCAGGCGAGCAATGCCGGCGGGGTGCTTGCCTGAGCGCCACGGCCGAAGAGCGGCAGCGTGGCAATGCCGAGCAGCAGGCCGCGCCGGCTCGGTTCAATCACCCTCCTGGATTTAATCACCATCGAGTGCATTGAAGCCCACCGGGATATCCAGTGCTGGAGCCAGTTTTTCGGCCAGCATGGTTTTCAATGCTCCAGCATCGGCGCGCAGTTTATCCAATGCCGCGCGCTGCGCCGTATTGGCCAGCGCGGTTTCCAGATCGAGGCCGCGGGTGCGCTGGGCCAGATCGTCGAAGCGGCGGCCAAGTTCGGCGGCCAGCGCCTTGTCGGCCATATTCGGCACGATAGCCTTGGTGAAGAGATCGCGCGCAGCCGCAATATTGGTGGCGATGGCGGCACCGGATTGGCCGCTGCGCCAATATTCCGCTGCCATCGGCTTCTGCTCGCGCGGCGTTTTACCCAGTGGGCGGGCCAGCTTGTGGTCGGCAACCAGTTCGATGGCGGTGTGCAGTGCCTTGAAGATATCCTGCGTCGCCTCATCCGGTCCGGCATAGACCACCAGATTACCCTTGGCGGCGATGAATTGCTCGGCATAGCTGCGCCCAGGGCCCCAATCGGCGCGGATGTCGCGCGCCATGGCGGCAAGGTTGATTGCTGCCGCTTGCACCCATTGGCAGCGGAATGGCGTGGCGCGCAGCTTGGTCACTTCCGCCGCATCGAACAATTCGCGTTCCAATGCGGTCAAGCCCTGCACCGCGATAGAGCCGATGCCGAAATCAGGCAACTTGGCGGCGGCGAAAAGCTCGGCCATCTGCCGCGCCACGCTGTTGCGCGGATCCGGCCAGTAGGCGAAGCGCTGCAGACGATTGAACAGCAGCACCGGGCCGAAGCGGATATGCTGCACATCCTGCCAGGCGAGATTGGCCCGGCGCCAGCCCTGGCGCAGGGCATCGAGATCGTCGCAGCCTTTGGTGGCAGTATTGGCGAAGCCTTGCGTTGCCTGTTCCAGGGCATCCAGGCGCGGCAGGATATGCGCGGTGACGGCGGCGCGGTTGATCGCCACATAATCCGGCGCGGCATAGGCCGGTGCGGTGAATAGCAGCAGGGCGGCAAGCCAGTAGCGCATCAGAGCGACTCCAGGAAAGCGAGCAGGGCGTCTCGATCAACCTTGCGCAGCGCGATCACCCGGTCGCGTGCTTTGGCCGCCTCGCCGCCATGCCACAGGATCGCCTGCAGCACGCCATCGGCGCGGCCGTCATGCAGCAGGAAGTCGTGATCGTTGACCCGCCGGGTGAGGCCGAGGCCCCAGAGTGGCGGCGTGCGCCACAGCCGGCCATCCCTGCTATCGCCTGGGGTGCCGGGATCGGCCAGTTCATCGCCCATGTCATGCAGCAGCAGGTCGGTATAGGGCCAGATCACCTGGTTGGCGAGTTCGGGCAGTTCCTCGGAGGCGCCGGTAACCTGGCGCGGCACATGGCAGGCAGCGCAGCCGATATCACTGAACAGCTTCTGACCCCGGCGCACAGCCGGTGCACCGATGCCCTCGCGCGCCGGCACGGCGAGATTGCGGGCATAGAAAACCGTGAGGTCGAAGAGTTTCTGTGGCACTTCCATACCATCGTCATCGGCGCCATCAGGTGCGGCGCGGCAGGCTGATTGCGCCGCGGTGCAGTCACCAAAGCCGTCGCGGAACAGCGGCGTTGAAAGACCCATATCGTTGAGGAAGGCGGTGGCGCTCTGGTCGGCGATGCTGGCGGTATTGGCCTTCCAGCCGAAGCGGCCGAGCATCTGCCGGCCATTATTGGTCGGGCTCGCTACCATATGGGCGCGGCCACGGATGCCGTCGCCATCCTTGTCGTCTGGATCGGCGCGGGCGAGGATGTCCGCTTCTGGAATCAGCTCCAGCAAGCCGACGCCGATCATCGGCGGCGCGATGCGCGGCGACAATGTGGTGGTCGGATCGATCGGGCCATAGGCCAGTTCGCGCAGTTCGTACTGCGGCTGCTGCAAGGTGACGCGCAACCCATCGGCCAATGTGATGACGCGCGGCTTGTGGCTGATCTGCACGCTGGCTTCGGCGGCGAAGCCCTGGATGGCGAAAGTCTGTAACTGTTTGCCATAGACCGGATCGGGCGAGCCATCGGGCCGCGCCAGGGCAAAAAGCAGCGAGGAAGGCTGTTCCTCCGGGCCAGGCGGACGGCCACGGCCGTCTTTCAGATGGCAGGCCTGGCAGGCGCGGGCATTGAACAGCGGTCCCAATCCATCGGAACTGCGCGTGGAGGAGGGCGCCGCCACCCAGAGCTTGCGGAATACGCCGTCGCCGAGCTTGAAATCAAGCTGCCGCGCAAAGGAAAGATTGCCCGAGGGGTTGGAGAAGGCCGAGCGGTTACGTGGCCCCTGACTGGTGGCCGCGCCACCGGGCTTGTCCTCGCGCTCCGCATCATTGGCTGCTGCCACGCCGATGGCACCACTGCCGGCCAGCAGCGCCACCAGCAGCAAGGACAGCATCGGCCGCATTACTTCTTGCCGACTTTCGCTGGTGAATCGAGGCTGTCGGAGCCCTCGAACTTGACCTTGCCGAGTTGCAGGGCGGCGGTGATGCGCTCCAGCGTGCGGGTCTGGTCGATCAGTGCGGCGATGGCTGCCTCAATCACCGCCGCACCGGCTGTATTACCTTCGGCCAGCATCTGGTCGTAATGCTCGACGGTTTCGGCGCGCTGTTTCAGCGCCGTCATGGCAGCCATGCTGGCTGCCAGCTTGGCACGCATCTCGGCATCCAGTGCCGGGGCTTTCGCCGCCACCAGGGCGGAAAGGCCGGGGCCTTGCAGCATGCCATAGCGGCCGAGATACACCGCCTGCATACCCACCACATTGTTGTAATGCGAATTGTGGGTGTTGTCGGAGAAGCAGTCATGCTCCTCTTCAGGATCATGCAGCAGCAGGCCAAGCTTCATGCGCTCGCCGGCCAGTTCGCCATAGGCCAGGCTGCCGAGACCGGTGGCGATGCTGGCAATGCCGGTGGCGGGATCATTAAGCAGTGTCTTGCGGGCTTCGCCTTCCTTGCCCCATTGCGCCACCATCCAGGCGAGGTCATCCACCAGCAGCCGCGTGGCGACCTGCAAGTAAGCAGCACGGCGCGAGCAGGGCGGATGGGTGCAGGCAGCGCCTTGCGCGTAATCGGTCCAGGGCCGGTTGCCGGCGCCGGGCCCGGTGCCGTTGAGATCCTGGCCCCAGAGCAGGAATTCGATGGCGTGATAGCCGGTGGCGACATTGGCTTCCACGCCGCCGGCTTCCTGCAGGCCGCGCAGCGTGCGCCAGGTGATCTGTGTCGTATCCACCTTCTTGCCGCCGATGGTCAGCTTCGGGTTGGCGATGATGTTGGCGGCATACCAGGGGTTGGCATCCGAGCTTTCGCCGTAGCGGCTGGTATCGACATAGTCGATCAGGCCTTCATCCAGCGGCCAGGAATTCACGCGGCCTTCCCATTCATCGACGATCTTGTTGCCGAAGCGGTAGACCTCGGTCTGCTGGTAGGGTTCGCGCGCCTTCACCCAGGCCTCGCGCGCCGCCGTCAGGTTGGCTTGCGATGGTTTCGCCACCAGGGCATCGACGCTCTTGAGCAGCAGGCGGGCCTGCTTGAGCGCATCGCCATACATCGCCTGGGCGATATCGCTATACTGGCTCAGCACGGCATTGGCATTGGCGGGCAGCTGAGTCTGGGCCTGGGTGGTGCCCGGCAGGCAGAGGCCCACCGCCAGCAGCAAGGCGGCGATTAGCGGCTTGGTCACAGCGTAAACTCCCAGCTTTTGATAGGATTGCCTATCATTATCAATAACTAGCCAGCCGACAAGGGTGCGGGCCGGAAACATGACGCTAATTTAATGGACTGATATGCCGGGTTTATTTTCCCCGGCTGCCGCTGCGTCAGGCGGTGGCGGTGCTTGCGCCGGCCAGAATCGCCCGGCACCATGGCCGCCGCATAATCACAACAACCGGGAAATACTCGTGTCGAAGCTGCCTGGCGCCCTGGCGCAATCTCCGCTCCCGATCATCGCCGCCCCTCTGTTCATCATCAGCAATCCGAAGCTGGTGATCGCACAATGCAAGGCGGGTGTGATCGGCTCGATGCCGGCGCTGAATGCCCGCCCGGCGGCGCAGCTTGATGAATGGCTGGCCGAGATCACCGAGACGCTCGCCGCCTATAACCGCGACAATCCCGACCGCCCGGCTGCCCCCTTCGCGATCAATCAGATCGTGCACAAGAGCAACGACCGCCTGGATCACGACATGGAGATGGTGGCGAAATACAAGGTGCCGGTGATCATCACCTCGCTCGGCGCCCGCACCGATGTGAACGACGCGATCCATGCCTATGGCGGCGTGGTGCTGCACGACATCATCAACAATACTTTCGCGCGCAAGGCGATCGAGAAGGGTGCCGATGGCCTGGTCGCCGTGGCGGCTGGTGCCGGCGGTCATGCCGGTGTGAAAAGCCCGTTCGCGCTGGTGCAGGAAATCCGCGAATGGTTCGATGGCCCGGTGGCCCTGAGCGGCTCGATCGCCAGCGGCGGCGCGGTCGCCGCTGCCCGCGCCATGGGCGCCGACTTTGCCTATATCGGCTCGGCCTTCATCGCCACCCATGAAGCGCGCGCGGCGGAAGGCTACAAGCAGATGATCGTCGACAGCAATTCCGACGACATCGTTTATTCCAACCTGTTCACCGGCGTGCATGGCAATTACCTTAAGCCGTCGATCAAGGCCGCTGGCCTCGATCCCGATGCGCTGCCGGAATCCGATCCGAGCAAGATGAATTTCGGCGGCTCTGCCACCAAGGCGTGGAAGGATATCTGGGGCTGCGGCCAGGGTATCGGCGCGGTGAAGCAGATCGTCGGTGCTGGTGAACTGGTAGCCCGTCTGGCCGAGGAATACCGCGCCGCGCTCAAGCGCCTCGCGGCTTAAAGCACCTCAAGCCGCTTCGGCAAGATGGCGCAGCCGCTCGGGCTGCTTGATCTCCACCCGGTCAGCGGCGAGCAGGCCGATCACTTCAAGCTTGCGCAGCTTGGTGAAGCAGCGGCTGACCGTCTCGATGGTGAGGCCGAGATAGTCGGCCACTTCGGCCCGCGTCATCGGCAGCGGGATCGGGTTGGCCGCCATGCCGCGCGCACGGCAACGTTCCGATTGCAGCAGCAGGAAGGAAGCGATGCGTTCCATTGCGGTCTTGCGACCGAGCAGCAGGATCTGCTCCTGCGCTGTCGCCAGTTCGCTTTCCGCCAGAGCCAACAGCTTGTGTTCCAGCACCGGCATTGCTGCCATCAGCTTGCGGAAGCCTAAGCGCGGGAAACGGCAGACATGGGTTTCAGTCAGCGCTTCCGCGCTCACCGTATAGGTTTCGCGGGTGTTGAGGCCGACAAAGTCGCCCGGGCCGAGGAAGCCGGTGATCTGGCGCCGGCCATCGGCCATGGATTTTGACAGCGACAGCGAACCGCTGGTGATGTTGTAGACATGCTCGGCAGCATCGCCCTCGCCGAACAGCACCTGATGCGGGCGCAGGCAGGTCGGGGTGGCTAGATCGGCCATGCGCGACTGTTCATCCATCGTCAGCGGTGCGCAGATGGTGAGGCTGCGGGCGGTGCAGTTGTTGCACGGCTCCGGGCAAGCCACGGTCGTGGCCTGTGCTGCCGCCTGATTAGTGGTGCCGCGGCGCGTCGGCAAGGCATGAATTTCACCCATGGGACCGTAATCCTCGTTTACCCGTGTCGCGCTCGCCGCGTTTGCAGCTGGCTGCGCCACTTCTGCATATCGTCGCCCGAAAGCCGCGCCCGCGCCAGAGGGAGAATTGTCGCATCCTCCCAGACCAGATGCCGGCGCTGCCGCTCGGCAAACTGGCCCAGGGCCTCGCAGAGATCCGGCCAGTCGCCGGCGCCGCCGGCGGCGAAGTCCCGGCATTGTGCTGCCAGAGCCAGGGCTTGTGCCCGATCCTGACTATGCTCGTCGCTTAATTGGCGGAACAGTTCGTCCATGTCGTCGCCAAGCAGCAACCGGCGCTGCAGCAACGGCAATAGATTATCTTCCTCCTCGGCGACCAGAAAGAGGAAATCCTCGGCCAGATATGCCGCCGCCGCTGCCGCCAGGGCCCGGGCCAGGCCCGGCCCGCCGGTGGGAGGCGATTTCAAAACGGCGCAAAACGCCTGCAGGTCGAGTCGGCGGCCAATCAGGCTGTCGAGCGGCGACAGCCCGGCCTCGGGTGCGGCCAGCGCGGTCTCGATCCGCCCCATGGCGGTGGCAGGAAAGGCCAGATGGGTCATGGCAGCAGAATAGGGGGCCAGGCGGCAGCGGCATTGATTCAAATCAAGCTACCGTGTTCAGCTCGGTGAGTTCAGCCCGGTGTGTTCAGCTTGGGGCGTTCAGTTCTGGGCCAGGGGCGTCCAGCGCAGTTCCTCCGCACCGCTCTGCACCAGATCGATGATGGTGCGGCGCAGGGCCAGCAGGGCCGGTGCCGGGGCGCGCTCGGCGGGCCGTGCCAGGCAGAGGCGGCGCGTAGTGCCTGGCGCCTGCAAGGTGGCGAAGCTCAGGTCCCCGGCGCGCAGCAGAGCGTGTACGCTGGAATAGGGCAGCACGGTGAAGCCCAGGCGGCGCCGCACCATGTCGATCAGCACCGGCAGCGCGTCCACTTCATAGACCAGATTCATGCCGCCCTGCTGCTGCTTGCCGCTGCCCTGGCCGGCGCAGATTTCATCCACCAGCAGCCGCAGGCGGTGCGGCTTGGCCGGCAGGATCAGCGGCAAAGCCGCCAGTGCTGCCGCCTTGAGGCTGGCGCGTCTGGCGAAATGCCCGGCCGGGCCCAGGGCCACCACGCTGTCTTCAAGCAAGGGCTCGGTGGCCAGCGGCCCCATGGCGCGGGTTTCATACAATACCGCCAGATCAGCCTGGCCACCCAAGGCCCAGTCATGGATCACGGCGCTGAAGCCTTCGCGTAGATGCAGCCGCACTTTCGGATAGCGTTGCCGCATGGCCTGCGCGATTTCGGGGAACAGCACGGCGCTGAACGAGGTGGGCGCGGCCAGGGTCAGTGCGCCAGAGGGTTCGGCCTGGAAACCCTGCACCAGATCGCGGGTGCGCCGCGCTTCGGCCAGCACGCGTTCGGCCTGCTCGGCCAGCAGGCTGCCGGCGGCGGTCGGCTGCACACCCCAGCTATGGCGGGTGAGCAGCGCCACACCGAGTTCTTCCTCAAGCTGCTTCAATTGCCGCGACAGGGCGGGCTGCGCCAGGCCGAGCTGCAAGGCAGCCTTGGAGATATTGCCGGTCTGCAGCACAAGGCGGAAATGCTCCAGGTCGCGCAGCTCCATATCCATGCTCCAGAAGTATATCAACCATACTTAATATATATTTGTGCTATGGCTGTGTCTGCCCTAGAAAACCGCCCAGACAGCGATTCTCAAGGGTGGAAAGCCATGGCCGAACAGCATGCCGATATCCGCGAGGCGGTACGCCGCCTCTGCGCCAATTTCCCCGGGGCCTATTGGCGCAAATTGGATGCCGAACGCGCCTATCCCACCGAATTCGTGCGGGCGCTGACCGAGGCCGGCTTTCTTTCGATCCTGATCCCGGAAAGCTATGGCGGTTCCGGTCTTGGCGTGCAGGCGGCCTGCGCCGTGCTGGAGGAAATCCATCGCTCGGGCAGCAATGGCGGCGCCTGCCATGCCCAGATGTACACCATGGGTACGTTGCTGCGGCATGGCACGGAAGCCCAGAAGCGCGCCTACCTGCCCGGCATTGCCGATGGCAGCCTTCGTTTGCAGGCGTTCGGCGTCACCGAACCGACCAGCGGCACGGATACCACCCGCATCCGCACCTTTGCCGAGCGGCGCGGCGACAAGTATATCGTCAACGGCCAGAAGGTGTGGATTTCGCGCACCGAACATTCCGACCTGATGGTGCTGCTGGTGCGCACCACGCCGCGCGAGCAGGTGTCGAAGCCATCCGACGGCATGAGCGTGCTACTGGTCGATCTGCGCCAGGCGCGCGGCAACGGCCTCACCATCCGGCCGATCCGCACCATGATCAACCATGCCACCACGGAACTGTTTTTCGAGAATCTGGAAGTGCCGGTGGAGAACCTGATCGGCCAGGAGGGCAAGGGCTTCAAGTATATCCTCGACGGCATGAATGCCGAGCGCATCCTGATTGCGGCGGAATGTCTGGGTGATGCCCGTTTCTTCATCGACCGTGCCAGTGCCTATGCCAAGGAGCGCGAGGTGTTCGGCGCGCCGATCGGGCGCAATCAGGCGGTGCAGTTCGCCATCGCCCGCGCCCAGGTGCAGACCGAGGGTGCGATGCTGTTCATCGACCGTGCGGCGCGCCTGTTCGACAATGGCGAGCCCTGCGGCACGGAAGCCAACATGGCCAAGCTGGTGGCTTCCGAGGCTTCCTGGTTCGCCGGTGATCATTGCCTGCAGATCCATGGCGGCTTCGGCTTTGCCGAGGAATACGATATCGAGCGCAAATGGCGCGAGACGCGGCTGTATCAGGTGGCGCCGATTTCCACCAACCTGATCCTGTCGCATGTCGCGACCCATGTGCTCGGCCTGCCGAAGAGTTTCTAACCATGCGCCCGCTGGAAGGGTTGCTGGTGGTTGCGCTGGAACAGGCGGTGGCGGCGCCGCTCTGCACCATGCGGCTGGCGGAAGCCGGTGCGCGCGTGATCAAGATCGAGCGGCCGGAAGGCGATTTCGCGCGCGGCTATGATCATGTGGTGCATGGCGAAAGCTCGTATTTCGTCTGGCTCAACAGGGGCAAGGAAAGCCTGGTGCTTGACCTGCGCCAGGCCGATGACATCGCGCTGCTCGGCCGCCTGGTTGCCAAGGCCGATGTGTTTGTGCAGAACCTGGCGCCGGGCGCTGCCGGGCGGCTTGGCTTTGGCTCGGCCGAATTGCGGGCGAAATACCCGCGCCTGATCACCTGCGACATTTCCGGCTATGGCGAGGATGGCCCTTATCGCGACATGAAGGCCTACGACCTGCTGATCCAGGGCGAGTCCGGTCTTGCCATGATCACGGGCGCGCCGGAGGCACCGGGCCGGGTCGGCGTGTCGGTCGCCGATATCGCCTGCGGCATGAATGCCCATGCCGGTATCCTGCAGGCCCTGCTGCTGCGCGGCCAGACGGGACAGGGCAGCGGCCTCCAGGTGTCGCTGTTCGACAGCCTGGCCGACTGGATGACGGTGCCGCTGATGCATACCGTCTATGGCGGCAAGAGTCCGCGCCGCGTCGGCCTGGCGCATCCCTCCATCGCCCCCTATGGCGCCTTCGCGACAAGGGATGGCCGCCAGGTGATCCTGTCGATCCAGAATGACCGCGAATGGGCTTCGCTCTGCCGCGGGCCGCTGCAGGATGCGGCGCTGATCGAGGATCCGCGTTTCCGCAGCAATGCCGACCGCGTCGCCAACCGCCCGGCCTGCGATGGCCTGGTGGCGGCTGCGCTCGGGCGCCTGAGCCATGCCGAGGCAGTGGCGGCGCTGAACGAGGCCAGGGTCGCCTATGGCAATCTCAATACGCCGGAAGACCTGGCCCGGCATCCCCAGCTCCGCCGCATCGCAGCCGATACCCCGACCGGGCCTGTGGACCTGGTGGCGGGGCCGGTACGCTGGGTTGATTTAGCAGAAATTGCGGGTCCGGTGCCTGCCATCGGCCAGCATACCGTGGCGATCAGAAAGGAGTTTATGTCGGAAAAGTAATATAAATACGGAGTATTAATATCATATAATTTATGTGAATTAAAAATATTTTGCCTATCCTATTGTTAAAATAAATTGTGGCCACATACTTTTTGTGGAATAAGCTCCGGGACCGGTTCCCCGGGGTATCAGGAGTCTCTGCCATCATGGCCATCGGTATTCACGGCATCACCAAGAGCTTCGGCGCCACGCCGGTGCTGCGCGGCATCGACCTCGACATCAAGGATGGCGAACTGATCGCGCTGCTCGGCGCGTCGGGCTCGGGCAAGACCACCCTGCTGCGCATCCTCGCTGGCCTGGAATGGCCTGATGCCGGTCATGTCGCGGTTGATGGCAATGACTGGCTGTCGCTCACCGCGCAGCAGCGCCATGTCGGCTTCGTGTTCCAGAACTATGCCCTGTTCCAGCATATGCGGGTGCGCGACAATGTCGCCTTCGGCCTCGATGTGCTGCCGCGCGAGCAGCGCCCGGCCAAGGGCGAGATCAAGGGCCGCGTCGATGAGCTGCTCAATCTGGTGCAGATCGGCGCGCTCGGCGACCGCTTCCCGGCACAGCTTTCCGGCGGCCAGCGTCAGCGTGTGGCACTCGCCCGCGCGCTTGCCATCCGGCCCAAGATGCTGCTGCTGGATGAACCCTTCGGCGCGCTGGATGCCAAGGTGCGCAAGGATTTGCGCCGCTGGCTGCGCGAGCTGCATGACCAGCTTGGCATGACCACCATCTTCGTTACGCATGATCAGGAAGAGGCTTTCGAACTGGCCGACCGTATCGTGCTGATGGGCGATGGCCGCATCGAGCAGGTCGGCACGCCGGACGAGATCTACGAGCAGCCGGCCAGCCCCTTCGTTGCCCGCTTCCTCGGTGGCGTGAACGAGATTGATGCCGAGATTGCCGATGGCCGTGTGGTTGTCGAAGGCGCCGAGACCGCTTCGCTGGATCGCATCGCCGCCGGCGATGGCGCCATCCAGCTTTTCGTCCGTTTGCAGGAAATCGATCTCGAACCGGCCAGTGATGCGCCGGCGCGGATCCAGGCCGTCACCTCCAGCGGCCCGGTGCTGCGCTATGACGTGGCTCTACCGGGCGCGGCGAAGCATCTCGAAGTCGAATTGCCGCGCGAGCAGGCGCGGCGGCGCAACCTGCGCCAGGGCGATGCGGTGCGGGTGCATATCCGCGAAGGCCGCGTATTTTCGCCCGCTCTGCATCCTGCCAATCAGTCTGCCGCCTATGCCGCCGCGCGCGGCGTGGCCGGCGAGTAGTGTGATAAGAAAGGATTACCTCCCATGAAGCGCCTTCTTTCCGTCGCTGCCGTGCTTGCCTTGCTGTCTGGCGGCGCCCAGGCCCAGACCGTCGAACTGCTGAATGTCTCCTACGACATCGCGCGCGAGCTGTTCGCGCAGATCAATCCGGTTTTCGCCGCCGACTACAAGGCCAAGACCGGCCAGACCATCGAGATCAAGCAGAGCCATGCCGGCACCTCGCGCCAGGCACGCTCGATCCTGGAAGGCCTGCAGGCCGATGTCGTCACCTTCAATCAGGTGCTCGATGTGCAGATCCTGCATGATCGCGGCAAGCTGGTGGCTGCCGACTGGCAGAAGCGTTTCCCCAACAATGCTTCGCCGTATTACTCGCTGCCGGCCTTCCTGGTGCGCAAGGGCAATCCGAAGAATGTGAAGGACTGGTCCGATCTGGTGCGCAAGGATGTGCAGTCGGTGTTCCCGAACCCGAAGACCTCGGGCAATGCGCGCTACACCTATCTCGCTGCCTATGCTTTCGCGCTGGAGCAGAACAAGGGTGATGTGGCGAAGGCAAATGCCTTCGTGAAGACCCTGCTCGGCAATGTGCCGGTGTTCGATACCGGCGGCCGCGGCTCCACCACCACCTTCGTCGACCGCGAGATCGGCGACGTGCTGATCACCTTCGAGGCCGAGACCAACGGCATCAAGCGCGAGTATGGCGACAAGGGCTTCGAGCTGGTGACGCCATCGGTCAGCCTGCTGGCTGAATTCCCGGTCGCGGTGGTCGACAAGGTGGCCGAGCGCAAGGGTACCCAGGCGGTGGCCAAGGCCTACCTGGATTTCCTCTACAGCGAGGCTGGTCAGGAAATCCTGGCGCAGAACTATAACCGCGTGCATCATCCGAAGGTGCTGGAGAAGTACAAGGCGCAATTCCCCGCCCTGCGCCTCGTCACCATCGAAGCGGTGTTCGGTGGCTGGGAGCAGGCCAACAAGGTGCATTTCGCCGAAGGCGGCATCCTCGATCAGGTCTTCGTCAACCGCTAAGCGTTCCTCTTAACGCCGGGGCCGCCCCGCGCCGGGTTCAGATATGTCACTCACCATCCGCCATGCCGGGCCGCCCAAGGCCCGGCATGTGCTTCCTGGTTTCGGGCTCACGCTCGGCGCCACATTGCTCTATCTCGCCGTCATCGTGCTGTTGCCGCTGGCTGCCTTGCTGCTGAAATCCGCCGAGATCGGTCCGGCGCGATTCCTGCAACTCGTCACCTCGCCCCGCGCCCTGGCTTCCTTCCAGCTCACGCTGGGCGCGGCTGCATTGGCTACGGCGTTCAATGCCATCTATGGCCTGCTGATGGCGTGGATCCTGGTGCGTTATGAGTTTCCGGGCCGCCGGCTGCTGGATGCGCTGATGGATATTCCCTTCGCGCTGCCCACCGCCGTGGCCGGCATCGCGCTCACCGCGCTCTATGCCAAGAATGGCTGGTTCGGCGGCGTGCTGGAGCCTGCCGGCTTCAAGGTGGTCTACACCATCACCGGCGTTGCCATCGCCATGGCTTTCACCTCGGCGCCCTTCGTGGTGCGTACCTTGCAGCCGGTGCTGGAAGATCTGGCACCGGAAGCCGAGGAAGCCGCGCGCACGCTCGGCGCCTATCCCTTCACCATCTTCCGCAAGGTGATCCTGCCGGCGATCCTGCCGGCCTACCTCACCGGCTGCATGCTCGCTTTCGCGCGTTCGCTGGGCGAATTCGGCGCCATCATCTTCATTGCCGGCAACCTGCCGATGAAGACTGAGATTGCCGCGCTGCTGATCTTCATCCGCCTGGAGGAATTCGACTATCCGGCGGCGGCGGCGATTGCCACTGTGATCCTGCTCACTGCTTTTGTCATGCTGCTGCTGGCCAACCTGCTGCAGGCCTGGCAGATGCGTGCGCTGAAGAAGACTTGAAGCCATGAGTGACCGCAAGACACAGAAACTTGGCCGCCTGCCGCTGTTCCTGATCGGAACCGGCATGCTGCTCACCGCCGGTTTCATCCTGGCGCCAATTCTGGTGATTTTCGAGCAGGCTTTCTCCAAGGGCTTCGACTATTACCTGCACAGCATCCAGGCGCCGGAAACCATCCATGCCATGGGCCTCACCATCCTCACCGCCATCGTGGTGGTGCCGGTGAATATCCTGTTCGGCATTGCCGCCGCCTGGGCCATCGCCAAGTTCGAGTTCCCCGGCAAGAAGCTGCTGCTCACGGTGCTGGAAATTCCGTTTTCGATCTCGCCGATTGTTGCTGGTGTCACCTACCTGCTGCTCTATGGCGCGCAGGGGCTGTTCGGCGGCTTCCTGGAAGATCATGGCATCCGGCTGATGTTTGCGCTGCCGGCGATTTTCCTGGTCACGCTGTTCGTCACCAGCCCCTTCGTGGCGCGCGAACTGATTCCGCTGATGCAGGCCCAGGGCACCGAGCCGGAGGAGGCGGCGGCAACGCTGGGCGCCACCGGCTGGCAGACCTTCCGGCGCGTCACGTTGCCAAGCATCCGCTGGGCTTTGCTCTATGGCGCCGTGCTCTGCACCGCGCGGGCGATTGGCGAATTCGGCGCGGTCTCGGTGGTTTCAGGCAATGTGCGTGGCGAAACCAACACGCTGCCGCTGCAGGTCGAGTTGCTGTATCACGATTATAATGCCGTTGGCGCTTTCGCGGCGGCGACGACATTAACTGTGATCGCCATGCTTACCCTGCTGGTCAAGGCCGTGCTGGAGCATCGCCAGAGCCGGTCAGCACGCGCGCACTAAATTCTATTCGTGCTCGATGGTGAGCACGACATGGTCGGCGGCAAAGCGTGAGCGGACATATTCCACTGCACGGCCCTGGGCATCGACGTTCACGGTCTCGCTGAGCAGGATCGGCCGCGTGCGCGGCAGGCCGAGCAGCCGCGCATCACCGGAAGCAATCAGCTTTGCCGCCACCCGGGTGGAGCGGCGCCGATAGTCGGTAACGCCGCCTGCCTGCAGCGCGCCGGTGATCGAACCGGCCCGGCGGAACAGTTCCGGCATATCGGGGAAACGCTCCTGCGCCACATAATGGCTGCTGATGCTGATGCTCTTGTCATCGGCACGGTTCAGCAATTCCAGTTGCCACAGCCGGGCGCCGATCGGCAGGCCCATGGCGCGGGCAATGTCGGCGGGTGCGGCAATCTGTTCGGCAAAGACTAGTTCACGCGAGGGCTGCTTCTGCCGCGTGCGCAGGTTCTCGGTGAAGCGCGTGCGGGCGCCCAGCGCGTAATCGAGTGCGCGTTCGGCCACGAACATGCCACGGCCCTGCTCGATGCTCACCAGCCCGGTTTCCTCCAGCCGGTTCATTGCCTGGCGCACGGTGTGGCGGTTGACGCCGAATTCCGTCGCTAGATGCTTTTCGGTCGGCAATTGCGCGCCGGGCGCATAATCGCCGCGCCGGATCATGCGCTCCATTTCGGCGGCAATCTGCCGCCATACCGCCATGCCGTTGCCGCGTTCGACCATGCTGCCGCTCAGCCATTTCTCGGGGTGTCATAAAAACTTCGCCGAAACCGTGCTTGATTAGAGCAGGGCCTCGGCTTATTCGTATAGATGTCTAGATGAATTTAGACATCTGCGCAAGAGGTCTATATGTCCACCGCCTCGCAAAAAACGAACCCGTCGCCGAGCGATCCGGCCATTGCCGCGCGCCAGCGCCGCTTGCGGCTGCTGGCCCGTGCCGAACGTGGCTGCTTGGAGCAGGCCTTCGCCGCCTTGCCGCAGCAGCCCGGCTATCGCCGGCTGAAACAGCCGGAGACGGGCCTTGCGATGTTGCGGGCGCGCGCCGGTGGTGTCGGTCAACGTTTCAATATGGGCGAGATGACCATCAGCCGCTGCGTCGTGGCCTTGGAGGCCGGCGGTGCCATGGGTGTGGGCTATGTGCCGGGGCGGGATCAGCGCAAGGCCGAACTGGTCGCGTTGTTCGATGCCCTGAGCCAGGACGCCGCCACGGCTGCTCTGCTCGAAGCCAGCCTGTTCGCGCCGCTGGAAAGCGAACTCGCCCAGGCCCAGGCGGCACGCGCCGCCAAGGTGGCGGCGACCAAGGTCGATTTCTTCACCATGGTACGCGGAGAGGATTGAGTATGAACGCCCTGGCCCCCTCCACCCCCGCCGCCGGCTTCAACGATCCGGTGCAGCAGAGCCAGCAGGCTTTCCGGCATCTGCTGCAGGCCCTGGCGCATCCCGGCCGCATCATCCCGATGCCGCTTGAAGCCGGCCATCCCGCCAGCCTGACGCTGGCGATGGCAGCAGCCCTGCTCACGCTCTGCGATCTCGATACCCCGGTCTGGCTCGGGCCGGGCTGCGATGACGCCGAAACCGCTACCTGGCTGCGTTTCCATACCGGGGCGCCGCTGGTCGCCCAGGCTGGCGATGCAGTGATCGCCGTGGCGGTGCAACCGCCAAAGCTGGAACAGCTTGGCTGGGGCAGCGATGTGGCACCCGAGCGCGGCGCCACCTTGCTGCTGGCGGTAGAGGCTTTCGATGGCGCTGCCGACCTGGTGCTCACCGGCCCGGGCATCCGCGAGCGCCAGCCGCTCAGTGGCTGCGGCCTGGGTGATGATTTCTGGCGCCAGCGCGCGGCGATGCGCGATGCCTTCCCGCGCGGCGTCGATATCTATCTGGTGGCGGCGGATGCCATCCTCGGCCTGCCGCGCAGCACGCAGGTTCAACTCGGCGCCAAGGGAGCCTGACATGTATGTGGCAGTGAAAGGCGGCGAGGCCGCCATCGAGAATGCCCATAAGCTGCTGGCGGAAGAGCGCCGTGGCGACACCGCGGTGCCTGAAATCGGTATCGATCAGATCCGCGAGCAGATGAGCCTCGGCGTTGATCGCGTCATGACCGAAGGCTCGCTCTACGATCCCGACCTAGCCGCCCTGGCGCTGAAGCAGGCGCGCGGCGATCAGGTGGAAGCGATCTTCCTGCTGCGTGCCTACCGCACTACCTTGCCGCGCCTCGGCGTCACCCGGCCGATCGATACCACGCGTATGCAGGTGATGCGGCGTATCTCCTCCACCTTCAAGGACCTGCCGGGCGGACAGTTGCTCGGCCCGACCTTCGATTACACCCATCGCCTGCTGGATTTCGCGCTGATGGGCGAGCAGGAAGCCTCGGCGCTGGTCGGGCAGGGCAGCCTGCCGAACCAGATGCCGCAGGTGGTCGATCTGCTCAATGCCGAAGGTCTGATCGAGCCGGAATTGCCCGATGCCGAGGATGATGCAGTGGGTGATCTGACGCGCGAACCGCTGATGTTCCCCGCCGACCGGGCGCTGCGGTTGCAGAATTTGGCGCGCGGCGATGAAGGCTATCTGCTGGCATTGGGTTACTCCACTCAGCGCGGCTATGCCAAGTCGCATCCCTTCGTCGGCGAAATCCGCAGTGGCGACGTAACTGTCGAGATCGACGTGCCTGAACTCGGCTTCGCCGTCGATATCGGTGATATCACCGTCACCGAATGTCAGATGATCAACCAGTTCCGTGGCTCACGCAGCGAACCGCCGAAATTCACCCGGGGTTACGGCCTGAGCTTCGGCTTTGCCGAGCGCAAGGCGATGGCCATGGCGCTGGTCGACCGCAGCCTGCGCGCCGAGGAACTGGGCGAGGACATCACGGCGCCGTCGCAGGATCAGGAATTCGTGTTGTCGCATACTGATAATGTCGAGGCTTCCGGCTTCGTGCAGCATCTCAAGCTGCCGCATCATGTGGACTTCCAATCGGAACTCAGCCTGATCCGCACCATGCGCGCCGAATTGGAAGCCGGCGAGCAACTGGCGGAGGCCGCGCAATGAACTTGGCTCAGGAATACCAAGGCACGGCGCAGATCGCCGGCTACAATTTCGCCTTCCTGGATGAGCAGACCAAGCGCATGCTGCGCCGTGCCATCCTCAAAGCGGTGGCGATCCCGGGGTATCAGGTGCCGTTCGGCAGCCGCGAGATGCCCTTGCCCTATGGCTGGGGCACCGGCGGCATGCAGGTAACGGCGGCGGTGATCGGCGCCGATGATGTGCTCAAGGTGATCGACCAGGGTGCCGATGATACCACCAATGCCGTGTCGATCCGCCGTTTCTTCCAGCGCATGACCGGTGTTGCCACCACCGAGCGGACCCGCGCCGCCACTCTGATCCAGACCCGCCACCGCGTGCCGGAAACGCCGCTTTCGGAAGGCCAGATCCTGGTCTACCAGGTGCCGATCCCGGAGCCGCTGCGCTGGCTGGAACCGCGCGAGACCGAGACCCGCGTGATGCATGCGCTGTCGGAATATGGCGTGATGCATGTGAAGCTCTACGAGGATATCGCCCAGCATGGCCATATCGCCACCTCGTATGATTATCCGGTGCTGGTGAACGGGCGCTATCTGATGCGCTGCTCGCCGATCCCGAAATTCGATACGCCGAAGCTGCATATGAATGCTGCCTTGCAGCTTTTTGGCGCCGGACGTGAGAAGCGCATCTACGCGCTGCCACCCTACACGGATGTGCAGCCACTGGATTTCGCCGATCACCCGTTCAGCATCGAGCGCTGGGAACAGCCCTGCGCCTTGTGTGGTGCCGGCGACAGTTTTCTCGATGAAGTGATCCTGGATGATCGCGGCGGCCGCATGTTCGTCTGCTCCGATACGGATTACTGCAGCGAGCGCCGCGAAGCCGGCCATGTCGGCGCACAAGGGGCGCCGTATGAAAAGGAGACTGCGGCATGATCGCCCAGGAAATGCCGTTGCTCAGCGTCGAGGAGCTGCACAAGAGTTTCGGCCGCCAGCCCGCCTGCCGCGATATCTCCTTCGAGTTATGGCCGGGCGAGGTGCTGGGCATTGTTGGCGAGTCCGGTTCGGGCAAGTCGACGCTGCTCAACATCCTGGCCGGGCGCATGGCCGCCGATGCTGGCCGTGTGCTCTACCGCGCCGGCAATGACGAGATCGTCGACCTGTTGACCGCCAGCGAGGCGCGGCGCCGGCAATTGATGCGCACCGAATGGGGCTTTGTGCAGCAGCATGCCCGCGATGGCCTGCGCATGACCTTCTCTGCCGGCGCCAATATCGGCGAGCGCCTGATGGCACTGGGCGACAAGCATTACGGTGAATTGCGCGGCACGGCGCTGCATTGGCTCAATGCGGTGGAAATCCCGGCCGAGCGTATCGACGACCAGCCGCGCTGCTTCTCCGGCGGCATGCAGCAGCGCCTGCAGATCGCCCGCAACCTGGTCACCCGGCCGCGCATCGTGCTGATGGACGAGCCGACCGGCGGCCTCGATGTTTCGGTGCAGGCCCGTCTGCTCGATCTGCTGCGCCGCCTGGTGCAGGAGCATAATGTAGCGGTGATCGTCGTTACCCATGATCTCGGCGTTGCCCGCCTGCTGGCGCATCGCCTGATGGTGATGCAGCGTGGCGAGGTGGTGGAAGCCGGCCTTACCGACCAGCTTCTCGATGATCCGCAGCATGCCTACACGCAGTTGCTGGTTTCCTCGGTCTTGAGCGTGTGAGGGTGCCCATGGACATGATCCAGGTCGAGGATGTGAGCAAGACCTTCACCCTGCATCTGCGTGGCGGCATCTCGCTGCCGGTGCTGCGCCATACCAGCATGAATGTGCAGGCCGGCGAATGCGTGGTGCTGCATGGCCCCTCGGGCGCCGGCAAATCCACGCTGCTGCGCTCGATCTATGGCAATTACCGGCCGCAGCAGGGCCGCATCCTGCTGCGCCATGCAGGTGAGATGGTGAATATCCTGAACGCCCAGCCGCGGGTACTGCTCGATATCCGCCGCCGTTCCTTGGGCTATGTCACCCAATTCCTGCGCGTTATCCCGCGCGTACCGACACTGGATATCGTCGCCGAGCCTTTGCTGGCGCGCGGTGTGGCCGAGGAAGCTGCCCGGCAACGGGCGGCGGAACTGCTGACCCAGCTCAACATCCCGGAGCGGCTATGGGGTCTGCCGCCCGCCACCTTCTCGGGCGGCGAGCAGCAGCGCATCAATATCGCGCGGGGGTTCTGTGCCGATCATCCGATTCTCCTGCTGGATGAGCCAACCGCCTCGCTCGACGCCGGCAATCGCACCATTGTCATAAATCTGATTGAAGCTGCGCGCCGGCGCGGCACCGCCATCGTCGCCATCGTGCATGACGACGAGACCCGCGCCGCCATCGCCACGCGTCTATTACCCCTGCAAGCCCTTGGAGCCGCCGCATGAGTGCCGCCGTCACGATTCGCAATGCCCGCCTGGTTACGCCCGATGCGGTGATCGAACAGGGCAGTCTCAAGGTCGCGGAAGGCCGCATCGCGGCCATTGATAGCGGCGCAAGCCAGGCTGCTGATACCCTCGACTTCGATGGTGATTACCTGCTGCCGGGCCTGGTGGAACTGCATACCGATCATATGGAGAAGCATTTCGCGCCGCGCCCCGGCGTGCGCTGGCCCGGCCGCCTGGCGGTGATGAGCCATGATGCGCAGGTCACTGCCGCCGGCATCACCACGGTGCTGGACGCGGTCGCGGTCGGCGATGTGCGCGAGGGTGCCGTGCGCATGGAGATGCTGCGCGAGATGATCCAGGCCATCGACGGGGCGCAGCGCTCCGGCATGCTGCGGGCCGAGCATCTGCTGCATCTGCGCTGCGAAATTTCCTTCAAGGACCTGATGGCGCTGATCGAGCCGATGACCGAGCTTTCCTGGCTGAAGCTGATTTCGGTGATGGATCACAGCCCGGGCCAGCGGCAATTCGTCAACCCAGCCAAGTACCGCGAATATTACCAGGGCAAGTTCGGCCTTTCGGATGCCCAGATGGATGAGTTCATGGCCAGCCAGATCGCGGCGGCCGAGGCCAATGGCGTGCGCAATCGCCGCGCCGTGGTCGATCTCTGCCGCGCCAAGGGTCTGCCGCTGGCCAGCCATGACGATGCCACGGCCGACCATGTCGCCGAGGCTGCTGCGGATGGCATGGTGGTGGCGGAATTCCCGACGACGCATGAGGCTGCCACCCTGTCGCGCCAGCATGGCATGAAGGTGATGATGGGCGGGCCCAATGTGGTGCGTGGCGGCTCCCATTCCGGCAATATTTCTGCCCGCTCGCTCGCCGAAAGCGGCGAACTGGATATCATTTCATCCGATTATGTGCCGAGCAGCCTGCTACATTCGGCTTTCCTGCTGCCCGGTCAGGTGCCGGAGATTACACTGCCGCAGGCGGTGGCGATGGTGTCGCGCAACCCGGCCGAATCCATCGGCCTTACCGACCGTGGCGTCATCGAGCCGGGCCGCCGCGCCGATCTGCTCCGGGTCAGCGTCGTTGATGGTTTCCCGGTGGTGCGCGGTGTCTGGCGCGAAGGCCAGCGGGTTATGTAAAGAGCTGCGTGATATAAGGGAGGGATGGCATGCCGGATATTCTCGATACCGTGATGCAGTTGCTGGATAAGGCCGGCGCCGAACGCTACGGCATGGAGGCCGTGAGCCAGCTTGAACATGCGCTGCAATGCGCCATGCATGCCGAGCGCAGCGGCTCCAGCCCGGAACTGATCACCGCCTCGCTGCTGCACGATATCGGCCACCTGGTCGGCCAGGGTGACGAGGGTCTGGCCGAACAGGGCATTGATGCCCAGCATGAGGCTATCGCTGCCGATTGGCTGGCGCGGCATTTTCCGGCTTCGGTGGCCGAGCCGGTGCGGATGCATGTCAACGCCAAGCGCTATCTCTGCCGTGCCGAGCCACGCTATTGGGCCGGCCTGTCGCAGGCATCCAAGACCAGCTTGGAAGTGCAGGGCGGCATCTACAGCGAGGCCGAGGCGGCGGAATTCATCGCCCAGCCTTTTGCCCAGGATGCCGTGATGCTGCGGCGCTGGGATGATGCAGCGAAGATGCCGAAGCTGCGTACCCCCGATCTTGCCTATTACCGTGCCTTCGTTGCCCAGGCCCTGGGCAAGGTGGCCTGAATGACTGCTGCGCTGCATCCCGGCCGCCTGGTTGTCGTGGTCGGCCCCAGCGGGGTCGGCAAGGACAGCCTGCTGGCCGGTGCGCGTGAAGTGCTGGGCAGTGATGCCGGCATCCGGTTTCCGCGCCGCGTGGTGACGCGGGCGCCTGATCTTGGCGGCGAGGATTATATCGCGCTCGACGAAGCCGCCTTCCTGGCCGAACAGGCAGGCGGCGCCTTTGCGCTGTCCTGGGCGGCGCATGGCCTGCATTATGGTGTGCCGCGCGCCATCGAGGATGATCTGCGCGCCGGCATTCAGGTGGTGGTGAATGTGTCGCGCGCCATCCTGCCGGATCTGCGCCAGCGTTATGCCAACCGCCTGATCATCGGCGTTACCGCCTCGGCCAGTGTGCTGCGTCAGCGGCTGGAAGCGCGCGGCCGTGAAAGCCCGGCCGATATCGTGCAGCGCCTAGCGCGAGCCGCCGCCTTCGATCTTTCGGGTGACGACGTGGCGATCCTGGCCAATGACGGCCCACTGGAGCAGGGTGTGGCGCGGCTGGTTACTCTGCTGGCGCCAGCGCGAAGCGGCGCAGCACCCGGAATTGCCCGCCATCCGATGCCTGACGGTACAGGCATAGCTCGCCAAGCATGAGGCTGTCGCCCAGCACGGGTGCGCTGGCGGCTTTGAGGTAATCCAGCACGCGCTGGCGTGTTCCGGCATCCTCGATCTGGCCGGTCAGCGTGAAATGCAGGCGGAATTCATCAAACACATAGGGATAGCCCCACTCGGTCAGGTATGCCTCCTGCCGGGCGGTAAGCCCGACGGCGCGGCGCTTGGCCAGTTCGGCGGCGCCGGCTGGGGCGCGGAAGGCATCGAAGCGGCGCACGCAATCGGCGGCCAGCCGGTTGGCACCAGGGCAGGGCTGCAATGGCCGCAGTGCCAGGAAGCGGCCCAGGGCCTCCACGCTCAGGCGCGGCAGCACCACGGCGGGGAAACTGCTGGCGAAGGCCACCGCCGCCTTGATCAGCGATGCTTCATCCTTGCCCTCGGCCAGCCGGAAGGGCGGCTTCAGGGTGGCGTGGAAGCCATAGCGGCGTGGCTCGGCGGTGATGCGCTCCAGCCAGGCGGAGTCAAAGCCGGGCACCGTTGAGTAGAGGCTTTCGCCCGAATCCGGGTCATAGCCCAGCCAGCGGGCGGCGAAGCCGTGCAGCGGATCGGCGGCGGCGGGGGCGGCGTAGAAGGCGTAGCGGGGGGTGGTGGTAGACAAGTGCTGCAATCGTCCTGTGGGTAACTCGGCAGCAATTGGGCCGCCGGGGCGATTTCACCATCCCGTCGCCGAAGCGCAACGGAAGTGTCATGTGGCGTTGCTAAGCCATCCTTGCCCGCGGGCAGAGGAGAGCTTTAATGCGTGCCGCCATCGAGATCGTTCATCTATCGAAAACCTTTGCCACCGGCAAGCGTGCTCTCGACAAGATCAATCTCGTTATCCAGCCCGGCGAAATCGTTGCCCTGATCGGCGCCTCCGGCTCCGGTAAATCCACCCTGCTGCGCCACGTTGCCGGCCTGATGCAGGGCGACCGCGACGCCCAGGCCCAGGTGGCGGTGAATGGCCGCATGGTGCAGCAGGCCGGCAAGCTCGGCCGCGGCATCCGCGAGACCCGCGCTGGCATTGGTTTTGTGTTCCAGCAATTCAACCTGGTCGGCCGGCTTTCGGTGATCACCAATGTGCTGGCCGGCAATCTCGGCCGCCTGCCGCTGTGGCGCAGCCTGCTGCGGCTGTTCAGCGATGAGCAGCGCCGCGACGCGGTGCAGGCGCTGGCTCGGGTCGGTATCGCGCAATGCGCCTTCCAGCGTGCCTCCACGCTTTCCGGCGGCCAGCAGCAGCGCGCCGCCATTGCCCGCGCCCTGGTGCAGAAGGCCGATGTGATCCTGGCCGACGAGCCGATCGCCTCGCTCGACCCGGAATCCTCGCGCCGCGTCATGGCCGCGCTTGCCGATATCAACCGCGCCGACGGCGTTACCGTCGTGGTGTCGCTGCATCAGGTGGATTTCGCGCTGAAATACTGCCGCCGCGTCGTTGCACTGCGCGATGGCAAGGTGATGTTCGATGGCCCGTCCGCCAGCGTCACCGCACCGCTGCTGCGCGACCTCTATGGCGACAACAGCGATCTCGATTTCGGTTCACTCGGCACGCCAGAGACCGAGAAGCCGCCAGAGACCGAGAAACCGGAGGCTGCCGAATACCGGCAGCGTCCGCTGCAGGCAGCCATAGCCTGATCCTTTTCACGTTCACTTCTACCTTCGTAGCCAACGGGAGAACTATCCATGCTTCGCCGCAACCTGCTTAAGGCCACGCTGCCGCTGCTGATGCTCGGCTTCGCCGGCACCGCCCAGGCCCAGGGTCTCAAGGAAATCAACTTCGGCATCATCTCGACCGAATCGAGTTCCAACCTGAAGACCATCTGGGAGCCGTTCCTCGCCGACATGCAGAAGCAGACCGGCATCAAGATCAATGCCTTCTTCGCACCCGACTATGCCGGCGTGATCGAGGGCATGCGCTTCAACAAGGTGCAGATCGCCTGGTACGGCAACGCCTCGGCCATGCAGGCCGTGGACCGCGCCGATGGCGAAATCTTCGTACAGACCACCTCGAAGGATGGCGCGCCGGGCTACTGGTCGCTGCTGCTGGTACACAAGGACAGCCCGATCAATTCGCTGGAAGACATCGTCAAGGCGCCGGGCAAGTACACCTTCGGCAACGGCGATCCGAACTCCACCTCGGGCTTCCTGGTGCCGAGCTACTATGCCTGGGGCCAGAACAACATCGACGTGCGCAAGCATTTCACCCGCATGGTGGCTGCCAATCACGAAACCAATGCGCTCGCCGTCGCCAACAAGCAGGTTGATGTTGCCACCAACAACACTGAGAACCTTGAGCGCCTGCAGAAGACCATGCCGGAGAAGGCCAAGGAACTGAAGGCGATCTGGAAGTCGCCGCTGATCGCTTCCGATCCGATCGTCTGGCGCAAGGATCTGCCGGAAGAGACCAAGAAGACCCTGAAGACCTTCTTCATGACCTACGGCACCAAGTCCGACAGCGAGAAGAAGGTTCTTGCCGATCTGCAGTGGGGCCCGTTCAAGGAATCCTCCAACAAGCAGCTGCTGCCGATCCGTCAGCTCGGCCTGTTCCGCGACAAGATCAAGCTGGAAGGCGACGCCAACATGGCCGCCGACGAGAAGGCCAAGAAGCTGGCCGAGATCGACGCCAAGCTGGCCGAGTTGAACAAACAGCTCGGTTCGTAAATCAAGTAACAGACGCCGGGGCGAGAATACCGCCCCGGCGTTTCTCTATGTGAGGCAGCCGATGTCCCAGACCGCCGCGATCCTGACCGAGCATCCGATCCATCCGCCGAAGCCGGGGATCAAATCCTCGCTGCTGAAAGTGTTCGGCTATGCCCTGGCCTGCGCCGTGCTGGTCTGGTCCTACCAGGGTGCCGAGATCAAGCCGGGCAATCTGATCAACGATGCCGGCAACATGGCGACCTTCGCGCGCGACTTCTTCCCGCCGGATTTCCGCGAGTGGCGCTATTATTTCAATGAACTGGTGGTGACGCTGCATATCGCCATCTGGGGCACGCTGCTCGCCATCGTCTGCGCTGTGCCCTTCGGCCTGCTGGCTGCTTCCAATATCGCGCCGGCCTGGGTCTACCAGCCGGTGCGCCGCCTGATGGATGCGCTGCGCTCAATCAACGAGATGGTCTTCGCCATGCTGTTCGTGGTGGCGGTGGGCCTCGGCCCCTTCGCCGGTGCGCTGGCGCTGTGGGTCCACACCACCGGCACGCTCGCCAAGCTGTTCTCGGAAGCGGTCGAAGCCATCGATCCACAGCCTGTGGAAGGCATCCGCGCCACCGGCGCCAATCCGCTGGAAGAGATCATCTACGGTGTCATCCCGCAGGTGATGCCGCTCTGGGTGTCCTATTCGCTCTACCGTTTCGAGGCCAATGTGCGCTCGGCTTCCGTGGTCGGCATGGTCGGCGCCGGCGGCATCGGCGTGGTGCTGTGGGAAGTGATCCGCGGGTTCCGCTTCGATCAAACCTGCGCCGTGATGATCATGATCATCCTGCTGGTCAGCAGCGTCGATCTGGTTTCTTCGCGCATCCGCAAGCTGTTCATCTAATCCCCGGTTCATCTAATCCAGGGTCAGGCGATAGCCGACTCCCGGCTCGGTCAGCAATAGCTGCGGCCGGGCCGGTTCGGCCTCGATCTTCTGCCGCAGCTGGCGGGCAAAAACCCGCAGATACTGCACGTCATGCTCATGCGCCGGACCCCAGACCTGGCGCAGGATGAACTGGTGCGTCAGCACCTTGCCGGCATGCTGCACCAGCAGCCGCAGCAGATCGTATTCCTTCGGCGACAGCTTCACGGTTTCGCCGTCCAGGCTCACCTGGCGCTTTTCCAGATCGACCCGCAGCAGGCCGCTGGTGAAAACCGGCTGCCCGGCCGCCGCACCGATGGTGTGGCGCAGCGCGGCCCGCAGACGGGCCAGCAATTCGCCGGTGCCGAACGGCTTGGTGACGTAATCATCGGCGCCGGCATCCAGGGCGGCGATCTTGTCGGCTTCGTCGGCGCGCACCGAAAGCACCACCACGGGCACATTGCTCCATTCGCGCAGTCGCTTGATTGCTTCCTGGCCATCCATGTCCGGCAGGCCGAGATCAAGGATCACCAGATCGGGTTTTTCCAATGCCGCCAGCCGCAGGCCCTCCTTCGCCGTGGCGGCTTCATGGATGCGGAAGTCATGCGCTTCCAGGCTGACCCGCAGATAGCGGCGGATCTGCGGCTCGTCGTCGATCACCAGGATGCTGGCGCCATCAGCCATGGCTGTTTTTCTCGTCGTTTGGCAGTGCCGGCTGCTCCTCCAGCGGCAGGGTCACCACCATGCGGGTGCCGTGGCCATCGGCAACCGGGCTTTCGGCGCGGATGCCGCCGCCATGGGCCTTCAGGATGCTGCGGCAGATGGAGAGGCCAAGGCCGGTGCCGGCCACCTGCCGGTCGCTCGCCTTGACGCGATAGAACATGTCGAACACCTGCTCAAGCTGTTCCGGCGGAATCCCGCTGCCCTGGTCGGTGACGTCGATGCGGAGTTGGTCGCCGCCATGGCCAAGGCGCAATATCACCGGGCTGCCCTTGGGTGAATACTTGGCGGCATTATCCAGCAGATTGATCAGTACCTGCTCGATCAGGATGTAGTCGACCCGCAGCAGCGGCAGATTGGGCTCACTCTGCATAATGATGTCATGCCCGGCGGTGAGGCCTGCCGCGCGCTTCACTGCGGTCGCCAGCAGTTCCTCGGGGTCCACCCAATCGAGCTTGGGCTGCATCGCGCCGGCCTCGATGCGGGTCATGTCGAGCAGGTTGCCGACAAAGCGGTTCAGTCGTTCCGCCTCGTCGCGTACCGTCTGCAATAAATCCTGCCGTCCCCGGGCGTCGATGCGGTCACCGAAATTCATCAGGCTGGAGGCGCCGCCGATGATCGAGGCCAGCGGCGTGCGCAGGTCATGGCTGATCGAGGAGAGCAGGGCCGAGCGCAGCTTCTCGGTCTCGGCGGCGACGCGGGCCTCCGCCACATCGCGGTTGAGCAGGCTGCGCTCGATGGCAAGTGCTGCCTGATTGGCCAGCGCATCCAGCAGCCGGCGTTCATCGGGGCCGAGCGGCGGGCGGTTGGCGGCGAAACGGATGCCGAGCGCACCGAGCCGGCGTTCGGCGGTGCGCAAGGGCAGGAACAGCCAGTCGGAAGCCGGCAAGGTGCCGGTACCATGGCCGGCAGGCTCGCCTTTCTCCCAGGCCCAGTCGGCAGCGGCCTTGGCGCGCTCGTCGATCTGGTCCTCGGGCGGATAGGCGGCACGGATGCTGAGGCGGCCCGCCTGTTCATGGGTGCCCGGCATCAGCACCAGTGACTGCGCCTTGGCGATGGCGGCGACATGATGCACCACGGTCCACAGGATATCATCCTCGCTCGCCGCGCTGGTGACGCGGCGGCTGAAATCATAGAGCGCAGCGGTGCGGGCCTCGCGCGTGCGCGCCGCCTCCGCCTGTGCGCGTATTCGCGCTGTCAGATTGCTGGTTACCAGCGCCACGGCCAGGAAGACGAAGAAGGTGTGGATGTTTTCCGGGTTGGTGATGGTGAAGGTATAAAGCGGCGGCAGGAACAGGAAATTGTAGCCCAGCACGCAGATCACCGAACTCAAGACGGCGGCGGTATGACCATGGCGCAGCGAACTGAGCAGCACCGCCACCAGGATGAACAGCGGCATGCTTGATGGCGGCAGCCAGGGTTCAGCCAGTTTCACCGCCGCTACCCCGAGCAGCGACAGCAGTGCAGCAGGCAGCAGACCATCCAGCCGCATATCGGCCAGCCGCGCCCGCATCACATCCAGCCAGTTCTCCTGCTCTGGCCGGCCGGTCACCACATGCACGTTGATGCCATCGCCCAGTTCCACCAGCCGGTCGGTCAACGTACCGCGCAGGCGGTTGAGCAGGCGGCTGCGATGGCTGCGTGCCACAACGATATCGGTGACATTACGGTGTCTTGCCTGGCGGATGATCTCGCCCGGCACATTGCCGGCCGCCACCGTCATCACCTCGGCACCGAATTCCTCGGCCAATGTCAGTGCGCGGTTGATCTGGCTTTTTTCGTCATCCGAGAGCCGGTCATGCGCCGGTGTTTCGACATAGAGCGCAATCCAGGGCGAGCGGCGGCGCTCGGCAATACGCCGCGCACTGCGTACCAGGCGCGGCAGCAGTGGGCTTGGGCTGATGCAGACCATGATGCGGTCGCGCGTCGGCCATGGCCCTGCAATCGCATGAGACTGCATATACGACAGCATCTGGCCGTCCACCTGATCCGCCGCCTTGCGCAGGGCCAGTTCGCGCAAGGCCGTCAGGTTTCCGGGCGCGAAGAAATGATGCACGGCGCGGGCGGCCTGCTCGGGCACATAAACCTTGCCTTCCTGCAGCCGCTTGATCAGTTCTTCCGGCGGCAGGTCCACCACTTCGATACTGTCGGCATCACTCAGCACGGCATCGGGCACTGTCTCGCGCACCTTCACCCGGGTGATCTGCGCCACCACGTCGTTCAGGCTTTCCAGATGCTGGATGTTCAGCGTGGTGTAGACATCGATGCCGGCGGCGCAGATTTCCTCGATATCCTGATAGCGTTTGTCGTGCCGGCCACCGGGCACGTTGGAATGGGCCAGTTCGTCGATCAGCACCAGCTGCGGCCGGCGCCGCAGCACTTCGTCGAGATCAAGTTCGTTGAACACCCGGTCGCGATAGGCAACGCTGTGCAGCGGCAATTGCTCCAGGCCGCGCAGCAGGAAAGCGGTTTCCTCCCGCCCATGGGTTTCCACCACGCCCACCACCACATCCACGCCTTCGCGCTGGCGCGCATGGGCGGTTTCCAGCATCGCGTAGGTCTTGCCGACGCCGGGTGCGGCACCAAGAAACACACTCAGGCGGCCGCGCTTTTCCTGCGCCGCCGCCTGCAGCAAGGCTTCCGGCGAAGGCCGCCGGTCGCTATCGGTGGGTGGGTTTGCCATTGAACCTGGGCATCATTGCACCGGCTTGATCTTATCGAGCGCCAAGTTCAGCGTCAGCACATTCACGCCGGGCTGGCCAAGAAAAGCCAGGAAAGGCCGTTCGGTATGCTGCTCCACCAGGGGCTGCAACTCGATCAGCGCCATGCCCCGGGCGGCGGCGATGCGCGGCATCTGGCGCGCCGCATTGGCCGGCGAGATATGCGGGTCAAGGCCGCTGCCCGAGGCAGTGACGGCATCCATAGGTATGGCAGCCGTGCCGTCGCGATTCTTGTAGGCGGCAATATCGCTGCTGGCACGCTCTACCAGGGCCTTGGCGGTGGGGGCCAGGTTCGAGCCGCTGGAGGCGGTGGCATCATAGCCTTCCTTGCCGGCAGCCGAGGGACGTGGCTGGAAATATTCCGGCCTGGAGAAATTCTGCCCGATCAGGCTGGAGCCGACGATGCGGCCATCCTGTTCAATCAGGCTGCCTTTGGCCTGATGCGGAAACAGCCGCAGGCCGAGGCCGGTGACAACCAGTGGATAGAGCAGCCCAGTGATCACCGTGAGCACGACAAGCAACACCAGGGCGGGACGGAGATGCGACAGCATGATTGATACTCCTCAGGCGAGATGCAGGGCGGCCACGGCCAGATCGATGGCCTTGATGCCGATGAAGGGCAGCAGCACGCCGCCCAGGCCATAGACCAGCAGATTGCGCCGCAGCAGACTGGCGGCCGGCAGCGGCTGATAGCGCACGCCGCGCAAGGCCAGCGGCACCAGGGCAATGATGATCAGGGCATTGAAGATCACCGCCGAGAGGATGGCGCTCTGCGGTGAACTGAGCTGCATCACGTTCAGCGCGCCAAGCTGTGGATAGGTGGCGGCGAACAGGGCCGGGATGATGGCAAAATACTTCGCCACATCGTTGGCCAGGCTGAAAGTGGTGAGTGAGCCACGGCTGATCAGCAATTGCTTGCCGATCATCACCACCTCGATCAGCTTGGTCGGGTTGCTGTCCAGGTCCACCATGTTGCCGGCTTCGCGTGCCGCCGCCGTGCCGATATTCATCGCCATGCCGACATCGGCCTGGGCCAGGGCCGGGGCATCATTGGTGCCGTCGCCGCACATCGCCACCAGCTTGCCTTCGGCCTGTTCGGCGCGGATCAGGGCCAGTTTCTTTTCCGGTGTGGCCTCGGCGATGAAATCATCGACGCCAGCTTCCGCCGCGATGGCGGCGGCGGTCAGCGGGTTGTCACCGGTCACCATCACGGTGCGGATGCCCATGCGGCGCAGTTCGGCAAAGCGTTCGCGGATACCGCTTTTCACCACGTCCTTGAGGTGGATCACGCCAAGCAGGCGGCGGTCCTGAGCCACCAGCAGCGGCGTGCCGCCAGACTTGGCGATACGTTCGATGATCAGGCCAAGTTCGGCCGATGCAGTGCCGCCGCAGTATCGCAGCACGGCGTCAGACGCGCCTTTGCGGATTTCCTGCGTCCCGAGATCGAGGCCGCTCATGCGGGTCTGCGCCGAGAAGGCGATGAAGCGGCCACTTGCTGCCTGCGGCACGGCATTGCCGAGGCCGTATTTCTCCACCGCCAGCGTGACGATGGATTTGCCTTCCGGGGTTTCATCGGCCACCGAAGCAAGCAAGGCGGCCTCCGCCAGGTCGCGCTCGGCCACGCCGGGCAGGGCGATGAAGGCAGCGGCCATGCGGTTGCCATGCGTAATGGTGCCGGTCTTGTCCAGCAGCAGGGTATCGACATCGCCGGCGGCTTCCACGGCACGGCCCGATTTGGCGATCACGTTGTGGCGGATCAGGCGGTCCATGCCGGCAATGCCAATCGCCGAGAGCAGGCCGCCGATGGTGGTGGGGATCAGGGTGACCAGCAGGGCGATCAGGTAGACCACCGGCACCGGCATGCCGGAATAGACCGCCAATGCTTCCAGGCTGCCGGTGGTGACCAGGAAGATCAGGGTCATGCCGACCAGCAATACGGTCAGCGCGATCTCGTTCGGTGTCTTCTGCCGCTTGGCGCCTTCCACCAGGCCGATCATGCGGTCGAGGAAACTTTCGCCGGGATTGACGATGATGCGCACCTTGATCCAGTCCGACAGCACGCGGGTGCCGCCGGTGACTCCGGAGCGGTCGCCGCCGGATTCCCGGATCACCGGCGCGGATTCTCCGGTGATGGCGGATTCATCCACCGAGGCGATGCCCTCGATCACATCGCCATCGCCCGGGATCGCATCGCCGGCCTGTACCAGCACGGTATCGCCGACACGCAACGAGGTGGCCGGCACCAGGGTGATGCTGCCATCGGACCCGAGCTTGCGCGCCATCGCTTCGGTCTTGCCGCGCCGCAGGCTTTCAGCCTGGGCCTTGCCACGGCCCTCGGCCAGGGCCTCGGCGAAATTGCCGAACAGCACGGTGAACCACAGCCAGGCCGCGATCTGGCCAAGCAAGGCGGGTTCGCCGCTGGAGACCAGGTCTCGCAGGAACAGCAATGTGGCGACCAGGGCGACGGCGGCGGTGACGAACATCACCGGGTTGCGCCAGAGATGGCGCGGATCCAGCTTGACGGCGGCTTGTGTCATGGCAGGCAGGGCCAAGGCCGGATCGAACAGCGCCGGTGCGCCGGTGCTACGTTTGCTCATAGTGATGACTCCTTAGAAAACTTGGCCGGCGGCGAGCAGCAGATGCTCGGCTATCGGCCCCAGCGCCAAAGCGGGGAAGAAGGTGAGGCCGCCAACGATCAGGATGGTGCCAGCCAGCAGCAGTACGAAGAGCGGCCCATGAGTGGGGAAGCTGCCGCTGGAAGCGGGTATCGACGGTTTCGCCGCAAGGCCGCCGGCCAGCGCCAGCACCGGCACGATCATGGCGAAGCGGCCGAGCAGCATCGCGATGCCCAGGGCGGTGTTGTAGAACGGCGTATTCGCGGAAAGCCCGGCGAAGGCACTGCCGTTGTTGCCGGCCGCTGAGGTGAAGGCATACAGCGCCTCGCTCAAGCCATGCGGCCCCACCGACATCAGGCCGGCCAGGCCGGCCTCGGTGGTGAGCGCGATGGCGGTGCCGAGCAGGATCACGATGGGCGAGATCAGGATCGCCAGCACCGCCAGCTTGGCCTCGCGTGCCTCGATCTTTTTGCCCAGGTATTCCGGGCTGCGGCCCACCATCAGACCGGCGATGAACAGCGTGGCGACGATGAACAGCAGGATGCCGTAGAAGCCGGCACCGACACCGCCGACGATCACCTCGCCCAGCATGATGTTCAGCATCGGCACCAGGCCGCCCAGCGGCAGGAAGCTGGAATGCATGGCATTCACCGCGCCGCAGGAGGCTGCCGTGGTGATCACAGCGAACAGGGCCGACGTGAAGCCGCCGAAGCGCACTTCCTTGCCTTCCATGTTGCCGAGCGCCGGATCGGCGCCAAGCGCACTGAGCAGCGGGTTGGCTTGGGTTTCGGCATAGCCGGCAGCCAGCGTGCCGAGCACGAACAGCAGCAGCATGGTGGCGAGGATGGCCCAGCCCTGGCGCTGATCACCCACCATGCGGCCGAACACATTGGTCAGGCCGGCACCAAGCAGGAAGATCAGCAGCATCTGCACGAAGTTGCTCAAGGCCGTCGGGTTCTCGAACGGATGCGCGGCATTGGCATTGAAGAAGCCGCCGCCATTGGTGCCAAGCATCTTGATCGCCACCTGGGAGGCCACCGGCCCTTGGGCGATTACCTGTTCGGCACCTTCCAGGGTTTTCGCCACCGTATAGGGCGCGAAATTCTGCGGCATGCCCTGCCAGATCAGGAACAGGGCCGCCAGCAAAGCGATGGGCAGCAGCAGGCCCAGGGTGGCGCGGGTCAGGTCGGTCCAGAAATTGCCCAGGGAGCGGCCGGATTTGCGCGCGAAGGCACGGATCACCGCCAGCGCGATGGCAAGGCCGGTGGCGGCGGAAACAAAATTCTGCACCGTCAGGGCCAGCATCTGGCTGAAATAGCTCATGGTGCTTTCGCCGCCATAGGATTGCCAGTTGGTATTGGTGACGAAGCTGACCGCCGTGTTGAAGGCAAGGTCGGGGCTCAAGGCCGGCAGGTCCTGCGGGTTCAGCGGCAGCAGGTGTTGCAGCCGCAATACCGCGAACAGCACGGCGTAACCGAGGAAATTGAACAGCAGCAGGGCGATGCAATAGGCCGACCAATGCTGTTCGCGGCGCTCATCAATGCCGGCCAGGGCGTAAAGCGGGCGCTCGACCGGCTTGAGCCAGCCGATCTCGCCCCTGAACAGCCGGGTCATGTAGCGGCCGAGCAGCGGCGTCAGCGCCAGCAGCAAAGCCAGGTAGAGGGCAAGTTGGAAATAGTCGTTCTGGGTCATGGCGCGGTGCTCAGAAGCGCTCGGGGCGCAGCAGCGCATAGACGAGATAGATCGCCAGCAGCAGCGCGATGCCGCCGCCGAGTATGAAGTCGAGGGTCATGGCAGAATCCTGGAAGGGGGGCCTAAAGGCGCTCGCAGAGCAGGGTGTAGGCGACGAAGCCGGCGAAAAAAGCGGCGCCGAGGCCGAAATACAGCAGGTCAGGCATGGGAGGCTCCTTTGCGGGGTCAGCTTTACGCCCGGGCCGCATCAAGGAGCCATGCGGCATCAAGGCCGCCGCCATAAGGGAAGCATAAAGATCGTATTCTGATAGCGGAAATATCTATTGGGGGCGGCGGCATGGGCCCTGCGTCGCCCGGATTCCGATGGCGGACCTGATCAAGGCGGCCTGGCCATTCCTGTGGGCCGAACTGATCGTGCTGTTCCTGATGGTGCTGTTTCCGGCACTAGTCATGGTGCCCGCCAAATGGTTCAGTTAGCGGGCTTCTTTCCCATGCTTTCCGGTGACCAACCATGACCGTCCGACTGCTGATCATCAATGGCCCCAACCTCAACCTGCTTGGCGTGCGCGAGCCGCATATCTATGGCCATACCACGCTGGCCGAGATCCAGGGCTATTGTGAGGCTTTCGCCGCGCAGATGAAGGTCGAGTTGAGCTTCCGGCAGTCGAATCATGAGGGCGAGATCGTCGACATGATTCAGCAGGCCCGCAAGGAGGCCGATGCCATCGTGATCAATCCGGCGGCGTATTCCTTCACCTCGGTAGCGATCTACGATGCCTTGAAGATTTTCGAGAAGCCGATTGTCGAAGTGCATATCTCGAATATCCATGCCCGCGATGAAATGCACCGCCATTCCAAACTCTCGGCTGCCGTCACTGGCGTGATCTGCGGCCTCGGTCCATTCGGCTATATTGTTGCCATGCAATCGGCGCTGTCGCTGCTGAACAAGCTGCCGGCAAATTTCCCTGCCGCCTTGCCGTCGAAGAAAAAGTAGAGGCCTGTATGCTCGGTAACGGATTTCTTGCCATCTGGAGTGATGTGGCGCCGGAGCAGGAAACCGATTACCTGCATTGGCTGACGCGCGAACATACGCCCGAGCGTATGGGTGTGCAGGGTTTTGTTGCGGTGCGCGTATTCCGCGCCTTGCTCGCCGGGGTCAACCGTTTTCTCATTGTCTATGAACTGGAAACCCCGGAAGCATTGTCCGGACCATCCTATCTTGGCCGCCTCAATGACCCGACACCGTGGTCGCAGCGGATCATGCCGATCCTGCAGAATTTCGCCCGCGGCGGTGGCCAACGGCGCTTGTCCTGCGGCATTGGGCAGGGCGGCTTCATCGCGGCCTTGCCGTTTGATGTGGTGCCGCAGCATGATGGCCTGCTGGAGGCACTGGCGGCCACGGACCGCATCGCTGCCGTGCACCTGCTGGTCACGGATCAGGCACGCACCGAAATCCAGACCAACGAGAAGAAGCTGCGCGACCAGGACCGCAGCTTCGCGGCGCTTTTACTGATCGAGGGCCTGGATCAGGCGGCCCTGCAAAGCGCCCTTGCCAAGCATGCCGCGCGGTTGCAGCATGCCGGCACGGCGATGCGGGACCCGCTCTATTCTTTCATGTTTGCCCTGAACGGCCGCCGCTGGCCGTGACGATTTGGCGAAAGGCGTCATTCCATGAATAGCAAGCTGCGCTTCGGTGTTCTGGGCGGCGCGAATATTGCCCGTATGTTCGTTGCCGGCTGTGCGCCGTCCGAGCGTGTCGAGATCGCGGCAATTGCCAGCCGGGATCAGGGCCGCGCCGATGCCATGGCCAAGGAACTGGGCATCAAGCGCACGCTGGGCTCGTACGAAGCCTTGCTGGCCGATCCTGATATCGATGCCATCTACCTGCCGCTGCCGAATGCGCTGCATGCCGCCTGGGCGATCAAGGCAGTAGAGGTCGGCAAGCATGTGCTGTGCGAAAAGCCGCTGGCGATGACCACCACCGAAACCAAGGCGATGTTCGCCGCCGCCGACCGCCACGGCGTGATCCTGCGTGAGGGCTATCCTTACATGGCGCAGCCGCAGACCATCGCGCTGCGCCAGATGCTGCGCGATGGCGCCATCGGTCCGCTGAAGCTGATCCGCTCGACATTTTCGGTGCTGTTCAAGGACCCGGCGAATATCCGCCTGATGCCCGATCTGGGTGGCGGCGCGCTCTATGATGCCGGCAGCTATGCCGCCAGCCTGATCCGGCTGGCCGCCGGCCATCGGCCGAAGTGGGTGCAGGCGACCTGGCAGATCGATGGCAATGGCGTCGATGTCACCACGCTCGCCAATATCGAATTCGGCAATGGGTTGTTCGCACAGCTTTCCTGCAGTTTCGATGCTGCCTATTTCCGCAGCGCCTCGATTGCCGGCGATGGCGGCATCATCGAGACCAACTACCTGAATCATCCGCCGATGGGCGGGCCGCCACTGCTGCAGATCCGGCGCGGCACCACGCTGGCCCTGCCGCTGGAGCCGCTGCCGGTGCCCGATGGCAATGGTTTCCGCCTGGAAGCCGAGGAATTCGCCGCGCTGGTGGCCGGCGAAGCCGGCTGGCATGGCGCTTCGCCGGAGGAATCCGTCGATATCGCCCTGATCCTGGATGCGATCCGGGCCAGTGCGCCCACCGGCGCCTGGGTATCGCTGCCCGAATAGGCATTGCCCACATTATATATGAGGCCCTGCTTCGGGTGCCCGGATCGGGCATATTGTCTTATTTGTATCGAAATTTGATATAGTAAATCTTATATTGACCTTTAATACCCAAACATGTATCTGATTTTGGATGCGGATCAAAGGTCCGACCCGTCCATAAGCCACCGCCCATATTGTATCGGGAGACAGCCGGAATGAAGCACGCCAACAAGATCGCCATCGTCACCGGCGCCGCCCAGGGCATCGGTTTCGCCTGCGCCGAACGTTTGCACCAGGAAGGCGCCACGGTATGGCTGGCCGACCTCAAGGCCGACAAGGTGAAGGAAGCGGCGGCGAAGCTGGACCCGGAAGGCAAGACCGCTTTCGGCATGGCCTGCGATGTATCGAAGCGCGCCGATGTGGCGGCGGTGGTTGCTGCCGCCGTGGCCAAGGGTGGCCGGCTCGATATCATGGTCAACAATGCCGGCATCACGGTGTCGAAGTCGGTGCTCGATCTCACCGACGAGGAATACAGCCATGTGCTGGGCGTGAACCTGAACGGCACGTTCTATGGCACCCAGGAAGCCGCTCGCATCATGGCGGCACAGGGCGGCGGCTCCATCGTCAACATGTCGTCGATGCAGGCCATCCTCACCATCCCGACCAATGTGCCCTATGGCATTTCCAAAGCCGGCATCAACCAGATGAGTCGCATCTTCGCGGTGGCACTGGCGAAGCAGAATGTGCGTGTCAATGCTGTCGGTCCGGGCACCATCCTCACCGACCTGACACGCAACGGTGTGCTGTCGAATGAGGAATCCTACCGCCGTATCCTGTCGCGCACGCCGATGGGCCGCTGCGGCGAACCGGAAGAAGTGGCCAGCGTGGTTTCCTTCCTCGCCAGCGACGATGCCTCCTATGTCACCGGCCAGGTGCTCTACATCGATGGCGGCCGCATGCCGCTGAATTATACCGTGCCGGTGGATGCGCTGCCGGGCGCCAAGAGCTGAAGCGGGGGAATACGGACATGAGCATTACGCGTATCGGCCTTGGGCCGCGCATGAGCAAGGCCACCCACACCGACAGCCTGGTTTTCACCTGCGGCGAAGTGGCCACCGACAAGACCAAGGATGCCTATGGCCAGACCGTGGAAATCCTGGCGCAACTGGATGCTTCGCTGGCGGCTGCCGGCAGCGACAAGACCAAGATCCTCAGTGCCACGATCTGGCTGGCGGATATCTCGGAATTTGCCGAGATGAACCGCGCCTGGGATGCCTGGGTGGCGCAGGGTCATACACCGGCCCGCGCCACGGTGGAAGCGAAGCTGGTTTCCGCCACGGCGAAGGTGGAAATCGCCGTGATCGCGCTGCGCTAGGCCGCAAGCACATGCTGCAGGCGGTTGGCGAGGCTGTGCCTTTGGCCGTGGAGATGGCCGAGGTTTGCAAATGGTATGGTGACTACCAGGTGCTGCATGATGTGGACCTGAAGGTGCGGCGCGGCGAACGCATTGTCATCTGCGGGCCTTCGGGCTCCGGCAAGTCGACACTGATCCGCTGCATCAACCGGCTGGAAGAGCACCAGAAGGGCCGCATTGCCGTTGGCGGCGTCGAGTTGAACGAAGACAGCCGCAATGTCGACGAGATTCGTCGTGATGTCGGCATGGTGTTCCAGAGCTTCAACCTGTTTCCGCATCTCAGCGTGCTGGAGAATTGCATGCTGGCACCGATCAAGGTGCGCGGCATGACGCGGCGTGAGGCTGCCGATCTGGCGATGCGCTATCTCGAACGGGTGCGCATACCGGAACAAGCCAACAAGTTTCCGGGCCAGCTTTCCGGCGGCCAGCAGCAGCGCGTTGCCATCGCCCGTGCGCTGGCGATGAATCCCAGTGTCATGCTGTTCGACGAGCCGACTTCCGCACTTGATCCAGAGATGGTGAAGGAAGTGCTCGATACCATGATCGAGATGGCGCAAGACGGCATGACCATGCTCTGCGTTACCCATGAAATGGGTTTCGCGCGCCAGGTGGCCAACCGCGTGGTGTTCATGGATGCCGGCCGCATCGTGGAAGAAGCGGCACCGGAGGAATTCTTCTCCAATCCGCGCCACGAGCGCACCCGCAGTTTCCTCGCCCAAGTTATCTGACCGTCCTGCCGCGTCAGGCGCGGTGCCCAGGGAGCAAGACGTGACCAGCAAGCCAGAAACCACCCAGCCCCAAGCGTTGGCGCCAAGCGCACCTAAGGCGATGACGACGGCCGAAGCCGTGGTGGAACAGATCATTCGCAACGGCATCGACACAATCTATGCCCTGCCGGGCGTGCAGAACGATTACCTGTTCGATGCCTTTGCCGGCGCTACCGACCGGCTGCGCTTCATCCATACCCGCCATGAACAGGGCGCGGCCTATATGGCGCTGGGTGCCGCCCTCGCCACCGGCAAGCCGCAGGTATTCACCGTGGTGCCCGGCCCCGGCATCCTCAATGCCACGGGCGCGCTTTGCACCGCCTATGCGCTCAACGCGCCGGTGCTGGCGCTTACCGGCCAGATCAACAGCAACGCCATCGGTCGCGGCCTTGGCCTGCTGCACGAGATTCCCGATCAACTCGGCCTGCTGCGCTCGCTGACCAAATGGGCCGACCGTATTCATGCGCCGCATGAAGGCCCGACCAAGGTGAACCAGGCCTTCGCCGAAATGCAGAGCGGCCGGCCGCGCCCGGTTGCGCTGGAATGTCCGCTGGATGTGTGGCCGCGCCGGGCGCCGGTTGAGTTGCTGCCGGCAGGCGAGGCATTGCAGGCTCCGATCGATCTCGATGCGGTGAAGGCGGCGGCGAAGCTGCTGGCCGGGGCTGAACGCCCCCTCATCATCGTTGGCGGCGGCGCGCTGGATGCCGGCGAGGCTCTGCGCGAAGTGGCGGAGATTCTGCAGGCGCCGGTTTCGAGCCACCGTACCGGCCGCGGCGCGCTGGATAGCCGCCATCCGCTCAGTGTCAACAGCGCCATTGGCCATCGTTTCTGGGGCCAGGCCGATGTGGTGCTGGCGGTGGGTACGCGGCTGCAATTGCAGCAGCTGCAATGGGGCCTCGACGACAAGATCAAGATCGTGCGCATTGATGCCGATGCCGATGAACTGAACCGCGTGCGACCGGCCAGTGTCGGCATTGTCGGCGATGCGAAGCTGGCGTTGCAGATGCTGGCTGATGAACTCGGCAAGCTCGCGCCCAAGCGCGCCTCGCGCAGCGATGAAGTGCAGCAGGTGCGGGCGCTGTCCGATGCCGATTGGGCACAATGCAAGCCGCAGATGGCTTTCCTGGATGCGATCCGCGCCGAATTGCCGGAAGACGGCATCTTCGTCGATGAACTGACTCAGCTCGGCTATGTCAGCCGCCTGCATTTCCCGATCTACAAGCCACGCAGCTTCATCACGCCGGGCTACCAGGGCACGCTCGGTTGGGGTCTGGCCACCGCCATGGGCGTGAAGGCGGCCAAGCCGGATACGCCGGTGGTGGCGGTCAGCGGCGATGGCGGCTTCATGTTCAATGTGCAGGAACTGGCCACCGCCGTGCAGCACCGCATCCCCATCGTGGTGGTGCTGATGAACGATGGCGCCTTCGGCAATGTGCTGCGCACCCAGACCGAGGATTTCGGCAACCGCCGCATCGCGACGAATCTGAACAACCCGGATTTCGTCAAACTGGCGGAAAGTTTCGGTGCCCTTGGCCTGCGGGCCAAGACACCGGAGGAATTGCGTGCTGCGCTGCGCCAGGGCCTGAAATCCGGCCTGCCGACGATTATCGACGTGCCGGTCGGCCCGATGCCGAGCCCGTGGAATGTATTGCGTTTCACCCGTTCACGACCCTGAACCGACCCGTTTCATTCTGAGTGTTTGATCTCAGGCGGCATGCCACCCCCAGGGGTGGTGTGCCGCTTTCTATTTATGCCATTTCTATTGTTTGTATCAAAATATGATATAAAATATTCTATATTGACCCATTATATTTATTACTATATTAGGAGAGCAGGCACTCAAGCTGCCAGCAAACACAATCAACGGAGGGGGTACGGTATGAAATTCAATATCGCTTTGATCTGCGGGTTGCTGCTCTTCGGCACCGCCTCCCATCAGGCCGTGGCCCAGGGCGCGACGCTCGATGCCATCAAGCAGCGCGGTGCCCTGCAATGCAGCACCATCTCGGGCGGCTCGCCGGGCTTCTTCGAGCTTGATGACAAGGGCCGCTGGCACGGCTTCGATTCCGACATGTGCCGCGCCGTCGCCACCGCCATCCTTGGCTCGCCGGACAAAGCCAATTTCGTGCCGCTGAGCTGGCCGCAGCGTTTCCCGGCCCTGCAGTCGGGCAATGTCGATATCGTGGTGAACCACACCAGCTGGACGCTGCAGCGCAATTCCTCGCTCGGCTTCCAGTTCACGCTGCCGTATTTCTTCGGCGGCACCCAGTTCATGATCAAGAAGAGCGCCAATGTCGCCAGCGCGACGCAGCTTAACGGCGCCACCATCTGCGTGCCGGCCGGTACCACCACCGAGCGTCTGGCGGCTGACTACCTGACCTCGAAGGGCGTGCAGTTCAAGATGCTGCCGTTTGAGAAGACCGAAGATGCCCGTTCGGCCTATGTCGCGGGTCGCTGCGATACCATTGCTGGCTGGGGCCCGACCCTGGCGGTGTTCGGTGCCCGCCGCGCCAACGATGCCTCGCCGCATATGGTGCTGCCGGAAGTGCTGACCAACGAGCCGGTTTCGGCCGTGGTGCGTCAGGGCGACGAGAAGTTCCTGATCCTGGTCAACTGGGTGATCGCATCGCTGATCGAAGCCGAGGAGCTCGGTATCACCAGCGCCAACATCGAGAAGATGAAGGATGACAACGACCCGCGTATTGCCCGCCTGATGGGCAAGCTGCCGGGTCTGGGCAAGGGCATCGGCCTGCGCGATACCTGGGCCTACGATGTGGTCAAGCATATCGGCAACTATGGTGAAATCTTCGAGCGTAATCTGGGCAGCCAGTCGCCCTATAAGCTCACCCGGGGCTTGACCAAGCTGTGGAAAGATGGCGGCGTATTGTACGCGCCGGTTTTCGACTGAGGCTTGAGGGATGCGCACTGTAAGTGCAGGTGGTTCGATCTGGATTATGGTGCGCAGCCTTTGGTTTAACCGGCAGCTTCGGCGCTACCTGCTGCAGGGATTGTTTCTCGGCGCAGTGCTGCTGGTGGTGGCGAGTTCGCTCGCCAATGTCTACGCGAACCTGGTGCGCCAGGGGATGGCCTATGGTTGGGACTTCCTCTGGCGGGCCACCGGCTGGAAACTCTCCGTTTCCATGCTGGATCAGGGCCTGAACGACCCCTATTGGTGGACCATCCTGATGGGGGTGGCGAATACCGTGGTGCTGGGCCTGCTCTGCATCGCCAGCGCCACGGTGATCGGTTGCGGCATCGGCCTGCTCAGGCTCTCCGCCAACCTCATGGTGCGTACCGTCAGCACGGCCTATGTCGATCTGCTGCGCAACGTGCCGGTGATCATGCAGATCTACTTCTGGTACGAGGTCTGCAAGCATGCGCCCGCCGAGCGGCAGGCGTTTTCCATCTTCAACAGCTTCTTTGTCAGCAACCGCGGTTTCTATTTTCCGGCCGTGCAGATTGAGCCGGGACAGGGGCTTGCCCTGATCGCGCTGTTGATCCTGGCGCTGGCCGCCATCGTCGTGGCGGTGAAGCGGCGCCTGCCCCAGGTATTGCTGGTGATCCCGGTGGTGGTCCTTGCCTATGGCTTGTGGCAGGGCAATCCACTCAGCCTGCAATTCCCAGCGCTCCAGGGTTTCGGCTTCCGCGGCGGCCACCGCATGCCGGTGGAATTCCTCGCGCTCTACATGGCCATCACCATCTATGCCAGCGCCTATATTGCCGAGATCGTGCGCGGTGGCCTGCTGGCGGTGGATAAGGGCCAGATCGAGGCTGGCCGTGCGCTCGGCCTCAAGGAATCGACCATACACTGGAATATCCGCCTGCCGCTGGCGATGCGCAGCGCGCTGCCGCCGCTGGGCAATCAGTATCTCATCACCATGAAGGTGACCTCGTTGGGCGCCGCCATCGGTTATGCCGATCTCTTCTCGGTGATGTCCACCAGTATCAACCATGCCGGCCAGACCATCGAACTGCTGGTGCTGATGATGGCAGGCTATCTGGCGATCAACTATGTCATCGCCCAGGGCATGCAGTATCTCAACCAGCGTTTTGCGCTGAAGGGCAACCGCTCGACGCAAGCCGCAGCGGGCTTGTTCAGCCGGCTCGGCGCCTTCCTGCGCCGCCAGTCCAAGCCGGTGCGGTGACATCATGAACAATCCTGCCGCCCACTCTTCGTTGCGCAAGCAGCTGTTCGGCACGCCGGGCAATACCCTTATTACCGTGCTGTTCTTTGCCCTCATTGCCCTGGCCATCGGCTATATGACGCGCTGGGCGTTCATCGACAGCATGTGGACAGAGGTGAAGGAAGGCGATTGCGGCACTGTCACCGGAGCCTGCTGGGCGGTGATCAAGGCGCGCTACCGTCTGATCCTGTTCGGCCTTTATCCTTTTGAGGAACATTGGCGCTCGGCCCTGGCCTGCGCCGTGGCTCTGGGCGTGGTGGCGCTTAGCTGCATGCCGTTTTCCTGGACGGCACGGCGTCTCACGGTGATCTGGCTCAGCGGCGCGGTACTGTTCATCCTGCTGATGCGTGGCGGCCTGCTCGGCCTGCCGCTGGTGACCACCGATAAATGGGGCGGCCTGGCGCTGACGCTCTATGTCTATCTCGCCACCGTGATCATCGGTGTGCCGCTCGGCATCCTGTTCGCCCTGGCACGGCAATCCGATCTGCCGGCGATCCGTTACGTCATCACGCTGCTGATCGATTTCATGCGTTCGATCCCGATTCTCACCGTGGTGTTCTGCGCAGCCCTGTTCGCGCCCTTCATCCTGCCCGGCTGGCTCAACCCGGAAACGCTCTACCGCGTCATTGCCGGCTTCTCGGTGTTCTTCGCTTGCTACTATGCCATGATCGTCACCGGCGGCATGCAGGCGGTATCGCCCGGCCAGTATGATGCCGCTGCCGCCCTCGGCCTCGGCTACTGGCATTGCCGCTTCCTGATCGTGCTGCCGCAGGCTCTGCGCACGGCTTTGCCCGCCACCATCAATCACATGGTGATCACGCTGAAGGAAACCTCGGTGCTGATCATTGTCGGCATGTTCGAGCTGACCGCCTCAGGCAATGCCGCGTTCCAGACCGGCAAGTGGCAGGAATACTACATCGAGGTCTATATCTTCGTGTCGCTGATCTATTTCACGCTGTCTTTCACGCTCTCGCGCTATGGCGCCTATCTGGAGCGGAAGATGCGTGTCGGCTACGCCTCGCACTAACCCCCGCTTTTTCAAGTCTAACGGAGAGTCCGTGATGTCAGAGCAGAAGACCGTCATCATCACCGCCGCCAGCCGCGGCATCGGCGGTGCCTGCAGCCGCATGCTGGCCGCCAAGGGCTGGCGCGTGGTGCTGATGTCCACCTCGCAGGATTGCGAAACCCTTGCCGCCGAACTGGGTGGCTTCGCCCGGCGCGGCTCCGTCACTGATACGGCGGATCTTGCTGCTCTGGTCGATCTGGCGATGGAAAAGACCGGCCGCGTCGATGCCGTGGTGGCCAATACCGGCCATGGCCCCGGCCTCAGCGATGTGAAGGTCGGTCCGGCTTATGGCCCGGATTCGCCCGGCCATCTGCTCGATATCGACGATGCCGACTGGTATGCGGCGCTGGATATGTACGTGATGAACGTGATCCGCCTCGCCCGCCTGGTGACCCCGATCATGATGCGCCAGGGTGGCGGCGCCATTGTGGCTGTGTCCTCCAAGATCGCGGTGGAGCCGAAGGCGACCTATCCCACCAGCGTACTGCGCCTGGGCCTGCATGCCTTCGCCAAGCTCTATGCCGACCGCTATGGCCGCGCCGGTATCCGCATGAACTGCCTGCTGCCGGGGCTGGTGGAAAACTGGCCGGTGCCGGATGCCGCCTTGCAGGCGCTGCCGCTCGGCCGCGCCGTGAAGCTCAACGAGATTGCCGAAACCGTGGCCTTCCTGGTTTCCGATGCCGCTGGCGGCGTCACCGGCCAGAGCATCCTGGTGGATGGCGGTTCGGCACGCGGCGTGCGCTAAGCAGAATAAGGCAGGAGCGCTCAGCATGTATGCCGATATCCAGTTGCAGATTGCCGGCCAATGGGTCGGCGGTGCTGCCGGTGCCACCATTGCGGTGCTGAATCCGGCCACCGGCGAGGCCATCGGCACGGTGGCGAAAGCCGAGAAGGCCGATCTCGACCGCGCGCTTGCCGCCGCCGAAGCGGGTTTCCAGGTGTGGAAACGGGTCAGCGGCTTTGATCGCTACAAAATCCTGCGCAGGGCCGCCGATCTGTTGCGCAGCCGCGTGGAAGCCATCGCGCAGAACATGACGCTGGAGCAGGGCAAGCCACTGGCGGAAGCGCGCATGGAAGCCGGTGCCGCCGGCGATATCGTCGACTGGTTCGCCGAGGAGGCGCGGCGCACCTATGGCCGCGTCATCCCGGCGCGTGTCGAAGGCGTGCAGCAATTGGTGATCAAGGAACCCGTGGGTCCGGTTGCCGCCTTCACGCCCTGGAACTTCCCGATCAATCAGGCCGTCCGCAAGGTTTCGGCGGCACTGGCTGCCGGCTGCTCGATCATTCTCAAGGGCCCTGAGGAAACCCCGGCTGCCTGCGCTGCGCTGGTGCAGGCCTATCTCGATGCTGGCGTGCCGGCGGGCGTGGTACAGCTGGTCTATGGCGTGCCGGCTGAAATCTCCGAGTATCTGATTCCGCATCCGGTGATCCGCAAGATCACCTTCACCGGCTCGACCCCGGTGGGCAAGCATCTTTCCATGCTGGCAGGCGCGCATATGAAGCGCATCACCATGGAACTGGGTGGCCATTCGCCCGCCATCGTCTGCGAGGATGCCGATATCGACCGCGCGGTGGCTTTGCTCTCGGCGGCGAAATTCCGCAATGCCGGCCAGGTCTGCACCTCGCCGACACGCTTCCTGGTGCATGAAAGCGCCTATGAACGCTTCGTCGATGGCTTCGTGAAGGTGGCCGGGAATCTCAAGGTCGGCGATGGCCTGGACAAGGATACCCAGATGGGTCCGCTGGCCAATGACCGCCGCGTGCAGGCGATGGAGATGTTCGTCAGCGACGCCGTGTCCAAGGGCGCCAAGATACAGACTGGCGGCAAGCGCATCGGCAACAAGGGCAACTTCTTCGCGCCGACGGTGCTCACTGATGTGCCGCTGGAAGCGCGCATCATGAACGAGGAACCCTTCGGCCCGGTGGTGCCTATTATGCCGTTCCGCGATCTTGGTGCAGCATTGGCTGAGGCAAACCGGCTGCCTTACGGTCTTGCGGCCTATGCCTATACCCGCTCCAGCGCCACCATCGCCACGCTCTCGGCGGGTTTCGAGAGTGGCATGGTGTCGGTGAACCACCATGGTCTGGCTTTGCCGGAGGCGCCGTTTGGCGGCGTGAAGGATTCCGGCTATGGCTCGGAAGGTGGCATCGAGGCGATGGAAGCTTATCTCAACGCCAAATTCGTCACGCTCGCGGCAAATTAGCCAATCACGGCGCTTCCGAAGCGGAAGCCGGGAAGCCGCCGCCGAGCACGCGGCTGGCCTGTTCCGCGATCGATACGGCGAGCAGACCGACGCGGTCGAAATCTTCGCGCGGCAGGGTGGCGGCATCGCTGGTCAGCACGATGGAGCCGACCGGCAAGGGTCCAGTACCCCAGACCGGTGCCGCCACGCTGCTGATACGCGAGGTGGAGCCGCGTTCCGAGGTGGCGTAATGCCGCTCGCGGATCATGGCACATTCGGCAGCGAGATTGCTGTAGTCGCCGGCATCGCCGCCGGCCTCGATCTGGTGCAGCACCTTGGCGATCTTCTCGGTCTCCAGGAAGGCCAGGATGGCGCGGCCGGAGGCAGCGGCATACATCGGCGAACGCTGACCGGGATCGGAGGAATTCGGCCGGCCTTTCTCACCTTCCACCTTGTCGAGATAGATGATGTCGGGGTAATCGGCCCAGGCGAAATAGCTGGTCAGGCTGGAAACCTTGGCGGCATAGCGCAGGATCGGCCGGATTAGGCGCCGGGTTTCGTTCTGCGCGATCACGCTGGCGCCCAGCTCCCACAGCCGCAGGGTCGACTTGTAGCGGCTGGTACCGGGAGCCTTCTCGATATAGCCCTCGTCGGCCAGGGTCTGGAAGATGCGCTGCACCGCGCTCTTGTTCATCTTGATCTCGCGCGACAGCTCGGAAATGCCGCGCGGCGCCTCCGAGGTGGCCAGCACTTCCAGAATTCTCAGGCTTTTACGCAGCGTCGTGCTCATCCGGCGACTCGTTGATTTGTTGCTATGCAGGCTTGCTAGGTCAATTTTGCGCCCGAGTCAAATGTTTGGTTCATCATTCGATACGATTCGGCGTTATAATTTCGCGAAGCTGGCCGACAGATGCGCCAAAGACTAGGTGTGGGCGGGGCGTTTTGTGCAGATTTATCCGATTATATCTATATATATCAATGTATTACAGAATTCCGATTCTAAATCGGCAAAAGGTCGGGAGAAAAATCAGAAAATCATATTGCGATATGATGGTTCTTTATATAAAACATAATCTCACTAGGTGAGCATGTTTGTTCATAAATCACCGGAGGCCCATGAGGCTCTGCCGGGACGACAAAAACCAGTTGGGAGTTGCGCGCATGACCGAGGGTTTGGGGTTGCCGTTGGGTAGTTGGCAGTTGCCGGATGAACTGGTGATGCTGCGCGATACGGTCCGCCGTTTCATGCGTGAGGAAGTCCGCCCGGTCGAAGACCGCCAGCCGCATGATTGCCATGCCTTGCCCCCCGCTGATCTCTCTGCATTGCAGGCTAAGGCGCAGGCTCTGGGCCTGTGGTGCCTGTCGTCGCCTTCGGAATATGGCGGTGGCGGTCTGGGGCTGCTGGCCCAGGTGCTGGTGGCCGAAGAGGCCGCGCGCTGCAAGATGGGCGCCTATGTGCCGGCTTGCGGTGCCTTCGGCATCGATCCGCCCAGCGTGATCTGGCTTGGCAATGAGCAGCAGATCGAGCGCTACGGTGTCGCTGGCATCAAGGCCGGCAAGAAAAGCTTCGTCGCCATCTCGGAAGCCTCGGGCGGTTCTGATCCGGCGCGTTCGATTTCCACCCGCGCCGTGCGCAAGGGTGACAATTATGTGCTGAACGGCACCAAGCTGTGGATCACCGCCGCCGACAAGGCGGAATGGGGCCTGGTTTTCGCCCGTACCGGCGAAGCCGGCGACCGTGGCGGCATCAGCTGCTTCATCGTCGATCGTCATGTGCCGGGTATCTCGGTGAAGCCGATCCCGGTGATCCGTTCCTACGAGCCTTTTGAAGTGCATTTCAACGACGTCGAGATTCCGGCCGAGAACCGCCTCGGTGCGGAAGGTGAGGGCTTCGCCGTGTGCCAGAAATGGCTGGTGCATGCCCGTGTACCCTATGCCGCCGGCGTTATCGGCGTGGCGCAGGAAGCGCTGGAAATGGCCATCGCCTGGGTCAAGCAGCGCTCCACCTTCCGCACCAAGCTGGCCGACCGCCAGTCGATACAGTGGATGATCGCCGATTCCGAAATGGAATTGCGCGCCGCCCGCCTGCTGGTCTACCAGGCTGCCTGGCAGGCCGATCTCGGCCATGACATCAAGCTGGAAGCCTCGATTGCCAAGGTAACGGCGACCGAAACCGCCTGGCGCGTAGTGGACCGCTGCGTGCAGATGTTCGGCGCCCTTGGCATCGCCAAGGAAATGCCGCTGGAACGCTGGTATCGCGAATTGCGTATCAAGCGCATCGGCGAGGGGCCGTCGGAAGTGCAGCGCATGGTGGTGGCGCGCGCGCTGCTGTCCGGCGCGGCCTGAGGAGGACTGGCACATGTCGATTGATTTCGCAGTCGAGGACGGTGTCGCCACCATCACCATCAACCGCCCGGAACGGCGCAATGCACTGGATGCCGAGCATTACGATGGCCTGTCGCGCTGCTGGACACAGGTGCGTGACGATCCGGCGATCAATGTGGCCGTTATCACCGGTGCCGGTGACAAGGCCTTCTGCGCCGGCGCCGATATCAAATCCTGGGTTGGCCGCGAGGCCGAACTGGCGGAATTGTGGCTGACCCAGAAGGGCCAGTTGCTGAACCGTGGCCTGGAAATCTGGAAGCCGGTGATCGCGGCGGTGAATGGCGTCTGCGTCGGCGGTGGTATGACCCTGCTGCTCGCCACCGATATCCGAGTCGCTTCCGAGAATGCCATCTTCAGCCTGGCAGAAGTGAAGCGCGGCATCATCGCAGCCAATGGCGGCACGCAGCGCATCATGCAGCAATTGCCCTATGCCATTGCCATGGAAATGCTGCTTACCGGCGATAGCATCGATGCCCAGACCGCGCTGCGCTGGGGCCTGATCAACAAGGTGGTGACGCTGGCCGAATTGCCGGATGTGGCCAAGGAATATGCCGACCGCATCGCCGCCAATGCACCGCTGGCATTGCAGGCGGCGAAGGAACTGGCGATCCGCTCGCGCCATATGGATATCGCCACCGGCTTGCGCATGGAGCAGTTGACCAACCGCATCCTGCATCATTCGGAAGACACCAAGATCGCCAAGGCTGCCTTCGCCGAGAAGCGCAAGCCGAAATTCACGGGGCGCTGACACCATGAGCGCGGTGCCCGCTGAAACGCAAGATGACCTGCCGCTTTCTGGTATCCGCGTACTGGACCTGACGCAGATCTATAACGGTCCCTATGCCACTTTCCTGATGGCGATGGCCGGCGCGGAAGTGATCAAGGTGGAGCCGCCGGGCGGTGAATTCCTGCGCCGCCGCGACGCCCGCAGTGGTGCCGGCGTGCCGTTCGCGATGCTCAACGCCAACAAGAAGTCGATCTCGCTGAATCTGAAAACACCGCGCGGCCGCGAATTGTTTCTTGATCTGGTGCGCGGCGCTGATGTGGTGGTGGAGAATTACGCGCCGGGCGTGATGGCCCGTCTCGGCCTCGGCTATGATGTGCTGCGGCAGCAGAATCCGAAGCTGGTTTTCGCCAGCGGCAGCGGCTATGGCGTTTCCGGCCCCTATCGCGACTACCCGGCCATGGACCTGACGGTGCAGGGTATGTCCGGCGTAATGAGCACCACTGGCTTCCCGGAAAACCCGCCGGTGCGTTCCGGCGCGGCGCTCTGCGATTTCCTCGGCGGCGTGCATCTCTATGGCGCCATGGTGACGGCTTTGCTGCGCCGCGAACGCAGCGGGCGCGGTGTGCAGATCGATGTGGCGATGCTGGAGACCGTGTACCCGACGCTGGCTTCCAGCATCGGCATGACCTATGGCGAGCGCGACGACATTCCGCTCCGCACCGGCAACCGTCATGGTGGCCTGTCGCTTTGCCCTTACAATGTCTATCCCACTGCCGACAGCTACATCGCCATCATCTGCAACAGCGACAAACATTGGCATGCCCTGCTGGATGCCATGGAGCGCCCGGAACTGAAGCAGGCCGAGCAATATGCCAGTATGCGCCAGCGCGTAGAGCATATGGATGAGGTGGATGCTCTTGTATCGGCCTGGACCTCCGGCTTCCAGCGCGATGCGCTGTTCGAGCGGCTGGTGAAGTTCCGCGTGCCGTCCTCGCCGGTGCGCGACCTGCATGAAGTGATCGCCGATCCGCATATGCATGCGCGCGGCATGCTGCTGGAAATCGATCATCCGACCTATGGGCCGATCACCGTCAATCGCAGCCCGCTGAACTATCTCGGCATCAATCAGCCGGAATATCGCCCCAGCCCGGCTTATGCCGAGGACAACGCCGCGATCTATGGCCAGCTCGGCATCGATGCCGCCGGCCTGAGCGCATTGCAAGCGGAGAGTGTGATCTGATGCCGGGCCAGAGCGTTATCGCCGGCATCGGCAACACCGCCTATGGCAAGCATCCGGGCCGGGACCGTGTGTCGCTGATCGTCGAGGCCTGCGCCAATGCCCTGGCCGATGCCGGTATCGAAAAAGACCTGGTGGATGGCGTGCTGGTCAAGATGGCCAATGCCGAGCCGTCTTTCCTCTACGGCCAGAAGGTTTCCGAGGCCCTGGGTCTGCGGCCCAATATCGGCGCCTCGCTGGACCAGGGTGGTGCTGCCAATATTGGCCTGATCAGCTATGCCACCATGGCCATCAAGGCCGGGCTGATGCAAGTGGCGATCATCTGCTATGGCGACACGCCGCGTACCGGCAGCCGCAGCGTATACCAGCGCCCGCGCGGCGATGATGCGGTCTATGGCTGGTATTCCACCGCCGCCGGCTACGCCATGGTGCATCAGCGCTACCGCCAGGAATACAAGATTCCGGATGAGCATTTCGGCGCCGTCGCGGTTGCCTGCCGCGCCCATGGTGCGCGCAATCCGCAGGCGCATCTGCGCCAGGCGATCACGCTGGATGATTACATGGCCTCGCCCTTCGTGGTCGAGCCGTTGCGCCGCGATGATTGTTGCCTGCTTTCCGATGGCGCCGCTGCCGTCATCGTCATGTCGAAGCAGCGGGCGAAGTCGCTCGGCATCGACAAGGCGGTGCCGATCCTCGGTTTCGGCCAGGGTCAGGAATCGTGGGATGTGCATCTGCGCCCCTCGCTCACCTCCACCCAGGCTTCGGTTTCCGCCGAGAAGGCGTTCCGCATGGCCGGTATCGCGCGCAAGGATATCAGCGTGGCGCAGCTCTATGATTGCTTCACCGTCACACCGCTGCTGACCCTTGAGGATTACGGCTTCTTCGCCCCAGGCCAGGCAGCGGCCTTCGCCGGTGCCGGTGGTCTGGCGCTGGATGGCGGCCTGCCGTTCAACACCAGCGGCGGCCTGCTCTCGGAAACCGGCACGCCGGGCCTACAATTGGTGATCGAGGGCGTGCGCCAGATGCGCGGCGATGCGGTGTCGCAGGTTGCCGGTGCGCGTCATTGCCTGGTCAGCAACCAGGGCGGCACGATGCATACCCACGCCACCTTGATCCTGGGAGCGGCGGCATGAGCTTTCCACAGCCTGATATCACGCCGCTGAGCCTACCTTTCTGGGATGGACTGAAGCAGGGCAAGCTGCTGTTCCAGCAATGCCGCGCCTGTGGCAACCGCTGGCTGCCGGCGCGCGATGCCTGCCCCAATTGCCTCAAGCGCGAGGTGGAATGGGTGGAATCCGCAGGGCGCGGCAAAGTGGTGAGCTGGGTCGTCTACCATGTCTCCTACAACGACGCCTTCAAGGACCGCGTGCCTTACGACGTGACGCTGGTGGAGCTGGATGAAGGCCCCCGGCTGCTCAGCAATATCGTCAATGGTGATGCGGGCAGGAAACTGAGCCTGCATGCGCCGGTGTCGCTGCAGATCGAGCGCGAGGGCGATCTCGCCCTGGCGCGCTTCAAGCTAGTTTAGATTTTATTGGTCGAGAGGCAATGATGTCGAAAGTGCTGCCCGAATTCATGGTTCACAATGGCAAGTTGACACCTTATGGCGAGGTCGTGACCCATGTCATGTCGCCGGCGGTGAAATACGGCCTGTCGGTATTCGAAGGCCTGCGCGGCTACTGGAATGCCGAAGAGAAGCAGATGTATGTGTTCCGGCTGCAGGAGCATACCGAGCGCCTGTTCCAGTCGATGAAGCTGCTGCGCTTCGATGCGCCCTTCTCGGCGGATGAGATCAATGACAAGACGCTGGAATTGCTGCGCGCCAACAAGGCGGAAGAAGCGGTGCATATCCGCACCATCGCCTATCTCGATGGCATGGGCGAGCAGGATGTGCGCGGCCCGGTGAGCTATTCCATTTCGGCGCTGGAAAAGGCGCGCAACAAGAATGTGTCGAAGGGCATCCGTTGCCAGGTCAGCGCCTGGCTGCGGCTGTCCGATCTGGCGATGCCGCCGCGCATCAAATGCGGCGGCAATTATGTGAACAGCCGCCTGGCGCGTTTCCAGGCCAAGCAGGATGGCTATGATGAAGCCATCCTGATGAACCAGAACGGCCATGTCGCCGAAGGCCCCGGCTCCTGCATCTTCATGGTACGGCATAACAAGCTGGTGACGCCGGACCTGACCAGCGGCATCCTGGAAAGCATCACGCGCGACAGCGTGATGGAACTGGCACGCGACCTCGGTATTCCGGTGGTCGAGCGCACCATGGATAAGACCGAACTCTACGCGGCGCAGGAATTGTTCCTGGTCGGCTCGGCGGCGGAAGTCGTGCCGGTGGTCAATGTCGATGGCATCCAGGTCGGCAGCGGCAATCCCGGCCCGGTCACCACGCAATTGCAGCAGGCTTATTTCAACGCCACCACCGGCGCCATCGCCTCTAAGCGCCATTGGCTCACCCCGGTGTATCAGCGCTGAGCATGCAGAATCTGGCAACCCGGCTCGATGGCCTGAAGGCGGCGCAAACCGCGCCAGCGGCCATCCTGCAAGCCCTGGCCGCGGATATTCTGGCGGCCAGCGGCCTCGCTGCCGCCGATGCAGAAACCGCCGCCGCCATTCTGGTGCAGGCGCAGCTTCAGGGCATCGATTCCCATGGTTTGGCACATCTGCCGGTTTATGTGCGGCGGCTCTGTGAGGGTTCGATCAAGCCCGATGCGGTGATGACGCTGAGCCATGCCGGTCCGGCGGCAAGCGTGCTGGATGCCGGCAACGGCTTCGGCGTGCTGGCGGCCTACAAGGCGATAGTGGAGGCGGTGCGGCTGGCATCTGGCCAGGGCATCGGTTCCTGCGCGGTGCGCAACAGCAGCCATTTCGGTGCCGCCAACTACTTTGCCGAAATGGCGGCGAAGCAGGGCATGATCGGTATCGTGCTGTCCAATGCGGCGCCCACGATGGCGCCCTGGGGTGGCCGTGAAGCCATCCTCGGCACCAATCCGCTGGCTTTCGCGTTTCCGCGCGATGGCCAGCCGCCCATCGTCATCGACATGGCGACCAGCGTGGTGGCGCGTGGCCGCATCCGCAAGGCAGCGCAGGCCAAAGCAGCAATACCGGCCGACTGGGCATTGGATGCCGATGGCCTGCCGACCACCGATGCCGAAGTGGCTTTGCACGGCACGATCCAGCCGATGGGCGGGGCCAAGGGCTATGCGTTGGCGCTGGCGATTGAACTGCTCTGCGCCGGCCTCGCCGGTGGACGGCCCGGTTTCCTGGTGCGTAATCCGCATGATCCGGGGCCGGAGCCGAGCGGCACAAGCCATTGCTTTATTGCTATCGATGCCGGGCATTTCAGCGGCCGCGCCGCTGCCTTGCAGGCCGTGGAGGCGGTGGCCGGCCGTATTCAGCAGAGCAAACCGGCCGCCAACGCGGCGCCGCGCCTGCCGGGGCAGCGCGCCGCAGCCATATATGCCGAACGCAGCCGCCATGGCATACCTGTTTCGCCGGCATTGCTGGACAGCCTGAAGGCTGCCGCCGGCATGGTTATGAAGGCAAGCACATGACGTATCAGATCGCCGTAGACGTTGGCGGCACTTTCACCGATGGCGTGATGCTGGAAGCAGCCACCGATACGATCTGGGTGGCCAAGGCGCTCACCACGCCGGCCGATCCGGGCAAGGGCATCGCCCGCGTGATCGAGATGCTGCTGGAGCAGCTTCCGGCCTCGGTGGCCGAGGGGCGCAAGGCGGTGCATCGCGTGGTGCATGGCACCACGCTGATCACCAACACGCTGCTGGAGCGCAAGGGCGTCAAGACCGCGTTGGTGGTGACCGCCGGCACCGAGGATGTGCTCGATATCCGGCGCGAGACGCGCTACGACACCTACGATCTGGAAATCAGCTTTCCGGCTCCGCTGGTGGAGCGCGGCCAGCGTTTCCCGCTCGCCGAACGCATCGGCCCGGCCGGTGAAGTCTGGCGCGAGATCGATCCGGCCGACCTGACGCAACTGGCCGACAGGCTGGCGCAGGAGGATGTGGCGGCGGTAGCGATCTGCTTCCTGCAATCCTGCGTCGATGGCCGGCATGAGCGCCAGGTGCGCGATGTGCTGCGCCAGGCAATGCCGCAGCGCAGCTATTCGATCTCCTCCGAAGTGGCGGCGGAGATCGGCGAATATGAGCGCATGTCGACGGTCGCGGCCAATGCTTATGTGCAGCCGATTGTCGAGCATTACATGAACGCGCTGGGCCAGCGCCTGAACACGCTCGGCCTTGATGCGCGGCTCGATATCATGGTGTCGAATGGCGGCTTCACCGAGGCCGAAATGGCCGGCCGCTTCCCGATCCGGCTGCTGGAATCCGGCCCGGCCGGCGGTGTGCTCAGCGCCATCAATTGCGCCGCTCTGCATCAGGTGAAGAATATCCTGGCCTTTGATATGGGCGGCACCACGGCGAAATCCTGCGTTGCCGTGGATGGTGTGCCGGCCATCACCCATACCTTTGAATTCGCCCGGGTGCGCCGCTTCCGCAAAGGCAGCGGCCTGCCGGCGGTCAGCCCCAGTATCGACCTGATCGAGATCGGCGCTGGCGGCGGCAGTATCGCGCGGGTCAGCAGCATGGGCCTGTTGCAGGTCGGGCCGGAAAGCGCCAGTGCCGAGCCCGGCCCGGCCTGCTACGACCTCGGCGGCACTGATGCGACGGTGACCGATTCCGACCTTTTCCTCGGTCATCTCGATGCCGGGAATTTCCTCGGTGGCCGCATGCGCCTTAGCCTTGCCAAGGCCGAGCAGGCGCTGGCTGAACTTGGGCAACGGCTGGGTGGCATGAGCGCCGAAACCGTCGCCTGGGGTATCCATGATATCGTGAACGAAAACATGGCCGCCGCGGCACGCACCCATATTGCCGAACGCGGCCATGATGCGCGGCATTTCACGCTGGTCACCACCGGCGGCGCCGGCCCGGTGCATGCGGTCGATGTGGCGCGCCGTCTGCGTATTGCCCGCGTGCTCTGTCCGGTGGCATCGGGGGTCGGTTCCTGCCTCGGTTTCCTGGCGGCGCCGGCCCGTGCCGATCAATCCTGGTCGAAGCTGGAACTGGTCGATCTGATCGACTGGCAGGATCTGCGCGACCGGCTGGAAGAGGCGCGTGGCATCCTGGCCGGCGATCTCGCCCATGTCGGCATCGCCGCAGCGGATATCCAATGGCGGCTCTGCGCCGAGATGCGCTATCAGGGCCAGGGCGCCAAGGTGGAAGTTGATCTTGGCGCTACCAGCTTTGCGGCGCTCAATCAGGCTTTGCTGCAGGATTTGTTCCTCAAGGAATATATCCGGCTGTTCAAACGCCCGGTGCCGGGCGGGCGGCCTGAAGTGGTGACCTGGCGCGTGGTGGCGCAATCGCAGCAGCGCCATCGCCGCTATGCCTTTCCGGCCATTGCCGGGCGGCCGGCCGAAGCGCGCGCGACGGCGACGCGACGGCTTTACCTGCCGGCGGAGAAGGCTTTCGCCGATGTGCCGGTTTATGATCGCCATCAATTGCCGCCGGGCAGCAGGCTGACCGCGCCGCTGGTGGTGGTGGAGCCGGAATCGACCCTGGTGGTGGCCTATCCGGCGAAAGTGACGGTGCTGGATGATGGCACGCTGGAAGTGGTGTTGCAGGGAGACGCGTGATGCAGGACAGGCAGGCGATTGATCCGATCACGCTGGAAATTCTCTGGACCCGGCTGATCAGCATGGTGGACGAGGCGGCGGCGACCTTTGTGCGCACTTCCTTCTCCACCCTGGTGCGCGAGGCGAATGACTATGCCGTGGTGCTGACCGACCGGCAGGGCCGCAACGTTGTGCAATCCTCGCAGAGTATCCCGTCCTTTATTTCCACCCTGCCGGCGACGATCCGGGCATTCATTGCCAAATTCGGCATCGACACCATGCGCGAGGGCGATGCCTACATCACCAACGATCCCTGGCTCGCCACCGGACATCTCAATGATGCCACCCTGGTGATGCCGATTTTCCATCAGGGCGCGATTGTCGGTTTTGCCGGCGTGGTCAGCCATTTGCCGGATATCGGTGGCCGGCTGCGTAATCCGGCCAACCGCGAATTATTCGAGGAAGGTTTGCAGATTCCGCCGATGCGTATCCTGCAGGCTGGTGTGCAGAATGACGTGCTGGTCGAGATGATCCAGACCAATGTGCGCCTGCCGGACGAGACCATGGGCGATATCTGGGCCCAGGTTTCCTGCTGTACCTCACTGGGTGAATTGCTCGGCGCGCTGATTGACGAAACCGGCATCAATTTTGAACATCTGACCGATGAAGTCTGCCAGCGCACCGAGACGGCGATGCGCGATGCCATCCGCGCCACCCCGGATGGGGTTTACGAGTATGTTGTCGAGAATGACGGCCCGGCCGAGATGCCGGGCGGTGTCATCACCATTGCCTGCAAGGTGACGATTGCGGGGGATGAAGTGCTGGTGGATTACACCGGCTCCAGCAGCCAGGTGAATCTCGCCATCAACACGGTGATGAATTACACCTATGCCTATAGCGCCTATGCGCTGAAGGCGCTGTTCGCGCCCTGGATTCCGAATAACGAAGGCAGCTTCGTGCCGATCCGCATCACCGCGCCGGCCGGCTCGATCCTCAATCCGACGCGGCCGGCGCCCTGCGGCGCGCGTGGCATGATCGGCCATCTGTTGCCGCCGGCCATCATGGGTGCCATGGCACAGGCTTTGCCGGATCGGGTGCAGGCCACGCCCGGCTCGCCGTCCAACAATATGCAGGTGGCGGGCCTTGGCGGCAGCCGGCGCTATTCGGTTTCCGGCTTTCTTGGCGCCGGCGCCGGGGCGGGTGCGCGGCAGGATGGCCTGTCGGCAATCAGCTTCCCCAGCAATCTGTCCAACACCCCGATCGAGGTGCTGGAAAGCCAGGCGCCGATGGAGGTTTTGTGCCGCGAAATCCGCCATGGTTCGGGCGGCCGCGGTGAGAAGAATGGCGGCGACGGCATCCGCTTCGCCTTCCGCATGCGCGGCGATGGCATGGCGATTTCGTCCTTCATGGTCAACCGCATCAAACGCCCGGCGCCCGGCCTGTTCGGTGGTGAAGCCGGCGCAGCGGCGGCCTTCGCCATCAATGGCACGGCGCGCGAGCCGACCGGACAACTGGTGTTGCAGCCGGGCGATACCGTGCTGATCGAAACCGGCGGTGGCGGCGGCTACGGCAAGCCGAAAAACTGATCATCGCATCGCAAAAAACGACCATAACGAAAAACGGGTGGAAACCATGGAAGCCTGCATCATCACTGTCGCCATCACCGGCTCCGTGCCGCGCAAGAAGGACACGCCGGCGGTGCCGGTCACTGTCGCCGAGCAGGTCGAGTCGACTCATGAATGTTACGAGGCTGGCGCCTCGCTGGTGCATATCCATGTGCGCAACGACGATGAATCCTCGTCGTCCAACCCGGACCGCTTCCATGCCGTGCAGGAAGGTATTGAGAAGCATTGCCCCGGCATGATCGTGCAATTCTCCACCGGCGCGCGCGGGCGCAAGCTGGAGGAGCGTGGCGGCATGCTGAAATTCCGCCCCGACATGGCCTCGCTGGCCACTGGCTCGGTGAATTTCCCCACCTTCGTGAATGAGAATCCGCCGGACTTCATCAAGGGGCTGGCGCAGACCATGAAGGATTACGAGGTCAAGCCGGAGGTCGAGGTATTCGATCTGGCGATGCTCTACAACGCCGCCGACCTGGTGCGCGAGGGGCTGATCCCGGAGCCGGCGCATGTGCAATTCGTCATGGGCGTGAAGAATGCCCTGCCGGCGCGGCGCGAGATTCTGGAATTCGAGGTGGCACAGCTGCGCAAGCTGATGCCGGAAGCGACCTGGACCGCTGCCGGCCTGGGCCGGCACCAGCTCGAAGTGAATCACTGGGCGCTGGAAATGGGCGGCCATTGCCGCACCGGGCTTGAGGACAATATCCGCTTCGACAACAGCCGTCTGGCGGCCAGCAATGCCGAACTGGTGGCGCGCGTCGCCGGCCTTTGCGAGCAATATGGCCGCCGCCCGGCCACGCCCGACGAAGCCCGCAAAATCCTGGGCTTGCGCCCAGCCTGACGGCTTTACGGGATTGATTCACGTCAAGGCGCCATCATAGCCGCCTGTGGTGCTATGATGGCGGTGTGCTGAACGATTGGATGGATATCCTGGCCGCCTGTGGCCGGCTGGCGCAGGCATGGTTGCCAGATGCCTGGCTCGGCCTGGGTGGTCCGGCCAGCCTGTTTCTGCTTGGTCTCTCGGGCGGGGCGGTGCATTGCGCCGGCATGTGCGGCCCCTTCGTGCTCGGCCAGATCGGCAGAAAACTGGCGGATATTCCACTTTCCCAGGCGGGCTCGCTGCGGCGGCTCGGCGGCATCGCGTTGCTGCCATATCATGCAGGCCGAGCAACGACTTATGCCATTCTAGGTGGGGTATCGGGAGGTTTGACCGGCGGGGTCGCGCGGCTGTTCGAGCATGGCCTGCTGCCGGCCATCGGCCTGATGGCCGGTATTCTGCTGCTGGCCGCCATGATCCTGGCGCAGCCGGTGGCGGCCCCTGCCAGCCGGAGCGGCATGGCCCTGGTTGGTACTCTGGCAGCCTGGCGTGATGGCTTTTCCCGCCGCCTGATCGGGTTCGGCCAGGGCAATACCTACCTGTTCGGTGTCGCCCTGGGCCTGCTGCCCTGCGGCCTGATCTACACTGCGCTGCTGCTGGCCGGTGCCAGTGGCAGCTGGCTCACCGGGGCGGTGATGATGGCGGCTTTCGCGCTCGGCACCATGCCGGCCTTGCTGGTGGTGGGTTTTCTCGGCGCGGCCGCCGGGGCCCGCTGGCGGCGGCTGGCGCGCTTCATGATGATGCCGGTGCTGCTGCTCAACGCCATCCTGCTCTTGCTGCTGCTGCTGCGCTGGTTCGTCCGCTAGCCGCGCGGGCTACGCCACAAGGTCGCGATAGGCATGCCAGGTGGCATGTGCCACCAGCGGAAACAGCAATCCTAAGCCGATAAAGCCGGTAACCAGGCCGGCCGCCGTGAACAGGGCAATCAGCCCTGCCCAGAGCGCCATGGCCTTTGGGTTTAGTTGCACTGCACGCAGGCTTAGCAGTATCGCCGATACCACGTCGATGTCGCGGTCCAGCAGCAGCGGCAGCGACACCACGGAGATGGCGAAGGCAAACAGCGCAAACACCGCGCCGAGCAGCGTGCCGATCACCAGGAAGGGCAGGTTCTCGGGGCGCAGCAGGTAGAGTGGCAGCGCTTCCAGCGGCGGCGTACCAGTATGAAAATACAGCACAAACCACAGTATGGCGGTGCGCATCCAGGCGAAATGCAGCAGCAGCAGCACGATGCCGAAGAGCGCCACGCGGATCGGCCGGCGCCAGGCGAACAGGCTGGTGATCAGGTCCACCGGCTGGCCGGCCTGAAGCCGCCGGCTGGCATCGTAGAGGCCGACTGCCACCAGGGGGGCGATGAGCAGGAAGCCTCCGGCCAGGGGGAGTACCAGATAGGGGGCTTCCACACGCCAGAAGAGGTAGACCAGCAGATAGCCGGCGGCGACGATCCCGGCGCCATAAGTCAGGCTGACCAAGGGCATGCGCGAAAGATCCTGCCAGCCCTGCTGCAGCCATTGCCATGGGCGGTCATCGGCCACCCGGCGTGCCGTTACCTGCTGTGCGGGTGCCACGATCAAATTTTCTGCCATTCCCGGTCTCCCTCTGCGGCAATGCGCCACAGCATTAGACCCCATCATGCCGGTGTTGGGCAACAAGCCATTGACCTGGATCAATGTTGCAGGCGGAGCTATCATCGATAGTCCCCGTATCGGGCTGACGCGCCCGTAGCATGTTCTGTGAGGATCGCTATGACGGCAATCGCCGCTGCCCCCAATAGTGCGCTAGCAAACCGTTCACAACCTTATGTCGAGGATGTGGTGCGTGCTTTCGTGATCGCAACCATCTTCTGGGGTGTGGCGGCTTTCGCCGCCGGCGTTTTCATCGCCCTGCAGCTGGCTTTCCCGGCGCTCAATCTCGGCCTGGAATGGACCACCTTCGGCCGCCTGCGCCCCCTGCACACCTCGGCGGCGATTTTTGCCTTCGGCGGCAATGCACTGCTCGGTTCATCAATCTATGTGGTGCAGCGCACCTGCCGCGCCAGGCTGTTTGGCGGCGAAGCGGTGGGCTGGTTCCTGTTCTTCGGCTATCAGGCTTTCATCCTGATGGCGGCGCTGGGCTATGTCTTCGGCGTTACCCAGAGCAAGGAATACGCCGAGCCTGAATGGTATGTTGATCTCTGGCTCACGCTGATCTGGGTGATCTACCTGATCGCTTTCGGCGGCACGCTGATACGCCGCGAGGAGCCGCATATCTACGTCGCCAACTGGTTCTATCTTGCCTTCATTATCACCGTGGCGATGCTGCATATCGTCAACAATCTGGCCGTGCCGGTCTCGCCCTTCAGCACCAAGAGCTATTCGGTCTTCTCCGGCGTGCAGGATGCGCTGACGCAATGGTGGTATGGCCATAATGCCGTCGGCTTCTTCCTCACCGCCGGCTTCCTGGCGATGATGTACTACTTCATCCCGAAGCAGGCGGGGCGGCCGGTCTATTCCTACCGGCTCTCGATCGTGCATTTCTGGTCGCTGATCTTCCTCTATATCTGGGCCGGTCCCCACCACCTGCATTACACGTCTCTGCCCGATTGGGCAGCGACGCTTGGCATGGTGTTCTCGATCATGCTGTGGATGCCCTCCTGGGGTGGCATGATCAACGGTCTGATGACGCTGTCTGGCGCCTGGGACAAGCTGCGCACCGATCCGGCCCTGCGCTTCTCGGTCACCGCCGTGGCCTTCTACGGCATGGCGACCTTCGAAGGCCCGGTGATGTCGATCCGCCAGGTCAATGCACTCAGCCATTACACGGACTGGACCATCGGCCATGTCCATTCCGGTGCGTTGGGCTGGAACGCCTTCATCACCTTCGGCATGCTGTATTACATCGTGCCGGTGCTGTGGAAGCGCGAGCGGCTCTATTCCAACGCCCTGGTGTCGCTGCATTTCTGGATCGCCACCATCGGCATCCTGCTCTACATCACCGCGATGTGGGTATCCGGCATCATGCAGGGCCTGATGTGGCGCGCCTACGATCAGCTAGGCTTCCTGCAGTATTCCTTCGTGGAAACCGTGCAGGCGATGCATCCCTTCTACATTATCCGCGCGCTCGGCGGCATCCTGTTCCTCACCGGTTCGCTGATCATGGTCTACAATCTGTGGCGTACCGCACGGGGTGATGTGCGTGAGGAAAGCCGCTCTGGCGGTCAGGCCCTTTCGGCTGCGGTTGGTTAAGGAGCGCCCCGATGTTCATCAAGCATGCAACCATCGAACGCAACACCATCCTGCTCGGGGTGCTGACGCTGCTCACCGTTGCCATCGGCGGCCTGGTCGAGATCGTGCCGCTGTTCACCATCCAAACCACCATCGAGCGGGTGGAAGGCATGCGGCCTTATTCGCCGCTCGAACTCGCCGGCCGCAACATCTACATCCGCGAAGGCTGCTATGTCTGCCACAGCCAGCAGATTCGCCCCTTGCGCGATGAGGTCGAGCGTTACGGCCATTACAGCCTGGCCGCCGAGAGCATGTATGACCATCCCTTCCAGTGGGGCTCGAAGCGCACCGGGCCAGACTTGGCCCGTGTTGGTGCCAAGTATTCGAATGAATGGCACGTTGCGCATATGATCGATCCGCGTGCCGTGGTGCCGCAATCGATCATGCCGAGTTATCCCTTCCTGGCCGAAAAGTCGCTGGGTCAGCGCGATATCGCAGAGCATTTGAAGGCGCTGCGCGTGGTCGGCGTGCCATATACCGACGAGATGGTGGCCAAGGCCCGCGATGATCTGGCCGCCCAGGCTGATCCGGAAGCGGATACCGAGGCTTTCCTGGCGCGCTATCCGAAGGCGATGGTTGGCGATTTCGATGGCAATCCGAAGCGCCTGACGGAAATGGATGCGTTGATCGCTTATCTCCAGGTGCTGGGTCGCATGGTCGAATTCGACCGCACCCAGCCCGGCGGCCTGCGGCAGTGAGGGCAGTATCATGATGGCTTTGTTCGAACACTATTCCTGGCTCAAGTCGCTGTGGACGGCGTGGTTCTTCCTCATGTTCGTCGGGGTTGTCGCCTGGACATTGTGGCCGTCGCGCCGCGCCCGCTGGGCCAAACTCGGCGACATTCCCCTGCAGGACAGCCCGCGCAACGGAGGCAACCATGACTGAGCCGAAGCAGGCCAATGCAGGCAAGGCTGATCCTGGCACCACCGGCCATGAGTGGGACGGTATTCAGGAACTGAACAATCCGCTGCCGAAATGGTGGCTCTACACCTTCTATGTCACCGTGGTAATCTCGGTGATCTGGGCTGTGCTGTATCCCAGCGTGCCGGGATTCCGCAGCCATTTCCAGGGTGTGCTTGGCTATACCCAGCGCAATGAAGTGGCTGAAAATCTGCGCCAGGCCGCAGCCGGCCAGGCGGTTTATCGTGATCGTATCCGCGATCTGGATGTTGCCGCTGTGAAGGCTGATCCGGAACTCTATCGTTTCTCGATTGCCGGTGGCCGCGTGCTGTTCGCCGAGAATTGTGCCGGCTGCCACCAGTCCGGTGGCGTCGGCACCAAGGGCTACCCCAGTCTGGCCGATGATGAATGGCTCTGGGGCGGCAGTCTGGCCGATATCGAACGTACCATCCGCTTCGGCATCCGGTCGGGCCATGATGATGCCCGCCAGTCGCAGATGCCGCGCTTCCTTGCCGATGGCCTGCTGCCGATGAAGGATGTGGAAGCAGTGGCGGATCATGTGCTTTCCCTGGGCGGCCAGCACGCTGCCAATGCCAACAATGCTTCAAATGATCGCGGCAAGAGCCTGTTCGCCGATAATTGCGCGGCCTGCCATGGCGATACGGCGCGTGGCAACCGCGAAGTAGGTGCGCCGAATCTGGTCGATCGCGTGTGGCTCTATGGCGGCGACCGCAATACGGTGGTGCAATCCATCGCGCAATCGCGCAACGGTGTGATGCCAGCCTGGACCGGGCGCCTGGACGAAGCCACCATCAAGATGCTGGCCGTCTATGTCCATTCGCTTGGCGGCGGAGAATAGAAGCTGCGGTGAATGCGATGATGCCGCCAGACCCCCATGCCAGCCAGAGCCGCGATGAAGCCCTGCTCGGGGTTTTTGCGCCCTCGCTCTATGCCGATCATGTGAAGGTCTACCCCCGCGCAGTGCAGGGCAATTTCCGGCGCATCAAATGGCTGGTACTCGGTTTCTGCCTCGGCCTGTATTATGCGTTGCCCTGGCTGCGCTGGGATCGTGGTCCGGATGCGCCGAGCCAAGCGCTGCTGATCGATATGGCTGGCCCGCGCGCCTACTTCTTCAACATCGAGATCTGGCCGCAGGAAGTCTATTACATCACCGGCCTGCTGATCCTCGGCGCCCTGGCCCTGTTCCTCGCCACGGCCCTGTTCGGCCGCGTGTGGTGCGGCTTCACCTGCCCGCAGACGGTATGGACCGATCTGTTCTTGCAGGTTGAACGCTGGATCGAAGGCGACCGCAATGCCCGCATCCGCCTGGATGCACGCAGGCTTGATACCGACAAACTGCTGCGCAAGACGGCCAAGCATGTTGCCTGGCTGCTGATCGCGGCGGCCACCGGCGGCGCCTGGATCATGTATTTCCAGGATGCGCCGACAGTGACGCGGGAATTGTTCACCGCCCAGGCTTCGGGTGCCACCTATTTCTTCTTCGGCTTGTTCACGCTCACCACCTATGGCCTGGCCGGCTGGGCGCGCGAGCAGGTCTGCACCTATATGTGCCCATGGCCGCGCTTTCAGGCGGCGATGCAGGATGAACATTCCCTGCTGGTGACCTATCAGGGCTGGCGTGGCGAACAGCGCGGCAAGCACAAGGCCGGCGATAGCTGGGAAGGGCGCGGCGATTGCATCGACTGCAAGGCCTGCATTCATGTCTGCCCCACCGGCATCGATATCCGCAATGGGCCACAGCTCGAATGTATCGGCTGTGCGCTCTGCATCGATGCCTGCGACGAGATGATGGGCAAGGTGGGGCGGCCGCTGCGGCTGATCGATTTCGTGTCGCTGGAAAATCTGGATCGCCGCGCCAAGCGCTTGCCCGCCATCCTGAAGCTGCTGCGCACCCGCACGGTGGTCTATGCCGCCATGCTGCTGCTGGTGGCGGCGGTGATGGCGACAGCCCTGGCCCTGCGGGCCGATCTGACACTGACCGCGCAGCAGGACCGCAACCCGCTCTATGTCGTGCTCGCCGATGGTGCGGTGCGCAATGGTTATGTCGTGAAGGTTTCCAACAAGACGCGTGAGCCGATGCGGCTGAGTCTGGAAACGCAAGGCTTGCCGCAGGCCGAATTGTATCAGGCCGGATCGACGGATCGGCGCGCTAAACTGGATCTGGAGGTCGCCCCGGATGCGGTGGCGGATTTCCACATTTTTGTGAAGGCGGCCCGTCGCAATGACGCCGGTCATCTGCAGCATTTCGATTTCGTGCTGCGCCGGGCGGATGGTCGCGAGGCGACGCGGCTGCAGACGCAATTTGCCATCCCTGGGTGAGGGTGCCATGTCCCATGTCATGACCATGATGCGTCAGCGCTGGATACCATCACTGTTCTTCCTTGGCTTCTTCATCGTGATCGCGGTCAACGCGGTGCTGATCGTCTCCGCGACCAGGACTTTCAGCGGCCTGGTGGTGGAGCATCCCTACAAGAAGGGTGTCGAATACACCCGCATGCAGGCGGAGTTGACCGCCCAGCGCGCGCTGCATTGGAACTACCGCCTGGTTTCGCGGCAGGCAGAAGATGGCCGTGTCGAACTGGCGCTTGTCTGGTCGGATGCTGCCGGCAAGCCGCTGCAGAGCCTTGATGTGTCGATCGAATTGTCGCGGCCGGTAGAGAACCAGACGGCACAGAGCCTGCGGCTGAGCGAGGCTGCGCCCGGCGAATATCGCGGCAGTATCACGCTGCCGCGCAATGGCCTCTGGGATATCCGCTTCCTCGCCCGGCGGGGTGACGACAGCTTCATTGGCGCCGAGCGTCTGACGGTGCGGTAATGACTGTTTCCGCGCTGCCATCGCCGGAAATATGCACACTGCCAGCACGCACGGGTGCGGCGGCTGCTTGCCTGCATTGCGGCGCACCGGCCAGGGCGGGCGAGACATTCTGCTGCACGGGTTGCAGTGGCGCCTATGCCCTGATCAAGGGGCTGGGCCTGGATCAGTATTACCGCATGCGCAGCAATGCCGCGCCGGTTGGTGATGATGGCGACGTCCAGGTCGATTGGCGTGAATTTGTCGAAAGCCTGCCGGATGGTGCCTGGCGGCTGACTTTGCTGGTCGGCGACATGCATTGTGCGGCCTGCCTGTGGCTGATCGAGCGGGCCTTGCGCGCCGATCCTGCCGTGCGGCGGGCACAGCTTTTGGGTGTTAGCCAGCGCCTTGTCCTCGAATGGCGCGGCGAAGCCGTCATGGCCAACGACCTTGCCGCCAAGCTGCACCGGCTTGGCTATCGTTGCTTGCCGGCAGAGGCAGCCGCACTCGACGAGGAAACCGCGGCCAGTGAAAAGGGTTTGCTGCGCGCCATGGCCGTGGCCGGTTTCGCCGCCGCCAATATCATGCTGTTCTCGGTTTCGGTCTGGTCCGGCCATTTCAACGGGATGGAGCCGGCGACGCGGGACCTGTTCCACGCCATCTCCGGCGTGATTGCGATTCCAGCCATTGCCTATGCCGGCCAGCCTTTCTTCCGCTCTGCCTGGCAGGCTGTGCGTCATGGCCGCACCAATATGGATGTGCCGATTTCCATCGGCATCACCCTGGCCACCTTGGTCAGTATCGCGGAATTCATCCGCTCCGGCCCGCATGCCTATTTCGATGCGGCAATAACCCTGCTGTTCTTCCTGCTGATCGGGCGTTACCTGGATCAGCGCGCGCGCGGCTATGCCCGCCGCACCGCACAGCAGCTGCTTGCTTTCAGTACCCGGCCAGTGGCGGTGCAGACCGCCGATGGCGTGGTGCATCGCCCGGCGCAGCGTGTCGCCTGCGGTGAAACCGTGCTGGTGGCGGCCGGCGAGCGTATCGGTGTTGATGGCGAGGTGCTGTCCGGCATCTCCACGCTGGATAACAGCCTGCTCACCGGTGAGAGTCTGCCGCTTGCCGTGGCACCCGGCGGCATGGTGCATGCCGGCGCTGTGAACATTGATGGACCACTCAGTCTGCGGGTCACGGCTACCGGCCCGGCGACGCTGATCGGCGAGATGACGCGGCTGCTTGAAGCTGCCGAACAGGGCCGCAGCCAGTTCGTGCGGCTGGCAGAGACCGTGTCGCGCTGGTATGCGCCGGTGGTGCATCTTACCGCCATTCTCAGTTTCATCGGCTGGATGACGATTGGCGGCGCCGATTGGCGTGCTGCGCTGCTGATTGCCGCCGCAGTGCTAATCATCACTTGTCCCTGCGCCCTGGCGCTGGCGGTACCGGTGGTGCAGGTGGCGGCCAGCAGCCGCCTGATGAAAGCCGGTATCCTGCTGAAATCCGCCACGGCACTCGAACGTGCCGCCGCTATTGATACCGTGGTGTTCGACAAGACCGGCACGCTGACCCTCGGCGAGCCGCGCCTGCTACCGCCGGATGCCGAAGGCAGCGCATTGCTGCCCCTGGCTGCCAGCCTGGCGGCGCGCAGCCGGCATCCGCTCTGCCGTGCGCTGCTGGCCGCCTGCGACACCTATAAACCAAGCGATGCAGCCCGCGAGATGCCGGGCCAGGGCATGCTGCTGGAGACCGAAGCCGGTGAATACCGCCTGGGCAATGCGCGTTTCACCGGGCAAGGCAGTGATGAAACGGATGGGTGCAGTTCGCTCTGGTTCACCGCACCCGGCCATGCGCCGTATCGCTTCCGCTTCCAGGATGATCTGCGCCCTGATGCAGGCCGGGTGATCGCTGAATTGCAGCGCCAGGGCCGGCAGGTGGTGATCCTCTCCGGTGATCATGCCGGATCGGTGCGCCGGGCTGCAGAGATGCTGGGCATCGCCGAATGGCAGGCCGGCATCGATCCCGCAGGCAAGGCAGCCGTCATCGCGGCGATGAAGGAGCGGGGCCGCAAGGTGCTCATGGTTGGCGATGGCCTCAACGATACGGTGGCCCTGGCTGTCGCCGATGCGTCGCTGTCACCATCTTCCGCGCTCGGCATTGCGCAGAATGTGGCCGACGCGGTGTTCCAGGGGAAGAGGCTCGGCGCTGTGCTGCTGTTCCTGGATGTGGCGCAGGCCTGCCGCCGGCTGTCGATACAGAATCTGGCGCTTGCCCTGGGCTACAATCTGTTTGCCGTGCCGCTGGCCATCGTCGGTCTTGTCACACCGCTGATTGCAGCCATCGCGATGTCGAGCTCGTCGCTGCTGGTCGTGCTGAATGCATTGCGGCTTGGCGCTGCGGTGAGGAAGGAAATGCCATGACCATCCTGCTGCTGCTGATTCCGGTGGCGATCTTTCTAGGCGGCCTGGGCATGGCCTGCTTCATCTGGGCGCTGAATTCCGGGCAGTTCGAGGATCTCAACACGGCAGGCAACCGCATCCTGTTCGATGATGCCGATGCCGCATTGCGTGAACGTAACAAAGGAGAATGACGATGGAAGATCTGATCGGTTACTGGGTGATGTCGGCGCTGTCGGTGCTGCTTGGCATTGTCGGCATTGTTCTGGCCGTGGGGGCCACGGACGATGCCATGCAGGCTTTCGGTCTCGGCCTGGCTGCCTTCGCGGTATTCTTCTGCTACTTTGCGATCAACCGCACCCACTCGCTGGGTGGCAAGGGGCATTAAGTATCTGCCGTCCGCCTTCGCCCGATGCTGGGTGTGGGCGTTACACGCTTGATTTGATCAATCGCCGGCAGAATGCCGGGCAATGCTCGCGACAAAGCCCGGTCGCCAGTTCGCCATGAAAATCGCGACCGGCCGCACCAGCAAGAAGCTGGATGCCAAACTGGCGTAAAGCATCATCGACAATGGCCGCAACACCGGCCTGCCGGCAGTCAAATGCCGCAGCCAGCGCATGTTCATCGTGCGTTGAGGTGAAATCGGCGGATTCATCGCCATACGCGCGCTGTCGCTACGCGATATCGCGGTGTGCTGCACTGCGGCGCATTCTTGTTAGAATTTTGTGTTTGACCTAACGCGGCCTTGAAGCCAACCTAACAATAGTTAGGGATGGAGATGGCCTCAGCATGAACGCACAGGGCAAGATAGCGAAGGTGAAGGCGCCGCCGGAAAACGCGCGCAAGCACATCCTCGATGCTGCTGCCAAGCTGTTTGCCGAACATGGCTATGTAGCCACCACGATGCGCGATATCGCGCAGGAAACCGGGATAAAAGCCGGCAGCATCTATTATCACTTCGCGGCCAAGGAGCAGTTGCTCGACGAAGTGATGCGGATCGGCGTCGAGCGCGTGTTCGATCAGGTGAAGGTTGCCGTGAACAGCCTGCCGCCCGGCAGCAGCGTACGCGACAAGCTCGCGGCGGCAATCCACGCACATCTCTTCTCGGCGCTCGCGCTCGGTCATTACACCAAGGTGAACATCCGCTGCACCAATACACTGCCGGAAGCGATCCGCCAGCATTACAAGCGCACCCGCCGGCCCTACGAGCGCTATTGGCGTCAGCTTATCCAGGCGGGTGTCGATAATGGCGAGATCGAGCCGAGCCAGGACAGCCTGTCCTACAGCCTCTACATCTTCGGCTTTATGAACTGGACCATCGAGTGGTACCGCGAGGGCAAGTTCGACCTCGAGGAGGTTTCGCGCCGCTACGCCGATACCCTGTTTGACGGGATTGGCCGGCGCGCATCACCCGGCACCGGGAAGCCGGCAGCAAAATAACAAGAGCGCAACAGAACCAAGAAACAAAACTGGAGGAAACCATGAAGCGTCTCGTTCTTCGCATGCTGCCCCTGGCAGCGGCGGCCCTGGCAAGTTTCGGTTATCACGGCGAGGCCCAGGCGCAGCGCAAGCTGGTCTATGCCACCTATCTGACCGACGTCTATGCCGTCACCCGTGCCGACAAATGGTTCATGGGCGAGGTGGAGAAGCGCACCAATGGCAAGGTGAAATTCGAAACCTATTTCGGCGGCGCGCTGCTCAAGGCTTCCGACGTGATGCCTGGCATCAGCGGCGGCGCAGCCGATATTGGCATGGGTGCGCCAACCGCCTATAATCGCAAGAACTATCCGCTCAGCCAGGTGACGCTGCCATTCACCACGGATCGCGTGGATACCGCCACCCGCGCCTTCACGGAGCTTTATGGCGCCAATGCGGCACTGCGCAAGGAATTCGAGAGCAAGAATCTGCGGCTGCTCTACGCCATGGGCTTCGGCGAAAACACCATCTGGTCGAACAAGCCGCTGCTCAAGCCTGCCGATATCAAAGGGATCAAAGTGCGCGCCGTGCTCGGCATCGGCGATGCGCTGAACAAGCTTGGTGCCTCTACGTTGGCGATTCCGTGGCCGGATGCGGTGGAAGGCATGCAACGCGGCGTGGTCGATGCCATGTCGGGTGCGCCATTCGATACCGGCGTCGATTCCGGCCTGCATGAAGTGGCGAAATACGCTAGCGATATCGGCCGCATGGGTGTCTATGCCATGGCGTTGACGGCGGTCAGCGTAAAAACCTTCAACAGCTTGGATGCCGACACCCAGAAGGTGATGCTCGATGTCGCCAAGGAAGTGCCGGAGCAATACCTGAAATTCGTCGATGAGGTCTTTGACTCGGCGGCAAAGAAAGTGGCCGCGCGGGTTGCTTCCGGCCAGTTGCAGGTTTCCAGCTTCAGCGATGCCGATACCAAGGCGCTGCGCGACACCATTGGCAGCGACTTGTGGAAGGAATGGTACGCGGTCGCCAAGGAGGCTGGTGTTGATGGCAAGGCGCTGCTCGATCAGTACCTGGCCCTGGTGGACAAGCATAACAAGAATTCGACGCATAAGCCGGGCCTGACCCGTGTCATGGCGGCGAAACCCTGATGCTGCTGGCCGGTCGGCAGCAATGCCGGCCGGCCATTTCCTCACTCTGGAGTTCCCGCGATGACGCAGCTGCTCACCTGGGTATCGGGCGCCAACCGCTTGCTGGCGGTATGGTCCGGTTTTGCCACCGGCTTGATGATGGTGGCGATCCTGGCCGATGTATTCTGCCGCTCATTACTCGGCTTCTCGATCCAGGGTGCCAGTGAACTGGCCGTGGTGATGCTGGTGACGTTGATTTTCTTCGGCCTTGGTGGCGCCCAGGCGGACAAGGCGAATTTCAATGTCGATATTCTCACCCGCCTGCTGCCCGTGCGTTTGAACCACCTGCTCGGTTTCATTGCCATGCTGCTTTCTGCTCTTGCCATCGGTCTGCTTTGCTACTTCTCCTGGCTCAAGGCGGTGGCGTCGCTGCTGGAATGGGAGGTGGATTATGGCGTGGTGCCATTTCCGATCTGGCCGGCCCGGCTGCTGATTGCTTTTGGCTGGAGCACCTTGACGCTGCAACTGGCGCTTGAAGCACTCGACAGCCTGGGCCGTGCCGCGGCCGATAGCCGCGCCGCCTGATCCCGCTCCATTAAACGCACCACGGAAAGATTTCACCATGGATATCACCACCGCTGGCATCTTGATGGTTGCCTTCCTGGGTGTGCTGCTGCTGATCGGTACGCCAATCGGTCTGGCGCTGGCTATTTCCGGCATTTCCGGTCTGGCGATGACGCGCGGCTTCATGCCGCTCGAATTCCTGCTTTCCACCTTCACCTACTCATACACCGCCAATCTTTCCTATATCGTCCTGCCGCTCTTCCTGTTCATGGGCCACATGGCCTTTGTCAGCGGCATATCGGAAAAAGCTTTCGCGGCCGCTGAAAAGCTGATCGGCCATATCTCCGGCGGCCTTGCCATCGCCACCGTGTTCGGCTGCGCGGCCTTTGCCATGGTTTGTGGTTCCAGTGTCGCCACGGCCTCCACCATGGGCCGGGTCGCGATGCCGGAAATGCTCAAGCGCGGCTATGCGCCCCGGCTGGCTGCCGGCTGTGTCGCCGCTGGTGGTACGCTAGGTGTGCTGATTCCGCCGAGCGGTATTCTGGTGATCTATGCCATTGTCACCCAGGCTTCGCTGGTCGACCTGCTGCTTGCCGCCATCCTGCCCGGCCTGGTCACGGCGGCAATCTACGCGGTTGGCATCTGGGGCATCACGCAATGGAAGCCGGAACTGGCGCCGCGTGCCGAGCGACGCGAAAAGCTGGGCCTCAATGGTACGCTGGGTGTCATCTTCTCGTCCTGGGAAGTGATGCTGCTGTTCGCCGTGGTGATGGGCACCATCTATCTCGGCATCGCCACGCCGACTGAATCCGCCGCTGTCGGTGCGCTGATCGCATTGTTGATTGCCGCCCGCAGCAGCAAGAACCGCAAGCAGTTGCTGGCCGAAGGCCTGCGCGAAACCGGCTCGGCCACCGCTGCGATCTTCCTGCTGATCATCGGTGCCGGCCTGTTCAGCCTTGGCCTGTCCACCACCCAGATCCCGACCCGCTTTGCCGCCTGGATGGTGTCATTCACCGATAACCGGCTGCTGCTGCTGCTGATCCTGCTGGTCCCGTACATCATCCTCGGCATGTTCGTGGATGGCATCTCGATGATCCTGCTCACCATGCCGATCGTCTATCCGGTGATCAAGCAGGCCGGTATCGATCCGATCTGGTTCGGCATCATCGTCACCAAGACGGTGGAGATCGGCTGCCTTACGCCGCCGGTCGGGTTGAACGCCTTCGTTGTCAAGAATGTCGCGCCATCGATACCACTCGGAGAAATTTTCCGTGGTTGCGGCTTCTTCATCCTGCTTGAAATCATCGTCATCGGGATACTCATCGTATTCCCCGAAATCACGACGGTGCTGCGTACTTCAATCTGATGTCCGGGAGTGAAACCATGTTCGGCAACGCCAAGACCTATGATGAAATCTACAACAACTTCCGCTGGCAGATTTCCGAGCGGTACAATATGGGCGTGGAGATTTGCGACCGCCATGCCGATGATCCGTCGCGGGTGGCGCTGATCTATGTCGATATCGACGGCTCGGTGAAGGAATATACCTTCCAGCAGATCAAGCGCTATTCGAACCAGCTCGGCAATGCGTTGCTCGGCCTTGGTCTGCAGCGTGGTGATCGGGTCGGTATCATCCTGTCGCAACGGCCCGAGACCGCTATCACGCATACCGCCTGTTTCAAGACCGGCATCATCTCGCTGCCATTGTTCACCCAGTTCGGCCCAGATGGCCTGGTTTTCCGGCTGTCGAACAGTGAGGCCAAGGTGGTGGTGACCGATGGCGAGAACGTGCACAAGGTGTTGCAGATTCGCGATCAGTTGCCGTCATTGCGGCATATCATCGTGACCCAGCCGCAGGGGAAATCGCCTGATCTCGAATTCTGGGATCTGCTGTCGCGAGCTTCGGATCAGCTCACGCCGCTCGATACTCATGCCGAAGATCCGGCCATCATCATCTACACGTCAGGCACCACCGGTAATCCGAAAGGCGCCTTGCATGCTCACCGATTCCTTGCCGCGCACAAGCCGGCGATTTCCTTCACCCATGATTTCTTCCCGCACAAGGGCGATTGCTTCTGGACCCCGGCGGATTGGGCCTGGGGTGGCGGTCTGTTCGATGCACTGTTCCCGAGCTGGCAATGCGGCATGCCGGTGGTGGCACACCGCTTCCGCAAATACGATCCAGAGCAGGCGTTGAAATTGATCGCCGATCATAATGTCCGCAATTCCTTCATGCCGCCGACGGCATTGAAGATGATGCGTCAGGTGCCGAATCCGGGCCGCTTCAAGCTCAACATGCGCTCCATCGCCAGTGGCGGCGAGGCACTGGGGGCGGAGACCCTGGAATGGGGCCGCGAGGTATTCGGCCTGGTGATCAATGAATTCTGGGGCCAGACCGAGGCCAATCTGCTTACCGGCAATTGTGCCATCGTGATGCCGGCGCGGGCTGGTTCTATGGGCCGGCCAATTCCCGGCCATCATGTCGAAGTGCTGGATGAAGATGGCAATATCCTGCCGCCCGGCAAGCCGGGTGTGCTGGCGGCGCGCGGGCCCGATCCGATCTTTTTTCTGGGCTATTGGAAGAACCCGGAAGGCACGGCGAAGAAATTCAAGGGCGATTGGCTGCTTACCGGCGATGTCGGCTACAAGGACGATGACGGTTATTTCTGGTTCCAGGGCCGCGACGACGACATCATTTCCAGCGGCGCCTACCGCATCGGCCCGACCGAGATCGAGGAATGTATCATGCGCCATCCGGCGGTGGCGCTGGTTGCGGTGGTTGGCAGCCCCGACAAGGTGCGCGGCGAGATCGTCAAGGCTTTCGTGAAACTGCGCGAAGGCGAGAATGGCAGCGATGACCTGATCCGGTCGATCCAGGAGCATGTGCGCAAGCATCTGGCGGCCTACCAGTATCCGCGCGAGATCGAGTTCGTCACCGACTTCCCGATGACCACCACCGGCAAGATTCTGCGCCGTACCCTGCGCGACCAGGATCGCGCCAAGAAACTGGCGGCGGCGCAGTAGGCGCCAGAAAGGGAGCGTACGCGTGCGTGACGTCGCAATCATCGGCTATGCCGCCACACCGGTCGGGCGCTACGAAGCCCCGGCCGGCGCAGCGGGCGAAGCCGGAATCGGCCCGATGGAGCATGAATATGCCGCGCGGGTGATCCGTCAGGCAGTGCGCGAGGCCGGTATCGAACGGCAGGATATCGATGCCCTGGTGGTGGCCTTTCCCGGCGCCTATGCGCGGCAGGGCTATTTCAACACCTTCCTGGCCAATTACCTGCGGCTACCGACACGGGCGGTGACATTGGAGGTGATCGGCAACGGCATGACCGGCGGTCATACCTTCGATCAGGCGGCACAGCAGATTCGCTCCGGCCAGGCCCGCGTGGCGCTGGCGGTGGCGGCGCATTTCGAAACCGGCACGCCGACCGATCTGCATCTCGAAAACAGCATCCGGCTTACCGGCGATATCAATTTCCAGTCGGTTTTCGGCTGTGTGCCGATTGCCTGGTATGCGATGGATGCGCAACGCTACATGCACGATACTGGCGTTACCCGCCGCCAGCTTGCGCATATCGCGGTGAAGAATCGCCGTCATGCCGCGCTCAATCCGCTGGCGCAGTTCAGCGAAGCCATCGATATCGAAACCATCCTGGCGCAGCGCCTGATCGTCAGTCCGCTGGGATTGCTGGAAGTGCCGGGTCGGGCCGATGGCGCGGTCTGTCTCGTGCTTGCCGATGCGGAACTGGCGCGCAGCCTGGGCAAGCCGCATGTGGTGCTGCGCGGCCGTGGCTTCCAGCATGAAGGCCTGCATCAGCTTGATGATCAGGCCGGCCAACCGCTTTACTACCAGACCGCCCGTATCGCCTTCGATCGCGCGCTGGAAATGGCCGGTATTGGCCGAGAACAGATCGATCTGGCCGAGATCTACGCGCCTTGCACCATCGTCGAAGCCCTGGCCAGTGAAGCCCTCGGCTTTGCTGGGGCTGGGCAGGGTGCCGCCATCGCACTGGCTGGCGATACCACGCTTGGCGGCCGCATCCCGCTCAACACCTCGGGCGGCGCCATGTCGCGCGGACATCCACCGGAAGCCACGCCGCTCTATGATATCGTCGAGGTCTGCGAGCAGTTGCTTGACCGCGCCGGCCAGCGCCAGGTGCAAGATGCACAATTCGGCATGGCGGTCTGCGAGCTTGGTAAATACAACGCCGCGCTGGTGCAGGTTTTCGAGGCGGCACGATGACGCAGCTGGTCATTCATCACCGTGACTATGCCCGGCCCATGCCGCCGCGCGTTTCCGCAGTCACGCAGCCTTTCTGGCGCGGCCTGGAAGCGGGGCGGTTCTGCACCACACGCTGCCAGGATTGCGGCAAGCTGAGTTTCCCGCCGAAGGAATTCTGCCCGCATTGCTGGTCTGACGCGGTTACCTGGGAGGATCTGCCGCCGGGTGGCCGAATCTACAGCCACACCACGGTGCATATCGTGCCGCGCCGTTTCCGCATCGAGGCACCCTACACTCTGGCATTGATCGATCTTGATGCTGGATTGCGACTGATGCTGCCGCTGCTGAAGCCACTGCCTGATGATGGCCCAGGGGCTATCGGGCACCGTGCCCGGCTGGTGGTGCTGCAATACAGCGATGGACCGCTTTTCGGTGCAGAGCTTGAGGCAGCGCCATGATCCATCTGGAGATCGCTGATGGCCGCGCTGATATCCGCCTTGATAATCCGGCGCGGATGAATGCAATGAGCCAGAAATCCTGGGGCAATTTGCTGCGTGCGATCCGATCAGTGCGCAAGCGGCGCGATGTTGGTGTGCTATGCCTGCGTGGCGAGGGCGAACTGGCTTTCTGTGCCGGTGGCGATATCACCGAATACGCAGCCCTTGCCGTGGATGTGCCGCGCGCCACCGCCTATCACGATCTTTACCGCACGGTATTCGCTGAAATGCGGGCCATGCCCATTGCCACCCTGGCTGTGATACCCGGTTATTGTCTGGGTGCCGGCCTGGCGCTGGCCGCCACCTGCGATTTCCGCATTGGCTCGCCGAAAGCCAGCTTCGGTATCACCGCGGTGAAGCGTGGCCTGGTCTATCCGGTGACGGAGGCCGCCGACCTGCTGCAGATCGCCGGCCTGCCGGCCTTGCGCGCCATGATCCTGCGCGGGCACAAGCTGGATGCCCAGGCGGCACTGCGGCTTGGTCTGCTGGATGCAGTGGTGCCGATGCGGCGGCTTGGCGCTGCCGCCGATGCATTGGCGGCCGAATGTCTTGCCAGCGCCGGGCCGGCCTATGGCAAGGCCAAGGCGGTATTGCTGGCAGCGCAGCAATTGCCGCGCGAGAGCCGCCAGTTGCGCCAGCTACTGCTTGGCGCCTTTGACAGCGATGAATTCCAGCAGGGCACCCGCAGCTTTCTCGGCAAGGCGACGCGGCCAGCCAGGCGGATATCCCCCCGGACCACGAAGGAGTAGCGAGTGCCCAGCGCAAATCAGCCTTGCATCGTCGGCATCGGCCATACTGAATTCACCAAATGGGGCGGCATCACCGAGATCAGCGAATTCCATCTCGCGGCCCGGGCGATCCTTGCGGCGGCGCGCGATGCCGGCCTGCCGCCGGATCATATCGATGGTTTCGCCTCCTATTCCGGAGACCGCAATGAACCTTCGGTGATGCATGCCACGCTGGGTACGCGCCAGCTTCGCTTCGCTTCCATGGTCTGGGGCGGCGGTGGCGGTGGTGCCTGTGGTGCGGTGGCGCAGGCGGCGGCGGCGGTGCAGTCCGGCATGGCCGATTATGTGGTGGCCTATCGTGGCCTGTGCCAGGGCCAGTATTTCCGTTTCGGCCAGTTCCATCCCTGGACGCCTGATAGCAATTTCATCGCGCCTTTCGGCCTGTTTTCCCCGCCACAGATGGCTGCCCTGCTGACCCGGCGCCATATGGCGGAATTCGGCACCACGCGCGAGCAGTTCGGCCGCATCTCGCTATCCGCCTACGACAACGCCAGCCGCAATCCCAATGCCGTGATGCGCGACCGCCGGCTGACCATGGATGATTATCTCAATGCCCGCATGATCTCCGATCCCCTGGGCCTTTATGATTGCTGCCTGGAAAGCGATGGCGCCTGCGCCGTGATCGTCACCACGCTGGAGCGGGCGCGCGATCTGAAAGGCGAAGCAGTGCAGATCCTCGCCTACGGCCAGGGCAGCGAGCCTGGCTGGGGCACCGGCCTGCTGGCTGGCCATAATATGCCGGATCCGATCTATGCCTCTGCCAACGCGGCGCAGCTTGCCGGCGATCTGTATCGCCGTGCCGGCGTTACCGCCGCCGATATCGATGTGGCCGAGCTTTACGATGCCTTTAGCTGCACGGTGCTGATGGCACTGGAGGATTACGGTTTCTGCCCGCGTGGCGAGGGCGGCCGTTTCGTTGCCGATGGCCATATCCAGCGCGGCGGCAGCCTGCCGGTGAACACGTCCGGCGGCAACATGGCCGAAGCCTATATCCACGGCTTCAATCTGGTGCTGGAAGGGGTGCGGCAGATTCGCGGCGGGTCCACCTCGCAGGTGCCGGATGCCGAACTTTGCCTGGTCTGTGGCGGCCCCAGTGTCACCCCCACCAGCGGCATCATTCTCGGGAGCGCCTGATCATGGTCTACCTGCCCACCAGCCTGCCAGCGGTGCAACCCACCCTGGACGACCGTGCCTTCTGGCAGCATTGCAATCAGCAGTCGCTGCGCTTCCAGGCCTGCGGCGATTGCGGTGCCTTCCGCCATCCGCCGATGCCGATCTGCCCGCATTGCCACAGCGAGCGCCATGAATGGCGCGCGGCGCAGGGTCCGATGCGGGTGTTCACCTATACCTGGGTGCATCATCCGGCGCATCCGGCGGTGCGTGAAAGCATGCCCTACAATGTGGCGCTTGTGCAGTTTCCCGAATGTGGCGGCGTCAAGCTGGTCAGCAATGTCGTGGATGCGACGGTGGAGACATTACGGGTTGGCGCCGAACTTGACCTGATCTGGGAAGCCGGTGCCGAAGGGCAGATGCTGCCGCGCTTCCGCCTGAAACGTTGAGGGCCGAGGCTGGCATGGGGCGTTTGCAGGATAAGGTGGCCCTGGTGCTTGGTGCCGGCTCGATCGGGCCGGGCTGGGGCAATGGCAAGGCGGCGGCAGTCACCTTCGCACGCGAAGGCGCTATCGTGGTGGCGGTGGACCGCAATCGTGACGCGGCGGAAGAGACCGCCGGCATCATCCGTGGCGAAGGCGGCCGCGCCGAAGCGGTCTGCGCCGATGTTTCCGATGCCGCGGCCGTGGCCGGCTTCGTCGCGGAAGCGGTGGCCAGCCATGGCCGCATTGATCTGCTGCATAACAATGTCGGGATCATGGAGATCAGCCCCACCGAGGAAACCAGCGAAGAAAGCTGGGACCGCGTGATCCGGGTCAATCTGAAAAGCGTGTTCCTGTCCTGCCGCGCCGTGCTGCCGGTGATGCAGCGGCAGGGTGGCGGTGCCATCATCAATGTTTCGTCGGTGGCCAGCATCCGCTTCTTCAGCGTGGCCGCCGGCAGCTATGCCGCCTCGAAGGCGGCAATCAACCAGTTCACCCAGACCATTGCGATAGAACACGCAGCGCATGGCATCCGCTGCAATGCCGTGTTGCCCGGCCTGATGCATACGCCCATGATCATCGAGCCCTATCGGCGGGTATATAACAGTGTCGATGACATGGTGGCCAAGCGCCATGCCGCCTGCCCGATGGGCCATATGGGCGATGCCTGGGATGTCGCCAAGGCATCGCTTTTCCTCGCTTCCGATGAAGCGCGCTACATCACCGGCGTGGCCTTGCCGGTGGATGGCGGTTTGAGCTGCCGCGCCGGATGAAGTGGCGGTCGGCGGGCATCACTCGCTGCTCACCGCATCGAAATTGAGTGCCGTCACCAGGGTCTGCACCAGGCCGATGGCGCCGGAGATCGGCTGGAACGGCGAGGCGGCGCCGGCATCGATGTAGAGCCGCGTATGGGCGTGGGAGGCGAGCGGGCTGTTCGGCCCGTCGGTGATCACCAGCACCTTGCGGCCAGAGACAAACGCATCCTGCACCGCATCCACCACCGGCCGTGAATGGGGCGCGAAGGCGATGGCGACCAGCAGGTCGTCCGGCCCGATGGTGGCGATCTGCGCGCCGGCCATGCCACCGGCGAAATCGAGCAGGCTGCAGGGCCGTTCGGAGCGCATCAGCGCATAGGCAAGATAGGCGGCGATCGGCCGCGAGCGGCGCAGGCCGGCGACATAGACATGCCGCGCCGCGCGCAGCACTTCCACGGCGCGGGCCAGGCTGTCGGTATCGCAATGCCGCAGCAGGTCCTGCAGCGAACCGATATGCGCCTGCAGGCAGGATTGCAGCAGGTCCTTCACATCCAGCGGCGCCTGGCGTGCCGAGGCTTCGCTGTAGACCCGTTCGCGCACACTGGCCTCGCCTTCGATCAGGCGCTGGCGGAACACCCGTTGCAGATCCGAGAAGCCGGCATAGCCGAATTCCTTGGCGAAGCGGATCAGGGTGGATGGCTGGATATCCAGCTCACCGGCGATTTTCGAAGTGGTGTTGAGGGCAAAGCCGTTCGGCTCTTCCAGTGCGGCGCGCGCAATGCGCTGCAGATGCGGGCTGAGGCTGGTGAAGCGGTCACGCAGCCGCTGGCGCAGCGCCTCGAAAGTCTCTGGATTGGGGTCCGGCACCGCTGTTTCAGTGACGATGGACTCCGAATTCGGCACGGCGTGATTCTTCATGGTCAATCTTTACAACAGGTTAGTGCCTGATCTCAATCATAGATGAAATATTCAATTCAATAGAAAAAATATTCTTTGACACATTGAGAATATTCATTCACTTTAATTGAAACGGCGTTCAAACGAACCATGGAAACGCCGGAGGGAGCGCGCCAGGACCCAGCCGGGCCGGCGCCAATCAAGGGAGAAATCGATGTCGCGCTTGCAGGTTTCCCGTCGCCGTCTGCTGACCACGGCCGCTGCCGCCGCTGGTGGTGTCGCCGCTTTTGCCGGGCCGTGGAAGTATACCCGCGTCTATGCCCAGGGCGCGGCCAAGCCGATCCGTATCGGCATCACTTCCGATGCCACCGGGCAATACGCCAATTCCGGCGCCAGCGACCGCCGCGGCATGCTGATGGCGATTGCGGAGGCCAATGCGCGCGGCGGCGTGCTCGGCCGCAAGATCGAATATGTGCATCTCGATACCGAGACCACGCCGGCCACCGGCAGCCGCGTTGCCGAGCGCATGATCACGCGCGAGAATTGCGGCTTCCTGATCGGCGCCATCCATTCCGGCGTTGCCAATGCAATCAGCCAGGTGGCGCAGAAATATGGCGTCATCTATCTCAACACCAATTCCAGCGCGCCGTCCGAGGCCGGGGCCAATTGCCACCGCACCAAGTTCGTGTGGGATGCCAACGGCACCAATTTCGCCAAGGCGTCGATGAAGGCCGCCATCGAGAAATTCGGCAAGAAATGGGTGTTGCTGACCAACGACTATGTCTGGGGCCACAGCACCGCGGCCGCCACCAAGACGCTGCTGAAGGAATATGGCGGCCAGATGGTGGAGGAAATCCTGGTGCCGCAGGGCACGCGCGATTTCTCCTCGCAGCTGCTCAAGATCCAGCAGATCAATCCCGGCGTGGTGGCGGCCGCCATCGGCGGCGACGATCAGAAGGCGATGCGCCAGCAGATCGCCCAGCTTGGCATGGGCGACAAGCCGGTCTGGCTGAACAACCAGCAGGATTGGCCCGATGTCTATGGCCTGCCGCTGGATAACCTGTTCGGCATGTTCGGCACCACCTGGTACTACAATCTCGACCTGCCGGGCGTGGCCGAATTCGTCAAGCGCTACCAGGCCATGTTCCCGGATACCTCGATGCGCGTGCCGGGCAATGTGTTCTACAACGGCTACTGGGCGACGCGCGAATTGCTCAGCGCCATCGAGCGCACCGGCTCCACTAACAACATCAAGATCATCAAGGCGCTGGAAGGCCACAAGATGTCTGCCCGCGACCGCATGCAGCATCATGATGCCTGGATCGATCCGGTGACGCACCAGGTGCAGCAGACGATCTACCAGGCCACCGCGAATGTCGGCACCAAGGACAAGGACGACATGTTCAAGATCGTCGCCAATACCTCGCCGCAGGATGCGCTGGATAGCGATGCGGCAGGTGCTTGCAAGCTGGAATCCTACGAGGCGACGCCGACTTTCGACGCCTGATGCCGTTCCGCCGGCGGCCGGTGCAAACCGGCCGCCGCCCATTCCAGAAGCAGTCCTGCCCATGATCAGTCTTGTTCCGCATCTCATCAACGGCCTCACGCTGGGGCTGCTTTTCGCGCTTATCGCGCTCGGCTTCACGCTGATTGTCGGCGTGATGGAAGTGATCAACCTCGCCCATGGCTCGCTGTTTACGCTCGGCGCCTATCTGGCGTTGTCGACGATTGGCGCCGGCTGGTTCGCCGGCACGCCATTCGGCGCCTGGTGGCTCGAACTGCCGCAGGCGGCGCGCTACTTCACGGCTCTGGCCCTGGCCCCCGCCCTGGCCGCCATCGTCGGCATGCTGCTGGAACTCTGTCTGCGCCCCACCTATGGCAAGGCGCCGCTTTATGGCCTGCTGCTCACCTTCGGTGCTGCCATCGTGGTGGAAGAAGTAATCCGCCTGGTCTGGGGTACGGGCGAGCAGAATCTGCCGGTACCGCAGATGATCACGGGTGCCTTCCTGATGGGCGGCCTGATCTTCTCGACGTATAAATTCTATGCCGCCGGCTTCGCCATCCTGGCCATTCTCGCGGTTTGGCTGTTCCTCGAGCGCACACCCTATGGCGCCATCATCAAGGCGGGCGCCCATGACAGCGAGATGGTGCGCGCGCTTGGCTATGATCTCGCCAAGTTGCGGCTCTTTGTATTCGGCTTCGGCGCCGCGCTGGCCGGCATCGCCGGCATGGTGATGGCGCCGATCTGGGGCCTGCGGCCGCATCTCGGCATCGATGTGGTGATCCCGGCTTTCCTGATCATTGTCATTGGCGGTGTCGGCAGCTTCTGGGGCGCGGTGATCGCGGCGCTTCTGGTTGGCCTCTCGGTCGGCCTAACCGGCGCCTATCTGCCAGCCTGGTCGATGATGTCGATGTACCTGCTGCTGATCGGCATTGTCGGTTTCCGCGCCCGTGGCCTGCTGGGCCGGCGCAGTGCGCTGGAGAATTAAGCCGATGCTGTCGCTTTCCGATATTCCGGCGCGCGGCGGTTCGCCCGCTACCCTGCCGATGGCGCTGTTCCTGCTCGGCTTGGCCTCGGCACCCTTCTGGCTGGTGCCGCTCGGCCTCTACCAGTATCTCGGTGTCGAAATCGCGATCTGGATCCTGTTCGCCATGGGGTTCAACCTGCTGTTCGGCTATACCGGGCTGCACTCTTTCGGCCATGGCGCCTATCTCGGCATTGGTGCCTATGGCTTCGGCCTGTTCCAGCATCATGTCGCGGTCAGCCTGTGGGGCGGCCTGTTCGCCGCCATCCTGGCGGCCGCCCTGGCCGGTGCTTTTGTCGGTCTATTTCTCTCGCATCGTCGCGGCATCTATTACGCGCTGCTCACCATCGCCTTCGGTCAGGTTTTCTGGTTCTCGGCGATGAAGCTGCATGGCATCACCGGCGGCGAGGATGGCCTGCTCAATATCCCGCGTCCTGATCTGGTGCTGGGGCCGTGGCGCATCAATCTTGATAACAATGTGAATTTTTACTGGTTCGTTGTCGTGATCACCGCGCTGGCCGTGATTGCCATGTGGCGGCTGGTGAACGCCCCCTTTGGGCATGTGTTGCAGGCGATCCGCCAGAATGAAACCCGCGCCCGTTTCATCGGCTACGATGTCTGGCGCTGGAAGTGGCTTGCCTTCACGCTGTCCGCCGGTTTCGCCGGACTGGCCGGCGGGCTGTTTTCCATGGCGCAGCAGAGTGCCTATCCCGATGTGATGAGCCTGCATCAATCCGGCCTGATCGTGATGATGGTGCTGGTCGGCGGCGGCCTGGTGAATTTCTGGGGCCCGGTGCTCGGCGTCATTCTCTACTTCGTCGCCCGCGATGTGCTGGGTGGTCTCACCGAAGCCTGGCTGCTGTGGTACGGCCTGATGTTCGTCGTCATGGTGATGCTGCGGCCCGAGGGTGTCGCCGGCCTGCTCGATGGCCTGCTGCGCCGCCGTGTCACCGCCGAGACGGCAAGGTCTACCCCCATCGCCAAGCCGGAGCAGGTGTGATGCCGCTACTTGAAGGCACCCTGTTTGAAGCCAGGGGCATCCAGAAGCGCTTCGGCGCCCGCGTGGTGCTGGAGAATATCACGCTCAAGATCGAGGCCGGTTCGGTGCATGGCATTATGGGGCCGAATGGCGCGGGCAAGACCACCTGCTTCCATGTGCTCACCGGCTTTCATGCGCCCGATGCAGGACAGATCGTTTTCGATGGCAAGGACATTACCGGGCTCAAGCCGCATGCCATCGCCCGGCTTGGTGTGTCGCGCTCGTTCCAGATCATGAACCTGTTCGACGATACAGTCGTAATAGAGAATGTGATGCTGGCGCTGCCGGCCTTCCGCGCCATCAGCGGCAATCCGCTGCGTGAGAGTTTCAGCGACCGACAGTTGATCGACGCGGCGTTGGCAGTGCTCGATCAGGTGAACCTCGGCGGCCGTGCCTGGGACAACGCCAAATCCTTGAGTTATGGCGACCGCCGGGTGCTGGAAATCGCCGTGGCCCTGGCCGCCGAGCCGCGCATCCTGTTCCTGGATGAGCCGACCGCCGGCCTTGGTGCCGAAGCCACGCGGGCGCTGGCGGCACTGATCCGCAAGCTGCGCCAGCGCTATACCATCTGCCTGATCGAGCACGACATGCGCTTTCTGTTCAATCTCGCCGATCGCATCTCGGTGGTGCATTGGGGCCAGGTGATAGCAGAGGGCACCCCGGCCGAGCTGCGGGCCAATAAATGGGTTGCCCGTTCGGCCTTGGGTGAGGTGGCGTGATGCTCGAACTCAGCAATATCGAGACCTTCTACGGCGAAACCCAGGCCCTGTTCGGCGTCTCGCTCGGCATCGGGCGCGGCGAGGTGGTGGCACTGCTGGGGCCGAATGGTGCCGGCAAGACCACCACGCTGCGCTCCATCCTTGGTCTGTCGCCGCCGCGCCGGGGCCGTATCCGTTTTGATGAACAGGATATCACCGCCGCGCCGACCCATCGCATCGCGCGCATGGGTATCTCCTGGGTGCCTGATGACCGCCGCGTGTTTCCGACCCTGACGGCGGCGCGCAACCTGCGGCTTGGCACCCGGCGCACCCGTTTCCGCGCCTGGAATGAAGGCGAGATGTTCGGGATTTTCTCGGCACTCGAACATCTGATGCGGCGCGAATGCGAAAATATGTCGGGTGGTGAATTGCAGATGGTAGCGATCTCGCGCGCCTTGCTGGGTTCGCCCGGCCTGGTGCTGTTCGACGAGCCGAGCCAGGGTCTGGCGCCGAATATCGTGCAGGGTGTCATGCGCACCATCCGCCGTCTCAGGCAGGAAGGTATCTCGGTGCTGATTGTGGAACAGAATGCCCTGGCAGCATTGGATGTCGCCGACCGCGTCTATGTGATGAATCGCGGCCATATCGAGCATGAAGGGCTTGCCCGTGAGTTGCTCGACAATGGCGCCTTGCGCCACCGGCTGATCGGAGTGTGACCATGCCGCCGATGCTGGATGTCAAAGGCTTGGAAAAAATCTACTGCAAAAGCCGGTTTGATCGCACGCCGACCTTCCGCCTCACTGCCGATTTCACCATCGAGCAGCCGGCGGTGGTTGGCATGATGGGGCCGAATGGTTCTGGCAAGACCACGTTGTTCGAGCTTATCACCGGCTCCAACGCCCCCAGTGCCGGCGAGGTGCGGGTGATGGGGCGCAATATCCACCGCGTCCGCACCGATCAGCGCGACCGCCTGGCCATTCATTATCACCAATCCTACCAGGTGCGGCATTTCCGCTCGCTGGTGCCCAATGCGCTGCTCGAACCGGCCCAGTCTGCCTATCCCATGGTGCATCTGTTCGATGAGCCGCAATTCAACACCCAGGACGGCTATATCGGTTTCATGCTGGATTTCTTCCGCCGCCTGCGCGGCGAGGGGCGACTGGTGTTTCTCTGCGTCCACCCGAACGAACCGTTCCATCTCGAAATCCTGCGGGAAATCTGTGAAAGCTATATCTTCGTGCAGAAAGGCAGCGTCACGCCGTTGGCCGATTATCAGGCACTGCTGGCGCATCCGCCGGCCCATGCCTATCTCGGCAATCTGCTGACCGGGCGCGCGGCATGAGGATCTTCCAGCCTGCCGCTTATACCGTGCCGGTTTCACCCGAGCAGGTGCGCGCCGATCATCCCGGCTTCAGCTTCGATACCTATACCGATCCGCCTGGCCAGGTGTGGGATGATTTCCGCCATGATGAGGTGGATGAATTCGTGGTGATTGCCGAGGGCATGGTGGAGATTGAGGTCGGGCAGGTGAGTCAGTTCTGTGGTCCCGGTGATCTGGTGCGGATTCCAGCCGGTGCACGGCACAGTCTGCGCACCACCAGGGAGGCCGGCAGCGTCTGGTACTACGGCTATGGCCGTTTCGGAGCCGGGCCATGAATCATCAGGCCATGAATCACCAGAGTACGAGTCTGACGCCCGAGATTGAACTGGAACGCATCGACCGGCTGTTCGATATCCGTGGTTTGCGCGTCTTCCTGCCGGGTGGCTATGGTGCCATCGGCGAGGCCATCGCCATCGCCATGGCACGGCTGGGGGCCGAAGTCTGCATCGCCGGCCCAAGCGCGGTCAAAGCTGGAGCATTGGCTGAACGTATTGCCTCGGCTGGAGGCCGGGCTCATGCCTTGAGTCTCGATGCCCGCGATGCCGATACCATTGCCGACACAACGCAGCAGGCTATTGCGCTGATGGGCGGCATCGATGTGCTGGTCAATTGTGTCGGCATCCAGCGCGAGCAGTCGCTGCTGGAAGTGACGCCGGATGTGTTCGATGAGATGTATGCCACCAACATGCGCTCGGCGATGTTCATTGGTCAGGCGGTGGCGCGCGACCAGATCGCGCGTGGCCAGGGCGGGCGGCAGATTCATCTGCTCTCGGTGCGCTCGAAACTCGCCTTGCGTGGACGCGGCTATTCGGCCTATTGCGCTACCAAGGGGGCGCTGGTGATGCTGGTGAAGCAGCATGCCATGGAACTGGCGCCGCATAACATCACGGTCAACGGTGTGGCGCCGACCTTCATCCAGTCCGACCGCATCCGTCCGCATCTAGAGAAGCCGGCCTTCCGCAACTTCATCCTGGAGCGGAATCCCTTGGGCCGTATCGGCGATCCGCTGGAAGTGGTGGGGCAGGTGATCACCTTCGCCGCCGCTGCCGGCAGCTACATGACCGGACAGGTCGTCTACATCGATGGCGGCGTCACCGCCTCGCAATAACCAACCCCAGATTTGGAGTATGACATGAGCGTGACCGAACCCTATGCGCTGATCGGTGGCACTTTCCGCGACAAGGCCAGTGGCGGCAGCATTTCCGTATTCGATCCCTGCACAGAGGAAGAATTGTGGCGCCAACCGGCCTGCACTGCTGTTGAAGTGGCCGAGGCGCTGGCCCATGCCCGCGCCGCCTTGCCGCAGTGGTCGGCGGTGCATGGCTGGGAACGTGGCAAGATCCTGCGCCGCATCGCGCGCGAGATGGAAGCCCGCCGTGGCTTGATCGCCAGTGCGTTGTCGCAGGAAATCGGCCGGCCGATCTCGCAATCGGAAGGCGAGGTGAATGCCGCCATCGAGCAGCTTGACTGGTTCGCCGGCGAGGCCGAGCGGCTGTTCGGCGAAACCATCCGTTCGCGCCAGGGTGGCCGCCTGATCGCGGCGCCGGAGCCGGTTGGTATCGTGGCGGCCTTTTCGGCATGGAATTTCCCGGTCAACCTGCCGGTGCGCAAGATCGCCCCGGCCCTGGCTGCCGGCTGCCCGATCATCGTGCGGCCTTCGGAACAGGTGCCGATGACCACAACCCTGATTGCCGATGCCTGCGTTGCCGCCGGTGTGCCGGCCGGCGTGGTGCAGGTGCTGACCGGCCGCGCCAGCGAAATCGTGCCGCATCTCATGGCCGCAGAGGAAGTGCGCAAGATTTCGCTCACCGGCTCCACCCAGGTCGGCAAGCTGCTGCTGGCCCAGGCGGCGGAAACCGTGAAGCGCTGTTCGATGGAACTGGGCGGCCATTCGCCGGTGGTGGTCTGCGCCGATGCCGATGTGGAGGCGGCGGCGGTGCAATGCGCTGGCTTCAAGTTCCGTAATGCCGGCCAGGTTTGCATCGCGCCCAACCGCTTCTATGTTGAAGCCAGCGTGGCGGATCGCTTCCTTGACCGCATGGCGGCCGAGGCCAGGGCCTTGCGGCTTGGCGACAGCCGGGATCCGGCCACCACCATGGGGCCACTCACCCTGGCCTCGGGCCGGGAGAAAGTGGAAGCCCTGATCGGCGATGCGCTGGATCGCGGCGCCAGCCTGCGCAGTGGTGGTCGTCGCCCGGAAGGCCGCAACAAGGGCTTCTTCCTGGAGCCGACAGTGCTGGGCGATGTGCCCGATGATGCCCGCATCATGGCCGAGGAGCCGTTCGGCCCGGTGGCGGCGGTGGCAAGTTTCCGTGACCTCGATGATGCCATCGCGCGGGCCAATTCCACGCGCTTCGGCCTTGCCGCCTATGCCTTCACCGGCGATGCCAGCAAGGCGGAAAGGCTTTCCGCCGGCCTGCGCGCCGGCATGGTGGGGATCAACAGCTTCCTGGTGGCTCATGCCGAGGCGCCGTTCGGCGGCATCGATCATTCCGGCATGGGCCGCGAAGGCGGCCGCCAAGCAATCCAGGATTACCAGAATATCAAGCTCACCAACCTGACCTGGCCGGCGGCATGAGCTTGCGCAATCCGCTGCGTCGCCTCTGGGAAACGGGCGGTATGGCGCTCAATGGCTGGATCGCCTTGCCTTCGCCACTGGCGGCGGAGGCAATGGCACGCGCCGGCTGGAACAGCCTGACCATCGACCTGCAGCATGGCACGGCGGATTACGCCGACTTGCTCAGCATCTTGCCGGTCATCGAGAAAGCCGGCATTGCACCGCTGGTGCGCGTACCCTGGCTGGACGAGGCAGCGATCATGCGGGCGCTCGATGCCGGCGCGCTCGGCATCATCGCGCCGATGATCCAGACGGCGGCTGATGCCAGGCGGCTGGTTGATGCCTGCCTTTATCCGCCGCTCGGCGCACGCAGCTTCGGCCCGATCCGCGCCCGGCTGGCGCATGGCGATGGCTACACCGTGGCGGCCGCCAACGCGGAAATCCTGGCCTTCGCCATGATCGAGACGCGGCAGGCGGTGGCCAATCTGGATGCCATCCTGGCCGTGCCGGGATTGGGCGGCATCTATATCGGCCCAGCTGATCTGGCGCTGTCCCATGGCCTGGCCCCGGGCTTCGACCGCGCCGAGCCGGAGATGCTCGATTTACTCGATCATATCCTGGCGCGCTGCAAGGCTGCCGGCCTGCCTTGCGCCCTGCATTGCGGCCAGCCGGCCTATGCCGCCCGCATGGCGTCGCGAGGTTTCGCGCTTCTCACCGTGGGATCGGATGCGCGCTTCATCGAAGCCGGTGCCCATGCGGCGGTGGCTGAATTCCGTGGCAGGCCACGATAACGGCTGGTCTTTTACTTGCCGAGTGCCTTGGCGTGCCATTGGACATGGTCGCCGATAAAGCTCTGGATGAAATAGTAGCTGTGGTCGTAATTCTGCTGTAGCCGCACGGTCACCGGGATTCCTGCCTGGGCGCAGGCTGATGCGAACAGGTGCGGCTTGAGCTGGCTTTCGAGGAATTCGTCGGCCGTACCCTGGTCGATCAGGATCGGATTGCGCCACGCCGTCGCCGCCGCCAATGCCGTGGCATCGTAGGACTTCCAGAATTCCGTGTCGGTCCCCAGATAGCCTGTGAAGGCTTTCCGGCCCCAGGCTACCTGGCTAGGCGCGACAATCGGTGAGAAGGCAGAGACAGACTGATAGCGTGCCGGATTGCGCAGAGCGCAGACCAGGGCGCCATGGCCACCCATGGAATGTCCCATGATGCCCGTGCGGGCGGTATCAACCGGGAAATTGCTGCTGATCAGGCCGGGCAATTCCTCTGTGATGTAGGAATACATCCGGTAATGGCTGGACCATGGCGCCTGAACGGCATCGACATAGAATCCGGCGCCCGAGCCGAAATCGTAAGAGTCATTCTCACCCGGAAGGTCGACACCACGCGGAGATGTATCCGGCGCCACCAGGATCAGGCCATGTTCGGCGGCATAGCGTTGCGCGCCAGCCTTGGTCACCATGTTTTCCCAAGTGCAGGTAAGGCCGGAGAGGAAATACAGCACCGGCAACGGCACACCGGCAGCGGCCTGGGGCGGCAGGTAAACCGCCACCTCCATGTCGCAGTCCAGCGATGCCGAGCGATGCTTCCAGACCTGCTGCTGGCCGCCGAAGCAGGCCCAGTTCTTCAGTTGCTGCATCAGAAGGTCACTACCGAGCGGATCGATTCGCCCTTGTGCATCAGGTCGAAGGCATCGTTGATCTTGTCGAGCGGCATCACATGGGTGATGAGGTCGTCGATGTTGATCTTGCCATCCATGTACCAGTCGACAATCTGCGGCACATCGGAGCGGCCGCGGGCACCGCCAAAGGCAGAGCCCTTCCAGACGCGGCCGGTAACGAGCTGGAACGGGCGGGTGGAAATCTCCGCGCCTGATGGCGCCACGCCGATGATGATGCTCTCGCCCCAACCCTTGTGACAACATTCCAGCGCCTGGCGCATGGTCTTGGTGTTGCCGATACATTCAAAGCTGTAATCCGCACCGCCCTTGGTCAGTTCCACCAGATGCGGCACTAGCTCTTCGTCCTTCATGTCCTTCGGATTGACGAAATGCGTCATGCCGAATTTCTCGGCCATGGCCTTGCGCGAAGGGTTGATATCGACGCCGATGATGCGGTCGGCGCCGACCATGCGGGCACCCTGGATGACATTCAGTCCGATGCCGCCGAGGCCGAAAACCACCACGTTGGCGCCAGCCTGTACCTTGGCAGTATAGACGACCGCACCGATGCCGGTGGTGACGCCGCAGCCGATGTAGCAGACCTTCTCGAACGGCGCGTCAGGGCGGATCTTGGCAACGGCGATCTCGGGCAGCACGGTGTAGTTGGCGAAAGTGGAGGTGCCCATGTAGTGCCAGACGGTTTCGCCACGGCACTTGAAGCGGCTGGTGCCATCAGGCATCTGCCCGGCGCCTTGGGTGATGCGAATGGACTGGCAGAGATTTGTCTTGCGGCTGAGGCAGTAATCGCATTGCCGACATTCCGGGGTGTAGAGCGGAATGACATGATCGCCCTTTTTCACGCTGGTGACGCCGGGACCGATATCGACCACTATCCCCGCGCCTTCATGGCCCAGAATACAGGGAAACTTGCCTTCGGAATCGAGGCCGGAGAGGGTGTAGGCATCGGTATGGCAGACGCCGGTCGCCTTGATCTCGATAAGAACCTCGCCGGCCCTGGGGCCTTCAAGTTTCACGGTTTCGATGCTGAGCGGCTTCTTGGCCTCGAAGGCTACGGCGGCGCGGACGTCCATATTCATATCTCCAGCAATACAGGGGGATGTAGCCTTGGAAATTCTGGCAGTATGTAATGTTAAAAAGTCACCGAGATCAAGATTCCGGTCTTGGTTTGCGCTGGGTGGATCGCGATCATCAGGCTTGTAATTCGGTGTCGATGCTTTAGAGGGGAATATCCCAGGCACTTCTACAGCAGACGGATAATCAGGTCATGGCGCAGTCTTTTTCTTCATCGCTCGCTATCGGACAGCGTTCGCTGGGTGATCCGACGCAGCTTTTCCCGCTGCAGCCGGCATTGCTGCAGGGCTGCCCGGTGAGCAGCAACGAGGAGATGCAGTATCCGCTTGAGATCGACTATGACTATGCCAAGGTCGATCGAGGATTATTCGATCAGGCGCCGCTGCCCGGACTTGACCGCTGGGCGCCGCTGCTGCCACCGCTGGCGCCGGGCATCTCCATGGGCGAGGGCGGCACACCGCTGCTTGATGGCCAGGCCATCGCGGCGGCCATCGGATTCGATGGCGAATTGCTGCTCAAGGATGAAAGCCGCAATCCGACCTGGAGCCACAAGGACCGCCTTAATCTCTGCACCGTGAGTGCCGCCAAGCTGGGCGGGGCGCGCGGCATTGCCGCTGCCTCTTCCGGCAACCATGGTGCTGCTGCTGCTGCCTATGCCGCGCGGATGGGGCTGCCCTGCGTGATCGTTTCCAGTCCGGGCGCGCAGCCGGCTTTCCGCCAGTTCATCCAGGCTTTCGGCGCGGAACTGGTGCTGGTGCCGACCGAGCGACGCTGGCCGGTGCTGCGCCGGATCATCGAGCAGACCGGGTATTTCCCGGTCAGCAATCTGACGCGATTCCATACGGGCAATCCGTTCGGCCCGGAAGGCTACAAGACCGTGGCCTATGAGCTCTTCCTGCAGCTCGGACGCAAGCTGCCGGGCTGCGTGATCGTGCCGACCGGCTATGGCGAATTGCTCTATGGCCTGGCCAAAGGTTTTCGCGAATTGCAGCAATTAGGCCTCACGGACGGCGTGCCGCGCATCATGTCGGCGGAGCCTGCTGCGCGTGGCCCGCTGGCGCGCGCGCTGCAAAGTAATGCGGCCGCCGTGGAAGTGGCATCAGTGCCGACTATTGCCGCCGGCATTGCCTGCACGGTGAACAGCTATCGCGGTGTGCGGGCGATCCGCGATTCTGCGGGCCGTGCCCTCACCTGCAGCGACGAGGATCTGGTCTCGATCCGCGCCAAGCTGGCTCATACCGGCCTGTATCAGGAACTCGCCGGCGTTGCCGGCCTTGCCGCGCTGCGCGCCGCCTTGGCGCGTGGCGAACGTTTCGAGGGGCCGGTGGTGGCGATTCTCACCTCGTCGGGCCTCAAGGATGTGCCGGCTGTTGTCGATGGCGTGCCACACACGGATGAAAATGGCCTTGATGATTTGCTGCGCCGACTCAAGGCGTGAACAGAATTGCGCGTATCGCGTCAGGCGCTGGCACCTACAACAACCATTGATCCGATAATTCTGCGCTGATCGTCTGCGCAGTGACGAACTATGCTGCTTTTTGCAGCAGCTTATCAGTTGCGCAGAAACTGGCTTGACTTGGCTGCTGTCGGCTTGTCATGCTGCATTCATGAAATCGGGACAAAGTACCGATAATCGGAACGACGATGGACGCGATGCCAAGAGCCGCAGCCAGTCGCTGGATCGTGGCCTGCGCATCCTGGAAACGTTGGGGGCGACAGACGGCACCATCGGCGTGCGCGATCTGGCACGCGAGCTCGACCTGTCCAAGAGCATCGTGCAGCGACTGCTCAATACCTTGAGCGAGCGCGATTTCGTCGAGCAGGAGCCGGTCACGCGTAAATACCGCATTGGCCCGCATGCCTTCGAGATCGGATCGAGCTTCATGCGCGGCGGCAGCCTGGCCGAGGTGAGCCTGCCCGAGATGGAGCCGATGGTGCGGGAGTACAAGCTGAATTCCTATCTCGGCATCCTGCGTGAACACGAGGCCCTCTATCTCGCCACATTACAGAGCAGCGGTCCGATCGCGATCCAGGTTTCGCCTGGTGACCGCATCCCGCTGCACACCACGGCGCTTGGCAAGGCATTGCTGCTGGACATGAGTGATGCCGAGATCAAGGCGGTCCTCAACGGCAGTGACCTTATCCGCCGCACGCCCAAGACCAAGCTGAGCGTGGCTGCGCTGGTCACCGAGATCCGCAAGGCACGCAAGCAGGGCTATACCTTGTCGGAAGGCGAGAACATCATCGGCATCTACTCCATCGGCGCGCCGGTACGCGACAGCAATGGCCGCATCGTGGCTGCGATCAGTGGTGCGCTGCCGCAGGCCATGGTGCTGCGCGGCAAGCTCGACCAGCTTGGCGCCGTGGTGGCGGCCACGGCGGAACGGATTTCCCAGCGGCTTGGCGCTTCACGGCGCAAGCTTGCGTCGCGCGGCCACGCAATGAGTAGCGCTTGAATTCTAAACTTTTCCCACAACAACCAGATCGACCAGCAACAGGGGGCATAAAATGAAGACCAAGACTTTGACGACCGCATTCTCGGCTCTGGCGGCAGTGGCGCTGATGGCTTCTGCCGGTGCCGCACGCGCTGAGTTTCCTGATCGTCCCATCAACATGATCATCCCGTGGGATGCCGGCGGCAGCACTGACCAGACCGCGCGCGTGCTGGCCAAGGCCGCCGAGAAGGTGCTGGGCCAGCCGGTGATTCCGGTGAACAAGCCGGGCGCCGCCACCGTGCTGGGCATGACTGAACTCGCCGCCGCCAAGCCTGATGGTTATACGCTGGGCGTGCTGTCCACCAGCAGCTACCTGATCCCGCTTGCGGGCCGCCAGGTGCAGTATGATCCGGAGAAGAGCTTCTCCTATGTCAGCTATTACGGCGATAACCTGATCGGTGTGGCGGTACCAGCCAACGCGCCGTGGAAGACGCTGAAGGAACTGATTGACGACGGCAAGAAGAATCCCGGCAAGGTCAAGTTCGGCACTGGCGGCGTGGGCACCACGCAGCATCTCACCATCGAAGGGCTGATGGTGGAGACCGGCGCGAAGTTCGTTCATATCCCGCAGAAGGGCTCGGCCGGCTCGGTGCCGGCATTGCTCGGCGCGCATGTCGATTTCATCTCGGAAACCTCGGTCTGGGCGCCGTTCGTGGAACAGAAGGAATTGCGGCTGCTGTCGGTTAACACGCCGGCGCGTTCGCCGCGTTTCCCCGATACGCCGACCATGAACGAGATGGGCTTCAAATCGATGCGCTCGGTGCAGGCGATCATCGCGCCGGCCGGTGTTCCGGAAGCGGCTAGGTTGAAGCTGGAGGCGGCCTTCCGTGCGGCGCTGAAGGATCAGGGCTTCATCGATACCATGAACCGTCTGGCCATGGTGGTGGTGGATTTGCCGGGCGCCGAGGTGAAGAAGCTCGTCGATTCCGAAATCGCCAGCGCCCGCACGCTGCTGGCGCAGATCAAGCAGTAAGGCGGGCGATATGCGAGGGAGCTTTACGCCGCTTGGAGTCTCGGCACTTGTCATGATCGCGCTTGCCGTGGCTTTCGGCGTTGGCTCCCTCAAGCTCGGCTTCTGGGATCACGGCATCCCCGGCTCCGGCCTGATGCCGATGATCGCCAGTCTGGCTCTATTGCCGCTGGCCTTCATCCTCCTGGTGCAGGCCATTCGTGGCCGCGAGGGCAGGGGTGAAGGCGAGGGGTTCCAGTTGCTGCCGATTGCCACGCTGGTGCTGCTCTGGGTCTATGTGGCGGCCCTGCCGCGCCTGGGCTTCGCCATTCCCACGGCGGTGATGCTGTTCATCCTGGTGAAATTCATCTATGGCCGCGGCCTGCTGCCGGCGCTTCTGGTGTCGCTGCTGGTGACGGCCGGCGGTGTCATGCTGTTCAGCATGTTCCTCGACACCCCCATTCAGGTCTGGCCCCATGCTTGAGGCGTTGCAGCAGGTAGGCCACGGCTTTTCGCTCGCGATCCTGCCGGAAAATCTTCTCTATGCCCTGGTCGGTTCGCTGCTCGGCACGCTGGTAGGCGTACTGCCCGGACTCGGGCCGGTCACCACCATTGCCGTGCTGCTGCCGATCACCTATCAGGTCGGCTCGCCACTCGGCGCGCTGATCATGCTGGCGGCGATCTATTACGGCGCCATGTATGGCGGCTCCACCACCTCGATCCTGCTCAAGGTGCCGGGCGAGGCGGCTTCGGTCATCACCTGCATCGATGGCCATGAAATGGCCAAGCAGGGCCGCGCCGGGCCTGCCCTGGCGATTGCCGCCATCGGCTCCTTTGTTGCCGGCACGCTGGCCGTGGTCGGCCTCACGCTGATCGGGCCGATGTTTGCCCGCTTCGCGCTCAGCTTCGGGCCACCGGAATATTTCGCGCTGGCGACTTTCGGCCTGATCCTGGCCAGCACCCTGGCTGGCGGGCCGCCGCTGCGCGGCCTCTGCATGGTGTTCCTCGGCATCCTGCTTGGCCTGGTCGGCCTCGATACCATGACCGGCGATCCGCGCTTCAGCTTCGGCATTCTCGATCTGACCAACGGCATCGGCATCGTGCCGCTGATGATGGGCATCTTTGGCCTTGGCGAAATCCTCTACAATCTGGAACAGCGCGGCACCGCAACCCTGGTGACAACCAAGATCGGCCGCATCATGCCCTCGCGCCAGGATTGGAAGGATTCCGCCTGGCCGATCGGGCGCGGCTCGGTGCTGGGCTTCCTGCTCGGCCTGATCCCCGGCGGCGGTGCTATTCTCGGTTCGCTGCTCAGCTACACCATCGAGAAGAATCTGTCGAAGAACCCTGAGAGTTTCGGCAAGGGCAACATAGCCGGTGTTGCCGGCCCGGAATCGGCCAATAACTCGGCTGCCTCCGCTGCCTTCGTGCCGCTGCTCACACTCGGTATTCCCGGCAATGCGGTTACTGCCGTGCTGCTGGCGGCCCTGCTGATCCAGAATATCGAGCCAGGCCCGTTGATGCTGGTGAAGCATGCCGATGTGTTCTGGGGCGTTATTGCCTCGATGTATGTCGGCAACGTCATGCTGCTGATCCTCAACCTGCCGCTGGTCGGCCTGTGGGTGCAGCTGCTGCGCGTGCCGTTCTGGATCCTCAGCCCGGTGGTGATCGCCATCGCCATCCTGGGCGCCTACAGCCTGCGCAATGCCTGGTTCGATGTCGGCGTACTGATGGCCGGCGGCGTGATCGGCTATCTGTTCCGCAAGGCCAGCATCGAAGCCGGGCCGCTGATCATGGCCTTCATCCTGGCCGATCTGCTCGATACCTCGCTGCGGCAGTCCCTGCTGATGGGCGATGGCAACCCGATGATCCTGATCAGCCGGCCGATGTCTGGCATCATCCTGCTGCTTGGTCTGGTGGTGCTGGTGATGCAGCTTCTGGCCTGGCGGCGCAGTAATGCGGCCCTTGGGCTGGAACCACAGGAAGAGGTGAAATGACCGCTTCCTCGGCAAGCCCGGTGCGCTCCGACCAGGTGCGGCCCGATGCGGTGGAGAAGGTGAGCGGCGCCGCTCGCTTTGTCACCGACGTCACCGTGCCTGGCATGCTGCATGCCAAGCTGCTGCGCAGTCCGTTGCCGCATGCGCGGATCAAGGGGATTGATGCCGAGGCGGCACGGCAAATGCCGGGCGTGGTGGCGGTGCTGACCGGTGCGGATTTCGCCGGATTGAATCACCACTGGGGCTTGTTCCTGCGTGACCGGCCGCTGATCGCGGTGGACAAGGTGCGCTATGTCGGCGAGCCGGTTGCCGCCGTGGTGGCCGAGGATGAATATAGCGCCGAAGAGGCGCTGGATGCGATTTTGGTGGATTACGAGGACTTGCCCTATGTGACCGACGCCGAGGCAGCATTGGCGCCGGATGCGCCACTGCTGCATGAGCGCATGGACACGCTGAAGGATTTCTACTTCAAGGGTCAGGCCAAGCCGGTGGCCGGCAGCAATGTGTTTCAGAATTTTGCCTATGAGACCGGCGATGTGGATGCCGCGATGGCCGCGGCCCACCGGGTATTCGAGGATACCTACGATTTCCCCATGGTTTTCCACTATGCGCTGGAGCCGCATTGCGTGATTGCCGATTACGATCCGCGTGATGGCTTCAGCCTGTGGAGCTGCGGCCAGTCGCCGAGCGCAGTGCAGAAGGTGATCGGTGCCATCTTCGGCGTGCCGCAGGGCAAGATCCGCGTGCGCGTGCCCTATGTCGGCGGCGGATTCGGCGGCAAGGCTTCGGTGAAGCTCGATCCGCTGGTAGCCGGTTTGGCCTGGAAGCTGCACAAGCCGGTGCGGCTCTGCCTTTCGGTCTCGGAATCGATGCTCACCTGCCGCCGCCTCAGCGCCACGGTATCGCTGCGCACCGCCGTGGCTGCCGATGGTACGCTGCTTGCGAAAGCCGTGCGCGTGGTGATGAATGGTGGCGCCTATGCCGATACCGGGCCGGCGGTGGCGATCAAGGCGGCCAACCGTGCCATCGGCCCCTATCGTATTCCCAACCTGCGGCTTGAATCGCTCGCCGTCTATACCAATACCGTGCCGGGCGCCGCCTTCCGTTCCATCGGCGGACCGCAGGCGGTATGGGCCACGGAATCGCAGATGGATCAGATCGCCGACGCGCTGGGCATCGAGCCGCTGGAACTGCGCCGGCGCAACCTGCTGCGCCGGGGTGAAACGGTGCGGCCCGATCTGCGGCCCATCGATGTGGATATGGGCGAGGCACTGGACATTGTGGCGCAGGCATTGCCGCCGCAGGGCGCGAGGGGCGAAGCACCGGCGCGCGGCCTGGCAGTGGCAGCCAGCGATCCCGGCATCATGGCGGTCGGCTCGGCCATGGTGCGGCTGCATATCGATGGCTCGATGGTGGTATTCGCCAACAGCGTCGAACTCGGCCAGGGCGTGCGGGCTGTGCTGGCGAAGCTGGCGGCTGATGCGCTGGCCCAGCCTGTCGAGCAGGTGAGCGTCGCCGAACCTGATACGCTGACCACGCCGTTCGACTGGGGCACCGGTGCCAGCCGCTCCACCGTGATCGTCGGCCTGGCGGTGCAGGAAGCGGCTGCCGATGCCGCACGCAAGATTCTGGAACTTGCTGCAATTGCCTTCGAGACCACAGTTGAGCAATGCCGCCTGGCGCCGGGTGGTGTGCTGGTCGGCAATGAATTGCACAGTTTCCGCGATATCATGCATCGCTGCTTTGGCATCGATAGCGGCGAGGTGACAGGTCTTGGCGCCATCACGCCGCAATATCGCGGCGGGGCTTTTGTGCAGGCGCCGCTATTCTGGGAAACCGCCGCTGCCGGCTGCGAGATCGATGTGGACGAAGGTACCGGCGCCATTGCCGTGCGGCGCTATATCAGTGTTGCCGATGTCGGCAAGGTGATAAATCGCGTGGCTGCAGAGGGGCAGGACGAAGGTGCTGCGATGCAGGGCATCGGCCATGGCCTGTTCGAGGAACTGCTCTACGAAGACGGTCAGCCGGTGAATGCCAGCATGATCGATTATCATGTGCCGGGTATCGACGAAGCGCCGGATGAATTCCATACCGTGCTGATCGAGGGCGGTGACGGCCCAGGCCCCGGTGGCGCGCGCGGGATGGGCGAGGGCGCCATCCTGCCGGCGGCACCTGCCATCGCCAACGCCCTGGCGCGCCGCTATGGCGTGCGTATCAAGAGCCTGCCGCTGACGCCGGAAAAGGTCTGGCGCGCGCTGCATGATGCCAAGCGCAAAGGAGTCGCGTGATGGATTTCGCCATGTCCATGCCGCTGCCCCGCGCGCCGCAGGAAGTCTGGCCGGTGCTGCTGGATTTCCGCCGCATTGCCGGCTGCATCCCCGGCTGCGAGCAGGTGGAGGAAGTGGCTGAGCTGGCGCATTACAAGGCCGTGCTGAAGCAGAAGATCGGCCCCTTCAAGCTGGAAGTGCCGGCGGAAATCTTCATCGACGAGATGCGGGCCAATGAGCTGGTGCGGGCCCGGGCCACCGGGCGCGACAAGTTCACCGGCACCAATTTCACGGTGAATTTCGAGGTGATGCTGCAGGCCGAGCCGCAATCGGCACTGAATGTGCAAGCCGGATTGCAGGTGGCGGGCCGGTTGGCATCGCTGGGCTATTCGGTGATCCGCAAGAAGGCGGATGAGAATTTCGCCGAGTTCAGCCAGCAATTGCAGCAGGAGGTGCTGCGCTGATGCTGCCGCGCCGCTTCAACCTGCATCGTCCCCGCTCGCTCTCCGAAGTCTTCGGGCTGCTGGATCAATATGGCGATGATGCTTCCGTCTATGCCGGGGGCACCGAACTGCTGATCGCGCTGAAGGCCCGCGTGCTGCATTACCCGCATCTGATCGATCTGAAGGCGCTGAGCGAACTAGCCGCGATTGAGGAGTATGATGGCGATGTGGTGATCGGCGCGCTGGCCAGCCATCATCGCATTGCCACGCATCCACTGGTGCGCGGCGTGGTGCCGGCCTATGCCGACTTAAGCGATGGCATCGCCAATATCCGCGTGCGCTGCGCCGGCACGCTCGGCGGCAATCTGTGCTTCGCCGAACCCCATGCCGATCCGCCGGCCATGCTGGCGGCCCTGGGCGCCCGGGTGCGGCTGCACAGCAAGGAGGGCCAGCGCGACTGCGCGGTGGCCGACTTCATCCTGGGCGATTTCGAGACCGCGCGGCAGCCGGGCGAGGTGATGACCGCGATCTTGATTCCCAAGCCCGCACCGGAACTGAAAGCTGCTTATCGCTGCTATGGTGCCGGTGAGCGTCCGGCGGCGGGTGCCGCCGTGGCGATCCTGCCGGATGCGGCCGGCAATGTCGCCGCAGCACAGTTCTGGATCGGCGCGGTGAGCGGCCAGCCTGCCGCCCTGACGGCCACGATGGCGGCGGCCGGCGGCAAGCCCTTGGGTGAACTAGCGGAAGCCTGCCTTGCCGTGGCCGCCGACGAGATCGCAGCCATCGCGGCGTCCGATGACAGTCACGGCAGCGCCGATTACAAGCGCCATCTGGCATTGACCATGCTGGAGCGCGCGCTGGCGGCAGCTCTGGGCGGCGAAGCACGGGCGGAACGGATGCGGGCATGAGCGATAGTCAGGCCATAGCGAAAATCCGCATCACGCCGCTGGTGAACGGCCAGCCGCGCGAAGTCGAAATCGAACCGAGCGAATTGCTGGTGGATTTCCTGCGCAACCGCTTAGGGCTTACCGGCACCAAACGGTCCTGCGATGTGGAGGTCTGCGGCGCCTGCACCGTGCTGCTGGATGGTCTGCCGGCCAGCGCCTGTTCAACATTGGCCGCCGATGCCGATGGCCGCGATGTTCTGACCATCGAGGGCGTGGGCGAGAATGGCGAGCTGGATCGTATTCAGCAGGCTTTCGTGGACCACGGCGCGCTGCAATGCGGTTTCTGTACGCCGGGCTTTGTGATGGCGGTGCGTGCTTTGCTGGCTTTGCATGAAAAACCTTCGGAAGCGACGATCCGGCATTTCCTGCGCGGCAACATCTGCCGCTGTACCGGCTATGTGAAGATCATCGAAGCGGTGAAGAGCCTTGTTTGATCTGAGTATCAGTTCCGATGGCCGTGAAACACCGGCCGCCTTCCGCGCCAAGCTCGCTGCCGGCGTGCAGGATGGGCAGCGCCGCCGCGTGTGGATCGCCAACCATCTGTTCCAGCGCGATCCGATTGCGCTGGCCGCTGCCGCTTTGGAGGCAAGCCCGCTGATCGATGTGGCGCTGATGGCGATGTCGCCCTTCGCCATGCATCCAGTGCAGCTGGCTATGAGTGCCGCCACGCTGGACGAGCTTTATCCCGGCCGCATCACGCTCTGCCTCGGGGTCGGGGCGCCGGTCGATCTCGGTTCGGTGGGCCTGGAAATACCCAAGCCGCTGGCACCGATGCGCGAAGCGCTGCGCGTGGTGCGCGCGCTGCTGGCTGGCGAGACGGTGAAGTTTCAGGGTGAAACTTTCCGTGTCGATAGCCGCCGGCTGGTGTATGCGCCAGGGCCGCTGCCAGTGATCCTGGCCGCTTCGGGGCCGAAGATGCTGGAACTGGCCGGTGCCGAAGCCGATGGCGTGTTGCTTTCGGCAGCCACTTCCATCGACTTCATGCGCTGGTGCCTGAATCATGTGGCGCGCGGTTCCAATGGGCGCAGTGTGCGCCGTATCGGCCTGGTCTATGGCTCGGTGGCTGCGGATGCTGCCGAGGCGTATCAGCGCCTGCGCCGCGTGCTGGCCATCGTGCTGCGCGGCCAGCATCATCGCTTCAATCTCGAACTGGCCGGCAACACGCTCGACCAGGCGGCTTTGCGTGCCGCCGTAGCAGCCGAGGATTGGCCGGCGGCCAATGCGCTGCTTACCGACCGCATCGTTTCCAGCCATGCCGCCAGCGGCACGGCGGCGGAAGTGGCCGCCCGTTTTGCCGCCTATGGTGCCGCCGGCCTCGATGAATTGGTGCTGAGCGGCGTGAGCGAAAGCCAGCAGGTTTCGGATTTGATCAAGGCGGCCATGACGGCCGCGAAGGGGGACAAATGAAATTCAGTATCTGCCTACCCACCGGCTTTGAAGGCGTGATGTATCCGATCCCGTTCGTGCAGCCGGAGGATTTCGTCAAGCTGGGCGTGCTGTGCGAGAAGCTGGGGTATGACTCGGTCTGGGGCAACGATCACATCACCACCCAGAAATATGTGAGCGAACTGTTTCCGGGCACGCCGCCGGCTTTCTACGAGCCGTTGATCACGCTGACCGCTATCGGTGCTGCAACCACCAAGCTGCGCCTTGGCACGTCTCTGCTGGTGCTGCCGATGCGCGATCCGGTGTATCTGGCCAAGCAAGTCACCACCATGGACCAGCTTACCAATGGCCGTTTCGTGCTGGGCATCGGCCTGGGTGCCTATCGCGAGGAATTCGCTGCCTGGAACACGCGCCTTGCCAAGGCACGGCGCGGCGACATGATGGATGATGGCATCGCCGCCCTGCTCAAGCTGCTCTACGACAAGAGCGCCAGCCATGAAGGCCCGTTTTACGGCTTCAAGGACGTGGAGATGTTCCCCAAGGCCAAGCAGCAACCATTCCCGCTGTTCATCGGTGGCCACAATGTCGAAGTGGTGGAGCGCGCCGCGCGCTATGGCGAGGGCTGGCTGCCCGGCTGGCGTCCGCTGGCGGAGATGAAGGAGCGGATCGAGCTGCTGCGCCGCCGCACCGCCGAACATGGCCGCGACCCCAAGGCCATCGAGGTGGCGCCGCAATTCTCCTTCACCATCGCCAAGACCATGGAAGAAGCCGAGCGCATCTACATGGAAAGCGGCCTGGTGGCGCACCGCAAGTCGCTGTCCTATACCGGCCGTGACCTCAGCCAGCAGGTGGTGGCCAATCTGGTCGGTTCGCCCGATGTGATCCTGGAAAAGATCGACTACCTGAAAACCATCGGTGTCGACCACTGCACCGCCCTGATGGTGCCTGCCAACACCATGAGCGAGTTGCAGGACCAGATCCAATGGTTCGGCGAAGCCATCCTGCCGCGAGCCTCATGACAGTACAGCCCGCATACGACCGCATCACGCTGGACAGCTTGACGCCGCCGGAGCGTTACAAGCTGCTGACCGGCAGCGTGATTCCGCGGCCCATAGCCTTCGTCACCACGCTGAACGAGGATGGCAGTGTCAATGCCGCCCCGTTCAGCCAGTTCATCATCGTGGCGGCGAATCCCGGCCTGCTGGGTTTTTCGGTCGGCCCGGCGCCGCGCGGCATCAAGGATACCTTGCGCAATGTGCGGCGCAGCGGCGAGTTCGTGATCAACACGGTGCCAGAGGAATTGGCTGAAGCCGTGCAGCTTTGCGCCGATATCGAGGAATCTGGCGTTGATGAACTGGAGAAGGCGGGGTTGACCACCCTGCCGGCAGAGATTGTCGGCCCGCCGCGCGTGGCGGAAAGCAGGATCCAGTTTGAATGCCGGGTGGAGAAGATCGTGGAATTCGGCGATGCGCCGAATTCCCTGGTGGTGGGCCGCGTGCTGCTGATGCATGCCCGCAGCGGCCTGGTGAACGGGGCTTGCCATGTGGATGCGGCGGCCAGCAATGCATTGGGTCGCATCGGCGGCCGGAATTACTGCCGGGTACGCGAATTCATCGCGGTTTGACCGGCTTGTGGCTATTTGAGGATCGGAAGTGGCAATGTCCATGAGTAAGGGTGCGGCGCGTATTGCGGTCGATATCGGCGGTACTTTCACCGATATCGTGCTGGATCAGGGCGAGAAGCGGTGGACCGGCAAGGTGCTGACCACGCCGCAGCGGCCTGCCGAAGGCTTCATGACGGCGATCCGCCAGATCATGGCCGAGGCTGGCTTGCAGCCGGATGCGGTGAGTGGGGTGATCCACGGCACCACGCTGGGCACCAACGCGCTGATCGAGCGCAAGGGCGCGCGCACTGCCTTCCTCACCACCGGCGGTTTCCGTGATGTGCTGGAGATCGGCTATGAGAATCGTTTCGATCAGTATGACCTGATGATCGAGAAACCGGCGCCGCTGGTGCCGCGCAGTCTGCGTTTTACCGTGGCGGAGCGCGTCGGCGCCAACGGCAGTGTGATCCTGCCGCTGGACGAAGCCGGCGTACGTGCCGTCGTGCCGGAACTGCGCCGCCAGGGCGTGCGCAGCCTTGCCATAGGTTTTCTGCAGGCCTTCACCAATCCGGTACATGAGGAACGCGCCCGCGACATCCTGCTCCAGGAAATGCCGGAGCTTTCCATCTCGCTGGCCGCCGAGGTCTGCCCCGAGATCCGCGAATACGACAGATTCTCGACCGCCTGCGCCAATGCCTATATCCGCCCGATCATGCAGACCTACCTGGATGACCTGGAAGCGCAGATGCACGCGGCAGGCTTCAACTGCCCGATTTTCCTGATGACCTCCAGCGGCGCCATGACCAGTGTGGAAGTGGCCAAGCAGTTCCCGGTGCGTCTGGTGGAATCCGGCCCCGCCGGTGGTGCGCTGCTGGCCGCCCAGGTGGCGCTGGAATGTGGACTGGACAAGGTGCTGTCCTTCGACATGGGCGGCACCACGGCGAAAATCTGCTTCATCGATAAGGGCCTGCCGCAGGCTTCACGCAGCTTCGAGGTCGGCCGTGTCTACCGCTTCACCAAGGGCAGCGGCCTGCCGTTGCGCATCCCGGTGATCGAGATGATCGAGATCGGTGCCGGCGGTGGCTCGATTGCGCGCATCAATGAACTCGGCCTGCTCACCGTGGGGCCCGACAGCGCCGGTTCCGAGCCTGGTCCGGTCTGCTATGGCCGTGGCGGCACCGAGCCGACCGTGACCGATGGCGATTTCGCTACCGGGCGCATCGACCCCGACCGCTTCGCGCGCGGTGCCTTCACGCTCGATGCGGCCAAGACGGCGGCGGCCTTGGGCGAATTCGGCGCCAAGCTGGACCTGACCGCCGATCAGGCCGGCCTGGCGATTGCCGAGACGATTGAAGAAACCATGGCGAATGCCGCGCGTGTGCATGCCATCGAGGGCGGCCGCGATGTGTCGAGCTACACCATGGTGGCGTTTGGCGGCGCCGCGCCGCTGCATGCGGTAGCGGTAGCCAAGCGGCTCGGCATCGGTCGCATCGTGGTGCCGAGTTCGGCTGGCGTCGGCTCGGCGGTGGGATTTTTGCAGGCGCCGATTGCCTTCGACTTGGCGCAGAGCTGGTACCAGCGCACGAATGAAATGGATTTCGCGGCGGCCAATGCGCGGCTCGATGCCATGCGCAGCCAGGCTGCCGCGCTGATCCGCTCGGCCACCACGGCTCCGCTGGTCGAGCGCGGCAGTGTGCTGATGCGCTATATCGGCCAAGGGCATGAGATCGAGGTGGAACTGCCGACGCGACCGCTGGTGCAGGCTGACCGCGCTGCCCTACATGAGCTGTTCGTCGCCGCCTATACCAAGCTCTATGGCCGCTCGATTCCGGGCCTGGCTTCGGAAATCCTGAGCTGGTCGCTGCGGCTCGGCACTGTGCCGGCGGCGGTGCAACCGCTGGCGCCACCATCGGCCGTGCCAAAGCTGGCGAAAGCCCAGGCCGAACGGCCATGGACCGACCCGGAAAGCGGCCAACGTGAATCCTTGGCGATCTGCGACCGCGCCATGCTGGACAGCAGCATGCGCCTGCAGGGGCCGGCGGCGGTGGTGGAAAGCGAGACCACGACTATTGTGCTCAAGGGCTATGCCCTGGGCGTGAATGAAGGCGGATACTTGGTGATCGACCGCCAGGAAGGGGCTGTGCAATGAGCGACAAGCTGTCTGGAGCGATGTCCGGCATCCGCCGTCAATTGATGTGGAACCGGCTGATCTCGGTGGTGGAAGAACTGGCGCAGACGCTGATCCGCACCGCCTTCTCCACCTCCACCCGCGAGGCCGGCGACCTGGCGGCGGGCGTGTTCTCGCCCGATGGCCGCATGATCGCCCAGGCGATCACCGGCACACCGGGCCATATCAATTCCATGGCCATGGCGGTGGGGCATTTCCTCAAGGAACACCCGGTGGAAACCATGGAGCCGGGCGATGTGTTCATCACCAACGATCCCTGGAAGGCCAGCGGGCATCTGAACGATTTCACCGTGGTGTCGCCGGCGCATATCGGTAACCGCGTGGTGGCGATGTTTGCCGCCACGGTGCATGTCGCCGATATCGGCGGCCTCGGCGTGGGTACAGAGGCGCGCGACGTCTACCAGGAAGGCATCTATGTGCCGATCATGCCGCTGGCCCGGCGCGGCAAGCTCGACGAGACGCTGATGCGCATGATCCGCAGCAATGTGCGCGAGCCGATGCAGGTTGAGGGCGACCTGCACTCGCTGATCGTGAGCAACCAGGGCGGCATCGACCGCCTGCTGCCGATGATGCATGAATTCGGCCAGGATGATCTGGGTGAATTGGCCGAATTCATCTTCAGCACCTCGCGCGCGGCGATGATCCGTGCCATCCAGGAATTGCCGAAAGGCACCTACCATAACCGTATGACCATCGACGGTTTCGATGCCCCGGTGCAGATCGTGGTGTCGGCGACCATTGAGGATGAACGCATCCTGATCGATTTCGACGGCACCAGCGGACTTTCCCAGGCCGGCATCAACGTGCCGAAATGCTATACCGATGCCTATACCAGCTTTGGCGTGCGCTGCGTGGTCGGCTCGCGCATCCCGAACAATGCCGGTTCGCTGGCCGTGGTGCAGGTGACGGCGCCCGAAGGCTGCATCCTCAATGCGCCGCATCCGGCACCGGTGGCGGCACGCCACATGATCGGCCAGATGCTGCCGGATGCAGTGCTGGGCTGCCTGCATCAGGCAGCGCCCGACCGGGTGCCGGCGGAAGGCGCTTCCTGCCTGTGGAATATCCGCGTCGCCGGTGGCCCGGGCACGCCGGGCCTGGCGGCTGACCGGCGGCATAACAGCCGGCGCTTCGGCATCACCACATTCAACGCCGGCGGCGCCGGTGCTCGGCCGATCTCGGATGGCCTTTCGGCTACGTCATTCCCCGCCGGTGTGCGCAACGTGCCGCTGGAAATCGTCGAGACGATGACGCCGCTCGTCTTCTGGCGGAAGGAATTGCGCGAGAATTCCGGCGGCGCCGGTCAGTGGCGCGGCGGCGATGGCCAGATCATTGAGCTTTCCCATGCCGAGGGTGAACCCTTCACGCTCAATGCCACGTTCGAGCGCGTCGATAATCCGGCGCGCGGCCGCGCCGGCGGCGAGGATGGCAAGCCTGGCCGCGTGCGGCTGGCATCGGGCCCGGTGCTTAAGGCCAAGGGGCGCCAGACCGTGCCTGCGGGCGACCGCCTGATCGTCGAGATGCCGGGTGGTGGTGGTTTTGGCAAGCCCGAGGAGCGTTCGGCAGCGATGCGCGCGCGTGACAAGGAAGAGAACCGCACCGGCTGAGGCCTGTGGCTGGCCTAGCCCGGATATAGGCGCCGCAACCCCAGGTATGGCTGATACCGGCAGAGATTCCGTCAAGGGCGCCAGCGGATTGCTCGCCCCGGATTGCAGGCTCTTTCGCAAGCTTTGACAATCCAGTATTCCATGCTAAATTGCGGGATAATGAGTTTTTTTGCCCCTGTGCAGGTTTGCAATGACCCTTCCTGAGAATGATGAAAAGTCCGGGACGCCTATGGCGAAAAGCCATGCTTTGCGGCCATGGTCGACGCCTGTGCTTACTGTTGGGTCAGTCGACGAAGTGACGCGCTCCGGGTCTACCTCGTCCAAGAATGACGGCTCGTCAGTCTACTCCCCCAACTCGTGACTCTCGATGTTCTACACCGGGCACCACGATGCGCGGTCAACATACGAAACGTTTCTGACCTCACGCGGGCCTTGTGAGCGATTTCGCCGGCTTGATATGGTGGTCCGGCGGGGATGCCTTTTCCCAACAGGAACAATATCTCCTTGATGCGTTTCGACGGCTTCCCGGCTTTGGTCCTGTAGTCACGGCCCGTGTAGGCACTGCCAGCATTGCCTTCTGCCAGTCGGCGGCGGCGCTGGAGGATAGGCTGGAACGCCGGCCCTTGGCTGCGGGCGGTGTGATCTCCATGTTCGATGGTCGTGTGGACGGGCGGGAGGCTTTGGCCCGGCGCCTGGACAAGCCGTCAGCGACAACCCCTGATACGGCCCTCGCCCTGGCAGCGTTCCAGCGCTGGGGGGCGGATGCGCCGCGCGAGATGCTGGGAGAATTCTCCTGGGCCGTGTGGGATGGGGATGCGGGCCGGCTGATCCTGGCCCGTGATGTATCGGCGTCGCGGGCCTTGTATGTCTACCGGAGTGGTGACTGCATCGCCTTCGCCACCGGTCTGCGGACACTGCTCTCCCTGCCCGGGGTACCGCACGAGATCGATGAACAGGGGCTGGCGGAATTCGTCACCTTGTTACCCGGCCGTGACGGGCGGACCATTTACTGCAACGTGCGGCATGTGATGCCGGGCACCACGCTTGTCATCGGACCTGACACCCTGCGGCAGGCTGAAAACTGGAAGCCCGAACCCTGCTCTGTTCCCCGCCAGCCGATGGCTTGTGCCGAGGCGGTCCGCGAACTGTTTGATACGGCCATGCGGGACCGGCTGCGCACCATCGGCCAGGTGGCGGTTTCATTGAGTGGGGGACTCGATTCTTCCATCATCGCCGGTGTGGCCGCCAAGCAGCGAGCCCCGGCTACCGTGCTTGGCCTTGCCCTGGTTCCCCCTACCGGCGTACCGCTGGTGGTTGATCCGGGCTGGCAGCCGGACGGGCGGCCACAGTTGCAGGCCATGGAACGCAAACATGACAATCTTCGTGTCCATTATATCGAGCCGCCGATAGACCCTATCGATGCCGACCCCACCTCCGTATTTATTGCCACAGGACAGCCGACAACCCTTGCCCCGAATCTCTCCTGGAATCTCGCCGCTTGGCGTGCCGCCGCCGCCGCCGGTGCGCGCAGCATGTTCACCGGCGAGGACGGCGAGATGTCCGTCACTCATTACGGATCACTGCCGGCGATGGTCCGTCAGGGCAGCATCTGGCGCGCACTCCGGGAGGTCTGGAATCTCTCGCGCCGTGGCAAGGGCGGGCTTCGGCAACATCTGGATGCAGCCTTCTTCGGCGGCCGCCTGGCACAGTTCCGCTGGAAAGGGGCAAAGCTCGGTGATTGGGAATATTTCAGTCCGATCAACCCCGACCTTGCGGCATCGGCTCGGGTGCGGGAGAGCCTGATCGCCGAGAGGGCGCCGGGGGGCTATCGGCACAAACCGCCCGGCTATGCCGAAGCGTTCGATATCTACCTGCGCCGACGCGCCGGCATGGTGGACAATATCGCAGCCCTGCGGGCGCTGACCGGCATCAGCCATACTTGCCCCTTCGCGGACCGGCGGTTGCTGGAATTCTGCTTTTCCCTGCCGGAATCCATGTTCATCCGCGACGGACATTTACGTTGGTTGGCCCGCTTCGCATTCCGCGATGTGCTGCCGCCCGACGTGCGCGACAACCCGTCAAAGGCTGAACAGAATCCGGAATGGTTCCACAATCTCAGTCTGCGGCGCGCACGGCTGCATGAACAACTGGCCTATATCGAGGAATCGGCCCTCGCGCGCCGGGCGTTGAACATACCCCGCCTGAAGGCGTTGCTGAATCGCTGGCCAGCCTCGGCAAAGGAGGCCCAGGCAGCGGGCCCTGCCTATCGATCGATCCTCGTGCGTGGCCTCCATGTCGGCTCTTTCCTGCGCTGGATCGATACGTCCAACAGCGCCACCATTGCAGATGACCGCAGACATGACCGGTGACGGAGCTTAGAGCCTACTGTCAGTGTGCTCTAAAGATAGCCAAGCTCCGCCATGACGTGGTGATGGGCCGCCTCAATGGTTGCAACCTGTCTGGCTGAAAGCGTATCGCGCCAGCCTCCGGCCACCCCGCGACGGAAAAACCGTACATCCGGCCCCGCCTTCTCCCTGAAGCCAAATCGTTCCTCGGCTGCGCGCAGAGCATCGAAGCGGGTGGCGGCCACAGCCCTGGCAATATGTTCTGCCGAAGCTTGCCAACCCAGGTGATTGGCCGCATCTGACAAGGCCTTCACGGGATCGGCGAGCATATCCTCATAGCGCAGCAGCAGCAGCCGGATAGGCGCACCCATCCAACTCCTGACATGCTCACTCCAGGTCAGAAGCTCCTGCTGGATCTGCGACATGCCATGTAGCTCGCCACGCGCAAGCATTGCATGCGGATCATTCATGAAAGCGATCGCTTCATCAATGCACACCGAAAGGTGGTGAGCCAACGAGACGGCTACATCCCGCGGGTCACGCACAATGTAAATGGCACCAGCCGTCAGGTTCGGAGGGAAAAGCGGCCGGCCATCCGTAATCGTCCATGCCTCGTGCACCTTGCGCAACTGCGGTTTCTTGAGCCATGCCGCTTCCAGCCTGAAAAAATCCGGCAGCAGGGCCTGGGCCTCTGCCGCGGTCAGGTCGGCAGTATCGATATCGACCATCTCGTCTATGGCTGCGCGATCACCGCTTATGGGGGCGAAAAGCTTGGTGGTCGTGAAATCAGGTGGTGCACCACCCCGGTCCAGACTGGACAGGGACAGTCGCAGCCAGGTGTTCCCAGATTTGGGATAGGATGCGAGCCAGTAATAGCTGCTCATTCCGGCAGACCTGCTCCGGCTCCATGACGCGCCACGATGTCCATCACCGTCGCATCGACCTGTCCTATATCCATCAGACGAGCCAGACGAGCCCCGGGAACGGCCATCAACCGCAGCAGCGCAGCCATCACCGCGTCCCGCTGTCCCATGCGGAATGCGGACATGCGCCGGTACACGGCATCCACCAGCGCCTCCATGGACATGGCCCCCCGCAGCCGCTCCTCGCCGGCATGTCGCCGATCCTTGGCCGTCTTCAGATGATAGAGGGCTCTCAGCGGCAGGGCGGTACTTCGGAAGCCGGCGGTTACTGGCAAATGGTATTTCTCAAGCTCCGGTCGGATACGCTCCAGGTCACGGAACGGAATCTCCATTCCCTCAAGGGCGTCCCGCCACAGCTTGATCCGGGGGAAGGACGGCAGGACAAGGGGGCCACCAGGCGCGGTCATATCAAGAACCGTGATATCATCCGCCAGAATGTGATAGCCGCGGCGCAGGAAAGCGGCGGCAAGAGTTGATTTGCCTGCACCGGAATGGCCCGCGAAAGCCACGGCCTTCCCGTCGATCTCTACGCATCCCGCATGCAGAGGCAGCAGGCCCCGCTGGTGGCACAGGAAGCCGAAGACACTGCCCAGGAGGAACAGACGGACAGTCGGGGCACTGGCACCGGGATGGGGCTGCAGGGTGACACGCCGCCCCCCTTCGACCAGATAGGAGGCGGTTCCGGCGATAGTGTAAAGACAGGTGCCGTCACGGGCCGTACGGAGAAGCGGACCCTCGTGCAGCGGGTCCTCCAGGCGGCCCGGCACATCACCGATAATGATCTCTATATCCGCCGGACGATCCTCGCCGCTCCACGGCAGCAGTTCCGGCAGCGGCAGCTCGGAGGCGACCCGCAGGCCGCACAGAGCATAAGTCATGGTAACGTTTCCAAAAGGGGGAAACCGGGAGGGGGGTACATGGCTCGGGGTCAGGGGTCGTACTTCAGCGTTTCCGGAAAAAGTCGCCGCCCACCGGTGAGCTCAAGATAGCTGTCATCACCGATCCTGTAGGCTTGCCTGATCCACATCAGCAGGGCCTGACCCCGTGATACAGGGGGCTTGGCGTATGGAGCGACAGAGATCCGTGACAGCAAGTCACGCTCAACCTCGGCTAAGGCCTCGGGAAACACATATTGATCAGACGGACCGCAATGCATCTCGTATTCCGTGCATCCACGCTTGATCGAAATGGGTGTCCTGTCCAGGCAGCCTTTCGCGGCCAGGGCCTCCCTGACCTTCCAGTATATTTTGCGGGCCTGCTCAAGGCCCTCCGCATAGAAATAGGCGCCATAGATGTCCGTCGAATAGGGCGCATCCATGTCCGGCTGGAACTTGGAAGGGTAGGGCTCTGCCACGGTGGCATCGTGAACGGCGACAAGGTCGGTAACTTTGCGTGGACTCACCTTGACCTTGTAGCAGTTGCGACAAGTCCACGGCACTTGCGCGCGTTCATAGACATGATCAAACAGGAACAGCAGTTTGCGGCAGGGATAGGGCCAAGTCACCTTGTTATAGACCGTGCGGTCGTTCGGGCGCTCGTCCGCTGGCAGTACATAGGTACCATCCGCCGCGCGGTCCAATTTGCCCGTTGATACCGCACGCTCCAGATTCTCGCCGACAGTGTGGCGGCCGATACGGTATGACAGATGATCGGCTTCGGCATCGGGTGCCGCCGAGGCCAGGCAATCCGAAGGCGCGGTTTCTCCGGTGTCCTGGTCAGTCAATATCGACGAGCCCATGCTTGGCCATGTTCAACAAGAGTGCCAACACATCCCGTTCGATGATGTTGTTGTCAGCCGCGTAGCTTTGCGAGAGGCCGGCAACCAACTCGCCAACAGTCATCGGCGCCTCCAGGCGCTGCCAGATATCGGTGCCTATTTCATCCAGGCCGAAATACAGGCCGTTCTCCATATCCATCATGACCACCACTCCCTCCACCTCGGTGGACAGGACCGGCGGACGCCTGCGAATACGGGCTTTCTGCGATATCTGGAGGTTCGGAGCTTCAATCATCAATACCGCTCTCGGGAGTAGAGTGGCGGCCACAATACGGCATGGTGCCGGCTTGGCAAGCACCTCGGCCACGGAGCGGCTGGTGAGCAGGAACAGCAGGCCGGCCGAGCATCAATAGGCCAGCCAGATCATAATATTGCTATCGGTACGCCGCGCCGCGATGCGCCGGGTCCCGCCGGGAGCCAGGGCGAGCGGCGATGCCAGCGGCCATGACACCACAGCCCAGCAGGATGTCCGGCCCGGCGCCGGTTTCACCTCGTAAACCGACCCCTCGGCCCCTGACCGGTCCAGAACCAGGCGGATCCATTGGATGATGGCATTGGCTGTACCCTCGGTCTCGACCGTTACTTCGACATCGCTGTGCAAGCCAGGCCAGCTCTCCGGCTGATCGAAGGCAAAGTCGAACAGGGCAACCGGCTGCGACAGCAGGCGCAGGCCCGGGGTGCCAACGATCAGACTATGCGAGGGCGGGGCCAGCCGGTTGAAGGCCGAAAGGTCGAAGCCTTCGTGTATCCCCATGCGCCGGGTGGCCAGGGTGGGATCGTGGCCCAGGGCCACCATGATGGCCCCATCACCCGGAATGACATGCCCGCCAGGCCGTAACAGACGCGGCACCGCATCGCGATGGGTGGCCAGCGTCTCCTGCGCGAGCAAAGTATTGTCCACGATCTCCGATACGATCGCATCGGCGGGCCGCTCCAGGTCTGTTCCCAGGACCAGGTCGTTGGATTTTCTGGGAATGATGCGCAGCCGGTCTGCCACGCCATTGATCCTGGCGATGTCTGCCGCCATGCGTGCCGTGGACGGGTTCATTTCGCAGGCCACGACCCGGCCCGCTCCCGCCCGTAAGGCCAGCAGACCCAGAAGGCCGGTGCCGGCCCCGATATCCAGCACCAGACTGTCCGGCCCGACCACGCGGGCCAACGCCGCCTCATAGGCGGCATTGCGCGCCGTGTCCTGTACCAGATTCCAGTGCCACTTCGGCACCCCGGCATTCAATACCCCGTTGGCGATCCGCCGGTCACGATTGCTGCAGTCTGGATGGTCATGGGCTGCCAGGGCCAGCGTGAAAGCTTCCGCCCCCTTGCCCTTGTCCAGCAGCATGCGCGCAAAGGCGGCCCAGGCATCCGGTCCCTTATCCCGCAGTATCGGCCAGGCATCGAAAATGCGATTGAGTTCCGTCACGGTCTTTTCCTGAATACGGAATCTGCGGGCACAGCGCGCCCTCGACCCTCAACCCAGCCCTGACACGAAGAGCGGCCGGATCGGCGGGTTGAAAGACGCTTATACTCCCTGCCGCAGATGCTGAAGCTGCGCTGCTTTGATTACAAGCCACCTAAGTATCTTTTAGAATCAGTGATTTGATCTTGCGCTCTATGTGAGACCTGTAGGGGCTCACATAAAGTGAAATATCGTCTCAACTAAGATACTGACAGTAAATATTATTTTCTTCTGCTAGGTGAGCAGTTTGTATCGCATAACATGATAATTTCCTCGCGAAATCTCACATATATTGATTCGTATCTAAGCACCTAATTCCACTTGGCCTCTTTCCCATTGGAGGCGCTAAAATACACGGCGTTGTACTTAAAGATGCTGCTAAACCGCGAACCGAAGCCGATCAACAGATCATTGTTGCCAGAGCCATGCGGAGCCAGGCTGCCAGGAGAAGGCTGACAGGTGTTTCGGTGCTCACCTCAAAACCCTTGCCTAGGAGGCACAATGACCAAGTCCCTCAAGTCGATGTTGGAGACCCTTCCTGAAACACGGCAGCGGAAGATCGAGCTTCGTACGTCCAAGCTCATAGAGGAGCAATCTTATCTATGCCTCATCACTGGTAAGCTCTGGCACTTGATCAGACTGATCAGCAGGCTATTTGTCGCTAAAGCGAAGCGGTGAGGTCTGCTACTGATTGCCCGAGCCACAAATAAACAGCGCCAAGAAACGCCCAAGCCGGCGTGAGGGCTGCATCTCATTGTCAACAACAGCTGTGGCAGCCGTTCCCAACGCCATGATCGCAACTTCGATTCTATTGCCGAGGGCAACTTCTCTATGGCAGAGGATATCTAATGACCAAGCCTGACGTCGCTGTAGATATATTTGCCGGTACCGGTGTTATGGCGATTGCTGGGGGAGCTAGGCGCCAGCCATGCTGACTTACTTAAAAGCTACAGGCTAAATGGAGAATGAGTATGATCGATAATCGCTCCCATGTCATCGAGGGCAGTGGCAATGTATTCCTCGATCTGGGTTTTGATCCCGCCGAAGCTGAAGTGATGAAGCTACGCGCCGAAGTGATGATCCGTACCGTTAAGCGGTTCAAGGAGCAGGGCTGGACGCAAGCCGAGGCGGCACGACACCTCGGCATCACGCAGCCGCAGGTGTCCAGGCTTATCAAAGGCAATGTGGAAGATTTCAGCCTGGACTTGCTACTGGCCCTGGCAATACGTGCCGGACTGCATCCGCAATTTCGTTTCTAACGAATGTAGGTCTCACATAAGGTGAAATGTTGTCTCACTTAAGGTGTTAAATTTCTTAGATATTTTATGCCGGATAGGTGCTGATTAATCTCACATAACCTGAAAATCCGAACGGGAATTCACATTGAAGAATCTATGAGGCTTAGGTGAGCAGGCGGAGCTGATTGGAATGATATGATCGGTCAAGCAATTATTGCTTGAATCTACTCTTACATTTTTGAGGGGGCGTGGCCTCTAATTTGATACTGCCTGGGGAAGCGGGACGGCTAAGCAACCACGGTCAACATATCCGCCCACGCCACCAATGCTGAAATCTCCGAAGCAGAATGGCGCTTCGGTCCGACCACTCTTTAGGAATGATCAGAGAGGGTATCAGGGGTTAGACGCTACCCTTCGCTATCTGGCTCCATGGCGAGCAGCCGGCTTGTAATGTTGTTCACCTCCTTACGGGCTTGTGCAAGTACCCAGGTGCCATTGCCGTTGTGTTCATCAATCGCAAGATCGATGGCATCGTTGGCTGCATTAAACATTACGCCGATTTCAGCTGTTCGTAGGTGGTCGGGCAGACCAATCGTGAGCCTGTCGATCAGCAGGGCGATGAACAGGCGGTGGGCGAGCTGGACGCCTTCAAAACGCGCTAATACTGCTTGGATATTTTCCATAATCTTCCCTTGTGTTGAGTTGACGACCCAACACGACTAGGATGTTTTATAGTTATGTATACTCTTTAAAGTTTATAGCGGGCCTGCATACTGGGTAATGTCAGCGAGGTATTAATGAAAGAACATTTGTCGATCATATTGGATCAAGAGTAGAGCATACGCGTTCTGACTCCAGGAGGCTCCTCCATGTCCCAGCCCGCCACCGTTGAGCGCCTACGCAGCCGCCTCTCCCCCAGATCGAGCAGGCCTTGCCCCGGCGTGTGGCGCGCTGCATGAGCTGACCGGTGACCGGGGAGCTACGCCATCACGGCCTTCCTGGTAGCCGCCATTAGCCGCGATGCGCGGTCTAGGCAAGTACTGTGGGTAACGCCTGAGCCAACGCTCTACGCGCATGGCCTGGCGCAGTTGGGCCTGGATCACCGCAGGCTCACCGTCGTCGATGCCCGCCGCGCTGATGACCGCCTTTGGGCGACCGAGGAGGGCTTGCGGGAACTGGGCTATGGCGCAGTGGTTGCCGCTATCGACAGCGCAGACCTTACCGAGACCCGCCGCTTGCAACTGGCTGCCGAGAAGAGCCGCAGTATCGGTTTTTTGATCCGGCAGGACCGGCAACCTTCCGTGGCCCTCACTTGCTGGCGGCAGCAGAATAGCAGCCCCAACGCTCCCTTGGTGCTGATCGCTACCGAAGCGAACAGGGTTCGGCTGGCCCTGGCGACAATGGTATGTTGATCGGCTTTGGTTCGCGGCCTAGCCGTACCTGCAGGTAGGTATCAGGCGGGTTGCCCGGACAAGCCGGCTGCTCCCATCTAGAGAGCATTGTGCCATGAATTCTCTGTAGGGACCGGTTCTAAAAGTTATGGTTCGTGACCAGTTTGCCAGACGGCGCAGGGCAAAAAATGGAAGATGCAGGAAAAGTGATTACTTCGCCGGAAATTGTCAGAAAAGCTGGTGATAAATTGTCATTCGACTCGGTGCGAGTTGCCGGAACCGGCCCGGAAATTGTCAACTAACGTGGTTTCCGACATGAGGTGTCAATCTGCCTCTGACCGCGACGCTTTTTGAAGAGTTACCTTTTTTCGAGCATGTAATTGAATTTGCCGGATCAACCCTGAAGTTATCCACAGTATTCATCGACATCTTCTTTTACGATATTTGCCTCACCTTTATGCGCTTCGTATAAGAAGTGTGGTGATTGGAGGGGGGGGCATTGTTGCTCTAATGCGGCTTTTAGATGAATAAACCATTGGTTGTTCATGACCTGCCGCCGCCCAGCGGCCGGCTGGAAACCCTGCTGCTGGAGCGCGCCCTGCTGAACCCGGCAGCGCTTGAGCGTGCCTCTGTTGTCTGCCAGTCTTCCGGCACGCCCCTGGTCACCGTGCTGGTGCGGCTTGGCCTGGTGGATGAAGAGCGCCTTGCCGCCACGCTGGCGGAAGCAGCCGGTGCCGAACTCTGCCCGGCTTCGGCACTGCCAGACGAGCCGGTCGGCACTGATCTGCTGCCGCAGCGTTTCCTGCAATCGATCCAGGCGCTGCCGCTGGCATTGGCGCCTGACCTTGCGGAAGTGGCCCTGGTCGATCCGACGGATGCGGAAGCGCTGGCAGCGTTGCGCTATCGCTTGCGCCGGCCCTTGCGGCTCAGCGTGTTGCGGGCTGGAGATTTCGAGCGTGGCTTCGAGCGGCTTTATGGTGACGGCGTCCAGGCGGCGCTGACGCGTCAGCAGCAGGAGGGCGAGGCCGACGACGCACTGCAGGCCGATGATCTGGAGCGGCTGCGCGACCAGGCCAGCGACGCACCGGTGATCCGTCTGGTCAACCGCTGGATCGAGCGCGCCGCCGAGGCCGGGGCATCGGATATCCATATCGAGCCGCTGGACAACAGTCTGCGGGTTCGCTTCCGGGTGGATGGTGTGCTGCGCGAGATCGAGCAGGCGGCGCGGACGCTACATGCCGCCATTGTTTCGCGCCTGAAAATCATGGCGCGGCTGGATATCGCCGAGCGCCGCCTGGCGCAGGATGGCCGTATCACCGCCGTGGTGCGCGGCCGCGAGGTCGATATCCGCGTCTCCATCGTGCCGACGGGCAGCGGCGAAAGCGTGGTGCTGCGCCTGCTTGAGCGCGCCGGCATGGTGATGACGTTTGAAGCATTGGGCTTTCACCAGGCGGTGCAAGCGCAGTTCGAGGCCTTGTTCCGCCGGCCGCATGGCATTGTGCTGGTTACGGGCCCGACCGGCAGCGGCAAGACCACCACGCTCTATGCCGCCTTGCTGCAATTGCGCCAGCCGGGCGTGAAAATCCTGACCATTGAGGACCCGATCGAGTATCGCCTTGAGGGCGTGATGCAAACCCAGGTAAAGCCGCAGATCGGCCTTAGCTTTGCCAACACGCTGCGGGCCTTCCTGCGCCACGATCCCGATATCATGATGGTGGGCGAGATTCGGGATGCGGAAACCGCGCGGATCGCCGCGCAGGCCGCGCTGACTGGCCATCTGGTGCTCTCCACCCTGCACACCAATGATGCGCCAAGCGGCATCGCCCGCCTGCTGGATATGGAGATCGAGCCCTATCTGCTCAATGCCACTATAAACGGCATCGCGGCGCAACGCCTGGTGCGCAAGCTCTGCCCGCATTGCCGCCGCGAATGCCGGCCCGAGGCAGCCATTGCTGCCGATCTGCGCGGCCTCGGCTTGCCGGAGCGCGACTGGCAGCCGGTCGGCTGTGTGCAATGCCATGGCATCGGCTATGCCGGGCGGGTGGTGATCGCCGAGATCATGGCGATGAGTGATCAACTGCGCCGGCTGGCTTCCGAGCGGGCCGGTGCTACCCGCATGCGCGAGGCGGCCCTTGCTGGCGGCATGGAGAGCATGTACCAGGCTGGTTTGCGCAAGGTTGCCGAAGGCATCACCACCAGCGATGAAGTGCTGCGTGTCACGGCGGGGGGCTAGCGGGCGATGCCGGTCTATCGCTACCGCGCCATCAGCAATAGTGGCGAAACCCAGCAGGGTGACGCCGAAACCCATGATGCAGCAGCGGCGCGCCAGCAACTGCGTCAGCGCGGCCTGATGCTGCTGGATTTGCGGGAAGCCAGTGCGACACCTAGCCTGTTTGCTGGCTTTGACACTTCACGGCGTCGGGTTAACAGCCGCGAGTTGGCAGACTTTGCCTCCGGCCTGGCGGCATTGCTTGCGGCTGGATTGCCGCTTGACCGCGCGCTGGCCGCCATGGGCCGCGAAGATAAACGCAGTCCGCTTGCCGGCGTTGCGGCAAAGCTGCGCGAGGCGGTGCGGCGCGGCCAGCCTTTGGCGCAAGCGATGGAAGCACATGGTGCGCTGTTTTCGCCGATGCAGCGCGCCCTGGTGCAAGCCGGCGAGACGGGCGGTAATCTTGCCGCCTGCCTGCAGCGCATGGCGGAAATGGCTGAGCGCCGCGTTGCCACTGTTGAGGCGCTGCGTTCGGCGCTGGTTTATCCCGCTTGCCTGTTGGTGATGGCCCTGCTGTCGCTGGTGTTCATCGCCACGGTGGTGTTGCCGCAATTCCACCCCTTCTTCGAGGATGCCGGCGTGGCTATGCCATTGCCGGCGGAAATCCTGCTTGGGTCCGGCGATCTGCTGCGGGATTACTATTATCTCCTGCTGCCGCTTCTCGCAGCCCTGGTCTGGACAGCTTTCCGTGCCGCGCGTCATCCTGAACTGCGCTTGAAGCGTGACCGGCTACTGCTGCGATTGCCGGTTGTCGGTCCGCTGCTGGCCGTACTGGAAGCTGAGCGGCTTTGCCGCCTGCTTGCCACATTGCTGCACCAGGGCGTTGCTCTGCCTGCCGCCTGGCGGCTGACTCTGGAAGGTCTTGGCAATGCCGCATTCAGCGCCAGCCTGGAGCTGGTCGCGGGCTTGATCCGTCGAGGCGGTGATCTGGCGGGCGGCTTGGCAAATTCACCCTATCTGCCGGCTACCGCCATTGATCTGGTGGCTATCGGCGAGCAATCTGGTCAGCTCGCTGCCATGCTGCTGCGTGCCGCTGATCTGATCGACCTGGATGCGAAGCGGCGAACCCAGCGTTTATTGGCATTGCTGTCGCCCATTGTCACCGTGCTGGTCGGCGCCTTGGTGGCGGCGGTGATTGCCACGGTTTTCACAGCTTTGCTCAGTCTCAATCAATTGGCCACTTGAGGCATCGATGTTGATCTTGCTTGACCGTTTTGTTCGATCGTGCCGAGGGCTTGCTGCACGGCGTCGCCACAGAGGCAGCGCCGGCTTCACCCTGATCGAACTCCTAGTGGTGCTGTTCATCATCGGCCTGCTGGCGGCAATTGGTTCGCCACCGGTATTCCGCTATCTCGGCAAGGCGAAGACCGATGCCGCGCGTGCCCAGTTGCAGAATATCTCCGCCTCGGTGGACCTGTTCCGCTTTGATGCGGGCCGGTATCCGAGCCAGGAGGAGGGGCTAGAGGCATTGATAGCCAAGCCAGCCAGCATTGAGCAATGGAATGGCCCCTATCTGAAGAAGCGTGCCAGCCTGACAGATCCCTGGGGGCAGCTCTATCTGTATCGCTTCCCCGGCGAACATGGCGATTTCGATGTTTATTCGCTTGGCTCAGATAAGGCCGTGGGTGGTAGCGGTGAGGCGCAGGATGTCGGGAACTGGTAAGCAGGCCGGCTTTAGTTTGCTGGAAATGTTGGTGGTGCTGGCTATTGTCAGCGTGGCCAGCATGGCTGCGGCACAATTGTTTGCGCCACGCCCGGAGGCAGCCATGGTGCGTGCTGCGCGCGATACCCTGGCCGCCGATCTGCGTCGCCAGCGGCTGGCGGCCCTCAGCACAGGCCGGATGCACGGCATCACCCTTTATGAAGAAGGCAATGGTTACCGATTATTGCCTCAAGGCTCAGGCATACGCCTGCCGGAGGCAATGCGTCTATCCAGCCAGGGAAACCCTGGCGTGATGTTCAATCCTGATGGTTCGTCGTCAGGCGGCCACCTGCGTCTGCGGGTCGGTGGTGTTGCCCTCAGCCTTACGGTTGAACCCTTGCTTGGGCGAATTACGCAGGCGGAACGCTCGTGAAGCGCACGCGCGGTTTCACCCTGCTGGAGATGCTGGTGGCCTTGGCTATCGCGGCCTTGGCCATTACCGGTTGGTTGTCGCTGCAAGGAGATTTTTCGGCGCGGTGGCTGGGCAGTGAGGAATTGCAGCGGGCCGCGGCGCTGGGGGCTGATCTTACGGATCGTCTTGGCCGGGATTTGCCGCTAGGGGACCAGGAGGGGCGGGCACCTGAATTCGGTGGCCTGCGCTGGAGTTTGCGGGTAGTGCCATTGGATGGCGATATTCCAGTAGGTAGCGCTTCCTGGCACCTGCATAGCTATAGCTTGGCCATCGGCCATGATCTTGGCCGCCCGGTATTGACGCTGAAGGGGCGTCGGTTGGCCCGGAATCCAGAGCGGAACGGCTGATGCGAGATAGTCAGGCCGGTTTCACCATGATCGAACTGCTGGCCGCATTGGCAGTGGTAGCGGTGCTGTCATTGTTGCTGGCGCAGGCTATGCGTGGCGGCACACAATTCTGGCTGCAGGCCAGCCATCGCGTCGAAGCAGCAGAGGAAGCCGATGCGACATTACGTTTCCTGCGCGGCCGTCTTGCTCAAGCCTATCCGGCGGCAGACGCGGCGCTGGCGCAGATCGGCATTGGTTTTGAAGGCCGCGAGGCTAGCCTTGATTGGCTTAGTGATCTGCCGGCAGGCTGGCATGATGCGGGCGGCTACCAGCGTGCGCGCCTGCGTCTGGTAGATAGTCCTGAGGGGCGAAACATAGAATTTTCCTGGTCGCCCTGGCAGGGCGAGGCACGCGGCTGGCAGAGCTTGTCCCTCGGTGCTGTGCGTGAATTGCGTTTTGCATACTGGAGCAGTAGCAGTGGCTGGCGGCCGGAGTGGCTCGAGCAGCGTTGGCTGCCGGAGCTCATTCGATTGGAAATCATCCGTGCCGATGGCCATCGCGATTCCCTGCATGTGGCTCCCCGCATAACGGCCAGAGTCGGTTGCCGGTTGCAGCCGATGTCCAGCCGCTGTGAGGAATTCTGATCATGCGTGCAACAGAAGCTTTGCAATCTGGCTTGCGCCTGGGGGGGGGCTTCCTGGCATGGTGGGGAGGAGAGTTGGCCGCGTTGCGTCCAGCCTGGATCATCAGGCTGTTGCAGAGCCAACAGCGTTGGTTGCTGTTGCGGCCCGATGGTGATGGCTTTGGCATCAGCATGGAGCAACGCGGGCAAGAGCGGCTCTTGTCGGATGTGTCTCCGGTAGCGTTGCGCGAGTTTGCACAAGATGCCGATGCTGCAATGTTGGTTCTGCCTGTCGATATGGTTTTGCGGCGCAAAGTCGACCTCCCGGCAGTTGATGATGCCTCTTTGGCGCGGCTTATCCCGAATGAACTTGACCGGTTTACGCCATTTTCGGCCGCCGATGCCTGGTTTGACTGGCATGTAGTTGCGCGTCGCCCCGGCGATGGCCGGATTACGGTCGAAATTTTCGTTATTGATGCCGCGCAAGCCACGCCGCTACTACAGCGTGCCACCGCGGCCGGTGTGACCCCAGACCGGGTGATCCTTGAGAAAGGGCAGGCACCAGCGGACATCGATCTATTGCGATGGCAGCCACGCCGGATTGTGCGCCGGCTCTGGCCACGCCTCGTTGCGGTCACTCTATTGCTGCTCGCTGTCGGGCAGTCGGGGGCACTTGTTACGGCCTGGAATATGCGAGAGGAAGAGACGCTGCTTGAGTTGCGGCAGTCAGTGCAGACCTTGCGCCCTGCTGCTGAAGCCGGGGACCGTCAGCGCCGTGAACTTTCAATGCTCCGGGAGCGCGCCGAGTTTCTGAACTCAGCACAAGGGCAGCGCTCGGTGCTGCAGGATGTTGCGGCCCTGACCCGCGCGCTACCTGATGATGCCTGGCTGCATAGCCTGCAGATTGGCGCGGGCCGCATCCAGGTTGGTGGTCAGGCACGTGATGCTTCGGCATTGATCCAACGGATAGAAGCCGAGGATGGTTTGCGCAATGCCCAATTCCGCCAACCGGTGACTAAGGCCGGTGGCAGTGGCCTTGATCGGTTTGAGATCGGAATCGAGCGCATGGTCGGGCAACCAAAATGATGACTCTGTCGCTTTCCCCGATGATCAGCCGTTTTGCCGCACTCGGCCTGCTATTTTCCTTGATGGGCGGTGTGTGGTTGCTGCTGGTGGATCCACTGTTAAGTGCTTGGGATGATCGCTCCACAGCTATTGAAACCACGACGAAGCAAATGCAGGCGATTCATCGCCGCGCGCAATGGGGTGATACAGAGCGCCGGCTATTAGAAGCGGCACGGCAGGCAGTTGATTTTTCACCTTTGCTGATCCGTGCTGGAAATGCTTCGCAAGCTGCCGCGCAATTCCAGGCGGAGGTGCGCCGCCGCATCGATAGTGGTGGAGCGCAGACCCGCAGTGTACAGGCGCTGCCGCCGACCAAAACAGCGGGTGGATTGGAGCGCCTAGTGGTGCGCCTTGAAGGCAGTATCGGCTCGGAGAAGCTCTTACCATGGCTGCAAGTGATTGAGGAATCAGCCAGCCCGCTGATGCTTATTGAAATGCTCGAACTGCGTGGGCAGGAATTCCAAGTGGCCTCACCTGGCAATCCTGTGCTGCAATTCCGCATTGATGTTGCGGGCTTCCGGAGGCCTGAGCCATGACAACAGTCTTCCGCTTGTTGCGCCGGTATCTTTTGGCCCTGGCATTGCTGTTGGTCAATCTTAGTCTTGCTGCTGCATTGTTAATGGCATCCGGTAAAGTAGATGTTCCGATTGCCGAGCCGATTTCGCCAATGCCGATGGGCGGGCCGGTTGTCGTATCGCCCCGCCAGCCCTGGCCGGCTGAACGTCTCGCCGTGATTACCGAAAGACCATTGTTCAATTTGGAACGACGCTCTGTCGCGGCGATTGTCGTGGCGCCACCCATCGTAGTGTCTCCGCAGAAACCAGCTCCTCCGCCTTTTCCAGTAATCGAGGTACTGGGGCTGGCGCAGTCCAGCAAAGTGGCCGTGGCAGTGCTGCGCTTGGTCAATGAAGGCCGCGTCATCATGCTGAAAGAAGGCGAAGCATTGCAGGACTGGGTGGTGGCGGCAATCGATGCCGATCGCCTGCGCTTCGAACGTGACGGTGAACAGCGGGATTTCCGCCTGCCTAAGCCGGCAAGTTTGAGTGGGATTCAGATGCACGGGAGCGTTACCGCACCACGGCCATGACGAACGGACGTAAAACAATGATTGTAAGATTCTTCGGCTGGGCGCGGGTTATGCCAGTCCTGTTATTGCTGTCTCTGGTTGCCTGTCAGGAGCAGCAACCTCGAGGTATGGAGCGTCGTTCATCGCCAGTGCTTGGCGCCATGGTGCCGTCGCCACAATCGGCAGTATCTGATCATGTTGCACCCTCCCCTCTTGAGGCGGCGCCACTTGTCCAGGATACGCCCCGTCGTGAAATTATTCCGGCGCGGGGGCAGCTACTCGGTGCCCAAACAACTGCGGCGGCTCGCCAAACAACAGCCGATGGCGATATCACCCTGAATTTCGTGAATACCGAGATTCGTGACGCAGCACGAGCGGTGCTGGGGGAAATCCTTGGGATAAATTTTGCCGTCGATCCCAAAGTGCAGGGACAGATGACGCTGCAGACCAGCCGACCGATACGGCGTGACGCGGTGCTGGCGATTTTCGAAAATGCCCTACGCCTCAATGGGTTTAGCTTGGTTCGGCAAAATGGCATCTACACGGTGGTGCCTAATGCGGAAGCGCTGCGAGCCGGGCCGGCGATCACTCAAGGTAGCGGTGCGCTCACGACTGGTTACGGAATTCGCGTCGTGCCTTTGCGCCATATAGGCGCCGAAGAGCTCGCCGGTATTCTTAAGGGAATGATGCCGCAGGATGCACTGATCCGCACTGTGCCAACACGCAATGTTGTGCTGCTCGGTGGTGCGCCCAACGAGATTGCCGCAATGCTTGATGTCGTCGGTCTTTTTGATGTCAGCAGCATGGCTGGTCTGGCTTTCGGTCTGTTCAGTCCGCGTTATGTCGATGTGAAATTACTGCAGCGTGAGTTGGAGGTGATATTCGGCATCACGGCACGCCAGGCTGGTGCCGCGCCGATACGGCTATTGGCCATCGAGCGCCTCAATACCATTCTTGCCATGGCGGCGACACCGGATTACCTCAACGAAATCGGTGATTGGGTGGAAAGGCTCGATCGCAGCAGTGAGAATGTCGATACGCGCGTTTTTGTCTATTACGTGCAGAATGGCCGTGCCACCGACCTTGCAGCGGTACTGAATAGCCTCTTTGCTGGCAAAGGGCAGGAAGGTGGCGGCGCGGCCGAATCTTTGCGCCGCAATGATGGAGTAGTGGATACGGATGCCCTGTCCCGTGCGGCAAGCGCGGTAGCGGCAGTACCAGGTGGCCTGTGGGGGGCAATCCCGATGCCGGACCGTGGAGGCGATCAGCGTACCGCGGCAGTACAGGCGAGCCCTGGGGCCACATCTGCTTCAGCCGATGGTGGTATCCGGCTTGGGAGTGGAGTGGCCCCCCGGATTATTGCAGACAGCATTACCAATTCACTACTTATTCTGGCTTCCCCAAAAGAATATCGCGTGGTGGAGGCGGCCCTGGCCAAGCTCGATATCCCGCCCTTGCAGGTGTTGATCGAGGCTGTGGTGGCCGAAGTGACGTTGACGGAAGATCTGCGTTATGGTGTGCAGTGGCTGTTTCAGCCAGGCCGGCAGTCGATGACCTTGAGTGATGTGACGGCAGGAACTGTGGCGAGCAAGTTCCCAGGCTTTTCCGCTGTCTTCTCCGGCCAGAATATTCGTGCTGTTCTCGATGCGCTCGAAAGCGTCACGCGTGTCAATGTCGTCTCCTCGCCGAAATTGATGGTGCTGAATAACCAGACTGCCACCTTGCAGGTTGGCGACCAGGTGCCGATAGCAACCCAGTCAGCTGTGGGTGTTGGCGCGCCGGGTACACCTATCGTTAATGCGATCCAGTTCCGCGATACCGGTGTGATCCTGAAGGTGACGCCGCGCGTCAACGAAGGGGGATTAGTGTTGCTGGATATCAATCAGGAAGTCAGTGACGTTGCCAAGACCACGACATCGACTATTGATTCTCCGACGATCCAGCAGCGCAAGCTGGCAAGCTCCATCAGTGTAGGCAATGGTGAGACTATTGCGCTTGGTGGATTGATCCGAGATCGCCAGTCTGGCGGCAATAGTGGCCTCCCCTTGCTCAAGGATGTTCCGCTGCTCGGGCATCTATTCCGTTCCGATACTCAGGGCAGTACTCGAACTGAGTTGCTTATCCTGTTGACACCGCGTGTGGTGCGCAGCCCGGCAGATATCCGGCGGGTGACGGACGAATTGCGGGACAAGTTGCGCGGTATTCCATTGGGCCAGGAGTAGGCCGGGGTGGCCAGAAGGGCAAGCCAGCATGGCGCTGCTCTGATCGCAGTGCTTTGGGTCGGATTGTTTTTGGGTTTGCTGTCAGTTGGTTTGGTGGCCACTGGGCGTATCGCTGCGATGCAGGGGCGCAATACTGCAGAGTTGCTGCGTTTGGAATTGCTGGCAGATGCAGCGATTGAGACGGCGGCGGCACAGTTGCTTGGTGGGGGTGTCGTGACTGGTATCAATGGTGAGGCATCGACATTGCGGTTGGGTGGCATTGCCATCCAACTGCGTATTCAGGATGCACTGGGACTGATCGACATAAACCAGGCGCCAGTGGAAGTGCTGCAACGTTTGTTCATTGCTTTGGGATTGCCTGAGGCACAGGCGCAGGCTTTGACCGACAGTATCGCCGATTGGCGCGACGGAGATGATTTGCGCCGCCTGCATGGCGCTGAACGAGAAGATTATATCGCTGCTGGCCGGCGGTATCTGCCGCGCAATCGCGGTTTCGAGCGTGTCGATGAATTGCGGCATGTTCATGGTATGACGCCAGCTTTGTTGCTACGCATTGCAGAATATCTGACGGTGCATGGCGGGCCGATTGTCGATCTTGATGCAGCTTCACCATTCGTGGCGCGTGTGGCATCGGGTATGGATGATACCGCGCTGGCAGATCGACAGGGTCAGCAAGCTGGAGTGCGCTCTGTTGTTGCGCCTGGCCGAGCCTATCGTGTTGAGGCGCGGTCTGTGCAGACGCGTATGGCCATCCGCAAGATAGCTTGGCTGCGGCTGACCGGGAGTCCAGAGCGACCATTTTGGGTTTTGGACAGTACGAGAGAGATGCTGCCGTAGCGGCTCTCGGCGCCTCGGCTTTTTCATAAAAGATGTATAAAACTCATTATTGACTTTCTAAGAGGGATTAATTGATAGTTTTAATTGTAGCTTAGTCGATTTATTGACTCTCAATATAAACCGGGGGTGGATTTTGTTCCCATATCGCCACAGTTGGTTACTTGCTGCTGCAGTAACTGTTTCCACCATATTGCTCTCCCCCGTCGCCCACGGCCAGATGGTTTTACCGGGTCGGTTTGACGTGTCGGATCAGGGCTCTGCGAGCTACACGGTGCCTGTGTCTGTGGTGCCAGGTACGGCGGGTCTGCAGCCGAAGCTCGACCTTGTGTATGACAGCCGCGGCGGCAACGGGCTGCTGGGGGTGGGCTGGAGCCTTGCGGGCCTGCCGGCGATCACGCGCTGCGGCCGGACGATCGCGCAGGACGGGGTGACGGGCGGCGTGGCGTTCGATGCCAATGACCGGTTCTGCCTGGATGGCCAGCGCCTGGTGGCGGTGAGCGGGACCTATGGCGCGGATGGGACGGAATACCGGACGGAGCGGGAGAGTTTCTCGAAGGTTATCAGCTATGGCAGCGCGGGTTCTGGCCCGGCCTGGTTCAAGGTATGGACCAAGGCCGGCCTGGTGCTTGAGTTCGGCAACACATCGGACAGCCGGATTGAGGCGCAGGGCAAGAGCAGTGCACGGGTCTGGGCGCTGAACAAGACATCCGACAGCAAGGGCAATTACTTCACGGCGAGCTACACGGAGGACGGGACGAACGGGGAGTATCGTCCGGACCGGATCGATTATACCGGCAACGCCACGGCGGGCCTCAGCCCCTATGCCTCGGTCCGCTTCACATACGAGGACCGCACCGATATCGAACTGGCGTATCTGTCGGGCAGCCAGGTCAAGCAGACCAAGCGGCTCGCCAAGGTACAGGCCTACCAGGCATCCAATCTCGTAACAGAATACAGGCTAACTTACGACTATCTTGCCATAAATCAGCGCAGCGTTGTGAATGGTATTGAATATTGTGCGATGTCTTCTAGTGTCATCTGTCTGCCGAAGACGCTGTTCTCGCGACCAGTCGCTTCCGGCAGTATTTTTAGCAGCAACAATAATCTGAATTCTGCCAATGGTACGTTCGTCGATTACAAGTTCCTGATGGGTGATTTCAACGGCGATGGCAGAACCGACATCCTCTGGTACACGATATCCAATGCCACTGGCTTGGCCTCGACGGGCTGTGGCGCCTGTGTCAACGCCAATATCTGGCTGAATAATGGTAATGGCACGTTCGCCAATAGCACGGTGCCGAATGTTAATGGCTCGCAGCCCTATATCGCGGACTTCAATGGTGATGGCAGGTCAGACATTCTGTGGAACACCCAGAATGCCTATGGTGCCAGCACCGGCACCCGCGTCCTGATGACATCGAATGGTGATGGTACCTTTGTGGTCGATAATAATCTGAACTCCGCTAATGGTACATTGGCTGATTACAAGTTCTTGATGGGGGATTTCAATAGGGACGGTAAGACCGATATCCTCTGGTATACGATATCCAATGCCACTGGATTAGCCTCGACGGGCTGTGGCGCCTGTGTGAACGCCAATATCTGGCTTAACAACGGCAATGGTACGTTTGCCAATAGCACGGTGCCAAACGTCAATGGCTCCCAGCCTTATATTGCTGACTTCAATGGCGATGGCCGGTCGGATATCCTATGGAACACCCAGAATGCCTATGGCGCCAGCACCGGCACGCGCGTGCTGATGACATCGAATGGTGATGGTACCTTTGCGGTCGATAATAATCTGAACTCCGCCAACACCACGTTCGTCGATTACAAGTTTCTGATGGGTGATTTCAACGGTGATGGCAGAACCGACATCCTCTGGTACACGATATCCAATGCCACTGGCTTGGCCTCGACGGGCTGTGGTGCCTGTGTCAACGCTAATATCTGGCTCAATAATGGCAATGGCACGTTTGCCAATAGCACGGTGGCGAATGTCAATGGAGCGCAGCCATACATCATCGACTTCAATGGTGATGGATATGCCGATATTGTGTGGAATACCCAGAACGGCTATGGCGCTAGCACCGGCACGCGCGTCCTGATGATATCGAAGGGGGATGGCACCTTTGTAATCGACAATAATCTGAATTCTGCCAATGGTACGTTCGTCGATTACAAGTTCCTGATGGGTGATTTCAACGACGATGGCAGAACCGACATCCTCTGGTACACGATATCCAATGCCACTGGCTTGGCCTCGACGGGCTGTGGCGCCTGTGTCAACGCCAATATCTGGCTGAATAATGGTAATGGCACGTTCGCCAATAGCACGGTGCCGAATGTTAATGGCTCGCAGCCCTATATCGCGGACTTCAATGGTGATGGCAGGTCAGACATTCTGTGGAACACCCAGAATGCCTATGGTGCCAGCACCGGCACGCGGGTGCTGCTCAGTTCCGATGCAATCCATTCCACTCTGATAGATCTGGTGACCAGCGGCACAGGTGCTACAACAAAGATTGTATACGCTTGGATGACCGCAGGGGACAGTCAGTATAGCCGTGAAAACAATGCTCTGTATCCGATTCTGGATCTTCAAGTCGCGTTGCCTTTAGTCTCTGAGGTTCGTGCATCGAACGGGATCGGGGGTGAGTATCGTTCGACGTATCGGTATGTGGGGGCGAAGGCGCATGCGCAGGGGCGCGGCTTCCTGGGCTTCCGGCAGATGATCGTGCGGGACGAGCAGAGCGGGATTGAGCAGATCAGCGCCTATCTGCAGACCTATCCCTATACCGGGATGTTGGCGAGCCGTGAGAAGAAGCGGTCGGCAACGGCCGGTGCGGTCGGCCCGCAGCTCAACCTGACGACCAACAGCTATGCGGATGATACCCTGACCATCGCCAATGGCGGCGGGCAGCGGCGGTTCGTGAAGCTGACCCAGTCGGTGGAGCAGAGCTGGGAACTGCCGGCGAGCGGCACTGCTAACGGCACGGCACTGCCCAGCGTGACGACGAGCTACCAGTATGATGCTTACGGCAATGCTACCCAGGTCGGGGTGAGCACGGGTGACGGCCATAGCAAGACAACGACCAACACCTACAGCAATGATGCAACGAACTGGTTCCTCGGCCGCCTGACGCGTGCCGTGGTCCAGAGCATAACGCCGTAAGCCCGAGGACAGAGCCATGACCGCTGTGATCAAGTCCTCAGGCTTAGTGTATTCTGCGTCTCGCTTTGGCCGTGCATGGCTGGGTATTATACTCCTGTGGGCGGTGATGGTGCCGTTAGGATCGGCCCTGGCACAGCCCGCGGTGCCCGGCAATCTGCTGACCTACAGCTCCGACTTCCGTGGCCCATCCTGGTACTGGGCCGGTGCTGCCGGCGTCACTGCCGATACGGCGACGGCGCCGGATGGATCGGCCACGGCTGATACCCTGACCTTTGCCCCCGGCAACCACCCGGTCTTTCAGCAGATCGGCGTATCAGTAGCAAACGACGAGCGGCTTAGCTGCTCGGCCTACGTCAAGCAGGTCACGGCAGCCGATGTATGGCTGCAATGCTTCATCCCCGGGACGCCGCACCAGGATGGCTACGCCGTCCTCAACTTCAGTACCGGGTTGGCTACTGCGGCTGGCGCTGCCGCTGCGCAAATTACCCCTTCTGTGGAGGCTTTGTCCGGCGGCTGGTACCGCTTAGTAGCGACCTTGCAGAATGTCAATCCATCGGCCAATACCGCCCGCATATCGCTCGCCACCAGCAATGGTTCGTTCCATGCCTGGGGCGCCCAGATGGTGAAGGGGAGCGATCCCGGGGTGTACATGCCCACGGTGGGATCCCCGGCTGGTCCTGTTGCCGGCCGCACTTCGAGCTGGACCTATGATGGTGCGACCGGGCTGCTCACCAGCGAGACCATCGAGCCTGGCAATAGCCAGCTGGAACTCAAGACCAGCTACACCTACGACGCCTTCGGCAACAAGACGGTGGCGACGGTGTCGTCGACGGTGAGCGGCTATGCCGGGATCACCACGCGGTCGAGCACGACCAGCTACAGCAGCGATGGCCGCTTCGTGGTGACGGCGACCAATGCGCTGAGCCATAGCGAGACCCGGGTGAATGATGTCCGCTTCGGCGGGGTGACGAGCCAGACCGGGCCGAACGGCCTGACCACGACCTGGAGCTATGACAGCTTCGGCCGCAAGGTGCTGGAGACGCGGCCCGACGGCACCAAGACCAAATGGGAGTATCTGTGGTGCTCCGGCGTCAATGGCGGCTCGGCGAGCTGCCCCAGTGTCAGCGCGCCGGGCACCCATAGCGCCGCGGCCCGCTATGTGGCGGTAACGACGCCGCTGGCCTCGGACGGCACCACGGTGATCGGGGCGGTGGAGAAGATCTACTTCGACGTGCTTGAGCGCGAGCTGCGGCGCGAGAGCCAGGGCTACAACACCGACAGCCAACCGGCGCGGGCGGTCTATCTGGATACGGTCTACAATGATCGCGGCCAGGTGTGGAAGAAGAGCCGGCCCTACTTCCCAGGCGATACGGCTGTCTGGACCAGCTTCACCTATGACGCCCTGGGCCGTCCGGTTCAGGAAGATCGACCGAACGGCACGGTGACGGTGCAGTATGCCGGCCTGGTCAACACGGTGACCAACGAATGGAATGAGAGCCGCGTCACCACCAAGAACAGCCAGGGCCAGGTGGTGCATGTCAAGAATGGCCGGCATGACAGCAGCACGGCGGTCTACTCGATCAACACCTATACCTATGATCCGTTCGGCAATCTGCTGACGGTGAAGGACGCGGATACCGGCCAGGCCGGCAATGTGACCAGCTTCAGCTACGATGGCCGTGGCCGCAAGGTGGCGATGAGCGACCCGGACAAGGGCAGCTGGACCTATGGCTACGACGTGCTCGGCCAGCTCAAATACCAGACCGACGCCAAGGGCCAGACCACCAACATGGCCTATGACCTGCTGGGCCGCATGACTGGGCGCAGCTCGTACCGACCCGGCAGCGTGCAGGATCAGCAGTCATGGGAATATGACACGGCCCCCTATGGCATCGGCAAGCTGAACATTGCCTGGGCGGTGGTGGGCAGCACGCCGGGCTTCTACAAGCAGTATGGCTATGACAGCCTGGGGCGGCCGAATGTCTACCAGGAAGCCCATGGCGGCGGCTGGCTCGGCTATACGATGCAGTATGACAACAATAGCCGGCTGTCGACCCAGACTTATCCTTCCGGCCTGCAACTGGGCTACGAGTATACCGACATCGGTGAGTTGAAGTGGGTTCAGGACACTGCCAGCAGTGCGTATTACTGGACGCTGACGGGGCGCAATGCGGCGGGCCAGCTGACCGGGGAAGAGCTCGGCAACGGGGTTACCACGGCGCGGAGCTATGATACCGGCCGGGGCCTGGTGACCGGGATCCAGACGGTGAAGTCGGGCACCACGTTGCAGCAATGGTCGATCGGCTACGATTCTGTGGGCAATGTTACCAGCCGCAGCGAAGGCGCCACCGGGGTCTCGGAGGCGTTCACCTATGATCCGCTGAACCGGCTGTTGACGGCGACCACGGTATCGTCGTCGGTGAACTATACCGTGTCGATGCAGTATGACGGCAATAACGGGTCGTCGCAGCCGCAATCGGGCAATATCCATCACAAGAGCGACCTCGGTACCTATAGCTACCCGGCGACAGGCCAGGCGCGGCCGCATGCGGTGACCAGCATCACCGGTCCCGGCGGCACCAAGAGCTTCAGCTATGACGCCAACGGCAACATGCTGACCGGCGATGGCCGGAGCTATACCTGGTCGCCGTTCGATCACCCGTTGAGCATCAGCCGGGGCAGCGAGACGGTCAGCTTCGACTATGGCACGGAGCATCAGCGCTTCCGGCAGACCACGTCGGCTGGCATGACCGAGTATTACACCAACGCCGCCACGGGGGCGCGCTCCGAGCGGGCGCTGACCCTGGCGAATGCGCATGTGCGGTGGACGGATTATGTGGCGGCGGGCAATGGCATCGCGCTGACCGTCTCGACCACCGATACCAGCTACACGCATAGCTCGGTCAACGTCACCCGCTCCTACCTGCACCGCGACCATCTGGGCTCGACCACGCTGGTGACCGATGCTGCCGGCGTGGTCATCCAGCGCATGGCCTATGACCCCTGGGGCAAGCGGCGCAACACCAACGGCACGGCCGATCCGACCGGTGCCCTGGAGGCCTCCGGCCTGCCGAACCGCGGCTTTACCGACCACGAGCATCTGGAAGAGCTCGGCCTGGTGCACATGAACGGCCGGCTCTACGATCCGACTATCGCCCGCATGGTTTCGGCCGACCCCCTGGTCGATGATCCGTTCTCGACCCAGGCGCTCAACCGGTACAGCTATGTCGGCAACAACCCACTCACCTACACAGACCCGACGGGGTATCTGAAGTTAGGGAGATTGTTCCAAAGCTTGGTGCGGACAGTTGTTGCGTATGTGGTTGGTACCGTTGCTTGTGGCGGCAACCCGGCATGCGGGGCCATCCTGGCGGGGGCGGTCAATGGATATGCGCAAGACAAGTCATTCAAAGGTGCATTGATCGGCGCTATCAATGGTGCGGTGTCGTATGGCATTGGCTCTATGATGCCAGTGTATGATGCGGCGGGAGTATTCCAACCACAAAACTTGATACCGAATGCTGCGCTACACGCTGCCAGGGCATGTGCTTCTGCAGAGGCCATGGGTGGCCGTTGTGGCCCGGCAGCCGCAGCAGCTTTTACATCATCAATGCTCGGGCCGCTTAGCGACCATCTGGTAAGCCTTACCGGAGTCGAAGGTGTGGCTCAGGCCGGCGCAGAGCTAATTGGGCGCGGTGTAGTAGGTGGTATTGCTTCTAAGGTAGCAGGGGGGGAGTTCGAGGATGGCTTCGCTGAAGGCGTGTTCGAGGGGGTGACAAATGCGCTATCCAATAAAATTGGCAGATGGTTAAATTCAAATACTAAATATGCTAAATTTTTCTCATCTCAATACAAAATAGTCGAAAATTTAGCTAAAGAACTTTCAGTTGACGTATCATTTTTACTCGGACTTTCTGCTTATGAAAGTGGTTGGGGTACAAGTAGTTTTTATTTAAACAACAACAACCCTTTTGGTGCGACACCTAATGGCAGGGACTCTTTAATCTATTCTTCGTTGGACAAAGCGTGGGAGGATTTCGCAAAAACATGGGGCGGACGAATAAAAGGTGTTGGAAGTGACGTTGATGCCTTCATTTTAAATCTTTCATTAGACAATAGATCGGTCTATGGTCCAACGATAGGCGGTGACTTTCGCGGCAGTTATAATTCGGTAAATACTGTATGGTCGAGTACGCTGCGGGGGGTAATACAGTCTGTGCAGAGCAGGCTTTCCAGCTGGTGGGGAAATCCAAACATTCCAAGTCCGTAAATTCTGAAGGCGGATAATGTATAAGTTTACCGTGGCATCCATCATATATCTGCTAACATGGGCAGTGGAAATTCGTGCTGCGGAGTACAGCAACGACGAATTCGGATTTTCGGTAGCCCTGCCCGACAATCTTCAGAGATGTAGAAAACAACCATATGAACATGACATGGGAGTGCTGGTATTCTTGAGTGCCGGCAGTGACGATTGTGCCGAGAATGTATGGCGTCGCTTCATTTCAGTAATTGGTGAATATAACGCGTATGAAGCGATGGATGTTGAGGAATTGCGAGATTTCACTTGCAAGCCTTCCCACGCGAATGTTGTTTATATTCCTGCGGCAATATCCATCGCCGGCTTGCCCTCGAGGCTGTGCCGTGTCGATGAGGGAGGTAAAATCAATATCTATCTCGTGGCGCAATTGTTCAAATTCGCAGGATTGAATAATGACAAGAGTGTAGATTTGAGCCCCGACTTGAATTTCATTGTGATCTTGCAGACAGATGAAGGGCACTTCAGCGATGATTTTTTGTTATTCGAAGTTATTGTGAAAGCTATAACTCTTAAAAAGTAGGCCCTTAAGATACTGTTTGAAAAGCCTTAAAATCCCGCAACCATAATAGCCGATTTATTTGGCTCTCATGTCAGAACCAGTGAAAATTGAGGCTTTGCGATAAAGCCAAGAGCTTTCAAAGCATGGGCGAACCAAATAATGCTCGGGCCGCTTAGCGACCATCTGGTAAGCCTTACCGGAGTCGAAGGCGCGGCTCGAATTGGGGGACAGCTAGTAGGGCGCGGTATTACTGGTGGTATTGCTTCTAAGGTAATAGGTGGTAAGTTCGAGGATGGCTTCGCTGAAGGTGTGTTCGAAGGAATTACAAACGCAATACATGTGCCCATTGCGGCATTCATTTCCAGATTATTGACATCACCAGCCGTAGTGCGTTTTCTAGCACTCGGACGAGAAGTTGGTGCGGCAGAGCTTGGAATCCTTGGAGCTAGCGCTTCAAGCCTGAGCGCTAGAAGTTCGAAAGTCGCCGATGTATTACATGAAACACTTTTTGGTAGAGGTAATTTTGAAAGCAAGTATGTACTGACCTCAGATGAAGCATTGCGTGCAGCTGAGTCGTTTCTTGGGAGGGGTTATAAAGAAATAGGACAATCAGGTAGTGGTGTTTTCCGAAGCGCAGATGGCATTCGTCAATTCAGAATGGACAACGGTTCGCTTCTTGGTGTTCATGCTCCGCATAGTTCTCACGTTCACCTAGAGTATATGATCCACGAACCAATAAGGTGTTCACGAATAACCACATCAAGATTAAGGACTAGCCCATGGATATCCCACGTCAGAGAAAAGGTAGGATATTGAGTGGAGATTCTGCCGGTTGGTATATATTGGTTAAAGATGATCCACTGGATACTGGGGGGATATATATACATACCTCTAAGGATATATCTTTTGATACTGGCTTTGATGAATGGGCGGAGAATGAAGCAGCATTAGTTTCGATTTTCCGAGCGTCCGGGTGGACGGTTATTAATTCATTGGATCTCTCCGAGAGATTCAATATTGAATGGCTTGACCAAAATATGTGATTGAAGTCGCGTAGAGAGGACTGCTGGTCCAGCGCATGGCCTATGATGTCGCCCTTCTGGCCTGTGCGCCAATAATCGCTTCGTAGTCGCGCGCTTACAGGGGGGAAAAGACACAACGTCAACGGCGATGCTGAGTTGGTGTCTGTATCGGAAATAAATTTGTACCGCACTAAATACTCCTGGCTATCATATGTGTAAACACACCAGCGGTCGCTACAGTTAATCCTGGGCCGAATGGTACCCGCAATGAGACTGTCGACCGCTTTGATGGTGGGCGTCCCCGTAAACGATAGAGGGGCGCGGCGCAGATCGTCGATAAAGCCCCCAGGGCGATGACCCAGAAGATTCCGTTCAGGCCGACCCAGAAGCTTGCGGCGGCGATGAACTTCACGTCGCCGAGGCCGAGGGCTTCGACATGGCGGTATTTCCAGAACAGCCAGCGCAATCCCAGGAACAGGCCGGCGCTCAAGAGGGCGGCAATGCCGAGCGATGCAGGCGGCAAAAAGCCGTAGGGCGACAACAGATGAAACGCCAACCCCAGCCCACCAAAGGCTGCATTAAGCGTATCCGGGAGCTGATAGCGGCGCAGATCGATGATGCAGAGCGCTAGCAGAATAGCGCCTGATATAGCCAGCAGAAAAATGAGCAGCGCGGTATCTAACAGGGCCATCGGCTAAGTGTACCGCATGGTGCGGGCCTCGTATTGCGCCTCAGCAATTTTCCTTCATTTGCCGGTCGGTAATCTATTTGGGGGCCGTATTTACCCCTGATGGCGAGCTAATTCTCCCTGTTCAGAGTTGCCGGGAGAATTTGCTAAAGGGCCAAGATCATTGGGATATTCGGCTCTTCTGGTCATGCAAAGGCAGGGTGCGGATGAAATTCCCTGATTTTACAATGAAAAGCAAGGCGGGCATTGGAGCATACGTAGCTGCTGATTTTGCGCATAACCAGCCCCACCTTATAATGAAAGTAGGTGCCGTTGTGCATCGTTGGTGCGCCGATAGTGTAAGATCGCTACAGCGCAAATTGTTGATAATGCTCCTATCGATATCACTAAAAATATTCCATCCAGGCCAACCCATGCGCTAGCCGCAGCAATGAATTTGACGTCACCAAGCTCGTGTGCTTCAGTATCACACAGCCCCCAGAACAACCATCGGAGACCAAAAAAACAAGCCGTTGCGTTCTGCCCAGAAATTGTCAGTTAATGTGGTTTCCAACAACTACAATACAGTCTTGCCGTATTTCTTGCGCCGCTACAGGCCTCCTGTACCCGAGGTCATCGTCCCGACAGTAGCAGTGTGGTGGCTGCGCAACCGCACCCAACGCTGCCGACCAAGCCGTTATCGCCTGATACCCAAACACTAAACTAACATCGCAACCCGACCATTCAGCGGGAGCCGGTCAATAGCTACTCTTATTTTCAATGGGAGTTCACACATATCCTCTGACAGATACCTATTTCTTGCGTTGGCTTGAGGGCCATTAGCTCTGGAAAAGATATGAGATCTAGATCTCAACTATATATGCCTCATAAAACTTCGTGTTCTCCTGGGCCATACTGCTTGATGTGTAGCCGCGTGGATTACAGGCAATGATCGATTGGCCAATTTTATAGCTGAAACTGAAATGCGTATGGCCATGCAGCCAGACGGCGGGCTGATATTTCTTAATCATATCCGACAGATCGGATGCATAGGCAGCTGAGATCAGGTCATCCTTATACTTGGAGACAATTGAGCCTCGTGCCGGCGCATGATGCGTGACGACGACAGTCGGGCCTGCAAACTCTTCAGCCAATGCCTCTTCCAGCCAGGCGCGACTTGTTTCATGAAGCTGCAGCGCATCAATTGGTTGGAATGTGCGACCCTTGAATCCAATGAGCCGATGGTCGTTCAGAAACTCGTCAGCATTCAACATGGCTGCGATTGACTTATCCGTTCCCATGATTTCGTAGTCTGTCCAAAGGGTGGACCCCAGGAAGCGAACCCCACCAATTAAGACGCTGGTACTCTCAAGAAAGTAGACTTCGCGACCGGATCGTTGAAGCCGAAGAGCACCTTGCCGCAGCTCTTCAATATCGTCGAGCAGGTTGCCTTTGTAGAACTCGTGATTGCCGGCGACATAGATAATGGGGATATCGAGAAACTCTGATACTTGGGACACATAGTCCAAGGCCATCCGTGGGCCGACCTCGATATCGCCCGCCAGTACCAATACATCGGGTAGGTTCTTTTTCAGCTTAATTAGGGAGGGGCCGCGATCCGGGTGTCCGCTTAGCCGTGGCCCCGGTTTCTCGAACTCACAATGCAGATCCGACATTAGGACGATACGCATAATGCTCTCTCAAGCAGAGGGCGCGATTTGTGGCTAAAGCTGATGTCATCCGATTTTATCTTAGCTCGTAAATCTTCAAGTGCCACACCGTCGAGTAAAATCTGCTCGAGCCCTTTCTGCTGAGGGTCAATGCCAATAACTGATATCCTTTTGAGGAGAATGAGCTTGGCAAGCTTTCCGCTATCTATGCCGGAACGGCGTAGGAAGACGATGGCTTTCGACCAATGCAGTTGTCCCGGTTCTGGATTGCTGATTGAAGGGGCGCTTCCTAGTAGCTTCCCAAGAAGATTTACCACATCTGATCTGGCATAACCCGGCACAAGGGTCTTATTCAATCTTACTGCACGTCTTTGCTTTATCAATCCAGCACGGACAAACCGCTGAAAGACAGAGTACTCAGTGTCGAAGAGCGATAGAATTTCATGCAGGTAGATGCCGTCCTCAGCGCGGCGGCTGTAATCCAGCAGTGCCTGCCTATCGTACAGGTTTCCATCGGTGATCGTGGCCTGGCTACTAGGGCCTCCGATCTCACCTCTTTGGCGCAATGATCTCAGCGTGTCATATGATACGCCCAGAATTTCGCAGGCTTTTGTCGCCGTGACAAAGCGCGGGGCTTTAATGCTGCGGATAATCATGCTGCCGGCGTATAGAGAGCTGCCGCTCCATTTCTTGTTAACATACTGCGAGAACTCTTCTCTCAAGAAGGTGAGAGAGTTTTCTCTGTGCACCTGGAACAGCCGAAGATAGAAGTCGCGGAAATCACTATTGCTGATTCCTTTCCCGACCCGGCATCGATGGGACAACATGCTCTTTGTATCTAGGAATCTATGAAACCCACTAGGCCAGTCGTCCAGAAGATCGGACACCTCAATAAGAAGAGTTTGAATGTCTGCGGGGCGATGTGTGCGATATCCTTTGTGTCCGGCCTTGAAAGTGTTGCGTGGTATGCTGCTCATAAGGAACAGGATTGTCGATAAAGTTTCGCCGAATGAGGCCAAGCGCAGCGCCTGAGGCAAATGAGATACTGCTCTATGATCAACGTCGGACAACTTCTCTTTATTGAGCAAGAACTTGATCAGCGTAAGAGCTCTGGGATCAGCTTTCTCGGCTGGTGCCTCGCAGTAGGGTGTTTCGCAGTGATCGCAACGCAGAAGCTTGCGCCGATTCCAGTCAAGGTGTTCGCCGCAAGAATGACACCGATCGTGAAGCAACACTCCATGCTTTGGGCAGCAAGCCGTAACCGCAATATCCCAAGATATATGGAAGTAGCCCTCTTCCTTGAGGCAAATCGGGCAAAAATGCGGCCTTTTGGCTCTAAGTAGCTGTCCCGGAATCCAGTCACCCAGCAACAGTCGGCGCTGCTTGTTTCCTGGAAAGAATCTGTATTCCCGATTCGAGAATATCGCGCGGTCATATCCAGTCGCGAAGCTCAGAAGCTGACTAGTAATATTCTGCTGATGCGCGCGCTGAAGTCTCGAGAGCCATTGCGGAGAGTCGTATCCATTGGCTTCCGCAAGTCGCAAGGCATACCCAAGAATGCTTTCATGACCCTTTATGGCGGGATGCTGCGGCAGCCGGGATTGAAACGGCGGATTGCCGATGATCACCGGATAGGAGGCGGCAGTCACGGTTTCAATTCCGGTTATGTTGTGGCTGCGGCCGCCCCTGTTTGGCTAGTTTTTGGTGGGGGCTTCCCAGCGGATTCTTGATTCGCTTGGCTAGCAAAAGGAGGGTTTCCCGCGATGGTGGTGAAAAATGGTTGGCCGGCGCCCTTCTTGTCCTGGAATACAGTCTCATCATAGGCGAGCTGGAAATGCTTCAGCTCTATGCTTTTGCTTTTTTGGCTCAACGCATGGTGACCCGCGCGGCGCAGAATCTTCATTATAGTTGCCGGCAAACCGTCACTTGCCCGGTAGATCTGCTCCGCCAAGCCAGGATTGGTCAAACCGGAGCTCTTCTCAAAGGGCAACTTTCTCTCCGCCGCCTGCAGGAAGGAAAGATACCGTCCTCTATCCGCTGTCCAATTGAAGCGCTTGACCTCGACCTGGCTCTGGAACCGCCGTCGGAGCTGTTCATTGGCGGCTAGTACGCGCCGTGACTGCTCAAGCCCTACCAGGACAATTGGCAGCCGGGCCTCTGATATGAGGTTCTTCAGCCAGTCCGACACTGTGAAAAGAACCTTCTCCCTGTCGCGGTCGATGAAATGCTGGAATTCATCGAGAATCACGATCTCCGTCTGGCATTGCTTAAGCAGCTTCCGGATGCGTCGTGTGCGTGAATCAATATTGCCTTTATCGGGAAGCGGGTCGCCAAGCGCGGCTAGAAAGGCGGAGGCGACACTGCCCATGGTGGCCTGGGAAGGTGTCGTAACGGAAAGGACAGGTATGATCATGCCGTCAGGCTGGCGGCTTGGACGATGCTGCCGAAGGTACTCCCGAATGATGCTGGATTTTCCGGCGCCGGATTCGCCGACAACGAGCGAGCAATATGGCTCCGCGGCAATCTTGCTCAAAGCCCTGGCATGGTCAAAGCGCCGGTGAATCTCCTGCAGCTTGTCAGTATGGATAACAAGTCCTTCGATCACCTGCGCTGGACCGAGTGAGCGCGATAGCGTGGAGCCATCGCCACAGAATGAGTCGATTGCCAGGCTAGCGGCGGATGGGGCGGCCTGCTTCTTCGGTTGTTCAGTAGAGGTAGATGGGCTGGATTCAGGACTATTCCCAGACATATCATGTCTCCCAGTCGTCGTTGGGTGCGTCGTTGATATTGCTTGAGCCCCAGTCCTCGATCGGCTGGTCTGTTGGCTCGATTGCAGGAGATGGTGTCGTGTTCAGCGGCGTCGGCGTGAGGTTGGTGCCGGTAATCTGGATATTCTCGGCACTCTGCTCGTCCTGCGCCCCACCACTCACTTTTGATTTTCTATTCTCTTTCTCGAGTTTCCGCTGGAGGGCCACGATCTTCTTGTGCCTGGAGCGGCGCAGCTGACTTTCCTGGATCTCCTTGATGCGGGCGGCCAGTTTTTCCTTCGCTTGGGCGAGGGTCATCTGATTGTTAGCTTCGACGTACTGCCGCCGTCTGTAGTCTAAGAGGATCCGGTGGGCTGAAAGAGGCAGGCCGCTCGCATAGTTCTGTTCCAGCGCATATGCTTTTATAGTCACCTTGGCAGGCTCGTAGGTGACAAGAATCTCGCCCAGATCCTCGGTATTGTAGCGAACGATGACGTCGAGATTATTGCCGTAGCGCTGCCGAAGGGCACCCAGTTCATCGCAATTGTAGCGCAGATTGTTTATCTCGACGCCGTAATGCTGCAGAACGCGCTCTGCGGTGCGCAGCATCGCCACCTCCAGGTCGGTGCTTCTGGTTGGTGTGCGCGGCGTGCAATATTCCAGGCCTTTTTTCCAGACATCAGCAGGACATGCGCGGAGTGTTCTATGATACTCCTTCGAGTATACGGTCACGTTCCAATGGATGAAGACTTCCCTGAGTTCATCGAGATGTAGCACCGCATGCTTCTCGGGATCGAATTCTTCGGATTTTTCTTTCAGAGGAATCACATAGCCGGGCTTTCCTGAGAGAAGCCTCTGATTCAGAATACGGAAGACGCGTTCGATGACGCCTTTGAACCAGGGTTTCCGCGGCGGCATGTATTCAATTGCAATGCCGAGGGTGCTGCAGGATTGTTCGAAGCTTCGGGAATGGAATTCCTTGCCGTTATCTACCGCCAAGGTCTCCGGCAGGCCATAAGCGGCCCAACTGCCTTCCATGTCCGGATAGAGTTCGTTTAGCCCGATTTTGGGGTCGATCATGCTATTTATGCAGCGCATGACGGAGTGCCAGCTTGGATGCTCGAAACTCAAGTAGAAGCCGACAAGCATTCGCGAATAGTGATCGATCGCCAGGGTAAGCCAGGGGCGGCCTAAAGGCAGGCATGTGACCGGATCAATGATGAAGATATCGACCAGGCAGTGGTCGATTTCGACCCGCTCAAGGATGCGGGAGGTGGTGATGCCCCGCCCGCGTGCGCCGTACTTGATCTCGGCGGCGCGCTTGCCCTGCCGGTGCAGGGTCACGTCGTGAGGCGAAAGCTGTCCAATATGCCGGTACAGGGTGGCGCGGCTTGGAATTCTAAGCTTCTCACCAGGTTCCCGAACTTGGTTGATCTTGCTGATCTCGACTACGACGGCAGCATAGACGCTGGCGATCGACTCCTGATCCTTGGTCAGATAGCGGCGCTGGACAATATCGCTGATGATTCGTTGGACTTCGGGGCATATACGGCGACTGCGGTTACCCCGCCGTGCGATCATCGGCACCAATGCCCTGCAATCACCGCCCGCTACTTCGTGATCTGCCTGCCAGCGGCGGACGGTGATCGGGGAGGGTGGCTGGGCGTCCCGGATCTGCTGCGCAATCCTTGGGATGGCTACGGCATAGGCCTTGGGCTGGTAATGCACTATCCCAGCTTCGCGGAGCCCTTTCAGATACCCCAGCCGTCTTTCCAGCTCCTCGCGCTGGTGCTCTGGCAGAGTCGCGAGATCGAGTCCCAGGCGTGACGACAGCTGTTTTCTGGCAGGGGTATCATCGATTGGGTAGATGATGGACGCGCGGCCCGAGAGAACGGTCTGGGTTATCTCGGGATGGCTCATGCGGACCAGGAAACCATCGGTATCCCGCTCTAGGATGATCGGCGCGTCGGCATTGGCCGCGCCGCGTACCGTGTAAGCCGCCCCTTCCAGAATGATCTGGGTGCCTCGGGTGATAGCAACGGCCGGCATGCTCAGGCCGGGCTGATCAGCGAATCGGCGGTCAGGTCCTCGCTATCGAGGGGCGCTTTCAGCTTGTGGTGCGAAATCAGCGCCTTGAGGTACATCCAGCCCTGGGCGCCAGGTGCAACGATCGGCGCCAGCTCGTGGAACGGGGTAGCCCCCTGCTGGCTCAGGTATTCCTTGGCACTGTCGAGGCATTCCTCGGGCACATCGACGCTACGGAGCGGCAGCAGCATGCGGATATTGCCAAGCAGGGGCTGGACCCGGATCGTCTCCTCGGTAACCACCTGGAAGAAGTAGCCCTCCGAGACCATCAGCTCTCCGGCCAGCGTCAGGCGCCGGCGAATATCGTCCTTCTGCAGTTCCCGGGCTTCCTTGACCTCGTAGACGTAACGGCCATCGAGGCGTTCGGCATAGAAGTCCGGCGTATAGTGGAAATTAGGTCCATTATGGACCTTTATTTCTACCGTTTTAGGCTGTTCCCGGTAGCGGCAGACGCTCGGATCGAATTCCAGCAGCATGATGAAATCCCGCTCGAGCTGGGACTCCCATTGAACGGTCCGGTTGCTCTTCATGCTGGGATAACGGCCGGTGACACGCGGCTTTCGGCCAGTAACCACGCGCCTGGCGCGCTTTCCCTGCATGTCGATCATGGCTTGCCCGATTCCTTTTGTGTGGTATTTAATGTAGCAAACGATACCACAAAATACCACGAGGCAAAGCCCTTTCCACCATCACATATGTGGTAGTAAATACGGCATGGACCGAATTTCTACCACTCAAGGCCAATTGCTACCAATTAAGGGGAGCAAGGGGGAAACCGCGTCCTGGCTCGAGCTGATGAAGCTTTTCCATGAGGCCATGAGCAGCGGCCGCTGGCGCAAGAAATACGAATCGCCCACCGACTATCTGAATGCTTTTGCTGCAGCATCAGGCAATACGCCCAACACCATCCGGCGCTACAAAGCAGCATATGAATTCCTGCAGCGCCAGGCTGAGAAGAAGCCGAAGGTTTGGGATCCATTTGCCGGCGGCGGAGGCCTCGCGCCGGCATTCACTTCTGTCGAGCTCATCAAGCGAATCCACGACGTCGAGCCGAAGGCCGCGGAGCGTGTGTTCTTGCGGCATCGCAAAGGCGAGACGACATTCCGTGAGCTGAAGGCAGAATACGACAACCTGCTTGGCGGCCGCGTAGACACTATCTTTGCGAACCCGCCGTTTGCAGATGCTATTCCGCTAGCAGATGCCAAGAAGCTCGGGCACCGCCGAAACCGGCGTCTGAGTGACGATGTGCGGGCAATGCTCGAGCCTCATGTCTCTGAGCTGTCTGGGCCGCAAGCCAGGCTCTATGTGGGGAAATACAAATTCGAGTTCGTGGATCCATCCGCGGTCGCGGTCGGTGTCGACGGAACCTCGGTATCGTATGTCGATGGCTACGAGTATGTGCCATCCGGGCCAGAGATGGCGCCGGCGCAGATGCGGTCCCTGCTGGCAGACCTGACATTCCAGGCAAGCTTCTTCAGGAAGTTTTGGGTGGTGTTCGGAGAATACTGCGCCAGTGCGAATGCCATCCGATCCAAGCTTGATCGGCTTCATGAGAACAGCATTGGTTTTGCGGTGGAGAATGCGCAAGGACAGCTCCGGTCACTTAAGAAGCCGGCCGATGGGCATCATGCCGATCGGCAGGATTTGGCGCGAGCTGAGGTATTTTCTCAGGGAGTGAGTTTATCCTAGCTATTTCAGGAGGATACACAATCACTAATATAACAAAATTAAAAAACTCATTATCAATTTAAGCAGCTTTCAGATCCCAAGTGTCCAATCTATGCGTTCTATTACCTTTGACAAACATGGGGACGCACTTAAAAAACGAGTCGTGGCATACTCTGATAATCATCCTTACGACGAATGATCTTAATTCTTGCCATCGCATGATGGCCTGCTGCCGGTTCGGTTGACGGCTTCCGAAGCTAATACCATATCGGTGTAGTTGAGCGAGACCTCCCAGGTATGCACCTCGATCTCCTGCATCTCCGCGAGCCGGTCATTCGCCGGGATAGCCATCGCCTCGACCTTGCTATTGCGCTTGACCAGGCTGTACACGATCATCCTGCCAGCGGTACCTGATTCGCGCTTGCCTTTTTAGGCGCCGCCAAACTTGGCCCCTTGCATTCGATGCTGCCTGCAAGGAGCTCGCGTAACTGCTCGACCTGAGCGCAGCAAGCCCGCAGCAGACGATAGAAGTGTCCCCGAGCTACCGAACTTGCGGAACTGCTGAAGTATTGCCTGTAGGACGGCACCCCGAGCGCAAACCATTCCTGTAGCCGATCCTTCGTGGCATAAGCGATGACCATGCCGAGGTCCAACTGAAACGCCGACCACAGGCATGGCATATAAGGCGCCCATCAGCCGATCGATACAGCAGCCTGCGCTTGCAATACGGACAGCGCTTCATCTCAATATCTTCTCGGATTTGATCTGATCTGGATCAGCATTACCCAATTTTTCGGTCGTATGATCGTAGCCGTACCAGCATTCTTTTCGCATTTTTTTGCGGCAGTCTTTCGCTCAACTCCGAAAGCTCTTTCTTGCAGCACTTCCGAACAATCAGGCCACTACCGCAAGGGCAATTCCAATGTCCTCGTGGCCATTCTTTGGAGAGCAAACGGAGCAGATAGCGGATTTTCTTTTCGTTCCGCGAACAGCCAAGCCGGTCAGCGAATGCGTCAAGAAGTCCCTCCTTGCCGTGCCTTTCTTCTCCGAACGGCCAATCTCCAGTCGTTCGCTTCAGGTACTGTCCCAGAAAGAAGTTCTTCAGAGGTCCATCAAAAAACTCTTGTATGGATGTGCTGCGTGAGTAGGCAGTCCACGCTTCCCAAACACTAAGGCAGCAACTGCCGTCCGGGTTTATGTGATGTTCTGCATCGCGCGCAATGGCGTTCCCGACCTCATAAACCTTTGGTTCAATATTCGGATACTCCGGATTGAATACGATCTCGATTTGATACTCGGCCATTGCGCCCTGAGCATCAATCTTGCTGAGACCCGACAGCACACGGAAATATCCGTCTACATAGATCTGGCCGTCTCTCAGTGATGCCGAGAGCTTCGGCTGATCAAATGCAATCGTCGCACGGACGTCATTCAGTAGCGATGTCAGGCGACACTTTCTTATCGGCACCAAGGTTTCGTTGCCCCGCCTTGGCTCTTGATTCTTTCCGCTTCGGCAAGGGCAGCGTTTGGCGAAGACACTATGGCCGGTGCGGAAAGCGCGATGAGGGGCGTCACTTTGGCCAGCGTTGTTTCGGAAAGTGATTTCTGAAGTTCCGCAGGAATCCGACCGAAGTTGCCCGTCAGGTAGGTGCCGAAGTCACGTTGGGCGCGTTCCAGCCATTCGACGAACTTGGCTTCCTTCTTGGGGTTCTCTGCCCACTTGTCGGCAAAATTCTCATCAGGGTTCACTGGATTTGGAACCCATTTCACGCCATTGCGATCCTCGATATGGAGGTGCATGGACTTGAGAATCGACCTGAGCGCTGCGCTTATGGTTTGCTCCCCATTGTATGCGTGGGCCGAGAGGGTCGTGATGATAATCGAGATCGGCTTGTCTTCATCGCCCTCGAACATCGTATCGCGATGCCGCTTCAAAAGCTGAATGGCACGCTGTAACGGCGTCTTCACCTTATGGTCTGGAACATCGTCAACGCTGGCATAGATGCGCTCTCGTTCCATGAGGGAGCGCTTGCGCGCGTAGGCGACTTCCGCCTGGCGGGACCTAAACCAGACTGCGTAACCTTTCGGATTGCTAATTGGCCAGTCGTCGCAGTGGATATGAAACTGCGGATACTTCTTGTCGGTAATCGCGATTGCCTCTTTCCGAATGCGCTGGTTTGACGCCAATGCAACGTCCCCGCGCTTTTCGAGCAAAACGCGATATGACGCTTCGTCCGGAAGTGCGGGAAGAATGTCCATGTGGAACCTGGCGCTGTCAGAGTATTCCAGCGTCCAGCACCTGCGGCAGTCTTCCGGTTTCTTCTTCATGCCATGGGCGGCGGCGTACCCAATGATCTCGTCGCCTACCGCCTCCTTGAGCGATGCCATAGTAAACTTGGTCTTACTGCCGTTCAGGGTGCAGACGAGGTCAATATCGTATTGATCTGCGTCACCGACTGGTCGAATGACCGTGCCGAGCAGGAATGAACCTTGGGGTGATACCTCGGGATCATATTGCTTGATGGTGGAGTTCTCCCGATCGAGCCACTCCCCAATTGACTGGTAGCGCTCGCGCGCTGCCTGATCCAAGTGCTCCGGAATATCAATTGCCTCGGCAATAGCTTCGAGCACATCTTCATGACTTTTGAGCGCTTTTTTGGTCTGGGTATTCATTTCATCACCTGTAAACCGGGTTGAAGGGTTCCGCGGTCTTTTGGAAAAAGACATTCAACAAATTTGGTTTGTCGATGCGGGCCTGCGCATAGGCGCGGCTTTTGAGTTTCTGGATTTTGCTCGTATCATCTAGCGAGAAGAATCCATCGGGAACCGGCTGAGAAACGCGATAAATGGCCTTGTGATTTGCGCCACCGACATCCCCGGTCAGAATGTGGGCTAGGCCGTTTGACCCATGTGACTGACCGGCCATGAACAGTCCTGCTAACTTCGGCGCCAGCCGGGCGGCGCCGTAGGCGTCTCGCATTTCAACCACATCTTCCAAGCACCCGATACTCAACACCCGTATTTCGGAGGGCGCCCATCCTAGCGTGCCGATCCCTTCCGCAACGGCGATTCCTGTTGGGTTGTTCGCCCAAACACCCCCATCGACGAGGCCAACGTCCCGTGCGGTAATGAATTCACGAAAGTACGTCGGGGCCGACGCCGTTGCCATTGCGGCATCGCGAGCAAATTCCTTGTAGTCAGTCTTGAGTCGCTCGTGGTGCGCGGTCTTAAAGATATAGACGGCTCCCATGTGCTGGTGCCATGCGGGGATCATCAGCCTAGTTTTGGCATCTCCAATCTTTCGGTCCCCGAGGACATCCTTCAATGCGGTCTGCAAGCCGTCTGGCTCGTACTTCGGTCCCCAAACAAACCACTTTGCTTTCCGAGCCTGACGCTCTACCCAGCCATACAGCCCCTTATGTTGCTGCGAAAAAATCTCTGGGCCTCGATTCTCATACAGATCGAGAATTTCTTTCGCTGTGAGTCCCATTGCCAGACCAATGGCGATAATCCCGCCCGTCGAGGTACCGGCGATAAGGTCAAAGTATTCATGAAGGGGACAGGCCAAATCATCTTCTAGATGCGCGAGATAGGCCGCCGGGAACGTTCCCCGGATTCCGCCGCCGTCTATGGAAAGTATCTTGCGCATTGTCGATTCGATCTCTTCGAAATCCTTAGTCCGGTTCGTAGTCGCTGCCGATTACGGCACCAATCAGAGCTCCGGCAGCGATACCGAGCGGCCCCAACGGCGCAAGAAGCAACCTTCCGGCGATGGCTCCACCAAGACCGGCGAGCCAGGCGTTGCCTGTTTTCTTCTCTCTCGACAGCGGCGCTGCGCGAAAGCCGTGCTTGCTACGCGCCGACTTTGTCGATGAGTGCCGTTTACTCCGGTTGCAGGGAAGGCACGCTGGGTAAAGGTTGTTCAGGTGATGGGTTCCGCCCACGGCCTGAGGATTGGAGTGCTCGACTTCCCATGCGCCGCGTGCGCCCAAAGCGCCATAATTCCTGCGCGCGAGCGTTTTGCGGCAGATATGACACCGCCCATCGGTCTTCTTGAAAATTGCGTCTTGCCGTTGCTGGTCGAATGCCATGCGCCGCCCTCCTTAATGCTTCTTGTCTTTGGGCGGGTTCGGGTCATTGCCAGGTGCGACCGTATCGGAGTCGCGCCATTTTCCGTCGCGCCCTGAATGCGCACTTCGCCTCCTCCGGCGTTCTGGACGATCTGTTTGGCTGCGGTTTCCGCCCTGGCCTGCGTCTGATGGACGCTGCTCGGACGCTCAGCACCGGGGGCTTTGACGGCCCATCCGTCGGGGTGCTTCACCACATAGCGATCATTCCTAGACATTCGGAATCTCCAAAACTTTGTTGACTTCGCCCCTACTCATACGTTAAGAAAGTATACGGGTTAAGTTTCGATGTCAATATAGTTTTTATCCTGATCGGAGGGAGTATGGCGGCGGTAGGCTCAGAACTGCGATGGGGTGTCGAGCAACGTCTTGAATTCATTGAGTTTCGCCTTTTTTGGGAAGGCGGCATAAACCGCTCCGACATTACTGATTTCTTTGGTGTGTCCGTTCCTCAGGCATCGAAGGATCTGAGCCAGTACCAGGAAATTGCCCCGGACAACGTTCGCTATGATCGTAGTGAAAAGCGCTATTTCGCGGCGGAAGGGTTCCAGCCACGTTTCTTAAGGCCCGATGCAGACAGGTATCTCACCCAACTCACCTTTGCTGCCGACCCGTCATTTCGTGGCGAGCACAACTGGCTAACCAGTCCCCCAAGCGTAGACAGCATGCCGGTCCCTCACCGGAGGGTTGATGTTGGAGTGCTGCGCTCTGTCCTTGCCGCCGTAAGAGGGCCGGCGTCGATAGAAGTTCTCTACCAGTCCATGAACGAGACGCGGTCCGATCCGCTTTGGCGTCGTATCACGCCACACGCTTTTGGCACTGATGGTCTTCGGTGGCACGTGCGGGCGTTCTGCCATATCGACAATAAGTTCAAAGATTTTTTGTTTTCGCGATGCCTCGATACGCGAGGTTTAGGTGAACCTGGCGCACGCGCAGATGAAGACACTCAGTGGAAGAAGTTTTTTGATGTTGTTCTTTCCCCGAATCCAAAGATCGGAGAGAATCAACGGAAAGTAATTGCCTATGACTACGGGATGACCGAAGGAAGCATTGTCATCCCTGTAAGACAGGCATTGCTTTATTACTTCCAAAAGCGGCTGCGATTGGACGTTGCGGATGTGCTCGATAATCCAAACGAGACGCCCGTTGTCATAAGTAATCGCACAGAATTCGATGCCGCTTTGAAGGGGGCAATGCAATGACGCTTGGGCGGATCACGCGCAGAAACTACGGTGCAAATGGGGGTGGAAAATGTTGACCGGCGAAATCCGCAGCCAGATCGATAGCATTTGGAACGACTTCTGGGCAGGCGGTGTCGCCAACCCTCTCTCCGTCATGGAGCAGATGACCTATCTGCTGTTCATTAAGCGCCTGGACGACCTGCATACTCTCGAAGAGCGCAAGAGCCAAACGCTCAAGATTCCAATGGAGCGCCGCATCTTCCCTGAGGGACGGGACGACAAGGGTCGCCCCTACGACGATCTTCGCTGGTCGCGATTCAAGAACTTCGAGCCACGCGAGATGATGGACGTAGTCGATGAGCACGTCTTTCCCTTCCTGCGCGCGCTCAACGGCAGTCAGTCCAGCTACGGCAAGCTGATGCGCGACGCCCGGCTTGGGTTCTCCAATCCGGCGCTGCTGGCCAAGGTGGTCGAGAAGCTCGACCGCATCTCGATGGAGGATCGCGACACCAAAGGCGATGTCTATGAGTACATGCTCGCGAAGATCGCGAGCGCCGGCCAAAACGGCCAATTCCGTACGCCACGGCACATCATCCGGCTGATGGTCGAGATGACCGCGCCGAAGCCGACCGACGTGATCTGTGACCCCGCCGCCGGCACCTGCGGCTTCCTTGTCGCTGCCGGTGAGCATCTTCGCAAGAAGCATCCCGAACTGATGCGCGACCCTGCATTGCGGAAGCATTTCCACGGGGGCCTGTTCCACGGGTTCGATTTCGACACAACGATGCTGCGCATTGGCGCCATGAACATGACGCTGCACGGCGTCGAGAACCCGAACGTCACCTATCGCGATAGCTTGGCCGAGGACCATGCCGAGGACGCAGGTGCCTATTCCCTGGTGTTGGCGAACCCGCCGTTCGCCGGATCGCTCGATTACGAGGCGACGGCCAAGGACCTCCAGAAAATTGTCAAGACGAGGAAGACGGAGCTTCTGTTCATCGCGCTCTTCCTGCGGCTCCTAAAGACCGGGGGCAGGGCCGCTGTGATTGTGCCAGACGGCGTCCTGTTCGGTTCTTCCGGCGCGCACAAGGACATCCGCCGCATGCTGGTCGAGGATCACAAGCTCGATGCGGTCATCAAGCTGCCCTCGGGCGTGTTCCGTCCTTATGCGGGCGTGTCCACCGCAATCCTCCTCTTCACCAAGACGGGCGTCGGCGGCACCGAGAATGTCTGGTTCTATGACGTGGCCGCTGACGGCCTCAGCCTCGATGACAAGCGCGCCGATCTCCTGCCACCCGAAAAGCAGGGGCCGACGCCAGCTCAGCCGCTGACCGAGGTAGAGCACGAAAAGAACAATCTGCCCGACGTCCTGGCCCGATGGGGAAATCTCGCAGCCGAGGCAGAGCGCCCCCGCACCGCGCAGAGCTTCTTGGTGCCGGTGGAGGATATCCGGGCAACGGGGTCATGGGACCTGTCGCTGAACCGTTACAAGGAGGTGCAGCACGAAGAGATCATCCACCAGTCTCCCCGTGAGCTCATTGCAGAGCTACGTGCGATCGAAGCCGAAATCACCGAAGGTCTGGATCGGCTTGAGGAGATGCTCGGATGAGTTGGCCGACTGTTACGCTTGCTGAAGTTGCGGAGATTGAACGCGAAGGGGTAGCTCCCGACCGGATTCCTGATGGTACCGACTATCTCGGGCTTGAGCACATCGAAAGTGGCGGAGTAATCCTGAAGAAAGAGACGGTCGCAAAAGGCGACATTGCCAGCACGAAATTCGCCTTCACATCCGATCATCTGCTGTACGGCAAGCTTCGGCCCTATTTGGCCAAGATCGCCCTCCCGGACTTCGATGGTGTTTGCAGCACAGACATCCTACCCATCCGGCCGGGTCCACGGTTGGACAAGCGATTTCTGGCGTTCTACCTGCGGCAGCCTTCGATGGTCGATTACGCGGCTAGTCGCGCAACAGGTGCCAACCTTCCACGATTGAGTCCAAAGGGCCTTGCAGGGTTCCCAATCCCCCTCCCTTCGTTGGACGAGCAAAGACGCATCGCAGGGATACTGGATCAGGCGGACGCGCTTCGCCGCCTCCGCTCCCGTGCTCTCGACAAGCTCAACACCCTCGCCCAGGCCATCTTTCACGAAATGTTTGGCGAAGACGCATCTCCGACGGTCGAATTAGGAAAACTCTGTACGGTCGTGAGGGGAAGCTCGCCTCGCCCGCAAGGTGATCCGCAGTTTTTTGGTGGACCTGTTCCAAGATTGATGATTGCAGATATTACTAGAGACGGGATGTCCGTCACGCCCAGAATTGATAGCCTGACAGAGGAGGGCGCGAAGAAGAGCCGCCCAATGACCGCTGGAAGCGTTGTAATGGCTGTAAGTGGAGCCGTCGGATTGCCCGCAATTCTAGCAGTAGATGCGTGCATCCACGACGGATTTGTTGGCTTTCGAGATTTGAACGACCGGATTGACCCTCACTTCCTGTACCAAATTCTTGAGATACAAAGGGATGCAAACAAAGCCAGAGGAACTGGCGCAATCTGGACAAACCTCACAACTGATCAAGTAAAGAGATTTCCAATTCCTGTTCCAGAGATTTCTAGACAAAGGGATTTTGTTTCCAGACTTAAGACGATCGAAGATAAAGCGGAACCGATGAGGCTCGGCCTTCAGAGGCTTGATAATCTTTTCTCTTCGCTCCAATGCAGCGCGTTCCGTGGGGAGTTATAAGCATGGGGAATGTTCCGGTTCTCTCAGATGCCCAGCTTGAGCAGGTTTCTCGCCTGTTGGGCGACTGTTCGACCGGAACCGACATCACCCGCGTTCTGAACAGCCTGAGGCTGGAGGATGTTTCAGGCGAAAACACAAAATGGAAGCGGCTCTATGGCACGTTCCTCCATTACCAGCGGCAGGACCGGGCCGCGAGCAAGCTGATCGACTATATCCGCGCCGCCCTTGATCCGGCTGGATATGTCGGGCGGGCGGATGAATTCGAAGCTGTGCGCCAGCAACTGAATGCCGTTCTTGCTTTTGCCGGACTGCAATATGGCGAGGACGGCAAGTTTGTTCGCGTAGCGGCAGCCCAAACCATTGGTGAAGCTCATCAGCGCGCGAAAACGCTGGAAGGCAAGTTTCAAGGGCGACGCATCCATCCCGAGGTGAAGAAATACTGCAAGGCGGAATTGCTTCAGGAAAATTATTTCCATGCGGTGTTCGAAGCATCCAAGGGGTTGGCCCAAAGGATCAGGGAGTTGTCGGGTGCGGATGGGGACGGCGCTGCGCTGGTCGATAAGGTGTTCTCCATCGAGCGACCAATGCTCGCCATCAACACGCTCCAGACGGAAACCGAACGATCGGAGCACAAGGGCTTTGCATCGCTCCTGAAGGGGTGCTTTGCGGCTGTCCGAAATCCGCTGGCTCACGAACCTAAGTTACTGTGGAAGGGGGAAGACGACGCGGCAGACTATCTTTCGCTCATCTCCCTGTTGCACAGGCGGCTCGATGATTGCGCCAAGACGGGGCTGGGAAGGCAGTCATGAAATTTGCTCTGGTCAATGGTAACAGAATCCCTCCGGCGCCAAAACACAAAGGAATATGTGCGTGTTGCGCGGGTGAACTGATTGCGAAATGTGGCCGAGTAAAACTTTGGCATTGGGCTCACAAGAGAAAGTTCTCCTGTGACCCTTGGTGGGAGAATGAGACAGAGTGGCACCGACGTTGGAAGAATCAATTTCCTGCCGAATGGCAAGAAGTCGTCCACTTTGATGTGCGTGCGGGTGAAAGGCATATCGCCGACGTCAAATGTTCGTCGGGCTTGGTGGTCGAGTTTCAGAATTCCCCGATGTCTTACGAGGAGCTGCGAACGAGGGAGCAGTTCTACGGCGATATGATCTGGATAGTGAATGGGCTACGGGGCGACCTAGACGAAAGCTATTTCCGAATGGGGCTAGGACGAACTCCGATTCAGAATAGCCCATTGGCTTATGGAATCGCATGGTGGGGTCGCAGCCGTCTGCTGCACAATTGGTCACTCAGCGAGAAAAGAGTTTTTCTCGATTTTGGCGACGCCTTCACACTTGGCCCGCCTGTGGTTTGGCGCCTCGTATACTATGACAGAGAGCAAAAGTGCGGGGCTGTTGCGCCCTATCCAAAGCAGCTTCTCGTGCAGTCAATCATTGATGGAGAGGAGATAGGTGTCCCTTGCCTGCCTGTCGCTGATTCCTCCGAGACAGTTTTGGAGGAACAACCATGAGGGGAGAAATTATCGGGGTCTGGTCGGAAACATGGCGGGAGATTTGGTCGAAGATGGCCAAGTATCCCGATGCTCCAGAAGATTTCTTCTGTGAACTGTTCCGCGAATTGAACGCTGCCTGTTCGGCGCCGCTCGATCCCGCGACGGAACTAGCCGATACCGTCGATAACCCGGATCAGGCCCGCACGGCGTTCCGCCGAACCAAGGCGTCCGCGTTTATGGGCGAGGTTGCGTTGCTGGAGTTCATGGAGCGCGCGCATGCGGTGATGGCTGATCTCGGGGGCGACCCGCTGGCGAACCGATACTTCATTCTGACCGAGGCCTTCCTCACCAAGTACAGCCTGCGCTACGACTTGCGCCGGCCCTTCAGTCTCAATCCGACATTGCCGGGTGTTTTCTCGCGCCTGATGCGCGACTTGAAAGACGCAACAGCGCAGGATGCTGATTTGCATCCGCTGATGATGGAGTTCGAAGACACCATCCGCGACCTTCGTGCGGACCGCTCGGCGGGCAAGATCAAGAGCTGCATCCAAAAGCAGGTCAACCTGTTGGAGGCCATCGGCCAGCGCTGCCCCGGTGTGACGACCAACACGCTTGGCCAAATTTGCGACCAGGTCGGCACATGGCCCCACAACAAGGTCAAGGACGCGATGAAAGAATTGTATCGGTTCGCGTCCGACTATCCAGGCATCCGGCACGGCGGTACGCCGGCGAACAGTCTGCGCAATATTGAGATGCGCGATCTGGTTGCCGTCAGCATCTTGTTAGCAGGCTTTTCGCCTTACCTTACCAATCTCATAAACCCGGACAATATTTATCGCGGCTCATAGGGGGAAAGATCGTGTCTCAATTTCAGTTCCTCCAAGCCGAATTTTCCGAGGTGCACGAGCATGCCGTAAAGGCCGAAAGCCTGGCTCTTTCTGATCCGCGCAGTGCTTGCTTTTATGCGCGGCTTGCGCTGGAAGTCGCGGTCAAGTGGATGTATCGCCATGATCGCGCGCTTCGGTCGCCCTATGAGACGACCCTATCCGCGCTAATCCACGAGCCGACTTTCCGAAAGCTTGTCGGTGACGCGCTGGTGGCCAAAGGGAAGGTGGTCAAGGACCTTGGCAACGCAGCGGTGCATGAGGCTAAGCCTGTTGCCCCTGCACGCGCCATCACTGCGGTTCGGGAGTTGTTCCATATTGCCTACTGGCTGGTCCGTACCTATGCGAAGGGCGCGAAGCCGGCCGCCGCAGTCGCATTTTCGGCTGATGCGTTGCCGCATACCACTCAGGTGGAGGCGTCCACTCTCGGGAAGCTGAAGGAAATCGCGAAACGCTTCGAGGAGGCAGCCAGGGAACGAGATCGCGCCGAGCAACTTCGCCTGAAAAGCGACGGCGACCGGTTGAAGCTGGAGGCTGAGATCAAGCGGCTTCAGGACGAGATAGCCAAGATTAAGAAGGCCAACCAGGCCGTCCCCGACGGGCACGACTACAACGAGGCGCAGACGCGGGACGCTTTCATCGACCTGCTGCTGGCGGAGGCGGGTTGGACTTTCACCAAGCCCGGCCACGACACCGAGTGCCCCGTCACCGGCATGCCAAATGCGACGGGTGAGGGCTTTGTCGATTATGTGCTCTGGGGCGACGACGGCCGACCGCTCGGCTTGGTAGAGGCGAAACGCACCCGCCGAGATGCGCGGGAAGGGCAGCGTCAGGCTGAGCTGTACGCTGACGCGCTGGAGCGTCAGTTTGGGCAGCGTCCGATCATCTTCTATTCGAACGGCTATGAGCATTGGATCTGGGATGACCGCCGCTATCCGCCGCGCCCAATCCAGGGTTTTCTCAAGAAGGATGAGCTGGAGCTTGCGATCCAGCGGCGTGTGACACGCAAGCCGCTGGCGCCGGAGGACATCAACTCAAAGATTGTCGAGCGTTACTACCAGACTCGCGCCATTCGCCGCGTTGCAGAGGCTTTCGAGAAGGACAATCTGCGCAAGGCGTTGTTGGTCATGGCGACGGGTTCGGGCAAGACGCGGACCGTCATCGCACTTTCCGACCTGTTGATGCGCGCCAACTGGGCGAGACGCATCCTTTTCCTTGCTGATCGTGTCGCGCTCGTCAATCAGGCGTCGAACGCTTTCAAGGCGTTCCTGCCGCAAGCATCGCCCGTGAACCTGGTCACCGACAAGGCCGCCCATGGACGGGTCTATGTTTCCACCTACCCGACCATGATCGGGCTGATCGACGAGACGAAAAGCGGTGTGAGGCGCTTCGGGCCGGGGCACTTCGACCTGATCGTTATCGACGAGGCACATCGCTCCGTCTATCGGAAGTACAAGGCGATCTTCGACTACTTCGACAGCCTTCTGGTCGGCCTCACCGCGACGCCGAAGGATGAGGTGGACCGCGACACCTACGCGCTTTTTGACCTGGAGCGCGGTATCCCGACTGACGCTTATGGGTTGGACGAGGCCGTCAGTGACGGCTTTCTCGTACCGCCCAGGGCTGTCTCGGTACCGCTCAAGTTCCAGCGGGAGGGCATCAAATACGATGACCTCTCGGAAGAGGAGAAGGAGGCGTGGGACGCCATCGAATGGGATGAGGACGGTGCGATCCCGGACCGGGTTGAGGCGGCGGCCGTGAACAAGTGGCTCTTCAACGAGGACACCGTTGACAAGGTGCTTGAGCACGTCATGACCCATGGTTTGAAGGTCGCTGACGGCGACCGGCTGGGGAAGACCATCATCTTCGCTAAGAACCATGACCATGCGCAGTTCATCGCTGAACGCTTCGATGCGAACTACCCGCATTTCCAAGGGCGTTTTGCCCGCGTCATCGACTTCAAAACCGAATATGCCCAATCGCTGATTGATGATTTCTCGTCTGCGGACAAGGAGCCTCACATCGCCATCTCGGTGGACATGCTCGATACAGGTATCGACATCCCCGAGGTGGTCAACCTCGTCTTTTTCAAGATTGTTCGCTCGAAAACCAAGTTCTGGCAGATGATCGGCCGGGGAACTCGGCTGTGTCCTGATCTGTTCGGCATTGGCCAGCATAAAGAATATTTCTACGTCTTCGATTTCTGCCAGAATTTTGAATTCTTCAACCAGAACCCCGACCTATCCGAGGGATCGGCTGGCGCTTCACTGAGTGAGCGCCTGTTTGTGGCGCGCGTCGAGCTGGCCGGCGAACTCGACAGGCAAGGGCATTTGGATGGCGATGATCCGGCCGCAGTGCTGCGGCGCGAAATTGTTGGCCAGCTTCGTGCCGAGGTGGACGGCATGAACGTCGAGAATTTCATCGTCCGACCAAAGCGGCGGATCGTGGAGAAGTATAGGGCCGGCGATGTTTGGTCGAAGCTGGGCCTGGATGAGCGCACCGAGCTCATCGACCACATCGCTGGGCTTCCGTCTGCCGTGGTCGATGACGACATTTCCGCCAAGCAGTTCGACTATCTCATCTTGCAAACTCAGTTGGCGGTACTGCGGGCGGAGAAGGCGTTTGCTGGCTATAGGAAGCGCATCGTTGAGCTGGCATCGGCACTTGAAGAACTCGGCAATGTCCCGATGGTCGCGGCCGAGATGGCGTTCATTCTAGAGATTCAGACCGACGAGTTCTGGCAGGACGTGACGCCGCCGATGCTGGAAACCATCCGCCGCCGTCTGCGGAGCCTTATCAAGCTCATCGAGTTGAAGAAGCGCCCATACGTCTACACCGACTTCGAGGATGAAATCGGAGGCCCGACCGAGGTCGAGCTTCAAGGTGTAGCGGTCGGGACTGATATGCACCGTTTTCGGATGAAGGCTAGGCACTTCCTGAAGCAGCATGAAAACCATATCGCGATTCAAAAGGTTCGCCGAAATGAACCCCTTACGGCACAGGACCTTGCGGAGCTGGAGCGAATCTTTATCGAAGCCGCTGTCGCCGCTCCCGAGGACCTGGAGCGGGTCCGCAATGATGGGGGGCTCGGGATATTTGTCCGCGCTCTGGTCGGCCTCGACCGGGAAGCAGCAAAGCGTGCATTTGATCGGTTTCAGTCCCAGCGGAAACTGTCAGCCAATCAGATAGAGTTCCTGAATATGGTCATCGATTATCTGACGGAGCGTGGTGTGATGGACCCGCGACTTCTATACGAGAGCCCGTTCACCGACTTCGACGTTATGGGAGTCGAAGGAGTATTCCAGAGCGCGGATGTCGTTGAACTAATCGGTATCTTAGAAGACGTTCGGCGGCGTGCTGCAGCCTAACAGCTAACGCGGATTTCCTCAGCGTCTTGTGCGGACGGCTCAAAAAGAAACCCCGCCTTGCGGCGGGGCTTCAGTCGTCGATTGGGATCGGTCATGCTCAATATACTTTTCAAATTAGTAAGTTATTCAAACATTTTATGTGAGACGAAATTTCATTTTATGGATACAGGATTTCATTTTATGCGAGACCCTACAAGAACCTGCATCAGCGTGCAAAAAAATCTTCGGCGAGGCCGGAATTCCTCTTGCTTTTGCAAATCACTCTCAATATGATCGGGGCATATCGAGAGTGCGTCGCCGAGCTGCTGGTCTGGGCGACGAGGTCCGGGGCGGTGTCGTGGGGCGGCATCGCCCCGGTTTTTTTGTGTCTGCGCAACATGTTGACGGGGTAATGATGCGGCTTTATAACAGTATATAATAGTTAAATAAAATAAATCACACATAGATACAAAAGATGGGATTGACTATTCCGACTTCATGCGTGAAATAGAGGCAAGACACTGCTGGCGGCGGAAACGCTGTGGGCAGGGGGCCTTGGGCTAGAGATAGCCAGGCCTGCGGGAATTTGAGGGGCAGCTTGCGCCGCGTCTGCATTGCTAAAGCGTCACGCCGGCAGGCCGGTCCAGGTCTGGGCCAGGTCTGGGGTCGTGGTCCCCGTCAAAACTGATGGAGTTTGCCATGCGTCCCGCCTTCAAGACCGCCACCGGAATTCCCGCCATGACTGCCGTTGCTCATCTGCGCTTCTGTTGTTGCCGCGCCTGATCTGATCAGTCTTGCCGCAACAGGTTTCTTCAGAGGTGTAATCATGAGTGACGCTTTTATCATTGAGGCCGCCAATAGCTATCGCGGCTATGCCCACAAGGTTGAGGCCGGCCTGGTGCGGCGCGAACGTGGCGGCTTCCGCTTTTTCGCCGCCAGCAACTTGTTCACGGCCATCGAGAACAGGCTGTTCCGCCGCCCGGCCGAGGCCGAGCGTGCTGCCGCCGCCTTGCTGGCCCAGGCCATGGCTGTGACTCAGGGCCGTGGCGCAGCGTCGCAGCGCGATGACGATGCCGGCTCGCTGGTCGATCCGCTGGCGTTGCCGCCGGATTGGCATGTCGCGCCCGGCGTGCTGGGCCTGTCCTTCCTGCCGTTCGACCGCTAACCGCCCCCGCAACCCATCCAGAGGACTTGCCGGCGGCGCCTTCCATGGCGCCGCCGCTCCTATCCGTCATGATCGAACTCAGCTCCATTTCCAAACGCTACGCCACGCCGCAAGGCACGGTGACCGCGCTCGAAGGCATCGACCTCAGCATCCGCGAGGGCGAAATCTTTGGTGTCATCGGCAAGAGCGGCGCCGGCAAATCGACGCTCATCCGCCTGATCAATCTGCTGGAACGGCCCGACCAGGGCAGTGTCCGCGTCGCCGGCCGCGACCTCACGGCCCTGCCGCCGGCTTCGCTGCGCCGTGCGCGGCAGGAAATCGGCATGATCTTCCAGCATTTCAATCTGCTGGCGACGCGCACGGTGTTCGAGAATATCGCCCTGCCGCTGGAATTGCGCGGCGAGAGCAAGGCGGCGATCCGCGCCGCCGTCGAGCCGCTGCTGGAACTGGTCGGCCTCACCGACAAGCGCGAGCGCTATCCCTCGGAATTGTCCGGCGGCCAGAAGCAGCGCGTCGGCATCGCCCGCGCGCTTGCCACGCAGCCGCGCGTGCTGCTGTCCGATGAAGCCACCTCGGCGCTTGACCCGGAAACCACCCGCTCGATCCTGGCGCTGCTGAAGGACATCAATGCCCGCCTCGGCCTCACCATCGTGCTGATCACCCATGAGATGAGCGTGATCAAGGAAGTGGCCGACCGGGTTGCCGTGCTGGAGCATGGCAAGGTGATCGAACTCGGCCCGGTCTATGATGTGTTCACCCGGCCGCGCGCCGAAATCACGCGGCGTTTTGTCGGCGAACTGGTCGGCGGCGATCTGCCGCCGAGCCTGCTGCGCCAGATCGCCAATGATACTGCCACTGATCCGGCGCGGCGCCGCGTGCTGCGCATCCTGTTCACTGGCGGCGCAGCGGAAAGCCCGGTCATGTCCACCCTGGCGCGGCGCTTCGATCTCGATTTCAACCTGCTGCATGGCCGCCTGGATGAAATCCAGGGCCGCGCCTTCGGCAATCTGGTGGTGGAACTGCTCGGCGATCCGGCCCGGCTCGATGCCGCCGTCAAATATCTCGCGACGCAGCAGCTTGGCGTCGAATCCCTCAATCATGAACAGGAGTCCGGCGATGTCGTCCGCCTTGATCGCGCTGCTGGTTGATGCCCTGATCGAAACGGCGGTGATGGTCGGGATTTCCGGCTTCATCGCCACCCTGTTCGGCGTGCCACTGGGTGTCATTCTGGTGGTCACCGACCGGGGCCATATCCTGCAGAATCTGCTGCTCAACCGCGTACTCGGTATTATCGTCAATGCCACACGCTCCACGCCCTTCATCATCCTGATGGTGGCGGTGATTCCCTTCACCCGCCTGATCGTTGGCACCTCCATCGGCACGCTCGCCGCCGTGGTGCCGCTCACCATTGCCGCCGTGCCGTTCATCGCCCGCCTGGTGGAAACCGCCCTGCGCGAAGTGCCGCGCGGCCTGGTGGAAGCAGCCGAAGCCATGGGCGCCACGCCGTGGCAGATCGTCACTAAGGTGCTGGTGCCGGAAGCCATGCCCGGCATCGTCGCCGGCCTCACCATCACCCTGGTCAGCCTGATCGGCTATTCCGCCATGGCCGGTGCTGTCGGTGGCGGTGGCCTCGGCGATCTCGGTATCCGCTATGGCTATCAGCGTTTCCTGCCGGAAGTGATGGCCGCCGTGGTGATCGTGCTGATCGTTTTCGTCCAGGGCGTACAGTCGCTCGGCGACCGTGTCGTGCGCCGACTGGCGCACAGATGAGTATTAGTTGGCGCCGACTGGCGCATCGTTAAGTCCAAACCAGTCCTGTCTCGCAAAAAAGAAAGGTGCTTCCCAATGATCAACTCCCCGATTAATCGGCGTTCCCTTCTCGCCGCCGCCGCGCTGCTGGTGCTTCCCTTCGTGGCCCAGGCGCAGGACAAGCCGATCCGCGTCGGCGTCACCGCCGGTCCCCATGCTGAAATCCTCGAAGTGGTGAAGAAGGTTGCCGAGCGCGATGGCCTGAAGCTGCAGATCGTCGAGTTCAGCGATTATGTGCAGCCGAATGCGGCGCTGAATGCCGGCGATCTGGATGCCAATTCCTACCAGCATCTGCCCTATCTCGAAGCGCAGGTGAAGGATCGCGGCTACAAGATCGTCAATATCGGCTACACCGTGAATTTCCCGATGGGCGTCTATTCCAAGAAGGTGAAGAACCTGGCCGATCTGCCGTCGGGCGCCCGCGTCGGTATCCCGAACGATCCGACCAATGGCGGCCGCGGCCTGCTGCTGCTGGAATCCGCCGGCCTGATCAAGCTGCGCGCCGATGCCGGCCTCAAGGCCTCGCCGCTGGATGTGGTGGAGAACGCCAAGAAGGTCCGCATCGTCGAGCTGGATGCGGCGCAGTTGCCGCGTGCGCTGGATGAACTGGATGCCGCTGCGATCAACACCAACTACGCGATTCCCGCCGGCCTAAAGCCGACCCAGGATTCGATCGCCATCGAAACGCCGAAATCGCCCTATGTGAACATCATCGCGGTGCGCACGCAGGACAAGGACAAGCCGGAGCTGCTGAAGCTGGTGAAGGCCTATCAGTCGGCGGAAGTGAAGGCGTTCGTCGAGCAGAAGTATCAGAAGGCGGTTGTCGCCAGCTGGTAAGCTGTTCTGTCGTCTGCACTGGTTCCCTCTCCAGACGACGAAGATTGCCCGCCGATCCTCCCACCCGGATCGGCGGGTTTTTTTATCGGTTCAAGCCGCCTGCTGCCGCGCCCGCTTCACCAGGCGCACCAGTTCCACGCGCGCGCTTTCCGCATCGCTCACCGGCTTGTCAAAAGGCAGGCGGGCAAGCTGGCCCTCGCGGATCAGGTCGGCGCCTTCAGGATCAACACCGCTGAGCGTCCAGCCTTCGCCGCTCAAACCCAGCAGCCTGCTGGCATAAAGCTGGGTCGCATCGGCATGATCTGAGTTCATATGCTCGACAATGCCGGCCTCGGCTTCCGCCAGCTTGGTGCAGTCGCCGCCATAGAGATAATCGTCGAACCAGTGGATGCGACCGAAACCGGCGACGATATGCGCACGGCTTACTTTTAGCTTGTAGAAGGCGAAATCCTTGAAATCGGCATACATCGCCGCGCCCGGATGGCGCGCCAGGAAGCGGGCGCGGTGGCGCGGGTCGGTGGTGCGTTCGGCCTCCGCCAACAGGGTGGCGCGCGGGCCGGTCAGCGGTTCGGCATAGCCATCGGTGCCGTCGCACAGCAGGCTGACGCGGGCATCGGCGGTGATGTTGCGGGTATGCTCGGCCAGCGTCGAGATCAGCAGCAGCGGGGTCGCGTCATGGTCGAAGGCCACCAGCACCAGCGAGGCATAGGGCGTTGGATTGTCGCCAGCAAGCGTGGTCGCCAGCACCGCCTTGCGGCAGGCGCGGGCAACCGCGCGAGCCTGCTGGGCGGGTGAAGCTGCGGGCTTGGGCGCTGTGGTATCGCTCATAGCGACTCCTCTAGATTAATTGAGAGTGATTCTCAAGTAATCTAGCGGATACACTGGTTGCGGGCCAAGTCTTTGCACCGGTTGAAATGTGCCGCAGCGGCTGAAGCGCTCAAAAATGCGCCGAGCGCGCTACGTCCACGTCGGACAGGTAGATGATGCCGGTGGCGTTGGGAAACCGGGCATGGAAGCCGGTCAGGATGGCACGGGCCATGTCTTCCGGCGCGATGGCGATGATCAGCACATTCTCGAACACCCGGGTCACATCATCGCCCTGGCGCTCGCCATGATGGCCGCCGCCGGAAACGCGCGGGATCAGGCTGTAGCCGCGTACGCCCTGATCACCCAGCCACTCGATCACCGCCCGCGCCAGCGGCGCTTCAACGATCACCTCGATCTTGCGTCGGCGATGGATTTCCGTGCTCATCTCAGCCTCCCACCACGATCCGCGCCGCACTCAGGTAGAGCGGCAGGCCAATCGCGACATTAAACGGAAAGGTGACAGCCAGCGACAGCGTCACCGACAGTGCCGGATTTGCTGCCGGCAAAGCCAGGCGCAAAGCCGCCGGCACGGCGATATAGGAAGCCGAGGCGCCAAGCACTGAGAGCAGCGTCGCGCCGCCCAGGCTCAGGCCCAGCAGCTTGCCGAGGCCGAGGCCAAGGGCGCCGCCGAGCAGCGGCATGATGATGCCAAACAGCAACAGGGCCGGCTTCAGGCCGCGTGCGGCGCGGCCCTGGCGCACCGCCACCAGACCCATATCGAGCAGGAACAGGCAGAGTGCGCCGTTGAACAGATCCTGCACGAAGGGCTTCACCTTCACCATGCCGGCATCGCCGGTGATCCAGCCGATGGCAAAACCGCCAAGCAGCAGCATCACCGAGCCATTCACCAGCACTTCGCGCAGGAAGCTGCCATGCTCATGCTGGGGTGAGCCGGTGGAATGGTTGCGGCCGGCGCCGGCCAGCAGCAGGCCGCTGATGATCGCCGGTGTTTCCATCAACGCCAGCATCGCCACCAGATGGCCCTCGAAGGCGATATCGCGGCTGCGCAGGAATTCGGCGGCGGTAACAAAGGTAACGACGCTGACCGAGCCGTAATGCGCGGCGATGGCGCCGGCATTCAGGCGGTCGAGCCGCCAGATGCCACGCAGCAGCAGGAAGGCGAGCAGTGGCTGGGCGAAGCTCAGGGTCAGCGCCGCGAGCATCCCCAGCGCGACCGAGCCCCCTGCCGCCCCCTGCATCGCGGTGCCGCCTTTGAAGCCGATGGCGAACATCAGGTAGATCGCCAGGGCGCGGGCTGCGCCTTCTGGAATCTCCAGATCGGAACGAAGCAGGGCGGCGATGGCTCCCAGCGCGAAGCATAGGATCATCGGGGAGATCAGGTTGCCGGCGGCAAGGGAGATGAAGTCGCTCATGGCGCGGCAAAATACGCATCGCGCGATAAAGCGAAATGCGTATTCTTTTACCTCGAAATCAGCACCTGATGCGGTGTTTGAGGTATCGAATTACCGATCCTGGTAAGCTATTACCGCTGCCGCCTTTACGGCAGCAGCACTGTCGAGCCGGTGGTCTTGCGCGCTTCCAGGTCGATATGCGCCTGCACGGCATCTTTCAGCGCATAGGTCTGGTTGATTTCGATCTTCACGATGCCCTTGGCCACCACGTCGAACAGGGCGGCGGCGGAAGCCTCCAGCCAGTCGCGGCGCGCGGTATAGGTCATCAGGGTCGGGCGGGTGAAGAACAGGCTGCCCTTGGCCGTGAGCATGCCGGCTTCCACCGGCGGGATCGAACCGGAGGCATTGCCGAAGCTGACCATCATGCCGAGCGGTTGCAGGCAATCGAGCGAGGCCGGCCAGGTGCTCTTGCCAACCGAGTCATAGACCACCGGCACGCCCTGGCCCTTGGTGATTTCCTTCACCCGCTCGACGAAGTTCTCCGTCGAATAGTTGATCACATGGTCGCAGCCATGCGCCTTGGCCAGCACGGCTTTCTCGTCGCTGCCGACCGTGCCGATCACCGTGGCGCCGAGATGCTTGGCCCATTGGCAGGCGATCAGGCCGACGCCGCCAGCTGCCGCATGCCACAGGATGGTATCGCCCGGCTTCACCTTGAAGGTGCGCAGCAGCAGGTATTCCGCCGTCATGCCTTTGAGCATGATGGCGGCGGCCACCTGGTCGGAAACGCCATCCGACAGTTTCACCAGCTTGTCCGCTGGCACCACGCGTTCCTCCGCATAGGCGCCGAGGATCGAGCCATAGGCAACGCGGTCGCCGGCCTTGAGGCCGCTCACGCCTTCGCCCAGCTCGGTCACTACACCGGCACCTTCCATGCCGATGCCGGCGGGCAGCGGCAGGGGATAGAGGCCGGAGCGGTGATAGGTGTCGATATAGTTCAGGCCCACGGCGGTGGATTTGATCCGCACCTGGCCGGCACCGGGCTTGCCGACCTCGACATCGTCCCACTGCATTACTTCGGGGCCGCCGGTCTTGTGGATGCGGATCGCCTTCACCATGGGCTTGAACTCCTGATTGCTTGGTTACGAGAGATGCTGCTTGAAGAAGGCGGCCGTGCGCTGGTTGGCCAGATCGGCCGAGGCCTTGTCGTAATGCTCGCCGCCGACACGGGCAAAGGCATGATCCTGGCCGACATAATCATGGCGCGTCACCAGGGCATTGCCCTTGAGGCCTTCGGCGATCTGCGCCTGCGCATCCTTGGGCACGAACTTGTCCTCGGTGGCGCAATGCAGCAGCAGCGGCTTCTTGATATTCTTCGCCTCGTCGAGATGGTTCTGCAGATACACGCCGTAGAAGCCGGTGGAGGCATCCACGTCGCTGCGGGTGGCCATCAGGTAGGCCAGGCGGCCGCCCAGGCAATAGCCGACCGAACCGGCCTTGCCGGTGGCGCCGGGCAGGCCGCGCAAAATCGGCAGGCAGGCCTTGAGATCCTCGACGCCCTTGTCGAGATCGAACTGGCCGAACAGCTCGAAGGCGCGCTGCAGGTCCGGCTCGATGCGGTCATCCAGCATCAGGCCCGGCTCGATGCGCCAGAACAGGTCCGGGCAGAGCGCGTAATAGCCCTGGCGGGCCAGATCGTCGCAGATGCCGCGCATCACCGTGTTGATGCCGAAGATTTCCTGGATCACCAGCACGCCGGGGCCTTTGCGGGCGGCGGGTTCGGCGAGATAGGCGTTGAAGCTGCCGCCATCCTTGGCGGCGATGCTGATCATGCGTGGCATGGTATTCCTCCCGGCTCATCGTTGCGGCTGCGCGGGATGCTATCGTGCCGATAGCAACCGCCGCAAGGGACGGGATTCTTACAGCGCCTTTAGAGAGCGGGCGCGCCGCTATAGGAAAACAGCGGCAGGTCGAACAGCGAAGGCTGGCGCTTCGGCATGGCGCCATCGCATTCCAGCGCCAGCAGGCGGCGCTTGGTGGCAATGCCGCCCAGGCCGGAGAAACCGCCCAGGCCGTTTTCCGCCGTCACCCGGTGGCACGGCACGATGATCGGCAGCGGGTTGGCGCCGCAGGCGGTGCCGACAGCACGGGCCGAACTCTTCAGGCTCTGGGCAATCTCGCCATAGGTCATGGTCTCGCCATAGGGAATGGCCTGTAGCGCGCGCCAGACCCGGACCTGGAAATCCGTGCCGCGCGGCTGCACCGGCAGATCGAAGCGCTTCAGCCGGCCATCGAAGAAATCTTCCAGCTGGGCGGCGGCCTCGCGCAGCAGGCTGCTTTGTCCGTCGCTTTCCGGCAGGCGGCCCCAATCCAGCGCCACCAGAGCCTGGTCGCGCTCGGTGAGGGTGAGGGGGCCGAAGGGCGATTGTGTCACCAGCCGGCGAATCGAGCTTTCCATGGTCCTGATTCTGGCCTTCGAATAGGAAAAAAGCCAGTGGATAACTTTCCGCCGGTTGTCTTATGCCGTCGCGAAGGGGTTTTTCACCACCAGGCGGTCGAAGCGGCGGCCATGCTGCAGGTCTTCGCTGTAGAGCAGGGCGCAGCCGGCAAGCTGGGCGGCTGCGACAATATTGGCATCGTAGATATGCAGATTATGTCCCCAGGCCAGCGAGAAGGCACGCTCCTGGGTTTCACCGTTCAGTGGCAGCGGCTCGCCACAGAATAATCGGATACTGGCGAGCGCGGTTTCGATCCGGCCCCAGGGCAGGTTCAGCTTGCCTCGCGCCACGGCGCAGAATTCGTTCAGCACCTGCACGCTGACCAGCCCGCCGGCCAGCATCAGATCTTCGGCTATGCCGGTGCGACGGGGATCGTCGGTATAGGCATAGACCAGGATATTCGTGTCGAAAAAGGCGCGATCAGCGCTCATTGGCCTCTTCGCGATTGAAACGGAAGCCGGGCGGCAAGGGCCGGCGCAGCTTGCGCATGATGTCCAGCGCTTCCTCGCGGGTCATCTTGCGCTCCAGCGCCAGGTCGTTCTTGCCCCGGACATGGATGTTCAGGTCATCGCCCGGCTTGAGGTCCAGCGCCTCCACCACCGAGGCGGGCAGCCGCACGGCCAGACTATTGCCCCATTTCGCCACACGCATCTGGAACTCCTGGATATACACTTGATACTTTGTATATCCTACGCCCGGGCCCGCCGCCCGGCAAGCGCGGCTTTTCTCCCGCCGGGCAGCGGCCTATATAGGGGCCACCGCTTTTTGCCGCAGTTTATCCGCAGGTTGTCATGTCCGAAGCCCTCACCCCCGTCACCGTCCTCACCGGCTATCTCGGCGCCGGCAAGACCACGCTGCTCAATCGCATCCTCACCGAGCCGCACGGCAAGAAATACGCCGTGATCATCAATGAGTTCGGCGAAGTCGGCATCGACAACGACCTGGTGGTGGATGCCGACGAGGAAGTGTTCGAGATGAACAACGGCTGTATCTGCTGCACCGTGCGCGGCGACCTGATCCGTATCATCGAGGGCCTGTGGAAGCGCAAGGATCGTTTCGACGGTATCATCGTCGAGACCACGGGTCTGGCCGATCCCGGCCCGGTGGCGCAGACCTTCTTCGTCGATGATGGCGTGTCGCGCCGCACCCGGCTCGATTCCATCGTCACCGTGGTGGATGCGCGCCACCTGCTGCTGCGGCTGGCCGATAGCCGCGAGGCGCAGGAACAGATCGCCTTCGCCGACGTGATCCTGCTGAACAAGACCGATCTGGTGACGCCGGGCGAACTGGCCCTGGTGGAGCGCCGCATCCGCGCCATCAACAGCCTGGCGCCGATCCATCGCACCGAACGTTGCTCGATCGCGCTCGAAACCGTGCTCGACCGTGGCGCCTTCGACCTGCAGCGCATCCTGGCGCTGGAGCCGGGTTTCCTGACCAAGGAACTCGGCCATGACCATGATCACCACCATCATGGGCATGATCACGGGCATGACCATGAGCATTGCGACGATCCGAGCCATGTGCATGACGAGCATTGCGGCCACGATCATCATCACGGCCATGACCACCACCATGAGCATGACCATATCCATGACCTCTCGGTGATCAGCCATTCCTTCACCGTGGACAAGCCGCTCGATACCAAGAAATTCGATGCCTGGATCAGCGACCTGCTGGCCAATCAGGGCCCGGATATCCTGCGAGCCAAGGGCATCCTGGATTTCCAGGGCGAGAAGGACCGCTTCGTGTTCCAGGCCGTGCACATGATCCGCGACGGCGATTTCCAGCGTCCGTGGAAGCCGGATGAGAAGCGCATCAGCCGCGTGGTGTTCATCGGCCGCAAGCTCGACGCCGCCAAGCTCAAGGCCGGCTTCGAGGCCTGCTGTGTCTGAGATTGAGGAAGCGGCCGAGGCTACTCCCAAGCTCGGCTACAAGGCCTATCTCTGGCATTTCGATGCGCCGGTGATCGGCGCGGCGGTGCTGGATGGCATCGCCGGTTTCGGCCAGGGCATTGCCGGCTTCGGCCTGGGCGATGGCAGCATCGGCCTGCGCGATCTGGCCATGCCGGACAAGCCGGTGACCGAGCGCCGCCGCCCGCATGCCAATGGTCTGCTGAGTTTTGTCACCGCGCCCGATGGCCGCGGTTTCATCTCCGGCGGCGATGACGGCAAGCTGGTCTACACGGCGCTTGACGCTGAGCCGCGTCTGCTGGCCGAGCGGCCGCGCAAATGGATCGAACAGATTGCCGTGGCGCCAGAAGGCGGCCTGATTGCCTTTGGCGCGGCCAAGGAAGCCGGCCTTGTCGATCTGCGCGGCAAGGTCAATGCCTCGCTCAGCGATCATCCCAGCACGGTGGCCGGCCTGGCCTTCAATCCCAAGGGCAAGCGGCTGGCGGTGGCGCATTACGGCGGCGTCACGCTCTGGTGGGCCAAGGACGGTGCGCAGACGCCGAAGCGGCTGACCTGGAGCGGTAGCCATGTGGCTTTGTCCTGGAGCCCGAATGGCCGCTTCATCATGACCGCCACGCAGGAAAACGAACTGCATGGTTGGCGCACCGATGATTTCGCCGACATGCGGATGAGCGGCTATCCGGCCAAGCCGCGCTCTTTAAGCTGGTCCGCCGATGGCAAATGGCTCGCCAGCAGCGGGGCTGAAAGCGTGATCTGCTGGCATTGCGCCGGCAAGGGGCCGATGGGCTCGATGCCGCTGGAAATGAATCGCGGCCATCTGGTGATGGCGGTGGCATTCCATCCCAAACTCAATATCGTTGCCTCCGGCGATGCCGAGGGCGGACTGACTTTGGGCCGCATTTCCGATGAACGCAGCATCCCGCTGGAAAAGATCAGCCGCGCGCCGATTGCCTGCCTGAACTGGAGCCGGGATGGCCGCTGGCTCGCCATCGGCTGCGAGGATGGCGCCGCCGCCCTTATCGATTTCGAAAGCTGACAGGACTCACCCCATGCATTTCCCCGATCTGCCGACCTTCGTCACTCATCTCGAATGCGGCATGACCGGCGAGCGGCTTTCCGCCGAGGTGGTGCATAACCTCTCGCCGAAGGGCTATCCGATCCTGGTGCGCTATGATCTTGAAGGCATCCGCAAGGCCTTCACCAAGGAGAAGCTGCGCGAGCGGGACTGGAACTGGTGGCGCTACCGCGAGATGCTCCCGGTGCGCCGGTCAGAGAACATCGTCTCGCTCGGCGAGGTGGTGACGCCGCTGATCCCGCTGCCCAAGCTGGCGCGCCAGCTCGGCGCCAGCGGCGAATTGCTGGTGAAGGATGAAGGCCGCCTGCCCACCGGCTCGTTCAAGGCGCGTGGCCTGGCGCTGGCGGTGTGCATGGCGAAGGAATTCGGCATCAAGAAAATGGCGATGCCGACCAATGGCAATGCCGGCGCCGCCCTTGCCGCCTATGCCAGCCGTGCCGGCATCGAAACCGTGGTGTTCTGCCCCGATGATACGCCGGCGGTGAACATGAACGAGATCGCGCTGCAGGGCGCGCGGCTCTACAAGGTCAATGGCCTGATCAATGATTGCGGCAAGCTGGTGGGTGCCGGCAAGGAAGCCGCCGGCTGGTTCGATACCTCGACGCTGAAGGAGCCCTACCGCATCGAGGGCAAGAAGACCATGGGCCTGGAACTGGCCGAGCAGCTCGGCTGGGAATTGCCTGATGCGATCTTCTATCCCACCGGCGGCGGCACCGGCCTGATCGGCATGTGGAAGGCCTTCGATGAACTCGAAGCAATCGGTTTCATCGGCTCGAAGCGGCCGAAGATGATCGCCGTGCAGGCTGCCGGCTGTGCTCCCATCGTGCGTGCCTGGGAAGGCAACGAACGCCATGCCAAGCTGTGGGAAAATGCCCATACCGTGGCCGCCGGCATCCGCGTGCCGGCAGCGGTCGGCGATTTCCTGATCCTGGATGCCGTGCGTAATTCAAACGGCTTCGCGATTGCCGTGGAAGACAATGCGATCACCCAGGCACTGGATGACGTGGCGCGCCAGGAAGGCCTGCTGCTCTGCCCGGAAGGTGCTGCCACCTATGCCGCCTACAAGCAGGCACTGGCCGAGAAGCGCATTCGCCCAAGCGACCGCGTGGTGCTGTTCAATTGCGCCACCGGCCTGAAATACCCGATGGCCGATGGCGGCCAGCCGCTCGATCGCCACGGCAGCATCGATTACGCCAGCCTGTAATTGTTTTCTGGCCTGGGGCATTGGATGGAACTGAAACACTTTGTGGCGGATTCCTCGCCCTGCTGGTGTGATCCATCTGCCTGTTCGCTATCCGGGAGAGGATTGCGGCGCAATCTGGTAAGTCTTAGTTTGTGTTTATAGGTCAAGGTGTTAGCGGAAACTAACGGGTGTCTTTTTCTGTCGCCGCTATCCTGCGGGCATGAAATCCACCGACTTCACATTGCAACAGGTCAGCCCCGACGAGGGTCTGCAACAGCCGGAACTGCAGCGTCTGCTATTGCAGTGGCGTGAGGCCGCCGCTGCCGCTGGCGGATTGCCCGGCCTTGATTTCGCCGATCCGCTGCGGCTGCGCTACCTGCTGGGTGCGCTGGTGCTGCTGGATATCGCCCATGACGCCATGGGCCACCGGGCTTACCGCTACCGCCTGGTCGGCACCGATATCGTCAGCCGGCGCGGCAAGGATTACACCGGCCGTTTCCTGCATCAGCATGATGAGGACATCTTCGCCCAGACGGCAATTGATGCCTGCGATATAGCCGTGGAAGAACGCCAGCCGATTTATGCCACCCTTCGCCGTCAGATCGGCAGGGGCTTCTATCGCGTGCAATATCTCACCCTGCCGCTGGCCGGTCCGTCCGGTGAAATCGAACGCTTGATCACGGCGCAGATCTATCCGCCGGAAGCACCCAGCATGCCTTATGGCATGCGCAATCAGGGCATGCCTTATACTACGCTAAAACGCGCCTGTTAGAGTCACGGTTTCAATTGTTCCGCCAGGAAGGCCAGCATCTCCGTGCCGGCCTTTTGCGTTACGGCGGCGTCGTAGCCCATGGTGTAGCCGGCACTCGCCTTCAGGCAGCCGGCGAATTCTGTGGGATCGAAGGGCCGAATGCCGCCGTCGGGTTTGTAGAATCGCTGTGCCGCGCCGAAATCCACCACCGGGCAAAGCCGCGCGTTGACGTGATGGGGATGGTATTTCGGCGTACTGAAAAAAGCCTGATCCCAGGCATGATAGGCTTCGGGATAGATGATGGTACGGCGCTGCACTGCCGGATCGGCCTGCTTTATCAGGGTTTCGATCAAGGCGCATTTTTCCGCTGGCGCGGTTTCATCCTTGCCGCCTTGCAGCCGCAGCATGGGCGCGCCAGTGGTCATGCGGTTGCTGCCGTTGCTAAAAATGTACGAGCAGGGCGCATAGACCGAGACATGGGCGGCAAAGCGCAGGCTGGTGCCGAGAATGCGGCTGCGGATGAATTCGTTGGCGGTCAGTTCGGTGGTGACACCACCCATGGAAAAGCCGATCAGGGCGATGCGGCCCGCATCCAGCCGGGGGTGATCGGCCACGCGTTGCAGCGCCAGCAGGGCATCGCTGGCCGGCGAGATCGGGCTGATCGCACCGGCAACATCGGCGGCGCGAGTGATGCCGCGCCCGGTGAAATGATCCAGCCCAAGCACGGCATAGCCGGCATCCAGCAACGGCTGCACATATTTGCCTTCGCCAGCATCGCGCCAGCCGCCGATGGTGTGGGCGATCATCACCGCCGGCACTTTGGCTTCGCCCGGCGGCAGCCACAGCGTTACCGAGGCTTTCTCTAATTTTGACTTGCCCTGGCGGAATTCCCCGAAATGGGCATAGCTCGGGGCATCGAAAACCAGGGTTTCGCCGCCCTTCGGGCTTTGCGGCTGTGCCAGGGCGGCAGTGGCAGACAAGGGGGCCGCAGCGGCAGACAGGGCCAGCGCCGCCAAGATCATTCCCGCCATTACCCGCATGCCGGCCTCCATCGGTTCTGCGGGTATTCTATCCCTATAATCCGCTTTCGCGCAGATAGAAGATCAGGTCCAGTTCCGGCGGCGCCTGGCCTGGTACGCACATGCTCAAAAGCTGATGTGCCTGGCCGCGATGATGCGCCTGGTGATTGAAGAAATGCCCCAGCAATGGCGCCAGCGGATGCTGGAAACGGGCGCCGCTCATATTGGCGTAGTCGATTGTATCGGCCAGCCGGGCATCATCCAGGCTATCGGCAAAGGCGATGATGCGTTCATCCATCATCTCGCGCGCCGCGCGCAGGCCAGAAAAATCCGCATGCAGGATCTGGTTCAGCTTCTCGATATGCGGCGTCGGCTGGCCGATGAAGCGGCCAAACCACACGCTGTCACCGACCAGCACATGATTGAGCGTGTTGTGCAGGCTGCCGAAGAAGCTCGGCCGCTCGGCGTGATAGACCTCCGCCGGCAGTGCGGCGGCGGCGCCATAAAGGCGGCGGTTGGCCCATTGATTATAGCGCGCGAACTGGCGCACCTGATTGAGCAGGATGGACATGGCTGTCTCCGGGGGGCGGCTCGGACTCTGGCAATGATAGAGCGCGCCAGGCCGCTGCCGAAGCGGAGAATTGTCAGGCTACATTCAGGCCGCGTTCTGGGAAATTACCTGACCGATGCGCAGCAGGTTGCCGTCAGGATCGACGACATGGAATTCACGCAGGCCCCAGGGCTTGTCCTCGATCTCGTCCATGCGCTCGGCAGTGGCTTCGATTGCCGCCCATTCGGCATGCAGCACATCGGCATCGGCAACGCGCAGATAGGCACCGGCGAAATTGCTGCGGGCATCGAATTCCATCTCGGGATCATCACCAAGCCAGGCGAAATGCAGCTCAAGTGTTCCGCGCCGTAGCAGCAGGTAATCGGGATAGCGCCCCGTCGCCTGGAAGCCAAGCGCGGCATAGAAGGCTTCGGTCGCATCGAGATCGCTGGACGGCAGCATCGGGATGGCGAGATCGGACAGCATGGCATTGCTCCAAAAGAAAACGGCCCGCCGGTCGCCCGGCAGGCCGCTCCTGGCATCAGATGTGGCGGCTTACCACTCGGTGAGGAACACGTCCAGCTTCTTCGCTGCCAGCGCATCGGCACGCGCCTTCATCCAGCCCTTGGCGAAGGCGGCTTCATCGGCCGGCGCACTCTTGGTGTAGGCTGTCCAGGCATCGGCCATGGTCTTCTGGCGGTCGATCAGCGCGGCGTTGTTCTTGTCATACTCCGGCTTCCACACACCGATTTCCTTGAAATACTTCACCGCACCTTCATGCACTGGCACCACCCAGTCGAATACCTGGCGCTTCAGGTCCCAGCCGACATTGCCCGGTGCTGCATCCTTGTACTCGGCATACAATTCCACCATCGCCTTGGTCATGGCATAGACTTGGCCGGCATCCACATTGGCGTAGGTCATCAGCACCGGATAGGGATAGGTGGCGCCTTCGACGCGGTTGGTGGCGCTCATCTCCGGGCCTTCGGCGCCATAGAAGGGTACATAGAACGGCGCCTTGGCCTTCAGCCGCTTCCAGCCTTCGGCATCATTATGCGGCACGGTGGGATAGACGATGCCGCGCGGGCTCGAGGCGATCTGGTAGGCCTGGCCGGAAATGGTGGAGGCGAAGGCGGCATCCACCTGGTTGTTGATGATGCCGGTCATCGCCTGGCCGAAGCCGCCGAATTCCACCCGCTGCACATCGTTCCAGGTCAGGTTGGCATAGGCCAGCAACGCCGTGATATTCTGGTTCAGCGATGGCGCGCCGATCACCCAGGCGACGCGCTTGCCCTTCAGGTCGGCCATGGTCTTCACACCGGTATCCTTTGCCGCCACCACGGTGAGCAGCGCATCGGAATTGTTCAGCAGCAGCGAGCGCACCGGCTGAGGGCCCCAATCCTTGGCGCCGAATTCGTAGACGGCTTCCTGCGCCATGTAGGTGCCGCCGACACCATTGGCCGAGAACGGCACCTTGCCTTCGCGCAGCGGCACGGTGCGCGACACGTCATTCTTGCCCGGCAACACGCGGAGCGTGACATTCATCTTGTTCTTCAGCGCATTGCCGATGGCAACCGCCTGGTTGTAGCCACCGGAGCCGACATCATAGGCGGTCCAGGTGAGCTGGTCGGACAGCTTTTGAGCCCAGGCATTGCTTGGGGCGGCCCCGGACATCAAGGCCAGCACCGCGCTGGCCGCCATCATCTTGAATGCTACGCGCATGGGTGTTCCTCCTGTTGCTTTGTTATGAATAGACCGGCTGTTTTGTACCGCCGGCCAGTTTGAGCAGCATGAAAGCCGCTGCCGCGCAGGCGATGCCGAGCACCGCCAGCAAGGTGTTGTCCACTGGGATCAGGCGCCCGCCGGGAGCCGCGAGCGCGAAGCCGCCGACCAGCAGCAGCAGCCGCGCCAGCCAGCGCCGCGTATCGCCATCCAGCCTGCCGCCCCACAGGATATAGCCTTGTAGGGCGGAGGCGATCAGCGCCACGCCGGGGAAGGCGGTCAGCAGCACCTCGAACACTTCCATCGGGCTGCCTTTCAGGATCAGTGCCGGATTGAGCACGAAGAAGAACGGCACGATGTAGATGATGGCGCCCAGCCGCACTGCCTGGAAGCCGATGGCAAACGGCGAGGTGCGGGCCAGCGGCGCCGCGGCGAAAGCGGCCAGCGCCACCGGCGGCGTGATGAACGAGATCATGCCCCAGTACATGATGAACAGATGCACCGCCAGTGGATCCAGCCCGGCCTTCACCAGCGGCGGCGCCAGCACGATGGCGAGGAAGATGTAGCAGGCCGTCACCGTCATCCCCATGCCGAAGATGAAGCTGGTCAGCGCGCCCATCAGCAGCAGGATCAGCGCATTGTCACCGGCCAGATACACCAGGTCATTGGCCAGTGTGCCGGCCAGGCCGGTGACCGAGAAGGCGCCGATGATGAAACCGACACCGGCCAGGATCGCCACCAGTTCGGCCAGGGCGCGGCCGGTTGCCGCCAGCAATTCAATGAAGGCGGCCCAGCTCAGCCGGTTGCGCGGCAGCAGCTGGTTGATCACCAGCAGCAGGGCGGTGGCGGCAAACGGCGCTGTCGCCTCGCGCTGCTCGTTCACCATCAGGAATACCAGCACCACGAAAACCAGGATGTAGAGCCAGCCCTGCTTCAGGGTCTCGCCGAGTTTCGGCAGTTCCTCCGGCTTCATGCCACGCAGGCCGAGGCGTGCGGCATACGCATCGATCTGCACCATCAGGCCGAAATAGAACAGCAGCGCGGGCACTGCGGCAGCCAGCGCGATGTCGGTATAGGCAATGCCAAGGAAGCTCGCCATCACGAAAGCCGTGGAGCCCATCACTGGCGGCATCAGCACAGCACCGGTGCTCGCCACGGCTTCCACGCCGCCGGCATAATCGGCACGGAAACCGGTACGTTTCATCGCCGGAATGGTGACGACGCCTGACGAGATCACGTTCGAGATCACGCTGCCCGAGATCGAGCCTTGCAAGGCCGAGGAGATGACGCCGACCTGCGCCGCGCCGCCGCGCCAGCGGCCGACCATGGCGAAGGCGACATCGTTGAAGAACTTGCCGCCGCCGGTATGGTTCAGCGCCACGCCGAACACGATGAAGCCGATCACCACTTCGCCAAAGGCGCGCATCGGAATACCGAAGGCGCTTTCAGCCGAAACGATGTGATACGCCATGGTGTCGCCGAAGCTCTGCTGGATGCCTTTGATCGGGCCGGGCATCAGCCCGGCGAAAACCGGGTAGAGCGAAATCACGAACACGATGATGGTGATGGCTGTGCCGCCGGTGCGGCGCAGCGTTTCCAGGATCAGGACCCAGAGCAGGAAGCCCAGGATCTGGGCCGGCATGGGGGCGGCGAATTCCCAGCCTTCTGCCAGGATCGCGGTGGATTTGAGCGAGAACCAGGCCAGTCCGGCGGCCACGATAAGCGCCAGCAGCCAGTCATAGACCGGCACGCCGAGCAGCAGGCCGCGTTTCTCGATGCCGGGTTTGGGTGGATAGGCCAGGAAAACCAGCGGCAGCGTGAAGGCAGCGAGCAGGAAAAGATACAGGTTGTCGATGAAGACGATGCCACTGAACAGTGCGAGATTGAACTGCTGGTTCAGCACCAGCAGGATGGCGGCGATGGTCAGCAGGCAGAACAGCGCCTGCACCGGCCCGCGCAGGCGGCGGTAGGCAAGGTCCTCCACCATCCGCTCATCAGGGCGCGGTTCCGTTGGTGGACTCGACTGGTTTTGAATTACGCCCGGCGTGGCGGTATTCCCGGCCATGCGCGTTGCCCCCCACTTTTATTATTGCAGGGAGCATAGCATCGCTGGGCCATGGGCCAAGCGATGCTTGTCTCGGATGAATCTGGCTCAGCCGTTATGGTCGGCGGCACGCTGCAAGCTATGCGGCCGCCAGAACGGTTGCTCGGCTTCGAAGGCGGCCTGGCCGGGATCGATGCCAAGGTCATGCAGGGCGTTGCGGCCAAGTTCAGCCAGCCGCTGCCGCGCCGTCACCCGCTCGCGCCAGGTGCGGAACTGCACATAGGCCGCCAGCGGCAGCAATTGCCACCAGGGCAGGCCGAGGGCCGCGAGGCTGGGAAATTCGGCGCCGCTGAGCCAGGAAAGATCCTGCTCGCGCTCCCATTGCCTTAAAACCGACCGTTCGTGCTTTTTTACGGCGGCGATCTGTCTGCGATTGGGTTGGTAGGTCATGACGGGCTCCTTGAGTGGAACGCTGTTGTCGGAAGGAAGCTACTGGGGAGGCTGCTCTGGGAGGCTACTTACTGAAATCAGTAATCAGTGGTCGTTGGCGGCGCTGCCATGTTTCGCGGCGGCGCGGGCGACCAGATCCTCGAAGGCCGCTTCGGCGCGGCCGCGTGCCTGCGGGTCGCGCAGCAGGCGATTGTAGAACGACAGGCTCAGCACGATGCCGCTGAGTTCAAAGGCGAATTGCGGGCAATCCAGATCGTCGCGGAAATGGCCCTCGCGCACCGCCAGTTCGGCCGAGCGGGCCAGCGTCGCCAGCCATTCCTGTTGCATCACCACCAGCTTGTCGCGCACCGGGCCGGGCTTGTCGTCCATCTCGGTGGCTGCCGCCGTGATGATGCAGCCGCCCGGCAGGTCGGGGTTCGAGTCGGTCCAGTCGAGCCAGGCGCTGAACATGGTTTGCAGGCGGGGCAGGCCGCGCGGCGCGGCGCGCGCCGGTTTCCACACCGCTTCCAGGAAGCGGGCAGTGGCGGCATCCATCACCGCCTTCTGCAATTCCTCCTTGGAGCCGAAATGCGCGAACAGCCCGCTCTTCGACATGCCCAGCTTGCCAGCCAATCCACCGATCGAGAGGCCGTTGAAGCCCTCGACGCTCGCGGCCTTCATGGCCTCGGCGACAATGGTTTCCTTGGTGCGTGCGCCCTTGCTCATGGTCCCAAGATACGAACGGTCGTACTAAAAGTCAAGCGGGTTTTGTGAACACCGAATTGTGAAACAGGAATCCGGCGCCCCGGCCGTGCAGTCTGGCAAGCATTTCCGGGGGATAAGATCATGCGTCGCCGTCATTTCCTGCTTGCCGCCGCCGGCCTGCCGCTGCTGGGCAGCGGTGCCGCCTGCCTGATCGGCGGCCAGGCGGAAGCACAGCCGACGCCCGGCTGCGGCCCGGCCACCCCGCGCCAGACGGCGGGGCCGTATTTCACCCCGCGCGCGCCCTTGAAGCGGAGCCTGCGCGAGCCGGGCTTGGCCGGTGAAGCGATGCGGCTGGAAGGCCGCGCGCTCGATCCGCGTTGCCGCCCGCTCGGCGGCGCCAAGATCGAATTCTGGCAGGCCGATGCCAGTGGGCAATACGACAACCAGGGCTTCCGCCTGCGCGGCCATGTCATGGCCAATGCCGAGGGCGAATGGCGCATCGACAGCATCCTGCCCGGTGCCTATGGCGGCCGTACCCGCCATGTGCATGTGAAGGTCTATGCCACGCCGCAGGCACGCCCGCTTACCACGCAGCTCTATTTCCCCGGCGAACCCGGCAATGACCGCGACAGCCTGTTCGATGTGCGCCTGCTGCTGCAGATGACGCAGACGCCGGAAGGCCGATTGGGCCGGTACAATTTCATTCTCGGCGGTTAGTTGACCGGTGATTTTCCGGCGGCCACTCTGTGGCCAAGGAAACTGGCGCCATGGAAATCACCACATTGCTGACCTTCGCCGCCGCCGCCCTGGCGCTGGCGATCACGCCCGGCCCCGACATGCTGATGGTGCTGACCCGCGCCGTGGCGCAAGGCCGCATCGCCGGCCTAGTCTCGACATTGGGCATTTCGCTCGGCTGCTACGTGCATGCGGTGATTGCCGGACTTTCCTTGAGCGGTGTGCTGCTGCTGGCGCCTTTCGCCTTCGATGCCATCCGCTATGCCGGTGCGGCTTATCTGCTCTGGCTCAGCTATCACGCGCTGCGCGGCAGCGGCGGCCTGCAGCTTGAGCAGGGCGCGGTGGCACCCATCTCTTTCTGGGCGGTGTTGCGCCAGGGCTTCCTGTGCAATGTGCTGAACCCGAAAGTGGCCCTGTTCTTCCTGGCGCTGTTTCCGCAATTCATGGAGCCGCGCCCGGATACGGCTTTGCAGCAGGCGGTCATTCTTGCCAGCATCCTCAATGTCGCTGGTGCCCTGGTGCTGGTGCCGGTAAGTCTGCTCGGCAGCCGCTTCGGCGACTGGCTGCGCCGCCGCCCGGCTTTCCTGGCCTGGCAGAACCGCCTGCTTGGCCTGGTCTTTGCCGGCCTGGCGTTGCGGCTGGCATTCGATGCGCGGCGCTGAATGATTTCACTTGCCACGCTGATCACCTTCGCCGCCGCCGTCGCGGTTTTTGCCGTTACGCCGGGGCCGAATGTGCTGTTCGTGCTGTCGCGCAGCGTCGGCCAGGGGCGCCGCGCCGGCATCGCTTCGGTGCTCGGCCTGATCCTCGGCTGGTACGGCCATGCTTTCGCCACCGCCATTGGCCTGGCCGCCCTGGTGCGCGAAGTGCCGTGGAGCTACGACGTGGTGCGCGGCATCGGTGCTGCGTATCTGCTCTATCTCGCCTGGCAGGCCTGGCGCGGCACCGGCGCTTTCGCGCTCGATCCGGCACGCCAGGGCAGCAGCGATCTGTGGCGCATTGCGCGGGATGCGCTGATCACCAATCTCACCAATCCGAAAACTGCGTTGTTCTTTCTGGCGCTGCTGCCGCAATTCGTCGCGCCGGAGCGCGGACCGGTGATGGCGCAGGTGCTGGTGCTGGCGACCGTCTACAGCGTGATAGCGGCCGGCATCCTGCTCCTTCTGGTGCAGGCTGCCGGCCGTATCGGCGAATGGCTGTCACGCCATCCGAAAATCATCCTCTGGCAGCAGCGCGCCATGGCCACCATCATGGCCGGCCTGGCGCTGCGCCTCGCGTTCGATATCAGGCGCTGACCGCGCCGGGTGATATCAGGCGCTGATCGATTTACTCGACGGCACGCACGCCGATCACTTCGGCGGTGCCTTCGAGGATCGCTTCCTTCAGCATTTCGAAGCCGTATTCCATTTCGGCGATCTGCTCGCGCAGGCCTTTCAACTCGGCGGCGGCGGTCGGGCGCATCGGGCGGTCGCCCTGGGCGTATTCCAGCAGCAGCGTGGCGTAGCGGCCCTTCATCTTGGCGATCTGGCGCACCAGCGTGTCGAGTTCGGCGGTTTCAACCCGGCCCAGCGCCCAGGCCATCTGTTCGCGGCTCTGCTCGCGCAGCTTGGCCGAAAGCCCCTGCACATACTGGCGTGGCGTCAGGCCGCTTGGGATGCCTTCGCGCATTTCCATGCGCTCGCGCGCCGAAAGCGGCGCGTCCAGGCGCTCGCCATCGATATTCAAGGCGGCCTTCAGGCGCGGCTCGGCTTTCTGAGCTTGGCGCAGCGACAACAATGCAATGGCCATGATCGATCTCCTCCATTAATCCTCGGAAGGGTTAATGCAGGCGTCGTGCCAGAATATTTTTGCTTGTTTTCCGGTGATATTGAAATGGTTAACCCGGCAGAACTTGCCGGTGGGACTCAGTTGCCGGCGGGACTCAGTTATCGGGAGCTGGGGCCGGCAGGATTTCCCCCTGGCCGCCATGGCTGAGTTGCAGCCGCCAGCCCTGGCCCTTATCGGCGCGGTAGCGCGCCAGCACCGGCGGCGGCAGGGTGAATTCCGCCTGGCTCAGCACCATCGGCGGCCGCTGCGGCCGGGATGAGGAAAACGGGTTCTGGATCGGCAGGCTCAGGCCGATGCCGGCATCCAGGCCGCTGGAGGAACCGCCGGAACCTCCGAGCACCACGCTCGGCCGCCCGACGCGGCTCTCGTTGTCGCTGCTGCCGGTATTGCCGCCGGGCACGGCGGGAAAGGTAATGCGGCTGGCGCCATGGGCGCGGCCATCGGGATCGATCAGGCTGGCGGTCTCGATCGCCGCCGGGCCGCGCACGCGGATGCCGAGCCAGTCACCTTCGATCCGCGCGGCGGCGGCGAGCGGCGGTGGAGGCGGCGGCGCGCTGGCGGATGATGTGCCGCCAGAGGACGAGCGCGAGGGCGCTTCGGCACAGGCGGCGAGAAGCAGCAAGGGTAGCAGCAGCAGGGCGGATTTGCGCATGGCGTCACTATAGGCTTGGTGCAGCATGACGTCTAAGCTCGGAGCCATAAAAGGGAGGACGGGACATGGACAATCTGTTTGATCTGCGCGGCAAGGTGGCGGTGGTCACCGGTTCCAGCCGGGGTATTGGCCGTTCCATTGCCTTGCGCCTGGCCCAGCATGGCGCCCGCGTGGTGGTTTCCAGCCGCAAGGCGGAAGCCTGCGAGAAGGTCGCTGCCGAGATTCGCGAGGCCGGCGGCGAGGCCCTGGTGGTGCCGTGCAATATCTCGGAGAAGGCGCAATTGCAGGCGCTGGTGGATGCTGCGCATCAGGCCTGGGGCCGCATCGACGTGCTGGTCTGCAACGCGGCGGTGAACCCGTATTTCGGCCCGTCGCAGAACATTCCCGATGATGCCTTCGACAAGATCATGCAATGCAACATCAAGAGCAATCACTGGCTCTGCAACATGGTGGCGCCCGGCATGGCCGAGCGCGGCGAGGGCGGCGCCATCATCATCATTTCCTCCATCGGCGGTCTGATCGGCTCCAGCCTGCTCGGCGCCTATGGCATTTCCAAGGCGGCGGACATGGCCCTGGCGCGGAACCTGGCGGTGGAATGGGGCCCGGCCCAGATCCGCGCCAACTGCATTGCCCCGGGCCTGATCAAGACCGATTTCGCCCGCGCCCTGTGGGAGAATCCCGATATCGCCAAGCGTGCAACTCAGGGCTATGCGCTGAAACGGATCGGCGACCCGGACGAGATTGCCGGCGCCGCCGTGTTCCTGGCTTCCCGGGCCGGCAGCTTCACCACCGGCCAGACCCTGGTGATCGATGGCGGCGGCATGATCAACATGCAAAGCGTGTAATCCGGCCCGCGCCGCGATATATAAAGCCCATGCTGAACGCGATTCCCGACCGCCGCGCCATCATCGACCGCAAGAGCCTGCTGCTGCAGCTCGAAGCCTTGCCTGCCGAGGGCAAGAACGGCGCCGCTGAACAGCGCGCCCAGGCCCTGGTGCTGCTGAAGGCGGCGCTGAACCATGGCCGCGAGGCGATCCGGCTGCGTTTCCTGGCTGGCGCCAGCGCCCTGGTGACGCGCAAGGCCCAGGCCTTCCTGATCGACCAGATTATCCGCCTGACCTTCGATTTCACCACCCAGCGGGTCTACCGCCTGCCTAACCCAACAGCGGCCGAGAAACTCTCCATTGTCGCGGTCGGCGGCTATGGCCGGGGCGAGATGGCGCCGTTCTCCGATGTCGATCTGCTGTTCCTGTTTCCCTACAAGCAGACCCCCTGGGGCGAGCAGGTGGTGGAATTCATGCTCTATCTCTTCTGGGATATGGGCCTCAAGGTCGGCCATTCGACGCGTTCGGTGGAGGAATGCCTCCGGCTTTCCATGGGCGACCTGACCATCCGCACGGCCCTGCTGGAGCAGCGCTGGATCTGGGGCGAGCAGGATCTGGCGCAGACCCTGTGGCGCCGCTTCCAGACCGAGGTGATGGCCAAGACCGGGCCGGACTTCATCGAGAAGAAGCTCGGCGAACGCGACGACCGGCATCAGCGCATGGGTGACTCGCGCTACCTGGTCGAGCCGAACATCAAGGAAGGCAAAGGCGGCCTGCGCGATCTGCACACGCTGCTGTGGATCGCCAAATATGTTTATGGCGTCGCCGATCTCGATGGCCTGATCGAGCGTGGCCTGCTGTCGATGGAAGAATACAAGCGCTATACCCAGGCCAATGAATTCCTCTGGACCGTGCGCTGCCACCTGCATTACCTCGCCGGCCGGCCCGAAGAACGCCTGACCTTCGATCTGCAGACCGAAATCGCCAAGGCAATGGGCTATGCCGACCGCCCCGGGCGCAAGGATGTGGAGCGCTTCATGAAGCGCTACTACCTTGCGGCCAAGGAAGTCGGCGACCTCACCCGCATCTTCGCCGCCGCCTTGGAAGAGCGGCACAAAAAGAAGAAGCCGCTGGCGGTGCTGAAATCGAAAATCCGCCGCCCGAAGGCGATGGATGGTTTCGTCAATGAGGGCGGCCGGCTCAATCTTCAGGATGAGCAGCTTTTCATCACCCAGCCGGTGAAGCTGCTGCGGCTGTTCCATCTGGCGCAGGAACAGGGGCTGGATATCCATCCCGATGCGCTGCGTCTGGTTCGACAGAATCTCAAGCTGATCGGCGCCGATCTGCGGAATGATCCGGAAGCCAACCGGCTGTTCATCGAGATGCTGACCTCGAAGAACGATCCCGAGACGGCACTGCGGCGCTTGAACGAGGCCGGTGTGCTGGGCCGCTTCGTGCCTGATTTCGGCCGCGTCGTGGCGCAGATGCAGCACGATATGTACCACGTCTATACCGTGGACGAGCATACCATCCGCGCCATCGGCCTGCTCTCGCGCATCGAAAGCGGCGCACTGGCGGAGGAACATCCGCTGGCGGTGCAGGTGATTCACCAGATCGTGTCGCGCCGCGTGCTGTATGTGGCGCTGTTGCTGCATGATATCGCCAAGGGCCGGGGTGGCGATCATTCCATCCTCGGCGAGAAGGTGGCGTTTAAATTAGGCCCGCGCTTCGGCCTCAGTCCGGCTGAAACCGAAACCGTCGCCTGGCTGGTGCGCTGGCATCTGGCGATGTCGGCTACCGCCTTCAAGCGCGATATCGCCGATCCCAAGACGGTGGTGGATTTCGCCAAGCTGATCCAGAGCCCGGAGCGTCTGCGGCTGCTGCTGGTACTCACTGTGGCCGATATCCGCGCCGTCGGCCCCAATGTGTGGAATGGCTGGAAGGGTCAGCTGCTGCGCGAACTGTATTATCGCGCCGAAGAATTCCTTTCCGGCGGTTTCTCCACGCGTGGCCGCGAACAGCGCATCACCGAAACCAAGGACACCGTGCGCGCGCGGCTGCCGGACTGGCCGGCCAAGGAGCAGGAGGGCCTGCTCAAGCGGCATTACGAGAATTACTGGTTCTCGAATGATGCCGAGACTATCCTGCGCCATGCCCGGCTGATGCGCGTCGCCGACAAGGAGTCGCGCACGCTCACGCTGGAAACCCGCGTCGATGGTTTCCGCGATGTGACCGAACTGACGCTCTATGCGCCGGACCATCCTGGTCTGTTCGCCCGTGTTGCCGGCGCCATCGCGGCGACGGGTGGCAATATTGTGGACGCCAAGATCTTCACCACCACCGACGGCATGGCGCTGGACACCTTCTTTGTGCAGGACACCGAGGGCAAGGCGTTCGATCGGCCCGACAAGCTGGCGCGGCTTTCTACCGCGATTCAGCGGACCCTTGCTGGCGACCTTCGGCCGCGTTTGGTGCTGGGCGGCGACAAGCCGGGCCTGCCGAGCCGCACCCGTGTGTTCAAGGTGGCGCCGGTGGTGCTGATCGACAACAACGCCTCGAACCGCCATACCGTGGTGGAAGTGAATGGCCGTGACCGCCCGGGCTTCCTCTATGAAGTGACACGCGGCCTCTACGATCTCAATCTCTCGATCCGTTCGGCCCATATCGCCACCTACGGCGAACGCGCCGTGGACGTCTTCTATGTGCAGGACCTGACGGGACAGAAGATCCACGACGAGACGCGGCTGAAGCAGATCGAGCGCCATCTGCTGAAATTGCTCACCCAGGTGGAAGAGAAGGCGGCGCCCGCCAAGGCTGCCGGCACCAAGGCCGCGCCGAAACCGGCCACCCGCAAGGACGCGGCTTAGGGCGCCTCTCCATAAAAGGCGTCGCCGCCGGGCTCGACCCGGGGGTGACGCCGATTGGCAAGCCCTTATGGCTAGGACGAATTAACCCTGTCCGGCCCGGCAAAAGATTCCGGGTGGGCAAGGCTTCCCCGGTCCCAGCGATTCTTCACCTCATATAAATCAATAACTTACGGCGAAAACCAGAGTTGGCATCGGGCTTGCTACCAAGAAGCGCAAAGCCGGGGCAGAAGGCCCCATCCGCCAGTTCAGAGGTTCGTCATGCAGATCGGTTCGGTAAACGCGAATACCCAGATCGCCCAGAACGCCATCGGCCAAGCCGATGCGGGCGCTGCCGACGATTTCAAGGCCGCCAAGGCCTTCGCCAATGTGCTGGCCACCGCCTTTTCCAGCAATGCAAAGCATCATGCTGAATTGAAGGGGCCGGAAGCTGCCACGCCGACCGAACGTCCGCGCCAGCCGGAGCCGAAGCCGGAAGCCTACCAGCCGCAGGAACCGCGCCAGAACGACGATACCCGCGCCGCCGACCAGGCCGCGCAGCCGAAGCAGAAGGACGAGCCGAAGCAGAAGCCGGCCGCGCCGAAGGCTGACGCGCAACCCGTTTCCCAAGACAGCGCCGCGGAAACCGCGGCGCCGGCAGAAAGCCAGGCCGCAGAAGCGACCGACAAGACCGGTGCAACGCCGGAGCAAGCCGAGAGCGAGGGTGCCGATAAGGAGAAGAAGGCAGCAGAAGCCGCCATCGACCCGAATCTGATCCTCAACCTGTTCATCCCCGCCGCCCAGGCGGCCGCGTCGGCCCAGGCCGGCGCCGCGTCCCAGAACGGGACACAGAATGGCGCCCAAGCTGGTGTCGCGGTGGATGGCAAGAACGCGGCGCAGGCAAGCGCCGCCGATACGGCTTTGCAGCAGATGCAGGCTTCCGTGCTGTCACCGGAAGCGCAGCAGCAGATGCTTGAAGCGGCCAAGCAGGCCGCCGCTGGTGCCGGCCAGGCTGGTGCCAAGCATGGCAAGATTGATGTGCAGACCGTGACCGATGGCAGCGCGCCGAAGCCGCTGGTCGATCCGTCGGCGATGTTCGCCGATCTGCTGGCGCAGCAGGAAGGCATGATGGGCGAAGGGCTTGAGGGTCAGGCCCAGCTCGGCGCCGAACTGCACGCCGCCAAGGTGGAGAACCAGGCGCTGCTGAACGCGAATTTCGCCCTGGCGCTGGAACCGGCGCCGGCCTCCAGCCCGACCGCTGAAGCGGCCAAGGGCAACAACAACAGCCTCACCGGCATAGCCGCTGCTTCGGGCAGCCAGAGCCAGCCGGTGAATGCCGGTCATGTGGCCCAGGCCCAGGCGGCGCGTCACCCTTCGGCAATGGTGCCGCCGGGTGAGCAGGTGGCGGTGCAGATCAAGAAGGCGGTGGCCGAAGGCGCCGACAAGATTTCGATCAAGCTCGACCCGGGTAATCTCGGCAAGGTCGAGGTGACGCTTGAGGTCAGCCAGGATGGCCGCCTGATGGCGGTGATCGCCGCCGACAAGCCGGAAACCCTGCAATTGCTGCAGAAGGATGCCGGTGCCCTGGAGCAGGCCCTGCGCGAAAGCGGCATGAAGGCCAACCAGGATTCGCTGAATTTCCAGCTGCGCGACCAGGGCCAGGACGGCCGTGGCTTCGCCGGCAATGAACAGGGCCGCCGTGGCTATGGCCGGGGCGGTGATGAATACGGCGATGCCGGTGCGGCGGGCGGCGATGCCCGCATGGCCGCGCAGGCCGCCAATGCCCAACGCGCCGCCGCCCGTGGCGGCCTCGATATCCGCATCTGAGCCAGGCTAGGAGAACACGCCATGGTTACCTCGGTCACCGGTACTTCCAATACCACCACGTCGTCGGCCACCAACACCTCGTCGGTCTCGCTGGCGAAGAATTTCGACACCTTCCTGAAGCTCTTGACCACCCAGCTCAAGAACCAGGATCCGACCTCGCCGATGGATACCAAGGAATTCACCAATCAGCTGGTGCAGTTCTCGCAGGTCGAGCAGCAGATCAATCAGAACAAGAACCTCGAGACCTTGATCGGCATGTACAAGGCTCAGACCACCAACACCAATATCGGCTATATCGGCAAGGAAGTGGTGGTGGAAGGCAACAAGGGCGCGCTCACCGAGGGCGGCAAGGTCGATTGGATGACCGATGTCCCCACCGGCGCCGCCGTGGTGAAGGCCAATATCTACGACTCCACCGGCAAGCTGGTGCAGAGCAAGAATCTCTCCACCACCGCCGGCCGTACCACGGTGCAGTGGGATGGTTCCACCAGTGCCGGCACCACTGCCAAGCCCGGTACCTATTCGCTGGAAATCGTTGCCACCGACACCACCGGCAAGGCCATGACCTCGCCCAAGACCTACACCACCGGCACGGTGGGCAGTGTCGAATTCGAGGATGGCGCGCAATACCTGGTGGTGAACGGCAACCGCATGGATGCAAACGATGTGGTGGCGGTGCGCATGCCGCAGGCGTCGAACTAACCGCTCGTTAACCAGCGCGCTTAGGTCTTTTTTAAACCGCGAGGCTCTAGCATGCATCGTCCAGAAATCATGAAGTCAGAAGCGCGTATGTTCAGCCGCGAGAGTCCCATCGCCAGTATCATCGGACCCGAGGGCCAGCTGCTGACCCGCGACAGCCTGCCCGCGCCCGGCACCAAGCGCTGGGTGATCCGGCGCAAGGCCGAGGTGGTTGCCGCCGTCCGTGGCGGCCTGCTCACCCTGGATGAGGCCTGCGAACGCTACAGTCTCACGGTCGAGGAATTCCTCTCTTGGCAGCGTGCCATCGAGCAGCATGGCCTGCCCGGCCTGCGTACCACCCGGTTGCAGGAATACCGCCCCGGCCAGATCAAGCCGCTGCCGGCCAAGGCCAGTTTCCGGCCCTGAGGCGCTTTTCCCGGTAAACGGCCCACCGTGATAATTTCCGGGCTGTGATCGCCGCTTCATCCGGCGCGAAAAGGTTAACAAACCGCTAGGCAAAATTTGCCGGGGTGTTAACCTCTTCTTCATCCCCGCTCCCTACCCTGACAGTGAAAATGTCCAGGTGCGTGGAAACGCATGGGGTGATGCCGTGAATGGTCTGACACAAATGTTGCGCAATTTGGGTGCTGCCCGCCTGGCCATGCTAGGCGTCACGGCAGCGGCCCTCATTGGCTTCTTCATCTTCATCGGTATGAAGGTGACGCAGCCGAAAATGAGCCTGCTCTACGGCAACCTTGATCTGAGCGATTCGGCGGCCATCGTCGCCCGCCTGGAACAGCAGAAAATCCCCTACCAGATCGCCGCCAATGGCGCCCAGGTGCTGGTGCCGGAAGACCGCGTGCTGCGCGTGCGCATGCAGCTGGCCGAAACCGGCATGCCGTCTGGTGGTGGCACCAGCGGCTATGAGCTGTTCGACAAGGCCAATGCGCTCTCGGCCACCAATTTCATGCAGAACCTGAACCATCTGCGCGCGCTGGAGGGCGAACTCGCCCGCACCATCCGCTCGATCGATCAGGTCGCCTCAGCGCGCGTGCATCTGGTGCTGCCGCGCCGCGAGGTGTTCAGCCGCGAACAGCGCGAGCCTTCCGCTTCCATCGTGATCAAGACGCGCGGCGGCCGCATCGACCAGCCGCAGGTGCGCGCGATCCAGAATCTCGTCGCCGCCGCCGTACCCGATCTCAAGCCGACCCGCATCGCCATCGTCGATGACCGTGGCAACCTGCTTGCCGGCACCTCGAACGAGGAAGCCGATCCGATGGCCGCCACCGCCACCAAGATGGTGGAGATGCGCCGCCAGGCCGAGGATCGCCTGCGCAAGGCCATCGAGGCTTTGCTTGAGCGTTCCGTCGGTGTCGGCAATGTGCGTGCCGAAGTGGCGGTCGACATGGATTTCGACCGCGTTACCACCAACGAGGAATCGTTCAATCCCGACCAGCAGGTGGTGCGCTCGACCCAGACGGTGAACGAGCAGAACCAGAGCCAGGAAGGCCAGCAGAACGTCACGGTGCAGAACAACCTGCCGGAAGCGCAGGGCCAGGGCGCCAACCAGGCGACCTCGCGCGGCCAGCGCACCGAGGAAACGATCAACTACGAGATTTCCAAGACCATCCGCACCCAGGTGCGCGAGGGTGGCGTGGTCAAGCGTGTCAACGCCGCCGTGCTGGTGAACCAGATCACCACGGTGGATGGCGAAGGCAAGCGTGGCTATCAGCCGCGCAGCCCGGAGGAATTGCAGCAGATCAACAACCTGGTGCGCCGCGCCATCGGTTTCGATCAGGGCCGTGGCGACAATGTCGAAGTCGTCTCCATGCGCTTCGCCGAGCCGGGTGACATCCCCGAGGAAATCGATCCCGATTCCGTGCCGCTGTTCCTGGGGCTGAACAAGCGCGACCTGTTCCGCATCGGCGAGATCGCCGGCTATCTGCTCGCCGGCCTGCTGGCCCTGCTGCTGGTGGTGCGCCCGATCGTGCGCCGTATCATTGAGGCGTCGCAGAATCCCGATGACGTGCCGCCGGGCATGCTGACGCCGAGCATGCCGGGCGTGCCGCTGGTGGTTGGCTCCGCGCCCATCGCTGAATTGCCGGCCGCGCCCGATGGCATGGCGCCGATGGCAACGCCGGGCATCGAATCCATGATCGACATCGCCCGCATCGAAGGTCAGGTGAAGGCTTCCAGCTTGAAGAAGATCGGCGAGATCGTCGACAAGCACCCGGAAGAAGCGATCTCGATTATCCGCAACTGGCTGTACCAGACGACGTAAGGGCAGGAGCTTAAGCGATGGCCGAGAAGGATTTCCGACAGCTCAAGGGCCCCGACAAGGCGGCAATCCTGATGCTTGCGCTTGGCGAGGAGCACTCCGCCAAGATCTGGCCGCTGCTCGATGATGAAGAGATCAAGGAAATCTCGCAGAACATGGCCAATCTCGGCTCGGTGAATTCCGAGACGGTGGAAAAGCTGTTCCTCGAATTCGTCAACAACTTCTCCTCCACGGGTTCGCTGTCGGGTACTTTCGACAGCACCGAACGCCTGCTGATGAAGGCCCTGCCTTCCGACCGCGTTACCCAGATCATGGAGGAAATCCGCGGTCCGGCCGGCCGTACCATGTGGGACAAGCTGGCCAACGTGAACGAGTCGGTGCTGGCCAACTACCTCAAGAACGAATACCCGCAGACCGTCGCCGTGGTGCTCTCGAAAATCCGCCCGGAACATGCCGCCCGCGTGCTGGCGGCTTTGCCGGAAGAATTCTCGATGGAAGTCGTGATGCGCATGCTGCGCATGGAATCGGTGCAGAAGGAAGTGCTCGACAAGGTGGAGCAGACGCTGCGCACCGAGTTCATGTCGAACCTGGCGCGCACCAACCGCCGCGACAGCCATGAAATGATGGCGGAAATCTTCAACAGCCTCGACCGCAACACGGAAGCCCGCTTCCTGGCGGCTCTGGAAGAACGCAGCCGCGATGCCGCCGAGCGCATCAAGGCGCTGATGTTCACCTTCGAGGATCTGATCAAGCTCGATCCGAGCGGCGTCCAGACGCTGATGAAGTCGGTGGACAAGGACAAGCTCGGCCTGGCGCTGAAAGGCGCCTCGGAAACCCTGCGCGACCTGTTCTTCTCCAATATGTCCGAACGCGCGTCGAAGCTGCTGCGCGAGGAAATGGAGAGCATGGGTCCGGTCCGCCTCAAGGATGTCGACGAAGCCCAGATGGCCATGGTCAACATGGCCAAGGAACTGGCCGCCAAGGGCGACATCATGCTGGCCGACAACAAGGGCGACGACGAGCTTATTTACTGATGCAGTGCGGGGGTTGAACGCGTTTCATGGCGGGCAAGTCGAAATTCCTCTTCGACCAGCCGTTCGATGGCACCAAGCCGCGAACGGACCCGGCGATATTCCGTCCCAAGGCGCCGCCGCCGAAGTACAATCACGAAGAAGTGGAAGCAGCCAAGGCGCAGGCTTTTGCCGCCGGCGAGCAGGCTGGCCGCGATGCCGCCGCCACCGAGCATGCCGCGGCCATCGAACACGCCCTGGGCTCCATCGAAATCCGCATGGCGCAGCTGGGTGAGAATCTGCAGCAGAGCCAGGCCCAGGCGCGCACGGAAGCGGTCACTCTGGCTGCTGCCATTGCGCGCAAGCTGGCCGCGCAGTTGATGGCGCGTGAGCCGCTGCGCGAGATCGAGGCGCTGGTGCTGCGCTGCATGGACGACATGCGCGACGAGCCGCGCCTGGTGCTGCGCGCCAATGATGGCGTGATCCGCCTGCTGGATGAACGCATCGATGCGCTGGTGTCGCAATCGGGTTTCGGCGGCAAGGTGATGCTGGTGCCCGACAACAGCCTGCCGGCCTCCGATTGCCGTGTCGACTGGGCCGATGGTTCGGCCGAGCGCAATCAGACCCAGATCGAACAGGAAGTGGACCAGGCGGTGCAGCGCTATCTAGCCGCGCTGCAATCCGAAGCCGCTGCCCAGGAAGGATGATGAACCATGGCTGATACCGGCGACGATCTTGAACTGAAGGATATCGGCGCGGGCACCATGCCCGAGGAGGACGATCCGAATGCGGCCCGCACGGCGGCGGACCTGCAGGCGGTGTTCGACATCCCGGTGCATGTTTCCGCCGTGCTCGGCAAGGCCAATATGCAGGTCAGCCAGTTGCTCAAGCTCGGCCGCGGTGCAGTGATCGAGCTGGACCGCAAGGTCGGCGAGGCCATCGACATCTATGTGAATAACCGCCTGGTGGCGCGTGGTGAAGTGGTGGTGGTGGAAGACCGCCTCGGCGTGACCATGACGGAAATCATCAAGGGCGGTCGGGGTTAAGGGTCGGATCAATGCGGCTTATCATCATCGGCACATTGAACGGGCAGATCGGCGCCGCCACGCGCATCGCGTTGCAGCGCGGTGCCAAGGTGTCGCAGGTCGAGGATATCGAAGCGGCGATGAATCTGCTGCGCTCGGGCCGTGGTGCGGATCTCGCCATGGTGGATGTGGCGCTGGATGTGAAGTCGCTGGTGGAGACTCTGAAGGCCGAACGCATCAACCTGCCGGTGGTGGCCTGCGGTATCGGCAACGATGCCCGTGCCGCCGTGGCCGCGATTCGCGCCGGTGCCAAGGAATACCTGCCGCTGCCGCCCGATGCGGAACTGATCGCCGCCGTGCTGGAAGCCGTTGCGGAAGAGAATTTCGCCATGCTGTTCCGCGACCCGGCGATGGGTGGCGTGGTCAAGATGGCGGAGCAGATCGCGCCGTCCTCGGCTTCCGTGCTGATCACCGGCGAGAGCGGTACCGGCAAGGAAGTGATGGCGCGGTTCATCCATAACCGCTCGCCCCGTGCCGATAAGGCCTTCGTCAGCGTCAATTGCGCGGCGATCCCCGAGAACCTGCTGGAATCCGAACTCTTCGGCCATGAGAAGGGCGCCTTCACCGGCGCCGTGGCCCGCCGCATCGGCAAGTTCGAGGAAGCCAACGGCGGCACGCTGCTGCTGGATGAAATCAGCGAGATGGATATCCGCCTGCAGGCCAAGCTGCTGCGCGCCATCCAGGAACGCGAGATAGACCGCATCGGCGGCAACAAGCCGGTGAAGGTGGATATCCGCGTGCTCGCCACCTCGAACCGCAATCTCACCGAGGAAGTCGCCAAGGGCACCTTCCGCGAGGATCTGCTGTTCCGCCTCAACGTGGTCAATCTCAAGCTGCCGCCGCTGCGTGCGCGCCCGGCCGATATCGAGTTGCTGGCCGGCCATTTCGTGAAGAAATATGCCGAGGTGAATGGCGTGCCCGCCCGTCCGCTGGCCCCGGCCACGTTGTTGGCGCTGAAGCAGGCGCCGTGGCGCGGCAATGTGCGCGAGCTGGAAAACACCATGCACCGCGCTGTGCTGCTGGCGTCCGGTGAACTGATCGAGGTGGATGCCGTGCGGCTGCCCGATGGCACCGGCCTGGCCGAAGCCATCGGCGCCAAGCCGGCTGCTGCGCCTGGCGCGGCAGCGCAGCCGGGCGCACCGGAACTGGCGCCGGGCGGTGCCGCCAATGGCCTGGTCGGCCGGGCGCTGGCCGATGTCGAACGCGACCTGATCATCGATACGCTGAAGCATTGCCTCGGCAACCGGACCCATGCTGCCACAATCCTCGGCATCTCGATCCGCACGCTGCGCAACAAGCTGAAGCAATACACGGACGAGGGTGTGTCCGTGCCGTTGGCCAATGACGGCTCGCGCATGCCGGCCTGATGCCGCGCTGCCTTGCTGTTTGAATTCTGAGTGAGCCAGGATTGATATGACCGATATGGTTCCGAGCGAAACGGGTACGACAGGCGCTGCCGCAGGCGGCGGCGGTACTTCGTTCCTTGGCCAGATGCGCCGGATGGGCCAGCATGGCGACATCCTGCTCGCCGTCGGTGTCGTTCTGGTGCTGTCGGTGCTTATCCTGCCGATGCCGCCGGTGCTGCTCGATATCGCGCTGGCGATCTCGATCACCTCGTCGGTGCTGGTGCTGATGACCTGCCTGTTCGTCACCAAGCCGCTGGAATTCGGCGCTTTCCCGACCGTGCTGCTGATCACCACCATGCTGCGGCTGTCGCTGAACCTGGCCACCACGCGGCTTATTCTTGGCAATGGCCATGAAGGCACCGATGCCGCCGGCCATGTCGTCGAGGCCTTCGGCCAGTTCGTCATGGGCGGCAGCCTGGTCATCGGCATCATCGTGTTCACCATCCTGGTGATCGTGAACTTCGTGGTCATCACCAAGGGTTCCGGCCGTATCGCCGAAGTGGCGGCCCGCTTCAATTTGGATGCCATGCCCGGCAAGCAGATGGCGGTGGACGCCGATCTTTCCGCCGGCCTGATCGACGAGAACACCGCCCGCGCCCGCCGCAAGGAGCTGGAGGACGAATCGAGCTTCTTCGGTGCCATGGACGGTGCTTCCAAGTTCGTGCGCGGCGATGCCATTGCCGGCATTCTGATCACCTTCATCAACCTGCTTGGCGGCATCCTGATCGGCGTGCTGGACAAGGGCCTGAGCTTCTCCCAGGCCGCCAACACCTATTCGATCCTCACCGTCGGTGACGGCTTGGTGTCGCAGATTCCGGCACTGATCATCTCGGTCGCCGCCGGTCTCATGGTCTCCAAGGGCTCGGCCCATGGCACCACCGACCAGGCCTTGGCGGCGCAGCTTTCCAGCGTCAAGGCGCTCGGCATGTCGGCGGTGCTGGCGCTCGGCTTCGCGCTGATCCCGGGCATGCCGTTTTTCCCGTTCCTGCTGCTGGCCATCACTTTCGGCGGCCTCGCCTATATCTCGCATCAGCAGGAGCAGAAACGCAAAACAGCAGCCATTGTGCCGCCGCCACCACCACCGCCGCCGATTTCGCCGCTGGATGAGCCGGTGACCAACGCGTTGGCGATCGACGATCTGCGCCTTGAGCTTGGCTTCAGCCTGCTGCCGCTGATCAATGATGCGCGCGGTTACCGCCTTACCGACCAGATCAAGGCGCTGCGCCGCCAGATCGCCATCGATATGGGCTTCATCATGCCCAGCGTGCGCATCCTGGATAACATGCAGTTGCCGGGCAATTCCTATGTCGTGCGCGTCAAGGAAGTGGAAGCGGCGCGCGGCGAGGTGCGGCCCAGCATGCTGCTGGTGATGGACCCGCGCGGCGACCGCATCGCCTTGCAGGGCGAGGAAACCATCGAGCCGACTTTCGGCCTGCCGGCCATGTGGGTGGATGAGAGCCTGCGCGATGAAGCCATGTTCCGTGGCTATACCGTGGTCGATCCCGGCACCGTCATCACCACGCATCTCACCGAAGTGGTGAAGGACAATATGTCGGATCTGCTCTCGTTTGCCGAGACGCAGAAGCTGATCGACGAATTGAAGAAGAACAACGAGAAGCTGGTGACGGAAGTGATTCCGAACCGCATCAACGTCAACGGCGTGCAGCGTGTGCTGCAGAACCTGCTGGCCGAACGCGTTTCGATCCGCGATCTCGCCACGGTGCTGGAGGCAGTGGCCGAAGCCACCGGCTATACCCAGAGCATCACCCAGATCACCGAGCATGTGCGCGCCCGCCTGGCGCGGCAGATTTCCAATGCCAATGTCGGCGCCGATGGCTTCATTCCGCTGGTGACGCTGTCGCCGGGCTGGGAGCAGGCTTTCGCGGAATCGCTGATCGGCCAGGGCGAGGACCGCCAGCTTTCCATGGCGCCGTCGCGCCTGCAGGATTTCATCGCCGCCGTGCGCCAGACTTTCGAGCGCCTGGGCGGCGATGGCTATGTGCCGGTGCTGCTGGTCAGCCCTGGCATCCGGCCCTATGTGCGCTCGATCATCGAACGCTTCCGGCCGGCCACCGTCGTCATGTCGCAGCAGGAGGTCCATCCCAAGGCCAAGCTGCGCACGCTGGCTCAAATCTAGAGCGGGGGAGCTGTAGAACATGCGCCTCAAGACCTTCACCGCCTCCTCGATGGCCGAAGCCATGGACATGGTGCGCAGCCAGCTTGGCGAGGACGCCATCATCGTCTCGACCAGCCAGAACCGCTCAAGCGGCGGCGTCGAGATCACGGCAGCGGTTGAGAGCGACAGCGCCGATGATTTCGCCACCCCGGAAGCCCAGGCTTTGCGCGATTCCGCGCGCTATGGCGCCGGCACGCGCGGTTTCGTGCCGGTGGAGGATTTCGCTGCCGCTGATGATGGCTTTGCCGATGAATTCGCCGCGCTGCTGCAAGGCGCGCTGTCCTGGCACGGTGTCCCGGCGCGGCTGGCCGAACGGCTGACGCAATCGGCCCTGAAGGTCGGCCTGGAAGACATGCCGGGCGCGCTGGCCGAGGCGCTGGACGAGCATTTCCGCTTCCCCGGCCTTTCGATGGATAACCGCCCGGTGCTGCTGGTCGGCCCGCCGGGTGCCGGCAAGTCGATTGCCGCCGCCAAGATCGCCGCCCGTGCTGTGATCGAACAGCGCCGCGCCCATGTGATTTCCTGCGACATGGCCCGCGCCGCCGCCGGTGAGCAGCTTTCCGCGCTCTGCCGCGTCATGGCCCTGCCGTTCACCGAAGCCGCCAATGGCGCCGAGCTTTCCGCCATGATGGCGCATACCGGCGAAGCCAAGGTGATCATCGATACCACCGGCCTCAATCCGTTCCAGCCGAAGGAGCGCGGGCCGCTGAAGGAACTGATCCTGGCCTCTGGCGCGGAACCCGTGCTGGTGCTGCCGGCGGGCGGTGATCCGGGTGAGGCGGCGGATGTCGCCGCCGTGTTCGCTTCGCTCGGCTGCCGCCGCTTCCTGCCTACCCGCCTCGATGCCAGCCGCCGTCTGGGCGGCCTGCTTGCCGCCGCCGATGCTTCCGGACTTGCCTTTGCCGATGCCGGCTGCAGCCCCTTTGTCGGCAAGGGATTCGAGCGGCTCGATCCGCTGCAACTTTCGCATTGGCTCTTGCGCGACCCCGATACCGGTGCTAGCGCCAATCTGACCTCGAAGGCCGCCGAATGACTGTGATCGCCATGAACCCGAATACGCCGTCGATCCCGCCCGCCGCGCAGCGCCCGCTGCGCCATCCGGCCGCCCCCACACGGCAGGCCAATGTCATCGCCGTTGCCTCGGGCAAGGGCGGTGTGGGCAAGACCTGGCTTTCCATCTCGCTGGCGCATTGCTTCGCCCGGCAGGGTATCCGTACCCTGCTGTTCGATGGCGATATCGGCCTCGCCAATGTCGATATCCAGCTCGGCCTGATGCCGGACCGCGACCTCGGCAGTGTCATCGCCGGTCGTTTCAGCCTCGCCGATGCGGTGATGCCGTCGGAAGCCGGTTTCGACATCATCGCCGGCAAGTCGGGTTCCGCTTCGCTCGCCACCCTGGACCAGGCAGCGCTGAATGGCCTGCGCGATGAGTTGTGCCAACTGGCGCGCAGCTACGACAAGGTGGTGATCGATCTCGGCGCCGGTGTCGATGCCGTGGTGCGCACCCTGTCGCAGGCTGCCGGCGTCACCCTGGTTGTCACCAATGACGAGCCGACCGCGCTGACCGATGCCTATGCCTTCATCAAGCTGGCGCGCATGGCCGACCGCAATGCCGATATCCGCGTCGTGGTGAATATCGCGCCTACCACCCGCGAGGGCGAGCGCACCCATGCCAAGCTGACCAAGGCGGCGGAGAACTTCCTGAAATATTCGCCGCCGCTGGCCGGTGTGATCCGCCGCGACGAGAAGGTGCGCGATGCCATCCGCAACCAGATGCCGATCCTGGCGCGTCATCCGATGAGCGATGCCGCCGCCGATGTCGAAGCCATCGCCGGCAGCCTGGTCGGCATGGCGGCGCATCGCGGCTGATGCCATGGGCATGCGGCACCGATGAGCGAAATCGGCCGCATCCCGCCCGCTGCTCCGGCACCCGCTGCTCCGGCATCGACTCCGGCGCCTGCTCCTGCCACCACGCCGGCACCCGCGCCAGCCTCTGATTCTTCCAGCGCCAGCGCCGCCAATACGATCCTCGATTCACGCCCGGCCCAGCAGCCCGGTAATACGCAGCAATCCGGCAGGCCCGCGAATACCGCGCCGCAGCCAAGCTCGGATCAGGTGCGCACCTCCGATGTGGCGCAGGCAGCGCGCAGCGGTTCGACTTTGGAAGCCAACGTCGTGGCGCGCGATGGCAATGCCTTCGTGCTGCGCAGCCAGGGCGGCACCACGTTTGTGATTGCCTCCAATCCGACCCTGGCGGCGGTGCTGAACCAGGGGGCTGCCGTGCGTCTGGCGGTGCAGCCCGGCACGCCGCCGACGGCTGCCTTGATGGCGGCCAATGGCACGCCGCTCAATCCGCCGCTCGCCGTGCTGTTGCAGAATCCGTCGCCGGTGCAGTTGGCAATGGCCGTCGCGCCGCTTGGCGCTGCGGCCCAGGCCGCCACCTTGCCCGGCAAGGGCCAGGTGCTGTCAGCCACCGTGGTACAGGGCGCGGGTCAGGTGCAGGCGGTGGCTGGCGCCACACCAGCCATGAATGTCGAGGCCAATGCCGGCAACCCGTTGCCGCCGGGCAGCCAGGCGCAGCTGGTGGTGCGCGCCACGGCCGAACCCGGCGCGCAACTGCCTGCTGCGGCAACGACTGCCGCCGCTGCCGCCAAGGCGGCGTTGCCGCCGGCATTGGCGGCGCAGTTGCCCCAGGGGGCTTCCGGGGTGATGACCGGCGTGGTTACCGGCCAGAATCCCGCCGGGCAGACCCTGCTGCGCACCGCCCAGGGCATGCTGGCCCTCGATCTGCCGCAGGCGTTGCCTGCCGGCAGCCAGCTGGCGCTGGAACTCACTGCCCTGGTGCGTCCCGCCGCGCCCAGCGTGACGCAGCTTTCGCCCCTGCCGGCTGCCGGGATTCTCCAACGCCTGCAGGGTGGCTGGCCGCTGCTGCAAAGCACCATCGATGCCTTGCGTCAGAGCCATCCCGATCTTGCCGCCCGGCTGGCCCAGGCGATGCCGCAGGCCAATGCCCGGCTGGCGTCAAACGCGCTGCAATTCATGGCCGCTGCCGCCATGGGCAGCGCCCAGGCCTGGCTCGGCGCGGAGGCAACCAGGGCGCTGCGCGAGGCCGGCAAGGGCGACCTGCTGGCCAGGCTGGACGAGGATTTCCGCGATCTCGGCAAGCTCAACCAGCGCGGCAGCGGCGATAGCGACTGGCAGGCGCTGACCCTGCCGATGATGGTGCAGGGCAAGGTGGAGCCGGTGCAGATTTTCATGCGCCGCCGCCGCGACCGCAAGAAGAACCAGACCCAGTCGCGCTTCATCCTGGATTTCAACCTGGAAAGCACCGGCCCGGTGCAGTTCGATGGCTATATGGCCGACAAGCGCCTGGACCTGGTATTGCGCTCGCTGCATGAATTCGGCCCGGCCTTCAAACTCGACGTGCAGGCGATTTTCGACGACGCGATGGCGATCACCGGCATGACCGGCACGCTCCGCTTCATCGACCGCGAACCGCCGATTCCCTGGCCCAATGAAGCCGGCCTCGACCTCGGCCCCGGCCCGCACCAGCAGGTGGAGGCTTAATCTCAGCTATTAATCATACCGGGGGTTGTACCCAGACAATTCCGCCCTTGCCAGGCGTGAAATAGGGCGCTACATCTCTCGCCGCCTGCCGGGTGCTGACCTGCCGGGCAAACAAAAAGTCCATGTGTTCGTATCCCGCCGGGTGTCGACCTGCCGGGGCAACTGAAAGGCAACAACGATGAGCTACAAGGTAGCTGTGGTCGGCGCCACGGGTGTGGTCGGCCGTGAAATGCTCAACATCCTGCATGAGCGCAAGTTTCCGGTTTCGGAAATCGTCGCGCTGGCCTCGCGCCGCAGCGTGGGCAAGGACGCCCATTTCGGCGACCAGAAGATCAAGGTGAAGGCGCTGGAGGATTTCGACTTCCGCGGCACCGATATCGCGCTGTTTTCGGCTGGTGGCGCCACCTCGAAGGAATGGGCGCCCCGCGTGGCGGCCCAGGGCGCCATCGTGATCGACAATTCCAGCCAGTGGCGCATGGATCCCGACGTGCCGCTGATCGTACCGGAAGTGAATGCCGATGCGGTGGCCGGCTATACCAGGAAGGGCATCATCGCCAATCCGAACTGCTCGACGGCGCAGCTGGTCGTGGCGCTGAAGCCGCTGCATGAGCGCGCCCGCATCAAGCGCGTGGTGGTTTCCACCTACCAGTCGGTGTCGGGTGCCGGCAATGACGGCGTGACGGAACTGGAGCGCCAGACCAAGGCGATCTTCGTCAACGATCCGATCGAGAAGAACAAGTTCACCAAGCAGATCGCCTTCAACGTCATTCCGCATATCGACGTCTTCATGGAAGATGGCTTTACCAAGGAAGAGTGGAAGATGATGGCCGAGACCAAGAAGATTCTCGACCCGAAGATCAAGCTGACCGCCACCTGCGTGCGCGTGCCGGTCTTCATCGGCCATTCGGAAGCGGTGAATATCGAGTTCGAGCAGCCGCTGACCGCCGACGAGGCGCGCGACATCCTGGCCGAAGCTCCCGGCATCCAGGTGCTCGACCGCCGCGAGCCCGGCGGCTACATCACGCCGCTGGAATCGGCCGGTGATTACAACACCTTCGTGTCGCGCATCCGCGAGGACATCACGGTGGAGAACGGCCTGGCGATGTGGGTGGTTTCCGACAACCTGCGTAAGGGCGCGGCACTCAATGCCGTGCAGATCGCCGAGGTGCTGGCCGCCCGTTTCCTCAAGAAGCAGGCTGCCTGATCTCGCTGTTAACGATTACAGAAGGGCGCCGGCCACAACCGGCGCCTTTTTTGTTGTGGTAAAAAGAGTTAACGCGGTGGCCGTGGTTAACCATCTGTAAAATTTCTCGTGCCGGATAGTCGGATTTGGGTTAGTTTGCCCGTAGAAATTTCACACCAGCTTGCGGAAATCCGCGGGCATCAGAGGCGCTTGGCAGAATGCCCGTCAATCTCGGCGACAGCGGCGGCAGCTACACCCATACCTATGCCACCCTTGATTCGATCATCGGCGGCACCGGTGACGATGTCGTCGTCCTCGCCAACACCCATAGCAGCGGCAAGATCGATCTCGGCGGCGGCGAAGACAGCCTGACGCTGGCCAATGGCGGCAACCGCCTCACCATCACCAATATCGAAGCCGTCACCGGCGGTTCCGGCGCCGACCTGGTCACCTATACCCAGCCGATCAGTGCCGCCTCGGTCGATCTCGGCGGCGGCATGGACCGCCTTACGCTGGCCTCCGGCGGCAACACCGTCACCGTGGTCAATGTCGAAACCGTCGCGGCGGGACTTGGCACGGATATCGTCACGCTCGCGGCGCCCGCCACCAATGTCAGCGTCGATCTCGGCGGCGGCAGCGATACGCTGGTGCTGGCCGATGGCACCAACCGCATCACCGCCACCGGCGTCGAGAGCATCGTTGGTGGCACCGGCACCGACAAGGTAACGCTCGGCAACGGCTCCAATACCGTCACCTTCAGCAATGTCGAGAGCGTGCAGGGCGGCACCGGCGCCGATACCGTCACCTTCACCGACACGGTAGCCGATGTCACCATCGACCTGGGCGCCGGCACCGACAAGCTGGTGCTGCTGGATGGCGGCAACACCGTTACCATCGGCAATATCGAGACCGTCACCGGCGGCTCGGGCGATGACACCGTCGCGATCAATGTTTCGGCGGTGAATGTCAAGATCGACCTCGGCGATGGCGACGATACGGTGATCCTGAACGCCAACACCAATTCGATCACCATCACCAATGTGGAAACCATCACCGCCGGCAAGGGCGCGGATGCCGTCGCCTTCGGCAACACGCTGGATGGCACCACCATCGATCTTGGCCAGGGTATCGACAAGCTGACGCTGGCCAATGGCGGCAATACCGTCACGGTCACCAATGTCGAAACTATTCTCGGCGGCACCGGCAACGATACCGTTACGCTGGCCGGCACCAACGGCCATATGCGCATCGATCTCGGCGCCGGCACCGATGTGCTGGTGCTTGATGATGTGGAAAACACCATCACGCTTAGCAATGTCGAAACCCTGGTTGCCGGCAAGGGCAACGACAGCATCACCTTGCTGACCAAGCTGACCAACAGCACCATCGATCTTGGCGACGGCGCAGACCGCCTGATTCTCTCGGCCGGCGGCAACACGCTGACGGCGGCCAATATCGAAACCATCACCGGCGGCAGCGGCAATGATGTCGTCACCCTGGCGGAAACCCGCATCGGCACGCTGATCAATCTCGGCGTCGGTCTGGATCGCCTGACCATCGCCGATGGCGGCAACGAACTGACCCTGGCCAATATCGAAACCGTTACCGGCGGCAGCGGCGACGATTACATCGTGCTCAATCCCGGCGCCAGCAATGTCAATCTTGATCTGGGCGATGGCAGCGATACCCTGGTGCTGTCCTCGGGGATAAACAATGTCACGCTGAGCAATGTCGAATCGCTCAGCGGCGGCCTCGGCGCCGATAGCGTCACCTTCCTTACCACCCTGGTCAATCAGACCATCGACCTTTCCACCGGCGCCGACCGGCTGGTGCTGGCCAATGGTGGCAATGCCATCACGGTGGCGAATACCGAAACCGTGCTCGGCGGCAGCGGCGCGGACGAAGTCACCCTGGGCGGCGCCGCGGTAAACATGCGCGTCGATCTTGGCGCCGGCAACGATATCCTGGTGCTGTCGGATTTCGTCAACAACATCACCGCTACCAATGTCGAGACGCTGATCGCCGGCACGCTGGCTGATAGTGTCACGCTTGGCTCGCAGGTGACGGGCAGCACCATCGATCTGAACGATGGTCTGGATAAGCTGGTGCTGGCCAATGGCGGCAACACGCTGACGGCGGCGAATATCGAAACAGTGATCGGCGGCACCGGGGCCGATATCATCACCTTTGTCGCCGGCGTTACCGGTGTGCAGCTGCTGCTTGGCCTTGGCGCCGATAGCGTCACCCTGGCCGATGGCGGCAACAGTCTTACCATCGGCAATACCGAGACCGTTGCCGGCGGAGCGGGCGACGATACCGTCTACCTCGCTGCCATCAGCACCACCAGCAGCCTTGATCTTGGCGATGGCGCCGATGCGCTGATCCTGATCAGCGGCACCAATGCCGTCACGGCTGCCAATGCCGAGACCATCCAGGGTGGCTCTGGCGCCGATAGCGTCACCCTGCTCACCACGCTGGCCGGCACTGAATTCATCGATCTCGGCGGCGGCAGCGACAAGCTGGTGCTGGCCAATGGCGGCAATATCGCCACGATCGCCAATGCAGAGACCGTCACCGGCGGCTCGGGCGATGACTACATCACGCTCAGCGCCGCTGCCGTAAACTTGCGCATGGATCTGGGTGCGGGCAATGACAGCCTGACGCTGGCCAATGTCAACAACACGCTGTCGATCTCCAATGTCGAAACCCTGGTGGCCGGCACGGGCGATGATGCCGTCACCTTCGGCTCCACGATCAGCGATGCGGTGATCGATCTTGGCAAGGGCAGCGACAAGCTGGTGCTGGCCAATGGCAGCAACAGCCTCACCGCTACCAATATCGAAACCATCCTCGGCGGCACTGGCGCCGATAGCGTCACGCTGTCCGAGACCGTGAACGGTATCCAGGTCAATCTCGGCGTCGGGCTTGACAGCATCACCCTGGCCGATGGCGGCAACAGCCTCACCATCGGCAATACCGAAACCATTCTCGGCGGCACTGGCGATGATGTCATCTCACTGGGCGCCGCCGCTTCCGCCGCCGGCATCGATCTTGGCGATGGCGATGACACCATCATCCTCGGCACCGGCATCAACACGGTTACGCTGACCAATGTGGAATCGGTGGTCGGAGCCGCCGGAACCGATACCGTGGTGCTGAAAAGCGTGATGGCCAACGGCGAGAGTATCGATCTCGGCGCCGGTATCGACCGCCTGACCCTGGCGGATGGCGGCAATGCCGTGTCGCTGGCCAATATCGAAAGCGTCACCGGCGGCTCGGGCGATGATTTCGTCACACTCAGCGCCGCCGCCGCCGGCTACCGCATCGACCTTGGCGCCGGCACCGACAGCCTGACGCTCGGCAACTACGCCAACACCATCACGGTGTCGAATGTCGAATTGCTGACCGCCGGCAACCAGGCCGACCAGATCACCTTCGGCACCCGGCTTTCCGATGCCTATATCGATCTGGGCGCGGGCAGCGACAAGGCGGTGCTGGCCTCGGCCAACAACACCGTCACCTTCGCCAATGTCGAGGTTGTCATCGGCGGCACTGCCAGCGATGTTGTGACACTGGAAGGCGCCGTCACCAATGCCAGCGTCAACCTCGGTCTGGGTCAGGACAAGCTGACCCTGGCCAATGGCGTCAACAGCCTCACCATCGGCAATGTCGAAACCGTAATCGGCGGTGGCGATGCCGATACCGTCACGCTGGCCGCCGGTTCCACCGGCATGAGCCTGGATCTCGGCGATGGCGCCGATAGCATCATCTTCGCCGGTGGCACCAATACCGTCTCGCTCGCCAATGTCGAAACCATCACCGGTGGCGCCGGTGCGGATAGCATCACGCTGCTCACGCAATTGTCGGGCGACGAGGTGATCAATCTCGGTGCTGGTGCGGATCAGCTTAAATTGGCCGATGGCGGCAATGTACTCACCATCGCCAATGTCGAAACCCTGATCGGCGGCGCCGATGCGGATGATGTGACGCTTTCGGCGTCCACCGCCGCCCTGGTGGTGAATCTCGGTGCCGGCAATGACAGCCTGACGCTGGGCAATTTTGCCAACAACATCACGGTTTCGAATGTCGAGACCCTGACCGCCGGCAGTGGCGCCGATGTCATCACCTTCGCCAGCAAGCTCACCGATGCCACCATCGATCTGGGCGCCGGCAATGATCGCCTGACCCTGGCCGATGGCGGCAATACCGTCACCTTGGCGAATATCGAAACCGTGCAGGGCGGCAGCGGCGCCGATATCGTGTCCTTCTCCGATACGGTAAGCGGGGTCCTGGTCAATCTCGGTCTCGGGCTGGACAAGCTGATCCTGGTGGATGGCGACAACAGCCTCACGGTGACCAATGTCGAAACCATTACCGGCGGCAGCGGCAATGACAGCATCACGCTTGGCGTTGCGGCCACGGGTGTATCCATCGACCTCGGTGATGGCGACGATACCCTGCAGCTCGCCACCGGCGGCAATAACCTGACGCTTTCCAATATCGAGACCGTGACCGGCGCCAGCGGCGCCGATACAATAACACTGGCCACCACCATGGCGGCCGGCAGCAAGGTCGATCTTGGTACCGGCAGCGACAAGCTGGTGCTGGCCAGTGGCGGCAATGTGCTGCTGGTGGCCAATGTCGAGACCCTGCAGGGCGGCAGCGGTGATGATGACGTGACCCTGGCCAATGCCGCCAACGGCCTGCGCATCGACCTGGGCGCCGGCAACGACAGCCTGACGCTGGGCGATTTCGTCAATTCACTCACTGTCACCAATGTCGAAACGCTCACCGCCGGCAACGGTGCCGATACCGTCACCTTCGGCTCGAAACTGACCAATGGCAGCGTTGATCTGGCCGATGGCAACGACCGCCTGATCCTGGCCGATGGCGGCAACAGCCTTACGGTCACCAATATCGAAACCGTCACCGGCGGCAGTGGCGCCGATACGCTTTATCTCGACACCACGGTCAGCGGCATCCTGGTCAATCTGGCTGGTGGAACCGACAAGGTGGTGCTGGCGGCAGGCGATAACAGCCTGACCATTGCCAATACTGAAATCGTTGCCGGTGGCAGCGGCGATGATCATGTCACCCTGGCTGCCGCATCCACCAGCGTGACCATCGATCTGGGTGCCGGCGCCGATAGGCTGACCCTGATCTCGGGCAGCAATTTCGTTACCGTGTCGAATTTTGAAACCATCATCGGTGGCCGCGGCGCCGATACCGTCACGCTTGGCAGCGTGCTCACCGGCGATGAATTCATCGATCTTGGCGATGGCGTGGACAAGCTGATCCTGGCCAATGGCGACAATGTGCTGTCTGCCACCAATATTGAAATCCTGGTCGGCGGCAGCGGCTATGACATGATTACGCTCACCGCTGCTGCTACCGGCATGAATATCGATCTCGGTGCCGGCGAGGACAGCGTCACGCTTGGAGACTTCACCAATAATGTCACGCTGGCCAATGTCGAGCAGCTGTTTGCCGGCAGCGGCGACGATACCATCACCTTTGCCAGCCTGCTTACCGATGCCACCGTCGACCTCGGCGCCGGCAACGACAAGCTGACGCTCGCCAACGGCACCAACAGCCTCATTGTCACCAATGTCGAGACGGTGCAGGGCGGCAGCGGTGCGGATACGGTGTATTTCGCCGAGGGCGTTACCGGCGTGGTGGTCAATCTGGGTGCCGGCAGCGACGCTCTGGTGCTGACGGATCAGGATAACCAGATTACCGTCGGCAATGTCGAAAGCCTGCTGGCCGGTGCCGGTGCCGATAGCGTCACGCTGACGCCGATGGCCTCGCCCTACGCGGTCGATCTTGGTGCTGGCGCCGATATCCTGGTGCTGCCCACCGGCGGCAACACCATCACCATCGGCAATGTCGAAACCGTGGTCGGTGCCAGCGGCAATGACAGCGTGGTGTTCACCACCGGCTTCACCAATGGCGAAACGCTGGATCTTGCCGCAGGGCAGGACAAACTGGTGCTGGCCGATGGCGGCAACCAGGTGGCGATCGTGAATATCGAAACCGTGGTTGGCGGCAGCGGCAACGACATTGTTTCCTTCACCAATGCCGCCACCAATATCCGCGTCGATCTTGGCGATGGTGACGATACGTTGAAGCTCGGCAACTACACCAACAACGTCACTGTCGGCAATGTCGAATCGCTGGCTGGCGGCAGCGGTAATGACAGCATTACCTTCTTTACCCGCGCCGAGGGCGCGGTGATTGATCTGGGCGTTGGCGCCGACAAGCTGGTGCTGGCGGCAGGCAATAACCTGCTCACGGTCGCCAATGTCGAAACCATCACCAGTTCCAGCGGCGCCGACAGCGTCACGCTCACCGGCGCCACACCGCAGGCGGTGATCAATCTCGGCTCCGGCCAGGATACATTGCAGCTTGGCGATGGCGGCAGCAGCGTCACGGTGTCGAATGTCGAGACCATCCTCGGCGGCGTCGGTGCCGATACGGTCACGCTCAATTCCGGTGCCAGCGTTGCCCATATCGATCTTGGCGATGGCGCCGATACCGTGGTGCTGGTGGGCGGCAACAACAATGTCACCGTCAGCAATGTCGAGACCGTGCAGGGCAGTGGCGGCAACGACACCATCACATTGGCCGCCGGCGATATCGCCTCCACGGAAATCTATGCCGGCGACGGCGATGACGTGATCGTCGGCAGCGACGGTGAAAACCACATCTATGGCGGCATTGGCAACAACACTATGACCGGTGGCGCTTCCAGCGACATCTTCGTCTATGAAGGCGGTGCTGACCGCATCACCGATTTCAGCGGTGGTGCCGGCGATGGCGACCGCGTTGATCTCAATGCCATCGGCATCATGGATTTCAACGAGGTGCTGGCGGTGGCATCCCAGGTCGATACCAATGTCGTGCTGGATTTCGGCGGCGGCTTCACCGTCACCCTGGTCGGCCAGGTGCTGGAAGACCTGCAATCGGGCGACTTCATCTATTACAGCCCCTAAGGCGGCCGTCCGCGCAGTTTGTTCTTTTAATGTTCCGAAATTCTGCTATAGTGAATTTTAGTCCAAGTCTTTGATCATTCTAATCAATCTAGAATTATTATGGAAAATTTCGGCGACTTAAGGCGAAATAAGCCAAAATAAGAAGAAATAAGGAAAAATAAGCCGGCATAAGACCGGATAACGCGGAATAGGCTCAAAAAAACCGGAATACCGGATTTTCCGCTGTTTCAGAGTCGGCGCTCAACGCAGGCTCCCCTGGCTCTCAGCGCAGGCGCTCCCCAGGCTTCAGCGCAGGCGCTCGATGCTCGGCTCGCGGCTCGGGCTGTGCATTTCTTCCTGGGCCTGGGCGTAGAGCATGTCCGGGCTGCCGGCCATCACCGCATGGCGCAGCACGCCATGGCAGCCGGCCATGGCGAAGGCGGCGGCCTTTTTCATGGTTTTGCCGCGCAGCAGGCGAGCCAAGAACAGGGCAGCGAACAGATCTCCGGCGCCTTTCGGCGTTGTTGGCCCCAGATCGGGCACAGACAGCAGCCAGGCCCCGCCATCATCCACCGCCAGGGCCTCTATCCTGCCCTGGCCGCCATCGCGGCGGCCGAGCGAGGTGGCCACCACGATGCGCGGGCCGCTCGGATCCAGCCGGCTGCGCAGCGCATCCACGGCGGCGAGCGCCTGGGGCAGGGTTTCGGCCGGGCGGCTGGTGAGGAATTCCAGCTCGAAGCGGTTCGGCGTCGCCGAGGCGGCGTTGGGCAGCAATTCGTCGCGCAGCATCGCCGCCAGGCCGGGATCGACATAGAGCCCGGTATCGCTGTCGCCCAGCACCGGGTCGCAGAGCCAGTGGAAATTCACGCTGGCAGCCTTGGCCGCCAGCATGGCGCGGGCGGCGGCTTCGGCGATGGCCGGCCGGCCGAGCCAGCCGGTAATACCACCTTTCAGCCGGCCCCAATGCGGCAGGCTGGCGAGCGCGCCGGCCCAGGCATCAATCGCCGCCGGTTCGGTCAGCACCGGGGCGGGGCCGCCCTGGCCGGGATAGAGTTTGCCGGGATGGAAGGCCAGCACGGCGGTCGGGATCGCCAGCACCTCGAAGCCCTGGCGCTGCAGCGGCAGGGTGGCGGCGCTGTTGCCGACATGGCCATGGATCACCTGGCTCTGGATGGCGAGGATGGACACGCTGTTGGCTTTCTCTTTTTCCGTGCGGGCTCTTTTCCCGTGCAGGTCGTGCCGGAGCTTGCCACGGGAGGGCCGGCTATTATAGTGGCCGGCAATTATTTCGCAGTGCAGCATGGGGGATCGACGATGCAGGGCAGCCTTCCGGAAATCAGTGTCAGGCCGCGCCGTTCGGTGCTCTACATGCCGGGCTCCAATGCCCGCGCGCTGGACAAGGCCAAGACCCTGCCCGCCGATGGCCTGATCCTCGATCTGGAAGATGCCGTGGCACCCGATGCCAAGGCGGTGGCGCGCCAGCAGGTCTGCGATGCGGTGAAGGCTGGCGGTTATGGCGGCCGAGAACTGATCATCCGCACCAATGGGCTGGATACCCCTTGGGGGCTGGATGACTTGGCCGCTGCTGCCGCTGCCGGCCCCGATGCCGTGCTGCTGCCCAAGGTGGAAAACCCCGAACTGATCCAGCAGGCCGCCGATCTGCTGGTCAAGCATGGCGCGCCGCTGCGCACCCGGCTCTGGGCGATGATGGAGACGCCCAAGGGCATCCTGCATGCCGAGGCCATCGCGGCGTCGCATCCGCGTCTGGAATGCCTGGTCATGGGCACGTCCGATCTGGTGAAAGACCTGAATGCGCGCCATACCCCGCTGCGCCTGCCGGTTGCCGCTTCGCTGTCGCTCTGCCTGCTGGCGGCGCGCGCCTATGGCCTCGCCATTCTCGATGGCGTGAATCTCGATCTCGACGACGATGCCGGCTTCAAGGCTTCCTGCGAGCAGGGCCTGGAATATGGCTTCGACGGCAAGACGCTGATCCACCCGAAGCAGGTCGAGCCCTGCAACGCGGTATTCGCGCCCTCGGCGGCGGAAGTCGAGCGCGCGCACAGGATCATTGCCGCCTTCGAGGCTGCCACCGCCGAAGGCAAGGGCGTGGTGCTGGTGGATGGCAAGCTGATCGAGAATCTGCATGTGGCGCAGGCCAAGCGGCTCACGGCGCTAGCCGCCGCGATCAATTCGCTGCGCCAGGCATAAGCGTCGGGGAAGGGGTGGGAAACATGGCAAGCAAGACCAATATGGGCAATTTCCTTGAGGATTTCCGCCTCGACCAGGAAATCCGCCACGCCACGCCGCGCACCGTCGGCTGGGGCGATGTGGCACTCTATACCGCGCTCTATGGCAGCCGTTTCCCGGTGCCGTCCGCCGATAGTTTCTCGCGCAAGCTCGGCCTCAAGCGCGCCCCGGTGGATGATCTGCTCACCTTCCATGTCGTGTTCGGCAAGACCGTGCCCGATATCTCGCTCAACGCGGTGGCCAATCTCGGCTATGCCGAATGCCGCTGGCTCAGCCCGGTCTATCCCGGCGACTCGCTCTCGGCGGTCAGCCGCATCATCGGCATCAAGGAGAATTCCAACCGCAAGAGCGGTGTCGTCTATGTCCGCAGCCAGGGCTACAAGGACGGTGACGAACTGGTGCTCGATTATGTGCGCTGGGTGATGGTGCGCAAGCGTGATGAAAATGCCCCGCTGGCCGCCGAGCGCGTGCCGCAGCCGGCCAGTGCGGTGCGGGCCGACCAGCTGCGCATCCCCGCCGGCATGGATTTCACCCAGTATGACTGGACGCTGGCCGGCAGCCCGCATGGCTGGGAGGATTATGCCGTGGGCGAGAAGATCGACCATGTCGATGGCATGACCATCGAGGAGGCCGAGCATCAGCTTGCCACGCGGCTGTACCAGAACACCGCTAAGGTGCATTTCGACCAGTACCGCGCCAATCAGGCGAATAATGGGCAGGGCCGGCGCCTGATCTATGGCGGCCATATCATCTCGCTGGCCCGCTCGCTCAGTTTCAATGGCCTGGGCAACGGCGCTTTCGTCGCTGCCATCAATGGCGGGCGCCATGTCAATCCCACCCAGGCCGGCCACACTGTCTATGCCTGGTCGGAAATCCTCGACAAGGCCCGTGTCGATGGCCGTGGCGATGTCGGCGCGCTCCGGGTCCGCACCGTGGCACTCAAGGACCGGCCGGCCGAGGGCTTCCCGGACAAGGACGCCGAGGGCAAATACCTCGAAAACGTGGTTCTGGACCTCGATTACTGGGTGCTGATGCCGCGCAAATAGGCCGGCCGGCCCGATCCGCCTATTACCCTTGCGGCAGGCGGGGGGTGGGGAGTAAGAAGTCCCCGGAATCATTGACTAGACAGGGGTGGAATCTACAATCCTCCCCTAGCTTTCCGGGTGTTGGGCTGGCCGCCTCCTGTGGTCTCCCCGGCACGCGCCCCAGCACGAAGGCATGAAATGGCGAATATCGAACGACCGCTCTCTCCGCATCTGCAGGTCTACCGGTTGCCGATCACGGCGATCACCTCGATCCTGCACCGCATCACCGGTGTCGGCCTCGGCCTCGGCACCCTGCTGCTGGCCTGGTGGCTGATCGCCGCCGCCGCCGGCCCCAGCTATTTCGCCCTGGTGCAGGCGGTGCTCGGCTCCTGGCTCGGCCGCCTGATCATGCTCGGCTTCACCTGGGCGCTGTTCTACCACCTGTGCAATGGCATCCGGCATCTCGCCTGGGACCTCGGCCATGGCTACGAGAAGGCGGTTGCCGCCCGCTCGGCCTGGATCGTGATCATCGCCTCCGTGGCGCTGACCCTGCTGGCCTGGATCCTGGCCTACGCCTGGAAGTGAGGAGCGCGCCATGAGCAACAACAACAAGTCCATGCGCAGTCCGCTCAAGAGCGTGCGCGGCCTCGGTTCGGCCAAGGAAGGCGTGCAGCATTGGTGGCTGCAGCGGGTTACCGCCGTGGCCCTGGTGCCGCTGGTGCTGATCCTCGCCGTCGTGGTCCTCAAGCTCGGTACGGCGGATCATGCCGCCGTTGCCGCCGCCTTCAAGCACCCGCTGCTGGCGGTGGTTGCCCTGCTCGGCGTCCTGGCGGTGTTCTGGCATCTCAAGCTCGGCCTGCAGGTGGTGATCGAAGATTACATCCACACCGAAGGCACCAAGCTGCTGGTTCAGCTTGGCACCACCTTCGCCGTGTTCCTGGTCGGCGCGCTTTCCGCGCTGTCGATCCTGAAGCTGTTTTTCGGAGCCTGAGCCATGCCCGCCTCGTATAACGTCACCGAACATTTCTACGATGTGGTGGTGGTCGGCGCCGGCGGCGCCGGTCTGCGCGCCACCATGGGCCTGGCTGCTGCCGGCCTCAAGACCGCTTGCATCTCCAAGGTCTTTCCCACCCGCAGCCACACCGTGGCGGCACAGGGCGGCATCTCCGCCGCGCTTGGCAATATGGGCGAGGATAACTGGCGCTGGCATATGTACGACACCGTGAAGGGGTCGGACTGGCTCGGCGACCAGGATGCCATCGAATACATGTGCCGCGAGGCCGTCCCCGCCGTGATCGAGCTGGAGCATTTCGGCGTGCCGTTCTCGCGCACCGAGGAAGGCAAGATCTACCAGCGCGCCTTCGGCGGCATGACCCGGGAATACGGCAAGGGCCCGGCGCAGCGTACCTGCGCGGCGGCCGACCGCACCGGCCATGCCATCCTGCACACGCTGTATCAGCAGTCGCTGAAGTATGACACCGAGTTCTTCATCGAGTATTTCGCCCTTGACCTGATCATGGACGATGAAGGTGCCTGCCGTGGCGTGATGGCGTGGAATCTGGCCGATGGCTCGATGCACCGCTTCCGCGCCCATACGGTGGTGCTGGCCACCGGCGGCTATGGCCGCGCCTATTTCTCCTGCACCTCGGCCCATACCTGCACTGGCGACGGCGGCGGCATGGTGCTGCGCGCCGGCCTGCCGCTCCAGGACATGGAATTCGTGCAGTTCCACCCCACCGGCATCTACGGCTCCGGCTGCCTGATCACCGAGGGTGCGCGTGGCGAAGGCGGCTATCTGGTGAATTCCGCCGGCGAGCGTTTCATGGAACGCTATGCACCGTCCGCCAAGGACCTCGCCTCGCGCGACGTTGTCAGCCGCGCCATGACCATGGAAATCCGCGAGGGCCGTGGCGTCGGCAAGAACAAGGACCACATCTTCCTGCATCTCGATCATCTTGATCCGAAGGTGCTGGAAGACCGCCTGCCCGGCATCTCGGAAAGCGCCAAGATCTTCGCTGGCGTGGATGTGACCAAGCAGCCGATCCCGGTGCTGCCCACCGTGCATTACAACATGGGTGGCATCCCGACCAATTATCATGGCGAAGTGCTGACCCTGAAGGATGGCAACCCGGATACCGTGGTACCCGGCCTGATGGCGATTGGCGAAGCCGCTTGCGTGTCGGTGCATGGCGCCAACCGCCTCGGCTCCAATTCGCTGATCGATCTCGTGGTGTTCGGCCGCGCTGCCGGCATCCGCGCCGCCAAGGTGGTGGACAAGGGCGCCAAGCATCGCGACATCAAGAATGCCGGCGATGATGCGCTGGCCCGCTTCGATCACTTCCGCCATGCCAAGGGCGCTACGCCGACCGCGGTGATCCGCGACAAGATGCAGCGCACGATGCAGAATAACTGCGCCGTGTACCGTACCGGCGACGTGCTGGAAGAAGGCGTGAAGCTGATCGATGACGTGAACCGCCAGATGCCGGACATCGCCGTCAGCGACCGTGGCCTGATCTGGAATTCCGATCTGGTGGAAACCCTGGAGCTGGACAACCTGATCGGCCAGGCGGTGGTGACCATGCATGGTGCCGCCAACCGCAAGGAAAGCCGTGGCGCCCATGCCCGCGAGGATTACGCGGATCGCGACGATGAAAACTGGATGAAGCACACGCTGAGCTGGATGGACAGCAAGGGTAAGGTGAACATCGACTTCCGGCCGGTGCATACCTACACGCTGACCAACGAGATCCAGTATATCGAACCCAAGAAGCGCGTTTACTGAAGGGCCGCCCCAAATGGTTGCTTTCACTCTGCCGACCAAATCCCGCGTCACCCAAGGCAAGACGCATCCCGCCCCCAAGAGCGAGGGCAATCACGAGCAGCGCCTGCGGACCTTCAAGGTCTATCGCTGGAATCCCGATGACGGCCAGAATCCGCGTGTCGACACCTACACTGTCGATATGAACGATTGCGGCCCGATGGTTCTGGACGCGCTGATCAAGATCAAGAACGAGGTCGATCCGTCGCTCACCTTCCGCCGCTCCTGCCGCGAAGGTGTGTGCGGTTCCTGCGCCATGAATATCGATGGCCGCAACACGCTGGCCTGCACCAAAGCCTGCGAGGAAGTGGAGGGCGAGGTGAAGATTTACCCGCTGCCGCATATGCCGGTGGTGAAGGATCTGGTGCCCGACCTCACCAACTTCTACGCACAGTATGCCTCGATCAAGCCGTGGCTGCAGTCCGCGAGCCCCGCACCGGCGCGCGAGCGCCTGCAATCGGCCGAGGACCGCAAGAAGCTGGATGGTCTCTATGAGTGCATCCTCTGCGCCTGCTGCTCCACCTCCTGCCCGAGCTATTGGTGGAATTCCGACCGCTATCTCGGCCCGGCCGTTCTGCTGCAGGCGCATCGCTGGATCGTCGACAGCCGTGATGAGATGACCGGCGAACGCCTCGATAATCTGGAAGATCCGTTCCGGCTCTACCGGTGCCATACCATCATGAATTGCACCGATACCTGCCCCAAGGGCCTGAATCCGGCCAAGGCAATCGGTGAAATCAAACAGAAGATGGTGGAGCGCCGGGGCTGAAGCACGGGTTTTGCACGTAATCAGGTAGGGTGACCGGGCGGGAGCAACCATAAGGGTGGGCGCTGCTGCTTTGGTCACATTTGGGTTTATTTTTGCTGCGGCGCCCCATACCACAGCGTAATATGGTGTCACAGCAAGCGTTGACGTTGGTATGCCGAATCTTCTGAAAGATGCTCCCCGACAGCTGGCTAAGATGAGCCAGGAACGCCTCCGTGAGGTGATGCGGGAGCATGAGGCACATCTGGCGGGACGCAGCGATGCCAAGCCGGCGAAGCTCTCCTATACCGATCTGTCCGACGCCGACCTTTCCGGTGCCAATCTCGCCCAGGCCGATCTGACCGGCGCGCGGTTGCATCGCGCCCGGCTCGATGGCACGCGGTTGTCGCTTTCCAAATGTGCCGGTTCCGATTTCCGCAATGCAACACTTGATGGCGCCGATCTGCGCTGGGCCGATCTGCGCGGTGCCTGCCTGCGTGCCGCTGGCCTGAATGATGCCAATTTCGCCGAGATCGATGGTGGCGACGCGGTGGCGCCGGTCTATGATTCCGAAGGCCGCCTTACCGATGCCTCGGCGCAACGCCGCCCGCTCGATCTTTCCGGCGCCTCGGCGCAGCGTGCTGATCTGGCCGGTGCCAGCCTGGGCAAGGCTTTCGCGCTGCATGCTGATTTCGCCGATGCCAATCTCGGCAAGGCCGATCTTGCCGGTGCCGATCTGCGCAAGGCGCAGCTTGTTTCGGCGCGGCTGAATGAAGCCAATCTCGCCGGTTCCGATTTCAGTGGCGCCAATCTATCTGGTGCCAACCTGGCTGGTGCCTCGGTGGATGGCGCCAATTTCACCGGTGCCGACATGCGTGGCGCCATCCTGGATCAGGCGATGCGCAGCCTGCCGGAATTCGCCGAAGCGGTGTTCGCCGCCGTGTCGCGCCACGGCCGCGAGCAATTGTCGGCGCTGCTGGAACGCCATGCCGCCTGGGTGATGAGCGAAGGCCGCGAGGGCGAGCGGGCCGATCTCTCCGATTTCGATTTCCGTGGCATGAACCTTTCCGGCGTCAACCTGATGGGTGCGCTGCTGGAGCGTGCCTGCTTTGCTGAAACTTTGCTGGCCAGCGCCAATCTGGCCCTGGCCCGGTTGAATTTCGCCGATCTGCGCAAGGCCGATCTGCGCAAGGCCAATCTGCGCGGTGCGAACTTGAGCCGCGCGGTGCTGGATGGCGCCGATATGTCCCCGTCGAATCTCTCGGCGATCCGCGATGAGGCCCGTGCCGGCCGCGTTGCCCGCACCAACTTGAGCGCCGCCAAGCTGAAGCAGGTGAAACTGATTGGTGCCAATCTGTCCGGCGTCAGCCTGGTGGGTGCCGATCTGCGCGATGCCGATCTGACCCAGGCCAATCTCACCGGTGCCGACCTGACCGATGGCCGTTTCACCGGCGCCAAGCTTTCCGACACGATGCTGAACGATGCCCGCACCGAAGGCGCGCGTGATCTTTTGCTGCCGAACTAATCCGTTTTTTAAGCTGTGATGTGGCGTTGGGCGCGGTAATCGTCGCTCTGCATCTCGTTCAGGCGGCTGACGCAGCGCTGGAATTCAAAAGCGCCATCCCCGCTCGGATACAGTGTTTCCGGCGGCGCCGCAGCCGAGGCGATCAACTTCACTTTGGCTTCATAGAGCGCATCGACCAGCGTCACGAAACGCTTGGCCTCGTTGCGCTTGTCCGGCCCCAATTCCGGGATACCGCCCAGGATCACCGAATGAAAACCGCGCGCGATGGCGAGGAAGTCCGCCGGCCCGAGCGGGCTTTCGCATAATTCGGCAAAGCTGAACCAGGCGACACCGCGCGCCTGGCGCGGCACATGCAGCTTGCGGCCGAGCAATTCGATATCCGCCGGCTCGCCGGCATCGTCATCGGTCAGCAGTGCGAAGGCGCGCGCCAGGGCGGCATCGGATGCAGCACCCAGCGGGCTATGCCACACTTTGGCGCCGGAAAGCCGTTGCAGCCGGTAATCGCGCGCGGCGGCAAGCTGCAGCACGTCCAGCTTTTCCTTGAACAAGGCGATGAAGGGCGTGAAAAGCGGCCGGTTGAGGCCGTTGAGATAGAGGTCATCCGGCGCGCGGTTGGATGTCGCCACCACCACCACGCCACGGTCGAACAGCTTCTGAAACAGCCGACCCAGGATCATGGCGTCGGCCACATCGCTGACCTGCAATTCATCGAAACAGAGCAGCCAAGCCTGCTCGGCGATGGCCTTGGCTACCGGCTTGATCGGATCGTCGCCGCCCTTTTTCTTCTCGGGCGTGTCTTCCGGCAGATTGCGGTAACGAAAGATCGCGGCATGCACTTCCTGCATGAAGGCGTGGAAATGCACCCGGCGTTTCTTCGCCACCGGCGCCGTGGCAAAGAACAGATCCATCAGCATGGATTTGCCGCGCCCGACTTCGCCGAAGATGTAGAGGCCCTGGGGTGCCGGCTCGCGCTTGCGGCCGAAGCTCAGGCGTTGCAGCCAGCCTTCATCACCCTGGCCGGGTGTGTAATGCGCCAACCGGCGGCTCAGCAGTTCAAGCTTCTCGGCGGCAAGCTCCTGCGCCTCGTCACCCTGCAATTCGCCCGCCGCCAGCTTGGCGCGGTAAGTCTCCAACGGTCCCATGCTCAGGACCTAGCAACGAAGAGGCCCGGCATCAAGGCTCGCCCAGCACGGCGCGCGCCTGCACCATCACGCGGCTGATAATCGCGGCTACAGGCTCGGCCCGTGTCATGGCGGCGGCCTGTCCGGCCCATAGCGAGAGATAACCGGCCTCGCCCTGGCGCGCTGCCGCCTGGCGCATTGGCCGGCTCCAGGCATTGGGGATCGGGTAATCCGGGATGATGTCCTCGCGGCCTTCCAGGCGTTCCAGGAAATCATTGCGCAGGCCGCGTGCCGGGCGGCCGGAAAAGGCCCGGGTGATGGTGGTTTCGGTCTGTGCCGGGCTGCCCAGTACTGCGCGGTAGGCGGCGCTGGCGCCGCTTTCCGGCGACAATAGAAACGCCGTGCCCAGGGCTGCGGCGCTGGCGCCCAGGCAGAGGGCGGCGGCCACGCCACGGCCATCACCGATGCCGCCCGCCGCCAGCACCGGCAGGCCGGTGGCATCAACAATCTGCGGCACCAGGGCCATGGTGCCGATCATCGACTGGCCAAATGGCTTGAGGAAACTGCCGCGATGGCCGCCGGCTTCCGAGCCCTGTGCAATGATGGCGTCTGCGCCGCGCTGCTTCAGTACCAGGGCTTCCGCCACGGTCGTCGCGGTGCCGATCACATAGACATTGCGCTGATGCAGCGCGTTCACCAGTTCCGCATCCGGCGCACCGAAGGTGGAACTGAAAACCGGCGGCGCTTCCTCCAGCACCACCTGCATCTGCGCCTCGAAGCTTTCCTCGATCTGTGCCGGCGGCTGCGGTGGCTCCAGGCCGAGTGCCTGATGTGCCCGCGCGATCTCGGCGGCATAGGCGGCTTCGCGTGCCGGATCGCGGCCCCAGGGCACGGGGATGAACAGGTTCACCGCGAAGCTGCGGCTGGTGCCGGCACGCATGGCGCGAATCGACTCGCGCAGCTTGGCCGGCGGGAAATACGCCGCGCCGAGCGAACCAAGAGCGCCTGCCTTGCTGGCTTCCAGGCTGAGCGGCACGGTGGAGGTTTCGCCGGCCATCGGTGCCTGCACCAGAGGGTGATCGAGGCCGAGGCGACGCGTGAAAGCATTGGCAAACAGCATGACATTCCTCCTGCTGCCGGCGGGGCGAGACGTTTCCCGGCAGTCTGGACCCGATGATGGGGCGGCGCCAGCGGAAATCAGCCGTCTTATGGTAATTAAAATATTATTCTAGAAAAATATTCTAAATGGCATATAGTCCGGCCATGGCCAAATCCGCTCTTGCCCTTCGACCGAAACCTCTGCCCAAGGCGCTGCCGAAGCCACCGCGCGGCGAAATCACGCGCGGGCGTATTCTCGCCGCGGCCCTTGGCTGTTTCTCGCGCCATGGTCTGCAAGGCACCACCATCGAGATGATCCGCGAAGCTGCGGGCGCCAGCACGGGCAGCATCTATCACTTCTTCGGCGACCGCGAAGGCATCGCCGCCGCGCTCTATGCCGATTGCCTGACGGCCTCACGCGAAGCCTTGCTTGCGGCATTGGCCAAGACTCGCGGCGATGCCGCCGGCCTGATCCGCGCCTGTGTTACCGGGCATATCGGCTGGGCGACGCAGCATCGCGCCGAGGCAGCGTTTCTCGCCACCGCGCGCCGCGCCGGTGCGCTGGCCAAGGCGGATGCCGATATCCGCGCCGGCACGCGCGCCTTCCATGGCCAGCTTGGCGTGCTGTTCCGCCAGGCCCAGGGTGCGGCTTTGCTCACCCAGATGCCGGCGGAAATCCTGCTGGCACAATTGATCGGTCCGGCACAGCTCTGGCTGCGGCTTTGGCTCGATGGCCAGGCCAAGGAAACACCGGCCCAGGCGATCCAGCATCTCGGCGACCTCGCGGTTGCCGCCCTCACCATGCCCAGGAGCAAATGACATGGCCGCGCCGCTGATGACGCAATGGCACCGTTTCTGCCGCCTGCCGGGCGGCCGCTATCTCTTTGGCCGTATGCTCGGCTTTGTCGTGCCTTATGCCGCGACGATCCGGCCCGATGTGCTGAGCCTGGAACCGGGCCGCGCCCGCATGCGGTTGGCCGACCGCCGCGGCGTGCGCAACCATTTGCGCTCAATCCATGCCACGGCGCTGATCACGCTGGCCGAGACCACGGCCAATCTGGCGATGAGTACCGGCCAGCCAAAGCAGGGCCGCTGGATCGTTACCGGCATGGACAGCGAGTTCATCAAGAAGGCGCGCGGACCGATCACTGCCGACTGCCGGATAGAAGACCAGGATTGGTCGAAACCGCAGGATGTGCAGGGCTGTGTCGAATTGCGCGACCAGGCCGGCGATCTGGTGATGCTGGCGCGGCCACGCTGGCGTATTGGGCCAGCCTGACTGGCGCATTGGCCTGAGGGGCTTCCGCGCTACCCTGGTGCTGGCTATTCTTGGCGGATGGAAACGCCGAGGGAAACCGAACAAGGCAGGGAGTTCCGTGCCGATGGCCGCCGCGCCGCCGGCCTGCCGCCGGAGGTGCTGAAGCGGCTCTACCAGCTTGCCTTCTGGCCCGCTATGCTGGGCGTGATCGAGACGGTTGGCGTGCTGGCCTTGGCGATTGCCGCCTGCCTGATCTGGTGGACTCCCTGGGTAGTGGCGCCGCTGCTGATCGTGATCTGCTCGCGCCAGCAGGCCTGTTTCGTGCTGGCACATGATGCCGCGCATTACCGCCTGTTCGCGCAGCGCTGGCTCAACGATCTGGTCGGCTGCCTGGTGGCCATACCGGTCGGCATATCGATGCGCACCTACCGCGTGGTGCACCGCCTGCACCACAATCATCTCTACGAAGCCCGCGACCCTGATATTCCGCTGCATGGTGGCTATCCGCGCGGTCGTGCCTATCTGGTGAAGAAACTGCTGCGCGATCTTACTGGCGCCACAGCACCCAAGACTTACGCCTATTTCTTCGGCGCCCCGGCGATCAACGACGATGCCGCTGCCGTCAACCGCCCGCTGGATGATACGGCACCGGAACTGCGCCGGGCCGCGCGCATCGACCGCTGGTGGGTGGTGGGATTTCATGTTGCCGCACCCATTGCAGCCTATGCCGGCGGCTATCTGGTCGAATACCTGGTGCTATGGCTGCTGCCCCTGGTGACGCTGCTGCAGGCTTTGCTGCGGCTGCGCGCCATCTGTGAGCATGGCGCGGTGAGCGACACGGCGTCGCCGCTGCTGGCGGCGCGCAGCAATACCGGGCCGGCCTGGCTGATCTGGCTGATGTTTCCGCATCAGGTTAATTATCATATCGAGCATCATCTCTATCCGGCGATCCCGTTCTACAACCTGCGTCGTGCCCATGCCGAAATGCAGGCGCGTGGCCTGCTGCACGGCGCCGAGGTGCGCGATATCCGCGACACGCTGCGGCGCATCTTTGCCGAGCGGCCAGTGCAAGCTAAACCGGCCTGACGGCCTGATAGTCCGAAGGAGAGTGCCATGCAGATCGGCCTGCTGCTGTTTCCCAACCTGACGCAACTCGATCTCACCGGGCCTTTCGAGGTATTCGCCCGCACGCCGGGCGCCACTGTGCATCTGCTGTGGAAGACGCTCGATCCGGTGCGCGATGACCGTGGCTTGCGCATGCTGCCGAGCATGACGCTGCAGGACTCGCCGCAACTGGATGTGATCTGCGTGCCGGGCGGCCCGGGGCAGATCGATCTGATGCTGGATGACGAGGTGCTGGAATTCCTGCGCCGCCAGGCCGATGGCGCGCGCTGGATCACCTCTGTCTGCACCGGCGCCCTGGTGCTCGGCGCCGCCGGTCTGCTGAAAGGCTACAAGGCCACCACCCATTGGGCATCGCATGACCAGTTGGCGATGTTCGGCGCCAAGCCGGTGCAGGCGCGCTATGTGGTGGATCGCAACCGCGTCACCGGCGGCGGCGTCACCGCCGGGATCGATTTCGCGCTCAAGCTGGTGGCCGAGATGCTGGGCGAGGATGTCGCCAAGGCGATCCAGCTTTCGATCGAGTATGATCCGGCGCCGCCGTTCAATGCCGGTTCACCCGAGGGCGCTGGCGAAGCCGTACTGGGCAGGATGCGCGGCGCGATGGCACCCATGCTGGAAAAGCGCATGGCGGCCAGCAAGGCTGCGGCAGCCAGGCTCTAGGAGGGCGGCTTTAATTCTCCAACCACCCCGATGGTTCGGGGCGGTTGGAGTAATCTGACTTACGGCTTCTGTGCGGCGAAGGTGCCGGCGGCCTGGTAGTTGGTGCCGGTCAGTGTGAAGTTGCCCGCCGCCGCCTTCACCGGATCGGTGCCGCCCTTGAAGAACGAACCCGCAAGCTGTCCGGTGATGCCGGTGCCGCTCAGGCTGCCGTTGAAGTCACGGCCGTTGGCCGAGTTGAGCGCGCCGGTGATATTGGCCAGATTGTCGAAACTGGTGATTGTGGTAGTACCGCCCTTGGTGGCGAAGTTCCAGCTTTGCGTATAGTTGCCGATGGCGACGTAGCGGGAGCCGTTGTTGTTCACGTTGCCGATCACGTTGCCGGTGTAGCTGGCGGTGCCAGTGGTCGGCACTTCGGCGACGTTTGGCAGTACGCCGGCGACCCAGGTGGCCAGATGCACGCGGTCGCGCTCGTTGATGGTGTCGCCGGTATTGTGGCGGATATCGGTGATCCACCAGCCCCATTTCAGATATTCGCAGCTGCACAGCGTCACGTCATTCGGTATGGCGCTGCTGCTCACCGAGGCCAGGGTGCTGGTCACCATGATGCCGCGCTGGTCCACGCTCACCGAAGTGCCGCCATTCACGCCGGCGCCGCCGTTAAAGGTGTTGTCGGTGGCGCCGGAAACGTCGCGGGCGGCAAAGATATTGTCGTTGATGAAGGCCGACGAGCCGTTGGATGTGCCGGTAATCGACCCCATCTTGACCAGGTAGCTGTTGGTGCTGGTGCCGTTCAGCACATCGCCGAGGGCGAAGCTGCTGGAAACGCGGTTGTTGGTGGCGCTGGTCTGGATCGTCACGTCGGCGGCGGTGCCGCTCTGGTTCACCAGCACACGGTCGGTGCCGGAAACCGTGCCATTGCCCAGCGGGCTCACTTCCATCAGGCCGCCGGCATAGCCGTTCAGCGTCAGGTCGTTGCGCCCCGGGTTGGAAAGCGTGCCGTTATAAGTGGTCTGCCGGTTCGCCACTTCGAAGAAGTTGTAGCTGCTGCCGGTCAGGTTGGTATGCGGCTGATTGAAGGCCAGGGCGGTCTCGCGGTCGATGGTGCTGTCGACGGTGTTATTTACCGTGGCATCCGGGGTCAGCACCATATGATCGGCATTGGAACCGTAGATGGCGTTGCGGGTATCAGCATCGGCGCTGGTCACATTGCTGACCAGCCGGGTGGTGGTGTCGGTGTCGCTGTAGCGGATCGAGCCGCGCATGCCGCCGGTCAGCGCCACGTCGTTATTCGCCGCTTCCTCGACGAAATTGCCGGTTTCCGCGACCAGGAAAGATTGCTGACTGGCGCCCTGGCCGTAGATGCCAATGGAGGCCTGGGTATGCACCGCGCGGATCGGCGAGGAACTGGTGCCGGCATAAGTGAGGTTATTGGAGAAGGCCGCGTAAAGCGGCGAAACCTCGCGGACGTTCGACAGATTTGCATTGCCGGTAAAGCTGATCGCGGTGTTGGCGAAGGGCACCGGGTTGTTGCCCTGGCCCATATTGTAGGCCGCCAGACCGGTGGTGGGGAAATCCACGCGTGGCGTCGGGTTGCCGCCGAACACCACAGTGCGGGCGGTATTGTCCAGGCTGTCGCGCAAGCCGGCGAAGAAGAAGGATTGATCAGCGGCGTAATACACCGTGCCGGCCTGCTGGCCGTAGGGCGAAATCACGGTGCCGGCACCGGCGGAATAGCTGCTGCTCGCCGGCACGGCATAGAAATACAGATCGCCCTCGGTGGTGGCGGCCTTCATCCAGGTCTGATCCAGCCGGGTGAAGGTGATATTGGCGTTGTTATAGGTGCTCACCGCTGTGGCACGCAAAGTGGAATTGTTGAAGCCGGTGAATGCATTGATGCTGTTGGTCGGGTCGGAGCGCAGGAAGCGGCCAAGGAAGCCTGTGGACGTGGTGTTGCTGGAAGCCGCAACGGTGCCGATGGCCTGATAGCCGGTGCCGGTCAGGGTGAATTCGCCACCGACATACTTGGCGTTATTGCCCAAACCGTCACTGAAGAAGGAGGCGGAAACCGCGCCGCTGATTCCAGTGCCGTACAGCTGCGTCAGGTTGGCATTGAAGTCACGGTCATTGCTCGGAGTGGAGGCCGAACCGACGAAATTATAGCCGTCGAAATTGGTGATGTAGATCTGGCCGGTCTTGCTGGCGAAGTTCCAGGTCTGGAGATAGTTGCCCAGGGTGAGGTAGCGGTTGGTGCCGCTGGTCACGCTGCCGAGTGCCTGGCCGCGGAAGGTGGCGGTGCCGGTCTGCTGGATGGCGTTGGTCGCCGGCAGCAGGCCGGTGACGAAGGTGCCCATATGCACGCGGTCATTCGGCCCGGCACTGGCTTCCTGCATGTTGCTGAGCCACCAGCCCCAGGATAGGTCGGTGCAGGTGGAACAGAATGCGTTGCCGGAGCTGACAAAGCTGCTGTTTACGCTGGCCAGCGCGGAGGAAGCCAGGAAATTCTGCGCGCTCTGCACCGACGTGGAATCAACCTTGCTGGTGCGGGCATAGGATTCGCGCGCGGCATAGAGGCTGTCGTTGATGAAGGAGGAACGCGAAACGCTGTCGTTGAGACCGGCATTCACATCGCCGAATTCAATCGTGAAATCCTGCGTGCTGCCACGCAGGACGAAGCTGGCGCTTGCCTGATTGCTGGTGGCATTGGTGGTCAGCGACACGTTCGTCGGAAGATGATCCTTGGTGTAGAGGATCTGATCGGTCTGCCCGGCGCGTTCCAGCATACCGGAGGCATAGCCTTGCAGGGTGCGGCTGCTGCGGTTCGGGCTGGTGACAATGCTGGGATTGCTGGTGCGTGTGGCACCGTTCATGAAGAAATAATCGTCCACCACTGGCGTGGTGCCGGCCAGCGAGGAAACGCCGATCTTCATGGTGCGGGTAACGGCCTCGGTATCGGTGTCGAGGTAGAGGCTGTCGGGCGTCAGCACCAGATATTCGCCAGTGGCGCCGAACACCGAGGAGCCATTGCTGCCTGCGGCGGCGCTGCTGACGCTGGAGGTATAATTGCGCAGGTTGCTTGTGGCATTCGCGCGATAGGAGCCGTTCAAGCCACCGGTCAGCACCACGTCGTTCTGGGCGGTATCGTTGGCGAATACACCGGTCATGCCCGAAAGCATCGAAGCCTGGCTGGCGCCTTGGCCGGAAATCGAAATCGTCGCCTGCAGGTTGGTGGCGAGCGCGCCGGTCATGCCGCTGGGCTGCATGTTGTTGGAATGATTCGAGTAGAGCTTCGACACCTGGGCGCTGGTGGCAGCTGCGGTGCTGTTCAACTCCGAACTCAATAGCGCCACGCTGTTCACGCCGTTCAGCAGGGTATAGGTGCTGTAGCCACTATGCTTGAAATTGGCGGTGGTGGTCGGCGTGCCGCCGAACGTCACCAGCTTGGTGGTGGAGGCGAACTGGCTCTGCAGCGAGTAATAGAAGAAGTCGCGGTCCGTGCTGACGTAGCCGCTGCCGTTGATAGAGCCGTACGGCGAGTTGGAGACGGAAAGGCTGAAGGCGGAATCGTAGGTGTTGATCGGCAGAGTCAGCGTGGTGCCCGTGCCGATGGGCGTGGACCCGATAGTTGCCTGCAGCGACGTGGATGCGCTCTGGTTGGCGGCATAGAGCCGGAAACTGCCGCTATTGAGGCTCTGATTATAGGTCGGGTTCACCGTGGCGTTGCCGGTGGTGGTGTTGGTGCTGGAGAAAATCTCCGCCGTGCTGCCATTGTCATACAGGAAGCGACCGATCCGACCGGGCAATTGCGTGATCACCGGCTGATTGGTGTTCGTCGCCTGCTGGTTCTGGCTCTGATTCTGGCTGCTGCTGACCGACTTGCTGGCCTGTTCCGTGCTGCTGGATTGCTGCGGCGCAGGATTGGAACTCTGCTGCTGCTGCACCTGGGGCGCCGGCGATATCGTCGACATCGACGATGGCGAATTGGCGGAGTTTTGCTGCGAGACGCCGGAACTGGACAACCCGGCCTCGATACTGCCGCCGCCGGTCGAGCCGCCGCCACTGTCGTTGCCGCCGCCACCACTACTGCTGCTGGAACTGCTTTGCTTGGTGGTCTGGGCATTGGTCTGGCGCATCTGCTGCGCGGTCACAATCTGCGGCGGTTCCGGCGGACCGGCAGGCGGCACGAAGATCGCGGTGCCTGGCACCGAAGTGACCTGCGTGGTGCCGCCCTGGGTCACGCTTAGCTGGTTACCATACACGAAGGTGGCGGTGGATGAGATCGATGGGGGAACCGATGACGGGGGGGCCGACGGCGAGGCGTTCGGCGGGACGTTTTGTATGGCCTGAATGACGACCACGCCGCCACGGATGCCCATGGTGGCGCTGCCGGCCTTGATCTGCACCGGGTTTTCCTTGGAAATCTTGCCGCCGATGAAGCGGAAGGTGCCCTTGGCCACCGAAACCGCCATCTGCCCGGTGCCCTTGGCCGGATCATAGACAAAGGTATCCAGCACCATCTCGCTGTTCGGGCCAATGGAAATGGCGCTGCCGTCGTTGAACAGCAACTGCACCTGGCCGTTCGGGCCGGTCTCCACCTTCTCGTCCTTCAGCATGTTGGTGCCGACTTCGATCAGGCGCTTCTGCATCTGCGGCGGGGTGCCGGCGGCATCGGGGTTCACCGCTGCCGCCACGCCGATGGGTTCGGAGGCGGCAAGGGCGGGATGCAAGGCGAAGAGGGCCAGGGCGGGAAGAACGGCCAGGGCGGCGGCGCGGGTCGTGCGGCGTGCGGTCATGGCTTGTGCTCCTAGAAACGGTAGCTGACGCCGAGCGTCATGGCGTTGTTGGTATACTGGTAGTTTGGCAGCGACGATGAGCGGATGGTGCGGGCCGCCATGGCGATCACCGTCCAGTCCTTGTTGATCGGTATCGCCTGTGTCACCGAGAAGCGCCAATCCTTGTCGAACCGGGTAATGTTCGGGTCGATGGTGGCATCCTGGGTTTCATAGGGCGTGAAGGCGCGGGTGACGCTGCCGATCAGTGTCCAGCGCGGCATCGTCTTGTCGATCGGCGAGTCGAAATTCCACGCCGCGCCAAAGCTCCAGGAATATTCAAAGCTGCCCTGGGCATCGGCCTGGGTTTCCTGCTTGGTCAGGCTGCCACCGAGATTGATGCTGAGATCTTCGCTGATCACCCGCACGATGCGGGCGCGTAGCGCGCGTTCCAGGCCGTCGCGGTCGCTTTTGCTCGGGCTCTTGAAGCTGTTGCGGTAACGCTTGTCGCGCCATTCCGTGGTCAGCTCCGCGAGCGTCAGCGGATTGAGTGTCGCAGTCAGCGAGGCGCCGGCACCGGGCGAGAAAAAGTCGCGCACATCGTCGATGGCCACATAGGTGATCAGGCCATAGGGGCGGAAGGTGAGATCGTAATCATTGCCGGGGAAAATCTTCAGGCTGGGGCCGGTGGTGATTTCGCCCAGCGACACGTCCACGGTCTTCTGCGCCGCCTGGCGCGAGCCGAAGGTGGTGATCGAGGTATCCCAGGTATCGGGCAGCGCCTGGTCCATCTGGTAGGTATGCTTGGCGCTGACCGCCGCGAAGGCATTCCAGTCCTTCTTTTGTGTGAACTGCGAATCCAGCGTTGAGGCAACGCCCTGCACCGACACCACGCCATCGGCGGAAGCGGTATTGGCATTGGATTGCCAGCGCACGCCGGCGAAAACCGACCCCGACCATTTATGCCGCTTCTGGCGGTTGTCGATTTCGGCGAGGAAGCTATCCACCTTGGTTTTCACTTCCGCCGGCGCGTTGGGATCATCCTTCACGGTGAGGAAGTAGGCGCGCGCGGCTTCGTATGAACCGAGGCGGAAATACAGCGCGCCGAGTTCGAGCTGGATGCGCGGCAGATTCGGGTTGATGAACAGCATGCGCTCCAGTGCCGCCACCGCGCCTTCAAGATCGCCGGCCTTGATCGCTTCACCAGCGAAGGCGAATGTCTTGTCGAGATTGCCGGGATCACTGAGCATCGCCTTGAAGGCGGCATCGTATTCCGGTGAGTAGTTGATCTGCTGCTGTGCTGTTGCCGGCTCTGCGCAAAGCAGGCTGCCGATCAAGGCGAGCGCAGACATGGCGAGGCGGCGCGAAGTTTTTTTCTTGTGAGGCGACACGTCTGGAGCTTCCCTGAAGCACTACTTGTTATACGCTGCTTGCAACCAAGCTCAGAATAAGCAATTTCTTCTTCGTTGCGAAGTGGGTTCGTATTGGTTATCCGCGAATTTAGGGTGATTTCACGATGCTGTGGAAAACCCCATAAAAAGGCGGCAAGGGTCGGGGGCAAAGATGAAGTGGTTCAGGCAAGCCAGTGTTTATGTGCCGACCCTGGTTCTCCTGGCGGCATTAGGCCTGCGCGGGCTGGATCCGGCTGGGCTGCTGTCAGATTTCCGCACAATCGTGTTCGATTATTACCAGCGCATTGCGCCCAGGCCATTCCAGGAGGCGCCGGTACGGGTGATCGATATCGACGACGAGAGCCTGGAGAAGAGCGGCCTGCAATGGCCGTGGCCGCGCCCGGTGGTGGCCGAGATGGTGGCCCAGCTTGCCAATGCCGGCGCTGCCGCCATCGTGTTCGATATCGTGTTCGCGGAACCCGACCGTACTTCACCGGCTCAGGTGGCGAAGCTGTGGGAAAAGATCACCGGCGCGGAGGATATCACCCAGCGCCTGGCCGATCTGCCGGACCATGACGCCATGCTCGCCGATATTCTCGGCCAGGCCAAGAATGCCGTCACCGGCTTTGTCCTCACCGAGGAGAAGAATGACCGAAAGCCCAGATTGCGCGCGGGTTTTGCCACTGCCGGCGACAATCCGCGCCCATTCCTGCAGGGTGATTTCCACGGCACCGTGCCGACCCTGCCGGCCTTCGAGGCCGCCGCCGCCGGCAACGGCTCGTTCAACTTCCATCCCGGCCGCGATCTGGTGGTGCGCTCCGTGCCGCTGCTGTTCCAGCTTAACGGCCAGCTGCTGCCCAGCATCGTCGCCGAGTCGCTGCGCGTGGCGCAGAATGCCCGCAGCTATGTTGTGAAATCTTCCGGTGCCAGCGGCGAGACTGCCTTGGGGGCCGCCACCGGCATCAACAACATCAAGATCGGCAATTATGTGGTGCCGACCACTGCCGATGGTCAGATTCTGATTCATTTCACCCTGCCGGAACCGAAACGCTATCTCTCGGCCTGGAAACTGCTGGACGGCGAATTCGATCCTGCCCTGGTGGAAGGCAATATCGTGCTGATCGGCACCTCGGCGGCTGGCCTGCGCGATATCCGGCCGTCGCCGATCAATCCGGTGATGCCGGGTGTGGAGGCCCATGCCCAGGCCATCGAGCAGGTGCTGCTTGGCCATTACCTGCAACGGCCGGATTGGTCGGAAGGCCTGGAATGGGTGTTCACCATCGTGCTGGGCATCGGTTTGATCATACTTCTGGCGCGCGGCGGCGCGGTCGGTACGGCCCTGTTTGGCGGCGGCGCCATCCTGCTCGCCTTCGGGCTTTCCTGGTATGGCTACAGCGTCCATACCCTGCTGATTGATCCGGTGACGCCGAGCCTCGCCGGCTTCCTGGTCTATCTTTCCGGTTCGCTGGTCGGCTACATGCGCACCGAAGCCGAGAAGCGCCAAGTGCGCGGCGTGTTCTCGCGCTATGTGTCGCCCGATCTGGTGGAACAGCTCGCCGCTCATCCTGAGCGCGTCAAGCTGGGCGGCGAAACCCGCGTCATGACCTTCCTGTTCTGCGATATCCGTGGCTTCACGGCGGTTTCAGAGCAGTACAAGGGCAATCCGCAAGGGCTGACCAAGCTGATCAACCGCTTCCTGACGCCGATGACCAATGTGATCCTGAATCGCCACGGCACCATCGACAAATACATGGGCGATTGCATCATGGCATTCTGGAATGCGCCGCTGGATGATGCGCAACATGCCGACCATGCTTGCGCCGCGGCCCTACGCATGTTCGAGCGCCTCCAGCAGCTCAATGCCACGCTGGAGGCCGAGGCCAAGGAGGCGTCGAAGCCCTTCGTGCCGATCAATATTGGTGTCGGCCTCAATACCGGCGAATGCGTGGTCGGCAATATGGGGGCCAAGCAGCGTTATGATTATTCCGTGCTGGGTGATGCCGTGAACCTGGCCTCGCGGCTTGAAGGCCAGTCCAAGACCTATGGCGTCGGCATCGTGGTCGGCGAGGCGACCAAGGATCAGGCCTCGGACTGGGCGATGCTGGAACTGGATCTGATCGCGGTGAAGGGCAAGACCGAGGCGGTGCGCATCTTCGCCCTGCTCGGCGATGCCGCCAAGGCGGCCAGCCCGGACTTCCAGCAATTGCAGGCCGACCACAGCGCCATGCTGGCGGCCTATCGCGGCCAGGATTGGGATGCGGCGGAGGCAGCGGCCCGGGCACGGGCCCAGGCCAACCCTGAACTGGAGGACCTCTATGACCTCTATCTGGAGCGGATCGGGGAGTACCGCGCCAGCCCGCCGGGCGCCAACTGGGATGGGGTGTTCGTTGCCACTTCAAAGTAGGTAAATCAACAAGTTAGTTTATTTTATCATATAAGGAATGTGAAATAATATAAAACTGAACTCAATTATGTGAAACATGCTTGACTATGATATGTGCGTGTAAAATATTCCCTGGCACAGACTGCTAGCGGGGAATGTCGATCCAGGCGTTCCCGCGCGATGCCGCCCCTGGAGCTGCCCCATGTCTTCCTTCCCCGCCTTCCTCACTCTGCGCCAACGGCCGGTCCTGGTCGTCGGCGGCGGGGAGAATGCCGCCCGCAAGGTGCGGCTGCTGCGCGATGCCGAGGCCGTGCTGACCGTGCTGGCACCCGCGCTCAATGCCGAACTGGCTGGTCTTGTCGCTCAAGGGGCGATCCGGCACCGCGCCGAAACCTTCTCGCCGGTGGCGCTGGAAGGCTTCCTGATCGTTATCAGTGCCGATCCCAATATAGATGAGCAGGTAGCTGCCGCCGCAAAGGCGCGCGGCCTGCTGATCAATGTGGTGGACCGTGCCGACCTGTCCGATTTCACCGTGCCGGCCATCGTGCGCCGGGGCGATATCACGGTCGGCATCGCCACCGATGGCAGCGCGCCGATGCTGGCCAGCCGGCTGCGCGCCGAAATCGAGGCGATGCTGCCGAGCCGGCTTGGCGATCTGGCGAAACTGGCCGGGGATTTCCGCTCCAGCGTCAGCCGCATGTTGCCCGATGCGGAAGCCCGCCGCGCCTTCTGGCGCCGCGTGTTCGATGGCCCGGCGGCGGCCCAGGCCCTGGAAGGCCGCCTCACGGCCGCGCGCGAGACCATGCTGCGCGAACTGAACCGCCCGCAGGCAGAGATTGCCGGCGTGGTGCATATCGTCGGCGGTGGCCCCGGCGATCCCGATCTGCTCACCATCGCGGCGCAGCGCGCGCTCAGCGCCGCCGATGTGGTGTTCTACGATGATCTGGTGGCGCCGGCTGTGCTGGAGCGGGCGCGGCGCGATGCCGAGCGCGTTGCTGTCGGCAAGCGCAAGGGCAGCCACCGCATCGACCAGGCCGGCATCAACGCCTTGCTGCTGCAGGCCGCAGAGGCCGGCAAGCGCGTGGTGCGGCTGAAAGCCGGCGATCCCTTCATCTTCGGCCGTGGCGGCGAGGAGGTTGATCACCTTGAAGCCCATGGCGTCGAGGTGACGGTGATTCCAGGCATCACGGCAGCACTCGGCTGCGCTGCTGCTGCCGGCATCCCGCTCACCCATCGCGACATGAGCCGCGCGCTCACCCTGGTCACCGGCCATGACAAGAGCGGCGCGGCAGCCCTGGCCTGGGCCGAACGCGTGAAGGCGGATGAGACGCTGGTGATCTATATGGGCCTGAGTCAGGCGGCAGCAATCCGCGATGCCCTGCTCAAGCATGGCGTTGCCGCCGATCTGCCGGTGGCGCTGATCGAGAATGGCAGCCGCCCGGATCAGATCGTCAGCCAGGGCCGGCTAGCCGATCTGGTGGCGTTGGGCCAGCGCCATGGCTCCGGCCCCACCTTGCTGGTGCTCGGCGCCGTTGCCGCCCGCGCCCGTGTTACCGCTGCCGCGTCGCCGCAGCGCAAGATTGCCTGAGAAAGACCGCCCCCATGGCCAAAGCCCCGAAGCTCAAGAACAACCCGCAGATCGTCACCGCCAATCATCTGGTGCGTGGCGATGTGGTCTATCTCACCGCCGCGGCGGCCTGGAGCCGCAGCATCACGGACGCAGCCGTGGCGCCCGATGAGGCCGCCGCTGCCGATCTGCTTGCCGAAGCCAATGCCCAGGCGGCGCGCAACATTGTAGTGGCACCCTATCTGGTGCCGGTCGAGCCTGGCAGCACGCCCCCGCTGCCGGTGCAGTTCCGCGAGCGCATCCGCGCCCAAGGACCAACGACCGAAGAGTCGGCGACGAAAGCAGCCTGAGGAAATCGTCATGTACCGTTATGATCCATTAGACCAGCAATTGATCGATGAACGCCTGGCACAGTTTCGTGGCCAGGTGGAGCGTCGCATCAGCGGCGACCTGAGCGAGGACGAGTTCAAGCCGCTGCGGCTACAGAACGGCCTCTACCTCCAGCTTCATGCCTACATGCTGCGTGTCGCGATTCCCTATGGCACGCTGGCTTCGCATCAGCTGCGCGGCCTGGCGCGGGTTGCCAGCCGCTATGACCGTGGCTGGGGCCATTTCACCACACGGCAGAATATCCAGTTCAACTGGATCAAGCTGGAAGACGCGCCGGAAGCCCTGGCGGTGCTGGCGGACGTGCAGATGCACGCCATTCAGACCTCGGGCAACTGCATCCGCAACACCACCACGGACCAGTATGCCGGCGTGGCGGCCGACGAGATCGAGGATCCGCGCGTATGGTGCGAGATCATCCGGCAATGGTCGACCTTCCACCCGGAATTCGCCTTCCTGCCGCGCAAGTTCAAGATCGCTGTTACCGGCTCGCCGCATGACCGCGCCGCCGTGCGCGTGCATGATATCGGCCTGCGCATGCTGAAGAACGATGCCGGCGAAACCGGCTTCGAGGTGTTTGTTGGCGGTGGCCTGGGCCGCTCGCCCTTCATCGGCAAGACCATCCGCAGCTTCCTGCCGAAGCAGCATCTGCTGAGCTATCTGGAAGCCATCCTGCGCGTCTATAACCGCCATGGCCGCCGCGACAATCTCTACAAGGCGCGGATCAAGATCCTGGTGCATGAAACCGGCATTGACAAAATCCGCGAGGAAACCGAAGCCGAGTGGGCGCTGATCAAGGATGGCGCGCTGAAATTGCCGCAGGACGTGATCGACGGCATCGCGGCGCAATTTGCACCACCTGCCTATGTCGATCTGCCGGCCGCGCCGCCGGCGGGCTTGCTGGAAGCCCTGCGCCAGGACAAGGAATTCGCCCATTGGCATCGCCAAAACGTGGTGAAGCACCGCCAGGCCGGCTATGCCATCGTCAATATTTCGTTGAAGGAAGAGGGCAAGCCGCCGGGCGATATCACTGCCGACCAATTGGCGGCGGTGGCTGATCTGGCCGAAAGCTATTCCTTCGGCGAGGCACGGGTGACGCATGAGCAGAACCTGGTGCTGCCACATGTGGCCCAGGCTGACCTGCCGCTGCTGTGGCGGGCACTGAAGGCGCAAGGCCTGGCCACGCCAAATATCGGCCTAGTTTCGGATATCATTGCCTGCCCGGGCATGGATTATTGCGCGCTGGCCAACACGCGCTCTATCCCGATTGCCCAGGCCATCGCGCTGCGTTTCAAGAACTGGCAGCGGGCGCAGGATGTTGGCGAACTGAAGATCAAGATTTCCGGCTGCATCAATGCCTGCGGCCATCACCATGTCGGCCATATCGGCATCCTTGGCGTGGACAAGGCCGGTGAGGAATTCTTCCAGATCACCATCGGCGGTTCGGCCAGCGACGATGCCGCGCTCGGCGACCTGATCGGCCCGGCGCTGAACGAGCAGGATGCGCTGCGCGCCATCGACACGCTGGTCGAGACCTATCTCGGCCTGCGCCAGGAAGGCGAGCGTTTCCTCGACACCTACCGCCGCGTTGGTCTCACCCCGTTCAAGGAGCAGGTCTATGCCGCTCATTAAGAACGGAGTTGAGGTGACCGATGACTGGATCCTGGTTGCGGATGACGACGCCCTGCCGCCTGACGGCAAGACTCTGATATCGCTGAAGCGCTGGCAGGAGCAGAAGGCGCAGCTTGAGCAGCGCAATGCGCCGCTGGGTCTCAGCCTGCCGAACACGGCGGCGCCGGAGGAACTGAACGGCGATGTGCACCGCTTCGCGCTGATCGTGCTGAACTTCCCGAAATTCAGCGATGGCCGCGCCTATAGCCAGGCCCGCGTGCTGCGCGAGCATCTCGGCTATCAGGGGGAGCTGCGCGCCACTGGCCAGGTATTGCGCGATCAGCTGCTCTACATGCACCGCGCCGGCTTCGATGCCTTCGAGATCAACCGTCCCGATGCCGAGGTGGTGTTCAAGGCGGCGTTGCAGGAAATGACTGTGTTCTACCAGCCGACTGGCGATGACCGCTCAACAGCCTTACAGCAGCGCCTGGCGCGCAAGGCAGGTCTGTGAGTGCCGCGCTCGACATAAGCGGTAACACGCTCGCCGTCAGCGCGGCGTCGCTCAGCCGGCAATTCGCCGGCGCGCCGGCAGCAGATGTCCTGCGGGCCGCGATCCGAGACCTGTATCCGGGCCGCATCGCGCTGGTGTCGTCGTTCGGTGCCGAGGCTGCCGTGCTGTTGCATCTGGTGGCGCAGGTGGATACGGCAATGCCGGTGCTGTTCATCGATACCGGAAAGCTGTTCGATGAAACCATGGCCTACCGCGAGCAGCTGACGGCGCGACTTGGCCTCACCGATCTGCGCGTGCTGCATCCCGATCCGGCGCTGCTGGGCGCCAGTGACCCGAGCGGCACCTTGTGGTTCCGTGATGCCGATGCCTGCTGTGCCATCCGCAAGGTCGAGCCGCTGCAGCGCGGCCTCAAGTCCTTCGATGCCTGGATCAATGGCCGCAAGCGTTTCCAGGCCCGGAGCCGCGCCACCCTGCCGGTGGTGGAGGCGGTGGATGGCCGGCTGAAATTCAATCCGCTGGCCGACTGGACGGCGGAACAGCTTACAGATTATGCCAGCCGCCATGGCCTGCCGGCACATCCGCTGGTGGCTCAAGGGTTTCTTTCCATCGGCTGCGCGCCTTGTACCCAGCCGGTCGCGCCCGGCGAGGATGCGCGCGCGGGCCGTTGGCGTGGCCAGGATAAAGTCGAATGCGGCCTGCATATGGCTTTACCGGCCCGCCGCGTTAGTGAAGAATAGAACGACGAAAGTATGTGAAATAATGGCCGACGATCTAGACTGGCTGGAAGCCCAAAGCATTTACATCCTCCGCGAGGCCTATAGCCGCATCAAGCCGCTGGCAATGCTGTGGTCCTTGGGCAAGGATTCCAATGTGATGATCTGGTTGGCCAAGAAGGCCTTCCTGGGTCGCGTGCCGTTTCCGGTGGCGCATCTCGATACCGGCCTGGAATTTCCCGAGACCTACGCCTTCCGCGACCGCTATGCCAAGGAATGGGGCCTGGAGCTGATCCAGGATATGTGCCCGCCGCTGGAAGCCACCGATCCGACCCTGCCGCATAATTCCCGCATCGCCGCGCGCAAGACCCTGGGCCTCAAGGAAGCTATCGGCAAATACGGGTTCAAGGGTGTGATCGCCGGTATCCGCCGCGACGAGCAGGCGACCCGCGCCAAGGAGCGCGTGTTCAGCCCGCGCGCCGAGGATGGCGCCTGGGATTTCCGCGACCAGCCGCCGGAATTGTGGGACCATTTCGCCTCGGAACTGCCCCCGGGTGTGCATATGCGCATCCACCCGCTACTGCACTGGACCGAACTGGATATCTGGCGCTACATCCAGCGCGAGGGTATTCCGGTGGTGCCGCTGTATTTCGCCAGGGAGGGCAAGCGCTTCCGCTCGCTGGGCGAGATCGGAATCACCTTCCCGATCGACAGCCAGGCCGGCAATATCGATCAGATTATCAGTGAACTGGAAGTGACCCGCGAGCCGGAGCGGGCCGGCCGCGCCATGGACCACGATTCGGAGGACGCATTCGAGCGGTTGCGTGTCGCCGGGTATATGTGAAACCATGACCATTGTGAATCTGACCGACCGCATCAAGGCCGCCAGTAAGACCCAGCGCAGCCGGGCATTTCCCATCGTGATCGTCGGCCATGTTGATCATGGCAAGTCGACCCTGGTGGGACGCCTGCTGCACGATACCGGCTCGTTGCCCACCGGCAAGGTGGAGCAGCTGCGCGCCGTATCGGAAAAGCGCGGCCTGGAATTCGAATGGTCCTTCCTGCTTGATGCCTTGCAGGTGGAGCGCGACCAGGGCATCACGGTCGATACTACGCAGATCTGGTTCCATACCGCCGAGCGCCGCTATGTCATCATCGACGCGCCGGGGCATAAGGAATTCCTCAAGAACATGGTCACCGGCGCGGCCCAGGCCGATGCCGCGATCCTGGTGGTGGATGCCGCCCAGGGCCTGGCCGAACAGACCCGCCGCCATGCTTATCTGCTGCATCTGCTGGGCCTGCGCCAGGTGGCGGTGGCGGTGAACAAGATCGACCTGATCGACCATGATGCCGTGCGTTTCCAGGCGGTGGCCGATTCCGTGCGCGCCTATCTTGCCGGCATCGGCATAGAGGCTGCCGCCATCGTGCCGCTTTCTGCCAAGCAGGGCGACAACATCGCCGAGCGCAGCACGCAGATGCCGTGGTATCAGGGCCCGACACTGCTTGAGGCGCTGGATGCCTTCCCGGATACCAAGGCCGCCGTGGACCAGGCATTGCGCCTGCCGATCCAGGATCTCTACCGGGTAGATGACAAGCGCATCATTGTCGGGCGTATTGAAAGCGGCAGCCTGAAGATTGGCGACCGACTGCGTTTCACGCCGGGCGCGCGCGAGGCGAATGTTTCCTCCATCGAGGCCTGGGGGGGCAAGGCCGCACCGAGTCAAGTGGATGCTGGTGAAAGTGTTGCCTTCACCCTGGATGAAGATGTGTTTGTGGAGCGCGGCGCGCTGGCGACGGCGCCGGATCAGGCGCCGCTGGAAACCAGCCGCGTGCTGGCGCGGCTATTCTGGCTGGATAAAGAGCCGCTGCATGTCGGCCAGCGCCTGACGCTGAAGATCGGCACGGCGGAAGCCGATGCGCTGGTGGAAACCATCGAGGAAGTGATCGATGTCGAAACCTTGCAGCCGGTAAAGGCTGCGCAGGTCGAGCGCAATGGTGTCGCCCGTGTCGTGCTGCGCACCCGCAAGCCGCTGGCACTGGATCGCTATGAGACCATGGCGCGCACCGGGCGCGGCGTGCTGGCGCGTAACTTCCATATCGTTGCCGGCTTCGTGGTTGAGTCCGCCGAGGGTGGCCAGCTTGCCGATATCACCCGTGTCGATGCCTCGGTTACTGCTACCGACCGCGCACAGCTCAATGGTCATCGCGGCGGCGTGCTGTGGCTCACCGGCCTTTCGGCTGCCGGCAAATCCACGGTGGCGATGGCGGCGATGCGCCAGCTTTTCGCCCGCGGCCGTCAGGTCTATGTGCTGGATGGCGATAATGTGCGCCATGGCCTGAACCGCGATCTCGGGTTCACGCCGGAAGCGCGCACCGAGAATATCCGCCGCCTGGCTGAAACCGCCAAGCTGATGGCCGATGCCGGTCTGATCGTGATGGTGGCGGCGATTTCGCCGGCGCAGGCTGATCGCGATCATGCGCGTGGCATTGTCGGCCCAGGGTTCCATGAAATTTTTGTCAGTGCCGATCTCGATACTTGTCGCACCCGTGACCCGAAAGGGCTGTATAAAAGGGCGTTGGCCGGAGAGATCGCCAACTTCACGGGCGTGAGTGCGCCTTACGAAGTGCCGCGTCAGGCCGATCTGGTGCTTGATACCAGTACGCTTGCTGCGCCACAGGCCGCGCAACTGCTTGTCGAATATGCCGACCGCCAGTTTTCCGTAGGCGCCGGCGCGGCAGTGGCCTGATCAGCGTTAGCCTTAGCCTTTAGCGCCCGCTCGCCAATAAATAAGGAGAGAGAGCCATGCGAATCCACGGGATTATTCTGTCTGCCGCGCTGGCCCTGGTCACGGCTATGGGCACGGCATGGCCGGTCCAGGCACAGACATTGCTGAATGTCTCCTACGATCCAACGCGGGAATTGTATCAGGAAGTCAACGCGGCCTTCATCAAGGCCAATCCGGATCTGAAGCTGACCATCAACCAGAGTCATGGCGGCTCGGGCAAGCAGGCGCGGTCGGTGATCGATGGCCTGGATGCCGATATCGTCACTCTGGCGCTGGCCTACGATATCGATGCGATTGCCCAGCATGGCCTGCTGGCCAAGGATTGGCAGACACGCCTGCCCGACAATGCCTCACCCTACACTTCCACCATCGTATTCCTGGTGCGCAAGGGAAACCCGAAGAATATCAAGGACTGGGATGACCTGATCCGCTCCGATGTGAAAGTCATCACGCCGAACCCGAAGACCTCTGGTGGGGCGCGCTGGAATTACCTGGCTGCCTGGGGTTATGCCGAGAAGAAGACCGGCAGCAAGGATGAGGCCCGCAATTTCGTGCAGGCACTGTTCCGCAATGTGCCGATCCTGGATACCGGCGCGCGTGGCGCGCTGATCACTTTCACCCAGCGCCGCCAGGGTGATGTATTCCTGAGTTGGGAAAACGAAGCCTTCCTTGCCGTGAATGAACTCGGCAAGGACAAGTTCGATATCGTGGTGCCGAGTGTTTCCATCCTGGCCGAACCACCTGTTGCCGTTGTCGACAAGGTGGTGGACAAGCGCGGCACCCGTGGCCTTGCCGAGAGTTACCTGAAATTCCTTTATGCCAAGGAAGGCCAGGAGATAGCCGCCAAGCATTACTACCGCCCCCGCCTGAAGGAAGTCGCCGATAAGCATGCTGGCACCTTCGCCAAAGTCACTCTTTTCACCATTGACGAACAGTTCGGCGGCTGGGCCAAGGCACAGCCGGAGCATTTCGGCGATGGTGGTGTGTTCGACCAGATCTACAAGCCGCGCTGATCAACGCCGGCTCGTAGTGTTTTTGTGATGGGGGATTAGTCGAATGGCGACAACCGCTTTGCCTGCCATGCCGTTCCGGCCGCGCCATAGCGTGATTCCGGGCTTCGGCCTCACGCTGGGCCTTACGCTGCTGTGGACCGCTTTGATCGTGCTGGTGCCGCTGGCCGGCCTGTTCCTGAAATCGGCCACGCTGGGCTGGGATGCCTTCATCAATACCATCCAGGCGCCGCGCGTGGTCGCTTCGCTCAAGCTCAGCTTCGGCACGGCCTTGCTTGCCGCCGTGATCAATGCGGTGTTCGGCCTGCTGGTGGCCTGGGTGCTGGTGCGGTACGAATTTCCCGGCCGTCGCATCGTCGATGCCATGGTCGATATTCCCTTCGCCCTGCCCACCGCCATTGCCGGCATCGCGCTCACCGCGCTCTGGGCCGAGAATGGCTGGCTTGGCGCGCCGCTGGCGGCTCTGGGCCTCCAGGTGGCCTTCACACCGGCCGGTATCGTGGTGGCACTGGTCTTCATCGGCCTGCCTTTCGTGGTCCGCACGGTGCAGCCGGTGCTGCAGGATTTCGAGAAAGAGATAGAGGAGGCGGCGGAAAGCCTTGGTGCCACCCGCTGGCAGATTTTCGCCCGCGTCATCTGGCCGAGCCTGATGCCGGCGACCCTCACCGGCTTCGCGCTGGCCCTGGCGCGCGGCCTGGGTGAATACGGCTCGGTGATTTTCATTGCCGGTAATCTGCCCGGTATCTCCGAAATCGCGCCGCTGCTGGTGGTGATCAAGCTGGAGGAATTCCTCTATGCCGAGGCGACTTCGATCGCGGTGGCGCTGCTGGTCGCTTCCTTCATCATGCTGTTCCTGATCAATGCCGTGCAGCATTGGGCGGAACGCCGCGAGAAGGGACGCTGATCATGGCTACCGCCCTTACTTTGCCCGGCCGCACTTCGCGGCGCATCGACCATGCCGGCGCCTGGATGCTGCGCTGGGCACTGATTGCCATTGCCCTGGCCTTCCTTGCCCTGTTCATCGCTCTGCCGTTGGTGATCGTATTCACCGAGGCTTTACGCCAGGGCTGGGCGGCTTATATGCGCGCGCTCACCGAGCCGGTGGCGCTGGCGGCAATCCGGTTGACGCTGCTCACCGCTGCCATCGTCGTGCCGCTGAACCTGGCCTTCGGCATCGTTGCCGCCTGGGCCATCACCAAGTTCGATTTCCGCGGCAAGAGCCTGCTGATCACCCTGATCGATCTGCCCTTCTCGGTGTCGCCGGTAATTTCCGGCCTGGTTTTCGTGCTGCTGTTCGGTTTGCAGGGCTGGTTTGGTCCATGGCTCAAAGAACATGACATCAAGATAATCTTCGCCGTGCCCGGTATCGTTCTGGCGACGATGTTCGTCACCTTCCCTTTCGTGGCGCGCGAACTGATTCCGATCATGCAGGAGCAGGGTACGCAGGAGGAGGAAGCTGCCATGGTGCTCGGCGCTTCCGGCTGGCAGACCTTCTGGCGCGTCACCCTGCCGAATATAAAATGGGGCCTGCTCTATGGCCTGCTGCTCTGCAACGCGCGCGCCATGGGTGAATTCGGCGCCGTCTCGGTGGTGTCTGGCCATATCCGTGGCCAGACCAACACCATGCCGCTGCATGTCGAAATCCTCTACAACGAGTATAATTTCGTGGCTGCCTTCGCTGTCGCTTCGCTGCTGGCGATGCTGGCCATCGTCACGCTGATTCTGAAAAGCCTGCTGGAATGGCGTCTGGCGCGCGACACTGCGCGTTCGGGCGAATAGGATAGCGCCATGCAGATCGATATCCTCGGCGTCAGCCGTCAGTTCGGTTCCTTCCTCGCCCTCAAGGCGGTGGACCTCTCCATCAACAGCGGCGAACTGGTGGCCCTGCTGGGGCCGTCCGGCTCGGGCAAGACGACGCTGCTGCGTCTGATCGCCGGGCTTGATAAGCCCGATGCCGGCGATATCCGTTTCGATGGCAAGAGCACGGCGCAGCGCACCGCCGGCGAGCGTGATGTCGGCTTCGTGTTCCAGCATTACGCGCTGTTCCGGCATATGAGCGTGTTCGAGAATGTCGCCTTCGGCCTGCGGGTGCGGCCGCGCAAGCTGCGCCCCTCGGATGCCGAGATCCAGCGCCGGGTCAGCGAATTGCTGCGTCTGGTGCAGATCGACTGGCTGGCCGAGCGCCTGCCGGCACAGCTTTCCGGCGGCCAGCGCCAGCGTGTGGCCCTGGCTCGTGCGCTTGCCATCGAGCCCAAGGTGCTGCTGCTGGATGAGCCCTTCGGCGCCCTGGATGCCAAGGTGCGTAAGGAACTGCGCCGCTGGCTGCGCCGTCTGCATGAGCAACTCGGCATGACCTCTGTATTCGTTACCCATGACCAGGAGGAGGCGCTGGAACTCGCCGACCGGGTGGTGGTGATGGACAAGGGCCGCATTGAGCAGGTGGATACGCCCGAGGCACTCTATGAGAAGCCGGCGACGCCCTTCGTCAATCGTTTCCTCGGCGATATCAACGAACTTGATGGCCAGATCAGCAATGGCCGGGTGCTGTTCGGTCCCGTGGATACCAGCCTGCTGCCGGCTCTGCGCATGGTGGATGGTGCGGCAAAGCTCTATGTGCGGCCGCACGACATCATAGCGGAAGCTCTGGTGCCCGGTGCGCCGCTTTCCAACAGCGGCACCGTACGCTTCATCTCCTCGGTTGGCGCCAATGTGCGTATCGAGGTGGAGATCGAGGGCGGCTTGCCGGTGCTGGAAGTGTCGCAGACGCGGGAGAGTTTCGCCGAGCGGCCGCTGAAGATCGGGGAACGCGTCAGGCTGGCGTTTCGGCGGGCGCAGGTGTTTCCATCGGAATGAATCGCGCCAGGCAATTGCTGTCGCCATTGCCGAAACTGCCGGTTTCTATTGTTGCTTCCACACTGAAGTCGATGACCTTGCTGAGGCGCTCGATCAATTCGAGATTCTCGTTCTCATCGTTCAGCAAGCTCAAGGTTATGAAATATCGACCTGGAAACAGATTGAGTTTCAACGGTATTTGCAGTTCCACAACGTCGCCGGCATTTTTAGCCGAGAATTCCATGCCCTGCATCCGGGTGTTGAGGGCATAGATGGTGCGATCGTCGCTTTTGCGGATGCTGAAGCCGAAACAGGGACGACAAGCTTGCTGGAATGTGACGCGCAATGTCAGGGTGGCGGCGGCTCCGGGGCAGAATGACGCCTCCGCCTCGCCATCCTCTCCCGTCAAACCCATGAACGAGAAATTCGATACGCTCAGTTGGATTGGATTCTGCTGATCACGACGAATGAGGTTGGCAGCGACGGGTGTGATTAATGATGGCGGCAGGCTGTATTCTTCTGGGCCATAGATGATGAACCAGCTGCCGTACTCAAAAGCATCGATTTCATCGATATTGCCATAGGCTTCGTGCAAATCCTGGCGATTTTGATGAATCAGCCGCATCAGATTGGTTACGCCTGAGCGCCCGCCGCTGGGCTGTGGTGCAACTTCATTCAGCCAAGTGTAGAGTGTATCCGGGCCGTCGGTGCGCCATGGCTCCGGCCATCTCTGGGCCAGGTGTGGCAATTCCCGCAGCAGCACATGCCTCAGATTGCGTGAAATGCGCATGCCATTGTCAAACGCCGTATGACCACGGAACGGGTCATGTGCTGAAAGATCCGGCTGTGAAATCACTTCCGGGTCCCTGCCATAGCCCAAAGCAGCGAAAACTTCCTGCCATATCGGCAAGTCCAACTCCGCATGTACAGCCTCTGGCAGAGTATTGCGTGACAAGCCGGAGGTGCCGGCACGGAAGAAGTTAGAGTCCTCGTTGACTGCATCGCTTTTCAGATAGGCGAACTGGTTGTTCACCGCAGCGAAGCGCAGCATCTGGTTGTTGACGGGGGAAATGCGACCAGTCAATTGCCGCAGGCTGGCAATCGGGTTCCGCAGCAAATCCTCATATCGCACCACAGGTGCGCCGAAATCCATCCAGGCTTTTGAAATCAGCAGGTTCTTCATGAAATAGCTGCGCACATAGTCCAGCAGTTCTGCCGCACCGTCGCCTTCAGCAGCGTGCAGTAGATCTTCTTCCTTGTGCGATGATTTCTGCTTGCTGCGGACAAAATGATACAGCGACAGCAGCACGTCCTTGGGGTGGCGCAGAACCGTCACCGGCAGGATGTCGTGAACCAGCAGGGTGTCTGCCAGCGCACGCGTTGGCAATATATGGCAGTGGGCGATCGACTTTTTCGCTATGAGAAGCGGTGCGATGTCGCTCTCATTGGGCAGGGCAACGAGACTTAGTTCATAAAGGTCGCTGAGCAGGAACTTGAGCCAAGTGTTTCCGGTCTTCGGTGTGGCGCAGATCAGTATCTTATGGGACAGGGGATCGAAATATTGCATAGGTCCATCGTATCCATTCTCGCGAAGCGAGAATACGAATTGTACGAGAGCAAGCCAACACTTCAGCTATTTCTAATAGGTTATCACAATGTTGTGCAGGGAGGTTGCGGGCGTTTTCTCTCCTCATACGCGACCCCCGGAGGATTTTCCATTTTTAATTGTAATTAAAGAATATATGAATATTTTAGAGGGAGTGGTCGATGATCGCAGGCTTGGCCATGGATTAGCCGTATTACTGGGCCATGCGTGTTATGACTGCAATGGCCCAATTTGCGGCCCAGAAGTCTCTACAGGGTGATCGGCGCGCCCGGTGCTAAATGCACAGTATCTGGTAAATTAATACGCAAGCCGTTAAAATTATTGAGGTTTAGTGGTGCATGCGGCCGAGCAGGAGCCCCTTGAAACGTCATATTGTTCTCATCGCAGGGATGCATCGGTCAGGCACATCCGCGCTAACGCGCCTGATCAACCTGCTGGGGGCTGGTTTGGCGCCGGATTTGCTGCCGGCAAGAAGTGACAATGTGAAGGGCTTCTGGGAAGGGCGGCGCATTGTCGATATCCATGACAGCTTTCTGACTGCGGTCGGTTCTGGCTGGGATGATTTCACCCCGCTGCCGGAAGACGCGTTTTCATCCTCGGCGGCTGCTACAGCCCGCAGGGCGCTTGGCGAGGCCCTGGCGGAATTCGATGGCCAGGCCCTGGCGGTGGTCAAGGATCCCCGGCTCTGCCGCTTGCTGCCGCTTTGGCATGAGCCGCTGGCGGAGCATGGTTTTGAGCCTTTGGTAGCCCTGATTCTGCGACAGCCGATGGAAGTGGCGGGCTCACTGAAGTCACGCAATCATTTTCCTGTCGAGAAGGGTCTGTTGCTCTGGCTGACCTATATTCTGGAGGCAGAATTCCACAGCCGCGGCATGAAGCGGGTATTCACCAGCTACGATCTGGTATTGGCGGAATGGCGGGCAGTGGCGGTGGCGATGGCCCGGGCCTGGAAGCTGCAATGGCCGGTTGATCTGGATGCGGCGTCAGATGAAATTACGACTTTCCTTGATGCCGATTTACGGCACCAGCAGGCCACAGAGGTGAGTGGCCCGCTGCCGTTACGCCAGATGGTGGATGAAGTAACGGCGCTGTTCGAAGGCTCTATTGCAGCAAAAACCAAGTCGACGAAGCATTTTGATCGTGTGCGTGTCGACTTGCAGCGCGCTGCTTCTGTATTTGCTCCGGTTCTGTCGTCGCAGCGGGAAACCATATTCGAACTTGGCCGCAGTGTGGCGGCGCATGCCAAGGAAACTGATCGGCTGGCCAACCTGTTCGATCTGAGCCAGACCCATGTGCGCAACATTGAAGCCGATGTGGTGAAGCTGACTGGCGCACTGAATGCCAAGGAAGCCGAGCGGGAACTGGCTGTACAGCTTTCGGCACAGCATGCAGCTGAGCTGGATCAGGCCAAGCAGTTTCTGGGGGTTTGCCAGCAGGGCCGAAGCGATCTGGAATTGCGCGTAGCGGAAGGTGAGGCCAAGCTCACGGAAGCCGAAGCGGCAAGAGAAGTATTGCGTGCGACTGTGGCCGAACTCGGCGCGCGTATCGAGGTTGCGCAATTGGCTCTCAATCATGCCGAAGCGCGAATTGTGACCGCTGAACGCAGAGTATCAACACAGGAAATGGAATTGAAGCGCAGCGCCCAGTCTCTGGCGGCAGAGCAGCACGCGCATCGCACCTTGGCCGAAGCTCATGCAGCCTTGCAGCAAAGTTGGCAAGAGCAGGTATTGCGTCTTGACGCGCAGGCGGCAGAGATACAGGTCTTGCGAGACCATCTGGCGCAGAGCCAGGCCGAGGCCATCAGCAGGGCAGAGCAGATTGAGCATCTATCGATTCATGCCGCGGCGCTTGAGCAGCGTTGCGAAGGATTGGCGAAAGACCTTGCCGAATTGAATCAGCGCCATGCCGCCCTTGAAGAGAAGCATCAGGCACTGGAGAGCTTGCGCGACAAACTGATCCAGGAGCGGGATGGCCTTATCCAGGAGCGGCACGTTTTGACCGCAGAGCGCGATAGCCTGATTTCAGAGCGTGGTAAGTTGGTGCAGGAGCGCGATGGATTGGAACAGACGCGCCGCCAGCTGGACCATGAACTGGCGGAACTGAACCAGACATACCAGACACTACAACGAGACCATGAGCGGGCTGAGCATGCCAACGCCCGCTTGATCGAGCAATTCGATCATCTGAGTGCCGACTTGACCGCCAGCCACGACAAATGCCTGCTGTTGGAAGACACCCTGCAGCGCATCCAGCAATCGCGAAGCTGGCGCATGACTGCGCCATTGCGCAAGATCGGTGCGGCTTTACGGGAGTAAATGCGGCATGCCGTCCGCTGCCGAGGTCAAATGGTGCAGACCGCCGCGATGCTGGTGTAGACTTGGTTGTCGCCGAGTGCGAAGGGGCAGATGCGCGCAAAATTGATGCTGCTGAAATGGGGCTGAAGTGCGGCTTCTAGGCTCTTCTGGTTGAAGAAATTTATATGTGTTGATTCCAGCAGATGCCATGGCACCAAGCTGTGGCGAGATCCCATCGGCACAGCGCTCATGTCCGGCACGGTTACGATCAGCATGTTGCGGGTCAGGCGCCGCATTTCGGCAATGGCGGCAGCATAGTTCGGAATATGCTCGATCACTTCGGTCGAAATGACGCAATCGAAACTGGCGTCGGCAAAAGGTGAAGGCAGCGCTCCATCATAGAGCGTCACATGCGGCACGACTTCGGGCAGCATGTGAGCATGGATCGCCGGTACATCACATTCAAGACCAACAGCGTTGACGCCGCGCTGGCGCAAATTCGCCACCAGCGCACCTGAGCCGCAGCCAAAATCGAGTACGTCACCGACTAGCGTTGCGGTCAGGCGGAGTACATCGTCGTTCACTTCCAGGCTGGGCGGCCCGCTGCAATAGATGTGTTCGCGATGCAGCACCCGTGTTTCGGTCAGCAGCATTTCATAGGCCGGTCGCCGGAAGGCAATCGAGCAGCGATATTGCGCGCTGATTCCCGGTCCCTCAATGGTCAAGTTCTTGAAGGCACCGCGTTGGTATACTTCATCCGTGGCCAGGAATTCCATCACCACGCCGCGCAGGCCGCCGCCAAGATCAGGGCGTGTGACGCGATAGAAACCAAGAAAATTGATGCCGCAATCATCCAGGAAGATATTTGGCGGCTGCGGCTCCTGGGCTTCGAACGACCAGCCTACCAATCGCACCAAGCCGGAAGGATCCACCTCTACGGTATCCAGGTGACCCCATGGTACGGGGCGACGCATCAGGATTGAAATCAGGCTCATGGCATATCCGATGGCGCGGGCTGTTGACGGGTCGGCCACGATACACGCGGCGGAAAGGCCAGGGAAAGGGTTTCGTCGTTCAATGTCAAATTGGGGTTGTAGGCCGGATCAACCCGCAGCACATTTCCCCAGGCCTGCATCATGTGATCGACTTCAGCTTTGAAGCGCCGCGCCTTCTCCGGTGTATCTTCTGCGCCGCGCGAAATCGATTCTAGATGATACAGCTCGGCAAACGGGGTCCAGATGATCCGGTAACCGGCTTCCCGCACTTTGAGGCAGAGATCGACGTCATTGAAGGCAACAGCCAGATCCACTGCATTGAAGCCCCCCACCTGCTCAAACACTCGGCGGCGCATTACCAGGCAGGCCGCCGTAACAGCACTGAGATTCTGCGTAACCACGGCACGGCCAAAATAGCCCGGATCGGTCGCCGGCCTGTATTTGTGCAGATGGCCCGCAACCCCACCGATGCCCAGGATCACGCCACCGTGCTGTACGGAATTATTGCTGAACAGCAGCTTGGCGCCCACCGCACCGATATCTGGGCGCAAGGCATGCGACACCATCTCGGTAAGCCAATGCGGTTCGATCATGGCGAGATCGTTGTTGAGAAAGGCGAGAATATCGCCATCGCTCGCGGCCGCCGCGAGATTGTTGAGCGCGGAAAAATTGAACGGCATATCCGAGCGGATAACGCGGATACGTTTGTCCGCAGACAATGAGGCGAGATAATCCAGGCTGGCCGCATCGTCGCTGCCATTATCGACGATGATCAATTCCCAGTTCTGGTAGTCATTGTTTTCCCGCACGCCATCGACGCAGCCTTTCAAGACTTCCCACTTGTTGCGGGTAGGCACGATAATCGAGACCAATGGCGGCTGTTCTGGCAATGCCCAGACTGTTCGGTGATAGGTTTCCTTGCCTGGCACGCTGCGGGCTTTGAGTTCTTTCCGATCAAAATGTTCCTGTAGAGCCAGGCGCGCGCGCTCATGCGGATAGGATTTCTGGTCAGCGTTGAGCGCGAGCGAGCCGGCCACGGCGCGCCAATGGTACAGAATAAATGGAATATGGATGATGCGGTCGGGGCTGGTTTGTTCCAGCACACGAAGCGCCAGATCATAGTCCTGGCTGCCCTCGAAGCCGATGCGGAAACCGCCAGCCTTGCGCACAAGTTCATGGCGATAGACGCCAAGATGATTGATCATATTCTGCGAATAGAACAGATCTGGGTTCCATTCCGGCTTAAAGCAGGGATCGAAGCGGCGACCGGCGGTATCAATCTTGTCTTCGTCGGAATAGAGGATGTCAGCTTGCGGATGGGCATCGATGGCAAGGGCCACCATTGCCAGGGCATGTTCGCGCAATTCATCGTCGTGGTCGAGCAAGGCAATATAATCACCGCTGGCCAGGGCCAATGCGGAATTACTCGCTGCCGAGATATGGCCGTTCTGGTCGCGGAAAGCCACTTTGATGCGTGAATCCTCTGCCGCATATTGCTGCAGCATCGGCTTCACCCATGTGGCGGTCGAAGCGTCGTCGGCGATACATAATTCCCAATGCGGATAGATCTGGCGGCGGACTGAATCTACCGCGGCGCAGAGCAATTCCTTGGGCGTATTGTAGACCGGCATGACGACGGAGATGACCGGCGGCTTCGGCAAAGCCTCTACGAGGCGGGTGAAACCAGTCATGTCGGCCGCGGTCAGTGTGTCGAAAAAGCCGACCCATTCGTCATAGCCGAGCAACGGATTGCCGCCGGGTCCATGATTGGAGATCAGCAGTTCCCTCAGCCCGACCCGTTTGCCTTCCTTGTGAGTCAGCGCTCGGCGCAGGGCCCCATACCACTGACTCATAGGGAGCTGTTGCAACAGCAGCGCTAACCGGTTGAAGCCAAGCCAGACCTTGCCGATTTCTACTGCGGTCACATCCTCGATCTCGAAAGTCATTTCATGATCGATTGGATCGAAACGCAACGCGCTGGGCCTGGTGGGGAAAAAGATCGGTATCGTTACGCGGCGGTTGAAACAGGGGGGCAATGCCACGGCGGTATGTTCGGAAAAGCCGGTGCCATAGTCGACATAGAGGCGCGGGCGAAGCGGGCTGGCCTGACTGTGACCGGTATAAGAGAAGAGCACCCAACCGGAGGGGAAAGGCTGCCTATCCTGGTTTGAAAGGAAGAAATATGGGTCGTTGCCTAGACTACGGTAGCGGTGGCCGGCCATTTCCAGCTGATTGCGCGGCAGCAGATCATAGCGGCTGACTCTAGGGAACTTAAACTTTGAGTGTTTTTGAGTCATGCAAAAGCCTTGGAAGCAATGCTTTCTTATTATTGAATTTCGTCACATTTGCAAACGGCAATTCAACCACAGCGCTGATTGCAACTCCATCCCGGGCCTTAAGTTTCATCAGCAACCGGGGGGTGTGCTGGCTGTCCGGCACGGCTGTAGGTGTTATCCAGTCTCTTCAGAAACAGCTTCGATTGTACAAATCTGATCGGTGGTAAAGTCAACCATCACCGTGGATCGCAAGGCGGTCTCATCCCGCACCCGAAACATCATCACATCGACTAGGCGATGCGCGAATGATTCCTTGCCATCACGATGTTCAAGCACACCGGCATTGCAGAAATAGGTGCCTGGGTTGAGGCTGTTGCGAAAGTTGAAGGCGATGCGCAGGGTGCGGCCCGCTTCCACTTGCTCGATACCGCCGCGCACCGGGTGGGATACGATACCACCCAGTTCAACGCCGACCTTGGATTTCACCAGCATGCCAAAGCGCACGAGCTGCGCTGGCCGGTCGAAGCGAACCGTAAGCACATATTTGTAGCAGGCCCCACGGGCCATGACGTTGACTGGCCGGCCATCATCCAGGAAGAAGCCGGCGCTGAGAATCTCTACTCCGTCAGATTCATAGGATACGGTCGAGGCAACTCTCAGATTGGAATCGAAGAAATCGCTGATGGTGCTGTTTGCCTGTTGGCTGATGGCCAGCACCTCCGGCATAGAGGTGGCCGGTACAGACTCTTCGATGTGATGATTCAGGGTGCGGATTTCCGCACGCAAGGCAGCAACCCTATCCGGTGGTGCATAGGCGAGACGGTGATACTGCGCCACCACGGCCTTCGGCTTGCCATCCATGATTTTTTCGCCGGCATCCAGCAGGATGGCGCGATCACACAGCTCAACGATAAGCGACGCAGCGTGGGTGACGAAAAGAATGGTGGTGCCGCGCTTGCGTAGGTCCTGGATGCGGCCATAGCATTTGCGCTGAAAAGCCTCGTCGCCAACTGCCAGGGCTTCGTCGACAATCAATACATCCGGATTGATAGCGATGGCTGCGGCAAAGGCGAGGCGCACATACATGCCGCTGCTGTAGGTCTTAACCGGCTGATGCACAAAATCGCCAATATCAGCGAAGGCGCAGATATCTTCGATCAGCCGTGGCACATCCTTGGCCGGAACACCCTGCAGCGAGCAATAGAGCTGCACATTTTCCCAGCCGGTGAAATCCGGGTTGAAGCCAGTGCCAAGTTCAAGCAGGGCTGAAACCCGGCCCTCGACACGGACACTGCCGGTGCTGGGCGTCAGGATGCCGCAGAGAATCTGCAGCAAGGTGCTCTTTCCCGAGCCGTTGCGGCCGAGAATGCCGACGCATTCTCCTTGCGCGATACTGATATCGACATTGCGCAGGGCATGAAATTCGCGGTGCAGCTTGCGGCCGCCGAAAGACAGCAACTCCATGAAGCGCTGATTGGCGGAGCCATATATCTTATAGGCCTTGCTGATGCCTTCGAGCTGTATGGCGGCGGGGGATGGCATGCTGCGCATCACGATGATTCAGGCCGAGCCCGGCAGGCGGTGCGTGGCCGCACTGGAAAGGCTTTCCGGCGTGCCGATATCGAGGAAATCGAAGCGACCGGCATGGCAGCCAAGGCTGCCTGGCGGGCATTGCGCCAGCACATCGCGCTCCAGCGAACGTGCCTGTCCTTCGGCAATCCGATCAAGCAGGGGAGCCGACATCAGATAAAGCCCGCAATTGATCAGGCCAGGGCCACCGCCTCCTTTTTCCGCAAAGCTGGCAATGCGGCCTTGGCCATCAAGTGTGATGCGGCCGAAACGGCTGGTATCGGCCACTTCGCCACAAAGCAGCGTGGCGGCGGCGGGATCGGCCTGATGGCGCTGCACCAGGGGTGCCAAATCGGCATCAACGAAGGTATCGCCGTTGCAAACCAGCACTGGATCACTGCGCAGCGCACTGCGGGCATGACGCAGGGCTCCCGCGGTTCCCATCGGTTCCGGCTCGATCACCACCTCAACCGAGAGTGCAGGAGGATGATCGCGAAGATACTGCACCACGACATCGGCGAGATGGCCGAGGCAGAACACGACGCGCCTGGCGCCAAAGCCACCGATCCAGCCCAGAAAATGCTCAATATAGGGCCGGCCCTGTACCGGTGCCAGCAGCTTCGGCGTGGTGCCAAGTACATGACTTACCCGCGTACCCAGGCCGCCGGCCAGCACCGCCACGTCGATCTGATTCAGCACGCCCTGGGTCATGATGCTGCCGGCATGCCGCGTCAGATGTTGGAATACACGCTGTTGCGCAGCATCCGGTAGCCTTTGATCAATTCCTCGATCCCCATGTCAAGGGAATGCTGCGGCATGTATCCGGTGGCTTCGAGGCGGGCATTCGACACGATGTAATCGCGCTTGTCCGGGTCTTCGCCTACCGGTGCTTCCATGAATACGAAGTCAGGCAGGTGCTGCTTGATCCGTTCGCAGAGCTGATATTTGGAAATGTTCGCGTCCGAAAGACCAACATTATAGGGCCTGTCTTTCATGGCTTCGTAATTGGCGATGCCGTGCTGGAAGGCGCGGGCAACATCGCGAACATGGATGAAATTGCGCCGGAAATGCGATTCAAACAGCACGATGAAGCGGTCGGTCACGGCGCGGTGCACGAAATCGTTCACCAGCAGATCAATACGCATGCGCGGCGCCATGCCGAATACGGTGGCAAGGCGGAAGGTGATGAAGTTGCCGCGGTCGAAGATGATCTTCTCGGCTTCCACCTTGTCGATGCCGTAGCGCGAGAGCGGCCGCAGTGGGCTTTCCTCGGTGCAAAGGCCTTCTTCGCCGATACCGTAGCCGCTGTTGGTTACCGGCATCAGCACGCGCTGTTCCGGCGACAGCAGGCGCACCATCATCGCCAGCGCATCCTTGTTCGTGCTGGTGGCGCCCACCGGATCCTTGGCGCAAAGCGGTGCGCCGACCAGTGCGGCAAGCGGGATCACTATATCGGCCTTCGCCAGCAGCGGACGCATAACGCTTTCCTGGCGCACATCGCCATTGACGACGGAGAAGTTCGGATCGGCGCAGCACTGCCCCAGTGAATTCTGCTTGTACATGAAATTGTCTACCACGGTGACCTTATGGCCATCGCCCAGCAGCGCCGGCACCATCATCGAGCCGAGATATCCGGCGCCACCAGTGACCAGGATAGAATACGTCATGCTACAAACTCCCCGGATTTTATGCCGCGCTACAATTCATGCAGCGGCAGTCAGATGATAACAGAGCCTTGTGTATCGAGTTTTATCTTGCGGTGCTTCACGTTGCCCATGGCCGCCAGGAAGGCCGACTGGCGTTCGGGCGGCACGATCAGCAGCAGGAAACCGCCGCCTCCAGCGCCGAGCAACTTGCCGCCGCAGGCGCCGTGAAGCCGCGCCCGCTCGTAGAGTTCGTCGATATTGCTGTTGGAAATGCGGCTGGAAAGCTGCCGCTTGACCAGCCAGCCTTCATGCAGCAGGCGGCCGAACTCTTCCACGATGTGATCCTCGCTGTCGCTTTCCAGCAGATTGACGGCGGTGTCGGTCAGTGCCAGCAGGTGGCCGAGTTCGGTATCGATCTTCTTTTCCACTGTCGAGGAAATCTGCTCCGCCACTGTGGCAGAGGCATGCCGCACAATGCCGGTGTAGATCAGCACCATCGAGTCGATCAGCCGTTCCTGGCAGCGCCCGGCCATCTGCACCGGCGAAAGCCGGATACGGCCGGCTTCAAAATCGAAGCGGTTGATGCCGCCATAGGCGGCATGCAGCTGGTCCTGCACACCGACATTTTCCCGCAGCAATTCCCGTTCAACGAAAATCGCGCGTTTCGCCAGTTCGAATTTGGTCAATGGCTGTTTGCGCAACGCTGAGATCAGGTTCAGCAGGCCAACGGTAAAGGCCGAGGACGAACCCAGGCCGGTGGAGGCTGGCACATCGGAAATGATGCTGATGTCGAGCGGCTGGTCGAATTCGTAATGCTCGAATGCCTTGCGGATCACCGGATGTGCAATGCTGGCCGTATCGGTGACGAATTCGAGTTTGGAGTAGCTGATGCGGTATTTGTATTCAACGATAGGGGAGAGCGGTACGGCAGTGATGTATATGTATTGGTCAATCGCCATCCCGACCACCGCACCATGCCGGCGCTGGAAGTATTCCGGGTAGTCTGTGCCGCCGCCAAAGAAGCTGACGCGGAGCGGTGTGCGCGAGGTAATGATCATTGCCAGGATTCCGAAGGCAATCTGAAGGCTTCGTCAGCCATTGCTGTGCCCTGTATTGTCACTGTGCAGTGCATCAGTTCTTCTGCAGAATTACAACGGACTGGCCAAACGTGCCCATGCCGCTTTCCCTCTTGCCATTGTCGTAGACGATATCCTGTCGCAGCGGAATGGTCGGTTTATCGCCATCAAGGAAGGAGGCCACGGTGAAGCCGAGATGGGTGGCGAAGCTTTCGATCGCGTTGCGATCAAGAAACACATTGAGTGGCCGGGGCAGATCGGCTTTTGAATTGGCTACAGTGGCCGCGAATACCGCCCAATGAGAAGGGATGTGGAATTCGAGAAAGGAAGCAATCACTTTTCCACCCGGCTTGAGGACACGAGCGGCTTCTTCCAGATACTGGAAGCTCTCTTCGTGCAGCAGATGCGTCAGTACGGAAAAGAAGGTGACAAAGTCGGCAGTATTGTTCTGCTCCGGAATCTTGAGGCCATCGGCAACAGCAAAACGGTAATGCTTTGGGTTCTTCCTGATGGCGTATTTGATCAGGTCCTCGACCACATCAATGCCGAGATAGCGGATATTTGTGCGTCTGCTGAGGCAGGCGGCGGTGCGGCCACTGCCACAGCCGACATCGATCAGGTAGTCGCCTCCCTTCATGCCGGCCATGGCCAGCAATTCAGTATGCAGGATGCCGGTCGCTTCATAGTTTCCACCAACCGCCAGGGCCATGGCGGTGTCGATATCATGCTGCCGAAGCAGGTCGGCGACATATTTTTTATAATCGACCGTAAAATGGAATTGCCGCACTTTGCATCCCTTAGTGATCGTGCAATCGGCAGGGCGCAACGGACCTAACCGGTTTGAACAAGCCTCGCCCTCGACCTCTATTCTCTGTAGAGCCTGATGCAGCGCAAGGTCAATCAGCAGCCCCGGTCTACCGGCAGACAGCGGCGAATAAATCAGGGTACATGGCTCCTTGCGGCCGGTGATCCGAAGGGCTGCCGGCCCGGTTGCGGCTTTAACGCCAGTTGGCGGCTGGTATAATTACATATAAATTATGTTGAAATGACTGCATAACCAGTCCTGCCCTTACCGGCTGCGCCCAGTCAAGTCCTTGGCAGTGATGACAGTCCTGGCAAAATATGGCTAATTTCCCTAAGTGCTTCAGGCCCAAAGAGGATGAGCCGTATGATGATGGGACATAATACTGGCGCAATGCCGCAGGAGCAGCTTGCCGCCAATCCGCTGCCGGGTATTCCCGCCATCGACTCGCCGTTTTTCGACCGCCTGTTCGCAGACTGCGATGCAGAGACGCTGGCGCAGGCCCGCTCGCTCCGCGACAACGGCTATGTCGTGATCGATTTCCCCGACAAGGACTTTGCCGCCAGGGCCGAGCGTATCAAGGCTGATCTCAGGCCGCGCTATGATATCGAGGGGTGGAAGCGTTCCGGCTGGCAGGCTGGACAAGGTCTGAGAGTCCAGGATGCCTGGCAGTTTAACGATGACGTAAAATCACTTGCCACCAACCCGACTATTCTTGCGTTGCTGCAGCGTTTCTATGGCCGCCGACCCGTGCCATTCCAGACCCTGAATTTCCCCGTTGGTACGCAGCAATTGCCGCATTCCGACATGTTGCATTTCAATAGCGTACCGGCACATTTTGTGGTTGGGGTGTGGCTGGCGCTCGAAGATACAGACGAGAATAACGGTGCCTTGGAATATTACCCCGGCTCGCACAAGCTGCCGGTCTGCACGAATGAACACACCGGCATATGCGCATCCGCGCAGCCGAACCGGGCCGGGCATTACACCCATCTGGAGCGGGTGTGGCAGGAACTGATCCAGGCTGGAAACTTCGAGCGGAAGATCTTCCGCGCCAAGAAGGGGCAGGCACTGATTTGGGTCGGTAATCTGCTGCATGGCGGCAGCAAGCAGCGTGACCCGGAGCGGACCCGCTGGAGCCAGGTGACGCATTACTATTTCGAGAATTGCTCCTATTACAGCCCGGTCCTGTCGGATCCGGCATTCGGCCAGATGGATTTTCGTACCATCGTCAACCTGCAGAATGGCAAAGTTGAGCCCAACATGTATTCCGGCCTGCCGGTGCCGAACAGCCATATCCAGCAGGTCAAATTGCAGGCGACCAACGGCGGCGCGATGCTTCCGGCAGGGTTTGATCCGGCATTGTACCTGGCGGCGAATCCGGATGTGGCCAAAGCGGGTGCCGATCCGATCCAGCATTACCTGGTATTCGGCTCGCGTGAAGGCCGCCCGCTCCGCCCTTGATCGCTGCTGATACGCTCTGGCGCTTAAGCAGTCCGCCACACCCCACGGTCAGGGCGTGGTCAGCCATTGCACATCTGCCCAGTAGGAATGGTCATAGCTGCCATTGCCAGCGGGGCCAAAGCCGGTGTCGAACACAATCCGTTCGCAGCAGCCATCCGGCAATGCCACCTTGGCGACATGCATGATACGATCGGCAGGATTCTGCGACGGCGCGACATGTTTTGTGAAAAGCGGCCGGCGGCTGCCATCGGCGGCAATGCCGATCAATGAGAAGGTGACGCCATCGCCCGGCGGTGTGGCGGTCCAGACTTCACGGCGGATGCCAAAAGTCACTTCGACCGCGCGGCTGCCCGCGGGTACCCGCCGTTCTATCTGCGTCGGAGCATGGGCCAGCAAAACCTGCCGGCCATCTTCCGCCAGCAGGCGTACATAGAGGTTGCTCTGGCTCGTGGCAGCGCGCAGCTGCTTCAATTCGAACAGCCGGCGGGGCTCGCCCACAAGGGCGTTGCTGCGGTCGGCGGGGCCTGCAAGATCCAGCTTGCTGAACGTCACGCCAATAGTGTCGGCATAGAAAACGGTGTAGTTCGGTTCGACGGTGAAGGTGACCGACTTGACTGCCGACATTGCCCGCACCGGTGCATAGTCGGGTGACGTCAGCGCATGCAGATCGGCTACAGTCTCAACATAGGGCGATAGCAGGAAGCCCTGCCGCGCCAGTGGCGACACGACGCGGTGGCTGATCTTGCGGCCATCGGCCAGTTCCAGCGTCATCATGGTTGGCGGCACTTTGTAGAGAATAGATGCGATGCGTCCAAGCAGTGATAGCTTGATATCAAAGGCGGCCCACAGCAGATTGCCGCCAGGGTCGCCGGTGCCAAGCGGCTGGCCCCAGGTTGTTGCCGTTTGCCCGAGTGGGGTCAGGCTGTAGCTGCCAGGCTGTTTGGCTTTTTCCAGAATGGTGAATTCTGGCGATTGCAGCTCGGAAATCTTGTACCGCGTCAGCAGTTCCAGCCAGGAAAGCGGCTCATCGGCCAATGCATAGCGCCAATCGGTGACAAGCGAGCGGTAGAGAATGAAATCTGCGCTCTTGCCGGATTGGTAGTAGCGCAGATTGCGCTGGGTTTGCGCCTCGTTGAACACACTGAAGGTCTGGAATTCGGGCCGCGGCTGGTAATTCTGTCCGGTCAGGATGGGAATGGCGGCAAAATCCGGGAAACTGTCGACGCTGCCATTCAGGGGCGGCAGCTTCGCCTGACGTGTGATCTCCGTTTTCATGGCCTGGAAGCGGGCTTCCAATTCGCCATCCTTGCGCCGCACCATGTCCGCAATACGGCTGGTGCCATTGGCCAAGGCGGTGGTGACTGTGCCGATGGTAAGTGTCGGCATTTTCCAGGCGGCAATGGTTTGCAGGTTGCCGAGCGCCAGCAGGATCAGCAGGATGGTCGCCAGCAGCTTGCGCAGCGGCGAGAGCGACGTGCGGATCAGCAGCAGGATCGCAACCATCAACAGCACGGTGAAAGCGGTTGCCGCATAGCCGGCATGGGCATCATGCCGTGTGGTGCCATGCTTGAAGTTCATGAAACAGATCAGGCCAATGGTCAGCATTGCGGCGACAGCTTCGAACCAGTGGCGCCGCTGCCATGTTGCCAGCATGACAATGCCTGCCACGGCCAGGGAAGCGAGCACCATGTATCCGGCCTGCAGGAGCAATCCTGGTTCGTCGTAGCCCAGCACCTGGGCGAAGCCGAAATTCGATGCAGCATCCAACGAAGAAGAAAACCACGGCAGAATATTGCCAAAGCTCTGACCAGCAGCCAGCCAGGCCGCCAGGAATGAAGCTGTAGCGACCAGAAAGACGACAGGGATCTGGCGGCGGATTACTATTTCAACAAACCCGATGGCACAGGAGACGCTGAGGAACAGCGCGAAAAAATAGAATTTCAGCGGGGCGGCAATACCGATGGCAACGGCCAGCAGCAATGTGGTGAGCGAAGGGCGCGGGCCGTCATCGAGAATGAAAAAGGACAGCAGCAGGAAAGCATAGTAGATCGTGAAGCGGATATCGGTCGGGCCGCCGAGATACCAGATGCCAATGCAGAGCAGCAGCAAGCCTAGCGGCCAGATCGACCAGTTCTGCTTTTCCATCGCCCAGAGCAGCAGCCGCCATGATGCCATGCCGCTGATCACGGCCAGCAGGATGCGTGTACCGAGCAGGGTTTCGTAGAGGCCTGGATAATAGAAATTGTACATCAGGAACGCACTCGGGCCGTATGGGAAGGCAATGTCTATGCCCCATTGCCGGCCGCGTGCTACCGCGTCAAACACGCCTGCGAACCCGGAATAGTCGACGCCGAGTGTCGCCAAATTGCCCGGCAGTACATAGGGCGACCAGGGAACGAAAACCCAGAGATGAGCCACCAGCAAGATGGCGAGCCAGATTCTGCTCGATGCTGTTTGGGTCTTGTCGTTGAACATCAACCGATCCCCATAAAAATGCTTCTGGCGACCCCTGCGCGACCGGGGCCAGATTTTGCCATCATGGATATAGCAGATTTATCGTCCCCGGCCACGGATGGGCAGGGTATCCCTAGGGGCTGGGAGCTTCCGTTTTCCGTTTCATAGCCAGCCAGGTGACCAGGCCTGGCAAGGCAATAAAGGTGTTGAGCACCCCAAACAGGATCGATACCGGCAGGACGGCTTCCGGTGGGGCGCCAATCAGGCCGAACAGGCTGACCAGGATCACTTCTCTGACCCCCCAGCCTCCGATGCTGATCGGCAGCAGGCCGGCAAGTGTGGCTACCGGCATGATGAACAGCACGGCCCAATAGCTTAGGGACAGGTCGAAGGCGGCGGCCAGACGCCAGATCAGCAGGGCCTGAATTGTCTGCATCAGCAGGGAGAGGGCCAGGCCGGGCAGCATATTGGCCGGGTTGAAAGTGGCTTTGCGCAGAAAGCCGGCGGCGGTCTTCAGATTGTCGATCAGCCTGTGCCGCCGGATCATCCCGGGCAGCCATGCGGCGGCCAGGTCCAGGGTGGCGACAACCAGCCAGCCGGTGATACCCCCCAGGAAAAGCAGTGCCACCGCGCCGGAAACCAGGCGATCCTCGATGCTGTAGAGCAACCAGGGTATGGCGGCGCCCAGGGTCAGGATGGTAGCCAGAAAGCCCTGCAGCCGGTCTGCCAGGGTGACGGCGAGGCTTTCTGTAAAGTGAAAGCCGTAGCGGCGCAAATAGACCACCCGTACTACATCGCCGGCCATTACCGATGGCAGTGTCTGGCTGAAGAAGGCGCCGGTCCAGGTCAATTGCAGCACGCTGGGGAAGGGAATCCGGCTATGCAGGTTCAGCAGCCGATAATAGCGAAAGGCCTGCATCGGGATGGTGGCGAAGAACAGGGCGAAGGGCAGTGCCAGCAGCGAAAAATCAAGGCTCTGCACGCGGCTGAAAAAATCCTGGTTGCCGATTTTATAGAATAAATAACCTACGAGAGATGCGGATACTGTTATCTTTAAGAAAAAAGTGATTCTATACTTGAGCATGCGGGGTTGATTTTCATGAATTATTCTCAGTCAGCCCGCAATGTATATATCGCAGGCCGGTAGTGCAACTGGTTGACTTTATGCCCCCCCGGAAGCATAGAAAGCTCGCAAATAGTGCGGACTAATTGATCCGCTCCAGCGGAGCAGGCGCGGAATTCATGACAGGGACACCGAAGATGGAGTGCAGGTGCTGCGGGTCGTCCCGGCTTGAGAAAGTATTGGATCTTGGGCAGCAGCCCTGGGGCAACCATTTCCTGCCGATGGCCGCTGAAGCTGTGGCTCCGGTCTACCCGCTGGACCTGCTGGTATGCACCGATTGCTGGATGGCCCAGATCAGCTACACCGTGCCGAAGGAAGTCATGTTCGTCGAGCATGACTATGTTTCAGGCACGACCAAATCACTGCGCCGCCATTTCGAAGGTGTTGCTGAATTAATCAAGAATCGCGTTGCCTTTGGTGCCGGCGATTATGTGCTGGATATCGGCGGTAACGATGGCACCTTCCTGCAGAGCGTGCAGCATTTCGGCATCGATACGCTGAATGTCGAATCTGGCAGCCGCCAGGCGACATTGTCGCAGCAAGCGGGCGTGCCTACGCTTAATGCCTTCTTCAATGCGGAGACGGCAGCGGATATCCGCCGCGAGCGCGGGCCGGCCAAGGTGATTCACGGCTCGGGCGTGTTCTTCCATCTCGAAGAATTGCATTCCGTGTTCCGTGGCATCAAGGAACTGCTGGCGTCTGATGGTTTCGTCGTTGCTGAGTTCATCTATTTTCCGGGCATGATCGAAGGCATGGCCTTCGATCAGATCTATCACGAGCATCTGACCTATTACGCGATCACCACTTTTGACCGGTTGCTGGCCCGCCATGGCCTGAAGATCGTGGATGCCGAGCTGATGCCGATTCACGGTGGCAGCTGCATCGCCTGGATTACCCATGCCGATACGGTGCCGGAAAGCGCGGCCGTGGCGGCTTTGCGGCAGAAGGAGCAGGCGCTCGGGCTGGAGACGCTGGAGCTCTACCGTGGTTGGGCCGACAGGATTGCCGCGCTGCGCGACAAACTGGTGGCGCTGGTTCACGGGTTGCGCCGGCAGGGCCTTACCATTCACGCCCTTGGGGCGCCGGTGAAGGGGTCTACGATTTTGAATTACTGCGGCTTCACCACGGATGACATTGCCTGTGCCGTGGAGATCAATGAGTTGAAGGTCGGCAAGCGGGTGCCGGGTGCGGGATTGCCGGTATATCATCAGGATCGCGTTCCGCCGCCCGATGCCTATCTGCTGCTGGCCTGGAATTTCCGTGAAGAGGCACTGGCGCGACTTGGTGATTTCCGCGCCAAGGGCGGCAAGATCATCGTGCCGCTGCCTGCCCCTGAGATCATCTGACCCGGAAACAGCCCGCCATGCCGAATGCCATAGTCACAGGGGCCACGGGTTTTCTCGGCACAGCTTTGCTGCGCCGCCTGCGGGCCGATGGCTGGAACGTATTGGCGTTGTCGTCGCGGGATGCGGATTTGCGCGATAGCCGCTCGCTGGATCGCTTCAACGACAGCAAGTTCGATCGCATTTTCCACTTGGCGGCCTGGACGCAGGCCGGTGATTTCTGCCTCTATCATCCCGGCGAGCAGTGGATCATCAACCAGCAGATCAATACCACGGTGCTGGCCTGGTGGCAGGCACGGCAGCCGCAAGCAAAGCTGGTTTCCATAGGCACGAGCTGTGTCTACGAGGAAGGCAGGGACCTGCGCGAGGAAAATTACTTACGCGGCGAGCCGATTGCTGACCTTTACACCTATGCCATGACCAAGCGCATGCTGCTGATCGGGCAGCAGAGTCTGGCGCGGCAATATGGCTTGAAATACCTCACCGTGGTGCCATCGACGCTATATGGGCCGGATTACCATATCGGCACCAAGCAGATGCATTTCATTTTCGATGTGGCCTGGAAGATTCTCGGCCTCAAGCATTGCGGCACGCCGGCAGTGCTGTGGGGCGATGGTCATCAGCGCCGCGAACTGATCTTCATCGATGACTTTATCGACGCGATGATGGCACTGGATGCCGTTGCGGAGAATGATGTCGTCAATATCGGTGGTGGCGAGGATCATTCGATACGGGAATTCGCCGGTTTCATCTGCTCGGCCATCGGCCTTGCTCCGGATGCGATCCAGTATGATACGTCGCGCTATGTCGGCGCGAAGTCCAAGATGCTGAATATCGAACACCTGCAGTCTCTGCTGCCGCAACGCCAGCGCACCTCCCTCGCCGAGGGCATGCGGATAACCCTGGAATGGCTGGAGCCGCGGTTTCTCGCCATGCAGCAATCGAAACCCACTTCATGACGACGGTCCGCCATGCCATCTGAGGGCAACATTGCCGTGTCCGACCCGCGCACAGGCATATTGAGCCAGCCGGTCTCGATCCTGATGCCGGTGTATAACGAGCAGGACATCATACGGCATGTGCTGGATGAATGGATCCGCGAGGTGATGGTATTCCTGCCTGCTGGTAGTGAACTGGTGCTTGACGATTGCTCAAACGATGGCACCGAAGTGATTCTCGCCGAAATGGCCCGCGAATATCCATTTCTGCGGATCAATACTTCGCAGAAAGACGGCTTTGCCAAGGCGGCGCGGCGGCTTTATACGCTGGCTGCCTGCCCGCTGATTTTTTTCACCGATTCCGATGGTCAGTATGTGCCCAGCGACTTCTGGCTCGATGCCGCAAGGATGCGCGAGGCCGATATGGTGCACGGTTACAAGGCCAGCCGTTCCGACCCGTTCTATCGCGTCATCTCATCTCGGATCTTCAATATGGTGGTGCGGCTGATGTTCGGCATCAGCGGCAGCGATATCAATTCGGCATTCCGCTTGATGCGCCGGGAATTGATCGAGGACCAGCTACCGGCCACCCATTGCATGCCGATGCTGATCAATGCCGAACTGTATGTGCGGGCCAAATGGGCTGGCTACAGGATCGTTGATATTCCAATTCAGCACCGCGAGCGTCCATTCGGGCCGAGCAAAAGCCTGCCGTTCAAGACTTTCTTCTGGCATGGCTGGCGGGCTTTCCTGGGGGCGTTGGAGCTGCGTGCCGAATTGCGAGGGATCAAGCGCAAATAACGGACCCGCTGTAGCGCCAGGCGCCGGTAGGGTAGAAATATGGGGGTAGTTATGATGCGTTTCCTGCGTAACCGCTTCGGCACACCTGCCGATGCACTGCTCTCGCTCAGCGCATTGATCGCCATAATTCTGTTTGCCTATCACTTCATGGTCGTCGCGCATTACGCCGTCGACGTTCCATGGGCCGATGACTGGGCGGTGTATTATCCTGGCGACAAGCGCGAGTTGCCGCAGCCGTTCAATTTCGCCTGGCTGTTTTCGGCGCATGGTCCGCATATCATCGTCACCACTCGGGTGATGACGTATTTTTTGTATCTGACGACCAATCTTGATTTTGCGGTTTATCAGATTTTGAATTTCATCATTTTTGGTTTCTTGTGCTGGCTGGCCTATTTCCTGCTGGGCAGGCTGGATGTGTTCGGCAAAGTTGGGCGGGCGGCGATCTGTGTCGCCGTATTTTTCACACTGGATTCAAAATTGTGGGAATTGCATGGCTGGATCGGCACCGGCTCCAACATGCATTTCGTTTTCATCTTTGCATTGCTGGCGCTGCTGGTGCTGTATCTGAATGAATGGCCAGCGCCGGTACGCATGTTCCTCGGCGGACTTTGCCTTGCTTTGTCGATGCTGTCCAGCGGCTGGGGTTTCGGCTGGGCTGTGGGCCTGCTGGGTTTCCTGCTGATTGCCTACCTGATATCGCTGGCGGGTGTCAGTGATACGGCTCTCTGCCGACAGGAGCTGATGCGCAATCTGCCAATGTTCCTGCTGCTGATCGCCGTTGGCGTCTGGCTCCAGCTGATGTCGAAGGAGCCGACGCCTGAACTGGCCTTTCCATGGCAGGCCGGCTACTGGGATTTTGCTCTGAACGTGACGGCCAATGCCTTTGGTTTCGACACCTATAGCCGGATGTCCTGGTTGCTCGGTCTGGCCTGTCTGGTGATTTGCTTGGTGCCGGTGTTTGGCATGTGCTTCGGATTGCGCGACCGCAAGGATTTTATCACTGCCTTGGTGATTGCCGCCCCGATTGTCAGTGGCCTGTTGGCTACGGCATTGACCGCGATCGGACGTGGCAACCCGGAAATATTTGCTCCGACTTCCTCCAAGTCGGTGCATTATGCCGCGCCGTTGGCCGTGGCAATGCCGTTCGTGGTTGCGGGTTGGCTGTATTTCCTGCGCCGCTGGCGTATCGCCCAGATTGGGTCTGTTGCCGCGCTGCTCGTTGCCCTGCTGATCGGTCATTGGGATGGCCTACGGTTCGCTTCCCGCTACGCTCCCGTGTCGTATTCGAAGCAGGTTGCCCTGCGTTGCTACAAGGATTATGTGGCCGGGATTGCCGAGCAGGCGAATTTTGATCCCAATCCCAATCGCTACAACTGGAGCAAGCCGGCGCTTTGCAACGACCTGCGGTTCAATATGGCGCCGGTACTGCGCAATGCCTGGAACAAGAGGGTGAGCTTCGGCACAAAGACGGTGATACGGCCCTGGCAGCCGCCACGCTGAGGTGATTGGCCCAGGTTCACGACTCCAGGGGATCGATGATTCTCGCTACTGCCACCGGTAACCAGCGTTTTCCAGGCTCGCCCGTCGCAGACTGGGCTGTCTTGCTGTCGGTTTTCTTCGGCTCATTCGGCTGGCTGATCTATTATGCGCCGGCACTCGATTTTCTGGTCAGCAGCGTCGACCAGGGATCGCAGATGACGCTTGGCATTGCATTATTGGCCGGCAGAGTGCAGGGCATCGATATTGTTTGGGTTTATGGTCCCCTGGTCGGTTGGGCTTCGGCACTGGGCCTGAAATTCGCCCCCGGCTATACCGGCGAAGTGGTTATCTGTGCGTTTGGCTATGCCTTATCGCTGACAATCATGGCCGGCATCCTGCTGCGCCGCGTACCGTTGCTGGCCGTGCTGGCAGCCGTGCTTCTCACGGCTCTGCTGCTGTCCCGTTTCTATAAGTGGTACTACTGGTTCTTTCCCTTGCTGCAATTGGCCTTGTGCTTGGGCTGGCGGCAGTGTCTGGGCCAGACCCGGGCTGAGGCCGGTATTCTGTTCATCTGGGGATTGTCTGGCGGCATTGCGTTTCTTTTCCGGCCGGACCTCGGCGCTCTGTCCCTCGGCCTGTTCGCCGTGATATGGGCAGTGAGCCTCGCCGAATCAAGCAGAGGCTCCTCTCGCGTGGCTGCTTCCCGGCTGGGGAGCTTCGTTGCAGGCTATGCGCTGGTGCAAGCCACCTGGATCGCCCTTTATGGCTTCGAGGCATGGCTAGGTTTCATTGTCGGCTTTGCCGCTAGCCTGACCTCGGCGGTGGTTGATGCTGGACAGAAGCCCACGGCGTTCCGGGTGGCCTTTGCGATCCAGAGCACTGCCTTGCTGGTCATACAGGTGGGGTTGCCGTGTTTAGCCGCAGCCACCATCTGGGTCATCATTCGCGGCTTGTGGCGTGGCCGGCGGATTGATGCCTACCGGTCCGCACTCCTGGTTACAGCTCTGGTTTCGCTTGGTGTCTATCCGCAGGCCATGCATCGCGCGGATGCACAGCATCTGCTGCAGGTCATCCCCCCCTTCATCCTCCTGCTTAGCTTGCTGGCCTTTGTACCTGGTGTGCGGCTGTCGCTCCGCCTGTTGGTGGCACTAATGTTGCCGCCGCTGCTTATCCTTGTTGGCGCGGGCCGCGTCGATCTCGATTTCCGGCAGCGGGATTTCTCGCAATACTGGGCCACTGTGGCCGGCTTGCCATACAGTTTCCGGGGGCATCCGTCAGCGGATATGGCAGCCGCCATTATGGAACGCACAGACCCGGCGGATGGTATCTATACGCCGATGCGGTTGACCCCATCGCCGGTACTGGTGATGGCTGGGCGCTATATGACCGGACTGTATCTGGTGCATTTTCCCACATATTTGGAAGCCGGCCCCTGGGCAGCGCGTCACCGAGAAGCCGTTCTGCGCAGTGATCCAAAATACTTGCTGGTACTGCGTCAGGAATGGACCGGCAATTTCAACCCGCTTATTCCGCCTTTCGATGTCGAACTGCTGCGCCGCTGGCACCACGACTATTCCATCGTGGTTTATGAGAATCGTCTGTTTCAATTGCTTGCCAGACCAGCAGCGATGCCTGCTGCGGACGGCTGAGGCACAGCACTGTTAGGCCGCTGGCCGGCGGGCTTGCTGCAAAGCATAGCAGCCGAACAGAAACAGGCGGTGATCCCGTTTGCCGGCCATATGCTCCTGCCACAAGCGAGTGACGCCAGCCTGCGACATGCCATCAGCCGCCATCGGTGGCTGGTCGTGCATGTACTGCCGCAGCCAGTGCAGCAATGGGATACCGAAGCCTTTTTTCGGCCGCTTCAGCACGTCAGGAGGCAGCAGGCGCGCCAAGGCTTTGCGCAGAATGACCTTGCCAGTGTTGCCGGCAAACTTGTGTCGGTTCGGCAGGCGCTGGCAGAAAGCCAGGATGTCGTTGTCGAGAAACACCGCACGTGTTTCCAGCGATACCGCCATGGAGGTGCGGTCCGTCTTGGTCAGGATGTTTTCCGGCAGATAGAAGCGGGTGTAAAAATCCAGGCTGGCATCGATCATGTCGCCGCCGGCGCGATCCCAAGCTTCCATCGCTTCGCTATACAGCGTATCGGCATCAAGCGGGGCGAGGAACACGGCTTCGAACAGGTCCGGGGCCAGTGGCGCCATCCAGGCCGGGTTGCGGCGTGATGCCGGATGGCCCAGGCCCTGCAGGCTGCGGCGCAGCTTGAAGTCCAGGCTGAGATAGCCCCCCGTCACCGGCATGAGGTCGATCAGCCTGCGCAGGCCGCGATGCAGCCAGGGCGGCGTCACGGCAGTATAGAGTTGCCCCGGACGCAGTGCCTTGAACGGCGCATAGCCGGCGAAAAGCTCATCGCCACCGTCGCCGGTCAACGCTACCGTCACCTTCTCGCGGGCGAACTTGCTGAGGAAATAGGTTGGCAGCAACGAGGGATCGACAATCGGTTCGCCGAGCCCGTCGAGTACCATCGGTGCTTCGGCCCCCATCGCAGCCATGTTCAGGACGCGGACGGCATGATCGGTGCCGAAATATCTTGCTACTTGCTCGGCATTTGCCGATTCATCGTAGCTCGGCTCGTCAAAACCTACAGTAAAGCTCTTGACCAGCGCCGGATTCTGGATGCGGCAGGCATTCGCCAGAATGGCGCTGGAATCTATGCCGCCGCTGAGGAAGATGCCGACCGGCACATCGGCCATCAGCCGCCGGGCCGTTGCCTGCCGGATCAGGCCGTCCAGTTCTTCGGCCAGGCTGTCGGCCGTGCGGTTGCCAAGGGCGGTATCTGGCGCAATGCGGAAATCCCAATAGATACCGTCCTGCAGGTTACCAGTGGCGAGATCCAGTTCCAGCCAGCCGCCGGCTTTCAGCTTGCTGCAGCCCTTGTAGAGGGTGCGGGGGGCGGGAATGTAGCCATAGGCGAAATACTTCTGCAATCCGACAGGATCCAGTGCCGTATCAATGGCGGGATGCAGCAACAGCGCCGGCAGTTCGGATGCGAAGGAGAAACTTTCGGCGGTCTTGGCGTAGTAGAGCGGTTTCTCGCCGCAGCGGTCGCGAGCCAGAAACAGGCAGTTGCGCTCCAGATCCAGGATGCAGAAGGCAAACATGCCATTCAGGCGGTCACAAACCGCCCGGCCCCATTCACGATAGCCGATCAACAGAGCTTCAGTATCGCTGTGGTCGCTTAGGAAGCGGTGTCCGCGTGCTTCCAGTTCCTGGCGCAGTTCGGCGTGATTGTATATTTCGCCATTGAAGACGATGCAGTAGCGGCGGTCATGGCTCCACATCGGCTGCGCGCCGGCCGCGATGTCGATGATTGATAGCCGGCGATGGCCGAGGAAAACCGGATGCTGGTTGTCGGCATACAGGCCTTCACCATCCGGGCCGCGATGGGCCAGTGCATCGGTCATCGCCTGCAGAATATTGATGTTGCCGATGCCGTAGAAGCCAGTGATGCCGCACATCGCCGTCGATCTCTGGCGTTCGTCTAGCTGCTGCCGTGGGCAGGCGGTGAGCTTACGCGGTCTTTTACCGTGTAGGCGCGCTTGCCTTGGGATTCGTAGTATGTGCGGACAATCATCTCCGCCAGGATACCCATAAGAATGAACATCAGGCCGGTCACGAACAGCATCACGGTGAGCAGCGGCAAGGGAGTCATGATGAAGGACGTGCCGTTGATCAATTTCAGAGCCACTGCTGCCAAGCCGGAAAGGAAGGAGGTGGCCAGCAGGCCAAAGCCAAATCCGCCGAAGAAATAGCCGGGCTTGGTGAAATACCGCTCAAGGAAAACGATCAGCACCAGATCGAGCAGCACCTTGAAGATACGGTTCATGCCGTATTTCGAGTTGCCGACGGTGCGGGGGCGATGGTTCACGGCAATCTCGGTCCAGCGTGCGCCTTGCCAGGCGGCATAGATCGGGATGAAGCGGTGCATCTCGCCATAGAGCTGCACATCCTTGATCACGTCGCGATGATAGGCTTTCAGGGAGCAGCCATAGTCATGCAGATGCACGCCGGAGATTTTGGAAATCAGCGCGTTCGCCACCCGGCTCAGGAACACCCGCTTCACCTTGGCGTCCTGGCGGTTGAAGCGCCAGCCGGAGACCACTTCATAGCCTTCTTCCAGTTTGGCGATCAGGCGCGGAATGTCTTCGGGGTCATTTTGCAGGTCGGCATCGATCGGAATCAGAATCTCGCCCTTGGCTTCATCGATCGCGGCCATCATGGCAGCCGTCTGGCCGCTATTGCGGCGGAAGCGCAGCGCACTGATATGGGGGAAGCGCTGGGTCGCCTGGGTGATCTCGGCGAAGGAGGCATCCTTGCTGCCATCATCCACCAGGATGATTTCATAAGGCCGTCCCAGCCTTCCCATCACATCGGTAAGAGCAGTGGCAAGCGGCATGATATTGCCGCTTTCGTTGTAGATGGGGACAAGAACGGAAATCATGGTTTCAGTCAGCCCAAAGTTGCTCTATGGCGCGGTGCGCTCGGCCCGGGGGCCAAGCTGTTTGATCAGGACATGGTAGACTATGCCATTCGCCTCGAATGTACCACTCTCGACAAAGCCGCAGGATTTGTAGAAATGCTGAGCGGCCTGCTGAGAGGCCATGGTGCGCACATAATAGGCGGGTATCTGGCGGGTCTGTAACTGAAGCTCCAGCTCTCCCACCATTTCCCGCGCCATCCCCTTGCGCCGGTGCTCCGGGGCGGTCAGCAGCATCACCATTTCCGGCTGGCCTTTTGGCAGCGCCTCGGCTTCCGCTACGTTATGGCTGAACAGGATGCCGGCCGCGGCGCGCCAGAGCCAGGGGGAGAGGCAGTTTAGTGCGGCGAAGAAGGCCAGGGGGGTTTTCATCGCCAGCCGGCGGGTCAGGCTGGCGGGATCAAGCGACGCCGCGCAGGCAGCGGCAATGCGCCCGGATTCATCCCGGCGCACCAGGGCCAATTCCTCATCGGCAGACGCGACATAGCGCCAGTAGGCGGCGGCATAAGCTGTGCCAAGCCGGGACACCAGGGAATAGGGCAGCATTGTGATCTGGAGTTGGGCCAGATCCGCGAAATCGCGTTCATCCAGAGTGCCGGCCGGCTTGGTCATGGCGGTGATGATATAGCGCGACAGCAGGAAATGCGGCAGGAAGATTGCCACCTGTACCGCTACCGGCGCCCAGATTTCCGGTATCCCGGCGACCTCGACCACCACGGTCAGCAGGGCCAGATTGGCTGCGCTGTACAAACAGTAGTACAGGCCATAGGAGACCGAGTTGCGCCGCTGTACCTGCCGGCCAAACACGGCGTTGATGTTGAACACCGCCGTGAAGCCCAGCGCCGCGAGGAAAGCGAACAGGTAGGCTAGCCGGTAATCCACTAGCAGCAGCAACAACTCGTATATCAGCAGCGTGAACACGAAATTCGCGCCGCCGACAACGAGGAAGCGTAATGCTTCCTTGAATTTTTCACTCATGCAGCGGCGCCTCATGCACGATGCGGTCGGCATTGGCCATGATCACCAGGGCTACCGTGGTGGCCGGCAGCGACGGCAGCACCGAGCCATCGACCAGGTGGACACGGCGCAACCCGGCGGGCCGTCCCAGCAGGTCGGATTGCTCGAACCGTGCCGGCTCGCGGGTCATCGGAAACGAGCCGCCGAAATGGTTGCCGCCGCCGATATCGCTCACGGTGGGCAGCGGCAGAAACAGCGTGCCGAAGCGCAGCCCCTCCGGGATCAGCCGGCGTGTCAGCCGCTTGATCATCGGCAGGGTCTGGGGGTTGCGCAGTATGCGCAGCGCCAGGGTGCCGGGCGCTGCGTCGGTGCCGCGCTGCAGCCGGGCCTCGAAACCATCGCTCAGTGTGGAATGCAGCCCGCCCCAGGCAATCATCAGCCGCTCCACGGCAGGGCCAAGCAATGCCCATTTCAGGCCTTTGCCGGGAGTAACGCCGAGACGTTGCAGCACAAAATCGTTGACCACGGAAATCTGCATATGGAGCCAATGCGGGGTGACATCCGGAAAACGGGCTTCCATGAACAGCGCCGGCAAGGCATTCACATCCGGCCATTGCAGCCGCTGGCGGCGCAGCCGCAGCATAGGCAGCACAAATTTGCGGCTGTCCTGGAAGCGCAGCGGCGTATCGAAGCGGCCGGCGGATTCCAGCAGGATACGGGCTGAATTCAGTGCGCCAGCAGCAAGGAATACGCGCTTGAAACGCTGCTCGCCCGGGGCCTGATCGGCCAGCCCGCGCCAGCGCACCAGTACTGCCTCGCCTTCTTCCCTGATCTCAGAAACCATCAGGCCGCCGCGATAGGTGATTCTGCCATCGCGAGCCAGGGCAGCGATATCCTGGTCGAAGGTGTGTATCGCATGATAGACGCAGCCGGACAGGCATCTGCCGCAATAGCGGCAGCCCTGGCCGCCGGCAGCGGCGCCATGCAGCGCAAGGCGCGCCTGGCCACAAAGCAGTGTGTTGTCATTCTTGCGGCGGGTGGCGGCGGCAGCGGTAAAATCCTTGAGCAGGTCGGCGGCTTGCTGCGGCAGGCGGATATCGTCGCTCTGCTCCCGCAGGATCGGAAAATGTTCATCCAGCAGCCCCGGGCTGCCGCAGACCGGAATATCCTGCAGGACACGCCGGTAGGATGACTCCAGGGCGGCGCGGCGGAATGGCCAGTCGGCCATGTCGGTATCCGCCATGGGCAGCATCGCGCCCCCCCAGGCAATGCTGAAGCCGCCCTTGGCCAGGGTCGGGTTGGCGGCGATGCCGGCTTCGGCTTCGGTCGGGCAGAGCGGGTGTTTGCCGGCGTAGAGGAAGTCTGATCCGAATACCAGCTTCTTCGGCACCTTGCTGGTGCTGATGGTCGGATTGTCGGTCAGTTCATCAAGATCGGCAGGAGTCCAATGCCGATGATCTGCCGCTCCCAGGCGGGCCACCATCGCTGCCCGGTGGGGATCCAGCTCCTGGCCGGCATCAAGCATGACAACCCGCTCGCCGCGCCTCAGCAATGCCTTGGCGCTGGCAACGGCCCCTGGTCCAGATCCAATAACGGCTATCGCGGCATCATTTGCCGAAATAGGCACGAATGACTCCGATCGTCTTGGCAATCTCGTCGGCGCTATACCGGGGATATGTCGGCAGGTAGATCAGGGAGTCGGCGGTTTTCTGGGCGTTGGGGCAGGGATTGGCAAAGGCGCTGAAGCAGGGCAGGGCAGCGCAGTTGCGGTGGTAGCTCTCGGTAATGTCGCGGCCATGCTGCATCGCATAGGCGACCAAATCATGGCGGCGATCATACTGGATCGGAAAATACCAGTAGATATGCGAGCCATCTTCCAGCAGCGGCGGAATGATCAGCTCCGGAATATCCTTCAATCCGTCATGCCACTGCTTGGCGGCACGGCGCCGCAGAAGCGCCTTAGCGTCCACGCCGTCCAGCTGCTCCAGGATCAGGCGGGCCTGCAGCGGCGACATGCGGATCTTGTAGTCGGCCGGCAATTCGCGGCTCAGTTTCGGGTCCAGGTCGATCTTCAGCTTGTTGTTTATGGCATTCACGTTGTTGAGGAAGGCCCAGCGGAACAGCCAGAAGGTGAAGATGCGGAAAACCAGCGGGTGGGTCACCACATCAATGATGGCGGCCGAGATGACTTTCTTTGCGTAGCCGCCCAGCGCCTGGTAAGGCCAGGCCGCGATTTCGGCGCGGATGCGTTCCGCCAGCGCCGGATCGTTGGTCGCCACGGCGCCACCGAAAAACGCATTCACGTTCTTGTACATGCCAAAGCTATAGATGCCTGCGGTGCCGAACGTGCCGGCAAAGCGCCCATTGCGGCGACCGCCGAAAGCCTGCGCGGCATCTTCCACTAGTGGCACGCCATGCTTGGCACAGATTTCAGCGATCCGCTCCACGTCGCACATCAGGCCGTAGAAATGCGTCACCATCACCGCGCCGGTATCCGGCCCGATCAGGGCTTCAACCGATTTTGCATCTATGTTGCAGGTTTCGCGCTCGATATCGGCAAAGACCGGCACGCCACCGGCGCAAACCACCATGTTGATCACGTCGGCGATGGTGTAGGGCGATACGATCACCTTCTGGCCCGGGCGGATCAGCGCCTTGATCGTGGCATAGATGCCAACGCGGGCCAGCGGCATCGGAACCACCTGCTGCATGCCAAGCATCGTCTGCAGCTTGCCCGACAGGCGTTCGAGATCATCGCCCCGGTAGGCCTTCCCGGTCAGCAGGTCAGCAAAGACATTCCAGTAATGCGACAGCGCCGTGTACAGCCGGAGGCGCGGCAACGGGGCAATCTGATTGAGCGGCATAGATGATTCTCAAAAAACGATGGCGACGGAGACGCTGTATAGCACAATTCCCGGGGGTACTCTAAAGCCGCGAAGCGGCATCAATCCGCCAATCCGTAAATCCACCCTGGATGCGGAAATTAATAAAACTTGTATATATTTCAATGTCTTATTGATATATTGGCGGTGCCACCCGTTCGATCCAGCCGGGCCGGGATGAAGTCGCCAGGGAATAATTCACGCCAACCCCTTCTGGCGCCTTGGGCCTTACCCCTAAAATGCTCCACCATCGTCCGTGCCGGATCAATTGCAGATGACCAAGCAGCCCTTTCTCTTTGCGCCCGCCATCGCGATCTGGCAGCACCGCGAACTGATCCGGCAACTGGTCCGTCGTGATATCGAAGCCCGCTACCGGGGCAGTGTGGCTGGCATATTGTGGGCCCTGCTCAATCCGGTGCTGACCCTGATTGTGTTCAGCCTGTTCTTCAACATCGTTGCCGGCGCGCGTTTTGACCAGAATCTGGGGGGGGCGCCGAATTTCACCCTGTTCCTGTTTCCCGGCTTGATCTTCTTCTGGTTTCTCAGCGATATCGCCACCCGCACGCCCGGCCTGATCGCGTCCTACGCCTCCTATGTCAAGCGGGTAGTTTTCCCGCTGGATATCCTGCCCTTTGTCGTGCTGTGCACGGCGCTGTTTCATGCGTTGATCGGCTTCGGCCTGCTGCTTCTGGTGCTGACGCTTGGTTACGGCATGTATCAGCCGAAGATACTGCTGCTGCTGGTGATCATGTTTCCGTTCTTGCTGTTCTGCATGGGCTTGAGCTGGTTTCTGGCGTCTCTTGGGGTGTTTTTCCGCGACCTTGGCCAGCTTGTCGGCCCGCTCGTCACTTTCCTGATGTTCCTCAGCCCGGTGATGTACCCGCTTTCCAATCTGGCGCCGCAGTGGCAGCCGCTGCTTTATTTCAATCCGCTGACCCTGGTGGTGGAGCAGGCCCGTCTGCTCGTATTCGCCAATAGCTGGCCTAACCTCGAAATCCTGGGGGTTATCACCATTATCAGCTGGCTGTTCATGGTCATGGGCTATCTCTGGTTCAAGCGCAGCCAGCCGGCCTTTGCCGACGTGATCTGACCTCTCACCCCTGCCGCTATTGCCGGGTTATAGCCAATCGCCTAACAATACCCATCATGCCGTGATGCCGTGCCATCATGTCGTGCTGTTGTGATCGGGCGCGAATTGGAAACGAGACCATGACTGCAGCCTCTACTGCCATTGTACATGCGGGTGCCACCGTTGCCGGTTCGGCCAGACTCGGGGACCATGTTGTGGTCTTTGCCGGTGCCGAGATAGCCGAGCAATGTGTGCTGCATGGCTTCACGCAGGTCTGGGCGGGTGTGCAGCTGGGGCGCGGCGTCACGCTCGGCCCTGGCGTGGTATTTGAGGAATTCTCTGCCGGCGCGGGCGATGTGGTGATTGGTGCCGGCGCGCGGATTGGTGCTGGCAGCATTATCAGCCGTGGCGTCAATATCGGGGCGGGCGCGGTAGTGAAACCCGGTTCAGTGGTGGCGCAGAATGTACCGCCCTATGCCATCGTCAGCGGCTCGCCGATCCGCATCACCGGCTATGTTTCCACCCATGCACTCGGCCTGTCGCGTGAGCCGGAGCAGTTCAATCCGAATTTCCCGCCCGGGCAGGATAATGTCCGTATCGGCGTCGGTGATGTGACCCTGCACCGCTTTAAGAAGGTGCATGACATGCGCGGCGATCTGGCGGTGGCCGATATCCCGAAGGATGTACCGTTCACGCCGAAACGCTGGTTCGCGGTGTTCAATGTGCCCAGCGAAAAGACCCGCGGCGAGCATGCGCATTATCGCTGTCATCAGTTCCTGGTCTGCCTGCATGGCAGTTGCGCCATCGTTGCCGATGATGGCATCAACCGCACCGAGGTGCTGCTCGATTCACCCGATATGGGCGTCTACCTGCCGCCGCTGACCTGGGGCATCCAGTATAAGTATACCGCTGATGCGGTGCTGCTGGTTTTCGCTTCCGATGCCTACGATCCCACCGACTATATCCGCGACTACGCCGATTTCGTGCGGGTGGTTGCCGCCAAGCCGGCCTGATCATGGCGGATTTCCTCGTTGCCGGAGCGCTGGGCCAGGTGGGTCAGGAATTGCGCCGCCATGTCGGCAGCCGCGACGCCGTGTTCGTCGACCGCGCCACGCTGGATATCGGCGATGCTGCTGCGGTGACGCGCTGCATCGCCACCTTGAAGCCGCGCGTGGTGCTGAATGCGGCTGCCTATACGGCAGTAGACAAGGCTGAGAGCGAGCCGGAATTGGCACACCAGATCAACAGCCTCGCCCCAGGCTACCTGGCTCGCGCTTGCGCCGAGGCTGGTGCGGCCTTGCTGCATCTCTCGACGGATTATGTATTCGATGGCAATGGCACGCAGCCGTGGCGCGAGGATGATCCGGTGGCACCGCTCTCCGTCTATGGTGCCAGCAAGCTTGGCGGCGAAATCGCGGTGCGTACTTTGCTCAATCGGCATGTAATCCTACGCACCGCCTGGGTGGTCAGTCCGTTCCGCGGCAATTTCGTCAAGACCATGCTGCGGTTGGCGGCCGAGCGCGACGAATTGCGCGTGGTGGCGGATCAGTTCGGCGGTCCGACCATGGCCGCCGACATTGCCGCTGCCTGCTGGCGCATTGCCGACCGCATCGCCGCCAGCCCGGAGCCGGCGCATTTCGGTACCTTCCATTTCGCTGGCCAGCCGCATGTCAGCTGGCACGACTTCGCCTGCGCGATCATTGCCGAATCGGCGCGTCATGGCGGGCGGCAGCCCAGGGTCACGGCCATCACCACCGCCGAATACCCGCTGCCGGCGCCGCGCCCGGCCAATTCGCGGCTGGATGGCGCCAAGCTTGAGCGTGTGCATGGCATCGCCATGCCAGATTGGCGGCAATCCCTGGTGACGCTGATCGATGAACTTTATTCGGTGCCGAAGCCGTAAAGCCGGCGGCGCTGCAGCAGGTCGAAGAACGGCCAGGCGGCCTTGGGATCGGCATGGATATGGCGCAGCAGCGACACGTCGCGCTGCCCGGCGCGCAAAGCAGCAATATCGGCAGCGGCTTCCGTATGCAGCTGCCTGTAATTCTGCGCCATCAGCGCCTGTTCCCGGATCAGCAGCAGGCCGCCGGCAATCACGCAGGCCATGGCGGCAGATTGCAGTTTCGGCTGCCAGCGTTCCGGCAGGCGCAAGAGCAGCATTGCCAGGCCGGCATAAAGGCAGGCGGTGAAAAGCCCATAGCGCCCGGCGATGCCGGTTTCCACACCGAGGCTGGCACGGGAGACGGCTACGGCAAGTAGCGATCCCAGGCCATAGAGCAGCAGCATCAACGCCAGTTGCTGTAGCGAATCAAGCCGCGCCAGCCGCAGCAATGACCAGCCTATCCCTGCCAGGGTGGCGGATAACAGCAAGGCGGCGGCCGTATAGCCAACGATCTTTCTGTGGCCGATCCAGGGTGATCCGGCGATATGCAGCAACTGGTCGAGCAAGGCCCACGGGCTGGGCTGCCAGGGCTGGGCGTCATCCTGATGGTAGCCGGCAACATAGACCGCCAGCACCGCCAGCCCGGCCAGCAGAAAAGGCAGCAGCACGGCAATGCGCCGGTGGCGTAGCCAGGTCATTGCCGCAAACAGCGGCAGCAGCAACACGCCACTGGCCAGGCACAGGCTGGCAGCCATTGCTGCAACGGCGGCAAGCCAGGGCTGGGCGTCAACGCGGTCTGGCGGCGGCCGCGCCGTCACCGCCATCATGCCCGCCACCGCGAATACCAGCATCAGGTCGTAATTGTAGCCGTTGGGAATCACCACGGTTTCCAGCAGGAAGCCGCGGAACAGGAGCAAGGCCAAAGCCGCTATCGTCAGCAGGCGCCAAGCTGGCGTGATTGCAGCATGGCGCAGCACGGCCAGAGCCAGCAATGCGAAGCTGATGATTCGTGCCAGCAAGGCGGTGATGGTGAAGGTGAGGGCATGGCCGCCACCGGCCCAGATATCGGCGGCCATCAGCAGGCGCGGCAGCGGGATGGCGTGGCTGTTATGCAGCGGCAAAAGCCAGGCTAGACTCAAGCCCTGGGCATCATAAGCCAGTAGCATATCCAGCAGGTCGTATACCGGGAGCGGCAGGGCGGTGATCAGGGCCAGGGCGACGAAACTGGCGGCCTGCAGTCCGGCCAGAAGCAGGGCCGGGATGACGAAGGCGCGCTGTTGCCAGTTCAGGGAGGCAAAATTCATACGGATATGGTCATGGTAAGGTCAGGCAGACTGTCTGCGGCAGGCCGGGCAAAAGCAAGCGCCCGGGAAATGCAAAAGTGGGTCAAAGAGTTAACTTTGACTGCCGCCTCGGCCATAGCCGCCCCGGCATGCGCCGGTTAAACTGGCGGCCAGCCCGTAAACAATCGTTTCATTTCACGCCAGCAATGCTCCATTTCAATTCCCGCATCGCCGTTGTCGCCTTGCACGACATCTTTATGGCGGCGCTGTCCTTCGAGGGCGCGCTGGCGCTCCGTTATTGGCTGGCTGACCATGATTACGTCTGGCTGGGGCATCCGGAGCATACCCTGCTGTTCACCGCCCTGGCGGCGGTGGTGTTCCAGGCCATGGGGCTGTATCGCGGCATCTGGCATTACGCCTCGCTGCGTGACATGGCCGCGATCATGAAAGCCAGTGCGCTGGCGCTGCTCATCTTCCTGCCATTGCTGTTCTGGATTTCGCGGCTGCAGGATTATCCTCGCAGCGCCGTGGTGATCCAGTATGGCCTGCTCTGCCTGCTGCTGGCCGGGCCGCGTCTGCTTTATCGCTCCTGGAAGGATGGCAGCCTTATGCAGGCGCTGAAGCGCGAGGTGGATACCCGCGTGCCGGTGCTGCTGGTCGGCTCTGGCGCCGCCGCCGACGCCTTCATCCGCGAAATGGACCGCAACCGCCAGTCCGGCTATCGCGTGGTCGGCATTGTCGATGCCAAGGAAACCCGCCAGGGCCGTGATATCCGTGGCGTGCGTGTACTGGGCAGCATCGATGAACTGGATGCGGTGCTGGCGCGCTTCAGCGAGCATGACCGCCCGCGCCGCCTGATCCTGGCTGACATGCGGCCCGAACGCGAGCAGATGACGGCTTTGCTGGAGCTTGCCACGCAGCGTGGCCTCACCGTCTCACGGCTGCCGCGCCTCACCGATTTTCAGCGCCAGGGCATGCAATCCCTCGGCGCGCGCGATCTGCGCCCGGTGGATATCGAGGATCTGCTCGGCCGGCCGCAGAAGGTGCTGGACCGCGAAGCAGTGCAGCGCCTGATCAAAGGCCGGCGTGTGCTGATCACGGGTGCCGGCGGTACCATTGGCTCGGAGCTTACCCGACAGGTCGCCGATCTCGGGCCGGCGGAAATCATCCTGTTCGAGCAGGGCGAGCATGCGCTCTACCAGATCGATCTCGAACTCGCCGAGCGCTGGCACAATCTGCCCCGACGCGCCCTGCTGGGCGATGTGCGGCAGCCTGAGCGGGTCGAGCGCGTGCTGGCTGAAACCAGACCGGAAATCGTGCTCCATGCTGCCGCCTACAAGCATGTACCGCTGACCGAGGCCAATATCGAGGAAGCGATACAGACCAATGCCTTCGGCACCCGGGTGGTGGCCGAGGCGGCGTTGCGCCACAAGGTCGGCGTCATGGTGCTGATTTCCACTGACAAGGCGGTGAACCCCACCAATGTGATGGGAGCCAGCAAGCGCGTTGCCGAGATGGTGGCGCAGAGTCTGGACCTTGCCGCCGATGCCTCCGGTGCGCCGACCCGCTTCGTCACCGTGCGCTTCGGCAATGTGCTTGGCTCCTCGGGCTCGGTTGTTCCGTTGTTTCAGCGGCAATTGGCCCAGGGCGGGCCGCTTACCGTCACCCATCCGGAAGTGACGCGCTTCTTCATGACCACGCGGGAAGCCGTGGAACTGATCCTGCAGGCCGCTGCCATGCCGGCGGAGGCGGCCCACACTGCTGGCAAGATATTCGTCCTCGACATGGGCGAACCGGTGCGTATCCAGGATCTGGCGCGGCAGATGATCCGGCTGGCCGGGTTGAGGCCCGAGGCTGATATCAAGATCGTCTATACCGGGCTGCGGCCGGGCGAGAAACTCTACGAAGAAGTACTGCACCAGGCCGAGACCCTGGTGCCGACATCGAGCCAGGGCATCCTGCTGGCGGCGCCGCGTATCCTCGATGCCGCCGAGCTTGGCCGTGCCCTCGATGCGCTGTCAGCCGCCGTGCAGGCACGCGATGCCGCCCGGGCGCTGGAACTGCTGAAGGGCCTGGTGCCGGAATTCCAGCACGCGCCGCAAGGCCAGGATAAGTAACCAGGGCAGGATAAGTAGTTTGCCGCTACATGCGGCTGCCGCCGCGCCAGATGTAATGGCCATCGCGGTAGCCATCGAAATATTTCGGCACATCGGGATGGTTCACCGGGCCGCTTTCTGCATCGGGTAGCAGATTCTGCTCCGAGACATAGGCCTGGTAGCTGGTCTGGGCATTCTCGGCCAGCAGGTGATAGAAGGGCTGGTCCTTGCGCGGGCGCATGTCGGCGGGGATCGCCAGCCACCATTCCTCGGTGTTGTTGAACACCGGGTCGACATCGAAGATCACACCCCGGAACGGGAAGAGGCGATGCCGCACGACATCGCCGATCGAAAACTTCGCTTCCCTGCTTTGCGGCATCCTGCCCGCTGTCCCGCCATGATTGCCCGGCCTATGAGCTTAGGCCGTTCCCGAGTTTAATAGGTAGCGCGTCCGCCGCTCAAGTCGAACACCGCGCCGGTGGTGAAGGAATTCTCCGCTGAGAGCAGCCAGGCCACCATGGCCGCCACTTCCTCCACCAGCACGAAACGGCCGCGTGGAATTTTCGACAGCATGTAGTCGATATGGGTCTGTGCCATCTGGTCGAAAATGCGGGTTTTGGCCGCCGCCGGCGTTACGCAGTTGACCGCGATGTCGTGCCCGGCCAGTTCCTTGCCCAGCGACTTGGTCAGTGCCACCACGCCGGCCTTGGCCGCCGAATAGGCACCGGCATTGGGATTGCCCTCTTTTCCGGCGATGGAGGCGATATTCACGATGCGGCCGAATTTCTGCGCCAGCATCAGCGGTACGACCGCGCGGCAGCAATAGAACACGCCATTGAGATCCAGGTCGATTACCGCCTTCCAGGCATCCAGCGGGTATTCATGCACCGGGCCATTAGGCCCCGCAATGCCAGCGTTATTCACCAGCAGGTCGATCCCGCCGAGTTTTGCCGCTGTATCGCGCACCGCCTGTTCCACGGCGGCATAGTCGGTGACATCCACGGCCACCGCCTGGGCGCCGATTTCCTTGGCGACGGCCGCCGCCAGGGCATGGTCGCGGTCCCAGATAGCCACACTGGCACCGGAGGCGAGCAGGCGTTCGCTGACGGCGCGGCCGATACCCTGCGCACCGCCGGTAACCACGGCGCGGCGGCCCTTGAGGTCGATCTGGTTCATGATGCTTCTCTCCCGTTGGCTTTGTCTTTCTCATATATCAGATATGATAGGGCCGCCAGGGTTGGCGGAACAGCAAGTGGCCCGCTCGACCGCGCTGCCCACCCGACTTAGGGTATTGTCATGGATGAAGAACCGCTGATCACGCGCATCACCCAGGATTGGCCGGAGAGCCTGCCGGAGCCGCTGGCGCTGTTCCTCGGCTATTGGCGGGCGCATTGCGGCCCCGATGGCAGTCCGCCACGGCGGGGCACCATCGATCCGCTGGGCATGCCGGCCCGCATCCTGCCTGGCCTCGGCCTGATCGAGGCCTTGCCGCAGCCCGATGGCCGGCGGCGCTACCGCTACCGGCTGCTCGGCACCGACCATCTGGTTGCCAATGGCCGAGAACACACCGGGATGTATTTCGAGGATCTGCACCCGGCTGAGGAAATGGCCGTGGTGGAGCCGCTTTATGCCCGCCTGCTGGCTGGCCGTGAGCCGCATTACTGGCGCCGCCCCAGCGCCGACCCGACCCGGCGCCATATGGGCTACAGCCGCATCCTGGCGCCGCTGCTCAACGATGCCGGTGAAGGCACCTATCTGCTCGGCTACTGGCTGTGGGAGCATCTCCGCTACGGCCCGGAATAGCCCCGCCAGTTGCGGTTATGGGGCTAACCGACTACTAACAAGGGCATCCACCAACAGCCGCCAAGTCCAATGCAGATCACAGTTACCCGTTTCGAGATCGAGGGCCCGCTCAAACTGACCGGGCGGCGCTTCGGCGATAACCGCGGCTGGTTTGCCGAGACATTCAGCCAGGTGGATATGGCGGCGGTGGGCATCACCAATAGCTTTGTCCAGGATAACCATTCCCAGTCGGTGCCGCGCGGCACCATGCGGGGCATGCATTATCAATTGCCGCCCCATGCCCAGGCCAAGCTGATCCGGGCGCTGCGTGGCCGTGTGCTGTCGGTAGCCCTGGATATTCGGCGTTCGTCGCCTACATTTGGTCAGCATGTGGCTGTCGAGCTTTCAGCCGATGCACCGGATCATTTCTATATCCCCGCCGGTTTCGCGCATGGCTTCTGCACCCTGGAAGAGAATTGCGAGATTTTCTACAAGGTGGATGCTTATTACGCCCCGGCGCAGGAACGCGGCATCCTGTGGAGTGATCCGGCACTTGGCATTGCCTGGCCCGTGGATGTCGCTGCGGCGGTGACTTCGGGCAAGGACGCGCTGCATCCGCCGCTGGCGCAACAACCGGATGTGTTTCCATGAGCCAGGCTTCGTTGAACGACTATCTGCTCCATTCCGCCGAGATACTGCGGCTGGCAGCCACGCCGGAGCTTGAAAGCGGTGTCGCCGAGGCCGTGGCCGCCGTGGTCGCCGGCTTGAAGGCCGACAAGCCGCTGCTGGTCTGCGGCAATGGCGGCTCGGCAGCGGATGCCATGCATATCACCGGCGAACTGGTCGGCCGCTTCCTGAAAGAGCGCCCGGCTTTGCGCTGTATCTGCCTTTCCGATAATCCTTCGGTGCTCACCGCCTGGGCCAACGATTATAGCTACGAAACGGTGTTTTCGCGCCAGGTGGAGGCCTATGGCCAGCCGGGCGGCGTCTTCTGGGGCATCAGCACCTCGGGCAATTCGTCGAATGTGGTGCTGGCGGCCAGGGAAGCGCGCAAGCGCGGCATGACCGTGCTGGCGCTGACCGGCGAAGGCGGCGGCAAGCTGGCGGCGGAAGCCGATATCCTGCTCGCCGCGCCATCGCGTCACACGCCGCTGATCCAGCAGGTGCATATCTGCCTGTATCACTATATCTGCGAAAAGATCGAAGCCGCTTTCGCGGGATAGGAATTCAGCGTACCGCCGTACCAGCAGCAGCGGCGGGTGCGTCGCCCCGCTTGGTCATTTCGATATGGCCTTCGAGCGACTGGATCTGCAGTTCGCAATCGACATTGGCGTTGTAGATCGCCTGACGATTGAACTTGGTCATGGTCTTGAGGGCTTCGTTCAGACATTCGCGCCGGTCTGGCGCTTCGGTCTGGGTGCCGGGTATGAAATGAATCTCGGCGCGCTGGCTGCGTTCATAGCTTTTAATCGCATTGGCGCCAATAACGCCTGCGGCGCCAAGCCCTGCCAGGACCAATACGCCGGTGATTCCGGCTCGTTGCAGATCGTTAAGCGCCACCGACTGCCTCGTGCATCCCAAGTATTGCCGTTCTGGCCGCCAGCGCAGCGGGGAGTACCGTGCTGTCGTGGTCTATCCCTAACAATCCATCCTGGAATGGTCAACGGGGCTTGGCAGGCTGTGACCAGGAATTCATGATAGGCCATGGTCGTCGCAAGCATACTGATCGTGAACTTCAACGCGGGCGGGCACTTGGCCCGCTGTATCGACGCTCTGCGTCGTCAAGATTCGTCGAATTTCGAAGTGCTGCTGCTCGATAACGGCTCCAGCGATGAATCCTGGGCGGCAGCAATCCAAGCCGCCGATGGTGACCCGCGTTTCCGTTTCGAGGCGGCCGGCGCCAATCTTGGTTTTGCTGCCGGCAATAACCGCCTGGCGGCGAAGGCCCGCGCGCCATGGTTGGCATTTCTCAACCCCGATGCGATACCAGCCATGGATTGGCTGAGTAAACTGCTCGATGCCACGCAGCGTTATCCCGGCGTGGCGCTGTTTGGCTCACATCAGCTTGATGCCACCAATCCAGGCATTCTTGATGGCGCTGGCGACCGCTATTTCTTCAATGGTCAGGCATGGCGCGGCGGCTACGGTTGGCCGGCGAGCACGAAACTGGCGGAAGGCGAGGTATTCACCGCCTGTGCCGCAGCCGCACTCTGCCGCCGCGAAGCCTTTGCAGCCGCCGGTGGCTTCGATGAGAGTTTCTTCTGCTATGTCGAGGATGTCGATTTAGGCTTTCGCCTGCGGCTGCGCGGTGAGACTTGCGTGCAAGTCCCTGCCGCCGTGGTGCATCATGTCGGCAGTGCTACATCGGGCGGGCCGGGTTCGGATTTCGCACGCTACCATGGCACCCGCAATCTGATCTGGTGCTTCATCAAGAACATGCCCTGGCCACTATTCTGGCCCTTGCTGCCATTGCATGTCGGGTTGCTGGTGCTGCTCTGGTTGCGGCTGTTGCGGCTGGGCAAGGGCGAAACCATGGGCCGGGCGCTGCGTGATGCCTGGCGTGGCTGGCCGCAAGCCTGGGTCAGCCGGCGCCGGATTCAGGCGCAGCGCCGGGCCTCAACCTGGGCCATTGCCCGCGCCATCACCTGGAATCCGCGCGAACTGTTCACCCGCGCGCCGGCGAATCGGCTTTAGGATTTTGAGATTTGCCCGCGCGCCTTGGCGCTGAGCAGGCAGGTGGCACCAGCCGCCAGCGACATGCCCAGCATGGTCAGCACCATCGGGAACTGATTAGGCTGCACGTCCTGCCAATGGCCGACGATCTGGGTGGCCACCGCGCCCATGCCCATCTGCATGGCGCCGACCAGGCCCGCCGCCGTGCCGGCCAGCTTCGGGTTTACCGAGATGGCACCGGCAATGCCATTGGGCAGGGTGATGCCGTTTGCCACCGCCACCAGGGCCATGGGCAGAAACACCGTTGCCGGTGTGACGATATCGAGAAAACCAAACAGCGCGATCAGGCCGGAGCCGGCCACCGAGATAACGGCGCCCATGGTGAACATGCGGTCGGTGCCCAGCCGGTGCACCAGCCGCCCGGTGGAGAAGTTGCCGAGCATGTAGCCGACCGATACCAGGATGAACCACAGGCCATAGGTCGATGGCGGCAGTTTCAGCACCGTGATCACCACGAAGGGCGCGCCGGTGATGAAGGAGAAGAATACACCGGAAACGAAGGTGGTCTGTAGCGCATAGCCGCGGAACGCCGGATGGCGCAGCAGCGTCACATGGTCGCCGATATAGCGGCGCATGCTGCCCGCCGGCAGGGGGTCGGCACCGGCCTTCAGGGTTTCCGGCAGACGCAGATAGGCCCACAGCACCACGCCGCTGCCGAATAGCACGCAGACCGCGAAGCTGGCGCGCCAGCTGATCCAGGAATCGAGATAGCCGCCGATGGCCGGCGAGAACATCGGCGCCAGACTCATCGCCATGGTGATGTAGCCGATCATCGCTGCTGATTCGGAGCGATCATAGATGTCGCGCACGATGGCGCGCGACAGCACGATGCCGGCGCAGCCGCCGAGCGCCTGCAGCAGGCGGCCGAAGATCAGCACTTCCACATTCCAGGCTGCGGCGCAGAGCAGGCCGCCGGCAATATAGATGCCGACGCCCCAGAGCAGGGCCGGGCGCCGCCCGGTGCGGTCCGAGATCGGGCCATAGGCGATTTGCGCCGAGGCCATGCCAACCAGGTAGAGCGTCAGGGTAAGCTGGATGGTGCCGTAATCGGTGTTGAACACCTGCACCATGCCCGGCATCGAGGCCATGAAGATATTCAGCGCGGTGGGGCCGAGCGCTGTCATGGCGATCAGAATCGCAAGCGACGGACGGGAGGAACGGGCGGCGGACATGAGGGGGTACTGCGGGGGCGGGGAAGGGCGGCAGCATAGCCTGCCGCCGCCCTACGTCAATTGACGGGGCCGTTACCGGGCCCTGTATTTCATTTGCCGATGAATTTCGGTGCCCGTTTCTCGAAGAAGGCGGTCACGGCCTCGCTCTGATCCTGGCTGCTTTGCACCAGGGCCTGCATCCCGGCGGCCATTTCCAGGCTGGCGCGCAGCGGAATACCGTGGCTCTCGCGGATCAGCTTCTTCGATAAACGCAGCGATTGCGGCGGCTGCGATGCAATACGCTTCGCCAGCTTCTGCGCCTCGGGCAGCAACTGATCCAGCGGCACCACATGATTCACCATGCCCCAGGCGTAAGCCTGCGGGGCCTTGATCACATCGCAGGTGAAGGTCATTTCCATCGCCCGCGATAGGCCGATCACACGCGGCAGAAACCAGGCACCGCCATCGCCGGAGATCAGGCCGACACGCAGGAAGCTCTCGGAGAATTCGGCGTCCTCGGCGGCGACACGGATGTCGCACATCATGCTGAGGTCGCAGCCTGCGCCCACGGCATGGCCGTTCACCGCCGCGATGGTCGGTACCTCGATGGCCTGCATCGCTTCCGGGATGCGCTGGATGCCATGCTGGTAGCCGCGCCGTGCTTCCAGTGGGCTGCCGCCGAACAGGCCGGTGCGTTCGCGCATGTCTTTCACATTGCCGCCCGAGGAGAAGGATTTGCCGGCGCCGGTGATTACCACGCAGCAAACACTCATGTCGGCATTGATCCGCGCGCAGGCATTGGTGATGCCGTCGACGATGGCCGGTGAGATGGCGTTGCGGGTATCCGGCTCGTTCAAGGTCAGGGTGACGACGCCGCCATCCTGGGTGTAGATCACCGCATCTTGTGCGCTCATGGTTTCCTCCTGGTGTGTGTGGGGCAAGCTTAGCGCGCCATTGGGGTGGCTGCCAACGCGCCGGGCCGGGAAAGAGCTGCCGCCGCTTGATAACCCGGCGATTGCTGGTCATGCTGGCAGCAGAAAAAGGAAACGCCGCATGTATGCCCCGCCCGAGACGCGGTCGCTGGAAATTTTCGACCGGCTCCCTGAGCGCTTCACCAAGCCGCGCCAGAGTCGCTGGGCCGATATCAACCTGGCCGGCCATCATGCCGGCTGTTTTCTCGAAGGCCCGGATTTCGATGCGGCGGGCAACCTCTATATCGTCGATATTCCATTTGGCCGCATTTTCCGGCGCGATCCGCAAGGCCACTGGCATCTGGTGATCGAATATGATGGCTGGCCGAATGGGCTGAAGGTTCTGCCCGATGGCCACCTGCTGGTGGCCGATTTCCGGCGCGGCCTGGTGCGCATCGATCCGGCCAGGGGCAGCCATGAAGTGCTGTTCGATACCGTTGGCGGCCAGCCGCTGCATGGCCTGAACGATCTCACATTCGGCCTCGATGGCAATCTTTACATCACCGATCAGGGCCAGACCGGGCTGCATGATCCGCGTGGCCGGGTGCTGCGCATGACACCCGATGGCAGCGTTTCGATTTTGCTCAGCAATGGCCCGAGCCCGAATGGCCTGGTGTTCGATCGCCAGAAACCGTGGCTCTATGTGGCGATGACGCGCGGCAATGCAATCTGGCGCGTGCCGTTGTTTGAAGGCGAGCCGGTGAAGGTCGGCATCGCAGTGCAGCTTTCCGGCGGCATCGGCCCCGATGGCATCGCCATGGATGCCCAAGGCCGCCTGCTGGTGGCGCATATGCAGATCGGCGTGTGGCATTTCGATAGCCGAAACCGCCCATTGGCGCTCTATGAGGCGCCAGCCGACAGCTACACCACCAATCTAGCGATGCGCGACAAGCGCATCTATGTCACGGATTCGATCCAGGGCCGTATCCTCACGGCGGATCTAGTGGATTAAGGGGATTTGCAATGCGTGCCTTCCGCTTCGATGCGCCTGAACTTCCTACCGATACCGCCGCGCTGCGCCAGCGCCTGCGCGCCTTCCTGGCAGAGCAGCGCGATGCCGGCCTGTTCAAGCCGAACCGCAATAGCTGGATCAGCTTCAATGCCGAATTCAGCCGCCGCGCCGGCAAGGCGGGTTTCATCGGTATCACCTGGCCGAAGGAATTCGGCGGCCATGCGCTCACCAACCTGCACCGCTATGTGGTGACGGAAGAAATGCTGGCCCATGGCGCGCCCTGCGGCGCGCATTGGATTGCCGACCGCCAGTCGGGGCCGCAAATCCTGCGCCACGGCAGCGAGCGGATGAAAAAGCTGCTGCTGCCCGGCATCGCCTCGGGCGAATGCTATTTCGGCATCGGCATGAGCGAGCCCGATACCGGCTCAGACCTTGCCAGTGTGCGCAGCCGCGCCACGAAAACGGAAGGCGGCTGGCTGATCAATGGCGCCAAGATCTGGACCTCCAATGCGCATCATGCGCATTACCTGATCGTGCTGGTGCGCACGGCGCAGGCGGGCGAGAACCGCCATATCGGCTTGACGCAGTTCATCGTCGACATGCAATCGCCCGGCATCACGGTGCGGCCGATCCGCAATCTTGCCGGCGTGCAGGAATTCAACGAAGTGGTGTTCCGCGATTGCTTCGTGCCGGATAATGCCATGCTCGGCGGCGAAGGCATGGGCTGGAGCATGGTCACTGCCGAGCTGGCTTTCGAGCGATCCGGCCCCGACCGTTTCCTCTCCGACTACCGCCTGCTGGCGGAACTGATCAACAAGGTGGGGCCTGAGCCCGATGCACGGCAATCGGTGGAAGTCGGCCGTCTGGTTGCCCATGCCGCTGCCTTGCGGCGCATGTCGGTTTCCATCGCCGGACTGCTGGAGAAGGGGCATAACCCGGCCACCGAAGCGGCTCTGGTGAAAGAAGTTGGCACCACGTTCGAGCGCGAAATCCCCGAGGTGGCACGCAAGCTGGTGCCGGTGGAACCGAGCTTCGATGAACCGGGGGAGGAATTCAGCGAAGCATTGGCGTATGTGCTGCTGAATGCACCCTCCTTCACCTTGCGCGGCGGCACGCGCGAAATCCTGCGCGGCATGATCGCCCGTGGTCTTGGCCTGCGTTGAGGGAGGCGGCAATGAGCGACGCTAACGAACTTTCCGCTATCCTGATCGAGCAGGCCGGCCGCCTGCTGCAGCAATATGCCACCAAGGAAGCCCTGCTTGCCGCCGATCAGGGCGAATGGCAGGCCGGACTGTGGCGCGAGGTGGACCGCGCGGGTCTACCGCTGGCCATGGTAAGCGAGGAGGCTGGTGGCGTCGGGCTGCCGGCAGCGGATGCCCTGGCGCTGGTGCGGTTGGCCGGCTATCACGCCCTGCCGCTGCCCCTGCCAGAACATATGTTGGCAGCCAGGCTTTGGGCCGAGGCCGGCGGTGAAGTGCCCGAAGGCGTCATCACCCTGGCGCCGGAAATGCTGCATCTCGCCAATGGCCACATCCAGGGTAATGCCAGGCGTGTGCCTTGGGGCGCGGCGGCGGATCATGTGCTGCTGCTGTTGCGCGATACGACCGGTGCGCTGCATCTGGCCCTGCTGCCGAAAGGCGGGGCCAAGGCGGAGGCGCGCCGCAATGTCGCCTATGAGCCGCGCGATACGCTTCTCTGCGATGGCCTGGCCGTGCAGACTCTGCCGGCGCCGGCAGGAATCACGGCGGATGGCCTGCTGCCGCTGGGCGCCCTGCTGCGGGCGCAGCAGATGGTCGGCGCCATGGAGCGCAGCCTGGATCATGGCCTCGATTATGCCAATGAGCGCGTGCAGTTTGGCCGCGCCATCGGCAAGTTCCAGGCGGTGCAGCATATGCTGGCCGTTGCCGCCGGCCATCTCGCGGCTGCCACGGCAGCGGCTGACCTAGCTGTGGAGGCTTATGGTGGCGAAGGCTTTGCTTTCGCCGTGGCGGTAGCCAAGGCACGGGTTGGCGAGGCGGCAGGCGAAGTGGCGGCGATCATCCATCAGGTGCATGGCGCCATGGGTTTCACCCAGGAGCATCCGCTGCATTTCTCTACTCGCCGGCTGTGGTCCTGGCGCGATGAATTCGGCAATGAAACGCTGTGGCAGCAGCGGCTCGGCGAACTGGTCTGCGGCCAGGGCGGCGAGGCGTTCTGGCCGCTGCTGACCGGTACTTAGAGTTCGGCACTTAAGCCCGGCGCTTCAGCTTCTTTACCTGCCCGTGGCGGAAGCAGTCGGTGGTGTGGTCGTTCACCATGCCCACCGCCTGCATGAAGGCATAGACGATGGTGGGTCCGACAAAGGTGAAGCCCTGCTTCTTCAGGGCCTTCGACATCGCCTGGCTTTCCGGGCTTTCCACCGGCACTTCGCGCAGGTGGGTCCAGGTATTCTGCTTCGGCTTGCCGCCGACGAAATCCCACAGGTATTCCGAGAAACTGCCGTGCTGTTCCTGGATCGCCAGCCAGCCGCGCGCGTTCAGCACGCTGCCGTCGATCTTGGCGCGGTTGCGCACGATGCCTTCATCCTGCATCAGGCGGTCGAGCTTGCGGCGGTCATAGCGCGCGATCTTTTCCGGCTCGAAGCCATCGAAGGCGCGGCGGAAATTGTCACGCTTGCGCAGAATGGTGATCCACGACAGGCCAGCCTGGAAGCCATCCAGGATCAGCTTCTCGAATAGCGCGCGGTCATCCCATTCCGGCACGCCCCATTCGGTATCGTGATACTGCACATAAAGCGGATCATGGCCGGGCCAGCCGCAGCGGCATTTGCCGTCGTCGTGAATCAGGCTGGTGCGCTTGTCTTCAGGTCCGGCCGGCATCTCGGCATTCCCGCGGGCTTATTGTTTCGGCGCGGCATAATCCGGGAGCCTGGCGGTCAGTGCAATACCTTCGCAGGTCAGTGGTTGGCCGCCTGCCGCGGCCTTCGCCACCGCTTCCAGCCGCAGCAAAGCCAGGCCATGATTGCCGAGGCTGGTGCGCAGTTCGCCGGCCTCCTGGCCATCCAGCAGCACTAGGCTGCCGCGTGCCGGTAAAGCCGTTTCGGCCTGCACCTGAAAAAGCTGCTTCTTCACCAGGCCGCGATACTTGGTGCGCGCGGTGAGTTCCTGGCCGACATAGCAGCCCTTGTTGAAATCGACGCCGTTGAGTGCCTCGAAATGGTTCTCCAGCAGCAGGCCCTTGTCGCGCTCTATATCGCGCGTGCCGTCCGGCACCCCGAGTTGCAAGCGCAGCGCCTCGTATGCAGCCATCTCCCCCGGGACTCCCGGCGGCGGCACGCCTTCCGGCAGCCACAGGCGCTGGCCCAGCCCGGCAAGGCGCGGGTCGGTGAAGGCGAAGCCTTCCGCCGGGATCGCCATATCAGGCCCGGCATTGAGCAGGGCATAGCCGCGCCAGCCGGCTTGCGGCGCGATCTCCACCTTGGCGCGCAGGCGGTACATTTTCAGCTTTTTTTCCAGTTCCGGCGCGGTGGCGGCCTCGGTATCCAGCCACACGGCGCCCTGCCATTCGGCCAGCAGCAATTCGAACAGGAACTTGCCCTGGGGTGAGAGCAGGGCGGCGAAAAGCGGTGCCTCCGGCCCCAAATGCCGGGCATCGTTGGAAATCAGCCCGTTGAGGAAATCCTTGGCCTCGGGGCCGTCCAGCCGCAGCAGGGCGCGGTCTGGCAGCGGGATATGGGTTAACGGGATCATGGCGTTAACAGGTATGGGAGCGGCCCCGGCTTGGCAAGCCGGGGCGGGCCTTTTATAACCGCCCGGCCATGCGCATTCTGTTCATCACCTCCAATCGCCTGGGCGACGCCATCCTTTCCACCGGCCTGCTCGCCGGCATTGTGGAGCGCGACCCCTTGGCAAAGATCACCGTTGCCTGCGGCCCTGCCGCCGCCGGCCTGTTTCAGACCTCGGCGATGCCGAATCTGGAACGGCTGATCGTGGTGGAAAAGAAGCCCTGGGCGCGACATTGGTGGGAGCTGTGGAAGCAGGTCGCCACCACCCGCTGGAGCATGGTGATCGATCTGCGTGGCTCCGGCCTGTCGCAATTCCTGATGGCCTATCGCCGCCGCGTGTTCCATGGCTCCGGTTCCAGTGTGCACCGGGTGATCGTGCTCTCCCAGCTGCTGCGCCTGCCGCCCACCGCGCCGCGCATCTGGATCGGCGAAGCCAACCACAAGCGCGCCGCCAAACTGTGGGATGGCAAGCAGCCGGTGCTGGCTATCGGCCCTACTGCCAATTGGGGCGGCAAGATGTGGCCGGGCGAGCGCTTCGCCGACCTGGCGCAGCGCCTCACCGCCCCGGATGGCATCCTGCCCGGCGCCCGCATCGCGGTATTCGGTGGCCCGGGTGAGGAAGCCCTGGCCAAGCCGGCGCTGGACCTGCTGCCGCCGGACCGCGCCCTGAATTTCATCGGAAAGCTCGATCTGCTCGATCTTGCCGCCGCCTTGCAGCGTTGTGCCATGTATATCGGCAACGACAGCGGCCTGATGCATCTCTCGGCGGCGGTCGGCACGCCCACGGTCGGCCTGTTCGGCCCGAGCAAGGAATCGGTTTATGGTCCCTGGGGCCAGAAGACGGCGGCGGTGCGCACCGATCTCAGCTATGATGAGATCGTGAGCGCCCCCGGTTATGACTACCGCAAGCATGACAGCCATATGCTGACCCTCAGTGTCGACAAGGCGCAGCGCGCCGCCGAGACGCTGTGGCGCTATTGCCAGGATGACGACGATTGAGCATGAAACTCTCCGCCCTCGTCGTTGCCCATAATGAGGAAGCACAGCTTGGCGATTGCCTTGCCAGGCTTGGCTTCGCCGACGAGATCGTTGTGGTGCTGGACCGCTGCACGGATCGCTCGAAGGAGATCGCGCTGGCCGCCGGCGCGCGCATCCTGGAAGGTGCCTGGCCGCTGGAAGGGCCGCGCCGCAATGCCGGCATTGCCCTGTGCAGCGGTGACTGGACCGTGGAAGTGGATGCCGATGAGCGTGTCTCGCCGGCTTTGGCCGAGGAAATCCGCAACACCATCCAATCGGCGGCGCCAGGCTATTTCCTGATCCCGTTCGACAATTACATCGGTGGCCGGCTGGTGCGCTATGGCTGGGGCGCGGCCTGGGGCGTCTCGGCGGCACCCCGGCTGTTCTCGCGCGGCGCCAAGAGCTGGGGCAGCCAGCGCGTGCATCCGGCCCTCGATCTCAAGGGCGAGAAGCGCAGTCTGAACACGCCCATGGAGCATTATGTCGATACCGACATTTCCGACATGCTGCGCCGGCTTGACCGCTACACCACATCGCGCGCCGCGGATCTGCGCGAAAGCGGCAATATCGGCGAATTCTGGCCCAATGTGCGGCGCATCTTCTCGCGCTTCTGGAAATGCTATGTCGCGCGCAAGGGTTACCGCGAAGGGCAATACGGCTTCCTGATCGCGCTGATGGCCGGGCTTTATCCGATCCTCAGCTATCTCAAGGCCAGCCTGGAGAAGCCGGAATAATGCGCCTGCTGCAGGTCATGGCGGGGGCAAGACAGGGCGGCGCCGAGACCTATTTTGTCAATCTGGCAATCGCTTTCCAGGCCGCCGGCATCGCACAGGACGTCGTCATCCGCCGCCATGCCGAACGCGCGGCGCAATTGCGCCAGGGTGGCATCGAACCAGTGGAACTGAAATTCGGCGGCGCGCTGGATCTCATCACGCCATGGCAATTGCGCGGGCTGGCCAGGCGGCAGCGGCCCGATATCGTGATGACTTGGATGAGCCGTGCTTCCGAGAAGATGCCGCGCGGGCCTTATCCCATCGTTGCCCGCCTCGGCGGCTATTACGATCTGAAGCATTACCGCAAGGCCGATTGGCTGGTGGCCAACACGCCCGATATCGCGCGCCATTGTGTCGAGGCGGGTTTCCGCGCCGACCGCGTGCGCGCGATTGCCAATTATGGCCGCTTCGATCCGGCGCCGCCGCAGTTGCGCGCCGAACTCGATACACCGGCCAACGCACCGCTGCTGCTGGCCATGGGCCGGCTGCACAAGAATAAGGCTTTTGACGTGCTGCTGCGCGCGCTGGCCGATCTGCCGCAAGCCTATCTCTGGCTCGCCGGCGAGGGCGAGGAGCGGGCTGCACTCCAGGCCTTGGCCGAGAGTCTGGGTGTCGCGCGCCGCGTGCGCTTTCTCGGCTGGCGCAACGACCGCGAGGCGCTGGCGGCGGCCTGCGATGTCTATGTCGTTCCGTCGCGGCATGAACCGTTCGGCAATGTGATTCTGGATGCCTGGGGCGCAGGCAAGCCGCTGGTTGCTTCCGCTTCGCAAGGCCCGAAGCAATATGTGGTGGAAGGTGAAAGCGGCATCCTGGTGCCGGTGGAAGATCACCGCGCCCTGGCCGCCGCGATCCGCGAGGTGCTGAGCCTGCCGGAACTGGCGCAGAAGCTCGGCATCGCCGGCAAGCTGCAATTCGCCCGCGACCATAGCGAGGCGGCGGTGGTTGCTACCTGGCAGCGTTTCTTCGAGGAAGTGCAGGCATGTGCGGCATTGCCGGGCTGATGCGCGCCGATGGCGCGGCGCCGGATGCGGCCCTGCTGGCCCGCATGCTGCGAGCCGTCGGCCATCGCGGCCCCGATGGTGAAGGCAGCCATATCAATGGTTCGGTGGCTCTGGGCCAGGCGCGGCTGGCGATCATCGATCTTGAAGGCGGCAAACAGCCGCTGTTCGGTGCCGAGGGCCTGGCCCTGGTCGCCAATGGCGAAATCTACAATTACCGCGAACTCTACGCGCTGCTGCCGGGCGTGAATTTCGCTACCGGCTCTGATTGCGAGCCGCCGCTGCACCTCTATCACCGTCAGGGCAAGAGCTTTGTGGAGCATCTGCGCGGCATGTATGCCATCGCGCTGCATGATCCGCGCGATGACTCGCTGCTGCTGGCGCGCGATCCCTTCGGCATCAAGCCGCTCTATTACGCCGAAGCCCAGGGCCATCTGCTGTTCGCCTCCGAACCACAGGCGATCATCGCTTCCGGCCTGATCGCGCCGCGCCTGGTGGCGGCGAAGCGCGATGAATTGCTGCAATTGCAGTTCACGACGGGCGCTGACACGATCTTCCAGGGTATTCACCGCCTGCTGCCGGGCGAGATGGTGATCTGTCGTCAGGGCCGCGTCGTCGAGCGGCTGCGGCGGGTGGCCCCTGTAGCCGCGGCCACGCCACGCAGCGAGGCGGAAGCCCTGGCCGAACTGGATCGCCTGTTGCAGGAAAGCGTCGATCTGCATCAGCGCGCCGATGTACCCTATGGGCTGTTTCTTTCCGGCGGCATCGATTCCTCGGCCCTGCTGGCGATGATGGCGCGGCTCAATCCGCGCCCGGTGCTGGCTTATTCGCTGGGCTTTCCCGATAGCGGCCTGCATGACGAACGCGATCTGGCCGCTACGCTGGCGCGCAAGGTCGGCGCCGAGCATCGCAGCGTCGATTTCACGGCGGCCGATTTCTGGTCTTTGCTGCCGCGCGTGGCGGAAGCGATGGACGATCCCGCCGCCGATTACGCCTGCCTGCCGACTTTCAAGCTGGCGCAGTTCGCCGCCCGCGAGGTGAAAGTGGTGCTTTCGGGTGAGGGCGGCGACGAAATCTTCGGTGGCTATGGTCGCTACCGTTCGGCGATGCGGCTACTGTTCGCCAAGCCGCTGCGGCGCAAGGGCGCGCTGGATGGCCTGGATCTCTTCCGCGTGCCGCCGGCGAAATGGCGCAGCGGCTATGGCATTGCTGAGCGCGAGACGCGCCTAGTGGAGGAGACCAAGCTGCAGGCAGCGCAGCGCCTCGATATCGCCGATTGGCTGCCGAACGATCTGCTGACCAAGCTGGATCGCTGCCTGATGCGCAATGCGCTGGAAGGCCGCACGCCGTTCCTCGATTGCGGCGCGGTGGATGCGGTGGGCTTGAGCGCGTTCGGTTTCGGCCTCAATGACGGCCTCAAGATCCGCGATGGCCTGGGCAAGCATCTGCTGCGCCGCTGGCTCAGCCAACATCTGCCCGAGGCCGAGCCGTTTTCGCGCAAGCGAGGCTTCACCGTACCTGTCGGGCAATGGATCGCAGCCCAAGGCGCACGCGTGGCGCCACTGATCGCACGGCAACCGGGCATCGCCGAGGCGTTTAAGCCGGAAGCCGTGACGCAGCTTTTTGCGGCCGGCGCCGAACGCAACGGCTTTGCCGCCTGGGCATTGCTGTTCTATGCGCTATGGCACCAGCATCATATCCTCGGCCATAAAGCCGAGGGTGACACCTTCGATTTGCTCGCCGTGCGCTAAAAGATCAGTGCAGGCTGAACGATTCGCTCGCGGCCCGGATTTCCGCCGGCTTCACCAGCTCCGACGACACCACCCGCACCGAATAGAGCTTACCCTCCAGGCTGGCTTCCCAGAAATTGAGGAACTTGCGCAGGCCGGGGAATTTCGGCGCCAGATCGTATTCCTGCCACACATAGCTTTGCAGTAGGCTGGGATGATCGGGCATGCGGTAGAGGATTTCCGCCGTGGTCAGCCGGTAATGCAGCAGGCGTTCCAGACGTTCGGCACCAGACAAAACGGTCATTCTGCCTCCTTGCTTGGTCAAGCTGAGGCCGAAATCCGATCGCCGGCTTTGAGGCAACCGAAACCCGGCACCCATGCGTTAAGCCTGCCGGACAGTCTGGTTGCACTGCAATAAAAATGTCTTAAGGCCACAAAGAATGGCACTCGGGATTCATGGCTGCTAACAGCCGGCTTAAATGCGTCATACCCGCTTGCGCGGGTCTGACGCATTTAAGGGAGCGGCCTACCCGCGCCCGACGAACGGCATCTTGGTCGCCATCACGGTCATGAACTGCACATTGGCATCCAGCGGCATGTTGGCGATATGCACGATGGATTCGGCGACGTGGCGCACATCCATGCGCGGCTCCACCATCATGGTGCCGTTGGCCTGCGGCACGCCCTTGGTCATGCGCTCGGTCATCTCTGTGGCGGCGTTGCCGATGTCGATCTGGCTGCAGGCGATGTTGTGGGCGCGGCCATCCAGCGAGGTGGATTTGGTGAGGCCGCTGATGGCGTGCTTGGTGGCAGTGTAGGGCGCCGAGAACGGGCGCGGTGCATAGGCCGAAATCGAGCCGTTGTTGATGATGCGGCCGCCCTGCGGTTCCTGTGCCTTCATGATGCGCATGGCTTCCTGGGTGCAGAGGAACGGGCCAGTGAGATTGGTATCCACCACGGCCTTCCACTGCTCGAAGCTCAATTCGTCCATCGGCACGGCGGGAGCGCCAATGCCGGCATTGTTGAACAGCACGTCCAGCCGGCCGAAGGTGGCCTTCAGCTTGGCGAACAGGCCCTTCACCGAATCTGGGTTGCCGACATCGGTGACGACGCCGATGGCCTTGACGCCAAATGCCTCACATTCCCTGGCCGCCGCATCCAGCAGTTCCAGCCGGCGCCCGGCCAGCACGATATCGTAGCCGGCCTTGGCGAGTGCCAGGGCCGAGGCCTTGCCGATGCCGGCGGTGGCGCCGGTGACGAGAGCGACTTTGCGGGGAGCGGACATGCGGGTTTCCTCCGATTGTGTTTGTATCCCGTTGGTTACTTTGGCCCCGCGCCTCGGGCGAGGCAAGGGCCGGCAGGGCTTCAGGCCGGGCGCTTGGCAACGAGCTGGTTGCCGTAGAAGCTCATCACCATCTCGCCGCGCTGGTTCTCCACCCAGTATTTCAGTTTCACGATGCCGCGATCCGGCTTCGAGTTGGATTCGCGCTTTTCCTCCACGCTGGCCTTGCCATAGAGCGTGTCGCCCGGCCGCACCGGCTTGTACCAGCGCAGTTCATCCAGGCCCGGCGAACCCATGCTGCCTTTGCCGAGCAGGCCGGCCTGCATCAGCATGCGGAAGCCCAGCGCGCCGGTCTGCCAGCCGGAAGCGATCAGGCCGCCATAGATCGATTTGCCGGCCACCTCCTTGTCGAGATGGAAGGGCTGCGGATCGTAGCGGTAGGCGAAGTCGAGAATGTCGGCTTCCGAAACGGTGACGCCATTGGCCTGGATCACCTCGCCGGTATCATAATCCTCGTAGTAACGGTCACTGCGGCTCATAAGCTCTGACTCCTGAAAAACCCCTGCACATCCTCAACGAAAATATCCGGCTGCTCCATGGCGACGAAATGCCCGCCGCGCGGCATCACGCGGTGCTGCACCACATTGTAGCCGCGCTCCAGCCAGCCCGGCGGCGAGGGCGGCACCAGATCCCAGGGCGGCAGCAGGAAGGCCGTCGGTGGTGCCACGAACTGGCCCGGCTTCAGCGCCAGATCGCCGTTCTGCACGGCGGCCCAGTAGAGCCAGGTGGCGGTAGCGGCCGTGTCGGTCAGCCAGTAAAGCGCGATGGTTGCCAGCATGTCATCCATGCTGAACGGCGGCTCGCTTGCGGCCGCGCCGCGCGGGTGGCCGTGGAATTTCTCCACGATCCAGGCCGCCAGTCCCGCCGGACTGTCGGAAAGGCCAAAGCCCAGCGTGTTCGGCTTCGTGCTCTGGATGGCGAAATAGCCGGCCTCGGTGCTCTGGCGTTTTTTCACCGCCGCCGCCCAGGTTTTCTCGGCTTCGTTCAAGGGTGCGGTGATCGGCGGGCGCAGCGGCACCATGTTGAGATGCATTGCCGCCACGGCTTCAGGGAAATCCGCGCCGAGCCAGGAGGAAACGATCGAGCCCCAATCGCCGGCCTGCACGAAGAAGCGCGGGATGCCCAGCGCCCTGGTCATCAGGCCATGCCACAAAGCAGCGATCTGGCGCGGGCTGATCGGCCTGTTGAGCGGGATCGAGAAGCCATAGCCCGGCAGACTCGGGCAGATCACCGTGAAGGCATCCTTGGCCTTGCCGCCGAAGCGTTCCGGCTGGGTCAGCCGGTCCAGGATATGGATGAACTCGAATACCGAACCCGGCCAGCCATGGGTGAGCAGCAAAGGCCGCGCCGTCGGGTGGCTGCTGCGGGCGATCAGGAAATGCACGGTCTGCGGCGTGCCATCATCGGGGCGCGGTAGGCTGACGCGGTAATTCTCATACCGGTTCAACCGGGCTTCCCATTGCCGCCAGTCGAAGCCATCGCGCCAGTATTCCAGGATGCGTGCCATATAGGCGCGGCTGGCGCCGTACTGCCAACTGGAATCGGCTGGCTGCACTGGCAGGCGGGTGCGGCCCAGGCGCTGGCGCAGATCATCAAGATCCGCTTCCGGCACGGCGATGGTGAAGGGCTGCGGCTTATAGGTTTCGAGCGTTTCCATGGGTCTGAGCAAGCCACAGAACGGTGGGACTGTCACGCCCCGGAACCTTCAGGGGCAGATGCTGCCGCCGCGCGCGTAGCAATCCAGCCGGCTCTCAACGCGGTCGCGCTCGCGGCGGCCCCGGTCGGCTTCGTCGTTCAGGCAGTCGATATAGCGGTCCATGCGCCGGCGGTAATCATTCACCTCGGCGCGGCAATAGGCCACGGCCTGATTATCCGCCGTGCTGCCCAGGCGCTCCAGGCAGCCCGGCGGGCGCGGCGGCGTTGAGCAGCGCGAGGGCTGCGCCAGGGCGGCCCCGGTCAGAATGGTGCCGGCAAACAGCAGCAGCGGCAGACTCAGCAGGATGGCGCGCAGGTTCAATCTTCCAATCCCTCGATGGCGAGGGCGGCGAAAGTAGCCAGCCAATGCTCGCCGCCATATTCGCCGCTTTCCAGGAAGGGCAGGCTGGCGGCTTCGTGGCTGTCGGCCAGGCCCATCAGCACGCCATGGGCGGAATGCCCGGCTGAAAGCGTGGCGGCGATGCCGCGCAGGCACCAGGCGCGCGAAAGATTGAGGCCATCAAGGTGCACGCCCTTGGCGTCATTGCGATCAGCGACGATGGCCGGCTGATACGGCCCGGCGCCACCATTGTGATAGCCCGGCAGGTAATGTCCGAACCAGGCGGCGAATTCCGGCGGCTGCATGATGCGGCTCATCAACAGCGCGCTGACCAGGCCGCCGGAGAGGAAGTCGTCGCCATTCGGTTCGTAATGGCCGGGGTAATCGACATCCTGGCCGTAATAGCGCCGCGCTACCTGCTCGATCAGCGTCACCATGGCCGGCTTGTCGATCACGCGGGCGAAATGCAGCGCCAGCAGCAGGCCGAAAGCGGTGTTGAAATGGGTGCCGACGCGGATCGGGTAGGTCAGCTTCGCCAGATAGGACGGAAACTGGTCCAGGATCACAGTCTCCAGCGGCTTCAGCACATCGCGCCATTCCGCTGCCTGTGGGTCGTCCCACTGGGCCAGTTCGGCACTCAGCGCCAGCAGCCAGCCCCAGCCATAGGGACGCTGCCAGGTGCCACGGCCCGGCGCGGAGAAATAATCCGCTTCGCCAATACCGGCGGCGATGGTGAAGAAGCGCGGATAGAGCGCGCGGGCTTCCGCTGCCCCGGCCATCTCTGGATGGCGGCGCAGGCAGCGCGTCAGCAGCCACCAGCCGTGCACGCAGGAATGCCAGTCATAACTGCCCCAGAAGATCGGGTGCAGTTCGCGGGGCGGCCGCATGTCGGCATCATTATGGGCGAAATGCGCCAGGCTGTTGGGGTATTCGCGCCCCAGATTGCGCAGCGGCAGGGCGGCGAAACGCCCGGCCTGGATAGCGGAAAGGCGGGATTGTGTCATGCCGTCAGCATTGCACAAGCCAGTCTTGCCACAAAGGAAACTCGTGGCTGCCTGGCTTGGCAATGCGATGGAACAGCCCCGCCTGGGTTACTTGCCGTGGCAGTATTTGTACTTCTTGCCCGAGCCGCAGGGGCAGAGCGAGTTGCGCGGCGTGGCGCGCCAGGTATTCGGATCATTGGGATCCACCTGGGCTGATGCCTGCACCGGACGCGCCGCAAGTGTCGGCTGAGTATCGCCGCCGCCCTCCAGTGCCTCGCCACGGCCTTCCTGCATCTGTTGTGTGGGGCGCGCGAACAGATCGGCCGGCGGTTCCTCGGCGCGCACTTCTACGCGCGCCAGCACGGCGGTGACATTCTCGCGCACCCGCAGCAGCATCTGCTGGAACAGCGCGAAAGCCTCGCGCTTGTATTCGTTCAGCGGATCCTTCTGGGCATAGGCGCGCAGACCGATAGCCTGGCGCAGATAATCCAGGTGATGCAGATGCTCCTTCCAGGCCTGATCCAGCACCTGCAGCAGCAGGCTGCGCTCGATCATGCGCATCAGGTCGGGGCCGAAATTCGCTGCCTTCTCCGCCATCTTGCGGTCGGCGGCATCCTGCAGGCGCTCATGGATCTCGGTATCGGCGATGCCTTCTTCCTTGGCCCATTCCTGGATCGGCAGCTCAAGGCCGAAAACGCGGCGCACTTCTTCCTCAAGTCCGGCGGCATCCCACTGCTCGGCATAAGCCTTCTCGGGGATATGGCGCGTCACCAGGGTCTCGACGATCTCGCGGCGCATGTCGGCGATGGTATCGGCGACATTGTCGGTGCTCATCAGCTCGATGCGCTGCTCGTAGACCACCTTGCGCTGGTCGTTCATCACATCGTCGAACTTCAGCAGGTTCTTGCGGATATCGTAGTTCCGCGCTTCCACCTTCTGCTGCGCCTTTTCCAGCGCCTTGTTGATCCAGGGATGGGTGATCGCCTCGCCATCCTTCAGGCCCAGCTTCTGCAGCATGCCATCCATGCGCTCGGAGCCGAAGATGCGCAGCAGGTCGTCTTCCAGGCTGAGGAAGAAGCGCGAGGCGCCGGGATCGCCCTGGCGGCCGGAACGACCGCGCAGCTGATTGTCGATGCGGCGGCTTTCATGGCGCTCGGTGCCGACGACGCAAAGGCCGCCTGCGGCCAATACCTTTTCCTTCTCGGCCGCCACTTCGGCGCGGATCGCTGCCACCTTGGCCTCAAGTGCCGCGCCTTCCAGGCCCTCAGTCTCGGCCTTGATGCGCATTTCGGCATTGCCGCCAAGCTGGATGTCGGTGCCGCGGCCCGCCATGTTGGTGGCGATGGTGACGGCGCCAAGCCGGCCGGCCTGGGCGACGATGCCGGCTTCCTGCTCGTGGAAGCGGGCATTCAGCACCGCATGCTGCACGCCCTTCTGCTTCAGCAGGTCTGAGAGATGTTCCGATTTCTCGATCGACACCGTGCCGACCAGCACCGGCTGGCCCTTGGCGCGACATTCGGCGATCACCGTGGCGATGGCTTCATACTTCTCGCGCGCGGTGCGGTAGACTTCGTCATCGTTGTCGATGCGCTTCACATCGACATTGGTGGGGATTTCCACCACTTCGAGATTATAGATATCGGTGAATTCCGCCGCCTCGGTCGCCGCCGTGCCGGTCATGCCGGCCAGCTTCGGATACATGCGGAAATAATTCTGGAAGGTGATCGAGGCCAGGGTCTGGTTCTCGGTCTGGACTTCAACGCCTTCCTTGGCTTCCAGCGCCTGGTGCAGGCCATCAGAATAGCGGCGGCCTTCCATCATGCGGCCGGTGAATTCGTCGATGATCACCACCTTGCCGTTCTTCACGATGTAATCCACATCGCGGGTGAACAGCTTGTGGGCGCGCAAAGCCTGGTTGGCGTGGTGCACCACGGCGATGTTGTCGATGTCGTAAAGGTCGGTATCGGGCTTGATCAGATCGGCGCCGCGCAGCAGCTGCTCGATATGCTCGGTGCCGGCCTCGGTGAAATTCACCGTGCGCTGCTTCTCGTCCTTCTCGAAATCCTCCGGCACCAGGTTCGGGATCAGCACATTGACCTTCACATAGAGGTCGGTGGTGTCTTCCGAGGGGCCGGAAATGATCAGCGGCGTGCGCGCTTCGTCGACCAGGATGCTGTCCACTTCGTCGACAATGGCGAAGCTGAACGGGCGTTGCACCATGGCTTCGCGCTGGAACTTCATGTTGTCGCGCAGATAGTCGAAGCCGTATTCGTTGTTGGTGCCGTAGGTCACGTCGCAGGCATAGGCGGCACGGCGTTCCTCGTCATCCTTGCCATGCACGATGGTGCCGGTGGTGAGGCCGAGGAAGCCATAGACGCGGCCCATCCATTCGGCATCGCGCTGTGCCAGGTAATCGTTCACGGTGACGACATGCACGCCCTTGGCCGGGAGCGCGTTCAGATACACCGCCAGCGTCGCCACCAGGGTCTTGCCTTCGCCGGTCTTCATTTCGGCGATCTTGCCGGAATGCAGCACCATGCCGCCGATCAGCTGCACATCATAATGGCGCTGGCCGAGCACGCGTTTCGCCGCTTCGCGCACCACCGCGAAGGCTTCCACCAGCAGGTCATCCAGGTCGCTGCCCTGTTCCAGGCGGCTGCGGAATTCGGCGGTCTTGGCCTTCAGCTGGTCGTCCGTCAGGGCGGCCATCTGCGGTTCCAGCGCGTTGATCGCCTGCACCTTCTTGGTGAAGCCGCGCACCGCGCGGTCATTGGCCGAACCGAACAATTTCTTGGCGAGCGCGCCGAACATGCCGTACCTCTGATTGTCGGCTGGGGTTTGGGCGCCGCTACCGGCGCCCGGGGCCGGAAAAGGGCCCGGGTGACAGATAAGGGGCGGGGGGCGCTCTGTCAACGCAAGCGGGCGCAAAAGCTGGGCTTTCAGGGCCTTGGCAGCCATGTTGACCCGCACCGTATCAAGGGGTTACATCGCTTTCCCCGGCAAGGAGTAAACCCGTGATCGATCCCGTCGCGCTCGCCCAAGACCTGATCCGCTGCCCCAGCGTCACCCCCGCCGACCTTGGCGCATTGGGCGTGCTGGAAGCGGCCCTCAAACCCCTGGGCTTCGAGTGCCACCGGCTGAAATTCACCGCACCCGGCACCCCGGATGTGGATAACCTTTATGCCCGCCTTGGTGCGGGCGGCCGGAATTTCTGTTTCGCCGGCCATACCGATGTGGTGCCGGTGGGCGACCGCCAGGGTTGGACCGTCGATCCCTTCGGCGCTGAGATCATCGACGGCCAGCTCTATGGCCGTGGCGCCACCGACATGAAAAGCGCCATTGCCGCCTTCGCCGCCGCCAGCCAACGCTTCCTGGCCGAGCGTGGCCCCGGTTTCGACGGCTCGATCAGCTTCCTGATCACCGGCGACGAGGAAGGCCCGGCCATCAATGGCACCGATAAAGTATTGAAATGGCTGAAAGATCGCGGCGAGGAGCTGTCCGCCTGCGTGGTCGGCGAGCCGACCAACCCGCTGCGCCTGGGCGAAATGATGAAAATCGGCCGGCGCGGCTCGCTCACCGCCCGCATTGCCGTCAATGGCATCCAGGGCCATGTCGGCTATCCGCATCTGGCCGATAACCCGGTGCCGCGCCTGCTCGATATCCTCCAGGCGCTGAAAACCCGCCGGCTTGATACCGGCAACGCGCATTTCGAGCCGAGTAACCTGGAGATCGTCACCATCGATGTCGGCAATGCCGCCACCAACGTGATCCCGGCCCAGGCCCGCGCGGTGCTGAATATCCGCTACAACACCGAGCAGAACTCCGCCGGCCTGAAGGCCTGGATCGAGACTTGTTGCGGCCTGGGCGGCGAGGGACGAGTGGAAATTGCCTTCGAGGATGGCGCGCGGCCCTTTCTCACCCAGCCCGGCCCCTTCGTGCAGGCGATGGCGGAAGCCGTGGCGGAAGGCACCGGCCGGCAGCCGGAGCTCTCCACCACCGGCGGCACGTCCGACGCGCGCTTCATCCAGGCATATTGCCCGGTGGTGGAATTCGGCCTGGTCGGCCAGACCATGCACAAGGTGGACGAGCGTGCCGGCGTGGCGGATATCCGTGCGCTGACGGATGTCTATCTCGGCATGCTGCGGCGCTATTTCGCCTGAAGGTCAATCTGCCAAAATGTAACGGTTGCACAACCCGACTGTCGCTGCTCGCAGTGGCATGCTTGCGGTTGGCGCGCCGTCGAGGCACGTTAACAACGTGGCGAATCGCCCGCTGATTCGGTGCGCCGGCGTCTGGCAGTAAGCCTTTCCCGCCGCTTCAAGCCAACTGGACCTGTCATGGACGATCATCTTCGCCGCCGCCTGTTCGATATGCTCGAACGCGATACCCAGGCCCGCCAGCGGGCCGCCATTCAGGGTGGGCTGTTCGAGGGCTATAACGACGCCCTGCGTGATGTCTACAACGCCAATGCGCGCGAACTGGCCGAGATCGTCGACCAGGGCGGCTGGCCCGACAAGTATCGCGTCGGCGAGGATGGCGCCACGGTCGCCTTCCTGGTGGTGCAGCATGCCATTGGCCTGCCGAACTTCATGCGTGCCTGCCTCGAACTGATCGAGGAAGCCGCCGAACGCGGCGCGGTGCCGCGCTGGCATGTCGCTTTCCTCATGGACCGCATCTGCGTCATGGAAGGCAAGCCACAGGTCTATGGCTCGCAATTCGATTGGGATGCCGCCGGCGAGGTCAATCCGCTGCCGATCGAAGCGCCGGAAACCGTCGATCAGCGCCGCAAGGCGATCGATCTGGTGCCGATGGCCGATGCCATCGTCATCGAGCGCAAGGAAAAGGCCGCGCGTGGCGAAATGCCGCCAAGCAACTGGGCGAAGCGCCAGACGGAATTCGATGCCTGGGCGCAGGCGGTTGGCTGGCGCTGAGCGCCAGAAAGCAGATGGCGGCTGGCGCTGAGCGCCAGTAAAGCAAGATGAGCGGCTGGCGCTAGTAATCCACGGCCATGAAGTAGAGGCCATCGGGCGGCGCGGTCGGTCCGGCGGCACGCCGGTCGCGGGCCGCCAATGCTGCGCTCACGTCGTCTGCATGCCACTTGCCTTCGCCCACCAGCTTCAGCGTGCCGGCCATATTGCGCATCTGGTGATGCAGGAAGCTGCGGGAACGGCCATGGATGTGGATTTCCGGCCCCATCCGTTCGACGCGCAGTTCCTCCAGCGTCTTGAGCGGCGATTTCGCCTGACATTCGCTGGCGCGGAAGCTGGTGAAATCGTGATGCCCGACCAGGCGCTGCGCCGCCGCATGCATTGCTTCGGCATCGAGTTTTACCGGCACATGCCATACCAGCCCGGCCTCGATGGTCGGCGGCGGATGCCGTGTCAGGATGCGGTAGAGATAATGCCGCTGTTTCGCATGCAGGCGGGCGTTGAAATCACTTGCAGCATACTCGATATGCAGCACGCTCACCGGCTCCAGCCGCAGATGAAAATTCATGCCGGTGAGCAGCCGCGCCGGTGTGAAATCTTTCGGCAGATCGACATGCGCCACCTGGCCGCGCGCATGTACGCCGGCATCGGTGCGGCCGGCGGCAAAAACCTGCGGCGTCTCGGCATTGCCCAGCATGGCGGCAAGGGCTTCCTCCACCGCCTGCTGCACCGAGCGGCCCGAATCCTGGCGCTGCCAGCCGACATAGGGGCCGCCATGATATTCCAGCGTGAGCCTGTAGCGCGGCATCAGCCGAGCCGCGTGCCGGCGGGCAGCGGGCGGCCGTTGAGAAACGCCGCGATGTCCATGGCCGGCTTGCCCGGTCGCTGCAACCGCAGCAGGCGCAGCGCGCCGTCTGCGCAGGCAATCAGGCCCCTATCGTCCAAAGCCGTGCCTGGTGTGCCTTTTCCTGGCGCCGGCTCGGCAACCAGCACTTTCAGCCGCTCGCCTTCCAGTTCCGTGAAGCTGCCGGGGCCGGGATTGAGGGCGCGGATCATGCGGTCGAGTTCGGCGGCGGGCTTTGTCCAGTCGAGCCGGCCTTCATCGCTTTTCAGCTTGGCGGCATAGGTCACGCCCTCGGCGGCCTGCGGCACGGGCTGCATTTCGCCGCGCGCATGGGCATGCAGGGCGCGCAGCATCAGCGGCGCGCCGGCAGCGGCCAGGGCATCATGCAGCTCGGTCACGGTCATGCGCGGGCCGATCGGCACCACCACGCGATCCAGTACCGGGCCGGTATCCAGGCCAATATCCATCTTCATGGCGCAGACGCCGGTTTGTGCATCCCCGGCCATCAGCGCGCGCTGGATCGGTGCGGCGCCGCGCCAGCGCGGCAGCAGCGAGGCATGCAGGTTGAAGCAGCCCAAGCGCGGCGCTTCCAGGATCGGCTGCGGCAGCAGCAGGCCATAGGCCACCACCACCGCCGCATCGGTGTTCAGGCCTGCGAATTCCGCCTGGGCTTCCGGCGTTTTCAGGCTGGTGGGATGGCGCACGGTCAGGCCCTGGCTCTCGGCGAAAGCCTGCACCGGCGATGGCGTCAGCTTGTAGCCACGGCCGGCTGGGCGCGGCGGCTGGGTGTAGACGGCGGCGATCTCGTCGCCGGCTTCAAGGAAGGCGCGCAGCACCGGCACGGCAAAATCCGGCGTGCCCATGAAAACCAGGCGCAATTTCGCCATGGTCAGGCCTCGGCCTTGAGCCGCTTCGTCTTTACCAGCTTGCGCAGGATCATGTTGCGCTTCAGTGCCGAGATGTGATCGACGAACAGGATGCCTTCGAGATGGTCCATCTCATGCTGCAGGCAGATTGCCAGCAGCCCGGTGGCATGCAGTTCGCGCTTCTCGCCATTGTAATCCAGATAGTCGATCTTCACTTCGGCCGGGCGCACCACTTCTGCATAATGCTCCGGCAGCGACAGGCAGCCCTCTTCATAGGACTGATCGTCATCCGACACCCAGGTCACTTCCGGGTTGATGATGTAAAGCGGCTGCTTGTCCTCGTCCTCGCGCGATACGTCGATCACCAGCATGCGCTTGGCAATGCCGACCTGGATCGCCGCCAGGCCGATGCCGGGCGCGGCATACATGGTCTCCAGCATGTCGTCGAGGGTACGGCGAATCTCGTCGTCCACCGTTTCAACCGGCGTGGAAATCTGGGTCAGCACCGGGTCTGGTGCCACAAGGATGGGTAACAGGGCCATGGCAGGGAAATAAGGGCCGGGCTGGCGGTCCGTCAAGCCCGCTGCTATGGATTAGAGCATGGATAACCCCCTGATTCTCGCGATTCCGCTGTTGCTGCTCATCCTGGGCGGTATCGTGCTGCTCTACCTGCGCGGCAATGGCAGTCAGGCGCCTGATGCCCTGGGTCCGCTCCAGGCCCGGCTGGAACAGGCCCTGGCCGACCGCGCCGCCGCCGAGGAAAAATCCCGCCTGCTCGGGCTTGAGGTGGAAAAGGCGGTCGCCGCCCGCGATGCCGCCCTGGCCGCCAAGGAACTGGAACTCGGCCGCCGCGTCGAGGCCGAGCGCGATGCCGCCCTGGCGCGGCAGAAGCTGATGGATTTCGAGCAGCTGAAAGCGCAGATGACCGAGGCCGCCAAGGCCGCCACGCTGGAAAGCGGCAAGCAGCTTTCCGGGCAGTTGCTGGAGCAGCATAAGCGCGAGGCGGAAGTCGCCAAGCAGCAGCAGGAAGTGGCGATCAAGCAGACCACGGAGGCGCTGACCCAGCGGCTCGAACAGGTGAGCGCCGGCCAGGCCGCCAGCGCGGCGCAGTTGAGCCAGACCCAGATCACGGTGGCGACCATCCACCGCGCCATCTCGCATCCCGGCGGCGCCGGGCGCATGGCGGAAATCGGCCTGGAGAATCTGCTGAAATCCTTCGGCCTCGAACCCGGTGTCGATTTCGTGGTGCAGTATCACGCGGCAGCGGATGGCGAGCGCGGCGCGCTGCGTCCCGATGCCGTGGTCTACCTGCCCGGCGATGCCGCGCTGGTGATCGATTCCAAGGCATCCAAGACATTGCTCGATCTCGCCGAGGCCGAAACCGAAGCGGCGGCGGAGGATGCCCTGGTGCGGCTGGCGCAGCGCATGAACCAGCATCTGCGCGCGCTCAGCGGCAAGGATTACGGCAAGGCGGTGCTCGATACCTACAAGACGCTCGGGCGTGGCGGCACGCTTGGCCGCAGCATCATCGCCATGGCGTTGCCAAACGATGCCGCTGTCGAAAAGCTGCGCCAGGCCGATCCGGCGCTGGAGCGGCTGGCGGCGGAAAAAGATATCGTCATTGCCGGGCCTTCGGCGCTGGCCGCCATCGTCAGCATGGCGCGGATGAACATCTATGCCGGCAGGCAATCAGAAAACCAGGAACAGATCGTCGAGGCTGTGCGCCTCCTGATCGATGGCCTGGTGACGGCGCTTGGCGCGGCCGAGAAATCCGCCAAGGGTTTCGCCACCGCCGCCGAGCAGCTTGAAGCCTTCACCCGCTCGGTGAATTCGCGCCTGCTGCCGCGCGTGCGCAAACTGGCGCAGCTTGGCATCCGGCCAAGCAAGCAGCCGCCGCAGGCGCTGCCCGGCGTACAGGTGACGGTGCAGCAGGGCGATGCCATCGATGCCGAAGCCGAGGAAGTGCTGCCGGCGCGGATAGGAAAAGTCGAATGAGTGAAGCTGACGCCATCATCGCCGCGCTGGGCCTGCAGCCGCACCCGGAAGGCGGCCATTTCGCTGAAACCTTCCGCGATGCTGCGGGTAGCAATGGCCGCAGCCATGGCACGGCGATCTATTTCCTGCTGAAGCGCGGCGAGCGGTCCCATTGGCACCGCGTCGATGCCGCCGAGATCTGGCATGTCTATGCCGGTGCGCCGCTCAGGCTCGGCATTGCCGCGCCGGGCGAGAAGGCGAAATGGCTATCGCTCGGCAGTGATATCCTCGCCGGCCAGCGGCCCCAGGCGGTGGTGCCGGCGGGCCATTGGCAGGCGGCGGAAACCAGCGGCGATTATACGCTGGTCGGCTGCACCGTAGCGCCGGGCTTTGACTTCAAGGGCTTTGAACTGGCGCCGCCCGGCTGGGAGCCGTGAATTTTCCCGTCATTCTCGCGCAAGCGAGAAACCCATTTGTCTTTGGCTGAATGGGATACCCGCCTGCGCGGGTGTGACAAAAAGAATTATCCCTTCTTCCGTAAATCCCCGGTACCCAGCACGGCGCCGCCGACGATCAGCAGGCAGGCGGTGGCGACCTGCCAGGTGAAGGCACCCCTGCCGAACAGGATCAGCAGCAGGGTGGAGAGCAGCGGCGTGGCATAGGCCAGTGCGCCAAGCGCACGGATATCGCCGCGCTTCATGCCGATATCCCAGAAGAAGAAGGCGCCGCCGGCCGGCCCCAGACCCAGTGCCAGCACCGCCAGCCATTCGGTGGTGCTGCCCGGCCACAGCGTGGTTTCCCACAAGCCATGGCCGATCCAGGCGAGCAAAGCCGCGGCCGCGCAGAAGCCGCCAATCGAGCCGCTCGGCACATCGGGCAACCGGCGGCTCAGGACCGAGTATATCGACCAGGTGATGGCGCAGGCGAAGGCGGCGAGGAAGCCCGGCAGATGGGCCGGATCGAAGGCGATATCCTTGCCGAGAAACAGCACGATGGTGCCGGCGAGGCCGAGCAACACGGCGATGCTGTGGAACCAGCGCAGCCTTTCTCCCGGCAGCAGGGCGGAGAAGGCGACGATCAGCAGCGGCCAGAGATAGTTGATCAGGCTGGCTTCCAGGGGCGGGGACAGTTTCAGCGCCACGAAATAGAGCGCGTGATAGCCGAACAGGCCGAAAATCCCCAGGGCCCAGACAGCAGGCGGCTGGCGCAGGTATTTCAGCGGGTTCTCCCGCCGCGCGATCCAGGTGCCAAGCGTCAGCAGGGCAACCAGACTGAAGGTCATGCCGGTGAGCTGCAACGGCGGCACCTGGCCGGTGAAGGTGGTGAGCAGGGCCAGTGAAGACCAGAGCAGGATGGCGCAGGCGCCAATAAGCGTGGCGCGCATTTGCGCTGCCGTATCGATGGACATGGCGGGCCTGGGAAGAGCTTACGCGGCGCGGGCGCCGTCGAGGCGGAAGTAAAGCGGCGACTGGTCCTGCTCGATCAGGCTGAGCCTGCCCTGGATCGTGAGCGGGCCGGCACTGGCGGCGACCGGCGCAGCAGCACGCACCGCGACGATGCGCGAGAGATCGCCCATCATGCAGGTGGAGCAGTGGAATTGCATGCCGCCGAGCAGGAACTCGCTATGGGCCTTGGCATCGCTGAACGGCATCATATAGCCGGTCAGTGTCACTTCGGTCTGATTCAATTCACGCAGCGCAGCAGGGAAGCGGCTCATCTCGCCGTCGCGGAAGCGGGTCTCGCCGGCCGTGGTCAGCAGGCTCCAGTCCAGCGAGCCCTCGCTCGCCGGCACGCCCAGCCGCAGATGCGCGGGCGCCGGTTCCAGCGACATCGCCCCGGCCGGCATGGCGGCAAGGCTGCCTGTGGCAACAGCGAAGCTGGAGAGGAAATGGCGGCGCAGCATGGTCGGCCTCCGGTTGGCATTGACCCGTATAATGTACGCTTTCATCCCGCTGCCGCCAAGAGGCGCTTGTGGTTGGCGGGCGCTTGACGATAGCTGGGGCCAGGATTATTGCCGGGAACCATGTCGCCCCGGCCAGAGCCCACGAATTTCCGCCATAACGGCTGGCCGCTGGTGATGGCGCTGTCCTTCGCCCAGATGATTTCCTGGGGCACGATCTATTACGGCTTCGCGCTGTTCGTGGTGCCGATGGAAGAGGCGCTGGGCTGGAACCGTGCCACGCTCAACGGCGCATTGTCGGTCGGTTCCCTGGTTGGCGGCTTCTGCGCCTATCCGGTCGGCCGGCTGATCGACCGCCATGGCGGCCGCCTGCTGATGAGTGTCGGCTCACTGGTCGCTTCGCTGATGTTCGTTGCCTGGTCGCAGGTGGAGGAAGTCTGGGCCTTCTATGCGCTCTGGATCGGGCTGGGTGCCACCAAGGCCTTCACGCTTTACGATCCGGTGTTTGCCGTGGTCACAAGGCTGTTCCCGGAAAATTTCCGCCGCCGCATCACCATCATCACGCTGCTCGGCGGTCTGGCTTCCACCATCTTCGTGCCGCTGACGGCTTTTTTCATCCACTGGCTCGGCTGGCGCGATGCGCTACTGGCGCTGGCGGCGTGCAATCTGCTGGTCTGCCTGCCGGTACATGCCTTCTGGCTGCGCGACCGCGTCGTGTCCAATCCGCCGGCACCGGTGCATGTGACGCCTGAACTGCCGGAAAGCCGTGGCCCGATGCAGCGGGCGCTGCGCCATCCGGCTTTCTGGGGCCTGCTGGTCAGCTTCACGGCCTTCAACATGATGGCGTCTTCTCTGACCTTCCATTACTTCCCGCTGGTTGCCGAGCGTGGCGTGCCGCAGGCCCTGGCGGTGGCGATCTTCGCGGTGATCGGTCCCTGCCAGGTGCTGGGGCGTATCGCGCTGCTGGCATTGCCACCGATGAATGCGGCGGTGATCGGGCGGGTGGTGGTGACGGTGTTTCCGTTTGCCGTGCTGCTGCTGTTGCCCAGCGGCGGCGGCGCCATCTTGCTGTTCGGCTTCACGCTGTTCTATGGCCTGGCCAATGGCTGCATGACCATCGTGCGCGGCACGGCGGTGCCGGATCTGCTGTGGCGCCAGGGCTATGGCGCCATCAACGGCGCGATAGCCCTGCCCGGCAGCATCGCCGCCGCCGTGGGGCCGACGGCTGCCGCGCTGCTGTGGGAAACCGGCGACAGCTACGGCCCGGTGCTGTGGGCGATCTTCGGCCTTAGCCTGCTGGCCGCCAGCGCCTTCTGGTTCGCGGTCAGCCGCCGCGAGCAGTAGCCGTCACCCCTGATAGCCGAGCAGGCGCGGCAGCCACAGCACGGTTTCCGGCACGAAGGTGATCAGCGCCAGCGCGGCCACCATGGCGAACAGGAAGGGCAGCGTATCCCGTACGATATCGCGGATCGGTACTTCGGCGATGCGCGTCATCACGAACAGCAGCAGGCCATAGGGCGGCGTGATCAGGCCCAGCATGATGTTTACCACCACCACCACGCCGAAATGCACCAAGTCGATGCCCAGGGCCTTGGCGGTCGGGATCAGCACCGGCACCACGACGAGCAGGATCGTGGTGCCTTCCAGCAGGCAGCCCAGGATCAGCAGCAGGATATTGACCAGGATCAGGTAGGTGGTCGGGCTCAGGTCCCAGGCATTGAGCAATACTTTTATGCTCTCCGGGATATTCTCCACCGTCACTACATAGTTGAACACCAGAGCGCCGGCGATCAGCATGCCGATGGAGGCTGAGGTGCGCGCGCTGGCCAGCACCGAGCCATAGAAATCGCGCCAAGAGACACTGCGGTAGAGCACCACGGAAATCACCAGCGCATAGGCTGCCGCCACTGCGGCCGCTTCGGTCGGCGTGGTGATGCCGCTGTAGATGCCGCCGAGCAGAACCACCGGCATCATGATCGTGGGCAGGGCCTGCCAGGTGATGCGCGGCAAGTCGCGCAAGGGCGTCGGCGGCTCCACCGGGAAATTGCCGCGCCGCGCCTGGATGCCGACGATCAGCATCTGCGCGCCGGCCATCAGCAGGCCGGGAATCACGCCGCCGAGGAACAGGAAGCCAATGGAGGCATCGGAGACCAGGGCATAGAGGATCATCGGGATCGAAGGCGGGATGATCGGCCCGATCACGGCGGTGACGGCGGTGAGGGCTGCGGCATAGCTGGCGCGGTATTTGCCGTTGGCCGTCATCATCTGCTGCATCATCTTGCCGGTGCCGGCGGCATCGGCGATGGCCGAGCCGGACATGCCGGCGAAGATGATGCTCTGCAGCACGTTGACCTGGGCCAGGCCGCCACGGAAGCGGCCGACGATGGCATCGCAGAAGCGCAGCAGACGCTCGGTCATCGAGCCGATATTCATCAGCTCGGCGGCCAGGATGAACAGCGGCACCGCCAGGATGATGTAGTTGGAATACATGCCGTTGAGCAGCTGTTCGGCGGCGGTGCCCATATCCAGGCCGGCCATCCAGAGGTAGAGGATCGAGCCGGCGATCATGGCGTGGCCGATCGGCAGGCCGAGGAAGGCCAGCACGGTCATGATGACGATGCTGAGCGAGAATGGGCTGAGCGAGAAGGGACTGGTCAGGTTCATACGCCGGATACCGTCTTGGTCGGGTCGATGGCGTCAGGTGCGCGGCCCCATACCGCCTGGCCGCAGAGCCACAGGTAGCGCACCAGCACGGCGATGAGGAAGATCACATAGATCGAGAACAGCCAGTCGAAGCGCACTTTCAGATAGGCGGTTTTTTCCACCTTCATGAACAGCACATAATCGGCACTGGCCGGCAGCGACGCGCCATAGAGCAGCAGCAGGCCGCCGCCAGACAGCAGCAGCATGGCGCGGCGCGCCTTCGGGCCGGCGGCACCAGTGAACAGGTCGAAGCGGATTTCCTCATCCTCGCGCAGCACAAAGGCGGCGCCCCACAGCACCAGCCACAGCCACAGGATGGTGCTGGCCTCGTTGGTCCAGCCGGTCTTCATGTTCAGCAGGTAGCGGAACACGATCTGCATCAGGAACAGCACGAACATCACGCCGAGCATCGCCGCCAGCAGGTTCTCGGCGCGGCGGTGCAGGAAGCCGCCCCAGCTTTTCAGAATGTCATGCATGTTCCACCCCTAAACCGGAAACCGGAAGCAGCCCGGACCCTCCCCCGAAGGCCCGGGCCGCGCGCGCTTTACAGCGCGTTGATACGGTCCACCATACCCTTCGGCCAGTCCTTGGCCAGATCGGAGGCCAGGTACTTCTGCTGCGCATGCTTGCGGAAGGCAGCCTGATCCGGTTCATAGACCTGCACGCCCTTGCTCTTGAAGAAGTCCACCAGTTCCTTTTCGCGGCCCTGGTGCTTCTTGGTCGAGAAGTCGATGGCGGCATCGGCGGCGGCCTGGAAGTTCTTCTGCTGCGCCGCGTTCATGCCGCTCCATACCTTCGAGGAGACGGTGAGCAGGTCGAAGCCGACCAGATGCGAGGTCATAACGATCTGCGACATCACTTCGTAGAACTTCATGTTCTCGACATTGGGCAGCGGATTGTCCTGCGCATCGATGGCGCCGGTCTGCAGGCCGGTATAGACCTCGGCATAGGCCATGGCGGTCGGGTTTGCACCCAGCGACTCGCCCAGGAACTGCCAGGCTTCGCCCGGCGGCATGCGCAGCTTGATGCCGGCAAGATCGGCCGGGGTGTTGATCTTCTTGTTCGGCTTCAGGCCGACTTGCCTGGCGCCGAAATAGGTCGGCCCCAGGATGCGCACGCCAAGCTTGTCCTCGGTCATCGCTTTCATCTCGGCACCGGCCGGGCTGGCGAAGAACTTGGCCAGATGGTCGGCATCGCGGAACAGGTAGGCGGCGGTGAGGATCGACCAGGCCGGGATCTGCTTGGAAATATCCTGCGGGGCGATATTGCCCATTTCCAGGTTACCGCGCTGCAAGGCCACCAGCTCGGTACCCTGCTTGAACAGGTTGCCGCCGTAATAGCCTTCGAACACGAAGTCACCGGCCACGCCTTCGGCGAATTTCTTCATCATCTCGGCGCGGATATCCTGCTCCGAGAACACCGCCGAGAAGCGCAGCTTCGGCTTCGCCTGGGCGGCGGCCTGGCGCGAGACGATGGTTGGCAAGCCGGCCAGGCCGGCAACGGCTGCGGTGCCGGCCAGGAAGCGCCGGCGAGTGGTGTTGCTGTGCATTGTTTCCTCCGTTTTTTATGGTTCGTGGGTAAGCATGAACTGACTGAACAGGTAAGCTATTCGGTGCCCAGCGCCTTTCCGGCCGCCAGGAAATGCCGTGTCATCGCATCCGCGTCCGGCGCGATGCCGCTGAACAGTTCAAACGCCTTCACCGCCTGGAAGATCGCCATGCCGGCGCCCGGCAAGACGGTGCAGCCGAGGCCGCGCGCCGCCTGCAACAGCGCGGTTTCAGCGGGGAAATAGATGATGTCCGCCACCCAATGGCGCGGCTTCAGCCAGCCGAGCGGGATCGGGCTGCCGGGATAGCTCGCCATGCCGATGGGGGTGGCATTCACTACGCCGTCGGCACGGTGCAGGGCGGTTTCGGCATCGCTCACGGGTTCTATCCGCGCCGCGCCGAAGCGTTCGGCCAGGGCTGCCGCCCGTGCCGGTTCGGTGTCGAATACCGAAATCTGCGGCACGCCAAGATCGAGCAGTGCGCGCGCCACCGCCAGACCGGCGCCGCCGGCGCCCAGCAGGAGCACGCGTTCGCGGCGTGCCTGGGTCAGGCTGCGGCGGAAACTTTCTGCAAAACCCCAGCAATCGGTGTTGTAGCCCAGGCGGCGGCCCTGCCTGAACACCACGGTGTTCACGGCGCCGATGGCCTCGGCTTCCGGCGAGAGTTCATGCAGCAGCGGGATCACCGCCTGCTTCGCCGGATGGGTGATGTTGAGGCCGCGAAAGCCCTCGGCCTCGGCCCGGTTCAACAGGTCGGCCAGCAAGTCGGCGAGGTGCGTATCCCCAGGCAGTTCGGCCAGGTCGATACGGCGATAGGTATAGTCCAGCCCCAGGCGGCGGCCTTCGGTTTCATGCATGTAGGGCGTGCGCGAGGCGCCGATGCCGTGGCCGATCAAGCCGACAAGCACGGCTACATTGCCGCCTGCCGGCTTTGGCCGGGCCATGGATTCCAGCGCAGTCACGCCGTTGCCTCCCTGCGGCCCGCTTAACGCTCTGGCGTCACGAGCCTGTTACGGCGCCGGGAATCACGCTATCTGATAGCTAAGATTCCGGCTTGCCGGGACTATGTACGAACTAGTTCGTCCGCGCAATGGGTAAGTTGCCGGACTGCAAAGGGCAGGAGCATGACGGCCAAAAAGGCTGGGGAAACAGGCAAAGTGGCGGGCAAGGCGGCGGCCAAGTCCGAGGGGGCGGAGCGCAGCCCGAATCCACCACGGACTCCCAATCCAGAGGCCACGCGGCTCAACATCCTGGAAGTCGCCACCGAGGAATTCGCCCGCATGGGCCTGGCCGGCGCGCGCGTGGATGAGATCGCGGCCAAGACCGGCTCATCCAAGCGCATGATCTATTACTATTTCAAGGACAAGGAAGGCCTCTATATCGCGGCGCTGGAAGAATCCTACCGCAAGGTGCGCCAGACCGAGGCGACTCTGGATCTGGAGCACCTGCCGCCGATCGAGGCACTGCGCAAGCTGGTGGAATTCACCTTCGATCATCATGGCGCCAATGCCGATTTCATCCGCCTGGTGATGATCGAGAATATTCACCATGCGGAATATCTGGCGCGCTCGGAAGCGATCCAGGAACTCAATGTTTCCGCCATCGGCGAAGTCGAGCGGGTTTACAAGCGCGGCGTCAAGGAGGGCCTGTTCCGCAGGGGCCTCACCGCCATCGACCTGCATTGGCAGATCAGCGCGCTATGCTTCTTCAATGTCTCGAACCGCGCGACATTTTCGAAAATCTTCCGCACCGATCTCGGCACCCGCAAGGCCCAGGCGGCGCTGCGCGAACAGACCGTCGAGATGGTGCTGCGCAACGTGCTGAAATCCGCGCGGGACAGTTAGCCACTCGAACGCATCGTCATCCCCGGGCTTGACCCTGGAGATTCCTCTCCGGCATCGCCTGCGGCCGCCACACTATAAGCTGTCATACCCGCGCAAGCGGGTATCCCATTTGGTCGGCATAAATGGCGAGGCTGAAATGGGATGCCCGCTTGCGCGGGCATGACGGTTTCACGATCTGCGTCCCACCCCATCCCGCAATTCCCGGCTTGACCCCGGCGGGCTTCGCCGCCATCCTGTGTACGAACCAGTTCGTACATGAGTCGCAGGCGACATCTTGGCCCTGCGATGCATGGAGGCACATGGGCCATGGGAGGACAGGGGATGAAAACCTCGATCGCCACCGTGTCGATCAGCGGCACGCTGACCGAGAAGCTGCAGGCTATCGCCGCCGCAGGCTTCCAGGGTGTGGAGATTTTCGAGAATGACTTCCTGGCCCAGGATGGTTCGGCGCACGAGGTTGGCCGCATGGTGCGCGATGCCGGGCTGGAGATCACCTTGTTCCAGCCCTTCCGGGATTTCGAGGGCCTGCCCGAGCCGCAACGCACCCGCGCCTTTGACCGTGCGGAGCGCAAATTCGACCTGATGCAGGAAATGGGCACCAGCCTGATGCTGGTCTGCTCGAATATCTCGCCGCTCTCATTGGGCGGCATCGACCGCGCGGCGGCGGATTTCCACGAACTGGGCGAGCGGGCGGCGAAGCGTGGCCTGCGCGTCGGTTACGAGGCACTGGCCTGGGGCCGCCATATCAACGACCATCGCGATGCCTGGGAGATCGTGCGCCGCGCCGACCATGCCAATATCGGCCTGATCCTGGATTCCTTCCACACGCTGTCACGCCGCCTCGATCCGAATTCGATCCGTGCCATCCCGAAGGACAAGATCTTCATCGTGCAGCTTGCCGATGCGCCGCGTATTGACATGGACCTGCTCTACTGGAGCCGGCATTTCCGCAACATGCCGGGCCAGGGCGATCTGCCGGTGCAGGATTTCATGCGTGCCGTAGCCGCCACGGGCTATGACGGCGTGCTGTCGCTGGAAATCTTCAACGACCAGTTCCGCGGCACGCCGCCGCGCCAGATCGCCCAGGATGGCAGGCGTTCGCTGGTGGCGCTGATGGATCAGGTGCGCCGCCATGAACCCGGCATTGCCTATGATGTGCCGGCGATGCCGGATCGGATCGCGGTGGAGGGGGTCGAGTTCATTGAATTCGCAGCCTCCGAGACCGAGGCCGCCAGCCTGGCGGCATTGTTCCATAGCTTAGGGTTTCGCCGCGCCGGGCGGCACCGCACTAAGGATGTTGCCTGGTGGCGCCAGGGCGGCATCAACCTGGTGATCAACACCGAGCCGGAAGGCTTCGCCCATGCCTCCTACCTGCTGCATGGCACGGCGGTCTGCGATATCGGCTTGAGTGTCGAGGATGCCACCGCCACGCTGGCTCGCGCACGGCAGCTTGGCGCGGCGCTGTTCGAACAGGCAGTGGCGCCGGGCGAACTCAGCATCCCGGCGATCCGGGGCGTCGGTGGCGGGCTGCTGCATTTCCTTGACCGCAAGGGTGATCTCGCCCGCGTCTGGGATATCGAATTCATTCCAGAAGCCGATGCGGCGGCGCCGGCGGATGCCGGGCTCACCCGCGTCGATCATGTGGCGCAGACCATGCCGCATGAGGAAATGCTCACCTGGATCCTGTTCTATACCACGCTGTTCGCCACCCATAAGACGCAGCCGGTCGATATCGTCGATCCCGCCGGCCTGGTACGCAGCCAGGTGATCGAGAATGGCACCGGCACGCTGCGGCTGACTCTGAACGGCGCGGAGAATGACCGCACCCTTGCCGGGCATTTCCTTGCCGAGCGTTTCGGTTCCTCGGTGCAGCATGTGGCGTTTGCCACGGACGATATCTTTGCCACCGCCGCCGACCTCAAGCGCAACGGCTTCGCGGCGCTGAAACTCTCGCCGAATTACTATGACGACCTTGAGGCCCGCTTCGGCCTTGATCCCGATCTGCTCGACCGCCTGCGCGATGGCAACATTCTCTATGACCGCGACGAGGCCGGTGAGTATTTCCAGCTTTACGGCCCCAATGTCGGCGGCGGCTTCTTCTTCGAGATCATCCAGCGCGGCGGCTATGCCGGCTATGGCGCCGCCAATGCGCCGTTCCGCATCGCCGCCCAGAAACGCCATATCGCAGCACCCGCGCCGTAGGGCGCAAAGTATGACGCCGTACCGTAGGGTGCATAACCACTTCTTTATGTGCTGTCGGCTTGACCATCGCGGGAAACGGGTGGAAATTCCGCCTATCCGCGATCGGACCCCAGCCGCCTCCCATGCCCAATCCTTCCGTCTTTAGCCTTGCCGGGCTGAAACGCCTGTTCCTCGGTGCGCCGCTTGATCCCTTGGCGCCCGGCACCCGCAGCCATATGGCGCTGGTCGCCTTCCTCGCCTGGGTCGGCCTTGGCGCCGATGGTCTCTCCTCGGCCAATTACGGCCCGGAGGAAGCCTTCCTGGCGCTCGGCAGCCATACCCATCTGGCGCTCTACCTGGCGGTGGCGACGGCGGTTACCGTGTTCATCATTGCCTTCGCCTATAATCAGGTGATCGAGCTGTTTCCGTCCGGCGGTGGCGGCTACAAAGTTGCCACCGAACTGATCGGGCCTTATGCCGGCCTGGTTTCCGGCTGCGCCCTGATCGTCGACTATATCCTCACCATCGCGATTTCGGCGGCCAGCGGCATGGATGCCCTGTTCAGCCTGCTGCCGCTGCAGTGGCAGGCCTACAAGCTGCCGTCCGAATACCTCATCGTCATGCTGCTGATGGTGCTGAACCTGCGCGGCATGAAGGAGCCGATCGCGCTGTTGGTGCCGCTGTTCCTCGGCTTCCTGGTCACCCATGCGGCGCTGATCCTCTATGGCATCATCGCCCATGCGGCCGCGCTGCCGGCCCTGTTGCCCGATACGCTGACCGAGACCAGCGACCTCACCCGCGAAATCGGCTGGATCGGCGTTGCCGCCCTGCTGCTGCGCGCCTTTGCCATGGGCGGCGGCACCTATACCGGCATCGAGGCGGTGTCGAACAACGTCAACATGCTGCGCGAGCCGCGCATCGAGACCGGCCGCTACACCATGCTCTACATGGCGCTGTCGCTGGCCTTCACGGCAGCGGGCCTGATCGTGCTCTACCTGCTGTGGAACGTGCAGCCCCAGCCGGGCCAGACGCTGAATGCCGTGGCCTTCAGCGCCGTGCTGGAAGAGGCCTTTGGTGCCGGTTCCGGCATTGCCTCAATTGGCCTCACGCTCACCCTGATCTTTGCCGCTGCCCTGCTGTTCGTTGCCGCCAATACCGGCTTCCTCGGCGGCCCAGCGGTGCTGGCCAACATGGCGGTGGATCGCTGGGTGCCGCACCAGTTCAGCCAGCTTTCAAACCGTCTGGTGACGCAGAATGGCGTGCTGATGATGGGTGGCGCCGCTTTGGCCGCGCTCTGGGTCACCCATGGCAAGGTGCATCTGCTCGTGGTGCTCTATTCGGTGAATGTGTTCCTCACCTTCTCGCTCTGCCTGTTCGGGCTGTGCCGCTACTGGCTGCTGCATTGGCATGAGCGTGGTGCCGGCATGAAGCTGCTGCAGGCCGGCCTCGGCCTGCTGGTTGCCGGCGGCATCCTGGTGGTCACGGTGTTCGAGAAATTCCTGCACGGCGCCTGGCTCACGGTGTTGGCTACCGGCCTGCTGATCGTCGCCGGCCTGCTGACGCGGCGGCATTATCTGGGCGTCAAGGCGCAGCTTAAAGAGGCCGACACGCTGTTCGTCGATACCCGCGATGCCACGCCGGTGGAATCTCCGCCAGCGGACCCGAAGGCACGCACGGCGGCCTTCTTCGTCGGCTCCGCCGATGGCATGGCGATGCATACCTTGCTGGCGGCGCTGGCTCTATTCCCGAAGCAGTTCCGCAACATCGTGTTCATCACGGTGGGCGAGATTGATGCCGAGCAGTTCCGCGGCGAGGCCAAGATCGAGGCTTTGCGTGCCGAGACGCAGAAACGCATGCAGCGTTTCATCACCTGGTGCGCCCGCCATGGCTTGGCCGCCGAAGTGGTGCAGGATTTCGGTACCGATCCGGTGGAATTGCTCGACAAGCTTTCCGGCGATGTGCTGGCGCGCTATCCCAACACCGTGTTCTTCGCAGCGAAACTGCTGTTCCACCGCGAGAACCTGCTGACCCGTCTGCTGCATAACGAAACGGCGCTGACCTTGCAGCGCCGTCTGCATCTGCGCGGGCAGGCCTGTGTCATCCTGCCCATGCGCATTTAGGGAGCGGGGACCGTGCCGCAGGCTTACGCCTGCGGCTTGTCCTGGGCCCTGTTGTCATCCTCGCGGATGTCACGGAAGGGCTGGCTCAGCTTGGCGCGGCGCGACAGCATGTTCAGTGCCTCGACCGCCACCGAGAAGCCCATGGCAGCATAGATGATCGCCTTCGGCACGGTGATGTCCATGCCCTCGGCTACCAGCGCCATGCCGATCATTACCAGGAACGACAGCGCCAGCATCACCACATTCGGGTTGCGCTTAACGAAGCGCGCCAGCGGTTCGGCGGCGGCGATCATGATGACGACCGAAACCAGCACCGCCACCACCATGATTTCCAGGTGGCGGGTGAGGCCGATGGCGGTGATCACGCTGTCCAGCGAGAATACCACGTCCAGGATCATGATCTGGCCAATGGTCGGCCAGTAGGCCGGGGTACGCTTCGGCTGCGGCTTGGCGCCGGGCTCGTCCAGTTCGTCGGCATGGGATGGCGTCACGCGCTCGTGAATCTCCATCGTCGCCTTCCAGATCAGGAACAGGCCGCCGCCGATCAGGATCAGGTCGCGGCCAGAGATTTCCTCGCCGAAAATGGTGAACCAGGGCTGGGTCAGGGTGATGATCCAGGCCGCCGAGAACAGCAGCATCAGGCGGGTGATCACCGCCAGGCTGAGGCCCCAGCGCCGGGCGCTGGGCTGCTGCGCCTCGGGCAGGCGGCTGGTGACGATAGTGATGAAGATCAGGTTGTCGACCGCCAGCACCAGTTCAAGCGCAATGAGGCCACCGAGGCTCAGCAGAGCCGCGGGTTGCATAAAGATCGAAAAATCCATGGGATTGGTCCCGGCGGGAGGATAAGGGCCCTAGGTCGGATTCCTAGCGTCCGACATCACCGCTGCTCCCGCGCAGCGACCAGAGGGGCCCGGACGTGGGGCGTATATAAACACAGCCCGCCGGGTTGCAAGAGGGGATTCGGCGAATTTACGCCGAAATATCCACAGAACCGCCGACGCCGCTGGCCAGGGCACCGAGCGACTGGCTAAGAGCGGCGGAAATCTGCGCCAGATTGGCCACAGCCTGGGCCTGGGCGGCGTTGGGCGTGGTGCCGGCGCTGAGGCCGGTGGTAGCGGAAGCCGGGGTGTAACCGCCGGAAGAACCAATGGAAGCGATGCTGCTCATGGCCTTACCCTGACACGGCGATTGCGCCGGCGCAAATTACTTTGCGGTGACAGGTCAATGCTGCGTGACGCCGCTCACAGTTTTCAGTTCGCTGCTGGCCAGCCGCAGCACCCGCCAGGCGGCATGCAATGCCAGGCTGGCCATGAAGGTAGCCACCAGCAGATCGGGCCAGTTGCTGCCGCCGGTCAGCCATACGCCGCCCGCCGCCCCCAATACCGCCAGATTGCCGAGCGCGTCGTTGCGGGTGCAGAGCCACACCGCCTGCATGTTGCTGTCGCCGTTGCGGTGCGCATAGAGCACCCAGGCGGTGGCGAGGTTGGCAGCCAAGGCCAGCACGCCGATCACGCCCATGGTGGCCGGTTCCGGGCTGGTGCCTTGCAGCAGGTGCCACACCACGGTGCCGAGAATCCACAGGCCGAACAGGCCCATGGAAGCCGCTTTCACCAGGGCGGCGCGGGCACGCCAGGTCAGGGTCAGCGACAGCACGGCAAGGCTCAGGCCGTAATTCGCCGCGTCGCCCAGGAAGTCGAGTGAGTCGGCGAGCAGCGAGGTCGAACCGGCGGCGATACCGGCGCCGATTTCCACCACGAACATGCCGGCATTCAGCGCCAGCGCGATGATCAGCGCGCGGCGCGGCGCACCCTCGCCGTGGTTATGCAGCGCATGGTCGTGGTCGCAGCAGCCGGCCTGAACGCGCGGCGCTTCATGCGTGTGCCCGTGGTCATGTTTGTGGTCATGGCCGCAGGCATCGCCATGGCCGTGGCTATGGGTGTGCCCATGATCATGCTCATGGCTGTGATGCGCGCTCATGGGGTCTCCCTTTCTTCCGCCATATGTTCGATCATGTCGCGCAGCATGTGGCGCACATGGTCGTCGGCGGCGGTGTAGCGGATGGAGCGGCCATCGCGTTCGGCGCGTACCAGGCGGGCGGCTTTCAGCAGCCGCAGGTGATGGCTGGCGGCTTGAGGCGACAGGCCGCAATAGGCAGCAAGCTCGGTGGCCGGCCAGGCCCGCGACAGGCAGGCCAGTAGCAACCGCAGGCGCGAGGGATCGCCCAGCAGATGGAAGATATCGGCCAGCTGGGCCACCTCGGCAGTCATCACGGCATCGAAGCCCGGCGGTGCTTCGGTGGTTGGCGGCGCCGTCTTGCCGGTCACGACAGGGTCGGTTATGTGGAGATGATCTTTCATTTAAACAAATATTGAAATATGGAAGTGTTTAAGTCAAGCGGTTTCTTGCGCCGTTCCACGGCTGGGTTATGCTTGGAATCAGCCGTAGGCGAATGAATCGCTGGGCAGTCTCGCCGCTCGCACAAGAAAAATCAAAGGCTTGTATGCCTATTCCGGGAATATGTTCGCTTCTTGTTTCACGTGAAACACTGCCCGTCGCTGTTTCATGCTGAGTGCCGCCCTCGATTTCATCGGCCGCCATGCCACCCGCTTCATGTTCGGCGGCGTGCTGGTGGGGCTGGCTTTGCCCTGGCTGGCCGATCTGGTGCGGCCGCTTTTCGTGCCGCTGCTGCTGATCCCGCTCACGCTGGCGCTGATGCGGCTGGACTGGCAGGCCTTCAAGGCCTATGGCCGCCGGCCCGTGCTGATCGTCGCCATCCTGGCTTTCCTGCTGCTGCTGAGCCCGGTGCTGATGCTGTTCGCGCTCAAGCCCTTCGGCCTGCCCACGGCGCTGAATGCCGCCATCGTGCTGATGGCTGCCGCGCCGCCGATCGTTTCGGCCGCCGCGATCTCCTTCATCCTCGGCCTCGATGCGGCCTTGGCGGTCATCATCATCGTGCTGTCCACGGCCCTGGTGCCGCTCACCCTGCCGCCACTCGCCTTCATCCTGCTCGGGATCCAGGTGGAGATGTCGCTGCCGGAATTCATGGCGCGGCTGGCCTTGCTGGTCGGCAGCGCCTTCGTTGCCGCCCTGGTGCTGCGCAAGGTCACATCGCCGGCCTGGCGTATCGAAAAGGCGCGGCTGCTGGATGGCATGTCGGTGCTGGTGCTGGTGCTGTTCGCCGTCGCCATCATGGCCGGCGTCACCGACAAGATGCTGCAGAGCCCCGGCTATGTCGCGCTCACCACTGTTGCTGCCTTCATCGCCAACCTGTCGCTGCAGGCCCTGGGTTATGGCGTCGGCCGCCTGATCTTCCGCCTTGGCCGCCCGGCTTCGGCGACGCTGGCGCTGCTCACCGGCAATTGCAACATGGGCCTGGTGATGGTGGCGCTGGCCGACAAGGCGGAATTCGACATGGTGGTGTTCTTCGCCATGGGCCAGTTGCCAATGTACATGCTGCCCGGCCTGCTCTATCCATTGTATAAGAAGCTTGCCCATAGCGGCCCCAGCTAGAGGATCGGAAACGCCCCATGCCTACCGTGTTCATCACCGGCGCCAGCCGTGGCATCGGCCTGGAATTCGCCAAGCATTATGCCGGCCTGGGCTGGCAGGTGATCGCTGCCGTGCGCGCGCCGGATACCGCTACGGCTCTGTCCTCGCTCAGCGCCGGCGGCAATGTCAGCATCGAGCGCCTGGATGTCACCGATGATGCGGCGGTGGATGCCGTGGCGGCGAAACTCAAGGGCCATGCCATCGACCTGCTGATCAACAATGCCGGCATCTATGGCGACCGCGACGCGGCGCTCAGCATCAGCAATTTCGACAGCTACCGCCGCGTGCTGGCCACCAATATCGCCGCGCCGATGAAAGTCGCGCTGAGCCTGCTGCCCAATCTCAAGCTCGCCGATCACGCCAAGATTCTCACCATCTCCAGCCGCATGGGCTCCATCGGTTTGAGCGGCGGCGGCTCCTATGTCTACCGCTCATCCAAGGCCGGCGTGAATGCGGCGATGCATGCGCTGGCGCTGGATCTCAAGCCGCAGGGCATTACAGCCATCGTGGCGCATCCCGGTTGGGTGCGCACCGATATGGGCGGCTCCGGCGCCGATATCTCGGTGCAGGAAAGCGTTGCCGGGCTTACCGCTGTGGTGGCGCGTGCCACGCTTGCCGATAGCGGCAGGTTCTTCAATTACGATGGCGCCGAACTGGCCTGGTAGGGATCTCGACCATGAGCAAGATCATTCTCGTTACCGGCGGCAGCCGAGGCATCGGGCGCGCCGTGGTGATGCTGGCCGCCAGGCGCGGCTGGGCCATCGGCGTCAATTATGCCAGCAATGCCAAGGCGGCACATGAAACCGTCGCGGCAGCCAAGGCCGCCGGCGGCAAGGCCATCGCGATCAAGGGCGATGTAGCCAGCGAAGCCGATGTCGTCGCCATGTTCGAAGCCACGGAGAAAGCCTTCGGCCGCATCGATGGCCTGGTGAACAATGCCGGCGTGGTGGCGCCCACCGCCGATCTGGTGGATATGAGCCTGGAACGCCTGCGCCGCGTGTTTGATACCAACGTGCTTGGTTCGGTGCTCTGCGCCCGCGAGGCAGCGCGCCGCATGGCGAAAAGCCGGGGCGGCAAGGGCGGTGTGATCGTCAATCTCTCGTCGGCTGCCGCCCGTATCGGCTCGCCAAATCTGTTTGTCGATTACGCCACCTCGAAAGGCGCCATCGACACGTTGACCCTCGGCCTGGCCAAGGAACTCGGGCCGGAAGGCATCCGCGTCAACGCCATCCGCCCCGGCATCATCGAAACCGAAATCCATGCCTCGGCCGGCGAGCCGGACCGCGCCGACCGCCTCGGCCCCACGGTGCCGCTGGGCCGCTCGGGTTCGGCTGAGGAAGTGGCGGAAGCCATTATCTGGCTGATGGAGGAAAAGTCCTCCTACGTCACCGGCGCGATTCTGGACGTCGCCGGCGGGCGCTAAGGTCTAGCGCGGCGGCAGCAGCCGCTGCGGGTCGAGGCGCACATCGAACCAGTTCATACGCCAGTCGAGATGCGGCCCCGTCGCACGGCCCGTGGCGCCCACGGCCCCGATCTGCTCACCCTGCTTTACCGTCTGGCCGACCTTCACATCCACGCGTGAGAGATGCGAATAGGCGCCGTTGATGCCGTGGCCGTGGTCGATGATCACGGTGCCGCCGGTGTAATACACATCCTTGTCGGCGAAGGTGACGACGCCGGCAGTGGAGGCGCGCACCGGCGTGCCGGTGGGGGCGGCGATGTCGAGGCCGAAATGCGGCTGGCGCGGTTCACCGTTCAGAATCCGCTGGCTGCCATAGACGCCGCTCACCGGGCCGTCTGCTGGCCAGACCCAGCCGCCGAGATAATCCAGGCGCGGTGAATTGATCTGCCGCGCGGCGGCGATCCTGGCATTCTCGCGCTTGATGCGTTCCAGCAATTCGGCTGGCGGCGTCACCTGCGCCGGCGGCAGGCCGTCGATGCGCTGGATGTCGTATTGCCGTTTGGCGATGCTCAAGGTCAATTTTGTTTCGCGGCCATCGGCGGCGCGGATGCTGAGCGGTGCTTCCGCCGGCTCGTCGCGGCCGAAGCCGAACACGAATTCGCCATTCGGTCCCAGCGGCACTTCGCGCTCGCCGAGTTTGAGTTTCAGGCCCGGCGCGGCGCGGCCCTGCACCAGCCCGCCCTGGCTGAAATCACCACGCCATTCGATGCCAGCAGGTGCTTGATTGGCCGGGGCTTGATTGTTGGCCTGCGCCCAGGTCGGCAAGGCCAGCAGCATGAGAGCCGCCATTAGCCAGCGCATGATCAGTCGATCCGCTGGCCGCGCATGCCCTGCAGTGCGGCATTGGCATTGACATAGGCTTCCTGGCGCTCGGCGCTCCAGTATTTCAGCCGCTCGATATCAATCCGCATACCGGTGACTGCACAAATTACATAACGCCCCGGCACCAGCACCTGGAAACCGGCATCGCCGTAGCGCAGCTTGGCTTCGCCGTCGCGCGGATTGAATGGCATGTCCATCAGAACAGTTCCTCCTGCTTGGTCGGCTTGCTGCTCCCGGGGGCGTCGCCCCGTGTCTTTCGCGTTGCCGGCCTGCCCGCTTCACCCTCGATGATCGCATTGCGGCGGCCATCGCGCAGTTCGATGCTCACTGCCGCGCCAGGATTGAGGGCATCCACGCCCTGCACGGCGCGGCCCTGGTCGTCCAGGATCACGGCATAGCCGCGCGCCAGCACATTGCGGTAGCTCAAACTCTCCAGCAGCTTGGCCTGCTGCTGCAAGGCGCGGGCGGCCAGTTCGGTGCGTTGCTGTGTCGCGCGCCGCAGCCGCTGGGTGCGTTCGTCCAGTTGGCGGCGGTAGTCGCGGGTCTCACGCAGCAGCAGCTTCGGCTGCAATTTGGCGAATTGCACTTCCATGCGGGCGCGCTTGGCGGCAACGCCGGTGCGCAAGGCATGGCGCAGCCGCTCGGCCAGATCGTCGAAACGCTGCTGCATCTGCGCCAGTTGCTCGCGCGGATCACGCAAGCCCCGGCGCAGCAATTCCAGTTGCCGCCGCTTGTCGCCGGCGATGCGCGCTACCGAACGGCGCAGGCGCTCATCCAGGCCGGCAAGGCTCTGCAGCAGATCGAGCCGCACCGGCACGGCCATTTCGGCGGCCGCCGTCGGCGTCGGCGCGCGGCGGTCGGAGGCGTAGTCGATCAGGGTCGTGTCGGTCTCATGGCCCACGGCAGAGATCAGCGGGATCGCGCTGGCGGCTGCCGCGCGCACCACGCTTTCCTCGTTGAAGGCCATCAGGTCTTCCAGGCTGCCGCCGCCACGCGCCACGATCAGCAGGTCCGGGCGCGGCACGGGTCCGTCTTTTGGCAGCGCATTGAAGCCCTGGATGGCACGGGTCACCTGCTCGGCGGCGCCTTCGCCCTGCACCAGCACCGGCCAGACCAGCACGCGGGTCGGGAAACGGTCGGCCAGACGATGCAGGATGTCGCGGATCACCGCGCCGGTGGGCGAGGTGACCACGCCGATGACGCGCGGCAGGTAGGGCAGGGGGCGCTTGCGCTCGGCGGCGAACAGGCCCTCGGCGGCCAGCTTCTGCTTGCGCTGTTCCAGCAGGGCCATCAGGGCGCCCAGCCCCGCCAGTTCCATGCGCTCGACCACCATCTGGTATTTCGAGCGGCCGGGATAGGATGTCAGCTTGCCGGAGCAGACCACTTCCATGCCGTCTTCAGGCCGCACACCGAGGCGCGCCGCCTGGCCCTTCCAGCACACCGCATCGAGCAGCGAATCGGCGTCCTTGAGGGCGAAATAGAGATGGCCCGAAGCAGCGCGCTTGAAGCCGGAAATCTCGCCGCGCACCCGCACCCAGCCGAAACTCTCCTCGATGCTGCGTTTCAGCTTCAGGGACAGTTCGGTAACGGTGAATTCCGGCACATTGCCCCGTCCGTCTGAACCACGGCCGGTTTCCGGTGAATCGCTCATGCTGCAAGCCTTGCCAATACGGCGGCCATGATACAAAGATTGCCGCCTTTCCGATAGTTGCCGAACAACGGGTGAATCGAGATGAATCTGCTGGTGGTGGGTTCGGGCGGCCGCGAGCATGCCCTGTGCTGGGCCCTGAGCGCCTCGCCGCTGGTCAACAAGCTGGTCTGCGCGCCGGGCAATGCCGGCATTGCACAGGTGGCGCAGGTTCGCCCGGTCGGGGTGCTGGACCTCGACGGCATGTTGCAACTCTGCCGCGACGAACATATCGACTTCGTGGTGGTTGGCCCGGAAGTGCCGCTGGTCGCCGGCCTGGTTGACAAGCTGGAGGCCGCCGGCTTCGCCTGCTTCGGCCCCAATGCCGCCGCCGCCCAGCTCGAAGGCTCCAAGGGTTTCATGAAGGACCTTTGCGCCAAGTATGGCATCCCCACGGCGCATTATGGCCGCTTCAAGGAACTGGCCCCGGCCGAAGCCTATATCCGCAAGCATGGCGCGCCGATCGTGGTGAAGGCCGATGGCCTTGCCGCCGGCAAGGGTGTGACCGTAGCGATGACCCTGGACGAGGCGCTGGAACCGCTGCAAAGCCTGTTCGCGGTGCCGGGTGCCGAAGTGGTGATCGAGGAATTCCTCGATGGCGAGGAAGTCAGCTTCTTCGCCCTGGTGGATGGCCAGACGGCGCTGCCGCTGGCTTCGGCGCAGGATCACAAGCGCGTCGGCGATGGCGATACCGGGCCGAATACCGGCGGCATGGGCGCCTACTCGCCGGCCCCGGCGCTGACGCCGGAACTGCAACGCGTGGTGATGGACAGCATCGTCAATCCCACCGTGGCGGCGATGCAGGCGGAAGGCATGCCGTTCAAGGGCGTGTTGTTCGCCGGCCTGATGCTCACCAACAAGGGCGTGAAGCTGCTGGAATACAATGTGCGTTTCGGTGACCCGGAATGTCAGACACTGATGCTGCGGCTGAAATCCGATCTGCTGCCGGCGCTGATCGCCGCGCGCGAGGGCCAGCTCAAGGACTTCGATCTGCGCTGGCGCGATGAAGCCGCGCTCTGCGTCGTTATGGCCGGCAAGGGCTATCCCGGTGAACCGGCCAAGGGCGGCGTGATCGAGGGTCTGGATGCGGCAGCGAAGGAACCCGATGCGCAGGTGTTCCATGCCGGCACCAGGCCGGGCGCAAATGGCGCGGTGATCGCCGATGGCGGGCGCGTGCTTGGTGTCTGCGGCCTGGGCGGCAGCGTGGCCGATGCACAGGCGCGCGCCTATGCGGCGGTGAAGCATGTACGCTGGGCCGATGGTTTCTGCCGCAGCGATATCGGCTGGCGTGCCATCGCCCGTGAGAAAGCCTGACTCGCGCATGAAATTGGGCGCAAACTAACAATTTCCCTGCGTGCAGCGAGACGGTTAGATGGTTGCGCGCCTGCCGCTGCCTTGGCTATCGTAGCCCTGGCCTCGAGGGGGGGATATTGAATGAGTGAACAGGAACGTTTCGTCGGTACCATGCCCGTGCAGGAACGGCATCGCTTCGATGTCGGCCAGCTTGAGGCATGGCTGAAGGCGAATGTCGAAGGCTATCGCGGCCCCCTGGACGTGCAGCAGTTCAAGGGCGGGCAGTCGAATCCCACCTTCAAGCTGGTGACGCCGGAGCGCAAGTATGTGCTGCGCCGCAAGCCGCCGGGCAAGCTGCTGCCATCCGCCCATGCGGTGGATCGCGAATACCGTGTGATCAAGGCGCTGGGCCAGACCGATGTGCCGGTGGCCAAGGCCTATGCCCTGTGTGAGGATGACAGCATCATCGGCACGGCCTTCTATGTGATGGATTGCGTCGAGGGCCGCATCTTCTGGGATCAGCGCCTGCCGGAATTGAACCGCGACGAGCGCGGCCAGATCTTCGATGCCATGAATCGCACTATCGCGGCTTTGCACAGCGTTGATTACAACGCCGTGGGCCTGGGCGATTTCGGCAAGGCCGGCGATTATTTCGCACGCCAGATCGCGCGCTGGAGCAAGCAGTACAAGGCTTCCGAAACCGAGCATATCCCGGCGATGGAGAAGCTGATCGAGTGGCTGCCGGCGAATATCCCGCCGGGCGACGAGGTCTCGGTGGTGCATGGCGACTACCGCATGGACAACATGATCTTCCATCCCACCGAGCCGCGCGTGGTGGCGGTGCTGGATTGGGAATTGTCCACGCTGGGCCATCCCTTGGGCGATTTCAGCTATCACCTGATGAGCTGGCGCCTGGCGCCGGATGTGTTCCGTGGCATCCAGGGTGTCGATTTCGCAGCCCTTGGCATCCCCGACGAAGCCGAATATTGCCGCCGCTATTGCCAGCGCACCGGCCGCGACGGCATCGAGCATCTCGAATTCTATATGGCCTACAATATGTTCCGCATCGCCGGCATCCTGCAGGGGATCATGGGACGGGTGAAGGACGGCACCGCCGCCAGCCAGCATGCAATCGAATCCGGCAAGCGCGCCAAGCCGATTGCCGAGATTGCATGGGCGGTGGTGGAAAGGCTCACTGGAGGTAAGTGAGCCATGGCCCTTCCCGCCGAACTGATGCCCGTGCAGCCGCAACACCGGTTCGACGAAGGCATGCTGTCGGCATATCTGCAGGCCAATCTTGCTGATTTCCGCCCACCGCTGACGGTCAATCAGTTCAAGGGTGGTCAGGCTTCGCCTACTTTCCTGCTGCATAGCCCGGGGCAGAACCATGTGCTGCGCAAGCGCGCGGTGGCGAAGAAGGGCAGCACGCTGGTTGAAAGCATCGACCGTGATTATGCGCTGATCTCGGCATTGCATGCCGCCGGCCTGCCGATGGGCCAGCCGAAGCTGGTCTGTCTGGATGAAGCCGTGATCGGCACGCCGTTCTATCTGCTGGATTATGTCCAGGGGCGGCATTTCCGCGATCCCAATCTGCCAGGCATGGATGCGAAGCAGCGCCATGCCATCTACGAAGCCATGGCTCGCGCCATGGCGCAGGTGCATGAGCTCGATCCGCTCGCACTCGGTCTGCCGGCCAATGGCACTGGCAGCGATTATCTGTCGCGCCAGGTGGCGGCCCTGGTGCAGCAATACAATGCCAACCGCACCGAGGATATCGGTGCGATGACACGGCTGCTGGATTGGTTGCCGGCGAATGTGCCGCAGGATGGCATGACCAGCCTGATGCATGGCAATTTCCGCATCGATAATCTGGTATTCCATCCCAGTGAGCCGCGCGTGGTGGCGCTGCTGGATTGGGATGTGGCGGCGGTCGGCCATCCGCTGGCCGATCTAGCGATCAACTGCATGCCCTACCGTGTCACCATTCCCGGCATGGGCAGCCTGCAAGGTATCGATTTCATCGATACCGGTATTCCGGGCGAGCATGATTATGTCGCCAGCTACTGCACCGCGCGTGGGCTGGAAGGCATCGCGCACTGGAACTTCTTCCTCGCCTTCGCGTTGTTCCGTGTCGCGGTGATGGCGCAGGGCATCTACAAGCGCGGCAGCGAACGCGCCCCGGCAACGCCGACGGTGAAGGCTTATGCGGCGGTGGTGCGTTCCGTCGCCAACCAGGCCTGGAACCTGGTCGACGGCGGCGACGACTAGGCATATTCCTATAACAGCACGCCGTCATGCCCGCGAAAGCGGGCATCCCATTATTACAGTGAAGGAAAATGGGACCCTCTGTAAGCGCGCGAACGCCAAAGGCGTTCGTGGGCGCACAGGCCCGAAGGGCCGGCGCGAGGGTGACAGAACGAAGCCGGTGCCTACCTATTCCGCCAGGCCGTGGAACGAGCGCAGCGCGAAATCGGCGGCGCGGCCGAAGATGGCGGCCTTCCAGGGCGCGGTATCGACATAGAAGGCATCGCGCATCTGGCGCTTGAGCTGCTGGCCGAGCGGCGAATTGAGGTCGCCGCGCGCATGCAGCCAATGATCGGCGCGCAGCGCGTTCAGCACTTCCGGCACCGGCTTGGTGCCGTATTCCAGCGCCACCGACACCACTTCGATGCTGGGCGGCAGATCGAGGAAGGCTTCCGGCACCGTGCCGGTCACCTTGGCCGAGGTCGAGCTGCCATCATTCGGATCGGTGACGGACGGACCGTACCATGCCTTGGCCTTGTCGACGCCGCGCATGCTGCCGAGCATCACCGGGCCGACATAGATCGGTTCGCCATAGCCCATCGGCCCAAGGCCGGTATGGTAATCGATGCTGGCGAGCTTCAGCGCGTTTGCAGGCACATGCTCCATGAGGATGCGGCGCAGCGTGGTGTTCGACCAGGTGGCCTGGCCGCCGCCGAAGAACAGGCCATCGCCATGGCTGTATTGCCCGCCGGTGACGGCGGCCTGATAGGCGCGCAGGCCGTGCTTCTGCTGATAGTCGAGGATCGCCTTGTCGGCGGCGGCCTTGGCCGGGCCGTCCCAGTCGGCCGGGATCAGCCAGTCATGCACGTCCTTGTAGGCGGCATTGTTCGGCAGCGGCTTGGCGAAATCCTGGAAATTGCGGTTGAGGTCCACGTTGTCCTCGGTCACCCGGCGGATCCAGGCAAAGCCGTAGGGATTGATGGCGTGGATCATCACGATCTTGGTGTCGGCCGGCGCGGCTTCATAGATGCGCTCGTTGAAAAAGCCGATCTGGCAGCCCGAGCCGCAGAAGCCTTCGGCGCCGTGGGTGCCGGAGATGGTGAGGTAGACGCGCTTGGCATCGGCCGGGCCGAGGCAGGCGACATCGGTGGTCAGCGGTGCGCCATCGGGTGTGTGCGCCTTGGGATTTTCATAAGCCGTCAGCGTGGCGCCGGCGGCCCGGGCCGCGGCGCGGAATTTCTCCCGCGCCTCGGCATAGGTGGCAGAGAAGTGATCGGAAACAGTCATGGGGAGACGCTCTTTTTTGTTGTGTCTTTTATACTCGACCGTTTCCGGTCCTTAACTTCTGCCTAGTTCCAGCGCTGCAGCTCAAGGCGACCGATCTGGTTGCGATGCACCTCGTCCGGGCCATCGGCGAAGCGCAGCGTGCGCGCCTGGGCGTAGGAATAGGCCAGCCGCTGGTCGTCGGAAACGCCAGACGCGCCATGCACCTGCATCGCCCAGTCGATCACCTGGCAGGCCATGTTCGGCGCCGCCACCTTGATCATGGCGATTTCCTTGCGTGCCGCCTTGTTGCCCACCATGTCCATCTTCCAGGCTGCGTGCAGCGTCAGGAAGCGGGCCTGGTCGATCAGGATGCGTGATTCGGCAATGCGTTCCAGCGTCACCGTCTGCTCCGATACCGGCTTGCCGAAGGCAACGCGGCTCTTGGCGCGCTTGCACATCTTTTCCAGGCTGCGCTCGGCCAGGCCGATCAGACGCATGCAATGGTGGATGCGGCCCGGGCCGAGGCGGCCTTGAGCAATCTCGAAGCCACGGCCTTCGCCGAGCATCATGTTGCTCACCGGCACGCGGACATTCTCGAACACCACTTCGCCATGGCCATGCGGCGCATCGTCATAGCCGAATACCGGCAGCATGCGCAGCACCTTCACGCCGGGCGTGTCGCGCGGCACCAGCACCATGCTCTGCTGCAGATACTTGTTCGGGTTGTTGGCGTCGGTCTTGCCCATGAAGATGATGATCTTGCAGCGCGGGTCGCCGATACCCGACGTCCACCACTTGCGGCCATTGATCACATAATGATCGCCGTCGCGCTTGATCTCGGACTCGATGTTGGTGGCATCCGACGAGGCCACCGCCGGCTCGGTCATGGCGAAGGCGGAGCGGATTTCGCCCGCCAGCAGCGGCTCCAGCCACTGCTTCTTGTGCTCCTCGGTGCCATACCGCTCGATGGTCTCCATGTTGCCGGTATCCGGCGCCGAGCAGTTGAATACTTCCGGCGCCAGGAAGGAACGGCCCATGATTTCGCACAGAGTGGCGTATTCATGGTTCTTGAGGCCGGCGCCGTGATGGCTGTCGGGCAGGAACAGGTTCCACAGGCCCTGCGCCTTGGCCTTGGCCTTCAGTTCTTCCACCACCTTGGTCGGTTCCCAGCGGTCGCCCTCGGCGATTTCCGCGAAGAAGCGGTCCTCGCTCGGATAGATATGCTGGTCCATGAAGCGGGAGACCTGCTCCTGCAGGTCTTTCACGCGGTCGGAGAAATCAAAATCCATTGCTGTAGGTCCTTGTTCGATAGTTAGCCGATAACGGTTGACGGACCGAGTTTAGTCCCGCGCAGGGGAGGCGGATAGGGTCAGCCGGGTGGCCGAAAAATCAGGGGGGATCAGCGACGGGCGGAAAAGAAGTCGCGCAGCAGGGCGGCGGAATCTTCCGCTGCCAGCCCGGCATAGACTTCCGGGCGATGGTGGCAGGTGGCCTGGGCGTAGAAGCGCACGCCGTTTTCCACCGCGCCGCCCTTGGGATCATCGGCGCCGTAATACAGCCGCCGCAGCCGCGCGAAGGAAATTGCTGCAGCGCACATAGGGCAGGGCTCCAGCGTCACATAGAGGTCACAGCCCATCAGCCGCTCCTGGCCCAAGGCGGCGGCGGCGCGGCGGATCGCCAGTATCTCGGCATGGGCGGTGGGGTCGTTGCCGGCCCGGGTCTCGTTGCCGGCCTGGGCCACCACCTGGCCCGTCGCGCCATCCACCAGCACGGCGCCCACCGGCACCTCGCCGCGCAAGGCTGCGGCGCGCGCCTCGGCCAGCGCCAGATCCATATAGCCGGAAGCTTGTTTCATGGCGCCAACCTGCGGCAGCGCGCCGGGGGCGTCAAGCGGGGATTATTACATCTTGCATATTACGTGAGACGTAATATATTGAGGTATGATCAAAAGTTTCCGCTGCAAGGAAACCAAAGCGCTGTTCGAGGGTTTGAAGACCCGCCGCTTCGAAATCATTCGTGCCGTGGCTTACCGGCGGCTGGATATGCTGAATGCGGCCCAGGCCCTGAATGATTTGCGGCAGCCGCCAGGCAACCGGCTGGAGGCATTGAAGGGCAGTCGGCGTGGCCAGCATAGTATCAGGATCAACGATCAGTGGCGGATCTGCTTCATCTGGCGCGATGGCGCCGAGGATGTAGAAATCGTCGATTATCATTAGGAGGCCAGCGTGCGCATCACCACCCATCCCGGCGAAATTCTGCGTGAGGAATTCATGTTGCCGCTCGATTTGAGCGCCAATGCCCTGGCGCTGGCGTTGCGTGTGCCGGCCAACCGCATCGGCGCCATCATCCGCAAGCAGAATCCCCGCGCGGTGACCGCCGATACCGCCATGCGTCTGGCGCGCTATTTCAACACCACGCCGCATTTCTGGATGAACTTGCAGAGCGCTTACGACCTTTCCGTGGCCCAGGCTAAGCTGCAAGGCGCCATTGATCGCGATGTGCGGCCCCACGCCGCTTGAGCCGCTGTCGCCTCGGGCCTATAACCGCGCCATGACCAGCCAAGCCAAAGCCCCCCTGATCGGCCTGACGCTCGATTCCGAGCAGCCCGGCGGCTATTCCAAGTTCCCGTGGTATGCGCTGCGGCAGAATTACTGCTCGGCGGTGACCGAATCCGGCGGCGTGCCGCTGGTGCTGCCGCATGAGCCGACGGCAGCCGCGCGCTATGTCGAATTGCTGGATGGCCTGATCGTCACCGGCGGCGCTTTCGACGTCGATCCGGCGCTGTTCGGCGGCGGCGCCAAGCATGCCACCGTCACCACCAAGGACGCGCGCACGCAATTCGAATGGGCTATGGTTAAGGGCATGCTGGCGGCGGACAAGCCGGTGCTCGGCATCTGCGGCGGGCAGCAATTGCTCAACGTGGTGCTGGGCGGCACGCTGATCCAGCATATCCCCGATGCGGTGCCGAACGCCCTGGCGCATGAACAGCCCAATCCGCGCAACGAGGCCGGCCATGATGTGGCGATCACCCCCGGCACAAGGTTGCAGGCGATTGTTGGCCGGGATGCGCTGCCGGTGAATTCGGCGCATCACCAGGCGGTGCAGCAGGTGGCGCATGGTGCCGCCATCAATGCACGCGCCTCCGATGGTGTGATCGAAGGCATCGAGCATGCCGGCTACCGTTTCTGCATCGGCGTGCAATGGCACCCGGAATTCTTCATCTCGGAAGGCGACCGCGCGCTCTATGCCGCCTTCATCGCTGCGGCGGCAAAATCATGACCGACAAGACCAAAAACGCTGCCAAAGCCGAGGCCAAGGACGGTGCCAAAGAGGGTGAACGCATCGCCAAGCGGCTGGCGCGCGCCGGCCTGTGTTCGCGCCGCGATGCCGAACGCTGGATCGTCGAAGGCCGTGTGATGCTGAACGGCAAGCTGCTGACCACGCCGGCGGTGGTGGTGACTGCTGCCGACCGCATCGTGGTGGATGGCCAGCCGGTGGGGGGGCCGGAACGCACGCGGCTGTGGCTGCTGCACAAGAAGCGCGGCCTGATGACCACGCATCGTGATCCGCAGGGCCGCCCGACGGTGTTCGAGCAACTGCCCGAGGACATGCCGCGCGTCATCTCGGTCGGTCGGCTCGATTTCAATTCCGAAGGCCTGCTGCTGCTGACCAATGATGGCGCCCTGGCGCGCAAGCTGGAATTGCCGAGCCAGGGCTGGCTGCGGCGCTACCGCGTGCGCGTGCATGGCCAGGTGGTGGAGGCGCTGTTGGCACGGGTGGCCAATGGCATCACCATCGATGGCGTCGAATATGGCCCGATCCAGGCCAGCATCGAGCGCCAGAAGGGCGATAATGCCTGGCTGATCATCGGCCTGCGCGAAGGCAAGAACCGCGAAATCCGCCGTGTGCTGGAGCATCTCGGCTATCCGGTCAGCCGCCTGATCCGCGTTGCCTATGGCCCGTTCCAGCTCGGCAACCTGGTGGAAGGCGAAGTGCGCGAAGTGGCCGGCAAGGTGCTGGCCGAGCAGCTTGGCGAGAAGCCGGCGAAGCGTCCGCGCACGGGTCAGGATCGCGGCCAAGACCGCTCCAAAAAGCCCGGCTGATGCGCATAGTCGGCGGCAGCCATCGCGGCCGCGCGCTGCATGCGCCAGCGGAGCAGAGCACGCGCCCGACCACCGACCGCGTGCGTGAATCGCTGTTCAACATGCTGCTGCATTCTCCCGCCTTGCTCACTGACGAGGGCAAGACCCGGCTGGATGGCGGCATCGTGCTGGATGCTTTCGCCGGCAGCGGTGCTCTGAGTTTTGAGGCGCTGTCGCGCGGCGCGCTGCATGCCTATCTGTTCGAGATCGATGCGGCGGCGCGGCGCTGCATCCTGCGCAATGCCTCTGATCTGAACCTCGCCGAACGTATCACCCTGCGTGCCGCCGATGCGCGCCAGCCAGGCCACGCCGTGGCGCCGGTGGATATCGTCTTCCTCGACCCACCCTATCGTTCAGGGCTTGGCACGCCAGTATTGCAGGGCCTGGACCGCGAAGGCTGGCTGAAGCCACAGGCGCTGGCGATCATCGAGACCGATGCCAAGGGCGCTTTCGCGGTGCCGGATGGTTTCGATCTGCTGGAAGAACGCCAGCAAGGTCCGGCGCGGCTGACATTCCTGCGGAAGCAGCCCTAGCTTCGTCATGCCCGCGAAGGCGGGCATCCCATTGCCTCGCAAGTGAAATGAGACCCTGTAAGCGCGCGAACGCTACAGGCGTTCGTGGGCGCACAGTCCCGAAGGGCCGGCGCGAGGGTGACGTGGCATGCGATACGCCTAATCTTCCACCGACTTTGTACCCAGATCGGCATCGAGCTGCTCGTGGAATACCTTGATGCCGTATTCGAGCTGACCGAAGGTGAAATGCCGGTTGGCGCCGGAGCGCAGGGAAGCCTGGATGCGCTCGGAAATCCACAGGTCTTCCGCCTGGAACACGCCGCCTTCGATCAGTGCGAAGGAACGCTGCCAATGGTCGCGCTCCTTGTCGTTGCGTGGCGGGTGCGGGGTGAGCATCGTATGCACGAAATCGGTTTCGTCCGTGCCAGCCGGATACATCGTCAGGATGCTGGTGTAATCGGGATGCAGCACCAGCACGGTGTTGGGATAGATCACATAGGCGAAGCTGACATGGCGCCGTGCATCCCAGTCGCTTTCCGGCAGATGGGCGATCTCGCCGAATTCCTGCCGTGCCACGATGGAGCGGATATGGCGGCCGACGCGGTCCAGGATCGCGGCGCCATCCTGGAAGAACGGCCCGACGGTTTTGTGATGCAGCCGCACCACATGGTAGCTTTCCAGGAAGGCATCCATGATCAGCTTCCAGTTGGTCTTGCGCCGCGTCACCGCGCGGGCAAAGCCATGCATGGCCTTGAAGCCGAATACATCCAGGTCTTCGCCGAGGCCGGAGAGGAAGCTGCTCAAATCCATATCGTCGGCGTCACCAGCCTGGGGGATGCCCCAGATCAGGCCGTGGCGCACCTCCAGCGGAAACGGCGTCAGGCCATGCTGCGCTGGATCCAGGCCGGGGAAAGTGTCCAGGCAGGGGATGTGCTTCACCCTGCCATCCAGATCATAGGTCCAGTTGTGATACGGGCAGACCAGGGATGATTTGCGCGTCGGCTCAGGGCAATCGGTAAGCCGCACGCCGCGATGGCGACAGGCATTGAGGAAGCCGCGAAGCTGCCCGTCGCGGCCACGCAGCAGCAGCAAGGGGCGGTCGATGATATCCAGGGTCAGGGTGTCGCCGGGCTTGGGCAGGGTGCTTTCATGCCCCAGCACCAGGGGCATGCGCCGGAACAGCCGCTCCTGCTCCAGCGTGGCGCGGACGGGATCGTAGTAGACCTCGGGTGCGATATGGAACGGGCGCGCCAGCTTCTCGGCCCGCTCGGCGGCAAGGCCGTTCAGCAGGCGCCGGAATTGCGCCAGATGCGCCGGATGCCGCACCCTGAAATCCTCCCTGTGGCCCGCTGGATGGAGCCTTTCTTATCCCCCAGGGAAGCACGATGGCCCGAAAATGCAAGCGGAATTGCCAAAACTGACGTTACGTCAAGTGGTTAGCGGCATTTCGCGGCCGCAACCGGCTTTCATTGCCCAGGCCACGCTTGGGTGCTAAAACCCGCGCCATGACAAAGCCTCAACCCATTGCCCCGGAATCCATGGTTTCCGAGGCAGTTCCCGCCGGCATGAAAAAACTCGCCCTGGAGGTCGGCTTCATGGCGGTGAACGGCCCGCTCTGGGGCCGGCTCGATCCCGATGACGGCATGCCGGTGATGGGCTTCCGGGTGGAAGAACGGCATATCAATCCGGGCCAGATCTGCCATGGCGGCATGATGATGACCTTCGCCGACATGCTGCTGGGCTTCACGGCGGGCATTGCCGCTGGCGGCCGCAAGTTCATTCCGACAATCCAGTTGACCGGTGACTTCGCCGCCCCGGCGCCGCTGGGCGCCTGGGTCGAGGGCAAGGGCCGCCTGGTGCGCCTGACCCGCAACATGGGTTTCGTCGACAGCCTGATCACCGCCGATGGCGTGCCCTGCCTGCGCGCCAATGGCATCATGAAGATTCCGTCGCAGGATACGCCGCATGGCGATATCCGCCGCCTGTTTGGATAAGCACCTTGGCCACCGACCTTTCCCTGATCCGCAACTTCTCGATCATCGCCCATATCGATCACGGCAAGTCGACCCTTGCCGACCGCCTGATCGAAACCTGCGGCGCGCTGGAGAAGCGCGAGATGACCGAGCAGATTCTCGACAGCATGGATATCGAGAAGGAGCGCGGCATCACCATCAAGGCACAGACCGTGCGCTTGAACTATCAGGCAAAGGACGGCAAGACCTATGTGCTGAACCTGATGGACACGCCCGGCCATGTCGACTTCGCCTATGAAGTCAGCCGCAGCCTGGCGGCCTGCGAAGGCTCGCTGCTGGTGGTGGATGCCAGCCAGGGCGTGGAAGCGCAGACCCTGGCCAATGTGTATCAGGCGCTTGATGCCAACCACGAAATCGTGCCGGTGCTGAACAAGATCGATCTGCCGGCGGCGGAACCCGACCGCGTCAAGGCGCAGATCGAGGAAGTGATCGGCCTGGATGCCACCGACGCGGTGGAAATCTCGGCCAAGACCGGCCTGGGCATCGACAAGGTGCTGGAAGCCCTGGTCACGCGGCTGCCGGCGCCGAAGGGCGACCGCGATGCGCCGCTGAAGGCGCTGCTGGTGGATAGCTGGTACGATGCCTATCTCGGCGTCGTGGTGCTGTTCCGCGTCGTCGATGGCACGATCCGCAAAGGCCAGAAGATCAAGTTCATGTCCACCGGCGCGGTCTATCCGGTGGAGCGCGTCGGCGTATTCACGCCCAAGCGCGTGCTGATGGATGAACTCGGCCCCGGCGAGATGGGTTTCTTCACCGCCGCGATCAAGGAAGTGGCCGATACCAACGTGGGCGACACGATCACCGAGGACAAGCGCGCGACCCAGACGGCTCTGCCGGGCTTCAAGCCTTCGGTGCCGGTGGTGTTCTGCGGCCTTTATCCGGTGGATGCCTCGTCCTTCACCGAATTGCGCGACAGCCTGGCCAAGCTGCGGCTGAACGATGCCAGCTTCCATTTCGAGATGGAAAGCTCGGCGGCGCTCGGCTTCGGCTTCCGCTGCGGTTTCCTCGGCCTGCTGCATCTGGAAATCATCCAGGAGCGCCTGGAGCGCGAATTCAACCTCGATCTCATCACCACGGCGCCGAGCGTGATCTACAAGGTGCATCGGATCGATGGCACCGTGGAAGACGTGCATAACCCGGCCGACATGCCCGATCCGACCCAGATCGACCATATCGACGAGCCGTGGATCAAGGCCACTATCATGGTGCCGGACGAGTATCTCGGCAGCATCCTCAAGCTCTGCGAGGACAAGCGTGGCCGCCAGATCCAGCTTACCTATGCCGGCAACCGCGCCATGGTGGTCTATCGCCTGCCGCTGAACGAAGTGGTGTTCGATTTCTACGACCGGCTCAAGTCGGTGAGTCGTGGCTATGCCAGCTTCGACTACGCCATGGACGAGTATGAGACCGGCAATCTGGTGAAGATGTCGATCCTGGTGAATGCCGAGCCGGTGGATGCACTGGCCACCATCGTGCATGCCGCGCGCGCTGAAACGCGGGGCCGTCAGCTCTGCGAACGGCTGAAGGAACTGATCCCGCGCCAGATGTTCAAGATCGCCATCCAGGCGGCGATCGGCGGCCGCATCATTGCCCGCGAAGACATTTCCGCCCTGCGCAAGGACGTGCTGGCGAAATGCTATGGCGGCGATATCAGCCGCAAGCGCAAGCTGCTGGAGAAGCAGAAAGAGGGCAAGAAGCGCATGCGCAATGTCGGCAATGTGGAAATCCCGCAGGAAGCCTTCATCGCCGCGCTCAAGATGCCGGAACCCTGATCGGGGCTGGAGTGGGACTCTGCTCTAGCTGAGCGCGCCGAAGCGGGCGCGCTGCTTCGCCTCCGGCTTGCGGAACAGCCAGATCGCCACCACGCCGATGGCGGCCAGCACGATGGCACCGGGCTGGTGCAGCAGGCCGGTCATGCCCGGGTCCCAGATATAGGCTGGCAGGTAGCGTTCAATCAGGGCCTGCAGCAGGGTGAGGCTGCCGGCATCGAGCTGGTACCAGAAGGCACCCAGTTCGCCCAGGCGGGCCTGGCCGGTCTCCAGCCAGTTCAAGGCATCGCCGCCCAGTGCCATCAGGCTCAAGGCCACCAGCACCCAGCCGATCCAGCGCCCCAGAAACATCGTAACCCCCGCAGAAAGCCCTATCGGCCAATAGCTTAAAGCCAGGGACGGGACAATTGCAAATTCGCCTAGCCTAAGTATAGTGCCGCCCGCGCTGGATGGGTGGCCGAGTGGTCGAAGGCGCGCGCCTGGAAAGTGCGTATACCCCAAAAGGGTATCGTGGGTTCGAATCCCACCCCATCCGCCACGCAGTCACCCCCTGGAGAACCGATTCTCCGCGGGGCGGCAAATCATCGAACATTCCGCGCGCTTTGCGCCAATACGGCCCCGGAGATCGGGGCTCCGGGGCGTCATTTCGGGTGTCGATAGCTGGCTGAATGGCTAGCTTTCTCCGGCGGCGCGTCGATGATATAGGGGGCGAACCATTTCACATGTGCCATGGCCGCTGAGGGCAGACCACAAAGAAGCACAAGCGAAACCACACCCGCAAACCTTAGACGCTTCATGGTTTCGCCCCCTTGATGACCTTCGCTTACTCAGCCGCCTCCTTGGCCTGCTCGCCAAGTACCACTTTAGCGTAGATGATGCCGAGCCCATACGCACCGCCATATTTCTTGGCGATGCCCGTGGTCAGGTCGTAGGTTTCGAGGCGGGCCCAATCGCGCTGCAATTCCAGCAGGTATTGCAGGGCGGTCATCGGGCGGGCGCCGGCCTGCACCATGCGTGCCATGGCGCGCTCATGCGCCTCCCCGGAAACATCACCGCAGGCATCGGCGATCACATAGACCTCGAAGCCCTGTTCCAGCGCCGAGAGCACCGGGTCGACGATGCAGACCGAGGTCCACAGACCGGAGAATACCAGCCGCTGCTTGCCGATGCGGTTGACCTCCCGGATCACGGCTTCGTCCTCCCAGGTATTCATCGTCGTGCGGTCGATCAGGGCCTGGCCTGGGAAGGCGTCGGTGATCTCGCTGAACATCGGGCCGGAGAAGGTTTTCTCGGCGGCCGTGGTCAGGATGGTCGGCACCTTGAAGCCGGCTGCCGCCTTGGCAACCATGGCTGCGTTATTGCGCAGGGCAACGATGTCGATCGATTTGGTAGCGAAAGCCATCTGCGACTGGAAGTCGATCATGATGAGGGTGTGGTCGGGGCCGTTGAGCAGGGATTTCGCGGGCTTTGCGGTGGCGGTGAGCATGATGGGATTCCTTGGATCGGAGAGAGAGGGGAGGAAGGTTTACTCGGCCGCTGCGGCCGTTACGGTCAAACCGAGCGCCTTGGCCACGCCGGCGCCATAGGCCGGATCGGCCTTGGTGCAATTGCCGATATGGCGCTGCTTGATCTCCAGCGCGGCGTCGCCCATGGCGCGGGCGGTATTCTCGAACAGCACCTGCTGCTGTGCCGGGGTCATCAGCCGGAACAGGTCGCCCGGCTGGCTGTAGTAATCCTCATCCAGGCGATGATCCCAGTGCCAGGCATCGCCGGCGGCCAGGGGCTTCTCATTCAGCGCCGGCTGGTCCTGCCATTCCTTGTAACTGTTCGGCACATAGCCGAGGCGGGCGCCCTGGTTGCCATCGGTGCGCATGGCACCATCGCGGTGATAGCTGTGGAATGGGCATTTCGGTGCATTGACCGGGATGTTGCTGAAGTTCACGCCCAGGCGATAGCGCTGCGTGTCGCCATAGGAGAACAGGCGGGCCTGCAGCATCTTGTCCGGCGAAAAGCCGATGCCCGGCACGATATTGGCTGGCGAGAAGGCGGCCTGTTCCACCTCGGCGAAAACATTCTCCGGGTTGCGGTTCAGCTCCAGCACACCCACCTCGATCAGCGGATAATCCTGGCGCGGCCACACTTTGGTGAGATCGAAAGGATTGAGGCGATAACTGCCGGCCTCGGCTTCCGGCATCACCTGCACATAGAGCGTCCAGCGCGGGAAGTCGCCGGCCTCGATGCTGCCATACAGGTCGCGCTGATGGCTTTCGCGGTCATTGCCGATCAGGGCGGCGGATTCGGCATCAGTCAGGGTCTCGATGCCCTGATGGGTTTTCAGCGTGAACTTGACCCAGAAGCGCTCACCTGCCGCGTTGATGAAGCTGAAGGTATGGCTGCCGAAGCCATGCATGTGGCGGTAGGTCCGGGGGATGCCGCGGTCGCTCATCACGATGGTCACCTGATGCAGTGCCTCGGGCAGCAGGGTCCAGAAATCCCAGTTGTTATTGGCGCTGCGCATGCCGGTGCGCGGATCGCGCTTCACGGCATGGTTCAGATCGGGGAAGCGCAGCGGATCGCGCAGGAAGAAGACCGGCGTGTTGTTGCCCACCAGATCCCAGTTGCCTTCCTCGGTATAGAACTTGACCGCGAAGCCACGGATATCGCGCTCGGCATCGGCAGCGCCGCGCTCGCCGGCAACGGTGGAGAAGCGCACGAACAGGTCGGTCTGCTTGCCGATCTCGGAGAATATCCTGGCCTTGCTGTAGCGGGTGATGTCCTGGGTCACCGTGAAGCTGCCATAGGCGCCGGAGCCCTTGGCATGCATGCGGCGCTCCGGGATCACCTCGCGGTCGAAATGCGCCAGCTTCTCGATCAGCCAGATATCCTGCAGCAAAGCCGGGCCGCGCGGGCCGGCGGTCATGGTATTGAAATTATCGGCAACCGGGGCGCCGTTGGCATGGGTCAGATGCGGCGGCTTGGTGCTGTCGGCCATGATGGGGTTCCCTCTGTTGGATTTCTGGAAGCGGCATCGGTCGCTGGTGCAGGCAGAATGCGGCGATGCTGCATGGCGCGAAATCAGACGAAAGGTTCCAGGCCCTATATCAAGGTATGGCTCGTGGCCACGCCCCAAATGGCCCTCGCCTTAATTCAATCCGATCCGCCTAAAAAATGATCTGGTTTGGAATAGGAAGTAATAATTCACTTACTTATGTTGCGAGGTTGCTTCTCCGCCGCTACGCTGTGTTTCAAGCCATCCATTCCGACAGCGAAACAGCGTATGGGGAAAAGCAGCGCATGGGAAAGATAGCCGCCCGCCTGACCGAACTGGGTCTGGTGTTGCCGCAGGTGCCGCGCCCGGTGGCGAATTTCCTGCCCTATCGGGTCGATGCCGGCGTGGTCTATCTTGCCGGCCAGACCAACGATATCGACCATGTACCGCATCTGACCGGCAAGGTGCCGACGGATCATTCGCCGGAAGTGGCGCAGCAGGCCGCACACATCTGCGCGCTTAATCTGCTCGCCTGCCTGAATGCAGCCTGCGAGGGCGATCTTGACCGTGTGACCACCTGCCTGATGGTGCGCGGCTTCGTCAACGCCACGCCGGATTTCGACAAGGTGCCGTTCGTGATCAATGGCGCGTCCGATCTGTTCGTCGCCCTGTTTGGCGAGGCCGGCAAGCATGCCCGCACCGCCATCGGCGCCGCGACCTTGCCGCGCCAGGCGCTGGTGGAAGTGGATGCCATCTTCAGGATTCGCCCATGAGCATATCTGCTGAGGCTAAGGGCAGCGCATCATCGCAGCAACTGGTGCAGACGGCCGTGCAGCGTATCGCCGAAGTCGAGCCCCAGGTGAAGGCCTGGGTTTCAGTCGATACCGAGGGCGCCATGGCCGTGGCGCGGCAGCAGGATGCCGCACCCGATAAAGCCGGTCCGCTGCGCGGCGTCACTATCGGCGTCAAGGATGTTGTTGATCTTGCCGGCTGCCAGACCCTGGCTGGCAGCAGGACGCGCCAGAATGTTGCCGTGGCCGCCACCGATGCCGCCTTAGTCGGCCAGTTGCGCGCGGCCGGCGGCATCGTGCTGGGCAAGACCGTGACCACGGAATACGCCACCATGGATCCCGCCGCCACGGTCAACCCCTGGACTCTGCGGCACACGCCCGGCGGATCGAGCAGCGGCTCCGCTGCCGCTGTTGCTGCCGGCATGGTTGCGGTTGCCATCGGCACGCAGACGGCTGGATCGATCTGCCGTCCCGCCGCCTATTGCGGTGTTGCGGCGCTGAAGCCGAGCCATGGCTTTTTCCCGCGCGATGGCGTGGTGCCGCTGGCGCCGAGTTTCGACACGCTGGGCTTCATGGCACAGCGCGTGGCGGATTGTGCCTTCGTGCTGGAGGCGCTTACTGGGCAGCCGCGTCCGCCATTGGTGGCAAAGCCTAGGATCGGCTTGCCATCCCGGCATTTCTATCCAGAAGCCGATGCGGAAAGCCTGGCGCTGCTGGACCGCATGGCGCAACTGGTGGCGCAGCATACTGATTGCGAAACTGTGGCAATCGATCCGCCGTTTGACCGCGATGCCGTGGTGGCGCAGCATCGACGGGTGATGGCTGGCGAAGCCTATGCCGCCCATGGTGCCGTCTATCATGCGGCGGCCGATATGCTCGGGCCGCGCATCCGTGAATTGCTGCAGATGGGAGCGGGGCTTTCAGCGGCGGAACTGGATGATGCGCGTGCGTGGCTGGCAGAATGGCGCGGCAATGTCTGGCACGCCCTTGCGGACTGCGATGCGATCCTGACTCTGCCGGTGCCGGCATCAGCGCCGGAAGGTTTTTCCACTACCGGCCCTGCGGCCTACCTGATTCCCTGGACTGCCCTGCTTGGGCCGCTGGTGGTGATGCCGGGTGGGCTTGATCGCCATGGCCTGCCGCTGGCGACCATGCTGGCGGCGGCACCGGGTAGGGATCACGCGCTCATGGCGCTGGCCGAGCGACTGGAGCCACTGGCCTATCAGCTGTCTGCGCGATGACCGTTCAGAAAAAGCAAGTGCGCCAGCGGCGCAAGACGCGGAGCGTTGGCAAGCGGGATGCGGCCAGAACGCGCCAGCAGATACTGGACGCCGCCATTGAGGAATTTTCGCGCCACGGCTTCAGCGGTGCTCGCGTCGACGCCATCGTGGCGCGGGCGAAATGCAACATGCGCATGATCTATCACCATTTCCGGGACAAAGAGGGCCTGTATGTAGCGGCACTGGAAGCGGTGTATGAGGAAATCCGCACCGCCGAACAGCAGCTTGATCTGGAGCATATGAAGCCAGCGGAAGCGATGCAGCGGCTGGTGGAATTCACGGTTGATCATTTTGCCGCGCATCCACATTTCGTGCGGCTGACCAGCACCGAGAACCTGCACAAGGGCAAGTTCATCAAGGTTTCGAAGCGGATTCCCGTCCTGTCATCGCCGCTGATCGAAACCATGCGCCAGTTGCTGCACCGTGGCGAAGCCGATGGCATTTTCTGTTCCGGCACCGATCCGTTGCAGCTCTATGTCACCATCGTGGCGCTGAGCTGCCATCACTTGAACAATGGCTACACGCTGTCGGCGACTTTCGAGGCCGATATCCGTTCGGCGGCATGGCAGGCGGCGCGCAAGCTGCATGTCAGCCAATTCGTCATGGCCGGTCTCAAGGCGCGCTAGACGACGGTGCAGTTTTCCGGCTGGTTTTGCCGTCGCAAGGCAAAGGGCGGCAACTATTGCGGGTAATTGTGACCAGGTAATGGCAATCAGCCTGGGCGACCAGGTTCGATGAAATAATATAAGCTTTTGTGATTACAGGGAGAAATTCTATAATCCGGCCTTCCTTGGTCGGCTCTCCACCACTCCCGGTATTCACATGAAAAAGATTGTTGCTGCGGCACTGGTTCTGGCTTCGCTCGTCGTGGCCGCAGGCGGCGGAGGCTATTGGCTTGGCCGCCAGCATGGCGCACCGGCCCAGATGGCTTCTGCCGGCGAGTCATTCGAATTCCTGCGCTACAGCTTCAAGCGCAAGCAGAGCGACAGCAACGATCCATATGCCCATATAGCCGATGATGATGACCGGGCGCGCAATCGGCCGGTCGAACAGGTCTGCCTGGCTTTCAGCCGGCCGCTGGCCAAGGCGGATGCCTATGAGGGCCGCATCAAGGCCGCGACGGTCGAGAAACTCGCGGTTCGTGTCGAGCAGCAGAGCCTGTGCCTGAGCGGCTGGCCCAGCGGCCTGGCGGCGCTGGATCTGGTGCTGCCCGCTGGTCTGGTGGCGGCGGATGGTGCGCGCACCCTCGCGGAAACCAAGCTGCGCATCGATTTCAAGCTCGATGCCAAGGAGCGTCTGGTCACTTTTGCCGGCACCGGCTCGATCCTGCCGCAGGTCGGCGCCACCGGCATTGCCATCGAGACGAAGAATGTCGACCGCGTGCGCCTGCGCGTGCTGCATGTCAGCGATGCCAAGCTGATGCGCGACTGGCCCAAGCATCGGGCCAAGCGCAAGACGGTGGAGAATGAGGCCGTCGAGGATGACGACGACTATTACTACTATGACAACAGCCTGAGCCGGCTGAATGCCGGTGGCGGCTATGTCGTTTGGGATGGCACAATGGCGGTGGAGAATCGCGGCGAGGAGCGCAGCACCACCAGCTTCCCGTTGACGCGAATCCTGCCCGAGCGCCGACCGGGCGCCTATCTGCTGATCGCGGAGGATGATGCCAAGGCGTCGTCACGCTATAACTATTACAGTTCCGATGCTCCGGCGACGCGCTGGGTGATCGAAACCGATATCGGCCTGACCGTGCTGCAGGGCGAGGATGGCCTGCACCTGCTGGCACGCTCTTACGATACCGCCAAGCCGATTGCCGGCCTGGATGTTGCCCTGGTGGCGGAGAATCGCCGCGATCTTGGCCGCGCGACGACCGATAAGGATGGTCGCGTGCGCTTTGAGCGCAGTCTGTTGCAAGGCCAGGATGGCAACCGGCCGCAGGCAGTGTTCGCCTATGGTGCGGAAGGCGCCTTTGCCTTCCTTGATCTCAACCGGCCGGCTTTCGATCTCTCGGATCGCGGTGTTTCGGGTCAGCCGGCTTTGCGTCCGCTGGCGGCCTTCCTCTATGCCGACCGTGGCATCTACCGGCCCGGCGAACGCGTGCATCTTTCCGCGATGATGCGCCGCGACACTTCGGATGCCCTGGCTTCGCCGATAACCTTGGTGATCCAGCGACCCAATGGTGCCGAGTTCCGCCGCCAGACCCTGCCGCCGGATGCCGGCGGCGGCGTCCATTTCTCCACCGAGTTGCCGCCGGGTGCCGTACGCGGCTTGTGGAGCGTGCTGGCTTTCGCCGATCCCACCGACAAGCCGATCGGCCGCCTGAGCTTTGAGGTGCAGGATTTCGTGCCGCAGCGCCTGGCGGTGCACGGCACGATCAGTCAGCCCACTTATAATCCGGCGGCGCCGCCGGAATTGCAGATCGACGCGCAATGGCTCTATGGCGCACCGGCGGCGGAATTGCAGTCCTTCGGCGAATTGCGCATTGCCCGCGATACCAATGCGTTTCCGCAATGGCGCGGCTGGCAGATCGGCCGCCATGACGATCCATTCGAGGATGTGTTGCTCAAATTGAACGCCGAGGCCACCGATGGCGATGGCCGCGCGGTGATCCGGCTTGAGCCCAGCAATCTTGGCTCCACCCTGCCGCTGAAGGCGATTACCAGCTTCGGCGTCTATGAGCCGGGTGGCCGCGCCACCGAGGAGCGGCTGACCTTGCCGGTGCGCCACCGCGAGGTTTTCCTCGGCATCAAGCCGGGCTTCGATGACAACAAGGTGGCCAATGGCACGGAAGCCGTGCTGTCGGTCGCCGCCTTCGATGGCGAAGGCCGGCAGATCGCGCGGCCCGGTGTTACCTGGCGGCTGGAGCGGGAAATCTGGGATTACATCTGGTATCGCGACGACAATCGTGGCGGCCGCTGGACCTACCGTACTTCGGTGCGCCTGGAGTCGGTCCGCAGCGGCGACTGGTCGCTGACCGCCGACAAGCTGCAGGAATTGCGCTTTGTCACCGATCCGTGGAGCCGCTATCGCCTCACCATTGAGGATAAGGAAGCCAAGGCAGCGGCGAGTTATCGCTTTGCCTCCGGCTTCGGCAATTCTTCGCCCGACGAGGATATCCCGGACAAGGTGGCGGTTTCGGCTGACAAGACCGGCTATGCCGTGGGTAGCAAGGCGCAGGTGTCGATCAAGCCGCCCTTCGCAGGCGAGGCGCTGGTGATGGTGGCGACCAACCGCATCCTGTGGTCGCAGCATGTCTCTCTGCCGGCTGATGGCGCGACAGTGGAAATCCCCGTTGCTGCCGATTGGGGCGCTGGCGCCTATATCCTGGTCGATACCGTGCGTCCGCTGAAAGGCGGCTCGGCGCGCGATCCGGTGCGCGCCATCGGCCTGAACTGGCTCGCCATCGACAATGCCGCGCGTCAGGTGGCGGTGGCGATGAACGTGCCGGAGCTGGTGCCGCCGCAAGGCAAGCTCACCGTGCCGGTCTCGGTTTCCGGTCTGGCACCCGGCACGAAAACGACGCTGACAATTGCCGCCGTGGATGAAGGCATCCTGGCGCTGACCCGTTTCGTCACACCCGATCCGGCTGATTTCTATTTCGGCAAGCGCCGGCTCGGCCTTGATCTGCGCGATGATTATGGCCGGCTGCTTGATGGCCAGTCCGCGCCTGCTGGCCGTGTCCGCCATGGCGGCGATGAAGTGGGCGGCGCCGGCCTGCAGACCGTGCCGACCAGGACGGTGGCTTTGTTCTCCGGCCCGGTCGAGGTTGATGCCAGCGGCAAGGCCAGTGTCGATTTCGACATCCCGGATTTTGTCGGCCAGCTGCGCCTGATGGCCGTGGCTTACAATGCCAGCCAGGTCGGCAAGGGCGAGGCGCGCGTCCGCGTGCGCCATCCGCTGGTTGCCGATGCTTATTTCCCGCGTTTCCTGGCGCCAGGTGATAAGGCGCGCATGACTTTGTTCGCACAGAATGTCGATGCCCCCGAGGGCAGCTACAGCTTTGCCGTCTCCACGTCGGGCGTGGTGACTCTGACCGGCGAGCGGCAACTGGCCTTGCCGCTGGCGGTGCGCGAGTCGAAGCAGGCCAGTTTCGAGTTGAGTGCCGAGCAGATCGGTACCGGCGCGATTACGCTGGCGGTCAGTGGTCCGAACGGCCTGGCTTTCACCCGCGAATGGCAGATCGAAAGCCGCTCGCCGCATTATCCGGTGACACTGGAGCGCAAGCAGATGCTGGCACCCGGGGAGGCGATGACGCTCGGCCCCGACCTGCTGGCGCCGTTCCATGCGGGCAGCGTGAAGCTGGCGGTCAACCTCAGTGCCATCCGTGGCATTGATGTGCCCGGTCTGATGCAGTCGCTCTCCCGTTACCCCTATGGCTGTACCGAGCAGATTACCAGCGTGGTGCAGCCGTTGCTGAGCTTCGATGATTTCAGCCTGCTTGGGGCGGCTTCGCCGGCGGAAGTGCAGCGAATTCGTGCCCGCGTGCAGCAGGCCATCGATACATTGCTCGACCGCCAGGGTGAGGATGGTGTGATCGGCCTGTGGCGCGTTGGCGATCATGGTGCCGATTCCTGGCTGATCACTTATGCCATCGATTTCCTACAGCAGGCGCGCGAACGAGGCTACACCGTGCCCGAGGATGCCTTGCAGCGTTCGAAGAAATTCCTGCGCATGCTGGTGGATGGCCGTTCCGGCGAGAATGTGGATGACGACATATACGGCTATGGTCCATATGCCCAGGCCAATCGGCTGCGCGCGCGTGCCTATGCGCATTACCTGCTGGCGCGTGGCGGCGATCCACAGCGTGCCATGCTGCAGCGTCAATGGGGTGATTTCCAGAAGGCTGGCAACGGCATTGCGTCCGGCTTTGCCGCTGCCGCCCTGGCCTTGTCTGGCGAACGCGATCAGGCAGCGATGATCTTCCGGCGCGGCGCCGGCCTGATCGGCGATGCCCAGGCCGTATTCTATGGCTCGCGGCTGCGCGATCAGGCGTTGTTCGCCGCGCTGGCGGCCGAAAGCCTGGGTGTGGCGGCAGCGGCGCCGTTCTTCGAGCAGATAGAAGCGGCCAATCCCGCCGCCGAGCGTTTGACAACGCAGGAAAAAGCCTGGCTGTTGCGCGCCGCGAATGCCGCCAAGCGCAACAGTGAATTGCGGGTGGATGATAACGGCGCCGAGCGCAGCCGCAGCAATGTAGTGGCGATGAGCCTTTCGCCTCCGGTGCAGGCGCTTGGCACCGGCTACCGCATCACCAACCGCTCGGCATTGCCCGTGGCCGCGAGCCTGATGGTGCATGGTGCGCCGCGTGCGGCGGCACCGGCGCTGGAAAGCGGCTACAGCCTGAGGAAGACGGTATACACTCCCGGCGGCGACCGCATCGATCTGGCTGATGCTAACAGCATTCGCCGCCATGACCGGCTGGTGGTGGTGCTGGACGGCAAGGTGCACGACCGGCTGTATCATCAGACCGTGCTGGCCGACCTGCTGCCCGCCGGCTGGGAGATCGAGACCGTGATCAAGCCGCCGCGCGGCAGGGATGATACGCCATTGTCCTATCCCTGGCTGGGGGCGCTGTCGCTGCCGATGCTCGCGGAGCAACGCGATGATCGCTTCGTCGCGGCCTTCGAGCTGAACAATACGGCGCGTCGCGACCGCTTCGGTTTCCTCTATGAACGCGAGGATTCCTGGCGCGACCGCGTGCTGGCGCCGGGTAGCGACTTCCGCTTCGCCTATGTGGTGCGCGCGGTCACAATCGGCAGCTTTACCCTGCCAGCTGCCAGTGTGGAGGACATGTACCGCCCCGAACGGATGGCGCGTACCGCAGCCGGCAGCATCGTTGTTCGGCCTGAATGATATCTCGCGGCGGGGTGATGCGATGATGCAGTGGGTCGGTGGCAAGCGACGGCTCGGACTGGCACTGGCTGCCGGTCTGGCCTTCGTTGCGGTTATCACTGTTGCCGATCGGCTGCTGCCGCCGGATGTCAGCCGCTATGAAGATAGCGGACGGCTGGTCGTTGGCGGCAAGGGCGAACCGTTGCGCTATCTCCCCGCTGGCCAAGGCTACTGGCGGCTGCGCATTGAGCCGGAAGCGGTCGATCCGCAATATCTTGCCCTGCTGCTGGCCTACGAGGATCAGCGTTTCTACAGCCATCCCGGCATCGATCCGCTCGCGGTACTGCGTGCTGCCATCGGCAATCTGCAAAGCGGCCGGATTCTTTCTGGCGCTTCCACCATCACCATGCAGGTTGCCCGCCTGCTGCATGAGCCGCGCCGTGGCTGGGCCGGCAAGATTGAACAAAGCCTGCGCGCCCTGCAGCTTGAAGCCCGCTATTCCAAGCGCGAAATCCTGTCGATGTATCTCACGCTGGCGCCTTTCGGCGGCAATATCGAAGGCGTGCATATGGCCAGCCGGATTTTCTTCGGCAAGGAGCCGGCAACACTCAATCTGGCCGAAGCGGTGCTGCTGATTGCCCTGCCGCAATCGCCCACCGCGCGCCGCCCGATCAGCAACCCGGCCGCTGCCGCCGATGGCCGCAGCCAGGTGCTGCGCCGTCTGGCCGAGGCTGGCCGGATCAGTGCGGCAGACATGCGGCTCGCCGAGGCTGAGGCGCTGCCTGTGCAGCGCCAGGCCTTACCCTTCACCGCGCCGCATCTGGCCGCCGCTGCCGCGCGCCGCACCAGCGCGCCGGTGGTGCAGACCAGCATCGATGGCGGCCTGCAGCAGAAGCTGGAGCAACTGGCACGCCAGGAAGCGTCCTGGTTCCCCGATGCGGCCACCGTTGCGATCCTGGTTGCCGAACTGCCCAGCCGCCGTATCCTCGCCTCGGTCAGCGGGCATGATTTTGCCACGGCGCAGGGCCAGGTTGATCTCACCACCGCGATCCGCTCGCCCGGCTCCACATTGAAGCCCTTCATCTATGCCATGGCGTTGGATGCCGGTGAGATTCACCCAGAAACCGTGATCGATGATCGCCCGACGCGTTTCGGCACCTATTTGCCGCGTAATTTCGACCGCCAGTATCAGGGCCGCATCACCATGCGGGATGCGTTGCAGCAATCGCTGAATGTGCCAGCCGTCGCGGTGCTGGAGCGATTGGGGCCTGCGCGCTTTGCCGCGCAGCTACAGTCGCTGGGGGTTCGCATGGTGCTGCCAGCGCCGCGCGAGGAACCCGGCCTTGCCATTGCGCTCGGCGGTGTCGGCATGTCGCTGCGTGATCTCGTCGGCCTTTATGCCATGTTGGCTGATGACGGACGCTACGCCGCGCTTTCGGCCATCGAAGGAAACACTGCCTTACCGCATCAGGCCGTGGTGCGGCCCACATCGGCACGGCAGATCGGCGATATCCTGGCTGATGCGCCACGCCCCGCCGGCATCCAGGGCACGGCGAATAACATGGCCGACCGCATCGCCTACAAGACCGGCACGTCCTATGGTTTCCGCGATGCCTGGTCGGTCGGCTATACCGGCAGCCATGTCGTCGGTGTCTGGGTCGGCAGGCCGGATGGCACGCCACGGCCGGGTGCTTATGGCCGCAACACGGCGGCACCGCTGATGTTCCACATTTTCGATATCCTGGGCGGCCGTGGTGGCGAAGCGCCGCGCTTTGCCGTGCCGGATCAGGCGGAGATGGCCGTCGCGCCGCCGCGCCTGCCGCCACCGGCGCTGCGGAATTTCCAGCGCCGTACTAATATTGTTGCCGAAGGGCCGCGTATTCTGTTTCCGCCACCACATGTGGAGCTTGCCCTGCCGGCGAAGGGCGGCGACCGCGTGGTGCTGGAGGCACGCGGCACGCAGCCCCTGCGCTGGTATGTCGATGGCGAGCCCTTGCCGGGGCGCGGCAGCGGCGATCATGCCGAATGGACGCCGGCGGCGGCAGGCTTTTTCCGTATCAGCGTGGTGGATGCGGAAGGGCGCAGCAGCACGGTGCGTACCCGGCTGATTGCTGGCGAAAGGTAAGTCGCGCGACTTGCATCCAGTGCGTTGACTTACTCATGTGCAAGTCCTACCTCTCGGACAGGAAAATCCGTGGAGGGAAGATGTCTGAAAACCGCAAATGGGTGCTGGCGCGGCGCCCGGTGACAGAGCCGAGCGTTGAAGATTTCCGGCTGGAGATGGCGGCATTGCCGCAACAGCTGGCGCCCGGCGATGTGCTCTGCCGCACGCATTATCTCTCGCTCGATCCCTATATGCGCTGGCGCATGAACGATGCCAAATCCTATGCCCGTCCGGTGGGCCTGGGCGAAGTGATGGTCGGTACCACGGTGGGCGAAGTGGTTCGCTCTGAGGCACCTGGCTTCGCGGCGGGTGATCTGGTGGTGGGGGCAGGCGGCTGGCAGGATTATGCCGTGCTGCCGGCTGCCGGTTTGCGCAAGGTGGATGCAACGGCGGCGCCGCTTTCCACGGCACTGGGCGCGCTTGGCATGCCGGGCTTCACTGCCTATGCCGGCCTGATGAAGATCGGCCAACCGAAGGTCGGCGAAACCGTGGTGGTGGCTGCCGCTACCGGCCCGGTTGGCGCCATGGTCGGGCAACTGGCGCGGTTGCAGGGCTGCCGCACCGTGGCGATAGCCGGCGGCGCAGAGAAATGCGCCTATGCTCTGAACACGCTGAAATTCGATGCTGCGCTGGATCATCGCGATCCGGCCTTGAAGCAGAAACTTGCCGCTGCCTGTCCGCAGGGTATCGATGTCTATTTCGAGAATGTCGGCGGCAAGGTGTGGGATGCGGTGCTGCCGCTGCTGAATGACTTCGCCCGTATTCCGGTCTGCGGCCTGATCTCGCAGTATAATCTTGGCAATGCCGCCGATGGCGATACGCCAATGACCATGCTGATGCGCGATGTGCTGGTGAAGCGGCTGCTGCTGCGCGGCTTCATCGTCACGGATTTCGTTGCCTATCGCGACGAATTCATCAGCTATGCCACGCCGCTGGTGGCGGATGGCACGCTGCAGGTGCGCGAGGATATCGTTGCCGGCATGGAAAAGGCGCCTGAGGCTTTCATCGGCCTGCTGCAGGGGCGCAATTTTGGCAAGCTGATCGTCAAGTTCACCTGACGATCAGCTTGGAAGAAGCATCAGGTATCGGGGTGCAGCACGAAGTCCTTCACATCGTGCTGCCGCGCCCGCAGCAGGAAATCGCAGACCCGAACGATCTGCGAATCGAGCATCTCGCGGCCATAAACCGTGAGGCAGCCACTGGCCTCCGCGATACGCAACAGCTTGGTGCGATCCGGGTCCATGATCGCATCCATCACCACCACATTGGCCGGAATCGACGTAACGTCGATTGGCGCGGCATTCTCGTCCAGCATGCCGACCGGTGTGGCATTGATCAGCAGGTCGATATCATCCAACCGTGATGGCCCGATGCTGACATTCAGCGCCGGGTAGGCCTTGGCCAGCCCATGTGCCAGGGTTTCGGCACGCGTCGGCTGCGGTTCCACGATGCGCAGGCTCGCCACCCCCTTGCGCGCCAGTTCGGCGCCGATGGCAGCACCGGCACCGCCAGCGCCCAGCAATTGCACCCGCATGCCCGGCATGCGCACGCCGCGCCGCTCGATGGCGGCAACGCAGCCGACGCCATCGAACATTTCGCCGACCCATTGATCATCCTTGCAGCGGGCAATCACAGAAATGCTGTGGCTGATCTCGGCCATCGGGCCGATATGGCTGAGATGTGGCGCGATCCGCGTCTTGTGCGGCACCGTCACCACCAGGCCATCCAGGTTGACCAGTTTCAGCAACTGCGGAAACACGGCGTCGAAATCTTCGGGCCGGATATGGATCGGCAGCAGGATGGCATTCTCGCCGCGCCGCCGCAGTTCATGGGTCACGGTCTCGGGTGAGCGCGCCTGTTCGATGGGATGGCCCAGGATGCCATAGAGCCGGGTGCGGCCATCGACGAACTCGGCCGAGCCGGCACGCTGCGGCGCCAGGTGGAGAAGATTGTCAGGCAACGGCGAGGTCATGCGTAATACTCCAGCATTTTACCAGGATTCATGATGTTCTGCGGATCGAGCGAGCGTTTGATCAGGCGCATCAGCGCCAGGGTTTCCTCGCCATGTTCCAGCGGCAGGTATTTCTGCTTCTCCTGGCCGATGCCATGCTCGCCGGTGCAGGTGCCGTCCATGGCGATGGCGCGTTCCACCATGCGGCGCACGAACTGCATCACGGTTTCAACCTCGGCCGGATTGTCCATATCCACCATCGGCTGCACATGGAAATTGCCATCGCCGACATGGCCGACCACCGGCGCGATCAGGCCGAGCGCCTGGATGTCCTGCTTGGTCGCCTCGACGCAATCGGCCAGCCGCGAGATCGGCACGCAGACATCGGTGGGTATGGGGCGCGCGCCAGGGCGCAGGCCGACACAGGCCCAATAGGCATCGTGTCGGGCCTTCCACAGCCGCGAGCGTTCCTCGGGCTTGTCCGACCATTCGAACGGCCCGCCTTCGAACATCTCGGCGATTTCGCCGAAGCGGCGCGACTGCTCGGCAACACCATCGGGCGTGCCATGGAATTCCAGCAGCAGCAAAGGCGATTCCTGCAGGGAGAGGCCGGAATGACGGTTCACCGCGCCTACCGTCACTTCATCGAGCAATTCGATCCGCGCCACCGGCAAGGCGCTCTGGATGGTGGCGATCACCGCGTCGCAGGCGGCGCGCACGCTGGGGAAGGGGCAGATCGCTGCCGCCACCGCCTCTGGGATTGGCGATAGCCGCAACACCAGTTCGGTGATGATGCCGAGCGTGCCTTCCGAGCCGACGAACAGCCGCGTCAGGTCATAGCCGGCCGAGCTTTTGCGCGCGCGCCGTGCCGTGCGCACGATATCGCCGTTCGGCAGCACGGCGGTAAGCGCGATCACATTGTCCTTCATGGTGCCATAGCGCACCGCATTGGTGCCGCTGGCGCGTGTGGCTGCCATACCGCCGAGCGAGGCATCGGCGCCGGGATCAATCGGGAAGAACAGGCCTGTATCGCGCAGATACTCGTTGAGGGTGGTGCGGGTGACGCCCGGTTGCACCACGCAGTCGAGATCCTCGGCATGCACCGCAATGATGCGCTTCATGTTGCCGAGGTCGATGCAGATGCCGCCATGCGGCGCATTCACATGGCCTTCGAAGGAAGAACCGGAGCCGAAAGCGATCACCGGCACGGCATTTGCGGCGCAAAGCCGCACGATTTCCGCCACTTCCTCGGTGCTTTCGGCAAAGACCACGGCATCGGGCGGCTGGCTCGGCATCCAGGTAAGCTGGCTGGAATGTTGCCGGCGCACGGCCTCGGCCATGCTGAAGCGGCTACCAAAGCGCGACTGCAATGTTTCAGACACCCGCAACAGGGCGGCCGGGTCGATCGGGGGGCGTGTGCTCTTGGCCATTAGTCTCCTCCAGGTCTGCTCGTCTTAGCAGATATTGACCTACATGCAAGTAAGCATTATAAGGGCCGCCGTCTCATTGGGAGGAAGCAATGCAAGAGGCGGATTTCCATGTCGCCATTGGCGACAAGGTGCAGTTTTCCAAGACTGTCAGCGAAAGCGACGTCTATCTCTTCGCCGGCATCACCGGCGATCTGTCGGATGTGCACTGCAATGAAGAGTTCATGAAGAAGTCGGCGTTTGGCCGCCGCATCGCTCATGGCGTGCTCTCGATGGGTTTCATGTCCACCGCTTCGACACTGATGTTCACCCCGCATGTACATAAATACGTCGGTTTCACGCCGGTTTCCCAAGGCTATGACCGCGTGCGCTTCATGAGCCCGGTATTCTTCGGCGATACCGTGACCATCACCTACACCATCGCCAAGATCGAGGCCGAGCGTTTCCGCACCCTCTCTGACGTGACGGTGACGAATCAGAATGGCATTGTGGTTTCCAGCGCCGTGCACATCATGCGCTGGGTGCCACAGCAGGGAGTCGCCAAGTGAGCGGCGAATCCACGGCACGCCGAGCGGCTTTTGTCACTGGCGGTCGCCGCGGCATCGGCCGCGCCATCGCCTATGCGCTGGCCGAGCAGGGCTTCGATGTGGTGGTGAACGATCTTGAGCGCGATGCTTCGGCGGAAGAAACCCTGGCCGGTATCGCCGAGCGCGGCGGCGAGGCGGCTTTTGTCACTGGAAATGTTGCCGATCTGGCGCAGCATCAGCGCATGGTGGATGAAGCCTGTGGTGCTTTCGGGCCGCTGAGCTGCCTGGTCAACAATGCCGGCGTGCAGACACAGTATCGCGGCGACATGCTGGAGATTCCGGTTGAAAGCTTCGATCGCCTGATCGATGTGAATCTGCGTGGCTCGTTCTTCCTGACGCAGCGCATCGCCAAGCGGATGATTGTGGAGCCAGCCGGCGATACCACGCGGCCCTCGCGTTCGATCATCTTCATCTCCTCTGGTAATGCAGTTATCGCCACGGCTGCGCAGGCGGATTACTGCATTTCGAAATCCGGCATCGCCATGATGTCCACACTGTTCGCGCTGCGCCTCGCCGAACATGGCATTGCCGTGCATGAAATTCGCCCCGGTATCATCCGCACCGACATGACCGCCGATGTGTTCGAGAAATACGATGGCTGGGTGAAGGGTCGTGGTTTCCCGATGGCGCGTTGGGGCGAAGCCGAGGATATCGGCCGCACTGTCGGCGTACTGGCCGCCGGTCTTCTGCCCTACAGCACCGGCCATGCCTTCCATGTCGATGGCGGCATCCATATTCGCCGCACATAAGCAGCAGTTTCAGGAACAGCACAATGTATGAGTATTCGGGTGATGTTGCGGTTGTAACGGGTGCTGCCAGCGGTATCGGCAAGAGCATTGCTCAGCGGTTGGCTAAGGAAGGCTGCAAAGTGGCATTGTGGGATGTCGATGCAACCAGCCTTGAGGCACTCGGCAGCGAGTTAGGCGGGCAGGGCGCTGCAGTTAGTGTCGGCAAGGTTGATGTGAGTGATTTGGCGGCAGTGCGTGATGCTGCTGCAAAACTGCGCAGTGAATTCGGCGCGGCGCCCCGCATCTTGATCAACAGTGCTGGTATAGGGCAGGCTTCTTCGATCATCGACGGTACGCCGGAAGAGTTCGATTACACCATGCAGGTCAATGTGCGCGGGACCTATAATTGCTGCCACACCATAGTACCGATGATGATCGAAAGCGGTGGCGGCCGAATCATAAATATTGCTTCATGGTTCGGTAAATCCGGGCGGCCGATGTCGCTGGCCTATTGCGCGTCGAAATTCGCGCTGGTCGGCATGACGCAATCCATGGCCCTCGATCTCGCCAAATCTGGAATTCGCGTGAATGCCGTTTGTCCCGGCACCATCGCCAACACCCGGATGCGCGAGCAAGCCGATGCGGAGGCGCATGCCAAGGGTCTGGTGCCCGCGGCTGAGCGCGTGCATCTCATTCCGCTTGGCCGGTTGGGCGAGCCGCAGGACGTCGCCAATGTGGTGGCGTTCCTGGTTTCTGAGCAGGCGTCCTACATGACCGGCCAATCGATCAACGTCACCGGCGGATTGTGGATGAACTGAAACCGGCCCTGATGCCGCGGCAGCGGAATTGGGGTCTTGACAGGCTATGGCTATTTATACTTACTTACGAGTAAGTATAAATAAAAAAGACGTAGCGGTCCCGGAGGGACGGCTGCAGGGAGGAAATTGAAGTGTTCGAGCTTGCGGAGTATCTGCTGCGTGGTGCCTTGCTGGGCATCACATACGGCCTGCTGGCCTTTCCGGTCAGCCTGCTTTTCGTCACCACCGGCTCGGTGGACGTGGCGCTTGGCGCCTATGCCGTGCTGGCGGCCGCTATCATGTATGTCACCGGCGGCCCCAGCGGCGTGGTGCTGGCGATTGCCTCCGCCGTGCTGGCTTCCGGTGTGGTCGGTGTCATCTCGATGCGGCTTAACCGCCCCGGCGCGGTGGAGCATGTGATCGCGGTGCTGGGCACCTTCGGCCTCGCCACCTTCCTGGAATCCTTCATCCTCACCATATTCGGCACCAGCCCGATGATCCGGCAGCCGTTCGATACCTTCTGGAATATCGGCGGCATCCGCATCAGCCCGCAGATGGGCATCAACATCACCGTCTGCGTCGGCATCCTGGCCTGCCTTTTCGTGGTGTTGCAGAAAACGCCGTTTGGCCGCGCCATGCGCGCCAGCGCCGTCAATCCGGTCGGCGCCGCGCTGAACGGCATTCCGGTGCAGCAGATCTGGTTCTCCACCTACCTGCTGGGCGGCCTGCTGGCCGGCACCGCCGGTGTGCTGATCCTCTATACCACCGGCGCTGACTACAGCACGGCGTTCAACTTCACCATCTGGGGCTTCGGCTCGGCGATCATCTTCGGCATGCGCAGCCCGCTGCGCGGCTTCGCCGGCGGCCTGATCATCGGCGTGGTGCAGGCGGTCAGTGCCGGCTATCTGCCCGGCGCCTGGGCCAATGCCACCCCGCTGGTCTTCATCTTCGTCATCCTGTCGCTCGGCCGGATGAACCAGATTGCCGCCACGGGAGGGCGCGTGTGATGCAAGGCACCCTGCTGCAACGCTGCAAGCCGGCGCTGATCATTCTGGCGATCATCGCGGCGCTGACGCCGCTGATCATCGGCAGCCCGTTCTGGCTCGATAATTCCGTGATGGTGGCAATCTTCTCGCTGCTCTCGCTGTCGGTTGGCATGGCCTATGGCCAGGCTGGCATCCTCTCCATGGCACCGGCCGCTTTCGGCTCCATCGGTGCCTTCGCCACCAGCATCGTCACCACCCGCTATGGCATGTCGCCGCTGGTCGGGCTGGTGCTGGCATTGACCATGCCCATGATCCTGGCCTATCCGATGGCGCGCGCTATTACCCGGCTGTCGCCGCTGCCGCTTTCCATTGCCACATTGCTGCTTTGCCTGGTGCTGGAACTGGCGATCCGCGAGGGCGGCAGCTTTACGGGTGGCTATATCGGCCTTTCCGGCATCCCGGCGCTGTGGTTCGCGCCCACCATCCAGTCGATGCATGTGCTGAGCTGGCTGGTGGTGGCACTGGTGCTGGTGCTTTATGCCAACCTGACCAGTTCGGCCATCGGCCGCGCCGTGCGCACCGCGCAGCATGATCCGCTGCGTGCCACCGCCGATGGTGTCAACGTGCCGGCCCTGCTGGCGCTCTACTTCGCGCTTTCGGCCTCGGTGGCTGGCCTCGCCGGCTGGCTCTATGCCCATCACCTCACCTATATGGGCCCGGATTCGCTGACCATGCATGTCTCGATCAAGATCCTGCTGATGGCGGTGATCGGTGGTGCTTCCACCTTCCTCGGCCCGATTCTCGGTGCGGCGTTCCTCACGCTGATCACACTGTATCTGCCGGCGGCGGAAACCCAGGGCATGATCTTCGGTGCGGTACTGATCCTGGTGCTGCTGGTGGCGCCGAACGGCGTGCTGGGCACCAACTGGAAGAAGCTGTTTGCCAGCCGCGCCCGTGCCGGCAAATCCGTGCGTGGAGTTGCCGCATGACCATTCAAGCTAAGAACGTGACGGTGCAGTTCGGCGGCGTCACAGCCCTCAAGGATGTTTCCACCACGGTGCAGCGCGGCAAGATTCTGGCCGTGATCGGCCCGAACGGCTCCGGCAAGAGCACGCTGTTCAATGCCATTACCGGCATGGTGACGCCGACCAACGGCACCATTGTGGTGGATGATGAAGTAGTGGACGGCCTGCCGCCCTTCGCCCGTATTGGCCGCGGCCTCGCCCGCACCTTCCAGACGCCGCGCTTCGATCCGAAGGTGACGGTGGAAGAGGCGGTGATGTGCGGCTTCTACCCGGTGAAGCAGACCGGATTCATCTCCGCCATGCTGCGGTTGCCCTCTGCTTCGCGCGAGGAAGCGGGCTTCCGCGCCCGCTGCGACGAAATCCTCAGCGATCTCAAGCTGTCGGATTTCCGCGATCTGCAGATGAGCGAATTGCCAATGGGCCGCGTGCGTCTGGTGGAAGTGGCGCGTGCCATGGCCAATGCGCCGAAATACATCCTGCTGGATGAGCCGGCTGCCGGCCTGGCTCGCGATGAACAGCGCATGCTCAGCCTTGAGGTTCGCCGCCTGGCGGAGCGGGGCGTCGGCGTGCTGCTGGTGGAGCATAACTTCAACCTGATCCGCGAACTGGCCGAGGATGTGCTGGTGCTCAAGGAGGGCGGCATGTTGATCCAGGGTGCGCCTGATGTGATCGCCCGCGACAAGGCCTTCATTGATATCTATCTGGGGAGCACCGGCCGATGAACGCCGCAGCGACCATTGCGACCGGCCAGGCTCAGGCCGCCCCGGTCATGACCTGCCGCGGCATCGTCGCGCGCTACAGCCGCATCACCGTGGTGGAAGGGGTGGATTTCGACCTTTATCCCGGTGAGATGCTGGCTGTGCTGGGCCCGAATGGTGCCGGCAAGAGCAGCATGCTGGGCGCGGTTTCCGGCATTATCAGCGGTGCTGGCGAAGTCAAGATCCGCGACACCGAGATCGGCGGCATGAGCGCCCATAAGCGCGCAGCCCATGGTATCGCCTTCGTGCCGGAGCGGCGCGGCAATATTTTTCCTACCATGTCGGTGGAGGAGAATATCGATGTCGGCCTGCGGCTGCTGCCGGTGCAGGACCGCGAAGCACAGCGCGAGCTGATCCTCGGCCTGTTCCCGATCCTCAAGCAACGTGCCGATGCCATGGCCGGTGTGCTCAGCGGCGGCGAGCAGCAGATGCTCGCCATCGGCATGGCCTTGGGCCGCAAGCCGCAGGTATTGCTGCTGGATGAACCGACCCAAGGCCTGGCGCCGATGGTGTTCGACATCCTGGAGAATGCCTTCAACATCCTGAAGCGCAGCGGCCTGGCGCTGCTGCTTGCTGAACAGAATGTCCCCTTCGCCGCCCGCGTGGCCGAACGCTATGTGGTGCTGTCGCACGGCCATCTCGTGCGCCAGGGCGGCAAGGAAGACCTGCGCAATCCGGAGGAACTCGCCGAAGCCTTCCTGGGCACGGCGAACGGATAACTGACACTGGTTTAAGAAAACTGAGAAGGAGAGGAATATGAAGCGTATCACTACCCTGCTGGCGGGCATTGCCGCGTTCGGTCTGCTGGCCGGCGGCGCGTTGGCGCAAGACAAGATCAAGATCGGCGGCATCTACAGCCTCAGCGGCCCGGCGGCCCCCTTCGGCGTGCCGGAGCGCGATATCGTCGAAATCCTCACCAACAAGGTGAACAAGGAAGGCGGTATCAAGGGCGCCCAGATCGATCTGATCCTGTGCGATGACCAGACGAACCCGACCGAAGCCGCGCGCTGCGCCACCAAGCTGATCCGTCAGGACGGCGTGGTCGCCATTCTCGGCTCGACCATCGGCACTGGCACCCTGGCGCTGATGCCGATTGCCATGGCCAACAGTGTTCCGGTGCTGGCACCGGTCGGCACCATCCCGGCCACCTCGAAGGAAAACAATTTCTGGCCGTGGATTTTCCGCACCGCGCCGAGCGACACCCTGATCGTGGACGCGATCCTGGATCGCGGCGTGTTCAAGCCGGGCCACAAGCGTATCGCCATCATGTACCAGGAAGACGCCTATGGCGAAGCCGGCATGAAGCGCGCCGCCGCGCTCTCAAAGGAGCGTAACGTCGAGATCGCCGCCGCCGTGGCCGCGCCGCTCAACGCCATCGACCTCACCGCCGCTGCCACCAACATCCGTAATTCCAACCCGGATGTGGTGCTGCTCAAGACCTCGGCTCCGGCGCTCGGTGCCGCCTTCATGCGTGCCGCCCGCCAGGTCGGCATCAAGGCGCCGATCGTTGGCACCGGCAGCCTCAACCAGCGGCCCTTCCTCGATGCCGCCGGCCCGGCCGGCGAAGGCATCCAGATCGTTTCGATCGGCAACTGGGACGATCCGTCCGAGCGCCAGAAGGAACTGGGCAAGCTGATCGTCGATGGCGGCAAGACCCCGAAGGGCTATGCCGAACTGATCGGCTCCACCGGCTTCCTCGCCGCTGCCGAGGCATTGCGCCGCGTTGACGGCAAGCCGACCGGCCCGAAGATCCGTGACGCGCTGGAGACGATCTGCGATTACCCCGGCACTTACCTGGATGGCAAGCTCTGCTACTCCAAGGACCAGCATGAAGGCGTCTTCGCCGACACGCTGATCACCGTGGAAATCCGCGGCGGCAAGTTCGTCACCGTCAAGTAACACAATGCAGGTCCAGGGGCATTCTTAAGGGCGTCAGCGTCGCGGGGTTTCGGTGAAAGCCAGCTATCTCGATTTTGCGCCACAGGAATGGTCCCTGGACCGAGTTCTGGAATGGCGCGCCGGGCAAACTCCCGGCGCGCCATTTCTGGCTTTCGCGGACCAGCCTGCCTTGAGTTTTGCCGAGGCCCGCGAGCGGGCCATGGATATTGCCTGGTATCTGTATTGCCTTGGCATCCGCGCCGGCGACAGGGTCGCCACCTTTGCCGGCAATTCCGAATTGGCGGTACTGCTGTGGTTCGGCATCGATCTGCTCGGCGCCATCGATGCCCCGATCAATCCCGCCTTCAGCGGCAAGCCGCTGGAACATGCCGTCAATCTGGTCGAGGCCGAGGTGATGATCGCCGAGGCCTCCCTGCTGCCCGTGCTGGCGCCAAGTGCTGCGGCGATGCCGCACCTGGCGCGCATCCTGGTCCACTCCGCCGTCCAGCCGTTGCCGGAAGCAATCGCGGACAAGCCGGTCGCGGCTTTCGTGCCGCCTGCGGGAGAGCGCCCGGCAAGCTGGCAGGTCCCGGGTGCGGCCGCTTCCGATCTCTGCTCGATTCTGTTCACCTCCGGCACCACCGGCCCCTCCAAGGGCGTGATGGTGACCCATGCCCAGGCCTTCCTCACCGCGCGCCAGAGCGCGGAGGGTATGCGGATCACTGGCGACGACATCTATTACTGCGCCCATCCGCTGTTCCACATGTCGCCGCGCTTCTGCGCCATCTATGCCGCGCTGCTTACTGGCGCAAAAGTAAGTCTGGATCTGCGTTTCTCGGCGCCGGACTGGCTGCGCCGGGTGCGTGACTGCGGCGCCACGGTGAGCATCGGCCATGGCCCGCTGCTCGAAATGATCCATGCCGAGCCGGAGCGGCCCGATGATGCCGATACCCGCCTCACCCGCATCGGCACGTCGCCCTTCCCCAAGCATATCGCGGTGGATTTCGAGCGCCGTTTCGGCGTGAAGGGGGTCGAAACCTGGGGCATGACGGAAGTGAATATTCCCTGCTGGCATCCCTATGATGAAGTCTTGCGGCCTGGCTCCTGCGGCCGCATCCGCGAGGAATGGTACGAATTCCAGGTCGTCGATCCGGAAACCGACCAGCCCTTGCCGGCGGGCCGCGTGGGTGAATTCGTGCTGCGGCCGAAGCTGCCCTGGATCATCAGTCCGGGTTATTACGCCAATCCGCAGGCGACGCTGAAGGCCTGGCGCAATCTTTGGTTCCATACTGGCGATAGCGGCTATATCGATGCCGATGGCTGGGTCTATTTTGCTGACCGGCTGGGGGATCGTATCCGCCGCCGGGCGGAGAATATCTCCTCCTACGACATTGAAGTGGCGGCCAATGCCCATGCCGCCGTGCTGGAAAGCGCCGCCGTTGGCGTGCCGTCGGAATATGTTTCAGACGATGACGTGAAGCTCTGCGTGGTACTGCGCCCGGATGCGGCGCTGGAGCCTCTGGAATTGCTGAGCTTCCTGGCGCAAAGCCTGCCGCACCATATGGTGCCGCGCTACATCGAGATCCTGCCGGCGATGCCACGCACGCCGACGCAGAAGATCATGAAGGTGCAGTTGCGCGCCTCTGGCATCGGCGCCAATACCTGGGACCGCAAGGCGGCCGGCGTCGAGCTGCGCAGCCTGATGGGCAAAAGCTAGATCAGCCCTTGCGCGGCTTGGTGGCTGGCTTGCGGCTGTAGGAACGCTCGATCACCGTCAGCGTGGCATCCCACAGATCGGTGAGGCGGCCGAACTTGCCGTTGTCGCGCGTCACCAGGCCGGCATAGTGGATGATGGTGACAAGCTGGATAACGATTTGCTGCTGCGGCGTATCGGGCTGCAATTCGCCGGATTGCACGGCGGCGCGCACACCCACGGCCACCAGCATCTCGAATTCACGCATCACGCCCTGCAAGCGGTTGCGCATCTTGTCGTTCAGCGCATCGCTGTCGGAGCGCAGGCGCGTCATCAGGCTCCACGGATGGCCATGGTCGCCATCGGGATTGTATTTCTGATAGCGCTCGCGGTTCAGCCGGATGATGGCGTCGATCTTGGTCCGCAGCGTCGTGGTGGTATCGGTCAGCACGTCGCGGTAGCGGTTCATGGTGGCGACGGAGTAATCCTCCAGCACCTCCTCGACCAGGCCTTCCTTGCTGCCAAAATGGTAATGCAGATTGGCGCGAGTGGTGTTCAGGATTTCGGCGATCTGGCGGAAGCTGAGGCCGCGATAGCCATGCTTCACCAGCAATTCCTCGGCCACCATTTTGATCTGGTTGCGCATGGTCTGGCCGGCACTGTTATTGTCAGTTTGCACGGGGCAACTCTCGAAAACCATTTCGTAAATAATCGCAGTTTTCACCGCCGGGTGCAATCGCCGGAGGCGGCTTGAACCGCCTCCGGGTTGCTCGAATCAACGCTCGATGCCAGCCGCCTTGAGATGCTGGCGGATACGGTCGATCTCAGCGGCGCCAAGCTTCTGCAGCGGTGGGCGTACCGCAGCGGAAGGCAGCCGACCGAGGATCACCTGGGCCTCCTTCATGCGGTTATGCATGTCCACCGCCGGCGGGCCGTAGAAGGCATGGGTGGTGTGGTAGATGCGGGCGGCCACCGCCTTGGCTTTGGCCAGGTCGTCGCCGCGCACCGCCTCGAACAACTCCACCTGCAGATCAGCAATGGTGCTGCCGGCGCCTGAGAGCAGGCCGTTGCAGCCCACCACCAGGGAGGACAGCAGCCAGGCGCTGTGGGTGGTCAGCACATGGAACGGGCGGCTGTCGGATTGCAGCGCGCGCACCGTCATCTCGTGGCGTGCCGGATCGCCGCAGGCATCCTTCATCGCCTTGATGCTGGGGATTTCCTGAATCAGGCGCAGCAGCACGTCATGGCTGTAGGTCACCGGCAGGCTGACCGGGAACTGGAAGATGATCAGCGGCAGGTCGGTGGCATCGGCGATGCGGCGGTAATGATCCACCACCATCTCCGGGCGTGAGCCGAGCATGAACACGTTCGGCGGGAAAACCAGCAGCGCCGAGGCGCCCTTGGCATCGGCCATGCGCGCCAGGCGCACGGCTTCCATGCCGCTTTCGGCATAGATGCCGTTCACCAGCGGCACGCGGTCGCCGACTTCCGCCAGCGCCAGATCCAGCAGCTTTTCCTGCTCCTCGAAGGTGCAGGAAGAGACTTCGGAAGCATGGCCGTTCACGGTCAGGGCGGCAACGCCACGGGTCGAGCCGACCTCGCGGATATGCTTGCGGTAGTTCTTCTCGTCGATGCTCAGATCGTCGTGCAGCGGCAAGAGACAGGCGGGAATGACGCCGGAGCAGTCATAGTTCAGCCGGGGCATGGGATACCTCCTCGAATGACTTAGATGCCCTGTAGGGCGGTGATTTCAGCGATGGCGGCGCCGGCACGGGCTTCGCGCGCCTTACGGTATTCCGGCGAGTCGTAGAAGCGCTGCACGGTCTCGACCGAGTCGAATTCGACCACGACATAACGCACCGGGCTGGCTTCGCCCTCGATCATCACCGGGTCGGCGCCGCGCACCAGATAGCGCCCGCCGAAAGCCTCGATCGCCACCTTGGCGAGCGGCTTGTACGATTCGTATTTCTCCGGGTTGGTGACCCGGACCTTGGCAACCACGATTGCGGCCATTCTCAGCGTTTCCTCTTGAAGAGCATCGGACAAGACCGGTGCGGCAGGCAGAACCGGCCGGGGCCGGGGCCGGACTCCGGCAGGGCCACAAGGTGGCAAAAAACTGATTGACGTGCAAGTCAGTTTACGTCAATTTCGCCGCCCAGGAGGAAACCGAAGATGAGTGATCAAAAAGTGCGCGTCGAAACCCATGGCCGGGTGGCGACGCTGTTTCTCGTCAATCCGCCGATGAATGTCGTGACCCTGGGTCTGACCCGGCAGATGAGCGCCGCGCTCGATGCGCTGGCCGCCGATCCCGGCATCGGCGCCCTGGTGCTGTGCGGCGAGGGCGACCGTGCCTTCTGCGCCGGTTCCGATATCAAGGAATTCCCGCGCTTGATTGCCGAGCAGGGCATCGTTTCGCAAAAACTGGGTAAGGAAAACGACACCTATGGCCAGGTGGCGCATTTCCCCAAGCCGACTGTCGCCGCCATTGAGGGCCTGGCGCTGGGCGGTGGCCTGGAACTGGCCAGCGGCTGCGACCTGATCGTCGCTTCGGCCAATTCCCACATGGGCCTGCCGGAAGTGAAACTCGGCGGCTTTCCGGGCAGCGGCGGCACGGTGCGGGTGACCAACCGCATCGGCATGGGCCGCGCCAAGGAAATGATGCTGCTGGGCGACATGATCGACGCCGAAACCGCGCTGGCCTGGGGCCTGATCAACCGCATCGCCCCCCAGGGCGGCGCGTTGAACCTGGCCCGTGAACTCGCCACCCGCATGGCGGAAGGCCCGGCCCAGGCGGCTTTCGCCTGCAAGACCGCTTTGCAGAACGCCGTCGATCTGCCGGAAGCCGAAGCCATCCAGCGCAGCCTGGACTTGAGCGAGGCGCTGTCGCAGACCGGCGATTTCAAGGAAGGCGTCACTGCCTTTGCCGAAAAGCGCCCGGCCAACTGGCGCGACAAGCTCGACCGCAAGGTATTCGGCGCGTAAGGCGCTCATTCCCCCTTCTTATAATCCGAGGATAGTTCCGTGATCGATTTCTCCATTCCCGCCGAAACCCAGATGGTGCTCGACTCGCTGCGCCGCTTCATCCAGAAGGAACTGGCGCCGCACGAGGCCGAGGTCGAGGAAATCCAGGTGGTGCGGCCTGAACTGGCGCAAGACCTGCGCAACAAGGCCAAGGAAATGGGCCTGTTCGCCATGGGTATGCCGGAAGATGTTGGGGGCGGCGGCCTAAGCACCGTCGATATGTGCCTCTGCGAAGAGGAATTCGGCTTCACCAAGGATGCACTGGTGCGTCGCGCCTTTGGCGCCATTCCCGGTTCGCTGGTGAATTGCGTCGGCGAACAGCGCGAGAAGTATCTGTTCCCGGCGGTGCGGGGCGAGATCAATGTGGCACTCGGCATGACCGAGCCGAATGCCGGCTCGGATGCCGCCGGCATCAAGACCGCCGCCAAGCGCGATGGCGATGACTTCATCCTCAATGGCTCGAAGCATTTCATCAGCGATGCTGATGTGGCGCATGCCTTCATCGTCACGGCGGTTACCGATCCGGCCAAGGGTGCCAAGGGCATCAGCGCCTTCCTGATCGACAAGGATACACCCGGCTTCACCGTCGGCCGCACGCAATACATGATGGGCCTGCGCGGCACCAATCATTCCGAATTGATCTTCGAGGATGTACGGCTGCCGAAGTCGCAGATGCTGGGTGCGGAAGGCACCGGCCTGTTCCAGGCACTTTCCACCATCAACCGGGTGCGGCTCGGCATGGTCGGCGGCCGTTCGGTTGGCATGGCGCGCAAGCTGATGCAGAAGTGCATCGACTATGCCAACGAGCGCAAGCAGTTCGGCCAGACCCTGGGCGAATTCCAGATGGTGCAGGCGATGCTGGCCGATATGGCCACCGAAATCTTCGCCACCCGCATGATGGTGCTGAACGCCGCCTGGGAGACCGACCAGGATCGTGACCCGCGTGAAAAGGTCTCGATGGTGAAGTATTACGCCTCCGAGATGCTGGGCCGTGTCGCGGACAAGGCGGTGCAGATTTTTGGCGGCATGGGCTATTGCCGTGAAATGCCGCTGGAACAGCTTTACCGCGATGCCCGCGTCTACCGCATCTTCGATGGCGCTTCCGATATCCACCGCATGATCATCGCCCGCAGCCTGCTCAAGAATGGCCGGATGAGCCTGTAAGCCATTTGAGTCGCCGGGATTGGGAGGATTGTCATGCTGAGTAAGATGAAAGTGCTGAGCTTCACCCATTTCGTGCAGGGTCCTGCGGCATCGCAGTATCTCGCCGATATGGGTGCCGATGTGGTGAAGATCGAGCCGATTGCCGGTGCCTTCGAGCGCGGCTATGGCGCCGATCAGGTGTTCATCCAGGGGCTCAGCGCCAGCTTCTTCGCGGTGAACCGCAACAAGCGCTCTATCTCGGTCGATCTCAAGAGCGAGAAGGGGCGGGAAGTCATCCACTCGCTGATCCGCCAGGCCGATGTGCTGCTGGAGAATTACCGCGGCGGCGTGCTGGAGCGGCTTGGCTTCGGCTACGAGGCCGTGAAGGCGATCAAGCCCGATATCATCTATGCTTCTGCTTCCGGCTGGGGTTCATCGGGCCCCATGGCTAAGGAGCCGGGTCAGGATCTGCTGGTGCAGGCCCGCTGCGGCCTGATCGCCGTTACCGGCGACATGCAGAGCGCGCCCACCGTGCCCGGCGTGCCGATTGTCGATCAGCATGCCGCAGCCCTGATGGCCATGGCGATCACGGCGGCTTTTGTGAAGAAGCTTGGCACCGGCCAGGGCACCAAGATCGAGTCGAACCTGCTCAATGCCGGCCTCGATCTGCAGACTGAATCGATGGCGGCGTATTTCTCCGGCAACCGCAGCCCGGAGCGTTTCCAGCGCGATTCCCGTCTGGCTTCCTGGTTCCTGCCGGCGCCCTATGGCGTCTACAAACTGGCCGATTGCCATGCGGTGATCAGCCTCGGCGGCGATATCGAGCAATTCGCCGGTGCCATTGGCAATGCCGAGCTGATCGCGCTGGCCGATGACCGGATGAAGAACCGCGACGCCTTCATGCGTGTGCTGGGCGAGGAACTGAAAAGCTGGACCTATGAGCGCCTGGATAAGGTGCTGGCACCCCATGCGCTGTGGTATGCCAAGGTGCAGAATTACGACGATATCCGCGCCGATCCGCAGGTGCAGCATAATCAATGCCTGCAGCAGTTCACGGTCAAGGGCGAAACCGCCACCGTGCTGGCGCATCCGGTGCGCTATGACGGCGTGGCACCTGCACTGCGTCGCATGCCGGCGGTGTTGGGCGGCGATACCCGCGAAGTGCTGCGCGAAGCCGGCTGGAGTGATGCCGATGTGGATGCGCTGGCGGCTGCCGGCACGGTCAATCTCGGCAAGAACTAGGCGACAACATATAGGCGATTGGACAGGGTGGCATTGTGACCATTGCACTGCGTGACGTTTCACTGAAAGACCGCTACACGCAGGAATCCGGCGTGCTGTTCCTCAGCGGCACGCAGGCGCTGGTCCGCCTGCTGCTGACCCAGCGCGAGCGCGACCGCAAGGCTGGTCTGAATACTGCCGGCTTCGTTTCCGGCTATCGCGGCTCGCCGCTTGGCGGTTTCGACATGGCGCTGTGGCAGGCGCGCGAGGAATTGAAGCAGGCCGGCATCGTGTTCCAGCCCGGCGTGAATGAAGACCTCGCCGCTACCTCGGTCTGGGGTACGCAGCAGATCGATAGCCTGCCGGGCAAGACCGTCGATGGCGTGTTTTCCATGTGGTACGGCAAGGGGCCGGGTGTCGATCGTTCCGGCGATCCGTTCAAGCATGGCAACTATGCCGGCACCACCGAACATGGCGGCGTGCTGGTGGTGTTCGGCGATGATCATCCCGGCAAGTCCTCCACCGTGGCGCATCAGAGCGAACAGGCCCTGGCCGCCAATCTGATCCCGGTGCTCTATCCCGCCAATGTCGAGGAAATCCTCGAATACGGCCTGCATGGCTGGGCGATGTCGCGCTATACCGGCCTCTGGGTCGGGCTCAAGACGGTGAACGAAACGGTGGAAACCACTGCCACCGTGCCGGTGCTGCCGGGCGGTCCGGCGATTCTGGCGCCGAACGCACCGGATGATGGTGTCGATATCCGGCCGCAGCCGGATTACGGCCCGCAGCGCGACGAAACCGTGGTGATCCGCCACCGGCTGCCGCGCGTGCATGATTATGCTCGTGCCAACCCACTGGACCGCCGCCGCCTTGGCGCTGCCGGCGCACGGCTTGGCATCGTCACCAGCGGCAAGGCCTATACCGATCTGGTTGATGCGCTGGCCTCGCTTGGTATTGACGAAGATCGCGCCCGGGCGCTTGGCCTTTCGGTCTACAAGGTCGGCATGATCTGGCCGCTGGAGCCGGTGGGCCTGCGGGCTTTCGCTGCCGGCTGCGAGGAATTGCTGTTCGTTGAGGAAAAACGCGCCTTCCTGGAAGATCAGGCGGCCAAGCTGCTGATCAATGACAAGGATGCGCCGCGGTTCTCAGGCAAGACCGATCCGCAAGGTGAGGCGTTGCTGCCCTCCGATGTGCAGCTTGATCCGGCTACCATCGCGCTGGCGCTGCTGCGCCGCCTGGAGGCCCTGGGTCTGGCCGATACGGCGCTACGTCAGGCCGGCGAGCGCATTGCCGTGGCGAAGCCCGCAGTTATTGATCCGGCGCAGCCGAAGCGGCTGCCGTATTTCTGCTCCGGCTGCCCGCATAATTCCTCCACCAAGGTGCCGGAAGGCTCGGTGGCGATGTCTGGCATCGGCTGTCATTCGATGGCGATGTGGATGAACCGCAATACGCTGAAGCCGGTGCAGATGGGCGCTGAAGGCACCAACTGGATCGGCCTGTCGCACTTCACCAAAACGCGCCATGTGTTCCAGAATCTGGGCGACGGCACCTATTCCCATTCCGGCCTGCTGGCGATCCGTGCCGCGGTGCAGGCGGGCGTGAATATCACCTACAAGATCCTGGCCAACGATGCCGTGGCGATGACCGGCGGTCAGCCGGTGGAAGGCGCGCTGAGCACCGAGATGATCGTGCGCCAGGTGCTGGCCGAGGATATCGCCCGCTGCATGGTGGTGACCGATGATCTGGCCCGCACCGCCGTGAGCGTGCCGGGTGTGGCCGTGGTGCCGCGCGCCGAACTGTCGCGGGTGCAGCAGGAATTGAGTGCCATTCCGGGCGTAACCGTGCTGGTGTATGAGCAGGTCTGCGCTGCCGAGAAGCGCCGCCGCCGCAAGCGCAAGCTGATGCCGGATCCGGCCTTGCGCGTGTTCATCAACGAAGCCGTCTGTGAAGGCTGCGGCGATTGCACGGTGCAGTCCAATTGCGTTTCGATCCAGCCGAAGGAAACCGCCTTTGGCCGCAAGCGCCGCATCGATCAGTCGAGTTGCAACAAGGATACCTCCTGCATCGAGGGCTTCTGCCCGTCCTTCGTGATCGTCGAGGGCGGTGAGATGCGCAAGAAGTCCAGCGTGCTGGATCGCAGCCGTTTCGCCTCCCTGCCCGAAGTGGCGCCGGCGGCGATGGCGGAGTGTAATGTGCTGACCACCGGCGTCGGCGGTACCGGCGTGGTGACCATCGGCAGCGTGCTGGCGATGGCGGCGAATCTGGTTGGCATGGGCGCCAACAGCTACAACATGACCGGCTTGGCGCAGAAGGGCGGCGCGGTGTTCAGCCATCTGCGTATTGCCGCCAGCCCGGCCGCCTTGAAGGGTTCGCTGGTCGGCCCCGCCGAGGCCGATCTGGTCCTTGGCTGCGACATGGTGACCGCCGCCAGCCCGGATGGCATCAAGACCTGCGCGCCGGGCCGCACCCGCGTGCTGCTCAATGGCAATATCGAGCCGACGGCGGCGTTCCAGGCCAACCGCGACTACAGCATCGATACGGCGACCTTGGCGGGCAAGCTGCGCGAACGCAGCCAGGAAACCATCACCATCGATGCCGGCGAAGCCGCCGAGCGCCTGCTGGGTGACAAGATCGGCGCCAACATGCTGCTGGTTGGCTATGCCTACCAGAAGGGCTGGCTGCCGTTGCCGCTGGCGGCTCTGCGCCGTGCTGTCGAACTGAACGGCGCCGCCGTGCAGTTCAACCTCGATGCCTTCGATCTCGGCCGATTGGCCGCCATCGAGCCTGAAGTACTGCTGCCGGCCAAGCCGCCGGAAGCTGCCATCCCCGATAGCCTGGAAGGCATCCTGGCGCATCGCGTGGCGCATCTCACCCGCTATCAGAATGTCGCCTGGGCGCAGCGCTATGCCGGCTGGGTGGAAAAGGCCCGTAATGCGGAACAGGCGGTAAAGCCCGGTTCGCAGACTTTTGCCCTGGCGGTGGCGCGCAATCTCGCCAAGCTGATGGCTTACAAGGACGAATACGAGGTGGCGCGGCTTTATGGCGAAACCCCGTGGCGCCGCGATGTATCGGAGGCCATGCAGGGCGATGTGAAGCTGTCGCTTTATCTGGCGCCGCCGCTGCTTTCCCGCCCCGACCCGGAAACCGGCCGGCCGCGCAAGATCAAGTTCGGTGCCTGGATATTCCCGGCGATGCGGCTGCTGGCCGGGTTCAAGTGGCTGCGCGGCAGTGCGCTGGATCCCTTTGGCCGCACCGATGAGCGCCGTGGCGAACGCCAGCTTATCGCGGAATATGAAACCGACCTGGCGCTGGTGATCGGCCAGCTTTCGGGGCGCAACCTGCAGGCCGCCATCGCCTGGGCGGAAATCCCCGATGCGATCCGGGGCTATGGCCCGGTGAAGGAAGCAGCCATGGCGGCGGCCAAGCCGCTGCGCCAGGCGGCGTTGAACCAGTTCCACCGTTCAGGGGCAAACTAGAGGACCAAGTCGGGGGCATTTGTAATTCTCCCGGCCTGACCCTACAAAGGCGGCGACCCCCAGCTTCTGGGGGTGACCTGCTCAGGCGCCGTCTCACATGTCCGATTCGCACATTCCAACTGTTGCCATTATCGGCGGCGGCCCCGCCGGGCTGATGGCGGCGGAGGTCATTGCCGCGAACAATCTAGCGGGCGGCGTGCGCGTGCGGCTGTTCGAGCGCATGCCCAGCATCGGGCGCAAGCTGCTGATGGCCGGGCGCGGTGGCCTCAATATCACCCATTCCGAACCGCTGGATGCCTTCAAGGCGCGCTATGGCGAGGCGACGGCCTGGCTGGCGCCCTTCATCGATGCTTTCCCGCCGGCGGCTTTGCGGGATTGGTGCCAGGGCCTGGGCCAGCCGACTTTCATCGGCAGCAGCGGGCGGGTATTTCCGCAAGCCATGAAGGCCAGCCCCTTGCTGCGCGCCTGGCTGGCGCGGCTGAACGATTTAGGTGTCGAGATCGTGACTCGGGCCGAGTGGAGCGGGTGGGATGAGGCCGGGGCAATCCGGTTTGGCGATGGCCGGCGCGAGAAGGTGGATGCTACCCTGCTGGCCCTTGGCGGTGCTTCCTGGCCCCGGCTGGGTGCCGATGGTGGCTGGACGGCTTTGCTGCCGGGCATCGCCATTGCGCCACTGCGTCCGGCGAATTGCGGTTTCCAGGTGAACTGGAGCGAGATTTTCCGCCAGCGCCATGCTGGTGCGCCGCTCAAGCGTATTGCCTTGAACTTCGGCGACGCCTCGCGGCGTGGCGAGGCGGTGATCACCGATGCCGGCATTGAGGGCGGCGCCATCTACGCTCTTTCGGCAAGGCTGCGTGAAGCGATTGCCCGCGATGGCACGGCTGTGCTGAAGCTCGATCTGCGCCCGGACCTTGAGCCGCGCGAACTGGCGCGCTTGGTAGCGGAACCCCGGCGCGGCGCTTCGCTGGCGAATTTCCTCCGCAAGCGGATCGGTCTGGCACCGGTGGCGATCGGTCTGGTGCAGGAAGCCCTGCATGGCGAGAGCGCCGGCCAACCGCTTGAAACCCTGATCAAATCCCTGCCGCTGCGGCTCACCGCGCCGTTCGGTATCGAACGCGCCATTTCCACCGCCGGCGGCATCGCGCGCGATGAAGTGGATGCCGCACTGATGCTGCGCCAGCGGCCAGGTGTTTTCGTTGCCGGCGAAATGCTGGATTGGGAAGCACCTACAGGCGGTTACCTGCTGCAGGCCTGCATGGCCACCGGCTTTGCCGCTGGTCATGGCATCCTCGCCTGGCTGGCGCGGCGCTGACGCCGCTGATTTTTCCGACCATCTAAAACGAGTCTGCGCAGACATGCGGCAATAACGCCGCAATTGCGCGCATGTGCAACGGATTGCGCCAGTGTTTAGCGTCGTGACTCGCGATGATCGAAACGCAGCATTTCCTTATGCGCGCATGTTTCGCCTTGATGACAAAAATCGTTTGCGCCGCAGCGGAATCTTCTGCAAGCTTTTCAAAAGAGAGACGGCGTCTCTCATCGTGAGACAAGTGATTTTTATCGTGAAGTGGCCCAGGAGCAATGCCCGAACGCAGCTATTCCGATATCCAGTCCGTCTCCCGCGCTGCGGCGATCCTGCGCGCCTTCACCAAGGCGGATAGCTGGGGGCCGACCGATCTGGCGGCGCATCTGGGCCTGCATAAAAGCGTGGTGCATCGCCTGCTGGCGACGATGGCGAAGGCTGGCGTGCTGAGCCATGACGCGGCCAGCGGCCGCTACAGTATTGGCGCCCTGATCCTGCAACTGGCGCCCAAGGGCGGTGCCAATAACGCCTTGAAACAATTGGCCCGGCCCTACCTGCAGCGGCTGGTGGACAGCACCGGCGAGACCGTCAGCCTTTGTGTGCTGGAGGGCAATCACGGCCTCTGCATCGACTATATCGATAGTCCGCAGGCGATGCGTTTCACGGTGTCCACTGGCGATACTTTTCCGCTCAATGCCGGCTGCGTCGGCAAGGTGATGCTGGCTTTCCAGCCGAGCCAGTTCATCGAGCAACTGATCGCCCGCAAAGCATTGAAGCGCTATACGCCCAACACCATCGTCGACCCCACCAAGCTGCGGGCCGAACTGGCGAAAATCCGCCGTCTCGGTCATGGCTTCAGCGATTCCGAGATCACGCCTGGTTCGCGCTCGGTCGGCGCGCCGGTCTATGGCGCCGATGGCCAGGTGATCGCTAGCCTGGCGATTTCGGCGCCAGCCTTCCGCCTGCCGGACGCCAAGGTTGACGGCATGATCGCCAGTGTGAAAACCGCCGCCGCCCAGCTTTCGGGCGAGTTGGCCGGCCATCCGGCGGAAGCAATCAGGGCTGATGCCAAGCCGGCAAAAGCCAAAGCTGCACCACGCAAAGCCAAGGAGAAGCGTTGATGTTGTTCAATCAGGCGCGTGCGGAAGAAATCATGGCCCGGGCCGGTGTGGAGGCGCTGATCGCCACCTCGCCGGAAAACGTGATGTATGCCAGTGATTATGAGTGCGTCACCCACTGGATCAACAAGGGTTTCCAGGTCTATTCGATCTTCACCCCGAACCATAAGCCGAAGGCGTCACTGGTCGCCCCCAGCCTGGAGCTGGAGGCAATTGTCGATGGCAAGGTGTGGATTGAGGACATCTATATCTTCAGTCCGTTCAAGCGCGGCCCGGCGCAAGGCAACGAGATGGACCCGGTCGGCAAGGCCGGCAAGGCGCTGCTGGAGCGCGCCGCGATTGTCAGCCGCGCGCTGGATGGCCTGATCGCCGCCATCGAATCGCGCGGCCTGCAGAATAGCCGCATCGCGGTCGATGAACTCGGCATGTCGCCGTTCATCTTCTGGGAATTGAAGCAGCGTTTCCCCAATGCCGAGATCATCGCCGGCAACCCGATGTGGTGGGAAATCCGCATGATCAAGACGCCGGATGAAATCCAGCGCTTGCGCATGGCTTCCCGCATTACGGAACTGGCGGTGAACCATGCCTATGGCCTGATCAAGCCAGGCATCCGCGAAAGCGAGATCGTGCATGCCTATAACGTCAAGATCGCCGAACTGAAGGGCAAGCCTACCTTCATGCTGATGGGTAGCGGCAGCCGCAGCTCCTATCCGCATATGCTGGTGTCGGAAAAGACCATCGAGAAGGGCGATATCGTGCGCTACGATATCGGCTGCACCTACGATTATTATCATTCCGACACCGCCCGCGCCGTGGTCTATGGCGGGAAGCCGACGCTACAACAGCAACGGCTGTGGGATGCGCTTTCCAGTGGCGTGGAAGATGCCATTGCTTTGATCAAGCCCGGCGCCGATGTGCGCGATATCTATCGGGCGGCGATGAAGCCGGGCAAAACCCTGGGGCTTGAGGATTTCGACCGCTTCCATTGCGGCCATGGTATCGGCATCGCCGTCTATGATCCGCCGGTGGTGACGATCTCGGATCCTGCCACCTCGGCCTTCCTGATGCCTTCGGTGGAAGGCGGCCTCAAGCCCGGCATGTCGCTGAATGTCGAGGTCGGCTACTACATGCAGGGTGTGCAGGGCATGCTCTGCGAAGACACCATGATCGTTACCGAGACCGGCTGTGAGCGGTTGACCAATAACAGCAAGTCGTTGATCTACGAAGATTTCATGGCGACGGCGACGGTCTGACCGCATGCGCGCCGGGCTCGCCACGAAACTGTCCTTCCTCGCCGCGCCGAAGCTGTGGCTCGTGGTCTTTTTCATCCTGCCGATGTTGACCATGGTGCTCTACAGCTTCTGGCGCGTAGTGGATTACCAGATCGTGGCGGATTTCACCCTGCGCAATTATCAGAAGATCGGCGGGCCGCTTTATACCGGGGTGTTTCTGCGCACCATCAAGCTGTCGATCTATGTCACCTGCATATCGCTGCTGATCGGCTATCCGGTGGCCTATTTCCTGGCGCGCAAGGTGAAGCATTTCAAGCTCACTTTGCTGTTGCTGATCGTGCTGCCGCTATGGACCAGTTATCTGGTGCGCACCTATGCCTGGATGCTGATCCTTGGCACCCAGGGCGTGATCAATCAGGCACTGCTTGGCCTAGGCATTATCTCAGAGCCGCTTACTGGCCTGCTGTATTCGGATTTCGCCGTCACCATCGCCCTGGTGCATATCTACATGCCATATCTGATCCTGCCGCTTTATGCGGTGCTGGAAAAGATCGATCCCAGTCTGCTGGAAGCGGCCTGGGATCTCGGCGGCGGCAAGGTCCGCACCTTCCTCTCGGTGATCCTGCCGCTCAGCCTGCCGGGTATCGTCAGTGGCTGCCTGTTCGTGTTCATCCCCTCCATGGGCGCCTTCGTCACTCCGGAACTGCTCGGCGGCACTCGCAGCATCATGATCGGCAGCATCATCGCGCAGCAATTTGGCGTTGCCTATGAATACCCCTTCGGTTCAGCCCTGGCATTGACTCTGATGGGCATCATCTTCGCGCTCGCCGCCATCAGCCTGCGCTATGGAAAGCCGAGAGGTGTCGCATGATGCGGCGGGACACCACTAAATTTGTGCTCGGTGCCTGGACCGGACTGGTGTTGATCTTCCTGTTCGCTCCGCTGGTAGTGGTTGCGATCTTCTCCTTCAATAATTCGGCGATAAGCCGTTTTCCCCTGAGTGGTTTCACCTTCAGCTGGTACGCCAAGCTGCTACAGGACAAGTCGATCCATGAGGCTTTGGTCAACAGCCTGATGATCGCGCTGGCCACGGTCTGCCTGTCCACCACGCTCGGCATTGCCGGCGCAGTTGGCATTCACCGCTATGGCGGCAAAATCGCTGGCGGCATACGTGCCTTCGCGCTGACGCCGATGATGGTGCCGCGCCTGATCATCGGCATTGCCCTGCTCACCTTCTACAACCTGCTCAGCATCGATCTGTCGCTGCTCACCGTGATCGGTGGCCATGTGGTGATGACCTTGCCCTACGTCATACTGATCACCCTGGCACGACTGGTCGGCTTCGACCGGGCGCTGGAAGAAGCGGCCTGGGATCTCGGCGCCAACGCCTTCACCGTCTTCCGCGAAATAACCTTGCCCTTCCTGCGCCCGGCCATCGTCGCCGCTGCGCTGATGTCCTTCACCCTTTCATTCGATGAGGTAGTCGTCACCTTCTTCACCACCGGCAACGACAACACGCTGCCGATGGTTATCTGGTCGAAATTGCGCTTCGGCATCACGCCGGAACTGAATGCCATTGCCACGATCACAGTGGTGGTAAGCGGATTATTTGCCGTCGTGGCTGAGTTGTCGCTGCGCCGTGCGCAACAGCGTTGACATGAGTTCATCGTTTCGAAGCAGACAGAAAAGAAAAGGAGATCACCAAATGGAACGCGAAACCTTCAACATGCTGCTGCCCAGCAACATGAGTCGTCGTGGCATGCTGCGGCTGATGGCGGCCTCGGGCCTGATGGCGGCAATGCCGGCCGGCCTGCGCGAGGCGCTGGCACAGGACAAGTCGCTCAACCTGTTCACCTGGTCGTCCTGGGGCGGTGGCGAATTCGTCAAGGATGCCAAGGACAAGATGAATCTGGAGCTGAAGCCGACCTTCTACAGCAGCTCGGATGAGATGATGGCGAAGCTGCGCGGCGGCGGCACCAAGCTCTACGACATGATCGTGCCGGTGCAGAATTATATCGAGCCCGCCGTGAAGGCCGGCCTGATCGAGCCGCTCAATCCGGCGGCCTTGCCCAACACGAAGGATATCTTCGAGCAATTCGCCACCTCGGCGCAGTGGCGCGTCGATGGCAAGCTCTATGGCATCCCGTTCGTGTGGGGCGCCAATGCCATGGCTTTCAACCGCAAGGTAACCGGAGACCTGGACTCGCTCTCGGCCCTGTTCGATCCGAAGTACAAGGGCCGCATCGCCATGCGCGATGAGCCCGAAGATACGCTGGCAGTCGCCGCCCTGCATCTCGGCATCAAGAAGCCCTATTCCATGGAGGAAAAGGAACTGCAGGAGGTCAAGAAGCTGCTGATCTCGCAGAAGCCGCTGGTGCGCGCCTACTGGAAGAATGTCGCCGATGTGCAGAACATGCTGGCGTCGGGTGAGGTGGTGGTTTCCTGGGCCTTCCTGGCGGTGATTGCGCCGCTGCTGAAGGCTGGTGTCGATGCCGGCTGGGTCTGGCCGAAGGAAGGCGCCGTGGGTTGGAGTGAGTCGATCACGCCGGTGAAAGGCACCAGCAAGATCAAGCTGGTGGAGGAATACGCCAACTTCACGCTCAGCCCGGAATACGGCGAGTTCATGGCCCGCAACACCCGCTATGCCCCGGCTTCCAAGGCGGCGATTTCCCGCCTGGAGCCGCAGTTGATCAAGGATCTCGGCATCGACATCAACAATGTCGGCCGCCTCGTGTTCAAGGATATTCCGAAGGACAAGTCGCGCTGGAACGAGATCTGGAACGAGGTCAAGGCGGCCTAAGGCGACAGGAGGGATAAGCAGTGGTGGCGAAAGTGGTTGATGTCGAATTGCAGGCAGTGTTCAAGCGTTTCGGCAGCTTCGTCGCGGTCGATGGTATCGATTTAACCGTCGAACGCGGCCATTTCGTCACCCTGCTCGGCCCTTCCGGCTGCGGCAAGACCACCACCCTGCGCATGATCGGCGGACTGGAATACCCGGATTCAGGCAATATCCTGGTGGCCGGGCAGCACCTGTCTGCCGATCTTGGCGCGGCGCGGCCGACGCGCATGGTTTTTCAGAATTACGCCCTGTTCCCGCATATGACGGTGGCGGAAAACGTTGCCTTTGGCCTGCGCATGCAGAAGCTGCCGAAAGCCGATATAGCCCTGCGGGTGAAAGAGATCATCGGCCTGCTCGGCCTCACGGATCATATCGCGAAGTATCCGCGTCAGATGTCTGGTGGCCAGCAACAGCGTGTCGCTCTTGCCCGCGCCCTGGTGACGCGACCGCGCGTTCTGCTGCTTGATGAACCACTCGGCGCGCTCGATCTCAAGATGCGCAAGCATATGCAGAATGAGTTGAAAAAGCTGCAGCGCGAAGTCGGCATCACCTTTGTCTATGTGACGCACGATCAAGCCGAGGCGATGTTCCTCTCCGATGCCATCGTGGTGATGGATCATGGCCGCATCGTGCAGCAGGGTACACCGGCGGATATCTATCAATACCCACAGACCGCCTATGTCGCCGATTTCATCGGTGAGGCGAATATCCTGCCGGGGCGATTTGATATGCGCCAGGGCGGTGAGGGGCGTGTGGAAACCGCACTGGGCGCCATGCGCGGCAGCATCGCCACCGGCTTTGAGCCGCAGGCGCAGCAGCCGGTGCTGCTCTCGGTGCGGCCCGAGCATGTGCTGCTCGGCGAGGCAGCCAGAGCGGCGGATTTCTCGGGCCAGGGCAAGGTGGTTGACCTGGCATATCTTGGCGGAGTGTCGCGGGTCGGCATCGCGGTGAATGGCCTCACCCTGCATGCCGATTGTCCGGGCCTGTTCCAGGGTGCGGAAGGCGATATGGTCGGTTTCGGCTGGAATGCAGCTGATCTGCGCCTGTTGGCCCATGATGACCGCTTCGGCAATGGCAAGGGTGCTGCATGATCATTGATATCGAAACCCATCCGCTGCGCTTTGCCCGCAATGGCGCGGTGAATCCGCAGATGTCGATGATCAAGCATTATACCTGGTGCGAGCAGTCGCCGGATTTGCTGGTGGCGGAGATGGAATATGCCGGTGTCGATAAGGCATTCCTGATCAGCTATGATGCCGAGGACATCCAATGGGGCAGCAGCCGCAAGGGCTTTGATCTGGAGGATTACAGCGGCGGCCGGAAATACAGCCTGCTCGGCTTCCGCCGCTATCCCGAACGCTTCTACTGGTTCAACACGCTGAAGAACCCGAAGCGGCATGATGTGCTGGCCCAGGTGCGGCGCGATTTTGCCGAGGGCGCCTCGGGTGTGAAGGTGTTCGCCGCCTACATCCAGGTCAACCTGCTGGATGAAGCTTTCATTGCCGTCTGCCGCGAGATCATGGCGCAGGGCAAGGTGCTGCTGCTGTCCTTCCAGACCCTGCGGCCGCCGGATTCCTATACACTTGAAGAATATCTCGAACAGCTTGACGGCCTGTTGCAGCTGCTGCCCGGCCTGCCGTTGGTGCTGATGCAGGCCGGCTGTGCCGATCCGCTCACGCCACGCTGGGATCAGGTGCGCCGCATTGCCGACAAACATGAAAAAATGATCATGGGCTGCGGCTTTGTCGGTGAAATCTGGGACGATGAAACCGAGTATCCGTTCCCCAACTATCTTGGCCGTATCCGTAAGGTCGCCGATGCAGTGGGTACCGGGCGGATGATGTGGGGCACGGACTGGCCATGGTTCGAGGACAAATTCAAATACCGGCAGGCAGTGGACAGCGTCCGCAAGCATGCCGGCTTCTGGACCATGGATCAGCGGATGGAATTCTTGGGCGGCACGGCTGCGCGTTTGATGGGAGTGAAGTGAGATGACCTTTACTGTTGTTGCAAGGGATATGGAAACCGGCCTGCTGGGCGTGGCGCAGGCCACCAACCCGCTATCGGTGGGCGCGCGCTGCCCGTTCATCCGCGCCAATGTTGGCGCCGTGAGCAGCCAGGCCTACACCGATCCGGGCCTCGGGCCGCTGGCGATCGAATTGCTGACGCTCGGTCATGCACCGAAGAAGGTGCTGGCGGAGATCGAGGGCAGCGACGATGGCTGGGCCTGGCGCCAGATCGGCGTGGTCGATCGCCATGGCCGTGCCGCAGTGCATACCGGCAAGGAGTGCAAGGTCCATAGCGCCGCCATCACGGGCGAAGGCTATCTGGTGATGGGCAACTTGCTGACCACCGATCAGGTGGTGCCAGCCATGGACAAGGCATGGCATGACAGTGCCGGCGAATTGTTCGAGGAACGCCTGATGCGGGTGATCACTGCGGGACGTGATGCCGGCGGCGATGCCGGCGGGCATCGTTCATCCTGCCTGATTGTCTATGATACCGAGGCCTATGGCCGCACCGATCTGCGGGTGGATTTCGCGCCGAAGCGTGCCGGTGCACCGGATGCGGTGGACATGCTGCGTGATGCCTTCGATCACTACAAGCCGATGATTCCGTATTACAAGGTGCGGCCGCATCGCCCCTGGATGCCGGGCTGGATGGATTGGCTCAAGACGCAGGGAGTCGAGTTCAAGGATTAAGCGAAGGCACGGCCGAAACTGCGGTCGAAGTTGCGGTCGTGCTCTTCCGAACGCGCCACTTCCAGCACCCATTCGCGGAAGATGCGCACCTTGTCCAGCTTCGTCTTTTTCTTGCTTGAGACGACATAGTAGGACGACAGGATCGGCTTCTCCCAATCGGGGAAGGGCTTCACCAGCCGGCCCGAGGCAAGATGATCCTGGATCAGCATGGAGCGGCCCAGCGCCATGCCGCCGCCGGCACTGGCGGCGCGCAGGATCAGAAGCGGGTCGCTGTATTTCGGCCCCTGGGCGTTGGCCTTCTGCTTCACCTTGATTTCCTCAAGCCAGGGCGCCCAGGAAATCCAGGGTTCGTGTACCATGCGCACCGATGAATGCAGCAGGGTGAACTTGGCCAGGTCGTGGCGCTCCAGCGGCTTGGTGGCTTCTGTTTGCAGCAAGGACGGGCTGCAGACCGGCGTCACGGTCTCATTGGCCAGCAGGGCCACATCCAGGTCTTCGCCGAAATCGCCGCGCCCGAAGCGGATGGCGATATCCACCGTGTCGGCGGCCAGATCCACCATGCGGTAATCGGTCTGTACCAGCACATCGATTTCCGGATGGGCGGCGCGGAACTGCACCAGGCGCGGCAGCAGCCATTCCTGGGTGAAGGAAGGCAGTGCACTGATCACCAGGATATCGGTTTCCGCCACCTTGCCCTTTGGCAGCAGCCACACGGCTTCCTCGAACAGGTCGAAGCCCTGCGATACCAGCGGCAGGATGGTCTTGGCTTCCGGCGTCAGTACCAGACCATTCGGCAAGCGCTGAAACAAGGTGCAGTCGAGAAACTGCTCCAGGATCTTCACCTGATGGCTGACGGCGGTCTGCGTCACCAGCAATTCCTGCGCAGCTTTCGCGAAGCTGCCGACGCGCGCGGCGGTCTCGAATGCCTTCAGTGCATTGAGCGGCGGAAGTTTGCGGCGCATGCACGAACTCCAGTCTCTGTTGGGGCCAGGGTTGGGGTAAGGCCAAATATTATTTGGTTGCGGCAGATGTCACAATAACGGAGCCTTGCTGCAACAGCGAGGTAAGACGTTTGCAACCAGCCGTATCCATCACGTCCTGCGCAACAATCGATGATGCCTGGGGTGAAACCCGCATCAACAATGCTGCCGTGAAGCTGCGCGGCGAACAGCGCATGGCTGTGGCGGCCTTTCTGCGCGATGTGCTTGATCTAAAAGGAACCAAGATCGGCTGCGGCAACGGGGAATGTGGCGCCTGTACCATCGTGGTGAACGGCGATGCAGTCTGTTCCTGCCTGCTGCCGCTGCATCGTATTGATGGCGCAGAGGTTACTACCATCGAAGGCCTGTCGCGCGATGGTGCGCTGCATCCAATTCAGGCAACTTTAAAAGACTTTGGCGCTTTTCAGTGCGGCTATTGCACGCCGGGCGTCACAATGTCGCTATTCGCGCTTTTCTCTGCTGATCCTCAACCGGAAGAGATGGCGGTGCTGGAAGCATTGCAGGGCAACATCTGCCGCTGTTCCGGTTATGTGAAACTGCTCGAAGCCGTGGATGCGTTGCGCCGCGGTGCCGCGGAATGACCGAGCATTTCCGCCATATCGGCCGGCGCATGCCGAGCCTGGATGCCGAAGCCAAGGCCACCGGCCAGCTTGCCTATACCCAGGATATCGTGCGGCCCGGCATGCTGCATGGCCTGATCCTGCGTAGCCCGCACGCCCATGCGCGCATCAAGTCGATTGATCTGAGCGCGGCTGCCGCCATGCCGGGCGTACAGGCCGTGGTCTGCGGCCGCGATTATCCCGGCGGGCAATATATCAATTTCGGCGCTGTCTATGCCGACCGCTATCCGCTGGCTTTCGATACCGTGCGCTACAAGGGCGAGGATGTGGCGGCTGTGGCCGCCGAAAGCCTGGAGCAGGCGCGCGCGGCCCTGCAAGCGATCCGCATCGAGTATGAAATCCTGCCCACCGTTTTCGAGCCGGAGGACGCATTGGCCGAAGATGCGCCGCTGCTGCATCCGCGCAAGACCCTGCCGGCCAATGTGGCGCAGCATGCGGAAGCGGTGTTTGGTGATCTCGATGCCGCCTTCCGCGATGCCGCCGTGGTGGTCAGCAATACTTTTTCCCATGGCGCGGTGGCGCCGATCTGCATGGAAACCAATGCCGTCGTCGCCGAGTATGATGCGGCAAGCGGCCAGATGCAGATCTGGACCGGCAGCCAGGCGCCGTTCTTCGCTCGCAAGGAAGTGGCGCATGTGCTGGGCCTGCCATTGCAGCAGGTAGTGATCCGCGCTTCCGGCATTGGTGGCGGCTTCGGCGGTAAATCGCAATCGCCCGAGCCGGTCGCGGTGGCTGCCCTGCTTGCGTTCAAGACCGGCAAGCCGGTACGCATCGTGCTCGACCGGCGCGAGGAATTCATCAGCGGCAAGACCGATCATCCGAAAAAGATGACGGTATCGATGGCGGTTGCCGCCGATGGCAGCATCCTGGGCCGCCGCACGCAGTATTATGTCGATAACGGCGCCTATACCATGATGGGGCCGGCTTACATTTCCGCTGTGCGCCAGCGCACCTGCAATCTCTACCGCGTCGGGGCTGCCGGCTTCGATGGCAAGCTGGTCTATACCAACAAGGTGCCTGGCGGCTCCTATCGTGGCATGGGCGCGCCGCAGATCATCTGGGCCATCGAGAGTCTGATCGACGAGGCCGCGCGCAAGCTTGGCCGCGATCGCCTGGAATACCGCATGCAGATTGCCAACCGGCCGGGCGATACCACGCCGCTCGGCTGGCATATCGGCAGCTGCGCCATGGCCGAGTGTATTGCGGAGGCCGGCCGCCGCATCGGCTGGGCGGAGAAAAGCAAGGAGCAAAAGCCGTGGCGTGGCCTCGGCATCGCCGCGATGATCAATCCCAGTGTCGGCGTGCTCTACCCGGAAGGCAATTTCGCCAATGTGTCGCTGGAACTGCGCCCCGATGGCCGCATCCTGCTCGGCACCCAGACCGCCGATTGCGGCACGTCGCAGAATACTGTTTTGGCACAATTCGCCGCCGAGGCGATGGATGTCGACCTCGGCTGCTTCGATGTGCTGCATATGGATACCGAGAATGCCCCGGACGATCTCGGCAGCGCCGCGTCACGCGTCACCTTTGTCAGCGGTGCCGCCGCCATTGTTGCCGGCAAGGAACTGGTGGCCGCGATCAAGGCGAGGTTGGCCGACCGCTGGGATGCCGCGCCCGAGGATATCGATTTCCGCGATGGCATTGCCGGCCTGCGCGGTGACAATTCGCGCCGCATGAGCCTGGCTGAATTCGCCGCCGTTGAAGGCCCGCTGAAGGTGGTGGGCCGCCACGATATAGAATTGCCGCGCGCTGATCCCAAGACCGGCTATGGTCATTACGCCCCGGCCTATGGCTTTGGTGCCATGGCGGCGGAAGTTGAGGTCGATCCTGGTACTGGCGCTGTTACAGTGCTGAAGATCGTGTCGGTGCAGGATATCGGCCGTGTGATCAATCCGCTGGCGCTGGAAGGTCAGGTGCAGGGCGGGATTCTGCAAGGCATCGGCATGACCTTGCAGGAGGAGCTGGTTTTCGATGATGGTGAGCCGGTGAATGCCTCGCTGATCAGCTACAAGGTGCCGCGCATCTTCCAGACGCCCAATATCGAAATGGCCTTCATTGAGACGAATGAACCGAATGGCCCCTTCGGCGCCAAGGCCGGCGGCGAGCATCCGATCAACATGACCGTGGCGGCAATCGCCAATGCCATCACCGATGCCACCGGCATCCAGTTCACCAGCCTGCCGATCACGCCACAGAAAATCCTGGATGCATTGGTGCGCCGCGATGGCCCGATGCCGCAGACCCGGCCCTGGACGCGGCCCTATAATCTGGAAGTCGCCACCGCCCGCGCGCTCTATCCCACGGTATTGTTCCCTGGCTTGAAAAAACTTGGCGCCGCCATCGGTCGCCCGGTGAAGCAGGCACGAAAGAGCGAATTCGTAGCGGCGCGTGAGATCGGCGTGGCGCTGTCCCTGCTGGCCGAGGCCAAGGGCGAAGCCAAGCTGATGGCCGGCGGCACCGACTTGCAGCCCGGCATGCGCCAGGGTGTCTATGCGCCCCGCCTGGTAATCGATATCAGTGGCATCGCGGCCCTGCGTGGCATTGCCGAACAGGGTGATGCCCTGCGCATCGGGGCTGGCACCACGCTTTCCACGATCATCCGCGATCCCCTGGTGCGGCGGCATTTCCCGATGCTGGCCGAGGGCCTGCGCCAGACCGCGACGCAGCAGATTCGCCATGTCGCGACGCTGGGCGGCAATCTCTGCCAGGAAAAGCGCTGCTGGTTCTTCCGCTCCGCCAAGCAATGCTACAAGCATGGTGGCGCCACCTGCCCCTGCTATGCGGTGCTCGGCGACAGCCGGCATCATTCTATCATGGGCGCGGGCCGCTGTGCCGCGCCCTGCGTGGCCGATGCAGCACCGATGCTGGTGGCGCTGGGCGCCCGTGCCGAGGCTCTGGGGCCACAGGGCACGCGCTTCATCGCCCTGGAGGATTTCTACCGCTGGTCCGGTGAAACCACGCTGGCAGCCGATGAGATTCTGGTGGCGTTGCATCTGCCGCTGGCTGCGGCCGGGATGCGCCAGTATTTCGAGAAATTCGCCATGTGGCGCGGTGATTTCGCCGAGGCCAGTGTCGCGGTGGCTGCACAAGTCGATAGCGATGGCATCTTGCGCAGTTTGCGCATGGCCTTTGGCGGCGTGGCACCGCTGCCGATGCGTGCCATGCGCGTGGAAAGCCGCCTGCTGGACCAGCGCATGACGGATGCCGCGATCCAGGAGGCCGCCGCCCATTGTGCCGATGGCGCGCTGCCGCTGCGCGAGAACGCCGCCAAGGTGCCGCTCTTGCAAACACTTGTCGCCCGTAGCCTGGCCGTCATCGCGGCCGGGCCTGCGGTGCATTGATCGAATCAGCAGCAAAGGAGAAGCAGAGATGATGCAGTCGAAGTCGTTCCGCAAACTGGGTGTGATGGCCATTGGCGCCGCCGCCATGGTGTCAACCGCCCTGACCGATGCTGCGGCCCAGGCCAAGGACAAGTTCGTCTATGGCGTGCCTTCGGCGATCAGTTCGGCGATTGCCAATTTCGTTTTCGCCAAGGAACTTGGCTATTTCGACGAAGAGAACATCGATATGCAGATGGTGCCGCTGGCCGGTTCGGCGGTGATCATTCCCCAGTTGCTGAGCAACCAGATTCAGGCCGCCGGCGCCAGCCTTGAGCCGCTGGTGATCGCGCGCCAGCCGGGCAAGGCCAACTTCCCGCTCAAGTTTGTCTATAATTACCTGCGCAATTCGGTGTGGGAATTCGCCGTCACCGCCAACAGCCCGGTAAAGACCGTGGCCGATCTGCGCGGCAAGACCATCGGCATCGTGTCGCTCGGTTCGGGCAATGTCTACACCACCCGTGCCATCCTCGCTGCCGCTGGCGTGCCGTGGGATCAGGTGAAGGTGTTGGCGGTTGGCTTCGGCGTGCAGGCTTTCGAGGCACTGCGCTCGGATCAGATTCAAATGCTGAATCTGTGGGAAAGTGCCCATGCTTCGCTGGAAGTGGCCGGCACGCCGCTGCGCCGTCTGGAATATCCGGCGCAGTTCCAGGGTGTTTCCAGCCATGGCTTCGAGGTGACGGATGCGTTGCTGAAGGATAATCCGGGCCTGATCGCCCGCTTCGGCCGCGCCGCTTCCAAGGGTTCGGTGGCCTGCATCGCCAATTACGAGGGCTGCCTCAAGGCGTTCTGGAAGCATTACCCGGAGCAGAAGCCGAAGGTGGGCACGGAAGCGGAGATCCTGCGCAAGGAACTCGCCATCATGGTGCCGCGCATGGAGAATATTGGCTATTTCGCGCCGGGCCAGCCGAAGCGCTGGGGTGAATATGCCGAACGTGACTGGACCGTGCTGATCGCGGCCCTGAAGGCTGGCGGCGAGGTAACCGATGAGAATATCCCGCTCAGCTCGCTCTACACCAATGCCCTGGTGCCGGAATACAACAAGTTCGATCCGGCTGCCGTCGAAGCCAAGGCAAAGGCGTGGAAGTGAACGCTACGCCAGTCAATACCGGTGAAGGCCATCTCGTTGTCGATGGCCTCACCGTCACCTATGCCTCCTCGCGCGGCAACCTGACGGCTTTGCAGGATGTGTCGCTCGAGGTCGGCAATGGCGAGTTCGTTGCCGTGCTGGGGCCCTCGGGCTGTGGCAAATCCACCCTGTTGCGCATTGCTTCCGGCCTGCTACCGCCAACCAAGGGGCGGATCACCTTGGGCGGCAAGCTGGTGGATGGGCCGCGCCAGGATGTTGGCATCGTATTCCAGCAGCCGACCTTGCTGCCGTGGAAGACAGTGCTGGAAAATGTGCTGGTGCCGATCCGCAGCCTGAAGCTGCCGCTGGAAGCCGGTCGCAGGCGGGCCGAGGAATTGCTGGAACTGGTGGGGCTGGCGAAATTCGCCCAGCACCATCCCTATGAGCTTTCCGGCGGCATGCAGCAGCGCGTCGGCATCGCGCGCGGCTTGGTGCATGACCCGACCCTGCTGCTGATGGACGAACCTTTCGGCGCGCTGGATGCGATGACGCGCGAGCATATGACCCTGGAATTGCAGTCATTGTGGTGGAAGGCGCGGAAGTCGGTGCTGTTCATCACCCATTCGATTCCCGAGGCCGTGTTCCTGGCTGACCGCATCATCGTGCTGTCACCGCGCCCGGGCCAGGTGATGGAAATCATTGCCGTGGATATTCCGCGTCCGCGCCGTGTCCAGTCGATGGGCGAGCCGCAATTTGCCGCCATCTGCAATCATCTGCGCGGGCTGTTCGGCAGCCATGGCGCCATCGATTGATACAAGGAGTGCGCTGACCATGAAGAATGGATTCCTGCAATACGGCCTGCCCGTGCTCTCGATGTCGCTGTTCTTCGTTTTCTGGCACAATGCGATCAACTGGTTTTCGGTGCCGGCCTATCTGCTGCCAGGGCCGTTGGATGTGGCCAAGACATTGTGGATCGGCTATGCCGGCGGTCGCTTCTGGCCGCATCTCGGCATCACCCTGTATGAAATGGTGGTGGGCTATTTTGCCGGCTGTACGGCCGCACTGGTGCTTGGCGCGCTGGTGGCGGAATCACGCATCATTGATCGCCTGGTCTATCCCTTCATCATCAGCCTGCAATCCATGCCCAAGGCGGCCCTGGCGCCTTTGTTGATCGTCTGGTTCGGCTTCGGCCCGGCTTCGAAGATCGTCATGGTGTCGCTGATCTGCTTCTTCCCCACCTTCGTTAACAGCGTTACCGGCTTGCGCGCCGCCAATCAGGATCTGCTCGATCTCTATCGCGCCTTCCGGGCGCCGCGCCTGTCGATCTTCTTCAACGTCAAGCTGCCGACGGCAGCCAGTTCCATCTTCGCGGGTCTGCAGATTTCCGTAGTGCTGGCGCTGATCGGTGCCGTGGTTGCCGAATTCATCGCGGCGCAGAAGGGGCTGGGCTATCTGATCCAGTCCTCCACGTTGAATTTCGATGTCGCCACCATGTTTGCCGCCATCATCTCGCTGGCATTCGTCGGCATCGTGGCAACCACGGTAATCCGCATCGTGCAGGCCAAGGTGGTGTTCTGGGATGGCGGGCGCCCGCGTGCCTCCACTCAGGCGGAAACCGCATGAAACAGGCCCCAACCATCCATGGGCCTAGACGGAGAATTGCTCACTCACGCCACTGAGGGTGCGGGGAGTAAAGTGCATACGAACAGTACAACACGAAGGAGATTGTTATGACTGTGAAGGCGATCAATCCGGAATCGATGGGCGGCGCACCCGCGGCCTATACCAACGGCATGCTCGATGTGGGCGGTAAGGAAACGCTCTACATTTCCGGCCAGATCGGCATTGATGCCAAGGGCGTCTGCTCGCCGGATTTCGCGACCCAGACCCGCCAGGTCTGGAGCAATATCGAAGCCATCCTGGCCGATGCCGGCATGACCCTGAACAACGTGGTCAAGACCACCATCTTCCTGGTTGACCGCGCCGATTATCCGGCTTTCGTCGATATCCGCAAGGATGTGCTGAAGGGCCATAAGCCGGCGTCCACGCTGGTCTATGTTTCCGGCCTGGTGAAGCCGGAATGGAAGGTCGAGATCGAAGCGATTGCGGTGAAGTAAACAGCCCCGCCCGGGGAGGATGATCGATGGATTACAATACGGATGAAGCGGAAGTGGTGGAGGTGCCGTACCGGCTGGCGCAACGGCCGGTGCGTATCCTGCATACCATGCTGCGGGTGAAGAACCTGCAGAAGTCGCTGGAATTCTATATCGGTGCGCTCGGCATGCGCCTGCTGCGCCGGCAGGATTATCCCTCCGGGCGGTTCACCCTGGCCTTCATCGGCTATGGTGATGAAAGCGACAATACGGTGCTGGAATTGACCCATAACTGGGACAATGCCGAAGGCTACGAAATCGGCACCGCCTATGGCCATATCGCCATCGCGGTGCGCGATATCTATGCCACCTGCGCCGAGCTGGCGGATTTCGGCGTGAAGATCACCCGCGCGCCCGGCCCGATGAAGTTCAGCCCCACGGTGATTGCTTTCATTGAGGACCCGGACAGCTACAAGATCGAGCTGATCCAGCGCGACTAGATACAGCGGAGCGGAACACCATGGCGGATCAGACCAGCAGCCCGAACCCGCCGCCCAAGCGCGGCAGCCTCGCCTCCCGCCGCTTGCCGGCGGAGGGCGAGAATGGTGTTTTCTCGCAATCTTGGTTCCCGGTGGCGCTGGCTACCGAACTGCATGCCGAGCGGCCCCTTGGCATCGATTTCCTCGATGGCCGCATCGTGGCCTACCGCGAACCCGGCGGTACGGTGGTGGCGTTCAGCGCCTATTGCCCGCATGTCGGCGCCGATCTTTCGGCGGGCCGTATCGTTGATGGCCGTATTCAATGTGCCTTCCATCATTGGGAATATGATGCCACCGGCAAATGCGTGAAAACCGGCATCGGCGATCGGCCACCGCCGCGCGCCTGCCTGTTCAAATTCCCGACCCGTGAGCGTTATGGCATCATCTGGGTGTTCAACGGCGAGGAACCGCTGTTTGAATTGCCGGATTTTCCCTATCCCGATGATCAGCTTGAGATGCTGAACTACAAGGCGGAACGGCCGCTCCGCTCCGACCCCTGGGTATTCGCCGCCAACACGCCGGATATCCAGCATCTCAAGGTCGTGCACAAGATGCAGTTCCAGGTCTCCGACCCGCATGAACTGATGATCTGGCATGATTATGGCGTCGAGTTCCCCTACAAGGCGCTGCACCAGGGCAATGTGCAGATGGAGAATACCGCCGCCATCCGTGGCACCAGCATCTTCTATCGCTGGGGCAAGTATGGCGACTTCTGGCGCGGCACCATCACCGGCTTCGGCCTGCCGCGCCCCGGCCATAACATGGTGTTCAATTGCAATGTGGTGCTGAAAGGGCCGCAGGCGCAGGAGCAGCTTGAGAATCTGCTGGTCGTGAGCAAGCGCACCATCTCGGAAGACTGGGAGCTGCTCGACGGCATCAGCTTCCGCGAAGGCATGCTGACGCCGGGTGATCGTTCACTCGCCCGCTTCCTGCAGTATCTGCGCGGTTATCCGCGCGCCCATCCATCGGCTGAATTCATCCGCTAGGGCCCGTCCGCCACCAGCCCGATTCGCTTTGCCATTATTGTAACTATTATTATTGCATCAATTTGCCCAAAATGGCTTAATTGATCCAATAAGCAATGGTGGGAAGCGAGTAGGGATATAAAAATGGGGCAGTTGAACAAGATTGGGCCCGCCGAAGCGGCGGCACGGCGTCATCCCGGCGAGCCTGGCTCACAGGCTCTGGATGAGGCGACGCGGCGGGCATTGGCCGACTTTGCCGATTTCGCCAAGACCAGTTTTACCGCCACGGCTGCGCGCTGGGACCGGGAGAACCGTTTCCCATCGGAGAATTTCGCCTTGCTGGCGGAGCGCGGCTGGTTGCGCATCCCGATTTCCAGTAGCCAGGGCGGCCTGGGCTGGGGCTTGCATGAAAATCCGGTGGCCTGGGCGGCTGCGGTGCGGGCGCTATCGCGAGCCTGCGGCAATACCGGCCAGGTGTTCCAGATCTGGGGCCATTGTATGTCAATGCTGGAGGAACTGGGCACACCCGAACAGGTGGAGCGCTTTACCCGGGAAGCGATGCAGGGTGCTATCTGGTGTTCCGGCGGCAGCGAGCCGGCGAACTATACGCAGCGCCGCCAGGTGGCCAGTGCCGCCAAGGTGCGGGCGACGGCTGAAACCACGGCCAAGGCGCGCACCACCTTTGCGCATCAGGTGCCGGGCGGTGTGCGGGTTTCCGGGCGCAAGCTGTTCATCTCCAATTCCACGGTTGCCGACCGCTTCTTCATTTTCGCTGAACTGGTGCGGCCCGATGGCAGCAGCGGCGGCCTTGTGCATCCGGTGCTGCGGCGCGGCAGCCCGGGCCTATCAGTGCAGCCGAGCTGGGATGCCATGGGCATGCGTGGCACTGCCAGCGACGATATCGTGATCGAGGATGTGTTCGTACCTGAGGCCGATGTGGTAGGCCTGCACCAGCCGAATGCCTATTTCACTTCGATTCTGGCCGGCAGCTTCCTGGTTGGCCGTGCCGCGGTCTATCTCGGCATTGGCGATGCCGCCTTTGAATTCCTGGTCGAGTATGTGCGCGACAAGGTGAAGGCTGGCGAAGACCCGGTAATGCAGTATCGCGTGGCGCAGTTGCATATGCGGCGTCAGGAGGCTTCGGCCTTGCTGTTCCGCGCTGCCGAAGCCTGGCAATCGGCGCTGGCCGGTCTGTCCGATCCCGATGAATGTGCCAGCTTCGCGGCGATGGCTCATGTCTCGGTCATTGAGAAGGTGTTGCAGATCACCAGCGAAGCGCTGGAGCTTTGCGGTGGACGCGGCATGCTGCGCTCGGCGCCGCTGGAGCGCATGCATCGCGACGTGCGCGCCTATTCGGTGTCGCCGCCCACCACCAGCTCGTCGCTGGTCAATATCGGTTCCCGCCTGCTGGCGCCGAGCCTGGAGCGCGAGGAACTGGTGAGCGAAGGCGTTTAACGCAGCGCCAGCAGCAGCCCAAGCGACAGCAAAGTGATGAATAGGGTGCCGAGCGCGCCGACCAGCAAGGGGCGGGCGCCGGCAGCCATCAGGCCGCGCAGATGCAGTTCCAGGCCCAGACCGGCCAGGGCGACGGTGAGCAGGAAGCTGGAAATCCTTGCCATCTGGAATTTGATATCGGGCGACAGGGTGAAAACCGAGTTGACGCCGATCATTGCCACGAAGCCGACCACGAACCAGGGGAACGGCACGGTCTGCGCATAGTCGCCGCCGCGGCCATTGACCCAATAGCCCAGCAGCACCAGCATCGGCGCCAGCAGGATTACCCGCGCCAGCTTGGTGATCAGGCCATATTCGCCGCTTTCAGCGCTGGCGTGATAGGTGGCTGCGGCCACCTGCGCTACTTCATGGATGCTGGCACCGGCCCAGACGCCATATTCCCGTGCGCTCAATTCCAGCATCGGCTGCAGCAGTGGGTAGACAAACATCGCCACCGATCCGAACAGCGTGACGATGCCGAGTGCGTAGGCGACATCTTCATCGCGGCCCTGCACCACGGTGCCGGCCGCAATCACTGCCGAGGCGCCACAGATCGAGGTGCCGGCGGCGATCAGCGCGCCGAGCCGCGGATCGACACCGAACCAACGCGCCAGCCAGATCATCAGCACCATCGTGGCGGCCACCACCAGCAGCACAATGGCAAGGCCACTCAGACCGAGTTCTAGCAACTGGCTTACCGATATCTGCAATCCGAGCAGGATGATGGCGAAGCGCAGCAGTTTCTTCTGCGCAAAAACGCCACCAGCCTTGAGTAGGGGTATCGGTCCGGCCACGGCACGGATGGCTACGCCGATCAGGATGGCAAGGATCAGCGGACTCACCATGCGGTTCAGCATCGGCGCGATGCTGAAGGCTATGCCGGCGATAGCACCCGTGGCTATGAGGCCGGGCAGATAGGAAAGCAGTTGTCTTGTGCTGATAGCCAGCATGGCAATGGACGTTTTTTTGTTGTTTGTCTGGGGAGGCGAAGCGGTAACGGAACCAAAATCAACGCATCGGCTTGCTGCCGGCCAATTGCACCCGCCGCATGCGGCGCAGTTCGTTGTAATCATCAAGTGCGTGATGCTGGGTGCAGCGGTTGTCCCAGATCGCCAGCGAACCGGAATGCCAGCGGAAGCGGACTTGGAATTCCGGCCGCTGGCAGTGTTCGTAGAGCATCTGCAGGATGTGCCGGCTTTCGATATCGCTCATGCCGACGATGCGCTGGGTGTAGTTGGCATTGACGAACAGCGCCTTGCGGCCGGTTACCGGGTGGCGGTGCACAACCGGATGCTCAGCTGGCATGGCGACATCCGTGCCGTCCATTTTCAGAATTTCTTTGCCGGCATACCGGCGCTGGACATTGGAGTTGTCATGCAGCGCGGAGAGGCCGTCGAGGAAATTGCGGGTTGGCTCGGACAGTGCCTCATAAGCGGCGTACATGCTCGCCCAGATGGTATCGCCGCCGACGCGCGGTGCCACTTCGCAGAACAGCAGCGAACCCAGCGGCGGTTCCTCGAAATCGGTGTTGTCGGCATGCCAGATCGAGCCGACCGCGACCTTGCTGCCGTCATTCTCCAGCAGCGACATCGAATCGTATTTGTCACCATAATGCTTCAGCTTCTTGGAATAGAGCGGTTTGCCGAAGCGTTCAGCCAGCGCCATCTGCTGATCGGGATTGATGGTCTGGTCGCGGAAGAAGATCACTTGGTGCGCCATCAGCGCATCATGGATGCGGCCGAAGGCGGCGTCATCCACCCCTGCGGCAAGGTCGATGCCGGTGATTTCGGCGCCGATGGCGGGGGCCAATTGCTCCACCCGGATACTGTTGCTGATGCTCATGCAGGTCCTCCTGTGTTTTTTTATTGGGGGCGGTTACTGCCGTTCGAGGAACTTCGGATCCAGACGATCACGCAGCACATCGCCAAGCAGGTTGGCGGAAAGCACCGTCAGCATTAGCGCCAGGCCGGGGAAGGTGACCGACCACCAGGCCAGTTCCACATAGGAGCGTCCCTCGGCAATCATGATGCCCCAGGTGGGGGTTGGCGGCGGCACGCCGACGCCAAGGAAGGAGAGAGTGGATTCGAGCAGAATCGCCGCCGCCACTTCCAGCGTGGCCAGCACGATGATGGTGTTCACCAGATTGGGCAGGATATGGCGCCACAGGATTCGCAACGGCCCGCAACCGATGGCGCGCGCCGCCTGCACATAGTCACGCTCGCGAATTGAGAGCGCTTCACCACGCACCATGCGGGCGAATTGCGCCCAATAGAGCATGGCAATGATCAGCACCACATTGATCAGGCTGGGGCCGACCGTGGCGGCTACGGCCAGGGCGATCAGCACGCCCGGCAGCGCCAGGCAGAGATCGGCTATGCGCATGATGGTTTCGCCGATGGCGGGGCGTGCCATGGCAGCGGTGATGCCGAGCAGCACACCGAATACCATTGCCACTGCCACTGAACTGAGGCCGACGATCAGCGAGACGCGACCGCCATAGAGCATGCGGCTGAAGATGTCTCGGCCGAGGGCATCGGTGCCCATGATATGCTGCCAGGAGGGCGGGCTGAGCAGATTGGCGAGGTTCTGCTTCTGCGGATCATAGGGCGCGATCACATCGGCAAAAACGGCCGAGAACAACACCAGCAGCAGGAAGATGGCCGAGCCGGAGCGCAGCAACGGCAGCAACCGGGCGAAGCGGGTGAGCAGGCCGTGCGAACGGCGGCTGGCGATACCGGACATGACGCCTACTTCTTCTTGTAGCTGATTCTGGGGTCGAGAGCGAGATAGGCGATATCGACCAGCAGATTGACAGCGAGGAACACCACGCCCATGAACATCACCGAAGCTTGCACCAGCGGGAAATCGCGGCCATAGACGGCGTCGATCGCCACCTTGCCGATGCCGGGCCAGGCGAACACGGTTTCAGTAACCACGGCGCCGCGCAGGATCGTTGCCGCCTGCAAGGCGGTGATGGTCAGGATCGGGATGGCGCCATTCTTCAGGGCGTGTACCAGGATGATGCGCCATTCCGGCACGCCCTTGCTGCGGGCGGTGCGCACATAATCGGCTTCCAGGGCATCCAGCATCGCGGAACGTGTGATGCGCATGATCGAGGCGGCAACGAAGAAACCCAGCGTCACGGTCGGCAGTATCATATGGGTGCCGATGCCATAGCCCGATGTGGGAAGCAGGCGGAGATGCAGCGAAAACACCAGGATCAGCAGGATGCCGAACCAGAAGGTGGGCATGCTCTGGCCGATCAGGGCGATAATCTTGCCGACATTATCGAACCAGGTATCGCGCTTCACTGCCGAGAGGATGCCGACCGGAATCGCCAGCAACAGGCCGAACACCATTGCTGCCAGTGACAGGATCAGCGTGGCCGGGAAACGCTCCACGATCATTTCGGCCGCCGGACGGTTCCACTTGATCGAATCGCCGAAATCGCCCTGCACGGCATTGGAAACGAATATCCAGTATTGCACCGGCAGTGGTTTGTCCAAGCCCATCGAAGCGCGGAGATTGGCCAGGTCCGCTTCCGTTGCTTCCATTGGTGCCATCAGGCTGGCTGGATCACCGGTAAGGCGAGCCAAGCCAAACACGATCACGCTCAGCATCAGCAAGGTGACAACTGCCTGAAGCACTCTTTCTAGGACGAAAGACAACGACACTGGACCATCTCCTCAGGCAACTGGGATTATTGCACCAGCTCGATACGCTTCATGTCCATGTGATAGCCACTGCCCATTGGCGGTACCCAGGATTTGATCCGCTTGGTGTTGGCGGCAAATGGCGTATGACACCACAGCAGCGGCACATGCTCGAAATTCTCGAATTCCTGCTTCACGAAGCTCTGCAGCAGGGCGATGCGCTGCTTCGGATCGGAGGTTTTGAGCTGCGCCTTGAACAATTCGTCATATTCCGGCCGCTTGATGCTTTGCGCTGTCCAGCCAGACCATGAAACGAAATAGGAATTGATTACCTCGCCGCCATCATCGGGCAGCGAGATCGGCGTATAGAAGATCCCGGTGGGCTTCTTGCTGCGCATCAGCGCAATCCAGGCAGCATTATCGAGGTTTTTGCGCTCGATGCTGAAGCCAACGGATTCCAGATTGCCGGCAATCGCTTCCAGCACCTGAGGCGCATTTGGCACTGCAACAAAGGATTCGGTCTGCACGGTGAACGTCACCTTGTGACCCGGTTTGATGCCCGCTTCGCGCAGCAACGAACGGGCTTTTTCAGGATCATAGGAGATCTGCGGCAGGCCATCATAATAGCCATAGGTGCCAGGCGAGATGATGCTGGTAGCGGGTTCGCAGACACCAGCCTGGATTTTTTCCGCGATTTCCTTGCGGTTGATGGCATGTGCTACCGCCAGGCGGACATTGCGATTTTCCGCTTCGGGAAACACATCTTTATTGAACTGGATGCCCGCAGTGCCACTGAAACGCGCGAGATACACCTTTACCGTCGGGTTGCCGCGAATGCGCTCCAGCAGAGGGCCGGTAAGTCCGGTGACGATATCGGCTTCACCGCGCTCCAGCATGGCGTAGCGGGTGAAGGGCTCGCGCACCAGGCGCTGAGTCACGGTCTTCACCTTGGATGCGCCACCCCAGTAGCTGGTATTGGCCTCAAATTTGGTGAATTCGCCAGCCTGAATGGCACTGAGGAAGAACGGCCCGGTGCCGATCGGCTTATCCTGGAAGCCTTTGTCGCCGACCTTCTCATAATAGGCTTTGGGCGCAATCGGGGTCAGCGCGTAGCGTGCCGTGGTGAAGAAGGCGGGCCAGGGCTGCTTCAATACGAAGCGTGCGGTATGGCTATCCACCACTTCGATCCGCTCCACCGATTCGGTGAAGCCGCGGCCATAGGCATGGGTGCTGCCTGGCGCCATGACGCGGTCGAAGGTGAACTTCACATCATCGGCGGTGAATGCGTCGCCATTGTGGAATTTCACGCCTTTGCGCAGGTGGAAATCGATCTGCAGGCCGTCGGCGCTGATGGTCCAGCTTTCTGCGAGTGCCGGGACCTTGCCTTCGGGACCCTGGTTCACCAGGCCATCGAAGAGATAGTCGTAGACCATATGGGGTGTGGCCCCGACCATCGCCGTGGGGTCGAATTGCTGGTTCAGCTGCGGCATGGCGATCACCACATCGCCCTTGGGCTGCGCCAGGGCGGCATTGCCGCCGGCTGCCAGAGCCAGACCCAAGCCGGCCAGCAAAGCAACTGAGGACGCCCTCAGGTAAAATGCACCATTGGACATTGTTCCCTCCTTCTCCCTATACCCGTTTATCTGTTTGCCTCGGGTCTTGCCTATGTGTATCAATATTAGTAGGTACAATAAAACGCAATAGATATAATCCGGGTGAGAAATTGTATCCGTGGGAGGAAACAAAACTTGGGCATGGTGTCGGTCGAGGCTGAATCCAGTATGCCGGGCCGAGCCGGCGAAACCGTTTTGCGTGTCGAGGGCCTGCGGACCGAGTTCCTCACCCGTCGAGGTGCGGTTACGGCTGTGCGCGACCTGGATCTGGAATTGCGTCACGCCGAGACCTTGGGCCTCGTTGGCGAATCAGGCTGTGGCAAGAGTGTTACTGCGCTTTCGATTCTGCGCCTGATTCCGCCGCGCATGGGCCGTATTGCCGGTGGCCGCGTACTCTATGAAGGGCGCAACCTTGCCGATCTTGCCGAGGGTGAGATGCGGCGGGTGCGTGGCGGCGACATCGCGATGATCTTCCAGGAACCGATGACCGCACTGAATCCAGTGCTCACCATCGGCCAGCAGATCGTCGAAACCATCCTGATGCATGAAGCCGTTTCGCCGCGCGAGGCGCGCGATCGTGCCATCGAAATGCTGCGCCTGGTGCAGATTTCCGAGGCTGAACGGCGTATTGATGCCTATCCGCACATGTTCTCTGGCGGCATGCGGCAGCGCGCCATGATTGCCATGGCGCTGGCCTGTAACCCCAAGGTCTTGATCGCTGATGAGCCGACCACGGCTTTGGATGTGACAATTCAGGCGCAGATTCTGGAGTTGATGCAGCGGCTGCAGCAGATGCTGGGTACCGCTATCATCATGATTACCCATGATCTCGGCGTGATTGCCGAAGTGGCGCACCGTGTGGCGGTGATGTATGCCGGGCGCAAGGTCGAAGAAGCCAGTGTCCTGTCGCTGTTCGATACGCCGCTGCATCCCTATACGCGCGGCCTGCTGAAGGCGATTCCCGATCTTGATGTTTCTGGCACCGAAGCCGGCAAGCGGCCGCGGCTGAATGCCATCGAGGGCACGGTGCCGGCGCTGCATCAATTGCCCAACGGCTGTGCCTTTGCGCCACGTTGCGCTGCTGCAACGGCGAAATGCCATGAGGCCGATCCGCCATTGGCTCAGAAGAAACAGGGCCATTGGGTGGCCTGCTGGAATGTACCGGAAATGGCCGCAGGGCAGGTGTCATGAGTAAGGGTGGCGGGCAAGCGATGGTGACGGCGGCGACAGCGACCGGCAGCGGAGAACCGCTGCTGGTGGTGGAGAATCTGAAGAAGCATTTTCCCATCGATGGCGGGATGTTTGACCGCAATCCCAAGGTGGTACAGGCGGTGGATGGCGTCAGTTTTGCCATTGGCCATGGTGAAACCCTGAGTCTGGTGGGCGAGAGCGGCAGTGGCAAATCCACCATTGGCCGCTGCATTCTGCGCCTGATCGAACCAACCGAGGGCGCGATCCGCTATGAGGGCGTCGATCTGGTGCCGCTCTCCCATGGCGAGATGCAACCATACCGCCGCAAGATGCAGATCATCTTCCAGGACCCGTTTTCGTCATTAAATCCGCGCATGACGGCGGGGGAGATCGTTGGCGAGCCGCTGGAAGTGCATGGCACGGCCAGCGAGGCCGAGATCGAGGAGCGGGTGGCGGCATTGTTTGCCCGCGTCGGCCTGCGTCCTGATCAAATGACCAAATATCCGCATGAATTCTCCGGCGGCCAGCGCCAGCGCATCGGTATTGCGCGCTCCCTGGCGCTCGGGCCGCAGCTCATTGTTGGCGACGAACCGGTTTCGGCGCTCGATGTTTCTGTGCAGGCACAGGTGATCAATTTGCTCACCGACCTGCAGCAGGAATTCGGGCTCTCCTACCTGTTCATTGCCCATGATTTGTCCGTGGTGCGCCATATCAGCCATCGGGTGGCGGTGATGTATCTGGGCCGCATCGTAGAGATCGCCGATTGCGATGCGCTGTTCGAGAATCCGCAGCATCCTTACACCGAAGCCCTGCTTTCGGCGGTGCCGCGGCCGGATCCGCGCAAGGCGCGCAAGGCACGAATCATTCTGCCGGGCGATATCCCGAGCCCGGTTTCGCCGCCCAGTGGCTGCCGTTTCCATACCCGCTGTTCGTTGGCCACTGACCGCTGCCGCAGCGAATCACCGGCCTTCCGTGAAGTGGCCCCGCGTCACTGGGCTGCCTGCCACCTGAGGTGAGCGAGACAAAGATTTGCTCACCTGTCAGCCTAAAATTGCTCACTTGCTATAACAACAATATAGCAATATTGAGCATTTTAGATTGACACGATTGGCTGGGCATATCACGCTTCGCTGGAACCAGTTGGGAGGAAATAAAAAATGCAGAGTACAACACAGCGGCTCCGCCGTGGTCTGTGGCTTGGCGCGTTTGCCTTGGCCGCAGCTTGGCTGCCGTCGATGCCATCCGCGGCGCAGCCAAAGGGAGAGTTGGTGATTGCTCAGCCGATCCTGCGGCAGCAATTCGATCCGATCCTGATGATCGCCACCACCGACTTCGCCACCTACGACATGATCTTTGACGGCCTGCTCAATCTTGGGCCGAACGGCAAGGTCGCGGGTCTGGCGGAAAGCTGGACAGTCACGCCTGATGGCAAGCAGATGGATTTCAAGCTGCGCAAGGGCGTGAAATTCCATAACGGCGAATCGCTGACCGCCGAGGATGTGAAGTTCACGTATGAACGCATCATCCAACCCGGGAACACCCACTCATATCGCCAGGCTTTTGTCGAGCTGATCGATGGCATTGATGCCGTGGCGCCGGATCATGTGCGCTTCCGCCTCAAGGGCCCCTGGCCGGCCTTCTTCACCTCGGCGCGCTATCCGCTGGTCGGCATCGTGCCCAAGGCTTATTACGAAAAAGTCGGCCCCAAGGGCTTCCAGGATGCGCCGATCGGTACCGGCCCGTTCAAGTTCGCCGGCATGCAGGCGGCGGAATGGAATCGCTATGAGGCCAATCCGGGCTATTGGGATGGTTCGCCCAAGATCAAGACCGTCACTTTCCGCCTGGTGAAGGAAGCCTTCACCCGCTATGCCATGCTCGAGCGCGGCGAGGCTGATATCATCGTCGGCCTCACCGGCCCGCTGCTGGATCGTATCCGCAGCAATCCGAAAGTGAAGATCGAATTTTCGAAATACAGCGGTACATCCGGCATGTATTTCAACAAAGCCGATTTTCCTGAATCCGCCGACAAGCGGGTGCGCCAGGCTGTTGCCCATGCGATCAATCTGAACGAGATCGCGAAGAACATCCTGGGCGGGGTCTGCGAACCGGCCACCAGCCTGTTCACGCCAGCCACCTTCGGCTTCAAGGAAGGTCTGCCGGTGACTCCGTATGATCCGGAGAAGGCCAAGCGCCTGCTGCGGGAAGCCGGTGTGCAGCCGGGCTATAAGGCCACCTACACGCTGCACACTGAATCATTCGGTTCGTTGCCCAATGCACCGCAGGTTCTGGAAGCGATTGCCGGTAATCTGGAAGCGGTGGGCTTCAAGCTGGAACGCAGGCCGGTGGATACCAATGCCTGGATGGCCATGATGCGCGGCGGCAAGCAGCCGTCGATCTTCTATGGCCCGTCCTCGCTGCCGGATGATGGCGGTGAGACGATCAACGGCTGGTTCAATTCCTGGTCGGTCTGGTCGACCGGTAACGTCAAGGTTCCGGAATACGACGAAATCTTCAAGAAGCAGCTCCAGCTATCGGATGCCAACGAACGCAAGGCGCTGCTGCAGAAGTTCGCCGAAATGGAAACGCAGAATCTTGAAGCCGTGCCACTATTCTGGTGCCATACCCCGTTCGCCGTCTCGGCGCGGGTGAAATCTTGGACGCCGGGCGTTTCCAGTGGCTACCACATGCATCTCTACAAGATGGAATTGGCCAACTGAGCCATTCCCGTTGCGGGCCGGTCAAGCACCGGCCCGCAATCCCACCTTCCCGCCGATAAGGCGGTGGCTGGCGCAGCCAATGCTGCATTGCGGCACAAATATCCCTAAATGTAATCATCAAAAAAGATACTTTATGCTGGATATGACTCCATCATGATGGATACAATACTGTCATAACCGCCAGCCCGGCAGCCATGCCGGAAGCATTCATAACGGCGGGTGATGAGGGAACGATGCAGGGCACACAACGTATTCTGGATTTCCTGGCCAATGCGCTGATGGCAATCGGCGCCGCCTGCATCCTGCTGATGATGCTGCAGGTGATGGCCGAGGTGGTGTTGCGCACGGTGTTCAAGCTGACCATTCCTGGCACCGAAGAGACAGTCTCAGCCTATTACATGATCGGTTGCGCCTTCACGCCCCTGGCCTGGGTTCAGCGCCAGAAGGGGCATGTGATGATCGAGATCTTCACATTGTGGATGAAGCCGCGGCAGGCGGCGGCAATGGATGGCGTGGTCTATCTGGTTTGCGCCGTAGCCGTTGGCATCTTCGCTTATGCCGGATTCACCAAGGCCTGGGCGATGACGCTGGAGGACGAGATTCTGATCGGCAGCATCGATGTGGTGGTCTGGCCCAGCCGCTGGCTTGTGCCGGCAGGGCTGATCCTGATGCTCGCCTACATGGTGCTACAGGCATTCGATGAGCTGCGTTTCGCCATTCTGGGTGGCGAGCGTTCGCTGGCGGCGACGCCGGTTGCGCATTAAGGGAATCTGTCATGTCCGGAATTTTGCTTGGTAGCCTCGGCATTGTTGCGCTGCTCGTTCTCCTTGCTTTGCGCGTGCCAATTGCCATCGCGCTTGGCGGCGTTGCTGTTGGCGGTATCTTGATCCTGCGTGGGCCGGAGGCGGCGTTTGGCGTGTTGACCACGCAGCCCTATGGCTTTATCGCGCATTGGACCCTCTCGGCGATTCCGATGTTTCTGCTGATGGGCAGCGTTGCCTACCATGCCGGACTGACCCAGAGCCTGTATCGTGCTGCGCGGCTGTGGCTGAGCTGGATGCCGGGTGGCCTGGCTGTGGCATCCACTGCCGCCTGCGCCGGTTTCGCCGCCGCTTCTGGTTCCTCTGTAGCCACGGCCTCGGCAATGGGCCGTATCGCCATCCCGGAAATGATGCGCTACCGCTACGACCCCGGCCTGGCGACTGGCAGTGTGGCTGCCGCCGGCACGCTCGGTTCGCTGATTCCGCCCTCGATCCTGATGGTGATCTACGCCATCTTCGCTGAAGTCTCGGTGTCCAAGGCACTGATGGCCGGCATTTTGCCTGGCCTGCTCTCGGCCGCGATGTTCGGCTTAATGATCGTCATCCGCTGCAAGCTGAATCCGAAACTCGGACCGCCAGTCACCGATACTGTGACTTGGTCTGAACGCTTCTCAGTGCTGCGTGAAGTCTGGCCGCTGCCGGCACTGATCCTTGGTGTGATCGGTGGCATGTATTCCGGTGCTTTCACCTCTACTGAGGCTGCTGCGGGCGGCGCCTTTCTGGCGATCTTGATTGCTGCCGCACAACGTCGCCTTACATACAACGTGATGAAGGCGGCGATAATCGAATCGCTCACCGGCACGGCGGCGGTGTTCTTCATCGCGGTCGGTGGCGTGCTGCTGTCGCGTTTCATGGCCTTCAGTGGCCTGCCCACGTTCATGGGCGAGTGGCTGGAGCAGTTTGCCGTCAACAAGATCATTTTCATCATCGCCGTTTCGGTGATCTTCGTTGTCCTTGGCTGCTTCCTCGACTCCATTGGCCTCATGCTGCTCACCATTCCAATCCTGCTGCCGATGCTGGATACGGTCGGCGCTGATCTGATCTGGTTCGGTGTGCTGGTGATCAAGTATCTCGAAATCGGCTTGGTGACGCCGCCAGTCGGCATGAATGTCTATGTGATAAAAGCGGTAGTAGGCGACAAGATACCATTGGAGACGATCTTCAAAGGTATCGGCTGGTTCGTGCTCACCGATGTCATCACGCTCGGCATCCTGATCGCCTTCCCGGAAATATCGTTACTGATCCCGCGCCTCATGGAATAGCGCCGCCATCATTCAGTGCCAAAGATGTAGCAAAAACAGGAGGAACCCATGAAAATCGCCGCAATTGCAGCCGTCGGTATCGCTCTGGCCTCGGCTTATGCTGGAGAGGTCATGGCGCAGACCAAGATCGTCTACGCCAGTTATCTCGGCCCCAAGCACACCTCCAATCCGGTGATGCTGGATTATTTCAAGAATGTCGAACGCGACACCAATGGCTCGCTGAAATTCGAGCCGCATTTCGCCCAGTCGCTGCTGGCCGGCAAGGATATTCCGGCCGGTGTGCGCGATGGCATTGCCGATTCCGGCTATATCGTCGGTTCCTATGTGCCGTCCGAGATGCCGGTGGAGAATTTCATCGGCGACTTCAGCCTGCTTAATGACGATCCGCTGCTGATGACCGGCGTTATCAATGAGCTGGTCCTCTATAATTGCCCGGATTGCAAGGAGGAATACGAGACCAAGTTCAAGGTAAAATTCCTCTCCACCATTGCGTTGACGCCCTACGTCTATCATTGCAAGCCGCACATCAAGTCGCTGGCTGACATGAAGGGCAAGAAGCTGCGCGCGATTTCCGGCTGGGTCGATATGACCCGTGCCATGGGCGCGGTGCCGGTGAACGTCAATGCAGACGAAGCTTATGAAGCATTGGATCGCGGCACCATTGATTGTGCCGTGCATTCCATCACTTCGCAGCGCTCGCGTTCTTATGGCGAGGCGGCGAAGAACGTGATCCTCAATCCGATCGGCGGCTATATCGGTGCGTCGATGTTCAATCTGCGTGTCGAGAAGTGGAACAAGCTGAGCAAGACCGAGCGCGATGCCTTGGTGAAGCATCTGCCGGAGATGGTTACCCGCGCGGTCTACAATTACGTCCGCGAGGACGAAGAGGTGATGAAGGAATATAGCGCCAAGGGGACCAAGTTCTATAACGCGGATCCTGATCTGGCGAAGTTCCTGGCCGAATTCCCAGCGAAGTACATGCCGACGGCCATCGAGAAAGGCAAGAATCGCAAAGTGAAGAACCCTGAACAGATCGCGGCTAATTTCGAGAAGCTGCGGGTGAAGTGGAAGGGTTTGCTGGATAAGCATGGCCGTGATCAGGCGACCTTCCAGAAGCTGATCTGGGAAGAGATTTACAGCAAGTTGCCAACTTGATGTCGATTGAACGTCAGATTGCTGGTTTCGTCGCCGATCTCTCGGTCGGCGACGAAAGCCTGCGACATACTGCCCATCGCCTGGTACTGGATACCGTGGCAGTGGCCTTGCCGGGCGCGTCGGCGCCCGGCGTGGCGCCACTTGGTGATCTTGCTGTGCAGCAGGCCGGCATTGCTGAAGCCTCGCTGTGGTCTGCGCGGGTAAAGGTGCCTGCTGCTGAAGCCGCTTTCGCCAATGGCGCAGCCGCTGCCGCGCTTGATTTCGATACCGTCCATGCCGGCTCCATCCTGCATGCCGATGCGGTGGTGGTGCCTGCCGCCTGGGCTGTTGCCGAACGCATGGGCAGCACTGGGGCAGCCTTTATCGATGCCTATATCGCCGGCGTCGAGATCATGCATCGTCTCTCACTTGCCACGCCGCGTCAGGGCGGCTGGTTTGGTTCTTCATCACTCGGCGTGTTTGGTGCCGCCGCCGCCGCCGCAAAGCTGCTCGGCCTGGATGCTGCGGGTATTCACCATGCCATGGGTATTGCCCTCAGTCTGGCTGGAGGCACCAAGCAGGCTATTGTTGAGCGTACATTGACCAAACGGTTACAGACGGCTTTCGCCGCCCGCTCGGGTGTGCAGGCAGCTATCGCCGCCGCTGCCGGCGTCACCGGCCCGGAAGCCTGGCTGACCGGTGAATATGGCTGGTTCAAGCTGTTTGAAGCCGGTGATCCCGCGAAAGTGCTGGATGGCCTGGGGCGGCATTTCCATTTCACCGCCACCGGCGTCAAGAAATTCCCCAGCTGCCTGTGCAATCATGTGGTTATCGATGCCGCCATGGCATTGATGGCGGAACATCGCCTGGCGCCGGAAGATGTGCGCGGCATTGATGTCACCATCTCGCCTTACATGCGGCGCATCGTTGGTGCTGTCTTTGATCCCTCGGGTGATGCCCAGGTTGCCGGTCAGTTCTCGGTGCAATATGCCGCTGCCTGTGCCGTGTATCGCGGCCGCATGACATTGGGTGAGATCGAGCCGGACCGTGTCTGCGATGCCGCTTTTGGCGAGAAAGTGAGGGCGGTGGCGGTGGATATCGATAATGCCTGGCCGGGCCATGTGGCGCCAGCGCGCGTTACACTCGCTACCGCGCAAGGCAAGGTCAGCCGTTTTGTGGAACAGATACCCGGCAGTGCCGAGCGACCGTTGAGCGATGCGGAACTGGCCGCGAAGGCATTGGATTGCCTGGCGGTGGCGGGCTATGCCGACACAAGTCTGATCGAGCGGCTGTTCGCCATCGATCAGTGTGATGACATGGCGCTGATTTTCGGCAAGGAGGATGTTGCATGTTCCAAGGTCGCCTGATCTGGGTGATTGGTGCCACTGGCGCCATCGGCGAGGCGATTGCTGCTGATCTTGCGGCCCAGGGTGCTCATGTGGTGGCATCGGGCCGCGACGCTGCGAAGCTCAAAAGCCTGGGGCATGAAGCCGAATTGGTGAATCTGGCTGATCGTGCCTCGGTGGATGGCGCTGCGGCCCGCATCCTGGCCCGCCACGGCCGTATTGATGCCCTGGTCAATACCGTGGCCTTGCCGAATTTTGGCGACTTCCTCACACTCGATGATGACGAATGGCTTGCGGTGTTGCAGGCCAAGGGGCTTGGCTACATGCGCTCAATCCGCGCCGTGCTGCCAGGCATGCTGGCGCGCGGCAGTGGCGTTATCGTCAATGTATCCGGCCGGGGTGGGCATCAGCCGAATTCGGCCTCCCATATGCCCGGCTCTTCGGCCAATGCCATGGTCAACCTGCTGACCAAGGGCATCGCCAATCTGTATGGATCGAAAGGTATCCGCAGCAATGCGGTAGCGCCGGGGCCGGTGAAGACGCCGCGCTACGATGCCATTGCCGCCGCTAATGAGAAGCTGGGCCAGAAACCGCCTGCCGTCACGCCAGCTACCACTGAGCAGATTGCGCAGATCACGCGCTTCCTGCTTTCCGACATGGCTTCGCATCTCAACGGCTGTATCCTGCAGGCTGATGGCGGTACCACGCTGACGCTCTAGCTTACTCCCAGGGAGCGAGCTTGGCGGCGTTGCGCCCGGCAGTCCAACCGCCGATGACACATTCCGACAGGTTGCCGCCGCCGAGATAGAGGTGGCCGAACACGCTGCCAAGTTCACCAGCGGCAAAAAGGCGCGGAATCGGCTCACCGAAGGGCGTCAGGATGCGCTGCTCGGTATCATGCACCGGGCCGCCCTGTGTATTGATCACGATGGGATAGGCGCGGCCGAAATAGTAGGGTGGGTTGCGGATCGGCACCATGGTATCGGGCAGGCGACCGAATTCCGTGTCGTTGCCGGCATCCACCATGGCGTTCCAGCGTGCTACGGTTTCTTCCAGTGCACGCACCGGAATCCCCGCCTTGGCTGCCAGTTCGGCCAGGCTGTCGGCGCGCTCCAGGATGCCGTTTTCCACTTCCTTCAGATTGTCCGGGCTCCAGTCATAGCGGTGCAGCTTGTCATTCTGGATCGAGCGGGCAATCGGATACATCTTGCGGCCGGCTTCGTCGAAGATCACGAAGGCCGGAATGCGCGGGAAGCGCTGCGTCTTGGAATCATACCAGTCGAAGGGGCGCACGCCGGTATCGCCGGGATAGGGCGGATATTCATCCATGAAGCGCCGGCCGGTCTGATCGACCACGATCCAGGCCATGCTTGCCACCGATTTCTGCGACATGCGTTTGCCTTGCGCATCGGTGACACCGAGATCCGATACCATCTCCGGGCGGCCCGGGGTCCACATCGGTACTGCCTTCATGTAGAAGCCGAACGGGAAGTTCGGATCGGGATGCTTCAGGCCATAGGGGCCGTGATAATGCCACATATGCCAGAGATCGGCGCCCACGGCCTGTGCCATGCGGATGCCGTCGCCGGTATTGCCACGGAACGAGCCGGTAAGCACCGGCATCGCCTGCAGATACTGGCGCTTCATCTCCGGATCATCCTCGAAGCCGCCACAGGTGAGCACGACGGCGCGGCGGGCCTTGATCCGCCGTGTCTTGCCGTCCTTGCGCACGGAAAGGCCGATAACCGTGCCCGAGGTGTCGGTGATCAGCCGCTCGGCGGCGCATTCCATTTCCACCCTGGTGCCAAGCGCGACAACATTGTCTTCCAGCAACTTGAACAGCTTGGTGCCGCCCTTGATGCCGCGCACGGCATGATGCTCCGTTGCATCATCTAGCGCCGGCACACTGTCGATCTCGCAATACGCCAGCGAATCGGTGCCGTCGAAAGGATAGTTGCCCAGCGCCTTCACCACCTTGACCACGGCGCCGTTGGTCTTGGCCAGTTCGCGCACATAATCGGTAGCCACCGCCATGCCTTCGGCCAGGGCACGGATCACCGGCGCAGGGGTGCGCCCGGCACAAGTGGTCATCAGATAGGCATAGGCCTGTTCAACATCATCGGTGACGCGGATGCCGCCAGCGGAAACTGCCGAAAGCCCGCCGGGCCAGGGCATCTTTTCCAGCAGCAGGGTATCGGCGCCGGCACGGCGCGCCTCGATCGCGGCCACGGCGCCGGCCGCGCCATAGCCGACGATGACGACATCAGCGCTGTCGTCCCAGGTCATATCAGGCTTGCTCATGGATCGATCCGGTGCTTGAAGCCCGGCTTCAGATTGCCCTTGGTGCGCTCCAGCACGGAAAGAATCACGTCGCGTGTTTCCGCCGGATGGATCACATCGTCGATCAATGCCATCTCTGCCGCCAGGAAGGCATGGCTATCGGCATCCATCTGCTCGAGCAATTCGGCGCGCTTGGCTTCAGGATCCGGGGCAGAGGCAATTGCCTTGCCATGCACCAGTTCCACGCCGGCGGCCGGTCCCATCACATCGAATCGCGCGGTCGGCCAGGCGCCGATGAAATCCGGCTTCATGGTGCGGCCGCCCATCACCAGATAGGCAAGGCCGATCGCCTTGCGCAGCACGATGGTCACCTTCGGCACCGTGGTGGAAATCACCGTGTTCAGTGTGCGTGAGGCCAGCGACACCATGCGTGTCTTCTCGACTTCCGAGCCGACCAGGAAGCCCGGGCAATCGGTGAGGAATACCAGTGGGATATTGAAGGCATCGCAGACTTCGACAAATTTCCGCGCCTTGGTCGCGGCCTTATAGTCGAGTGCGCCGGCGATGTGCATCGGGTTGTTGGCGATGATGCCAACCGGCTGCCCCTGCATGCGGCACCAGGTGGTGACCAGATTGGGCCCATATTCCGGTCGGTACATGAACAGGTCGCCGCCATCGGCCAGCAACTGCACCAGTTGCACCATGTCATAGGCGCGGCGCGGGTTGTCGGAAACCATCTGCACGATGCGGGCTCGCCCGGCATCGCTGTCGATTGGCGCTGGACGCGGCTCCGCCACCGGGGGCAGTTCGTCGCAATTCGACGGGAAGAATGAAAGCCAGGCGCGGATCGTCGCCAGGCATTCGGCATCGCTTTCCGCGATCTGATCCACCTGGCCGGTTTCGCGCGCCACCTTCTCGGCGCCGCCGAGTTCTTCCGGTGTGACGATCTCGCCGATGCCGACCTTCACCACCGGGGGGCCGGACATGCCGAAGAAACCGGTGCCGCGCACGATGGAAATGAAATCGGATTGTGCCGCGGTGAAAGCCGGGCCACCGAAGCAGGCCCCCATGATCGCGGCCACCTGCGGCACATGGCCGGAAAGGCGGTAATGTTCGCGGAAGCGGTGGCCAATGGCGGCGGCGGCAGCACCATTATTCTCCTGGAAGCGGCCAGCGCCGGCTTCCATCAGCGCCACATAGGGACGCTTATGCTGTGCCGCCAGTTCACGGATGCGGGCGGTCTTGGCTTCTGCAACACGGCCACGCGTGCCGGCCAGCACACTGACATCCTCAGAGGATACATAGACGATGCGGCCATCAATCTTGCCCCAGCCGGCGATCAGGCCGTCAGCGGGGGTGCGATCATGCAATTGCGGGTGTTGGCTGCGCCCCAGGACCCCAAGCTCGACGAAGCTGCCCGGATCGAACAGGGCTTCCACGCGCTCGCGGGCATTCATTTTGCCGGCGGCTTTGAGTTTCTGGAGGGCGGACGGGCTTCCCAGTTTGCGGCCGGCGGCGCGCTTCTCCGCCAGTTCATCAAGGATCTTCTTGTCCATTTTCGACTCTCTTGCTCCCGGTGTCCGCTTGTTATTGTAAGGATTAGATAGTATCAATTCTACGAAATTGTTCCACTGACTATCAGATCATTAGTCAAAAGAGGATGACAATGGCGTTGGAAATCAAGTCGCAGGTGGCTGGTACCGTATGGAAGATCGAGGCTGGAGATGGCGCCAAGGTGGCGGCTGGCGATACCTTGATCGTGATTGAATCGATGAAAATGGAAATCCCGGTCGATGCACCGCGGGAAGGCACTGTGGTGCGTTTCCTGGTCGCCGAAAAGGATGTCGTGAAGGACGGTCAAGTTCTTGTAATCCTTGATTAAAGCCGGATCATTTCCAGGCTGGCCCGCGCCAGCCTATCTTGCCTTCGGCAGCCAGCAGATCGAGCTCTTCCGGGCTGGCGCCCCAATCCAGCAATGCCTCGCGGGTATGTTCGCCTGGCCGAGGTGGCGGCAGGCCGAGGCTGGCCGGGGTGCGAGACAGGCGCGGTGCTGGCGCCGGGGCGGGAATGCCGAACGTATCCACCAGGCTATCACGGGCACGCATATGCGGGTGGCTGCTTATCTCATCCATGCCCAGCACCGGCGCGAAGCAGGTGTCGAAATCTTCCAGTAGCAGGCACCATTCGGCGCGGTTTTTGGTGCGAAAAGCCTCAGCTAGGCGTCGCTCCGTATCCGGCCAAGTCGACCGGTTGCGCTGTTGTGCCGGATCGATCCCCTCGAGTCCCATGCGGCGGAGCAATTCGGCCCAGAATTCCGGCTCGACCGCACCCACGGCGACAAAATTACCATCCGCGGTTTCGTAGCAGCGGTAATAAGGGGCCGAGCCATCAAGGAAATTCTCGCCGCGCGCGGCGCTCCACAGCCCCATCTGGCGCATGCCGAAAGCCATGGTCATCAGCGACAGCGCGCCATCCAGCATCGCGGCATCCACCACCTGGCCGCGGCCGCTGCGCTTCGCCTCGATAACGGCAGAAAGCACGCCAAATGCCAGATATAAAGCGCCGCCACCGAAATCGCCGATCAGATTGAGCGGCGGCTGCGGCGGTTCGCCGGGGCGCCCCATGGCATGCAAGGCGCCGGATAGCGCGATGTAGTTGATATCGTGGCCGGCGCGCCTGGCCAACGGACCCTCCTGGCCCCAGCCGGTCATGCGGCCATAAACCAAATGCGGATGCTCGGCCAGCAAGGGTTCCGGCCCCAGGCCGAGGCGCTCCATCACCCCGGGACGGAAACCTTCGAGCAGGATATCGGCCTGCCCGGCAAGCCGGCTTACCAGCTTGATGCAACGCGGATCCTTGAGGTCCATGGCGGCCGAGCGGCGACCACGATTGAGCAGGTCGTGCCGAGGGTTGCGGTCGGAACGCAGGCCGGGATCAGGGCGGTCGATCCGCAGGATTTCGGCGCCCATATCGGCCAGCAGCATGCCGCAGAACGGCACCGGGCCGATGCCTGCCAGTTCCAGCACCCGCACCCCGGCAAGTGGTCCGGCCAAGGAGGATTTGCCCCCTTCATTAAAATTGCTCACCATCATTAGATACAATATAGGCTTGATTGCATCCATCAGACAAGCGACAATCACTCGACAACGAGTTAATTGAATCGGGAAAGTAGTTCGGGAGGGAACAATGGATTTCCGCATGACGGAGCGGCAGCAGGAATTGGTCGAAGCTGCCGAGCAGGCCTATCACCGTCGGCTGCGCAAGATCATCGAGGCCAAGCCGGCTGATCTGGTGGATCGCCTGCGCGTCGCCATGGCCGAGCAGGGTCTGCTCGGGCTGAATATGCCGGAAGCTTATGGCGGCCAGGGGCTGCCGCTGCTGGATACGCTGCTGGTGATCCAGCGCCTGCAGGCCTGCGACTCCGCGCTCGGCGCGCTGGCGCATCGCACCTCCACTGGCGCTGTCGGCGCCATTGCCGTGCTTGGCACCGAGGAGCAGAAGAAGAAATATGTTGCCGGTGTCTGCGAAGGCCGCATCGGCATCAGCATCGGCATCACCGAGCCGGAAGCCGGTTCTGCCGCCACGGCGATGAAAACGCGCGCCCGCATCGATGGCGACAGCGTGGTGATCGATGGCAAGAAGCAGTTTGTCAGCTTCGTCGATCACACCCATTACACCGTGGTCTACTGCCGCTTCGGCACCACCGGCAAGGCCAGCGATATCGGCGCCGTGATCGTGCCGCATGACACGCCCGGTTTCAGCCGCTCGAAGGGCACCATGAACATGGCCGACGAGCTGCTGTTCGAGCTCTATTTCGACAATTGCCGCGTGCCGCGTGAGAATGTGCTGATTGATGGCAATGCCTTTGGCCGCCTGATCAGCGTATACAATGCCGAGCGGCTTGGCTCGATTTCGCGCATGCTGGGTTCGGCCCAGGCCTCTTTCGAGCATGCGGTGGAATATACTCGCACGCGCCGCCAGTTCGGCCAGGAAATTGCCGATTTCCAGGGTGTGCAGTGGATGCTTGCCGATATGAAGGTGAAGCTGGAAGCGGCGCAGTTGCTGACCTATCGCGCGGCTGCAAATGCCGGTGCTTCCGGCCTGCCGGTGGCGGTCGAAACCTCGATGGCGAAGGCTTACACGGCGATCGCGGCAAAGGAGATCTGCGACGATGCGCTGCAGCTCCATGGCGCCAACGGCTATACCCGCGAATATCCGCTGGCACATCGCTATGCGGAAGTGCGTGGCGGCTCGATTTATGGCGGCACTGTGCAGATCCACAAAAACATGATTGCCGCGGCCATCCTGCAGCGGAAGAACAACCAGTGGAAGCGTAACGACTCGTAGGCGAGGCGGCGATGAGCAGTGTGGAAATCGATCGCAGTCTGATCGGCCAGGCCAGTGAGGCTTACTGGGTCGAAGTCGAGAAGGGTGCGATCCGGAAATTCGCCGAGGCAATCGGCGATCCGGATGAGCGCTATCGTGACGAAGCGGCGGCGCAGCGGGCCGGCCTGAAGACAATCATTGCACCGCCAACCTTTCCGGTGACGTTCCGCGCTCCGGAAGAGCCGATCTGGACCCGGCTTCTTGACCGCCGGCGAATTCTCGCTGGCGGCCAGACCTTCGAATACGAACGTCCGATCTATGCCGGCGACCGCTTGCAATGCCGGGTGCATTTCACAGCGGTGGAAGACAAGGTGGGGCGTTCCGGCCGCATGGAATTGCTGCATCAGGAAATCCGCGGCAGCGATGCCGATGGTGCCCTGGTCTTCGTGCACCGCCGCACCACGGTCTATCGTGAGCCGCCGCAACAGAGGGGGAAATGAGCGCCAGCCCCGCAACCCCTGAGCCGCGCGCCTATCTTGATCAGGCGCTGCGCCATGCCGATGTGGCCCGCCTGCTTGGCAGTGCCAAACGGCATGTCACGCCCCATCCGGGCGGGGTGGTGACCTGGCATGAATGGGGTGAGGGGCCGCCGCTGCTGCTGCTGCATGGCGGCTTCGGTTCCTGGCTGCATTGGGTGCGCAATATCGAGGCATTGGCCCGGCATTTCCGCGTGCTGGCAGCCGATATGCCGGGCTTGGGTGAATCCCATGCAGTGGCAATGGAAGGCCAGCCGACTGCCGCGGATGTGGCTGTGCCGCTGCTTGCCGGGCTCAATCAGTTGATTGGTGTCGAGACGCCGGTGCGGCTGGTAGCCTTCTCGCTTGGTGCCGTGATCGGCAGCCAGGTGGCGCTGGGGCTTGGTGAGCGCCTGGTGATGGCAGTGCTGATCGGGCCATCCGGCCTGGGAGACCTGTGGCGCAATTCCACCACGGAACTGGTACGCCGCCATCCCGGCATGAGCGAGGAAGAGCGGCGCGCCAATGTGCGGCATAATCTGCGCTATTCGATGATTGCCCGTGACGAAGCCATCGACGAGATGGCCCTGGATATCCAGATCGATCTGACGCGGCAGAAGCGCAGGCTGCTCGGCTTGCCGATTTCGCTCTCGAACGCGCTGGTGGATGCAATCCCGCAGCTGATGCCACGGCTGGCCATCATCTGGGGTGAGCATGATTGCTACATGAATCCTGATGTTCGTGGTGCCGTGGCGGAATTGTCCCGGCGCCTTCCTGGCCTGCCGGTACGGATCATCGCGGATGTCGGCCATTGGGCCGCTTATGAGGCGGCAGCAGAGGTGAACCACATGCTGCTCGAGTTTCTGCTTTCCCGGAGGATTGTGAAGGAATGACTGGAATCACTGCGTATGGCGCGTATCTGCCGCGCCTGCGGCTCAGCCGCAAGAGTGTCGTGGAAGCCAATTCCTGGGTGGCGCCGGAGCTGCGCAGCCATGGCAAGGGCGAGCGGGCGATGTGCAACTGGGATGAGGACACCATCACCATGGCGGTGGAGGCGGCGCGCGACTGCCTGAGCGACCGCGACCGCGCCAAGCTGGCGGCGGTGCATCTCGCTTCCACCACCATGCCCTTTGCCGACCGTCAGAATGCCGGCATTGTTTCGGCCGCGCTGGCGCTTGGTGAACATCTCGCCACCATGGATGTCACCTCCTCGCAGCGTGCCGGCACCACCGGCCTGCTCGCGGCCTTGAGCTTGGCCGGCAATGCCGGCGGTGAGATTCTGTTCGTGGCTTCCGACAGCCGCCGTACCCGCTCCGGCGCGGTGCAGGAATGCAATATGGCGATGGTGCCGCGGCACTTGCGCTTGGTAGCCAGCAGCCGATTGCCCGCCTGATCGGCAGCCATTCGGTCTCGGTGGATTTCGTCGATCATTACCGCGCCAGCGACCGTCAGTATGATTACGGCTGGGAGGAGCGCTGGATCCGTGATGAGGGTTATGCCCGCATCGTGCCGGAAGCGGTGAAGGGTCTGTTCGCGGCGACCGGGCTGAAGGCAGAACAGTTCCAGCATTTCATTCTGCCTTGCGTGCTGCCGAAGGTGGCGAACAGCCTGGCCAAGAAACTTGGTTTCGCCGATAGCGCCGTGGCCGATACGCTGCACGCCAATTGTGGTGAAACCGGCACTGCCCATGCCATCGTCATGCTGGTGGCCTGCCTGGAAAAGGCCAAGCCGGGCGAGCGTATCCTGGTGCTGGGCTTCGGTCAGGGCTGCGATGCCATTGCTTTCGAAGTGACGGAAGAGATTGCCAGGCTGGCGCCGCGTGCAGGCGTGCGCGGCTCTCTGGCGCGGCGCAAGGAAGAGACCAATTACAACAAGTATCTTTCCTTCAACGGCCTGATCGAACGCGAACGCGGGAAGCGAGCCGAACTGGATAATCAGACCGCGCTCAGCACCTTGTATCGTAACCGCGAGATGCTGCTTGGCCTGGTCGGTGGCGTCTGCACCAAATGTGGCACGCGGCAATTCCCGCGCTCGCTGGTCTGCGTCAATCCGAATTGCCGCGCCCGCCACACTCAGGATGAATTCTGCTTCGCCGACGTACCGGCTTCGGTCATGACCTTCTCTGCCGACTACCTCACCTACACCGCTGATCCGCCGCTGCATTACGGCATGGTGCAGTTCGAGGGCGGCGGCCGTTTCCTGGCCAATTTCACTGATGTGGATGTTGGCAAGGTGGCTGTGGGGCAGCCGATGCGGATGATGTTCCGCGTCAAGGATTACGACAATAACCGCGGCTTCCGTCGCTATTTCTGGAAAGCGGCCCCGGCCGCCTCTCAAGGAGCATAATCATGGGCAATGGAATCAGGGATAAGGTCGCGATCATCGGCATGGGCTGCTCCAAGTTCGGCGAGCGCTGGAACGATGATGCCGAAGACTTGATGGTGGAAGCCTACGAAGAATGCCTCGCCGATGCCGGTATCGAAACCGAGCAGATCCAGGCGGCCTGGCTTTCCACCGCCATTGAGGATTTCCATGTCGGCAAATCCGGCGTGCCGCTCTCGGTGGCGTTGCGCCTGCCGTATATCCCGGTTACCCGCGTGGAGAATTTCTGCGCCTCGGGCTCGGAAGCGCTGCGTGGTGCATCCTATGCGGTGGCCTCTGGTGCCTGCGATATCGCCTTGGCGCTCGGTGTAGAGAAGCTGAAGGATACCGGCTATGGCGGCCTGCCGCAGCGCTCGCGCGGCGTGCTGAACTCGATGTGGTGGGCGAATTATTCGGCGCCAGGCTCCTTCGCCCAGCTCGCGGCAGCCTATTCTACCAAGCATAACGTCAACGCTGCCGACCTGAAGCGTGCCATTGCGCAGATTTCGGTGAAGAGCCATGACAATGGCTCGCGTAATCCGAAGGCCCACCTGCGCAACAAGGTGACGCTGGAGCAGGTGATGGATGCGCCGATGGTCGCTTCCCCGCTTGGTCTCTACGATTGCAGCGGTGTGTCCGACGGCTCGGCCTGTGCCATCGTCACCACGCCGGAAATCGCCAAGAGCCTGGGCAAGAAGAATCTGGTGACGGTGAAGGCACTGCAGCTTGCGGTGTCGAACGGCACAGAGGCTGGTCATTCAAGCTGGGATGGCAGCTACTTCATGACCGCGCGCATTGCGGCGAAGCGGGCCTATCAGGAGGCCGGAATCACCGATCCGCGCAAGCAGATCAGCCTTACCGAGGTGCATGACTGCTTCTCCGTCACCGAACTGGTGACGATGGAAGATCTGTTCATCTCGCCGGAAGGCGGCGCGATCAAGGATGTGCTGGACGGCTTCTACAGCGCGGAGGGCGGCCAGCCCTGCCAGATCGATGGCGGCCTGAAATGTTTCGGCCATCCCATCGGCGCCTCTGGCCTGCGCATGCTTTACGAAATCTACCTGCAGCTTCAGGGCCGCGCCGGTGATCGCCAGATCAAGGATCCGCGCCTCGGCCTGACCCACAATCTGGGCGGCGCACCGCACCAGAATGTCTGCAGCGTCGCAATCATCGGTCATCACGGAGCCTGAGGTAACAGCATCATGAGCAGCAACGAGTTTCTGAAAGACAAGGTCAGCGTTGTCACCGGCGGTGGCCGTGGCATTGGCCGCGATATCGCATTGGCCATGGCGGCCGCTGGCGCCGCCGTGGTGGTCAATGATCTTGGCAGCAATGAGAATGGCGAAGGCAATGATGCTTCGCCGGCACAGCAGGTCGTCGATGAGATCAAGGCAGCCGGCGGCAAGGCGGTAGCGAATTTCGACTCGGTGGCGGGCTGGGACAGTGCGCGCCGCATCGTGCAGACTGCGGTTGACACGTTCGGCCGCATCGACTGCGTGGTGAACAATGCCGGTATCCTGCGCGATGCCATTTTTCACAAGATGACGGAAGCCGAGTTCGATGCCGTCATTTCCGTGCATCTGAAGGGCAGTTTCTGCGTTGCCCGCGCCGCCGCCGAGCACTTCCGTGCCCAGGGCTCCGGCAATATGATTCACATGACGTCGAATTCCGGCCTGATCGGCAATTACGGCCAGGCCAATTACGCCGCCGCCAAGATGGGCATTGTCGGTCTGTCGAAATCCATTGCCGTGGACATGAAGCGCTTCGGCGTGCGTTCCAACTGCATCTCCCCCTCGGCCTGGAGCCGGCTCACCGGCACGGTGCCGTCGGAAACCGAGGAGCAGAAGCTGCGGCTGTCACGTATCAAGCAGATGACGCCGGCCAAGATCGCGCCAGTGGCGGTATTTCTGGCTTCAGACAAGGCGGCAGATGTGAACGGCCAGATTTTTGCCGTGCGTCACAACGAAATCTTCCTGATGAGCCAGTCGCGGCCGATCCGCTCGGTGCAGCGCTCGGAAGGCTGGACGCCGGAAAGCGTTGCGGAGCATGCCATGCCTGCTCTGCGCGGCTCGTTCTTCCCGCTGCACCGCTCGGCAGAAGTTTTCTGCTGGGATCCGGTCTAAGGGGCAGGATGTAGATTGACTCCAGATTTGTATCAATCAATAATGATACAAATGAAATAAATTGTCCCTACGAGGGCAACAAAAGTAAATTGTGCGCCTAGTGGTTTTGCGGCAAAGCAGGCGGCGGGAACCGCCCTGAGGGAGGAAACCATGAGGAAAGTGCGGATTGTATCTGTGCTGTTGTTGACGGTGCTGGCGGCGCTCGCCTGGCAGGGCGATGCGCATGCCCAGCGCCGGAAATTCTCCATCGCCATCGGATCGACCAGTTTTGCGTTCTTTCCGATCTATGTGGCGCATGGCTCTGGCTTCTTCCGCGATGAAGGGCTCGATGTCGACATCATCAACGTACCGGCCAATGCCACGCCGGTAGCGGCGATCCTCTCTGGCAGTGCCGATCTGGCGGGTCTTGGCACCCAGGCCGGGTTTGCTGCCATCGATAAGGCGCAGCCGATTCGCTTCCTGATGCCGATCATGAACGAATACACGTCCACGATCTTTGCGCATAAGGACGTACTGAAACAGAAGGGCGTCAGCCGTGCTTCGCCGATGAAGGACCGCGTCGAAGCGATGAAAGGCCTGAAGCTAGCCTCCACTGCCATCGGTGCTGGGCCGCACCTGATGTATAAGTATCTCTTCGCGAAATATGCCGGCGGCGTCGATGTCGACAAGGTGGCGGAGGTGGTGCCGATTGGCAATGCCAACGAAACTTTGGCCGGCATGCAGCGCGGCGTGGTGCAGGTCAGCGCCTTCTCGCCACCGGTGGCCGAAAAGGCCGTGGCTGACGGCTATGCCGAAGTACTGATCGATTTCATCAACGGCGATGTGCCCGAAATCAAGGGCTCGGTCTACATCGTGCTCGCTGCTTCGGAAGACAAACTCAAGAAGGACCCGGAGGGGGTTAAGGCGTTCATCCGGGCGATGGATCGCGCCAACAGACTGGCCCAGACCGATCTGGCCAAGGCTGGAGAGGCTGCGCGCGAATTCATGAAGGGCATGGAATCCGATCTCTACAGCCTTGGTGTCAAGGCCATTGGTCCGGCTTTGCCGACCGAACCGACCACATCGGCCGAGGGCCTGCAGCGCTTCATGAGCCTGCTTGAGGTGGGCGGTTATCGCTACAAGGTCGACTACGAGAAGGTGATTGCAAACGACCTGGTACGTCAGGCGATTGCGGAAAAGAAGAATTAAAAATCAGAACCGGGCCTTTGGGCCGGAGGAGGGTGCGATGATGTTTCGAAGCCTGTCCAAGATGCTCTACCTGCTTGCGGCACTCGGCCTCTGGCTGACCGGTACGGCAGCCACGGCGAATCCAAAGCTCTCGGTGGTGGTGTCTTCCACCAGCTTTGCCTGGTTCCCTCTCTACGTTGCCGATGGTGCCGGCTTCTTCAAGGATGAGAAGATCGACGTCACTATCACCAATGTGAAGGATGGCGCCGCTGTGGTCACCGCGATCATGTCAGGCGATGCTGATATTGCCGGTGTTGGCGCCAATGCGGTATTCGCCGCCCGTGAAAAGCGGCAGCCGGTGGTGCTGCTCACGCCGATGTCGACTGAATACACTTCGGTGATCTTCGGTCGCAAGGAACTGTTCGAGAAGAAAGGCATCACCGCCAATTCCACCATCGCTCAGAAGGTGGAGGCGATGAAAGGCATGAAGGTTGGCGTGATCTATTTCGGCGGCGCGCAGCACACCATGTTCCGCTTTCTGATGTCACGTTACGCCAATGCCGATCTGGATAAAGTCTCGGAAGTGGTGCCGATCGGCGACGCTGGCGCCACTCTGGCGGCCATGACCCGGGGCCTGGTGGATGTCACCGCCTTTTCGCCGCCGGTGCCGCAGCGTGCCATCACCGAAGGCTACGGCATGATGGTGCTGGATCCGATCCGCGGCGAAATCCCGGAAACGCGCGGCATGGTATTTACCGCCATGGCGGTGACCGAGGCTGTGGCGGCGAAACGCAAAGCCGATCTTGGCGCCTTTGTCCGTGCCATCGACAAGGCCAACAAGCTGGTCCACAGCGATCCGGCCAAGGCCGGTCAGGCGGCGCGCAAGCATATGTCCTCCATGCAGTCCGATCTCTACGAAGCGGGTGTTCTGGCGATGGTGCCGGCCACGCCGAAGACGCCCGAAGTGTCGCTTGAAGGCCTCAAGACCTATTACGAATTGCTCAAGTTCGGCGGCGAGAAATATGCCCAGGGCGATTTCGATTACGCGGCCTCGGTGGTCAATGATCTGGTGCGCGACGCGGTAAAGAAATAAGCCAGGGTAGAAGCAGTCGATATGTCCAAGTCCGAGATTAATGCTCTTGAGCGGAATCCATATGTCGATGCCACATATGGTTCGGCAATGCGTGACATCTGTGCCCGCTATGCCGATAACCTGGGGCTGGTTTACCGTGATCGGCGCTGGACTTTCGCCGAGATCAGGCAGGAGATCGATGCAGCTGCGGCGCGGTTGTGGTCACTTGGTTTGCGTTCGGGCGACAAGGTGGCGCTGTGGCTGCCGAACCGGCCGGAATTCCTCTGGTACTGGCTCGGGGCATCGCAATCCGGGTTGATCACCGTGGTGCTGAACAGCCGGCTCAAGCCGGATGAAGCGGCATATCAGATCGGCCAGTCCGATAGCCGCGCGGTGATCGTACCGGGTGATGGCGCTTTCCGCGATTTTCTCGGTGATGTGCTTTCGGTGCGGAGTCAGTTGCCGGCCCTCGAATTCATACTGGCGCTCGATCCTACCAAGCAGGCTGGCGTCATAGACTGGTCGGCCCCGGCGCCGCGTGGCGTCGAACCGCCACCGCTGGCGACCGATCCGGAAGCACCGGCGTTGATTTCCTACAGTTCCGGCACGACGGCATTGCCAAAGGGCGCGTTGATCACCCATTGCGTCTTCCGCAAAGCCTGGGATATCGGCATCCGCGTCGATCTCACGGTGCGCGACCGCCTGATGATGGCGATTCCGCTCTTCGGCTCGATGGCGATGATGAACGGCGTACTGCCCTTCTGGGCGCGCGGTGCGGCGCTGATCCTGGCGGATCGTTTCCAAGCCGCGAGCTTCGTCGAGCTGGTGCAGCGTGAATCCTGCACCATGGCGCATCTGCTGCCACCTATGGTGCTGGAGATTGCGCGGTTGCCGAATTTCGATGCCGCCGCCCTATCCAGTTTGCGGGTCGGTTTTGTGCTGTCGAATGACCGTGAAATCCTTGCCCTGGTTGCCGACCGCCTCGGCATTCCGGGCGTGATGACAGGGTATGGGTTAACCGAATCGACCACGGTGGCAACGCGCAACCGCTGGGATGATCCGCGCCAGGCACGTTTTGAGACCCAGGGCTATGCCATGCCCGATATCGAGCTGGTGGTGGTGGACCCGGAAACTGGCGAGCCGCGCAAAGCCGGTGAAGTGGGCGAGATTCGCATCCGTGGCTATTGCGTGATGAAGGGCTATTACAAGAAGCCTGCAGAAACTGCGAAAGCGATCGATGCCGACGGCTGGCTGATCACTGGCGATATGGGTGTGATCTGGCCGGATGGTCGCCTCACTTTCCTTTACCGCCTCGGCGATGGCTACAAGACCAATGGCTTCAATGTTGCGCCGGCGGAGGTCGAGGAGGCGGTGCGCCGTCATCCCGGCGTGGCAGATACCGGGGTTTATGGCTATCCCGATCCGGTGGCAGGCCAGGTTGGCGTTGCCTGTGTAGTGCCTAAGCCTGGCGTGGTGATTAATCAGGAAGAAGTAATCGAATTCCTCAAGCCACTGCTGGCCGGCTACAAGCTGCCACGGCATGTGCTCACCGTGGCGGAACTGCCGGTCACAGCCGGCACGGGAAAAGTACAGAAATTCAAGCTGCGCGACATGACCGAGCAGCTGTTGCCAAAGGCAAAGGCGCTGGTATGAATCCGTTCAAGGGGCTTACCTTCGGGCAATCGCTCGATCTGCTGCGCCGTGAGTATGGTGGCCGCGAGGCCCTTGTCTTCAAAGGTCGGCGCTGGACCTTCACCGAAGCCTGTGCCGAGATTGATCGGGCGGCGGCCCGGCTCGGCACACTGGGCTTGCGCGAAGGTGACAAGGTCGGACTCTGGCTACCGAACCGGCCGGAATTCCTCTGGTACTGGCTGGCAGCCGGGCGTATCGGACTGGTCGCCGTGCTGCTGAACACGCGGCTCAAGCATGATGAAGCCGCCTATCAGCTCAGGCAGTCGGAAACCCGCGCGGCCGTGGTGCCGGGGGCGGGGTCTTTCCGCGATTTCGTCGGTGAATTGTCGGCAATGCGTGCTGAGTTGCCATTGCTGCAGCGAGTCCTGGCCCTTGATCCGCTGGAACACCCGGTTGCCGGTGTCGAGGATTGGTCGGGGCCGCTGCCCAGCGGCTTGAAACAGCCGCCGGATGCCATCGATCCGGAAGCCGCTGTGCTGATTGCCTATAGTTCCGGCACCACGGCGCTGCCGAAAGGGGCAATGCTTACCCATTGCCTGTTCCGCAAGACCTGGGACCACGGCCCGCGCTTCGATCAGACACCGGAAGATCGCCTGTATCTCTGCGTACCGTTGTTCGGCATTCTCTCCACGGTCAATGGCGTGCTCACTTTCTGGTCGCGCGGCTCCTGCGTGGTGCTGGCGGAACGCTTCGAAGCCCGCGAGGCGTTGACCACGCTGCAGGATGAACGCTGCACGGCGATGTATCTGTTGCCGTTGATGCTGGAACAGATGCTCACTGATCCGGAATTCAAGCGTTTCGACCTGAGTGCCTTGCGCACCGGCATCATTGTTGCCACCGATCCCAATATTCTGCGCCGTGCCGCCAATGAACTTGGCATCAAAGGCTTCTTCACCAGCTATGGCATGACCGAAACCAGTTCGGCGGTGACGCGGACGCGTCATGATGATCCGCTCGATATCCGCGCCACCACCCATGGCAAGATGCTGCCGGATATCGAAGTGCGTATCGCCGACCCGGAAACCAACGCGCCGTTGCCCGATGGCGACTATGGCGAAATCCAGGTCAAGGGCTATTGCGTGATGAAGGGCTATTTCAACAAGCCGGAAGAGACACGCAAGGCTTTTTCCGATGATGGCTGGTTCAAGACCGGCGATGGCGGCCTGCGGCTGCCGGATGGTGCCTTCCAGTTCCAGCGCCGCCTCAAGGATGGCTATAAATTCAACGGTTTCAACGTCTCCACGGTTGAAGTGGAATCTGTCATGGCACAGCACCCGGCAGTGCAATCCGCCGCAGTGGTTGGCATGCCCGATCGCGCCCATGGCGAGATCGGCGTCGCCTTCGTCATTCTGCGTGACGGCAATGCAGCGGCGCCGCAGGAAATTCAGGATTTTCTCAAGCCTCGCCTGGCTTCTTTCAAGCAGCCACAGCATGTCTTCATCGTGGCAGACCTGCCGCTCACGGCGGGTACCGGCAAGGTACAGAAGTTCAAGTTGCGTGAAATGGCCGAGCAAGCATTAGCCGCGCGAGCCGAGTCTGCTGGAGCATCGCATGGCTGAATCGAATCCTTATATCGGCCTCACTTACGCCCAGGCGTGGGATCGTCTTGTCTCTGCATGGGGTGATCGGGAAGCCCTGGTCTTCGGCGGCAAGCGGTGGAGTTTCGCGGCTGCACGCGAGGAGGTCAACCGCGCCTCGGCACGGCTTGCTTCGCTGGGGCTGAAAACCGGTGACACCGTGGCGATCTGGATGCCAAACCGCCCGGAATTCCTCTGGTACTGGTTTGGCGCCGCCCAGATGGGTTTGATGGCGGTGTTCCTCAACACCCGCCTGCGGCAAGAGGAATTCGTCTACCAGATTGCGCAATCCGATGCGCGGCTGGTGATTGTGCCTGGCGGCGGAGCCTTCCGCGATTTCCTCGGCGAGTTGTGCGGTGTGTGTCCGGAACTGACCCGCAATCCGGCTGGTAAGCTGAACGCGGCCGCTTTTCCCAAACTGCAGGCAGTGGTGAGCTGCGATCCGCTGGCAGAGCCCCTGCCGGGCGTGCTTGATTGGTCGGCGCCGGCGGATGCCGCCTTGCCGGTGCCCCCGCCTGCCATGGATCACGACCGCCCTGCCCTGATTGCTTATAGCTCAGGCACCACGGCCTTGCCCAAGGGGGCGATGCTCACCCATTGCATCTGGCGCAAAGCCTATGATGGCGGTGACCGTATCGGCCTGTCGGCGGAAGATGGGCTCTATCTCTGTGTTCCACTGTTCGGTGTGCTGGGTTCGCTGAATGGCGTGCTTACCTTCTGGTCTCATGGCGCCCGTATCGTGCTCGACGAGCGTTTCGATACCGAGCGGGCATTGAACGCTTTGGCTAATGAACGCCTCAGTGCGATGCATCTGCTGCCGGCGATGATCGAGCAGATGACCACGCATCCGCGTTTCAAGCAGTTCGACCTGAGCCGCCTGCGCTGCGGCGTGGTGCTTTCGAGTGACCCCGATGTGCTGCGTGCTGCCGCCGAGCGGCTGGGGGTGCGTGGTGTGGTGACAGGCTATGGCCTCACGGAGTCCACCGGCTTGGTGACACGCGTATGGTGGACCGATCCGCTGGAAGAACGCCTGCAAAGCCAGGGCCGGCCTTTGCCCGATTGCCTGATCCGTGTTGTCGATCCGGATACCGGCCAGGATCTGCCGCCCGGTGAACTGGGCGAGATCTGGATCGGCGGCTATAGCGTGATGCATGGCTATTACAACAAGCCGGTGGAAACCGCCGCCAGTATTACCGCCGATGGCTGGCTGAAAAGCGGCGATGCCGGCTACCTGCTGCCGGATGGCCGGCTTGTGTTCAAGCACCGCTTGAAGGATGGCTACAAGCACAAGGGTTTCAACGTTTCGACGCCGGAAGTCGAATCGGTCGCCGCCAAGCATCCGGCGGTGCGTGCCGTGGCGGTGGTTGGCGTGCCGGATCGGCTCTGGGGTGAAACCGGTGTGGCATTCGTCATCCCGAAACCCGGCGCCACTTTCGATGGCGAGGAGTTTCTCGCCTTCATGCGCGAACGGCTGGCCGGCTTCAAGGTACCTGCTCGCGTCTATGCGGTGGAGGCCTTCCCGCTTACCGGCGGCACCGAGAAGATTCAGAAATTCAAGCTGCGCGAACAGGCAATCGCCTTGATTGCCGGGGAGCCGGCGGCCGCAGTAGCCGCGGTGAAGTAAAAGGCAGGTAATAGGCGGACGGTGGCCGCTCAGAAGCGAAGGGATGGGGCGTCATGTATGTATTCAACAATAAATTCTACAACGAAGTGCAGGAGCTGGCCCGTGACGTGGCCCGCAATGTGGTGCAGCCCACTGCTGAGAAGCATGACCGCAATTATTCCATGCCGGTCGAGATGCTGCAGGCAATGCATGCCAATGGCCTGCTGAAGCTTTGCCTGCCGAAGGAATTCGGTGGCCAGGGTACTGGCGTGATGCCTGGCGTTGACCCGCTCGCCTTCCTGCTGGTGATCGAGGAAATTGGCCGTTTCGATATGGCCTCTTCGCATTGCTTCCAGGTGCATTCGCATTCCGCGCAGATGCTGGCTCATGGCGGCACCAAGGAGCAGCTGGCGCGCTGGTATGAACCTACCGTCAAGGACGGTGGCATCATTTCCTGGACCGGCAGCGAACCGGGCCGCACCGCACGCGGCATGTATAATATGGTTTCCGAAGCCAAGCGCACCAGCAACGGCTATGTGCTGAATGGTATCAAGAATTACGGCACCAATGCTTCGATTGGCACCTGGAATATCATCAGCGTTTCCACGGAAGGCATGGATCCGCTGGAGGGCTTTCTCATGGTGCTGGTGCCGAAAGGCGCCAAGGGTCTCACCATCGATGAAGCCTGGTGGCGCCCCACCGGCATGAGGGCTGCCGTCAGCCCGAAGCTGATCCTTGAGAATCTGGAAGTGCCGGACCATGACGTTCTGGTCGGCCCTGGTTTCTATCCGAAATGCCAGGGTGGTTCACGCTGGCATCTGGGCTTCGGCGCCAATCATCTTGGCGCAGCCCAGGGTCTGCTGGACTTTGCGGTGGAATACCTGCCCAAGCGCGGCACGGCGGGCAGCCCGCACAGCCAGCGCGTGCTGGGAGAGATGCGTATGCGTATCGCATCGGCGCGGGCACTGCTTTACCAGGCAGCGGAAATGTGGGGCGGCAGCAATATCCGCGCCGCCGAAGAACTCAGTCTCATGGCAAAGACGGTTTGCATCGCCACGGCTGAATGGATGGTGAATGAAACCATCCGCATCGTCGGCACTACGGCTCTGCTCAATACCTTCCCGCTGCCGCGCATGATCCGCGACATCCATGTCCATTCGACCCATGCCAATCTTGACAATACCTCCCAGACTTTGGGCAAGGCGTTGCTGGGCATGACGATCGATACCACCCAGCAGCAGTGAGCAGAAGCGATGATTCTTGAATTCCGCGATGTCGGCAAACGCTTCTACAAAGGTGCCGCGGAGATTCTGGCGCTCAAGAACGCGTCATTCAGCATCGCGGAAGGCGAATTTGTGTCCGTGCTTGGGCCTTCGGGCTGCGGCAAATCCACTTTGCTGAATCTGGCCGCCGGATTGAGTCCGCCGTCCTATGGCACGGTGCTTTACCGCAATGAGCCGGTCACCAAAATCAACACCCGGGTCGGCTACATCACGCAGCGTGACAACCTGCTGGAATGGGCGTCAACCTACGAGAACATCGTGCTTGGCCTGCGTATCCGGGGCACGCCAAAAGCCCGCATCCGTGAATTGGCCGATAAATTCCTGGCAATGACCGGTTTGACCGATTTCGCCAATCATTTTCCGGCCGAGCTTTCCGGCGGTATGCGCAAGCGCGTCGCCATGGCGCGCACGCTGATCTACTCACCGGAACTGGTGATGATGGATGAGCCGTTCAGTGCGCTGGATGCCCATGTGAAGATGCTGATGCATGAGGAATTGCTGCGCATCTGGGAGACTGACCGCAAGACCATCCTGTTCATCACGCATGATCTTGCCGAGGCAATCACATTGTCCGATCGCGTGGTGGTGATGTCGGCGCGGCCGGGTCAGGTAAAGCTTGAAGTGCCGATCAATCTGCCACGCCCGCGCGATCCGTTCCTGATCCATACCAGCCCGGATTTCATCCGGTTGTATGAGAAACTCTGGGATGCGCTGAAGGAAGATATCCGGCGCGGCGACAACGTTTAAGGAGGATGCCATGACCAACGCGTCACCATCCATGTTCCGCAATACCGGCGACCAGATCAGCGAGGCGCAGATCAATCCGCTGCGCTACAGTCTGATGCTCTGGGTGAAACGTATTCTCCTGCTCGCCGCCCTGCTAAGTCTGTGGGAATACGGCGCGCGGGCAAAATGGTTCAATCCGCATTTCTCCAGCTTCCCCTCGGAAATATTCCGCGCCCTGGCTGATATGGCCCGCAGCGGCGATCTGGTGCAGCATGTGCCGATCACTTTGACGGAGGCGGTGGTCGGCTTCATCTGCGGCACTATTGCCGGCGGTACTGTAGGATTCATTTTCGGCTGGTTCGAGAAAGTGGCGGAACTGCTCGATCCTTTCATCATTGCCATCTACAGCCTGCCTAAAGTTGCCCTGGCGCCACTGTTCATCCTGTGGTTCGGTATCGGCATTCAGGCCAAGATCATCCTTACCGCCACCATTGTTTTCTTCCTGGTGTTCTTCAACACCTATGCCGGCGTGCGCGATGCTTCGCGCGAATTGATGGATATCGTGCGCCTGATGGGGGCGAAAACACCGGAGGTGATCCGGCGCGTGGCCTTGCCTTCGGCGCTCACGGCGATCTTTGTCGGCCTGCGTGTTTCCGTGCCATATGCCCTGATCGGCGCTGTGGTGGGCGAGATGATGGCATCCAACCGTGGTGTCGGCTTCCTGCTTACCCGCGCTACCGGGCAATTCGATACAGCTGGCGCTTTCGCCGCCCTGTTCATCCTGGTGGTGATCTCTGCCACCTTCAACGCCATCATCGTGGCGCTGGAGAGATACCTGCTGCGCTGGAAGAAAGTGCAGCGGTGAGCCAGTCCGCCACACGCGTACGCGATCTTTGTTCCCTGCTGGGGGTCGAACAGCCGATCCTGCTTGCCGGCATGACATCGGTGGGTACGGCGCGGCTGGCTGCCGCCGTGTCCGAAGCCGGCGGCCTGGGTCTGGTAGCTGCCGGCCGCCTGACGCCGGAGGGCTTTGGCACCGAGATGGACAAGGCCCTGGCGCTCACTTCACGGCCCATCGGCGTGAACATCCCCGTGGTTCGCGATACCACCCTGATGCAGGGGATGATTGCGGCGGCATTGCAGCGTCAGGTTTCCCCGATCATTCTGGGTGGCGGCAATCCGGCCCCCTGGGCGGCCTTGATTCTAAAAGCTGGCCGTAAGCTAGGCATTGTCACCGCCACGCCGGAACAGGCGCGCAAGGCTGAAGCCTTGGGCGCCAGTCTGGTGGTGGTGGCTGGCCACGAGGCCGGCGGCAAGGCCGGTGCAGACGAAGTTGGCGGCATGGTGCTGATCCCGGCGGTGGCCGATGCGGTATCGCTGCCGGTGATCGCGGCGGGTGGCATTGTCGATAGTCGCACAGCGGCGGCGGCACTCTGCCTCGGCGCTGCCGGTGTTCAGCTTGGCACCCGTTTCATGCTGGCCGAGGAATCGCCCCTGCACGCCGAAACCAAGGCCGCCATGCTGCGTGCCGCCGTAGGCGACACCATGATCATCGCCCGGCGCTATGGCATGGCGCGCCGAATGCTCGGTACGCCAGCAGCCCGCCATATCGCCGAACGCGAGGCAGCGGCATCGCAGGATGAAATGATTGCCCTGCTGGCAGGACGCCATAGCGAACGTGGGCTGCTGCAGGGCGATCTGGCCACTGGCATGGTTGCCTGCGGCCAGGGGGTTGGCCGCATCGCAAACCTGCTCCCGGCGGCCGCGATCGTGCATGAGATTGCGGCGGGAATCCGCCCGGTGCTGGCCGAAGCAGCCGCACTTTAGCGCGGCGCGTTGGTGTCCTGGGTCTTGAGGTAGATCAGGGCCACGAACAGGAAGATTGCACTCAGCAGGCCGAAAACGGTGCGAAAAGCCAGTGCCGAGCCGATTGATCCTGGCTCAGACAGAGCCTGCACAATGAAGCTCGAGCCGCTCTGGTTGAGGAACACGCCGATCACCGATGTTGCGGTCACAACAGACACGGCGCGTCCGGTCATTTCCTTCGGAAAACTCGACTGGCTATGTACCGTCACCATGACGTAGAGCGGCCCGACAATGGCAATGCCCATAAGCAGCGTGATACTGGCCGCCAGGCTGGCCTGGCCTAGCCAAGCCAGCAGCAGGAACTGCACGGCCTGGATCATCGCTCCGACAACGACAATCCACTTCTTGGTATTGAAGATGCGCTCAAGCGGGCCGAAGGCCAGCGCGGCGAGCAGATGTACTCCCATCATTGCCAGCAGCACATTGCCGCGCGCGATGGCATCCAGGTCATGTACCACGAGCAGGTAGGGACCGGCCCAGAGTCCGACAGTGAGCTGCATCGGCGTGAACATGAACAGCGACACCACCAGCATCGGCCGGATGCGCGGGTCTGCCGCCATGTGCAGCACGCCAACGAAACCCTGGCGGAAGCTCTCATGTTTCTGCACCGGCAACGGTGCGCCAGGCGGGCGGTCGCGCAGCATGTAATGGCCGGCGATGGTGAGCAAGGCCGCCAGCGCCGCCACGCCAAGCAGGGTAATGCGCCAGCCGACCAGTTCGATGGCGCCAGCCATCGGGGTGGTGGCCAGGATGCCGCCGAAGCCGCCGACAGCCGTGATCCGGCCAGTCCAGGTGGTCATCTCGCTTGGCGGTTTCCAGGCGGCAAAAATTACCACGCTGGACATGAACACGCCGCAGAAGCCCATGCCGATCAGCAGCCGGCCGAGCAGCAGCTGCGGCCAATCCTCGGCGAAGGCAAACAGCGCACTGCCGGCGACACCGAACAGCAGCAATAAGGTACAGGCGCGGCGCGGACCGTAGCGGTCGACCAGGATGCCGAAGGGGATCTGAGCGACACCGGCAGCCAGGAACAGGCCGGCCATCACCACGCCGAGTTCGCGCGCATCAAGGCCCAGTTCGCGGTTCAGCACCGGCGCCAGCACCGAGCCGACATTGCGTTGCAGGTGGCCACAGGCATAGAGAGCGCAAAGCAGCAGGAAGATGACGAGGAAGGTGCGGTTTTGCTGAGCGGAATTGCTGGCTAGCGGATCGGCCATGCGGCGTCCGTCTCCTTCCCGGCGAAATCCGCGGCGGGGAGGCCGCGATTCATAGTTGGGTACAATTTTTTCAAATTGTACCATTCTCCGTTCATGTCTTGTATGATTAATTTTGAAGAATTGCCGGAATTGCCATGCAACCCGGCCAAGGCCGCGCCAAGCGGCCAAGTGCAAGAGAGGAAGCCATGACCTGGGCGGAAAAGACCTTTGCTGATGCGCTGCATTGGGGCGCGCGGACTTATGACCGGCGCGAGGCGCTGGTGCATGGCGATATCCGCCTGAGCTATGCCGATCTGGCACGCCGGGCTGATGATCTCGCCAGCGGCCTGCTGGAACGCGGCCTGCAGCCGGGCGACAAGGTGGCGCTCTGGCTGCCCGATTGCCTGGATTGGCTGGTGGCGCGCTGGGCGATAACCGCCATGGGCTGCGTATTGGTGCCGGTGAATACCCGCTTCCGCGATGCCGATCTTGGTTATGTGCTGAAGCAATCCGATGCCCGTGCGCTGATCCTGGCCAGCCGCTGGAAAAGCGTCAGTTATCTTGCGGTGCTGGAGAAGCTGGTGCCGGATCTGTCAGCGCAGCGCCCCGGTGCCTGGGATGTGGCCGCCCTGCCGGAATTGCGGCTGGTGGCGGGTATCGGCGACGATCTGCCGGGCAGCATCCTGCCGCTACAGGAAGTCGAGGAGGCGGGCCGGCGCTGGTCGCGCGGGGCTGAATTGCTGCGCCAGGCGCGTGACCGTTTGCGCTCTGACGACATCGCGCAGATCCTGTTCACCTCCGGCACTACATCTTTCCCAAAAGGCGCAATGGTGCGCCACGGCGCCTTGCTGGAGAACAACTTCAGCACCGTGGCGCGGATGCGGCTCACCACGGTGGACCGCTATCTAGTCACTTCGCCGCTGTTCAGTGCCACCGGCACATCCTTCACTCTGTCCCCATTTCTGGCGGGTGGCTGCCAGGTGTTGATGGATGGCTTTTCGGCCGAATCCTTCTGCAGCCTGGTGGAGCAGGAGAGGGTGACCATGAGCTTCTTCGTCGAGCCCATCGTGCACGATCTGCGCGCCTTCGAGCGGCTTGGCAGCTTCAATCTGAGCAGCCTGCGCACCGGCACCGGTGCACCGCTCTCGCGTGAATCCTTCCGCTGGATCGTGGAAGACCTCGGCTGTGCCGAGCTGACCAATGTCTACGGCCTGTCCGAGACCTCGAACGCGGTATGCCGCACGTTCAGTACCGAGCCGTTGCAGCACCGCATTGAATCCAGCGGGCCGCCGATGCCTGGGGTTTCCATACGCATCGATGATATCGATACCGGCGCAGCATTGCCGCCGGGCAAGGTCGGGGAAATCCGCGTCAAGGGCTTCACCGTGATGGCCGGCTATTACCGTAACCCGGAAGAGACCGCCAAGGCGATTGATGCCGATGGCTGGCTGCATACCGGCGATCTTGGTGAGCTTACCCCGGATGGCCGTCTGATCTTCCGTGGCCGCATCAAGGAGATGATCAAGCCGGGCGGCTTCAACGTCGCCACGCTGGAGATCGAGGAATTCATCAAGGGCCTGGATGGCGTGAAGGAAGCCGTGGTGGTCGGCGTGCCGGATGAACGTCTTGGTGAAGCCGGTTTTGTCTATGTCGAATGCCAGCCGGGCGTGGCGGTGGCAGCCGAAGACATTATCGCCCATTGCCGAGCGCATATCGCGTCCTTCAAGGTGCCGCGCCATGTCGCCTTCATCAGCGACTGGCCAGTAACGCCGACCGGCAAGCTGCGCAAGCTGAGCCTGAAGGAAGATGCCCTGCGCCGAGTCGGTGGTGCCGACGCCTAGGCGCCGGCAACGCATACCGCCCGCTGGCGCTTAGGTGCCAGCAAGCATACGAAAGCGCGTGTCGCCATCCTTCTTGATGCGGTCGTACAGATCGACTTCCCAGGACAGGTAATCGAGCATCGATTGCCGCGTGCGGTGCGCTTCGTCGTAGGGCGACCAAGTTTCCTCGCGCGGATGCAGCAGGGTGCTCTCGCCTGATTCGAGCGGCAGGCTGGAACGCTTCCATGCCGCCGTACCGCCTTCGATGGCGGCGGTCTTGCGCCCGGTACGCTCGGCGATCTCGGCAGCGGCCAGCGCAGCGAAGCGTCCGTCGCTGGAGGTGAACAGCAGCGTCTGTCCGGCGTCGAAGCGATCCAGCCCCTGAGGCAGCTTCGAGCGTACGGCGTACCATGCGCCGGCAATATGCTCGGCCTTGAAGCGGCGCGGATCGGCCAGGTCGATCACCGCCGCTTGGCCTTGAGACAGCAGCCGCTGTGCCTGGGCAGGATCGACCAGGGTCGGCGCGATGCGGTCGAGGCCCAGCATGGCAGAGCGGCGGCGGCCGGCCACTTTCGGCAACGCACCAATGCCGCCAGCCAGCACGAACACGTCATCCCAGCCCATCTGGCGCAGCCAGGAAGCCGTCATCAGGGCCCGCACTTCGGTATCATCCACCAGTACCAGGCGCGCGCCGCGCACGGCAACGAAGCGGTCGGTGGATTGCACCAGCTGGCCGCCGAAGGCGGGCAGTGCATCTTCCAGATGACCGGCTTCATATTCTTCCGGCTGCCGCACATCCAGCACATAGAGTGTGCGCTGCTCACGCTCGGCGCGGAATCCGTCCAGCGTAGCGGCGTCGATCAGGCGCACGCCGGCACGGTCGGCCACGGCCTTGGCGCCGGCCAGCGCCGTGCTGATGCCGGCTGCTGTTGCCGATGGTGCGCGCTGGATCGATTTGCGGGCAACTTCCAGGCCGGCCAATTCCCAGCCCATGGTGCCATCCTTCAGTGCCATCACCTTGTTCGGGATGCCGCTATTGATCAGCGATTGCGTGCCGATGATGCTGCGGGTGCGGCCGGCGCAATTCACCACGATGGTGGTATTGGGATTGGGTGCCGCCTCGCGGGCGCGGTAGACCAGTTCGGCACCAGGGCAATCCTGGCCGCCGGGGATGCTCATGATCTGGAATTCCTCGAAGGGCCGGCTGTCCAGGATTACCAGATCATCCTTGCCGGCCAGCTTGCCGTGCAATTCTTCAGCGGTGATATGCGGCGTGCCGTATTCATGCTCGACGAATTCGCCGAAAGCCTTCGAGGGCACATTGGCACCGGCAAACAGGATGCCGCCAGCTTTCTCCCAGCCTGGATTGCCGCCTTCCAGCACCATCACGTTGTTGTAGCCGAGCCAGGCCAGCCGCTCGGCGCCATGGGCGGCAAGGCCCTCGCCGGCATCGCAGGTGACAATCGGTGCACCATGCCGCGGTACCAGATCACCAATCATCTGCTCCAGGCGCGATAGGGGGATGTTCACGGCAAACAGCAAGTGGCTGCGGTAAAAGTCCACTTCCTCGCGCATGTCCAACAGGGCGATTTCTTCGGTGGAACGCAGGCGGCGTTTCAGCTCGCTCGCAGTGATCGTTTTCATGGTTTTCCTTCCCGGCTCGTCAGGTCGGCTTGGCTTTGGCGCCGCGCAGTTTCATCCTGACATTCAAACGATAGGCGGTTTCCATCGCATCGCTGCCACTGCGGCGTGCGAGGCCCGACAGCAACTGTTTCAATTCCGCGATGACAGTACGATCCTGCTGTGCCAGATGGCGCGCCTGCTCCTGTGCGGCCTGCACGGCATGGCCCGGAGCGCAGACGATATCGACCAGGCCAATGGCGCGCGCCATTGGCGACCCGATCCATTCCGCGCGTGATGCTAGGGCAAAGGCGCGGGCCTCGCCGACGCGTCGCACCAGGCCGGGCATCACCAGTGCCGGCACGATGCCGCGTCGTATTTCCGGATAACCGAGCCGTGCCTCTCGATCAGCCACCACGATGTCGCAGGCCACGGCCAGGCCGCAGCCGGCACCAAGGGCATAACCTTGCACCGCCGCCAGCACGGGCTTGCGCGCCAGGCGTGGGGCCTGCAGCAGATCTGCGGTAAGGCGGGCATGGCGGCGGATTGCGGCGGCGTTCTGGGTTTCACGCAACTCGGTGGTGTCGGCGCCGGCACAGAAGGATTTGCCCGCACCGGCGATGACAATGGCGGCAACATCTCTATTGCGGTCGGCGGCTGTAATCGCCTTGCGGATCGCCTCGGCCAGTGGCCGACTCAAGGCATTGTTCTTGTCAGGCCGATTCAGGGTCAGTGTCAAAACGCCGTCCGCCAGATCATGCAGCAGCAGGGGATCATCAATCGCTGTCGCTGACTTGGGGTGCGCCGGGGGCTTGGAGCGCACCGGGGGCTTGCGGCGCGGGGAGGGCTTGCGTTTCGCCGAACTGTCGAGCAACGCCATCTTGTGTCAGGCAGCGCTGCTGGGTTGCGGCACGACATCGGCATATTTGCCGTCGAAATAGAGCAGCGGCGCCGCAGCGCGGAAACGCAGATCGACGATGCGGCCAAAGAATACGGTGTGGCTGCCGCTGGTCACGGCATTCGCGGTCTCGCAATCGAAGGTGATCAGGGCTTCGGTCAGCGCCGGGGCGCCGGTGATCATGCTGTTGTATTCCAGGCCGAGGAAGCGGTCTTCGGCAGTGGCCCTGGCAAAGCGGTCGGCAAGATCGGCCTGACAGGAATCCAATACATTGACGCAGAAATAGCCGGCGGCGGAGACTGCTTCATGGCATTGGGCCTGGCGATTGATGCAGACCAGCAGCATCGGCGGTTCGGCGGAAACCGAGCAGACGGCGGTAGCCACCAAGCCGGCTGGACTGCCGGCATGCTGCGTGGTGACGATGCTGACACTGGAGGCCAGCCGGCGCATTGCCGCCTTGAAAGAGTCGCTGGAAATCGCCGTCATCTCAAAACCCGCAGACAAATTACCCTCGGGCAAAGTTACCGTATTGTATTAATTAGACAAGGGACAATTTCCAATTATTGACATGCATGAATAAGTACAATGCAAAAGGCCACCCTGATTATCCAGGGTGGCCTTTTGCATGCGGATCCAGCTGGCGGATCAGATCACGGTCTGGCGCGCCTGCGGGCGGCTGCCGATCAGTTCGCCCAGCGTGGACAGGCCTTTGGCCAGCACATCGACCTGCGAAGCAGGATTGAGCGACAGCCGGATGCCGGCAGACATGCTGATACGTTCGACCTGGAAGCTCTCCACCGGTGCTACCGAGACGCCGGCACGGCGCGCGGCAGCGGAGAAGTCATCAGTATTCCAGCGGTCAGGCAGGGTCAGCCACAGATAGAAGGCGCCGGTGCGCGAGCGCACCAGACCCGGCGGCAGCATCGGCAATGCCACTTCCAGGCGGCTGTTCATCATGGCGATGTAGTTGCGTGCGATTTCGTCGGCGGTGCCATCGCCGATCAGCAAGGCGGCGATCTCGGCGGTGATCGGCGAACTGCTGAGCGACAGGGTGTGAAAGGTGTCGGTGAGCGCGCCGATGAGCTGCGGCCCGGCGGCGATATAGCCCACCCGCAAGGTCGGGCTGATGCTCTTGGACAGACTGGTGATGTAGCACGAGCGATTCGGGATCAGGGCCGAGATCGGTACTGGCCGCTCGGTGACGGCGCTGGCTGCGGCATCATCCTCGATGATCACCAGATCATGGCGCTCGGCAATCGCAGCGATGCGCTTGCGGCGCGATTCCGGCATGGTGATGGTGGTCGGATTATGGATCGTCGGCTGCATGTAGACGACGCGAGCGCCGCTTTCCACTACGGCCTGTTCCAAGGCTTCCGGGATCATGCCCTGGTCATCCATCGCCACGGCACGCAGCCTGCTGCCATGCAGGCTGCACAGGGCCTTCACGCCGGAATAGGTCAGTTCCTCGGTGAGCAGGGTGCCGCCATGATTCACCAGGGTCGCCAGACAGATGAAGATGGCCTGCTGGGCGCCAGTGGTGATCAGGATGTTGTCAGCCGGCACATCATAGCCGGTGCGGGCGATCCAGGAGGTGCCGGCAAGCCGGTGCGAGGTTGAACCGGCTTCGGGGGCGTATTTATGCAGCGGCAGCAGCGAGGCGCGGCCACTCACTTCCGACAGCAGTTCCAGTATCTCGTTGTTCAGCCCTTCGACCGGCGAGCGGAAGCAGGACAGATCGATGCCGCGATTTTCCAGCTTGGGAATTACGTTGCCGGTGCGCTCGCGGTTGCCGACGCCTTGCACGAAAGTGCCGCGACCGACTTCGCCAGCAATCAGGCGGCGCTTTTTTGCCAGGGCATAGGCGCGGCTGACAGTGCCAACAGTAACACCGAGCCGTTCAGCCAGATCGCGCTGTGGCGGTAATTGCGCGCCGGGCGGCAGTTCACCGCTATCAATGGCGCGGGCGATCGCGCCGGCGACGGCCAGATAGCGCGGGCCGTCAATTCTGGAGATGTCGGGTACCCACATGTCGGTCGACATAGGTTCGATCCTTCAGTATTGTATGGAGCGGCAGTGAACTAATCTGTTGACATTGATCTAAATAGTACGATGCAATGCTAGCAGATGCCGCAGCATTCCGCGACAATTATGGTGCGCTGCGGTGCCTTAACTCTCATTTTTCGCGTGCATTCCTATCAGTTGACCCAAAGTGCTGCAACACAAGATGACGCCCCTTGTAACCAATTGGTTCATTTGTACTATTTCCGACGCCTGGCGCGGTTTTAGTCATGCCCAGGGATTGGGCGGCCGCCGAATCCGGAATTCCTTCGCCTCTGATTCGCTAGAGAGGGGGCGGATACAGCCCCTGGTGGGTTGCCAACATGGCCATTTCTGATCCCGTTTCCTCATCTTCTTCCGCCCTTGAACAAGGCTTCGCTGCAGCGCAGAGCCAGGCCGTGGAACTGGCTCTGGCCAGTCTGCAAGCTGGCGGCATGACAATCCTGATTGATGGATTGTCCGACCAGGATGCCGGCAACCTTATCTGTGCCGCCGACAAGGTGACGCCAGACGTGGTAAATTTCATGGCCATGCATGCCCGTGGCCTGGTCTGCCTTGCGCTTACACGGCAGCGCGCCGGCGAACTGGGCTTGTCGTTGCAGCCACGCTCCAATCCAGGTGATGGCGCGATGGAATACGCCGTCAGTATCGAGGCGCGTGAAGGTGTTTCTACCGGTATCTCGGCGGCGGATCGCGCCCATACCATTGCCGTGGCCACGGCCTCGCCGCTGGGTGCCAAGGCGATTGCAACACCCGGCCATATCATTCCGCATATCGCACGCGATGGCGGCGTGCTGGTGCGCGCCGCCCATACCGAAGCGGCTGTAGATCTGGCCCGCCTGGCCGGCTTGCGTCCTGCGGCTGCATCCTGCCAGATTCTGAATGATCACGGCGATATCGCGCGGCTGCACGATTTGCGGATTCTTAGCGAAACGCACGGGATTCCTATTGTTTCGGTAACCGAGCTGATTGCTTTCCGGCGTCGCCGCGAAGTGCAGATCGAGCGCCTTATGGAGCGCGGCATCAGCAGCCTGCATGGCGGCAGTTTCCGCCTTATCGTCTATCGCAATCGCGTGGATGACGTGGAGCATGTGGCACTGGTGAAGGGCAATGTGGCGGATGGTGCGCCGGTGCTGGTGCGTATGCATGCGGTCAATCTGCTCGACGATATTATCGCCGACCGCGCGTATAGCCGTGGCGGTGAATTGCATCCGGCCATGGAGCGGATCGGCTGGGCCGGGCGCGGCGTGGTGGTGCTGATGCGCGAGGCGCATAACAGCAGCCCATCGGAAGTACTGCGCTCGCGCGACGAGTCGCTGCCGGAAAGCGGCAGTGTGATCCGCGACTACGGCACCGGTGCGCAGATATTGCGCGATCTGGGCGTGCGGCAGATGAAACTGCTGTCCCGCGATACCCGGATTCCCATCGGACTCGAAGGCCATGGCCTCGAAATCGTTGCCCATATAGACCCGCTGACCGGCCAGGATTGAGCGACTCGCAGATTTGCGCGTGTAATCCAGATTGTGCGGCTATTTCACAAATTGTCTCATTATAGATAGTGACAATAGTTCTGTAATGTTGCTATCGTGGTGATAATTCAGGTCGACGGCGCGTCATTGTGTCGATCAGGCCCAACTATCCCGGCGTCACGCCGGTTCCGGGAAGCCGTTCCGCTGGTGCGGGCGGAAATGAGAAGGAGGAGGAAATGTCTGTGAGTGTCGCATCCAACCAGGGCCCGTCGGGCAATTCGCAACCCATGCGCTATGATCCCGAGGCGGTGCTCGACACCCCGGAACTGCGCGAGCTGAATCGCCTGGCTATCGAGGAATTCCGCCCGCGCGGCCGCGCCTACGACAAGAATTGCGATATTCCGATCGAGAATATCAAGGCGCTGCATGAGCGCGGCTGGCTTGGCACCACGGTGAGCAAGTCGCTTGGCGGCAAGGAATCCAATCTCGACGCCGAAGACAAGGCGACCTATCTGCAGGCGCTGCGCAGCATCGCGCGTGGCTGCCCCGGCACCGCGCATTGCTACCAGGTCCATAACCACACCATGTGGATCATGGAAAAGCTGGGCACGCCGCGCCAGATCGACAAGTTCGTCAAGCCGACGCTGAAGGAAGGTCTGCTGACCGCCTTTGTCGGCTCCGAAGCCAAGCGCCGCCATATGTACATGATGAACACCACGGCGAAGAAGGTGCCGGGCGGCTGGATCGTGCATGGCGAGAAGAACTACGCCACCAATGGCGCGCATATGGGCTTCGCCATCATCTTCGCCGCCATTGAAGGCGTGAAGGATTATCTCGACAACCATCTGATGGTGGTGATCACGCCTGACATGAAGGGCGTGTCGATGGATCACACCTGGTATCGTCCGAACGGCATGCGTGCCGCGCCGAGCCCGGTGATCACGCTGGATCAGGTCTTCGTGCCGGATGAGAATATCCTTTCCGTTCCGGGCGCCTATCCGCGCGGCCGCTGGCAGGGCAAGTATCATCTCGGCTTCACCGCCAACTATCTCGGCACCACCGAGGGCATGTATGGCTGGTTCGTCGATTACATCAAGAACAAGGGCCGCACCAAGGATCCGATCATCCAGATGCGCGCCGGTGAAGTCCGCATCGCGCTCGATTCGGCGCGTGCCTCCTTCCATCGCGCGATTTCGTCCTGGACCGACGGCGATGTGACCCGTTCTGAACTGTTGTCGATGGCCGCCAAGTCGATGGCCGCGCATGTGGCTTTCGAAGCCTCGCACAAGCTGGTTCATGCCGCGGGTTCCACGGCGCTGTTCGATGAGCATCCGCTGTCGCGCTACATCGCCGATCTGGAGACGCATGTGCTGCATGCCGGCCATGACCGCACGGCGCAGATCATCGGTTCCGCCGAACTCGGCGAAGCCTTCGACTCGACGCTGCAGCGCTAAGCACCAGGGGAGCATACCGATGCGCCGGATCGAAGTAGGCGATAGCTTCGACCTGACCAAAGGCCCGGTCACCACCGTGCAATTGGCGATGTATGCCGGCGCATCGGGAGATTTCAACCGGATCCACTACGATCTGCCTTTTGCCCAGGAGGCGGGGCTTGGTGGCGTGATTGCCCATGGCATGCTGACCATGGGATTCGCTGCCGAGATGCTTGCCGCCTGGGCCGGGCCGACCGCGTTGATCCGCCGGGTTGGTGCCAATTTTAAGTCACCGGTGCGGCCTGGAGACAATGTGATGCTGCGCGGCACGGTTACCGGCGTGGCACCGCAAGATCGTGGCCGCGTCGTCACGGTGAGCTATGCCGGGCATGTCGCTGATCGCGAAGTGATCGCGGGCGAGGGAGCGGTGCTGTTTCCCGCCTGAGGTCGCCGTACTAAGCTCGCTCGGAATGTAAAAGGGGTGCGCAGGTATGAGCAAGGATAATGGCCAGGTTTCATCGTCGTCGGAAGCATCGGGCGGCGAGCGCGTGGTTCGTTTCGAGCCTCGGCTGCATGTCACTGCCGTACTCGGCGTTGGCATCAACGCCCAGGACGGTACTGTAGTGCTGGCGCTGCAAGGACCGCGCAATCCCCGGGTTGAGATCGCGATGACTGGAGAAGTAGCCGAAGTGGTGCTGGCGTCGCTGACAAGGACGATAGAGCGGGCCCGCTACAGCCCGGCGCCGTAGTCTAGGCTTTTACCACAGTTTTATATGAACAGCGTGCAGCGCGCAGGCCGCGCAGCGCGTGAGGGAAATTGTTGCCAGAGAGGAGTGAGCCGGCCATGCCAGCACGCAGCATTTCGACTATTTTGGTGGCAAATCGCGGTGCGGCAGCGATGCGGGTGATCCGCGCCGCCAAGGCGATGGGGCTGAAGGCCGTGGCGGTGTATTCAGAGGCCGATGCCGGCTTGCCATATCTGGCAATGGCGGATCAGGCGCTGCCTATCGGCGGTGCGGCGCCACGCGAAAGCTATCTTAATCAGGAGGCATTGCTGGAAGCGATGCGGCTTTCCGGCGCCGATGCGCTGCATCCTGGATATGGCTTCCTCTCCGAGAATGCGGAATTCGCCGCCAAGGTGGAAGCGAGCGGCGCTGTGTTCATCGGCCCATCGCCCCACCATATCGATGCCATGGGCCACAAGGCACGGGCGCGCGCGCTGATGGCAGGCCATGGCATGCCAGTGGGCGCCAGCAGTGCCGTGCTCGGCGAAGCTGCCGCCGAAATTGCCGCTGCCGGCGCAGCCATAGGCTATCCGGTGATGGTGAAGCCGGCGGGTGGCGGTGGCGGTATCGGCATGCTGGCGGCAAAGGATGAGGCCGAATTGCTGGCTGCGGTATCGCGCGCGCGCTCCATGGCGGCGCGCAGTTTCGGCGTGCCGGATATATATCTTGAGAAACTGCTGCTGCGGCCGCGCCATGTCGAATTCCAGATTCTGGCGGATCGTGCCGGCAATGCCACGCATGTTTTCGAGCGCGACTGTTCGGTGCAGCGGCGGCATCAGAAAGTGATCGAGGAGGCACCGGCGCCCGGCCTGTCCCATGCGGTAACGCGCGGCATGGCGGCGCGTGTGGCCGGCATCATGGCGGCGATGGATTACGATGTGATCGGCACGGTGGAGACATTGCATACCGATGCTGATGGTTTCGGTTTCCTGGAAGTGAATACCCGCCTGCAGGTGGAACATGCAGTAACGGAGGAGGTGACCGGGCTTGATCTGGTGCGCTGCCAGATCCGCCTGGCCTGTGGCGAGGCGCTGAGTGATGTGCTGCCTGCCGCGCCGGAAATCCGAGGCCACGCGATTCAGGCGCGTATATATGCCGAGGATCCGGTGCGGATGTTTCCCTCACCTGGACCGCTTAATGTATTCCGACTGGCCGGCGGCGATGGTATCCGCGTCGAGACGGGCTATGCCGAGGGCTGCACGGTCACGCCGTTCTACGATCCGATGATCGCCAAGATCATTGCCCATGGTGCGGACCGCGCACAGGCCATTGCGCGCCTGGATGCCGCCCTGGCAGCGAGCCATATCGAGGGTGTGAAGACCAATATCCCGCTGCTGCGCGCTATTCTCGTCTTCCCGGATTTCCGCGCCGGCCATGTTCATACCGGCCTGGTGGCTGATGTGCTGGAGGCGCAGAAGGCTGTCGCCTAGCCATGCGGTCAGGCAGATCGGCCACCCGGATGTGATTGAGGCGGCTGCGGCGGCTGTGCCATGAGGATCGGCAGGGCCACCGATTGCGCTTGCCAAAATCTCCCTGGCCAATTATTTATATCAACAATGTTGATATAAATGCAGGAGGGAACGATGGCAAAATCCGCCTATATCGCCGGCGTCGGCATGACCAGCTTCACCAAGCCCGGGGCTAATGAGCCGTTTCCGCTGATGGCCAAGCAGGCGATTACCGAAGCCCTGGCCCATGCCGGCCTGGATTTCTCCGTCGTACAGCAGGCCTATGCCGGGTATGTCTATGGCGACACTACTTGCGGCCAGCGCGCGGTCTACACCGCTGGCATCACCGGGATTCCGATCATCAACGTCACCAATGCCTGCGCCACCGGCTCCACGGCGCTGTTTCTGGCACGCCAGGCGGTGGAAGCTGGCGTGGTCGATTGTGCTCTGGCAATCGGCTTCGAGCAGATGCCGGCTGGTGCCATCGATGTGATCTACCCGCAATGGCCGAGCCCGTGGCAGCCCAGCCTGGAAGCCGCACAGCGCGCGCAGGGTGAATCCTCTGCGCCGTTTGCCTGTCAGCTATTCGGCGGCGCCGGCCGCGAATACATGGCCCGCACCGGAATGGCGGCCGAAACCATGGCGGAAGTGCAGGTCAAGGCGCGCCGCCATGCCGCCAATAACGACCGCGCGTTGTTCCGCAAGCCGGTGACTGTTGATGAAGTGATGGCCTCGCCGGCGATCTATGGGCCGCTTACCCGCCTGATGTGCTGCCCGCCCACCTGTGGTGCCGCCGCCGCCATCGTGGTGTCGGAAGATTTTGCCCGCCGCCATGGCCTGAACCGCGCCGTGCGCGTGCGCGCCCAGGCCATGGTCAGCGATCAGCCCGACGTGTTCGAGGCCGGCAGCATGATGAAGCTGGTCGGCTACGACATGGCGCATACCGCTTCACGCAAAGTCTATGAGGCCGCCGGGGTCGATCCGAAGGATATCCCGGTGGTGGAGTTGCATGATTGCTTCGCCTCCAACGAGATCATCGCCTATGATTCGCTGGGGCTGGTGGATAGCGGCGAGGCCGAGCGTTTCGTGCGCGATGGCGACAACACCTATGGCGGCCGCTGCGTCACCAATCCTTCGGGTGGCCTGCTGTCCAAGGGGCATCCGCTCGGTGCCACCGGTCTGGCGCAATGCGCCGAGCTGGTTTGGCAGATGCGCGACGAAGCCGGAGCGCGTCAGGTGGAAGGCGCCAAGCTGGCGTTGCAGCACAATCTCGGCTTGGCCGGTGTCTGCGTCATCAGCCTCTATGAAGCGCCTGCCGCGGCTTGAGCGGCGGGCGTATCAGGCCGGCTTGTAGACGCTGATCCAGGGTTTGTCCTGGTCGCGCACCATCAGGTAGAGCACGCGCCAGAATGTTTCCAGGTCCTTGCGCGGCAGATGGCGCAGGCTGGTTTCGATATGCTGGAATTGCAGCTTGGTCAGGCGACGATCCAGTTGCAGGCCCTTGGGCGTGCAGTAATGGCAGCGGTGGCGGCGGTCGGTCTTGCCCGGCCGCTGCTCGATCAGGTCCATGCGCATCAATTGATTGAGCGTGCGCGACAGCGCCTGATTGGTGATGCGCAGGATCGATAGAATCTCGTTCACCGTGATGCCGGGGTTATGCGCCGTCAGATACAGCACGCGGTGATGCGCGCGGCCCATGTCGTATTGCGACAGCACCTGGTCGGCCAGATCGGCCATCTCCATGTGCACATAGAACACCAGTTCCAGGGTGCGGCGGGAATCCTGCTCCACATCCGCCATCATCGCGGCGGTTGCGGCGGCCAAATCCACCACCGCCGCCGATTTCTTCTGCTTCACCGCCATCGATACTCACCCCTTAACTCAGCCATGGAATCCGCGCGGCAAAGGCCGCTGGCTCCGCTTCCAGATCGCTCTGCATAAGGGAATTCCAGCGATTAAACCAGCCAAAAGCGGCGATAACGGTAATGATCTCATGCAACGCGTCGGTGTCGTGAAACCTGGCGGCAGCGGCATAGGCGGCACTGGTGTCGCCCATCGGCAAGCGCCCGCCAGCGGCGGCCAGATCCAGCGCGGCACGCTCGGCATCATCATAGAGCGGCGAGTTGGCGCGGTCGGGCAGGGCGATGATCTTGGCCTCGGACACACCGGCATGGGCGGCGGCATGCACCACATGGGCCGTGGTGTAGTGGCAGCCGGCAATGCGGCTGGTCTCGGCGGCGATCATGAAGCGGAAGGCTTCCGGGAATCGGCCCGGGCCGCGCGCCGTCACGCGCACCAGGCCCAGTACCGCGTTCAGCAGGCCTTCGCGCCGCGCCATGGTGAAGAGTGCATTGGGCCGGTAGCCGACGAAGTCGATCAGCGCCTGCAATTCCGCGGCATTTCCGCCAGCATCGGCGGATTCGAGTGGACTGATCCGTGCCATGATTATTTCCTCCTGCTTGGTTCTGGTCGTTTGATCCCGGATGGCATTTATATAAAACGTGTTGATATATTGACCAAGCGGTGATAATAGTGCCGCCAATCAACGCGTACCACAACAATAAAAAACCGGAGGAAACCATGAGGCAGTCGCGTGCCACAGCTGTGGCCTGTTCCGCTCTTGCATTGGCGCTTGCCGCTGGCGTCTCGTTTTCCGCGACGAATGTTGCGGCGCAACCGGCTGACAAGTTCCGCATCGCCGGCATCATTCCCTTGAGCGGTGCCTGGGGCATCATCGGCGAGAATATGCGCCGTGGTGCCACCATCGCCATCGAGGAGCGCGGCAGCAAAGTGCTCGGCAAGCCCGTCGAAGTGATGTGGGAAGATACTGAAACCTCCACCCAGGTGGCAGTGCAGAAGGCGACTCGCGCACTTTCCCAAGGTGTGCACACGGTGTTCGGCGAAGTCTCGTCTGGTTCCACGCTGGCGATCATGAAGCTGACTGACCAGCGCAAGGTGCCGCAGATCGTCACGCTTTCCGCCGATGACCGCATCACCGGCGCGGACAAGAGCCGCTACACCTTCCGCACCTCGAACACGGTGTCGATGGAAAACACCATGATCGGTGAATTCGCCAAGCGTCAGTCGGTGAAGAAGCTGTATGGCATCGTTGCCGATTATCAGGTCGGCCGCGATATGTGGACGGCGCTGAAGGCCGATCTTGCCAGCAAGAATATCGCCGTGGCGGGTGAGGAATTCGCGCCGATCGGCTCGAAGGATTATTCGATCATGCTGGACAAGGCAGTGAAGTCCGGCGCTGATGGCCTGCTGCTGCTGGTGGTTGGCGGAGACGTGGTCACCTCGCTGAAGCAGGGCGGTGAAACCGGCCTGCCGCAGAAGATGAAGGTGATGGGCACCATGCTGATGGACGAGACGCTGGGTCTCGCCGTCGGCCCCACCGGCTCGCTCGGCATTAATTCCACCCTGCGCTACCACTACACGCAGGATACGCCGCGCAATAAGAAATTCGTTGCCGCCTATCAGGCGAAGTTCAACGAGTTGCCGAGCCAGTATGCCGGCGAAGCCTATGACGGCCTGAGCTGGTGGCTCGACACCGTGGAAAGCACCGGCGTGTGGGACAAGGAGAAGTGGGTGGATGCCTTCCGCAGCTCCGTGCGCCAGGATTCGGTCGAAGGCGTGAAGCGCATGCGCGCCTGCGACAATCAGGCGGAGCAGATCGGCCTGTTCGGCACCGCCATCGGCGGCGCCAATTCCAGCGTGACCATGAAGGTGGTCGAGACCTTCCAGGCCGGCAGCCTGTTCAAGCCCTGCGGTTGATCCTCCCCGGACGCCGCACTGGTGCGGCGGTTGCACTCCTGTGCCGCCGCCGCACCATACTGCCCGCCCCCTTCATCTCAGGCCAGAGCCACGCTAGCGCATGTCCACCATCGTCATTGGCCTCAGCATCGGCATGCTGCTGTTCCTGCTGGCAGCGGGACTGACACTGATATTCGGCATGCTGGGCATTATCAATTTTGCCCATGGCGCGCTCTACATGCTTGGCGCCTATTTTGCCTATCAGGTCGCGGCCAGCTTCGGCACTTTCTGGCTCGCCTTGCTGATTTCCCCACTATTGCTGGCCCTGGTCGGTGCCGGCATCGAACGATTAGTGCTGCGGCCGATCTACAGCCGGGCCCATGAATTCCAGTTGCTCGCCACCTTCGGCCTGATTCTGGTGCTGGAGGAATTCGTCCGCGTGGTCTGGGGCCTGCAATTGCGTTCCATCGCGCCGCCGCCGGTGCTTTCGGGCAGCGTGAACCTGTTCGACACCGATATCTCCAAATACCGCCTGTTCGTCGTCTTTTTCGGCGCCGCCATGGTCGCTTTGCTGTTCTTCGGCATCGAGCGCACCAAGCTGGGCCTGATCCTGCGTGCCAGCAGCGATAATGCCGCCATGGCCGCCGGCCTGGGCATCGATGTGAACCGCGTGCGTACCGGCATCTTCGCCCTGGGTGCCGCGTTGGCCGGCATCGGCGGCACCATCGCCGGGCCGATGCTGCCGATCCAGTTGCAGATGGGCTTCACGGTGATCCTCGATTGCTTCATCGTGGTGATCATCGGTGGCCTGGGCAATATCCGCGGCGCCGTGTTCGGTGCGCTGCTGATAGGCATGACCCGCGCCTTCGGCCAGCAATATGCCGCTGAATGGATCGATATCGCCACCTATGCCGTGCTGGTCGCCACGCTGATGCTGCGCCCCTCCGGCCTGTTCGGCATCAAGGTGCGCACGGCATGATGCGTAAAATGCACCCCGAAACGCTGCCGATCATCGGCATGGCGCTGGTTTTTCTCGGCGCTGGCCTGTTCTCGGCAAATGAAGGCTTCATCTATCTGGTGGCGCTGATCATGATCTGGTCGATCTTCGCGCTCGGCTACGATATCGCCTTCGGCCTTTCCGGCCTGCTCTCCTTTGGCCACGCTGCCTTCTTCGGGCTTGGCGCCTACGCTGCCGCCTGGGCGATGCTGGATGGCGGCTGGCCGTTCTCGCTGGCGCTGCTGGCGGCGGCTGGTGCTGGGGCGCTCACGGCTTTGTTGTTCGGCATCATCGGCCGGCGGGTATCCGGCCTCTATTTCTCGCTGATGACTCTGATGCTGGCGGAACTGATCGCCATCGTGATGACGACGCGGTTGCGCAAGCTCTCGGGCGGTGTCGATGGCCTGCCCGGGGTGCCGCGACCGGTATTCGGCGAGATCGATTTCTTCAGCACCCATGCCTTCTACTGGAGTATCTATGCCACTTTCGTGGCGACGCTGATCTTCTGCGGCATCTTCAAGCATTCGCCCTTCGGCCAGGCCTTGCAGGGTCTGCGGCAGAATCCGGTGCGGGCCGAACAGATCGGTTTCGATATCGGCGGGCTGCGGCTGGCGGCGCTCACCGTGTCGGGTGGTTTCTCCGGTCTGGCTGGTGCCTATCTCGCCTCGCTGATGATGTATGTCGGGCCGCAGATGCTGAACTGGAAGATTTCCGGCGACGTGGTGATCATGACCCTGCTGGGCGGCAGTGGCACGCTGCTGGGGCCGGTGATCGGTGTCACCCTGGTGGAATTGCTGCGCGAGGGCCTCTCCGCCAGCACGCAGTATTGGTATGGCATCCTCGGCGTCATCTTCATCTTCTGCACCATCTTCCTGCCCCAGGGCCTGGTCGGGCTGGGGGCGCGGCTATGGAAGCGGCCATGAGCAACTCTGTAGCCTTGTCCTGCCGGGGCGTCAGTGTCCGCTTCGGGCAATTCCAGGCGCTGAACAATGTCAGCCTCGATCTTGAGCGCGGCAAGACCATCGCCCTGATCGGCCCCAATGGTGCGGGCAAGACCACGCTGATCAACGCACTGAGTGGCCGTCTTGCCGTGGCCACCGGCAGCATCGCGCTCGCGGGCCAGGACATCACCGCCTTGCCGGCACATCGCCGCGCCGCCGCCGGGCTTGGCCGCAGCTTCCAGATCATCAATATCTTCGACCGCATGACGGTGCTGGAGAATCTGCGCCTGGGCGCACAGCCGCGCCGCTTTGGTGTGCAGCCTTTCTGGCGCTCGGTGGCGGCCTGGCCGGAACTCACCGAGCAGGCGCGCCGTGTTGCCGCCGAGGTCGGCCTGGAAGCCGAGTTGGATCAGCCGGTGGCGGTGCTGAGCCACGGCAAGCAGCGTGCGGTCGAACTGGGGCTGTCGCTGATGACCGAGCCGAGCGTGCTGCTGCTGGATGAGCCGCTGGCAGGCGTTGGCCAGGCCGAGATCGATACCGCCATGGCCTTGCTCGATCGTGTGCGGCGCCATCGCTCCGTGCTGCTGGTGGAGCATAATATGGATGCCGTGATGCGCATTGCCGACGAGATCGTGGTGATGATCGCCGGCGAGGTGCTGATGCGCGGCTCACCCGATGCGGTCTGCCGCGATGCGGAAGTGCGGCGGCTCTATCTTGGTACGGATCAGCCCCATGCTTGAACTGGCACAGGCCGATGTTTTCTACGGCAAGGCACAGGCTCTGCATCATGTCGATTTCACCATTGCGGCGGGCGGCATCGCGGCCCTGATCGGCCGCAATGGTGCCGGCAAGTCCACGCTGTTGCGTGCCCTGGCCGGTGGCCAGGCCGTGGCTTCCGGCGCGCGCAGGCTGGATGGCGCCGATATCACCCGGTTGGCGGCGCATGATTGCAGCCGGCGTGGCATCGCCCTGGTGCCGGAGAACCGGCAGATATTCCCCAGCCTGACAGCGGAGGAGAATCTGCGTCTGCCGGCGGCGATCCATCCGCCGGGCTATTGGACGCTGGAGCGCGTCTATGGCCTGTTCCCGCGCCTGGCCGAACGCCGTGCCACCAATGGCACATCGCTTTCGGGCGGCGAGCAGCAGATGCTTGCCATCGGCCGGGCGTTGATGGCCAATCCGCGCTACCTGCTGCTGGACGAACCGACCGAGGGCTTGGCGCCGGTGGTGGTGGATGCCATCATCCAGGCCATTGGCGAGATCAATGCTCAGGGCACGGCGATTGTGCTGGTGGAGCAGAATTTCAAGGTGCCACGTCTGTTGGCGCGGCAATTTCATTTGATCGATAGCGGCCGCATCGTGTGGAGCGGCGGGCCCGAGGCTATCGCCGAGGCGCAGGACCGCATGATGATCGGGCATTGAGCGTAAAAGCTGGGAGAAAAACGTGGGCATGTACAGCAAGGCTGGTGATCCGTCGCAATGGCTGCTGCCGCAGGCGCTGGCCGAGCAGGGTGCCCGGCAACCCGATGCTCCCTGGATCATCATGGTGGATGGCACGCGCCTCACCTTTGGCGAAGCGGCGGCGGATGTAACGCATGTCGCCGGCTATCTCAGCGGCCTTGGCATCAAGCCGGGCGACATGGTGGCAGTGATGATGCCGAACGGCATCGACCTGGTGCGTGCCTGGCAGGGTTTGGGCCGGCTTGGTGCCGTGGCGGTGATGCTCAATACCGAATTGCGCGGCGCCTTCCTGGAGCATCAGCTGCGCAATTGCGGCGCCGATCTAGCCATTGTCGATACCAGCCTGCTGGAGCCGGTGCTCAGCGCCGGCGCGGAAGTCGCCAGCCTCAAGCGCATCGTCGTGGTTGGCGAGGCTCCCGCGAATACCAAGGCGGCCCAGGCGCTGCTTGATTGGTCCGGCTGGCGCCAGGCGCCGGCCTATGATGGCCCGATGCCGCGCGCCGAGGATATCGCCTGCGTCATGTATACCTCCGGCACCAGCGGCCCGTCGAAAGGCGTGCTGATGCCGCATGCTCATTGCACACTTTATGGCATCGGCCAGATCAAGGCAGTGCAGCTTAACGAGGCAGATAAATATTACATCACGCTGCCGCTGTTTCATGCCAATGGCCTGCTGATGCAGCTGGGCTGCACCATCCTGATGGGGATTCCGGCGGTGGTCCGTCCGCGTTTCAGCGCCTCGGAATGGGTCAACGATATCCGCCAGCATGACTGCACGATATCGAACGGCCTTGGCGCCCTGGCCGCCTTCGTGTTGCTGCAGCCGCCACGAGCCGAGGATAATCAGCACAAGCTGCGCGTGCTGTGTAACGCGCCAAACCTGCCCGAGCACGAAACCGCTTTCCGCGAGCGGTTCGGCGTGCGCGATATCGTTTCCGGCTTCGGTATGACGGAAGTGAACATTCCGGTCTGGGGCCGTATCGGCCAGCCCTGCCCGGGGGCCGCAGGCTGGGCGCATGAGGAGCATTTCGAGGTCATCGTCGCCGATCCGGAAACCGACCGCCCGGTGCCGCCGGGCGAACTCGGCGAAATCCTGGTGCGGCCGAAAGTGCCCTTCGGCTTCATGGTCGGTTATCACAACATGCCGGAACGCACCGTCGAGGCTTGGCGGAATCTGTGGTTCCATACCGGCGATGCCGGCACCAAGACCGCTGATGGCCTGATCACCTTCGTCGACCGCATCAAGGATTGCATCCGCCGCCGGGGCGAGAATATCGCCGCCAGCGAAGTGGAGGCCGCCATCGGCCGCCTGGAAGGCATTGAGGAAGTGGCCGCCTTCGCCGTGCCGTCCGATATCGCGGGCGGCGAGGATGAACTGATGCTGGCCATCGTGCAGAAGCCCGGTGTGGCGCTGGCTCCGGAAGCAGTCGCGACATTCGGCGATGGCGTGCTGCCGCGCTTCGCCACGCCGCGCTATATCGAATTGCTGCCCGAACTGCCTAAGACCGCCACCGGCAAGGTGCAGCGTGCGGTGCTGCGCAAGCGCGGCTCAGGCCAGGCCTGGGACCGTGAAAAAGGGAAAAACTAAGGCCGTCCTATGAACTGGCCGCCCTGATGGAGGGCTTGGGGCGAGTTTTTCACAGAGTGGTGCCACGGCCTGACTACGCCACAGCTATGATCAAGGTGTTTTGAGCAGGCTGAGTAATGAAATGCGACTTTAATCGCCCCAGCTCAAAACTTCTGCTACCTTTAGAATATTCTGCTCTGCTGCATGGTCTGAAAAGGCGAGGCTGTGGGCAATCATGGCGGCTCCTGCCCGCGCTTTCCTTGTCTGCCTTGTGCTGTCTTGCTATATCTCGCGGCCTACAGGCGGCGTTGGCCTGCCGTTCGGGTGGGGTGCGTGACATGACTCAGATCGATAACGACGATCTACCTGCGACCAAGAAGGCCTGGAACAAGCCGTCATTGAAGGCGTGGAATCGGCCGGAGATTCGGGATCAGAGCATCCGCAGCCTGACCGAGGGCAAGCCGAACCAATGGCCGTCCGAAGCATCGCCGGGTACCGGCTCCTAGTCTCGATCCCCTCCGGGTTGCAATCTGGCATATTTTTCCATCTGCGGCCTGACAGTGGCCGCTTCGCTTCCCCTGCCGGGGGCATGGCCGATCCCCGCCACGGCGGAACCGGATGTGTCGGTTCGACTTGAGGCCATTCCCGATAATCCGGGTGTTCCTGATTATCTCGGCCCCACCTGGCGGCTGGTCGGGCGGCGCTTCTATCTGGAAATACCTGGCCTTCTCCGCCTGATGGCGCATGACGGGCGGGAGATCGTGGCCGAGCCGCTGGGTACGGCCACGGAAGCCGACATCGCTCCTTTCATCCTCTCCACCGGCTTCGCCGCCATCCTGCACCAGCGCCAGCAGCTGGTGCTGCATGCCGCCACGGTGGCCTGGCGGGGCCGGACGATTGCGCTTTGCGGCCGGACAGGGGCGGGAAAATCCACCCTGGCTGCCGCCCTATGCCGGGATGGCGCCGATTTCGTTGGCGATGATATCGCAACCATCCGCACGGATACCGCGACGGGCGCTCCCATGGTCTGGCCGGATGGGCGCCAGCATCGGCTATGGGCTGATGCCATCGATCATCTGAGCCTGGGGGAGCGGCAGGGTTTGCCGATCCGCAGCAACATGCGCAAATTCCATGTTGCACCGTCGATGCTGGCGGAGCTGGGGCGGGAGGCTCTGCCATTGGCGGGCGTGGTGCTGTTGCAGACCCGGGAGCGGACGGTCCCGCCGGGTCCGCCTGGGATTAAGCGCCTGCCCCTGGTGGATGCCGCGCCGCTGCTGCGCCGGGAAATCTACCGTTCCTTCCTTGCCCGCCAGATGGGCCATGATCCACTGCTGTTCGCTCAGATCGCGGCCTTGCTGGACCGGGTCCCGGTATTCACTCTGGAGCGCAGCCTGGGCCTGGAATATCTGGATGCCAGTGCCGCCCTGGTGCTGGATGCGATGGTGGAGGCGGGGTGATGGCCGGGCCGGTCTGGCTGGTCTCCTATCCCAAATCGGGCAACACCTGGCTCCGCCTGCTGCTGGCCAACCTGTTATCTGGCCGTCACGAGCCAGAGGATATCAACGATCCTGGTCTGACCATGCACAGCCTGGTGAACCGGCCCGTGATCGAGGAAATGACCCTGGTCGATAGCTTTCTCCTGACGAGGGAAGAGTGCGACCGGATCCGCCCTGCCCTGATGGAGCAGGCCTGGCGGGAAGCGGCTGGCAGTGACATCTTCATCAAGCTGCACGATGCCTATCGCCACTTCGCCAACGGCGCGCCGGTGCTGGGGCGCCCCGCCCGCGCCGCGCTCTATATCCTGCGCGATCCCCGCGACGTGGCCGTATCCTTGGCTTTCCACACTGGCCAGCCGCTTGAGAAATCCGTGCGCCAGATCCTGTCCGGCGTCACGAAAATGGGCGGCGGCGCTCCGCACAATGAGCAGATCTCCCAGCCCCTGCTGGACTGGAGCGGCCATGTCCGCAGTTGGACCGGGCAGCGCGACGTGCCGATCCATGTGTTGCGCTACGAGGACCTGCGCGCCGACACGGCGGCCTGCTTCGGGCGCGCCGCCGCCTTCCTGGGATTGCCGGTAACACCGGATGGGCTGGACCGGGCCGCCAGCCACTCCGATTTCAGTGAATTGCAGCGCCAGGAGGCGCAGAAGGGCTTCCGCGAGCGGCGGCCCGAGTCGACGGCACCATTTTTCCGCACCGGCCGGGTTGGCGGCTGGCGCGAGGTGCTGACTTTGGAGCAGTCCGCAGCCATCGAGGCCGCGCATGGTGCGGTTATGGCGGAATTCGGATACCTGTGAATCGTCGGGCAAAAGCGGTAGGCTGCGCTCAGTAAATTGAATGGATCGTTACAGGAAAGACTTGGAGATGAACGAAGAAGCAGCGACCGCCATGTTCCGCCGCACCGACCGGATTTTGACCGCCGCGGTCGGCGAGGAACTGCTGATGATGAGCGCCGCTGAGGGCAAGTATTTCAATCTGAACGATGTTGGCACCCGCATCTGGGAATTGCTGGCCCAGCCGGTAAGCGTGGAGGGGCTGGTGAAGGCGCTGACCGACGAGTACGAGGTGGATGCCGATACCGCCCGCGCCCAGGTGCTGGAATTCATGGTGGCGCTGCGCACTCGCGGCTTGCTGGCCTCGGCTGATGCTGCGCCGCTGGCGTAAATTCCGGGCTCTGCCGCCAGGGGAGCAGGCACTGGCGCTGGAGGCGGCGGCATGGCTGGCGCTGGCCTCGCCGCTGCTGCTTCTGTTGCCCTTCCGTCATGTGGCACGCTGGCTGGGCGACCTTGATAAGGAAACCGAAGTGGGGGGCGATCCGGTACTGTCACGCGCCGTCGGCCGTGCTGTCGGGCGGGCGGCCCGCCACCTGCCCTGGCATCCCATGTGCTTGCCTCAGGCCCTGGCGGCGCGGGCCATGCTGTGGCGCCGTGGCATCCCGTCCACGCTCTATTTCGGGGTGCGGCTGGAAGGCGCCGAAAGGGTCATGCGGGCGCATGCCTGGGTAACCACCGGCGTCACGGGCGTGGTCGGGGTGCCGGCGGCCGGCGAATACACGGTGCTGGCGCGGTTTTTCCGCTGACTGCCGGTCAGCCGTGCTGCTCCAGATAGGCCATCACCTTGAAAGCCCGCATCAGACTGCCGGCGTTTTCGATGCCCGCCCAGTCGCCCTGGCCGGTATCGATGGTGCGGGCCAGAATTTCCGCCGGGGGCAGGGCAGCCAGCCGCGCCGCCACGGCGTCCAGGTCGAACAGCCCGGCAATCGCTTCGCGATGCCGCATCGCCGCCAGCCGCTCGGCCAGCAGCGGGCGTTGTGCCGCCACATACACCGGGTCCTCCACCACCAGATCAAGCTTCGTGCGCTTCCAGCGTATGTCTTCGGGCAGCACCCCGGCCATGGCGTCGCGGAACACCCGGCGCGACCAGCCTTCGCGCAGGAAAAGCTCACTGGGCAGCGACAGGGCAAACTCCACCAACTGCCGGTCCAGCAGCGGGAAGCCGGCGCTCATCCCATAGCGGGCCGATAGCAGCGCCCATTGTTCCACCCGCCTTGTCAGGCCATGGCCGCCCAGCATCGAAAGCCGCCGACGCCGCGCGTCCGCAGGCATCGCGGATGGCAGCGGGTAGCGACCGGCAAGATGTTTTGCTCGTAATAGGCCGGCGGCCAAGTCTGCCACGCCGGGAGGAGATGATGTCCGCCCTGTCAGGCGATGGACGAAGGCGCGGACGGCATCGGGCATCAGGAAAGGCGAAAGCTCGCCCCAGGCCGCCCTGACCGATCCCGCCGAGCGCAGCTCGGATGCAAGATAGAGCCAGTGACCGGACAGCAGGGCTTCCACCAAGACGCCCTGTTGCCTGTAGCTGGCGGCTTCGTCGCCTCCCCAGCCTGACAGCAGCATGGCAGCGCCACGGCCCGCAGCATCGGCAAAGATCCGGTTTTCGCGGTCGGAGGGATCGATGGGGAAAAGCTGGTCTGCATCCATCGCCGGCAGAACGAACGCGGCTGGGGCGTCGATCCGTACCGGCTGCCAGGCGATGTCCGGTTCCTGCTGCAATACAGGCGCGAGATAGGCCCCGTCGCCGCCGAAGCTGTAGGGGCCGAAGGCCGTCGGCATATGGGAATAAGCCAGCAACTCACGCTTGGCCGAGCGCAGGTTGCGCGCTGCCAGGATGGCGATGGCAGAGGAATCGATCCCGCCGCTGAGATGGGTTGCCACTGGTCCTTCTGCTGGCAGGCGGCGGCGCACGGCCTGCTCAACCAGCCGGGACAACTCTGTCGCGGCATCCACAGGCCCGATGCGGCGTGATCCGGTCTGGGCAGGATCAGGGGCCCAATGCCGGCCGGATCGGGCAGGGCGTCCTGGGCCGAGCAGCAGCCAGCCGCCGGGCGCCAGCCGTTCCACGCCCTTGAACAGCGATCGCTCCGGCCCGGCGAACTGGAACAGCAATTCGCTCACCAGGAAATCCGGATCAATCGAGCGCGTTACCAGGCCTGTGGCATGGAGTCCGCGCGGCAGCGAAGCGAAGACGAACAGGTCATCCGGGCGATGGGCGAAGAAGAAAGGCCGTATGCCGAAGCCATCCCGCGCGCAGAGCAATGTGCGGTCCTGCCTGTTCCAGGCGGCGAAGGCGAAGTCGCCGGCCAGTTGCTCCAGCCCGGCTATCTCCTGCTCGGCCAGCAACTGCGCCAATCCAGTAGCGTCGCGCGCCTGGTCCGGCGCATCCAGCCGGATGTCGGCGGCCAAAGCCAGGCTGTCCTCGCATGGCGACAGGGAAGTGCCTTCCCGGACCTGGCCAAAATCGATCGTCAGCAGGGCAACCGGGCCATCGACATGGCTGGTGATGCGCGGACGCAGACCAGGCGCGGTCATGGCCGTCGCCATCGCAGCCAGTCGGGCAGCCTCGGCCGGGCGGCCATCCAGATGCAGGAAGCCACCGATCAGCCGCATCGGTGCTCACCATTCAGATGATCCAGGGCAATGGCCGGTAGGGCCGTGAGGCCCAGCGGGATGCCATCGCCGAGTTGATGATTGACGCCGCCCCAGCCGGCGTTGGTTTCTATCAGCAGCGGCCCCGCTTCAGTGATGGCGACATCCCAGCCCAGGAAGATGAAGCGGGAAAATTCCGGCACCTCACCATGGGCGCGGACTACCAGGTCGAGCGCCTGCGGCCAGCACGGCACCATCGCCCCGGCCAGGGGTTCTCCGGTATCGGGATGATGCGAGACAGGCTGCAGGCCGTGCAGCCCCGGGGAGCGGATCTCACCTGCCGGTCCCACAGGGGCGAAAATGAAGCGCGCCGGCTGGCCGCTGCAAGGCAGCTGTGCCAGGGCAGCGATCACCGTGACGCAGCCCTGGCGGTCGATGCCGGTAATGATGCGGAAATCGATCAGCGCGCCGGCCGACAGGGATGCCAGGGCGGGGTGATTATCTAGGCAGGGTTGGATGATGCAGTCACGCTGCCGCCATGCCGCAACCAGTTCTGCCGGGCGGCACAGCCGGCCATCCCAGGCATGGCGATAGACTTCGCCTTCCCGTTGCCAGCGGGTGGCACCCGATCCCCGGTCTCCCGCCAGGTCCTTGACCCAGAGATCCGGCCCATCAGGCAGGAACGGCACTGACGGCATGGCTTGGACGCCATCGCGGAACACGGCCAGGGTGGGGATGCAAGGTAAGCCATGGGCGCGGCAGAGCTCGGCGAACCGTGCCTTGTCCTGCACATCGTCGCCGGCGGCTCCGTTCAGCCGGTTCAGATGGGCGCAAAGGTTCAGGATTTCCGATCCATAGAAGGAGGCGTCAATGCGCTCGCGTCGTGCCGGGTCATGCAGGCGATACGCGACGTAATTCCTGGGGGGCACATTGTCGATCCAGGCCAGCGCCAGCATGTGGCTGCCCCGCCGGACCCAGCCCCATGGATGCGTCGGCCGGTCCGCATCCGGCATGCGCAGCAGACGGCGATACACTTCCAGCAGCGCGCCAACCGGCCAGGCCAGCGCCATGGCCATTTGCAGCAGCCATCTGCGCCAGGGAGGATGCCCGGCAAACAGCAATCGCCGCGCCAGATGGCGCAGCCGGCGCACGGGCTGGTTGCCCGGCAATGGCATGAAAGGGAAGCCATCCGTGGCTAGCCGCCGCCAGGTATCAGCAGCACCGGGCCATCGCGGGCTGGTCAATCCAGTGATCCTGCGAAGTCGGCATCCACATAATGAACCAGCAGTGTCCAGCAGGTTTCACCCGGTGGCAGCGTTTTGCGGCCATGAGGCAGATCCCGGCCGCGAAACAGCATGCCGCCGCCCAGGCTCTGGAAACAATCGATCGGTGCCGCGCCGGATCGCGGATGGATCTGCAAGCCCCAGGGTGAGATGCCGTCTGCCGGCAGAGGGGAATGATCGATCAGCAGGCTCAGGGTGTATTCGCATTGCTGCCGGTCGGTATGAACCGGCAAGGTGGCACCCTCACGATAGAGCGAGGCGTAGCTGTAGCTGGGCTTGACGGGCGCGCCGACCAGCGCCTCGACCGCCGGCAGCAGGCTCCGTTGCACCACCCGGCCAGCCGGGTCGTTATGCAACTGCCGCCGGTCGATATTCCCCCCCGATAACTGGGCGGCACCGCTGTCGACCTGTGTCCTGTAATGGGCGGCTAGGATGGCGACCATGGCTGGTGTCAGGCAGTCGGCCAGTGCGACAAAGCCATCGGTGGCGAAGCCCTCCGGGGAGGCCGCGAAACGCAGCGGTGCGAAATCGGGTGCCTTTTCCTGCGGCAGCACGATCAGGCCGCTGCCCCAGAGCGGCAGGGTCATATCGGGTGAGAGCCGATCCAGCACATCCTCCCGGCCAGTGCCGAGTGCCAGCGCCGTGGCGAAGGCGGGTTCACCATCTCGGTCCAGCACCGTCTCGGTGAAACCGTTGAGCACCGAATAGACGCTGACGACGATCCGCAGCGGGCCGTCTGCATCCGTTGCAAGCACCCGGATGTCAGCAGCGGGATTGCGGATGAAGGCGGCAGGGGTGGCATTCTTCATCAGATCAGGGTTCCAGCCGGCTGCTGCGGTACCAGCAATTTATAGCGAAGCGGCTATCCGCAAAGGCGGCAGAAGGGCAGGAGACCTTTCTCACTTCGTGCGGCACCCAGGATGGGAACAGCACGAACATATCCTGGTCGGGCGTAATGTCGGTGAAGCAGCGTGTACCATCCGCCGCCGGGGCGATGGCATGCAGCCGCAATTCGCCGCCGCTGAATCCTTTGGGCGTGCGGTGGAAATAATAGACGCCGGTGAGAGCCCGATCAGACTGGGCGTCGGGCCGAGCGGTGAAAGTATCGATATGCTCGTTATAGAAGGCACCCTCGTTATGGGCGACCAGTTCCAGTTCCAGATGAGGCTGCTGGAGAGGCGACAGGCGCAGCACGCGAACCGCCTCGTCCAGAATAGTGGCGAAGCGGGCCTCCAGTTCCTGGCGCAGGTCGCCGAAATCACGCAGCAGCAATGAGGAACGGATGGCCGGATTGACCACACCTTCCTGGCCATTGCCTACCCTGGTCGGCACGAACGCCACTTCCTGGCTGAGCGCCCAGTCCAGCAGCCGCTCTATCATGGCAGATCCCATGAACCCCTTGATGCAATGGTGGGGGGCTGGTTCCTCGAAGACACGCAATGCGACAGTCATCTATTAAGTCCCAGACGCTTATCTGAGCGGAATTGGCTCCCATCATATCTGCCGGCAGCAGGGTCCCGCCAGGGGACCGGGATCGAGCAGGCGGAACTAAAGTCCCCTCCCGGGCCGTTTCTGCGGGATCCGCGGGGCCTGAGACGTCTCTTCACCTGCCGCTCTCCGGTCCCTCGATGGTGGTGTATAACGATGCAGCGCCGACAGGTAATGTTTGAGATTGCAGATAAAATATAAAATGTCGAAATTATATTGACAGTCGACATTTGCTCTCTCTAATGTGACTACATCAATTTCTGAGAGGGAGCCAGATATGCCGATTGTTCGCCCGAATCGCCGCCGTTTCATCCAGACCGCCAGCGCGCTTGGCGCGGCAGCCAGCTTTGGCGCCCCCTTTATCGCCAGCTCCGCCCGGGCCGCCAACCAGCTCGTCTTTGCCGGTTTCGGTGGTGCCTACCAGGAGGGCCAGGCCAAGGCCCTGTTCGAGCCCTTCGAGAAGCAGACCGGCATCAAGATCGTGCAGACCACCGGCGTCGACCTGGCCAAGCTGCGCGCCCAGGTGCAGTCCGGCAATCTGGAGTGGGATTTCCTCGCGCTGCCCGACCGGGTGCGCTACACGGCGGTGCGCGATGAACTGGTGATGCCGCTGGATTACAGCGTGATCGATACCAGCAAGATCGTGAAGGCGCTGGTCACGCCGCATGCCGTGGGCTGCGTCACCATCCCGATGCTGATGGCCTATTCCACCAAGCATTACACGCCGGAAAAGGCCCCCAAGACCTGGTTCGACTACTGGAACATCGATGGCTTCCCGGGCCAGCGCGGCATGTATAACGGCGCTGTCTACACGCTGGAATTCGCGCTGATCGCCGATGGCGTGCCGAAGGACAAGCTCTATCCGCTTGATCTCGACCGCGCCTTCCGCAGCCTGGACAAGATCAAGTCGAAGCTGATCTGGTGGAGCCAGATGGCGCAGCCGGGTCCGATGCTGGCGGCGGGCGAGATCCATGTCACGCCGTCCGTGCGTGCCATTACGGCCATGCTGGCCGGCGAGCCGCTGGCGGTGAGCTATGAAGGCGCGGCGCTGACCTATGAAGCCTGGGTGGTACCGAAGGGTACCAAGAATGCCGCCAACGCGATGAAGTTCATCAATTTCGCACTGCAGGCGCGCAACCAGGCCGAACTCACCAAGTATATCGCCTATGGTCCGACCAATAGCGATGCGGCCGAATTCGTTGATCCCAAGGCCCGCCCGCATCTCTCGTCCAACCCGGAAAATGCCGCCAAGGGCTTCCTGCTCAGCGGTGATTACTGGGGTCCGAATCTGGACAAGGTGACCGAGCGCTGGAACGAGTGGCGTCTGCGCTGATTGATATTCAGTACGAAAAGAGTCGACAGATGAGCATCCTGGAAAAGCTGGCGGCCCTGGGCCTGGAATTGCCCAATGTGCCGCAGCCGGTGGGTACATACCGCCCGGCCAAGCGCAGTGGCAACCTGATCTTTACCTCCGGCCAGACCGCACGCATCAACGGTGTGCGGCGCTATGTCGGCAAGGTGGGCCAGGAGGTGAATGACGAGGAAGCCTATCTCTCCGCCCGCGATGCCGCATTGAATTGTATCGCCTGCGGTGCCTGGGCGGCGGGTGGCCTCGACAAGCTGCGCGATGTCATCCGGGTGAGCGGCTTTGTCAATTGTGTTGATGGTTACGAGAAGCAGCCGCAGGTGATCAATGGCGCTTCCGACCTGATCGAGAAGCTGTTCGGCCCGACTGCCGCCCATGCTCGCTCAGCGATCGGCGTCAATGCGTTGCCGTCAAATGTTTCTGTCGAGCTCGAGATTATTTTCGAAGCCGACTGAGGCGGGCTGGTCTAGATTCCAGCCGAGATAGTCAAGTAGGGGATTTGCGCGCCATGCAGGGGCAGGCAGCCACGCTCGATGTCGAGCATTTGATGAAGGTGTTCGACAAGCAGGTTGTCGTCCGCGATGTGTCGTTCTCGCTGAAAGGTGGCGAGCTGCTGACGCTGCTCGGCCCCAGCGGCTCGGGCAAGACCACCACGATGCGCATGATCGCGGGCTTCGAGGAACCGACAGCCGGCGATGTGCGTGTTGCCGGTGAAAGCATCGTCGACCGCCCGGTGCATAAGCGCGATATCGGCGTGGTGTTCCAGCAATACGCGCTGTTTCCCCATCTCAGCGTGTTCCGCAACCTGGCCTATCCGCTGGAAATGCGTGGTTTGCGCAAGGCGGAAATCGCCCGTCGGGTTGAGCGGGCGCTGGCCATGGTGCGGCTCGGCGGCTTCGAAGGCCGCCTGCCGCGTGAGCTTTCCGGCGGCCAGCAGCAGCGTGTGGCCCTGGCCCGCGCCATCGTGTTCGAGCCGCGGCTGCTGCTGATGGATGAGCCGATGGGTGCATTGGATAAGCGCTTGCGTGAATTGATGCAGGTGGAAATCCGCCAGTTGCAGCGTGAACTCGGCATCACCACGGTATCGGTCACTCATGACCAGGTCGAAGCACTGGTGATGTCTGATCTCATAGCCGTGCTGGATGGTGGCGTGCTGCAGCAGCTCGGCCCGCCGCTGGAAGTCTACCAGAAACCGGTGAACCGCTTTGTCGCCGATTTCCTCGGCGAGTCGAACCTGATCGATGTGGTGCATGCGGAGGCCCGGACGGAATCTCAGGGCGATGTACTGTATTGCCGCTCCGGCAAGGGTCTTGTGACACTTGCCAGTCCCTCGGCCGCAGCCAATGTCCCCTGGCTGGTGGTGCGGCCGGAGAATATCCAGATCGGTGCTGGTGCCGAAGCCTTGCCGAACCAGTATCGTGCCAGTGTGCGCGAAGTTCTCTATGTCGGCGATCTGCTGAAATACCGCGTCGAGACTGAGAGCGGCTTGGAATTCAATATCAAGGCCCTGGCCTCTGCCGGCCGGCCCTGGCAGGTCGGCGATGTCACGCTGATCGGCTGGCGCACCGAGCATTGCCTGCCGATAGCACCATGATCGCGGCTCTTGGCAATCGGCTTGGCGCGGCGAAGCTGGATCGCCTGATCCTGCTCGGGCCGCCGCTGGCCTTCATTCTACTGCTCTTCCTGGTGCCGCTGGCGCAGGTCATCTGGGGCAGCTTTTTCACGCCCGGCTTTACGATGGCGCATTATGCCCGCATCTGGAACACGCCGGTCTATCTGCAGGTATTCTGGCGCACGCTTTATGTCGCCTTCTGCACCACCGGAATCTGTGTGCTGCTCGGTTATGCGGCGGCGATGTTCCTGGCGCAGTGCGGCCCGCGTATGCGGCAGTATCTCATGCTCTGCGTGGTGATCCCATTCTTCCTCAGCATGCTGATCCGCAACTATATCTGGATGGCTTTGTTGCAGCGTTCCGGCCTGATCAACCGATATCTGCTGGAATGGGGCGTGATCGATAAGCCATTGGCGCTGATGTACAACGAATTCGGCATGCTGGTGACCATGGCCAATATGCTGCTGCCTTATACGATTTTCCCCATTCTCTCTTCGCTGCTGGCGATTCCGCCTGAGTTGCACAATGCTTCGGCCAGCCTGGGCGCCAACCGGCTGCGCAGTTTCTTCCGCATCACCCTGCCGCTCAGCATGCCGGGTGTGGCCGCTGGCGGCCTGCTGGTCTTCATCGTTGCGCTTGGTTTCTTCATCACGCCGGCTCTCGTCGGCGGGCCAAAGCAGATGATGATTTCCAACCTGATCGACTTCAATGTGCGCGAGGTACTGAACTGGCCCTTCGCCTTCGCGCTCGCCAATGTGCTGCTTTGGGGTACGCTGGTGATCTACTATTTCCATGTCCGGCTGGTGGAGGGGCGCGGTACCCGCGCCGGCATGCCGTGAGTGGAAGCTACGCCATGAAGCGGCGCCATGCCCTGGAAACCCTGCGTCGAGTCGCCATTGCCGTGCCAGGCGTGCTGGTGCTGTTCTTCCTGGCGGCGCCGGTGCTGGCCGTGATCCCGATGTCGTTCGGTTCGGCCGGGCCGCTGATGCTGATCCCGGACAAGCCGACCTGGAGCCAATATACCCGCTTCTTCTCCAGCGCCGAGTGGATGACCGCGCTGTGGATATCGGTGCAGGTGGCGCTCGGCACCACCGTGCTCGCCACCGTGATTGGCACTGCCGCCGCGCTTGGTCTTTCCCGGCTCGCGCCGCGCTGGCGCATGCTGATCGAGGCCATGCTGATCCTGCCGCGCATCGTTCCCACCATCGTCTTCGCCGTGGCCGCCTACAGCGTGTTCCTGAAATTCGGCCTGGTCGGCAGCGTGTTCGGCCTGGTTCTGGCCCATAGCGTGCTGGCTATGCCGTTCGTGGTGGTATTCGTCGGCAGCGCGCTGCGTGGCCTTGATCGCAGCCTGGTGGAAGCTTCGCGTAGCCTGGGTGCCGGTCCTGTCACTACTTTCTTCCGCATCATCCTGCCGCAGATCCGCCTGTCGCTGATCGGCAGTGCCCTGTTCGCCTTCAACATCTCGTTCGACGAAGTGGTGGTGACGCTGTTCATCAGCGGTGTGCGCAGCAAAACCCTGCCGGTGAAGGTGTGGGATGCGATCCAGTATGAGATCACGCCGATCCTGCCGGCGATTTCCACCCTTGTTATCCTGACCACGTTGGCGCTGCTGCTGCCTCTGCTGTTGCTGCGCCAGCGCCTTGATTCTCGCCAACCGAAGGTGACTTGAATGTACTTCACCGGCTTTACCTGTTTTGGCTGCGGTGCCGAATATCAGCCGAACCAGGACCTGCTGCTCTGCCCGGCCTGTCACAACCTGCTGGACGCGCAATACGATTATGCCGCCATCGCCCGCGATCTCAGCCCCGATAAAGTGGCTGCGCGTCCCCCAGGCGTATGGCGCTGGCGCGAATTCATGCCGGTGTTGGATGACAATGCCATCGTCACGCTGGGCGAGGGCGACGGGCCGATGTTGCGCTGCGACCGCATCGCCAAGGCGGTCGGTGTGCGCGAACTATGGGTGAAATCCGATGCCAGCAATCCCACCGGATCGCTCAAGGACCGCTCGATCACCGTATCGGCCACCAAGGCGGTGGAGTTCGGCTACAAGGTGCTGTCCTGCGATTCCACCGGCAACAAGGCTTCCTCGGTCGCGGCCTATGCGGCGCGTGCCGGCCTTGAAAGCGTGGTATTCTGCCCGGATGACACGCCAATTCCGAAGGTAACTCAGGCACTTTATTTCGGCGCCAAGCTGATCCGCGTACGCGGGCATTACTCGCAGATCAACGCCATGTACCGCAAGCTGATCCATAGCGGTGCGGTGAAATGGTATGATTGCGGCACTGACAATCCCTTCCGCTACGAAGGCAAGAAATCCTACGCCTACGAGATCGCGCAACATTTCAATTGGCAGGCGCCGGATCGCGTGGTGCATCCAGCCAATGGCGGCATGTCCATCGTCAAGGCCTGGAAGGGCTTCAATGAATTGCAGCGCATCGGCTGGCTGAAGGGCTTGCCCAAGATGGTGGGCGTGCAGGCGGCGAATTGCGATCCTATCGTGCGGGCCATGCGCTCGGGCGCCAATGCCGTGGCGCCGATTGAAAAAGGCCCGACCATTGCCAGTGCGCTGGCCGGCGCCAATCCGGGCCTGCTCGGCAATCGGGCCCTGGTGGCGATGCGCGAATCCCAAGGCGCCGCCGTCGGCGTTACCGACGAGGAAACGCTCGAAGCGATGCGGCTGCTGGCCATGGAGGGCATCTTCATCGAGCCGAGCGGCGCCGTGGCGATTGCCGGTATCAAGCGCATGATTGCTGCCGGCGAGGCTTCGCCGGATGAACGCGTGGTCTGCATTGTCACCGGCTCCGGTTTCAAGGATTTCGACCAGATCGCCAAGCAGGTGCGTATCCCGGAAGAGACCGTGGGCAATTACGAAGAACTGCTCGCTGCCGCCCAGGCTTTGGGCTGAGAGAACGCCATGAAGATCACCGACGTTACCGCCACCGTGCTGGCCAGCCGCTACGATCGTCCGATCCATTTCGCTCATATGGAACTGACCGAGCGGCGCATCATCCTGGTGCGGGTCTATACCGACCAGGGCGTCGTCGGCCTGGCCGATGTGGATGGCCCGCCGGCCGGCGATATGGCCTGCGTGCAGTTGATCCGCGATACCTTCAAGCCGCTGCTGGTGGGCAAGGACCCGCTGGATATCGGCGCCCGCAACAAGGACATGTTCTATGTCCTGGACAAGCTGGGCCGCTACCGCAGCCTGGAATCCTATGTACTCGGCGCTATCGACACGGCGCTGTGGGACATTCTGGGCAAGGTGACCAACCAGCCGACCCACCGCCTGCTCGGCAGCCGGCGCAGCGAGATCGACCTCTATGCCAGCCTGGGCCAGTTGCCGCTGGGCAAGATCGCCGAGGAAGTTGGCAAGCGCGCCGAGGAAGGCTTCAGTGGTGTGAAGATCCGTATCGGCTTCCAGCCCGAACAGGATGATGCCATCGTCTCGGAAGCGCGCAGCGTGCTGAAGCCGACCGACCGAACCAAGCTGATGGCCGATGCCAATTCAGGTTGGAACCGCGCCCATGCCGTGCAATACGGCAAGCGGCTGGAGAAGCATGAACTGCACTGGCTGGAAGAGCCGTTGCCGCCTTATGACCTTACCGGCTATGCCCACCTCGCGGCCAACCTGGATACGCCGGTGGCAATGGGCGAGCATGAAATCTTCAACCGCTATGATGCGCGCGATATCCTGCTGGCCGGCGCCGCCGACATTCTGCAGCCCGATCTGCGGCAGGGTATTTCCGAAGTGGTGAAGATCGCGCATCTTGCCAGTGCCTGGGATATTCCCTGCATCCCGCATTTCTTCGGCCCGGCGATCCGCTTTGCCGCCCAGGTACAGGTGCTGGCCAGTATCGATAATTATCAGCTCTGCGAATACCCGGTTGCTTTCGATCCGATCCGCTTCGAACTCACCGATCCGCCGCTGATGGCGGAGAAGGGCAAGATCGCGGTGCCGGAAGGGCCGGGCCTGGGCGTGACGCTGAATGAGGCGACCGTAAAGCGTTACGCGGTCGAATAGCATGGCCGATCTGCCGCTGGTGCTGGCAACCAACCCGCTCCATCCCAGCGGCGAGGCGATGCTGCGCGGCCAGGCGCGGCTGCTGATTGCGCCCGAGGCGTCGCCGGCCATGCTCAACCGGCTGGTGCAGGAGGCCGATGGGCTTATCGTGCGCGTGGCGCTGCCGCCGGATATTATCGACCATGCGCCGAAGCTGCGCGCCATCGCGCGCCATGGCGCCGGCCTGGACATGATCCCCCTGGCGGCGGCGACGGCACGGCGTATCCCGGTGGCCTATGTGCCAGGCGCCAATGCGGCAGCCGTGGCGGAATACTGCTTTGCCGCGCTGATGCAGTTGAGCCGCCGGCTTGGCCGCATCGATGGCGCGCTGCGCCAGGAGGGCTGGGGGGCTGCGCGGCAGCTTGCCGATGGTGCCGGCGAACTTTCAGGCCGCACGCTCGGCATCGTCGGCTTCGGCAATATCGGACGCCGTGTTGCAGCAATCGGCGCCGGGTTCGGTATGCGGGTTCTGGTCCATACGCCCCGGCCGAGCCTGTTGCCGGAAAACGTGCTGCCGGTTGGATTGCCTGAACTATTCCGCGAGGCCGACCGTATTGTGCTGTGCTGCCCATTGAATGAGCAGACGCGCGGCATGGTTGATGCGGCTTTGCTGCGCCAGGTGCGGCCGGGTGCGGTGCTTGTGAACGTGGCGCGCGGCGCCGTGGTGGATGAGGCGGCGCTGGCCGATGCCCTGCACAGTGGGAAATTGGCTGGCGCGGCACTCGATGTATTCACCACGCAGCCGCTGGCGGCGGGTCATCCGTTCTTCGGCTTGCCGAATCTGCTGCTCACGCCGCATATCGCCGGCCTGACCAGCGACAGCCTGCGCCAGATGAGTGAGGGCGCGGTGGCAGAAATGCTGCGCATGCTGCGCGGCGAACGGCCGCACAATCTCGCCAATCCTGAGATTTACGATTGAGCTAGCGCCGCGCCTCGCTGCCCCACAATTCCTCCACCGTGGAAAGGCTCTGGGCGGTCTTTTCCAGGTGCAGGGTGAGCAGGGCCACGGCGCGCTGCTTGTGGCGGCCGATGGTCGCCTCCATCAGCTCGCGGTGCTCCTGCGGCGAATTGCGGTAGTCGGGCAGATATGATGTCTGCAGCCGGCGATAGCGTTCCGACTGATCGTAGAGCAGATCGACAACGCGCAGGCGCCATATCGAAGGGCAGGCGCTGAGCAGCGACATATGGAACAGCTTGTGCAGCAGCGCGCCTTCCTCACCCAGCAGGGCAGGGGTGATGGCGTCGCGCTCTTCGTATTTCGACAGCCGGTGCAGGCAGGCCAGGATATTGGCTTCCCAGGCATCGTTGCCGGCATCGATGGCATCGGCCAGTGCCGCAGACTCGATTTCGGAGCGCAGCTTGGTGATGTCCCATAACTCGGTGAGCGATATCGGTGCGACGCGGAAGCCGCGCTGGCCCTCGGCGGTCACCAGGCGGTCGGCGGTCAGGCGCGAAAGCGCCTCCCGGAGCGTGCTGGTTCCGGCATCGTAATTGGCCTTCAGGTCGGTGAAGCGCAGCTTGCTGCCGGGTTTGAGCTTGCCGCTGAGCACATCCTGGCGAATCTGCTTGTAGATCGCCTCGACCAGGGTCTTGGGCTCCATTTCGACCGCCTCCTGACCCGGGTCAATCATTCGTAAAACTTGCACTAGAGGCTCCGATGGCAGATATCCCGCTATATGAATTCTGTATCGGCTCAATTAACGGGCGTGTCAACGACATTCGAATAAAAATTCAGCAGAAATCTAAAATGTCGAAAATAAATATAGACAGCGGAAATTATAGGTATCATCATATTAGTGTAATCAATCCACAGGAGTGACTAACGGTGACACCTTTCCGTCTTCTCGCGCTGGCCGCCGGCCTGTTCGCCGCCACGTTCGCTGCCCAGCCGGCCAGCGCCGGGGCCACCCTGGATGCGATCAAACAGCGCGGCTATATCCAGTGCGGCGCCAGCCCGGGCACGCCGGGTTTCGTGATGCTCGACAGCCAGGGCAAGTGGAATGGCCTCGACGTGGATTTCTGCCGCAGCCTGGCGGCGGCGGTGTTCGGCGATGCCGACAAGGTGCGCTTTGTGTCGCTGAGCGCGCAGCAGCGTTTCCCGGCGCTGCAATCCGGCGAAGTCGATGTGCTGGCGCCGAACGTCACCTGGACCATGAGCCGCGATGCCACGCTCGGCATCTTCTTCTCCGCCATCACCTTCTATGACGGCCAGGGCTTCATGGTGCCGAAGAAGCTGGGCGTGAAGAGCGCCAAGGAGCTGAACGGTGCCACCATCTGCGTGCAGCCCGGCACCACGCTGGAGCTGAACGTCACCGACTATTTCCGTGCCAACAAGATGACCTTCAAGCCGGTGGTGATCGAGAAGCTGGACGAAGTGGAGAATGCCTTCTTCGCCGGCCGCTGCGATGCCTATACCACGGTGGCGGCCAAGCTCGGCTCCACCCGCGCCCGTTTCGCCAAGGGCGACGACGAATACGTCATCCTGCCGGAGCTGATCTCCAAGGAGCCGCTGGCCTTCACCGTGCGCCTCGGCGATAACCAGTGGGCGCAGACCGTGCGCTGGGTGATCCATGCGCTGATCCAGGCTGAGGAAAGCGGCGTCACCAGCAAGAATATCGACAGCTTCAAGGACAGCGCCGATCCGACCATCCAGCGCCTCACCGGCAAGACGCCGGGCATGGGCGAGGCAGTCGGCATCCCGGAAAGCTGGGCCTACAACGTGATCAAGCAGCTCGGCAATTACGGTGAGATGTTCGAGCGCAATGTCGGCAAGGCCTCTGCCCTCAAGCTCGACCGTGGCTATAACGCGCTGTGGAATCAGGGCGGCCTGCAATACGCCTATCCGATCCGCTGATCGTTACCAGCAGGATGATATGGAGCGCGGCCTTTGCGGGCCGCGCTTCTTTTTTTGACCTTGGCTCACGGCATTGTACCGCCACCGGCCTGCTATGCTTCGATGTGAGGGAAGTGCTGCTGGATTCGGAATGGCCCAACAAGCTACCAATCCGGGAGGCCGGATTCCTGGCGTGGTGGCTACATATTCCGTTTCCCGACAGCGCGAAGCGATCGAATCACTTCATGTTGGGCGGCATGCCCACCTTGGTGAGAAAATCATTGGTATAGACTTGATCGCAGGCGACCTTTTTCGATAGCCCCATATAGGTGTTCACCATCTCAACCGAGGCGCACATCTTGTTCGCTTCCATCCAGCCGATGCCGTTGGTGCGATAGCGCTCGGTATTCATCAATTCTAGGCCGAGTTTCATATTGGCCCGCACATGCGCCTCGTCGATCTCCGGCACGCGGCGTTTGAAAATCGCCACGGCGGCTTCCGGATCCGCCATCACGTCGCGCCAGCCCTGATAGGAAGCCTCCAGGAAGGCGCGCAAGGTCTTGGCGCGCTCTTTCATCGTCTTGTCGCTGGCGATGATCGACATGGAATACATGTCGAAGCCGAAATCGGACCAGCGCAGCATCACGGCGGCACCGGGGCCGCCCATGGCTTTGTCGTAGAGCGGCTGGCCGGTGAGATACTCGCTGACCGCATCGACGCGCTTTTCCGAAACCGCAGCCACCTTGGCCGCCGGCTCGATATTCACCCAGGTTACTTTGTCCTGGTCGATGCCGTTCAGCTTGGCGAAGGCCGGCCAGACCTGGCGCTGGCTATCGCCTGGCGGTGCGCCGACAGTCCGGCCCTCCAGGTCCTTCGGTTTGCGGATCGGCGTATCCTGGCGGCTGAAGATGTTCATCGGCGTTTTGTCGAAAACCATGCCGACAGTCTTGATCATGGCACCACGGGATACGGCGGCGATCACCACGGCGGCATCGGCCAGGCCGGCATCGGCACGGCCAGTATCCACCTTGGCAATAGAGTCGCCTGAGCCCTTGGAATGCTCCAGCGTCACATCCAGGCCGCGATCCTTGTAATAGCCTTTGTCGAGCGCCAGCCAATAGGCAGCGTGATCGCCGGCTGGAAACCAGTTCAGCGCGAAGGTGAATTTCTCCTGTGCCTGGGCGGTGCCGGCCAGCAATAGCGTGGCAATGAAGGAGGCTGCGTGGATGGCCTTGCTGCTTGTCATTGGTGTCCCCTGTTTCACACGATTCAATCAATGGCTTCGGCGAGTGCCGGGCGGTGTGCCGCCCAGGGCGCCGCCTGCTCGAAAGCATAGGCTGCCTGCAATACCCGCAGATCGTGATGTCGCGGCCCGACGATCTGCAGGCCAACCGGCATGCCTTCGCGGGTGAAGCCGCATGGCACGCTGGCCGCCGGCTGGCGCGTCAGATTGAAAGACGACAGGAACGGATACCAGTCGCGCCCGGCATAGCCCTCGGGGGCCCGCTGTTCGATGGGAAAAGCGGCCACGGCGGTGACGGGCGTGAGCAGCAGGTCGTAATGCTGGTGGAAATCGTTCATATGGCGCGCGAACTGGGCGCGCTGCATCTCGGCGTCGAGATGGCTGATGGCCGTGGCACCCCTGGATGCCTCGATCCGCTGCACGATCTCGGGGTCGATCACGGCCAGTTGCTCCGGCGTGAAGCTGCTGAAGGCGAAGTCAGTGAAGCCGCGCATTACCCGGCCAAGCAGATCCTTGTCATTCTCACAGACTGTCTCCACCAATTCGACCTTGGCACCGAGCTGCGTAAAGACCTTGGCCGCAGCCGCCGTCAGTGCCGCCACTTCGGCATCGACACGGGCGCCGTGCATGGTGGGGCTCCAGGCGATGCGCCAGGTGCGGGGATCGGCCTGCAGCTTCTCGTGATAGGCCATGCCATCGGGCGGCAAGGCCTCCCAGTCGCGGCCATCAGGCTGGCTGATCACGCTCAGCATCAGGGCTGCATCCGTCACCGTGCGCGTCATCGGCCCGAAGCCGGCCAGAGAGGCATAAGGCGTGGGCGGATACATCGGCACCCGGCCACCGCCGGGTTTGAAGCCAAAGACACCGCAGAGGCTTGAGGGCATGCGGATGGAACCGCCGGCATCGGTCGCCAATGCCAGGGGGGCGATGCCGGCGGCGATTGCCGCGCCCGCGCCGCCACTGGAGCCGCCAGGCGTGCGTTCAGGATTCCAGGGATTTCGGGTAATGCCGCATAAAGCCGTGCTGGTCGCCGGCTTGGAGGCGAATTCACTGGTAGTGGTTTTGCCGAAGACCACCGCGCCATGCTCGCGCAGGCGGGCCACTGCCGGGCCATCCTCATCCCAGGCTTGATTGGGATCGACGGCTTTCGAGCCGCGCAAAGTGGGCCAGCCCTTGGTGAGGATGATGTCCTTGATCGAGACCGGCACGCCATCAAGCAGGCCCTGCGGTTCGCCGCGCAGCCAGCGCGCTTCTGAAGCGCGCGCCTGAGCCAGGGCTGCCTGGGGATCAATCAGGCAGAAGGCGTTGATCGAGGATTGCAGTGCTTCGGCCCGGCGCAGGACGGTTTCGGTCACTTCGACGGGGGATAATGCCTTGCGGTGATAGGCATCGCGCAGCGCGGTGGCCGACAACCAGGCAATGCCATTCTGCAAGCGAACCTCCGCCACATGGAGTGATATCAACCACTTGGTTGATAGAATACCTTGTCCGGCTATGCGTCAAGATAAATGTATTCAATAATGTAGATAAAATTGTCTACAAAATAGTATGCAATATATTCCTGATGTGAGAGGCTGCGCCTGAAGCAAAGGCGTGCAGGGGCCGATTCTGTGAGAAAGCGATGCCTGCCTTGTCCTCACCGTGGGCTACCCGCCCTTTTCCCTGGTCGCTATCGGCGTTGGAGCAAGCGATGAGCAGTGCAGTGACGGGTCGCGGTCCCCTGGCCGGGATGCGGGTGATCGAACTCACCTCCACGATAGCCGGCCCGTTCTGCGGCCGTCTGCTGGCGGATTTCGGGGCCGAAGTGATCAAGATCGAACCGGCCGAAGGCGATGCGGTGCGGTCGATGGGCGAGCGCAGCGGTGGCGCCTCGCTCTATGCGGCCAGCATCCTGCGCAACAAGAAACTGATCGCGCTGGACATGCGCCGCAACGAAGCCCAGGCACTGGTGCGCGATATGCTGCGCCAGGCCGATGTGTTCATCGAGAATTTCCGCCCCGGCACGGTGGAGAAGTGGGGCCTGGGCTACGATGTGCTGTCATCGGATAATCCCGGCCTTGTGATGGTGCGGATCAGCGGCTATGGCCAGACCGGCCCGTATAGCCGGCAGCCAGGCTACGGCGTTACCAGCGAGGCGATCAGCGGTTTGCGCGATCTCACCGGCGATCCAGACCGTCCGCCGTCGCGTGTCGCCACCTCGCTCACCGATTATATCACCGGCCTCTATGCTGCCTTTGGCGCCGCGATGGCCTTGATTGAGCGTGGCCGCAGCGGCAAAGGGCAGGTGATCGACGCCGCGCTGTATGAAGCAGCCTTCAGTTTCGTTGAGCCGCATATCCCGGCTTTCGCGGCCTTGGGCAAGGTTGCCACCCGCGCCGGTAGCCGCCTGCCGGGCCATGTGCCGAACAATCTCTACCCCACGGCGGATGGCCGCTATGTGCAGATCGTTGCCGCCAGTGACGGCATTTTCCGTCGTCTTCTGTGTGCCATGCAGCGCAAAGAGCTGGCTCAGGATGCACGCTTTGCCACGCCGAATGCGCGAGCACAGCACCCGGAAGAGATGGATGCCGTGATCGGTGCCTGGACCGGCAGCCTGCCGCTTGCCGAGCTGGAGCGGCTGCTGGGGGAGCACGAAGTGCCGGCGGCCCGCATCTACACCATCGCCGATATTTTCAGTGATCCGCATTACCAGGCGCGCGGCATGTTGCAGCGTGCTGCTTCGGAGGAGTTCGGCGAGGCCACCGTTACCGGCATCGTGCCGAAATTGTCACGCACGCCGGGCGAGGTCGGCTGGGCCGGCCGCATGGTGGGCAGCGATACCCATGCGGTGCTGGCTGATCTGCTTGGCCTGCAGCCGGATACCATCGCGGCAATGCAGCAGGCCGGCATCATCGCCGGGCGCCGCTGAAAATAACCAGGAGAGGAAGATTCATGACGCGTCATGTCATCACGGCCGATATCGCCGGTACGGTATTCAAGGTCGAAACCAGTATGGGGGCGGCGGTAGCTTTGGGCGACGCGCTGATCATCGTGGAATCGATGAAGATGGAAATTCCCATCGAGGCGCCAACTGCCGGCACGGTGACGGAGATGCGGGTAGTGGAGGGCGACGCTATTGCCGAGGGCCAGATTCTGGCCGTGATCGAGGGCTGAACGCATGAACTGGCAACCGGAAGCCGATGAGATTGCCCAGCGCCGCGCCTGGGCCCGCGAGATGGGTGGCGCTGAAGCGGTGGCGCGCCATCATGAGCGCGGCCGCCTTACAGTGCGCGAGCGTATCGGGCGGCTTTGTGATGCCGGCAGTTTCCGCGAGGTTGGTGGCCTCACCGGCACGGCGACATACGATGCCGAGGGCCGCGTTCAGCATGTGGTGCCGGCACCCTATGTGATGGGGCTGGCGCATATTGACGGCCAACCCGTGGCGGTGGGCGGCGAGGATTTCACGGTTCGTGGCGGGACCAGCTGGGGTGGTGCACGGCGCAAGGGTGGGCAGGGCGGCTTTGTCGAGGACCTGGCCCATGAATTCCGTATTCCCCTGGTCAACCTGATCGACGGTGCCGGCGGCACGGTCACATCGATGCGTCGGCGCGGCTATTCGGTATTTCCGGGCGTGGATGGCTTCGAGCGTTCAGTGGCTTTGCTTGGCGAAGTGCCGGTGGTGTCCGCTGTGCTCGGCACGGCGGCGGGCGGTCCGGCCGGCCGCGCCATCCTCTCGCATTTTTCAGTCATGGTGCGCGGCAGCAGCCAGATTTTCGCCGCCGGCCCACCGGTGGTGAAGCGTTCGCTGGGCCAGGAGATCGACAAGGAGGATCTCGGCGGGGCCGGCGTGACGGTGGATACCGCGGGCACGATCCATAACGCGGTGGCCGATGAGGCCGAGGCTTTCGAGCAGGTTCGCCGCTTCCTGTCCTACATGCCACGCAATGTGTGGCAGCAACCGCCGCGCGTTGATACCGGCGATGCGCCTGACCGTTGCGAGGAGGGCCTGCTCTCCATCGTACCGCGCAAGCGCACCCAGGCCTACAACATGCGCCGCCTGATAGAGATGGTGGTGGACAAGGGATCGGTGTTTGAAATCCAGCCCAGCTATGGAAAATCAGTGATTACCTCGCTGGCGCGGCTGGATGGCCATGTGGTGGGGGTTATCGCCAATAACCCGATGCATCTGGGTGGCGCCATGGATGTGAAATCGGCGCGCAAGCAGATTCACTTCATGGAATTGTGCGACACATTCCATATTCCGCTGGTATTCCTGGTCGACGTGCCGGGCTTCATGGTGGGGCTGGATGCGGAGAAGGCCGCCACGCTACGTGAGGGTATGCGTGTGGTCTATGTCGCGGGGCAATTGACGGTGCCGACGATCACCCTGGTGATCCGCAAATGCTATGGCATGGCTGGCATGGCCACCTGCAACAAGAACGGCTTCGACTTGAAACTTGCCTGGCCCTCGGGCGAATGGGGTTCGTTGCCGGTCGAAGGCGGCGTGGCTGCGGCGTTCCGGCGCGATATCGAGGCATCGCCGAACCCTAAGCAGCGCGAACAGGAGCTTGAAACGGAATTGCGCCAGCTTACCTCGCCGCTGCGCACCGCCGAAGCCTTCGCGGTGGAAGATGTGATCGATCCGCGCGAGACAAGACCGTTGCTGATCGACTTCATCCGCCTGAGCCGTGAGCGCCTGGCAACCACTCTGGGGCCGAAGCCGCGCTTTGGTGTCAGCCCCTGACCGGGAAAGCCAAGCCCAGGGCTAGAGCACCAGTTTCTGATAGCGGCGGAAACATTCGCGCGCATTGCGGATATTCGTGCGCTTCAGCCGTTCAGCATCCTCGGCGCGGCCCTCGTTCATGGCCGTGAGTACGTTGCGATTCTCCTGCAGGCCTTCCAGTGCTCTGCCGGGTACCAGGATCAGCCGGCGCACCAGGAATCCGGTCCGCTCGAAAAGGGAGTCCAGCATTGATGTGAGGATCGGGCTATCGCAATGCTTGATGATTTCGAGCCGGAAGTTGTTGATCAACTCGGCATAGGTTTCAAGATCGCCGCTGCGGATCAGCGCCTCGGTGTCGTCGCCAAATTTGTCGAGCAGGGCACTCCATGAGCCCGGCTGAGTATTCTCGGTGGCGCGGCGCACGGCGGCGCCTTCCAGCACCTCGCGCACATCGTAGATCTCGAAAACCTGCTTCGGCTCCAGGCGCATCACTACCGCGCCGCGATTGGGTATGCGTTCGATCAGGCCGCGTTGCTCAAGCGTGCTGAAAGCCTCGCGGATACGGGCGCGCGAGAGATTGAATTCTTCCGCCAGATCGTTTTCCCGCAGCTTGCTGCCTGGTGCCAATTCCTGCGAGGCGATGCGGTTGCGTAACACCTGCAGCACATCCGCCGCGGGTGGTTTCGCTTTCTTTGGGCTTGATGCCATGGCATTACTTCATTTGGGATCGCTTAAAACAGAATCTGGTATAATCGTACTATATTCCGCCGGTAATAGGCTGGACTAGGGCCGTACCCTAGAAGAAGCCGTCATGGAATTTTGAGGAAGAAATTGGAGCGGGTGAGGGGAATCGAACCCCCGTCGTAAGCTTGGGAACGGCCGAAATAGACGTCTGTAGACGCCCATAGACACGGGAAAATCAATGACTTAACAGGGCATCGTCTGCTATCATACCTCCACGTCCAACACCGTTTTTTCCGTATATTTTTCGTACGGCTTTAGGGGGTCTCGATGGCACGCGCAGTTCGCGGCAGCCGGGTCGATACAAGAGCTGCAAGACAGAAGCTTGGCGTTCAGCGCGAGCCCCATTGGGTAAAAATAGCCAAGGGCTGCTACATCGGTTATCGCAAGACGGCGAGTGCCGAAGGTACATGGATCGCGCGCTTTCGGGATCGGCTCGGCAAGCAGCACCATAAGGCCATCGGCGCGGCCGATGATGTCATGGATGCCGATAACGATACGGCGCTCAGTTTCGAGCAAGCCCAGATGCGGGCCCGGGATTGGTTCCAGACAACGGCGTCACTTGGCACCGATGGCCGCAAGCCTGGCACCTATACCGTCGCCGACTGCATGGCGGACTATCTCGCCTATGTCCGGACGCACCGGAAATCCCATCACCATCTCGATACCTACGCGAATGCCTATATCATTCCACGGCTCGGCAAGCTCGATACGGCCGAGCTGACCACCGCCATTGTCAGGAACTGGCATGAGGGTATCGCACAAGAACCGCCACGGCTCCGGACCCGAAAAGGTCGGGTGCAGGTATACCGGGCTGAGGACCCCAATCAGGCCGAGGCCCTGCGCAAGCGACGTCTGCGAGCCAACCGCCATCTTGTTACCCTGAAAGCTGCCCTCAACTACGCCTGGCGAAGCGGTTATATCCCCCATAAGGACGCCTGGGAGCGTGTCCGGCTCTTTACCGGGGTGGAGCGTCAGCGGACGCGGTTCCTCAGTGTAGACGAGGCCAAGAGCCTCTTGACCCATTGCGGTCCGGACTTGCGTCTACTTGTCCAGGCGGCCCTGCTCACAGGCGCTCGCTATGGCGAGCTCTGTGCGCTCGATGTACGGGATTTCCACCGCCATGCCGGAACGCTGCTGATCCGAGATAGCAAGAGCGGGAAGCCTCGACATATCTATCTCAATGAAGAGGCAGCAGGCTTTTTTCATGCTCTAACCCTGGAACGAGAGTTTTCTGCCCCGCTGCTGCCAAGGGCTGATGGTGGTCGTTGGGGGCGCGATCTGCATTTTCGGCCATTTAAAAATGCCCTGAAGCAAGCGGGTATTGAAGCTGCTTTTACGTTCCACGAGCTTCGCCATACCTGGGCCAGCCTCACCCTTATGGCCGGTGCCCCGCTAATGGTGGTTGCCCAGAATCTTGGTCACAGGGATACTCGCATGGTAGAGCGGCATTATGGGCACTTGGCGAGTAGTTATGTACGTGATGTCATCCGGACCACAGCCCCAAGTTTTGGCATAAATCGACTTGTATTGGATCACCGCGATGAAGAAGAAAGTAATATCCCTTCAGGAAAAGAAGCAGCCCAGCCGTTGCTGGGTTGGGGCGGATATAGCGAAAGAGCATAAGCCGCCCTTCGATGCGGATCTCCCTCCTAGCATGCGCGCAGAGTTGGTAAAAGCAGGGCTGGTCGAACTTTTATCGGAAGGACCGAGCCCGCGTCGGCTGGTTTCCGCGACACTTCCAAAGGTCGATGAAATTTCCCGTTGGTATGCCTATATGCAGTCCGAGGGTAGGGTTGAATATCCGACCACAGAGAAACAAGCGGAATGGGCAAGCGCAATTCAAAAGGCAATTCGGAAACTGCAAGAGGAAATCTCGGGCGATCCAGAAGTTAGAAAGCGTTTCTTAAATGGGTTTATTAAACAACTGATGCGTCGTGGAGATAAACGACTGCAGAAGAATTCCGCCCTTGCTCGTCAAGAAATTGCCTCTACTTATATTGATGCATTCCTCTCTGATGTCACCGCAGCTGCTGAATTTGCTCGCAAGAGAAGTCTCGGGAAAGCCGGTACGAAGTACGCTTATCCACTTGAAACGGACTTGGCAAAACTTTTGTTCAATAGCTGTAAGGAGCAATTCTCTGACGGAGTGACTGATCAGGGGGGAGGGAAGTGCGCATTTAATGCTAATGCGAAACGGAAACTGCAGAGATTGGTTATGATCGTAATGGAAACGGTGAATAGTAGAAGGCCTATCTCATTTTCGCACAATGACAAAGCCATTGGGGATATCCCCAACATATCAAAGGAAGCGGCTAACGCTGCCGCAAGGAACCTGAATGCGCAGTTTCCATTGTACGATTTGAGCGGTGATGACGAGGATTCCGATAAAGGACGATCCAGAACAAATTACTATCAGGTAAAGAAACGCAAGTGATCAATTGACAGAGAAAATTGGGGTCAATTAGGAAGAAGCTATTCGGCATACACCCCACTACTCTCAATGCAGCACTTAATGGAGCTGCATCGTGATCTGTCAGAAAAATGAACTAAGATCATCTCACGCGGATGACCAACGAGAATTCCCCTGTGGCCTTTCTCTGGTTGGGCAAACACCTCTTGCCTACTCAATCGAAGCGCTGTGTGGGGCGACGTCGCTTTCGCGGGCCTTCATCTATGAGCAGATTCAAGTTGGCAAGCTAAAAGCCACAAAGGCCGGTGCGCGGACAATCATTCTCCACCGTGACGCATTAGAGTTCCTATATGCCTTGCCATCGAGTATCCGGTGAGCAAGTTGCGGCACTTCCAGCTTGGCGACATGCTCATGCATGAATCCAAGAGCTCTAGATGGAAAGTAGAGACTGATTCTACTCGGCGATGGTGGCTGACCTTGTCGCACCCCTCGACTGGATTTGATCCCCGCAAGCATCTCTCCGGCTTTGAAAGCCGTGATGAGGTGCTTGAACGTAAGAAGGCTCTAATCCGGATTCTGCTGACTGGTGAGGACCATCACCATCGCCTCGGAACAACCCTCGGCATCTGTGAAACGGGCAGCCGGTGCGGTCTGTCGATATGTCCATTTTGCATGCGCCGCTTCCGTTCTGGCTTCTTGATCCCAGAAGTCTGCGCACAGATTGCTCGGTGGCAGGAATGCACCGGTGAATCTGGGGTGGCGGTTTCTGTCGTTCCAGCCAAGTTGAAACTCGCCGCGGGTGAACTCCACCAACTTGATCTCCCGAAGATGCTGGATGCTTTCCGGCAGCGGCTTCGGCGGGCTGGCTACGGCGGCTACATCTCGATCAACGGCGTCGATCTGTCATTCAATGAGAGTTCCGAAGGTAAGTGGGCGTCCCACTGGCAACCGCATTTCTACGCTGTGGTGCTGAGTGCTAACGAACCAAAGCAGGTCAAGGCCGAGCTAGGGAAGTTCTTCCCAGCCGATGAATCGGTGCGCGTCCCGGTCCACGTGAAACGCCTCAACGATCCGATGCGCCCTGTGAGCTACCTCTGGAAGCCGTTCTTCCAGCGCCGGGTCAGCTATATCGCCACCAACGGTCGTCTGGCTGCTCGGAAGCTACCTCTCCGACCTGATCAGGTCCGCGAAGTGGCTCTCTTTTTCGGTGAGAAGGCGCCTACGGAGCGGCTGCTTTTCACCGGCATCCGGCGCCGCGGCCAGCACCTGGTCGAGATGTAGGGATGCCGGCTGTCCAGATGAAATCCGGCGAAAGGAGAGATTGGCGGCTCTAGTAGCTGGGCAGACGCACCCAGGAGGCCATTTTGCATGATTGGGGCGGCAACACTGCGCTAGCCAAACCGCCCCCACAGTGGCACTGGCCTAGAGATCATCGGTTAGCACTTAGCACCGGCAATCAGTCGATTGCCGAATGGAAACCTATTGCCTTGGAGGCAAACACTAATGAAAACGACCAAAATGGCCGTGGAGGCCAAAAATATCCTTCTTCGCAACGATGGTTTGTACATCCGAGAACCTGGCGGCGGCAAGCGTCGTTTGTGCCCGCCTATCCGCGTTAAGGCAGTGGCCAAGGTTGATGGCACTAGCCGCCACCTTGCAATCATCAGCTACCAGGATCGGGAAGGAAATTATCACAAAGAAATCGTGCCGATGAGCTTGATGCAGAAGCGCCATCTACTCAAGGACAAGCTCCTCGATGGCGGTTTTCCGCTTCCATCAGGTGATGATGGTGATGCGGTTCTCGAACATCTACAGGACACGACAGAGGTAAGGTGCATCACCATCGTGCTGAAGACCGGATGGATTAGCCGGGGCGCATATGCGTTCCCCGATGAGGTTGTTGGCCCGGATCGGAAGAATTATCTCTATCAGAGTCCCTATGGGGGCACGCCGGAGCGCGGCTCTGGTACCCGCGGCTCCCTGGAAAAGTGGAAGTCCAGCGTTGCGGTCCCTGCTGAAAAGAGTGCCATCGCGATCTTCGCAATTGCTATTGCTTTCGCCAGCATGCTCTTGCGCTGGCATAAGATCGAGAGCGGTGGCTTTCACTATTATGCTCCCAACTCGCACGGCAAAACGACAATAATAATGGCTGCGCTCTCGGTGTTATATCCCGTCGCGGTCAATGGCCTCGTGCATTGGGATGCAACTACTGCCGGATTGGAACAGGAGGCACTTAGGTGCAATGATGCCCTCTTGGTTTTGGACGAAATGGGCCATCTTGCTGGAGAAGATGAAAAGCTTGCCGCAACTCAGGCCGCCAAGATTTCATATCGTCTTGCGGGTGGGAAGGGGCGCCTGCGTTCGGCTCTTTATGACCCGGATGGGCATGCTTGCGAGTGGCGCCTACTCTTCTTAAGTTCGGGCGAGATGAGTATTGCCAATCTACACGCGGGTGTAGCGCGTAAAAGGTATGGTGGTGACGAATTGCGGCTGATCGACATTCCAGCCAGCCTCAGTGAGGCGAATGGCGTTTTTGACAATCTTGGCATCGGCGACGACTCAGCCAAGCTTGTTGATTCCATACGGACCGGAGCCACAACACATTATGGATACGCGGGGAGGGAGTTTCTTGCGAATTACATGACATCTTTCGAGGATGCTGATCAAAATGTGACGAGGTGGATGGCGAAGTTCTACGCTCACGTTGGTGTGGAGCCGAGTGGATCGTCGGGCCGCTTTGCGAGCCGTTTTGCTCTTGCCTATGCGGCGGCGCGGTTGGCCCGCTCTTATGGCATTGTCACATGGTCGAAGGAGCGAATACTTGAAGCCATCGGTCTTTGCCACGCAGGGGCCGTTCGTACTGTTCCTGATCGCGCCGCGCTGATGGAGGCAAGCCTGAATTCTGTCCGCCGCAAATTGGGCAAGGCGACCCGAGCCCTCGACATGCGCAATGGCCAGAAGTACGGCGCCGACGAACTTGCTGATGCGGCGGCGTATCTTCGTCGCGACAGCGAAGAGGGTGATTTTTATGCGGTGAAGCCGGAGGCACTTGAAAAGTGGCTGGAGCCGGGGGTAACGCTCCATACATTTGGGCAAGAGATGATTGCGCGGAATGCCGTGCTAACCCAAGCTCGTGGCCTGCCGACTAAACAAGTCAAAATCAAAGGGCTTGAGAAGAAGGTGAGTTATTATTGTCTTCGCAAGAGCTTCGTCGTGGAGGGCTGAGTAACTTCGGGGCGGCGTGATTTCTGAAGCACGCCGCCCCACATTGATTCCTCAGCATAGTTGATTTCGCGAACTTCATACTGAGTGCTGGGAATCCGGTAATTGCTGTGTCACCGGAAATTTTAGCTGATAGTATCAGTTGTCTTATTGTCGCGGAACTAGAATAGCGGCAACTGTTTCTCGCCAGACTCTCATCGCCCAATGCGCCTGTTCAGTTCAATGGAGTCGGAAGTATTAGCTCGGGTCAGCAGTTAAGCAGACATGGGTAGGGTGGTAGTACAGGTGATCCGCTGTAGGTCTTTTTGACGCTGGGGTTCACAAAGCTAATTTACATTAACTATATGACATATATGGCTTAGGGCAGCTTGGGGCAGGAGCTGATGGCCAAGCAGTGCTGCGGTGCCGAAGTGGCGAAGCTGCCTTGGGCAATGGTGGGTAAGTTCAGTCGCTCCGTATGACATCCTATCAGGCCGAGAACATGTATAACAGAATACAGCCATTTCGTCTTTACTGCATTGGTCGTATTTGATTAAGGTTACAATACCAATGGCTGTATGCCTGCCTGCTTAATCGCCAGGGTGGAAGAATGTTGGATGTGGTTGCAAATATCCCTACAGGCGTAAATGGGGCGGAAACCTCTGCTCTTAAGGAAAAGCTAGAGCGTGCCCGCACAGAGCTTCTGGATCTTTCCACGCGCAATAGATTGATCAGCACGCCGCGCGGTACAAAAGCCAAGCAGATTGAAATTATTGATGAATTGAGTTCAGAAATCTTCCGGCTGCTGGTGAACGATGGCAAAGCCCTCACCTTTCTCCCGGGGCGCAAAGCCGCCGGTGCCGCGACAACCGGTGAGGATGATGAAATCGACGAGATTTCCGAACTGGCGCAGCCTGAGGATGAGGCCGTCGATGCTCGTGGTGTAGCTTCGCGGCATGGTGATACGAAGCTGCAGACACGGCTAACTTCAGAGGGACTGCAAAAACGCCTGCTGGACCTCTACCTAGATGCCAAGACCCTCCAAGAAGAACAGGGTGTTAACATCCTGTATCTGGCGCTTGGCATGTTGAAATGGTTCGAAGACGAGAAATCAGACAAGGAGCGTTTTGCCCCATTGATCTTGTTGCCTGTTGCCCTTGATCGAGGTTCAGCGGGAGAGCGATTCAAATTGCGTTGGCTCCAGGAAGAGCCGGCCGCCAATCTGTCGCTGGGTGCTCTGATGAAGCGGCAGTTTGGGCTAGAACTGCCGCAATTCACAGAGGGCGACGAGGCATTCGATCCATCCACCTATCTCGAAAGGGTTGCCGCTTCTATTTCGGGCCAGCCGCGTTGGTCGGTATTGGAGAACGATACTGTCCTTGGCCTCTTCTCCTTCGCCAAGTTTCTCATGTACCGTGACCTGGAGTTGGACATTTGGCCGGCCGGGCTTGGCATTGCCGACAGCCCGATAGTGTCTGGCCTGTTAGGGCAAGGCTTCAAGCCTGGCGAAGGCTTGATCGGGGAGGACGAACCGGTCGACCCCCACATCGATCCCGAGAATTTGGTTCATGTCGTTGATGCCGACAGTTCGCAGACGCTGGCTGTGCATGAGGTTCGCCGGGGACGCGACATGGTCATCCAGGGACCACCAGGCACGGGAAAGTCCCAGACAATCGCAAATGTCATCGCGTCCGCTGTTTATGACGGCAAGACGGTGCTGTTTGTAGCCGAGAAGATGGCGGCATTGGAGGTGGTCAAGCGCCGTCTCGATGCCAATGGCATTGGCGACATTTGCCTTGAACTCCATAGCAACAAGGCCAATAAACGCTTTCTGCTGGAAGAACTGCGGCGGACGTGGGATTTAGGTAAACCCAGCGGCGCGGAAGATGGCGCGCTGATTCGACAGCTACGTCAGAACCGTGACAAGCTGAATGAACATGTATCGCGGTTGCATCGGCAGCAGCAGCCATGTGGGCTCAGTCCGTATCAGGTTATCGGTCATCTGGTGCGTCTCCGACAGACCAACGATGGGCCGGCAAAGGCAACGCTTGTCAAACCGGAAACTTGGTCCCGTCCCGAGCGTCAGGAGCGGGAGCTGCAGTTGAGGGATTTGGCGGGACGTATCGAAGATATCGGCCCGCCCTCCCTACATCCCTGGCGCCACGCCCGTATTCCAGCCATTACGCCCATGGATGTAGAGCGGATGGTGGTTCGGTTGCGCGATCTTCAGGCGGGCTATAAGCGATTCGAAACGACGAGCGGGCAGTTATGTGATCTGCTGGAGACCACTGGGCCAGACTGCTTGGCAGAAGTTGAAAATATCGTCACGCAAGCCCGGCGGGTCGCAGCAGCTCCAGCGGTTGACCCAACCGCTATAACGGACGAGGTGTGGATCGCGCAGCAAACGCATCTGGTATCATTGGTGGGCAGTGGGGAAAAAGTCAGCGCGCTGCTAGCCGAACTGGCAATGACCATTACGGATATAGCGCGCGATCAGGATTTCGCTGCGGCTGATGCGATTCTCAATAGATACCGTACTGGTTGGTTGATCGCGCGAGAGCCTGCCTACGCAGTAGCGAGAACCGCAATAGCGATTTTCATAGAGCATCTGAATGGACTGAAAGCTGCTCTAGAATTGCAGTATCCGATGACATTGGCCTCTGCGTACTCTTTGTTGCAGATTGTCGAGCGTGTGGCGGCGGCTCCTCCGTTCGATACGGAAGCCATGCTAAACGATGTTTGGAGGAATCGAGTAGCGGATATCGCCGACCTGGTGGAAGCGGGCCGCGCTTATAGTGACCAGAGACGGGAGCTTGACGATATCTTCACAGCGACCGCCTGGGATACCGATATGAAGGCGGCTCGGCAGCACTTGGCCACCCATGCCACAAGTTTCCTCCGGTTCCTGAACGGGAATTTCAAACGAGCAAAGATGCTTGTGAATTCCGTATTGGCGACAGCCACACCGATGCAGATTAGTGAACAACTTAAGCAGTTGGACAAGTTAATAGCCAATCAAAAAACTCTGGCTCGTCTCGCAGCGGATGACGACCTGGGGCGGAAGGCCTTCGGGTCGCTATGGCGCCGAGAACGCTCGGACTGGCTGGCGCTTGAAAAGATTGTCACATGGTCGCAAGGCAATGGGCTGAGCGATCTATCCGCCGAAATCAGAAGAGTTGTTGCCACCACAAAAGCACATGTGATTTTGAGCCTTGCGCGTCCCGTGGAGCGTGCAGTCGTCGAACTGAAGTCGAGCGTGGGCGAGTTGATCGTTAGGTTGCAGCAGTTGGCACCAGCGGCGTTCCCCGTCGAAGCCCTTGATGATATTGACCTGGCGGTATTGGGCAAGGATCTAGGTAACTTGGATCATGCCGCAGAAACCTTGGCTCGCATTTTCGCCAAAGCGCCACATTCCTTAGAGGGGCAACGCTATGTATTGGAGCGGTTGAAGGAACTGCGGGGTGAGGCCGCAAAGCTTGAAGTGGCGGTAGAACCTGAAGGGCCACTTTTGGGTCAAAAGGTGTTTGGCACCTGCTGGAAAGGTGAAAACTCGGATTGGACACATCTGCGTAAGATAGTCGAATGGGCTAAAGGCAATGGATCGGACCTGCAGGCACTGGTCATTCACAAGGCCATTGGGCGGAGTGTCGACCAGGCTCATATTGGTGTTCTGGCCGAGGATCTTTCCGGAATGGTACCCACATTGGTGGGGAATGCTGACCAGGAATTCCGATATCTCTCTCTGGATCGAAAAACAGCTTTCGGAACCGAGGACGTGTCCCGCATCAAGGTGGATGCTGTTGTCAGCCAGATCGGACTTTGGATCGACCATGCCGAGGATCTCAGCAAATGGACGGCCTATGCTGCGAAGGCCAGATTGGCCCGTGAGGCCGGGCTGGCCGATCTTGTTAATAGACTTGAGGATGACCGCCTGAATGCACGGTCTGTGCTCCCTGAGTTCGAGATGTCGTATTATGAAGCGTTGTTCAATTGGATGGTTCAGGACGATCCTGAACTGGCTCGATTCGATGGTGATGGCCACACCCGAATGGCCGAAGAGTTCGGCCGCCTGGATCAAAAGCGTATCCATTTGGCGCGCCGGGAAGTGGCAGCTGTCCATCACCAGCGCATCCCCCGGCAGGAGGGTGGGGCTGGTCCAATCGGTGCACTGAAAGGCGAGATTGTCAAACGCCGTAATCACATGCCAATTCGCCAACTCATGAAAAGAGCTGGCCCTGCCATCCAGGCGCTGAAGCCAGTCTTCATGATGAGTCCGCTATCCGTGGCGCAGTTCCTGGAACCAGGTAGCCTTACCTTCGACATACTTGTCGTTGACGAGGCCTCGCAGATACAGCCCGTGGACGCTATTGGCGCCATTGCCCGCTGCCGGCAAATCGTCGTTGTTGGCGACGATAAGCAGCTTCCGCCGACCCGCTTTTTTGACAAGATGTTGGCTGGAGCGGATGAAGACGAGGATGAAACGACAACCAAGGTTGCCGATGTCGAGAGCATTCTTGGTCTCTGCGTATCCAAAGGTTTGCCGCAGCGGATGTTGCGCTGGCACTACCGCAGTCGGCATCAGTCTTTAATCGCGATCTCGAATCGCGAGTTCTACGAAAACAAGCTCTACATTGTGCCCAGCCCATACACTGCGGAAGCAGGCATGGGCTTGCGATTTCATTATTTGCCCCATGCTACCTATGACAGCGGGGGCACATCCACCAATATCGAAGAGGCAAAAGAAGTCGCCAAAGCAATTATACAGCATGCCCGCAGCCACCCCGACCTGTCATTAGGTGTCGCAACCTTCTCCACAAAGCAGAGGCGGGCGGTTCTGGACGAGGTAGAAAGGCTGCGGCGTTTGAACCCTGACACCGAGCATTATTTCTCGGCCCATCCCGCTGAACCTTTCTTCATTAAAAACCTGGAGAACGTTCAAGGCGACGAACGCGACGTGATCTTCATTTCCGTCGGCTACGGCAAGAACGCCCAGGGTTATATGAGTATGAGTTTCGGCCCTCTGAACCGGGACGGCGGTGAGCGCCGACTGAATGTATTGATAAGTAGAGCTAAAAGACGCTGCGAGGTATTCTCCTCTATTACTGATGATGACATCGACTTGGAGCGCGCGAAGGGCAAGGGAGTCTTTTCCTTCAAGCTATTCTTACATTTCGCGCGTACCGGTAATCTCAGCCTCGGTCACAAAACCGACCGAGAACATGACAGTGTGTTCGAGGAACAAGTGGCCAATGCCCTGAAAGCTAACGGTTACAATGTCCATGCACAGGTTGGGTTGGCTGGATTTTTCATTGATCTCGCGGTGGCCGATTTTGACCGGCCGGGTCGCTATGTCTTAGGCATAGAGTGTGATGGTGCCGCGTATCATAGCTCGCGCTCCGCCCGCGATCGCGACCGCCTGCGCCAATCGGTGCTGGAGGACCATGGCTGGATCATTCATCGCATCTGGAGCACTGATTGGTTCAATAGGCCGCAGCAGCAATTGGCAAAGGCCATCGCTGCTATTGAAGCCGCCAAGGAGGAATTGAGCGCTCGTGAAGGCGCAGCCCACCAAAACGCCAGAGCCGTTCCGATTGAAATCGTGACTGTAGAACGAGAGCATGTCACCGAAATCGGATTGCAGCATGTCGGCGCCGCTATCGATGAGAACGGTGCTTCTCTGGCGGTTCCGTATATCCAAGCTATACTTACTGCGCCGACCCATCTTGAACTGCATGATGTGCCGTCGGGAATGATGGAAGAACTGGTGACGCAGATCGTCACTGCGGAAGGCCCTATCCACCTAGATGAAATGGTGATCCGGCTTCGCGAACATTGGGGATTGCTGCGCGCGGGTAATCGTATTCGACAGGCTATCGCGCGAGGTGTCGATATCGCCGTAAAGTCAGGCCGTCTGTCTAAAGATGGAGAATTCTACTCTATCCCGGGGGCAGAAATCAGAGTTAGGGACAGAGGTGACGCCCTGTCCCTAACTCTCCGCAAGCCCGAGATACTGCCGCCAGCGGAAATTCAGAAGGCGGTTATTACTTTTGTCGCCGCTCACCTAGGGGCGACGGAAGAAGAAGCTATTATCGGCACATCTCGACTTTTCGGCTTCAAGGCGACCAGCGCCCAACTCAAACAAGTCATCGTCGGAGTGATTGCTGCAGCTGAACAGGATGGTCATCTCGTTCGGCAGAGTGGATTGCTGCGAATTCCATCTCAAAGCTGATTGTCATCGGTGTTGATGTGACTGTTTCCGATTCGACGTCACTCCGCCCTTGGAAATAATGAGATGTTGTTTGCAATGTGAGCGTAGCGATATGTAGGCAGAAAATGGCCACTGAGTACGAAGCGAGAAAAATCTACTGAGTGAATTGAGGTGGTGGAAAGGGGAGGCGAGTATCGACTTTCGCACAAGCAACGGCAAGGCGTGAAGGATGAATCAAGGAAAATCTATTGGAGACACAGCATGAGTACGCTTTACAAATACATAAAGCACCCAAATGACGTGAGATACATTCTTCAAGGACAGCTGAAATTTACGCCCATTCCGGAGCTCAACGATCCGTCTGAGCTGATTCCCGATATGTTACGGGAAGACTTTGTTGCGTCGCTTAAGCATATGCGAGACGTCGGGTTTAGTGACGAGGATATGATCTACCTGGCCCAGCAGGCGGCCGTGCTTACAAGGCTCGCGCCGGATCATATGGTGATTGGAATGCCTAGCTCGAAAGAGCAGGCAACTGCTACAATCCGAAATATAAAAATCTATGAAAATATTGATGAAATGGAGCGTAGGCATTGCGCGGCAACAGCGACAATTGCCTCGAAAGTAGGCCTCCTGTGCCTCACGCGACGTTACGACTCATTGCCAATGTGGGCTCACTATGCTGAGCAAGCGAAAGGTCTGGTTGTCGAGTTTTGTGACTTAGACCAAATTTTCAAAGGCGATAAAACAGGAGTGCTGAACCAACTCGCAGATGTCCGGTATGATCGCGAAGAATATGGCGTCACCTATGTACCAAAGACCCATGACGCCATATTCTTATCAAAGTTTAAGGATTGGAGTTATGAAGATGAGGTTCGGATTATTCGGCCATTCGACGAGTGCCGCGAAAAAGTGGTGAATGGCAAGGTTTTGCACATTCACCAAGTGCCCAAGAAGCACATCAAGCGCGTTATTTTAGGTTGGCATATAAAGCCAAATGAGGCTTCCGAGATTATAGATCTGGTGAGATCAGAAAATACTGACGTTAAGGTGGTTCGTGCTCAAATACACCGCGGCCGTGTCCGTATAGAATAAAAATCCCTATTTGGTCCTACCTATTGACTATGGTCAAAGCTGATCTTTCTAGTGAGTTTGAATCTATTTAGTAGAAAGTGTGCAAAATGTACTCAGTCCTGAGGGCAAATCGGCGATAATTTACTCTATGCGGTTTGTGAGCAGGCGGGGAAATAGAGCATGGGGAAGCAAATAGAGATTTGGTGGCTGAACAAATCGGCTCGTGATTATGCCGATTTTCTACCAGCCTAAGATTTCTCAATGCTGAAGCATCGCAGTCATTATTCCCATGCAATGCGAGGTCCGAGAGGAAAGATAACTTCTGTCGTTTGCCGGCTCAGCGTTTCGAAGCGAAGCGCATTGCTCGATTAGCAGTATACATCATTGGGATTATTCATTTTCCATTCTATGGCTTGAACGTTTACCAACTTGCCTGCTTCGGCGACAAATGGGCTTGGGAGAGCCGGTCATCTGGGGATGGGGGCATTTCCAACTTCCACATTTTTCTATTCTCATTCTCCCGGCAAAACCTAGGCCTACAGAGTTTAGTGGGAGCGGAGCCGGGACCCCTCCAAGCCCCGCTCCCGGGTGGCGGCAGAAGGGACGCTGCCGCCTGCCATCATCGTGTGTCAGCGTCGATGATGGCCGTCTCATCGTTTAGTCGGTCACAGTTCAAACTGGCCGACAGTCAAGGTGATCAGCTTTTTCCGGCCATCGGCGAAATCTAGACAGCCCTGCACAGTCTCGCCATACATCAGGTCACGACTCAGGCCGATCAGCCTGATCCAAGCAGTGTCTTCAAGATCGAGGGTTTCACCCGGCCGGATTGGCAAGGAGCCCATTGGGACCGCACGGACAGGAGAAACCTTAACTTCGATCCTGCTCCCGGAGGCGAACTCTGCATGCAGCCCCAGAAACTGCCGCGTGCCGCTGCCCTGGTTCTCCAAACGCAGACGCGCTATGGCGTCCCCGCCACTGCGGCCAGGCTCGACATAAGGATGCGTCACAACGATGGTGCCGATCTCGTCCTGATGTGCATGAGCAGGCCGGTACATCAGCGCGCCAACGAACAACGCCGCGCCGCAAAGCAGCCAAGCCAGTCGCATCAGATCAACGCCCTGCAAGTTAATCCAAGTCATCTTGCCACCTATGCCGGGGGCCGCGAACGCCCTTGGCGCCCGGCTCGCGGTCATGATCCTGGTGCAGTGCCTTGGCAATGCATTCTTCAAATGGCTTCGTTTGCTCCGTGAGACCTTTTGCCCTGCATTCCCGGCGTAAGCTTTCCTGATATTGCTCCGTTGTATAACCGCACCCGCCCAGTCCGATGACGGCAGTGAGAAGCATGACAGCTGAGGTTGTATTCATAGATGCCTCCTATTCTGACGGATGTCCGTGTGGCGCATGGACATCTACCTCATCGACTTCATCATCGATTTGACGGCGGCCCGCGCCAAATCGTGCGTAAAGCGCAGGTAAGACCAACAGGGTCAGGATGGTGGAACTGATCAGGCCACCAATGACGACCGTGGCAATCGGGCGCTGAACTTCGGCACCAGTGCCTGTGGCAATGGCCATTGGCACAAAGCCGAGGGAGGCCACCAGTGCCGTGATAAGCACCGGCCGCAGGCGGACTTCGGCACCCTCAATGACTGCGGCGATCTTCTCGACGCCCTCGGCCAGTTCCTGCTGGAACCGGGTTACCATCACCAGGCCGTTCAGCACGGCAATCCCGCTGAGCGCGATGAAGCCGACGATGGCCGAGACCGATATCGGCATGCCGCGTAAAGCCAGCGCCAGGATGCCGCCAACGAGTGCAAAGGGAATGCCGCTGTAGACGATCAGCGAGTCCCGTACGCTCCCAAGCGCCATGAACAACAGGAAGAAGATGGCGGCGAAGCACAGCGGCACCACCAGGACCAAGGTGTCTCGGGCTGCCAGTAGATTCTCGTATTGCCCGCCCCAGCCCAGCCAGTAGCCAGACGGCAACTGCACCTGCGCGGCAATCCGCGCCTGGGCATCCTGCACCACCGAGCCGATATCCCGGCCGCGCACGTTGGCCTGCACCACCACGCGCCGCTTGCCGTTCTCGCGGCTGATCTGGTTCGGCCCCTCGCTGATGGCGATATCGGCAAGCTGCCGCAGCGGGATGGTGATCGCCTGGTTGCTGTTGGGTAGAATCACCGGCACCGGCAGGTTGCGCAGCACCTCCAGGTCGCTGCGGGCGGCATCGGACAGGCGCACCACAATATCGAAGCGCTTGTCGCCCTCGAACAGCACGCCCACCTCGTTGCCACCGATGGCGGTGGCGATGACATCCTGCACATCGGCGACCGACAGGCCGCGCCGGGCGATTTCGCGCTTCTTCAGGTTGATGTCGAGATACGGCAGACCGGCAGCCTGCTCGACCTTGACGTCACTGGCTCCCGGCACGCCGCGCATCACTGAAGCAACGGCATTGGCTGTTTCCAGCAGCGTGTCAAAATCGTCACCGTAGACCTTCACCGCGATATCCGAGCGGACACCGGCAATGAGCTCGTTGAAGCGCATCTGGATCGGCTGGGTGAACTCATAGTTGTTCCCCGGCACCTGCTTCACTGCCCGCTCAATCTCGGCGACAAGTTCTGCCTTGGTCTTGCTCGGGTTCGGCCACTCCTTCTGCGGCTTCAGGATGATGAAGGTGTCCGAGACGTTCGGCGGCATCGGGTCAGCAGCCACTTCGGCAGTGCCCGTCTTGGCAAATACGGTCACAACTTCGGGGAAGCCGGAGACCGCCTTTTCGACGAGCAACTGCATCTTGGAGGACTGGTCCAGCGACGTGCTGGGGATGCGCATCGCATGCATGGCGATATCTTTTTCATCCAGTTGCGGAATGAACTCCTGCCCGAGCTGGGTCATGACCAGCAGGGACGCCGCAAACAACCCGGCTGCGGCGATACCCACCCGGCCCGGCATATGAACCACCTTCTCAAGGATGGCCCGATAGCGGGTCTGGGCGGCCACCATGAAGCGGCTTTCCTTCTCCTTGACCGGGCCGCTCACGAACAGGGCAATCATGGCCGGGACAAAGGTCAGCGACAGCACGAAGGCACAGGCCAGTGCGATGATGACCGTCAGGGCCATGGGCTCGAACATCTTGCCCTCGACGCCCGTGAAGGTAAGCATCGGGACGTAGACGATGATGATGATGGCCTGGCCGAAGACAGACGGCTGAATCATCTCCTTCGAGGCGACCATCACCTCCAGCATACGTTCCCGCCGGGTCAGTACCCGCTTCAGCTCATGTTGCTTGTCCGCCAGGTGACGCAGACAGTTCTCAGCAATGATGACGGCGCCATCGACAATCAACCCGAAGTCCAGCGCACCCAGGCTCATCAGGTTGGCGCTGATATGCCCTTTGAGCATGCCGGTCGCCGTCATCAGCATGGTGATGGGAATAACGGCTGCGGTAATCAGCGCGGCACGGATATTGCCGAGGAACAGGAAAAGCACCACGACGACCAGCAGTGCGCCTTCGGCCAGGTTCTTCTCCACCGTGGCGACCGTAGCGTCCACCAGCTTTGTGCGGTTCAGCACCGGGGCTGCTTCCACGCCGGGCGGCAGGGAGGCGTTAATCTGGCTCAATTTCTTGTCGACGCTCTCGGCGACCGTGCGGCTGTTCCCACCAATCAGCATCATCGCAGTGCCGACCACGACTTCCTTGCCACCTGAGCTGCCGGAACCCGTGCGTAGCTCATGGCCGATGTCGATGGCGGCGACGTCACGAACATAGACCGGCACGCCATCACGGGTGGTGACGACGACCGCGCCGATGTCGTCGATGTTTTCCAGACGGCCATAGGAGCGGACGACCAGTCCTTCGCCATTCTGCTCCATGAAACCGGCGCCGATGGCCGTGTTGTTACGCTGAATGGCAGTGGACAGATCCGTGAGCGTCAGGCCCTGGGCAACGAGGCGGTCCAGCTTGGGCTGGATATGGAATTCCTTGGTGTAACCGCCGATAGAGTCGATACCGGCCACCCCCTGCACACTGCGAAGCTGCGGCTTGACCAGCCAGTCCTGCACCGTGCGCAGATAAGTGACCTGCTTCATCTCGGTATCGAGGACTTCGCCTTCGGGCGTGCGGAAGGTGCCGTTCTTCTGCCAGCCGGGCTGGCCATCGGCCACGGCCTGGCGCGGCTCTTTGTAGCGCACGAGCCACATATAGACTTCACCTAGGCCAGTCGTGATCGGGCCAAGTCGTGGCTCTACGCCCTCAGGCAGTCCCTCCTTCACCTCGGTCAGTCTCTCGCTCACCTGCTGGCGGGCGAAATAGACGTTCGTCTTCTCTGAGAAGATGGCCGTGACCTGCGCGAAGCCGTTACGAGACAGCGAACGGGTGCTTTCCAGGCCAGGAATACCGGCCAAGGCGTTCTCAATGGGGTACGTGACCTGCTTTTCGATTTCCGTCGGAGACAGCGCAGGCGCCAGGGCATTGATTTGCACCTGGTTGTTGGTGATGTCGGGTACGGCATCGATAGGCAGTTTCAGCAGGGACTGAACGCCCAGGATACAGACGCCGACCACCAGGATGAGGACGACCAACCTCTGCCGGATCGACAGGCGAAGAATATGCTCAATCATTGTTCTGGTTCCGCCTGCAGCAATCAGTGAGCGTGCTCGGCTTCAGCTTTTTCGAGCTGAGCCTTCAGAACAAAAGAGTTCTCGACTGCGACGAATTCACCGGCATCGACGCCGAAACGGATTTCGACCTGGCGGCCGTCAGCTCGGCCGAGAACAACTTCGCGCTTCTCGAAGCCTTCATCGGTACGGACGAATACGACCTGATCCTTCTTGATGCGCTGGATGGAGGCCTTGGGCACCAGGATGCCAGCCTTCTCAGACGAACTGTTCACCGTCACGGAAGCAAAGTCGCCGGGACGCCAGTTACCGCCGTCATTGGGGATTTCGACAAGGACCTTGGCCAGCCGGGTCTCACGATCGATGACCGGGCTGACGAAGACGACTTTGCCCTTGGCCGGATTTGCCTGGCCTTCGATGTTGACGACCTCGCCTTCCTTGACGAAGGCGAGGTCGCCGGGAGCCACCGAGGCCTCGACCCAGACAGCCGATAGGTCGGCGATGGTGAAGAGTTCGGTCTCGGCGGGTACGGAGGCGCCAATGGCTCCGCGGCGCTCGACCACGCGACCCGCAATCGGGCTGCGGATTTCGAGGATTTGCAAACCCGAGCCGCTACCGCTCATGCGTGCCAGGTCCGTCGGGTTGAGACCCAGCGCCGCAAGCTTCTGGCGGGCCAAGTCGACACGAATGCGGGCTTCTTCCAGGGCAGTCCGAGCCGTCAGGAAATCCTGCTCGGAAGAGATTTTCTTCTCCCAGAGGTTCTTTTCCCGGTCGTGAGTGTTACGGGCCAGCGCTTCGGTGCGCTGGGCAGCCAGCAGCTCGCCTTTCACCTCGGCGATTTCCCGGCTCTCGATGGTCGCCAGCAACTCGCCCTTGGCAACGGTGTCACCCAGACGCTTTTTCAGGTCGATCACAACGCCGGACGCCTTGGCCGCCACAATCGCCATGCGGTCGGGATTGGCCGTCACGGTGCCCGGGAAGGTCGTGGTGCGGACCAGGTCACCCTCGGTGGCCTCGGCAACGGTAATGCCGGACTGCTGGATCTGCTCGGCCGTCAGCTTGAGCGGGTCGCCTTCTTCCTCGCCTTCACCATGGCCATGGCCACCGCCAGTCTTGCCGTGACTGTGCCCACCGGCTTCTTCCTCATGATGACCGCCAATCAGGCCGGTCTTCACGGCTACGACCGATCCGCCGATGCCCAGAGCGATGCCCAGGATCAGGGCGATGATGGTATTGCGCATGGTGTTCTCCGAGAAATCAGTAAGTGCGGCCAACAAGGCGCATCAGTTCGATACGAGCCAGGTGATAGTCGCGCAGCGCAGTGGCATGCTGGGCTTTGACGTCGAACTGGGTCCGCTGGGCATCCAGCAGGTCGAGGAAGCCGAACTTGCCAGCGGAATAACCTTCACGGGCAGCAGCAGCAGCTTCATCGGCAGCAGGTATAATCGTCTTGCCCATGGCTTCGGCTTCGCTATGCGCCGCCAGCAGCGTCTGTCGGGCGCGCGCCAAGTTGCCGAGCAACGTCAGCCGCATGGCATCGGCCTCGGCTTCAGCCCGATTCAGATCTTGGCGGGCACGCAAGATGTTTCCGCTGTTCTGGTCGAAGACCGGGATGGGAATAGACAAGCCCACCACCAGGGCATTGCCGCCATCTTCGTTGTACCGACGCATACCCGCTCGGAGCGTCGGGTCCGGCACACCGGCAGCGCGCTCGCGGTCCACGCCAGCGCGCGCTTGGGCGATTGTCGCGTTTAGCCGGGCAAAGTCCGGATTCTCGGCCAGTGCGGCTTCATTGGGGCTTACATCGGGGACATCGCCGATACGATCGAACCAGCCAGAATTCAGCGCCAACGTGACATTCGGCACTCCCAGCAAGGCTGTCAGAGCGGCCCGACTGCCCTGTAGCTCGCGCTGTGCTTTCTGGCTTGCGACCTGAGCCGCCGCCAAAGTGATGTCGGTTTTGCGAGACTGGACGGGAGACTCTCGGCCGTTCTGGACACGCTCACGGATGGCGCCCGCCAACGACTGAGCGTTCTTCAGCCGGTCGTCCTCCAGGGCCACCAGGCGAGCCGCGTACAGTGCGCCGATATACGCCTTGGCGACCTCGTCTCGCAGGGCGAGCTGGTCGGCCGTGCGGTCGTGGGTAGCGAGCGTCAGTCCGGCTTCGGCAGCATCAATGCGGGCCTGCCGTTTACCGCCAATCTCGATACGCTGGGACAGGCCTGCCGTCAGCTCGATGTTGTTGGTGCCGCGATACTCCTTACTGCCCGCAAAGTTCTCGGCATCGACGAATAGCTCGGGGTTCGGCCAAGCACTGGCCTGCATGCGGTCGCCTGTCGCTCCTTCGCGCCGGGCATCGGCCGCGCGAATGCGAGGTGAAGCATGCGGTCGCCTGTCGCTCCTTCGCGCCGGGCATCGGCCGCGCGAATGCGAGGTGAATTGGTCTCGGCAATGCGCAGGGCATCGTCGAGCGTGCGAATTTCGACCGTCTGCGCATAGGCAGTTGAGGTCAGCGCCACGCAGAGTGCGAGCGCGGAAAGGCTGTAGAAGCGCATGGAATCCTCGGACAGACACAGGTTTCCCGGTGCAGACACACCAGGTCGTGTTCAGAGTCGAAGGATCAGGCTTTGGGAGGTTCTAGAAGGCCGTCAGGCTGCGCAACGGCAAGGCCGTTGTCGTTAAGGGCCAGGAGCTTGGGCGCCGTGGGCATGGAGTGATTCAGGCTGGCCACGGTATGCGGCAGGCCACGACCATGCTGTTCACAATGGGAAGCACAGTTCTGGCTTCCATTGGCACCTGGCTTGGATTTATCGATATCGACCTGCGACGCACTATCGCCCGACTGGAACGCCGATACCGTCGTTTGGTCATTGAAACCGGCGACCATGTCCGGATGCTCTAGATGCCAGGCGCCGACAGTCGCGCTGAACAGCATGCCAAGCACAGTGACAATGACGGCGAAACGCCGACCTGCCAAAAAATGCCTGAAAATACCGATTTTCATTGATTTTGTTTGCCTGGGGATACGCTTACTTGACGTTCAGATTGTACTGAGCCTTGCCAACTTCCTTACCACCATCAGCAAGGGTTGTCATGGCCCGAACATTCCCGGCGGCGGGGCTTGCGGCCTTGCCAACCAGCTTATTGCCTTCGGGCTTCAGCTCGACCGTGCTCTCAGCGTTGTTCACGAAGAGGCGCACATTGGCCGACATAGAGGCCGTCGGGTTCATCGGCTTATGGTCCTTGATGACATAGAGATGGACGTCGCTACCCTTGACGACCAGCTCGCCTTCGTAAGAACCGATTTTCTTGACCTGGCCACCGTATTTCGCCTCGTCCGCCTGCGCCGAAACGGCGAAAGCGAATAGGCCTGCGGCGACCAATGCACTCAGTTTCCTCATTCGACACCTCCATGTTTGAGGGACATACAGAACTAGCGACGGAAGATTACGCTGGCAAGTCACGGCGTTGTCAGGCTGCTGCGACGCTTCGCCGCCGCAATACTGTTACATCCGCTCTTGCGACCGAGGGTGAATACCATCCCAAAGAATATAGGCGACACCGGCGAAAATGGCGACGTCCGCCAGATTGAAAGCGGGCCAGTGCCAGCCGAAGGCATGGAAATCCAGAAAGTCGGTCACGGCCCCGTGCCGATATCTATCCAGAACATTGCCGACGGCACCCCCAATGATAAGCCCAAGCCCAGCGGATGTGATCCAAGAGGCTTCTCGCCAGAGCCACCACAGGAGGTAAGCGATGACTACGAGAGCAAACATCGACAGTGCCCACCAAGGTATATGGCCGCCGAGCAGGCCAAAGCTGACGCCGTCATTGCGCACCAGGATCAGATTGAAGAATGGGGTCACCTGAATGGCCCAGGTGGAATCACCTGAGCCCGCGGCAAGGGTAATTGCCTTACTTGCCTGATCCAGGAGGAGCGCGGCGGTGCCCCATACAAATCCTGCAATACGCGGCGTCACAGCGATGTTTTACCTGCTCTGGCCAAGTCACTTCGCGCATCCCGCACAATCGACCAGGCCGATTGCAGGAACAGTCCTGCTATAACGATGGCAACGACCAGATCCGGCCATGCCGAATCCGTCCAGGCGACCACGCCAGCAGCAACGACAACGGCGGCATTGCCGATGGCATCATTCCGGCTGAATAGCCAAACAGCTCTGACATTGGCATCGCCCGCACGATGCGGCACCAGGACAGCAGCAGCCGCGACATTTACAGCAAGTGCGATAAGGCCGAACAAGCCCATCAACTCAGCTTCCGGCGTATGCAAGACCAGAACCCGATAGGCCGTATTGGCAAGGACTGCGAGCCCCAGTGCGCCAAGAAACAGGCCCTGGATGAGAGCCGAACGCGCACGCCACGCCAAACTCCACCCTATAGCCAGTAGCCCGAGGAATGTGATGAGACCATCGCCCAGGAAATCGAGCGCATCGGCCTTCAGTGCTTGAGAACCAGACCAGAAACCGCCCATCGCTTCCACGATGCCGTAGCCAACATTCAGCAGCACAACAATCCAGAGCGCGCGCCGATAAGCTGGTGCAACATGCGATATGTCTTTCGGCAGCTCATCGTTTTCGCCATCCGTTACGGTATCCAGGCGCTGAAGGTGATAGCCCAGACCTGTCACCGCCCGCTCGACTTCAGGCAGTTGTACCGCCGGTTCCGCAACGTCGAGCGTCATGATCTGAGACGCGATTGATACCCTGACATCGTTAACACCAGTTATCTTTCGAGTGGCGCCTTCAATCTTGGTGGCACAACTGGAGCAATCCATACCGGTCACGCGGTACTGAATATCAGATGCCTTCGGTGCAGCCGTGGTGGACATGATTACCTGATGATTGCGTTTCGGATGCGGGCGACATTCCGGTTCATCACATGCCGGATGTAGTGGATGTAGAACCATCGTTTCCAGCCCCTGATATTCGTACCGACCTTGGCGTAAAACTCGTCAGGGGTATTGAATAGACCGAAATCGTGATTGATGCCTTTATCCTGGATATAGGTATCTCGGCCCGTCCATGCTGTCTTCGGATTGCGGAAATCGGCGGTGGACACGCCGTATCCGCAGAAACTTCCGGAGCAGTCAGGAAAACGGGCCTGAAGCTGCCGCAGATATTTGTTATCCAGGATCAAGCCTTCGAGATTCAACCAGCGGCCATCAATCTGAACCTCGACCCAGCTGTGCAAAATGTTGGCGGGCGCCAGCAGATAGAACAGGCCAGTGACCGCGCCCTTCTGAAGGCGCTTGTGAATGGTGAAGCCGTGGAATCGGCAGGAGATGCCGACCGCGCGCAGCAGCGCCATGAAGAGGGTCGCCTTGGTGTTGCATTGACCGTAGCCGTCAGCCAGCACGGCTGACGCCGGAATATCGTCGTCGGTGTTGTAGCCGAACAGGATTTCGTCACGGACGAACTCATAAATTGCCTGCACGCGGTCTTCGCGAACCATGTCGCGCCAGCCGCGCTCGGCAATCAAGGCCACGATGCTGGGATGGTCGAAGTCGAGCAACGGCGTGCGCTCCAGCAATTCGCACACGCATTCGGCTTCGTTGGGCGTTACGGGCTGGTGGCCGCGGAAAGCAATGTCGGTCGCAAGCATGGTGCGCCTGTTGATTTGATTTCACTTCGGACACCGTACAGCCTACAACTATTGTAGGTTCAAGCGGTGATTTCACCTGCCGTAGACGAGTTCACAATATGAAAAATCAATCACTTACGATTGGACAGCTTGCCGACCAGAGCGGCTGCTCTGTCCAGATTGTCCGTCACTATGAAGAGGAAGGCCTGCTACCAGAGCCTCCCAGGACGGCAGGCAATCAGCGCCGATATGGCGCCAATCATCTCCGACGCCTGCAATTCATCAGGCACAGCCGGGATCTTGGCTTTTCGCTCGGGGATATCCGGGAAATCATCCGCATCTCAGACGAGCCGGACCAGAGTTGCGATGCGGTCAATGCAATCGCGCAGCAACATCTCGAAAACGTCGAGCGACGCATCTCGCAGCTCAAGGCCTTGCGTAAAGAGCTGAAGCGGATGGTTGGTGAATGTGGCTCCGGCAAAGTCGCTGAATGCCGCATCATCGAAACACTGGCGGACTTTGGACATGCCCATTGCCGTCATGACCAGGCGTGAGTTTGATCTCAGGAGCATGGCGATCCTATACCTTCGGTTTACAAACCCGAAGGTCTGCCAAAGGCTAGCACCGACCGCAGGTAATATTCGGGAAATATCTTACTGCTCTGTAGCTCGCCGAGCCTAAAGCCCTGGAGATCAATGAAAATTTTTTACACGAGAAAGAAATCGGTCGATAATATCTGGCTTCGCACATATGGCCAATTTGGACTTGCACGGTCCTGGAATATATTGACCTCAGCCATTTCTCGGGCGACCAACCAACGGGAAGCCTGAAACAAATGACCGAAGGCACATTCCTCCCACAAGACCTTACGCAAGCCTTCATCGCATCCGACCTCGAAAGCGAGCGGATAGCATCGATCATTCGCGCCATCATCCTGGTGACGCTGCTGGCCGCAGTTTTTACGGCACGCACGCAGGAAGCAGATCACCGGCCACTGGAGTTGGCCGTGCTGGTTTACGGCATCGGAACCATTGGGGGCCTGTATGCGGCCTGGAGGAAGTATCATCACGCCATCCTACCCTATTTCCTGGTCGGCTTCGACATCATCACCTTGACGACTGCCATCGTCATGATCGGGGCGGAATTAGGCATTTCGCCAATTGACGCTTTCACGCTGCCGATCTCTGGCCTGCTTGTCGTAGTCTTCCTCCATGCGTCACTTCGCTACAACCCTTGGCTGGTGGTGTTTGCGGCCGGCATCCTGGCGACAGTGGTCCTGATCGCGTCAATGGTCAGCAAAGTTGATGACTCTGGCTTCCATACGGATGCGGCAGGGCATCTGATGCACTTCAGAGTTTTTCCGATCATCATTTTCCTGCTGACCATGGGCATTCTCGCGGTAACGACCGCGCGAACCAGGCGACTGATTGCCAATGTCTATGTCAGCACCAGTCGGGCCGCCACCTTGTCTCGCTACTTTTCCCGCGACGTCGCTGAAGAGCTGATGAACAGGCCATCTGGAACACCTGAGTTTGGCGATCGCATCCGCGCCGCGGTGCTGTTTGCCGACTTGCAAGGCTTCACCGCCATGGCGGAGGCGATGGATCCTGGCGAGCTTGCCAAGTTCGTTTCGGACTTCAGGGAGCGGATTTCCAGGCCAGTATTGGCCAATGGCGGTGTGGTCGATAAATACATCGGCGACGCCGTCATGGCGGTCTTCGGCGCACCACGACAGGCGCCGGAAGATGCAAAGCGGGCCATACTCTGTGCTCTGTCGATGGTCGATGAAATCGAGGCCTGGTCCCGGGAACGCAAAAATCTGGGCAAGCCGCCCATTCGTATCGCGATTGGTGGGCATTTCGGGGATGTGTTCGCAGGCGTGATCAGCGATGGCACGCATCTGGAATATACCGTCATTGGCGATACCGTGAATGTCGCCAGCCGTCTCGCGCGATTACCGCGTGCCTTGGAGACACCGCTGGTTCTCTCGACTCCGCTTGTCGAGGCGGCAGGTTACCACGATGCCAGGCTTGTGGCGCTGCCGCCGCAACCGCTTCCCGGCCACCCCAAACCGATGCCAGTGCATAAGCTTTCAGGCTGACGAGCTTGGGAGCAGCTTCAGCCTCATCTCCGGCAGACATGCCTTGACCTTCCCACGCAGGAAGGCCGTAAGGCTGGAGCGGCAAGGAGATACCCGATGACTGACCTTACCGTTCCCGACATGACCTGTGGTCATTGCGAGGCCAGTATCCGCAAGGTGGTTGCCGCTTTGCCTGGCGTCGATGACATCGTCGTCGATCGCCCGAACAAGCGCATTTCCGTGCGTGGCTCAGTGTCTGACGATGCGGTTCGCAAGGCCATCGAAAATGCTGGCTTCACGCCAAAGACAGCGTCGGCGTGACCTCCTGACAGGTTCCGTTCATTTGATGCGGACGGCACGCAGTCGCAAAGCGTTGGCAATCACACTCACCGACGATAGGGCCATGGCGGCCGCAGCAATAACAGGTGACAGAAGCATTCCAAAAGCCGGATACAGCACCCCGGCTGCGATCGGTACACCCGCTGCATTGTAGATGAAGGCGAAGAACAGGTTCTGTCGGATGTTCCGCATGGTCGCGGCCGAGAGGTGGCGGGCCTTCACGATGCCCTGAAGATCGCCCTTCAGCAGGGTGACGCCGGCACTTTCGATGGCGACGTCCGTCCCGGTCCCCATGGCAATGCCGACATCGGCGGCCGCAAGCGCGGGTGCGTCGTTCACGCCATCGCCGGCCATGGCCACCACACGGCCTTCGCCGCGCAGGCGCTCGACGATGGCGCTCTTGCGGTCCGGCAGCACATCGGCCTCTACCTCTTCGATCCCGAGGCGTCGCGCCACGGCTTCGGCCGTGATGCGGTTGTCGCCCGTCAGCATAACGACATGGATGCCATCTTCGCGCAGGGCGGCAAGCGCTGCTGGCGTCGTCTGCTTGACCGGATCGGATATCGCCAGGATACCGGCCACCTCCTGGTCGATGCCAAGATAGATGGCGGTTGCGCCGTCCTGGCGGAGTTCATCGGCCTGGTGACTGAACCGCTCCGCCGGCAGGCCGTGGCTGCGCAGGAAGTCAGCGTTGCCGATGACGACCTGATGGCCATCGATCCGTCCGACCACGCCTTTGCCGACCGGGCTGTCGAAGTCGGTCGCCGTGCCGAGCGCCATGCCGCGTTCAGCCGCCAATTGTACAATCGCCTGAGCCAGTGGATGCTCACTGCTCCGTTCGAGACTGGCTGCGAAATAAAGCAGTCTGTCCTGGCCAATCTGGGCCGTTGTGCGGATCTGGGTGAGCTTTGGCTTGCCTTCGGTCAGCGTTCCGGTCTTGTCGACCACGATGGTATCGACTTTTTCCATCCGCTCGAGTGCTTCTGCATTCTTGATCAGGACGCCGAGCTGGGCACCGCGCCCGACCCCGACCATGATCGACATTGGCGTCGCCAGGCCAAGCGCGCAGGGACAGGCGATAATCAGTACGGATACAGCAGCTACCAGTCCAAAGGTGAGGCGCGGCTCCGGGCCCCAGACAGCCCAGGCAGCAAACGCGAGGATCGCTACCACGATGACGGCAGGCACGAACCAGCCGGCAACGTCGTCGGCAAGGCGCTGGATCGGGGCCCGACTGCGCTGGGCCTGCGCCACCATCTGGACGATCCGGGACAGCATGGTGTCATGGCCGACCTTATCGGCGCGCATGACGAATGACCCGGTCTGATTCATGGTTCCCGCGATCACCTTGCTGCCAGCTTCTTTGGTGACGGGCATCGATTCACCGGTGACCATGGATTCATCCACGGCACAGCGGCCCTCCAGTACCTCGCCATCGACCGGCACCTTTTCGCCGGGCCTGACTCGCAAACGATTCCCGACCTGGATCAATTCAGCAGGAATGTCCTCATCCGAGCCATCCGCCGCGATGCGCCTAGCCGTCTTCGGTGTCAGGTCCAGCAGGGCCTTGATCGCACCCGATGTCTGCTCACGCGCCCGCAATTCCAGAACCTGGCCGAGCAGGACCAGCACAGTGATGACAGCTGCCGCCTCAAAATAGACTGCGACGGCGCCATCTGGCCCGCGAAAAGCCGGTGGAAAGAGGCCTGGATGAATGGTTGCTACCAGACTGTAGGCCCAGGCAATGCCTGTCCCCATGGCGATCAGGGTGAACATATTCAACTGGCGGGTTGCAATGGACACCGCACCGCGCTGGAAGAAGGGCCAGCCCGCCCACAGAACGACAGGTGTTGCCAAGACCAACTGGATCCAGTTCGACATCTGCTGCCCGACGACATGCAGGTTCAAGAGATGCCCGCCCATCTCGAGCATGAAGACGGGGATAGTCAGCCCCAGCCCGATCCAGAATCGCCGGGTCATATCGATCAGCTCGGGATTGGGCCCGCTGTCTGCCGAGACGATTTCCGGCTCAAGCGCCATGCCGCAGATCGGGCATGAGCCAGGCCCGGGCTGACGGATCTCAGGGTGCATCGGGCAGGTATAGATGGTACCCGCCGCAGCCGGCGGCATGGCCGGCTTTACCTGCCTGGTCGTGTAACGGGCCGGATCAGCAGTGAACTTGGATTTGCAGCCGCCCGAGCAGAAGAAATAAGGCCGCCCCTCATGCTCTGCCTGATGAGCGGTTTTTGCCGGGTCGACCTGCATGCCACAGACCGGATCCCTCACTGTGTCCGGCGTGTCATGCTGATGACCGTGAGCATGATTATGTGCGGCTGGATCATGCCCATGATGATGGTCGTGGCTCGAATGGTCGTGGCGGCTGGTGTCGTTCATGTTTTTCTCGTCTCGGTCAGTCGCTGTGGCAGTTGCCGGATTCGCGAATACTGCGCAGGGTATTTGTGCGATCGAACTCCATCCGCACCCGGCAATGATGCAGACGCGGCGAAGGCGATCGGGGTGTCGCTGACGGAAGGCGATGTTCATCCATGATATAGGTCAGCACCTGTCGGTCATTGATCCAGGTCTCTGCATCCGGCGATCCATACCGCTTGAGGATGTCTGCTCTGGGCAAGCCGATCAGATCATCGAATCTTGATGGCGTACCTGTCGCACAGGCAGCAGAAAGTATTGGCAGCAGCAGGATGAGGACCCGGATCGACATGATCAGCCTCCGCAATTTCTGCAGGCAAGAATCTGCTCCGATCAATGATCGAGCAGTCTTTAAGTTGGGTCCTTAACAATCAGAATATCGGAAAACTCATATTTTTCAAACGCGAAGCCGCCTGAGCCGACAGCCAGGCATGGTTTGCTCTAAAATTGGTAACCTCTCGTTCCGGCCTTGACCTTGCCATGCTGGAAGGTTGTATCGTGCTCCCCATGATGTCCAGTCAGACACAGATGACGCTTTCGCCGTGGCGGCGCCTTGCCGCCACTTTGGCGTTGTTTGCGCTTCTGTTTGCCGGGACCGTCTCCTCGCTTTCGCACAGCATGGCGATGGCAGCGACATCGAATACGATGATTACCGCTGTCTCCGGATCTCCTGGGCATGATCACGCAGATCAGGCCTCGGTGGCCGGTCATGATCATCAAGGTGTCAAAACCTCGAAGATCGATGCGACCACCGCCCATGAATTGGGCCTGCCGCATGATCACGATGCCATGGCAACCAGTGGCGACAGCGCACCTGGCAATTGCGATCAGGGCTGCATCCTGTGCAAGGACTGTGCGCTCTGCGGCCTGTTTGCATTCGGCGAACGGCCACTGACGGCCTTCGTGGCCTATTACGCGGGCTATGCACTGCCGGCGACCCAGTCGCCCGCAAGCCTTACGCCCGCACTTCCCTCCGAGCCTCCTCGAGTCTGATCGACGCCTGAGGATCGCCCCGCAGCACTACCTGCGGTCGATCATCCTTTCGTCGTTCAACTTGATGAGGCTTTTCCATGTCTTCCTTGAGCTTTCGGTCAGCCCTTCTGGGCATGACCATGGGCCTTGTAGCGCAAGCTGCAGGGGCCGCAGAGCCGCCGGCCGGCCTGCTTGATCCGAATGCGCCGACCGCGCCGCTTCCCTATCAGTCCGCCTTCAGCGGCTATAAGCGCTCTCAATTCGAGGGCAAGACCGATTGGCGCAAAGCAAATGACACCGTGCGGGATGTCGGTGGCCATGTGGGGGCCATCAAATCGGACAGCACCGACGAGATGCCGGCCAAGGCCACGAGTGATGCAGCTCCGGCGGCCGGCGGCCATGCCGGACACGGCAAGTGAGGTCCGCCATGATGACCCAAGCCATTACCATGCGCCGCCTCACCGCGAGCGTTGCCCTTGTCGCCTTACTGGGCGCCTGCGCCGGCCCGGTTGCCAATCGTGCCTTCAAGGAGGTCGCATCCACCACGGAACAGCGCATCGGCCAGAAGCCGGTCTGGATCAAGTCCGAGGAGGATGAGGTCAAGGTCCGCAAGACCATCGACGAATTGCTGGCCAAGCCGTTGAGCGCCGATGACGCGGTCCAGGTCGCCCTGCTGAACAATCGCCGGCTGCAGGGCAACTTCTCCGAGCTCGGCATCGGCGCTGCCGATCTGACCAGCTCCTGGCGGCCAGAGAATCCTGGCTTCAGCTTTGCCCGACTGAGGCGTGGCCAGGAGATCGAGATCGAACGTTCGATCGGGATCGACGCCCTCAGCTTGCTGGTGTTGCCGATCACGGCCAGCATCGAAAGCCGGCGGTTCGAGCGGACAAAACTCAATACTGCCACCGAAGTGCTGTCGCTGGCGGCCCAGACGAAGCGGGCCTGGTATGAGGCTGTGGCTGCCGAACAGACTGCTAAATATGTAGCCCAGGTCCGCGAGACGGCCGAAGTCCAGGCCGAACTAGCCCGCCGCATGCGCTCCGTCGGCAACTGGAACACGCTCGACTATGTCCGCGAGCGAATCTTCTATGCCGATGCCACAGCCCGCCTGGCCAGGAGCCGGGTGATGGCCACGGCTGCCCGTGAGCGGCTCGGCCGTCTGATGGGTCTGTGGGGCAACGATATGGCCTACAAACTGCCGGACCGGCTGCCCACCCTGCCTGGCAGCCCGCGCAGCGTAGAGAATATCGAAGCCAAGGCGATCACCGAACGCCTCGATATCCAGATGGCCAAGGCCGACGTGTCCGCCCTGCAGAAGTCCTATGGGCTGACCAATGCGACCCGCTTCGTGAATGTCCTCGAAGTCGGTTTCCAGCGGAACAGCCAGAGCGAGGCCAAGGACCAGACCGGATACGAGGTCAGCTTCCAGGTTCCGCTGTTCGACTTCGGTGACGCCAAGGCGACCAAGGCCGAGCAGTATTATCTGCAGGCGGTGCATCGCCTGGCCGACACGGCGGTCAATGCCCGTTCGGCTGCGCGTGAGGCCTGGCTTGGCTACCAGACCAACTATGAGCTCGCCAAGCACTATCAGGACGAGGTCATCCCGCTACGCCAGAAGGCGTCCGAGGAGATGGTGCAGCGTTACAACGGGATGCTGATCAGCGTATTCGAACTGCTGTCAGACGCCCGTGACCAGATCGCCGATGTCACTTCGGCGCTGGAAGCGCAGCGCGATTTCTGGATCGCCGATACCGACCTCACCTTTGTGACCATCGCGCCCGTCGAAGCCGGCACACCGGCTGGCGGCAATGCTGTTGCCGCTGCCCGCGCCGGCGGCGGTCACTGAACTTCTGGAGATACGAGCATGTTCACCCGACGCAATCTCTTTTCTGCCGCCGCCACCGGTATCGCCGCTGCGGCCGTTAGCCGCTCGGCGCTCGCCGCCCTGCCGGAACCGGCCTATCCGGCCGGCCCCAAGACCGAGCCGCCGCCGTTGCCCAGCACCGGCCGGCCGTTCAATCCGGTCGTGACCCTGAACGGCTGGTCCGCGCCCTGGCGCATGAACGGCAAGTGGAAGGAATTCCACCTGGTCGCCGAACCGGTCGTGCGCGAACTTGCCCCCGGCATGAAAGCCAATCTGTGGGGCTATAACGGCCAGTCACCTGGCCCAACGATTGAAGCCGTCGAAGGTGATTGGGTCCGGCTGTTTGTCACCAACAAGCTGCCGGAACACACCACCATCCACTGGCATGGCCAAATCCTGCCGGCCGGCATGGATGGTGTCGGAGGCTTGAACCAGCCGCAGATCAGGCCAGGCGAGACGTACGTGTACGAATTCCAGCTGAAGAAATCCGGCACCTTCATGTACCATCCGCATGCCGACGAGATGGTGCAGATGGCCATGGGCATGATGGGCATGTTCATCGTGCATCCGCGCGACCCGAACCAGTACCGGGTGGACCGCGACTTCGTCTTCCTGATGAACGCCTACGACATCGAACCGGGTGCGGCAACACCCAAGGTCGCAGAGATGACCAACTTCAATCTCTGGACCTGGAACAGCCGTGTCTTCCCCGGCATCGACACTCTGCCGGTGCGGATGGGCGATCGGGTGCGAATCCGGTTTGGCAACCTCACCATGACCAACCACCCGATCCACATGCATGGCTACGATTTTGCGGTCACCTGCACCGATGGCGGTTGGGTACAGCCATCGGCACGCTGGCCAGAAGTCACCATCGACTGCCCGGTCGGTGCCATGCGGGCATTTGAGTTCGACGCCGTGCATCCGGGCGACTGGGCTTTCCACTGCCACAAGTCGCACCACACCATGAACGCCATGGGCCATGACGTGCCGACCATGATCGGCGTCGATCATCGCGGCATCTCCAAGCGCATGGTCTCGCTCATTCCCGACTACATGACCATGGGTGAGCGCGGCATGGCCGATATGGGCGAGATGGAAATGCCGCTGCCCGACAACACCCTGCCGATGATGACCGGCACTGGTCCGTTCGGGCCGATCGAGATGGGCGGCATGTTCACCGTCGTGAAGGTCCGCGAGGGTCTGGCCCGCGGCGATTACAAGGATCCCGGCTGGTACAAGAACCCGCCCGGTACGGTTGCCTACAAGTACAACGGCGACGTTAACAAGCGCGGCTGAAGAGCCGTAACACTGCAGAAGGAAAACTCAATGCTCTCGAATCATCGCAAAATGATGCTCATGCTGGTCAGCGGCACGCTTAGCCTGGCGGCCGTCGCTGTCTCCGCAGCACCTGGCCATAGCGGCGGCCACGGTCATGACGACAAGAAGGGTGCCTACGATGGCCATGCCGCAGCCTTGGGCGAGCCTGGCGATCCGAAGGCCAATGCCCGGGTCATCAATGTCAACATGACGGACGAGATGCGCTTCAGCCCTGCGACCGTGATGGTCTCCCGCGGCGAGACGGTCAAGTTCGTGGTGAAGAACAGCGGTCAGCTTAAGCATGAGATGACGCTGGGCACCATGGATGAGCTGGTTGAGCATGCCACGGTGATGGAGAAGAACCCGGAGATGGAGCATGACGATCCCAATGCGGTGACCGTCGATCCAGGCAAGACCAAGACCATCCTGTGGAAGTTCACCAAGGCAGGTACCTTCGATTATGGCTGCCTGGTTCCGGGCCACATGCAGGGTGGCATGAAGGGCAAGATCATCGTCCGCTAATCAGGAAGGTCATTATGTCCAACATCAGTTCCGTCGTGATTCTTCTGGTCCTGGCCGGGTGCGCCGCGCAGTCGAATCCACCCTTTCCGGTGGATCAGGCGGCCTGCGTAAAGCTTAGCCGGGCCGGCACGGCAGAGTACCGCCAATGCATCACGGATCGAGTAACGGCCTATGACGAGCGCTCGAACCGCTGGCGCGTTGAACAGTCAAACTGAAAAGGAGTTGCATCATGAAAAAGCTTATCCTCGCCGCCGCCGTGTTTCTGGCTCTTGGTGGAGCTGGCCTTGACGCTTTTGCCCAGATGATGGGCAAAGGAGAAGGTGAAATCCGCAAGGTCGACAAGGACGCCAGCAAGATCACCATCAAGCATGGCCCGATCGAAGGCATGGATATGCCGGGTATGACCATGGTCTTCCAGGTGCGGGATTCGAGTCTGCTGGACAAGGCCAAGGTCGGAGAGACGGTCAATTTCACTGTGACCAAGGACAGTGGCGCCATGGTCGTGACCTCGGTCGAGCCCAAGAAATAAAGGGCCGGCAGAGGCCTCCCCTGATCCGGACGGCGCCGTCGTGGGTCCTTCGGTCCGCCATTCGGTTAGGGGAGGTTTTGCTGGACATCGCCCATGCCGCTTAAGCTTAATTCCGTCTCTTTTCAGGTGACCAGCCGCATGAAGGTCTGGCGTGACCATCATCATGTACCTCGGCGTCACGCTGCATGGGCGCTCATGCTGTTCGTTCTTGTGCTGCTGCTCCCACCAGCAGTTCGTGCCCATACGGAATTCGGTCCCCAGATCGATGTCGACCACGCCTTGATCGAGCCGCGCAACGGCACAAGTGCGGTCCTGAAATTCAGTATCCATAACAATACAGGCAGCATCATCCACCTGCTGCGTGTCGACACGCCGATCGCATCCGGCAGCCGGATCATGTTCAATCCCGGCGATGGGCGCCAGCTGCAGCTGGACTCACTTGGCGTGAAACCAGAGCAGGCCCTCGATTTCGCCACATCCCATATGTGGGTCGAACTGACCGGGTTGCGTGAAACACTGCGCAACGGCGTGCATGTCCCCTTGCGCCTCATTTTCAATGCCGGGCAATGGGTCGACGTGGTCGGTGATGTCGGGCCGCATCATGATCATTGATGATCTACCCGCGCTGGAATGCCCGTCCGACCTGCGTCACTTTGCCGTTGGGAACCGGGCAGAGTCGGTGTAGACTATGCCCATGACCGCCGGTTGGGCTAAAGCGCTCCGTCTTTTGGTCGCCATCGGGCTTCTGCTGGGCCCTCTGGCGCCGATGAGTGCCAATTGCGCGCCGGCCAATGATGCCAGCACAGTTCAGTTGGAAATCATCCAGGCCTTGGCACCAGGTCACGATTGCTGCGACGAAGCCGATCAGGCCGGTCTCAATGGCAATGCTGATCTGTCGAAATGCAAGGTTGGTTGCATCGCTATTCCGGGCGTGAGCCTGCCTACGCAATCCGCCATGACCCGACTTACTGTTGTGGCTGAACCATCGTTCGTCGGCCGTGGCATCGCCGACTGGCTGCCGCCGCCGCTCTACGATCCGCCGATCCTCCGCTCCTGACCTGACCCACGGCCCGGCCTGCCGGGCCATGTCTGACGTCTGGAAACGGAGCATTTTCCATGTTCGAAGCTTTTGTATGGCGTGGTGCCATTGGCGCCATGCTGATGCTGGTTGCCACGATCGGCATCCCGGTTATGGCTCAACCGACGCTCGCACAGCCTGCTTTGGGCAGCGAGTTGCCCTTGCTGCTGGCGACGGCACGCAGCCAGCATCCCGATATCGCGTTCGCAGCCCTTGAGCGCGACATGGCGATGGCCCGCGCCTCAGCGGCCGACAGCCTTGCCGACCCAACCTTCCGGGTCGAATTCAACGACAACACGCGCTCATCCGGCCTGCTGCCCGACCAGCTTGGCTACCGCAAATACATGCTGGAACAGAGCTTCCCATTGGGTGGCAAACGCGACTTGCGCCGCAACATCGCCGATGCCGATACGGCGGATGCGCAGGCGCGTCAGGAGCTGGTTGCCAACGAACTGGTCGCGCGGATCAAAGCGGCCCAGGCACAGCGTTTTCTTGCTCAAGCGGGTCTGCGCATCCTCAATGAACAGCGTGGCCTGCTGGACCGCATTGTCGAGGCAGCAGATCGTGGCTATGCGCAAGGGCGGATCGGACAGGAAGGTGCGCTCAACAGCCGCCTGGCCCGGAACCGGCTCGAAACCGAGATTGCGCGCCTGCAGGGCGATGTACGCCAGTTCGATGCCCGCCTGAATGGGCTGCTTGGCAGAGATGCTGGTGCCGACCTGCAGCCGCCGCTCGGGCTGGCTCCGATGCCGAGGCCCGAGCGGCTGCAGTTCGACAGCCTGATGATCGAAGCGCTCGACCGCAACCCGCAATTCCGTCAGCTGGCCGCCCGCGGCACCGGCGCCGATGCCAGGCGGCGGCTTGCCGATGCCGACTGGGTGCCAGACGTGTCGCTTGGCGTAGGTACGATCGAACGGGATCTCGGGGTCCGGGCCTATGAGGCTTATGTCACCCTGAACATTCCGCTGCGCGGCGGTCTGCGGGATGCCAAGAAGAACGAGGCGATTGCCGAACAGAGCGCTGTTCGGGTCCAGCGCCAGGCCATTGAACTGGAACTGGCCGCAACTCTGCGCGAGATGCTGGCCGGTCTGGAGGCTCAGCGGCGCATCGAGAGTTTAAGTGGTGGCAGCATCCTGTCCCAGGCTCGGGCAGCCCTGACTGCCCAGTTGCGCGCCTATGAGCAGGGTAGCGGCGGCTTCGCTGACCTGGTTCAGGCGCAGAGCCGGCTGCGCGAAGTCGAACTGGATGGCATCCGGGCCCAGGCCGAACAACGCCGGCTGCTGGCCGAAATCGAACGTCTGGTCGGAGGTGACCTATGATTCGCCCTCAATTCATCCTGGCCGGCGTCGCGATTGCGACACTGGCTGGTGTTGGCGGCTACGCCCTGGGAACGCACGGCCTACCAGCAGCAATTCGTGGCAAGGACACCACTATGTCAGCCATGACATCGAGCCAGCCGGCTGGAGAAGCGCAGAAGGCTGAAAAGAAGCTGCTCTATTTCCGCAACCCGATGGGCCTGCCTGATGTCTCCCCCACCCCAAAGAAAGACTGGATGGGCATGGATTACATCCCTGTCTATGAAGGTGAGGAAGAAGGACCTGATCGCGGCATCAAGCTCAGTCCGCAGAAGATCCAACTGCTCGGCGTCCGCACCGAAGATGCCCGCAGCCGCATGCTGTCCAGGCCGGTGCGCGCGACTGCAAGCTTCCAGTTCGACGAACGCCGCCAGGTCGATGTGACGGTCAAATACGAGGCCTGGATCGAGAAACTGCTCGTCAATGCGACCGGCGAGCCGGTCAAGGCCGGCCAAACCATGATGCTGGTCTACAGCCCGGCCATGGTGCAGGCCCAGGAGGAATACCTGCTGGCCGCACGCCTGCGCGATGAGGCACCTTCCGATGACCGGGCCGTGCGCAATGACGCGGAACGCCTCGTCCAGGGGGCGCTGGCACGGCTGCGCAACCTCGATCTGCCCAAAGCTGTCCAGGACCGCCTGGTACGCATCGGCCAGGTCAGCCGGCAATTCGCCATTGCCGCCCCCATGCAGGGTCTCGTGATGGACAAGGCCGTGGTCGAAGGCATGCGCATCATGCCAGGCGAACGGCTTTACCGCCTGGTGGATGACAGCCAGCTCTGGTTGCAGGCTGAGGTATACGAGCAGGACCTGGGTCTGATCAAACCGGGCCAGCCGGTCGAGATCGCAGTGAATGCCTATCCCAACCGCAAATTCGCCGGCAAGGTCGCCTTCATCTATCCGACGGTGAACCGCGACACCCGCACCGCCCGGGTGCGAATCGAGGTGCCCAATCCGGATGGTGCGCTCAAGGCCGAGATGTATGCCTCGGTGCTGCTGAATACCCAGGCCGTCACCGAAGAGACGCTGGCCATCCCCGAAAGCGCGGTGATCGACAGTGGCCGACGCCAGATCGTCATCGTCGATATCGGCATGGGCCGGTTCGATCCGCGCGAGGTCAAGCTGGGGGCCCGCGGTGATGGCTATATCGAAGTGCGCGACGGTCTAGATGAGGGCGAGGCCGTGGTGGTGCAGGCGAACTTCCTGCTGGATGCCGAAGCCAATCTGAAAGCGGCCCTGCAATCATTTGCACCGCCATCGGCAGCGCAGTCGGGCCAGGAGGCGCCGAAATGATTGCCGCCCTGATCCGCTGGTCGACCCGCAACATCTTCCTGGTGCTGTTTGCAACCCTGTTCCTGAGCGCGGCCGGCCTTGTTGCACTAAGCCGGCTGCCGCTCGATGCCATCCCGGACCTCTCCGATACCCAGGTCATCGTTTACACCGAATATCCGGGTCAGGCGCCGCAGGTGGTGGAGGATCAGGTCACCTACCCGCTCACCTCGGCCATGCTGAACGTGCCCCGTTCCAAGGTGGTGCGCGGCTTCTCATACTTTGGGGTGTCTTTCGTCTATGTGATTTTCGAGGAAGGCACCGACCTCTACTGGGCGCGCAGCCGGGTGCTGGAATACCTCAATTTCGCCACCAAACGGCTTCCCGCCGGCATCACTCCAGCACTCGGCCCCGATGCGACCGGTGTGGGCTGGGTCTACCAGTATGCCGTCACCGGGGCACAGAAGACGCTGGCCGAGCTGCGCAGCCTGCAGGACTGGAATTTCCGTTACCAGCTGGCCAAGTCCGATGGTGTGGCCGAGATCGCCTCTGCGGGCGGCTTCGTGAAGCAGTATCAGGTCGTGGTCGATCCCCGCAAACTGCAGGCCTTTAACATCCCGCTCGAGCGGGTCGCCGAGGCGATCCGGCAGAGCAACCGGGATGTTGGCGGCCGGGTGATCGAGATGGCCGAGACCGAATTCATGGTCCGTGGCCGTGGCTACCTGCGCAACCTGTCCGATATCGGCCAGATCGTCCTGAAGTCGGAAGGCGGCACGCCGGTGCGGCTCTCCGATGTGGCCCGTATCGAATTGGGGCCGGATGAGCGCCGCGGCATCACCGAGCTGAATGGCGAAGGCGAAGTGGTGAGCGGCACCGTCATCCAGCGAGCCGGCCAGAATGCGCTTGCCGTGATCGACGGGGTTAAGGCGCGCATCCAAGAGATGAAGGCAAGCCTGCCCGAAGGCGTCGACATCGTGACGGTCTATGATCGCTCGGAACTGATCCGGCGGGCCGTCGCCACGCTTAAATCGACCCTTGTGGAGGAGTCGATCGTGGTGGCGCTCGTCTGCTTCATCTTCCTGCTGCATATGCGCAGTGCGCTTGTCGCCATCGTCACCCTGCCGGTCGGCATCCTGATCGCGATCATCCTGATGGAGGCTTTCGGCATCACCTCCAACATCATGAGTTTAGGGGGCATTGCGATCGCGGTTGGCGCCATGGTCGATGCTGCCATCGTGATGATCGAGAATGCCCATAAACGGCTGGAGCGGGCCGGCCCGGAGGCTGATCGTGTCAAGGTGCTGACCGAGGCGGCCGTCGAGGTCGGACCGTCGCTTTTCTTCAGCTTGCTCATCATCACGGTGTCCTTCATCCCGATCTTCGCGCTCGAAGCCCAGGAAGGCCGGCTGTTCAAGCCGCTGGCCTATACTAAGACCTTCGCCATGGCTGGTGCGGCTCTCCTTTCCGTGACGCTGGTGCCAGCACTGATGGTACTGCTGATCCGCGGCAAGATCGTGCCCGAGCACCGCAATCCGGTGAACCGGCTGCTGATTGCAGCCTACCGGCCGGTGATCGACCTCGTGCTCCGCGCCAAAGGGGTGACGATTGCGATCGCCGTCCTGGCCTTGGGCCTGAGCTGGATTCCGCTTTCCCGCATCGGTACGGAATTCATGCCGAACCTGAACGAGGGTACCATCCAGTACATGCCCGTCACCCTGCCGGGGCTGTCGATCGCCAAGGCAGCCGAGCTGGTGCAGACCCAGAACAAGATCATCAAAAGCTTCCAGGAGGTGGAAAGTGTCTTTGGCAAGGCCGGCCGCATAAATTCGGCGACCGACCCAGCACCGACCGAGATGTTCGAGACCGTGATCAACCTGAAACCGCAGTCGGAATGGCGGCCAGGTGTGACCGTGGACAGCCTGATCCGGGAGATGGATCAGGCACTGCAGATCCCAGGTGTTTCGAACGCCTGGACCATGCCGATCAAGATGCGCACCGACATGCTCTCGACCGGCATCCGTACCACGCTTGGGATCAAACTGTTCGGACCTGACCTGGTCGAACTCGATGGGCTCGCCAGAAAGATCGAGACCAGCCTGCGCAAGGTCCAGGGGACATCGAGTGCCTTTGCCGAGCGTGTGATCGGCGGCTACTACCTCACCATCGAACCGGACCGTCTGGCGCTCGCCCGGCATGGTGTATCGATCGACACCGTGCAGAACGTCATCGCCATGGCACTGGGCGGCGAGATGGTCACCAGCACTGTGGAAGGCCGGGAGCGCTATGGCGTGATTATCCGCTATCCGCGCGAGCTGCGTTCCAGCCCCCAGGCCATTGCGCGTGAGGTGCTGGTACCGCTGCCCAACGGCGCCATGGTGCCGCTGGGGCAGCTGGCCAGCACCCGGCTGGAGCAGGGTCCGACCGGGATCCGCACCGAGAATGCCCAGCTCGCGGTCTATGTCTTCATCGACATGCAGGGCCGCGATATCGGCTCCTATGTGGCAGACGCCCAGGCGTTACTGGCCCGCGAGATCCAGTTGCCGAAGGGGGTGACGCTCGCCTGGAGCGGTCAGTACGAGCATCTGGAACGTGCCAAGCAGCGCCTGCGCATTGTCGTTCCGGCGACGCTTTTCGTGATCATGCTGCTGCTCTACCTCAACTTCCGGCGCATGACGGAAACCCTGATCGTGATGCTGAGCCTGCCTTTTGCCCTGATCGGCGGACTCTGGCTGATGGATTGGATGGGGTTCAACTTCAGCGTGGCCGTTGCCGTCGGCTTCATTGCGCTGGCCGGCGTCGCCGCCGAGACCGGAGTGATCATGCTGATCTACCTCGACCATGCACTTCGCGACCGGAAGGCGCTCTGTCACAGCGAGGGACGGGCGTTCACACAGGCGGACCTGCGGGCGGCAATCATCGAGGGCGCCGTTGACCGCGTGCGACCCAAGGCCATGACGGTGATTACCATCATGGCAGGCCTGCTGCCGATCCTGTGGATCACCGGCACGGGCTCGGAGGTGATGCAGCGTATCGCCGTACCGATGATCGGTGGCATGGTCTCATCCACCTTGCTGACGCTGATCGTCATTCCGGCGATCTATGCCCTGATCAAGCAGCGCAACATTCCAAAGATGTGAAGGAGACCACCATGAATCGACGCAGTTTTCTGGTACTGACGCTTTCTGCAACAGCCCTGCCCGTACTCCCGGCGCGGGCAACGGACACAGTCCATGTGCTGAAAACCTCAAGCTGCGGCTGCTGCAACGCCTGGATCACCCATCTGCGCAAGGCTGGCTTCCCGGTCACGGCCAAGGATGTGCCGATGGCGCTGCTCAACCAGGAGAAGCTGAGTGCCGGCCTCACGCCTGAGCTGTCCTCCTGCCATACCGCGCGCGTCGGCGGTTATGTCATCGAAGGCCATGTCCCAGCCGTTGATATCCAGCGCCTGCTGCGCGAACGGCCGGACGCGCTTGGCCTGACGGTGCCCGGCATGCCGGAAGGCTCGCCCGGCATGGAGACCGGGAAGGCAGATCCATACGACGTCCTGCTGTTTGCGAAGGGTGGAACGACCACAGTCTATTCGCGTTACTCTTAGGCCGGTCTGATCATGGTCCTGGAGGCATATCATGGCGCACCATTCGACGGAGATGCATAAGTCCCATTACTGGGGCTTCGCCGCTGAGCTGGCGGTCGATTTCGCCATCATGTACCTGGTCATGTACGCCATGATCAATTCGCTGTCGGATTTCCATTTCAACCTCAACAACGTCTACATGACCTTGATGATGGTCGCCCCCATGGCTCTCGTCATGCTTGTCGCCATGCGCTCGATGTTCCCCATACAGCGTCTGAACTGGACGATCGTTGCCGTGGCTGCACTCGTGTTCATTGGCAGCTATGTCGGCATGCGCACACAGGCAGCCGTCGGGAATGCCGAATTCGTGCGCTCCATGATTCCGCATCATTCGGGCGCCATCCTGATGTGCCGTGAGGCCAACATCACCGATGCCGAACTAGCCGATTTGTGCCGGCAGATCATCAAGGGCCAACAGGGGGAGATCGACCAGATGGAGCAGATTTTAGATAGGTTGCGATCGTCAAATATATAGACAGGATGAAACTCAAACGCGCTTACGAAGCAATGCTTGCAACATTACCCGGATATTCGTCACCGGCATGGCCACTAACCTTGTGAGGACAATATGGGTGTGGGACATGACCATAATCGCGTCAAAATCGAAGGCCAGAGCGAGCGACCGATCTGGTGGGCCCTAGGCCTCACCACAACTTTCCTGATAGCTAAAGTTGTCGGCGGCATTCTGACCAACAGTCTGGCGCTCATTTCCGACGCTACGCATATGTTCACCGACTCGGCAGCTCTTGCCATCTCGCTGGTAGCAATCCGTATCGGCCGACGCCCGGCCGATCGGCAGCGGATATTCGGCTATTACCGATCACGTGACAGTGCAGATCGAGGCAAACCTCTGCGAGCAGGCCACGGAAGCCCATTCCTTTGGCCCCCTGGCCCAAGCGCATGCCGGCCATTCGCATCAGCATTGATGTGTCCGGGCATGGGCCTGCGGATAATCTCAAAATTTATGGTAATTTCACGGTATCTTCTCAGGGAAGATGGGTAAATCTTCCAATCATCTGCTTGAGTGCATTTTACATCGTTTGTACTGAGTGGGCTTTTAGGCCGTACTGATACCTATATTCCAGCTTTTGACCCGCCAGGTGTTTTCCTGACCTTCCAGGGCGAATGATATCGGCCCTAGTCTTTTGCCATCAGAGAAGAGAATGAGTTCGCTGAATTGAAACCTGTTTACATAGATCGATAGGCTGATCATTAGGGATCGTGCATCGACGTGGAATGAAGCGGGATATACAAATCGGTCTTTGCGGCCAGTCATGGCAGTGACAAGGACTGGAAGCTCCGCTGTCGTCTTGGGCGGTTTTATCATTGCAATCCAGAACGCATATGAGAGTTCGATGGCGTGTGGATGCTTATCGTTTTGTTGGGCGCCGCCCAGGGTAATCGAAGAAGTGCTGACTATTTTTCCCTTCCAGCTGCCTGGGATTATGACTTGGTCATAGGCTGCTTTGAGAGCAGCGTGGGTTTTCTCCAATCCATCTGAACCAGACCCAGGATTGGTTGCCGCCGGTTTTGATCTATGTTTGGCTGTCAATGATGAACTCGTTGGCCGAAGTCTTGCCCTGGCGGTATGAATGCCTTGGTATTGCGCACGATCTTTCTAGCGCATCGGTATAGGGGCGGATTATCGAAGGCCATCTCAGCATCGATATTGCCGAAGCCGGCAGGTGGGATATTGCGGTCCTAAGGGCATCAAGCCCGCTTCAGTTGTTGGCTGCCGCAAATACCCGCTCGAAGAAGGCTTTGCTCCTGTTGAACGAGTCTTCCGCAGCAGCCGGGTTGCCGCCGCTCTTGTGTTTCTTCACGCCGCCGCCGACGCTCCAGCCATCCACCTCGATGACCCGTTCCGGCCGATCAAAGCTGTGATAGGTGCCGGGATAGAAGACCATCTCAGTCGGCGCTGCGGATTTGAGCGCTTCATTTGCCTGCAGTTCGCGGCAGAGAGAGGCGGGGGTCCAACTATCGTCTTCCCCGATGAGGACTAGGAGCGGTATGCTGATCTTCGTGTCCTGCTTCGGATTGCAATAGGGGTAGTAGGCGACCGCACCCCGGATGCCGAAGGCCTTCAACTGATACCTCTCCTGTACCGCCTTCATTATCGTCCAGCCACCATGCGAGAAGCCAATCAGGCCGATCTTGTCTTTTGCGACATATGGCTGACTGACGAGGTACTCCGCGCTGCCGATGATGTCGGAAACCCGCATCTCGGGGAGCACCAGGGTAGTCTGGGTGCAGAGGCTCTTGTGGCCGCGCGACATGAAGCTGTCGGGGACCAGGGCGACATAACCCCAGGATACCAGGCGCTCGGCCCAGGCTTTATGATGGTAGTCGGTGCCGCCGCAGCCATGCAGGACGATGACGGCCGGGAAAGGGCCATTCCCGCGAGGCTTGTAGATGCCAGCGTAGACCGTTACCGGGCCACCCAGCCCCGGGATTACCGCATTCGGATAGGTAACATTCTCCTTGGATTGGGCGCAGGCGTTATTGATGCCGGCGCTAAAGGCGGCAGCCACCAGGAGTATGCATATCAGGATCTTGTGCATGGGATACCTCTCGATGCTTCGACAGGATTGGGCTGTTTGGAAGTGGCAGATTGGATACCTGCTTGTTGAGAAGGCGGCCCTAGAACCGGGCCTCGATATACCAGCGGCCCTTGGTCTTATCGGTCCAGCTTATGCTGTAGAGGATGGTCCGCTTGCCGGCATTGGTGATGGCTTCCGCTTCGCAGAAATAGCCGAGTAACTCCCCGTTCTGGTCCTTCACGACGGCATCGCCGGCATTCCACTTCCAGGCATTCTGCGTCAGGGCGGCGGAGAGGATTTCTTGAATCTCCAGCTTCAATCGACGCCCCGCGGGCGAGTTCTTCACCGCCTCCTTAAGATGGCTCTGGGCTGTCCGGCTCTCACATGTCGGCAGGGAAGCGGTCTGGCCAAACTCGCCATCAGCGCCTTGGCGCATCAGATTCCAGCCAAGGACAACGACCAGGACGATGCAGAAGACAACCTTGTCCCGGACCCGGTGCAGAACCACCGCCCCTTTCTTGCGCTTATAGACCGGCCCCATCCAAAGCAGGACCAACCCCGGCAGCAGCAGTGTCAGCGAGGCCAGCACGTTGAGGAAGGCGACCGCCACGCCCAGGGCATTGATGGTCCCGACGAACCAGAGTTTGCGGTAGACCGGGATGGTGCCCCATTCGGGCAAAGCGGGAGCGGTGACGGAATCGGTATTCGTCATGAAGGCCTCTTTTCGGCGGGTGGATTGGCTATGGGAGATTAAAGCGGCGGTCCGGCGCCCGGTTCTGTTCGGATGGTTGTATCTCCCCGGCGGACCGCGATTCGGTGGGAGATGCCGTTTTATGGTAACTCCCGCTCTAGTAGTCGTAATTATCCTCGTAGTTATGTCGCGGTCAAGCGGCATTTCCGTATTCCTATGCGGTGGTTAAGGCGGCGACCCGAAACGACATTCGGGTATGCAAAAACGCCATCCGATCCAGTCCTCAGGCCGTACTCGGGGCCCAGCCAAGAAACCCGCTCCCGCTTCCCGGGAGCCGCCGGCAACACCGGAAGAAAAGATGCGCCGGAAGCAGCTCGGCCGGCGGATCAAGCTGCTGCGCAAGGAGCGCAAGCTGAGCCAGGAAGCGTTGGCCGAACTGATCGACAAGAGCGTCGACACAATTTCCAACATCGAGCGGGGTTTTGCCTCGACGCGGATATCGACGGCGTTCGAGATTGCCCAGGCGCTGAAGGTCAGCTTCACCGATCTGTTCGACTGGGTTGAGACGGTGAAGCAGGCGCCGCAGCAGAAGGCTCAAGCTGCGCTGGTCGAGAAGTTCCGGGCCTTGCTGCAGGGGAGCGCCCAAGCCACCCTGGCGGATGTGGCCGAACTGACCCGGGCGATCTCCGAGGCGGCAAGCCGGCAGAAATAGCCGTCAGTATTCCTCGGCCAGCATCAGGGTGAGCACCCGGGTGGTGACGGCCGGGTCGGCGGGATCGGGCGAGCCGTATTCGAGCGCCTTGTCGTAGGTGTCGATCTTCCAGAAGAAGGTCTGGCCGCCGTCCTTGAGGCTGCCAAAATCATGCTCATGATAGGGATCGTTGTCGGCGCTGAAGGCGTCGAAGCTCATCACTTGGCGGGTCAGAGCCGCCACGCGGATGGGGCCGAGGGCTTGAACACCGGCGGTGATCATGAAGCGGCCGCCGTTGCCGGTCTTGCGGAAGGCGTCGTTCAGGGCCCGGATGCGGGCGGTTCGGTCGGGCTGTCGCTGGGACATAGGCAGACTCCTCTCATTGCCGGCGGCGGGATGCTGCCGGCTGGGTGGGCGATGGGTGGTGGACAGGGGCCGGCGGTCAGCCGGTGACGCGGCGGGCGCGGCGTAGCCGGTAGGCGGCAAGCGGTGTGGTCCGGTCATCCAGGATGACGAAGACGGTGCCGACGAGCTTGGTCAGGCCGTGGCCGGTGTTTTGGCGGTCGCGGCGGTAGCGTAGCTCCAGGATGCGAGTGACCCGGTAGGGCCTGCCGGGCAGCAGCACCAGCACCTCGGTCTCGACCGGGCGGCCTTCCAGCAGGAACATCAGTTCATCCACTGTCATGGCGCCGTCCCCCCATTGGTGGGCGACGTGGGCGGTGGGCCGCTGGAGGCTTCCCTGGGCGGGAAGTCGTTGAAGAGCTGGTCCAGCGCAAGGTGGATGTTCTCGGCGCCGAGTTCCAGGATCGGGCTGTTCGGCGCGATCACCAGGCCAGTGAGCAGCAGACCCAGCTTGCAGGCACGGTCCAGGCGGTCGCCGAGTTCATCGGCTTCCGCCCGGGTGCCATCGAAGGCCAGGACGAATAGCTCGGTCTGCTTGCCCTGGAACAAGGCGATGTAGCGCCCCGGGGTTGGGCAGGCGGGTTGATGGCTGACTTGGGCTGTCATGCTGGGCCTCAATCGAAGCGGAGGGTGGCTTCGTCGGCATCGTGCAGCACCGGCTGGGGATGGCCGGCCCTGGCCCAGCCCTGCCAGAAGGCGACGAAGGGCCTATGGTCCAGGGTGATGCGGGCCGGGCTGCCGTCGTCGTCATATTGCCCGAGCAGCGAGACGACGCTGCCGTGGTCGACGATGCGGCTGATATGGACGGGACGCTCGATCATGGTGTTCTCCTTCGGTTGAGCGATGGGCAAGCGGATGCGTGGCGCCAGCCGGGAGCGGGCGCGGGGAAGACGGATTGTCGGATTGGAGCTTGGGGGTTACTCGGCGCCGTAGAGGCGCAGCAGGGCAGCCTGGCTGCCGGCCTGGATGGTCTTGGCTGCCAGGGGCTGGGCGCGGTGCGGGCCACGCTTCGGGCCTTCAGTCACCACGGATGCCGGCACGTTCATGGCGGCCAGGGTCGATTGGTCGGGCCGGGGCAGCTTAGCCTCAAAATGCGCCGCCCCGATCGCCAGACCGCCCCGCAGAGCAGCGGAGGCCACGGCCAGGCCATGCCGCTGCCAATAGCCGTCACGGCCCGGCTGCTTGAAGGCATGGATGGCAGCCAGTGAAAGGGTAGGGCGCTGTTCCTCCAGCAGCATCTGCCATTCCCGCAGCGCCTGCTCCCGGAGCGGCTTGAAGCCCGGCTTCTCCACCCTTGGACATTGACCGTTCGGCAGCCACAGATCCCGGATCGGAGAGCCGCGCTGCTTCAGCATGGCGGGATCATGGCAGATGCCGAACATGTCGAAGCAGGAGCAGAGTGCCGCCTTGTGGCCGCTGGGCAGGGTGACGAAGCGGTGTGGCGAGGCATAGTCCGCCAGGGCGGGGACAAAGACCCGCTTGCAATGGATGGTGTCCTGGTCGGCCGGGATGACCTTACGGGCCAGACCGGCAATGCCATCGGCCCCGACAGCGATACAGAGCTGGTCGCCGAACTCCCAGCGTCGGGGCGAGGCGGAATCCGCCCCGAAGACCACCAGGCTGCCGGGCGAGGCTTCAGCCAGGAGGGCCACGGCTTCCCGCACTGCCGGCACGAAGCCTTCCTTGGCGAGCAGCTTGAGCCGGGCAGGGTGCTTCTTGCTGCCGAGATAGGCCGAGGCGCGGAAGAAGGCGCCCGGCAGCAGCAAGGCGTCCAAGCCATGCCATTCAGGGTCTGCCGCGATGGCTTGGGCGGCGGCAAGCAGCAGCTTGGCTCTTGGCTTGTTGATGGATGTCAGATGGGCGCGCTTACCCAGCACGCACAGGGCCGCGATCCGCGGCGACCGGTTCGGTCCACGCATGAAAACACTCCAGATTGTTGAGTTGGGGTTCGGGTTGTTCAGAGACTTCGGCCCATGACCGGATCAACCCATTCCGGCCTGCCGCTACACATCCCGGCCAGAACAAACAGCCGGGTTACTCAGGAAATACTCACATCAAGGCGACCAGCCGCCGCTTGGCATGGCCGTCGCCATCGATATATCGCTGGGTCTGCTCGATGGAGCGATGACCGGCCAGCTGCTGCACATCCCGCAAGGAACCGCGCGCCTTGAAGACCAGCCGGGCCGCCCGGGTGATGAAGGTGCGCCGCCCGGAATGGGACGAGCAGCCGGCAAAGCCGAGCCGGCCGTAGAAATCCCGGAACCAGTTCACCACGCTGCTGGCCCGCATCGGGCCGCCGCGCTCGGACTCGATGACATAGCCGCTTGGGCCCCGATACCGCCGCAGCCGGCCCAACACATGCCGCAAATCCGGGTGCAGGGGGATGGACCGCCCGCTGTTCATCTTGGCCACCCGGTCCTGCAGCTCGATACGGTCGCCGAGATGGCCGTCCGAGGTTTCGACCATCGCCCAGGTCAGCCCGGCGATCTCGCCGGCCCGCAGGCCGGCCTTCACCGACAGCAGCAGCACGGCCTGATCGCGCCGGCCATGCCGGCCACGGCCTGCCTCGGCCAAGGCCAGCCGCAGCTGGCCGCTTGTTAACACTTTGGCTTGTTTGCCTGCCATTTTGGCCTCTTTTAAAGGTAAATACCCGCATAAGTAGTATAGCAGAACGCAGAAATATGTCAATAGAAACAATTACATAGGCCGAAATTGTTAATTATCGACTTGACAATAAGACCCGCTCAATTGCTATCCCTGATACAGGGAAAACTCTTGCCCTAATATGAAATATACCTATAATTCGAATTATTCGAGGAGACTATGAAGAACGTTGCCGCCACCGAGTTCATCAAGAATATCGGGACCTACATGGATGCCGCTCATCGTGAGCCGCTGGCCGTCACGCGCCACGGCCGGCAGTGGCTTGTCATGTTGTCGCCGGATGAATTCGAGCGCCTGAAGCAGGCGGCGGAAGCGGCGGCGGAAATACCGGCCATCAGGCAGGTCATGCCGCCGTCCCATGACCCAAATCATGCCATGAAGACCGCGCTTTCGATTATCAATACCTCGACGCGGACACGCATCACCGCCAAGGAGCTGCACGCACTGATCCGGAAGCCCAAGCCGGCATTCAAGGCACAGGCCCGCTTGCTGATCGAGGAAGTCCCGGAGCAGATCCTGGCTGGATTGGTGAAGGCCAGGGCTGCCACTTGGCCGGCGCTATATGAACTCGCCCGTTGGGCCGATGTGGTGGATCATGAAAAAACGACCTTCCTCCGGGATATGGCCGGAATCGGCCTGGAGCATCCTGCTGCGCCAAGCCATCCGCATTCTCGATAGTGCGCCGGCAACCCATTGGACTTTTGGCGGTGGCTCGGCAATGGCGCTGCGCTTTGGGCACCGGATTAGCTATGACGTCGATATCTTCCTGCACGATGCTCAAATACTGGGATATCTGTCGCCCCGCTTGAACGATCTCAGCGGTTCCCTGGCCGATAGCTATACCGAGGCGGCTAACGGCATAAAGATCACCACCGGGCGTGGCGACATTGATTTTGTGGTGGCGGCTGATGTGACGCGGGACGAGCCGGTCTTGGCTCCTGTACCTGGAATGGCTCTGAACATCTTGGTGCAAAGCCCGGCGGAGATTCTGGCCAAGAAGCTTCAGTATCGAGGTTTCAAGTTCACTCATCGCGACATTTTTGATCTTGCGATGTTGCTGGAGAATGATCCCGCCAGTGTCGATGGTGCCGTTAAGGCTTGTTCGGCAGTTGAAGTAGACAAGGCTGTGGGGATCATGCGGTCGCGGCTCGGCAGGCTCGCTATAGAGGTGCCTGATTATGTCAATCCGACACCAGCATTTGAGCCCTTGGGGGGCCGCTTGGATGAGGTGATTGGGGCCTTCGTGAGTCGGTTTTCACCGCTCACAAAACCACAAGGCCGCGGACAGTTGTGAGGTCGTCTCAGGCGGCTCGAGTCCACTCAAATCCAGCGAAATCCATACCTGATTTTTTCGTATTTTTTCCGTACGGTGCGCGAGTTAGTCGCAGAAATACACATAAGTATTTGAAAGTATTGGAGCGGGTGAGGGGAATCGAACCCCCGTCGTAAGCTTGGGAAGCGGTCGAGGCGGGTTTTTCAACTCCTTGAAAAATCTCTAATATTATTTCTATATCAATAAGTTATGCGGGAAATTGACCTCCCGCGATTCCCCGCTTTTACCCCCCTTTTCTGGCCCTCACTGTCCCAAATTTGTCCCAAAAAATGGCGGGTGAAAGCCGATGGATTTTGGGCAAAGTTTACCATGTATGTAAATGTGAGAAATGATATAAGGTAAACCAATTCATCCCTGGAGGTCATGATGGTGACGGCAAGGACAGATGCGCGTCAATCCCCTCGGCGGGCACCCGGGTCCAAAGCGGCCGGTGGCGAGCCGGCCTTCTGGCGCCTGCGTGTGGGCGGCGACGATATCGCCATCCCGAAATCGGGCGGCCCCGGCGCCGCCCTGCTGATGCGCACACTGCGCGCCTTCGGCCGGGTGATCGAGGACAATCCCCGCTTGGTCGATAGTGCCCTGCAGGCGCCGACCGATGCGGGGGGGCTGGCTGTGCTGGCCTCGGCGGCGGCGGCCTTGCCGGCGGTGGAAGAACTGGACCCGGCGGCGCGGCTGCTGGCCGAGGGGGCGCAGTATAAGACCGAGTTGCTGACCAGGGCCGGCGGCAGCATCGGTGTGGGCGAGGTTGCCGAACTGTTGGGGATCAGCCGGCAGGGCGTCGACAAGCAGCGCAAGGCCGGCAAGCTGATCGCCCTCCCTGCGGGCAGCGACCTGCGCTATCCCTCCTGCCAGTTCACCCGTCGCGGCCTTGTGGCCGGGTTGCAGCAGGTCTTGAAGGCACTGCCAATACAGGATGGCTGGATGCGCCTGGAATGGTTGTTGACGGCGGATGATGCCCTCCGGGGCCAGACTCCGTTGCAGGCATTACAGGCCGGCCAGGACGCCGCGGTGATGGACTTGGCGGCTGGGCATGGCGGTCAGTAAAGGTAAATCGGCCGGTGGTGGCCAGCCATCTGGGCCGCCAGCCGATCTCGCCAAGAGGGAGTTGCCGCTGGTGTTATGGCCGGCAGCCGCGCCACTCTATCGGGTTCATCCGGCAAACCGCGACCCGATCTATTATGGCCCGCGCAAGCCGCCGTCGCAACGGTTCGACGATCCCGATAGCCGTTTCGGCACCCTCTATGCCGGAACCAATCTCGAAATCGCTTTTGTCGAAACCCTGCTGCGCAATCCGCAATTGCGCATGGTCGCTATGTCGGAAGTGGCGTCACGCCGTTGGTCGACGCTGCAGACAGCATCAGCCATGCGGCTGGTGGATTTCGCCGGGCCGGGCTTGAATGCGCTTGGAACGGATAACGGCGTGAATACCGGACTCTACGCGATTTCCCGCGCCTGGGCGGCAGCCCTGCATGCCCATCCGGCCAAACCGGATGGAGTCCTCTATGTCTCGCGCCACAATCCGGCGCATCGCTGCATCGCCGTATTCGGCAAACGCATTGAGGTGGCGGCAGTGGCACCGCCAGCCCATTTCGAAGCCGATTGGCTGTGGTCGACCCTGAAGCAGTATCACAAACTGCTCACTGATTAGCCTGCCTTCAACTCCGGAAACAGCTTAACCAGCTTCAAAAGCGAAGCATCGCTTATGGAGCGGAAGCTGTAATATTCAATCTGGCCGGTCGATTTTTTCCGGCGCCCAAGGGCGACCAGCCAATTGCCGCGGCTGACTTTCAAGCCGGAGCCATCGCTCGTCTTCTTAACTCCACTTCTTTGAAGAGCTTGTTTGTGGTTGGTCGCGGCCTTCGTGGTTTTGGCGCTTTTCACTTCGGATTCTGCAGTGCCCTTTAGGGCATGGGCATACCCTGTGTATCCGCCGCGCGCTTCCATGTCCGCGTAAAATTGCTTGGGTGTAAATCCCTTGTCTTGCGCGAACTTCAGAGCACAGCCGAGCCGATGTTCGGTTGGACCGGATTGTGCCGGAAACAATACCCGAATGAAGGCAACGTGCGGAACAGCGTTTCCTCGAACGTCTTTTCCCTCATCCCGAATCTTCTTCTTAAGGGCGGATAGTAGTTGTTTGTTCTTGTGAGCACGATTGAGGAAGTCGAGTGCCATCATCAAGGCGCGCTTTTTGTATTCCTTGCTGCCCCGGCGGGCGCGATCTTCTCGCGGCACCCACTTCCAATCAAAGTGCTCTGTTTTGCCAGTAAGAATCTTTTCAATTTGGTTTTTCGTTTCGGAAACTTCTTTCTCAGATTCTCTATCGCTCATTTTTGTGTATCTTTCATTGTGAGTATTTATTGCAGAGTAATTTCATTCATAACATCTTTCAATATGAAAGATGTGGGGCAATGTTTGGCCATAAAATGACGAATTTCTGAATTTGTAAAGGGTTGTCGTCATCAACAGATAGGTGTCGACATGACGACAAAGCCATCGATGCATTCCACTTTGAAAGTGGACGATTCGCTGATTCAAACCCATGCAACAGTATCTTCGAGCGGCGTGAATCTACCTGCCCGCTTCGATGAAAGGGTACTTTCGGAATGGTGGGGTGTTTCGGTCAAGACGCTCCAGAACTGGCGCTCCATGGGTAAGGGGCCAAAGTATATAAAATTTCGAAATGGAATTGTTCGGTATCGGCGTGAAGAGGTGCTTTCATTTGAAGCGGCGCTCGTCCGGGATCCAAAATGAAAAATAACAAATCAGTATATGTGTGGATCTACTAACGCAAACTTTCAAAAAGGAGGGGGATTCTACTGGATGCTTTTGTGCGCACCATGTTGTGTGAACTATATCGGTAGACTCTCTAATTAAGATCATGAACAGACACTTCGCACAGTTTAAGCTCAATAAGCATCGAGAGCCGAACTGGACTCTGCGAGGGGAGGGTTTAATCCCCCGTGATAACGATATTGAGTTTCTGCCGCCTGACCCGCCGGGAAAATGGATGGGTAGTGATTCTTCGGATTGTGCTGAGGCTATAGTTGACGTTGAGCAAGAAGCCGATCGTGTTAATGAGAGCTATCAGCTATTCCCTGGGAAGGGTCGCTCCTATCACAATCCAGCTTTGGCATTGAGGGATGCTCGGAACATGATCCAAAGACTGGAGCGCGCCTTTGAACTCAATCTGAAACGGGGGCCTTGGGGGATTAATAACCCCTTGCTCCGTTCAGCACTCGATATCTATCGGTCAGGCGATGGGTGTTATGTGAATCCAGCCGCGCCCCTTCTGATGCGGCCAATCTTGGATGGTCTTCTCGCGCCGATGCTTGCGCGCCAGAACAATGCACAGAAGGTAACAATACTAACCGATGATTGGCTTACCTCGGTCGGATTTTGGAGCTTCGATAAGGAGACCATTAAGTCAGCCGTACGAGAAATCATGGGTAAGCGGCATGGTGTTTTCTCGATAGAGTTCGCGGTCTATCGAAATCAACGCGACAGGAGGACGCCGTATCGTCCAATTGTGGCTTTTCACGTCGAGGGTATCGCCTGGGGTGAGGAAACCGAGCGGCAAAAGCGTGCAGCGAACCAGGTTCTTCCTCCAGGGCTTTTCTCAGCGCCTAGCGTCGTGCGGAAAGATATCTATGACCGCCGAGGTGCTATCGACTACTGCATCAAACATCCCTATCGCGTCTACAGCATTTACTGGTTCGCGGATGGTAGCCGAAATCATCAAGTCTGCGATCCGTCTTACCGTTTGATGTTTGAAATTTGGAAGGAATTTAGCACCGTCTGGTGGCCTGAAATGATGTTTGGGGTCAATGATGGTGAGGAGATTATGGAGCGTTTCAAAGATCGAGCGGCTAACATTCACCGCTGGAAAGTATAAGGCCTAAGTCCACATTGGTATCGGTGGTGACCGGCTTGTCAGCGTTCATATTGTCACTTAGTAGAAAAATCGCGCTTTCTACTAAGCGCCGGAAAACCCGGTCATCGCGATGTCAGCGGAAATCCCGGCTGGGCGACAGATAGAAGCTGACCTTGCGTTGTGCCGGGTAGGTATCAAGTGTCGACACCAGTGCCGACACTCTACCATCGATGATCAAACTCATCGATGGGGCTGGTGAGACTTGGAACTGGTGCTTCAGCGCCCTTGGCGGACGGCATTGCGCACGCGGTCGGTAAGATCGCGCGGGCCGGCCACTTCCAGGCGTTCGCCATTCAGGAAGAAGGTCGGGGTGAAGCGAATCTGCACTTCCCGCACATCGGCCATATCCTGGTTCAGCAATGCGGTTATATCTGGATGCAGCCGCTCGGCCTTGGCGCGCTCCAGGTCAAGCCCGGCGATGCCCGCCACTTCCCAGGCCACATCCAGCGCCGGGTTGCCATGCATGGCCCAGTGCGGCTGCTGCGCCAGCAAGGCATCGAGCACGGTCTCGAACTTGCCCTGCATCCGAGCTGTCTCAAGAATCCGCACGGCCTCGTCGGAGCCCTTGTGAAACGGGGTATAGCGCATGACGGTGCGGAACTGGGTCGGGAATTCGCTGTGCAGGGCCTTGAGGTAGGGATGATAGGCGCGGCAGGCCTCGCAGGAGGGATCGAAGAATTCCACCAGTGTGACCGGCGCATTCCTAGGGCCGATGATCGGCGAATGTGGGCGGATCAGGGTGGATTCTTCGGCCGGTGGTGTGGTGGCTGCCTTGATCGCCGCTTCCTGCTCACGGCGCTGTTGCCAATAGAGGGTGCCAGCGGCGAAAGCGGTAACGCCAAGCGCGGAGACACCGATGATCAGGTGGCGGCGGTTCATGAGCGGGGTCTCCCTGCGAAGCAAAGGCAGATGGTGATCGCTGCGAAAGCCGCCAGCGACAGATACGGAATCGGCAGGCCGAGAATCACTTGAGCACTGTCGGTGCAGGAAGGGCCATCGGCGCTGCAGGGCATGATCGCGCGCGGCACTATCCCGGCATAGAGGCCGGCATGCCATGCGGCAAGGAGCAGGCCGGCCAGGGTGAGGGGCCAGGCATAGAGAGCACCCTGCGGATCGGCCCGCCACAGGGCAACGCCGAATACTGGTACCAGTGGGAACATTGCAATGCGCTGATACCAGCAAAGCGTACAGGGCATCTGCCCGATGATCTCACCGATGAACAGCGCCCCCAGCGTGGCCGCGAGGGCAATCGCGAAAGCAACCAGCAGGGCGCGTTCGGCAAGTGGCGCCAGAGCGCCCGGCGGTCTGCCGGGCGGCGGTTGAGATTCTGCCATCACGTCAAGCTTCCTGTTCAGGATCGAAACGCAGCAGCCGCAGCGCATTCAGGGTGACCAGCACAGTCGCGCCGGTATCCGCCAGGATGGCGATCCACAGGCCGGTGATCCCGAATACCGAGGTGATCAGGAATACTGCCTTCAGGCCAAGGGCCAAAGTGATGTTCTGCCGGATATTCGCCATAGCCGCCCGGGCCAGCCGGATTTTCGCCGGAATATCCGTCACGCGGTCACGCAGTACGGCGGCATCAGCGGTTTCCAGGGCGACATCGGTGCCAGACCCCATGGCAACACCCACGGCTGCCTGCTTCAAGGCCGGGGCATCATTGATGCCATCACCGATCATCATCACGCTGCCGCTGCGGCCAAGCTCACGGATGGCTTCCAGTTTCTGCTCCGGCAGCATCTCGGCGCGGTAATCCACCCCCAGGATCCCGGCAATGGCGGCGGCCGTGCGCGGGTTATCGCCGGTCAGTATCACGGCACCGATGCCCATGCCACGCAACTGGCGCATGGCTTCCACCGCATCGGCGCGCAATTCATCGCGCATCGCGATCAGGCCCAGGCTGCCATCGGCATGGTATACCACCGCCACAGTCTTGCCTTCCTGTTCCAGTGCGGCGGCGCGGCTGAGGCTAGGTTCGTCCAAGACACCGGCTTCCGCCGCATGCCGCGGGCTGGCAACCCAGGCTTCGGCGCCGTCTACAGTTGCCGCAACACCACGGCCCGGCAGCACCTTGGCATTGCTGCCGGGCAGCAATGCCGCACCAGCCTGTGCCGCGCGCTTGAGGATCGCCTGAGCAAGCGGGTGGCTGGAACCGGCTTCGACCGTGGCGGCCACGGCCAGAATGCGATTTTCACCGCTGGCGCCAAGATCGACGACATCGGTTACCTGCGGGCGGCCATGGGTCAACGTGCCGGTCTTGTCGAAAGCGACATGCGTAACACCAGCCGTTGCCTCCATCACCACGCCGCCCTTCATCAGCAGGCCGCGCCGCGCGCCGGATGAAAGCGCGGAAGCAATCGAGGCCGGAACCGATATCACCAGGGCGCAAGGGCAACCGATCAGCAGCAGCGCAAGCCCGCGATAGATCCAGGTATCCCAGGCTTGAGCGAAGGCCAGCGGCGGCAGCAGGGCCACGGCGGCAGCCAGCAGCACAATGGCTGGCATGTACCAGCGGCTGAAGCGGTCGATGAAACGCTCGGTTGGCGCCCGCGCTTCCTCTGCATCTTCCACTAGGCGGATGATACGGGCGATGGTATTATCGGCGGCAGCCTTGGTCACCCGCAGCTGCAGCACCGCCTCGGTGTTGATCGAGCCGGCAAACACCGCCTCGCCAGGCCCACGGGTTCTGGGCAGGCTTTCGCCGGTCACCGGGCTTTCATCAATACCGGAGGTACCGGCGATGATCTCGCCATCGGCCGGCACGCGGTCGCCCGGCCGCACCAGCACGGTCTGCCCCACGGCTAGGCTATCCGCCGGCACTTCCCGCGTTGCGCCATCCACCAGCAGCAATGCCGTCTTGGGCACCAGATTGGCCAGAGCCCGGATGCTGTCGCGGGCTTTGCCGGCGGCCACGCCTTCCAGTACCTCACCGACGGCGAAGAGAAACACCACCAGCGCCGCCTCTTCAGACGCATTAATGGCTATGGCGCCTATGGCCGCTATGGTCATCAGGCTTTCGATGGTGAAGGGCTGGCCCAGGCGCAGGGCCGCAAAAGCACGGCGCGCCACCGGCACCAAACCAATCAGGCAAGCGGCAATGAAAGCCCAATTGCCGAATTGCGCCGATACGGAATGATCGACAATCCAGGCTGCCGCGAGAAGCAGGCCGGAAACCAGCACCAATCTGCCCTTGCCGGTATTATACCAGGGCAGGCCGCGTTCCTGCGGATCATCATGCTGATGACCGGTGCCGTGGTCATGGTGATCTTCGTGAATAGCGGGCGGATTCGGCTCCGCTTGGCTCTTATGCGCGGCAATGCCGAAGCCCAGGCCGCGCACGGTCGCTTCTATGGCCTCCGGCGAAGGACCGCCAGGAGCCAGCCGCAGGCGCAACCGCTCGGTCATCAGGCCGATTTCAATATCGCTGACGCCCGGCATGCGGCCCAGCGCATTCTTGATCTTTGCCGTGCATGAACCGCAATCCATGCCGGTAACGGTCCATTCGCAATAATCGCTTTTGCCGGTCGGCTCAGTGTTCAGGGAAGCCATCTGCTTGTCCTGCCCAAGGGGTGAGACTTGGAGGCTTGAGCCTCAATGTCCCACCAGCCTAATACCTATAGCCGTTATAGGTTCAAGGGCCTCATCCTGCCGATTGTAGGCGCGCTAAAGCTTCCTGCGCCGTGCGCCGGCCTTGGCGCCGCCATGGTCGTGAAATTGGCAATGCTGATGGGAAAAGTCGGCCAGGGTTTCGATGATGCGGCAATCGGCAATGCGGCCACGGCCACAGGCACGAACCATCCGCTGCAATTCCGCCCGCATGCCCTGCAATTGCTTGAGGCGGCGCTCGATCTCCTCAAGATGCTTCTGCGCCACCCGGTCCACTGCCGCACAGGATTGCTCAGGCTTGTCAGCCAATGTCACCAGTTCGCGGATATCATCGAGCGAGAAGCCAAGGTCGCGGGCATGGCGGATGAATTGCAGCCGCTGTAGATGCGCCTCGCCGTAGCGACGCTGGTTGCCGCCGGTGCGCGGCGGCTGCGGCAGGAGGCCGGCCTGCTCGTAGTGGCGCACGATCTGCACCGAGCAGCCGCTCTGCTCCGCCAGTTTCCCGATCGCCATTTCCATCATCGTGGGTTCCCTCGGAATTCTGCTTGAAGCTATAACTATTGTAGGATGTAGGTTATCGGCAGCTTCCCCGAATCACAAGCGGAAAGGGTGATCGGAATGCCGGGCGAAATTGGAACGGTGGTGAGTGATCTGCCGTATTGCTGCTTAGCCTCACGCAGCTGTGATGCTGCGAAAACAGGCAGTTCGACCTGTACATTGTTACGGCGGCAAAGCGCCGCAGGCGATGTACTTGCAAATGATTTTGACTTTCGCCATCTTCGCTGCGTATCGACAACCATATGGAGGATGAATGAAACGCTTTGCAGTTATGGCCGCAGCAGCAACGCTGGCATTCGCGGTATCGGCCCAGGCCGATGAGGCGAAATATGGCGGCCAAGTGAAGAAGATCGGCAATTACGAGGGTGAATTGGTGGTGAAGGGCAGTGATGTGCTGCTCTATGTCATCAAGGACCACAAGCCGATGCAGCCCACAGGCAATATGGCGGCGGCCGTGAAGCTGTTCGTCAATAATGCCGAAAGCAGCGTCGAACTGAAACCTTCGGGTGACAAGCTGGCCGGCAAGGCTGGCGCGCCACTTTCGGGTGCGGTTCGGGCCATGGCCACTCTTTCCGAGGGCGGCAAGGAAGTCGGCAAGGCGCAGTATAGCCTTACCGCCAAGTAGTCCTAATCTATTAGCGCAGAACCAAGAAACCCCATGACCCAGGCAATCGCAGCATACAAGCGCAAAGGCCGGCTTTTTGCCGCGCTTATTGCCATGTCTGCGCTCCTGTTCACGGCGTTGTTTGGTTCCTGGCATGCGGAAATCGCCGCAGCCAATGCAACGCAACTCGTTGCTGTTGCCGCCCAATCCGATGCCACCATGTCGGATGTTGATGCGGGTGACGAGATACCCGCTCCCGTGAAGCTCGCGCTGGATTGCGCCTTCCATTGCGATCAGCATGGCCGTGCCATGCCGCCGCAATTGCGCGTGGAGATCGCGGGTTTTCCGCCGGCCGAGCCTGTGCTCAGCCTGCGCGATGCTGGCACCGATCTTGGCCTGATTTATGGCCTGCTAGAACCTCCGAAAGCCTGATTCCCCGAGCCTGAACGTCCTGGCGCTCCACGCGCCTGCTACCCGTATTTTGTTCGAGGGAACAGAAAATGCGTCTCCCCCTGCTTGCGCTCGCCATGATGGTGGGCCTGGCCAAGCCTTTGGCCGCGCAAACGCCTATGCAGATCGTCCCTGGCAACAGCCATGTGGTGCGGATCGGCAGCCTTGAAGAAGCCCTGCGTGTTGGCGAAGAGAATTCGCCGCGCCTGCGTGCTGCCGAAGCCCGGCGGGAAGCCGCTGGCGGTGATCGCTTGCAGGCCGAGGCCCGGCCGAACCCGGAATTGTTCGTCGATGCTGATAACTTCGCCGGCAGCAAAGGCTATCGTGGCAGCCGCAATATTGAGGTTGCAGCCGGCATTTCGCAGACCATCGAGATGGGCGGCAAGCGTGAGGCGCGGATCGGCTTTGCCGATGCCGGTCTGGCGCTGGCTGGCATTGAACGGGATGTCGATCAGCTAAGTCTGCGCGAGGAAATCGCGCGCGGCTATGTGCAGGCGCTTTATGCCGCGCGTGTTGTCGTGCTGGAAGCGGATCGGCTGAAGAATGCCGAGGCGCTGGCCGGCGCGGTGCGCGAGCGGGTGCAGAATGGCCGTGAGCCACCCTTCCAGGCACGCAAGAGCGAGATTGCCCAGGCCGCAGCCGGTGTCGCCAGCCAGAAGGCGGAGCGCGAATATGCCGCTGCCCTAGCCGGCTTCGCCGGTAGTCTGGGTGTGATGCGGGCGGAACTGGCCAGTGATGCCGGCTGGTTCGAGCGCATCGGCAGCTTGCCGAATGTCGGGCCTGATGAGGCGACGCTGCGGGCCAATCCGGATTTCAGCCGGGCGACTGCCGCAGCGGCCCAAGCACGCGCCGCCATTGCCAAGGAGCAGGCGGCGGCAGTACCCGACCCGACCCTGCGTGCCGGCATCCGCCGCTACAACGAGGATGACAGCAACGCTTTCATGGTCGGCATTTCAATTCCAATTCCGGTCTTCGACAGCAATCGGGGTGGCATCCAGCGGGCACGCCAGGATCTCGTTCGCGCCGAAGCGGAGGCGGATATGCTGCGGCTCAACCTGCTCGCCAGCTTGGCCAAGGCACGGCAAACCCTGCAGGCAGCGTATCGTGAAGTGGAGGCCCTGAGCCGCACCATCATTCCGGCAGCAGACGAGACCTATGCCGCCGCCGCTGAAGGTTATGCGGCCGGCAAGTTCGGTTTCCTCGATCTGCTGGATGCCCAGCGCACGCAATTTGACGTCAAAGCCCAGCATGCCACGGCCCTGCGCGATTACCACCTGGCGCGTATCGAACTGATGCGCCTCGCCGGCCGCACCTATTGATCGGAGATTTCCATGCGTAACAGCCTCATTGCTCTTGCCGCCGGCCTGCTGATTGGTATCGGCGGTACGCTTTTCATCGCCGCGCCTGAGAAGATTCCTTTCCTGCATAGCGATGGCCCCGATGGCCATGGACATGGTGCCAAGGACGGCCATGGCCATGGCGGCGGTGCCGAGGTGGAAGAAAATCCACTCAAACTGAGCGACGAACAGGTAACGCAGTCCGGTATCAGTCTCGCCCAGGTACGGGAGGGCGAACTGGTGCGCACCACCACCTTCCCCGGCAATGTGGTGGCCAATCCTGACCAAGTGGCAGCCGTGGCGGCGAAATCCTCCGGTGTCATCGTCGACTTGAAGAAGCGGCTTGGCGATACGGTGGCGAAAGGTGAATTGCTGGCCGTGCTGGAAAGCCGCGAGATCGCCGAAGCCAAGGGCGAATTCCTGGCGGCTCAGCGCAGCGAGGCCCTGGCCCGCACTACTTTCGAGCGCGAACGCAACTTGTGGGAAAAGAAGATCAGTTCCGAGCAGGATTACCTGCAGGCTCGCGCCACTGTCGAGGAAGCTCGCATCCGTATTGACCTGGCGCGGCAGCGACTTGCTGCCTTCGGCTTCAACGGCAGCGACCTGTCGCGGCTGAACGGCAGCAATTCCGGCCTGCAGGTGCTGGAAATCCGCAGCCCCATTGCAGGCCGCGTGGTGGAGCGTCGTGCTGTGCTGGGCGCTTCCGTGCCGAGCGAGACTGAACTCTTCACGGTTGCCGATCTGTCCCGGCTGTGGATTGAGGCGTCGGTAGCGCCGACTGACCTCGCTGCCATCCGGGAAGGTGATGCGGTGGTGGTGGACGGCCCGAACAAGGCCGAGGGCAAGGTGGTATTTGTCAGCCCGGTAGTCGACCGTGAAACCCGCTTGGCCAAGATCATCGTACAGATCGGCAATACGGATAGCAGCTGGCGGCTCGGCGATTTTGCCTCCGTGACGGTGAAGAGCGCCGTAGAACGTGCCGCCGTCCTGGTGCCCAAGGCGGCAATCCAGCGCATGAAGAAGGAGTCGGTGGTGTTCGTGCGCACCCCGGAAGGCTTCGAGATGCGCGAAGTGGTACTCGGCCGCAGCGATGGCAACCAGACCGAAATCCGCTTCGGCGTCGAGGCCGGCGAGGCAGTGGCGGTAGTGAATTCCTTCGTGCTCAAGGCCCAGGTCGAGAAAGCCGAAGCCGAGCATTCGCACTGAGCGCCAGGGAAAGATTTAAGCCATGATCGAGCAAATTCTTCGTCTGTCGATCCAACAGCGCCTGGTGGTGCTGATCGTCACTCTCGGCATCAGTATTCTTGGTGTGCAATCGCTGCTCAAGCTGCCGATTGATGCCGTACCCGACATCACCAACAACCAGGTACAGATCAACGCCGTGGCGCCTTCCTTCTCGCCGATGGAAATCGAGAAGCAGGTAACCTACCCACTGGAAAATGCCCTTGCCGGCATTCCGGGATTGGAATCGACCCGGTCGCTGTCGCGTAACGGCTTCTCCCAGGTCACGGCGATTTTCAGCGACAAGACCAACGTGTATTTCGCCCGCCAACAGGTGGCCGAGCGACTGGCCGAGGCACGGGAATTGTTGCCTGAAGGCATCGAGCCGCGGATGGGGCCTATCTCCACCGGACTTGGCGAAGTTTATATGTGGCTGGTGCGGTATAAAGCCGAAAAAGGCCCCATCGGCGGCGAGAACGGCTGGCAGGCGGATGGCAGCTATGTCACTGCCGAGGGCGAACGGCTCGATACCGAGGTGAAGCGCGCTACCTATCTTCGCACGGTGCAGGATTGGCTGGTGCGGCCGCAACTGCGGAATGTCACCGGCGTTGCCGGCATTGATTCGATCGGCGGCTATGTCAAGGAATACCATGTGCAGCCGAAGCTCGACCGGCTGCTGGCATTTGGCCTGACCCTGAACGACCTCTCGGATGCCATCCAACGCAATAACACCGCCATCGGTGCCGGTTTCCTGGAGCAGAATGGCGAAGGCCTTGTGGTGCGCGCCCATGGTCGGCTGGAAAGCGTGGACGATATCGGCAATGTGGTGATTGCTACCCGCGATGGTGTGCCTGTCTATGTGCATGACGTCGCCGCCATCGACCTAGGCCATGAATTGCGCAGTGGCGCTGCCAGTTCGGCGGGCCAGGAAGTGGTGGTCGGCACGGCCCTGATGCTGATCGGCGGCAATAGCCGCACGGTTGCAGATGCGGTGCATGTCAAGTTGGCCGATATCAATCGCTCGTTGCCGCCAGGTATCGAGGCGGCACCGGTGCTAAACCGCACCAAGCTGGTGGATGCCACGGTGGCAACGGTAGAGAAGAATCTCGCCGAAGGTGCATTGCTGGTAATCGTGGTGCTGTTCCTGTTCCTCGGCAATATCCGCGCCGCGCTGATCACTGCGATGGTGATTCCGATCACCATGCTGATGACGGCAACCGGTATGCTGCAAGGCCGCATCAGTGCCAATCTGATGAGCCTCGGCGCTCTGGATTTCGGCCTTATCGTTGATGGTGCGGTGATCATCACGGAAAACTGCCTGCGGCACCTTGCCGACAAGCAGCATGAGTTGCGCCGTCCGCTTACCCGGCGTGAGCGCCTACTGGAAGTGATGGTGGCATCCAAGGAGATGATCCAGCCCTCGGTATTCGGCCAGGCAATCATCATCATTGTCTATGTGCCGATGCTCAGCTTCACCGGCGTGGAAGGCAAGATGTTCGAGCCGATGGCGCTTACTGTCATCCTTGCCCTGGCTTGCGCTTTTGTGCTGTCGCTCACCTTCGTGCCGGCGATGATCGCATTGTTCGTCACCGGGCCGGTGAAGGAGAAGGAAAGCCGTTTCATGGCAGCGGCCCAGGAAGGCTATGCCGCCTTGCTGCACCGCGTTGTCGGCATCCCGGGCCGTATCGCGGCTGTGGCGGCTGCCATCTTCTTCGGTTCGCTGCTGCTGTTGACGCAATTGGGGCAGGAATTCATCCCGACGCTGGATGAGAAGGATATTGCCATGCATGCCATGCGTATCCCCAGCACGTCCCTGAACCAGTCGGCTGCAATGCAGAGCCTAGTGGAAAAGACCGTGGCGCGCTTCCCTGAAGTGGCGACGGTATTTTCCAAGACCGGTACGGCGGAAGTGGCTTCCGATCCGATGCCGCCAAATGTATCGGACACCTTCATTATCCTTAAGCCGCAAGAAGAATGGCCAGACCCTGACAAGCCGAAGACGCAGTTGATCCGTGAAATCGAGCAGGCAGTAAGCCGTGTGCCCGGCAACAATTACGAATTCACCCAGCCGATCCAGATGCGTTTCAATGAACTCATTGCCGGTGTGCGCTCCGATATTGCGGTGAAGGTCTATGGCGATGATTTCGACACACTGCTCGAAACCGCGAATGCTGTTGCTGCCGCTTTGCGTGGGGTATCCGGTGCCAGTGACGTAAAGGTCGAGCAGGCGGCTGGCCTGCCCTATCTGGACATTAAACTTAGGAAGCGTGAGATCGCCCGGCGCGGTCTCAGCGTGTCCCAGGTGCAGCAGGTGATTGCCACGGCGATTGGCGGGCATGAGGCCGGCTCGATGTATGAAGGCGACAAGCGGTTCGACATCGTGGTGCGTCTGGCAGATGCGGCCCGCAGCGACCTGGAAGTGTTGCGCAACCTGCCGGTGCCGCTGCCGGGCAGTGGCCGGCTTGCCACCATCCCGCTGCGCCAACTTGCCGATATCGAGATCAGCGAAGGGCCGAACCAGATCAGCCGCGAGAATGGCAAGCGCCGCGTTGTCGTGCAGGCCAATGTGCGCGGCCGCGATATCGGCTCGGTGGTGCGGGATGCCCAGGCGCAGATCGCCACCCGCGTCACGCTGCCATCGGGTTACTGGATCGCCTGGGGCGGGCAGTATGAGAACCTGATCGCCGCCAAGAACCGCCTGATCATTGTAGTGCCGCTCTGCTTTGCCGCGATCTTCTTCCTGTTGTTCATGGCGCTCGGCAGCATGCGCGATGCCCTGATCGTCTATAGCGGCATTCCCTTCGCCTTGGTCGGCGGCATCCTGGCGCTCACGCTCCGTGGCATGCCGATCTCGGTTTCAGCAATTGTTGGCTTCATCGCCTTGTCCGGCATCGCTGTGCTGAACGGCCTGGTCATGGTCTCCCGCATCCAGCAGGAACTGGCGGAAGGGGTGGATAAGGCGGCAGCCGTAATCGATGGCGCGGTGGCCCGGCTCCGTCCGGTGCTGATCACTGCGCTGGTGGCCTCGCTCGGCTTTGTGCCAATGGCGATTGCCCTTGGTACGGGGGCAGAGGTGCAGAAGCCGATTGCCACTGTGGTGATTGGTGGCTTGATCAGTTCGACCCTGCTCACCTTGCTGGTACTGCCGGCGCTTTATGCCCGCTTTGGCACCGGACGCCAGACCAGCAGCGACGAACTCGATCCGGTCACCAGTCATCAGCCACACCCGGCTGCAGGAGAATGATCATGTCAAAATCGCTCATTGCCTTTTCCGCCCTTGCGCTGCTGTCGCTGAGTGGCTGCGGCTGGTCGCAGGAGGAGTATCACGCCGCGATCCGCCAGCAATGCCAGGAGAAAGGCCTGCAGGCCGGAACCACGGCTTTCCAGGAATGCTTTGCCAAGGAGCTGCACGATGATCATAGCTACGCGCCGAGCATGTCAGCACGCTTCCGTGGCCATGACTGGCGCCATGATATGGAGTAGCCCGGCCATGTCTCGTATTGGCAATGGCATTGCCGCCCTGGCGGGCTTGGCGCTGCTTGTATTGTGCAGCGATGTGGCGCTGGCGCACCAGGATGAAATCGGCACCCTGGTGATCCAGCACGCCTATGCCGAGCCGGCGCGGCAGGGCGGGGATACATTGCTGCGACTAGCCATCGAGAATAATGGCGCGTCGGTGCGGCAATTCACCGGCCTGCATAGCGAAGTGGCGGAAGTCAGCCGGATCGAGGTCAAAGTGGGTTCTGGCCGTTATGTGCCAATCGAGTCGATGGCGATAGCGCCCGGTGAGATACTGGACCTGGAGGACACCGCGCGCATACGCCTGCTGCGTCTGCGGCAAGATCTCGTCATCGGCGACAGCCTGGAAGCCTGCCTGGATTTCGCGGATGGTCGTGAGAAGCGGGTGCAGGTCACGGTCGGCAAATTCGAGTTGGGTGATTGATAGTTCTTTGTAGATTATCTATGGCAGCCTGGATTGGTATGATCGGTCCAAAATCGCCTAAAAGCACATAGTAGAAAAATCGCACTTTGCACTAAGTGCCGGGATTTCTGTCATCGACGGGTCATCTGAAATCCCGGCATATGAATGCTGACCTTGCGCTATGGCTCCCGGCACTTGGCGGCCACCGGAGTTCGGCTTCAGTTATTGTCTGCTGCAAGCACCTTCTCGAAGAACGCCTTGGTCCTTTTGAACGCGTCTTCGGTTGCGGTCGGGTTGCCACCAATCTTGTGCTTCTTTACCCCGCCGCCAACGCTCCAGCCGTCCACCTCGGTGATACGCTCCGGCCGGTCGAAGCTGTGGTAGGTGCCGGGGTAGAAGACCATCTCGGTCGGGGCTGCAGACTTGAGGGCTTCGTAAGCCTGTAATTCGCGGCAGAGAGGGGCGGGTGTCCAGCTATCGTCTTCTCCGATGAGGATGAGCAGGGGGATGCTGATCTTTGTGTCCTGCTTCGGATTGCAATAGGGGTAGTAGGCAACCGCTCCCCGGATGCCGAAGGCCTTCAACTGGTACCTATCCTGCACCGCTTTCATGATGGTCCAGCCACCATGGGAGAAGCCGATCAGGCCGATCTTGTCCTTGGCCACATAGGGCAGGCTGGCGAGATACTCCGCCCCGCCGATGATGTCGGAAACCCGCATCTCAGGTGTCACGACGGTGGTCTGGGTACAGATATTCTTGTAGCCGCGCGATATGAAGCTATCGGGGACCAACGCCACATAGCCCCAGGACACCAGGCGCTCAGCCCAGGCCTTGTGATGGTAATCGGTGCCACCGCAACCATGCAGGACCATGACGGCCGGGAACGGACCGTTTCCACGGGGCTTATAGATACCGGCATAGACTGTTACCGGGCCGCCTAGGCCTGGGATCACGGCATTCGGGTAGGTGACATTCTCCTTGGATTGGGCGCGGGCCTGATTGATGCCGGCGCTGAAGGCGGCGGTGGCCAGGAGTATGCATATCAGGATCTTGTTCATTGGATGCCTCTGGATGGTTCGACAGGGGTTAACTGTTCGCGGTGGGCGGATGGAAAATAGATGTGGGCTAAAAGCGGCCCTAGAAACGGGCCTCGATGTACCAGCGGCCCTTTGTCTGATCGACCCAGGAGATGCTGTAGAGCACGGTGCGCTTGCCGGCATTGGTGATCGTTTCCGCCTCGCAGAGATGGCTGACGACCTGGCCGTTCTGGTCCTTCACGACGGCTTCGGCGCTATTCCAGGCCCAGGAATTCTTGGTCAGTGAGGCGCTTACCACTTCCTGTATCTCCAGCTTCATCCGGCGCCCCGCAGGCGAGTTCTTTACCGCCTCCTTCAAATGGCTCTGGGCGGTGCGGCTCTCGCAGGCTGGGAGTGAAGCGGTCATACCGAGTTCACCACCTGCCCCCTGGCGCATGAGGTTCCAGCCCAGGGCAATGACCAGGATGATGCAGAAGGTGATCTTATCCCTGACCCGATGGACGACCACGGCGCCTTTCTTGCGCTTATAGACTGGTCCCATCCAGAGCAGGATCAGCCCCGGCAGCAGGAAGACCAGGGAGGCCAGCACATTTAGGAAGGCGACGGCCACGCCCAGCGCGTTGATGCTGCCGACCAGCCAGAGCTTGCGGTAGGCGGGGATGGCGGCCCATTCGGGCAAAGTGGGAGCGGTGACGGAATCGGGATTCGTCATTGAAGCCTCATTCTCGGGAATTGGATTAGGTGGGGCGGGCGGCTTAAGGCTGCGCCCAGACGTGCCGTTCTATTGGGATGGTTGTGTCTCCTGGCGGGCCTCGATTCGGAGGGAAATCCCGTTTTCTGAAACCTCCCGCCCAAGTAGTCGTAATTATCCTCGTAGTCGCGGCGTGGTCAAGCGACATTTCCGTATTCTCCTTCGGTGGTTAATTCCAATACCCGGAAACAAATTCGGGCATGCAAAAACGTCAGTTATCAAAGTCCTCCGCTCGGGCTTCTAGCGGTCCCAGGAAGCCCGATAAGAAGTCCCGAGCAGCCTTCGCCACTCCGGAAGAAGTGGGGCGGCAACTGCAGCTTGGTTTGCGGATCAAGGCGCTGCGCGATGACCGTGATCTGACCCAGGAGCAACTAGCTGAGTTGATCGGTAAAAGCGTCGATACGGTGTCGAGTATTGAGCGAGGAAAATCCGCGCCGGGGTTTGCGACGGCTTTCGATATCGCCAAGGCGCTCGGTGTCAGTTACGTTGACCTTTTCGACTGGGTAGAGCGGGATAAGCTTACGCCCCAGCAAAAGGATCAAGCTGTGCTAGTCGAGAAATTCCGTGCCCTTATCGAGGGACGCAGCAACCCGACCATGGAGGATGTGGTTGTCTTGACTGAGGCGATCTCGAAAGCTGCTAGCAAGCGGGCCGGATAGCTGGAAGTAGCTGCGGTCAGTATTCCTCAGCCAGCATCAGCGTCAGCACACGGGTGGTAACCTTTGGATCGGTAGGATCGGGAGAACCGTATTCCAGCCGCTTGTCGTAGGTATCGATCTTCCAGAAGAAGGTCTGGCCACCATCCTTGATGCTGCCAAAGTCATGTTCGCCGTAAGGATCGTTATCCTCGGTAAAGGCCTCGAACTGAATGATCTGGCGGCATAGCTCGGCGACGCGGATGGGGCCAAGGGCCTGTACGCCGGTGGTAATCATGAACCGCCCGCCAAGGCCGCCGCTCTTGCGGAAGGCATCATTGAGTTCGCGGATGCGGGCGGTTTGATCAGGCTGTTGCTGAGGCATGGCAGACTCCTCTTGTGGCCGGTAGCGGGATGCGGCCGGCTTGGTGGGCGCTAGGTGAAAGTCAGGGGCCGGCGATCAGCCGGTGACGCGGCGGGAGCGGCGCAACTGGTAGGCAGCAAGCGGAATGGTTCGGTCGTCCAGGATGACGAAGACGGTACCGACGAGCCGGGTAATGCCGCGGCTGGTGCGTTGGCGGTCGCGGCGGTAGCGCAGTTCCCTAATGCGGGTGACGCGATGGGGCTTGCCCGGTAGCAGCACCAGTATCTCCGTCTTGACCGGGCGCCCCTCCAGCAGGAACATCAGTTCATCCACCGTCATGGCACTGTCCTTGCGCTGGTGGGCAAGGTGGGCGGTGGGCCGTTGGTGTTTTCCCTGGGCGGAAAATCCTGGAACACCTGATCCAGCACCAGATGGATGCTCTCCGCGCCCAGCTCGCAGATTGGCCCAAGTGGGCAGATGACTAGCCCGGTGCGCAGCAGCTTGAGTTGCCGGGCACGCTCAAGCCGGGCTTCCAGTTCATCCGCTTGGTCCTGGGTGCCATCAAAGGCTAGGACGAAGAGGTCGGTATCCGGCCCCTGGAACAGCGCCAGGTACCGCTTCGGCGTAGCATCATGTGTCATACCGGGCCTCACTCGAAGCGCAACGTGGCTTCATCGGCATCATGCAGCACTGGCTGCGGATGCCCGGCTTTGGCCCAATCCTGCCAGAAGTGCACAAACGGCCGGTGATCGAGGGTGATGCGGGCGGGGCTGCCGTCATCGTCATACTGGCCCAGCAGCGAGACGACGCTGCCGTGATCGACAATGCGGCTGATATGAACGGGACGCTCAATCATGTTGTTCTCCTTCGGTTGGGCGTTGGGCAAACGGATGCGTGGCGCCAGCCGGAGCGGGCGCGGGTAGATCGGGTTGTTGTGGAGTAGGGCTAGTTGGCGCCGAAGAGGCGCAGCAGGGCAGCCTGGCCCCCCGCCTCAATCGTCTTGGAGATCAGTGGTGCTGCACGATGCGGGCCACGCTTCGGCCCCTCAGCAATCACCGAGGCCGGCACATCGAAGGACGCCAAGGTGGATTGCTGACTGCCTGGCAGCTTCTCCTCAAAGTGGGCAGCACCGACGGCAAACCCGCCCTGCATAGAGGCCGACGCCACCGCGACCCCATGCCGCTGCCAGTAGCCATCGCGTCCGGGCTGCTTGAAGGCATGGATGGCGGCCAGCGCAACAGTCGGGCGCTGTTCCTCCAGCAGCATCTGCCATTCCCGCAGCGCCTGCTCCCGGAGCGGCTTGAAGCCCGGCTTCTCGACCCGGGGACATTCCCCGTTGGGCAGCCACAGATCCCGGATCGGCATGCCACGCTTCCTGGTCATCTCGGCATCGGCGCAGATGCCGAACATGTCGAAGCAGGAGCAGAGTGCCGCCTTGTGGCCACTCGGCAGGGTGACGAAGCGGTGCAGCGAGGAATAGTCCGCCAGCACGGGGACATAGACCCGCTTGCAATGGATGGTATCGGGATCGGCCGGGATGATCTTCCTCGCCAGGCCGACGATACCGCCTGTCCCGACACCTAAGCAAAGCTGGTCGCCAAACTCCCAGCGCCGGGGAGAGGCAGAATCAGCACCGAACACCACCAGGCTGCCGGGCGAAGCCCCGGCCAGGATGGCTACGGCCCCTCGCACGGAAGCCATGAAGCCCTCCTTGCCGAGCAGCCTGACCCGGGTGGGGTGCTTCTTGTCGGCGATATAGCCCGAGAGGCGGAAGAAGGCGCCGGGTAGCAGCAGGGCATCAAGGCCGTGCCATGCCGGGTCTTCGGCGATTGCCTGGGCTGCAGCCAGCAGCAACTGGCCCCGGGGCTTGTTGACACTCAGCCGATGGGCACGCTTGCCCAATACGCACAAAGCCGCGATCCGCGGCGACCGGTTCGGTCCACGCATGACGTCACTCCAGATTATTGGTTGGGGTTCGGGTTGCTGTATGAATTCGGCTGCACCGGGCCAACCCAAGCCGGTATGCCGTTTACGCCTGACCCGGCCAAATCCGCCGGTCAGGTACGCCGACTAGACTAAACCATCGCGACGAGGCGCCGCTTCACCAGGCTATCGCCGTCGATATACCGCTGGGTCTGCTCAATGGAGCGATGCCCGGCCAATTGCTGGACATCCCGGAGGCTGCCACCGGCCTTGAAGACCAACCGGGCGGCCCGGGTAATGAAGGTGCGGCGGCCGGAATGGGAGGAGCAGCCAGCAAAGTCGAGGCGGGCATAGAAAGCCCTGAACCAGTTCACTACGCTGCTGGCCCGCATCCGGGTGCCACGCTCGGACTCGACCACATAGCCGCTCGATCCCCGCAGCGGCCTCAAACGCCCCAAGGCCAGCCGTAGGCTCGGGTGCAGCGGGATGCTGCGCCCGCTCTTCATCTTCGCCGCCCGGTCCTGCAGCTCGATGCGGTCGCTTAAGTAGCCGTCCGAGGTCTCGACCATGGCCCAGGTCAGCCCGGCAATCTCGCCAGCCCGCAGGCCGGCCTTGACCGACAGCAGCAGCATGGCCTGATCACGCCGGCCATGGCGGCCACGGCCTGCCTCGGCCAAGGCCAGCCGCAGCTGGCCGTTTGTTAACACTTTGGCTTGTTTGCCTGCCATTTTAGCCTCTTTTTGACATAAATACCCGTATAAGTAGTATATCGAATAGGGCTAATTTGTCAATAGAATCAATCGGCTAGGCCAAAATGGTTAATTTGCGACTTGGCAATTATACCCAGAATACTTGAGCTATGGCATGATGGACGCCTGCCTTCGATCTAACGTCGGACGATATAGTCCACAGAATGACCGGAGCAGCTATTTAGGCTCGCGAGAGCATTCTTATAGGCAGGGATGGGATGCGCGCAGCCTAGCTACCACCGACCTCACACACGTCTTGCAAGCACGCCCCCCCTCCCCCCGATAGGGGATAACAACGGTGGTGTGGACTGCTGAGGGCGGCCACTTTACCGGAGGGGTCGGTTAGGCTGTCGTCTCGGGTCCCTTGTTCGAGCAATGGCAACCAGAACATTACTTTGGCTTAGTTCTATAAATCCGCCAATTAATGAATACCAGTGCGCGTTATGTGACGGAACAATTCAAAAAATAGTTGTGTTCGGCTTGGTTTTTCAGCAATTAATACTGCTGACTGACCCGCTGCGACAGCAGCGTTGAGAGCGTTATGGGGAGTAAATGGCGAATAAAAGGCAGAGCAAGAAGACAAACGTCGTAACGCTTGCGACACCCCTAGCCAATCTTAAGGCTAATCTTAAAGGCAAAGTTCGGCGTCATCTCCGGTCCCTCGGTTTCAGGCGGTCGAAGGATGACGGTCGTCTCGTAATTGACGGGACCGGAAAAGAGGCGATCCGTTCGCTGCATTTGGCCCAACGCAACAACAAGCTCAAGCAGAACAAGGAATTTATTGAAGAGCAGTGGCCACTACTGCAAAAACACTTCGCCTCAGGCTCTGAGATCGACCCCGGCAATATCAAGCCCGAACTTGAACTGGTCCGCTCTAATAGCTGGCAGGCCAACCTTTTTCGGCTTGCCGCCCTCACCTGGGCCGTGCCGGTATCCAACGGGTTCGGGCGACGGCTCCGTTATCTCGTATGGGATAGGCACAACAACAAGCTCATCGGCCTCATAGCTATTGGGGACCCGGTATTTAATCTGACCGTCCGCGATCAGCATATTGGCTGGGATGTGAAAGCACGAACCGAGCGGCTAGTGAATATTCTTGATGCCTATGTGCTGGGGGCTATCCCGCCTTACAACATGTTGCTAGGTGGGAAGCTTGTCGCCTCACTCATTCGCTCGCGTGACATCTATAATGACTTCACCAAGCACTACGGCAATTTGGAAGGCATCATCTCCAAGAAGGAAAAACGTGCCCGGCTGCTGGTTGTCACCACGTCTTCATCTCTTGGACGGTCCTCAGTCTACAACCGTCTCAAGCTGGGTGAGCAGCAATACTTTATAGACATCGGATTTACGCGGGGGTGGGGCCATTTCCACATCCCGGATACCCTCTTTATCGAAATGCGTAATTACTTGCGTAAACTTAAGCACAAATACGCTGACAAGCATCGTTTCGGCCAGGGGCCGAACTGGCGTCTGCGTACCGTTCGTGCTGCACTTACGGCATTAGGCTTCAAGGATGACCTGCTTAAGCATGGCATACAGCGCGAAGTCTTTTTCTGCGAGTTGGCGAAAAATGCTCGCGGCATACTTCGTACAGGCAAGGGGCGTCCGAACATCAAGAGCCTGCTGACTGCTAAGGAAGTGAGTGAGTTGGCGGTTAAGCGATGGATGGTGCCGCGCGCGGAACGCCGTCCTGAATACAAATTATGGCAAGCGGCCAGTATCGCTGACTTGTTTGCAGAAAAACGGGCTATTAGCAAAGTTGTCGAGATGAGGTAGTTGTGCTGGAAACCAGCCTGCCATAGCCATGCACCATACGCTCGAAGCATGGCAAAACCAAATGGAGCAGCATTTTTCTGCTCTTGCTGCCTCGCGCGCCGCAACAAAGCTTCCGATATTTGCGCTTGAGCATCCGCTCACACATGAACAGCTCAGAGAGATCGCCGATCAACTGCGGGTGCGTGTCGCCCGTAATCTTCCGCTCATTCAGCACTGGTTGCTTTGGGTCATCTATGCGACCGAGGAGGGTTATAGTTATGAAGGCATGGAATTTTGGGATTCTTTCGAGGCACACACCCCTAAATGGCGTGAGCATGAAAACCGCGCGCAGTTCAAGGTCTGGTTCCGAAAGTTTCAAAAAACATACAATGGGGTCGAGCCACGAGGGCCATGGGCACGACAGTTCAACAACATTGTCTGGCCGATACGCCATGCAATTCTACCCAAATATCTCCAATATCAATTTGCCGAGGCCCTGCATGGGCTGCGTTTCAAACTTGCCCGCCTGAATTCGCTGGATGCAGCGGAAGTGGGGCGTCTTCTGGCGGACAATTCGTGGAATGCATCCAAGCGTCTCCGCGAATTCCTCCAGCAGGAGGAATTATCTGGCCGTATCGTGCTGGCCCTGCTCAACCATGATGTTGCCGACCGGGAGTTGATCCATAGCTCCACGCTTTCGCGCATCATAGCGGACCTGGAGAAAGTACATAAGGCAAAGGTCTGGCTTAAAGAGACACGCCGAGCCACCGATATTTTTCGTGGCGTGGAACGCAGATTCAATACGCCTGATACCAGCAAGCCGTCAGAAGGCGGTGACACAGCAGTGAATACATTCGCACTGCGCATGCGCCCGAGCATCATGCTCCGCAAAATGGACAAAGAAAACTGGTCGGCGATTTTGGATATTCCCGACTTTTCGTCGCTAGCCGCCTCCAATGTGGACTTGGCGAACTTTCTGCGGACGACACGCTGCCAAATCGCGGGCGAAGGCATTTGGATGCCCGCCGGCTGGTTGCTCTCCGGCACACAGCGGCGCGCACTCGGAAAGTGGCCTGGACCAGGAGCGCCTATCATTCGATTTGAGCGGCTGAACGGCAACATTGAGAACATTATCAGCGCAGATTTCCAAATACCTTCTCTGCCCTACTGGCTTTTTCGCATAGGCGAAGATGGCTTGGCTTATCAGGTGATAGGCATGACCATCCGCCCCGGTCAACGCTATATCCTGCTTACCTCCGAGCCGTTGACGGCCGAGAACGCTATGCTCAAGCCGTGCAAGGTCCATTGTGAAGGTGTACATGGAACAGAAATCGACCTACCGACCATGCTGCACGATGACGACATTAAATTTTTTCAGCAATTCAAGCTCAATGCCAACCGTACCATTCGTATTTGGCCTGCCGGGCTGGTCGCACGGGGTTGGGATGGTGACGGCTATAGTGAATGGCTGACGACCGAAGCTCCGTGTTTTGGCATTATTCCTGACCATTCGGTGCTGGAATATCACGTCAGCGTTGACGAGCGCGTGACCGATACCATTTCCGTCCCAACCCCGGGCAGGCCGATCTTCCTGCAATTGCCCCTGCTCGCGCCGGGACGCCATTCGGTCCGTATTAAAGCGAAACGCACAGGGCAGGTAGCGGACAAGGATTTGGAAGGCTTCCTGAGTCTGGACGTGCGCGATCCGATCCCTTGGCGGCCGGGTACGACAGCCTATAGTGGGCTTTTCGTCATAGCCGATCCTACGGACCCTTCATTCGAGCAATTCCAGGATGGCGACCTTTCCTTGGTCGTCTCCGGTCCAGAGGGGGTTCAAGTCGTGGTGCGCCTGATTCTGGCCGGACGCAACGGCGCGCAGTTACTAGACCATGAAATCGCTAAATTGGACCTGCCTATTTCAGCGTCCACATGGTCCCAACGCATCGGCAAAGAACTCGCCCACGATAAGTTTGCGTGGAAGCTCATCGAAGGAACTTCGGGCATCCTAAAAGTCGGCAACGAGGATCTCGGTTGGTTCACACTCAAGCTAGAACGTGACGCACGCCCGCTTCGCTGGATCTGCCGCAAAGTGGATCATGCGACAAAAATCAGACTGACGGACGATACCGGCTCTGAAGCCGATGCCAAGGTGTTCTGCCGCACATTCAGCCACCCCCTCACCGACAACGAACTTGGTCATGCGTCAATGTTAGCCGGAGTTTCCGTCCCAAGTCCTGGTGGCCTGTTCGTGGCCCGTCAGGGGGATATATGCGATGCACTAGTTGTTAGTACGCCGGAGATCCATGGCTTTGGTGAACTACTCATCAGCCCTGATCCCCATGTGCTGAATACTCAGAGTATCAGGCTACTCCTCACGACAGCCAATCTTTGGCAACGGGCTCGCCTTGCTGGGCCGCTAGCGAGTTTGCGCCGGGACCATGTCGTGAATGCACTACTGGAATGCTTTTTTGGCAAACTATGCGGCACCAATTGGGCGCGGCTCGAACGTCAATACATTGAAAATCCTGACGCACAGGACACGGTGGATCAGTTGGGCCGTATGTTTGACCGCAAATCGGCAGGGTTTAATGTGGTCCTCCGCCGTGGTTTCACCAAGATGAATGAGGGCATGGACGCCGGAACCAAGTGGTTCTTCGACACCGCCAGCCGCTATGGCATCTGTTCTGATATCGAACTTTGCAAAACGGCATTGAGGGTCGCAAGTGATCCAACTTTTCTGCTGGCTAAAGCGGACGAGGAAATACAGGACACTATTGTCGCTTTAGGAGGGCATCCGGGCCTGCTGTGCGGCGCACGGCTTGTCGCCGTCAACTCCATGCGGGCAGAGTCTTATAACTCAAAGCGTCTGCTTCCGAGTTGGCGATGGCCGTAACTGCAATAACATCGCGTGAATTGCTCCAGGCGATGCGACAGGCATGTGGTCTGCCGCGGGTCAATGAAAAACATCTTGATGAGCCGCTTCTGGCGGCTTTGATTCGGCGTGCTGCTGGCTTTCTCTGCCCCTGTTCACGCACGACCGTCGCGGCCTCCGTGGTCGAGAGCTTAGAATTTCTTTGCGATCAACCGGAGACGTTGCGTGATCGCGTTGATGCTGCCATCGAATCACTTATTGCGTTCGGCGACCTTCTGGAGCTGAATCAAGTCACCATTGACGACCCGAACGCAAAGGGGACTTGGATTTTTGCTGCGCCACCGGGATTCGTGAAGTTGCGAAGTGGCACGGTGCTGCTGCTTGGCATTTCGAGGGATGAGAGTATGCCGCTACCCTCCGAACTCAGCGAACAGGTAATGTATAATCGCTTCGCCCGCCTCTTGCCTATCGGCGACAAGGGTCAGTCTGCCGCTTTGGCGGCATTGGGCTTGACTGCGCACACCGAGGAAGCCTGGGCGCGTCAGCCTCCAACAACCACGCCGCAGGCCCTTGTGGAAAAGCTGGGAAGCAAGCTGTCCTCCATCCCTGCGAGTGGAGACCTTCCTGAACTTACTTTTGTCCGCTCGGATAGTGACGTGCGCTATTACCGTGGACGCTGGGGTGCACCACGCAATGAAACAGGCATGTTCATTGGAAGGCGGCCGCAGGAGTTTGGCCGCGAGGCACGGTGGGGTGTTGTGCAACTCACCAATGGTGTCTCTGGTAAATTCCTTGATCTGCCAACCCGACCCCGGTGGCGCGGCTGTGATGAGGCTTGGTACATTCAGATGGCGCTCGATGCTAGCCGTCGCACGCCGCAAGAATATCGGGTCCGCGCAGGGAATGATGGAGTACATCTCGACTTCTTCTCGCCGGTGCCAAGCTGGGCGGAGCGTCGGCTAGCCATCGTGGGAGAACCCGCTCCGCGCGAGAAGTGCTTGTTCTCGTATCGAGTTCCACAATCGGAATTAAAAGCGCAAGAAGAATACCTGCAAAAAAACTTATGGCTTGTCCGGGTCGATGACAAGGGTGTGGTGGAGGGATGATGACAAAGACTATTCAGGAAACAATCAAGCAGCTTCATACGTCGTTGCGCGATTACATCGAAGCGACCTATCACATCAGTGATCCAGCGTTGATTGAGCAGCGCAAGGAGTTGCTCGATAAGCCGGGCGTTATCCATCAAGTCCCCTATATCGAGTCCACTCCGAAATATAAGTCTGGCATTACCTTTGCCAGCATGAAGGGGCTACCGCCCGCGACCCTCGAAATCTATCAGTTGCTTTCTAAGGCAGACGGTGAACTGCCCCAGCTTCTCTACGACCCGCCATATAAGCACCAATCCGAGTCAATCGAAGGGTGCCTGATAAATGGGCGCAATCTGCTCATCATGACCGGCACAGGTTCTGGTAAGACCGAATCGTTCCTGCTGCCGATTCTCGGAAAACTCGCCAACGAGGCTAAAAGCTCTCCGAAGTCGTTCGGCGGCGATTTTGGTGTTCGCGCACTGGTGCTTTATCCTATGAACGCGCTGGTGAATGACCAGCTTGGCCGTATGCGTTCGCTATTTGGCGATCCGCGTGTTGTTAAGGCATTTCAGGGATGGGCTGGCCGTCCTCCGCGCTTTGCGCGCTACACCAGCCGAACACCATATGCCGGTATGCGTTCCGGGAAAAAAGATTCCTCGAAACTTATGCCCTTCGATGATTTCTATGTAGAAATCCAACGGCTGAAGGACGGCCCATCATCCGACGAACAGCGCCAGGCCGAGACAATCTTCAAACAACTTAAGGCTCGCGGCAAGTGGCCAGCGAAACCAGATCTGCCAGCATGGTTCGGCAAGAAAGGCAGTCCGTGGCAGGATAGAAAGTCGCGCAAATACCTCCGCGCGGTGACATTGCCTAATGACACTGAACTCCTCACTCGTCACGAAGTGCAGGTTACCGCGCCGGATCTGCTGGTGACCAACTATTCGATGCTCGAATACATGCTCATGCGGCCGATTGAACGGCCAGTGTTTGATCAGACGAAGGAATGGCTGAGAAGGAACCCGCATGAGAAGTTCTTGGTGGTTCTGGATGAGGCGCATCTTTATCGGGGCGCAGCAGGTGCAGAGGTTGGTTTGTTGCTCCGGCGCCTTCGGGACCGACTTGACATCCCCCCTGCACGGTTCCAGGTCATCTGCGCGACCGCGAGCTTCACGGATAAGGACTATGCTGCCGATTTTGGCGCGCAGCTCGCAGGCGTTCCCGCGTCCACCTTTACACCGATAATAGGCGACCTTGATCTTCGTTCACCGGATGGAACGGGTGCTGCAATAGATGCAAAGATATTGGCTTCCATTGATATTGCCACGTTCAACGAGGGTACTCACCCGGAAACGCGAACAGAGGCAGTCAAGCCATTTCTGAACCATCAAGGCGTTACGCCGACTGGCGATTACGAACGCGACTTGTACGAGGCGCTTAAGGCATTCGCCCCACTGGGACGTCTTGTAAATAAGACCATGAAGCAAGCAATGCCCGTATTCGAGTTGGGCAAGGAACTGTTTCCCGGCGTGGGGCAACATGCCGAGGAGGCTGTGAGCGCGTTATTGACCCTTGGCAGTGCGGCCAAAAAGGAGCCGAACGGCCCAAGCCTTCTGCCATGCCGTATTCATAGTTTCTTCCGTGGCTTGCCGGGACTGTGGGCGTGTCTCGACCCCAACTGCTCAAAAGTACCGGAAAGGGAGCGTAGCGGCATCTGCGGTAAGCTATACGGCCAACCTCGGGAACAATGCGATTGTGGTTCCCGAGTTCTCGAATTTTATTCCTGCCGGTACTGCGGTACTGCGTATGCTCGCGCCTATACTGATGACGTGGATAGCCCGACCGCCCTTTGGTCCGAGGCCGGTCGTCGCCTGCGCATGGATGGCGGTGAGACGGACGCCATGTTGTGCCTCGATTTGCTGTTAGAGCCACCGAGCCTCCCGGACAAGGCGGAAATCGCCGACTACGACCTTGAGACGGGGCGCTTGAATCCCAATCAGCACAGCGGACGGATGCGGTCGGTTTACCTTCGGCGAAACCGGATTGCCCCCGCCGTGGACGAGGACGGAGAGCAAAGCCGGGGTGCCGATTCCCGTGGGCAGTTCGCGCCTTGTGCGTGCTGCGGCAAGACCGCGAAGTTCGGCCAATCCTATGTGCAAGATCATCAGACCAAGGGTGACCAACCCTTCGAGGCGCTGGTGTCCACACAAATTCAGATTCAACCTTCTAGCCCTGTCGCAGCTAGTAAGTTCGCTCCACTACGGGGCCGCAAGGTTCTGGTGTTCTCGGATTCACGTCAGGTAGCAGCCCGCCTTGCGCCCAACCTCCAAATGTATTCGGTGCGTGATTCCTTGCGCCCGCTCATCGTCTGGGGGTATCGGGAGCTGGGAAAGAGCACCGCGCTAAGGGCCCTCCTAAGCTTGGAGGATGTGTACCTTGCCGTTCTTCTTGCGTCAAAGAAGCTGGGCGTCCGCCTTCGCCCGGAATTGAAGCAGCATGAGACATTTGATGGTGAGGAAGCCGTTGAAGCAGCCGTAGCGAGTGGCGTGGCAAGTTCGGAAAATGGCCTGCTTACTCTGGGGATGCAATTCCGCTCGGAAAGACCGCCCGAGGCGTTGCTCGACGACATCATCAACACCATTCAAAACCCATTCCTCGGGCTGGAACCGTTAGCTCTGGCATCGCTCCGCGAGGTTGCCGCAATCACCGACGGGCTTGCCAAGCTGCCGGACATTCCGGGAATTGCCGATACGCCGGCGACGAAGATCGAATTGACCCGCGCGTGGCTTCGATGCTGGAGAAACTATGGTTTCTGGCTGAATGCCATGCCGACAAGTTGGTTCATGCGGCCCCGTACGCAAGGCACCAGTGTTCGTGGTAAGAAGGGCAAGGGCAAATTCGATGATATGGACACGATCCTGACAGACCGGGGTGCCCGTAAGATTTTCAATGACTATTGGACACCTGAGTTGCTGAAGTTCTTCTGTCAGGATGCGTCTGGCTTCCTGAAATTGCAGGGTAGTAAACTGGCACTGCAATTCGATGGTTCGTGGGTACGGTGTTCGAGCTGTAAGTCTATTCATAGACCTGTTTCGACTATTGCTCATTGCCTTGATTGTGGTCGCCCGACAGTGGCCCCACTAGACCCGGCAAACGATACGGCATTCCTGGCTCGGAAAGGCTATTACCGGGCGCCTGCCATGGCTTCGCTCGCTGAACCGCCACGCCAACCCATGGCGTTGATCGCTGCCGAGCATACCGCTCAGTTGAACTCTCCACAGAATGAGGATGTTTTCTCGAAGGCCGAAGAGAATGAACTCTTATTCCAAGATGTGTCCGTGACGTGGGGGCGCGATGCCAGCAGGGCGTCAGCAATCGATGTGCTTTCGAGTACTACCACTATGGAGGTTGGTATTGACATCGGAGCATTGTCGGGTGTTGCACTGCGCAACATGCCGCCCGGTCGTGCCAACTACCAGCAGCGAGCTGGTCGGGCTGGTCGTCGCGGCAACGCGGTGGCGACGGTAGTGGCTTTCGGTAGTGCCGATAGTCACGATGAGCATTATTTCGTCAAGCCAGATGCGATGATCCGTGGGGATGTCGTAGACCCCAAACTGACGCTCAATAATCCAGACATTACGCAGCGCCACATCCGAGCCTTCCTGCTTCAGAATTATCATCAGGACAGGTTGCCTGATGTGGATGCGGCCCAAAATCATGACCTGTTCTCGGTGCTCGGTGAGGTCGCTGACTTCCGCAACGGCACGGCTATCTTGAACCGCGCGGATTTTGCCAAATGGCTTCAAAAGAACAAAGATGAGCTACGCGAGCGCATCGGCACATGGATACCCGGCGAACTATCGGAGAAGGACCGGGAGGAATTGCTTGATGGTTTTGTCGATGATTGCCTGAAAGCAGTGGACCGGGCGATCAAGTTTGACAGTGCAATGGCAACAGCATCTAAGGATGAGGAGACTGAAGAAGGCGAAGAGGCCGCTCAAGAGGGCGAAGAGAAACCCATCCGTAATACCGAAACCGGAAAGCTTCTTGACCGCTTGCTATACAGCGGCGTGCTACCTCGTTATGCATTCCCCACCGATGTTGCTACATTTCACGTTTTTGACCGCGCACGTTCGTCGAAATTCCGGGCGGTGATGCGGTTTGCACCTTCTCAGGGTCTCCCGATTGCTTTGTCGCAATATGCACCGGGCAAGCAGATTTGGATTTCAGGCAAGTGTTACTCCTCTGGCGCTATTTATTCACCCATGCGCGATGATCGGGACGATGCCTGGGAAGGGAAGCGCCTCTATTGGGAATGTAATGTCTGCGAATTTGCACAGACCACTGAGTTCGAGCCGGAAGACAAGGGTGTGACCCTCGACTGCCCGGCCTGCGGAACGACACACTCTTTCGGCCCTTCGCAATCTTGGCTGCGCCCGCCCGGCTTTGCTCACCCTGTAGATGTGGAGGAAGTCACATCACCGGATGATGTGCCTGAAACCAGTTATGCGACCCGCGCCAAGCTGACTATGAAGACGCCTGATCAGGATGGGGAATGGACGGTCGTAAACCCGCGCGTTGGTGCCCTTGAAGTCCGAGACCATCTCCTGGTTTCCAATAGTGGGCCCAAGAATGATGGCTATTCCTATTGCCTGAAATGTGGCCGCATCGAAGCGGCTACCGAGGAAAAGCCCATACTCTTCGCGGCGCATCCTAAGCCTTACCCTGACGAAAAGGAGCCGATATGCAGTGGCGACCGGACGGCGCAGCACATCGTTCTCGGCACTGACTTCATAACGGATGTAGTGCTGTTCTCACTCAGGGTGGCCTCACCGCTTCAACTGATGCCTGGTCAGTATCCAACCGACGTGGCCTTGCGCACAGTGAGCGAGGCACTGGCCAAAGCTGCCTGCGAATTGCTGGAGATTGAGCCAGGTGAACTCATGGCGGAATACCGCCCTGCGTTGACGCGAGACGGGCGCCTAGGCAAGGAAGCTGAAATATTCCTGTATGACACATTGCCGGGTGGTGCGGGTTTTTCTAGTCAACTCGTGAACCGCGGAAAGGAGCTGTTCGAGTACGCGCTCCATTTGATGAAGACATGCCCTGAACAATGCGATGCATCTTGCTATCGGTGCCTGCGGAGCTTTAAGAACAAGTTTGAGCACGGGCTGCTTGATCGCCATGTCGGTGCCGAACTGTTGGAATATTTGCTTACGGGCCACTTCCCTAGCTTCAATGCAAAGCGGCTGGAGAGTTCCACTAAGTTGCTGCTGGCCGACTTGCGGCGACAAGGTCGTACCGACATCCTCTACAAGGAAAATGAATCGCTGACAGTGGATGGGCAGGACGTAGTTGCTCCCATTCTTGCCGAGCGAGGTGGAAAGAAGTTTATTGTCGCACTCGCTGCCCCTCTCACATCTGCCTATCCTGCCGACCCAAAGTTGGCGGCCATCAAGGGTGGCAGTGTGCCTTTGATCGTGGAGAACGAGTTGCTCGCTAGGGGCAATTTGCCCGCGACCACACGAAGCGTCGAAGCGAGGCTCACACTCTAGGATAAGAGCGCCGGAGGATGAAGTGACACACTTTGAAAAGCTAACGATTGCAGGGTGTCAGTACATTCAGGATGACGCTGGTCTCCACGTTTTTCATGTGAATAGCCCCCATGCTTTGATGCAAGCGGTTGGGTATCTCAAATATACGGCTCAACCTTGGGAGCGCATATATTTGCGAGGGCAAAGTCGCCTGTATGACACACTTTGTCCCACGCTCTACCGTGGAATATCAAATCCAGTCACTCAGGGAAGGCGCCATGAGCGCCTATTGGAGGTTATCAATGAGTTTTTATCTGACTGTCCAATATTCAAAGACATGCCCAGCTATACCCATGAGCCATTGCTACAACATTACGGAATTCAGACGACATGGCTCGATATTGTAGACAACATCTGGGTGGCGTTATGGTTTGCGCTCCATCGCGCCAGCTCATCCGGGCCTCAATTCCAGTATTTGCATTTTGACACGAGAAGCTCCCCAGCAGATGGAGAGTTTGGTTACATTGTGCTGATCCGAACAGAAGATAGCAGAATAGAGAAGGTCAAAAAGGGTATTTCTAAAGGAGGCAAAACTGAAGTTATCGATCTTCGGATTGCTGCCCCCTCGGTTTTCTTGCGCCCGCATGCTCAGCACGGCCTTCTGTTCCGCGTCAGGGGGACCGAAGGGGGGCGTCTCATGGATTATTCAAACTCGATTGCAGGGATTGTTAGATTTCCACTGGAGGCGGGAAAATTGTGGTTGGGGTCTGGCGCGCTACATAATGTCCGAAGCCTTTTCCCGCCTCCGTATTTCGATAACGGATATCAGATACTTCTTAGTGTGTCTCTTTCTGAGAAATCTATAGGTGTGATCAATCACATTGGTGCTTAGCTGCGGTATGAAATCCAAGGGCAGACCAGGATGAAGTGGCGGTGTGAATATTATGTGGCCATTTTTCTGCGCAACGGAAAATCCTGGAGTGCTCAACTTCTCGTTTTTATGGCATCAACTAGTCGCTCATTGTAGCAAAGATATTCTGAGATGTATTGTGCGCCTCTATCCACTGTTGTGAATAGTGTGGCGTAAGATGATAGATATATTGGTTGTGATTTTCTTCGATGGTCATTATCGTTGCCAGACCCTAGTGTTGAACTTAAATCCATACTCTTCGTAAAAATAGGTAAATATTGAAGTTTGTGAAAGTGCGTGTCGCGCGACATGATGAAGCTAGGAATTTGCAGCAATTAAAAAAGCTATCTAGCGAGGTGAATTTCACCCCAACTCCTTCGCCAATTCCTCCGCCCGGATATGCGCGTAGCGTTTCAGCATCTCCATCGAGCGATGGCCGGTGATCATGGCGATCTGCATGTCGCGGAGGCTGGTTTTCTCGAAGAAGCGGCTGGTGGCTTCGTGGCGCAGGTCGTGGAAATGCAGGTCGTCAAGCTTGGCCTTCCGGCATACGGAGAGGAAGGCGTGGCTCACGGCGCGGCCGACTTCGATATCGAATAGTTTGCCTTTGCCGCCCGTCATGGCTTGCCAGGCGCGCAGCACCTCGATGGCCCTGGATGAGAGCGGCACGGTGCGGCTGGAGCCGTTCTTGGTCTCCCTGAGAAAGATGGTGCGGCGGTCGAGGTTGACGTCATCCCAGGCCAGGCCGACGAACTCGCCCTGGCGCATGGCGGTCTCCAATGCCAGCCGTACCATCGTGCCGAGCCATTTGCTTTTCGAGGCGTCGCAAGCGGCGAGCAAGATGGACTCTTCGTCCGGCGCCAGGCGTCTATCCCGCCCTCTCGGCAAGGTCGGCTTCTTCACCTTGCCGACCGGGTTGACCAGGCTCTCCATACTCCATTCCGAACTGGCCACGGTGAAGACGTTCGAGAGCAGGTTGAGGTAGTGGACAACGGTTTGCGGGCTGCGCTGCTTGAGAAACTGGTCGCGCCAGGCGGCAATCTCGGAGGCGCGGATCGAAGCCAGGGAGCGGGCGGCCAGGTCGGTGCCTAGCCAGTAGCGCAGGATGCCGGTACTTTGCTTGATGCCCTTCTTGAGCGGCACTTTCTCGGACAGGTATCGCTCCAGGGCCTCCTTCAGCGTGGTCCGCTCGGCCTCGATGCGGCCGGGGTGAAACCGGCCGGCGTCGATATCGGCCTCGATCTGCCGCGCCCAGGCTTCGGCCCGCACCTTGGTCTCGAAGGTGTTGGCGGTAGTCACGCCTTTGCGGCGTATCTTCGCCTGCCATTGCCGCTCGCCGCGATGGGAAATGGTCGCCATTGATCGAACCTGAGTTCAGAGGGTTGGCTTCCCCCTGACTGTCCCAAATTTGTCCCAAAATTTCAAGATGAGAGCGGGCGTGGCGTTTAAGTTGTTGATTTAATTGGAGCGGGTGAGGGGAATCGAACCCCCGTCGTAAGCTTGGGAAGCTTCTGCTCTACCATTGAGCTACACCCGCGCGCCGGCTGGGCGCACCTTAGCCAAGCCGGCGCGGGGCTGCAAGGTCAGAGGGAACCTAAAGCCCGGCGATTACCCCCGTGGCGCCGGCGCCAGAGCGGCGGTGCTGAGGCGCTGGGTCATGGTTTCGACTTCATCGCGGCTGACCGGCCAGGAAGTCGCCTGAGTGGCGGTGAATTTATTGCCCCGCCATTGCTGATAGATCTTAACCAGCGTGTCGCCTTGCTTGCCAAACCAGAAGACGCCGACCTCGCCGACGCCTTCGCCATAGCCGCTGCCGACCGCTATGTTGGGCGTGTTCTGGCAGACGACACGGATCAGCGTGTAATCATTGGCCAGCGGCTGCACCGTGGCGGTGAAATTTTCCCGGCCACAGGCCTGTACCAGCGGCGTCAGGGATTGATTGATGAATTCCGGCAGCGGCATGCCAGGCAGCTTCTGTGCCACTACGCCGTATAGCCGCTTCCACGCCTTGAAGGTTTCGCCCTTCGGAATCTGTTCCTGGATGAAAGCCGAATCCCGTTGCTGCCGGTTCACTTCGCTGCCGTTGAGCGGATCTTCGTATTTTTGCCAGCTGGGTCCAGGATGCTGTGCCACGGCATCGAACAACCGCACTGTCTGTGTTGTCTTGTCGGCGCTCTGTGCCGCATTGATTTGAGCCGCATTGGTTTGAGCCGCACTGACCGTAGACAATGTGCTGCCGACAAGCAGAGCCAGCATCAGGGCCGCGCCGTGCCGGCGCGAACGGAGCCAGGAATGCGGTGGCCGCTTCAATTCTCCGGATGAAATCGTACACTGTCGCGGCATGATTGATCTCCCGATTTGCTCGATAAATACAATTTGTAATGAGCATTTCGGAACTTCAAGTGCGACCTTATCAACCTCAGATAGGGAAGATCAGGCAGGTGGTGGTACCGTGGGCATAGAGCCTGCCACTGGCATCGTAGAGATGGCCCTCGGCGGTGCCGACCTGGCGGCCGACATTGACGATCTTGCCGACGCAGAAAACCGGGCCGATCTGGTCGGTGAGGCCGCGCACCAGATGCACGCGGTATTCCAGCGTGGTGTAGCCGGTGCCTTTCTTCAGGGTGCTCTGGATGGCGCAGCTCATGGCGCTGTCCATCATCGTGCCGGTGAAGCCGCCATGCACGCTGCCGATCGGATTGTAATGCCGCTGCTGCGGCCGGGCGGCGAACACCACGCGGCCCACTTCGGCCTCATGGATCCACATATTCATGCCTTCGGCGATCGGCGCACCGGGAAATGTGCCGTTCATCAGGCCGCGGAACAGGTCGATGCCGTCCAGTTCGCGCAGCTTCTCCAGCGGCAGCACGCCGAAAACCGGATTGGCCGGTGGCTGGACATCGCTCGGAAAACGGGGGGCGGCTTCAGCCATGACGGTTCCTCCTTGGCGGGGCAGTTTAATTAGTGTAGATACACATATTATGACTTCCGCCACCATGCGCAACCCTCTTGCCCCGCCTGACCCAACGGCAGGGCATGATGAATCGGCCTGGCCGGAGCCGAAGCCGGATGGGCGGGAATACTGCCCGTGCTATGAGTCCCGCCGCCTGGCCCGGCGGGTGAACCTGTTCTACGAAACCACCATCGGGTTGACGGCGGCACAGTTCAGCCTGGTCGGTTTCGCCCTGGCGCGGCCGGGCGTGTCGATTTCCGAAATGGCGCGGCTGCTGGATGTCGACCGCACCACGGTGACGCGCAACCTGGCGATCCTGGAGCGGCTTGGCCTGGTGCGGCAGGAAGCCGCGCCTAAGGATGCCCGCCGCCGCGCGCTCTACACCACGGCGGAGGGCCGCATCGCCTGGCGTGCCGGTTTGGCGGCCTGGCGCGCGGCGCAGGCCCGGTTCAAGCAGCAGATCGGCGGCCAGGAATCTTTCGATGCCTTGATCGGCCTGCTGCGGCAGACTGCTGATCTGCTGCCCGGCGAGGCTTCTAACTCTGCAATCTAGTTGTGCTTTAGTCGAAAGCGGGCGGCCTCGCGCTTGGCCTGTGCGGCGCTTTTGTGAATAATCCCTGGTGAAGGCGCGCCGGGCTTGAGCGGCGCCACAAGAATCTGTTGCCTAGGGAGAGCACCGCCATGGCCGATAACGAGCTGTTTCCAGTTTCCGACGATTGGGCCAAGCGGTCCTGGATCGATAATGCCAAGTACAAGGCGATGTACGAGCGCTCGGTGAGCGATCCGGAAGGCTTCTGGTCCGAGCAGGGCAAGCGCGTCGACTGGATCAAGCCCTATTCCAAGATCAAGGATGTGTCCTACGCCAAGGACGATCTGCATATCCGCTGGTATCACGATGGTGTGCTGAACGTTTCGGCCAATTGCATCGACCGCCACCTGGCCAAGCGCGGCGACCAGACCGCGATCATCTGGGAAGGCGATGATCCGGCCAAGTCTTCGCATATCACCTACAAGCAGCTGCATGCCGAGGTGTGCAAGCTGGCCAATGTGATGAAGGCCAACGGCGTCAAGAAGGGCGACCGCGTCACCATCTATCTGCCGATGATCCCGGCCGCCGCCTATGCCATGCTGGCCTGCGCCCGCATCGGCGCCGTCCACTCGGTGGTGTTCGGCGGCTTCTCGCCGGACAGCCTGGCCAACCGCATCCAGGATTGCGACTCCAAGTTCGTCATCACCGCCGATGAGGGCCTGCGCGGCGGTCGTGGCGTGCCGCTCAAGGCCAATGCCGATGCGGCGCTGAAATCCTGCCCCGGCGTCGAGAAGGTGCTGGTGGTGAAGCATACCGGCGGCAAGATCGAGTGGCAGGCGGGCCGCGATATCTGGCTGCATGAAGAAGCTGCCAAGGTGCCGGCGGATTGCGCGCCGGAGCCGATGAATGCGGAGGACCCGCTGTTCATCCTCTATACCTCGGGCTCGACGGGCAAGCCGAAGGGTGTGCTGCACACTTCTGGCGGCTATCTCGTTTTCGCCTCGATGACGCACCAGTATGTGTTCGATTACCACGATGGCGATATCTACTGGTGCACCGCCGATGTCGGCTGGGTCACCGGCCACAGCTATATCCTCTATGGCCCGCTGGCGAACGGCGCCACCACGCTGATGTTCGAGGGCGTGCCGAATTATCCCGATGCCTCGCGTTTCTGGCAGGTGATCGACAAGCACAAGGTCAACATCTTCTACACCGCCCCCACCGCGATCCGCGCCCTGATGCGTGAAGGCGAAGGCCCGGTGAAGAAGACCAGCCGCGCATCCCTGCGCCTGCTTGGCTCGGTCGGCGAGCCGATCAATCCGGAAGCCTGGCTGTGGTATCACCGCGTGGTTGGCGATGGCCGCTGCCCGATTGTCGATACCTGGTGGCAGACCGAAACCGGCGGCATTCTGATCACGCCGCTGCCGGGCGCCATCGCGCAGAAGCCGGGTTCGGCCACACTGCCGTTCTTTGGTGTGCAGCCGCAGTTGGTGGATGGCGAGGGCAAGGTGCTCGAAGGCGCCACCGAAGGCAACCTCTGCATCACCGATAGCTGGCCGGGCCAGATGCGCACCGTCTATGGCGATCATCAGCGCTTCATCGACACCTATTTCAGCACCTTCCCGGGCAAGTATTTCACCGGCGATGGCTGCCGCCGCGATGCCGATGGCTATTACTGGATCACCGGCCGCGTCGATGACGTGATCAACGTGTCCGGTCATCGCATGGGCACGGCGGAAGTGGAAAGCGCGCTGGTGGCCCATGCCAAGGTGGCGGAAGCCGCCGTGGTCGGCTACCCGCATGATATCAAGGGGCAGGGCATCTATGCCTATGTCACGCTGAAATCCGGCATTGCCGCCAGCAACGAGCTGCGCGCCGAACTGGTGAAGCATGTGCGCACGCTGATCGGCCCGATTGCCACGCCGGATCTGATCCAGTGGGCGCCGGGCCTGCCCAAGACCCGCTCGGGCAAGATCATGCGCCGCATCCTGCGCAAGATCGCGGAGAACGAGTTCGGCGCGCTGGGCGATACCTCCACGCTCGCCGATCCCACCGTGGTCGATGACCTGATCAGCAACCGCCAGAACAAGAGCTGATCGGCTCTTTCGCCTTCGTCATGCTCGCGAAAGCGAGCATCCCATTAAACGAAAATGGGACCCTCGCTTTCGCGAGGGTGACACAAGGTGGGATACGGCAGAATTAGAGACCGCAGCGTTTCCACTGGCTGATATCCCAGTGGAAATGCGCGCCATGGGCGGCGTCGCTGTTCGGCGTCAGCACCACGGAGAAATAGTCGCAGCTCTTGCGTGCCACCTCGCGCAGATAGGCGCCGAAGGCATCACGGCTGCGCCATTGCCGGTCGATGGAAATGCGGGTTTCGTCCATCAGGCTGAAGCCCCAGATGTCGATGGCCCGGCCATGGCCATGTTCGGAAATCCGGCTGCCATTGCCGGTCATGCGCTTGCAGGTGAAGCCGCCGGCATGGTTCAGCCGCCGCAATGGCTTGCCGAAGGTGCCCAGCGCCAAGGGCTTCAGCACATCGCGTTCGAATTCCATCAACCGCACCGCCATCGGGCAGGTCAATTCCACCGGGCGGTTCAGTTCCAGCGTGGTGCGATCCAGGCGCACGCCATTCTCCAGCGTGCAGCCGCCACGGCCCTGTTCGGCCTGGGCTATCGGCTCGAATTGCGCACCGAGTGCAGTGAGATCGTTGAGACAGACCGACTGGATGGCATCGCGGTTCGGCCATAGTTTCAGGCTCGGCGGCGGCACCGGTACGGCGACAGGCTGCGGCGGCGGGGCCGGCACCGGCCGCGGTGCCTGGGCGCAGGCCGCCAGCAGGCCGAGCAGCAGAATTGCCGCTAGATGTCGGATACTGGCAGCCACAAGACCTCCTCGATACGCTCGGCATGGCAGAACAGCAGCACCAGCCGGTCGATGCCGAGCGCGATGCCGGTGCAATCCGGCAGGCCATGGCGCAGGGCGGCGATGAAATCGGCGTCGATGGGATAGTCATGGCCGTAGAGCTGGCGCTTGAGCGCCATGTCGGCCTCGAAGCGGCGCAGCTGTTCGTCCGCGTCGGTGAGTTCAGAGAAGGCATTGGCCAGTTCGACGCCGCAGGCGTAAAGCTCGAAACGCTCGGCCAGATGCGGCGCGCCGGGCTTCGGCCGGCTCAAGGCCGCCATGTGGATCGGGTAGTCGTACAGCACCGTTGGCGCGCCCAGACCCAATTTCGGTTCGATGCGCTCCAGGGCGAGGCGGAAATAGAGATCGTCCCAGCTATCGCCGGCATCGACGCGCAGGCCGATGCCGGTGCAGGCCGCGCGCATGGCGGCCAGATCAGGTTGCAGCGGATCGGCGCCGATGCAGGCGGCAAGATCGATGCCGCCATGGCGGCGGCAGGCCTCATGCACGCTGAGATATTCCCAAGGACCGGCGACATCGGCTTCCAGTCCCTGCCAGCGCAACCTGCTCTCGCCGATGCGGGTGGCGATGGCGCGCAACATCGCCTCGCAATCCTGCATCAGGCGGCGGTAGTCATCACCGGCGCGATACCATTCCAGCATGGTGAAGGCGGGATGGTGCAGCGCGGCGCGTTCGCCATTGCGGAAAACCGGGGCAAGCTGAAACAGCTTTTCCTCGCCCGCCGCCAGAAGCTTCTTCATGGCGAATTCCGGCGAGGTATGCAGGTGCAGCAGGGCCCGGCTGCCATCGGGGCGTTCGAGTTCGGTGGCGAAGGCCTTGAGATGCGGCTCCAGGCCAGGCGAGACCTGCAAGGCCGGAGTCTCCACCTCGACAAAGTCTTCGCCGGCGAAATAACCCCGGATCGCCGCCAGAATTGCCATGCGGCGCAACAGGTTGGGCCGCCTGCGGGCATAGAGCCCAGGCCGCCACCATTCCGTTCCCGTCTTGGTCATGTTTTCAGGCCGAATCGGGTTGTTTCACCGTATATGACCTGATAGTTTCCGCCCGGCTTTTACGCAAGCGGGCCTGGAATCGAGGGCCCGTTTTTTCGATTCATAAGGACGTCCCATGAAGGTCAATGCCAACCAGTTGCGCAAGGGCAACGTGGTCGAGATCAACAACAAGCTCTACGCCGTGATCACGGCGCAGAACATCCAGCCGGGCAAGGGCACCCCGGTCACCCAGCTCGATCTGCGCGATCTGGCTTCCGGCCTGAAGATCAGCGAACGTTACCGCACCACGGAATCGGTTGAGCGCGTTTTCATTGAAAACCGCGAATTCACCTACCTCTATGCCGAGGAAGACACGCTCACCTTCATGGATGTGGAGAATTACGAGCAGCTCCCGGTGCCGCGCGAAGTGGTGGGCGACAGCTCGGTCTACCTGCAGGATGGCATGAAGGTGGATATCGCGCTCTATGACGGCAAGGCGGTCAGCGTCGAGATGCCGCAGACCGTTATCCTGGATGTGACTGATACCGAACCGGCCGTGAAGGGCCAGACCGCCGCGTCGTCCTACAAGCCGGCGATCCTGTCCAATGGCGTGCGCATCATGGTGCCACCGTTCGTCGGCATCGGCACCCGCATCGTCATCAACGTGGCCGAGAATGCCTATATGGAGCGCGCCAAGGACTAAACCTCCGAGGCCAGCCGCCGAAACGAAAAGCCCGCCATTCCGGCGGGCTTTTTTGTTGGCGTGGTATGCCGTTGCCTCAGACGGTTTCTTTCACCCGGTTGTCGAAGCATTGCCGCGCCGCTTCCATGCGGTCGCCATTCTGCATGGTCCATTGCCACAGGCCGCAGACCACCTCGCCCAAGGAATGGCCCAGCGGGGTCAGGCTATATTCCACATGCGGTGGCACCACCGGATGGACATGGCGGGCCACCAGGCCATCGCGCTCAAGCTGGCGCAAGGTCTGGGTCAGCATCTTCTGGCTCACGCCCGGCAGGCGTTCGCGCAGGCGCGAAAAGCGCATCGGGCCGGCATCGAGGTTTTCGATGGTCAGCAGGGTCCAGCGGTCGGCCAGCCGGGTCAGCAGGTCGCGCACCAGTTCTTCCACGCGCGGATCTTCGCAATCGGCGCAGGAAATCGGCAAAGTATTATCAGGTGTGGGGCTCAGCATTTTCGGGGCTCCTAAAAAACGCCTATCCATCGCAGATGCACAGTATCCGCGCGGTGCCTATGGAACTTTCGGGTGCCTTCTTGCCGAGTATAGCACAGGCGCCTATTTCTGCCCAAGCGCCGCCACATGCCCCACCCCGGTGTGCGCGCAAAATCGCGGAGACTTGATGATGCCCGTCACATTCACCCTGAATGGCAAGCCCGTTCGCCTCGATGTCGACCCCGATATGCCGCTGCTTTGGGCAGTGCGCGATGAAATCGGCCTCACCGGCAGCAAGTTCGGCTGCGGCATGGCGCAATGCGGCGCCTGCACCATGCATGTGGAAGGCGAGCCGGTGCGCGCCTGCTCCACGCCGCTCAGCAGTATCGAAGGCAAGAAGATCACCACCATCGAGGGCCTGAACGGCAAGGTGGCGCAGGCGGTGCAGGCCGCCTGGGTGAAGCATGAAGTGGCGCAATGCGGCTATTGCCAGTCCGGCCAGGTGATGTCGGCGGTGGCCTTGCTCAGCGGCAACAATAATCCCAGCGATAGCGATATCGACGAAGCGATGCGCGGCAATATCTGCCGCTGCGCCACCTATGTGCGCATCCGCTCCGCCATCCACGATGCCGCCAAGACCGTGAGGGCTTAAGCATGACCATGCAGCGACCGATCGATACTTCCCGCCGCGGCTTCCTCAAGGGCAGTGCCGTGGCTGCCGCCGGCCTGATCGTCGGCTTCCAGATGGCGCCGGCCGGCAAGGCCTTCGCCGCCACCGCCAAAGCCGGTGAAAGTGCCATGCTCAATGCCTTTGTGCGCATCGCGCCCGATGGCATCGTCACCGTCTATGCCAAGCATGTGGAAATGGGCCAGGGCAGCTATACCGGGCTTGCCACCATCCTGGCCGAGGAACTGGATGCCGATTGGAGCAAGGTGCGCGCCACCGGCGCACCGGCCGATGCCAAGCTCTATGCCAATCTGGCTTTCGGCATGCAGGGCACCGGCGGTTCCACCGCCATGGCCAATTCCTGGGATCAGTTGCGCCAGGCAGGCGCCACGGCGCGCGCCATGCTGGTCGCCGCTGCCGCCGAACGCTGGAAAGTCCCTGCCAGCGAAATCACCGTGGCCAAGGGCGTGGTGTCCCATGCCGCTTCGGGCCGCAAGGCCGGTTTCGGCGAACTGGCGGTGGATGCCGCGCGCCAGACGCCGCCGGCATCCGTAACGCTCAAAGACCCGGCGAAATTCGCCCTGGTTGGCAAGAAGGCGCCGCGCCTTGATGCCCGCGCCAAGGCCAATGGCACGGCGCAGTTCACCATCGATGTGAAGCTGCCGGGCCAGCTTACCGCGCTGGTCGCCCGCTCGCCGCAATTCGGCGGCAAGGTGAAAAGCGTCGATGCCGCCGCTGCCCGCAAGGTGCCGGGCGTGGTCGACGTTGTGCAGGTGCCGACCGGCGTGGCGGTGATTGCCAAGGGTTTCTGGGCGGCGAGCAAAGGCCGCGAGGCCTTGCAGGTGGAATGGGATCTCAGTGCCGCCGAGACGCGCGGCTCGGATGAGATGCTGGCGAGCTATCGCGACCTGGCGAAGCAGCCGGGCAAGCCGGCGCGGCGCGAAGGCGATGCGGAAGCGGCGTTAGGCCAGGGCGCGCAGAAATTCGAGGCGAGCTATGATTTCCCCTTCCTCGCCCATGCGCCGATGGAGCCGCTCGATTGCGTGGTGCGGCTGAGCAGTGATGCCTGCGAAATCTGGGCTGGCGATCAGTTCCAGACCGTCGATCAGGCCAATGCCGCCCATGTGCTGGGCTTCAAGCCGGAGCAGGTGAAGATCAACACGCTGTATGCCGGCGGCAGCTTCGGCCGCCGCGCCAACACGCAGTCCGATTATATTTCGGAAGCCGTGCAGGTAGCCAAGGCCTTTGGCGCCGGCAAACCGCCGGTGAAGGTGATGTGGACGCGTGAGGATGATATCCGCGGCGGCTTCTACCGCCCGCTTTATCACCATGCGCTGGCCGCCAGCGTCGATGCCAAAGGTGACATTACCGCCTGGCGCCAGCGTATTGTCGGTCAGTCGATTCTGGATGGCACGCCCTTCGCGCCGATGATGGTGAAGGATGGCGTCGATGTCACTTCGGTGGAAGGCGCCGCCAACCTGCCCTATGCCATCCCCAATCTGGCCGTGGACCTGCATACCACCAAGTCCGGCGTGCCGGTGCTGTGGTGGCGTTCGGTCGGCTCGACCCATACCGCTTTCGCCACCGAGGTTTTCCTCGATGAGATCGCGCTGGCGACGAAGCAGGATCCGGTGGCCTTGCGGCGCAAGCTGCTGGCGAAGCATCCGCGTCATCTTGGCGTGCTGAACCTGGCAGCGGAAAAGGCCGGTTGGGGCAAACCGCTGCCCAAGGGCTGGGCGCGCGGCGTGGCGGTGCATGAAAGCTTCTCGTCCTATGTTGCCGAGGTGGCGGAAGTGTCCGTGCAGGCCGATGGTTCCTGGCGCGTCGAGCGCGTGGTGGCGGCGGTGGATTGCGGCCTGCCGATCAACCCGGAAATCATCAAGGCCCAGGTGGAAGGCGGTATCGGCTACGGCCTGGCGGCGGTGTTCTCCGGCGCCATCACGCTGGAAAAGGGCGAAGTGCAGCAATCCAACTTCCATGATTACGAAGTGCTGCGCATCGACCAGATGCCGAAGGTGGAGGTGCATATCATGCCCTCCAAGGAAAAGCCGACCGGCATCGGCGAGCCCGGCCTGCCGCCGATTGGTCCGGCGGTAGCCAATGCCTTGATGGCGGCAACCGGCCAGCGCTTCCGCGCCCTGCCGTTGCCATCGTCAATCAAGTCGGCTTAGGCAAGTCGGCTTAGCCAAACCGAAGGGCTGTGCGTCGGCGCCAGAGTAGCCAGGTGCCGACGCCGCCCAGCAGGGTCAGCGGCAGCATCGCCGGATAGACCCAGCCGCCTTCCAGGCCGGCGAAATTGGCCGCATAAAGCGGCCCCACCACCATGGTGCCGATAGCCAGCATCATGCCATTGGCAGCGCCATAGAGGGTCTGTGCGGTGGCCGAGGCGGAAGGCTCGCAGCCTTCCGCCATCAGCCGCATGGCGCCGAGATGGGCGGCGCCGAAGGTGGCGGCATGCAGCACCTGCAGCAGCACCAGCGAGGTCATATCGGTGAGCACGCCCTGCAGGCTCCAGCGGATCACGCCGCCGGCCACGGCGCAGATCAGCAGCCCAACACCGCCGAGTTTCGCCACCACGCGCTGGCCGACCGCGAACAGGATCACCTCGGCGATCACGCCCTCGGCCCACAGGAAGCCGATCTGCGCGTCGCTTAAGCCGACGCTGCGCCAATGCAGGGTGCCGAAGGTGTAGAAGGCGGCATGCGTCGCCTGCAGGCAGGCATTGGTCAGCAGGAAGATGCAGAAGCTGCTGTTGCGCAGCAGCCGCAGGGCCGGCGCGCCAGCACGCGGACGGTCCAGCGGCAGGCGGATATCAGGCAGCAGATAGGCGCAGGCCACCACCGGCAGCATGGCGGCCAGGATCAGCCAGTAGATCCAGTCATCATTGCGGCCCTTCAGCCACAGCCCGGCGAGATAGGCGCAGACCAGGAAGCTGATGCTGCCCCACAGCCGGATGCGGCCATATTGCACGCCATGATGGGTGGCGGTGAGCATGGCCAGATTCTCGGTCAGCGGCGCCAGCGGCGACCACACCAGGGCGAACACGATCCCCACCAGCATCAGCTGCACAAAGCCATCGGCGAAGCCGAAGCCGATGAAGCTGAGCAGGCTGGCGATGGCGCAGAACTGGATGGCGCGGCGGCGCTCGCCGCTCTTGTCCACGATATGCGCGGCCAGCGGCGCGCCTACCAGCCGCAGCCAGATGGCGGTGGCCAGCATGATGGAGATTTCCGTCGGGCTGAGGCCACGGCTTTCCAGCCACACCGCCCAGAAGGGCAGGTGCACGCCGGGGATGGCGAACAGCGCGATGAAAAACAGGCTGACGCGGAAGCCGGGGGAGGCTTCGCGCAAGCGGCTAAGCGGGGCGAACATGACGGTGGAGTTTACTGCAAAGCCTCGGTCAATACAGCCGCCTCCGGCTGGGAAAGCTGGCGGATTTCAGTCGCCAGCACTTCCGCCTGCAGCAGCCGGCGCTGTAGCACCACCAGGAATGGCGCGGTGCCGAGTTCGGTATCGGGTATCGGCGGCGGCGGGGGTTCGGGAATGGCCGGCGGCGGTGCGCCCAGGATATCCAGCAGGCGGTGGCGGTGCAGGTTGAGCAGGCGTTCCAGCAGATGCGGCTCGATCTCGCGGCCACGCATGCGCAGCACGATATGCAAGGCCGCCAGATGCGACATCAGGCGGTAGCTCTGGCTTAAGAATCTCCGCCGGCGCGGCAGGTCGACATGGCCGAGGCCCGGCTCGTCCGGCATGCGCTTGAGCGAACCGGCAAGGTCGGTGATGGCATCGAACAGGTCCTTGCGTGCCAGGCGGTAGGTCTGGTCCGGCGGGTTCTGCTTCAAGGCCTGGCGGGCATATTTGCGCAGGGCACGCAGCAGGTTGGCGCCCAGATCGGAAAGGCCGGCGCGTTCCCAGTTCGGCCAGAGATGGCTGAAGCCCCAGGCCAGCAGGGCGCCGACCAGGGTATCCACCAGGCGCTCCACCAGGGCATTGCCGGAGCTGGGGTTGATGAAATGCATCATCAGCAGAGCCATCACGGCGCCAGCCACCGCCGTGACCCGGTAGCGCACCGGCGCATAGGCATGGCTCAGGCCGATGCTTAAGGCGGCCAGCGCCAGCAGCCAGGGATCGCTCAGGTAATGCAGCGCCAGGGCGGCCAGCACGCAGCCGAGCAGGTTGCCGATCAGGCGGTCCTTCTGGCGCTGGCGTGTCGCCGAATAGCTGGCGCGCATGATCACCGCCACGGTCAGCATGATCCAGCTGCCATGATGGAACCAGGGGCTGAGCAGCAGGCTGGCGACATAGCCGGCCAGGATCGCGCTGGAGAAGCGCAGCGCGTAGCGGAAGATCGGTGAATTGCTGCGGAAATGCCGCTTCATGGTGCGCCAGCCATAAGGCCGCGCGGGCAGGAAATCCGCCACCTGCACGGTGCTGAGCTGTAGGGCGGCCACCTCATCATCGCGCGCCACCTGCTGCTGGCGGCGCACGGCGGCGATGGCATTGCCGATACGCACGAAGGCGGCATTGAGTTCCAGCGCGGCGCGGCCCATCTCGGTTTCCGGCTCGTCTCTCGCCGCCAGCAGGTCGGCGGAGCGGGCTTTCAGCTTTTCGAGGTCGGCTTCCAGCGGGTCCAGCGCCGGGCAGGGGGCGTGGCCGGCGATTTCCTCGGCCAGGATTTCCACCCGGTCGGCCAGCCGCAGCACGATATCGCGCAGGGCTGGCAGCGGTGTGCCGCGTTCGCCATAGGCCTTGCGCAGCAGGGCATAGTCGATCTGGCTCGACAGGATGGTCTCGAAACTATCCAGCAGGGCCACCAGGCCGGCGGCCAGGCGATGCTCGGCGCCATCCTCGATATGGCGCAGCAGCAGGTTGCGTGCCGCTTCCACGCGCTCCATTAGGGTCACCTGGCGCTCGATCAGCCGGTCATAGGCGCGGTCCAGCGGCTCGGCGGGATCGTAGAGCGCGGCTTTCTCGCGGGTGTAATCGGCTAGGCCGCGCAAGGCGCCGACCAGGGCGATGCGCTTATGCCGCTTGGCCAGGATTTCCGCCACCACAACGCCATAGACCAGATAGCCGGTGCCGCCGAACACGAACAGCAGGGCATGATGCAGGGCGCCGCCGCGTTCATGGATTTCGGCGCCGAGCGTGAAGATCGAGGCCAGGATCATCGCCATGCACAGGGCCAGTGCCGCCTTGCCATGTGCCGTCACCATGGCGGCGGCAAAACCGAACACGGTCAGCAGTGGCGCCATCAGCCACGGATAGGGCGCGGCCAGGCCGGTCAGCAGCGTGATGATGCTGCACAGCACCAGGGCGATCAGGAATACGGCGCGCTTGTGGTTTGGCGGGCTTGGCGTGTCGACGATGGAAACGCAGATGGCGCCGGTGGCCATGCCGGCGGCCGTATTGAAATCGGTGGCAAGCCCGGCCGCCAGCGCCACCAGGGCGACGCCCAGCGCCGCCGTGGCGCCGCTCAGGCTCTGCTGCTGCGGCAGCGCGAGGGTGGAGAAACTGATCAGGGGCCGCATGGCCCTGTTATATCAGGGGGCGTTGAGGAATTTATAGTAGAAGGCGCAGGGTTGCGCCGTGCCGCCGCCTGGCGGCAGCGAATAGGCCGGCATCACGCCCAGCAGGCTATAGCCCAGCGCCTGGTAGAGCGGTTCCGCCTCGCTGTGCTGGCCGGTATCCAGCACCAGCAGCGTGCGATGCAGCCGGGCGGCTTCTTCATGCAGCGCCAGCATCAGGCGGCGGGCCAGCCCCTGGCGGCGGGCGCGGCGATGCACCAGCATCTTCCGCACCTCGGCGCGGTGCGGCTGGTTCGGCGGCACATCCAGGCCCAGGCTGACCGTGCCGCTTAAATTTCCGGCCGCGTCATGGGCGCCGAACAGTACTAGCTCGCCGCGCCGCTGTGCCGCCAGCGCCTTGCGCCAGAAGCCGAGCGCCTCGGCATGGCTGTAGGGCAGCATGAAATTCACCATGGCGCCGCCTTCAACGCAGTCGCGCAGGATCTCGGCCAGGTCGTCGATGGCAGCCTCTGCCTCGTCGGCCGTCAGCAGGCGGATCACAGCTTTTTCTCCAGGAAGATCAGGTCGAGCCAGCGCTCGAATTTCCAGCCGACTTCACTCAAGCGGCCGGCTTCGCGGAAACCCATCTGGGCATGCAGCTTCAGGCTGGCGGCATTATCCGCCGTGATGCCGGCGATCATGGCGTGCAGGCCGGCGGCCTGGGCGCGCTCGAACAGGGCCGGCAGCAACAGCTTGCCGATCCCCTGGCCGCGCCGCGCCGGCGCAATGTAGATGGCGTTTTCCACCGTGTAGCGATAGGCCGGCCAGGGCCGGAACGGGCCGTAGCTGGCAAAGCCCAGCACGGCATCGCCTTCCACCGCCAGCAGCACCGGCAATTGCTGTTCCTGCTTGGCCGCGAACCAGGCGAGCTGTGCGTCCAGGCTGCGCGGCGTGTAGTCGAATACAGCGGTGGTATTGACCACGGCATCATTGTAGATCGGCAGGATCGCTGCCATGTCGGCAGCGCTGGCATCGCGAATGTGGATCATGGCCGCAGCTTTCGGATGATGACGAGGTAGCGCGCCGGCTGTTTGGCGTCATTGCGAAAGCCATGCGGCTGGTCGAGCATGGTGTAGAGGCAGTCGCCGGGGCCGATATCGAAAACCTCCGCGCCGAGATGGAAGCGCAGCCGGCCTTCCTGGCCCAGGATATGTTGGTCATAACCTGATGGATCGAGTGCCGGATAATCGATGCGGGCGCCAGGCGGCAGCATACCCTGCACGATCTCCACCGCCGAAGCCGTGCCGCCCGGCGTTACCGCGCGGCGCTCGAAGCCGGTGGCCGGGTCACGCCAGAAGGGCTGCTCGGCGGCGGCGACGAAGCGCGTGCGGCGGATATCCTCGATCCCGGCCATCAGGCTCGACAGCGTTGTCTCCAGCCCGGCGCAGAGCCGCCCGAGCAAGGCCGCCGTGGGGCTGGATTCCCGCCGCTCGACCCGCGAGATCATTGCCCGGCTGACACCGGAGCGTTCCGCCAGCATATCGAGCGTCAGCCCCAGCTCCTCGCGGCGGGTTTTGAGCCGCGCGGCGATGCGGGCTTCGATGTCATCGGGATCATTCATTAGAATAAATCTACTATATTAGAATTTATCAGGCAAGATGGCTTTTCACTTGCATTTCAAGCGATATGAGCAAGAAATGGATCATTAATATCTCATTTAAATATTATATGATCTATTCATGATCCATATTATTCTTGATCGGAAAGGGTGAAATGAGCCATAAACAATCCATATTATTCTGATATGATATGTTTGTAGCTCAGGATTGCCATGCCCAAACCCGCCGCCCGTGCCTCTTCCCGTTACAGCCGGGAAGCCATCGCTCTGCTCGGCCAGACCATCCGGCTGAAGCGGATCGAGCAGCGCATTCCGGCCGCAAGCCTGGCCGAGCGCGCCGGCCTGTCGCGCGCCCTGTTGCGCCGCATCGAGCGCGGCGATCCCGGCTGCGGCATCGGTGCGGTGTTCGAGGTGGCGGCGATCCTCGGCGTGCCGCTGTTCGAGGCCGACCGGGCGCGGCTGAGCACACATCTGGCCCATGCCGGCGAGAAGCTCACCCTGCTGCCCAAGACCGCGCGGCTGCCGCAGAAGGCGGTGAAAGATGACTTCTAGCGGTTACAGCGAAGCCTATGTCTGGATTTGGCTGCCGGGCGAGACCAGGCCGGTGGTGGCCGGGCTGCTGAGCCGGGTGGATGCCGACCGGCTGGTATTCAATTACGGCAAGAGCTATCTGGCGCGGCGCAATGCCATGCCGATCTACATGCCGGAACTGCCGCTGGAGTCTGGAATCCTGCCGCTGACGATCGGCTTGAACATGCCAAGCTGCATCCGCGATGCCTCGCCCGATGCCTGGGGCCGCCGCGTGCTGATCAACCGCAAACTCCACCTCAAGGGAGAAGAAGCGGCCCAGGTCGAGCTGGACGAACTGACCTACCTGCTGGAATCCGGCTCCGACCGCGTCGGTGCCCTCGATTTCCAGCTTTCACCGGCCCGCTATGTCGCGCGCCAAGTGGAACAGGCGTCGCTGGATGAATTGCTGCGCTCCACCGAGCGCATCGAACGCGGCGATCCACTGCCGCCGGAACTGGCTCAGGCATTGCAGCACGGCACGGAACTCGGCGGCGCCCGGCCCAAGGCACTGATCGACGATGGCGACCGCAAGTACATCGCCAAATTCTCCTCCAGCAATGATCTTTATAAGGTGGTGAAGGCGGAATACATCGCCATGCGCCTGGCTGCCGAGATCGGCCTCGATGTGGCGCCGGTGAAGCTGGCCTCCGCATTAGGCAAGGATGTGCTGCTGATCGAACGCTTCGACCGCGTGAAGGTTCCGGGCGGCTGGCGGCGCCGCGCCATGGTTTCGGCGCTGACCATGCTGGAGCTGGATGAGATGATGGCGCGCTACGCCAGCTATGAAACCCTGGCCGAGATCATCCGCCATCGCTTCCACGATCCCGCCGCTACCTTGAAGGAGCTGTTCGGCCGCATCGTGTTCAACATCCTGTGCGGTAATACCGACGATCATGCCCGCAACCATGCTGCTTTCTGGGATGGCGCTGCGCTGCGGCTGACTCCGGCCTATGATATCTGCCCGCAGCCGCGCAGCGGCGGCGAAGCCGGACAGGCCATGCTGATCCAGGGCGATATCCGCTCCAGCCAGCTCAGCACATGCCTCGCAGCGGCGCCGAATTTCCTGCTGACTGTGGATGAAGCCAAAGCCATCATGATGTGGCAGCTTCGCGTCATCCAGGATTGCTGGCAGAAGATCTGCGACGAGGCGGCACTCGGCCGATCCGAATGGCTGTCCTTGTGGCGCCGGCAATTCCTTAACCCCTACGCCTTCATCGGCGCACCGCCTGAACTGACCGCGCTGGCCGAGATGAATACCTGACGAGGCCATGATGGATTGGATCGCACAAATCTATGCCAGCCTGAACAGCAGCCCGGCCGATGACCGCAGCCTGTTCCAGCGCGATGCCGACCGCATCGTGTTTTCCTCGGCCTTCCGTCGCCTGCAGCAGAAAACCCAGGTACATCCGCACCCGCAGACCGACTATGTGCGCACGCGGCTGACACATTCCATGGAAGTCGCTTCCGTCGGTCGGTCGCTGGCTGGCCAGGTGGCCCGCCGTCTGGCGAAGCAGAGCGCCGGCTTGCCGCGCGATCTCGCGGCGGATTTCGGCGATATCGTTGCCGCCGCCTGCCTGGCGCATGATATCGGCAACCCACCCTTTGGCCATGCCGGCGAGGCCGCGATCCAATCCTGGTTCGATGCCAACCGCGCGATGTTCGGCGGCGAACTGAGCCCGGCGCAGGAGGCGGACTTCCTGAAATTCGAGGGCAATGCTCAAGGGTTCCGCATCCTCACGCGCCTGCAGATGGACCGCAATGCCGGCGGCATGCGTTTGACGCCGGCCACACTGGCAGCTTTCAGCAAATACCCCTGTGCCAGCGATGCGCGCGAGAAGGGCGGCTATATCGGACGCAAGAAGCATGGCTTCATGCAGAGCGAGCAGGCGATCTTTGCCGCCAATGCCGCTGCGATGCTTACCCCGGCTTTGCTCGAAGACCGTGCCTGGCACCGACATCCGCTGGTCTACCTGGTCGAGGCCGCCGACGACATCTGCTATCGCATCATCGATGTGGAAGACGGCGTCAAACTCGGCCGCATCCGCTTCGGCGAGGCAGAAGACATTTGCATGAGTATCCTTGGCCCTGGGGCCTTGAGCGACCGCTACAAGCAGCGCAGTGACGACGAGAAACTTTCCACCCTGCGCTCCATGGTGATCGGCAGTCTGGTGGCTGCCTGCCGCGATGCTTTTGTCGATCCAGCCAACGGTTTCCTGGATGGCAGCGCGGCGATCAGCTTGATCGAGGCGACGGCTTTGTCTGCCGAAGCCGAGCAGTTGAAGGACATGGCGCTTGAACGGGTCTATCGCTGGGAGCGCACCGTGATGGAAGAGGTCAAGGGCATCCAGGTGCTGAATGACCTGCTCGACCGTTTCGTTACGGCGGCGGTCGGGGGCGGCGGTGCGGTGTTGCGCCAGCGTCTGGTGTCGCTGGTACCGCATTTCCCCAAAGACGCACCGCGCTATGAACGCCTGCTGGCGGTCACTGACTATATCTCCGGGATGACGGATCGCTACGCCGCAGAGATGCAGGGCCGATTGCGTTAAGCCGCATCATGCAGGATGCAGCCGAAGGTGTGGCGCTCGCCGCTCAGCACCTCGCTGACGCCGTGGCGCATCGTGGCGCGCATGAAGCCGCGCGCCGCCTGCACCGGGCGGTCGCAGACCGGAAACACGATCATCTCGCCCTGTAGCGGCGCCAGCACGCGGCCGATGCTCTGCTGCCGGGGCCGGTTCTCCACCAGCAGGAATTCGCCGCCGGTGAAATCTTCGCCGGGCCGCGACAGCATCGTCACGCTTTGCAGCGGAAACACCGTGTCGCCATAAAGATCCTGGTGCAGCCGGTTATAGTCGCCGGTGCGATACTGCAGCAGCAGCGGCGTCGGCCGTGTCTGGCCAGCGGCATGGCAGCGGGCAATAAATTCAGCGAATGTGGCCGGATAGACGGTATCCCGTCCGAGTGCGCGCATCATGCGGTTGGCAATGGGCGCCAGGCCGGCATAGAGCGCTTCGCGCAGTGCGGTGATCGGTTCCGGCAGTGGTGCCGCGAAATAGGCATAGCTGCCGCGCCCGAAGGCATGGCGTGCCATGTCGATGCGGCTGCGGAACAGCTTGTCCTGGCCATAGAGCGAAGCCAGGGCGTGGCAGCCGGTGGCATCGAGCATGCCCGGCAGGCGGGCGAAGCCTTCCTTGAAAATCGCCGCCTCCACCTGGTTCCAATCGATGCGGCCTGTCTGGAAAACTGTGTCTGTCTGGAATGTGATCGTGTGCTGCATGGCCGCATCCTATAGACTGAATCCCGCTGGCGCTTCCCGCTTCTTGCGCCGCTCTTGACGGAGAAAGCTGATGCGTACCGCCTTGTTGGCCCTGCTGCTGCTGTTCGCCGCGCCCGTCGCGGCCCAGGTGGTGCCGACCGAGAAGGGGCCGGTACGGGTGGTGACGGTGGCGCGCGGCCTGGAAATGCCCTGGGCCATTGCCTTCCTGCCCGATGGCGCGCTGCTGGTCACCGAACGCCCGGGGCGGCTGCGCATCATCCGCGATGGCGTGCTGTCGCCGCCGTTGAATGGTGTGCCGCGTGTCTACAATTCCGGCCAGGGCGGGTTGCTGGATGTGGCGCTTGATCCCGACTTCGCCGCCAACCGCTATGTCTATCTGAGCTTCGCGGAAAGCGGCGAGGGCGGTGCCGGCACAGCCTTGGCGCGCGGGCGGCTCGGCGATGAGGGCCTGGCCGATACCCAGGTGATCTTCCGCCAGATGCCGAAGCTTTCCGGCGGGCTGCATTTCGGCTCGCGCATCGTGTTCGATGGCCAGGGCCGGCTGTATCTCGGCCTGGGCGAACGCTATCGCCGCGACGAGGCGCAGAATTTGGGCAACCATCTCGGCAAGGTGATCCGCATCGAGCGCGATGGCCGCGTGCCGGCGGATAATCCTTTCCTCAATCGCGCCGGCGTGCTGCCGGAAATCTTTTCCTACGGCCACCGCAACATCCAGGGTTTCACCCGCCATCCGCAAACCGGCATGCTGTGGCTGCACGAGCATGGCGCGCAGGGTGGCGATGAAGTGAACCTGCCGCGCGCCGGCCTGAATTACGGCTGGCCGGTGATCACCCATGGCATCGATTACAATGGCAGCAAAATCGGCGAAGGCACCCAGAAGGCCGGCATGGAGCAGCCCCTGCTGCATTGGACGCCGAGCATCGCGCCGGCCGGCATGGCCTTCTATGCCGGCGACAAGCTGCCCTTCTGGCGCGGCAACCTGTTCGTCGGCTCGCTGAAATTCAACACGCTGCACCGGCTGGAAATCGAGGACGGCCGCGTGATGCGCGAGGAAGTCATGCTGAAAGCAATCCGCGAGAATTACCGCGATGTGCGGGCCGGGCCGGATGGCTTCCTCTATCTCGCCACGGATAACCCCGAAGGCCGTATCCTGCGCATCGAGCCGGCGCAGTAGTTTCGTAACGCCTGTTCCTAAAGCAACAAATCGTCATGCCCTGCGGAGGCAGGGCATGACGATTTGTTGTTGTGGGCGAACTGGTTTTTGTCACCCTCGCGCCAGCCCTTCGGGCCTGTGCACCCACGAACGCCGTTAGGCGTTCGCGCGCTTACAGAGGGTCCCATTTGTAATGGGATGCCCGCCTTCGCGGGCATGACGAGATGAGGCCTTACGCCGCGCGCTTTACGCTCACATCAAGCTGCGGCTTGGCGGCGATGGTCTGGAACACCACGCAATAGCGTTCGGTCAGCTTGATCAGCTGCGCCACCTGTTCCTCGCTCGCATCAGTGTCGATCTCGAAGCGCAGCCGGATGGCGGCGAAGCCGACCGGCGCATCCTTGGCAACGCCGAGCGTACCACGGAAATCCAGGTCGCCCTCGGCCACCACCTTGGCATCCTTCAGCGTCACGCCGATGGCGGTGGATACGGCCTTCAAGGTCACGCCGGCGCAGGCCACCAGGGCTTCCAGCAGCATGTCGCCGGAGCAGAGTTCCATGCCACTGCCGCCGGTGGCCGGATGCAGGCCGGCCACGGCCACGGCACGGGCGGTATCGATGCGGCAGGCAATCGCCTGGTCATCGACATGGCCTTCCGCTTTCAGGGTGATGATCGCGGCCTCGGGCGTGTCGCGGTATTGCTGCTTGAGCGGCGCCTGCATGGCGCGGAGCGCGTCTGCATCCATGATGTGTTTCCTCACTGCTTGCTTAAAGTTTGGGGCGGTACTTGATCAGATTGCCAGCGCGGGCGCCAGTTCCTCGCCGCTCGGGCGCGGCTTCAGCGAGCGGTCGAGTGCCTGGCGCAGCCGCCGCTTGATCGCCTCGAAATCGGCGCCGTCGCGGTCGCGCGGCCGGGCCAGGCTCATGTCGATCACCGCGTCGATGCGGCCCGGCTTCGGACTCAGCACCACCACGCGGTCGGCCAGCACCAGGGCTTCCTCGATATCATGCGTCACCAGCACCATGGTCGGGCGGTCGTAATGCCACAGATCCACCAGATGATCCTGCAGGCTGGCGCGCGTCATGGCGTCCAGCGCCGAGAAGGGTTCGTCCAGCAGCAGCACGCGCGGGCGCGCCACCAGGGCGCGGGCAATCGCCACGCGCTGCGCCATGCCGCCGGAAAGCTCGCGCGGCCATTTATCGGCGGCGCCGACGAGGCCGACACGGGCCAGGGCTTCGCTGACGCGCTGCTTGCGTTCGTTCTCAGGCAGGTCGGCGATGCCGAAGGCGATATTGTCGGCCACTTTCAGCCAGGGCAGCAGGCGCGGTTCCTGGAAGATCAGCCCGATCAGCGGATGCGGCGCCGTCACCCTGTCGCCATCAATGCGCACCTCGCCCGACGAGGCCGGATCAAGTCCGGCGATGGCGCGCAGCAGCGTGCTCTTGCCCGAGCCGGAGCCGCCGACCACGGCGAGGATTTCGCCCTGCTCGACTTCCAGGCTCACATTGTCGAGCGCGCGCTCGCCATTGGGATAGATTTTCGTGACGTTGCGCAGGCTGAGCATCAGCGGCCTCCCGCATAGGCATCCTGCCAGCGCAGCAGGGGCTTGGTCAGCGCCACCAGCAAGGCATCCGCCGCCTTGCCGAGAAGGGCGAAAGCGAGAATCGCGGCCACGATCTGGTCCGGCTTGCCAAGCTGCTGGCCATCCACCAGCAGGTAGCCCAGCCCCTCGGAAGCGCCCATGAATTCGGCGGCCACCACGAACATCCAGCCGAGCCCCAGGCCGGAGCGCAGCGCGATCACATAGGAAGGCAGGATCGAGGGCAGCAGGATGCGGCGCACCAGGGCGAAGCCGGAAAGGCGGAAGATGCGGCCGACCTCGACGATCTTGCGGTCGGCGGAAAGAATCCCGCCCAGCACGCCGAGATAGACCGGGAAGAACACGCCGACGGCGATCAGCGCGATTTTGGAGGCCTCGAAAATGCCAAGCCAGAGAATGAACAGCGGCACCCAGGCAATGGACGGGATCGAGCGCAGGCCTTGCAGGCTGGGATCGAGCAGGCGGCGGGCCAGGCCGGAATAGCCGGCCAGCGCGCCGATCACCGTGCCGGCCAGGGTGCCGATGCCGAAGCCGGCGCCGACGCGGGCCAGTGTCGCCAGCACATGGCCCCACAGCGTGCCGCTTTCGGCCAGTGCAATGAAGGTGCTGAGTATGCGGCTTGGTGGCGGCAGCAGGCGGCCTTGCGAAAGCCCGAGCGACACGGCGGCTTCCCAGCCCAGGGCGAGGCCCAGTGGCAGCACCAGGCCGATCAGCCAGCCAAGACCAAGCCGCAGCCCGCGCTTGCGCGCGGGCCTGGCCGGGGCAACAGCGGCGCCTTCCGGCGCCGCCGCGATTTCCACTTCCGCTGCCGCCATCGGCTTAGCGCGCAGCCACGGAATAGCTGCCGTCGATCAGCGCATCCACCACGGCCTGCACATTCACCTTGGCCTCGATCACACCGGCCTGCTGCAAGGCGATGCCGGCATCCAGGATGGTCTTCTTCTGCTTGTCGCCGATTTTGCTTTCAGACAAATCCGTGCGCTCAAGCTGGCGCACGATCACCGGCTCGGGCAGCTTGGCGGCGGCAAGCAGCGAGGCTTTCAGCGTTGCCGGTTCCTTGATGCTCAGCTCGCGCGCCTTCTCATACGTGCCGAGCACGCGCTTCACCAGAGCCGGGTTCTTGGCGGCGAATTCCTCGCGCACATTCAGCACGCCCCAGCTGTTCAGTTCCGGGCGGCGATAGAACAAGGTGGCGCCTTCATCCACCTCGGCAGCGGCCATCAGCGGATCCAGGCCAGCCCAGGCATCCACGTCGCCGCGCTGCAAGGCCAGGCGGCCATCGGGATGCTGCAACAGCACGATCTTCACGTCCTTTTCCGAAAGGCCGGCGCCGGCCAGGGCCTGGATCAGGAAGATATGCGGATCGGTGCCGCGGGTGACGGCGATGCGCTTGCCCTTGAGGTCGGCGGGCTTGGTGATGCTGCTGCCCTTCGGCGCCACCAGGGCGGTCCATTCCGGGCGGGAATAGACATAGACCGAGCGGATCGGGTTGCCGTTGATCTTGCCGATCAGGGCGGCGGCGCCCGCCGTCGAGCCGAAATCCAGGCTGTCGGCATTGAGGAATTCCAGCGCCTTGTTCGAGCCCAGCGACTGCACCCAGCGGATGCTGATGCCATCGGCCTTGAATTCCTGCTCCAGCAGGCCCTTGTCCTTCAGCACCAGGCCCACCGGGTTATAGGTCGCCCAGTCGATGCGGATTTCCTTCACTTGAGCCTGCGCGGGTAGCGCGGCAGCAAGGCCCAGCAGGGCAGCGGCGCCCAGAGCTAAGCGACGAGACAGCTTAATCATCTTTACTCTCCCCAGAGGTCTGAACCGCTCGATTATCCGGCGGCGGTCGTACCTTACGGGCAATGCACATATCATAATGAATGAATAAAATTAAATACAAAATTAAATGTAAATAATTTCTTCTACGTCCTGCCGTCACCCTCGCGAAAGCGAGGGTCCCATTTGTTTTGGTTCGGCATGTAAGTTAAATGGGATGCTCGCTTGCGCGAGCATGACGGCCTGCTGCTATCCTCTGCCTGAGCCGTTTTCTGCCGGCTGGCGAGATTTGGCGCCTAAATAGCGTCGCAAAAGGCGAAATCCCTTATCATCGTAAACGCAGAGGCTGTAACATGGGCCTGGGCATTGATGAGGAGAGACGGGCGTGAGCGCCGAAGCAGCGGAAACACAGCCAGCGCCCGCATCGGCCTTTGTGCCGATGGCCGAAGGGCTGGGGCCGCAGGAACTGTATTACTGCCAGGTGGAAGTGATGCTCGGCACGCTGCTGGGCCGGTTGCTGGTAGTGGGGCTGTATTGCCTGGTGATTGCCGGCTGGAAGGGTGCGCTGCTTGGCATGGGCTTGCTGCTGCTGCTCGGCTGGCGGCAGATACTGCGGCATAAGGACCGTCCGGATCTGCTGCGGTATAATTACCGGCGCAACATCTGGGCTGGTGTGCTGCTGGTTTTCGCCCCGCTGCTGATCCGGCTGGGTTATGCCGCGCTTCAGGCCTGGGCGCCGGGTGTATTGGATGCCTGGCTAGGGTTCACCGCGCCGATGGTAGAGTATTTTAGCCGCCATCTCTCCACCTTTGATGAAATGCGGCAGGTGCATGCCATTCGTTTTGCTGGTGCGGAGCCAGTTGCAGTTCCACGTCTCGATCTGGCACTGCATATGCAGATGCTGCATTGGCTGTCAGTCCCTGCGCTTTTCCTGTTCGCACCTTTGCTAGCAATACATCTTCGACAGGTAAGCCCTTTGACTGGTCGAGAAATTTTCAAGGTCGTTATTTCTATTGTTCTGACAATGATATTTTTTGTGCTCATCTTAAATGGTATCAGCGAGAGCTTTGGTCAAACCACATCATTCAAATTAAAAAGCCTAAAATTTTCTATAATCCAAAGCCTTTTGCTGCAGGTGCCCTTTTTTCTATCTGTCGTTTTCGTAGCGGGATATGCCATTCATCTGACAAACATCATCTTATCGAAAGGAGCGGGTAGGAGAAACCTTGAAGCCTTCAGTCAAAGATTTCTGCCTTACCGGTCGGCATGATGGAGGAGTCATGACAAAGCCCGAGGTTTTCATAATCGAGTCACTCAAGTTTGACGAAGAGAAAAATTACCGAGAGGGCAGGATGATTTATCGTGCCCTTCGCATGTCGTTGAAAAATCCTATCTATCATTATGTACGCACGGCGACGGAACTTCAGCATTTCATTGACGAATTTGAGGATAGTGAATATCGGTACCTGCATATTTCATGTCATGGCAGCCTACACGGCGTCTCCACCACACTGGATAATTTGAGTAGGAAGGAGTTTGCGGATATCGTTGCTCCGGCACTGGATCGCCGCCGCCTTTTTCTCTCTACATGTCAGGCAGCTACAGCCTCTCTTGCCAGAGAGATATTTTCCCACGGGGATTGCTACTCGGTCGCTGGGCCCGTGAATAAAATAAATTTTGACGATTCAGTTGTGTTGTGGACCTCTTTTTATCATCTCATGTTCAAAGCAGATTCTAAGAAAATGAAGCGCGATGTAATAAAGAAGACTTTAGGCATGTGCGCTGATCTTGTTGATGAGAAAATCAACTTCTTCGCGCAAATGAATGGAAAGTTTTCTCATGATCGGCTGTAGATCGCTAAAGTAGGACAGAATATGTGCCCTTGCGACATAGACATCTAGATAATGCTGAGATACTCGGCCAAGCGAACACCGACATCTAAGACGTAGATTGCACGAACCAACGCTGCCGCTTGCCCTGCTGCCGGAACTCGTGAAAATACCGGCCATGTTCAGCATCCTTGAAGTCGCCATTCTCTCCATGATCCTGTCCGGCAAGCCGGAGCCGTTTTTCTGCCGGCTGCGGGAGGAGGGCGGCACGCTTTGCAGCAATGGCCTCGGCGCTGCATTGATTGGCGACGATACCTTGCGCTTCACCAACTTCACCGAGGTGAGCAAGGATGCCGAGGGCAATTACCGCTTTTCCAATGGGATAACGGCCTGGCGCAGCGCCGCCGGCGGCATCCGTTTTTCCACCGGCATTTCGGTGCGGCGGCGTTCCTACAACACGTTCGATGCCACCAATGGCCTGGTCTGCTCTCTCGGTTCGCAGGATATTGCCGCCTGCGAGAAGCAATAAGCCGGCCTTCCACGCCTGCTTTATCTTTTCAGATGGGTGAGCAATACCGATTTATCGGCGATTATATACTTGACTGAACGGCCAGGTCGGGGTACTTTTGGGCTCAGGAGATAAGCCCATGACCGACCTGACCAATCCCATCTTCACCGACGAAACCGCCGCCCGGCTGCACCTGGAGCGCATCCGTTGGCCCAATGGTGTGGTTATCTGCCCCTATTGCGGCGTGGTGGGTAATGCCAAGGCGCTGGGCGGCAAGAGCATGGGGTGCGGCTGGTATCATTGCCCGGACTGCCGCAAGAAATTCACCGTCCGCGTGGGCACCGTGTACGAGCGCAGCCATATCCCGTTGCACAAGTGGGTGCTGGCAACCCACCTGCTTTGCGCTTCCAAGAAGGGCATGAGCGCGCACCAGCTTCACCGCATGCTGGGCGTAACCTACAAGTCGGCTTGGTTCATGGCGCACCGTATTCGCGAGTCTATGATTGAAACCCCGACCGGCCCGCTGGGTGGTAGCGGCAAGACTGTAGAGGTTGACGAGACTTTCCTTGGGCAGCAGGGCCACGAGTTCAGCAACGAAAAGGGCTGGCAGCAGAAGCGCGGTTACGGCGATATGAAGAAGATCGTGACGCTGGTAGAGCGCGGCGGAAAGGCCCGCTCAATCAAGGTCGAAAATCTGCGACTGCCGGAAATCCAGCGTGTGCTGCGTGAGAACCTTGCCCGCGAGAGCGCCCTAATGACGGACGAGGCGCACCACTACACCCGCATTGGTAAGATTTTCCAAAGCCATGAAACCGTCCAGCACAGCAAAAAGGAATATGCTCGCGGCAAGGTTTCGACCAATACCGTTGAAGGCTTTTTCAGCATCTTCAAGCGCGGCATGCGCGGTGTTTATCAGCAGTGCGGCGAAAACCACTTGCACCGCTACCTTGTCGAATTTGACTTCCGCTATAACAACCGCGCTTCGCTGGAAATCAGCGATAGCGAACGCCGCGATTTGGCCCTTCTGGGTGCGGAAGGCAAGCGCCTGACCTATCGGCGGACTAACGGCGCTGCCGCCTAAGAAGAAGATGACCCGCCGCGTGCTGCGCGGCTGGATTGCCCGATGGAAGAAGCGTCTTTCTTCGCGAGACTCTTAGCTTTTTCCTCTTTAGGCTTATGCGGCTTGGGAGGGGTATTGAGCATACGCTTCAATACCTCGTCTCGCTGTTTGTCTTCGTTTTGCATCTTTCATAAGACTCCTGAGGATTGACTGGATATGCTTCCTTAAAAAAGGGGACCATTCATGTACACAGTAAATCCAGCTTTTGACAGACTGCCAGAACACGCAAAAATTATCGGGCTTATCTTGTCATCGTTTGGAGAATTAGAGCTTCTTTTTTGCAGTATAGCTAATTCTGCTTCTGACAATAGCAACAGTACTTTTGAGTCACTTTATCGCTTACGCATGACATCTTCTAGACTGGAAGTAGCGGAGTGTTTAATGCGTAATGGTCTTGAATCTGTCGGACTTGGTGAAGAGGGTGCTACTGCATTTTCCGCAATTATGCACTGCCTCAAAATTCGCAATCAGTATGCTCATTGTAATTGGGTTGATCATCCTGTTGATGGATTGTTTTTTGTCGATGTTCAATCGTCTCAATGGCGCCCATTGCATCACCATCATCGACATGTCGATGTGCCACTTCTTGAAATACAGCTAGGTTTTTTTGGATATACTAGGGAATATCTACTTTATCTTGACCAACACCTCTCCCGTCGGCAGGGAAATGCAGCAGCCCTTGATTGGCCAGTCCCGATAAAATATGAGCCACCGCCTTTGCATAATCCCCCAGCGGAACACGTTCCATCATTCCTAGATGAAGAGAATACAAACTTTCATTTAGCAAAGGCTCTGGCAGCCCAAGGGGGTGCCCCGACACCGACACCCAAACAACAGGAGTTGGATCAGCAACGGCAGCGGAAGCGTCTTGAGCGACAGGCTCAGAAAGATTCAGCAATGCAAGGGCGTTCAAATGACGCAAAGAAGAATTAATCTTTTCCATATCTCACCGTTCAGTCAAGTATATAATCGCCGATTTATCAGAACAAATATAGAACATTATGCTATGCTTTCAAACCCGGCCAGCCGCAGCGGCATTTGCTGTGACAAAAACCTGCGAATGTCCGGGAACAAAGCGGAAGCTTTGGGAAGGCAAATCGAGGCGGGCGCAAGCTGGCAATAATGCCGGCGTGTCTGTTGCGAGCATGATGGGGCATATGCGGACAGTTTATATTGGAAAATCAGCAAAATAACCTGCCCTGGCTAAGGCAAGACAAGCCGGCATAAGGCAAAACACGGCGGCATAGGCATGATCAGGCAGCAGCCAAGCCTCCCACATGCAAAGCGCCGCCAAATACTAGGAGATTGCGGGGCATCGCCCTAGATTGCCGCCACCTGAAAAATCACCCTGGAGAGGAAGCCATGTCCCTGCCCGCCAGCTATAGCCGCGTTGTGCTTGCCGCCCGCCCGCCGGCCGAGGTTTCGCCGAATGATTTCCGGCTTGAGACCGTGGCCATGTCGCAGCCCAAGCATCGCGAAATCCTGGTGCGGGCGATCTATCTCTCGCTCGATCCCTATATGCGCGGCCGCATGAAGGATGTGCCGTCCTATGCGCCCCCCGTGGCCATCGGCGGCGTGATGGCCGGCGGCATTGTCGGCGAAGTGGTGGCCTCCGAGCATCCCGATTTCAAGCCCGGCGAGATCGTGGAAGGCAGCCTCGGCTGGCAGCAATATGCCATCGCGCAAGCCGCCGACCTGCGCAAGATCGACACCAGCCTCGGCCCGATTTCGTGGTCGAACTCGATCCTGGGCATGCCGGGCATGACCGCCTATTTCGGCCTGTTCGATGTGGCGGGCGTGAAGGCCGGCGAAACCGTTGTGGTCTCGGCGGCCTCGGGCGCCGTCGGCCAGGCGGTGGGGCAGCTTGCCAAGATCGCCGGTTGCCGCGTCGTCGGTATCGCCGGCGGCGAGCAGAAATGCGCCTTCGTCAAAAGCCTCGGCTTCGATGCCTGCGTCGATTACAAGGCCGGCGACCTGGATGCGGCGCTCAAGGCGGCGGCACCGGCTGGCGTCGATGTCTATTTCGATAATGTCGGCGGCGTGGTGGCCGATGCGGTGTTCAAGCAGATGAATTTCTTCGGCCGCATCGCGCTCTGTGGTTCGGTATCGCAGACCAGCCTGGCGGCGCCGGAGATGGGGCCGCGCCTGCTCGGCCTGTTTGTTGGCAAGCGCGTCACCATGCGCGGCTTCATCGTGTTCGATTATGTCTCGCGCTATCACATCGCCCTGCCGCGCATGGCGGCCTGGCTGAAATCCGGCCAGATCAAGTATCGCGAGGATATCGTCGATGGCCTGGAGAATGCACCCGCCGCTTTCTCCGGCATGCTGCGCGGCGATAATTTCGGCAAGATGCAGGTGCGCGTGGGAGCGGAAAAACTCTAGTGGCCGCACCGCTTCTTATCCTGCGTGATGTGCAGTTGAGTTTCGGCGGCCCGGCTCTGTTGTCGGGCGCCGAATTTTCCGTGTTGCCGAATGACCGGCTCTGTCTGGTCGGGCGCAACGGGTCGGGCAAATCGACGCTGTTGAAGATCGCCGCCGGAACCGTGCAGCCGGACAAGGGCGAGCGCGCCTTGCAGCAGGGCGTCACCTTGCGCTACCTGCCGCAGGAGCCGGATTTTCGCGGCTTCGCCAGCACCCTGGCCTATGTCGAAGCCGGGCTGGCGCCGGGCGATGATGCCCATCGCGCCCGCACGCTGCTGAGTGAACTGGGCTTGAGCGGCGAGGAAGACCCGGCGCGCCTATCTGGTGGCGAGGCACGCCGCGCGGCGCTGGCCCGCACGCTGGCGCCGAGTCCCGATATCCTGCTGCTGGACGAGCCGACCAATCACCTTGATCTGCCGGCCATCGAATGGCTGGAGCGCGAACTGGCCGGGATGAATTCCGCCCTGGTGCTGATCAGCCATGACCGGCGATTCTTGAGCAACCTCACACGCCGCACGCTGTGGCTGGATCGTGGCGAAACCCGCTCGCTGGATCAGGGCTTCGCTGCTTTCGAGACCTGGCGCGACACCTGGCTGGAGCAGGAGGAAGTCGAGCGCCACAAGCTCGACCGCAAGATCGCCGCCGAACTCGACTGGCTGCGCTATGGTGTCACCGCCAGGCGCAAGCGCAACATGGGCCGCCTGCGCGGCTTGCAGGATCTGCGCAAAGAACGCCGCGACCAGCGCAAGGTGGCCGGCGCGGTGAACTTCACCGTCACCGAGGCTGAACTCTCGGCCAAGCTGGTGGTGGATGCGGAAAATATCGCCAAGAGCTATGGCGACAATGCCGTGATCCGGGATTTGTCCGTGCGCGTGCGGCGCGGCGACCGGCTCGGTATCATCGGGCCGAATGGCGCCGGCAAGACCACGCTGATCAACCTGCTCACCGGCGCGCTGCCGCCGGATCAGGGCAAGATCAAGCTCGGCGCCAATCTGCAGATGGTGACCCTGGATCAGAAGCGCGAGGCGCTGGATCCCGCGATGAGCCTGGCCGATACGCTTACCGGCGGGCGCGGCGATCAGGTGCAGGTGGGTGATAGCTTGCGCCATGTCATCGGCTACATGAAGGATTTCCTCTTTGGGCCGGAGCAGGCACGCACGCCGGTGGGTGTGCTGTCGGGCGGCGAACGCGGCCGGCTGATGCTGGCGCGCGCACTGGCGATGCCGTCCAACCTGCTGGTGCTCGACGAGCCGACCAACGATCTCGATCTCGAAACGCTCGATCTCCTGCAAGAGATGATCGGTGACTATCCCGGCACCGTGCTGCTGGTCAGCCATGATCGTGATTTCCTCGACCGCACCTGTAGCGCGGTGCTCGGCTTCGAGGGCGATGGCCGCTGGCAGCTCTATCCCGGCGGCTATTCCGACATGGCGACGCAGCGCGGCCAGGGCGTCACCGCCAAGCGTGTTGCCGAAAAGGCCGAGAAAGCCGAAAAGACCCCGGCAGCGCAACCAAGCGAACGCAAGCGCAAGCTCAGCTTCAAGGAGAAGCACGCGCTGGAAACCCTGCCCAAGCGCATGGAGCAGTTGCAGGCCGATATCGCCACGGCCCAGGCCAAGCTCGCCGATCCGCAGCTCTTCGCCCGCGATGCCAGTGCTTTCAGCAAAGCCGCCGCAGCCCTTGATGCGGCCCAGGCTGCCTTGTCGGAAGCCGAGGAGGAATGGCTGCGCCTGGAGATGCTGCGCGAGGAGCTGGAGGCTTAGTTACAAAAAACGTCATGCTCCGCCTTCGCGGAGCATGACGATATTTTAACCCCTATGCCTCGGGTCCAGCGCATCGCGCAGGCCGTCGCCGAGCAGGTTGAACGACAGCACCACGACGAAGATCGAGATCCCCGGCCACACCGCCATCCACGGCGCCTGGCTGAGGAAATCCTTGGCCGAGTTCAGCATGCTGCCCCAGCTTGGAGAAGGCGGCTGCTGGCCCAGCCCAAGGAAGGACAGGCTGGCCTCGGCGATGATGGCCGAGGCGATGGTCAGGGTCGCCTGCACCATCAGGGCCGGCACGATATTCGGCAGCACATGGCGGAAGGCGATGCGGGCCGGCGGATTGCCGACGGCGCGTGCCGCCTCGATGTAATCCTCCACCATAACCGCTTGCACCTGGGCGCGGGTCAGGCGCACGAAGATCGGTGTGGCCGAAAGGCCGATGGCGATCATCGCATTGGTCAGGCTCGGCCCCAGGAAGGCGGCCAGCGCGATGGCCAGGATCAGGAACGGCACTGCCAGCATGGCATCGATGATGCGCATGATGATGCCATCCAGCAGCCCGCCGGCATAACCCGAGAGCAGCCCGATCGGGATGCCGAGTAGCAGAGCCAGTGCCACCGAGATCACGCCGGCCAGCAGCGAGGCACGCGCGCCATGGATCACGCGGCTGAGTACATCTCGCCCCAGTTCGTCGCCGCCGAAGGGATGCGCCCAGCTTGGCGCGCCGCGCAAAGCGCTCCAGTCGGCGGCAATCGGATCATAGGGCGCGACGAATTCAGCGAAGGCGGCAACGACGATGAACAGGCAGACAATGACGAGGCCGACCACCGCGCCCTTGCGCCGCAGCAGGCGGCGGAAGGCGCGCCGCATCGGGCTTTCTTCGCGCGCCTTGTTCAGCGTGGCGGTTGCAGCGCTCATGACCGCAGCCTCGGATTGACCAGGAAATAGGCGATATCGGCCAGCAGGTTCAGCAGGATATAGGCCGTGGCGGTGCACAGCACCACGCCTTGAACAACCGCATAATCGCGGTTGAACACCGCATCCACGATCAGCTTGCCGAAGCCGGGGATGGAGAAAATCTGCTCGGTGAGCACGGCACCCGAAAGCAACTGGCCGAATTCCAGCGCGCCGAGCGTGATCACCGGCACGGCAGCATTGCGCAGCGCGTGCTTGAAAATCACCATGCGTTCATAAAGGCCCTTGGCCCGTGCGGTGCGGATATAATCGCTGCTCAACACCTGCAGCATGGCGCTGCGGGTATGGCGCATCATCACCGCCGCGATGCCGTTGCCGAGCACGAAGGCCGGCATGATCATGGCTTCCAGATTGCCGAGCAGGTCTTCGCCCGGCTCGACATAGCCGGAGGCGGGCAGCCAGCCAAGTTCAACGGAAAACAGCAGGATCAGCATGATGCCGAGCCAGAAATTCGGCGTCGACAGCCCCCAGAGGCCGACGACATTGGCAACATAATCCGGCCAGCGGCCATTATAGAGCGCCGAGATGATGCCGGCGGGGATGCCGATGATCAGTGCCACCAGCATCGCCAGCACGGCGAGTTCGATGGTGACGGGCAGTTTCTCCACCAGCAACTGGGAGACGGGCAACTGGATGCGGATCGACTCGCCGAAATCGCCCTGCAGCACGCCGCTGATCCACAGCCAGTAACGCACCGGGATCGGCTTGTTCAGGTTATACTTCTCGCGGATCTGCTCGATGGTTTCGGGGTCGCGCTCCTCGCCGGCCATGGCAATGGCGGGATCGCCGGGCAGCAATTGCTGCAGCCCGAAGATGATGATCGACACGAACAGCAGTGTCGGCAGCAGGATGGCGACGCGGCGGACCAGGAAACGCAGCATATGAAATCGGCGGATGCGGTTGCCCGCACCCGCCGCTCCTTAATCTATCAGCTCAGCTTCATGCCGACGAAACGCAGCAGACCGTCCGGGTATTCCTTGAAGCCGGTCAGCTTGGTGTTATAGGCCCACAGCCACTTGCGATGCAGCAGGTAGATGATCGGGCGCTCGGCCAGCACGATCTTGGCCGCGCTCTCCCAGGCCTTGCGGCGCTGGGCGATGTCGGTGGTCAGGCGGCTGTCGTTCAGCACCTCGTCCAGCGCCGGATTGCACAGGCCGGAATAGTTCAGCGGCTGCTTGCAGCCATGGAAGCTGTAGAGGTTGCCATCCGGGTCGGGGCGGCCGCTCCAGGCCAGGATATAAGCCTCGAAATCGCCCTTGTCGGCCATGTTCAGCGAGGTGGCGAATTCAGTGGCCTGGATGCGCACATCGAAACCGGCTTCCTTCGCCATCGCCTGCACCACCTGGGCGATGTTGCGCGCGTCCGTGGTGGTCGGCGTCACCAGATTCACCACCGGGTTCGGGTTGCCGGCTTCCTTCAGCAAAGCCTTGGCCTTGGCGACATCGCGCTTCGGCACTGGCACCGCCTTGGCGTAATTGGCATTGCCCGGAGCAACCCACTGATTGCCCGGCGTGGCCAGGCCATCGAACACCACCTGGTTGATGCCCTGGCGATCCAGCGAGAGTTCAAACGCTTCGCGGATCTTGGCATTGGAGCCGATCGGCGACTTCGCCTTGTCGCTCTTGCCGATATTGATGGTGATGCCGTAATAGCCGATTTCGGTGATGGAGCCGAATTTCAGTTTCTTGTCCTTCTGCACGGCCGCGGCGTCGGTGGCAGCCAGGCGCTCCAGGATATCAAGCTGGCCGGAACGCAGATTGGCGAAGCGCACGGTGGCATCGATGAACGGGCGGAACTCGATGCGCGAGAAATGCACATTGGCCTTGTTCCAGTAGCCGTCATATTTCTCGACCACGATGCGGTCCTGCGCTACGCGTTCGACGAACTTGAACGGGCCGGCGCAGACCGGCGCGGTGGCGAACTTGTCGCCCAGCGCGGCACCGGCCTTGGGCGAGATCATCATGCCGGCGCGATCAGTAAGCGTGGCCAGCAGTGGCGCGAAGGGCGCCGAGGTGTTGAGCTTCACGGTCAGCGGATCGACCACCTCGACGGTGGTGACGGCGGAAAGCTCGCCGCGGCGCTGCGAGCCCTGCATGGTCTTGTGCCGCTCGATATTGTACTTCACGGCTTCGGCGTCGAATTTTTCGCCGTCATGGAACGTCACGCCCGGGCGCAGCTTCATGGTCAGCGCCTTGTTATCGGCCGACCAGGCCCATTCGGTGGCCAATTGCGGCACCACGGAAAGATCCGGGGCGATATCCACCAGCTTGTCGCACAGTGCCGAGAACACCACGCGGCTGACAAAAGTGCGGGCCAGCGTTGGATCCAGTGCGTCCGGGTCCTCGGCCAGGCCAAACTTCAAGGTTTGCGCCGCTGCCGGCATTGCCACCGAACTGGCAAGCAGGATGGCCATCAGGGTTCGCTTAAACATCACGTTGTTCCTCCGTTTTTACGGTTGCGCACTGATTTCCAAAGAAGGGGTGGGTTGAAGGAATTTGGCTTGCAGGCGGCGCAGGCGTTCGGCGCCCGCCGTGGTGCCTTCGGAAGGCAATGGCGCTGCCGGCGGCAGATTGCGCCAGTGATGACAGGCGACGCCATCTTCCAGCAGTGGGGTTTCCTGGCTGCACAGCGGCGTGGCAAAAGCGCAGCGGGTATGGAAGCGGCAGCCGCTCGGCGGATTGAGCGGGCTTGGCACATCGCCACCCAGGATGCTGCGCTGGCGGTCGGCCTGCGGGTTCGGCACCGGGATGGCGGAGAGCAGGGCGCGGGTATAGGGGTGGCGCGGTTGCGCAAAAAGCTGCCGCGTCGGCGCGATCTCGACGATGCGGCCAAGATACATCACCGCTACCCGGTCGGCGATATGGCGCACCACGGCCAGATCATGGGCGATGAAGATATAGGCGAGGTTCAGCCGCCGCTGCAGATCACGCAGCAGGTTCAGCACCTGTGCCTGTACCGAAACATCCAGCGCCGATACTGCCTCATCGCAGACGATCAGGTTCGGCTCCACGGCCAAAGCGCGCGCAATGCCGATGCGCTGGCGCTGGCCGCCGGAGAATTCATGCGGATAGCGCCGCGCATGATCCGGGCTCAGGCCGACCAGGCGCAGCAATTCCGCCACGCGCTCGGGCCGCTTCGCCGGTGGCACCAGGCCATGCAGCATCAGCGGCTCGGTCAGGATATCTGCCACCGTCATGCGCGGATTAAGCGAGGCGTAAGGATCCTGGAATACCAGCTGCATGTCGCGGCGCAACGCGCGGAGTTGTTCACCTTCCAGCGCCGTGATGTCGCGGCCATCGTAGCGGATGCGGCCGCCAGAGGTTTCCAGCAGCCGCAGCACCAGCCGTCCGGTAGTGGATTTGCCGCAGCCGGACTCGCCAACGATGCCCAATGTCTCGCCGGCATCAAGCGTGAAGCTGATATCGTCTACCGCACTCAGGAAAGCCGTTGGCTTGCCATACCAGTTGCTGCGCGCGGTGAAGCGCTTGGACAGGTTCTCCACTTCCAGTAGGGCGGTCATAGCGGCGCCTTCCAGCAGGCAACGCGATGGCCCGGTGCCATGTCGCGCAAGCTCGGTTCGGCTTTCAGGCATTCTTCGCCCACAAACGGACAGCGCGGATGGAAGCGGCAGCCCTGCGGCGGATTCATCGGATCAGGCACGCTGCCCTCGATGGCGGCAAGGCGATCCTGCTCGGTCTCAAGCCGGGGGATTGAGCCGAGCAGGCCGATGGTATAGGGATGCTGCGGCGCGTCGAACAACGCCGCCACCGGCGCTTCCTCGACAACACGGCCAGCATACATCACCGCCACGCTGTCAGCCATTTCGGCGATGACGCCGAGATCGTGGCTGATCAGCATGATCGCTGTGCCGAAATCACGTTGCAGGCCGCGCAGCAGGTCCAGGATCTGTGCCTGCACGGTTACGTCCAGCGCCGTGGTCGGTTCATCGGCGATCAGCAATTGCGGGTCACAAGCCAGGGCCATGGCGATCATGGCGCGCTGGCGCATGCCGCCGGAAAGTTTGTGCGGGTAATCGTCCACGCGCTGTTCCGGCGCCGGGATGCGCACGCGGCGCAGCATTTCGATGGCCTGTGCGCGTGCTTCAGTGGGCGACAGGTTCTTGTGCCGCTGCAGGCCTTCCATGATCTGGTCGCCGATGGTGTAGGCCGGGTTCAGCGAGGTCATCGGCTCTTGGAAGATCATCGCCACCCGGTTGCCGCGCAGGTCGCGCATGGCGGCATCGGGCAAAGCGAGCAGGTCGGTGCCGTCAAAACGGATATTGCCTTGCGCGATGCGGCCGGCCGGCTTGGCCAGCAGGCCCATCACGCTGAGCGAGGTAACCGATTTGCCGCAGCCGCTTTCGCCGACAATGCCGAGCGTGCGGCCGGATTCGACCTGGAAGCTGACGCCTTCGACGGCGCGGAATTCGCCGCCATCGACCTGGAAATAGGTATGCAGATTCTCGACTTCGAGCAAAGCCATCAGGCCGCTCCCCGCGCTTGCGCTTCGAGCTTCTGCGCCTCGGCTTCGATCACCGCGCGATCATAGATGCCGGAAGGATTGGCACGCGTTGCCATGAATTTGCGAAAGGCGGCAAAGCGGCCCTGCGAGATTTCGTATAGCCGGCGCAGTTCGGTCAGTGGCTCGGCATGATCGTCTACGCGCAGCGACAATTCCGGGTAATCCTCCGAGCCATAAACGATCAATGCCGCCGATTGCTTGCCGCGCTTGTCACCACCCTCGGCCTGACCGGCATCCAATGCATCGACCAGCCGTTCGGCGAACGGCTTGGCCGAGTTTGCAAAGCTCTGCGCCGTGGCGCCAATCACCGCTTCGCCGGCCAGCATGTTGCCGGCCACCGAGAAGCCGTTGCCGGCGAGATGGCCGCACCAGCCGATGCAGTCGCTGCCGGTATGCTGGGCCGTGCGGCCCTGGTTGTCGATGAGGTGCAATTGCCGCGTGGCGCGGCCATCATCGGAAGCAACAAGCTGATCCAGCACGGCCTGCGCCGCCGCGCCTTCACGCAGCAAGGCCAAGCCGCGCGGTCCCCAGGTGGGATTGACCAGGGCCTGGGTTGCCAGGGCGCCGATGCCGCCCATGGCATGGGGGCAGAGCGCGCCGACGGCAAAGAATTTGGTGGTGACGGCAACGCCGAAGGCGCCGGAAGCAGGATCGCGGGCGACGATCGACCAAGTCATGCGTCAGCGTCCCCACTTTTCACTGGCACGGTCCATCATCGTCCGACCGCATAGCCCTGCATGCCGCGCGGATTGGCGCCGGCTTTCAGCACCGTGCCTTCCGGCGTCTGCTCGATGGCGGTGGCACAGAGCCGGCCCTCTGACCAGTCGCCACCGACATGCACGTCATGGCCGCGCCGGCGCAGCTCTTCAATCGTTGCCTTGGGGAAGCGGCCTTCCAGTGCCAGGAAGCCGGGCTTAGCCTTGCGCGGATAGAAGGAGGAGGGGAAATGCTCGGAATGGAAGGCCGGGTTGTCGATGGCTTCCTGCAGGTTCAGGCCATGATGCGCGATTTTGAGGAAAAGCTGCGGCGACCATTGATCCTGCTGATCGCCGCCGGGGGTGCCGAACGCCATGGCCGGCTGGCCATCCTTCAGCACCATGGAGGGCGAAAGTGTGGTGCGCGGACGAACGCCTGGCCGCAAGGAATTGGGCAGGCCGTCTTCCAGCCAGAACATCTGCGCGCGGGTGCCGAGGCAGAAGCCGAATTCCGGGATCACCGGCGAGCTTTGCAGCCAGCCGCCGGAAGGCGTTGCCGCCACCATGTTGCCCCAGCGGTCGATCACATCGACATGGCAGGTATCGCCGCTGGCGGCGCCGCGCTTGTTCGGCACCGGATCGAGATTGCCGACAGTCGGTTCGCCGACACCGGCGGCCATGCCGACATCGGCCTTCACGCTGGCGAGTTTCGCGCTGCCTCCATCCGGGTTGCCGGGACGCAGTTCCAGCGATGCGCGTTCGCCGATCAGCTTGGCGCGGGCGGCGTTATAGGTATCCGACAGCAGCGCCTGCATCGGCACCGCCACGGCATTGGGGTCGCCATACCAGGCTTCGCGGTCGGCGAAGGCCAGCTTGGTGGCTTCCGCCACCACATGCACGAAGTCCGGCCCCACCGGGTCCATCTTGTCGAGATCGAAATAGCGCAGCAAAGCCAGTTGCTGCAGGAAGGCCGGTCCCTGACTCCAGGGGCCGCATTTCGCCACCGTCCAGCCTTTGTAATCATAGGTCAGCGGCGCTTCCCAGCTTGCCTGCCAGCCGGCCATGTCGGCGCCGGTGAGCAGGCCGCGATGCCGGCGGCCGGAAGCATCCATCGCCTCGGTCTCGCGGCAGAAACGGTCGATGCGCTCGGCCACGAAGCCTTCGCTCCAGGCCTTGCGCACGGCATCCACCTTGGTTTCGCGGCTGCCCGCAGCCTCGCTGCCGATCTTCGCCAGCTTTTCATAAAAAGCCGCTAGCGCCGGATTGCGGAACATCTGCAGCGGGCGCGGCAGGTTGCCATGCGGCAGATAGATGGCTGCGGAGGTTTGCCACTCATCGCGGAACAGCTCGGTCACGGTGGCGATGGTATCGACGATGCGATGCACCAGCGGATAGCCCTGGCCGGCATAATGGATCGCAGGCGCTAAAGCCTCGGCCACCGAAATGGTGCCGTGGTCGCGCAGCATCAGCAGCCAGGCATCCATGGCGCCGGGCACGCAGGGCGCCAGCAGGCCGGAGCCGGGGATCAGCTTGAGGTCCAGCTTGCTGAAGGCATCCAGCGTGGCGGCCCGGGGCGAGGGACCCTGGCCGCACAGCACATCCATCTTCTGCTTCTTGGCATCCCAGATTAGGGCAGGCAGGTCGCCGCCGGCGCCGTTCAGATGCGGCTCGACAACCTGCAGCACGAAGCCGGCGGTGACGGCGGCATCAAAGGCATTGCCGCCGCGCTCCAGCACGCCCATGGCGGCTTGCGCGGCGATCCAGTGGGTGGAGGCGACGACGCCGAAATTGCCACGGATTTCCGGGCGGGTGGTGAAAAGCGGTTCTTTGCTCATGCTGGATCAGATCGGATGTTTGGGACGGGCGAGGAATTCGGCCGAGGCATCGCCGGCCTGGGCGAGATGGCCACGCATGGTGGCCTGGGCGGCATCGGCATCGCGGGCGAGAATGGCTGCCACCAGGGCTTCATGCTCGGCATAGGATTCTTCGATACGCGCCGGGTTGAGGAATTGCGCGCGGCGAAACGGCGTGACGCGCAGCCGCAGGCTCTGCGCCGCTTCGGCGAGATAGTCGTTATGGCAACCGCGCAGGATCAGGGCATGGAAATCGCGGTTAAGCTGGTCGTAGCGTTCGAAATCGCCAGCCGTTGCCGCCTCGCGGCTCAAGGCATGTAGCGAGGTCAGCGCATGGCGCTCACTATCATCCATACGCAAAGCGGTATGGCGGGCGCAGGCGGCTTCCAGATCGGCCATGGCCTCGAACATCTGCGCCAGGCGCTCCGGCGTTACCGCCGAAACCACCACGCCCTTATGCGGGCGGGCCTCGACCAGACCAGTGACGGCCAGTTGCTTCAGTGCCTCGCGCACCGGTGTGCGCGACACGCCGAAACGCTGTGCCAGGCTTTGCTCGTCCAGGCGCGAACCGGGTTCCAACTGGCCGAGCAGGATTTCATCGGCCAGCCGCTCGCGCACATCGTCGGTCGTGGTGCTGCGTTTCAGCACGGCGGATCGGAGGGCGACGGTCTCATTCATTGGGGCTACCAGAGCGGCAGGAGAGCGGGTCGCATACAGTATGCAGTCGCCGTGCCAGTCCTGCCAATGGGGGCATTGGACTTATTACAACTATTTGAATGTTATGAGAAATTAATTGACTTGCCGAAGCCTTGGGCGGAATCGGGCTGGCTGCGGCTTTGCTTATTTTCCAGGCGGTGTGTTGATCCTGGGCCGGAGAACGTCAGTATAATGTTAGCAAGCCAGCACGGAGACAGTATTTGAGCCTAGTTGACCTCAAAGGGCGGCGAGCCCTGGTGACCGGGCATAAGGGTGGCATCGGCGCGGCGATTGCCGAGACCCTGGCTGCCTGCGGCGCCGAAGTGCATGGCTTCGATCTGCCCGAACAGGACCTTTACCGGCTGGATGCCATTCCCGACTGGGTGGCCGAATTGCGTGCCCGGGCTGGCGCCATCGATATTCTGGTCAACAATGCCGGTATCACTCTGCTGGGCAATCTGCTGGATACGCCGCTGATCGATGCCGAACGCCTGTTCCGCATCAATGTGCTGGCGCCTTTTGCCCTGATGCAGGCTTTGCTGCCGGATATGGTGGCGGCCAAACGCGGCAGTGTGGTGAATATCGCCAGCGACCAGGCTTTTATCGGCAAGCGAGCTTCGGCGGCCTATGGCGCCAGCAAGGCGGCGCTGGCGCAGCTTACCAAGAGCGCCGCGCTGGATTGGGCGCCGCATAACATCCGCTTCAACTGCGTGGCGCCGGGCAGCACCGACACGCCGATGCTGGAAAAAGTGATGGCGGGGCTGAACCTGCATTACCCGGAGATTTTCGCCGGTGCGTCGGACCAGGCCTATGCTCAAGCGGTGCCGCTTGGCCGCCTGGCCGCGCCGCGTGAAATCGCGGCCATGGTGGCGTTTCTGGCTTCCGATGCGGCTTCCTTCGTCACCGGCGCGGTGATTCCAGTGGATGGCGGCGGTACGGCGCAATGACAGCGAAGGGCGATCCGCTTATTGCCGTTGTCACGGGCGCCAGCAGGGGCATTGGCCGGGCCATTGCCGCGGCGCTGATCGAAGCGGGTTATGTGGTGCATGGCGTGGCGCGTGGCGCCTTCGAACCGCTGCCCGGCCTGCACCAGCATCATTGCGATGTGAGTGATGCGGATGCGGTGGCGGCATTGTTCAAGGCCGTGAAACAACACCATGGCCGGCTGCATCTGCTGGTGAACAATGCCGGCATCGCGGGCGGTGCTGAATTCGGCAGCGCGGCGGAGGCGGCTGGCTGGGATGGCATCCTCGCCACCAATCTCACCGGCAGCTATCTCTGCTGCCGCGCGGCGCGCGATCTGCTGGTGGATGGGGCGGGGCGGATCGTCAATATCGCATCCGTGCTGGGCCTACGCGCTGTGCCGGACCAGATCGCTTATGTCGCGGCCAAGCATGGCGTGGTCGGCCTCACCAAGGCGCTGGCGCAGGCTTTGGGGCCGCGCGGCATCACGGTGAATGCCATCTGCCCGGGCTGGGTCGATACCGCCATGGCGCGGCAGCGGTTCAGTGAACTCGGCATCACCGAAGCACAAGCCGGCGCCACGGCACCTTTGGGGCGGATCACGCGGCCAGAGGAAGTGGCGGCAATGGTGCTGTATCTGGCGAGTGCGGCGGCAGCGAATGTCACCGGCCAGGCGATTGTCATTGATGGCGGCGACGCACTCTAGGCCGAAGGCGCCTGCGTCTGGGTCTGAGATTGAGTTTGCATCTGAGGCTGTGCGGCTGCGGCCGGCGCAGCGAGCGGCAGCAGTTCCACCGCCACATTGACGCGATGCGGGCCACCGCCCAGCACCACGCCGCGCACCGGGCTGATATCGCTATAGTCGCGGCCGATGGCGGTGGTGACGTGATCTTCCGAAACCACCAGATTGTTGGTGGGATCAAGGTCGATCCAGCCATGCTCTGGTCCGCACCAGACCGAGAGCCAAGCATGGCTGGCATCGTAGCCGCGCAGGCCGGCCTTGTCGCCCGGCTGCATGGTGCGGATATAGCCCGAGACATAGCGTGCCGCGAGGCCATGCGAACGCAGCATGGCAATCTGCAGATGCGCGAAATCCTGGCAGACGCCGGCCCGCTTCGCCATTGCCTCGGCCACCGGGGTGAACACTTCCGTCGCCGCCGGATCGTAGCGAAAGTCCTTGTTGATGCGCGCGGTAAGGTCGCGGGCCGCTGCCAGGATCGGGCGTGCCGGGGTCAGGGATTCGGCGGCATAGGCGCTGATCGCCTTGTCGGTGCTGGCCAGGGGTGATTCCAGCACGAATTCGCAAGCCGCGCTCTCAGTCGGGAAACCATCTCCGTTCAGCGTCTCGCGGATCGTCTCCCAGGGCGGCGTGGCGTCATCTGCCGGGGGCTTGAACGGCTGCACCTCCACTTCCGCCACCACTTCGACATCGAAGCGCGTATGCGGCTCCTCGATGGCGAGATAGCCGATGCGGTTGCCGAAATGATCAAGGCTCTCGGTGAGTTCGCGGCCTTCAGGGGCGGTGGTGATACGGCAATTGCGCACGCTCTGGCGCGGTCCATCCTGCAACGCCAGATGCAGCAGGTGGTGCGACATGTCGACCGCCCAGCTGTAGCTGTAGGATGTGGTATGGCGCAGGCGGTATTTCATCAGGAGCCGAACCCGAAGGCATGCGCCAGCTGGATATGCGAGAAATAGGTGCGCGTGATCTGATCGGAAATATCCATCAGACCCTGGGTGGTGGCATCCAAACTGCCGCGCAGGCGCAATACCTGGCTCTGCCATTCGGCGCTGGACAGGTCGTCGCGGTCGAAACGTTCAACGATATCGGCGAAAGGCTGGCTCAGGCTGAGGCAATCCTCCGAACGCGGCGGCTGCTCGCGGCGCGGCAGGATATCGAGATGCTGCGCCATGGTCTGCAACTGGAAACCCAGGGAATGGGGGTTGCTGGCATCAAGCAGCAGCAGATCGAATACCGCCGCTGCCTGCAATGAGGCACGGTAGCGGCGGCGGTAGGTGAGGCTGGAATCATTCAGTTCCAGGGCAATGCGGAACGCCGATTCCTGATTGCTGGAAAGCACGGTGGCAGCCGCCGAAACGGTGCGCGCGATATAGATGCCGCGTTCGAGCCGGCGGCCGAAATCGAGGAAGCGCCAGCCGCTGCCGCGCGTCATATGCTCGGCCAGCATGCCGGCAATGGCGGCGGTGGCGCGGATGATCTGGTCGCAGAATTCCAGCATGGCATCGGGATCGCCACCAGCACCCGGGCGCGACAGGCGCAATTCGCCGAGCAGATGGTTCAGCATGCGCCACATATCGGCGGAGAAGCGGTGGCGCGCTACGGCCGCCAGGCGCTCCATGGCTTCCAGCGTCTGGCCCAGCGTCTGGCTCGGCGCGCAGGCATTGGTGACGGCACGGGCAAAAACTTGCGTATCGGGGGGCGCCGCCGCTGCGCGCTGATCGATGATGCCGCAGCGCGAGAGCGCACGCGCCAGCACCGACATTTCCACCAGATCGCGGGCGCTGCCGATTTCACCGATCAGACGGCTCAGCGTGCCGCGCAGCAGCCGCGCGCCATCGTCAAGGCGCTCCACCGAGCGGCCGAGCCAGAACAGATCGTCGGCAACGCGGCTCTGCAAGGTGCCGGATGAGCGCCGCAATTGCAGGCGATTGCGCGGCGTGTTGCCACGGATCACCAGCGGTCCCGGATCGGTTGCCTCGACCCATACGTCCTTGTTGATACCGCCGCGCTGGATGGTGGCGCTGAACGGGTCGCCGCCGAATGGCACGCGGGCCAAGCCGCCGGGCATCACTACATAGCTGTCGCCATCGGCAACCACCTGCACGCGCAGCAGGATCGGCGTCGGCTCCAGCTTGCCGCTTTCGCCAAGGCCTGGCGCCACGGAGGGCACGATACGCTCCTGTGCCACGAAATCCGCCGGGCGTGCCTTGATGCGGGCCAGCAGCGCGGCCTGTTCGGCATCGCTCAGATTCGCCACCGTGATCGGTGCGAAGCGCAAGTCACGGGCACCGCGCACCACCATCTGGTCGAAGCGCGATTCCACCTCACTCAGGGCGTAGGATTGCCCGCACCACCAGGTGGCGATGGAGGGCATCTGCAATGGCTCACCAAGCAACTGCTCGGCCAGGTTGGGCAGGAAGGCAAGCATGGCTGGCTGTTCCGCAATGCCGCTGCCGATGCCATTGCTCACCGCCACGCGGTTCTCGCGCACCGCCTGCAACAGGCCGGTGACGCCGAGCGCGGATTCCGCACGCAGTTCCAGGGGATCGCACCATTCGCCGTCAAGCCGGCGCAGGATTACTTCCACCGGATCAAGGCCGCCCAGGGTCTTAAGGTAGATGCGGCCATCGCGCATGGTGAGGTCGGCGCCTTCCACCAGCGTGGCGCCTAGTTCTCGCGCCAGATAGATATGCTCGAAATAGGCTTCGTTATACGGACCGGGTGTGAGCAGCACCACGCGCGGATTATCGCGCATCGCCTGGCCGCGTGCCTGCAGGTCTGCCTGCCAGTATTCGAAATAGGCATTGATCGGCCGCGCGCGACATTCCCGCAAAGCCGTACCCATCAGGCGCGACATGACGCGGCGGTTCTGCAAGGCATAGCCGGCGCCGGCTGGCGCCTGGGTGCGGTCGGCGATCACGCGCCACACGCCATCGGGGCCGCGCACCAGTTCGGCAGAGTAATGTTGCAGCATGCGGCCGGGCGTGCCGCCATCGCTTTGGCGCGCCGGGCGCAGGAAATCGCGATGGCCATAAACCAGGGAAGGTGGGTAGTGGCCTTCCTTCAGGCTGCGCATCGGGCCGTAGATATCGCGCAGCCAGGCATCGAGCAATTGCGCGCGCTGGATCAAGCCAGCCTCGATCACGGCCCATTCACCCTTGGAGAGAATGACCGGCACCGGATCAAGCCGCCAGGGGCGCTGCTCCGGGATCGGCGGCGCGATCTCCACCGTGCTGCCGCGCCCAGGCTCGTTCGGCAATTCATAGACGTTGTAGGTGACGCCTTCGTCTTCGAGATGCTGGCGGCCGCGCTCGGCGCGTTCCACCAGACCACTGGGGCCGAGGAGGCTGAGCGAAGCCAGCAGCGGCTGCCAATGCGGCCGGATGCTGCCCTGGCCGGTCACCATTTCATCCCAGGCTTCCGGCCCCTGCGAAACCGATTGGCGCGCAGCCGCAGCACCAGCCGGTGCGGCGGGCTTCTCGGCCTTCGTTGGTGGCGCGGAGGACATGGCTCTCCCGGGGCGAATCGCGGCGGTTATTTTAACTGCTGCGCAAGTCCAGTGTAAGCGGTTGCTGGCCCGGCGCCTGGGCGGCAGGCAGCGGCATCGGGCCGGGCGTGTGACCAATGGCGAAGAAGCGCGCACGGCGCCGTGCTTCGGCCTCGTTCGCGTTCACCGGGAAGGTGTCGTAGTTGCGGCCACCCGGATGCGCGACATGGTAGGTGCAGCCGCCGATGGAACGGCCATTCCAGCCATCGAACAGGTCAAACACTACCGGCGTGTGCACCGGCACGGTCGGATGCAACGCACTCGGCGGTCCCCAGGCTTTGAAGCGTACACCGGCGACATATTCACCCGGCACGCCGGTGGCGCGCAGCGGTATGGCGCGGCCATTACAGGCCACCACATGGCGGCCATCGGTGAGGCCCTTCAGTTTCACCTGCAAACGCTCGATGGATGAATCGACATAGCGTGCCGTGCCGCCCGTGGTGGCTTCCTCGCCCAGCACATGCCAGGGTTCGAGTGCATGGCGCAATTCCAGTTCGATGCCGCGTGCCGCTATGGAACCAACATGCGGGAAGCGGAATTCGGCATGGGCGGCGAACCAGTCGGGATCGAAGCCATAGCCGCGCTCTGACAGGTCTTCCAGCACATCGTTGAAATCCTGCATGCAGAAATGCGGCATGAGGAATTCATCATGCAGCCTGGTGCCCCAGCGCACCGGCTTGCGCGTATAGGGGCGCTCGGCGAAGCTGGCGACCAATGCACGCAGCAGGGCTTGCTGTGCCAGGCTCATGCGTGCATGCGGCGGCATCTCGAAGGCGCGCAACTCCACCAGGCCCAGACGGCCGGTCGGGCCATCGGGCGAATAGAGCTTGTCGATGCAGAATTCGGTGCGGTGCGTGTTGCCGGTGAGGTCCACCAGCACGTTGCGGAAAATGCGGTCCACCAGCCAGGGCGGCGGATTGTCGCCGAACTTCGCCACCTGCTCGAAGGCGACTTCCAGATTGACCAGGGCATCATCGCGCGCCTCGTCAACGCGCGGATGCTGGCTGGTCGGGCCGATGAACAGGCCGGAGAACAGATAAGACAGCGAGGGATGGTTCTGCCAATAGCCGAGCAGGCTGCGCAGCAGATCGGGGCGACGCAGGAACGGGCTGTCGGCAGCATGGGCCGCACCCATCACCACATGGTTGCCGCCGCCAGTGCCGACATGGCGGCCATCGAGCATGAATTTCTCGGTGCCGAGCCGGGTCTGGCGCGCCTCCTCGTAGAGAATCTCCGTGCGCTCGGCGAGCTGGCGCCAGGAATCGGAAGGATGGATATTCACCTCGATCACGCCCGGATCCGGTGTGACACTGAAATGGATCAAGCGTGGATCGCGCGGCGGCAGATAGCCTTCGATCACCACCTTGTGCCGCAAGGTGGCTGCCGTGTCCTCGATGGCGGCGACGAGATCGAGATAGTATTCGGCATTCTCCAGCGGCGGCATGAAGATATGCAGCAAGCCGCCGCGCGGCTCGATGCAGAGTGCGGTGCGTACAACGCCTGAAGCCGATTGCTGATGTGCCGGCAGCGGCTCCTGCGCGCGTGGTGCGCCGGCAGCCTGATAAAGCCCGCCCTTGCTCCAGGCCTGCATGCGCTCGGCAACGATCTTGTGCGCCTCGCGGAAAACCTCATGCGGCGGCAGTGGCGGCTTCTCCTCCATGGTGTCGCGGTCGAACTGGTATTGCATGTCGCCCGGTGCCGACCAGGGCAGGCTGTCCAGCGGCAGGCGGTAGCCCATCGGACTGTCGCCCGGCAGCAGGAACATGGTCTGCGGCCGGAAGAACCATGGACCAGAGCGCCAGCGCGTGCGGCCACCGTCGATGCCGGTTTCGGCCAGGACCGGCAGGGCATACCCCACTACCTTGTCCAGCCCCTGCTCGAAGATGCGTGCCAGCCGCGCGCGTTCCTGCGGATCGGCCAGCTTGGATTTGAACGGATCGACATTGGTCGGCAGCCGACGCTCGCGCCAGAGATAATACCAGGCATCCTCGAAGCCGGGGATGCGGTGGCCGGGATCGACCTGCAGGCGTTCAGCCAAGGCGGCGGCAAACAGATCGGCCACGGCCACATCGGCGCCGTCGCCGGCATCCTCATCGGCGGCCAGCAGGGCGCGGTCCTTCCATATCGGTTCGCCATCGCGGCGCCAGTGGCAGGAGAGCGCCCAGCGCGGCAATTGTTCGCCGGGATACCATTTGCCCTGGCCGTAATGCAGCAGCTCACCGCTGGAGAAGCGGTCGGCCAGGCGGCGCATCAGCTTGCCGGCCAGCATGCGCTTGTTCGGGCCCAGCGCGGCAGTATTCCATTCCGCGCCTTCCATGTCGTCGATGGAAACGAAGGTTGGTTCGCCGCCCATGGTCAGGCGCAGGTCGGCACGGTTGATCGCGGCATCCACCTTGTCGCCAAGGTTCAGCAGCTTGTCCCAGGCCTCGTCGCTGATCGGCTTGGTGACGCGCGGCGTTTCGTGGAAGCGGCGCACACTCATCTCGTGGCCGAAGGTCACTTCGCATTCATCCAGCATGCCGGAGATCGGCGCCGCCGATTGCGGCTCGGGCGTCGCGGCCAGTGGGATATGGCCTTCACCGGCCATCAGGCCGGAAGTCGGATCCAGGCCGATCCAGCCGGCGCCCGGCAGGTAGACTTCGCACCAGGCATGCAGATCGGTGAAATCCTGCACCGGGCCTTCGGGCCCCTCGATCGGTTTCACATCGGCGACGAGCTGGATCAGGTAGCCCGAGACGAAACGCGCCGCGAGGCCGAGATGGCGCAGCGCCTGCACCAGCAGCCAGGAGGTGTCGCGGCAGGAGCCGCTGGCATTGCCGAGCGTTTCTTCCGCCGTCTGCACGCCGGGCTCCAGGCGGATGAGATACTTGATCTCATCGGCCAGGCGCTGGTTGAGGCCGACCAGGAAATCCACCGTGCGCTTCGGCGTGCGGTCGACGCTGGCCAGCCACTTCTTCAAGAGCGGCCCCGGTGTCGAGAGGCGGCGGAACGGTGCCAGGTCCTCATGCAGGGCGGGATCGTAGGTGAAGGGAAAATTCTCCGCTTCCGGCTCCAGGAAGAAGTCGAACGGGTTGATCACCGCCATATCGGCGACAAGGTCGATGGTGACGTCGAAATGGTCGGTACGTTCGGGGAAGACCAGGCGGGCAAGGTAGTTGCCCTGGGGGTCCTGCTGCCAGTTGATGAAATGATCCGCCGGCGAGATTTTCAGCGAATAGCTCAGGATCGGCGTGCGGCTATGCGGCGCGGGCCGCAGCCGGATCGTCTGGGGGCCTACATTGATCAGGCGGTCGTAGCGATACGTGGTGCGATGGTGCAGCGCAACCTGGATGCTCATAAGTCTCCGCCTTCCGCCAATAAACCGGCACAAAGAAACCAGTAAAAGAATGCAATCGGTATGCCGGGCGAAGTGCAAGCGGAATCCGCGTGCTACTTGTGTTTGAGCAGGGGTAGTAACGCCCAATGAGGCGGCTGATTGATCATAAAATAGGCATAAACCGGGCGGTAGCTGCCAGGGGTTTCAGAAAGAGCTATCCTGTGGGCAGAATCGCATGAAGGAGAGCGGCATGGCGGTGGGATTCGAAGGGGCATTCAAGGGCAAGCGGGTGGTGGTGGCGGGTGGCAGCCGGGGTATCGGCCGCTCCATCGCGCTGGGCTTCGCGGCGGGTGGCGCAGCAGTGTCGATCTGCGCCCGGGGCGCCGATGGCGTCGCCCAGGCAGTGGCTGAACTGGGGCCGAAAGCCCATGGCGCGCCCTGCGATCTTGCCGATGGCGCTGCCGTGCTGGGTTATGTCGAGGATGCCGCCAAGGCACTCGGCGGCATCGATATCCTGATCAACAATGCCTCCGGTTTCGGCCGCAGCGATGACGAGGATGGCTGGGCTGCCTCGATCAATGTCGATCTGCTGGCCACCGTGCGCGCCTGCCGTGCCGCGTTGCCGCATCTGCAAAGCGCAGGCGGCGGCAGCATCGTGCATATCTCGTCGATTTCCGGCCTTGGTCCCAGCACGCGCACGCCGCCTTATGGCGCGGTGAAGGCGGCGCTGATCCAGTATACCCAGACCCAGGCTGCGGCCCTGGCGGCGAAGAATATCCGCGTCAATTGTGTCGCGCCCGGCTCGATCGAATTCGTCGGTGGTGTCTGGGATCAGGCGCGCCAGCATAACCGCCCGCTCTATGACAGCACGCTCGGCAGTATTCCCTTCGGCCGCATGGGCAAGCCCGAGGAAGTGGCGAATACCGTGCTGTTTCTGGCTTCCGATCTGGCGAGCTGGGTCACCGGCCAGACCATCGTTGTCGATGGCGGGCAGATGCTCTAGGCCCGGATATTCTAGTTAAAGCCGAGCGCGCGTAGATTTTCCAGCATGTGATCCGGCGGCGGTGCTTCCACCTGCACCGCTGCCTTCTCGGCATGATACGGAATGCTCAGTTTGCGCGCATGTAATTGCATCGGCAGTGCGCCATTCACGCCATATTGCGCATCACCGAGCAGCGGGCAGCCGAGCGATGCGGCATGCACGCGAATCTGATGCGTGCGGCCGGTATGCGGGCGGAAGGCGAGCCAGCTTATCGTTCCATTGCTGCCAAGCAGTTCGTAATCGGTGCGCGCCGGCTGGCCGGCGGCATTGGGTTCCATATGCCAGCCCTGCCGCGAGTTGATCTTCAGCAGCCCCAGATCGATACGGCCGCGTGGTTCCGGCGGTTTGCCCTGCACGATTGCCCAATAGGTTTTCACCACGCGATGATCGGCGAATAGCTGGCCCAGCCGCCGCATCGCCTTTTCATGCCGGCCCAGCAGCAGGCAGCCGCTGGTGTCGCGGTCCAGCCGATGCGCCGGCTGCGGCAGGAAGCGGTTGCCGAAACGCAGGGCCTCCAGATGCATTTCCAGGCTTTCCGGGGTTTTCGGCCCGGCATGCACGGCAAGGCCGGCTGGCTTGTTCAGCACCAGCAGGCAGGAATCCTGGTGCAGCACCAGGGCGGTGGGATCGAGGCCGGACATAGCCGCTGTGGTAGCACGATAATGTCAATCCGACGACTCTTGTGGTCGTGCACAAGAAGTTGGCACGGTATTCGCTAGGGAATTCCGGTTGTTGTTATTGGACGGCTGCTGATCGTCCGTGGACAGAAGTGCATGACCGTGACCACCGAGACCCGCAAGATCCTGCTCGACCTCTCGATCGATGACGCGCCGCGCCGATCCAGTGGCCGCCCGACTCTGGCCGACGATCTGCGGCGTCGCCTCGCCGATGCGATCATGGCTGGCGAATTGCCGCCGGGCAGCCGGCTGGACGAGCATGACCTTGCCGACCGCTATGGCATGTCGCGCACGCCGGTGCGCGAGGCGCTGCGCCAGCTTGCCGCTGTCGGTCTTGCCGAATACCGGCCGCATCGCGGCGTCATCGTTGCTTTCCCGGAGCAGCAGCGCATCGGCGAGATGTTCGAGGTGATGTCGGAACTGGAAGCACTCTGTGCCCGGCTCGCCGCTTTGCGGATGGATGCCGCCGAGCGGCGCGATTTCGAGGCGATGCATCGCCGCTCGCTGGAGCATGTGCGCGAAGGCCGCATGGAGGATTACGACGCTGCCAACCTGGCGTTCCATTCAGCGCTCTATCGCGGCGCCCATAACCGTTTCCTGGAAGAGACCACGCTTTCGGTGCGCCGCCGTGTGCAGCCTTTCCGCCGCAGCCAGTTCCGCGTGCTGGGCCGTTTGGGCAATTCCTTCGCCGAGCATGACCGTATCGTCGAAGCCGTGCTGCGCGGCGATGCCCAGGCGGCAGAAGCCAGCATGCGCGAGCATGTCGGCAAGGTCAGCGTGGCGTCGGCGACCCTGATCGAGGGCCGCCGCCAGCAGCAGATGGAAGACAGCGACGCTTAAGAATTACTTATGTCAGGCTGGCGCGGTAGGCGCGCCAGTCGGCGAAGCGGGAGATGTCTTCCGAACCCACCGTTGCCGCTGCCTCGCAGAGGAAGCCCTTCACGGTTGAGCCATCGGCCAGCGTCACCGTACCGATGCCGAGCGGCGCCGGGATACCGGCAACGAAGGCGCCAAAGCCTGCCGTCGGCAGGTCCCAGATTTCCCCGGCCAGCGCCACGCCATCTGCCGCTACACGCAGCACGCCGGGGCGCGGCGGGCCGCCGGCATCGATGCGGTAGAGCTTGTAGATCGGCGCGGTCCTGATTTCGGCGACATAGCGGCCACCGAGGCCGAGGATTTCATGGTTCAGCGGCTGGCCCTGCATATGGGCGCCAAACACCGCAAGGCGGATGCTGGGCGAGGGCGGCGCTGCGGCAGGCGCGGCTTCGGGCAAGGCATGCCCGGTGGCGCCGAGCGGCAGTTTGGCGGTGCCGTGGAAGGCGGCGCCGAAGCTGGCGAGCCTGGCCTCGAAGAAAGCCGGTGCGATCAGGGTCACGCCGCTTGGCAGGCCATCGGCCCGCATCGCGTTCGGCACCGCCAGGGCACTCAAGTCGAAGTAATTCACGAAGTTGGTGTAATAGCCGAGGTTGGCATTGAGTTTCAGCGGCTCGGCGAGGATTTCCGCCACGCGGTAGATCGTGCCGCTGGTCGGTACCAGCATGAAATCCACCTCGTTCCAGAGCGGATCGGTCTGCTGCTTCAATGCCCGCAGCCTTTGCTGCATGCGGTAGAGATCGACCGCGCTGGCGGTCTTGCCGCTGTCCAGGATCGCGCGCGTCACCGGATGGAAGTCATCAGGATGGTCGCGGAAGAAATCATGCAGCGCCGTCACGCGCTCGGCGGCGCCGGGCGGTGAATAGAGCATCGCCTGGGCTTCGGCGAAGGGTGCGTATGCCACCACCTGTTTCTCGCCGCCCATGGCTTCGAAGCGGGCGATGGCGGCAAGGAACAGCTTCTCGGCTTCCGCATCGCCGAAGAATTGCGGCTGGTCCGGCACGGCGAAACGGAATTTGGCCGGGCAGGGCGGCACCGTGGCGCGGAAGCCGGCCGGGGCGCTGCGCGAATAGGCATCTTTGCCATCCAGGCCACGCGCGGCTTCTAGCACGGTCATGGCATCGGCCACGGTGAGGGCGAAAACCGAAATGCAATCCAGCGAACGGCAGGCCGGCAGCATGCCGCTGGAACTGATCAGGCCAATCGAGGGCTTGAGGCCGACGATATTGTTGAAGCCGGCCGGCACACGGCCGGAGCCGGCGGTATCGGTGCCAAGCGAGAAGCTGACCAGGCCGGCGCTCACCGCCACGGCCGAGCCCGAAGAGGAGCCGCCCGGCACATAATCTTTATTGAAGGGGTTCACCGCCACGCCATAGGGCGAGCGCACGCCGACCAGGCCGGTGGCGAACTGGTCCAGGTTGGTCTTGCCAATGACGATGGCGCCGGCGGCTTCCAGCTTCTCGACCGCCGTGGCGGATTTCGCCGGCGTATAGGCGAAGGTAGGGCAGGCCGCCGTGGTCGGCAGGCCGGCGACATCGATATTGTCCTTCACCGCGAAGGGGATGCCGTAAAGCGGCTTGCCCGCCGGGCCGGCGGCCTCCAGCTCTGCGGCGCGCTTGAGCAGGGCATCCCGCGGGGTGAGGCTGAGCCAGACCGCGTCCTCGCCCCGGGCAGCTATCGCTTCGGCAATGGCGGCGACCAGCATCGAGGGGCTGGTTTCGCCTGCTGCATAGGCTGCCTGCAGGGTGGCAATGCTAAGGCTGGGCAGAGTCATGGAATAGCTCCGGCAAGAAGTGTCGGGTCTTTGTATGCAACTGTCATACCGGCCTGTAACTGCGCGATTGCCTTGAAATTATGCGCTTTTTCTTGAGGTGACTGCCATCGGCTTAGCCATGTTGCCTGCGATGTTTGGATGAAAAATAGGCAATGCAGTTTCTGCGCAGTTGATTGGTTTCTTCGCTGTCTGGTGGTGGCACGTGCTGATTCTCCCAGCCATTTCAGCAACGTGCATACAATTCGCATAAAGGCGCCATCACCATGGCACGCCCGTTGCACTGCAATAGCCATCGGACCCGAACTGGAGACTGCCATGCGCCGCCGTGCCTTTCTCGTAGCCACTACAATGCTTACCGCCGCCGGATTGCTGATGACTGCCGCCACGCCGGCACAGGCCCAGGGCCGCAAGGACACCTTGCTGGTGCTGGTCGAGAATGGCCCGAACAGCATGGACATCCACGGTGTCGGCACCAGCTTCCGCTCCTATGTGGCGGCCTGGAACATGTACGACCGCCTGGTCAGCTTCGGCATCAAGACGCTGCCGGATGGCACACAGATGTACGACTACAGCAAGATAGTGCCGGAACTGGCGGAGAGCTACACGGCCTCGCCGGATGGCAAGAGCTTCACCTTCAAGATTCGCCGCAACGCCAAGTTCCACGATGGCGAGCCGGTGACCGCGCATGACGTGAAATGGTCCTACGACCGCGCCGTCAGCGTCGGCGGCTTCCCCACCTTCCAGATGGCGGCCGGCTCGCTGACCAAGCCGGAGCAGTTCGTGGTGGTGGATGATTACACCTTCCGCGTCGATCTGCCGAAGCGCGACAAGCTGGCGCTGCCCGACATGGCCGTGGTGGTGCCCGCCATCTACAATTCCAAGCTGGCCAAGAAGAATGCCACGGAGAAGGATCCGTGGGCGATGGACTGGATGAAGACCAATGGCGCCGGCGGCGGTGCCTACAAGCTGGAAAAGTGGGTGCCTGGCCAGGAAACCGTGCTGGTGCGTAACGATGACTGGAAGAACGGCCCGCTGCCGAAAATCCAGCGCGTGATCCTGCGTGAAGTGCCGCAGGCCGGCAACCGCCGCGCCCTGATGGAACGCGGCGATGCCGATATCTCGGTGGATATGCCGCAGAAGGATTCAGCCGAGCTGCTCGCGCTCGGCGATGCCGGCAAGTACAAGGTTGTCGGCGTGCCGGTGGAGAATTCGCTGAAGTATGTCGGCATGGTCTCCACCATGAAGCCCTTCGATAATCCGAAGGTGCGCCAGGCCATCGCCTACGCCACGCCGTTCGAGCAGATCTACAAGACCGCCATCTACGGTCGCGGCATCCCGATGTCGGGCGGTCCGGCCGATGCGCCGAAGGATGCGGTCTGGCCGCAGCCCTTCCCCTACAAGACCGATCTGGTGAAGGCCAAGCAATTGCTCACCGAGGCCGGCTATCCCGATGGGTTTGAGACCACCATCTCCATTGATCTTGGTGATGCCACGGCATCGGAGCCGGAAGCCGTGCTGCTGCAGCAGTCTCTGGCGCAGATCGGCATCAAGACCACCATCGAGAAGATTCCGGGTGCCAATTTCCGCAATGCCATGCTGCAGAAGAACCGCCCGCTGCATATCGCCAGCTTCGGCGGCTGGCTGAACTTCCCGGACTACTTCTTCTTCTGGGGCTATCACGGCCAGAACGCGGTGTTCAACACCATGTCCTACCAGAACAAGGAGATGGACGCGCTGATCGATGCCTCGCGCTATGAGGAAGACCCGGCCAAGTACGCAGCCCAGGTGAAGGGCTTCGTCAAGATGGCCATCGATGAAGTGCCGCGCGTGCCGATGTATCAGCAGATCCTGGATGTGGGCATGCAGAAGAACATCAAGGGCTACACCTACTGGTTCCATCGTCAGCTCGATTTCCGCCAGCTCGAAAAGCTCTAAGGACGGCTTGAGTCATGCTGCGGCTGATCGGCAAGAGGTTGGTGAGTGCCATTCCCAGCATCATCGGGGTGCTGATCGTCACCTTCTTGCTGACCCGCGCCTTGCCTGGCGACCCGGCGGTGTATTTCGCCGGACCTGCCGCCAGCCAGGAAGCCATCGAGCAGATTCGCAAGGTGCTCGGGCTGGATAAAAGCCTGCCCGAGCAGTTCCTGGTCTATGTGAAGGACCTGGCGCGCGGCGATCTCGGCAATTCCATTGCCACCGGCCGTCCGGTGCTGGAGGAAATTGCCACCCGTCTGCCGGCCTCGCTTGAACTCACTCTGCTTGGCCTGATTGTCTCTGTTGGCATCGCGGTGCCTTTGGGCATCGCGGCGGCAACACGGCCAGGCTCCTGGATCGACCATGGCTGCCGCATCGTGACCACCGCCGGCGTCAGCCTGCCGGCCTTCTTCAGCGGCCTGCTGCTGATCTATGTGCTCTATTATAAGCTGGGCTGGGCGCCGGCGCCTTTGGGCCGGCTCGATGTCTATTCCTCCTCACCACCGCATGTCACCGGGCTGTTTCTCATCGACAGCCTGCTGGTGCGTGATATGGAAACCTTCATCTCGGCACTGAAGCAACTGGCATTGCCGGCCTTCACCCTGGCTTTCTTCACCCTGGCGCCATTGGCCCGCATGACGCGTGCCTCGATGCTGGAAGTGCTGGGCAGCGATTTCATCCGCACCGCGCGGGCCAGCGGTCTGGCCAAGTCCAAGGTGATTTACGGCTATGCCTTCCGCAATGCCATGCTGCCAGTGGTGACCACGCTGGGCATGGTGTTCTCCTTCCTGCTCGGCGCCAATGTGCTGGTGGAGAAGGTGTTCTCCTGGCCGGGTATCGGCACTTTCGCCATCGAGGCATTGATCGCTTCCGACTATGCGCCGATCCAGGGCTTTGTGCTCACCATGGCGATGCTCTATGTCGGGCTCAATCTGCTGATCGACGTGCTCTATATCGTGATCGATCCGCGCGTGGGCTTTGAATCATGAATGCCACGCTGAAGCATATCCGCTATGTGATCACCGAGAATCCGGTCACGCTGTTTGCTTTCAGCCTGTTTTTCTTGTTGCTGTTTGCGGCGATTTTCGGCCCGCTGCTGGCGCCGTATGATCCGCTGGCGACAGACGCCAGCCGGGCGCTGAAGCCGCCTTCGGCGCAATTCTGGTTCGGCACCGATGCCTTGGGGCGCGATATTTTCAGCCGCGTGCTGGTGGCGACCCGGCTCGACCTGACCATCGCTTTCGCCGCCGTGATACTCACTTTCGGTATCGGTGCCATCGCCGGCATCGCGGCCGGCTATTTCGGCGGTTGGCCGGATCGCATTGTCGGCCGCATCGGCGACACGATCATGGCTTTCCCGCTCTTCGTGCTGGCCATGGGCATTGTCGCGGCGCTGGGCAACACGGTGGGCAATATCGTGATCGCCACCGCGATCATCAACATGCCGCTCTATGCCCGTGTCGCCCGCGCCGAGGCCAATGTGCGGCGCAATGCCGGCTTCATCGAGGCGGCGCGGCTTTCGGGCAATTCCGAAGGGCGGATCCTGTTCATGCATATCCTGCCCAACATCCTGCCGATCCTGATGGTGCAATGCTCGCTCACCATGGGCTATGCCATCCTCAATGCGGCGGGCCTTAGCTTCATCGGCCTTGGTATCGCACCGCCGACGCCGGAATGGGGCATCCTGGTGGCCGAAGGTGCGCAGTTCATCATCTCCGGCGAATGGTGGGTGGCCCTGTTCCCCGGCCTTGCCCTGATGCTGGCGGTGTTCTGTTTCAATCTGCTGGGCTATGGCCTGCGCGATATCGTCGATCCCCGCCGGAGGACTTAAGCGATGACCGCCGTTCCTCTGCTCTCTGTTACCGACCTCAGTGTCGATTTTCGCACCCGCTCCGGCATCGTGAAGGCGCTGGACCGCGTCGATTTCGATATCCACAAGGGCGAGATGGTGGCGATTGTCGGCGAGTCCGGTTCGGGCAAGTCGGTCACCGCCTATACCGTGATGGGCATCCTCGATCCTGCCGGCAAGGTCACCACCGGCAGCGCCGTGTTTGGCGGCCTCGATCTGCTGCAGGCCAGCGAAGGCGCGCTGCGCGAACTGCGTGGCCGCGAAATGTCGATGATCTTCCAGAATCCGCGCGTGGCGCTGAACCCGATCCGCCGGGTGGGGCAGCAGATCGCCGATGTGCTGATCGAACATGGCGGCATCACCCGCGCCGAAGCGCCGAAGCGCGCCATCGAGATGCTGCAGAAGGTGCGCATCCCGGACCCGGAGCGCCGCGCCAAGGCTTATCCCTTTGAGCTTTCCGGCGGCATGTGCCAGCGCATCATGATCGCCATCGCCTTGGCCTGTCAGCCGAAGCTGTTGATTGCCGACGAGCCGACCACCGGCCTGGATGTGACGACGCAAGCCGTGATCATGGATCTGGTGCAGGAACTCGGCCAGGCCCAGGGCATGGCGACGGTGCTGATCACCCATGATCTCGGCATGGCGGCGGAATATTGCGACCGTATCGTGGTGATGCATGCCGGCCATGTGGTGGAAAGCGCGCCGACGGTGGAATTGTTCCGCAATCCGCGCCATCCCTACACCGCGAAGCTGATCGCCGCCACGCCGCGGCCCACGGCCTCGCTTGCCAGCTTGGCCTCGATTCCCGGTTCGCTGCCTGATCTGCGCGCCGAAAATATTCCGCCCTGCCGCTACAGCCTGCGCTGTGAACGCAAGCTGGCCAATTGCGAGCGTTCGCTGCCCAGGCAGCAACGCGCCGATGGCGGCCTCGTCGCCTGCTGGAATCCGCTATGACCGACGCACCCGCCCCGCTGCTCGATATCGCCTCGCTCTACAAGCTGTTCACGGTCGGGCAGAAACCCGGCCTGTTCGCCCGGGCGCGCGGCGCCGACAAGCCGGTGGCGAAACTGCATGCGGTGGATAATGTCAGCTTCCAGGTCGCGCGCGGCGAAACCATGGGGCTGGTGGGCGAGTCCGGTTGCGGCAAGTCCACCCTGGTGCGGCTGATCACCCGCCTGCTTGATCCCAGCGATGGCAGCATCCGGCTGAATGGCGAGGAAATCGGCCATATGCCGGCCAAGGGCTTCGGCTCCAGCCCATATCGCCCGCGCGTGCAGATGGTGTTCCAGGATGCCACCGACAGCCTCAATCCGCGCTACACCGCCTTCGATGCCATTGCCGATCCGATTTATCGCCTGAAGCCACAGCGCCTCATGCCGTTGTCGAAAGACAAGCTGAAGGCGCGCGTCGAGGAACTGGCCGAGCTCTGCGGTCTGCCGCAGGCTTTGCTCAGCCGTTTTCCGCACCAGCTTTCCGGCGGCCAGAAGGCGCGCGTCGGTATCGCGCGGGCCATCGCGGTTGACCCGGAATTGCTGATTCTGGACGAACCGACGGCGGCACTCGATGTGTCGGTGCAGGTGGTGATCCTGCAATTGCTGGAAACCCTGAAGCAGAAGCTCGGCATGAGCTACCTGTTCGTCAGCCATGACCTCAACGTGGTGCGGCTGCTCTGCGATCGCGTCATGGTGATGTATCTCGGCAAGATCGTGGAGATCGGGCCGGCTGAGTCGGTGTTCCGCAATCCGCGCCATCCCTATACCAAGGCCCTGCTCTCGGCGATTCCGCATTTCGAGCCGGGCGTGGAAACGCAGCGGGTGCGGCTGGGCGGCGAGCCGCGCAGCCCGATTGATCCGTCGCCGAATGTCTGTCGCTTTTATGGCCGCTGCCCGAAAGGCGATAGCGCCTGCGAAACCACCATGCCAGAATTGCGTGCCATGGCAGCAGGCCATCAGGCCGCCTGCCACAAGGCCACGCCGGATCCCGATTTCATGCGTGAGGTAGCGTAAAGACAATGGCTGAATTCAACGCGGAAGCCTATCTCGACCAGGCCCTGGCCCTCACCGGCCTTGAGCTTGACCCGGCCTATCGCCCGGGCGTGATCGACAATCTCAAGCGTTCGGCGGCCATTGCCAAGGTTTTCCTCGATTTCCCGCTGCCCGATGATGTCGAGCCGGCGGCGACCTACACGCCATGATCGACTATACCAGCACCAGCACCGAGATCGCTGCTGCCGTCACCGCCGGCAAGGTCAGTGCGGCGGAAGCGGTGGAAGTATCGCTCGCCCGCATTGCCGCCACCAATCCGGCGCTGAACGGCTTCATCGACATCACGGCCGACCGCGCCCGTGCCAAGGCCAAGGCGGTGGATGCGGCGAAGGCGCGCGGCGAAAGCCCGGGCCCGCTGGCCGGTGTGCCATTCGGCGTCAAGAACCTGTTCGATATTGCCGGCCTGCCGACGCTGGCTGGTTCGAAGATCAATCGCGGCCATGCGCCGGCCAGGCAGGATGGCGCCCTGGTGCGCCGCCTGGAAGCTGCCGGCGCGGTGCTGGTCGGTGGCCTCAACATGGGCGAATACGCCTATGACTTCACCGGCGAGAACAGCCATTACGGGCCGTCGCGCAATCCGCATGATCCGGGCCGCATGTCGGGCGGCTCGTCGGGCGGTTCAGGTACGGCGGTGGCTGCCGGCATGGTGCCGCTCAGCCTCGGCTCGGATACCAATGGTTCGATCCGGGTGCCGTCCTCGCTCTGCGGCCTGTTCGGATTGAAGCCGACTTTCGGCCGCCTGTCGCGCCATGGCAGTTTCATGTTCGTATCCAGCCTGGATCATCTCGGGCCGCTGGCACGCAGCACCGCCGATCTGGCGCTGAGCTACGATGCCATGCAAGGCCCCGATGCCGATGATCCGGCCTGCGCCCAGCGCGGCATCGAGTTGGCGCTGCCGGAACTGGAAAAGGGCATCGATGGCCTGCGCATCGCGGTGGCGGATGAGTATTTCGCCAGCGGCGGCGAGGATTATACCCATGCGGCGGTGGAGGCTTTCGCCAAGGCGCTCGGCGTCACCCGCCGGGTAACCGTGCCGGAAGCCAAGCGCGGCCGTTCGGCGGCCTATGTCATCACCGCCCATGAAGGTGCCAACCTGCATCGCCAGCGCCTGCGCGAGCAGCCGCAGGATTTCGACCCCGATACCCGCGACCGCTTTTTCGCCGGCCTGTTGCTGCCTGGTGACTGGTATGTGCAGGCGCAGCGTTTTCGCCGCTGGTATCGCGCCAGGCTGCTGGAAATGTTCAAGGATGTGGATGTGCTGCTGGCACCGGCAACGCCCTGCTCGGCGCCGCTGCTGGGCCAGAAGATGATGTCACTGGGTGGTGTCGAGATGCCGGTGCGCGCCAACCTTGGGATTTTCACCCAGCCGATCTCGTTTGCCGGCCTGCCGGTGGTGGCGACGCCCTATGCCGATGCCAGGCCGCTGCCGATCGGTGTGCAGGTGATTGCCGCCCCCTGGCGCGAGGACCTGGCTTTGCGCGTGGCGCGGCAACTGGAAAAGATCGGTATCGCTTCGTCGAAGGTGGCAAAATGAGTCTCGAAATCAATATCCCCGAGGTGCTGGCGGAAGTGCAGGCGCAGTTCGCCCGCTACGAGGCGGCGCTGACCAGCAACGATGTGGCGGTGCTGGATGAACTGTTCTGGAACAGCCCGCATACGCTGCGCTATGGCGTCACCGAGAATCTCAATGGCTACGAAGCCATCGCCGCCTTCCGTTCGTCGCGTCCGTCGGTTGGCCTGGAGCGCAGCATCTATAATACGGTGATCACCACCTATGGCCGCGACTTCGCCACGGCGAATACCGAATTCCAGCGGGTGAACAGCACCAAGAGCGGCCGCCAGAGCCACACCTGGATGCGCACGCCGGACGGCTGGCGCATCGTCGCGGCGCATGTGAGCCTGCTCGACGCGCCGAAAATCTGACACTGCTGCCCGCTTGGGCAGGCGGTTGCCGCGATAGCAGGCAGAGACCAAGGCGCCCGGTGCAGACCGGGCGCCTTTTCAGTTTTTTTACGGCGAAAAGACCTTTGTTTACGTCTGGCATGGCGATTGCAAACACAACTGGGTCGGATTGCATGCTGTATGCAGCGTGCCAGACCGATCCCGCCCAGGCTCATGCAGCCAAAAACCAGAGGAAGAGGCCGTTCCCATGACCCGTAAATCCTCAATCAACCGCCGTTCGCTCGTCAAAGCCGGTCTGGCTGGCGCCGCCGTCGGCGGTTTCGCCATGCCGAATGTCGTTGCCGCGCAATCGCGGACCTTCCAGTGGAAGATGACCAACGCCTATGGCCCAGGTTCGCCCTTCTATGTCGCCGGCCCGGGCAGCCCGACCGATTTCTGCGAGATGGTGAAGAAGATGTCGGGCGGCCGCCTGACCATCCAGCATTTCGCCGCAGGTGAGCTGATCCCGGCGCTGGAAGGCTTCGATGCGGTGTCGAAAGGCATCGTGGAGATGAATGCCGCCAACAGCTACTTCTGGGCCGGCAAGATTCCCGCCGCGCAGTATTTCACCGTGGTGCCGTTCGGCCTGAATTTCCAGGGCCAGACCGCCTGGATCTACCATGGCGGCGGGCAGAAGCTGTGGGAAGAACTCTACGCGCCGTTTGATCTGGTGCCGATGGCGATGGGCAATACCGGGGTGCAGATGACCGGCTGGTATCGCAAGCCGGTGAATACGGTGGAAGATTACAAGGGCCTGAAGATGCGTATCCCGGGCCTGGCCGGCAAGGTTTATGCCGCCATCGGCGTGGATGTGAAGCTGCTGCCCGGCGGCGAAATCTTCCCCGCCCTGGAGCGCGGCGTGATCGACGCCGCGGAATTCGTCGGCCCGTATCAGGATCGCCGCCTCGGCCTGCAGAAGGCGGCGAAGTTCTACTACACCACCGGCTGGCACGAGCCGTCCAACGTCACCGAGTTGATCGTCAACAAGAAGGCGTTTGAGTCGTTGCCCGCCGACTTGCAGGAAATCGTTCGTGCCGCCGCCGCCGCCTGCAACACCATCAGCCATACCTGGTGCGAAGCGACCAACTCTGAAGCACTAGACGACCTGATCAAGAATCACGGCGTGACAGCGCAGCCGCTGCCGGTATCGATCGTTGCCAAGTTGAAGGAAGTGACCGAGGCAGTGCTGAATGAAGGCGCCGCCAAGGATGCATCAATCAAGAAGGTGCATGACTCGTTTATGGCCTTCAAGGCCAACCACGACAAATGGGCCGGTGTCTCGGAGTTTGTCTATCAGAGTCAGATCCGCGGCCAGTTGAGCAAGGCGTAAGCATTTCTCATGTCCGTGTCACGTCTGGAGTCCGTCGCCCGCAAGCTTGATCTCGTGGTCGAGCATAGCGGGCGGCTCGCATCCTGGACCGGCTTCGCGCTGGTCCTGGTCATGGCCTTCAATGTCCTGCTGCGCTACGGCTTCCGCACTGGTTCGGTGGCGATGCAGGAACTGGAATGGCATCTGATGGCGCCGGTTTCGCTGCTCTGCATGGCCTATGCGATCAAGCATGAAGGCCATGTGCGCGTCGATATCCTCTATGGCCGCTTCTCGCCCAAGGCGCAGCAGGTGATCGAATTCATCTCCTGTCTGGCGGCGGTGGCGCTCTGCGTCATCGTCGTCAAGCTGAGCTACGGCTATGTCGAGCAATCCTTCCGCATCGGCGAGGGCTCGCCCGATCCCGGCGGCCTGCCTTACCGCTTCATCCTGAAATCGATGATCCCGGCCGGCTTCATCCTGCTGCTGCTGCAAAGCATCGCCGCCACACTGCGTTCGCTGATTCCGTTGCTTGGCGGCACGCCGTCCGCTGGCAAGCCCGATAAAGAGTTGGAACATGCCGCTTAACGAAATTCTGGCGATTTCCTGTATCGTTTTATTCTTCCTGCTGCTGGCGGTTGGCGTGCCGGTGGCGCTCACGTTGGCAATCAGCGGCTTCGTCTTCGGCTGGCTCGGCTTCGGCTCGCTGCTGTTCAACCTGCTGCCGGCGCGCATCTTCGGCGTCACCGCCAATTACACGCTGATCGCCATCCCGCTCTTCGTCTTCATGGGCATGATGCTGGAGAAGTCGAAGATCGCGAATGATCTGATGGAGGTGATCGGCCATCTCTCCGGCGGTCTGCGCGGCGGCATGGGCATCGGCATCGTGCTGGTGGGTGTGCTGATGGGGGCCACCACCGGCATTGTCGGCGCCACCATCGTCACACTTGGCCTGCTCACGCTGCCGACTCTGCTGCGGCGCGGCTACAACAAGTCCATTGCCTGCGGCACCATCTGCGCCTCCGGCACACTCGGCCAGATCATCCCGCCCAGCACCATCATCATTCTGCTCGCCGATATTCTCGGCCAGTCGGTCGGCACGCTGTTTGCCGCTGCCGTGCTGCCCGGCCTGCTGCTGTCCGGCATCTTCTGCATTTTCCTGTTGGTCCTCGGCATGGTGAAGCCGGAGATGGTACCGCCGATCCCGGCCGAGGAACGCTTCGCCATGAGTCGGCAGGAATTGCTGCAAAAGACCCTCAAGGTCGGCTTTCCGCCGATTGCCCTGGTGCTGGCGGTGCTGGGTTCCATCATCGGCGGGATCGCGGCACCCACCGAGGCGGCCTCCATGGGCGCGCTGGGTTCCATCCTGGTGGCGGCGATTTCCGGTCGTCTGAACTGGCAGATGCTGAAGGAAACCGTCTATGCCACCGGCCGCATCACCGCCTCAATGATGTTCATCCTGATCTGCGCGCAGGTTTTCGCCCTGGCCTTCCGTGGCTTGCAGGGCGAGCAATTGGTGCATGATTTCTTCAAGATCGTGCCTGGCGGTGTCACCGGTGTGCTGTGGTTCATGATGGCGCTGATTTTTGTGCTCGGTTTCTTCATCGAGTGGATCGAAATCAGCTACATCGTCGTGCCGCTGTTCCTGCCAATCCTCCAGGCGGCGAATGTGGATCTGGTCTGGGTCGCCACCCTGATTGCGCTGAATTTGCAGACCTCGTTCCTCACACCACCCTTTGGCTGGGCGCTGTTCTACCTGCGCGGCGTCGCTCCGCCGCAGGTCACGACCCTTGACATATACAAGGGCGTGGTCCCATTCATCGGGCTGCAATTGATCGCGCTGGTTATCGTCTTCTACAACCCAACCATCGCCACCTGGCTGCCCAAGGCTATCGGCTGGTAGGCGGGGGGCGGGCAGGCGGGAGGCCGGCGCCGCGAGGCCAAGTCATGTCGCTCGATCTCAGTCAGATTCTGCTCTTTGGCGCGTTGCTGCTTGCCGCCGGCGCGGTGGCGGGTATCACCGCCGGTCTGCTCGGGGTTGGCGGCGGTATCGTCATCGTGCCGGTGCTGTGGCATCTGTTCTCGGCTTTGGGCATTGATGAGGATGTGCGCATGCATGTCGCGGTTGGTACCTCGCTGGCTTCGATCATCGCCACCTCGATCTCGTCCGTCCGCTCGCACCACAAGCGCGGCGCGGTGGATTTCGCGCTGCTGAAAAGCTGGGGGCCGTGGATCTTCCTGGGCGTGTTGTGCGGCACGGCGCTTGCCAGTTATGTGCGCGGACCGGTGTTGAGCGCGGTCTTTGCCACTGTTGCACTGATCGTGTCGCTGCATATGGGTTTCGCCAAACCGGAATGGCGTTTGGCGGAGACTCTGCCAAAAGGCGCACCGAAGGCGCTGTTGGCCGGCACCATCGGCACCATTTCGGCCATGATGGGCATTGGCGGCGGTACGCTCAGCGTGCCGATCCTCTCCCTGTTCGGCTATCCGATCCACCGCGCGGTGGGCACGGCTGCGGCCATCGGCTTCATCATCGGCATTCCGGGCGCCATCGGCTTCGTGCTGGCCGGCTGGAACGTGCCGGGCCTGCCGCCTTTCTCCCTGGGCTATATCAGCCTGATCGGCTTCGCCCTGATCTTCCCGACCTCGACCCTGCTGGCGCCCTATGGTGCCCGGCTGGCGCATGGTCTCAATACCCGCAATCTCAAGCGTGTCTTCGCCGTGTTTCTCGGTTTCACTGCGTTGCGCATGTTCTACGATCTGCTCACCTGAGGGCCTAAGCCATGCTTCACACCCCGCGCGCCCGCCGCGGCATGGTCACCGCGCCGCACCACCTGGCCTCCCAGGCCGGCCTTGCCGTGCTGCGCGAAGGCGGCAACGCCATTGAAGCGACGGTGGCGATGGCTGCGGCTCTGGCCGTGGTCTATCCGCACATGACCAGCATCGGCGGCGACGGTTTCTGGCTGGTGGCACAGCCGGGTGCAGCACCGGAAGCCGTGGAAGGCTGCGGCGCCGCCGTGGCCAAGGCGGATGTGGCGCTCTATGCCGGCCAAGGCCTTGAAAGCATCCCGTGGCGTGGCCCGCTGGCGGCCAATACCGTGGCCGGCACCATCTCGGGCTGGGGCGAGGTGCTCAAGACCTCGGTGAAGTGGGGCGGCCGGCTGCCTTTGAGCCGCCTGGTGGAAGAAGCCGCCTGGCATGCCGAGAATGGTTTCGCCGTCACGCTGAGCCAGGCCGAACTGACCGAGCAGAAATGGCCGGAGCTGAAGGACGCCCCGGGCTTCAAGGAGACTTTCCTGATCGATGGCCGGCTGCCGCGTGAAGGCGAGCGGATGAAGCTGGCGGCATTGGGCGCCACGCTGAAGCGCATCGGCCAGGCCGGCACCGAGGATTTCTATCGCGGTGACCTAGCCAAAAGCCTGGCCGCCGATCATGCCCGTTTCGGTACGCCGCTGGCGCTGGCCGATCTGGCAGTGCATCAGGCACGGCGGCCCGAGGCGCTTTCGGTCGCGCTCAAGAATGCCACGCTCTACAATTTCGCGCCGCCGACTCAAGGCTTCGCGTCGCTGATGATCCTGGGCCTGTTCGACCGGCTGAACGTGCGCGAGGCGGAAGGCTTTGCCCATATCCACGGTCTGGTGGAAGCGACCAAGCAGGCATTCCTGATCCGCGACCGTATTCTCGGCGACCCGGATTCGATGCCGGAACAGCCCGACCGCTACCTGGCGCCGGAGGCTTTGGACAAGCTGGTGCAGCGCATCGACCGCGAGAAGGCGTTGCCCTGGCCCTATCCGGTCAATCCGGGCGATACCGTGTGGATGGGCGCCATCGATGGCGAGGGCCGCCAGGCCAGCTTCATCCAGAGTATCTATTTCGAATTCGGTTCCGGCTGCGTGCTGCCGGAAAGCGGCATCGTGTGGCAGAACCGTGGCTCCAGCTTCCTGCTCAGCGGCAAGGGGCCGCGCCTGCTGGCGCCGGGCCGGCGGCCGTTCCACACCCTCAACCCGGCGATGGCGCGTTTCAAGGATGGCCGCGACATGGTCTATGGCACCATGGGCGGCGAGGGCCAGCCGCAGACCCAGTCGGCTTTGTTCAGCCGCTATGGCCTGTTCGGCCAGCCGTTGCAGCAGGCCATCACCGCGCCGCGCTGGCTGCTGGGCAAGACCTGGGGCGAGAACAGCGTGACGCTGAAACTCGAAGGCCGTTTCGACCCCGATCTGGTGGCGCATCTCAGCCGCGCCGGCCATGACGTGGAGGTGATGGCGGATTTCACCGCCACCATGGGCCATGCCGGCGCCATCGTGCGGCATCCCGATGGCGCCCTGGAAGGTGCCACCGATCCGCGCAGCGACGGAGCCGTTGCCGCCTTCTGACGGTGCCGCTACTCTCTGCGCCATGACGCGCAGTATCGAAGACATCGTCGCCCTTTCGCCGGTTATCCCCGTGGTGGTGGTGGAGGCGGTGCAGGATGCCGTGCCGCTGGCTGAGGCGCTGCTGGAAGGCGGCATCGGCATCATCGAAATCACGCTGCGCACGCCGCAGGCGCTGGAAGCCGCCGCCCGGGTCGCCAAGGCGGTGCCGGGCATCGCGCTTGGCATCGGCTCGGTGCTGGATCACCGGCAACTGGCCGCCGCCCGCGATGCCGGGGCGCATTTCATCGTCACGCCGGGTACGCCGCCGAAGCTCGGCGAAGCCCTGGCGCGGTCCGGCCTGGCGGCTCTGCCGGGCAGCGGCACGGTGAGCGAAATGCTGGCGCTTCGCGACCTCGGTTTCCGCCATATGAAGTTCTTTCCCGCCGAGCCGGCCGGCGGTGCCGCATACCTGAAGGCAGTGAGCGGCCCTATATCTGATCTGCGCTTCTGCCCCACCGGCGGCATCGATGCCGAAAAGGCGAAAAGCTATCTCGCCTTGCCCAATGTGCCCTGTGTCGGCGGCTCCTGGCTGGCGCCGGAGGCACTGGTGCGCGCGCGCGACTGGGCTGCCATCACCAAACGCAGCGCCGAGACCCTGGCCGCACTCAAACCCTGATTCTACCCGCCCCGAAGCAGCAAAAAACAAAAGGAAACGCCATGAAGCTGTATTACTCGCCGACCTCGCCCTATGTCCGCAAGGTCGTGGTCGTGGCCCTGGAAGCCGGCCTCAACGACAAGATCGAACGTGTTGCCAAGGTCGTCTCGCCGGTGGCGCGCGATGAACTGGTTGCAGCCAGCAACCCGCTCGGCAAGGTGCCCACATTGGTGACCGATGATGGCCAGGCGCTCTATGACAGCCGCGTGATCTGCGAGTATCTCGACAGCCTGGCCGGCAACAAGCTGTTCCCCGCCAGCGGCAAGCCGCGCTGGACCGCGCTGGTGCGCCAGGCGCTGGGCGATGGCCTGCTCGATGCCGCTTTGCTGGTGCGCTACGAAGGCTTCCTGCGTCCCGAGGACAAGCGCTGGTCCGACTGGACTGGCGGCCAGACCACCAAGATGACGGCCAGCCTGGCCGAGATCGAACGCCAGGCACCGGGCTTCGGCGATGGCCTGGATATTGGCCTGATCAGCATCGGCTGCGCGCTCGGCTACCTTGATTTCCGCTACGCCGACATGAAGTGGCGCGATACCTACAAGGCCACGGCCGCTTGGGCGGCAAAGCTGCTTGATCGTCCGTCCTTCAAGGCAACGGTACCGGCTTAAGGCCGGCTTACGAAGCAGGGCCAGAGCATGGGCTTTTCAGGTTTGATCCTGGCCCTGGTGGTCGGCACGGTTTATTTCATGCCGGCGCTGATTGCGTGGCGCCGGCGCGCACCGCGCGCCGGCCTGATCCTGCTGGCCAATGCGGCTTTGGGCTGGACGGTGATCGGCTGGATCGTGCTGCTGGTGCTGGCGCTTAGACCTTCGGCTCCGCCATTGGGGCCGGCACCAGGGTAACGCCGCCGCCGCTGAAGCCGATCCAGGCATCGCTGCCGATGGCCAGCGGGCGGCCTACCTGCGGATCGACGATGAAGACGTCGCCCTGCGGCGTCGTCACCGTGTATTCCATATGAGTGCCGAGATAGGCCGCCTTGCGGATCACACCTTGCAGGGCCGGGCCAGCCGGTGCCGTGCTGCTCAGCAGCAATGCCTCCGGCCGGGCGGCGATCCTGGCCTTGCCGGCCGGAAGGCCGCGGCGCGGCAATTCCAGTACCACATTGCCCAGCCGCACCTCGGCGCGGGCCTCGTCCAGCGGCGTCACCTCCGCATCCAGCAGATTGGCATCGCCGATGAAGTCGGCAACGAAAAGGTTCGCCGGTCGCTCGTAGAGGTCACGCGGGCTGCCCGACTGCGCGATCTCGGCATTCGACATCACGATGATGCGGTCCGATACCGCCAGGGCTTCCTGCTGGTCATGGGTAACATAGACCACGGTGAGTTTCAGGCTCTGCTGCAATTCGCGGATATCCTCGCGCACGCGGCGGCGCAGCTTGGCATCCAGGTTCGACAAGGGCTCGTCGAACAGCAGCACGGTTGGCTCCAGTACCAGGGCGCGGGCCACCGCCACGCGCTGCTGCTGGCCGCCGGAAAGCTCGGAGGGCAAGCGGGCTTCCAGGCCAGACAGGCCCATCAGCCGCAGTTTTTCCGCCGCCATCGCTTCGGCTTTCGCCTTGTCGATGCCGCTTACCAGCGGGCCATAAGCGGCATTTTCCAGCACGCTCATATGCGGAAACAGCGCATAGGACTGGAATACCATGCTGACGCCGCGCTCGGCCGCCGAAAGCCGCGTCACATCCTGCCCGCCGATCAGGATGCGGCCGGCACTCGCCATTTCCAGGCCGGCGATCAGGCGCAAGGTGGTGGTCTTGCCGCAGCCGGATGGCCCGAGCAAAGTCACCAGCGTACCCGGCTCGATGGTGAAGGACACATCCTTTACGGCGGTGAAGGCGCCGTAGCGCTTCACCACCTGCTGGAATTCGACCGAAGCCGGCCCTTGCGTCATCTGGCTCGGACTCACTTGGGCTGCGAACCGACATCCTTCTCCCAGCGCGCGATCAACCGCTTGCGCTCGGCGGAGGTGCCGTATTTGGCGAAGTCGTAGTCGATCAGCTTCACCTGCTCCAGCTTCGGCGCCTTGGGCGGCGTCGGCGTCTGCGGGTTGCTCGGGACCTGGTAAGATTTGCCCTGCACCGCCAGCGCCTGGGCTTCCGGGGTCAGCGCGAATTCATACCACTTCTTGGCATTCTCCATGTTGCGCGCACCCTTGATGATCGACATCGAGCCGATCTCGTAGCCGGTGCCTTCGCAGGGTGCCTGCACCGCCACGGGGAAGCCTTCCACCGCCTCGGCCACGGCATCGTGCAGGAACATCACACCGATCATGGTTTCGCCGCGCGCGGTGTTGCGTGCCGGGGCGGGCCCTGAGCGGGTATACTGGTTCACCTGGCCATGCAGGCCCTTGAGATAGGCAAAAGCCTTGTCCTCGCCCATCAACTGCACCAGCGTGGCGATGGCGGTATAGGCCGTGCCCGACGAAGCCGGATTGGAAATCTGCACTTCGTCCTTGTATTGCGGCTTCAGCAGGTCGGCCCAGCACATCGGCACCGCCACCTTCTTCTTGGCGATCAGCTCGGTGTTGTAGGCAAAGCCCAGTGTGCCGGCATAGATGCCAACCGTGCGGTAGCCCGATTGCTTGGCCTGGCTCTGCGCCCAGGGATGCAGCTTTTCGAGGGCAGGGGAGCGATAGGCTTCGCTCAGGTTCTCCTCGGCCATCTGCAGATGCGGGTCGCCGGTGCCGCCCCACCAGATATCGCCCTTCGGGTTGCTGGCTTCGGCGCGGATCTGCGCCAGGGTTTCGCCCGAGCCTTTCTGCGTCATGGTCACTTTGATGCCGGTCTTCTTCTCGAAGGCGTTCGACATCACCTGGCACCAATCCATCAGCGCGCTGCAATAGACGGTGACCTGGGCCTGGGCAGGCTGGGCCGCGAAAAGTGCCGTGCTGGCCAGCAGGCCGGCGGCGATCAGGGTGTTGCGCATGGTATTCCTCCCTTGGTGTTTTATGTGTGGCGTCACTTCGGCAGTGCCGCCACTTCCTTTTCCCAGCGATCCAGCAGCCGCTTGCGCTCGGCAGCGGAGCCGTATTTCACGAAGTCATAATCGATCAGCTTCACTTCCTCCAGCTTCGGCGTATTGGGCGGGATCGGTGCGTCGACATTGCTGGGAATCTGGAAGCTCTTGGCTCTTGCCCCCGTGGCCTGCGCCGCCGGGGTGAGCACATACTCATACCATTTGCGGGCATTCTCAGGGTTCTTGCCGCCCTTCACCAGCGACATCGAGCCGATCTCGTAGCCGGTGCCCTCGCACGGCGCCGCTGAAGTCACCGGTGCACCAAGCTGCGCCTCGGCCACGGCGGCAAACATCCAGGTGATGCCGAGCAGGCTCTCGCCGCGCGCCACATTGGCCATGGGGGCTGCGCCGGAGCGCGGATACTGGTTCATGTTGACATGCAGCTTCTTCATGTAGGCGAAGGCCGGTTCCTCGCCCATGATCTGCACCAGGGTTGCCAGCACGGTGTAGGAGGTGCCGGACGTGGCCGGGCTCGACATCTGGATTTCGTCGCGATAGGCCGGGTTCAGCAGGTCGGCCCAGCATTTCGGCGCCGGCAGCTTGCGCTTCGCCAGGGCATCGGTGTTCCACACGATGCCGAGCGTGCCGGCATAGATGCCGACGCTGCGCCAGCCCGAGAGTTCGGCGGCACGCTGCGCCCAGGGATGCAGCTTGGCCAGGCTCGGGCTCTTGTAGGTTTCCAGCAGGCCGAGTTCAGCGGCCTGCAGATGGGAATCGGTCGGGCCGCCCCACCACACATCGGCACGCGGATTATCGGCCTCGGCACGAATTTGCGCGAAGGTCTCGCCGGTGCTCTTGGTGGTCACCTGCGCCTTGATGCCGGTGTCGCGCTCGAAGCTCGCGCGCATCAGTTCGCACCATTCGCTGAGCAGGCTGCAATAGACCGTCACGCTCGATAGCGCCTTGGCTTCCGGGCTGAGCAGAAGGAACAGGATGGGCAGGGCAAGCAGGCTGCGTCTGGACATGGGCAGGTCTCCTTGGGATTAGCCGGCACCGAAATGTGCAAGCTGGTCAGTAGAGGCGCGGCGGCCGATGCGGCGTTCGCCGACCAGCCATTGGATGCCGATGATGGCGAGGATCATCACCAGGATCAGCACCGAGGAATAGGCGATGGCGAGGCCGAGTTCGCCGGCTTCGACGCGGCCGACGATATAGGCGGTGGAGAGATTGTATTGCGCGGTGACCAGGAAGATCACGGCGCTCACCGCCGTCATGGCGCGCACGAAGCTGTAGACCAGGGCGGCGATGATGGCGGGCCGCAGCAGCGGCAGCATGATCCGCCGCAATGTGCCGCCGGTGCCTGCGCCGAGCGTGAGTGAGGCTTCGTCCAGGCTCTTGTCGATCTGGCTTAAGCTAGCGATGCCGGCGCGCACGCCCACCGGCATGTTGCGGAACACGAAGCACAGCACCAGGATCAGGCCGGTGCCGGTGATTTCCAGCGGCGGCGTGTTGAAGGCCAGCACATAGGCAACGCCGATCACCGTGCCGGGAATGGCGAAACTCAGCAGCGTGCCGAATTCGAAAGCGCGGCGGCCCTGGAAATTCTGCCGCGCCAGCAGATAGGCGGTGAGAATACCGATGATGGCGGTGAGCGGCGCGGAAACGCCGGCAACCCCGAGCGTGACCCAGAAGCTGTTCCAGGCCGCGCCTGTGAATTGCAGGCCATGCGGGCCCCAGTCGAGGCTGAAGCCCGAGAGATAATGCGCCAGGGTGAAGCTGTGGTCGCGGCCGACCGATTTCACGAAGCCGCCGAACACGATGGTGGCGTAGATCACGATGGTGAAGGCGGCCCAGGGCAGGGCGAGGCCATAGGCCAGATACGAGACACGGCGCGGCAGGGCCTGTGCGATGCCGGCATCGCCCTTGCCGGTCATTGTCGTGTAGCTTTTCTGCCCCAGCCATCTCTGCTGCGCCCAGAACACGCCAAGCGTGAAGGCCAGCAGCACGAAAGCCAGCATCGCCGCCTTGCCCTGGTCATGGGCGGCGCCGACCACGGCGAAGAAGATCTTGGTCGATAGCACCTCGAAATTGCCGCCGAGTACCAGTGGATTGCCGAAATCCGCCAGGCTCTCGACGAAGCCGAGCAGGAAGGCATTGGCAACGCCCGGGCGCAGCAGCGGCCAGGTGACGGTGCGGAACGTGGTCCAGCGGTTGGCACGCAGCGTCTGCGCCGCTTCCTCCAGAGAGGGGGCGATGCCCTGCACCACGCCGATCAGCACCAGGAAGGCAATCGGCGTGAAGGCAAGCAACTGCGCGATCAGCACGCCGGTAAGGCCATAGATCCAGCGCGAGCGCGGAATATCGAACCATTCGGTGAGCAAAGCAGTGACGGCGCCGGAGCGGCCGAATAGCAGGATCAGGGCGAGGCCGATCACGAAAGGCGGCGTGATGATCGGCAGCACGGTCAGCGCCCGCAGCAGCGGCTTGAAGCGGAAGCTGGTGCGCACTGCGATGAGCGCGAAGGCCAGCCCCAGGGCTGTGGTGCCGGCGCCGACCAGCAGCGCCAGGAACAGGGTGTTCCAGGCCACCCCGCAGCGTTGCGGTCCGGTGAGGCAATCGAGGCCCCAGATCGAGCTGTCGGCCAGCCGGCCCAGGAAATGCAGCAGCGAAACCGCGCCCTGTTCGTCTTTCAGGGCATGTCCCAGCACGATCAGCACCGGCAGGAACACGAACAGCGCGATCAGTGTGACGATGCCGGCAATCGCCGCCACCACGAAGGCATCACCACGGCACCAGCCGAGCCTGGCCAGGCCGAGGCTCAGCCAGGCCAGGGCGGCAGTGCCGAACATCGTGGCGCCAAGGCCGAAGCCGGGCTGCCCGCCGGTGCCGAGAGAGCCGAGCAGGGCCAGCGTCGGCCCCTTGTGGTCGATGGCGAAACCCTGGGCGAAAAGATAGCCGAGGCCGAGCAGGCCGGCGGCGATCAGCCAGGGCGCGCCGCGCTTGTGCAGCAGGGCGAGGCCGAGCGGCAGCAGCAGCGGCCAGAGCCAGCCATGGCCTTCACGCGCCGCCAGCAGCAGGGCCGGCCCAGTATCCTGCGCCGGGAACAGGCGCAGCCAGCTAACCGACCAGAAGCCGGCGCCGGGCAGCGCATACCACGGCAGCACCAGCAGGCCGAGAACGGCCAAGGCGATCCAGGGCGTGACGGATCGCAGCGTACTTGACCGGAGGGTATGAGCGGATGGCATCAGTTTTGTGACATTTTCTTTACAACAGTCTCGGGTGTGGGCGTGGCGGCGTCAATGCCGATCACGCCCACACCTTGAGGTCTGGTGCCATCCTGCCGGGCCCTACCCTCAATGGGTCCTAGGCCGCCAATGCGCGGCGGCGGTCTTCCACCACGCGGTCGGCCAGCTTGCCGGTCAGTTCCTGCAGATGGTCGAAGCGGGCGGCGAAACCACCGACGCCCAGCGTGGCCGAGCGCAGTTCGGTGGCGAGGCCCGCCATCTCGGATTCCGGCATGTAGCAGTCGATCACATCCCAGCCGCGCCAGCCTTCGCGTGCGGTCATGCCCAGAATCTGCCCGCGCCGGCTGGCGACGATGGCATGCACCTTGGCGGTGAACGCGTTCGGCACCGTGAAGCTGACGCCCTGGATCGGCTCCAGCAGCACCGGCCCGCAATTCGGCAGGCCCTCATGCATCGCCATGCCGCCGGCGGTGCGGAAGGCCTGGTCGCTGGAATCGACCGCATGCGACTGCCCGTCCAGCAGCGTCACGGCCACATCCACCACCGGGAAGCCCAGCGGCCCACGGATCAGGGCTTCCTGCGCGCCTTCATTCACGGCGGGAATATAGTTCTTCGGGATCGCGCCGCCCACCACGCGGTTATGGAACACATAACCTTCGCCGCGCGGCTGCGGGGTGATTTCCACTTTCACATCGGCGAACTGGCCATGGCCGCCGCTCTGGCGCTTGAAGCGGGCGTGATGGGCACTGCCATGACGGATCGTTTCACGATAGGCGGTGAGCGGCGCGGCAATGCGTACCGACACGTTGAAACGCTGCTGCAATCGCTCGACCGCCAGCTTGAGGTGGATTTCGCCCTGGCCCTTGAGCAGCAACTGGCCATGCGAGCCGCCATGCTCAAGGCTCAAGGCGCGGTCCTCCTCCAGCAGCTTGTGCAGGGCGGCCGAAAGCTTCACCTCGTCCTTGCGGTCAGCCGGTGCCAGCGCGAAGGCCATCACGGGCGCGGGTGCTTCGGGCCAGCTGGCCTCGGGGCCGCCGCGTCCTTCTGGTGTCAGGCGGTCGCCGGTCTGCACGTCATCCAGCTTGGCGATGGCCGCCACCATGCCGGTTTCGGCCAGTGGCAGCTTGGGCAATTCAGCGCCCATGGGTTTCAGCAGGCCGGCGATGCGCCGACCGCCAAGCGCGGCATTCTCGGCCAGGCTGCCAGACCACACGCGGCAGAGCGACAGCTTGCCGGTATGGGCCTGGTGCAAGGTCTTGAACACCGTGGCGGCGAAAGCGCCGTTGCTCTTGATGCCAAGCCGCTCGGCGGTCTGCATCGGCTCCGGCGTTTCATGGCGCAGGGCTTTCAGCAGCCGCATCACGCCATTGCCCTGTTCCGCCGAGCCGAAGAATACCGGCACGATCAGGTCCTGCTGCAGGTCGCGGGTCAACTGCGCGTAGATGTCGGCGGAGGCCGGCACGCGGTCTTCCAGCAATTGCTCCAGCAGCGCATCGTCGAAATCGGCGATGGCTTCCAACAGGCTCTGGCGTGCCTCGGCCTCGCGCGGTTTCACGGTCTCCGGCATTTCGATCAGATCGGAGGTGGCGTTCGGGCGCCAGCGATAGGCACGCTCGCTCACCAGGTCGACATAGCCGGCGATCTGTTCGCCATTGCGGATCGGTACTTCGCGCAATACCAGCGGCCGTGCCGATACGGTTTGCAGCACGGTGAGCAGGTCGCGCATCCGCAGGCTGCTCTTGTCCATCTTGTTGATGAACAACAGATGCGGAATCTGGCGTGCATCAAGGAATTGCAGCAAGGGCGCCAGGGTCACCGCACGCGTCGGGTCTGGCTCGGCCACCACGATGGCGATATCCGCCACCATGAGGGCAGCCAGCGTTTCCTGCACCAGTTCCACCGAACCGGGGCAGTCGATGAAGGTCCAGCTTTCGCCCAGGAAGGAAAGCGCGGCGATGTTCGGCTCGATGGTCATCTGCCGTGCCCGCGCTTCCGGCTGGCTGTCGCCCAGCGATGTGCCGGCGGCAACGGAGCCTTTGCGCGGGATCGCTCCCGCGGCGAACAGCAGTGACTCGAGCAGGGTTGTCTTGCCGGCGGTGTAGGGCCCCACCAGGGCGGCTACGCGCGGCTTGGCTAGCGGTTTGGCTACCATGCGCTTTCCTCCCGTTTTCAGATGCCAAGAATGCAGTCTGGGGAATACTTGACGCGGGTTCTTTGACCGGCCCGTCTGGACACTAGGATTCCACAAGCCGGCGAAAGAGTCTCGGAATAATGGTTGTTGTTCCGGGAACTGCCCGCTAGCCTCGGCTAAAGGCTTGATATTTGGAGGAAATGGCCATGGCGGTGCGGGTGGAGAAGCAGGGTGCGGTAACCACCGTGATCCTGTCGCGGGCGGAAGCACGCAACGCGGTGGACAAGCCACATGCCGATGAATTGCGCGCCGCCTTCAAGGCTTTCGAGGCCGATGACAGCGCGCGTGTTGCCGTGCTGTGGGGCGAGGGCGGCAATTTCTGCGCTGGCGCCGATCTCAAGGCGGTGGCCGATGGCGACCGCCGCAATGATGCCACGCCGGAAAGCGAAGGCCCGATGGGGCCGACGCGGCTTATACTGTCCAAGCCGGTGATTGCGGCGGTGGCGGGCTTTGCGGTTGCCGGTGGTCTGGAACTCGCCTGCTGGTGTGATCTGCGCGTGGCAGAGGAGAGCGCCGTGTTCGGTGTGTTCTGCCGCCGCTGGGGTGTGCCGCTGATCGATGGCGGCACGGTGCGCCTGCCGCGCCTGATCGGCCATAGTCGCGCGCTGGACATGATCCTTACCGGCCGTGCCGTGCCGGCAGCGGAAGCCTTGTCCTTCGGGTTGGCCAATCGCGTGGTGCCTGCGGGCCAGGCGCGCCAGGCAGCAGAGGAAATGGCCGCTGAAATCGCGCATTTCCCGCAGCTCTGCATGAAGACCGACCGCATGTCGAGCTACGAGCAGTGGAACCTCTCCATTGATGCCGGCCTGCATCATGAAGCCGAAGGCGGCTGGCCGGTGGTAGAGGCGGAAGCGATCAAGGGTGCCGCGCGTTTCCGTGATGGCGCCGGCCGTCACGGGAATTTCAAAGAGATCTAGGGCTTGATATCGTCATGCCCCGGGAAGGCGGGGCATCCACGAGTTGGTTTTCCTTGTAATAGATAAAAAAATACTCGTGGATGGTCCGCCTTCGCGGACCATGACGGTAGTGGTTACAGCGACCGCAGCCGCAGCATCTTCTTGATCGCGGTCGGCACGGCGGCTTCGCCGGGCGGCAGCCAGTTGCCATCAAGCTTTGCCGCTTGCCGCGCATCGATGCGGGCCTCCACGGCGCGGATGCTCAGCGCGAAATGGGTGAACACATGCTCGGCGCTGGCGGGCCGCTCCTGCCATGTGATCCTGTCCAGCGGCGCATGTGCCAGCGCCTCATCCAGTTGCCAGGGGGTGTCGCGCCATGGTGCGCTCGGCACTTCCAGCATGCCGCCGAGCAGGCCTTTCTCCGGCCGGCGGCGGAACAGCATGGCGCCATCCGGGCGCAGCAGCAGAAATGCCAGCGTGTGGCGGCGCGGCCGCTCCGGCTTCGGCGCCTTGGCCGGCAGGCTGGCGGCGATGCCGAGTTTGCGCGCGGCGCAGAGGCTGTTGAGCGGGCAGAGCAGGCAATCGGGTTCGCCCGGCGAGCAGACGGTGGCGCCGAGATCCATCATCGCCTGGGCATAATCGCCGGGGCGTTCGGTTGGCGTCGCGGCTTTTGCCAGCACGCGCAGGATCGGCTTGGCGGCGGGCAAGGGCTCGCGCACGGCGAAAAGCCGTGCCAGCACGCGCTCGACATTGCCGTCCATCACAGCCGCCGGGCGGTCGAAGGCAATCGCGGCGATGGCCGCCGCTGTATAGGCACCGATGCCCGGCAGTTCGAGCAAAGCCTCGACCGTATCGGGGAAGCGGCCGCCATGCTGGTCGCGCAAGACCCTGGCGCAGGCATGCAGGTTGCGGGCGCGGGCGTAATAGCCAAGCCCGGCCCATTCGGCGAGCACGTCTTCCTGCGGCGCATCGGCCAGGGCGGTCAGCGCCGGCCAGCGTGCCAGGAAACGGGCGAAATACGGGCCGACGGTGGCCACCGTGGTCTGCTGCAGCATGATTTCGCTGAGCCAGACCCGGTAGGGGTCGGTCTTGGGCTGGCCCGGATTGGCGCGCCAGGGCAGGCTCCGGTGATGCCGGTCGTACCAGGGCAGCAGCAGCCCGGCGATGCGTGCCGCCTGGCGTTTCTGGCTCGCATCGGCGGCGATGCTCGGATTCGCGTCTCTGGGGCGGCGGGGCATGGCGGGAAGCTACGCCATCACTGCGCGTCCCGCGACATTTCGGGACCGATTCCGTTACCTTTTCGGGCAGTTTTGTAGCCCATCGGGGAGGAACCTGTGGATAACTCCCAGAAGCTGCCGTTTATGCGGCGTTTAGTCGCAACTGCCACACCGGTCCATGTTGCGAGGGCGAAACCCTTATGCTAGGTAAACGCGGCTTTCGCGCCGGGTAGGTGGCGGAAACGCTCTGTTTGTGCGCGAAAAGTCAGGCCAATCAAAATCTTAAGCCTCCCTGGCGAAGATTTAGGCGGCCCAATATAGCACTCGTGGTTCCGACTGGGGGTTCTCCTTGCGCCGCAGCGTGAGGCCGGACCGATAAACAAAGGGTCGTACGTGGCTCAGGAAAGCGCTCTCGTCTCCGGCATTGCCGGTCGCTACGCCACCGCGCTGTTCGACATGGCGCGGGATAGCGGCCAGCTTGATGCCGTTGCCAATGATCTGGAGCAGTTCACCAAGATGCTGGCCGACTCGGCCGATCTGGTGCGGCTGATCCGTTCGCCCGCCTTCTCCCGCGCCGAACAGGGCGCTGCCATCACCGCGGTGATGGAAAAGGCCGGCTTCAACGATCTCACCCGCCGCTTCGTCGGCGTGCTGGCGCAGAACCGCCGGCTATTCGCCCTGGCGGACGTGATTTCCGCCTACAAGAAATTGCTCAGCCATCATCGCGGCGAAGTCGTTGCCGAGGTGGTGTCGGCGGCGCCGCTCGACGAACAGTCGCTGGCGCAGCTGAAATCGGCGTTGTCGTCGGCCGCCGCCGGCAACGTGGTGCTTCAGGCCCGGGTTGAACCCGAGCTGATCGGTGGCCTCGTCGTCAAACTCGGCTCGCGCATGATCGATGCGTCGGTGCGTGCCAAGCTCAACTCGCTCAAGTCCGTGATGAAAGGGGTTGCGTGATGGATATCCGCGCCGCAGAGATTTCCGAAATCCTGAAGAGCCAGATCAAGAATTTCGGCGCTGAAGCTGAAGTTTCCGAGGTCGGCCAGGTGCTCAGCGTTGGCGACGGTATCGCCCGCGTGCATGGCCTCGACAAGGTCCAGGCCGGCGAGATGGTCGAGTTCCCGGGCGGCGTGAAGGGCATGGCCCTGAACCTCGAAGTCGACAATGTCGGCGTCGTGATCTTCGGCGAAGATCGTGGCATCAAGGAAGGCGACACCGTCAAGCGCACTGGCGCCATCGTCGACGTGCCGGTCGGCCGTGGCCTGCTCGGCCGCGTGGTCGACTCGCTCGGCAACCCGATCGACGGCAAGGGCCCGCTCAAGGACGTCACCCGCAGCCGCGTGGAAGTGAAGGCGCCGGGCATCATCCCGCGCAAGTCGGTGCATGAGCCGATGCAGACCGGCCTGAAGGCGCTCGACGCCCTGGTGCCGGTGGGCCGTGGCCAGCGCGAGCTGATCATCGGCGACCGCCAGACCGGCAAGACCGCCGTGGCGATCGACACCATTCTGAACCAGAAGGCGGTGAACGCCGGCGGCGACGAGAAGAAGAAGCTCTATTGCATCTACGTCGCGGTGGGCCAGAAGCGTTCGACCGTTGCCCAGGTGGTGAAGACCCTGGAAGAAGCCGGCGCCATGGAATACTCGATCGTGGTGGCAGCCACCGCTTCCGAGCCGGCGCCGCTGCAGTTCCTGGCCCCCTACACGGGCTGCGCCATGGGCGAATACTTCCGCGACAACGGCATGCATGCCGTGATCATCTATGACGATCTGTCCAAGCAGGCCGTCGCCTACCGCCAGATGTCGCTGCTGCTGCGCCGTCCGCCGGGCCGCGAAGCCTACCCGGGCGACGTGTTCTACATCCACTCGCGCCTGCTCGAGCGCGCCGCCAAGATGAACGACAAGCTGGGCGCCGGTTCGCTCACCGCTTTGCCGGTCATCGAAACCCAGGCGGGCGACGTGTCGGCCTACATTCCGACCAACGTGATCTCGATCACCGATGGTCAGATCTTCCTCGAAACCGAACTGTTCTATAAGGGCATCCGCCCGGCCATCAACGTCGGCCTCTCGGTCAGCCGCGTCGGTTCCGCAGCCCAGATCAAGGCCATGAAGCAGGTTGCCGGCTCGATCAAGCTGGAACTCGCGCAGTACCGCGAAATGGCTGCCTTCGCCCAGTTCGGTTCGGACCTCGATCCCGCCACCCAGCGCTTGCTGGCCCGTGGTGCGCGCCTGACCGAACTGCTGAAGCAGCCGCAGTATCAGCCGCTGCCGGTGGAAGAGCAGGTCGTGTCGATCTATGCCGGCGTGAAGGGCTACCTGGACAAGATCCCGGTGAATGCCGTGAACCGCTTCGAGGCCGCTTTCCTTGGCGCCGTGCGCTCCAAGCATGGCGACCTGCTGCAGGGCATCCGCGACGCCCAGGCGCTGACGCCGGAAATCGAAACCAAGCTGAAGGCGCTTCTCGAGGATTTCTCGAAGAGCTTCGCTTAAGCCTGAGGATCACGCGCGATGCCCAGCCTTAAGAGCCTGCGCATTCGGATCAACTCGGTCAAATCGACCCAGAAGATCACGAAGGCGATGAAGATGGTGGCAGCCAGCAAGCTGCGCCGGGCGCAGGAGGCCGCCGAGGCGGCCCGTCCCTACGCCGAGCGCATGGCGGGCATGCTGGCCTCCCTGGCCGCCGGCCAGGCCGGTGCCGAGAATGCTCCGCGCCTGCTGGTCGGCAGCGGCAAGGACGACGTGCATCTGCTCGTCGTCGCCACCGCCGAACGCGGCCTGTGCGGCGCCTTCAATTCCTCGATCGTCAAGCTGGCCCGCCGGCGGATCGAAGAACTGAGCGCCCAGGGCAAGAAGGTGAAGATTCTCTGCGTCGGCAAGAAGGGCCGCGACCAGCTGCGTCGCGACCATGCCGACAAGATCGTCGACACCGTTGATCTTTCCAAGGTGCGCCGCATCGGCTTCTCCGAGGCCCAGGAAATCGCCGACCGCGTGGTGGCGATGTTCGAAGCCGGCGAATTCGACGTCGCGACGATCTTCTTCAACAACTTCAAGTCCGTGATCAGCCAGATCCCGACCGGCACCCAGCTCATCCCCGCCCAGGTTGGCGGCGAAGACGGTGCGGCCGCCGGCATGGGCGACGCGGTCTACGAGTATGAGCCGGAAGAAGGCGTCATCCTGGAAAAGCTGCTGCCGCGCAATCTGTCGGTGCAGGTTTATCGGGCGCTGCTTGAGAATGCCGCCTCCGAGCAGGGCGCGCGCATGTCCGCGATGGACAATGCCACGCGCAATGCCGGCGAAATGATCAAGAAGCTGACCACGGTGTACAATCGTACCCGCCAGGCGCAGATCACCAAGGAACTCATCGAAATCATCTCCGGCGCCGAGGCCGTTTAAGAACGGCGCGCGCAGGACGATCAGGAATAGCAGGAGCGGAGCAGTATCATGACAACCAATAAGGTCGGTCGCATCACCCAGGTCATCGGCGCCGTCGTCGACGTGCAGTTCGACGGCCATCTGCCGGCGATCCTGAACGCGCTGGTCTGCACCAACCAGGGCAACCACCTGGTGCTCGAAGTGGCGCAGCATCTCGGCGAAGACACCGTGCGCACCATCGCCATGGACTCCACCGACGGCCTCGTGCGCGGCATGGAAGTGAATGACACCGGCGCGCCGATCTCGGTGCCGGTGGGCCAGGAGACGCTCGGCCGCATCATCAACGTGATCGGCCAGCCGATCGACGACCGCGGCCCGGTCAACGCCAAGAAGGCCGCGCCGATCCACGCTCCGGCGCCGGAATATGTCGATCAGTCGACCGAACAGAAGGTGCTGGTCACCGGCATCAAGGTCGTCGACCTGCTCGCGCCGTATTCCAAGGGCGGCAAGATCGGCCTGTTCGGCGGCGCCGGCGTCGGCAAGACCGTGCTGATCATGGAGCTGATCAACAACATCGCGAAGACCCACGGCGGCTATTCCGTGTTCGCCGGCGTCGGCGAGCGCACCCGCGAGGGCAACGATCTCTATCACGAAATGATGGAATCGGGCGTTATCAAGACCGATGGTCCGGGCTCCAAGGTGGCCCTGGTGTACGGCCAGATGAACGAGCCGCCGGGCGCCCGCGCCCGCGTCGCGCTGACCGGTCTGACGCTCGCGGAATACTTCCGCGACCAGGAAGGCCAGGACGTGCTGTTCTTCGTCGACAACATCTTCCGCTTCACCCAGGCGGGTTCGGAAATGTCGGCGCTGCTCGGCCGTATCCCCTCCGCCGTGGGTTACCAGCCGACGCTGGCCACCGACATGGGCGGCCTGCAGGAGCGCATCACCTCGACCAACAAGGGTTCGATCACCTCGGTGCAGGCCATTTACGTGCCCGCCGACGACTTGACCGACCCGGCGCCGGCGACCTCGTTCGCCCACTTGGACGCCACCACGGTGCTTAGCCGCCAGATCGCCGAACTCGGCATCTACCCGGCGGTGGATCCGCTCGACTCGACCTCGCGCATCCTCGATCCGCGCATCGTCGGCGACGAGCATTACCAGGTTGCCCGCCAGGTGCAGAACATCCTGCAGAGCTACAAGTCGCTGCAGGACATCATCGCCATCCTGGGCATGGACGAGCTCTCGGAAGAGGACAAGCTCACCGTGGCCCGCGCCCGCAAGATCCAGCGCTTCCTGAGCCAGCCGTTCGACGTGGCGCAGGTGTTCACTGGCTTCCCGGGCGTGCAGGTGCCGATGGCCGAGACCATCCGCGGCTTCAAGGAAATCGTGGAAGGCAAGCACGACCATCTGCCGGAATCGGCCTTCTACATGGTCGGCACCATCGACGAGGCGATCGCCAAGGCGAAGAAGATGGCCGCCGAGGCGGCCTGAGCCTAAGCGGTCCGACTTTAAGGAGTACGCAGCATGGCCGAGACCTTTGGTTTCGAGCTGGTATCGCCCGAGAAGCTTCTGCTCTCGATCGAGGCCGAAATGGTGACGGTGCCGGGTGAGGATGGCGACATGGGCATTCTGCCCGGCCATTCGCCGGTGATCTCGTCGCTGCGGCTTGGCGTCATCGACGTGACCAAGGCCGGTGGCGGCGAAGAGCGTATCTTCGTTGCCGGCGGCTTCGCCGAGATGTCGAACAACAAGCTCACCGTGCTGGCCGAGGAGGCCGTGCCGGTGAATGACCTGAAGCGCGACAAGATCGAAGCCAAGCTCAAGGATGCGCGCGAGGACCTGGCGGATGCCAAGGAAGACCACGCCCGCAACCGTGCCCAGGCCGAGATCGACAAGCTGAGCGCGATGCTGGAAGCCGCCGCTTAAAGCTCCGCTTCATAACCGATACAAACGGGCGCCCTGGTGGCGCCCGTTTTTTGTCCTGGGCTCCGGTTCGGGCAAACAAAAACGGCGCGGGAGAGGCTCCCGCGCCGTTCTGCTGTAGCGGTGATGACGCTTAGTGTGCGTCTTCCGGCTGCTGGATCGCCGAGAGCAGCCACTTGCCGTCGCGGCCGGCACGCATGAAGGTCCAGATTTCCACGCTCTCGCCACGCTCGCTGCGGCTGCCTTCGGCCAAGGAGCCATCGGCGCGGTTCAGCGTATAGTCCAGCGCGGTCCAGCGCATCGCCACGGTGGCGTAATCGATGCCATCCTCGCGCCAGGCTTCGGCCAGGTCGCCCTGCTCCAGGGTTACCTGCTCGACATGGTTGGCGAGGCCGCGGCTGGCAAGGGCCGCCAGTTCGCGGGCGAAGAAGCTGGTGACTTCCGGCGTGGCGAGATTGCCCAGGGCGGTGAGGTCGGCCTGGCTCCAGGCGGTCTGGATGTCCTTCAGGTTCTGCTCGAAGGCCTGATAGTCGGTTTCCTCGATGCCGACGCCATCGGTCTGCATCGCCATCTGGCCGCGACCATTGCCGCCGCCGCCTGCCGGGATGTCGTAGCGCCCGGCATTGGACGGCGCCTCATAGGATTCGCGCGCCATGTGGTCGTTGCCGCCAGCACCGGCACTGGCGCCAGCGCCGGCATAAGCCGGCTGCGGGCCGGAAGCTGCGGCGCGGCGGCGGAACATCGCCACCAGCAGGTAGACCAGGCCGCCGATCAGCAGGCCCTGCAGCAGCAGGCCGAGGATGCCGGCGCCGCCGAGGCCGGAGCCGAACAGGCTGCCACCGAACAGCATGCCGACCAGGCCGGCGCCGAGCAGGCCGCCCATCATGCCGGCCATGAACGGATTGCGCTGGAAGAAGCCGCCCTGGGCGGCAGGCGCGGCGGCCGGGGCCGCCTGACGCGCACCAGCCTGATTAGCAGCCGGCTGGCTGGCGGGCGGCGGCGTCACGCTGCGCTCCACGGGGCGCGCGGCCGGAGCCGTCTGGGTCGAGGGCGCGGCATCATAGGTGCGGCTGCCACGGCTGCCGACACTGGCACCGCCGCCGCCGGAGCGGCCGGCCTTGGCTTCCACCAGGGCGGGCAGGATTGCCAGGCTCATGGCCAAGCCGAAAATACCGAGAAACTTGGTGACGCGACGCATCGGCGAATTCCCCTTCCATCTCCCATGTCCCAGGGCCATCCATGCGGCTGCTGGTTATGGGATATTTATGTAAGGCCGGGCGGTGACTTATGCAAGATACCACCGCCCGGGAATCCACCTGCTTTATTCGCCCACAGGTTTTGCGGCGTAGATTTCGCCGCCCTGGTTCCGGAAGTTTTCCGCCATCACCGCCAAGCCGGCATCCCGGGCCTGTTTGGCGTCCTGGAGCCGGCCAGCATCGGCGCGCAATTCCTGGCTGATCTGCATGGAGCAGAATTTAGGCCCGCACATGGAGCAGAAATGCGCCGTCTTGTGGGCCTCCTTGGGCAAGGTCTTGTCATGGAAGTCGCGTGCCGTTTCGGGATCAAGGCTCAGGTTGAACTGGTCCTCCCAGCGGAATTCGAACCGCGCGCGACTCAAGGCGTCGTCGCGACGCCTTGCGCCGGGATGGCCCTTGGCGAGATCGGCGGCATGGGCGGCGAGCTTGTAGGTGATCACGCCGGTTTTCACATCATTACGGTCGGGCAGGCCGAGATGCTCCTTCGGCGTCACATAGCAGAGCATGGCGCAGCCGAACCAGCCGATCATTGCCGCGCCGATGCCGCTGGTGATGTGGTCATAGCCTGGCGCGATATCGGTGGTGAGCGGCCCCAGCGTATAGAACGGCGCCTCGCCGCAGCTTTCCAGCTGCCGGTCCATGTTTTCCTTGATCTTGTGCATCGGCACATGGCCGGGGCCTTCAACCATCACCTGGCAGTCGCGAGCCCAGGCGATGCGGGTCAATTCGCCCAGCGTTTCCAGTTCGGCGAATTGCGCGGCGTCATTGGCATCGGCGATGCTGCCGGGCCTTAAGCCGTCGCCGAGCGAGAAGCTGATATCGTAGGCCCGCATGATGTCGCAGATTTCCTCGAAATGGGTGTAGAGGAAATTTTCCCGGTGATGCGCCAGGCACCATTTCGCCAGAATCGAGCCGCCTCGGCTGACGATGCCGGTGACGCGCCGCGCGGTTAGTGGGATATGCGCCAGCCGCACGCCGGCATGAATGGTGAAGTAATCCACGCCCTGTTCCGCCTGCTCGATCAGCGTGTCGCGGAATATTTCCCAGGTTAGGTCCTCGGCGCGGCCATTCACTTTTTCCAGCGCCTGATAGATCGGCACCGTGCCGATCGGCACCGGCGCGTTGCGGATGATCCAGTCGCGGATATTGTGGATGTTGCGGCCGGTGGAGAGATCCATGACCGTGTCGGCACCCCAGCGGATCGCCCACACCATTTTGTCCACTTCCTCGCCCAGCGAGGATGTCACCGCCGAATTGCCGATATTGGCATTCACTTTGACGCGGAAATTGCGGCCGATGATCATCGGCTCCAGTTCGGGATGATTGATGTTGCAGGGAATGATGGCGCGGCCGCGCGCGATTTCGTCACGCACGAATTCCGGCGTCACATAATCTGGAATCGCAGCACCCCAATCCTGGCCATCGCGCAATATCGCCGCTGCCAGTTCACGCCCCTCATTTTCGCGCAGAGCGACATATTCCATCTCGGCGGTGATGATGCCGCGCCTGGCATAGGCAAGCTGTGTTACTGCCATGCCCTTACTTGCGCGCAATGGTGCATGGTGGCGGGGAAATGGCGGCACGCTGGCCTGGCCGCCATTATCCCCGGGCAGCACGGGCCGGCCGCCATAGGCTGCCACATCGCCGCGTGCCGCGATCAGCGTCTGGCGCCAGCGCGGCAGGCCGGCGGCGATATCGATGGCCTGGCCTGGATCGCTGTAGGGGCCGGACGTGTCGTAGACACTGAGCGGCGGCTCTCCGGCACTCGGATGAGTGGTGATGGTACGGTGCGGCACGCGGATGGCGGGGAAAAGCCTGCCGGCGGTGTGGCATTTCTCCGAGGCTGGCAGCGGCCCGGTGGTGATTGCTAAGCTGTTGGACATGCGGATCTCCTGGTCAGCATTGGCTGGGAGACCCGGGAATGGGGTGGAAAGTATGGGGGCAATGGGGCGGATTCGCCCCATTTGCAGGTCCGTTCCCTCCGCCGGCATGACCCGGATCAGGTTCTAAGGGTCACGGCGCTGCCCGGTTTGCTTTTCAGCAAGCTCTTGGGCGGGTCCGAATCTCAGCCCCCTGGCGGGGCACCCCTCGGTATCCAGGAGGGTAGAATATGGGCGTGGCGAGGTCAAATCCGGGCGCGGAGCATCCATCGCGGTATAGCGACCGGAGGATGTGGAATCGAGTCCCGGCAGTGACCGGAGCGGTGCGGTATGGAGGCGGGTAAATCTCCCTGCGCATGGAGCCTGGGCGAGGGATAAACGCATGCACAATCAACTGAAATTGTCATGTGACAGTAACTTCTGTGCCTTTTTTGCAACAGCGAGGAGGGGATGCATCCCTCGGTTATCGATTAAGTTGACCATCGGCGCCGGACTCGCGTAGTGTCGCCCCTGAAGTGGCCTAAGTCCCAAAAAAAGGGGGCTTGTGCCCGGGGTTTTTTATACTTGGGAGCGCGATAAATGATCCGCAAACTCGTTCTTGGCCTAGCCGTTACCGGCCTTATGGCTGCCGCACCGGCCTTTGCCGCATCCGACGTCTCCAACAGCCCGAGCGTGGCGAACCAGGCGGTGACTTCTGTTGCCGCGCCGATCGCCTCGGCGCAGACCGCCAGTCTGATCAGCGGCGCCATCTCGGGCGGTGTTGGTGGCGGCTTCACGCCGTCCGGCGGCGGTGGTGGCTTCTCGCCGGGCGGCGGCGGCGGTGGCTTCTCGCCGAGCGGCGGCACGACGGGCCCGACCAGCTCGCTCAGTGGCCGTGAGACCGGCCGCGCCGGTGGTGCCGGCGACAAGAAGTTCGGCGCCTGGATGCAGGGCAGCTATGCCTCGATCGAGAATAGCCAGGCTGGCCTGCAGATGGACGGCAACGTCTATAACCTGGTCGGTGGCCTCGACTACAAGCTGAGCGACCGCGCCCTGATCGGTCTTGCCCTGGGTTATGAGAACCTCGACCTGACCACCACCTTCAACACCGGCACCACCAAGTCGGACGGTCTCTCGATCATCCCGTATTTCGGCTTCAAGCTGAATAACACCTGGAGCTTCGATGCTTCGGGCGGCTACGGCATGCTGAACTACGACGTGACCCGCACCAACAACACGATCCGCGGCTCCTATGACGCGGAACGCTGGTTCGTTTCCGGCAACCTGAACGGCGCTTACGCCGCCGGTCGCTGGCGCTTCCTGCCCACCGTTGGCGTGATGTACCTCGAAGAGAAGAGCGACGCCTACACCGAATCGACCGGTGCTGCGGTGGGTACGGCCACCACCAAGCTGGGCCGCCTGTCGTTTGGCGGCAATGTCGGCTACGCCTTCAACAGCGTGATGCCGTATGTGAAGGTGCTCGGCGAATACGACTTCGAGAAGAACGCGCCGGTGGCCATCGGCAACGGCACCTTCTCGAATGACGACAAGCTCGGCGCCCAGCTCGGCCTCGGCATCAACTTCTTCGGCTCGAACTCGATCTCGGGCAATGTGGAAGCCGCCTATCTCACGGCCGGCCGTCAGGACCTTGATGTCTGGACCGTGCTGGCCCGCCTGCGCACCACCTTCTAAGCCACAGGCTTCAGCTTAAAGCGAAGGGCCAGACCGCAAGGTCTGGCCCTTTTGTTTTGTTCAAAGCCGCTTATAGAATTTGCGGCTTGTGGCAGGTGGATGTTTCGTCGCCGGCCGTTTTGATCTGAGGAATGGTGATGGCCGGAACCGGGAAATCGCATCTGCTGGCCTCTGCCCTGCTGCTGCCGCTGCTCGGCGGTTTGCTTGCCGGCTGTGCTGATGGTGGCGGGCTGTTCCAGTCGAATGCCGCGCGTGCCGATGCGGTGGCGCGCGAGGCCAATCCGCCGCTCACCAAAACCCTGATCAACACCCAGGGTTTCGATATCGTGGCCTATTACCGTCAGGGCGCACCGAATGATCCGCGCCTGGCGGTGTTTATCGAGGGCGATGGCGTTGCCTATATCTCGCGCTATCAGCGCGCCTATGACCCGACGCCGGAAAAACCGGTGGCGCTGCAACTGGCGGCGCGCCATCCGGCGCCGAACATTCTCTATCTGGCGCGTCCGTGCCAGTTCACCGGCGGCAACAAGGCGCGCAATTGCGACTCTGCCTACTGGACCTCGCACCGTTTTGCGCCGGAAGCGATCACGGCGATGAACCAGGCATTGGATACCTATCTGCGCCATAGCGGCGCGCGCGAGGTGACACTGTATGGCTATTCCGGCGGTGCCATGGTCGCGCTGCTGCTGGCGGGGCAGCGCCGTGATGTCGCGGCCATGGTGACGGTGGCCGGCATGTTGGACCATCAGGCCTGGACCAGCCATTTCGGCGATACGCCGCTTTATGGTTCGCGCAACAGCCTGGAAGTGGCCGATGCCTTGCGCCGCCTGCCGCAACGCCATTTCATCGGCGACCGCGACAAGCAGGTACCGCCCGGCCTGACGGCACCTTTCCTGCGCCGCATCGGCCTGCGGCCGGAAGCCTTCATTACGGAGTTGCGTGATACCGATCATGACTGCTGCTGGGCGGATCTATGGCCGCAACTGAGCCGGATGGCGCCGGTGCAGCCGTGAACCGTAGGCAGCCATGAGCAAGCGGCCCGCCAGGCGGTCGCTGGCTGCCGCAGGCAATCTGTCCGGCGATGTAAGCCGTACCGACCGTATCGCTGCCTATGCGGCCGTGCCGGTATTGTGGCTGGCTCTGGCCGGGCCGCTTTTCTCATTGCCTGTATTCAAGCGCGGCCTGTGGGAACTGGCCGAACCGATCGTGATTGCGCTGTTTGCCGCGGCCGGGCTGGCGGCATTGCTGCTGGCGGCATGGCTGGCGGCCGGCGGCAGGCCTTCGCGGCCCGCGCGGCTGCTGGCCCTGCCGGCCTTCCTGCTGGCGGTCTGGCTGCTGGTGAGCGGCCCTGGCGGCTTCAGCGGAGTGGAATGGCGGCTGCGCCTGCTCGGCGTGCCGCAATCCGGCTTCGGGCCGCTCTGGTATGCCGGCCTCGGCTTGTGGATTCTGCTGGGTGATCTGGTGCTGCGTCAGCCTCGCGCCTGGCGGCTGGTGCTGTGGGGAGGTTTCGCCGCTTCGGCGGCGACCCTGGTGGTGCTGGGGCTGGATCGTATCGGGGGTACCTCCACGGTATTCCAGGTGCTGGCCTATTATGCCTGGCTTGGCCTGGCCTTGCCGGCCATGGCCTGGGCGCTGCCGATGCAGGGGCGGCTGGATATAGCCGAGCGTATCCTGGCCGGCCTGCTCGCCTTTGGCTTGCTGGTGCTCAGTGAGGCCATGACGATGATGGGGGCGGCGGTGATTGGCCTTGCCCTGGCCCTGCTCTGGTGGCGCTTGCCCCAGGGGGGATTGTTCGGTCTGGCGCGCAGGCCGGCCATGCTGGCGTTGATACTGGCTGGTGCCGCATTGCTGCCATTGCTTCTGGTCAGCATCCCGTCGCTGGTTGGCGATGTTGCCTCGCTCGAATCCCGTCGCATGGTCTGGCTGATGATGTGGGCGGTGCCCGAGTATCAGCCGCTGGCCTGGCTGGTCGGCAATGGCGCCGGCACCATATCCAACACGATGATGTCTCATGTCATCTTCTCCGGCCATCCGCTGTGGCGGGTGGACGAATGGGACATGCTGACTTCCAATTACCTGCACGCCCATAACTGGCTGCTGCAGGCGCTGCATGATGGGGGTCTGCCGGCGGTGCTGCTCACGGCATGGCTGATGCTGCAACTGGTATGGCTGGCAGCGCCGATGCGGCGCGGCATGGCCCTGGGCCTAATGGTGGCCTATCTGCTCTCGCTCGGTCTGTGGTTCGAGTTGATTTTTGCCGTACCCTACATGGCGCTCGCATGGATCGCTGTGCTGGGGCGGCAGGCGCAGCCGGCAGCGCAGATGCAGGGCGTGCGCAATGCTACATGGGCGCGAGCGAGTGCTGCCGGTGGCCTTATCCTGCTGGCTGCCGCTTATTTCTGGGGGGCTGTGGTGCAGGAGCGTTTCGCCCGGCAGATCGATCTCCAGCTTGCCTGGTTCTCGGACCGCGACGAAGCACAGCGCCCGCCGCTGGTGCCGCCACCGCCCTTGCCGGAGGATCCACGCCGCGCCGACATGCAGTTTGCCGACTTGATCAATTTCCAGCTGCGGTCGCTGGTTTATCGCCATGAGCCAGGCCAGCCGCCGCCTTACGCCGAGCGCGAAGCGGCGCGCATCACCTGGCTGTTGCAGATCATTCAGCAGCGTCTGGCTGACACCCTCTCCCCGCTGCTGCCCCTGCATGGTGAGAAGCTGTTTTCCGAGATCATGCTGCGGCCAGGCATGGCGGCTTATCAGCCGCTGCTGCTGCCGCATATCGGTCTGTGGCGTCAGATCGTCGAGCGCGGCGTAGAACTGGCGCCATGGCGCAGTGATATGGCCTTGGGCTACCTGAACTGGACCCTGCAGAATGGCCGTCAGGACCTGACCCGGGAGTTAGCCCAGCGCCTGCGCCGCGCCCGCCCGGAGGACCCTATCGGGCTGTTCTACGAGAGCGCGTTGCTGATCTTGCAGCCTGACCTTGAGGCGAAGCGCCGTGGAGCAGAGCTTGCCCGCCGCGCCATGGCTGCCGGGGTTGAGCAATTCTTTGAACTCAATGACACCTACAAGGCGGCGATAGCCGCCATTAAGTAGTTTGTCGGTTCGACAAGGCGGCGGAATTCGGGTATTCAGCCGGTTTCAGCCCTCTGGAGCTTCGTGTGTCCGAATTGCCGTCATCCTTGCCGAACGACTTGAGCACGCCGCTGGCGCGCCGCGTCTCGGCGGTGACAGTCAGCTATTACACCGGCCCGGTGCTATGGGAGAATATCGCCTCGCAATTGGCCCAGCCGGAACTGGTGGAACTGATCCTGGTGGACAATGGCAATACGGCGGAAACGCGCCAGCGCCTGGCGGCGATGGCCGCAGTGGAGCCGCGCCTGAGGCTGGTGCGCACAAAACGCAATCTCGGATTTGCCTCAGGCTGCAATTTCGGCGCGGCACAGGCGCAGAGCGACTATCTCGTGTTCGTCAATCCCGATTGCGTGCTGCATCCGGATACCTTCGGCCGCATTCTTGATGTTTTCGCGCGGGAGCATGGCGTCTGGCTTTGTGGCGGGCATCTGGAGCATCCCGATGGCCGCGAGCAGCGTGGCGGGCGGCGTGAAATCCTCACGCCCTGGCGTGCGATGATGGAGTTGCTGCGGCTCGACCGGCTGTTTCCCGATCACCCGTATTTCCGCCGTCTGCACCGCTATGACAGCGAAGCCGAGTATGGCATTGCCGAGGTGCCGACGGTATCAGGCGCCTTCATGATGATTCCACGCCGCTACTATGAGCAGCTCGGCGGCATGGACGATCACATGTTCCTGCATTGCGACGATATCGATCTGTGTATCCGCGTCGGCCAGATGGGCGGGCGCGTGCTCTATGCCGGCCATGTGCCAATCCCGCACCATCTTTCGACCTCGGATGTTTCGCGGGTCTTTGTCGAATGGCACAAGACGCGCAGTACCAGCTATTATTTCGTCAAGCATTTCCACACCAGCTACCCGCACTGGTTCCTGTCGCTGGTGTCCACGCTGCTGTGGCTGCGTTTCGGCGCGCTTGGCCTGCTGCGGCTGCCGGGCGATCTGCCGGGCATGCTGCGCCGTGCCCTGAGGCGTGATTCCTAGGCCGCTTTGGTGCCGTGAAGCCATGCCGGATGTAACAATCCAGCATGGCATGGGGATGGCTGGGGCCTTACTTCTTTGGCGCCTGTTCCTTGGCCTTGTCCTCGGCGGGCTTGATCATATCCTGCGCTGCCTGGGATGCGGCGCCGCTCTGCTGTTGGGTAATGACCGGTGCGACAACTGGCGCGACGACCTGGCCGGCTGTCTGCGCATGGGCATTGCTCGTGACCGCGCTGCCGAGCAGCAGCAGGCCCGCGGCTAAAGTGAGAATGTTAAACTTCATGGCGCCCTCCTGTAGAGCTTGTAACCTGTAGATCTTATATCATCTGGGTGGGAATGGCTGGGGATTCAATGGTGCGGATGGGGCGGGGTGTTTGCATCTACAGGTGGTGTGCAAGTCTGGGGTTCAGGCCCGCCTTGGCGCTACTGCTTGCGCTGACTCTCGCTGCTTGCCAGGCACAGACCATTCCGGATGATCCGCCGGCGACCGCACAGCAGATGGTGCATCGCGATGGCGTGCCGCATACCGATGCCCAGGGCCACCTGCGTCGCGGCTACGATCCGGTCCGGTCCTTCTTTCCTATCGGCGTCTATCACGCAGTGAATGGCGAGGCCTTCGGTCAGCGGCATGACCTTGATCGCTTCAAGGAGGCCGGTTTCAACACCGTGCATCTCTGGCCGGAGCAGAATATCGATGCCGCCCTGGATGCGGCCGAGCGGCTGGGGTTGCAGGCGATTGTGCAGCAGCCTGATGAGGGGTTGGTGCGGCGCCGCTGGCAAAGCCCGGCAATCCTGGCCTGGATGCTGGAGGACGAGCCGAGCCAGTTCATCGCTTCGGCCAAGCTGCCAGAGCGGCAGGCCGCCTTCGATGCCAGGGAGGCGCATTTCAAGAGCTTTGACTCAGAGCGCGCCAGTCTGATCGTTGATGGCCCCGGTATCGCGGTCAATCAATACTGGAACTGGCGCAGCTGGTTGCTGAAAGGCGATATCGCCGCGCATTTCAATTATCCCTTCGCCCATGTGCTTGACCCGGTGCAGGATATCGAGCGGGTGGCCCGATCCGTCTCGCGCGCGGTGCGATTCACCGATGGGCGCAAGCCGGTCTGGTATATCTCGCAGGCCTTTGCTCATCCGGGACGCACCTGGTACATGCCGGATGCCGAACAGCTTCGCGCACTGGTCTATACTGCTCTGGTGCATGGTGCCACCGGCGTGATCCATTTCGCTTATGACAGCCATGGCACGCGCGATGGCGATGTACTCGGCTTCAGCCCGTCGCCGGTTGCCAGTTATGGCGATGTGCCTGATTACGACAACAGCAAGCGGCCGCCGCTGGTGGCAACACCGCAGCAATTGCGTCAGTCGCAGGCGATGTGGCGGCAGGTGGCGGCATTGAACCGTGAACTGGCCCTGATCGGCCCGAGCCTGCTGCAGCCGACCGCCGCACTTTCCTGCAATGTGAAGGCCGATGGTCCCTATCGTCGCAGCCAGCCGATCCGCCTGTTGGCCAAGCCGGCCGGCAACGGTGAACTATTGCTGATCGCGGTGAATATCGAGAATCTTGACCTTGCGGTCGAAATTACCTGTGACCGTGCCATCGCCATGCTGTCGCCATTCTTGCCGGGTGCAATACCGGAGATGACCCTGGCCGCGCCGAACCTGATCCGTGACCGCTTCACGCCTTTCGGTGTGCGGCTCTATCGCCTGCGGCTGGCATGACGACATTGGCCGGCAATTCTCCAAGCGACCGGGTCGCGCTCGCCTGCTGGCCATTGGCGGTCGTGCTGCTGCTGGCCTTCGTCAATGCCTTTCCCGCATGGCAGGCGTTGAGCACGGAACTGGCGGGCCATGCCAGCGGATTGCCTTTTGTGGTGCTGCTAGCCGTGCTGTTGCCGCTGGCCTTGCTGGCTTGGCGCCGCAGGCCCTGGGATTGGCGCCTGCTGCTGGCCGGCCTTGCCTGTGCTGTGCTTGGCTTGCTCGCCACCGATCCGGCGTTTCCGGCAAAGCGGATTCATGTGGCGGAATATGCAGTCTTGGTACTGGTGCTGCGCCGCGCGCTCTGTCCCTGGTTCGCCGGCTGGCCGCTCACCCTGATCGCCGCGTTGCTCGGGCTGTTCGCCGGCATGCATGACGAGATGCTGCAAGGCCTGCTGCCGAGCCGTAGCTATGGTCTGCGTGATATTGGCGTCGATGGCCTGGGCGCATTGGCTGGTGCGTTGCTTGGCCAGGGCCTGGGACTGGCAACAGGGAATGGCGCAGCCAGACTCTCCTGGCGCCAGGCCTGCCTGCCGGCGCTGCCGCTCGGCTTTGGCCTTGCCCTGCTGCTGCTGCCGCTGGAGCGTCTTGCCGGTTATCCGGTGCCGCCCTGGAGCATCGCGCCGCTGCTAGCGGGTTGCGCGGCGCTCTTGCTGCTGCCGCCTGCCACGGATATGGCGGCCCGCCGGCTGCATCTGCTGATCCTGCTGTTCACCGCGCCGCTGGCGCTCTATCCGTTGCTGAGCCATGTTCCGCCGCTGGTTTTTCGCTAGCCTGTTCGGCCTCGCCGCACTTGCCACCGCCACCACTGCCTGGTGGCCGGGTGCGGCGCCACGGCGCAATGTCATCTTGTTGACGGTGGAGAGTACGCGCTTCGACATGGTGCGGCCCGAGATCGCGCCGCATGTCTTCGAGGCCGCGAAACAAGCGCTGCGCTTCCAGCAGCATCGCGCCATATCGGCCTGGACGGCGCCGAATGCCGTGGCTCTGCTCACCGGCCTTGATGCCTATGAACAGGGAATCCATGCCGCCGGCGACACCGTGCCGCGCGACCGCGAATTGCCATTGCAGGCCTTGAGCCGCCTGGGCTGGCGTGTCACCGGCCTGCAGGCCTTCATGCATATCGAGCAGTTCCAGCATCTTGGATTGCTGCTGGAGCCGACAACTGCGCCACTGCCCTGGCTGGCCGAGCGTGTGCTCGACCGCCAGCCGTTTTTCCTCTGGTACCACTATCTCGAAACCCATCTGCCCTATGCGCCGAGTCCGGCATTCGAGCCGGATTGGCGCAAATTGCTGCCGCCGGGTGATGCGGCCGCCGTGGCCCGTCTCCGGGCGGTGAATACGCAGCCGGCGATTCCCGCCGGCAGTGTCGATTTCCAGCCTTCCGACCGTGCCGCCATCGTGGCGCTGCATGAGGCGACCTGGCACGAATTCGATGCCTGGTTCGCAGCTTTCTGGCAGTTCTTCCAGGCCAGCGGGCTGGCTCAGGATACCATCCTGGTACTCACCGCCGATCATGGCGAGGAACATCTCGAACGTGGCCTGGTGGGCCATGCCTCCACCACGCATCGCGGTCAATTGCATGAGGAGATCGTGCGCCTGCCGCTGTTCGTCTGGCTGCCGCCGGATATGGCGCAGCCGCCGCGTGATCTGGCCTATGTCACCGATCATCGCGGCGTGATGCCGAGCCTGATGGCCTGGCTTGGGCTGGATGCACGGCCGCCGCCGTTGCTTGATGCGACACCAAAGCCCTGGCGGGCGCTGACCAGCGAAGCCGGTTTCGCCGAACCGGACCCTGCGGATGTGCAGGCTTTCGTTGCGGCGCGCATGGAAGGCGAATGGAAGCGGATCGAGCGCCGTGTTGCCGGTGACGTGATTGCGGCAGAGTTGTTTCACCTGCCGAGCGATCCGGGCGAAATCCGTAACCGCCTCGCCGACGAGCCAGAGATTGCGGCCCGGCTGGCCGCACCGATGCAGCATGATTTTGAAGCCCGCCGGATCGATCTGCGCAAGGCGGGTGAGGCTTCCGCCGGGCCTGCGCCGCGCTGGCGCCAGCCTGCTTCCAGCCGCGCCTTGCGCTATGCTGATCTGGCCGATGGCGTGAAGCTGGCCTGGAGCGGCGATCCGGCAGGTCGCTATGTGCTGGAATACGAAGCCGGCGAGGGCGGTGCGCTCAGCCTCAAGGGGCGGTTGGATGTCGAGGGGCTGGAAAAGGATTTCGGCCGCATCGATGAAACCTATTGGCGCAATTATGTATTGCCCTACGGCCGGGTAAGGCTGCGGATCGGCCTGGCGGGACGGGCTGATGCCTGGAGCGAGTGGATCGAGGTGAGGGCTTTGCCATGACCGGCGTGCTGATGCGGAAATTGGCGATCGCGGTATTGCTGCTGGTTGGCTATGCCGCCTATGCCAAGGGCGCGCTGACATCCGCGCTGCTTGATCCAGCGCGGCCCGAGCATGTCGCCGCCGCCAATCAGGCGGTGCGGCAAGCTGGGCAGGATAACGAAGCGGAGCACCGCCTCGCCGAACTCTACTGGCAGCGTTATCCCGATGTTGCGGCTAACGCCATATATGGTCCGAAGGGGCCGCATGGCATTTTCGGCGCACGCGAACATTACCAGCGCCATGGCCGGCATGAAGGCCGCGTCTGGGGCCTGGAGGGGATGTCGCCGCAGCGTTAGCGGCGCAGGCCCGCGCCGCAGGGTTGGCCGCGCAGGCGGCTGTCGCAGAGTTCGACACTGCGGACAAAATTCGCCCATTCCTCGCCGGCCTTCTCGTCGCGCAGCGGCGGCGGCAGCTTGTCCTTCTCGCCACGCCAGGCATGTTGCACCAGATACAGGTTGTCGATGCCCTGGATGATCTTTGCCATGAGGAATTCGTTCGGCTGGCGGCCGGCGGATTTGCCATCGATGCATTGCATGGCGAAAATAGAGGTTGGATAGCTCTTCTCGAATTGCTGTTCCACTGGATGGCTGTCGAACTTGCCGCAATCCTTGCGCCATTCCGCCTGCAGCGTCTCCGCCACGGTTTTCGGGCTTTTACCGGTGACGCCGACATAGACGATGATCGCCACGCGCTCGCTCCAGGTCTCCAGCGTCTGGTTGCTGGGCACCAGTTCCACCACGCGCTTGTCCTTGCCATTATCCTGGTAGACCGGCTTGAAGTTCTGCAGCGGCGGCAGAATCAACTGTTCGGCGGGCGGTGCCTCCTGGGCGCGCAGCACGGCAGGCAGCAGTGTGGCAGGCAACAGCAGAAAAAGAAGCAGGGCGGCGATACGCATGAAGCCGGACTCCGGGGCTGGCAGCGGCGAGGGACTGGTGATGGCAGTCAGATTAAACCTTTGCCGCGGAAACTGGTATGGCCGTGGCGGCCGACAATGACGTGATCATGCAGGGTGATGCCGACGGCGCGGGCGGCCTCGCGCACCTGCTTGGTCATCTCGATATCGGCCTTGGATGGCGTCGGGTCGCCGGACGGATGGTTATGCACCAGGATCACGGCGCTGGCCTGCAACTCAAGGGCGCGGCGCACCACCTCGCGCGGATAGACCGGGGTGTGGTCCACGGTGCCGCGCTGCTGTTCCTCGTCGCCGATCACGGTGTTCTTGCGGTCGAGGAAGATGACGCGGAACTGCTCAACTGGGTCATGCTGCATCGCGGCATGGCAGTAATCGAGCAGGGCCTGCCATGAGGAGATGACATGTTTGCGCATCACCTCACCCTTCAGCAGGCGCAGGCCGGCCTCGCGGGTCAGCTTCAGGCTGGCGATCACGGAATCGGAACAGCCAGCCCGGCGCAGCCGCTCCGGTTCGGCGCTGAGCAGGGCGCCTAAGCTGCCGAATTGCTCGATCAGCGCCTTGGCCAGTGGCTTCACGTCACGGCGCGGGATGGCGCTGAACAGCAGCAACTCAAGGATTTCGTAATCCGGCATCCCGTCGCCGCCAGAGGCCAGGAAGCGTTCGCGCAGGCGTTCGCGGTGGCCGTGATAATGCGGCTTGACGGCTTCTTCAGCCACGCCATCCGCAGCAGGGTGAAAATCCGGCCCCGCAGCCTTAGGCATGGTGTGCTTCAGGCATAGGGCGGCTTGTGCCAGCCCTTGGGCGAGAGGGTGAAAATCTCGTAGCCGGTCTCGGTAACGCCGATTGAATGTTCGAACTGCGCCGACAGCGAACGGTCCTTGGTCACCGCCGTCCAGCCATCCGACAGCAGCTTCACCTGCCACTTGCCGGCATTCACCATCGGCTCAATGGTGAAGAACATGCCGGGGCGGAGCGGCACGCCGGTACCCGGCTCGCCGTAATGCAGGATGTTCGGCGGCTCGTGGAAGATGCGGCCCAGGCCATGGCCGCAGAAATCGCGCACCACGGAGAAGCGTTCTTTCTCAACGAAGCGCTGGATGGCATAGCCGATATCGCCCGTGGTGGCGCCGGGCTTCACCACCTCGATGCCGCGCATCATGGCTTCATAGGTAACTTCGGTGAGGCGCTTGCCCTTCACGCCGACATCGCCGACCGGGAACATGCGGCTGGTATCGCCATGCCAGCCATCCAGGATCACCGTGACGTCGATATTGAGGACGTCGCCATTCTCCAGCCGCTTGTCGCCCGGGATACCGTGGCAGACGACATGGTTCACGGACGTGCAGATCGACTTCGGATAGCCGCGATAACCCAGCGGCGCCGGCACGGCACCATGCTTGAGGATGAAATCGTGGCAGAGCTGGTCGAGATGGCCGGTGGTGACGCCGGGTTCGACATGCGGGGTGATGAAATCCAGGGTCTCGGCGGCGAGGCGGCCGGCGCGGCGCATGCCCTCGAAATCCTCCGCCCGATGCAGGCGGATGGCGCCCGGGCGCAGCGCCTCAAGGTCGTCCTCATCCTCATCCAGCAGGGCGGTATTCTTGTTCACGCAACACTATCCTTCAGGTGGTGGAATCGTCAGAGGGTGTAATAGGCAGCGCCCGCGCGAGTTCGATACCCGTCTGCGTCACGCTGCAATCATAACATAGCGCCTCAACCCCGGCTTTCCTAGCCTCGCGGTAGGCGGCGGCATAACCCGGGTCGAGGTCTGGCGCGAGGCGGAAATGGCTGCAATCCGGGCGTTGCACCAGATAGAGCATCAAGGCCCGGTTGCCCTGGCGCACCTGATCGGCCAGTTCCACAAGATGCTTGGCGCCCCGCGCGGTGACGCAATCCGGGAACTCGGCCAGCGGCGGGCGGCGGCTTAAATGCACATTCTTGATTTCCAGATAGGCCGGCGGCAAGCCGGGGCCGCTGAGCAGGAAGTCGATGCGGCTGTTGCGGCCATAGGGTACTTCCGGGCGGATGCCGGTATAGCCGGCCAGTTCCGGGATGCGGCCCTGGCCCAGCGCCTCGGCCACCAGGCGGTTGGGCAGGGTGGTATCGATGCCCACCAGGGCGCCGCTGTCCGGGATCTCGGTCAGCACCCAGCCCCAGGCCAGCTTGCCCTGGCCGGGTTTCAGCCAAGCCCGCATACCCGGCTCGGCCAGGCCCAGCATGGCGCCGGGATTGGGACAATGCGCCACCACTTCCGAGCCATCGGGCAGGCGCATGTCGGCCAGGAAGCGTTTGTAGCGCCGGATCAGGGTGGCCGGCTGCAGGGGATGGGGAAACAGCATGCCCTGCCATAGCCTGCGGTTGAAATCAGGTCCAGGGCTGGTCTGGCCTCGGCCGGGGGGAAATGCTATGTCGAGGGCGCCATGACGGACAGCCCAGCCACCCCGCCCAAGATCGTCACCGCCGCCATGCTGGTGATCGGCAACGAAATCCTTTCCGGGCGTACCCGCGACGCCAACATGCATTTCATTGCCGGCAAGCTGGCCGAGCTGGGTATCCGGCTGGCCGAGGCCCGCGTGGTGCCTGATGTGCCGGAACGCATCATCCGGGCGGTGAATGAGCTGCGTGCCACCTACGACTATGTTTTCACCTCGGGCGGCATCGGCCCGACCCATGATGACATTACGGCTGATTGCATTGCCCAGGCTTTCGGGGTCGGCATCGACATCCATCCCGAAGCACGCCGCCGGCTGGAAGCGCATTACGAGGCCGGCATGCTGAATGCCGCCCGCCTGCGCATGGCGCGTATTCCCGATACCGCCACGCTGATCGACAACCCGGTGAGCGCCGCGCCCGGCTTCCGCATCGACAACGTGCTGGTGATGGCCGGTGTACCCTCGATCTTCCAGGCCATGGTGGCCTCGGTCGCCGCTGATCTGGTCGGCGGCGACAAGCTGATGTCGCGCACCGTGATCGCGCTGATCCCGGAAGGCGCCATCGCGGAGCAGCTTGGCAGCTTGCAGCAGGAATACCCGGATGTGGATATGGGGTCGTATCCGGCTTTCCGGGGCGGCAAGGCTTCCTGCGCCATCGTGCTGCGTTCCACCGACAAGGCGCGGCTCGATGCCGCCGCCGAAAAGATGCACGGCATTTTCCGCGCCATGGGCGGCGAGCCGTTCGAGAACGAGATCGTCTGATGCGCCTGTTCAACGCTTTCATGCTTGCGGCCCTGCTGGCCGCCGGCGCCGCCCAGATACCGGCCTCGATGCCTGCCCGGGCGCAGATGTCCAGCGCGCTGCAGCCGCCGCCGCCTTTCCTGGGCAAGGACCTGCTGGCTTTGTGTCAGGCGCCGGATGCGAGCCCGCAGCGCAGCGGCTGCCTGCGTTACCTGCAGGCCGCGGTGGCGATGTATGAAGCGATGGTAGGCGAGGGCAAGGAAATTTCCTGGTTCTGCGCCCCGCGCGAGGCACCGGCCGCCACGCTGCGCCAGCAATTCGTCGAATACGGCGCCGATAATGCCGACGACATGGCGCAGGATGCGATCAAGGCAGTGCGGATGGCGTTGTCAGACGCGTTCCCGTGCCAGGAATAGCCGGGTTTGGCCAGGAATAGGCGCCTTGCTTTTGCCCAAATCCGGGCGCAGCATTTAATCTGACCCAATTCCAGGAGGAAGCGCATTTGCGCCGTCTGCTGCCCTTGATCCTGGCGGCATTCCTTACCGCCTGCGGACCGGCCATGGTCTGGGACCGGCCGTTCACCTCGGATGCCGCGCTTCACGCCGACCAGCAGGAATGCCGGCGGATGGCGCGCCAGCAAGCTTTTGCCGAAAGCTGGCCGCGCTTCGGCCCCGGCCTGTGGCAGCGCGGCTGGTATGACCGCCATGGCCGCTATTACCGTGATCCATTCCCCTATGATCCATTCTTCGAGCGTGAGCAGCGGGAAGCCTCGCTCAGTGATTTCTGCATGCGCGCGCGCGGCTACCGCCTGACGCCGGTTCAGACCGGGACATCATGACAGCCCGCCTGTTGCTTCTCGCGCCGTTGCTGCTGGTAGCCTGCGCGCCGGCCACCGAATGGCGCCGGGCCGATACCGCCCCGGAACAGCGCCTGGCTGACGAGAAAAGCTGTCACGCCGTTGCCGATTACCAGGCTTTCGACGAAAGTTTTGGCACCACGGCGAAATACCCGCCGTTGCGCGACACGCAGTTCATTCAGGGGGGTGGCGATGATGGCGGCGGCGGTCTCACCGTCAGCTACAGCCAGCGCGGCCCCCGGCTTTATGAATTGACCGAATATTGCATGCAGCAGCGTGGCTATGCCCTGGTGCGGCTGGACAAGACGAGGGTGCCATGAAGCGTTTTCTGATCGGTGTGGGGTTGCTGGCGCTGGCCGGCTGCGGCAGTGCCTCGGAATGGTCGCGAGCCAATACCACCCCGGAGCAGCTCGCCAAGGATGAGAAGGAATGTGCCGCCATCGGCGACCAGAAGGCCTTCGATGCCAGTTTCAAACCGCGCAACTATGGCTTCGGTGCCGGCATGACCACCGAAAGCCCGAGCTATTTCGAGCGCGGTGCCGACATCTATCTGTTCACCAATGAATGTATGCTGCAGCGCGGCTACCGGCTGGTGCCAGTGCCAGCACCTGGGCAGCCGAAGGCTTCCTGAGACGCCTAAGCGGGTTGCCGTAATGATGCCGCAATCCGGCCCAGTGATTGCCCGAAACCGATGATTGCATAAGTTCCCGGGCGGCAAGGTCCGCCTGGGAGGGAAAATCATGCGTGCGGCAATCTGTGTGATTGGCGTTGCGTTTTTTGCGGCAATGGCGCCGCCTCAAGCATTAAGCCAGGACAAGGAAACCAAGTCAGTTGCGGATATTTTTGGGCCGCATTATGGGCGGAGCTTATACTCCATGGCTCAAGGGGCGCGTCACTGGGGTAGCGGCTCTGCGAGTGACAATACCTGGACGCCCAATACGGGCATCCAGTCGTCGCGCCAGCCTTCGAGGCCCTATGCGATCATTCAATCGTCACGCCGGGAAGCATTTGATGACGACTACAAGGGCCGGCTGCGCCAATATGGCGGCAGTCACTTTCCGCTGAAGCCAAGTGCACCGGAATGCTTGGCGCCGCATAACGACCGCAGTTTCTCATGGTCGATGGTGATGCGCGATCCGCAGCCGGGCAAGGGCGGTTGGAAGGATTGGGAGCCGCCCTATTACAGAGAGTGGCGGCGCATGGACGCGCATTGCCGCTAGATTTCCTCGGCACCTAAATTTCTTCAGCGCGGTGACACGCCACCAGACGTTCGTTGAGTGACCGCAATGCTGGTGTCTCTGCACGGCAGCGTGCTTGCACGAAAGCACAACGTTCGGCCAGGGCGCAGCCGGGCTGATCCGCTGGGCGCACCGCTGCATGGCCTTGCAGCAATTGCCGCTGGCGCCGGGTGCCGGGCGGTGGCGGCACCGGCTGCGGCAGGGCAGCAAGCAGTGCGCGGGTATAGGGATGGCGCGGCTGGTTGAAGATGCTGCGTGTTTCGCCCTGTTCGACGATACGGCCCAGATACATCACTGCTACCTGGGCGCAGAGGTGGTCCACCACGGCCAGGTTATGGCTGATGAACAGATAGGTAACGCCGAAACGCTGCTGCAATTCCGCCATCAGGTTCAGCACGCTGGCCTGCACCGAAACATCCAGCGCACTGACCGGCTCGTCGGCAACGATCAGCTTCGGCCGCGTGATCAGGGCGCGGGCAATGGCGATGCGCTGGCGCTGGCCGCCGGAAAATTCATGCGGATACTTTTCCGCATCCGCCGGGCGCAGGCCGACCGCACTCAAGGCTTCGGCGACCCGGGCAGCACGTTCGCTCTTATCCGCCTTCAGTAGCGCATCCAGCGGCTCGGCGACGATGCGGCCGACGCGCTGGCGTGGATCGAGCGAGCCATAGGGATCCTGGAACACCATTTGAAAGTCCCGCCGCGCGGCGCGCAGACCTTCCGTATCAAGGGCATGTAGGTCCTGGCCCTGGAACAGCACGCGGCCCTGATCGGGCCGTTCCAAGGCCATGGCCAGCCGCGCCAGCGTGGATTTGCCGCAACCGCTTTCGCCGACCAGGCCAAGGCTCTCGCCGGTTTGCAGCACCAGATCGACGCCATTCACCGCCGGCACCAGGCGCGGCTTGGCGAACATGCCGCCGCCGGGCAGACGATAGACCCGGTGCACGCCTTCGATGCGAAGCAACTCGCTCATAGTGCCGCCTCGCCGGCATGCCAGCAGGCGGCTTTGTGGCCGGGGCTGATCGGCAGCGCCGGCGGCATCTGTTCGCGGCATTGCTGATCGGCAAGCGGGCAGCGTGGGGCGAAGGGACAGCCATCGCCCAGTTCATGCAGGTCCGGCACGATGCCGGGAATGGTTGGCAGCAATCCGTGAGGACGCCCCAGGCGCGGCATGGCGGCGAACAGGCCGCGCGCATAGGGATGCGCCATGGTGGCAAACACATCATGCACCGGGCCGTGCTCGGCGGCGATGCCGGCATACATCACCAGCACGCGGCGCACGCTTTCAGCAATGACACCCAGGTCATGGCTGATCAGGATCAGCGCCATGCCGCGCTCGGCCACCAGTTCGTCGATCAGGTCGAGGATCTGGCCCTGGATGGTCACGTCCAGGGCCGTGGTTGGCTCATCGGCCACCAGGATATCCGGGTTGCAGGCCAGGGCCATGGCGATCATCACGCGCTGGCGCTGGCCGCCCGATAGCTGGTGCGGATAGGCATCGATGCGCTGCCGCGGATCGGGCAGGCCGACGCGGTCCAGCAACGCCAGCACGCGCGCATGGGCCGCAGCTCGCGTCAGGCCCTCATGCAGCAGCATCGGCTCGGCGATCTGCTCGCCGATGCGCTGCAGCGGATTCAGCGAGGTCATCGGCTCCTGAAAGATCATGCTGATGCGGTTGCCGCGCAGCTTGCACAATTCTGCTTCCGGCAGGCCGATCAGATCGCGGCCCTGGAAGGCGATACGGCCCGAAAGCCTGGCGCCATCGGGCAGCAGGCCCATCAGCGCCAGCGCGGTCATCGATTTGCCGCAGCCGCTTTCGCCGACGATGCCCAATGTCTCACCGCGTTCGAGGCTGAAATCCAGGCCGCGCACGGCGGCGGCCGGGCCACGCGATGTCGCCAGTTCGACGCGCAGATTCTCGACTTCCAGCAGCGCCATCGGCCTCACCGTTGCCGCGACAGGCGCGGATCGGTGAGATCGCGCAGGCCGTCGCCAAGCAGGTTGAGGCCGAGCACGCTCACCATGATGGCAAGGCCGGGGAACACCACCAGGAACGGGCTGCGGAAGATCATCGCCTGCGCTTCGTTCAGCATGCGGCCCCAGGAAGGCGTCGGCGGCTGGGTGCCGAGGCCTAGATAGGAAAGGGCGGCTTCCGCCAGGATCGCCAGGGCGAACTGGATCGTCGCCTGCACGACAAGCACCGCCAGGATATTGGGCAGCACATGCTCCAGCGTGATGCGCAAGGCGCCCTTGCCGGCGGCGCGGGCGGCGAGGATGAAATCCCGCGCCCAGATCGCATTGGCCGAGCCGCGCGCCACGCGGGCGAAGATCGGGATGTTGAAAATCGCGATAGCGATGATCGAATTCAGCGAATTCGGCCCCAGCACGGCGGCGAACATGATCGCCGAAAGGATCGCCGGAAAGGCGAAGGTGAAATCGGCGAAGCGCATGATCAATTCTTCGAGCCAGCCGCGCCGCGCCGAAGCCCAGAGGCCCAGCGCCGTGCCGAGGCTCATGCCGATGCCGACCGCGACGACGCCGACGACGATGGAATTCTGCGCGCCCACCAGGATCATCGAAAACACATCGCGGCCATAGGGATCGGTGCCGAGCCAGTAATCGGCGGAAGGCGGTGCCAGGCGGCGGCGGATGTTGATCGCAGTCGGGCTGTAGGGTGTCCAGACCAGCGAAAGCGTTGCCATGCCCAGCATCAGCAAGGTGAGCAGGCCGCCGCAGAGGAAGCTGCGATGCTTCAGGGCACGGCTGAGGAAATCAGACATCGCGCGCCTGCAATCGCGGGTCGATCACGGCATAGAGCAGATCGACGATGAAATTCACCATCACCACGGTGAAGGCGAGCAGGATCACGGCGGCCTTCACCACCTCGATATCGCGGTTGGCGATGGCCTGGAATACCAGCCGGCCAAGGCCGGGCAACGAGAATACCTGCTCGACGACAATGGCACCGGCCAGCAGGCCGCCGAATTGCAGGCCGATCACGGTGATCACCGGGATCAGTGCGTTGCGCAGCACATGGCGGCGCAGCACGGCGCCGCTGGACAGGCCCTTGGCCCGCGCCGTGCGCACGAAATCCTCGCGCAGCACTTCCAGCACGCTGGACCGTGTGATGCGCGCCAGGATGGCGGCCTGCACCACGGCCAGCGAAAGGCTGGGCAGCACCAGCGCCTTGAAGCCGGCGGCGGGATCGGCCCAGCCGGGGAAGCCGCCAGCGGCGAACCAGCCGAGATGCACGGCGAACAGCAGGATCAGCAGGATGCCGAACCAGAAACTGGGGATCGAGATGCCGATCTGGCTTAAAGCCATGATCAGCACGTCGCCAAGCCTGTTATGCCGCTGTGCCGCGAACAGGCCGAGGCTCAGGGCCAGCAGCACGGTCAGCGTCATGGCATTCAGCGCCAGCGGATAGGTCAGCCACAGCCGCTCGGCGATCAGTGGCCAGACCGGAGTCTTGTAGGCATAGGAGATGCCGAAATCGCCGTGCAGCAGGCCGCCGATCCAGGCCAGGTAGCGGATATGCGCCGGGCGGTCGAGGCCAAGCTGGCTGCGCAGCGCAACAAGCTGTTCGTCGGTGGCATCGGTGCCGAGCAGCAGCAGGGCCGGATCGCCGGGCAGGATTTCCAGCACAAGGAACACGATCACCGACGTGGCCAGCAGCGTTGCCAGCAGGGTCAGCGCGCGCTTGACCAGGAAACCCGGCAAAGACCTAACTCCAGCGCCGGGCGGAGAGGCGGCGCAGCAGGTCGCGCTTCTCCTGGGCGTTCAAGCTGGGCCAGATGCCGATCTCCTCGCCGGTGCGCCAGCAGCCCAGGCAAAAGCCCGTGCTGACATCGATCCGGCACACTTTGGTGCAGGGCGAGGGTGGATGCTCGTCGGTGTCGTCCCGGGCGGCCATTTGTCGCGGGTAGCACCCCCGGAAGTTCCTGTCCAGTACTGCAATTTAGGGCATTTTCCGCCCCCCAACCCTTGATGCCCCTCGGGCGAGCGCTTATCTGTCGGACGCGCCAGGGAAAAGACCAGGGGAGTGGCTGGGCACAATGATCGAAATTCGCGATTTGGTGAAGAAATTCGGCCCCTTCACGGCTGTGGACGGCATCAGCCTCACGGTCGGCAAGGGCGAGGTGCTTGGCTTCCTTGGGCCGAATGGCGCCGGCAAGTCCACCACCATGAAAATGCTCACCGGCTTCCTCACCCCGACTTCCGGCAGCATCAAGGTCTGCGGCCATGACGTGGCCGAGGAGCCGATGGCGGCCAAGCGGCTGCTCGGCTATCTGCCCGAAGGCGCCCCGGCCTATACCGACATGACGGCACGCGGCTTCCTCGATTTCATCGCCGATGTGCGCCGCCTTTCCGGCTCCGAACGCCAGTGGCGGCTCGACAAGGTGATCGATCAGGTCAACATCAAGGATGTGCTGGACCAGCCGATCGACACGCTGTCGAAGGGCTACAAGCGCCGCGTCGGCTTGGCCCAGGCGATCCTGCATGATCCGCCGGTGCTGGTGCTGGACGAGCCGACCGATGGCCTCGATCCGAACCAGAAGCATGAAGTGCGCGGCCTGATCCAGGGCATGGCGGCGGAGAAGGCAATCATCATCTCCACCCATATCCTGGAAGAAGTGGAAGCGGTGTGCCGCCGCGCCATCATCATCGCGCGCGGCCGCATCGTTGCTGAAGGCAAACCGGAAGGCGAGGGCTGGCGCGTCGGCGACATCCTGGCTCAGCCGGGCCGGCTTGATGCCGCTTTCCGCCAGCTTACCCAGCCGCGCCAGGCCGCTTGAGGAATCTCACCATGACCGGATTGTCCGCCGTGTTCCGCCGCGAGCTGGGAGGCTACTTCTCCACGCCCGTGGCCTATGTCTTCATCGTGGTGTTCCTGTTCACCACCGGTATCTTCACTTTCTATCTCGGCCAGTTCTTCGAGCGCGGCCAGGCCGACCTCAAGGCCTTCTTCCTGTTCCATCCCTGGCTCTACCTGTTCTTCCTGCCGGCCATCGGCATGCGGCTGTGGGCAGAAGAGCGCAAGAGCGGCACCATCGAACTGCTGCTCACCCTGCCGATCCCGCTCGGCCAGGCCGTGGTGGCCAAGTTCCTTGCCGCCTGGGCTTTCGCCGGTATCGCGCTGGCGCTCACCTTCCCGTTCTGGATCACGGTGGCCTGGCTCGGCCAGCCGGATCATGGCGTCATCCTGGCCGGCTATCTCGGCAGCCTGCTGATGGCTGGCGGCTATCTGGCGATCAGCTGCTGCCTTTCGGCGCTGACCCGCAACCAGGTGATCGCCTTCGTGCTCTCCGTGCTGGTCTGCTTCATCTTCACGGTTTCCGGCGCGCCGATGGTGCTGAACTTCTTCTCCGGCTGGGCGCCGACCCTGCTGGTCGATACCATCGCCTCGTTCAGCTTCCTCGGGCATTTCAACGCCATCATCGAAGGCGTGATCGACCTGCGCGATCTGATCTATTTCGTCACCCTGATCGTCGCCTGGCTTTATGCCACTGCGGTGGTGGTAGACATGAAGAAGGCGGGCTGAGCCATGAACGCGCGCAGCAAGACTCTCATCACCGGCGCTGGCCTTGTCGCCGTGTTTGCCCTGTTCTTCGCCGTCAACATCGCGTCCAACCAGGGCCTGCGCGATGCCCGGCTGGATCTGACGCAGGCGCGGCTCTACACGCTTTCCGACGGCACCCGCAATGTGCTGAAGGGGCTGCAGGAGCCGGTGACGTTGCGCTTCTTCTTCTCCGACAAGCTCGCCAGCCAGGCGCCGCAGATCAAGCAGTATGGCCAGCGCGTGCGCGAATTGCTGGAACGCTACGCGGCCCTTTCGGGCGGCAAGCTGCGGCTTGAAGTGATCGACCCCGAGCCGTTCTCGGAAGCCGAGGACCGCGCCGTCGCCGCCGGCATCCAGGCCGTGTCGCTGGGCCAGAGCGGGCAGAATTTCTATTTCGGCCTGGTCGGCAGCAACAGTGTCGATCAGCAGGAATCAATCGCGTTCTTCCAGTCCGAAAAAGAACAATTCCTTGAATACGACCTGACCAAGCTGGTCTATGCCCTGAGCAATCCGAAGAAGCCCTCGATTGCCATCATCGGCTCGCTGCCGCTGGAATACGGCCCGGGTGGCATCATGGCGGCGATGCGCGGCCAGGCGCAGCCCTATCTGGTGCTGGGCCAGATCAAGCAGTTCTTCGATGCCAAGGTGCTGGATGCGCCGAAGCCGGAGGATATCGCCGACAAGTATGACACCATCGTGCTGGCGCATCCGAAGGACCTTTCGGATGAGGTGCTCTATGCCCTCGACCAGTTCGTGCTCAAGGGTGGCCGCCTGATCGCCTTCACCGATCCGTATTCGGAAACCGTGGCGGCGATGCCGAATCCGATGACCGGCCAGCCGATGCCCGGAGGCGATAGCGGTTCGCTGCTGCCGAAGCTGTTCCAGTCCTGGGGCGTCGATGTTGAACCGAAATTCGTTGCCGACCTGAGCCTGGCGCAGCGCGTGCAGACCGGCCGTTCGGGGGCGGCGGCGATTGCCGATTACATTCCGTGGCTGGCACTCACCGAAGCGCAGATGAACCGTGACGACATCATCACGTCGCAGATCACCTCGATCAATGTCGCCTCCGCCGGCGCGATCACCAAGCGCGAGGGTGGCACCACCACCATCACGCCGCTGATGCAGTCGTCGAAGAATGCCATGCTGATGGATGTGGCCGATCTGCGCGGCGATCCCAACCCGCAGGCCCTGGCCGAGAAGTTCAAGGCCACCGGCGAGGTCTACACGCTTGCCGCCCGCATCACGGGCCCGGCCAAGACCGCTTTCCCGGATGGTCCGCCGGCACCCAAGGCTGATGCCGAGAAGAAGGAAGGCGACAAGCCGGCGGTTGCCGCCGCGCCGCAGGTGAAGGAAAGCGCCAAGCCGATCAATGTCGTGCTGGTGGCCGATGCCGACCTGCTGGATGACCGCTTCTGGGTGCGCACGCAGCAGATGTTCGGCCAGTCGCTCTATGTGCCGATTGCCGCCAATGCGGATTTCCTGGTCAATGCCATCGACAACATGTCGGGTTCCGGCGACCTGATCGGGCTGCGCAGCCGCGGCAAGTCGCAGCGTCCGTTCCTGGTGATCGAGGAACTGCGCCGCAGCGCCGACCAGCAGTATCAGGCCCGCGAGCGCGCGCTGCAGAAGAAGCTGGATGAGACCGAGAAGCAGATCGCCGAGTTGCAGACGAAAGCTGGCGGCAGCGGCACCAATGCCTTGGTCAGTGCCGAGCAGCAGGCTGCCATCGAGGGCCTGCGGGGTGAAATCCTCACCACCCGCAAGGAACTGCGCAATGTGCAGCGCGAGCTGAACCGCGATATCGAAAGCCTGCAGCTTGGCGTGAAGTTCATCAATATCGGTCTGGTGCCGCTGCTTGCCGCTTTGGTGGCAATCGGCCTGGGTGTCGCTTGGCGGCGCCGCCGGTTCGTGCGCAGTGTGGAAGGGTGAGGTAACAGCATGAAGGGCAAGGTTGGTGTCATCCTGCTGGTGGCCGCCGTCGCGCTGAGCGGCGTGGCCTGGTATGTAGCGCAGCAGCGTGAACAGGCGACCGAGGCGAATTTTGCCTCCAAGCCTTTGCTGCCGGATCTGGCGAAGCGGGTGAATGATGTCACCGCGCTGGAAGTGGAAAGCCTCAAGGGCCGCTTCCGCATCGAGCGGGCCGGCGAATACTGGGTGATGCCCACGAAGGACGGTTATCGCGTCAAGGCCGATATCCTGCGCAAGAACATTCTCGGCATTGCCGAATTGCAGACCATCGAGCCGCGTACCGACAAGCCGGAACTCTATGACCGGATCCAGGTCAGCGATCCGGCCGCCTACAAGCCGGCTGACGAGGCCGCGAAGGCCGATCCCGGCCCGATCAAGGTGAAATTGCTGGATGCCAAGAACACGCCGCTGGCCGAAGTTATCGTCGGCAAGGTGCGTGCGCGTGAAGTTGGCCCGAAGCCCGCCGAATTGCATGTGCGTCTGGTCAGCGACACCAAGTCCTGGCTCGCCAAGGGCCGTGTCGACCTGCCGGCCGATCCGATTGCCTGGCTGGACAAGGATATGGTGCGTATCGAGCGCGCCCGCGTCGCTTCCGCCAGCATCCGCCACAGCGATGGCGACGTGCTGGAACTGATCCGTACCCATGGCGAGAACGGTACCGCCAAGGATGATTTCAAGCCGGCTAAGGCGATCCCCGCCGGCAAGAAGCTATCCTCGCAATACGATACCAATTCGGCGCCGGGTGCGCTCGCCTTCATCAGCTTCGACGATGTCGCCCGCGCTGCGGCACATGATTTCTCCAAGGCCAATATCACCGAGATCGTCACGCTGGATGGCGTGCGCGCCACGGTGAAGAGTGTTCCCGCCGCCGACAAGAAGGCCTGGGTCACGGTGCAGCTTGCCTATGACGCCGCGCTGGTGAAGGAAGACAAGGACAATGCCGCCCTGCTCAAGCCGGAAGAGGCACAGAAACAGGTGGATGAGGCCAATGGCCGCATGAATGGCTGGTCTTATCTGGTGTCGGAATATGCCGCCCGCGACCTGCTGCGCCGTTTCTCTGAGCTGCTTGAAGACGAGAAGCCAAAAGAAGAAAAGAAGGATTGAGTTTCGGCGGCAGACGCCAAAATGGGATCCTCGGGGCAGGTCCGAGGATGACAAAACCCCATAATCGTCATGCCCGGGCTTGGCCCAGGCATCCCATTCGTCCGGCGAACGCCGCATTGGAAGCGACGAGGACGAACCGATGACCGACCAGACCATGACTTTCCAGGCCGAAGTGGCGCGGCTGCTGCAGATCGTCACCCATTCGCTGTACAGCCAGAAGGAAATCTTCCTTCGTGAGCTGATATCGAATGCTTCTGACGCCTGCGACAAGCTGCGCTTTGCCGCCCAGATGGATGCCTCGCTGTGGGATGGCGACAGCGAGCTGCGGGTGAGCCTGAGCGCCGACAAGGCAGCGCGGACGCTCACCATTGCCGATAACGGCATCGGCATGAGCCGGGATGAACTGGTTTCCAATCTTGGCACCATTGCGCGTTCCGGCACTGGCGAGTTCATGGCTGGCCTCTCGGGCGATGCCGCAAAGGACATGGCACTGATCGGCCAGTTTGGCGTCGGCTTCTATTCCGCCTTCATGGTTGCCGGCAAGGTCGAGGTGGTGTCACGCCGCGCCGGTGAGCCGGAAGCCTGGCGCTGGGTATCCGATGGCTCGGGCAGCTTCACCATCGGCGAGGCCGAGCAGGCGGGCCGGGGCACCACGATCACGCTGCATCTGCGTGAAGGCGAGGATGAATTCCTTGACCCCGCTACTCTGCGCCGCATCGTCAAGGCTTATTCCGATCACATCGCCCTGCCTGTGGTGTTGCTGGAAGCGGGCAAGGATGACGAGACGCTGAACGCTGCCTCGGCTTTGTGGACCCGTTCAAAGAGCGAGGTCACGGAAGAGCAGTACAAGGATTTCTACCATCACGTCGCCCATGCCTTCGACGATCCATGGTTGACGCTGCATGCCAAGGCCGAAGGCAAGCTGGATTACACGCTGCTGCTTTATGTGCCCACGATGCAGCCGCGCGATCTGTTCGATCCGGCGCGCAAGCCGGCGCTGAAACTCTATGTCCGCCGCGTCTTCATCACCGATAATTGCGAAGGGCTGGTGCCATCCTGGCTGCGCTTCCTGCGCGGTGTGGTCGATTCCGCCGATCTGCCGCTGAATGTCAGCCGCGAGATGCTGCAGAACAATCCGGTGCTGACGCGCATCAAGCAGGCGATCACGCGCCGCGTGCTGTCCGAACTGGAGCGCAAAGCCGATAAGGAGCCGGAAGCCTACGCGGCTTTCTGGGAGAATTTCGGGGCAGTGCTGAAGGAGGGCATCTACGAGGATGCCGAGCATCGTGAAAAGCTGCTGAAACTGGCGCGTTTCCGGTCATCGACCCAGGAAGGCTGGGTCTCGCTGGATGACTATATCAGCCGGCTGAAAGCCAACCAGACCGCGCTCTACACCATCACCGGCGACCAGATCGAGACGTTGAAGCGCAGCCCGCAGCTTGAAGGCTTCCGCGCCAAGGGTGTGGAAGTGCTGTTGCTCACCGATCCGGTGGATGATTTCTGGCTGGCCCAGGTCACCGACTGGCAGGGCAAGCCGTTCCGCTCGGTAACGCGCGGCGGCGCCGATCTTGACCAGATCGAGGCGGCGGCCGATGCGCCAAAGCCTGAGGATCAGGGCGAGGCCGTGGAGGGTGCGGCACTTGTCACCCTGGTGGCGGCGCTCAAGACCATCCTTGGTGAAGCGGTGCGCGATGTGCGTGAAAGCGCGCGGCTTACCGATAGTGCCTGCTGCCTGGTTGCCGCCGATGGCGACATGGACATGCATCTGGAGCGCCTGCTGCGCATGAACAAGCAACTGGGCATGCTCGGGCCGTCGCTGCGCATCCTGGAAATCAACCCGCGTCACCCGCTGATCCGGCGCATGGCCGAACGTGCCGGCGAATCCGGCGCCACCGACGCATTGCAGGATGCGGCCCATCTGCTGCTCGATCAGGCGCGCCTGGTGGAAGGCGAAACCCTCAGCGATGCCACCGCTTTCGCCCAGCGCCTCGCGCGCGTGATGGCGGCAGGGATTGGTTGAGGGAGATGCCCGGATCACTGTAAGCGCGCGAACGCCTGAAGGCGTTCGTGGGCGCACAGGCCCGAAGGGCCATGGCGGGCATGACGAAAAAACTTAAGTCGTCACCCCCGGGCCTGACCCGGGGGTCTCATTCAGCGTGGCGAGAGATGCGCGGGTCAAGCCCGCGCATGACAAGGTGGATAAGTCACATCCCGACGCGGCTCATGGGCACCGAAGTAATGCCATAGCCGGCTTCCGCTGGAATACGCAGATGCGGCTCGCCGGGCGCGTCCTTATCCAGCACCGGCATCACCGTCATGATCGGGTCAGCCATCGCCGCCTTGAAGGCATCGTTGCTGGTGCTGCTGCGCCCCAGTTTCACCAGTTGCATGCGGGTGGCGAACACGATGGTCTTGGTCTTGGCTTCCCATTCGCTGAGGGCGGTATTGGGATTGATCCATTCGGATTCGACGGATTCACCGCCATCATGGCTGCCGATCTGGTCGGCCGGCGCCGGCGCCAGGAAGAACCAGGTATCGAAACGCTTCGGCATGCTCACCGGCGTCACCCAATGGGCGAACGGCACCACGGCATCCACGGCGTATTCGATGCCTTCGGCTTCGGCAAGATCAAGCAAGGTCTTTTCCCCCTTGTTCAAGGGGTTGCGCCAGCTATCCAGCTTCTGCACCCGTACCGCATCCAGGAAATGGTCCGAGCCTTTTGCCCGCGCCAGCAGCAGGCCAGATTCCTCGAAGCTCTCGCGGATGGCGCCGAGCGCATAGGGCAGCAATTCCGCCTTCAGCTTGCCGGGCCGCAGATGACTGCCGAGGCGCGGGTCGCTATCGCCTTCGGCCAGCTTGCCACCCGGAAAGACCAGGGCGCCGGAGGCGAAGTCAATCGCGTAATTACGCTTCACCATGAAGACCTGCAGGCCGGCCTGGGCGTCGTCGCGCAGCATCAGCATGGTGGAAGAGGGCAGCGCCGGCTTCGGTGCGGCGGCCTGGGAATCCTTGGGCGAAGCGGACATCGGGTGTTTCCTCGAACTTTCTTATTTGCTTGTCGGTCAGGGCAGTCTACGCCGCAGATAATAGCGTTGGTAGCCACCCGGGCCGGGCGAACGGATGGTTTCAAAGCCGAAGCGGCCGAACCAGCCGAGCAGCGGCAGCATGGCCTTTTCCAGCGAGACTTCCAGCGCCGGCAGGCCCTGGCCGATGGCATGGGTGAGGGCGAAATGCAGCAATTGCGCGCCGACGCCCTGGCGCTGGGCCTCGGGCGCCACGGCCAGGGCATGCAGCAGCAGCGCATTGTGGATCGGCAGCAGCACGGTAAAGCCGGCGACGCCTTCCTGGTTCTCGGCAACGAACACGGCGTCATCATTCACCAGCGCAACATAATCGTCGCGTACCGGCTGCGGCGGCGTTGCCAGCACATCGGCATAGATGCCATAGGCGGCATTGGCGATCTGCTTCAGCCGCTGGGTGTCGTGGCGTTCAGCCGGGCGGAGCCGCGCCAGGGTGGATGGATTCGAGCCTGTCATGGGGTTCAGCTTCGGTCCCCGGAAGGGTTCCGTCAATCCAGCCCATCAATCAGGCCGGCTTATTTACCACCCAGATCGATGGCGCCGAGGATATGGCCCTTCTTCGCCTGCACCAGAACAACCGCGCCGCGATTGTCCCAGTCATAGCTGACCAGCTTCGGTGTCAGGTCGAGGCTGGCGGCCTCGCCGGTCCAGCGCCCCAGATCGATCCAGGCGCGGGCCACGTTCACATAGCTCAGGGTCTTGCCGCTGTTTTCGCCGCGCTGCACGGTCACGTCATGGCGCTTGTCGAACAAGCAGAGCCAGATGGTTGCTTCGCCTTCCCATTCCTTGCGGGCCGGGATTGCCAGGCGCTGTGGCCTGCCATCCGCGTCGCGCTCGGCCTTCAGCACCAGGTGACGGTCCTTCATGGCGCCGCGCACGGCATTTTCCACCGCCTCGCGGTTGGAACCGACGGCGATATACTGCCCATCCACCACCGCCTGCGGCGTATAGACCTGACGCGAGCCGGAATACTTGGCATAGGCCTGCTGGCGGTCGGTATGGCCGCGCTTGGCGAAGGTGTCGCGCCAGCCGAGGTAATCCCAGTAATCGACATGCAGCGACAGTGCGATCACCTGGCGATCCTTGGCCCAGTCCAGCATCAGCAGATCGGCGGGTGGACAGGATGCGCAGCCCTGGCTGGTGAACATTTCGATCACCACCGGAGTCGGCGGATCGGCTCGGGCCGGCACGCTGGACAGGCCAAGCACGCCAGGCAGACCAAGCGCGAGGGCGAGGATAAGAGTACGGAAAACCTTACGCATCATGGCTTCAAGCTAGGAGCCGGGGCGGGCTGCGGCGAGTCACGATACAGTGAGGCCGCCAGCAGTTCTTCGGGCAGCGGCATCAGGCTCGGGGCATGCGTCCAGAGCAAGGCGGCACTGATCCGGCGGTGCGGGAAAATCGCGCGCAAAAGGGCGGTATACAGGGCCATTTGCATCAGGTAGGCAGGGTCCGTTTCTGCCGCGCTGGCGGGCGGCGGTCGGTCGGTCTTGTAATCCAGCACCAGCACGCTGTCTGGCATCACGATCAGGCGATCCACGCGGCCAACCACGATGCGGTCGCCGAGGCGGCCAGCCAGGGGCGCTTCCACGCGGGCGGCGCCCGAGAATACCGGCGCGAAGACCGGATCGTCCAGCAGCCGCAGCACCTCGACGGCCAGTTCCGCCTGTTCTTCCGGCATCAGGCCATGGCCGGGATGGGCCAGGAAGCGCTGCGCTGCTGCTTCTCTTGCCTCAGGGTTCAGTTCCGGCAGGCTTTGCAGCAGGCGGTGGATAAGTTTGCCGCGCAGCAGACCGGCGCGGCGCGGCGGCAGGGCCGGGCTCGGCGGCGGCGCTGGCTCGCGGGCCGGGCGGGAAGGACTGAGCGGCAGCGGCGGGCTTGGCTCGGGAGCCGGCGGCAGGCGGCTCCAGGGTGGCAATGCCGCAGGCTCGCGCTTTTCCCCGGCCTCTTTCGGCTTGGTGGCTTCGCTGCCGGCATTGGCAAAAACCCGCGCTACGTCACCCCAGGGCAATTCGGCTTCGCTCACGCCATCCAGCGTATCGAAAGCAGCCTGCACCAGGGCATACCAGCTACCCGCCGGTGCGCCGCTCTTGCCCGTGGTGCCGTTCAGGTAGCCGGCGACGATCAGGCGGTCCTGGGCCCGGGTCAGCGCCACATAGAGCAGGCGGCGGTATTCCTCAAGCTGGGCGGACTGGCGCTGCGCCCGGATCGCGGCGGTTTCCGCAACATCATGTTCCTTGCGCGGCGGCCAGTAGAGGGCGGCGCCCTGGTTACTGCCTGCCTGATGCTCCTGCCATAACAAGCCTTCATCCTCGCGTGGCTTCGGCAGGTCACAGGTATCGGGCAGGATCACGATGGGGGCTTCCAGACCCTTGGCACCGTGTACGGTCAGCACGCGCACTTCGTCGCGGCCCTGATCCAGGTCGCGCTTCACCTGGCCGGCATGGGCGCGGAACCAGGCGACAAAGCCCTGCAATGAAGGCGCCGCCTCGCGCTCGAAAGCCAGCGTGGCGGCAAGGAATTCATCGATCGGCTCATCGGCTTCCTGGCCCAGCCGCGCCAGCAACCGCTGCCGGCCAGCACTGGCGCCAAGCAGCTCGGCATAGAAGGCAAATGGCGTGGTGTGATCGGCGCGGCTGAGCAGCGCGCCCAGTTCCTCGGCGGCTTTGGTCCAGAGCGGCTTTTCCGCGGCACGGCGGCGCAGGGTCGGCCAAAGCCGTGCCGGTTCGCGACCATGGCAGAGCAAGAAAAGATCATCTTCCGGCAGATTGAACAGCGGCCCCTTCAGCACGGTTGCCAGCGTCAGGTCATCGTCCGGCAGCAGGCAGAAGTCGGCGACGGCGAGCAGATCCTGTACCGCGATCTGCTCGGCCAGTTCCATGCGGTCGGCACCCGCCACCGGCACTTCGGCCAGTTTCAATTCGCGCACCATGGCATCGAAGAAAGCATTGCGCCGCCGCACCAGGATCATCACATCGCCGGCTGTCACGCGGCGGCCCTGGCCCGACAGCCATTCGCGGCCGAGCCAGTTTTTCACCTGGGCCGCGATACGCTGCGCCAGGGTGACGCGCGGATCATCGGTGCGGATATAATCCAGCGGCACATCCCAGGCTTCCTGTGCCTGGCGTTCCGGCGGCGCCAGGGCGGGCCACAATTCCACCTGGCCAGGCGCTTCGGCGCGCCGGGCGCGATGCTCCAGCGTTTCGCCCGGCTCCACCACACCAGCCTGTGCCGCTTCCAGCCGGAATACCGCATCCACCAGGCGCAGCACCGCCGGTGTCGAGCGGAACGACATCTGCAATGGCAGCACGCGGAAGGTGACGTCTGCCTCCTCGGCCTTGCGGCGGAAGCGGTCGCGCATGCCGAGGAAGGCCTTCGGCCGCGCGCCCTGGAAGGAATAGATCGATTGCTTGGCATCGCCGACCGCGAATACCGTGCGCAGGCCGGGCCGCGCACCGGCACCAGTGAAGAAATCATCGGCCAGGGCCTCGATCACGCGCCACTGATCCGGGCTGGTATCCTGGGCTTCATCCACCAGGATATGGTCGATGCCCTGATCCAGTTTGAACATCACCCAGGCGACCTGGGTCGGCTCCACCAGCAGATCGCGGCTGCGCAGGATCAGGTCATCGTAATCCAGCAGGCCCTGGGCGCGCTTCGCCGCTGCGTAGCCTTCCAGCAATTCAGCGCCCAGCCGCAGCAGGCTCGATGATGCACGCAGCACCAGCATGGCATTGAGCTGTCCGCGCAGCAGCATCAGCCGCTGCTGTTCGGCTTTCAGGATATCGTCGGCATCGGCGCACAGTTTCAGCGTCGGGCCGAAGGCCAGGGTCTTGGTCGGCTCGCCCTTGGCGGTGAAGAACGCCGGCAGCCATTCCGCCTTGAAACGATCCGCCGGCAGGTCGGCGCCCAGCCATGGCGCGATCTCGCCGGCCAGTTCCTGATCCTTCTTGCTGCCCTGGCTCAGCGCGGCAACGGCACGGCGCAGGTCGTCCAGCGGCATCGTGGCGATATGGGCCGCGATCAAGGCAGCTTCGCTTTCGGCCTCGACATTGAGTCGCTGGCGCAGTTCGGCGATGGCGCCAGCGACGCCGCCAACTGTATCGAGCCATTGCACCAGATCGCGGCGCTTGTTCAGCAGGGCACGCAGCAGGCGGTCGAAACGGGCATCGTCAAGCCGCTCGGCGATGAACAGCAGGGCGTCGTTCAAATCCGCGTCAGTCAGTGCCTTGCGCAACATGCCTTCGCGCGCGGTGCGCAGCAGGTCGGCGGCATGGGCATCGTCGGCGATGCTGAAATGCGGCGGGACACCGGCTTCCACCGGAAAACGCTTGAGCAGGGCTTCGCAGAAAGCATGCACGGTTTGCAGCCGCAGGCCACCCGGCGCTTCCAGTGTGCGGGCGAAAAGCTGCCGTGCGGTATTGAGATCGGCGGTGGTTGCCGGGCGGCTCAGCAGGTCGGTCAATGCCGGGCGCAGCGTGTCATCGGGCAGCAAGGCCCAGTCGCCCAGCCGCTTGTTCAGGCGGTTCGCCATTTCGGCGGCGGCGGCCTTGGTGAAGGTGAGGCAGAGGATGCCGTTCGGCCGCGTGCCGGCCAGCAGCAGGCGGGTAACACGGTCCACCAGCACGCTGGTCTTGCCCGAGCCGGCATTGGCAGCCACCCAGGCCGAGAGGCCGGGATCGGCGGCGCCGCGCTGGTTGCGCGTATGCAGCAGCAGATCGTCTTCACCCCGCGCTGCCATGCTCACTCCTCGTCCAGGCTGCGTTCGGCGACGCGGGCCAGGTGGTCGTAATCGCCGGCATAGGCGAGGAATTGCGGCCGCGGCCGCGACAGATACGGCGTTGCCGGATCGTCGAATCTGGCGATCCACTGCTGGAAACGCTCCAGCGCGTGATCGGTCAGTTCATCGGCGGGCGGGATCGGGTTCTTGTCGCGGCTGCCGGCCTCGATGCGGCGTTCCTCGCCGGCGCTCTCGCCGCCATGCAGCCGGATATAGACCAGTTCCGCGATTCTGCCCGATGGCAGATCGGCGAAGCCGCCGGCCTTGGCGATGGCGGCTTCCAGCGGCAATTGCGGCGCCAGCCCGGCATGCACCTGATCCTTCGATGGCGGTTGTCCGGTCTTGTAGTCGAGGATCGCCAGGCTGCCATCGGTATGGCGGTCGATGCGGTCGGCGCGAGCCTTCAGGGTGAAGTCACCACCAACCAGCATTTCGCCTTCGCGTTCGATTACGGCGGGGCGGAAACCCTGGGCGCGGCGTGCGATTTCATAGTCGATGAACCAGGCCATGGCGCGCTCGAAGCGCGGCCACCACAGGGCCGCCACTTCCGCCTGCTGCATCCAGGGATCGAAAGCAGCGCGGCCGAGATCGAGCAATTCACCAAGCGCGGCATCGCGCGGTGGCAGGGTGTCGCGGTGCCGATCGAGGAAGGTTTCCAGCACATCGTGGATCACATTGCCGCGCATCCGCGCATCGGCGGGCTGCGCCAGTTCCTCCAGCTTGCGCAGCTTGAGGATATGCCGGGCATAGAGCGCATAGGGATCGCGCACCCATTGCTCCACGGCTGTAACGAACAGGCTGCGTGGTCGTGCGCTGAGTGGCGGTTTTGGCATCGGCGCATCGGTCGGCACTTTGCCGAGCGGCTTGTCCAGCAGGGCGGCCCAGTCGAGATAGCGCGGCGCCAGGGTGGTCTGCCAGCGTGTATCCTCGCCAAGCCTGGCCGCCAGCCGCAGCAGCCAGCGCGCCGGCACAGTGGGCGTGCCATCCACCTTGATGGCGCGGCTCAGGATCACATCCGGGCGCGAGGCCGCCTGCACGAAATCATGCGCGGTCTGGCCCAGGCGCCGCTCCGGCGGCGGCAGGCCAAGCGCGGCACGCATCGGCCGGCTGAGCCAGGCATCTTCCTGCGCCTGCGGCGGCCAGGTGCCTTCATTGAGGCCGCCGAGGATGACGCGGTCGGCATGCACCAGGCGCGCTTCCAGCAGGCCGAGGATGCTGAGGCGCGGATGGCTGCCATAGCGTGGCCGCACCACGCGTCCTTCCAGCAGGGCTTCGAACAGGCGCGGCCATTCATCGGGCTGCACCGGCCCGAGTTCGCCGCCTTGTGCCAGGATATCGAGCAGCAGCGTATGCAGCGCCTCGCCAGCCTCACGCTGCCACAGCGGCGGGGTTTCGCCGGGCGGCGGCGCGCTCAGCAGTTCGGCGCTTTCGATCAGTGCCTGGGTCAAGGCCGGCAGGCTTGGCTCATCCATGGCGAGCGCCGCCTGCAATGGTGCCATCGCCTGGCGGAAGCGGGCAAGCAGCGGCAGCAGGTCGCCACGTTTCTCAAGCCGCGCGGCGATCATGCCGATACCGCCGCCCGGTTCGTTGACGCGCAGGGCGAGGCGCTCAAGCTGGCGCGCCCAATCCAGCAGGGCAAGGCGCGGGCCGCCCAGCATGCAGAAGGGATGCTTCAGGAGTGCCAGCAGTTCCACCGGTGCGCAATCGCTGCTGCCTACCTGCGCCACCAGCCGCAGGAACACCGCCGGTGGCGTGTTGAGCAGCGGCAGGCCGGCGGAATCATCCACTGTGATGCCGTAACGCTGCAATTCCGCCGCCACGCGCCGCGCCAGGCTGCGATCAGGCGTGATCAGCGCGGCGGTGCGTTCGGCGTCGTTCAGGGTTTCGCGCAGCGCCAGGGCGATGGCCAGGGCTTCCTCGCGCGGGCCGGGCGCCTCGATGCGTTGCAGCCCGGCAAAGGCAGCGTCATCCGGTGGCGCCAGGTCGCGCCAGGCATGGGTCTCGGCTGGCGGCAGCAAGGCTTCACGCAGCAGGGCCACGCGCGCCGTCGGCGCCGCGGCTTCCGGCCAGGGCTGCACGTCGCCGCGCACTATGCCGAGCTTGTCCAGCAGCAAGGCCAGGGCATGTTGCGGATGCGTTGGCTCGGTGTGGATTTCGCGCCAGGCCGCATCGCTCAACGCCTCATCCAGCCCGGGCAGCACCACGGCGCCCTCTGGCAGCCGCGCCACCAGATGCAGCAGCTTGGCGGTGGCAGGGATCGTGCCCGTGGAGCCGGCGGCGATCACCGGACCATCGGGCGGCTGCGTCCGCCAGAAATCCAGCCAGGCCTGCATGGTGGCGCTGCGATGCTCGGCGGCATCCAGGCCCTGGCGTTCGGCTTTGATGGCGGGCCAGGTTTCGCGGATGATCGAAAGGAATTGCAGCGTCAATTGCCAATGCTGGGCCAGATCGCCCTGCACCAGATCGGGCAGGTGGTCGAGACCGACTTCCTCGGTGGCGGCTGCATCCAGCAATTCGGCGAGATTCTGCGCCAGGCGATAGGCATTGGCCGCATCGCCACCGGCCAGCGGCGAGGCCCGCAGCAGCCTGGTCAGCAGCAGCGCGCGTTGCAGGTCCGGGATCGCCTGCCGAGCATCGCTGCCCAGGCCGCGCAGTTCCAGTTCATCCTCATCGATATCGCCAAGCGGCTGGATAGTAGGCAGCAGCAGCGCATCGCGGCCCTGCGCCACGCCAAGCCGCAGGAAGGCTTCGGCCAAAGCGCGGCAGGCGCGCCGGGTCGGCAGCAGCACGGTGACGCGCGAGAGTTCGAGCGGATCGGCACCATGGCGACGCAGGATGCCGGCTGCCAGCGCCTCCAGGAAAGGCGCGCCGGCCGGGATCGAATAGACCTTAGGCGCGGCGGCCATGGCTTATGCGCTCAGCCAGTCGCGCCTCGGCTTCGGCCAGGCCGGCATGGGTGCCGACATCCATCCAGTCGCCTTCATGGCGCATGCCGTAAAGCCGGCCGGCCGCGATGGCGCGGTTATAGAGCAGATTGAGCGAGAAGGCGCCGGCAGGGGCATCGCGCAGCAGGGCAGGCGCCACGATCTGCACCCCGGTATAGACGAAGGGTGCCACATCGCGGATGTCGCGCCGTTTCAGTTGCCCCAGTTGGTCCATGGTGAAATCACCCTGGCCGTCATAGCCGGTCGCGGCAATGGTCGGCTGCAACAGCAGCAGCGCGTCCATGGCGGCGGGATCGAAACGCTGCGCCAGGCGTTTGAGCGAATTGCCGCGTGCATCGCGCCAGATCAGGTCGGCGTTTACCGAGAAGAACGGCGCCTCGCCCAGCAGCGGCAGGGCGCGCACCAATCCGCCGCCGGTTTCAAGCAGGGCATCGCTCTCGTCCGAAATCAGGATTTCGATATCCGTGCGTGATTGCAGGTGGTTGCGAATCTGTTCGCCCAGCCAGTGGATATTCACCACGGCGCGCTCGACCCCGACTTCCACCAGGCGGTCGAGGCAGCGGTCGAGCAGGCTGCGGCCGGCCACTGGAATCAGCGGCTTCGGCAGCGTATCGGTGATCGGTTTCAGCCGCGTGCCAAGGCCGGCGGCCAGCACCATGGCGGTTTTGGGCAGGGCAATCATGCCGCCTGTTCCAGGCCGGGCAGCGGCTGGCGGCGCAGGGCCGGCGGTGCCACGCGGTCGATGAAGTTGCGCAGGCTGTGCAATTCAGGATGCTGCAAGTCGCGCTCCAGCAGGCCCCACATGCGCGGCATGAATGCCTGATAGCCTTTCTTGCCATCGCGTTTCCACAGCCGGGTGAAGATGCCGATGATGCGGATATTGCGTTGCGCGCCGAGGATGGCATAGGCGCGGCGGAACGCGGCTGCATCTGTACCGCTGCGCGCGATGTAGCGCGCCAGCATCGCTTCGGCCAGTTCCGGCGCCACGTCGCGGCGCGCATCTTCCAGCAGCGACACCAGGTCATAGGCCGGATGGCCGGCAACCGCATCCTGGAAATCCAGCAGCCCGACGCGGGCATGGCCCTGGCGCTGCGGCAGCCATAGCAGGTTATCCGCATGATAGTCGCGCAGCACGGCAATGGGGCGGGCAGCAATCGCCGCCGGCGCCAGGCCGGCAATCAGTGCGTCGAATTCGGCACGCAGCTCCGGCGAAGCCGGCGTGCCATGCAGGGCAGGCAGATACCAGTCCGGGAACAGCCCGGCTTCATCCACCAGGCGCGGCACGTCATAGGGCGCGATGCCGGCCGGTGCGCCATGCTGGTGCAAAGCCAGCTGCTGATCGATGGCGGCTTCGTAAAGCTCGGTCTCGTTGCCGCCCTGGCGCAGCAGGCGGGAATAGAGATCGTCGCCTAAGTCTTCCAGCAGCAGGAAGCCGTGTTCGGCATCCTCGGCCAGGATGCGCGGGGCGCTGAAACCGGCCTCACAGAGCCAGCGCGCCATGCGGATGAAGGGCCGCACATCCTCCTGCGGTGGCGGCGCATCCATCAGCACGGCGGTTTCATGGCCGCGATGCAGACGTTCGTATTTGCGGAAGGAAGCATCGCCGGCCAGCATGCGGCGTTCGGCATCGCCCCAGCCGGCCTGCTGAATGAAATGCTGTGCCAAATCTTTACGGTCGGTCATGCTTTCAGGTCGTTCAAGCGCGGCGCCCAATCCTCGGCGCCCTGGAAGGTGGCTATGCGGCTGCTATCCGTGGCCGGCTGCAAGGTCAAGGTCAGTGCGCCGCGTGGTACGTCCGGCCCAAGGCGGTCCGGCCATTCGATCAATGCGATGCCGTCGGCGAAGATTTCCTCAAGCCCCAGTTCATCCACCTCGCGCGGATCGGCGACGCGGTAGAGATCGACATGCCAGAGCGGGCAGGCCGGCGTGTCATAGGTCAGCACCAGATTGAAGCTGGGGCTTGGCACCTCGGTGCCGGGGCCGCAGAGCGTGCGGATCGCGGCGCGGGCGAAGCTGGTCTTGCCGGCACCCAGCGGGCCTTGCAGCAGCAGCGCATCGCCAGCCCGCAGGCGTGGTGCAAGCCTTGCCGCCAAAGCCGCAGTGGCAGCCTCGTCGGGCAGGGTCAGCGTCAGCAGATCGGGCATGGCGCGGAGTCTAATGGGGCCGCGCCGGGGCCGCAATCGCGGCACCACCGGCAGGCAGGCGGATTTGCAGCATCTGGCCGGTTTCCTGGCTGCTTACGGCCACCGTGCCGCCATGCAGTTCGATCAGGCCGCGTGCCACCAGCAGCGAGAGATTGGCACTGCCATGGCGCCGGTCGGAACTTGGCTGCAAATCGGCAAACAGCCGAGATGGCGAAATCGGCGCCAGGCCGCCGCTATGGCTTTCAATCTCGATGCCGAGGCCATCCGCGCCTTGAGCAATATTCAGCTTGAGTCCGCCGCCCTGTGGTGTGCCGTTCAGCGCGGCCAGCATGATGCTGCCAAGCGCCTGGCGCAGGCGCTGCTGGTCGCCATGGCAGGATATATCCTGCATGCCATCGGGCAGCGAAAGCGTGATGCCGCGATGCTCGGCGGTATCGCGCCATTGCCCGGCATCCTCCTGCCACAGTTCGTTTGCGGCGAAAGCCTCCGGTTCCAGCGCCAGCTGCCCCACTTCGATGGCGGCAATCACGATGATGTCGTCCAAGAGCCGCAGCAGATGCCGCGAAGCCTGCATGATGTCGCGGCCATATTCCGCCTGGCGCTCGTTGACCGGGCCGAGGATGCCGTGGCTCAGCACCTCGGTCATGCTGATCAAGGTGCCAAGCGGCGAACGCAGTTCATGGGTGATATTGGAAATGAAGGCCGCGTTCATGCGGTCGGTGCGTTCCAGTGCCTCGTTGCGCTCGCGCAGGGCGCGCTGGATGCGCACGGCGGCGCTCACATCCAGGTAGGTATAAAGCATCGAGCCATCGGGCAGCGGCACGCTGGCCTGATCGATCACCGTGTCGTCGCCGCGCTCCAGCCTGCCCTGGCTGGCGCGGCGTGCGGCAAAGCCATCAATCGACTGGTCGCGCCAGGTCTGCCAATCGTTGTTGCGCGGCAATAGCGGCCGGGTCCATTCCAGGACTTCGGTGATATGCGGCTGGCGGTTCAGCCTGTCATCGTCAAGATGCCACAACTCGGCGAAGGCGCGGTTATAGAGCGACAGGCGGCCATCGGGGCCGAACACCACCACGGCTTCATACAGGTTATCCAGCGTGGCGCGCTGCACGGCTGTCAGCGTGTTGGTGGCACGTTCCAGCGTCAATTGCCGTGTCACGTCGTCATAGGCGAAGAACAGGCCGCCGGAAGGATAGGGGCTGATCACCAGCCGCAGGGTCGAGCCATCGGGCAGATGCATCAATTCTTCCCGGCGCTCGATCACCGTGGTGAATAATGTCTGCTGGCCCTGTTTGTAGGCCTGCCAGTCGATCTGTTCCGGCAGGCGGCGCTCGGCGCGCAACTGCTCCAGCACCTCGCCGAAGGTCGGGTGCTGTTCCAGCCAGCTTTCATCCAGCTGCCACAGCCGTGCATAGGCGCGGTTCCACAGCACCAGGCGCTTGTCCTGGCCGTAGATCGCGGTGGCAGTGGAGATGGTGCGCAGCACTTCGAGATGCGCTTCCATATGGCGGCGCAATTGGCCGCGCGCATCGGCTTCCTGGGTAATGTCCTGCGCGAAGCCGAGAAAACCGTGTTCCAGCGGCATTTCGAAGATGCGGTAGTTGCGGCGGTCACCCTCGGCGACAAAACGGCGCTCCTCGGCCATGGTCTGGCCGGCTTCACGCGCCTTGCGCGCCAGCATGCGGGGCAATTCGGGATCATGGGCCGAGGCCAGTTCGATGCCGCGTGTCACCACGTCGGCAGGGCTGGCTTCGGTCATCTCGGCATAGCGGCGATTGACCCAGACCAGCGCCCCATCGTCTGCGCGGCGCCAGATCGGGAAGGGCGCGGCATCGAGCAACTGTGCCGCCTGCTTGCCGGCATCCAGCAGGCGCTGATTCTCAGCTTCCAGTTCGGCGTGTTCACGCACCAGGGTGCTGAGCTGATCGGATTCGGCGGCCAGGCTGGCATTATCGGCGCGGGCGGCGGCCAGGGCTGCATCACGGGCGGCAAGGCGCTCGGCAGCTTCGCGCAGGGCGGCGGAAAGACGTTGGGCGCGGATCGCCTGCCAGCCGGCCAAGCCGGCGGCAAAGCCCGCGCCCAATGCGAAAATCCAGCCTGTCGCGTCCAAGCGAATCCCCCGGTCAACCGGCCCCAACTATGGGCCGGTACCGGGGGCATGACAAGCGCAGTAGAGGTAGTGGCTTAGTAGCGATAATGGTCCGGCTTGAACGGGCCGGTTTCGCCGATGCCGAGATACTTCGCCTGGGCATCGGTCAGCTTGGTGAGGTTGGCACCCACCTTGGCGAGATGCAGCGATGCCACCTTCTCGTCGAGATGCTTCGGCAGCGTGTAGACCTGCTTCTGGTACTTGCCCGGATTGGTCCACAATTCGATCTGCGCCAGCACCTGATTGGTGAAGGAGGCGCTCATCACGAAGCTCGGATGGCCGGTGGCATTGCCCAGATTCACCAGGCGGCCTTCGGACAGCACGATGATGCGCTTCTTGTCGGCGAACTCGACTTCATCCACCTGCGGCTTCACATTGTGCCACTTCAGGTTCTTCAGCGCGCCGATCTGGATCTCGCTATCGAAGTGGCCGATGTTGCACACGATGGCGCGATGCTTCATCGAGCGCATGTGATCCAGAGTGATCACGTCCACATTGCCGGTGGCGGTGACGAAGATGTCGCCCTGCGGGGCAGCTTCTTCCATGGTCACCACCTGATAGCCTTCCATCGCCGCCTGCAGCGCGCAGATCGGATCGATTTCGGTCACCATGACGCGGCAGCCAGCATTGCGCAGCGAGGCAGCGGAACCCTTGCCGACATCGCCGAAGCCGGCGACCACGGCGATCTTGCCGGCCATCATCACGTCGGTGCCGCGGCGGATGCCGTCCACCAGGCTTTCACGGCAGCCATAGAGGTTGTCGAACTTCGACTTGGTCACGCTGTCGTTGACGTTGATCGCCGGGAACAGCAGGCGGCCTTCCTTGGCCATGACATAGAGGCGATGCACGCCGGTGGTGGTTTCCTCGGTCACGCCCTTGATCGCGGCGCCCATCTTGGAATACCAGCCCGGCGAGGTCTTCAGCTTCTTGGCGATCGCGGCATAGAGGACGGTTTCTTCCTCATTGGTCGGCTTGGAGATGACGGACGCATCCTTCTCCGCCTGCATGCCGAGATGGATCAGCAGGGTGGCGTCGCCGCCATCGTCCAGGATCATGTTCGGCGTGCCGCCATCGGCCCACTCGAAGATGCGGTGGGTGTAATCCCAGTATTCCTCCAGCGTCTCGCCCTTGATGGCGAAGACGGGGGTGCCGGCGGCGGCGATGGCGGCGGCGGCGTGGTCCTGGGTCGAGTAGATGTTGCACGAGGCCCAGCGCACATCGGCGCCCAGCGCCTTCAGCGTCTCGATCAGCACACCGGTCTGGATCGTCATGTGCAGCGAGCCGGCAATGCGGGCGCCCTTCAGCGGCTGCTTCGGGCCGTATTCCTCGCGCGTGGCCATCAGACCGGGCATTTCGGTCTCGGCCATGTCGAGTTCCTTACGGCCCCAATCGGCCAGGCCCATATCCTTCACAACATAATCGGTCATTGTCGCATGCTCCGCGTTTTACCGGCTTCGGTTGGCCGGGTTTGTAGCAGGGCGGCAAAGTCCTGTCCAGAACTATATAAGGAAATCTTTATATGGGAATATAGGGGTGAAGGGACTTTTAGCAACGTCATGCCCCGCGGAGGCGGGGCAGCCACGCGTTATTTTATTGCTAATTTAGGAAAAGAACTCGTGGATGGTCCGCCTGCGCGGACCATGACGGCCTGTGATGGGCAGTCTTCTAAAGTTATTCCGCTTCGCCGAACTTGTTCTGCACCAGCTCGACCAGGGCGGACATGGCCGGGATGGCCTCGGCGCCGTTGGCGGCGATCTCGATGCTGGAGCCTTGGGTGCCGGCCAGCATCATCAGGCCCATGATCGACTCGCCATTGACGGTCTGGCCGTCCTTCGACACCTGGATGCGCGCCTGCGGGTATTTTGCCACCACCTGCACGAACTTGGCAGCGGCACGGGCATGCAGTCCTCGCTGATTAACGATGGTGACCGAACGGACGACGGCGTCGGACATTACGGGCCGTCTCCGGCCAGCAGCTTCGATGCCACGTTGATGTATTTGCGCCCTGCTTCCTGTGTCGCGGTGACGGCGGCGGTGAGGTCGCATTTGCTGCGCACCTGGGCCAGCCGGATCAGCATCGGCAGGTTGACGCCGGCAATCACCTCGACATGGGCCTGGTTCATGATCGAGATGGCGAGGTTCGAGGGCGTGCCGCCGAACATGTCGGTCAGCACGATCACACCGCTGCCGTCATTCACGGCGGCGACGGCATCCAGGATGTCCTTGCGCCTTTGCTCCATGTCGTCATCGGGGCCGATGCAGACAGCGCGCATGTTGCGCTGGGGACCATGCACATGCTCGGTGGCGAGGATGAATTCCTCCGCCAGACGTCCATGGGTGACAACAACGATGCCGATCATGCCTATCGTCTCTTAGTGCGTGATACCGTCTTGGCCTGTCAGGTCGCGGTCGCGGTGGCGCAGACTGACCGGATAGCCGGCCGAGCGCAAGCGCCGGGCCAAATCTTCAGCCAAGTATACCGAGCGGTGACGGCCACCAGTACAACCCATGGCTATTGTCAGGAAGCGTTTGCCTTCCGCATCAAAGCGCGGCAACAGGCTTTCCAGCAGATCCGTCACGCGCGCCATGAAAGGCTCGCAATCGGGATCGGCAGCAATATAGGCGCCCACCTCCGGATCGTCACCGCTGCGTGGGCGCAAGATTTCGTCATAATGCGGATTGCGCAGAAAACGGGCGTCAAAGACCAGGTCGGCTTCGCGCGGCAGGCCAAGCCGATAGGAAAACGACGTCACCGAAATACTCAGGGCAGGCGTGCTGGCAAGGCTGAAATAGGCCACCAGCAGGCGGCGCATATCGGGCGAAGCCAGCGCCGAGGTATCGAATACATGATCGGCCACGGCGCGCAGCGGCTGCATCATGGCGCGTTCGGCGGCGATGCCATCGGAAACGCTGCGGTCCGCTGCCAGCGGATGGCGGCGGCGCGTAGCGGTGAAGCGCTTGAACAGCACTTCATCCTCACATTCGAAATAGGCGAGCTGCACGTCGAGTTCCGGCCGCGCTTTCAGGTCGCGCAGCAGCTGCGCCAGGGTGGCGGCATCGAAATCGCGCGTGCGGCTGTCGATGCCGACGGCGATGGCGCCGCGCGGCGGCATGTCGCCCTGGGCGCCATCACTCACCAGCAGGCGGCGCAGCAGCGACAGCGGCAGATTGTCCACCGCTTCATAGCCCAGGTCTTCCAGCACCTTCAGCGCACCGGTCTTGCCGGCGCCGGACAGGCCGGTCACCACCACCACGCGGATGCGCTCCTGACCCGGCTGATCCATCATGCCATGCCCGCCACTTCGGCCGGGGTGAAGACCAAGCCGGCCATGGCGCGGCCAAGCGCGTAACGTACCTTCAGCGCCGCGCCGGCCGAGAAGGCCTCCGCCGGCAGCACCGGCAGGTCCAGGCCGGAGAAGGTTTCGTACTGCGGCTCCGGCAGGCGCGGCAGCTCGGCCAGCGGCACCAGGTCCAGGATCAGGGCGGCTGGTGTTGGCGGGGCCGGCAGTACCGGTACCGGGCCAAGGCCACGGATTTCCAGCAGGCCGCGGATACGCTCCGGCGCATGGGCGATCAAGCGGTCGCCCTCGCGGTGCAGCAGGGTGCGGTCGTCGGATATCAGGCGTCCGCCCAGCGCGATGAGGCGCAGGGCGAGATCGGATTTGCCAGCGCCGGAAGGGCCGCGCAGCAGCACGGCACCGCCATCAAGGGCGACGCAACTTGCATACAGTATATGCATGGCGGGGGAGCCTGCCGTTGTGCAGCGCACATGTCAATACGCCGTTATCGGGCATAAAGTCGCTTATCCGCTTGACAATGCTGCGCTTATACCGGCAGCCGGACAGTGAAACGGGCGCCCGAGGCGCGGTCGCTGCGATTCTCGGCGATGATCTCACCACCCAGCGATTGCACGATCTGGCGCGAGATTGAAAGCCCGAGGCCGGAATGCAGGCCGAAGGCCTCGCTGCTCGGGCGCTCGCTGTAGAAACGCTCGAAGATCGATTCCAGGTTTTCCGGCGGGATGCCGGGGCCTTCGTCGCTGACCGTGAATATCACCTGGCCATGGTCGCGCCGCAGCACCACGTCGATACGGCTGCCGGCCGGCGCGAAGGACAGCGCATTGTCGATCAGGTTCCGCACCACCTGGCCGAGCCGGCTGTCGAAACCAGGCACCAGGAAAGGTCCCTTGCCCTCGCGACGGTAATCCAGCCTGGCCTGATCGGGCTCCGTCTGGTCCTGGTATTGCCCCACCACGCTGGTCAGCAAGGCGTCGATATCCACCGGCGCCGAAACGGCGCGGCCGAGTTCCGCATCCAGGCGCGAGGCTTCCGAGATGTCGCTGATCAGGCGGTCCATGCGCCGCACATCATCCTGCATCACCGCCAGCAGGCGGGCGCGTGCTTCCGGTTTCTCGATGCGGGCAAAGGTTTCCATGGCGCTACGCAGCGAGGTCAGCGGGTTCTTCACTTCATGCGCCACATCGGCGGCGAAATGCTCGATGGCATCCAGGCGCTGCGCCAGGGCCTGGGTCATGGCGCCGAAGGCCACCGAGAGGTCGCCGATCTCGTCGCGGCGCGAGGAGAAATCCGGGATATGCAGATGCGCGATGCGGCCCTTGGCGGCGCGGATGCGGTCTGCTGCTTCGGCCAGGCGGTGCACCGGGCGCACGATGGCGGCGGCGAGATAGAGCGAGGCCAGCACGGTGAAACCCAGGATCAGCGCGAACAGCTTCATCACCGTCAGGCGTTCCTCGCGCACACGGGCGTCGATTTCGGCGCTGTCGATGGTCAGCATCAGAGCCCCCACCACCTTGCGCAGGCCCTGCACCGGCACTGCCACCGACAGCAGCAGGCGGCCATCGCCGATATCACGGATCTCGTTCGCCACCTCGCCATCCAGCGCGCGGATCACCTCCGCGTAATCATTGGCATGCGAGAAGGGCAGTTCGGCGTAACGCGGCAGGTCCAGAGTGGTCATGAACAGCGCGTTGAGCTTGTCGTAGAGCTTGATCAGCGCCTGATCCCAGGGCTGCTCGACATTCGGCGGCGGCAATTGCCGCGTCACCACGCCGCGCCCGGCGGCCAGCAGCAGGCGGCTGTCGGCGATCAGTTCGCCTTCGCCATCGAACAGCCGCGCGCGGGCGGAGGATTGCGCCGAGAGGCGGCGCATCAATTGCCGTGAGAGGTCCGGGTCCAGGCCAGGCGCCAGTTCATAGGGGCTGATGGCGGATTCGCCCAGCGCGCCGGCAATCAGGTTGCCTTCGAATTGCAGCGCATTGAGCCGCGTATCGATCAGGCCGAGGCGGAACTGGTCGAGATACAGGAAGGCGGCGGCGAGCAGAATCGGTGCCGCCAGGTTGATCAGCAGGATGCGCCGCGTCAGCGGCGACATCCAGCGGCGCTTGGTCCTGCCCTGGGCCATCGCCCGGCCGTGCCCTAGTCTTCCTGGGGAGCGCCATCCGTGGCGGTCTCGGCCACGGCGGTTTCCTTGAAGCGGTAGCCGACGCCATACAGTGTCTCAATGGCGTCGAAATCGTCATCCGCCATCTTGAACTTCTTGCGCAGGCGCTTGATGTGGCTGTCGATGGTGCGGTCATCGACATAGACATTGTCGTCATAGGCCGCGTCCATCAGCTGGTCGCGGTTCTTCACATGGCCGGGGCGCTGCGCCAGGGCCTGCAGCAGCAGGAACTCGGTCACGGTCAGCACCACATCCTCGCCCTTCCAGGTGCATTTGTGGCGCGAGGGATCCAGCGTCAACGGGCCGCGATGGATCATCTTCTCGGCTGCAGTCTCTTCCGCACCAGGCTTGTTGGCCTCGGCGCGGCGCAGCACCGCCTTGATGCGCTCGATCAGCAGGCGCTGGCTGAACGGCTTCTTGATATAATCGTCGGCGCCCATCTTGAGGCCCAGCACCTCGTCGATCTCCTCATCCTTGGAGGTGAGGAAGATCACCGGCACCTGGCTGACGCGGCGCAGCCGGCTCAGCGTCTCCATGCCGTCCAGGCGCGGCATCTTGATGTCGAGCACCACCAGGTCAAAGGTCTGCTGCGTGATGTTACGCAGGGCCTCGGCGCCGTCGTTATAGGTGCGCACCTTGTAGCCTTCGGCTTCCAGCGCGATGGACACGGAAGTGAGAATGTTGCGGTCGTCATCGACCAGGGCAATGGTGGCGCTCAAAATCCAGGCTCCCTGATTTGCATGGCGGCGTCGTGACCACGGTCACAGGCCTTAGATAGGAAAGGCGTAGGCGATTTTAAGGCCCACGGCTAGCGTTTGCCTATGACTTTAGCCCCCCTTCTCGGTGCCAGCCTCGCCATCCAGCTTCATGTTGCCAGCACGCTCGGCGCGCTGGTTCTCGGCACGATTGTATTAATGCGCCGCAAAGGCACCGGGCAGCATAAGCTGCTGGGCTGGGGCTTCATCCTGCTGATGCTGCTGGCTAGCGGTTCGTCGCTGTTCATCCGGGAAATCTTCCCCGGCAGCTTCAGCCCGATCCATATCCTCTCCATAACCACACCAATCGGCATCACGGCGGCGGTCTACGCCGCGCGGCGCGGCAATATCTACTGGCACCGCCGCGCCATGCTGCTGACCTACTGGAGCGGCCTGGTGCTGGCCGGTGTGTTCACCCTGCTGCCGGGCCGGATTCTGGGCCGGGTCTTGTTCGGAGGCTGAAACGCATGAGCGCCAAACCCTGGCATCATACCGCCACCGGCTTCCGCAATCCGCCGGGCAGCCGGCATATGACGCCCGACGCCGGCACCTACTGGCGTTTCATCGGCCGCATGCTGCGCAATGCCCGCAAGCCGCAGGTGCTGCCGCCGGGCCATGCCTTGAGCGCCGAGGAGGCCCTGGACGGCTGGCGCGCGCTGGAGGGCCGGGGGCCGGCGCTGATGTGGCTCGGCCATGCCGCCTTCCTGCTGCGCCTCGGCGGCAAGACCATCCTGCTCGATCCCTATCTCGGCGAGGAAGCCGGGCCGGTGCGCGGCATGTCGCCGAAGCGTTTCGTGGCACCGGGCCTGACGCCGGAAACACTGCCGCCAATCGATGTGGTGGCGATCAGCCATAACCACTATGACCATCTCTGCGCCGATACGCTAAAACGGCTGCCGAACCGCGCCGGTATCAGCATGGTTGTGCCGCTGAAACTCGGCGCCTTCTTCAAGCCCTATGGCTTCGGCCAGGTGGTCGAACTGGACTGGCATGACCGCCATGATGCCGGCGGCCTTGCCATCACCGCCCTGCCTGCCGTGCATTGGTCGAAGCGCACGGCTTTCGATGCCAACCGTTCGCTCTGGGCCGGTTTCGCCTTGGCCGGTGAGGGGCAGAAACTCTGCTTCACCGGCGACACGGCCTATCACGAGACGCTGTTCCGCGAGATCGGCGAGCGCCACGGCCCGTTCGATCATGCTCTGGTACCGATCGGCGCCTATGAGCCGCGTGCCATCATGGCCGGCCACCACGCCAACCCCGAGGAAGGCGTGGCCTTGGGCCGCGATCTCGGCGCGCGGCGGCTCGTGGCGATGCATTGGGGCACTGTCATGCTCACCGACGAGCCGCCGTTCGAACCGCCCGGGCGTTTCCGCCAGGCGGCGCGGGACGCCGGCTATGCCGAGGAAGATACCTGGGTGATGCGCATCGGCGAGACCCGGCTGCTCACCCCCAAGCTGGCAAACTAGGCTGGCCGAGCAACTAGGCTGCCTTGCCGCAATAGGCCTCGATGCGGTAGCCATCGGGATCCACCACGAAGGCTGCGTAGTAATTGGCGTCGTAATCCGGGCGCAGGCCGGGCTTGCCGTTATCCTCGCCCTTGGCCTTCAGCGCGGCCTTGTGGAAGGCATCGACGCTGGCGCGGGTCGGCGCATCGAAGCAGATATGCAGGCCGGAATTCGGATCCGCCGGCACCGGGCTGTCGGTCTTGCTGATCCACAGCACCACCGCCTTGTCGCCATAGCCGAGCGACGTGTCGCCAGATGACAGGCAGGTATAGCCGAGCGGCGAAAGCACGGCGTCATAGAAAGCCTTGGTGCGCTTGATGTCGCGCACGCCGATGGAAAGATGGTTGATCATAGGTAACTCCTTGCATTTAGGTGAGGGAGCTTGCCCTAATCGCCCATTCCGGCACTTGGGGAATATTGCTATTCTGCGACCATGACCAAGCCGATGATCCATCCCGCGCAGCCGGCAGGCCGCATGATCGCCCAGGGCCGTGGCTGGCGCCTGAGCGAATTCGTCTGCCGTGCCGGTCCTGGCGACAGGCCGTTCGAGGAACGGCATGACACGGTGGCGATTGCCGCCGTGCTGGATGGCTCGTTCCATTATGCCGCCGATAGCGGCAAGGCGCTGCTGCATCCCGGCGCGCTGATGCTGGGTAATCCCGGCAGTTGCTATCAATGCGGCCATGACCATTCCACCGGCGACCGCTGCGCCGCGCTGCATCTGGCACCAGAGATGTTCGCCGAGATCGCGGCGAGCAGTGGCGGCAGTGCACGCTTCCGCTTCGCCTCGGCAATGCTGCCGGCCCTGCCGGATGTCACCCGGCCGCTGGTGGAATTGCTGGCGGCGCGTGAGGATGTGCGGCGCGAAGAGGCCGTGATCGCACTGGCCGAAAAAGTCGTGTCGCTGTTGAGCGGTGCGGCGTCCAGCGTGGCGGCGCCCAATGCGCGCGACCATCGCCGCATCGACCGCGTGCTGCGCCATATCGAGGCCCATGCCGGCGAGGCACTCGATCTCGATGCGCTGGCTGGCATTGCCTGCATGAGCAAATACCATTTCCTGCGCTGCTTCCGCCGCATCACCGGCGTCACGCCGTATGACTTCCTGCTGCGGCTGCGCTTACGCCGCGCGGCGCTGAAACTGAGCGAGACGCCGGCGCCGGTTTCCGCCATTGCCTATGACAGCGGCTTCGGTGATCTCTCCACCTTCAATCACCGTTTCCGCGGCACGTTCGGCGAAAGCCCGAGCCGCTTCCGGGCGCGCTTCAGGGCGTTTCCTGGGGCGTCGGATCGCCGCGCAGCCGGCTGAACAGCAGCACATCGCGCGGCTGGCCATCGGATCCGAGCCGGTAGCCGCGCAGGCGCCCCTCCTCGGTTAGACCCAGGCCGCGCAGCAGCGCGATGGCAGCAGAATTCTCCGGGTCCAGCCGGGCGGCCAGGCGGTTGAGCAGCAGGGTATCGAAGGCATAGGCCGCCACTCGGGCGGCAGCCGAACGCATATGGCCCTGGCGGCGCTGCTCCGGCAGCATGAAGCCATCCAGCGAAGCCCGGCGGTGCAGCGGCTCGATGCCGCGCAAGCCTACCCAGCCGAAGCCGGGCTGGCGCGGATTGGGCGCGATCAGCCAGAGCAGGCTGGCCTCCTGGTTGGCTTCGCTGAGCAAGGCTTCCGCCACCGGCGGCTCCATGTCGAGCTGGCCGGCATCGCGGGCGCTCAAGGGCCGCAAGGTCACGCCCTCGGCTTTCAGCAAGGGGGCCGGCATGCCTACTCGCCCTGGCCCAGCAATTGCCCGCCGCGCCGCGCCGCCTCGAACAATGCCATGAAGGCGCCGAAGCCGAGCATCAGGTAGACGGCATTGAGCGCGAAGGCGCCCCACATCAGGTCGGCGCGGAACTGGCCTTCCACCAGCAGCGCGCGCAGGCCCTCGAAGACATAGGCCGGCGGGAAGCTCCAGGCGACATATTGCAGCCAGCCCGGCAGCACGCTCACCGGTAATACACCGCCGCGATCGGCAGGAACAGAAACGCCGCCGCCCAGGCGATATTCTCCGCACCCAGGCCCTGGCGCATCACCAGGCCGCTCACCGCCAGGCCGATGGCCCAGCCGAACAGGGTCAGCGAGGCGAAGAAGCCGGCCAGCGCCAGGCCCAGCGAATAGACCGAGAAATCGAAGAACCACCACGCCATCAGGCTCACCGGGATCATGCTGAAGGCGGTGCGCAGGAAGCCCATGATCAGCAGCGAGGCGGCGAATTCGGTTGGCCGCAACGGGCTGACGAACAGGTTGCCGAGATTGCGGCTCCACATTTCTTCCAGGAACGAGATGGCGACGCTCAACTGGATGCGGAACATCGAATCCCACAGCATCAGGCCGGCCAGCAGCAGGCCGAAGGCTTGCGCGATATAGCTGGTCTTGCCCATCAGGAACTGGGTGAGGAAGCCCCACATCAGCATCTGCACCGTGGGCCAGTAGACCAGATCGATCAGCCGCACCCAGGAGGAGGAGAGCAGATAGTAATGCCGCCGCAGCATCGCCGCGATGCGGTTGGGGCTGAAGCCGAAAATCTGCGCGCTCATGTCAGTTTGCCCACGAATTCCGCCGCCTTGCCCTGGCCGCGCGCGATATCCAGGAACACTTCCTCCAGGTCGTTGCGGCCATAGCGTTCGATCAGCGCCTCGGGCCGGCCGCGATCCACGATCCTGCCCTGCTTCATCATCAGCACCTGATCGGCCAGGCGCTCCACCTCGGCCATGTTATGCGAGGCCAGCAGGATGGTGGCACCGCGTTCGGCGCGATACGTCTCCAGCAGGCCGCGTACCCAGTCGGCGGTGTCGGGGTCGAGCGAGGCGGTCGGCTCGTCCAGCAGCAGCAGTTCGGGCTTGTTGATCAGCGCCTTGGCCAGCGCCACGCGGGTTTTCTGCCCGGCCGACAGCCCGCCGGCGGAACGGTCGAGCAGGGTGGCGAAATCCAGCGCCTCGGCCAGTTCGGCGATACGCTCCGGCGCGCGCGGCACATCGTAAAGCTGGGCGAAGATCAGCAGGTTCTGGCGCACGGTCAGGCGGTGCGGCAGATCCACATAGGGCGAGGAGAAATTCATCCGCGGCAGCACCCGGTGGCGCTGGCGGTCCATATTGGCGCCCAGCACGGTCACGCTGCCGCGCGTCGGCGTCAGCAGTCCCAGCAGCATGGCGATGGTGGTGGTCTTGCCGGCGCCGTTGCCGCCCAGCAGGGCCGTGGTGGAGCCGGCGGCCACGGTGAAATCGATCCCCGCCACGGCCGCCACGCTGCCGTAATCCTTGGCCAGACCGCTGACCGCGATGGCTGCCGGCGCGGCTGGCGCTGGGGCCATCTCAGGTGCCGTCTCTGGGGCGGGGTGAGGGGTCATAAGCTGTTGAAATCCCGAGCGGCGTTTTTCTTGCCCCGATATATGGACAGGCGGGGGGACTTTGTCTATAACCGCGCCCCGTTACGCCTTTGCGTAACAGTCGGTGTGCCCAGGTAGCTCAGCTGGTAGAGCAGAGGACTGAAAATCCTCGTGTCGGCGGTTCAACTCCGTCCCTGGGCACCATTTTCCCAATCAATGACTTACGAGTCGATTAGCCGGAAACTGGTGTTTCTCGGCCTCTCAGTCATTCGCATCCTTTCGCACCTGTTCGCAGCCCTTCGCATTTGAGCGCGACCGTTCGCGGAACAGATGGCCCATGAGTGGCCCATGGCGGGTAACTCTGGTGACTGTCTTAGGGGCCGAAAGGATCAAGTGGGTCTAAATTTTGCACGCGAATTTTGCCGGGGTTTAGTTGCATGGCTGTTTTGGGTAGCTCGCCCGCAGGGACTGTGTATAGACCGGCGCAGCCGCAGCGCGGAAAGCCGTAAGCGGGAGCAAGGTCGCGCCAGCCGCAAACATCAAGAGCAAAAAAACATGACCAATAGTCCGCGTTATCAGCCTTCACCCAAACGCATTCGTAAACCAATTTTCCATTGTTTATCTCGATACGATCAAGATTGCGGCGTGGCCTGGCGTTCTTGATTGTGTCGACAACGAACTGGTGCTGCTGAATTCGCAGGGGTTCAAATTGGGGTTGCCCATCTACCAGTCGAGCTTTTGGCATCGGGAATGTTATGGCGAAGCGAGTATTTTCGGCGAGTGGTTGACGGTAAAGAGCCGCGTGAAACCCGCGTAGCCAGCGCTGAGCCATAGCATCAAGATTGATATTGGTGACTGCGCCGAGCCCATTTGCCGTGTCGAGATAGAATTGAAGCTGCCTGTCACGCTCTGATTTTGGAACTTCAAATCGTAAGAGTTGAATCAGTTGTCCTACGAGCTGGTCAGAGGCTGCGTGTTGAGCATTGCAGACAATGTGGGTTGGTAATTTTAAGGGGCGTCGATCCGACTTCGCAAAAATCGTTTCCGCTGGGACATGATCCTGATCTTTTTGGTCTTCTGGTTTGAAACCTAGGCCGCAATAAAAGCAAAATGGTAACTTCTGGAGCGGCTGCAGGTCTTTGTGAGTACTGATTTCAACCATTGCAACGCTACTCGCGAACTGGTCCGCGACCAATTGTAGCTTCGATCCGCTTGTGCAGCCTGTCAGCCAGTTCCTCCATGTTTGACCATGGGATGGTGTTCACTTGGCGGTTGTCAAAGTGAAGAGCGCCGATCTGATCAGCACGACAGGTCTGAATTATTGGTAGGCCAAATCCTTCAGCATACCCGCCTTCGTAATAGACGCCTTGGATGTGATTGGTGAAATCGGCGACTAAAAAGCGGGAGCGGCGAATTTGCCGGATAATCTCATCGTCAATCTTTCCGTTGTATTCAGCTTTATCCACGCGATAGGGCTTGTAACCAGCACGCCGAATGCCTTCGGCCAGCCCCAGCATGTATACATCGTCCATGGCCGACCGCTGATCTTGCCCACCGAACCACATGGCAACAAAGACTTGGGCGCTTTCCGTATTCAGTTTCCGCAATTCTCGAAGGTACTGATAACCATCTCTAGTGATGCGATAGAGGCTGGGTTTCCCGTCTGGTTGGGGGATCTCCTTGAGGAAGCCGGGTTCAACCAGTAGTTCGTTGACCAGAACCCGTGGATCGCGCAAATCCACTGCATATGTCATGGCGCGCAGTTCCCAAATCATCTCGGATAAGTCGATGAAATGGGTGATGCGATCCACTTTGTTGAAAAGGAACAGAAAGACATCATCGGCCATTTCTAGCGGATCTGGCCTTTTGACCGATAGGTATGCTGGTAAATTGCCGGAGTGAAGCTCGACCAGCGTTCCCGATGCCATATTGGCGCGACGAACTGTGTTGGCCAATTTGATCCTGTCGGATTTGTCGAGACGTTCGATCAGACCCAGTACTGTGCCAGTAGCGAAAAAATCGCCACATCGCCGACAGTGCTGCCTAATTCCATCTCGGCCACTCGGCGTCGTGACAGCTTCGGATAAGGTACAAATTACACAGGGGTCTGTATTCTGGTTGGCCGACATGCTGCCTCTCAGCGACTCGGATTTCACAGGCAATGATACCAGCGAGTCGTGCGGCGAGGAGATAGGGTAGATTAGTCGTCAAAACTGTCAAATCAGTCGATTCTGCGTGGCCCATAAATGACCCATAGATTGTAAGTCATTGGCCAACCAACTGCTTTCTGAAGACTGAAAATCCTCGTGTCGGCGGTTCAACTCCGTCCCTGGGCACCATTCCTTCCCCAAAATCTAGGCTTTCAGCGCCCCCTGGCGCTCGCGGTTGATTGCCGTCAGGCGTCTTATCGCGTCGCGGTCGAGGCTGGCCGGGCGGCCCTCGGCGTCGAAGGGCGTTTTCCAGTCGAAGGCGTGGGCCGAGGCGCTATGGTCGTGCAGGTATTCATGGCGCTCGACGGCTTCCCGCCAGTCCGGCACATGGTCCGTCGCCACCCACCACAGCACATAGGGCGGCCAGGCCGGTTTCAGCGGCGGTGCGGCCGGGCGCTGGAACCAGTCGCGGCCGCGCGACAAGGCCTCGGCATGGATGCCGCTATAGGCGTAGGCATAGGGGGCATCGAGGTCGCGCCACAGTGAGAGCGTGGAGGGCGAATGGCCCTCGCCGGCATAGAAGCGCGGATAGCAATGCGGCCCCCAGCTTGCCGGCCCCGGATCGCCATCATAGCCCGAACGCGCGATGAAGCCCTCACTGCATTCCACGGCGGCGAGGTTGATGTCGTTGCGCGCATGGAAGCTGTCATTGGCGGGATCGGCATAGGGGCGGATGAAGATGCCGAAGGTGTAGAGCGCCAGAAGTGGCGCGCTCATTGCCGCAAATCTCTCAGGGCTGCATGCAGGTCGTCGCTGCGAATCTTGGGCAGGCTCTGGCCGAGCAGGGCCTGGAACGCGCCGGCATCCGGCGCCGGCTCACCAGCCTCGGCGCCAAGGTCGGCCAGCCGTTGGCGCGCTGCTGCATCGGGCGCCAGGCGCCAGAGGCTGTTCAGGCACGCACCGATCTCGTCGGCGCTGAGGAAGCCCATATAGGCATCCGGGGCGAAACGGGCGGCGCAGCTTGGCGAGGCGGGGTCGTTCATGGCCGCCAGTCTAGCACAGTTCCGGCCTGGTTCGGCCTATCGGCTTGCGGCGCGACTCGGGCGCGGGTAGGCTCTGCGGATTCGTTCCCGGCCCCCGATTCGGGTCACAAGGCCTTGATTCGCAATGCTGAACAGCAACCTAGACGTTCTTACCGACTACCCCTTTCAGCGTCTCCGCGCGCTGCTTGATGGCAGCCCGGTAAGCCATGGCCTGAAGCCGATCAATCTTTCGGTCGGCGAGCCGCAGCACCCGATGCCGGATTTCGTCGGCACCATCATGCGCGGCGACCTCTCGGCCTTGAGCCGCTACCCGACGCCGAACGGCTCGCCGGATTTCCGCGCCGCCTGTGCTGATTGGCTCAAGCGCCGTTATGCCCTGCCCGAGGGCCTGATCGACCCCGAGCGCCAGATCGTGGCGCTGAACGGCACCCGCGAAGGCCTCTACATGCTGGCCCAGGTGGTGGTGCCGCCGGAGAAGAACGGCAAGCGCGCTGCCGTGCTGATGCCGAACCCGTTCTACCAGGCCTATATCGGCGCCACCGCCTCGGTGGGTGCGGAAGCCGTGTTCGTGCCGGCCCCGGCGGAGAATGGCTTCCTGCCGGATTTCTCATCGCTCGATCCCGATACGCTGGCACGCACCGCGCTGGTCTATCTCTGCTCGCCGGCCAATCCGCAGGGTACGGTGGCGAGCCTGGATTACCTGATGCGGCTGATCGAACTGGCGCGGCAGTATGATTTCACCATCGCCTTCGATGAATGTTATGCCGAAATCTACGATGCCGTGCCGCCGCCGGGCGGCCTGGAAGCCGCGCTGGCCTTGAGCGGCGGGCGCATCACCGACCACACGCTCGACAACATCGTGGTGTTCCATTCGCTGTCCAAGCGTTCCTCGGTGCCGGGCCTGCGTTCCGGCTTCTGCACCGGCGATGCGCGCATCACCCAGGCCTTCATCAAGCTGCGCAACTATGGCTGCGCCGGCATGATGATGCCGGTGGCCGAGGCTTCCGCCGCTTTGTGGCGCGAGGAAACCCATGTGGCAGCCAACCGCGCGCTTTATCGCGAAAAGTTCGATATCGCCCAGAGCGTGATCGGTAATCGTTTTGGCTTCTACCGGCCGGCCGGCGGCTTCTATCTCTGGCTCGATGTCGGTGATGGCGAAGCTGCGGCGCTGAAACTCTGGCGCGAGGCCGGGGTGCGGACCCTGCCGGGCGGCTATCTGGTGCGCGACCTGGGCGACGGCATCTCGGCCAAGGCCGGCAATCCCTATCTGCGCATCGCCCTGGTCTGCGAACTGGAACAGACCCGGGAGGCATTGCAGCGCATCGGCCAGGTCTTAGGGGCCGGGTCTTAGGGGATCGGTAAGGTTTTAGGGGCTTAATCGTCAGGCTGGCTGTGGGCTGTCCACAGGCCGGCGGAGGTTGATTCGATGAGGGGCGGCATGCGCGGCAAATCGGCCCGGAAACCACGGTTTTTTCCGCAGGGTTTCGATAGTTTCATGCGAGAGCGGGCGCAGGAGGGCGGCGGCGTGCTGCTGCTCGGCTGCGGCTTCCTGCTGGCTTTGGCGCTGGCTACCTACACCGAAGCCGACCCGAATCTGAATCATGCCACCCGCCAGGTGGCGCAGAACTGGCTCGGCCGCCCGGGCGCCTACCTCTCCGATCTGTTGCTCCAGACGCTCGGCCTCTCGGCCTGGCTGTTCGTCGGCCTGCTGGCCACCTGGGGCTTCCGTGTCGCCTCCCATCGCGGCCTGCCGCGCTGGTGGCTGAACATCGCCCTGGTGCCGCTCACCCTGCTGCTGTTCGCCGCCTTCGCCGCCGCCCTGCCGCTGCCGGCCTCCTGGACGCTTCGCACCGGCCTTGGCGGCATCCTGGGCGACTGGCTGATGTACCGCCAGCTCGTGCCGGTGGCGGTGGAACTCGGCCTGCCGATTTCCGCCGTGCTGCCGGGTGCCGTCTGCCTGGGCCTGGCTTGCCTCTGCTTCTATTTCTGCTCCGGCCTGTCGCTTGGTGAATGGCGCAGCGTCGGCTCCGGCATCGGCTTCGGCGCCACCGCCGCTGCTGGCCTCACCGCTCAAGGTCTCTACCAGAGCGGCAAGGTGGCCCTGCGTGCCGGCGCCGAGGCGCCGGGCTTCTTCGGCGGCATCAAGCAGGCTTTCGGCGCCGCTTTCGCGCCGATCTTCTCGCGTCGCGCGGTAGATGCCGAGGACGATGATTTTGAAACACCGGTGCCGGGTGAGGAAAAGCCGCGCGGCAGCCAGCAGCGCGCCGAGCCGCGCCTTTCCTCCGCCAAGTCACGTCATGTCGATGACGAGGAAGAGGCGGATGATGATGAGGATGAGCGCGAGAGCATGGCGCTGCCGCCGGCCAAGAAGCTGGACGAGCAGGGCCGTGTCGAGCGCCGCCTGGAACGGCCCAAGGCCGGCAAGCGTGCCGCCGCTGAAGCACAGGTGGCGATGAAGCTGGGCGATGGCGGCAGTTTCGAGCTGCCCGAACTCGGCCTGCTGAAGCCGGCGCCCGCCGATGCCGGCCGCGAGAAGATCAACGAAGAAGCCCTGGAGCAGAATGCGCGGATGCTCGAATCCGTGCTCAGCGAATTCGGCGTGCAGGGCGAAATCACCAAGGTGCGCCCCGGCCCGGTGGTGACGCTCTATGAACTCGAACCGGCGCCCGGCACCAAGTCGAGCCGCGTCATCGGCCTCGCCGACGATATCGCCCGCTCGATGAGCGCGCTCTCCGCCCGTGTCGCGGTGATCCCGGGCCGCAACGCCATCGGCATCGAATTACCGAATGCCAAGCGCGAGACGGTCTACCTGCGCGAATTGCTGGCTTCCGCCGAATTCGAGAATTCCGCCAACAAGCTGGCCCTGGCGCTCGGCAAGGATATCGGCGGCTCCCCGGCGATTGCCGATCTCACCCGCATGCCGCATCTGCTCGTTGCCGGCACCACCGGCTCGGGCAAGTCGGTGGCGATCAACACCATGATCCTGTCGCTGCTCTATCGCCTGACGCCGGATCAGTGCCGCTTCATCATGGTCGATCCCAAGATGCTGGAATTGTCGGTCTATGACGGTATCCCGCATCTGCTGGCGCCGGTGGTCACCGAGCCGGGCAAGGCGGTGGTGGCGCTGAAATGGACCGTGCGCGAGATGGAGGACCGCTATCGCAAGATGTCGGAACTCGGCGTGCGCAACATCGCCTCCTACAACGAGCGCCTGGCGCAGGCCCGCGTGAAGGGCGAAACCCTCGGCCGCACGGTGCAGACCGGTTTCGATCCTGAAACCGGCAAGCCGATCTTCGAGGAACGCCCGCTCGATCTCAATCCGCTGCCCTTCATCGTGGTGATCGTCGACGAACTCGCCGACCTCATGCTGGTGGCGGGCAAGGATATCGAAGCCGCGATCCAGCGCCTGGCGCAGATGGCGCGTGCCGCCGGTATTCACCTGATCATGGCGACGCAGCGTCCCTCGGTGGATGTCATCACCGGCACGATCAAGGCGAATTTCCCCACCCGCATTTCCTTCCAGGTCACCTCGAAGATCGACAGCCGCACGATCCTGGGCGAGATGGGCGCCGAGCAGCTGCTCGGCATGGGCGACATGCTCTACATGCCCGGCGCCGGCCGTATCCAGCGCGTGCATGGGCCATTCGTGACCGACGAGGAAGTCGAGCGCGTGGTGAAGATGCTCAAGGATCAGGGCGAGCCGGTCTATGTCGAGGCGGTCACTGCCGACAACGACAGCAAATTCGGCCTGCCCGGCATGGGCGGTGGTGAAGACGGCGATGAGGCCGATCAGCTCTATGATCAGGCCGTGGCCCTGGTCTGCCGCGAGCGCAAGGCCTCCACCAGCTTCATCCAGCGCCACCTGCAGATCGGCTATAACCGCGCTGCCCGCATCATGGAGCGGATGGAAAAGGAAGGCGTGGTCGGCGGCGCCAACCATGTCGGCAAGCGCGAAGTGCTGGCCCGCGACATCGAGGCGGCGGAGTAGGGGGGTTCCTCCCGGACTAAATTCGGTCTATATTCTGGTCTGCTTGTGAAGGAGCCGGCCATGAAGCTTGCCGACCGTGTCAAACCGATCAGCTATCTCAAGGCACATGCCCCGGAAGTAATTCGGGAACTTTCCGTGCATGGCGAGCCGGTTATCGTAACCCTGCATGGCGAAGCCAAGGCGGTGTTGCAGGATATCGCCAGCTATGAGCAGACCCAGGAGACACTGGCGCTGCTCAAGGTGCTTGCCTTGACCGCCAGGAATGTCGAGGCAGGCAGGGTAAAACCGGCGAAGCAGGCCTTTTCCAGCATTCGTGCGCGCCTCAAAGTTTGAGCCCGATCATGGGCTATGAGGTTTTCCTCGCCGAAGATGCCGAACAGGACATTGTCGATATTCACCGCTTCGTCGCCACGCAGGATGGCCTGCAAAAAGCGGATCGGCTGCTGGCTGCTCTGGAAACGGTCTGCTTGCGTCTGGCTGAGCTTCCCCTACGCGGCCATGTGCCGAAGGAATTGAGGACGCTCGGCATTACCGATTTCCTTGAGGCACATTTCAAGCCGTATCGCATTATCTACCGGGTATTGGGTCGGCAGGTCATTGTCTATTGCGTGCTTGACGGGCGCCGCGACATGCAGACCCTGCTGCAACGGCGCTTGCTGATATCTGGCCTAGAATAAACTCGGCTGTTTGTTATCCGGCGCACCGCCTTCGATGGCGAGCATTTTCAGCTTGGTCTCGCGTCCTCCCGGCGCCGAGAAGCCGCCGAGCTTGCCATTGGCAGCCACCACGCGATGGCAGGGAATGATCACCGGGATAGGGTTCTTGCCGAGCGCATAGCCCACCGCGCGGGCATCACCGTCGGGTCCTGCATCCAGTTCATTGGCAATTGCGCCATAGGTCATGGTCTCCCCGGGCTTGAGCCGGCAGATCACGTCATAGACACGGCGGTGGAAGGCGGGCAGGGCCTCGGTATCCAGCGGTGCATCCGCAAAACTCACGCTGCGGTCGCCGCCGAGCAGGGCCTGGATGCCGGCAATGGCCTTGGCGATGGCCGGCGGCGGCGTGGCTTCCTCGGCGGCTGCATGGCGCCGCAGCAGATGGGCGCGGGTTGCCTCGCGGCTATGTTCAGGCAATTGCACCGCCGCGATGCCGCGTTCGCCCCACAGCAGGCCGCAGGGGCCAAGCGCGGTATCGAACACGGCGTAATTCATGACGCGATCCGCTTCATGATTCGACCCATTTCATGACTCAACGATGCGCTTGCGGTGCCGCCCGCCGGTATCCTCCGGCCAGACCGGCTTGCCCAGGGGCGAAAGCGGGCGTTCGGCGAACTTGCCGAGCGTGATCAGGCGATCATACATCACGATGGCGCCGGCAACGCCGACATTGACGCAGAAGCTGGTCGGGATCTTGATCACATGGTCGCAGCGCGCGACCAGTTCCGGGCTCAGCGAGCCCTGTTCCGGCCCCAGCACATAGGCGGCCCGCTGCGGGTGGCGGAAGCTCGGCAGGTCCACGGCCTGATCCAGCAGTTCGATGCCCACCAGCTTGCAGCCCTGCGGCAGTTTCAGGTCGGCGGGCTTGTCGTAGGTATACCAGGGCAGGTTGTCGGGCGTGCGGCTGGTATCGGAGCGGGCGGCATTCACCGAATAGGCGGCATCGATGGTGAAAACGAAGCCGGCGCCGAAGGCATGCGCGGTGCGGAACAGCGTGCCCGCATTCATCGGCTTGCTCATCCGCTCTGTGCCTACGCCGAAAAAGCCACGCATCTCTGGTCCGCCTCTGCCGCAATAAGTATAAACTACGCCGAAATATCCAGGAGGAAACCATGGCCAATAGTTTCGGCCCCCTGCCATCGCCCGGCGCGCGGCCCTTTATCGTCGAGGTGCGGCGCGGCGCGCAAGTGGAAAGCCGCCATGCCATCGCCGCCGTGGTGGTGGATGCCTCTGGCCGCCAGGTGGCCGGCTGGGGCGATACCGGCATGACGATCTTCCCGCGTTCCTCGAACAAGGCCTTCCAGGCCCTGCCGCTGATCGAGACCGGTGCGGCGGATGCGGCGGGCCTGAGCCAGGCCGAAATCGCCATGGCCTGCGCCAGCCATGGCGGCGAAAAGCGGCATACCGATACCGTTGCCGCCTGGCTCGGTCGCCTTGGCCTCGACCATGGCGCGCTGGAATGTGGCGCCCACTGGCCCTATCACGAGGAAACCGCGCGCGACATTGCCCGCGCCCATAGCCAGCCGACAACGCTGCATAATAATTGCTCCGGCAAACATGCCGGCATGGTCACCGTGGCGCGCCATATGGGCGAGGCGATTTCGGGCTATGTCGGCCCCGAACATCCGGTGCAGCGCCGGGTTACGGCGGCGATTGAAGATGTCTGCGGCGTGAAGATCGCCGCAGATGCCTATGCCACCGATGGCTGCTCGATGCCGACCCTGGCCTTGCCGCTGAACAAGCTGGCGCATGGCTTCGCGCGCTTCGTCACCGGCCAGGGCCTGGCTCCGGCGCGCGCCAAGGCGGCGCAGCGGCTGGCAGGGGCCGTGCTGGCCGAGCCGTTCTTTGTGGCTGGCACGGGTCGCTTCTGCACCGCCGTGATGCAGGCGGGCAGGGGGCGTTTTATTGCCAAGACCGGCGCCGAGGGTGTCTACACGGCGGCTTCCGCCGAACTGGGCATCGGCATCGCGCTCAAGGCACTGGATGGCACGGCGCGCGCGGCCCAGACCGCGCTTGGCGGCGTGCTGGAACATCTCGGCCTGCTGGATGCGGCGGCACATGAAGTAATGCGGCCGCTGGTGGAGCCGGTGTTGAGCAACTGGCGTGGCCTGCGTGTCGGCGATATCGGGCTGGAGCCGGGCTTTTAATCGAGTGCAGCAGCGAGTGCGGCTTCCGCCGCCAGGCCCTGACGCACATCGCGTCCCGCTTTGGCGGCAAAGGGTTTGGCCAGCCGGATGATCGGGCCGATGCGGCGATGCAGCCGGGCAATCTCGGCGCGGGTGCTGTTGTCCGAAGCCTGCACCAGTCGCTTGGCCACAGCCGGCAGCAGCGGCGCCGACGCATCCTTGTCGTAGCGGGTCAGTGAATAGAGGAACAGCAGCAGGTCGCGTGCCTGGCGCTGGGCCAGGGTCATGCCCGGCAGGTCATGATCTTCCAGATCAAGCAGGCCGGGCTTGCCATCGCGCCAGGAGAAATTGCGGATCTGCGCACCGCCATGCCATTCGCCCTGGCGATGCAGGCGCAACAGCAATTCGGCGCAGGCTTCGATGATTGCCCGGCGCCGCCCGGCATCCGGTTCCTGGTTCAGCAAAGTCTCGACACTGGCGCCGCCATCGCCGAGCACCAGCCAGCGCGGTTCTTCCGCCACCAGAGCCGGCACCGGCCAGCCATTGGCGGCAAGGTGGCGCAAAGCCACGGCTTCGCTTTTCAGGGCGCCATCGCGCGGCGGTTTCAGCATGGCGAGGCCGAAGGCCAGGGCGATGCAGCGCTGCATGAACACCGAAGAACGCAGGCGCGGCAGGCCGGGGCGCTTCACCCAGTAGCGCCGGCCGGCATAATCGAGGCTGAACACGCGCTGCCGTGCGGTCGCCGCCATGGCGGCGATTGCGGCGCCGAGGCCGGGGTCGAGTTCGCTCATGCGGACAGGTGACTCATCATTGGCGGGCGGCTAACGGCCAGCCGGTGCCAGGCTTTCCGGCGGCGCGGCCTCGGCCTGCGCCAGCGCGGTCAGCGTCTGCTCGATCACCTCGCGGCCCAGATCGCGGGTGATGAACACGATCTTGCTGCGGCGATCCTCATCGGGCCAGGCTGGAATGGTGGCCGGCGGATGGAACAGGTGTTGCACGCCATGCACCACCACCGGGCGGTCGACGCCCACCACATTGATCAGGCCCTTCACGCGCAGCAGGTTGTCGCCGCGATAGGCCGCCAGCAGGTCGAGCCAGGTTGCCAGCGTATTCCACTCGAAGGGCTGATCGAACGTCAGGCAGAAGGAAGCGATCGACGCATCGTGGCGGTTCACATCCAGCTTGCCATCCGCCGTGCGTGGATGGTCATGCTCATCATGATGCCCATGGTCATCATGATGATCGTGTTCACCATGGTGGTCGTGGTGATGATCGTCGTGGCCGTGATGGTGGTGATCGTGCCCATGGTGATCATGGTCGTGATCATGGTGGTGGTGATGCCCGCCATAGGCTTCGGCGCGCAGCCAGTTCTGCACGTCGTAGCTCTTGCGCGCCGGATCATAGAGCCCGGCATTGAACAGCCTGTCCGGCTCGATATCGCCTTCCACCACGGCCAGGATCGGTGCGCCGGGATTGAGATGCTGCAGGCGGTGGCGCAGTTCGCCAACCAAGGCCTTGGGCGCGATATCGGTCTTGCTCAAGACCAGGCGGTCGGCCACGGCGGCCTGCTTCACGGCTTCCAGGTGGTTGTCCAGCGTGGCGCTGCCATTCACCGCATCCACCAGGGTGACGACGCTTTCCAGCCGGAAGCGTTCCGACACCACGGCATCGCTCATCAGCGTGTGCAGCACCGGCGCCGGGTCGGCCAGGCCGGTGGTCTCGATCACCACGCGGCGGAACGGCTTCACCGCGCCGCTCTCGCGCTTCTGCATCAGTTCGCGCAGCGTGTTCACCAGGTCACCGCGCACAGTGCAGCACAGGCAGCCCGAGGAGAGCAGCACGGTATCCTCGCTGCTCGATGCGATCAGCGCATGATCCAGGCCGATTTCGCCGAATTCGTTGACGATCACGGCGGTCTCGCCCATTGCCGGGTGGCGCAGCAGCCGGTTCAGCAGCGTGCTTTTGCCGGCGCCAAGGAAACCGGTGATGACGGAAACGGGCAGGCGGTGGTCGATCTGGCCAGTGCTCATGGGGAATTCTCCTCTAGCCGTCTATTTCGGGCGAGTTGGCGGCGAAGTCCAGTGCTTGGCAGCTTGGCTTGTTCAGCACCAGGGCTGCTTGCGCCCGCCATCGTAGCGTCGCGCCAGCCCGGCCTGGATCAGCATGTCGCCGAGATCTGAGGTCCCGTCGGCGCTCTGCACCCGGCCAACCACGCGGCGGCCGTATTTGTCGTGTTCCAGGTCGCGCAGCACCACCTTGTCCTGGCGCGCCAGCCAGTCGGCAGCGAAACGACTGGCCGCTGTTGCGGCCTCGCGCTCGGCGGCACAGGGGCTGCGGCGCTCCGGGGTGTCGATGCCCTCCAGCCGCACCCGGGTGGTGACGCGCTGATCGAGCCAGATCAGCGCCACCACTTCCAGAGTATCGCCATCGATGACGCGAGCCTGCTCCACCGCTACGGGACCGCGCAGTGCCGGTTCGCCTATCGCTGCGGCAGGCAGGAACGGGGCCAACACCCATAACGGGTAGAAAGCCGCTATTCTGGATATGATTATATTCAATAGCATCTTATTACGAGAATTATGGGAACAAATGATCCCTTCTCGTTCTCATTTTACGCTGAATCGGCCAAAAGGCAAGGCTGGCTTGCGCTTAAAAGTCGTGAAATCAGGGTGGAGTCAGAGTACCCAGCGCTTGAGGTCGCCGGGCAGCTCCAGCCGGCGCCTCTTGTCCGAGTAGACCTCACAGGTTAATAAGTCCGACGTTAACCTTTTACTTAGAGCCTGTGGATATCTTATGGTTAACGTCGCAGCTCTTGGGTGTGAGAAATGAATAACATATTGATGAATAATAAATTTATCCAAAAGAGTGCAGCCTTGCTCATTGAAGGTGATTGTCTAGAGGAAATGACGGCAATACCTGACGGATCAGTAAATATGATTTTGTGTGATCTACCCTACGGTACTACACAAAATCAGTGGGATAGTGTGATCCCGCTTGATCGGTTGTGGCAACATTACCGACGTATTCTAGCGCCACAGGGCGTGGTTGCGTTAATGGGGCAAGGCCCTTTCACTGCCCGGCTTATCCTCAGTCAGGACGATATTTTCAAATACAAGATTACTTGGGTTAAGTCGAAACCAACGAACTTCTTAAATGCCAAAAAACAACCTTTGCGGCGCCATGAGGACATTTGCATATTCTACCCGCGGCAACCTAAATATACCCCTCAAATGTCTCCTGGTGAGGCGTATGATAAGGGGGTGCGAAAAAGCCAACTGACGGGTTCATATGGTGATTTTAGCCCTGTCCGTGTCCAAAGTGATGGGGGGCGTTATCCTACCGATGTCGTATACTTCAAGACGGCGGAAAGTGAGGGGCGCGTATGGCACCCTACTCAAAAGCCTGTCGATTTAGGGCGGTATTTAGTTCGGACTTATACCAACCCTGGTGACATTGTTCTCGACAATGCTTTCGGATCCGGCAGTTTCCTCGTTGCAGCGGCTTGTGAGGGAAGATCCTGCATTGGCATAGAAAAGAACCGGAATATTCATGAATTTAAAAAGGATGCGATGGATTTAATTTCAGTTGCTGAACAGCGGCTTGAAGCAGTTATTGGAAAGTCCAACATGGAGACTATTCGTTCGGGCGGTGTTGATTGTATAAAAAGTGGAGTGAGCCGCCTAATTAGCACCAGTCAGTGCATCATGGCAGCTGCGTAAATATTCATGAAATATTGAAATGATAATTCCCGTTAATATCCAAAAGTACTTCCGCCGCTCTGCCGGCCAAATTTTGTGCTGCAAAATCGGCTAGTGTCGCATCGTCATAATGAAGCCAAGTATTGGGTGTATTGTGATTTCGGCAACGATTACTGTCATGAGTTATCTTCATCATCCTATTGCCTTTGAATACCCCTAGGATGGTCACTCTGAAGCGCACTGATGTTTCTTCAACCGCATGATTTCCGAAGAAGCCATTCGTCCAAACCATCCCGGCAAAAAAGGTATTACGGAACCATATTTGCACATTTTGCGGGTTTTTCGATTTAGTAAAACGAAGATAAGGTACTCGATATCCTCGTGTCGGTTGCTGGGCATCAGTTCTAGACAAAGGCTTTTTGTGCCAGCGGAGCGCCATACCTGCATTCCTTTATGAGAATAAAACTTGCAATTGAATGCAAGCATGGCTGTATTTTTTTTGCAATCAAAAGGTGGTTCCCTGCCTCGAGATGTGCAGTTTAGATATTGAAGGTCAATGCTGAATGAAAAATCAGAGTACCCAGCGCTTGAGGTCGCCGGGCAGTTCCAGGCGGCGCCACATGCCCTTGAGGTCGGCCACCAGACCGCCGGGCTTGAGCATGGCGATGATCTGCGCCGGGCTGAGCTTGCGGTAGGTTTCATGCGGCACGGCGCCGAGCACGGCATCGAAGCCGCGCAGCTCGTCCAGCTTCGGCGCCAGCATGATGCCGTATTCGTGCTGCGCTTCGTTCGGGTCGGCCAGCGGATCATGCACCGCCACGCGGTGGCCCAGCTTCTCCAGCGCCCGCACCAGGTCGGCGACCTTGGAATTGCGCAGGTCCGGCACGTCTTCCTTGAAGGTGAGGCCGAGCACCAGCACGCGGCCAGGGCCTTTGATATGGCTGTGCACCTGATCGGCGACGAAGCCGCTCATGCCATCGTTGATGGCGCGGCCAGACAGGATGATGCGCGGGTCGTGGCCGAGTTCCTGGGCGCGGTGCGCCAGGTAGTAGGGATCGACGCCGATGCAATGGCCGCCCACCAGGCCGGGCTGGAACTTGAGGAAGTTCCACTTGGTGCCGGCGGCTTCCAGCACGTCATGGGTCGAGATGCCGAGCTTGCCGAAGATCATGGCAATCTCGTTCATGAAGGCGATGTTGATATCGCGCTGCGCATTCTCGATCACCTTGGCGGCTTCCGCCGTCTTGATCGTCGGCGCCAGATGAATCCCGCCGGAGGTGACGCAGCCATAGACCTCGGCCAGCATCGCGGCAATCGCGGGGTTTTCGCCCGCCACCACCTTGGCGATCTTGTCGACGGTATGCACCTTGTCGCCCGGATTGATGCGCTCCGGGGAATAGCCGAGGAAGAAATCCTCGCTCTGCTTCAGGCCGCTATGCTGGGCCAGCAGCGGCCCGCAGACATCCTCGGTCACGCCCGGATAGACCGTGCTCTCAAACACCACCACGGCACCCTTGGCCATGGCGGCGCCGACGCTGCGCGAGGCCGAGCGGACCGGGCCGAGATCGGGCTTGTTGTCGGCATCCACCGGGGTCGGCACGGTGACGATGTAGAGATCCTTGGCCTTGATCGCGCCAGCCTCGGCGGTCAGCGTCAGGGTATTGGCGACGGCCTTCAGCGCCTCGGGTTCGATTTCCCGGGTGCGGTCCTCGCCGCGCTGCAATTCGGCCACCCGGCCGGTATCGATATCGAAGCCGATTACCGGGAAATGCCGCGCCAGCGCCACCGCCAGCGGCAGGCCGACATAGCCAAGGCCGACAACAACGATGCTGCGGGGAAGCGGATGCGAAGCGGTCACGGCTGCGGATTCCAGGATCAGGAGAGAAAAGGGGGTGGCTGTGGGTAGCCCGCCCACCCCCCGGTGTCAATTGCCGAGGCCTGGGCGGGGGGTATTGACCGGTGGGGGTGGCCGGGTTAGTTCCGGTCATGGCCCGCCGCCTGCTCATCATCGTCCATGAGGCGCTGTTCTTCACCACCCACCGCCTGCCGGTAGGCCGGGCGATGCGCCAGCTTGGCTGGGAAGTGCATGTCGCCGCGCCACCGGACCCGGAAATCGCCGCCCGGCTGCAGGCGGAGGGCTTCATCCTGCACCCGATTCCGCTGGCGCGCGGCGGCCAGAACCCGCTGGCCGAGCTGCGCCTGGTGGCGGCGCTTTATGGCCTGATCCGAAAGATTCAGCCGCTGCTGGTGCATCATGTTTCGATGAAACCGGTGATCTGGGGCGGCATGGCCAGCCGGCTGGCCAATGTACCCGCCGCCATCCATGCCATCACCGGCTTAGGGTTCGTGTTCATCCGTCAGGATTTCAAGGCGCGGCTGCTGCGTTTTATCATCCGCGCGCTCTATGGCTTCGCGCTGTCGCACAGGAATGGCTATGCCATCTTCCAGAACCCGGATGATCTCGGGCTGTTCGAGCAGAACGGCATGGTGCAGCCCGGACGCTGGTGCATGATCAAGGGCTGTGGCGTCGATATGCGCGCCTTCCCGGCACAACCCGAACCGCAGGGCGAGAAGCCGGTGGTGATGTTTCCGGCGCGGCTGCTGGGTGACAAGGGCGTGAATGAATTCACCGGCGCTGCCGCCATCCTGCGCCAGCAGGGCGTGCAGGCGCGCTTCGTGCTGGTCGGCCGCCGCGACGCGGATAACCCGACCGATATCGGCGAAGCCAGATTGCAGCAGTGGATCGATAGTGGCCTGGTGGAATACTGGGGCTATTCCACCGACATGGCCGCCAGCCTGGCGCGCGCCAATCTCATTGTGATGCCGAGCTACCGCGAGGGTTTGCCGCGTGGCCTGATCGAAGCGGCGGCGACGCAGCGCGCTATCATCACCGCCGATGTGCCGGGCTGCCGCGAAGTGGTGCGCCATGAAGAGAACGGCCTGCTGGTGCCGGTGCGTGATGTGGCGGCGACGGCTGCCGCGATGCGCCGCCTGATCGAGGATGTGCCGTTGCGCCAGCGGCTCGCCGCGCGTGGCCGCCAGATCGCGGAAAACGAATTCTCGGTCGAGCATTTCGTCGCCGAGAGCCTCAAGGCCTATGGCGTGGTGCTGAAGCCCTTGGGGCAGCAGGTGGAAGCATGATTGAACCGACCTGGCCTTTCGCGCTCGGCTTCGGCCTGCTCGCCGCCATCGGCACCGTTTTGCTGCTGGTGCCACTGATCATCTGGCTCAAGACCCGTGCCGTGCTGGATCTGCCCAATGCGCGCTCCAGCCATACGGAGCCGACACCGCGTGGCGGCGGCATCGCCGTGGTGGCGATCATCCTCGGCCTCGGCCTGCCCTGGATCACGCTGGCTGACCAGATCGCCCAGGGCATGCTGCTGGTCGGCATGCTGGTGCTGGCTTTGCTGTTCTGGTTCGACGACCGGCTCAAGGGCCTGCCGATCCTGCTGCGCATGGGCGCGCAGGCGCTGGCAGTCGCCCTGGTGCTGGGGCAATTGCCGCCGGAAGCGACGGTGACGCAGGGACTGGTGCCATTATGGTTCGAGCGCCTGGTCTGCTTCCTGGCCTGGCTGTGGTTCGTCAACCTGTTCAATTTCATGGATGGCATCAACGGCATCACCGGCATCGAGATGGCCAGCATCGGCCTCGGCCTCGCGGCTTGCGGCTGGCTTGCCGGTTTCGGTGGCGGCTATGCCGGGCTGGCGCTGATCGTGGCCGGTGCCGGCCTTGGTTTCCTGCGCCGCAACTGGGGCAAGGCCGATGTGTTCATGGGCGATGTCGGCTCGGTGCCGGTGGGTTTCCTGCTCGGCGGCCTGCTGCTGCAGGCAGCGTTCAGCGGCCTGTGGGCAGCGGCGATCATCCTGCCGCTGTATTACTGGGTGGATGCCACCGTCACGCTGCTCAAGCGCGCGCTGCGCGGTGAGAAATTCTGGCACGCACATCGCCAGCATTTCTATCAGCAGGGCGTGCGCAAGGCTGGCGCCCATGCGCCGGTGGCTTCAAAGATCGGCGGCGTCAATCTGGCGCTGATCCTGCTGGCGCTGGCGGCGCAATTAGGGCCGCAACCGTGGTCGACGGTGGCGGCCCTGGCGTTAGGCCTGCTGTTCGTGCTGGCGCTGTGCCGGCACTTCCAGGAATAAAAAAACTAGCCGCGCGCGATCAGCTCATACTGCTTCACCAGGGCTTCGGCCTGGCGGATAGAGGCAATGTCGATCAGCTTGCCATCCAGTGCCACGGCGCCAAGGCCATCGGCCTGTGCCTTGGCCATGGCTTCCAGGATGCGGCGTGCCTTGGCCACTTCCGCTTCCGGCGGGGTGTAGACTTCGTTGGCGAGCGGAATCTGGCTCGGATGGATCGCCCATTTGCCTTCGCAGCCCAGGATCGCGGCCCGGTTGGCCTGCGCCTTGTAGCCCTCGGCATCGGAGAAGTCGCCGAACGGGCCGTCGATCGGGCGGATGCCGTTGGCGCGCGCCGCCACCACCATGCGGGCAATGGCGTAATGCCACATGTCGCCCCAGAAATACTCGCGCGGCTTGTCGCCATCCTTGTCGGTCAGCACGCCGTAGAGCGGGTTCGGGCCGCCAATCGACGTGGTGCGGGCGCGGGTGGAAGCAGCATAATCGGCCACGCCGAAATGCAGGCTTTCCAGACGCGGGCTGGCGGCAGCGATCTCGTTGATATTCTGCATGCCCAGCGCGGTCTCGATGATCGCCTCGATGCCGATGCGGCGGGTGAAGCCCTTGGCGGCTTCGATCTGGGTCAGCAGCATGTCCACGGCATAGATATCAGCCGCGGTGCCCACTTTCGGCACCATGATCAGATGCAGCTTGTCGCCAGCCTGCTCCACCACATCCACCACGTCGCGGTACATGTAATGGGTATCCAGGCCGTTGATGCGCACGCTCAGGGTCTTGGTGCCCCAGTCGATGTCATGCAGCGCCTGCACAATATTCTTTCGCGCCTGCGGCTTGTCGTCCGGCGCCACCGCGTCCTCAAGATCCAGGAATACCACGTCGGCGGCTGATTTCGCTGCCTTTTCAAACAGTTTGACACTGGAGCCAGGCACCGCCAGCTCGCAACGGTTAAGCCTCGGCGTGGTCTGGGTTACGGTCTTGAAGCTCATGGTGGCTGTCTCTCCCTGCTGGTCTGCTGCAACTGCTAACTAACCGGCAAGGGCTTGGCAAGAGCTATCCGCTAGCTGCCGTGGCGCCCTTTCGCCAGCGGGTGATGCGCCTGCACCAGGGCCTGTTTCCGTGCTTCCAGCACATGGGTGTAAATCTGCGTGGTGCTGATATCGGCGTGGCCAAGCATCTTCTGCACCGCGCGCAGATCGGCGCCATGGGCCAGCAGGTGGCTGGCAAAGGCATGGCGCAGCACATGCGGCGATACTTTTGCCACAGCGATACCGGCGGCGGCGGCCAGTTCCTTCAGCAACTGCCCGAGGCGCTGCCGCGTCAGATGGCCGCTTTCGCCGCGTGAGGGAAACAGCCAGGGCGACATCTGCTTCGGCGCCAGGAATTCGCCGCGCCAATCCTGCACATACTCGCGGATGGCGGCGCGCGCCACGTCGCTCAACGGCACCAGGCGCTCCTTGTTGCCCTTGCCGCGTATCAGCAGGAAACGCTGGTCGTCGCCAAAGGGCGGGAAGCGCAGGCCAACCAGTTCGCTCACCCGCAGCCCGGTGGCGTAGAGGATTTCCAGCAAGGCCGTGAGGCGCGCATTTTCCGCCGGATCCTCGCGCAGATGCCGTGCCTGGGCCAGCAACAGTTCCACTTCCGCTTCGCTCAGGATTTTCGGCAGCGGCCGGCCGCGCTTCGGCGCATCGAGCAAGGCGGAAGGATCGTCGTCGCGGACGCCTTCGGACGCCATGAATTTGAAGAATTGCCGCAGCGCCGAAAGCCGGCGGGCGGCTGTCGCCGGCTTCAATCCGGCATCGCTCAGGGATTGCGTGTAGTCGCGCAATATCTCGATGCCCACACTCTGCGGCACAGCCTCCCGTGTGGTCAGGAAACCGGCGAAATCGGCAAGATCGTTGGCATAGGCCTCAAGCGTGTTTTTCGCCAGGCCGCGCTCGGCCCCCAGCATTTCGATAAAGGCCTCGATATGGCGCTGGGCGCGCATCCTGGGTGAGGCGTCTCAGAGGCCGCGCAGCAGCGCCGCTTCCAGCGCCAGCGCGCGCACTTCCGTGTCGAGCTTCAGCCGCTTCAATGCGCCGAATGCGGTCGCCAGCGTGGCCGGATCATCCTTGGCGAGATTGTCGCCCAGCAGGATCAGTGCCAGCGCAACGGTCTCGGCCCTGGCATTGGCTTCCGAGGCGCGCAGCAGGTTGCGCCAATAAGCCACCGGCGGATTACTGCTGCTGGTTTCCAGGCCCGGCTGGATCAGCATCTGCCAGGTTTCCGCCGGCACCGGCACGCCGCCGGCTTCGGCCAGGATCAGCACCATCGCCTGCAAGGCTGCCTTGCGCTGCGGCGGCAGGGCTTTCAGCGTCTCGCTCCAGCCCTGGAACTGCGCTTCCGGCCAGGCGGCCGGCGGCTCCACCAGCACCAGCAAGGGCCAGGTCTGTGCCGCGATGGCTGCCAGGGCCGGGTCGGTCTGGCTCATCAGGCTGTTGCGCCACAGCCGTGCCGTGCCGGTCTCGCCGGCGGCCAGCGCCAGGCGGATCACCGCTGGGGCGGCGGAGAGGCTTTCCGGCTCGGCCGGCAGGTCGCGCAAAGTGTCGCGCAGCACGGCGGCGGTCATGAACAAGGTGCCGCGCGCCGCAGCAAGGTCGTAGACGCGCTTCAAGGCTTCGGCGCGCTGCGGGCCGGGTGCGTTGAGTTGCCGCGCCTGCTGGAACAGGAAGGCGGCGGCCCGCGCGCCTTTCAGCTTGCCGGCCAGAATATCGGCGCGCTGTGCCTCGGTGATTTCAAGTTGCGCATAGGCACTGGCCAGCCGCTGCGGCGGGATGGCACCCAGCGCCACGGCCTGGCCCAGCGCGTTAAGCCGCATCTCGGGATCCAGGTCGGGTAGGTCGGCAATCGCTGCCAGCGTGCCGGCCGGCGCGATTTCGATGGAACCCGGCGGCAGCGGCCGCTTGGTTTCGCGCAGCATCGCCACGATCAGCGGATCGACATGGGCCAGCTTTTCGACCTTCACGCGGTTGTCGCCGCCCATGATCGCCGCCAGCGCCTGGAAGGCGGTATCTTCGCCGCCCTGGTCGCGCCACAGGCTCAGCGCCAGTTCGCCGCTGGCGGCCTCGCCATTCTTGAAGCGGCAGAACACCGCCACGCGCAGCCAGGCGGCCTCCGACGGTTCTTCGGCCAGCGCCCGAGCGCCAAGCGGGCAGGCAGTAGCGAAATCATGCTTCTGCAAAGCCAGATTGATCGGCAGTTGCGTGAAGACGCGGTCGCGCAGGGCCTGCGGCTTCGGCGTGCCCAGATCGGCGGCTTCCGAACTCAGGCCCAGGCGGTAGAGCTGGCGCACGCGCAGGCCGAGCAGGCTCTGTTCCCCGTTGCCCAGGATACCACCACTCTGGCCGGCCGGGGCTTCCGCCGTTGTGAGCAGCAGGCGGCGCTGCAATTGCCGCAGGGCAGGCGAGGCGATTGGCGCCGGCAGCAGGCTGATCACGCGTTCTGCCTGGGTGCGGCTGGTGCCGGCCCACATCTTGATGCCGAGGCCGCCATTGTCGTCGCCAAGCATGCCGACGCTGGAGGGATCCGGCGCGTTAAGGGTTTCCACCGCAACCACGCCGGTCTTGGGGGCTGTGGCTCCTGCTGGCGGGTTGCCGGCAGGCGGTACATTTGTCTGCTGAACAGGGGCCTGCTGGGCTGCCGGCTGTTCCTGTTTCTGCTCGTCCTGCGGCTGGCTTTGTGCCGGTGCCGTAGGGGCTGGGGCCGTGGGCGTGAGCCGCACCGGTTGTGCCAGGGCGATACCGGCTACGCCGAGAAACAGCGGAAGGCCGAGGAGCGGGATGCTGAGAGCGGCCAGCCGGCGCATGATTATTTACCTAGCCTGTCGTTGGGGATCACCTTCTCCACCTTGGATTTCGGTGCCGGTATGTCCCATGTGGCGAGGAAAATGCCGCCACCCACCACCAGCAGCACCAGAAGGATAAAGAAAATCGACAACAGGCGGCTCATGAAATCCTCGGATTGCGTCCACAGACAGGGCCAGCCGCGTTTGAAATGCCGGCTGGTTACAGTATTCTACATTCTACCGGCCCGGCCGGGGTACCGCAATTGGGGCGCCGCATCTGGCTGGCCTCTTTGTCGCTACCAGCCGCCATGCCGGTCCGGCGGGGCCGGCGTAAACCAGAGGGTGTTGTGCAACCGATTGATTCCGTACCGCTGAAGAGTCTAGTCCTGGTCGGCTTGATGGGGGCGGGGAAGAGTTCGGTCGGCAAGCGTCTGGCATCCCGCCTGAACCTGCCTTTCTTCGATGCCGATACCGAAATCGAGAAAGCCGCCGGCGCCAGCATCCCGGATATTTTCGCCGAACATGGCGAGCCGGCCTTCCGCGATGGCGAGCGCCGCGTTATCGCCCGGCTGCTGGAGCAGTCGCCCATCGTGCTGGCCACCGGCGGCGGTGCCTTCATGAACACCGAGACCCGTGCCCGCATCAAGGAGCGTGGTCTGTCGATCTGGCTCAAGGCGGAACTCGATGTGCTGGTGAAGCGCTGCTCGCGGCGCGGCAATCGGCCTTTGCTGGCCGGCGGCGATATGCGCAGCGTGCTGTCGCGGCTGATGGATGAACGCTATCCGGTCTATGCCGATGCCGATATCACCGTACTCACCGGCGATGGCCCGCATGAAGGCGTGGTCGAACGCATCATCGCCACCCTGCCACCCGGCTATGCCAAGCCGGTGGCCGAGACCGCCGGAGATTAATCGCGCCATGGCCACTTCTCACCGTATCCGTGTCGAACTCGGCCAGCGTGGCTACGACATCCATGTTGGCGCCGGCTTGGTCAGCCGTGCCGGCGATTTGATCAAGCCGATCCTGCGCCGGCCCTTCACCGTGATCGTCACTGACGAAAATGTCGCGCCGCATCGCCTGGCGCCGTTGCAGGCCGCATTGGACGCTGCCGGCATCCAGCACAAATCCGTGATCCTGCCGCCGGGCGAGGGGCAGAAGAGCTTTGCCGGCCTGGAACGGGTCTGCGATGCCCTGCTCGGCCACAAAGTCGAGCGCCGCGACCATGTGATTGCTCTTGGCGGCGGCGTGATCGGCGATCTGGTCGGCTTTGCCTGTTCGATCCTGCGCCGGGGCGTCGATTTCATCCAGATTCCCACCACATTGCTGTCGCAGGTCGATAGCAGTGTCGGTGGCAAGACCGCGATCAACGCGCCCCAGGGCAAGAACCTGATCGGCGCCTTCCACCAGCCGCGCCTAGTGCTGGCCGATATCGATGCGCTGGATACGCTGCCGATCCGCGAACTCCGGGCCGGCTATGCCGAGGTGGTGAAATACGGCCTGCTTGGCGATGTCGATTTCTTCTCCTGGCTGGAAGCCAATGGTGCTGCCCTGCTGGCTGGTGACAAGCAACTGCGCGCCGAGGCGGTAGCGCGCTGCTGCGCCCACAAGGCGCGTATCGTTGCTGCCGACGAGCGCGAGGAGGGCGAGCGCGCGCTGTTGAATCTCGGCCATACTTTCGGCCATGCGCTGGAGGCGGAGACCGGCTATTCCGCGCGTCTGCTGCATGGCGAAGGCGTGGCGGTCGGCATGGCGCTGGCGTTCCAGCTTTCCGGCCGGCTCGGACTCTGCGATCCGGCGCTGGCGCTGCGGGTGCAGCGGCACCTTGATCTGAGCGGCCTGCCGGCACGGCTTTCGTCCGTGAACGGCGCCCGCGATTTCAGCGTCGATGTGCTGCTGCATCACATGCAGCAGGATAAGAAAGTGCAGGATGGCAAGCTGGTCTTCATCCTGGCGGAAGCCATCGGCCGCGCGGTGCAGCGCAACGATGTTGCATCGGCGACGGTCAGCGCGCTGCTGGCTGACGAACTGGCGCCGGCGAGGCAAGCAGCCGGCGCATGAGGGCGCGGCTGCTCCGTCTGGCACGTCTGCTGCGCTGGCTGCGCCCGCGCAAACGCGGCGACAGGCCGGCGCCGCCCGAACCGCCCACCGCCACCGACATGCTGCGCAGCCAGCTCGAGCGGCACGCCGCCCAGGGCAGCCTGGTGAAGCTCGAGCGCGATATGCTCGGCTCGATCCTCGATCTCGATGAGGTGCCGGTCGGCGATGTGATGGTGCATCGGCGCAAGATGGAAATGCTGGATGCCGATCTACCGCCGGCTGAAATCGTGGCGCAGGTGATGGATTCGAGCCATACCCGCGTTCCCGTGTGGCAGGGCGAGCCGGAGAATGTCATCGGCGTGCTGCATGCCAAGACGCTGCTGCGCGAATTGCACGCGCTGCATTTCGAGATCGCGGAACTGGAGCTCAAGCCGCTGCTGCAACCGCCATGGTTCGTGCCGGAAACCACCACCCTGCGCGAGCAGCTCAATGCCTTCCGCCAGCGCCGCGCCCATTTCGCCCTGGTGGTGGATGAATACGGTGCCATCCTCGGCCTCGTCACCCTGGAAGACATCCTGGAGGAAATCGTCGGCGACATCCGCGACGAGCATGACCGGCCTAAGCGCGTCTATCGCCGCCAGACTGACGGCTCCGTGCTGGTCGATGGCACGGCGACGATCCGCCAGCTCAACCGGCAATTCGACTGGCATCTGCCTGATGACCATGCCACCACCATCGCCGGCCTAGTGCTGCATGAGGCGCAGGCAATCCCGGAAGCCGGGCAGGTTTTCGTGTTCCACGATTTCCGCTTCGAGGTGCTGCGCCGCCAGCGCAACCAGATCACGGTGCTGAAACTCGCGCCGCTGCGCTCCGAGGACTAGATACCTGATGGCGATGCTGGCCGATATTTTCGCCGTGATCGCGCCGATCTTCGTGCTGGCCGGCCTTGGCTTCATCTGGGCCAAGCGCGATCTGCCGTTTCCGATGGATGCCATCGGCCAGCTCGCCACCCATATCGGCACGCCCTGCCTGGTGATCGCGACCTTGCTGAAGGCCGAGCTGCCGCAATCGGAATTGAGCTGGATGGCGCTGGCAGCGGTGACGGCAACCACCTGCTTCATCATCATCGGCTTCATTGCGCTGCGCCTGCTCGGGCTGTCCTGGCGCAGCTATCTGGCGCCGATGGCGTTTCCCAACAGTGGCAATGCCGGCCTGTCGCTCTGCCTGTTCGCCTTCGGCCCGCCCGGCCTGGCGCTGGGCCTGGTCTGCTTCGCGCTGAATTCGTTCTGCAATTTCTCCATCGGCCAGGCACTCTACGCCGGGCGCGGCAACTGGGTTGGCCTGCTGCGCGCCCCGGTGATCTATGCCGTGCCGCTTGGCGTGCTTGGCAACCAGCTGCATGTCGACTTGCCGCTGTTCCTGATGCGCAGCCTGGAAACCGCTGGCGCCATCACCATCCCGCTGATGCTGCTGACCCTGGGTGTCTCGCTCGCCAGTCTCAAGGTGCAGGATCTGCGCAATGCGCTCACCCTCACGGCCTTGCGCCTGGGCATGGGTTTCGCTGTCGGCATGGTGTTGACCTGGGCTTTCGGCATGACCGGCGTGGCGCGCGGCGTGCTGATCATCCAATGCGCTATGCCGGTGGCGGTGATCAATGTGATCTTCGCGGTGCGCTATGCCCGCGATGCCACCGCCGTGGCCGGTCTGGTGGTGGTCTCCACCCTGGTCTCGTTCGCCACCCTGCCGCTGCTGCTGCTGATCGCCCTGGAGTAATGGCTGGGATAGCTGCCGAAGCCGGCGGCATTCATGCAATAGGCCAGGATGGCGCAGCGCAGCCGTGAGGTCAGGGTATTCTCGCGCCGCCCCGGATCGGCCTGCACCCGGTTGGCGAAGCCGTGACGGTCGAGTCCCTCCAGCAGGCAGATCTGTTCCAGTGCCTGCCACTCCACCCGCTCGAGCCGCACGCTGGTTCGCATCAGCCCGAGTCGGATATTCCGGGTCACCAGGCTGGGGCGTACCGGGGCGGAGGGCACCGCCTGGGCGGCAGTTTCGGTTGTGTTTGGAGAGGTTTTAATCCCGTTCATACATATACATTTAATATAGGTAAGTGTGTTATGCAAACAAAAAGTTGTCCACTATGATGAAAATCCCCCTATGGGCGCAATTCGCAACCCTAAAGATTTGTTCTGATTAGGCTTTCGCCGCTTCTTCGGGTGTCAGGGCGGTCAGTGCCAGGGCATGCACGCCATCGGCGAGCTCGGCCGCCAGCAGCTTGTAGATCAGCCGCTGCCGCGCCACCCGGTTCTGGCCTTGGAAGGCTGCCGAGACCACCCGCAGCTCAAAATGGGTTTCCTCGGGCTTCAGGCCCTTCATGCCGGCATGGCCGGCATGGCGGCTCGACTGGTCGTCGATCTCCAGCGCCAGCGGTACCAGTGCTTCGGTCAGTTTCTGTCGGATACGGTCCTGGATCATGCCCATGCGACCCGCTTAAGTGGCGTGCGGCGCCCTGTCAAGCGCGGCTTCGCCTTGCCTTGCACCCGGGGGCTCCCATACTCTTGCGCCATGGCACGGGCACGATCGGCACGGCAGACGCATTTCATCGAGCAGGAGGCGGAATCCGCTGAAGGACTCGGTACGCATCTGCATACCTGCGATCATCCGGAATGTCGCCGCGAAGGGCGTTTCCCGGCACCCAAAAGCCGCGAACCGCGCGATGGCCGCTACTGGTTCTGCCTGGAGCATGTGCGGCAATACAATCTCGGCTGGGATTTCTTCCGCGGCATGACGCCGGAGGAAGTGGAGGAGTATCAGCGCGAGGACATGCTGGGCCACCGCCCGACCTGGACTTTCGGCACCAAGGCGCCGAATGGCGACGAGCCGCAGGTCTGGGTCAAGGACGATCTCGGCATCCTGGCCGATGTCGGCATTGTGATAAATGGCGGCCGGCGCCGCCCGGGGCCGGAGCCGATTTTCGAGCCGCGCGAGCGCGAGGCTTTGCAGGAACTGGATTTCGACCTCCAGGCGCTGAAGCCGCCGCTGCGCTGGGCCGATATCAAGGCGCAATACAAGCAAATGGTGAAACGCTACCACCCGGACGCCAATGGCGGCGACCGCGATGCGGAAGAGCGGCTGAAAAGCATCAACCAAGCCTATGCGTACCTGGAATCCCGGGGCTATACTTGAAGGATCGACCCGGGAAGCCGCAGCCCTCCGCCCAGACGACAAGAAATTACCCGAAACGAGAGTCACGATGACGGCCATTCAGACCAAGCCAGTTTCTTCGCCATTTGCCGCCGCCGGCATGCCGGACATGCCCGATGTGAAGATTTCCGTGCGCGATGTGTTCGGTATCGACAGCGACATGACGGTGCCGGGCTTCTCGCACCGTTCCGAGCATGTGCCTGACCTCGACAGCACCTACCGCTTCGACCGCGAGACCACGCTCGCCATCCTGGCCGGCTTTGCCCATAACCGCCGCGTCATGGTTCAAGGCTATCACGGCACCGGCAAGTCGACCCATATCGAGCAGGTCGCCGCCCGCCTGAACTGGCCCTGCGTGCGCGTCAATCTCGACAGCCATATCAGCCGCATCGATCTCGTCGGCAAGGACGCCATCGTGCTGCGCGACGGCAAGCAGGTGACCGAATTCCGCGAAGGCATCCTGCCCTGGGCGCTGCAGTCGCCCGTCGCCCTGGTGTTCGACGAATACGATGCCGGCCGCCCGGACGTGATGTTCGTGATCCAGCGCGTGCTGGAAGTGGAAGGCAAGCTCACCCTGCTCGACCAGAACCGCGTGATCCGCCCGCACAAGGCGTTCCGCCTGTTCTCGACCGCCAACACCATCGGCCTTGGCGACACCACCGGGCTCTATCACGGTACGCAGCAGATCAACCAGGGCCAGATGGACCGCTGGTCGATCGTCACCACGCTGAACTACCTGCCGGCCGAAGATGAAGTCGCCATCGTGGCGGCGAAGTCGCCGAGCTATCAGGATGTGGCGGGGCGCAAGCTGCTGTCGCAGATGGTGGCGGTGGCCGAACTGACCCGCGCCGGTTTCATCAATGGCGACATTTCCACCGTGATGAGCCCGCGTACCGTCATCACCTGGGCCGAGAATGCGCGCATCTTTGGCAGCGTCGGCTTCGCCTTCCGCGTCACCTTCCTCAACAAGTGCGACGAACTGGAGCGCGCCACGGTGGCGGAATACTACCAGCGCTGCTTCGGCGAGGAACTGCCGGAAACGGCGGCGAAGGTCGACCTGAAGTAACGGGACGGGCTGAACCACCATGGCGGGTAAGCCGGAATCGCCCATCGAGCCGTTCAAGCGTGCGCTCGGCAATGCGACCCGCTCGATTGCCGGTGAGCGCGAGCTGCAGGTTACGTTCGGGCCGGAAACGCCCGGCCTGCGTGGCCTGCGCGCACGCCTGCCGGTGCCGGGCCGTGATCTGCCGGTGGCCGAAGTGGCACAGTTGCGCGGCCTGGCCGATTCCATGGCGCTGCGGCTGAAGCATCACGACGACAAGCTACATTCCAAGCTGCTGCCGCAGGGCGGCACCGCGCGCGCGGTGTTCGATGCGGTGGAGCAGGCGCGTGTCGAGGCGATTGGCGCCAATCGCATGCCGGGCATGGCGCAGAATCTTTCGGCCGCCTTGGAGGATCGCTGCAAGAGCCGTGGCTTCCAGAAGGTGAAGGACCGTTCGGAAGCGCCGCTGGCCGAGGCCGTGGGCCTGATGGCGCGCGAGCGCCTTACCGGCCTGGCCGTGCCGGAAACCGCGCGCACCATGGTGGAGATGTGGCGCAGCTTCATCGAGGAGAAGGGCGGTACCGATCTCGACCGCCTGATGGACTCGCTGCATGACCAGCGCGCCTTCGCCAAGCTGGCGCGCAAGCTGATCAAGGATCTCGACCTCGCCGACGAAGAGAGCGGCGATATGTCGGAGGATGACGAGAATTCCGACCAGGACAGCCAAGGCCAGCAGCCGCAGAGCCAGTCGGAGGGCGAAGACAGCCAGGAGGGCGAATCTTCCGCCTCTGGCGAGCAGCAGGCGGAAGCCTCCGATGCCGGCGGCGGCGAGGCCGCCGAGATGGAAGCCGAGGCCGGCATGGAGCAGCAGGTCGCCGGCGCGGGCGAGGAGGCCGGCAAAGGCCGCCGCCCGCCGATGGGCGACAATTACGGCGCCAACCGCGAGCAGACCTACAAGGCTTACACCAAGCAGTTCGACGAAGTGGTGGAAGCCGACGACCTTTGCGATGCCGAGGAACTGGCCCGCCTGCGCCATCATCTCGACCAGCAGCTCAATCACCTGCAAAGCGTGGTCGGCCGGCTGGCCAACCGCTTGCAGCGCCGCCTGCTGGCGAAGCAGACTCGCTCCTGGGATTTCGATCTTGAGGAAGGCATTCTCGACGCGGCGCGGCTGGCACGCATCGTTGCCAACCCGACCCTGTCGCTTTCCTACAAGGAAGAGAAGGAAACCGATTTCCGCGATACGGTCGTGTCGCTGCTGATTGATAATTCCGGCTCCATGCGCGGCCGTCCGATCACGGTGGCGGCGATGTGCGCTGATATCCTGGCGCGCACGCTGGAGCGCTGCGCCGTGAAGGTGGAGATCCTCGGCTTCACCACGCGCGCCTGGAAGGGCGGGCAGAGCCGCGAGAAATGGCTGAACGAGAACAAGCCTGCCGCACCAGGCCGCCTCAATGACCTGCGCCATATCGTCTACAAGGGCGCCGATGCACCCTGGCGCCGCGCCCGGCGCAATCTCGGACTGATGCTGCGCGAAGGCCTGTTGAAGGAAAATATCGACGGCGAAGCGCTGATGTGGGCGCATGACCGCCTGCTCGCCCGTCCGGAACAGCGCCGCATCCTGATGGTGATTTCGGATGGCGCGCCGGTGGATGATTCCACGCTCTCGGTCAATCCCGGCAATTATCTCGACCGCCATCTGCGCGAGACTATCGAGTGGATCGAGCGCCGCTCGCCGGTGGAACTCACCGCCATCGGTATCGGCCATGACGTGACGCGCTACTATCGCCGTGCTGTCACCATTGTCGATGCCGAACAGCTCGGCGGTGTGATGATGGAACGTCTGGCCGAATTGTTCGAGGACGATCCTGGCGCCAAGGGCGCTGGCACTGGCCGGAGCCGAGGGCGCTCGCGCGCCGCCTGACTTCCCGATCATCACGGGTTCCGTGGAACTCGTGACTTTTTCGCCACATGGGTGAATGAAGGGCGCGCAACACAATCGCGCCGCTTTGGTGGCATTTTTGCGCCACAATTCGCCTCGTATGCTCACGCCCGCTCAAACCAGGGAGGTGCGCATGCACATGGAGCAGAGAGTAGTGGCAGCATTCGCTGCCATGCTGGCGGTGGGTATCGGTCTCGCCGCCTGTGAGAAAGCCCCGGAATATTCAGCATCTGCGCCTGGCACCGCGTCTGCGGGTGCCGGAGCCATTCCGGCCACAGCCGGCGCCCCAGTCGCGCGGCAAAGGATGGAGATGGGTATCGCCCGTCCCATGGCCGTCATGCCTGCGGCGGCTCCGTCAGCTTCGTTGCCAGGCAATGATCGTTTTGCCAATGCACCGGTCAATCCGGTGCATGCCACGCTGGATAGCCCGGTCTCCACCTTCAGTATCGATGTCGATACGGCATCCTATGCCGTGGCGCGGCGCTTCCTGCGCAGCGGCAGCCTGCCGCCGGTGCAGGCGGTGCGCAGCGAGGAGATGATCAACTATTTCTCCTACGATTACGCCCGCCCCAGCGATCCGGCGCAGCCCTTCGCCATCGATGTGGCGCTGATGCCGACACCGTGGAATGAGCATAGCCGCCTGCTGCGCATTGGCCTGCAGGGCTATAGTCGTGCCGAGCAGCAGCGGCCGCTGGCGAATATCACCTTCCTGGTCGATGTTTCCGGCTCGATGTTTGCCGAAGACCGCCTGCCGCTCGCCAAGGCGGCGATGCGGCAGATGCTGGCGGCATTGCAGCCGGAAGACCGGGTGGCCATCGTCACCTATGCCAACGGCACCGCCGTGCCGCTCAGTTCAACACGGGCCGCTGACCGCGCCGCTGTCGAACGGGTGATCGACAGCCTGCATGCCAGCGGCGGTACTGCCGGCAGCGATGGCCTGCGGCTCGCCTATACCGAGGCCGAGCGTGGCTTCGTCGCCGGGGCCGCCAACCGCGTGATCCTGATGACCGACGGCGATTTCAATCTCGGCACCGTCGATGGTTCCAGCCTGGAAACTTTCATTGCTTCCAAGCGCAAGACCGGCATCTACCTCTCGGTGCTCGGCTTCGGTCTCGGCAATCTCAATGACGGGCTGATGCAGAAGCTGGCCCAGGCCGGCAACGGCACCGCCGCCTATATCGACACGCTGGACGAGGCCCGCCGCGTGCTGGTGGACAATCTCGCCGCCGCCTTGCTGCCGATTGCCGATGACGTAAAAATCCAGGTCGAGTTCAATCCGGTCCAGGTCGCCGAATACCGCCTGATTGGTTATGAGACGCGCGGCCTGCGGCGTGAGGATTTCAAGAACGATGCCATTGATGCCGGCGAGATCGGCGATGGTCACCGTGTCACCGCGCTCTATGAAATCACCGCACCCGGCAGCAAGGGGCAGAAGCTGGATCCACTGCGCTATGGCGGCACGCCAGCTACATCGGGGCATAATGCCGACAAGGCCAGTGAGGAAATCGCCTTCGTGCGTCTGCGCTATAAGCGCCCAGGCGAAAGCAGCAGCCAGGAGATGGCCCGCGCCGTAACAAAAAACGATGTCTATACCGAAGCCTCGGCGCCTGCCGATCTGCGCTTTGCCGCCGCCGTTGCCGGCTTTGCCCAGAGCCTGCGTGGTGATCCTTATCTCAATGGCTATGGCCTGCGCCAAGTGGCGGGTCTGGCAGAAGGGGCCACCGGCAAGGATCCGGGTGGCTGGCGCGCCGAGTTTCTGCGGCTGGTGCGCAGCGCCGAAAGTATGAAGCGCTAGGTGGGTATGAAGCGTTAGCCGATTTTCTTGATGCTATCGAGCAGCGACCCGAGCTTTGCCCTGGTCGAGTTGCTCAAGGCATCGGGGGCCGTCAATGCAGGGTCGGCATTGGCGGCTTCCGGCGCCCCTGCGCGCGGCTCGGCTGGCCCGAGCAGGCTGTTGATAGCGCCAACCAGTTGCGCCAGGTCGATGGGCTTGGCCACATAGGCATTCATGCCGGCGTTGAGATAGATGGTGCGGTCGCCTTCCATGGCATTGGCGGTCAGCGCAATGATCGGCAATTGCCCGGCTGGCGGTGGCAGCCGGCGGATGGCGCGGGTAGCAGCCATGCCGTCCATCTCCGGCATCTGCACATCCATCAGCACGACATCATAGGGTGCGGTCTGCACGGCAGTGCAGGCTTCAACGCCATTATTCACCATGTCGACATGGTGGCCGAGCCGCCGCAGCATGGTGGCGATCACCATCTGGTTCACCTGGTTGTCTTCGGCCACCAGCACGCGTAACGGCCGGCCGAGTGCGGAGCGGCGCAGGTCTTCGGCGCGCGGCGCTTCTGTCAGGCTCGGCGCAATGCCTTCCGGCAGGGTGAGGCGGAACCAGAAGCGGCTGCCTTTCCACTCCTCGCTCTCGGCGCCGATCTGGCCGCCCATCAGTTCGACCAACTGGCGCGAAATCGCCAGGCCGAGACCAGTGCCGCCGAAACGGCGGCTGATCGAGCGGTCGGCCTGGGTGAAATGGGTGAACAGGCCGTCGATCTTGTCGGCGGCGATGCCGATGCCGGTATCTTCCACTGCCACGGTCAGGCTGACTTGATCATTGCGGCCGCGCGCGGCGGTCACGGCAATGGTGACGCTGCCATGATCGGTGAACTTGATCGCGTTACCTACCAGATTGAACAGCACCTGGCGGATGCGGCTGGGATCGCCGCGCAGATAGCGCGGCGTGTCCTCGGCCATGCGCACGGTGAGCGCCACGCCCTTGGTGGTGGCGCGTGGCCCCATCATGAACACGATGCTTTCGATCAGCCGAGGCAGGTCGAAATCCACCTCGTCCAGCCGCACCTTGCCGGCTTCCAGCTTGGAGAAGTCCAGGATGTCGTTCAACAGCACCAGCAGATGCTCGGCGGATTCACGCGCGGCGCCCAGCAGTTTACGCTGCTCGTCATCCAGCGTGGTATCGCCCAGCAGGCCGACCGAACCGAGCACGCCGTTCAGCGGCGTGCGGATTTCATGGCTCATCATCGCCAGGAAATCGCCCTTGGCGCGGTTCGCCGCTTCGGCGCGGTCCTTGGCCTGGGCATAGCGGTCGGCGAGATCGCTGAGGCGCGCGGCCTGATCTTCCACCTGGCGCTTGGCTGTTGCCAGATCGACCAGATTGGTTTCCAGTGCCCGCTGCTGCTGTTTCAGCGCCGTGATATCGGTGGCGATGCCGACCAGGCCGCCATCGGCGGTGCGGCGTTCGGCGGTACGCAGCCAGCGGCCATCGGCCAGGCGCAGTTCGCTGCTGCCGTTTGCCGGCATCATCTGCTCACGCTCGGCAAGCCAGGCATCCACCTCACCCGGGGCCACATCCACCAGCTTGCCGGCGATGGAGGCGCGCAGGATGTCGGCAAAAGCCATGCCCGGCACCAGCAGATGGCTGATCTCGGCATGGAAATCGCGGAAGCGGCTGTTGCACAGTACCAGGCGGTGGTCGCGATCGTAGAGTACGAAGCCGTCGGAAATGCTTTCGATGGCATCGGCAAGCTGGCGCTCGGCGCGTTTCAACTCACTGATATCGGAGAAGATCGAGATCACGCCGCCATCGGCGATGCGGTGGCGCGTGATGCGCAGCCACACACCAGGCCGTGGTTCTGCGATCATCGGCCGGCCATCAGGCTGATACAGCGACTGGCGCAGCTCATGGCGGAATGCCTGGGAATCAACGCCAGAGTTATCCACCAGGCGCAGCCGCATGATTTCCTCGAACAGCAATTCCATATGCACGCCTGGGCGCACGATAGCCGGGTCATGGCCGCTGATTTCGTAGAATCGGCTGTTCGCCATCACCATGCGCTCGTCGGGGCCGTAGAGCAGGAAGCCGTCCGGCAGGCTCTCGATCGAATCGCGCAGGCGCTGTTCGGCGCGCTTGATATCGGAAATATCGGCAAAGGTGGCGATCATGCCGCCCTGGGCGATGCGCTGGCGCGTCACGCGCAGCCAGCGGCCCGGGCGGTATTCGATATCCTGCGGCTGGCCGGAGGGATTGAGGAAATCATGTTCCGCCTGGCGCCGGATGCTGGGCTGCAATTCCACCGGCACGCCCCAGAGATTGCGCTCCACTACCATGCGGATCAATTCCAGGCCATGCATGCCGGGCTTGGCCAGCGCTGGATCATGGCCGGAGAAATCATAGAAGCGCCGGTTGGCCAGCACCAGAAAGCCATCGGCATCGTATAGCGCGAAACCCTCGTCGATGGTTTCGATGGCATCGCGCAGCCGCTGCTCGGCCTGTTTCAGCGCGGTGATATCGGAGGTGATGGCCACCATGCCGCCATCGCCCGTGGGCGCTTCCGAAATCCGCAGCCAGCGGCCATCGGGCAATTGCTGCTCCACCGAATAGCCGGTTCTCTCCATATGCAGCTTCTGCTCGCGCAATTCCTCCCAGGCAGCCAGGTCGGCTTGCGGGAATCTGCCGCCATGTGCCATGGCGCTGCGGATCAGGTCGGCATGCTCGCGGCCGATCAGGCTGGCGTCTTTGCCATTGCCGAAATATTCGGCGCTGCGGGCATTGTGCAGCACCACGCGATCCTGCTCGTCATAGAGCACGAAGCCATCGGGCATATGCTGCAGGGCGGCGGTGAGGCGCTGTTCGGCGCGGCGCGTTGCCAGCATCTGCCGGCGCAGCATCAGGCCAAGCCCGATGGCTACCAGCAGGGCCGCTGCGAACAGCGAGAAATCCGCCATCACATTGCGCCGCCAGTTGCTCAAGGCATCTTCAGGCGCCAGCCCGGCGGCCACCACCAGCGGGTATTTTGCCACGCGGCGATAGGCGACGTAGCGTGCCCGGCCATCGCTACGCCCCGATGAGAGGTAAACGCCCTCGTCATGCTGCGGCAGCATCTCGGTGAACAGCTTCAGCCCGGCATCGCTGGAGCCGATATCGATACCTTGCGGGGTGTGGCGCATCAGCCGCAGGCCATCGGTGCGGTAAAGCGAGAGCAGGGAATGTTTCTGCGGCTGCAGCTTGGCGTAGACGCTGGAGAAATATTCCGGTGCCACCGCCACCACGATAACACCGCCGAAACCACCATTGCCGCGTTCGATGCGGCGGCTGGCACTGATCAGCCATTGCCCGGTGAGGCGGCTCAACATCGGCGCGCCGATGAACAGCCCGGCATCACTGTGCTCGACATGGGCACGGAAATAATCGCGGTCGGAAAGATTGAAGGGCCGCGGCGGATCGGCGCCGCTATCCAGGATCAGGTTGCCCTCCGGATCGAATACGATGAAAGATCGGATCTGCGGCAGGTCCGTCATCATGTTCAGCATGCGGCGGCGTATTTCACCGAGCGGCGCCACCTGCAGCACGCCGGCATCGGTCACGGCATCGGCAAAATATTGCAGGAACAGGTCGACGCCGGAGAAGGTGCGCGCGGCATGTTCGTCCAGCACGCGCGCCAAGGCTTGCACTTGGGCTTGCGCTGCGTTGAGGTCCTCGTCACGCTGGCGGTGTAGTTGCAGCGCCACCGAAATGGCGAGCATGAACAGCACCAAGCCAAGGAACGCGGACAAGACCAGGGATATGTTGCTACGCTTCTGCATGCACCGGGCTATAGCGCCCCCAGAAGAGGAACCAGTTTGCAAAGACTAGCAGATTTGCCGCGTCTTGGCGCAACCGCGCTGCTGGCTCTGTTCTGGTTCGCGTCGGCTTGGGGGCTGCCGGCCTGGATACTGCCGGCCTGGGGCCAGGAACCATTGGTGGTTACGAGCATCCCGCTCGAACTCAACCCGGAGGCGCCAGCTGAACGGCGGCTGGGGGCGCTGGAGTATCTTGGCGGGCTGGTGCTGGCGGGCCAGGGGGGAGGATTCGGCGGCTATTCGGGTCTCTCTGTCGATGCCGATGGCGCCGGCCTGTGGGCGATTTCCGATCGTGGCCACTGGCTGCGGCTGGATTTCACCCGCGATGCCGCCGGGCTGCCCACAGGGGTTGCGGCGGCGGCAATCGCGCCGCTGCTGAGCGCGACGGGCCCGCCGCTGACGGGGAATGTGGCCGATGCCGAAGGGCTGCGCCGTGACCATGATGGCAGCTTTCTGGTCAGTTTCGAACGCGCGCATCGGGTTCGGCGCTATGCCAGCCCGCTCGCCAGGGCCCAGCCGGTACCGATTCCCCGGTCAACACAGCAATTACCCGCCAATGGCGGCCTGGAATCGATCGCGGTGCTGCCCGATGGCAGGCTGGTCCTGATCGGGGAGGAGGCGCTGCCGCCCGAGGCTGGCGGTCGGACCGGCGTCTCGCCGCTATGGATCGGTCGCGAGTCGGCCTGGCGGCAGCTTGGCTGGCCGCAGCACCAGAATTTCCGTCCCACGGATGCGGTTGCCCTGCCGGATGGCGGGTTGCTGGTGCTGGAACGGGATTTCCGCTGGCTGTCGGGCTGGGCGGCACGGCTCAGCCGGGTGAGTGCCGGTGCCCTGGAAGCCAGAGAGGGGGCATTGCTGGCGCCGGAATTGCTGGCGGAATGGGCCAGGCCCTATGCCAATGACAATCTGGAGGCGCTGGACCTGAGACTCGGGCCGGATGGGAGTCCGTGGCTCTATCTGATGTCAGACGACAACCACAGCCCGTTTCAGCGGAGTCTGCTGATGATCTTCAGATTGCCGGAAAATCGCTGAAAACAAGACGCCCGCCCGGGTTTCCCAGGGCGGGCGTGGAACTCATGGGCAGAAATATCAGGCGGCCTTGGTCAACGCCTTCTTCACCTGGCGCTTCAGCTTCTTGGCGTCATCCGACAGCTTCGAGTCGGCGGTCTTCACCAGCCAGTTGTCGAGGCCGCCATTATGTTCCACGGAACGCAGACCCTGCGCCGAGAGGCGCAGTTTCACATTGCGGCCCAGGGCCTCCGAAATCAGCGTAACACCATGCAGATTCGGCATAAAACGACGCAGCGTCTTATTGTTCGCGTGGCTCACATTGTGGCCGAACTGAACACCCTTGCCGGTCACTTCGCAGCGACGAGCCATGACAGACCTCTTTCTGGCTAAACTGCCCAACAAATGCAAAATCGGGCCGGTTTATAGGGGGGCAGGGGCCGCCCGTCAACCAGATTCAGCCCGCAAAATCCGATCTTGGTTATATCGTTGACTCCAGGGGCTCAAGCCCGTATACAGCGGCACCCTTTTGACCGGGCCCCCGTTGGGGCCCTTTTTACGCTTTTCGACGGAGAGCGGTTGTGAAACGGACTTATCAACCCAGCAAGCTGGTGCGCAAGCGCCGCCATGGTTTCCGCGCCCGCATGGCCACCGTTGGTGGCCGCAAGGTGGTGGCTTCGCGCCGCGCCGCTGGCCGCAAGAAGCTGTCGGCCTAATCCCTTAGGACCGAACGCCCATGGCGACGGCTGGCCTCGAACGGCTCCGCCGCCGGGCGGATTACCTACGGGTGCAGGGCGCTGAACGGCGCTCGGCCCAGCCCGGCCTGTTGCTGCAGGCCGCAGTTGCCCCGGATTTCCCAGGCATTAGCCCAGGTATTCGCATTGGCTTCACCGCGTCGCGCAAAGTGGGCAACGCGGTTTTGCGTAATCGCGCCCGCCGCCGCCTCAAGGCGCTGGCGCGCGAATTGCTGCAGGCTCATGCCCAGCCCGGCCATGATTATGTGCTGGTGGCGCGCCAGGCGACGCCCGAACGCGCCTATGGCGATCTGCGCCGCGATCTCGAAGCGGCGCTGAAGCGGCTGAAACTGTGGCGCACGGCGTAACCCGATGAACGCTGAACCGTCATATTCCGTGGCGGCCCGCCTGGTGGCATTGCCGATCCAGGCCTACCGGTTGTTTCTCTCCCCCTGGGTGGGGCATAACTGCCGCTTCCAGCCGACCTGCTCGTGCTATGCACTCGAGGCGCTGGAGCGCCATGGTGCCATGCGCGGCACCTATCTCACCGTCCGGCGCCTGGCGCGTTGCCAGCCGTTCGGTGCCAGCGGTTTCGATCCAGTGCCTCCCGTAGAGGCGCCGGCCAACAAGGCGGATAGTCAAAAGCATGTCTGATCAGAAGAATCTCATCATCGCCATCGCGCTGTCGCTCGCGATCATGCTGGGTTTCCAGTTTTTCGTGGATGCCCCACGCCAGGAGCGGATGCGCGCCGAGCAGGCCGCGCAGAAAGCAGCGCAGGTGACGACGCCCGCTGATGGCTCCAGCGCGCCGACTGCCGCCGGCCAGACTCCGGGCCTCTCGGCCATGCCGAATGTGCCGGGAGCGCCGGTGGTGCCGGGTGCTGCCCGCGAAGCGGTGGTGACCCAGACGCCGCGCGTTGTCATTGATGGCAAGCGGCTGCGCGGTTCGATCAACCTGGTTGGTGGCCGCATCGATGATGTGGTCCTGCCGGATTACAAGGAGACCCTGGCGCCCGACAGCCCGGCGATCACGCTGCTGTCGCCGGCCGGTTCGCCGCATGCCTATTACGCCGAATTCGGTTGGACCGCCGCGCCGGGCGATACCACCAAGCTGCCCGGTGGTCAGACCCGCTGGAGCGCCGACCGCGAGGTGCTGAAGCCGGGCGAGACGCTGACCCTGCGCTGGGACAATGGCGAAGGCGTGGTGTTCACCCGTGCCATTTCGCTCGACGACAATTTCATGTTCAACGTGGTGCAGGGTGTTGAGAACAATGCCGGCAAGCCGCTGACACTGTTCCCCTATGCCCTGCTCTCCCGCCACGGCCTGCCCAAGACCGATGGCCTCTACATCCTGTATGAAGGCCCGCTCGGCGTGTTCCGCCCCAAGGCGGATGAGAAGGGCACGATGAAGGAAGTGCCCTATGGCGACCTCGCCAAGGACAAGACCTCGGAATTCGATTCCGTCGGCGGCTGGGTCGGCTTCACCGACAAATACTGGCTCACCGCTCTGGTGCCGGGCGTGGAGCAGAATGTGAAAGCGCGCTTCACCCATGCCGGCACAGCACCTGCCGAGCGTTTCCAGGTCGATTGGCTCGGCGGCGGCGTTGCCGTGCCGGCCGGTGGCAAGGCTGCTTCGTCCAGCCTGCTGTTCGTCGGCGCCAAGCAGACCGAACTGATCAACCGCTATGAGGAGCGCCACCAGATTCCGCGCTTCGACCTGGCCATCGACTGGGGCTGGTTCCCCTACCTCACCAAGCCGATGTTCTTCGGCATCCACTGGCTCTATGGCGCGGTCGGCAATATCGGCATTGCCATGCTGATCCTCACCGTGGTGGTGAAGCTGCTGTTCTTCCCGCTCGCCTACAAGTCCTATGTGGCGATGAGCGCGATGAAGAAGCTGCAGCCGGAAATGCAGCGCCTGCGCGAGCGCCATGGCGAGAACCGCGAGGCGATGCAGAAGGAGCTGATGGAGCTGTACAAGAAGGAGAAGGTCAATCCAGCCGCTGGCTGCTTGCCGATCCTGTTGCAGATTCCGGTCTTCTTCGCACTCTACAAGGTGCTCTATATCACCATCGAAATGCGCCATGCGCCGTTCTATGGCTGGATCCACGATCTTTCCGCGCCGGACCCGACCTCGTGGATCAACCTGTTCGGCCTGCTGCCCTATGACATCCCGGCGATCTTCGCCGTTGGTGGCCTGCTGCATATCCTCTCGCTTGGTATCTGGCCGATCATCATGGGCGTTACCATGGCGTTGCAGATGCGCCTGAATCCGCAGCCGCCGGATCCGGTGCAGCAGAAGATCTTCGCCCTGATGCCGGTGGTGTTCACCTTCATGCTTGGCTCGTTCGCTTCCGGCCTGGTGATCTACTGGTCCTGGAACAACCTGCTCAGCATCGTGCAGCAGATCATCATCATGCGTCGCATGGGTGTGAAGATCGGCGGCGGTGCCGATCCGGAAGCCGCGAAGAAGTAAGATGACGCAGTCGCCGTATAGCGCGGCACAGATCGAAAAGGGCCGGCTGCTATTCGCCGGCCCTTGCGATTTTGTTGCCGGGGCGCAGCGCGCGGAAATGCTGCCGGGGCCGGGCGTGCCGGAAATCGCCTTCGCCGGGCGCTCCAATGTCGGCAAGTCCAGCCTGGTCAACGCATTGACCGGCCGCAAGACGCTGGCCCGCGTGTCCAACACGCCGGGCCGCACGCAGCAGCTCAATTTCTTCGCCCTGGGCACCAAGCTGATGCTGGTCGACCTGCCGGGCTATGGCTATTCCCAGGCCGGCAAGCAGGTGGCCGCCGAATGGACCGGACTGGCCATCGATTTCCTTAAAGGTCGGCCCAACCTGCGCCGCGTGCTGCTGCTGGTGGATGGCCGCCATGGCCTGAAGGACAGCGATTTTGAGATCATGGAAATCTTCGATGTCTCGGCCGTGGTCTACCAGGTGGTGCTGACCAAGGCAGACAAGGTGAAGCCGGCAGAAGCGGCGGCGAGACTGGCCGAAACCAAGGCCAAGGTGTCGCGCCGGGTGGCGGCGCATCCCGATGTGCTGTTCACCTCCAGCGAGAACGGCACCGGCATCCCGGAATTGCGCGCCGAACTGGCAATGCTGGCCTAAGCCTGCGTTACCCTTTATAAAATTCCGCACTAAGGTTTTAGATACGGAAACGCCCATGAAAACCGCCGGCCCCAAGCCCCTGGAAGCGCATCTGCAGGAAACCGCCAAGGTGCTGTCCGAGGCGCTGCCCTATATGCGCCGCTTCCACGGCCAGACCATGGTGATCAAGTATGGCGGCCATGCCATGGGCGACGAGCATCTGGCGCTGGAATTCGCCCGCGACGTGGTGCTGATCAAGCAGGTCGGTATCAATCCCATCGTGGTGCATGGCGGCGGGCCGCAGATCGGCGCCATGCTGGAGCGCCTCAAGATCAAGAGCGAATTCATTGATGGCCTGCGTGTCACCGACCAGGCCACCGTCGAGATCGTCGAGATGGTGCTGGCTGGTTCGATCAACAAACAGGTCGCCACCGCGATCAACACGGTGGGCGGCATCGGCATCGGCATTTCGGGCAAGGACGGCCGCCTGATCGAGGCGCGCAAGCTGCGCCGCTCCGTGCGTGATCCGGGCTCCAATATCGAAAAGCTGCTTGATCTCGGCTTTGTCGGCGAGCCGGTGCGGGTCAACCCGGATATCCTGCGCACGCTGCAGAATTCCGACATCATCCCGGTCGTCGCGCCGATCGGCGTCGGCGAGAACGGCGAGACCTACAATATCAATGCCGATACCGCTGCCGGCGCGATTGCCTCGGCCGTGGGCGCCGCCAAGCTGCTGATGCTCACCGATGTGCCTGGTGTGCTGAACAAGGAAAAGCACCTGATCCCGAAACTGACGCCCAAGGATGCGTTGATGCTGATGGGCGACGGCACGATTTCCGGAGGCATGATCCCGAAGCTGGAAACTTGCTTGGATGCGGTGCGCGGCGGCGTCGGCGCGGCGCATATCCTGGATGGCCGCATTCCGCATGTGCTGCTGCTCGAATTGTTCACCGCGCACGGCGTCGGCACCATGCTGGAACGTCCGCCGGTATTGCCGCGCAAGGATTGAGTTTCAGCGCAGCGGCTGCCAGACGCTTAAGAAGCGTTGCACCACGCTGGCGGAATTATCCGAAGCCAGCGCCATGAAGATGGCCATCTCGTTGCCGCCGGATTCACCGCCCGCGAGGTCCGATAGGCTGCGGAAGGCAATGAACGGCGCGCCATTGGTATAGGCCACCATCGCCACCGCAGCACTTTCCATGTCCAGCACCTGCGCCTTGAAACTGGCGAAGACGTAGCGGCGGAAATCGGCATTATCGACGAAGGCCTGGCCGGATACGCCGTTGCCGCCGACCAGCAGGCGCGGTTTCTTGTCCAGGCAGACATTCGCCGCCGTGCAATGCGCCAGCGGCACATCATGCAGCCGCCGCGCCGCCGCCAGCATGCCGGCATCGGCGGCGAACCAGAATTTTTCCTCCGGCTGTTTCAGCCCGGCGCGGCGCACTTCCACGCTGCCGGGGAAGATCATGCCGTAATTCGGCTGCTCGGGCTTTTTCCACGGCGGCAGCGCGTATTTGCCGCCGCCCAAATCGCGCGCGAAGGTGGCTTCCAGATACTGGGCCCATTGTTCCGCCACCACCACATCGCCGATATGCAGGGCGGGATCGACGCCGCCGGCAATGCCGCTGAACACGATGCCGGTGATATCGAAACGGTCGAGCGCGATCTGCGTCGCCATGGTGGCATTGACCATGGAAATGCCGCTCAGGAAGAGCACCACCTTGCGGCCCGCCAGTGTTGCTGTAACGAACTCGATGCCGTTCACATCGAAGCTCCTGGCGTCGCTGGCGGCGGCCTTCAGTTTCACCCATTCCGGCGCGAAGGCGGAAATCACCGCGATGCGCGGCGTTGGGTCCAGCCGTTCGGCGGATTGTGCCGGCAGGGCGAAAAGCATGAGGAGGGCAAACAGCAGGCTGCGCATCGTGGACTCCGGTTGTTGCCCCGATCATAGCGCAAGCTCCACTGCTGCGACAGGCGGTTCTGGCGATTGCCGGCCAGAACCGGCATAGTGCGGCCTTGTTGCAAGAAGGGATTGAGAATGGCTGCCGACACCGCTGCCCGCGCCGCTGAGACCGCCGCCCATCATGGCGGTTTCGATCTGCTGCCTGTGGTGATCCTGCTGGCGGCAGCCGTGGTCGCGGTGCCGCTGTTCCGGCGCCTAGGCCTCGGCTCGGTGCTCGGCTATCTCGCCGCCGGGCTTGCCATCGGCCCCTATGGCATCGGGCTGTTCTCCGATCCGCAGGCGATCCTGCATGTCGCCGAACTCGGCGTTGTCATGTTCCTGTTCATCATCGGCCTGGAAATGCAGCCGACGCGGCTCTGGGCGATGCGCGGCGAGATTTTCGGCCTCGGCCTGGCCCAGGTCGGCGTCTGCATCGGCCTGCTGATCTGCGTCGGTCTGGCACTCGGTTATCCGGTAGCGCAGAGCTTCGTCGCCGGCACCGGTTTCGTACTCACCTCCACCGCCATCGTCATGCAGATGCTGGAAGAGCGTAAATCCATGGGCCTGCCCAAGGGGCGGCGCATCATCGCCATTCTGCTGCTGGAAGATCTCGCCATCGTGCCGCTGCTGGCCCTGGTCGCCTTCCTGGCGCCGGGCGGCGGCAGCATGAGCATGATGGACCGCCTGGCCGGCATTGCCGCCGGGCTTGCGGCCATCGGTGGCCTGATCGCCGCCGGCCGCTGGCTGCTCGATCCGATGTTCCGCCTGCTGGCCAAGACGCGGGCGCGCGAGGTGATGACGGCGGCGGCCCTGCTGGTGGTGCTTGGCTCCGCGCTGGCGATGCAGGCAGCCGGCCTTTCCATGGCGATGGGTGCCTTCCTGGCCGGCGTGCTGCTGTCGGAATCCTCCTTCCGGCACCAGCTCGAAGCTGATATCGAGCCGTTCCGTGGCGTGCTGCTCGGCCTGTTCTTCCTCGGCGTCGGCATGGCACTGGATCTTGCCACTGTGGCGAATAACTGGCGCCTGATCGCCATCGCGGTGGCGGCCTATATGACCCTGAAGACCATCGGCATCTATGTCATCGCCCGGCTGTTCCGCGCCAATCACCGCGAGGCGGTGGAGCGCGCCGTGCTGATGGCGCAGGGCGGTGAATTCGCCTTCGTGCTCTATGCTGCCGCCGCCAGTGTCGGCATTATCGACGCCCAGGCCAGTGCGATGCTCACCGCCATCATCATCATTTCCATGGTGCTGACGCCGCTGATGTCGATCCTGCATGACCGCCTGATGCCGGCTACCGGCGATGCATCAATGGATGGCGTCGAGGTGGCGGAGGGCCTGCATGCCAGCGTGCTGCTGATCGGCTTTGGCCGTTTTGGCCAGATTGTCAGCCAGCCGCTGCTGGCCAATGACTGCTCGATCTCGATTATCGATACCGACACGGATTCCATTCGCGATGCCCGGCAATTCGGCTTCAAGATCTACTACGGCGATGGCGGGCGGCTGGATATCCTGCGCGCTGCCGGTGCCGATCATGCACGGCTGGTGGTAGTGGCGCTGAACGACCGCGAAGCCAGCGTGAAGATCGTCAAGATGGTGAAGGCGGAATTCCCGCTGGTGCCGGTGCTGGCACGGGCCTTCGACCGCGAACATGCCAAGGAACTGATCGAGGCCGGTGTCGATTACCAGATCCGCGAAACCTTTGAATCCGCGCTGATGCTGGGCCAGCAGGCCTTGACGACGCTGCAGGTGGAGGAGAGTGCGGTGAACGATATCCTGGCCGATATCCGCCGCCGCGATCTGGAGCGCCTGAATGTCGAGATTGCCGGCGGCAACGTGGGCGATGCGGCGCGGGACCTGATGTATGGCAATATCGGGCGCGGCGATCCCGGCAAACATTAGGCAGGCAAGCATTAGCTGGGCAGGCTGAGCAGCCAGTCGCGGAAGGCGCGGATCGCCGGTTCGCGCGCGCGGCCCTTCAGGTGCAGCAGGTAATAGCCGCCAGGGCGGCGCACCCGCTGCCCGGGCAGCGGCTCCACCAGGCGGCCCTCGCGCAATTCCGTGCTGACGTAGAAATCCGGCACCAGGGCAAGGCCAAGCCCGTTCACCGCGGCTTCGATCGACATGAAGAAATGCTCGAAAGCCGGGCCGGGATTGCCTGATGGCGGCTTCATGCCGGCCTGATCGAACCATTCCGCCCAGGCCTCGGGCCGCGTCGAATGGGTCAGCAGGGCGTGGCGGCGGATATCCTCGGGTCGTTTCACCGGGCGGCTTTTCAGCAGGGCCGGGGCGCCGACCAGGATCACGGTTTCCGGGAACAGGAAGCTGGCTTCCAGTTCATCGGGCCAGTCGCCGGCGCCGTATTGCAGCCCCACATCGATGGCCTCGCGGGCGAAGTCGATGCGGCGGTCGGCGCTGGTCACGTCGACAGTGATTTCCGGGTGGCGGCGCTGGAAATCCGCCAGCCGCGGCATGAACCAGCGCATGGCGAAGGTCGGCAGCGTGGTGATGGTGAGGCGGTTGGCTGGTCGCCCGGCACGCGCCACCAGGCGGGTGGCGGCGGTCAGCCGGTCGAAGGCATCGTTCAGCGCCGGCAGGTAGGCCGCACCCATCTCGGTCAGTTCCAGGCCCCGGGGGCCGCGCTGGAACAGCTGCACGCCGAGATCGGCTTCAAGCTGCTTCACCAGCCGGCTCACCGCGCCCTGGGTGACATGCAGTTCCTGGGCGGCGCGGGTGAAGCTCAGATGCCGCCCGGCGGCGGTGAAGGCGCGCAATGCATTCAGAGAAGGCAGCGTGTTCAGTGAAGGGTGGGGATCATTATGAGAAAAACTCATAACGAAGGAGTTTAAATCGATTGTCGCGGCGGCGCCAGTGGCTAAGATCGGCGGCATAACAGCCCCCAGCAGGAGCCGCCCCATGAATGCCCTGACCCCGACCCAGAAGCCGGAAGCCGGCAGCACGCTGCCCAATGGCGGCCGTCCGATCCGCCCCTTCCATCTCGCTTTCCCGGTGCATGATATCGCCGAGGCGCGCCGCTTCTATGGCGGTCTGCTCGGCTGCCCGGAAGGCCGCTCGGCGGATAACTGGGTCGATTTCGATCTGTTCGGCCATCAGATCGTGGCGCATCTGGCGCCCGAGGAATGCGGCCATGCCAAGACCAGCGATGTCGATGATCATGCCGTGCCGGTGAAGCATTTTGGCGTGGTGCTGAACATTCCGGAATGGAAGGCGCTGGCCGAGAAGATGACCGCCGTCGGCACCAAGTTCGTGATCGAACCCTATGTGCGTTTCGAGGGCGAGGTCGGCGAGCAATACACCATGTTCTTCCTTGATCCGTCGGGCAACGCGCTTGAGTTCAAGGCCTTCGCCCATGACGAGATGATCTTCGCCAAGTAGTTTCCAGCAGCCCTAAAAGCTGTTCTCCAGATGCAGCCGCTGGCCCTGAGCAGTTAGCTCTGTGCCGGCGGCTGTATTTGTTTGCATTGCTAAGTCGGCAGCACCTTGCCGATGGCGCTGCCAATGGCGGCCCATAGCGTATTGACCAGCGCGTTCCAGGCTTTCTCGACCATAACTGCGGCCAGGCCTTTCAGCGTGTTGACCAGGTTGCGTGCCATGGTCTTGAGGCCATCAAGCAGGAATGGCTGCACATCCTCGCCGATCTGGCCCGCGGCGATGCCGGCGGCCACCAGCGCGCCCTGCTGCGCCAGGGCCTGCACCTGTGCCTGGGCAAAGCCTTCCGCCTGGGTGACATCCTGGCCGATGGCGCCAGTTACCGCCTGAATCAGCTGCCCGGTCAGGGCAGCAGGATCGATTGCCGTCATCTGTCTCTCCCTCGGCTATCAGCGCGCCAGCGCCTTTTCGTAGATCAGCGCCTGCTGCATCGAGATGGTGAACTGGCCCTTGAAGGCCTGCACCTCGATCAGGCTGAGCGACCGCCCGGCATGGGCGCTGCGCATGGTTGAAATGGTCTGCGCCAGCAAAGCCACCACGCCCGAGCTTGGTGCCTGCATCGCCTGGATGTCGCTGATTGCCTTGCCGATCAGGTTGGAGCCGGCTGGTGTCGAAGGCATCGGGCGGCTGTCGATCTGCACCTTGGTGGCTTCCAGCAGCGCGATCAGCGCCGTGTAGCTGGCCTGTGCCGCTGCGTAGCCCTGCGGATTGCCCGGGTTCTGCGCCACCTGATCGAACAGCGCCATGCCGTTGGTATTGGCGGTGCCGAGCGCCTGCACGATGCTCTGGTCATAAGCCGGCGCGAGTTGTGCCTGGCAGCCGCCCAGCAGCAGGAGGGCCAAGGCGGCAAGACAATGTGCAACGAGGTAGTGGCGCCTGACCGGCACCCTGAATACGGGAATATAATCCATAAATACCCCCTATAAGAGTTATTAAATCTCTTATAGGGGGTATTTTATTTTCTATCTATATTTTTATTATAGGTGTGCGAGCGCCTGCTCCATGAATTGCTCCGACCATTCCTGCACGAAATGGCCACCATCTGGCACTTCGATGGCGGGCGGACAGTTGCGGATCACCTTGTGCAGGCCCTGCATCACCGGGGCGCCGAGCACCGGGTCGGCCATACCGATCACCATCACGCTTTTGCCCTGCCAGTCGTTCTTCCAGAATTCCAGTGCGCGGCGCGACAATTCCGTGCCGGGCGCCTGCGGATTGTCCGGCACCAGGTTGGGGAAACGGCGCACGCCGCCCTTGTAGTGCAGGTCGGGATAGGGCGCGTCATAGGCAGCGGCTTCCTCAGGCGTCAGATGCGGGCAGCCGCGCGCGATGAGTTTGCCGATCGCCATGTCCGGGTTCTTGTTGTTCCAGGCGCGCCAGTCGAGGAAGCCCTGGGTCAATGGCTTGTCGCCGGTGGCGAGCGACGTGTTCATCACGAACAGGCCGCAGAAACGTTCCGGCATCTTCATCGGGATGGTGAGGCCGAGCAGGCCGCCCCAATCCTGGCACACCAGCACCACGTCATGCAGGTTCAGCGCCCGGATCAGCGCGATCAGGCTGTCGCGGTGGAAATCGAAAGTATAGACCGCATCCTCGCGCGGCTTGTCGGATTTGCCGAAGCCGAACAGGTCCGGCGCCACCACGCGATGGCCGGCGGCGACCAGGGCAGGGATCATGCGGCGGTAGAGATAGCTCCAGGTCGGCTGGCCATGCAGGCAGAGGAAGGTCTTGCCGCCATGCCTGCCTTCATCCAGGTAATGCATGCGCAGGCCGTTAGCCTGTTCCAGATAATGTGCCTTGAAGGCATAGCCGGGCAGGTTCTCGAACCGTTCGTCCGGCGTGCGCAGGGCTTCGATCATCGTGTCTCTCTCCCTTTTATGTTTATGGGAGAAAGACTGAACCTCCGGGCGGCCAAGTCAATGGCCGGCCCGATGCTCAAAATAGGCCAGCGATCAAATATGCTGCTGACGCTGCGGCAGCTTACTTCTTCTTGCCCTTTTTCACCTTCGGCCGGGCCTTGCCCGGCTTGGCGCGCACCGCCTTGGCATGGGTTGCCATTGCCTTGGCGCCGAACACGCGGCGGAAGATGGTGTCGACATGCTTGAGGTGGTAGCCGAGGTCGAACAGCTCGGCGAGCTGCTTCGGCTTCAGCTTGGCGGTCACCTCCGGCTCGCTTTGCAGCAGCTTCAGGAAGTCGCCTCCCTGGCGCCAGATGGTCATGGCGTGCTTCTGCACCAGGCGATAGCTGTCCTCGCGCGAGAGGCCCGCCTGGGTCAGGGCCAGCAGGATGCGCTGCGAATGTACCAGACCGCCGAAGCGGTCCAGGTTCTTCATCATGTTTTCCGGGTAGACCACCAGCTTCTCGACCACGCCGGCAAGGCGATGCAGCGCGAAATCGAGATGGATGGTGGCATCCGGGCCGATGCCGCGTTCCACCGAGGAGTGGCTGATATCGCGCTCATGCCACAAAGCCACATTTTCCAGCGCCGGGATAACCGCCGAGCGGACCAGGCGGGCGAGGCCGGTCAGGTTCTCGGTCAGCACCGGGTTGCGCTTGTGCGGCATCGCCGAGGAACCCTTCTGGCCCGGCGAGAAATATTCCTCGGCTTCCATCACTTCACTGCGCTGCAGGTGACGGATCTCCGTCGCCAGCCGTTCGATGGAAGCCGCCACCACAGCCAGATGGGCGAAATACGCGGCATGGCGGTCGCGCGGGATCACCTGGGTGCTCACCGGCTCCGGCTTCAGGCCGAGCTGCTTGGCGACATGCTCTTCAACGCGCGGGTCGATATTGGCGAAGGTGCCGACAGCGCCCGAAATGGCACAGGTGGCCACTTCCTCGCGCGCCAGTTCCAGGCGGCGGCGGGCGCGCTGGAATTCGGCATGGTAGCCGGCGAGCTTCAAGCCGAAGGTCACCGGCTCGGCATGGATGCCATGGCTGCGGCCGATGGTGGGCAGCAGCCGGTATTCAAAGGCGCGCTCTTCCAGTGCCTTCAGCACCCGATCGCAGCCGGCCAGCAGCAGGTCGGCGGCTTTCACAAGCTGCAGGTTGAAGCAGGTATCCAGCACGTCCGACGAGGTCATGCCCTGGTGCACGAAGCGCGCCGCCGGGCCGACATATTCCGCCAGGTTGGTGAGGAAGGCGATCACGTCATGCTTGGTCTCGCGCTCGATGGCGTCGATCCGCGCAATCTCCCACTTGCCCTTTTTCCACACTTCCTTGGCGGCGGATTTCGGGATCACGCCCAGCTTGGCCTGGGCATCGCAGGCATGGGCCTCGATCTCGAACCACAGCCGGAACTTCATTTCCGGCTCCCAGATGGCAGCCATTTCAGGGCGGGTATAGCGGGGAATCATGTGGGCCTCGTCTGCGAGCGGGAAGCGAGGCGGTTTTACTCTCCCAGGCCGGCCAATTCAACGCGTGAGAGGCCGTGGATTGACGCTTCCCTGCGATTAGGGCAGCGTCCGGGCAAATTCCGGGGAGATGCCGCCATGGCTGCTGAAAATACCGTTCCGACCATCGACCGCCGCGACCTGGATTTCCAGCTTTTTGAGCTGCTGGACGTGGCGGCCCTGGCCGAGCGCCCGTATTTCGCCGACCATGACCGCGAGACGCTAGGCGCCGCGCTGGATACTGCCCAGAGTATCGCAGCGGCGCATTTCCAGACCCATAACCGCAAGAACGACCTGAACGAGCCGCATTTCGACGGCGAGACCGTGCATATCATCCCGGAAGTGCGCGCGGCGCTGGATCAGTTCATCAATGCCGGCTTCATGGCGGCACATCGCGGCTATGATGAAGGCGGCCAGCAACTGCCCTGGAGCGTGATGCAGGGCTGCTTCGCCTGCTTCAATGCCGCCAATATCGGCACCATCGCCTATGCCTTCCTCACCATTGGCGCTTCCAACCTGATCGGCGCCTTCGGCAATGATGAGCAGAAGCGGCGCTACCTCAAGCCGATGACCGAGGGCCGCTTCTTCGGCACCATGTGCCTCTCCGAGCCGCAGGCCGGCTCCGGCCTGGCCGATATCCGCACCCGCGCGGTGCCGCAGCCCGATGGCAGCTATTCCATCAGTGGCAGCAAGATGTGGATTTCCGGCGGCGAGCATGAGCTGGCGGAAAACATCGTGCATCTGGTGCTGGCGAAGATCGAGGGCGCGCCGGCCGGTGTGCGCGGCATCTCGTTGTTCATCGTGCCGAAGCGCCATGTGCATGAGGATGGCAGTCTCGGCCAGCGCAACGATGTGCAGCTTGCCGGCCTCAATCACAAGATGGGTTATCGCGGCACCACCAATACGCTGCTGTCATTCGGCGAAAACGGCGCCTGCATTGGCTATCTGGTCGGCGAGCAGCATCGCGGCCTCGACTACATGTTCATGATGATGAACGAGGCGCGCATCGGCGTCGGCCTTGGCGCCACCTCGCTCGGCATTGCCGGCTACCGCTATAGCCTGGATTACGCCCGCCAGCGCCTGCAGGGCCGCGCGCCGGATAACAAGGATCCGGCCTCGCCACCGCTGCCTATCATCCAGCATGCCGATATCCGCCGCCTGCTGCTGGCGCAGAAAGCGGCCACTGAAGGTGCGCTGGCGCTCTGCCTCTATGCCGCGCATCTGGTGGATGTGCAGCATGCGGCAAAGGATGACGCCGAGAAGCAGCGCGTGTCGCTGCTGCTGGATATGCTTACCCCGATGGTGAAATCCTGGCCCAGCGAATTCTGTCTCGAAGCCAACAAGCATGCCATCCAGGTGTTGGGCGGCTATGGCTATACCCGCGATTATCCCGTCGAGCAGTATTACCGCGACAACCGCCTCAACCCGATCCATGAAGGCACCCATGGCGTGCAGGGCATGGACATCCTGGGCCGCAAGGTGACCATGCAGGGTGGCGCCGGTTTCAAGCTGCTGCTGGAAACCATCCAGGCCGATTGCGCATTGGCCCGCGATGTGGCCGAAACCGCCAGCTTGGCCGCCACGCTGGAAGCGGCACTCGGCCGCGTGGTGGAAACTACCCAGGCGATGTTGCCGGCGGCGAAGGATGGCCGTATCGCGCTCTACCTCGCCAATGCCACGCTGTATCTCGATATGATGGGCCATGTTGTTGTGGCCTGGATGTGGCTGCGTCAGGCACGCATCGCGGCCTTGGCCCTGGCTGCGGGCAAGAGCGGCACGGAAGCCGATTTCTACCAGGGCAAGCTGGCGGCGGCGCGCTACTTCTATGCCTATGAACTGGGCAAGTTGGATTACTGGCTGCCGCTGCTGGCGCGGCTGGAGCCGGCGACTCACGACATGAATCCGGCTTGGTTCACCTAAACCAAGATATGATGGCGTAGCGTCGGCAGACGCGGCAGAGTGAGGCATCCGTCAGCAAAGGTGCCTCACGCCATGTATGTTGTTGCCCTCACCATTGTTCATTCGCTGATCAGCTTCCTGGCACTAGCCGCCGGCCTGGCCGTGGTGCTGGACATGCTGCGCAACGAAGATCGCCCGGCCATGGCGAAGCTGTTCCTGGTGGCGGCGATCCTCACCTCGGCCAGCGGTTTCCTCTTTCCGGTCACGCAGATCCTGCCCTCGCATATCACGGCGGTGATCGCCCTGCTGGTGCTGCTGCCGACCTGGCTGGCACGCTACCGCTTCGGCTTGCGCGGTATCTGGCGCGGCATTTATGCCGGCGGTGCGGTGGCCAGCCTGTTTTTCGTAGTTTTCGTGCTGGTGGTGCAGGTGTTCATGAAAACCCCGGCCTTGCGCCAGGCGGCGGAAAAAGCCGAACCGCCTTTCGCCATCACCCAAGGTATCGTGCTGCTGGTATTCATCGCGCTGGGTTTCCTCAGCATCCGTAGATTCCGCCTGGCATAGCTGTTCCGCCGGCCATGCAGCGGCTATGCTGCGGGCATGGCCGATCAGCCGGAAAAACCCTTCCAGCGTTACAACGCGCCGCGCGGCCTCAATGTCGCGCTCGGGCGGCTGACCAAGCCGCTGGTGAAGCAGCGCGGCGCGGTGTTCGGCGACATCCTGTCGCGCTGGCCGGAAATCGTCGGGCCGCTGCTCAGTCCCGATACCCAGCCGGAACGCCTGATCTATGGCGCGCGCGATGGTCATGGCGCCACGCTGGAAGTCGGCGTGAATGGCGCACAGGCGCTGGAATTGCAGCATCTGGCGCCGCTGGTGATCGAACGCATCAACAGCTATTTCGGTTATCGCGTGGTGGCTGGGCTGAAACTCAAGCAGATGCCGATTCGGCCCAAGCCGAGCCAGGCGCGTCCGAGTCGCATACCGCAGCGACTCGGGCCGGAGGAGGCCGCCAGGCTGGCGGAACTGCTCTCTGCAATCGAGGATAAGAACCTCCGCCAAGCACTTGAGACTCTTGGCCGATCCCTTCTGAAGCAAGGCTAGTGGCGCCTTATTGGCGCCAGATTCCTGTGGATAAGAGACGAGTTGGGTTGAAGGCCCGTCGTTGAAATCCATAAAATGCCCCCTGGATATTGGGGGTGGGAGCCTCTTCATGAACTATATACAGCGTCTTGCCGCCATTCTGTTTTTCGCCGCCATTGGGCTTGTGGGCCTTGGCGTGGGCGGGGAGGCGCGCGCGCAATCCACCGATCCGCGTTTGCAGGACATGGTGCTCGGCAAGGCCGATGCCCCGGTCACCATCGTCGAGTATGCCTCGCTGACCTGCCCGCATTGCGCCAGCTTCCACGCCAATGTCCTGCCGGTGCTCAAGACTGAGTATATCGATACCGGCAAGGTGAAGCTGATCTTCCGCGATTTCCCGCTGGATCAGCTCGCCCTGGCCGCCGCCGGCATCGCGCGTTGCGCCGGGCCGGAACGCTATTACAGCTTCCTGGAAGTGATGTTCAGCCAGCAGCGCGCCTGGGCCTCGGCCTCCGATCCGCGTGCCGCGCTGACCCAGATCGCCCGACTTGGCGGCATGTCCACCGAGCAGGTGGATAACTGCTTCACTGAGCAGGCGGTCTCCGACTACATCCTGAATTCCCGCCTCGAAGGTAATCAGAAGTTCAACGTCAATTCGACGCCGACTCTGATCGTCAACGGCAAGACCCTGGCCGGTGTGCCGACCATCGACGAACTGCGCAAGCTGATCGATGGCCTGGCCGCCAATGCGCCGGCTGGCGGCGGTGCCATGCCGCAGGCGGGAAACGCCGGTAGCTGGTTTGCCGGCAATACCAAGACCTATATCGCCATCGGCATCGTTGTGCTGTTGGTTGGCGGCATCGTGATCTTCCTGCTCCGTAAACGCTGAGCGGGCCTCAAGTTTAGGGCGGTTTTCGAAAGGGAAAGCCTGTGCAGTTCACCAAGTTGCGCCTTTCCGGCTTCAAGTCTTTCGTGGAGCCGACCGAATTCGTGATCCATCCAGGCCTCACCGGCGTTGTCGGGCCGAATGGCTGCGGCAAATCGAATCTGGTGGAGGCGCTGCGCTGGGTGATGGGCGAAAACTCGGCCAAGCGCATGCGCGGTTCGGGCATGGATGACATGATCTTCGCCGGCACCGCGACGCGGCCGGCGCGGAATGTCGCCGAAGTGGCGCTGGTGCTGGACAACAAGACCCGCACCGCGCCCGCCGCCTTCAACGAACATGAAAACCTGGAGATCACCCGCCGCATCGAGCGCGAGCGTGGCTCGGATTACCGCATCAACGGCCAGGATGTGCGCGCCCGCGATGTGCAGTTGTTCTTCGCCGATCTCGCCTCGGGCGCCAATTCGCCTGCCATGGTCAGCCAGGGCCGCGTCGGCGCCATCATCAATGCCAAGCCGACCGATCGCCGCATGCTGCTGGAAGAAGCAGCCGGCATTTCCGGTCTGCATTCGCGCCGGCATGAGGCCGAACTGCGCCTCAAGGCGGCGGAAACCAATCTTGAACGCGTCGTCGATGTCATCGGCCAGCTTGATCAGCAGTTGCAGGGCCTGAAGCGCCAGGCACGCCAAGCCAGCCGCTACCGCAATATTGCCGGCCAGATCCGCCGCACCGAGGCGATCCTGTTCCATCTGCGCCACCAGGCATTGCAGGAAGCTCTGGCCCAGGCCGAGTCCGCGCTGCATGAAGCCGAGCGCAATGTTGCCGACCGTACTTTGCAGGTTTCCGAAGCCCATGGTGCTGAACGCATCGCGGCGGAAGCCCTGCCGCCGCTGCGCCAGGCCGAGGCCGAGGCTGGCGCCCGCCTGCATCGCCTGGCGGTGGCCCGCGATGGCCTGGATGCCGAGGAAGCCCGCGCCCGCGAAGCCGCGGCGCAGGTCGAGCAGCGTCTGGCGCAGATCGATTCTGACGCTGGCCGCGAACAGCATCTGAGCCAGGATGCCACGGCACTGCTGCAACGCCTGGCCGAGGAAGCCGCGCTGCTGAGCCAGCAGGCCGAGGCTGCCCCGGCGCTGGAGACAGAAGCCGCCGAAGCCGCGCAGACCGCGCAGGATCAGGTTGTCGCGCGCCAGCAGGAATTGGATGCCGCCACCGAACGTGCCGCTGCCGAGCATGCCGAACGCACCCGCCTGACCCAGGCGATCCAGGAATCCGAACGCCGACTGGAGCGGCTGCGCGCCCGCGTTGCTGAACTCTCCGAGGAACATGCCCGCCTTGAAGGCGATGTCACCGCCCAGGCCGCTGCCGATGAAGCCGGTGCCGAGATTGAAGCCAGGCTGGCTGCCGTCGAGGCCGCCCGCGCCGCGCTCGATCTGGCCGAGCAGCAGCAGGCTCAGCTGGTCGAGGCCGCCCGCGCCGCGCTGGAGAATGTCGAAAGCGATTTCACCGGCCGTATCGATGCCGCCCGTGCCGCACTTGAAGCCATCGAAGCCGAACATGCCGGCAAGCTGGAAGCGGCCCGCGCCAGCCTGAGCGCCATCGAAGCCGAACAGGCCACCAAGGTGGAAGCCGCCCGTGCGGCGCTGAACCAGGTGGAAGCCGAGCAGGCGGCGAAGATCGAAGCGGCGCGCGGTGGCATTGCCGCCGTGGAAGCCGAGCATGGCAGCCGCATCGAGGCGGCGCGTGCCGGCGTTACCGCTGTCGATGCCGATTATGCCGAGAAGCTGGAAGCGGCGCGTGGCGTGGTTGCCGCCGCCGAGGCCGAGCAGGCGCAGTTGATCGCGGCTGCCCGTGCCGCCCTGGAAGCGGCGGAAGCCGAGCGCCAGAATCTGGCTGCTGCCGAGCAGGCCTCGCGCGATGCGTGGCAGGCCGTGCAGGGCGAACTCACCCGGTTGAAGGCGGAAGAGGCCGGCCTGGCGCGTCTGCTCAAGGCGGACGACAACAACATGTTCGCGCCGGTCATCGATCAGGTGACGGTGGCGCCGGGTTACGAGAAGGCGCTGGGCGCAGCACTGGGCGATGAACTGAATTCCGCCATCGACAGTGGCGCGCCGATGCATTGGGAGGCGCTGCCGCCGCTCACCGATGCCCCGGCTCTGCCCGATGGCGTAGAGCCGCTCAGCGCCCAGGTGACGGCGCCGCCGGCACTCGCCCGCCGTCTGGGCCAGATCGGCATTGTCGATGACGCCGATGGTCTGCGTCTGCGCGGCCAGTTGCGCCAGGGCCAGCGGCTGGTATCGAAATCCGGCGCGCTGTGGCGCTGGGATGGCTTCACCGTCAAGGCCGGTGCGCCCACCGCGGCTTCGATCAAGCTGGAACAGCGCAACCGTCTCGCCGACCTGCGCGAGGAACTGCGCGAACTGGAAGCCAAATTGGCCGATGCCCAGGCCGCCTATGCCGAAGCGCGCCAGGCCACCGAGGCCGGCGTGCAGGCCGAGCGCGAAGCCCGCGCCGGTGTGTCGCGTGCCGAAGCTGGCCGCGATGCCGCGCGCCAGGAAGCCGGCAAGGCGGTTACCGAGGTCGAGCGCCAGCGCGGCGAAGCCCGCGAGCGTGCCGGCCAGGTGCTGGCCCAGGCCGAACGCGACCGCCTCGAAGCCCGCCAGGGTGCCGAACAGGTGGTGGTGCTGGCCGAGCGCGCGCGCCAGGAAGCCCGCCAGGTGGCGGAGCAGGGCGTGCAGCAGGCCGAGCGTGAACGGGCAGGGGCGCGCGAGCAGGGCCAGAGCCTGATCGCCGGCGCCGAACGTGAGCGCAATGAAGCCCGCGACCGCGCCCAGTCCTCGCTTGGCGCCATTGAGCGCGAGCGTAACGAAGCGCGCCAGCGTGCCACCCAGGCGCTGGCCCAGGCCGAGCGCGAACGCCAGTCGGCGCGCGAGATCGCCAGCCAGGATATTGCCCGCGCCGACCGCGAACTGGAAGCCGCGCGTGTGCGCCAGGCCGAGGTGGTGCGCCGCGAGGCCGAGCGCCAGTCGAAGCTGGCGTCACTCACCACGCAGATTGCCGAACTGTCCCAGGAAACCACCGAAGGCGAGGCCGCCTGGCTGGCTTTCGGCGAGGCCCTGTCGGCGCTGCCGGCGGAAGAACTGGCCCGCGAAGCCATCGGCGCGCTGCGCCAGGAAGTGGATGCACTGCGCCAGAAGCTGGCGGAATGCCGTGCCGCCCTGGAGCAGCTCCGCCGCGATGCGGTTGCCCGCGCCCAGCGCCTGGAAGCGATTGCCGCCGAGCGCCAGGGTGCCGAGAACCGCGCCGCCGATGCCGGCCGCCAGCTTGAGCAACTGCTGAAGCGCCGCGAGGAAGCGGCTGCCGAATTGCAGCGCCTCAACGAAATCCCGGCTGGTATCGAAGCCAAGCGCAGCGGCCTGCTGGACGAACTGGCCAAGGCGGAAGTTGCACGCCAGGAAATGGCCGATCATCTCGCCAATGCGGAAAGCGCACAGGCGCTCGCGGCCAAGACCGCGCGCGAACTGGAGCAGCTGCTGGGCCAGGGCCGCGAAACCCGCGTCCGCGCCGAGTCCGAACTCGATCATCAGCGCCAGAGCATTGATGAACTGGCGCTGCGTATCCGCGAAGTGCTGGAATGTGCGCCGGAAGACGTGCTGAAGGCCGGCGAAGTGGAAGATGGCGAGGAATTCCCCGCCCTGCCGCAGGTCGAGAACCGCCTCGAACGCCTCCGCAAGGAGCGCGACAATATGGGGCCGGTCAATCTTCGCGCCGAGCTTGAAGCGCAGGAAGTGGAAGAGAAGCTCAACACCCTGCAAGGCGAGCAGAATGATCTGGTCGCCGCCATCGAAAAGCTGCGTCAGGCCATCGCCTCCTTGAACAAGGAGGGCCGTGAGCGCCTGCTGGAAGCCTTCAAGAAGGTGGATGCGCATTTCCAGAAGCTGTTCGTGCAGGTATTCGGCGGCGGCAAGGCCTATCTGCAACTGGTCGAAAGCGACGATCCGCTGCAGGCAGGCCTGGAAATCATGGCCTCGCCGCCGGGCAAGCGCTTGCAGGTGATGTCGCTGCTTTCGGGCGGCGAGCAGGCGCTGACCGCGCTGAGCCTGCTCTTCGCGGTGTTCCTCACCAATCCGGCGCCGATCTGCGTGCTCGACGAGGTCGATGCACCGCTCGATGACGCCAACGTGGAGCGGCTCTGCAATCTCATGGAAGCGATGGCGAAGGAAACCGCCGAGCTGGCCGAGGGCACGCGCTTCGTGGTGGTGACCCACCACCCGATCACCATGGCGCGCATGGACCGCCTGTTCGGCGTCACCATGGCCGAACGCGGCGTCTCCACCCTGGTCTCGGTCGATCTGGCCGGCGCCGAGGCGATGCGCCAGACGGCTTGATCGCGATATGAATCAGGCGATCCGGGACTGGTTCGCCGCCTTCGCGGTCTATCGCGACCGCCGCGTGCTGGCGATCCTGGTGCTTGGCTTTGCCTCCGGCCTGCCGCTGGCGCTGACCGGCCAGACCCTGCAGGCCTGGCTCACCGACAGCGGCACATCGCTGAAGGCCATTGGCCTGTTCGCGGCTGTCGGTACGCCCTATACGCTGAAATTCCTCTGGGCGCCGCTGGTCGATCGCCTGGAACTGCCCTGGCTGACGGCAACCCTGGGCCGCCGTCGCGGCTGGCTGATCTTCGCGCAGGCCCTGCTGATCGTGGCAATAGCCGGACTGGCCAGCACCGATCCGGCCACGGCTTTGCATATCACCGCGCTCTGCGCCATCGGCGTTGCCTTCGCTTCGGCGACACAGGATATCGTGATCGATGCCTGGCGTGTCGAGATCCTGGAGGAGCGCCAGCTGGCCGCTGGCGCCGCTTCAATCGTGTTCGGCTATCGCGTCGGCATGCTGGTGTCGTCCGCTGGTGCGCTTTATGCCAGCGCGTACTTCTCCTGGCCGGTGGTCTATCTCGGCCTTGCCTGTCTGCTGCTGCTCGGCACGCTTACCGTGCTGCTGGTCGGTGAGCCGGCTTCCCGCCCGCGTGAGGATGCCGAGCGCCGCTTCCGCGAAGTCGCCACCTGGCTGGAGCAGCGGCCCAACCTGCAAGGGGCTCCCGCGCGGCTGGCAGCCTGGCTCTATGTCAGCGTAGCCGGGCCGTTCGCGCAGTTCATGAGCCGTCCCGGCTGGGTGGCGGTGCTGCTGTTCGTGATGCTGTTCAAGCTCGGCGACAGCTTGGCCGGTGCCTTGGCTACGACGTTCTATCTCAAGCTCGGCTTCATGCGGGAAGACATCGCCGAGATCGGCAAGCTCTATGGCTTCGCCGCCACCATGCTGGGGCTGTTCCTGGGCGGCTGGCTGATGCAGGCGGTCGGGCTCTACCGCTCGCTGTGGGTTTGCGGCCTGCTGCAGATGGGCTCCAACCTGCTCTTCGCCGCTCTGGCGCTGCGCGGCCCGGATACCGCCTTCCTGGCTCTTACCGTGGGGGTGGAGAACCTTGCCGGCGGCATGGGTACGGCGGCCCTTGTCGCGTATCTGTCCGCGCTCTGCAACGTCGCCTACACGGCAACGCAATATGCGTTGCTGTCCTCACTCACCGCCGTGGCGCGCACGCTGCTGTCATCCTTCGCCGGCTACATGGCCGATTCGCTCGGCTGGCCGCTGTTTTTCGTCACCACCACCCTGGCGGCAATCCCCGGCCTGGCCCTGCTAGCCTGGCTTACACGGCGCGGGGCAGCCACCCGATTGGATTAATTATTTGCTGGAAATCCAGCTATATATCTGCTGAATTTATATGCAATTTATCTTCGTGAAGGCCGCATCTTACCAAGCCGACCGCTTTCACCTATATGTCACAAAATTGACATCGTCCCTCAACAGTGTGGCGGGATAGTCGGAGCATGAACATGCAAGTCCCTCTCGGCCTCGCCCCTGCAGTCGCCCTCAACCCGGCGCTGCTGGGCTGGCAATGCGCCTCGGCGGATGGCCGTTTCGAGGTGCGTCTCACCCGCCGGGCGGATGATATCCGCGCCGCGCAGCGCCTCCGCTACCAGGTGTTCTATGAGGAGATGGCGGCGCAGCCGACGCCGGAGATGGCGGGTCTGCAGCTCGACTTCGACAAGTTCGATGACCTCTGCGACCACCTGATGGTGTTCGACCGTTCGCTGCCGCTGGCTGAGCAGGCGGTCGGCACCTATCGCCTGTTGCGCCGCTCGGTCGCCGAGCGCCATGGCGGCTTCTACTCGGCTTCCGAATACGATCTCTCGCCGATGCTGAATCAGGTCGGCCCGCAAGGCGGCCTGCTGGAGCTGGGCCGTTCCTGCGTGCATCGCGACTACCGCTCCAATGCCATCATTCAGCTGCTGTGGCGCGGCATCTCCACCTATATCGACGACCATGGTATCGATTTCATGTTCGGCTGCGCTTCGCTGGCCGGCACTGACCCGGACCAGCATGCCGTGGCCTTGAGCTACCTGCACCACAACCACCTGCCGCCGGAAGCCTGGCGCGTGCGCGCCCTGCCGGCGCGGCACGAGACCATGAACCGCCTGCCGGTGGAACAGGTCAGCCCGAAGGCGGCGATCCATGCCCTGCCGCCGCTGATCAAGGCCTATCTGCGGCTTGGCGCCTATATCGGCGATGGCGCGGTGATCGATGAGCAGTTCGGCACCACCGATGTGTTCATCCTGCTGCCGGTGTCGCGCATCGCGGCCAAGTACCAGAACCGCTTCCTGCCCGAGGACGGCTTGATCCACGTCGAGGGCCACGCCTAAACTCTTCCCAAAAGGGAGAGAGGCGGCCAGACCCAAACTCTCCCGGTCAGGGAGAGCAGTGGGATGTACATCACCGAATGGGCGGCGAAGCTGCCCGGCAAGGCCGCCATTGTCATCGCCGAAACCGGCGCGGCACGCACATTTTCCGAACTTGAAGCGATGTCGAACCGTGCCGCGCAGCTCTTCCGCCGCTGCGGTCTAGGCTTCCGCGACCACATGGCACTGCTGCTCGAGAACAGCCTGGATTTCTACGATGTCTGCTTCGGGGCAGATCGCGCCGGCCTTTACTACACCGCCATTTCCACCCGCCTTACCGCGCCGGAAGTCGCCTATATCGTCAACGATTGTGGCGCCCGGCTGCTGGTGATCGGCCCGGCCTTTGCCGATATGGCCGCCGAGTTGCGGGAATCATGTCCGAAGGTGGAGCGATTTTTCATCACAGGTACTGAAGCCCAGGGCTTCGAGCCGTGGGAAACGACGCTGGCAACGATGCCGGCCGAGCGTATTGCCGACGAGGTGCAGGGCCGCGACATGCTCTATTCCTCGGGCACCACCGGCAAGCCCAAGGGCGTGAAGCGGCCGCTCGCGGGTGATCCGGTCGGCGTCTCGACGCCGTTCTTTGAAAATGCGTTGAAGATCTACGGCTACGGCCAGGACATGGTCTATCTCTCGCCCGCACCCGGCTACCATGCGGCCCCCCTGCGTTACACCATGGTGGTCAGCCGTGTCGGCGGCACCCTGGTAGTGATGCAGCATTTCGATGCCGAGCGCGCCCTGGCACTGATCGAGCAGCATGGCATCACGCACTCCAATTGGGTGCCGACCATGTTCGTGCGCATGCTGAAGCTGCCCGATGAGACACGGCGGAAATACCGGCTTGGCACGCATCGGGTGGCGATCCATGGGGCGGGGCCGATCTCGATTGAAACCAAGCAGCGCATGATCGACTGGTGGGGGCCGATTCTCTACGAGTATTACGCTGCCTCCGAGGGCAATGGCACCACGATCATCACCTCACCTGAATGGCTTCAGCGGCGCGGCTCGGTTGGCCGCGCTGTGATCGGCACGCCGCATATCGTCAATGAGGAAACCGGCGCGGAACTGCCCACGGGCCAGGCCGGCGTGGTGTATTTCTCCGGCGGCCTGCCCTTCGCCTATCACAACGACCCGGAAAAGACTGAAACAGCCTTCAACGACAAGGGCTGGTCGACGCTGGGCGATATCGGTTATCTCGACGCCGAGGGCTATCTCTATCTCACGGACCGCAAGGCATTCATGATCATTTCCGGCGGCGTAAACATCTATCCGCAGGAAGCCGAGAATGTGCTGATCAATCATCCGCTGGTGGCTGATGTGGCGGTGATCGGCGTACCCAACGAGGATTTCGGGGAGGAAGTGAAGGCGGTGGTGCAACTGGTCGATCCAGCCAAGGCTTCACCGCAAGTGGCCGCCGATCTGATTGCCTATTGCCGTCAGCATCTTGCGGCAATCAAATGTCCGCGCAGCATCGATTTCGATCCGGCCTTGCCGCGGCATGAGACCGGCAAGCTCTACAAGCGCCTGATCAAGGATCGCTACTGGGGCAACAAGACCAGCCGGATCGTGTAAATCTACTCGTCTAAATGACATCGTCATGCTCGCGAAAGCGAGCATCCCATTTGATATGAGCAATTGGATTCCCGCATGTGCGGGAATGACGGCTTGGCTTTAAGGCCTAGTGTCCCGGCACGCCCTTGGTCGTCGAGTATTCGAAATGCAGCGCCTTGCCCTTGAGGCGGGGATAGAGCGCATGGGCGGCGGAGGCGGCTTCGGCAAAGCCAGTAAGAATCAGCTTCAGCTTGCCGGGATAGGTTGCCACATCCCCGATGGCGTGGATGCCCGGCTCATTCGTTGCGCAGGTGGCGGGATCGACACGGAGCTGATGCCGTTCCAGGTCCAGGCCCCAATGCTGCAATGGCCCGAGATCGCTTTTCAGCCCGAAGAAAGCGAGCAGGTGCTGCGCTTCCAGTCGGCACGTTTCGCCTTCCAGTGACTCGACCAGCACGCCCCGCAACGCCGCACCATCGCCTTCCAGGCCGCTCAACTGATAGGGCACCACGAATTCGACGCCGTTGCCCGCAAGGGCCTGGAGTCGTGCGACACTTTCCGGCGCGGCACGGAATTGCGCACGGCGGTGGATCATGTAGATACGGGCCGCCACGCCCTGCAAGGCCAGCGCCCAGTCGACGGCGGAATCGCCGCCGCCGGCAATCGCCACGCTGGCGCCACGGAAATCCTCAGGCCTGCGCACCAGGTAATGCACGGCCTTGCCTTCATAGGCTTCGATGCCGGCAAGCGGTGGCCGGTTCGGGCCGAAGGCACCGGCGCCGGCGGCGATGATCACCGCGCCGGTCTCGATCACTTCACCCTTGTCGGTGGTGAGTACAAAGCCTTCGCCCTCGCGTCGGCAGGCATCGACGCGATGGCCGAGCAGGTAGCGGGGGTGAAACGGCGCTGCCTGAGCCTCAAGCCGGTGGATCAGCTCGGCGGCAGAAATCTGCGGGTAGCCGGGAATGTCGTAGATCGGCTTTTCCGGGTAGAGCGCGCTGCATTGCCCGCCAAGTTCGGGCAGGGCGTCAATCAGGGTGCAGCGCAGGCCCAGCATGCCGCATTGGAACACAGCGAACAGCCCGACCGGGCCGCCGCCGATGATGGTCACATCGCAGGCCATGGCATTGCCGTCATGGGAAGGCGTCAGCATGAGGTACTTGTAAATAAGCGGCTTGCATGGTGCCAGTCTCGGGGAGTGCGGGGCTGGTTGGGAATCATGGTGTTGAGCGAGGGTTCTGCTGGAATATAGAGGGGGTATCCTGTAAAGTTGTATCAGGAGGTGGCAATGATCACTCTAATCAGATTTTTCATCGCTTTTACCTTTGTTTTTATTGCTTCTCCATATTCTGTTCGCGCCCAGGCCGCTAATCAACAGAATGATATCCTCCGCTGCCTGAACGGCGGTATCGCCGCCAGCCAGCTCTATACGCATTGCTCCAGCTGGATCAGCCGGCTGCCGCCGCAATCTCCGTTGCTGGAATCAGCTTATCTGCAGCGTGCCATGGCGGCTTACAAGCAGGGGCTTCGCGAGCAGGCGATGACGGACGTGGATGTGGTGCTGCGTCTTAATCCTGCGCAATGGCCGGCCCATTGGGCCAAGGCGCAGTGGCAGGAATGGAGCCGGAATTATACTGGCGCAATCGCCTCCTGGGCGGAGGTGATCCGCTATCTACCCAATATGGGGACTGTCTATGCCCGCAGTGCCGCCGCCTATGACAATGCCGGGCGCTCCGAAGAAGCTCTGGAGGCCGTGGAAAAAGCCCTGAGCCGAGCCGAAGGCAAGGTCGAGCAAGCGAACTTCCGCTTTACCTATGGGCTGATTCAGGAGGGCCGTGGTGATTACGCCGCGGCCAAGGCGGCCTTCGCCACCAGTCTGGAACTGATGCCTGATTTCGGTTCCGCGCGCTATGCCCTGGGCCGTGCGCAATATATGACGGGTGAATTCCGCGCGGCGATGGAAACGCTGGATAAATCCGGATTCGGCCCGTTTCCCTATCTCTGGCGCTACCTTGCCGCATTGCGCGCAGGCGAAGCGCCGATCCCGATGCTCGCCGCACTGCCGGCCACCATGGAACGCGAGCGTTGGCCGGTATCTTTGGTGCGGGAGTTGCAGGGTGAGGGCAAGGCGCAGCCGGAGCTTGGCTTGCAGAAGAACAGTTCCTGGTCGGAGGCGACACAGCTTGCCGGCCGGCAGGTAGAGCTGGCCTTTTTCCAGGGTCAGATTGCCCTGGCCCGCGGCGACAAGACCGAAGCGGCGCGCCTGTTCAAGAACGCCACAAGTGCCGGCTTTGAGGAATATATTGAAACACGCGCTGCCCGGGTTGAGCTGTCACGGCTGCGAGCCGAGGGTGTACGGGGGAGTGAGCCATGACGAGACTGCACAAGGGGCGGCTGGCGGCTTTTGCCGGATTGCTGCTGGTGGGGCTTTCCGCCTGCGTCACCACCGGGCCGGATCGGGCCACGGTGCAGCAGGTGGCCAATAGCTCGACCGAGGCAATTCTGCTGCAGAATTTGATGGAAGGTGCGGCGCTTGGTGCCGATGCTGCAGCGGCTGCGGCATTGCTGCGGCAGAATGCGCAGCGCGGCGAAGCCTGGGCAATGCTGTCGCTGGCCGAGATGCTGGCCGCCGGCCGCGGTGTCGAACGCAACCTGCCTCTCGGTTTTGAATATCTGCGCAAGGCCTCTGACGCCGAATATGCTCCGGCAATGGCGACCTATGGTTCGGTGCTGCTCACCGGCTACGAGGGTGCCATGCAGGCCGACCCGGTGCAGGCCATGCAGTTGTTGCAGCGGGCTGCCGCCAAGACCAACTCCGTGGCTATGTTCTCCCTGGGTGAGGCCTATCGTGATGGCATGGCGGTGCCGGCCGATCGTCTTGCGGCCTATGCCTGGTTCCAGCTTGCCTTGGATAAAGCCACTACTTACAGAGAATTCCAGCAGGCGGCCCGGGCGCGCAACGATATGCTGCCATTGCTGGTGCCGGAGCAGCGCTGGGCGGCTCTCACAGCGGCGCGCAACTGGCGCCCCGGCATACCGCTCGCTGTCGCTCCGACCGGCGATACCCTCGGCCCGGCCCGCAATGTCACGCAGTTCATCGCCACGCCGGTCGGCCTGGCTGGCACCAATACGGCGGCGGAGGACCATGCCATCCGCACCAAGAAGGTCACCATTGAGGTTGAGGTTGCCGCCGATGGCAGCAGTGTCTCCGAGAGCACGCACGAATATCTGATCCTCAACGAAGCCGGTATCAATATCATCAGTACGATGAAGCTGGATTTCCATGCGGGCAAAGAACGCTACGAAATACTGACAGCGGAGAACCGCAAGGCGGATGGCCGCGTGGTGGCGGTGCAGCCTTCGGATATTCATACCGGCCAGGCACCACAGCGCTCGGATTCGGCGCTGTTCAAGGATCTCAAGCAGATGGTTGTGGTGTTCCCGCAGCTCGATGTCGGCGATACCCTGTTGCTGAAGACGCGCCGCCATTTGCAGCCGATCATACCGGGTCATTTCACCATGAGTTCCGCAATGCACGTTGCGGCGCCGGTGGATGAATACCGTGTACAGGTTCGTGCGCCGGCCAGCTTGCCGCTGAAGCTGGAAAGCCACGGTATGAACAGTTCAAACAAGCCGGTGAATGGCAATCAGCAGATTGAACTGACCTGGGACAACAAGCAGCCTGCCGCAGGCTACCAGACCGCGCTCTCGCCGATGGATCGCGATCCGCGCTATTTCATCTCGTCCATGGCGGGCTATGAAGCCATCGGGCAGTTTTATGCCAGTAATGCCGAGCCCCGCGAGCAGGCGACGCCAGAGATTCGCGCCCTTGCCGAGGAAATCACCGCCGGCGTGACCGACAAGCGCCGCCAGGCGGAGTTGCTTTATGATTGGGTGCGCCAGCGTATCCGCTATGTCGCGATCTATCTCGGGCGCGAAGGCGGCTTCATCCCGCGCGAGGCAATGGCGGTACTTGAGACCCGCTATGGCGATTGCAAGGATCATGTCACCTTGTTCGCGGCATTGTTGAATGCCAAGGGCATTGCCCATGAAGGCGTGCTGGTGAATGCCACCAACAGCTATGTGCTGCCGAGCGTGGCGACCCTGTCGCATTTTGACCATATCATCACTTACCTGCCGGAATTCGATCTATATCTTGACAGTACGGCGGGCGTGGCGCCGTTTGGTGTTCTGCCGCCTGAAGAATATGGCAAGGTTGGCTTGCATGTGGGCAGCAAGCCGCGCTTGAAGCGCCTGCCAAACGCGCCGCCTGCGTCACTCACTTCCACCAGCCGCATCACCATGGATCGCGATGGCCGTATCAATGGCCAGACCGAGACGAGCGCCGATGGTTTCCTGGCGCTAGAGATGCGCGAGCAGGCCCTCAATATTCTGGGTGCGGGTTCGGAACAGCGTGCCCGCGATGTGATTCGTCATTTCGGTTATGATGGTTCTGGCCGCTACGAACTCGGCAATGTACAGGCAGGCGGTCAGAATTACCGCGTTGCAGGCCGATTCCAGACCATGCCCCGCCGGGAATTGCTCAATGGCGTGCCATTCGTGCCGCCCTTGCTGCTGGATATAGGCCATCGCCCAGGCAATCTGCTGCTCGGCAGTATGGATTTGCTCGATGTTCAAGGCTTGGAGCCGACACCCTGCTATGCGGGCCGGCAAGCCAGCGAAATTCGCCTCACTCTGCCGCCCGGCAAGAAATTGCGCGAACTGCCCAAGGGCATGACGATCGAAAACAAATATCTGCTCTACAAGTCGCGGTGGAGCATGGAGGGGCGCGAACTGGTGGTGCGCCGCGAATTCGAGGCCAAGCCGGGTGACCCGATATGCATCGGCGACCGGCGCCGCAAATCAGCGGCGGCGCTGAACGATATTCGTGGCGACTATGCCGTCAGCATCAGCCTGATGGACGAATAGCGCCGCCCGCTCATTCCGCCGCGGCGCTGTTGGCGCGCAGGGTGTTCTGCACCAGGGCGGCGAGGCGTTCGATGCCTTCCTCGATGCGCTCCGGCTGGCCGAGCGAGAAGCTCAGGCGCGCGGTGTTGCGCTTCGGTTCGGTGGCATAGAAGGCCGAGCCCGGCACGAAGGCCACGTTGGTGTCCTTGATGGCGCGCTCAAGCAGAGCCGTGGCGTCGATGCCTTCGGGGAATTCCAGCCAGATGAACATGCCGCCATCGGGCACGTTCCAGGTCACTTCCTTGGGGAAGCTGCGCTTCAAGGCGGCCAGCATGGCATCGCGGCGTGCCTTGTAGGTCGGGCGCAGCTTGGCTACCTGGATGGCGTGCGAGGAACGCGCCAGTTCATTGGCGATGATCTGGTTCACGGTGGAGCAATGCAGGTCGGAGGCCTGTTTCAGCAGCACCAGCTTGTTGATCAGCGCCGCGTCCGCCGCGATCCAGCCGATGCGCAATGCCGGGGTCAGTACCTTGGACAGGCTGCCGACATAGATGGTGAGCTGGCGGTTATCGGCGCGCTTGGCTTCCAGGGCGGCGAAGCTCGGGATGCGCTCGCCATCGTAGCGCAGTTCCTCGTAGGGCGAATCTTCCAGGATCGCGACATTGTACTTGTAGGCGAGATCAAGGATTGCCTGGCGCCGCGCCAGCGATGTGGTGATACCTGCCGGATTGCAGAAATCCGGGGTGAGATAGAAGAATTTCGGCTTTTGCGCGAAGGCGGCTTCCAGCTCTTTCAGCTTGGCGCCTTCGGCATCCATCGGCACGGCGATGAAATTGGGCTGGTAGGTGCCGAATACCTGGATGGCGCCGAGATAGCTCGGGTCGGTCACCACCAGGCCATCGCCGGCATTGATGAAGGCGCGGCCGAGGAAATCCAGCGCCTGCTGCGCGCCGCTGGTGATCAGGATGCGATCGGCCTCGGCCTTGATGCCATGGCCCTGCAGATAGCCGGCGATCCACTCGCGCAACGGCAGGTAGCCTTCGCTGATGGAATACTGGAAGGCATCGGCGGCGCGGGCCGGGTCGCCCATGATCTCGGCATAGGCCTTGGAGATGGTTTCCAGCGGGAACATCGCCGGGTCGGGAATCCCGCCGGCAAAGGAGATGATCTCCGGGCGGTTGATCAGCTTGAGCAGCTCGCGGATTTCCGAGGCGCGCAGATCATTGACGCCCTGGGCGAGCGCGGGGAGGGATGATGTGGACATGCTGGTTCGTTTCCTCTGCTTGGCCGCAGATTAGCCGAGCAGGCAGAGCGAGCCTAGTCCCGCAGCAGCAAAACCGCGTCGTCGGGCACTTGTACCGATACAATCCCGCCGGGCTCGTACACCGCTTCGCCCGGGCGGTGCAGGCGGTCGACATGCAGCCGGTGCGGGCCGACCTGCACGGCATAGCGCACCATGCCGCCCAGGAATTGCCGGCTCGCCACCTGGCCGCTGAGGCCGCCGCTTTCGCCCAGGCCCAGACCCAGGGCCAAACTCTGTGGCCGCAAGGCGAGGCAGGCCGGGCCATCCTGCGCCTGCATGGGCAGCATAATCGCCTCGGCCTCGAAGCGGCCCTGGCGCACATTGCCCTCGATCAGCGTGGCGGAACCGAGGAAGCCGGCGACGAAGCGGTTGGCCGGGCGGTCATATAGATCAACCGGGCGGCCGATCTGCTGGATACGTCCGCCATCCAGCAAAGCCATGCGGTCGGATACCGCGTTGGCTTCTTCCTGGTCATGGGTGACGAAGATGGTGGTGAGGCCGGTGCGGCGCTGCAGGTCGCGCAATTCCTCGCGCATCTCCTCGCGCAGTTTGGCATCCAGATTGGACAGCGGCTCATCCAGCAGCAGCACCTCCGGCTGCACCACCAGGGTGCGCGCCAGGGCGACGCGCTGCTGCTGGCCGCCGGAAAGCTGGCTTGGCCGCCTTGCGCCATAGGCATGCAGGCCCACAAGGTCGAGTGCCTGCTGCACGCGCGTGGCGATCTCGGCGCGCGGCACCTTGCGCTGCTCCAGGCCGAAGGCCACGTTCTCCGCCACGGTCATATGCGGCCACAGGGCGTAGGACTGGAACACCATGCCGACATTGCGCTGCCAGGGCGGCAGGCGCGTCACATCGCGGCCATTGACGCGGATGCTGCCTTCGTCGGGTTGGCCGAAACCGGCAACCAGGCGCAGCAGCGTGGTCTTGCCCGAACCCGATGGCCCGAGGAAGGCAAAGAATTCGCCGCGCGCAATATCGAGCGACACGCCATCGAGGATGGTCTGCGCACCATAGCGGAAACGCACCCCGGCAATATCAACGCCATTGCTCATGTCTCTCTCCTTACTCCACGGCACGCAGGCCGCGTTTCGCCCGGTCGTGTTCGGCGATGCGGTAGGAAACGAAGCTGCCCACAGCCACCAGCAGCACGGCGATGATGCCCAGCGCCGCACCAGGGCCGCGCCCGGCCGGAGTCTGCATCGCGGTGTAGATGCCATAGGAAATCGGCGCCGAAACATCGCGCGTCACCAGCATCAGGGTAGCCGAGAGTTCCACAGCCGCCGTAGCGAAGCTGGTGACGAAGGCGGCGGCCAGTCCGCCGGTCATCAGCGGCACGACGATGCGGCGCAGCGTGGTGAGCTTGCCGGCACCGAGCATCTCGGCGGCTTCCTCCAGGCTGACATGCAGTTGCTGCAGGGCCGCGACGCAGGCACGCAGGGCATAGGGCAGGCGGCGGATGGCATAGGCGATCACCAGCATGCCCCAGAAGGTGGCGAGCGATGAGCCGTCCGGCAGCTTGACCTCGAAATAAAGCCTGAGCAGGCCGATGCCGAGTACCAGGCCGGGTACGGCCAGTGCCGCCGTGGCGATCTGATCCAGCAGCTGCCGTGCCGGCAGCTTGGTGCGCAGGATCAGCCAGGCGATTGCCGTGCCCAGCACCAGATCGATCAGCGCCGCCAGGCCGCAATAGATCACCGTGTTGCCGATCTGATGCGCCGATTCATTCCAGGCAGTGATGTAATGCTGGAAGGTGAAGGCATCGGGCAGCACGCTGAAGCTCCAGATGGTGCCGAGCGAGAGCAGCAGGATGCCGATATGCGGACTCAGTGCCACCAGCAGGGCGACAACGATGAAGCTCCAGGCCAGCAGCATCTGCGGCCGGCTCAACTGGCGCCGGCCCAGGCCGCCGCCGCCGCGCTGCTGCGTCGAGTAATCCTTGCCGCGCAAGGCCAGTGCCGAAAGCGCCATGGCGGCAAGCGAGAAGCCGACCAGGATCACGGCGATGACATAGCCCATCGGGTCGCCCATGCCGACCGAGGTGATGCGCAGATAGGCCTGCGGCGCCAGCATGTTGGTGACGCTCAAGAGCAGCGGCGTGCCGAGATCGTCGAACACCTTGACGAAAACCAGCGAGGCGCCGGCGACATAGCCGGGCAGGGCGAGCGGAAAGACGATGCGGCGGAATAGCCCGAAGCCATGCGAACCGAGATTCTGCGCCGCTTCCTCCATGGCGCTGTCGATATTGTTCAGCGCCGCCGTCAGGTTGAGCAGGATGAAGGGGAAATAATGCAGCGCCTCGACGAAAACGACGCCGTTCAGCCCTTCCATGAAGCCGATGCGGAAGCCGAACCAGTCATTCAGCAGCAGGTTGACGCTGCCATTGCGGCCAAAGATCAACTGCATCGCCACGGCACCGACAAAAGGCGGCATCACCAGCGGGATCACGCCCAGCGCCTGGATCAGGCCGGCGCCGGGAAAGCGGAAGCGGGCCAACAGATAGGCCAGCGGCACGGCGATCAGGGTGGCCCAGATCACGCTCATCACCGCGACATAGAAGGAATTGAAGAAGCTTTCGCGGAATAAAGCCGTGCCGAAGAAATCGGCGAAATGCACCAGCGTGAAGCCGCCATCGCTGCCGCGGAAGGCGGTGAGCACCACGCTCAGTACCGGCAGTGCCAGGAACAGCAGCAGGAACAGGCCGACCAGGGCGGCCAGCGCGAGGGCGAAACCGCCCCCGCGCCCGAACGAAAACGCCTGCACGTTACTTCGCCGCCTTCACTGCCTGCTCGGCCAGCGCCTTGGCCTCGGCATAGTTCTTCTTGGCGAAGGCATCCCACTGTTCTTCAAACTGTGCCTGGCGTGCCTGCGCCGGCTTTTCCTTCGAGGTCGGCTGGAAGGCACCGGCAATCGCCGGGTCGCTGGCTTCCTTGTCGCTGAGCGGGATCGCGGTTGCCTTGGCGCGGGCATCGGCCAGTAGCTTCTCGGCCTGCGGCGTCTTTTTCTTTGCCACCGCCGCATCGGCGGCATGGATCGTCTTCCAGGCGTCGTTCAATTCCTTGAGGCGGAAAGTGACCAGGCGGTCATAGAGCGAGTTCACCAGTTCGTAGCGCGCTTCCGAGAGATCAGAATCAAACGCCACCTTGGCGCCCAGCTTGGTGTTCTTGAACGGGTTCGGGTAATCCGCCGGTGCCTTGGCATAGGTTTCCGGGCGCACCGGCAGGCGGCGGATCTTCGGCTCCAGCAGGATTTCCTGGCCCTCGGGCGACATCAGGAATTCCACGAAAGCCTCGGCCGCCTTGCGGTTCTTGGCGTTGTTGATGATGCCGATGCTGGCCGGCACGATGGTGGTGAGTTCGGGATAGACGAATTCCACCGGGAAGCCGCTGGCCTTGGCGGCAAGGCCGAAGAAGTCGATCACGATGCCGAGGCCATACTGGCCGCTATTCACCGCATCGGGTACGCCGAAGCTGCGGTCCGACACGGTGACCAGGTTGCCGCCGATTTCCAGCAGCGTAGCCCAGCCCTTGGCCCAGCCTTCGCCCTGCAGGATGGTTTCGACGGTGAGATGCGTGGTGCCGGAACGCGATGGCGCCGAGATGCCGACATGGCCGGCATAGATCGGCTTCTTCAGGTCGTCCCATTCCTTCGGCGCCGGCAACTTGTTGCCCTGCATGTAGCGCGAATTATACATGATGCCGTAGCCCGAGGCAGCGAAGCCGAAGAAATGGCCCTCGGGATCATTGATCGGGAAGGCGCCGACCTTTTCCGGGATGCCGCTGGCCTTGAGCTTGTAGGGGCTCAGCAGCTTGTTCTTCTTCAGTACTTCGAAGGCATCGGGCGCCGAGACCCAGAACAGGTCCGGCGGATTGCTCTGCGTTTCGCGGATATAGGCCACCGCTGCCGTGGTGTTGCGGTTCTGCACTTCCACCTTGGTGCCGGGATATTTCTTCTCGAAGGCGGTGGCATAGGGGCCGGTGAGATCCTTCGGGAAGGAGGTGATCACCACCACCTTGTCTTCCAGCGCCTGGGCCTGCGACAGGGTGGGGGCAGCAGCGATCAGGGCGAGTGTGGCGGCGGCCAGCAGATGGCGGCGAGCGAGACGCATGGATTCCCTCCCGGGATGTTATGGTTTGTAATAAAACCGTAACAATACCCGCGCTGCTTGGCAATGAACCGGGCAGGGATTCGCGCTGGATGCGGGGCGGTCTTGGTGCTGCCAACCTAATGCGGCTTGGCGCCGTGTTCGTCCACCAACTGCGCCACGGCACGCAGCAGCTTGCCGCGTTCGCGGTCAGACTCGATCTGGCCGAACAGGAAGGTGAGGCGCTCGATTTCGAAGTCGCCGGCGCTTTCCTGGGCGCGGCTGGTGAAGGAGGCGCGCTCGAAGCCAAGCACGTCGGCGATCCGGCCTAGCAGGCGCGGCGATACCCGGCGATACCCGGCTTCATAATCCGCCAGCATGGCGATGCGGCAGCGGCAGGCCCGCGCCAATTGTGCCTGCGACAATTCTCGGAATTCCCGGAACAGCCGGATGCGGCGGCCCAGATCGGCCTGGGCTTCGGGGATTGCGGGGGTTTTTGGTGTATTGTCCGACATTCTACGCCCCTAAAGTGTTCCACTATGTGGAACACTGCCACTCTGGCAAATCGTGCGGCGGAATACAACCCCAGCCTTTGGCAGCATTTGGTCTAACCCTTGAAGAGATTTCCAATCTTCGGCTGTGACCGTCGATACAGCCGCCGCCCTGTTCGGCGGCTATAACCGGGCCACAAATAAGGCGGGAGGCCGATAATGCAGTTGCCAGAGCATTTGCAGGCGTTGGAAGCGTATTGGTGTCTCAAGCGGCGTAGCCGTCTGCTGCCGGACCGCTCAGGTTTCGGTCCGCTGGAACTGCGTCCCTGGCTTGGCCATATCGCGGTAATCGCGGTGGAGCGCCAGCAGGGCGATGATGACGCGGATATGCGTTTCCGCGTCGCGCTCTCCGGCATGCATATCGATGATTATCGCGGCAGCGGCGTCACCAACCGTTATCTCGATGATCTCACTCGTGGCCGCACCAGCACGGAACAGCATTATCGCTGCTGCGTCGCGACGCGCCAGCCGGTGCGCTTCCTGCATGATAATTCCCATAACAGTGTGGTGTATCCACAGATGCTCAAGCTGCTGCTGCCGCTGAGCCAGGATGGCCACACTGTCGACCGCATCATTGTCGGCGTGCATGCCGAACCGCAGCGCATGGATTGTCCGCTTGCTGCCTGAAGCCACGTTTGCCGATGCCGCCAGCATCACCGCTTTCTGGCGCGCAGCCGGACCGCAAAGCTGGTTCAGCAAGAATGCGGCTTTCGATGATGTTTTCCGCGCCCGTTTCCTCAGCCTGCATGAGCAGGCGGCGCGTGGCGAACTCGATCACTGGCTTGATGATGCCGAAGGCGCGCTGGCGCTGCTGTTGCTGCTGGATCAATTTCCGCGCAACTGCTTCCGTGGCTCGCCGCGCATGTATGCCAGCGATGCCCAGGCACGCGCGGCGGCAGCGCGGGTGATCGAGACCGGTCTCGACCTGCGCATCGAGCCGGAGCTGCGGCTGTTCATCTATCTGCCCTTTGCTCATTCCGAAGCCTTGGCGGATCAGGATTATTCCGTGGCCTTGCAGCGGCCCTTGGGCGAAGAACCCTTGCGCCATGCCGAGGGCCATCGCGACATTATCCGCGGTTTCGGCCGGTTTCCTCACCGCAACGAGATTCTTGGCCGCATCAGTACGCCCGAGGAAGCCGCCTTCCTAGCCGCCGGCGGTTTCGCCGGCTGATCCCCATTGACCCAACCCTGTAGAAGGAGCGAACAGCCCTTCCCAAGGGCGCGGCCCACCGTTATAGTCTTGTGGATATAACGATGGCGGGGCAGGATGATGGAGATCGAGGGCCGTGAATTGACCAACTGCGAAGTCAGCGCCGACGGCAGTGTGGTGCGGCTGGGCCTGCGCGACGCTTCGGGTGCGGCTACGGTGCTGCAATTGCCGGTGGATCAGGCCGGTGCGCTGGGGATGACATTGCCGAGCCTGATCGAACGGGCGCTGCGTAACCGCTATCAGGATGAATCGCTGCGCTATGTGCACCCGCTGGGTTCCTGGGTGTTGGAAACCACCACTGATCCCGGCGTGGTGATGGTGACGTTGCGCACCAGCGACGGCTTCGGTGTTTCGTTTGCCCTGGCAGCAACGCAGCGCGAGGCACTCGGCGAGGCCTTACAGGAACCCGTGCCGCAAGACGCCCTGACGCAGACCCATTGAGGCATTGCCGGCATGGACCGCGAGCATGAGTTCTTCGGTGAGGCTGTTGCCGAGGCCGCGCCATGGCCGGATCTGGTGCCGGCCGCGCCGGTCATGCAGCCGCCAATTGGAGACCTCGTTGCCGGTGATTTGCCGCCAGCCGTGCAGGACTTCATCGCAGCCATCATTGCGGCGGGTTTGATCCGTCCTGGCCGCAGCGAGCGCGAGGTTGATCATGATATCTATGCCCTGGCGCAGCAGCTTTATGGCATCGATCATCATTGGCATCAGCGCATTGCGCTGGCTGGCCGCAACACCACAGCCGATACCACGCTTAGCTTGCCGGTATTGCGTCTGGCCTCGCAGGATATGGTGACATTGGATTTCGGCCCGGTATTGGAAATCTGGGGTATCGATATCGGCGTCAGCTTTATGCTGGGCGATGCTGCGCGCGGCCAGTGGCTGCACCGTGATCTGGCGCGCATCCACCAGAATCTGCGCCAGGCCTATTTTGATAAACCCGATATCACGGGTGCCGGTCTGCATGCCATCGCGGTACAGGCGGCGCACGATTCCGGCTGGCAGCTTGGTGGCCGCCATGTCGGGCATCAGGCCGGTGAATTCCCGCATCTGCATGTGCCTTGGTTGCCGCAGCGCCACCGCATCTGTGCTGAAAATCCGGATCGCCTGCGCCAGCCTGATGCATTGGGCCGCCCGCGCCGCTGGGTATTGCGGCTGCATCTGATCGATCCGGTCAGCGGTATCGGCGCTGTCGCCAAATCAATGCTCGCGCAGGCTTAAGGCACATCTGTACAAGACTGCCGCGTTGCTTCACGCCATCTCTGCCCCAGGCAATGGCGGAGGACCATATGGCAATGGCAGCAGCATCCTTGCTCCTGGCGGCAGTGATCATCATGGGCAGTCCAGGTCCATCCACGGTCAGCCTCACGGCGGTGGCCGCCAGCTTCGGGTTGCGCGCCTCGTTGCATTATGGTGCCGGGCTGGTGCTCGGCACCATTTCCGTGCTGCTGCTGGTCGCCATGGGTGTTTCCGCATTGCTGCTGGCCTGGCCAGAGGCGGCTCTGCCATTGCGCCTGGCGGCGGCGGTTTACTGGCTTTATCTCGCCTGGCGCATAGCTACTGCGCCGCCCTTGCAGCCGGCACAAGGCGCCAGCCATGCGCCGGGCTGGCTTGCCGGCTATCTGCTGGCGCTGGCCAATCCGAAAGCCTATCTCGCCATTGGCGCGGTTTATTCCGGCCACAGCCTGCTGCCCGCAATGCCGCTGGCCGATGCTGCGTTCAAGATCGCGCTGCTATGCCTGATGATCCTGCTGATCCATCTCGCCTGGGGTCTGTTCGGCGCCCTGCTGGCACGGCATCTGCGCGATGCCCGAACCGCGCGGCTGGTGAATGGCATGTTGGCGGCGGTCTTGATACTCAGCTTGGCGTTGACGTTTTAACTATCGTGCCAAAGCAATACGCCGATAGCTCAGGGCTTCGGCCACATGCAGCCGGCGCACACTGTCGCTGCCCTCCAGATCGGCCAGCGTGCGGGCAACGCGCAGCACGCGGTGATAGCCGCGTGCCGTGAGGCGCAAGCGGGTGGCTGCCTCGGTGAGCAAGCTGCGGCCCGGTGCATCGGGCGTGGCGACGCGTTCGAGCAATTCACCATCGGCATCGGCATTGCTGCGCACCGGCATGTCGCCATTGCTGGTGCCCGCGTAACGCCGGCGCTGGATGTCGCGTGCTGCCAGCACCCGTGCGGCAACTTCCGCAGAGCCCTCGCGCGGGCTGGGCAGGGAGAGATCGGCGGCTTCCACGGCAGGCACATCGAGATGCAGGTCGATGCGGTCAAACAGCGGCCCCGATATGCGCGTCTGGTAATCCTGGCCGCAGCGCGGTGCTTTCGAGCAGGCCTGTGCCGGATCGGCGAGATAGCCGCAGCGGCAGGGATTCATCGCCGCCACCAATTGAAAGCGCGCCGGATAGGAGACATGGGCATTGGCGCGCGCCACCACGGCGCGGCCTGATTCCAGCGGCTGGCGCAGGCTGTCGAGCACGGTGCGGCCGAATTCCGGCAGTTCATCCAGGAACAGCACGCCGAGATGCGCCAGGCTCACCTCGCCGGGTTTGGCGCGATGGCCGCCGCCGATCAGCGCCGCCATGGATGCGGAATGATGCGGGTTGCGGAACGGGCGGCGGCGGGTGAGGCGGCCATTCTCGATCTGCCCGGCCAGCGAGGCGATCATGCTCACCTCCAAAATTTCGCTGGTATCGAGCGGCGGCAGCAGGCCGGGTAGGCGCTGCGCCAGCATTGACTTGCCGGCACCCGGCGGGCCGATCAGCAGCAGGTTATGGCCGCCAGCCGCCGCCACTTCCAGCGCGCGCTTGGCGCTTTCCTGGCCCTTGATGTCGCGCAGGTCGAGATGCGTTAACGCATCCTCAGCCGCTTCCGCGCGCGGCACCGGCAATACCTGGCTGCCCTTGAAGTGATTGACCAGGGCCAGCAGGCTCGGCGCCGCAACCACGGCTGCCTCACCGCCGGCCCAGGCCGCTTCACCGCCCTGGCGTCCGGGGCAGATCAGGCTTTTGCCCAGGGCATTGGCGGCGATGGCGGCGGGCAGCACGCCGGCCACCGCGCCAATGGCACCATCCAGCGCCAGTTCGCCGAGCGCCACATGCTCATCCAGCAGATCGACCGGCAGCACGCCCATGGCGGCGAGCAGGGCCAGGGCGATCGGCAGGTCGAAATGACTGCCTTCCTTCGGCAGGTCGGCGGGTGCAAGGTTGACGGTGATGCGCTTCGGCGGCAGGCCGAGGCCTATGGCGCCGAGGGCCGAGCGTACCCGCTCGCGGCTTTCTGCCACGGCTTTGTCGGCAAGGCCAACCACGGTGAAGGCCGGCAGCCCGGCGCTGACCTGCACCTGCACGTCCACCGGCAGCACATCGATGCCCTGGAAGGCGACGGTCTGAATTCGCGCGACCATCTAGCGCTATGGGGGAGTGAGTATCTGCTGGCACATGCATAGGATGCTATGCGCCGCCGGCAATCATGCCAAGTACGAAAGCGGTGCCATGTTCATGCACCGCAAGCGCGGGCACCGGTATCGACCGGCACCCGTCGCTGTGTCGATCAGGCTTCGGCGTTCGGCGCGGTGCTGGTGGCCGGCTGCAGGTTCTTCGCCGCGGTCTTCACCAGCTCGAAGATGGTGGCGCGCAGGTCAGAGCTCGGGATGCGGCCGAAATAGCGCACCAGCTCCAGGGCCTGACGGCGCGAGGCATCGCCATAATCAAAGCGGGTCTCGTTCTGATCGGCAGAGTCGACCGGGCCGAGCGGTGAGTTGCCCTTGATGTCCTCAAAGAAGAAGGACGGGGTGACATTCAGGATGTTGGAGAACTGCATCAGGCGGCTGGCGCCGATGCGATTCAACCCTTTTTCGTATTTCTGGATCTGCTGGAAGGTGATGCCCACCGCCTGGCCGAGAACAGTCTGGCTCATGCCGGCAAGGGTACGGGCCTCGCGCAGGCGCGCGCCGACCAGGATGTCATGGGGATTCGGACTCGTTTTCGGTGGCTTGGACACGGATACCCTCCAGGTGTTGCGTCTGATGCGGTCTGTATCAACGCGGGGCCGACACATTCCAAACAGTATGTAGTTCCAGAATTGTCCGCTTTGGAAAAATTTGCAAGAAAAAATGTCGTTTATGGAAAATTTCTGCACTTTCCTGGTTCACAACCTCTGCGGTCTCTGAATACCGCCCCTTAAACCCGCTGTTAACCATAACGGCATTAGAAAATCAGTATCCGGATACAACCACTTCAACGGAATCAGCCACCTACGACCCAGTGAAAGGACCACGACGCCATGCGCAAGACCCCCTATACGTCACAATCGTATATTGAAGGGATTCTCGGCCATCTGGAGGAGATGCAGTACAGCATCTATATCGAGCCGGATTTGCGCGACTGGGTCAATTTCCTCCAGCATCAGCCCAAGACCATCGGCATCAACGCCACCTTCAACCCGCGCCACCATGAGCTGCCGCCCGGCGACGACAATTACTGGCTGCGGGTGATGCAGGGCGACACCCCGGTGGCCTGTATCGCGTACCGGTTGTTTGACCTGCCCGGCGGCTGGATTTCCTTCCTGCGGTCCGGCCGGCTCTGGTCGCAGTATATACCGCCTCTGGCCTACCCGCGCGTGGTGCATCCGAACAGCCGTGACTATACCGGCCGCATCGGCCATCACGGCGGCCTCTGGGTGAACCCCGAGCATCGCGGCCGGCATCTCAATTTCTATCTTACCCGCCTGGTACGGGCACGTTCGCTGCAATACTTCAATGTCGATCATCATTGCGGCGTGGTGTTCGAGGGCCTGAAGAATAACGGCCTGCCGCTGCGCCCGGACGGCTATGGCTATGAGCGTCTGGATGCTTCGATGGAAGGCTTCCTGCAGACCGTGGGGCAGAATTCCAGGCTCTTCACCACCTATATCTCGCGGGCAGGGATGCTGAAGCAGATTGCCGCCGGTCCGCATGTACCAAGTCTGACGAAGCAGGCCAGCGTCGCGGCTTAAGCCGCGTGCAATAAAAAAAAGCCGCGCGCAACAGGGTTGCGCGCGGCTTTTGCTTTTCAGTGGGCTTGGCTCAGTGCAGCACTTCGCTCAGGCGGCGACGGCTCAGCAGCGGATGCACCAGGGTAACGATCAGCGTCACCTTGTCGCCAGTGAAGAAGGGAAACATCAGGCGCTGATAGACGCGTTCCGGCATGGTCACGGTGTAATAGGATGCGCGCCTGGTTTCCTTCACCTGACAATAGGTATGCACCGCAACCTGCTTGGCCGGGCTGGACTCGATCAGCCCGACCGGGCGGCCGACATAATTCTCGCCGTCCATGACGAAGGGGTGCGCTTCCTGGTCGATCATCACGAAATCGTCGTAGTGATCGGCGGACACATCGACGAGATGTGCCGGGTCCGGAGCAAAAATCCAGCGGGCGCGTTTCAGGAAGGCGGCGGCCTCGCTATGGCGATGGCCAAAGCGCTGATAGATTTCGAGCGCCAGGGATGCCTTGCCGTCGCTGACGGCAGCCTCATTGATATCTATGTAGTCGATCTGCACCACGGAGTTGTCCTCGTGGTGAATCGTATGGCGCTTACTCGAAGTGAGCATAGCCCTGTAATCAACCCCGAAACAGCATGTCCCGAGGCCGATAATACCGACTTTTAGCTTGTGCTGGTACCTTTATTTGCAGGTATAGGACGAGCGTTCAGTAGTTTTCGGGCAGGCCCTGCTCTACCACCACGCCAGAACGGCCCGCCGTAGCTTCGCGCTCGGCGCGCTGCTTCAGTGCCCGCTCAATCAAATGGAGGCGTTGGAAAGCCTTGAGGGTCAGCCCCAGGGCGGCGCCGATATCGCGCGCATGAATATCCGCATCCAGGAAAGCCTGCTCCTCGCGGTCACCGGTGGCGGCGGCTTCGATGATCGACAGCAGGTGGGCGCGGTGGCTGGACGACAATTTGCCCCAGGCTTTCGCCACGCCGGCGGCATCATCGGGGTCAATATTGCCTGGCACCAGATCGGCATCGGCGCCGAGACCGGGCTCACCCAGCAGCGCGGCCGGGCTGCGGCCATACACCGCCGCCAGTCGATGCAGCCACTTGTCTGTCACTCGCAGTCGGCTGTTTTCCAGCTTGCTGAGAGCCGAGGGCGTGCAATCCGCCCGTTCCGCCGCCTCGGTCAGAGTCAGCTTGGAATGAAGGCGCCAGGCTTTGAGATAGTTCGGCGGGGTCTGCATGGAGAGAGCTGCTCAAGGAGATACTGGTTTCAGTATGTGAAACGCAGAATAGCACTCCTGGCCATTCCGGCAAAGCCCGGTGTGATGCCATAAGGCATAATTTGTCCAAATCAGCCAATGACTTGGTGTAAAATACCCGCTTATGTATCGTACTGGTTATTATATTTATTTTACGCGGGCGGGGCTATTGGCGCGGCGGCCGGCGCCGGGCTATAGAAGGGGCGTTCCATTGGGGAGTAGCCTCCCGCCCGGCCCGGATTCGGCCGTGAGCGGGGGAAGCGTCAACAGACTAGGGATGCCGGACCAGCAGCCGGCGCCCTTGGCGCTTCCGGCCCATCGGCCTGGCGAGACCTTTGGCTTCCTCCACCGCAACCGGGGATCGGGCGCGGTGGGTAAGCCATTGGCCTTGTCGATGCCTGATCCCGTGGTACTGCCCCAATGCTCGAAGCCTTCTTCACTGTATTCGGCCTCGTCGCCATCGCCGAGATCGGCGACAAGACCCAGCTTCTCTCCCTTCTGCTTGCCGCGAAATTCCGCCGTCCCTGGCCGATCATGGCCGGCATCCTGGTTGCCACCGTGGCCAACCATGCTGTTGCCGCCTGGGCCGGGGTCTGGTTGGACGGCCTGGTGGAGCCGAAATACCTGCGCTGGGCTCTGGGCGCCTCCTTCATCGCCATGGCGATCTGGACGCTGAAGCCCGATACCCTGGAAGATGATGATGCGCCGGTGAAAATGAGCCGCTTCGGCGCCTTCATGGGCACCCTGGTGGCATTCTTCCTGGCCGAGATCGGCGACAAGACCCAGGTGGCGACCACCGCCCTGGCGGCACGCTACGGTGAGGTCTTGATCGTGACGGCGGCCTCCACGCTGGGCCTCTTCGCGGTCAATGCCCCGGTGGTGTTCCTGGGCGAGAAGCTGATGCGCCGGCTGCCGCTCGATCTGGTGCGCAAGGTGGCGGCAGCGGCCTTCGCCATTGTCGGCATCATCACATTTATTGGTTGGTAGCACCGGGATCGGCCGGTAGCCCTGGGATCGGCTGGTGGTCATGGTTAATATGGGCAGTACCATGGTTGGTATCGCCCATAAGACCTATACGCTGGCCGAGATCCAGTCGCTGCTGCAGGCGCTGGAGAAGCAGACACGCCGCGCCGCCAAGAAGGCGGACAGCGCCATCGAGCGTATCTCGAAACTGGCCTTCGAGCCGTATTACGAATACCGCGAATCGTTGACCGAAATCGAAGGCGTGATCGTGCTGATCGAGGACCGTATGGCGCATGCCGAGAAGGCGGCGCTGGAGAAGCTGCGCGATTATCACACCAACCTGATCACCAACCTGCTGCGCATGAAGATCGATGTGATCCTGCGCGTCTTTCCAGCGCTGGAAAGCGCCTCCACCCTGCCGATGGGGGCGCAGAAGGTGTTTCTCGCCACGCTGTGGGAGATGAAGGAAACGGTGGCGCATATCGACCGCGCGCAGATGAGCCATCTGCTGGATCCTGATGCGCGCAAGCGCCTCACGGTGGCGGAAACCATCCTCAGCGATGTGGCGATGCGGGCGCCGCGCCTGCTTGAAATGGCCGAGGGCCAGGCGAGCAAGGACAAAGCCTAGCTGCTGGGCTTAGCTGCCGGCCTTGAGGCAGTGAGATGAGCGACATGATCCGCCAAGCCGTCACCAGTGATGAAGCCGAAATCAGGAATTGCGCCGAGCAGGCCTATGCCCGCTATATCCCCCTGATCGGGCGCAAGCCTGCGCCGATGGTGGCCGATTTTGCTGCACAGATTGCGGCAAGGCAGATCTATGTTGCGGTGGATGAGCAGGGCGGCTTTCTTGGTTTCATCGTGTTCTATGCCGAAGCGGGGCATATGCTGCTGGAAAACGTGGCGGTGCTGCCGCAGGCAGCCGGGCGCGGTGTTGGCCGCACGCTGATCGGCTTTTGCGAAAACACCGCGCGGCAAGGCGGCATGAATATCGTGCGGCTCTATACCAACGAGAAGATGACCGAGAATCTCTCAATCTATCCCAGGCTCGGCTATGTCGAGGTGGCGCGCCGCACGGAAAGCGGCTTCAACCGCGTCTACTTTGAAAAACACCTGTCCCAGACCTAGCTGCTGCCGCGCTGCACCAGCGTGAAGCCGACATCGACGATACGCTGCGCCACCGGCTGCCCTGTCGCGCGCGCCACCAGCATGGCGGCGGCCAGGCGGCCGATCTCGCCGCCTTCAATGCGCAGGCTGGTCAAGGGCGGGTCGGCATCCTTGCCATAGCTCTGGTCGCCATAGCCGATCAGCTTCAGTTGTTGCGGCACGGCCATACCGCGCGCCTTGGCTTCGATGGCCGCGCCAAGTGCCAGATTGTCGGAACCGCAGAACACGCCGTCGATATCGCCACTGTGTCGTAGCAATTCAGCAAGCGCGTTGCGACCGTCGCCCATCGGGGTTGGCGCCTCTGCTTCCAGCACCGGAGCCTGCCAGCCGCAAAGCTGACGGAAGCGTGCGACGAAAGCCTTGGCGCGCAGTTTGGCGCGGCGGTCGTCCGGTGAGATTACGGCAGCGCGGCGGCTGCCGCGCTCATACAGATGCTCGGCCGCCGCCTTGCCGATCGCGGGGTGCGAAAAGCCGACCAGCATGTTGATCGGTTTCGGTGTCAGGTCCCAGGTTTCGACGACCGGGATGCGCGCGGCGCGCAATTGCCGCCGTGAAGCCTCGGAATGCACGATGCCGGTGAGGATGATGCCATCCGGCCGCCGGCCGATCACGGCGCCGAGCAGGGCTTCCTCGCTGGCTTCGTCATAGCCGGCCTGGCCGATCAGGAGCTGATAACCCTGGCTTTGCAGATGCGCCGCCACCTGCTGCATGGTGCTGGTGAACATGGCGCCGCTGATGCTGGGCACCAGGGCTACGATCAGCTTGCTGCGGGCCGACGAGAGCGAACCGGCCAGCAGGTTGGGCGTGTAGCCGAGCTTCCTGGCGGTGGCGCGGATCTTGGCCAGCGTATCGGGCGAGAGCTGGTCCGGCGTGTTGAAGGCGCGGGAAACCGTGATCTTGGTGACACCTACGGCGGCGGCAATATCGGCCAAAGTCGGCACTTTCGCCGGCTTCTTCGCGGGTGCAGCAGGGGATTTCTTGGCGCGCATTACACAAGCAGTATAGCCAAAGCGGCTTTTCCGGGGTAGGCTCCGGGCGTTTCATGTTACCGGTAACATGGTTCGACCCCATTCTCTTCCAGCCCCTGATCTTCCAGCCTGTGAGTAAGCCCCATGTCGATGATCGACCTGCATGCCAAGCGCCTGATTGGCCCCGTGATCCGCCTGCACCCGGATGACAACACCGTGGTCGCCCGCATCGATGTGGTGCCGGGCATGCCGGTGGATGGCGACAACCGGCATCCGCGTTTCCTGATCCGCGACAAGGCATCGGCTGGCTATAAGATTGCCGCCCGCGATATCAGCAAGGGCGAGCCGATCCTGAAATACAACGTCACCGTCGGCTTCGCGGCAGAGGATATCCGTGCCGGCTCGATGCTGCACAATCACAACACCGAATTCCGCGAATTCGACCGCGACTACGAGCATGCGCAATTCTACAAGCCGGTTGAACTGCTGCCTGAGGCCGAGCGTGCCACCTTCCAGGGCATCGTGCGCTCGGATGGCCGCGTCGGCACACGCAACTTTATCGGCATCGTCTCCACCGTGAACTGCTCGGCCACGGTGGTGCATGCGGTGGCACGGCATTTCACTGAGGAGCGATTGGCTGATTTTCCCAATGTCGATGGTGTGGTGGCTTTCGCCCATGCGCTCGGCTGCGGCATGGAGATGACCGGCGAGGCGATGGCGTTGCTGCGCCGTACGCTCGGCGGCTATATCCGCCATGCCAACCTGGCCGCTGTGGTGGTGATCGGGCTTGGCTGCGAACGCAACCAGCTTGATGGCATGATGGCCGAGCAGGGTCTGGAGCGCAGCGCCAATCTGGTCACTTTCGTGATGCAGGAGACCGGCGGCACGCGCAAGACCATCGAAGCAGGCATTGAAGCGGTGAAGAAGATTCTACCCGCCGCCAATGACGTGAAGCGCAGCACGGTTTCGGCCAGCCATATCACGGTCGGTCTGCAATGCGGCGGTTCGGATGGCTTTTCTTCCATTACCGCCAATCCGGCGCTCGGCGCGGCGATGGATATCCTGGTGCGCCATGGCGGCACGGCGATCCTGTCCGAAACGCCGGAGCTTTATGGCGTGGAGCATACCCTGACCCGCCGTGCGGTGACGCGCGAGGTGGGCGAGAAGCTGGTGGAGCGTATTCGCTGGTGGAAAGAGGATTATGCCGTTGGCCGCGATGTGCAGATCAACGGCAAGGTCAGCCCCGGCAACCAGGCCGGCGGTCTGGCCAATATCTTCGAGAAGTCGCTCGGCTCCTCCATGAAGGGCGGCACCGGACCGCTGATGGAAGTCTATAAATACGCCGAGCCGGTGACTACCAAGGGCCTGGTGATCATGGATACGCCAGGCTACGACCCATGCTCTGCCACCGGCCAGATCGCGGGCGGCGCCAATATCATCGCCTTCACCACCGGGCGCGGCTCGGCCTTCGGCGCCAAGCCGGTGCCGTCGCTGAAACTCGCCACCAATTCACCGATGTATCGCCGCCTGGAAGAGGATATGGACCTGAATTGCGGCCAGATTCTCGATGGCACCAAGTCGATGCAAGAAATGGGGCAGGAGATTTTCGAGCAGATCCTGCGCACCGCGTCGGGCGAGAAGAGCAAGAGCGAGTTGCTCGGCGTTGGTGACCACGAATTCGTGCCCTGGCAGATCGGCATCGTGGGGTAGCGCGGGCCGGCCAAAAATCGGGCATGACGACGGCATAGGAGAGGAAGCTGATTGCTCAGCTATTCTTTCGTTCGCCACGCAGCGTCGGCAGGCCGATACCGGTGGAATCGAAGCCGCCATCGACGCAGAGCACCTGGCCGGTGATGTAGCCGGCCTGGTCGCTGCACAGGAAGTAGATGGCGTTGGCCAGTTCTTCCTCCAGGCCATAGCGGTTGAGCGGGATATGGTCGTGATAGTCGGCGCGGATTTCCGGCGTATGCACGGCCTTGGCCATCGCCGTATCCACCGGGCCGGGGGCCACGGCGTTGACACGGATGTTGAGCGCGCCGAATTCGGCGGCCTGCTGCTTGGTCAGATGCGCCAAACCAGCCTTGCTGGTGCCATAGGCGACGCGCAACGTAGAGGCACGCAGGCCGGAGATCGAGGTGATGTTCACCACCGCGCCGCCGCCCTGGTCACGCATGATCGGCGCCACGGCCTGCGTCATCAGGAACGGACCGGTGAGGTTCACCGCCATGACGCGGCTCCAGTCTTCCAGCGTCACCTCCAGGATCGGCTTGAATACGGCGATGCCGGCATTGTTCACCAGCGCATCGATGCGGCCGAAATGCTTGTGCGCTTTCGCCACCGCCGCCGTGATGGCCGCCGGATCGGCGATATCGGATTCCAGGCTTAAAATGGCATCGGGCTGGTTCAGCGCAGTTGCCGCTTGGCGCAGCGTGTCGCCGAGGATATCCAGCATCGCCACGCGCCAGCCCTGGGCGAGGAATTTTCGGGTTGCCGCTAGGCCAAGGCCGCGCGCCGCGCCGGTGACGAGCGCCACTTTCTGAGTATTGCCGTTCATGTTTGTGCTTCCCGCCGGTCTGGTGTCTCCCTGGGAGCAGACTAGCGCGGTGGCTGCCTGGCTTGCCAGAGGTGGGCCGCCACTGAAGCGGCCCGCCCTTGAGTATCAGGCGGCCGGTTCAGGCCGCATTGCGCAGCGGGGCGCTGGTCCGGGCAGTGGAGCGGCCTTCCTCGGTGCGGTAGCGTTGCACCAGACTGGCCAGATCGGCGGCCTGGGTGGAAAGCGCCTGCGAGGCGGCCGAAGTTTCTTCCACCAGGGCGCCATTGCGCTGCGTGGTCTCATCCATGCTGGCGATGGCGGTGTTGATCTGCTCCAGGCTGCTGGATTGTTCGCTGGAGGCTGCCGTGATTTCGGCCACGATGTCGGACACCTTCTTGATGGCGCCGACAATCTCGGCCAGCGCGGTGCCGGCATTGTTTACCAGATCAGACCCGGTTTTCACCTCGGTATTGGATTGCTGGATCAGCCGCTTGATGTCCTTGGACGCACTGGCGGAACGCTGCGCCAGGCTGCGCACTTCCTGTGCCACGACGGCAAAGCCCTTGCCGGCCTCGCCGGCGCGGGCTGCTTCCACGCTGGCATTGAGGGCCAGCAGGTTGGTCTGGAAGGCGATCTCGTCAATCAGCCCCATGATCTCGGCGATCTTCTGCGCACTGTCCTCGATGCGGCCCATGGCCTGCACGGCATCGGCGACGATGCGGCCACCCTTGTCGGCGGTTTCGCGCGCTGCCCCGGCCAGGTGGTTGGCGGCCTGCGCATTCTGCGCATTCTGCCGCACCGTGGAGGTCACTTCATGCATCGAGGCAGCGGTTTCCTCAAGCGAGGCGGCCTGGCTCTCGGTGCGCTGCGCCAGATCCTGGCTGCCGGCGGAAATCTCGCCGGAGGCGGCGGCAATGGCGGCGGATGCCTCGCGGATGGTGCCGATGATCCCGGCCATGGTGTCCAGCAGATCGTTCACGCCGCTGCACAGGGTCTGGATTTCGCCACTCTTGCCCTCCAGCGGAATACGCTGGGTCAGGTCATGCGCCTTGGCGGCCTCCACGGCGCGGCCGACCTGGCGCACGGCCGCCTGGGTCATCTGCGCCGACTTGATCTGCGCCGTGATGTCGGTGGCGTATTTCACCACTTTGTAGGGCCGGCCGCTGGCATCCATGATCGGATTGTAGCTGGCCTGGATCCAGACCTCGCGGCCGCCCTTGGCAATGCGCCGGTATTGCGAGGCATCGTATTCACCTCGGCCCAGCTTGGCCCAGAAGGCCTTGTATTCGGCGCTGCCGTGAAATTCCGGCTCGACAAAGATCGAGTGATGCTTGCCCTGCACCTCTTCGAGCGTATAGCCCATGGCGCCGAGGAAATTTTCATTGGCCTTCAGAATCGTGCCGTCGAGCGTGAACTCGATCACCGCCTGCGATTTTTGGATCGCCGAAAGCTGGCCTTCATATTCGGCGTCGCGCTGCTTCTGCACTGTGATGTCGGTGGCGAACTTAACCACCTTGTAGGCCCGGCCCTTGGCATCGACGATCGGATTGTAGCTGGCCTGGATCCACACTTCGCGGCCGCCCTTGGCGACGCGCTTATACTGCGCGGCATCGTATTCGCCGCGGCCCAGCTTGGCCCAGAAAGCCTGATACTCGGCGCTGTTGCGGTAGCCCGGCTCGACGAAGATCGAATGATGCTTGCCTTTCACTTCTTCAAGTGAATAGCCCATGGCGGCGAGGAAGTTTTCATTGGCGGTGAGGATGATGCCGTCGAGGGTGAATTCAATGACGGCAAAGGAGCGGTTGATGGCGGCGATCTGGGCCGCATCGTCGCGGCACCCGTAAAAGTTGAATAAGGACACGGATAACCTTCGATGGCTAGGGCGTTGGGGCGCGCTGGTCTATCAACAATGTTGTTACGTTACATATAGGGCTACGGATTGCCGCGCAGCAAAAAAATCAGTAGGAGTGGGTTTAAAATTATCACATAAATCATACACTTAACTGGAAATATTACCTAGCGTTAATACACCAGTCGGCAGTAAAAATGGGCGGTTTTTCGGGTAAAACCCGGTGCTTGCCGATGTCGGACCGGCAGTTTCATACCGGCGCGGTTCCCGCAATTTTCAGTAGTATATGCCTGGCTGCGCGCGGAGATGCGCCAGGCCTGCGACGAAATGTCATGCCTGGCCGGTTGCGGCGGGCAGGGCGAGGGAGTAGAAGGGCTGCGGGCCACGCTCCCCCAACGGAGTGCTACTATCTGGAAGGATAGAGACATGACTGGTAAGCCTGCCGCGCGTCCTGCTGTCGCGCATTTCTCCTCCGGCCCCTGCGCCAAGCGCCCCGGCTGGACCCCCGAAATCCTTAAAAACGCCCTGGTCGGCCGCTCGCATCGCTCCAAAGAGGGCAAGGCGCGTCTGGTCGAGGCCATCGAGCTGCACCGCCAGATCCTCGGCATTCCTGCCGAGTACAAGATCGGCATCGTGCCGGCTTCCGATACCGGCGCCGTCGAGATGGCGCTGTGGTCGCTGCTCGGCGCCCGTGGCGTCGACGTGCTTGGCTGGGAAAGCTTCGGCTCCGGCTGGGCTTCCGATATTGCCAAGGAATTGAAGCTCACCGACGTGCGCAGCCTGAAGGCCGGCTATGGCGAGATCGTTGATCTGGCCAAGGTCGACTGGAGCCGCGACGTGGTGTTCACCTGGAACGGCACCACTTCCGGCGTGCGCGTGCCGAATGGCGACTGGATCAAGGCCGACCGCGAAGGCCTGAGCATCTGCGATGCTACCTCCGCCGTATTCGCCATGGACCTGCCCTGGGACAAGCTGGATGTCACCACCTGGTCGTGGCAGAAGGCGACCGGCGGCGAAGCGGCGCATGGCATGATCGTGCTCAGCCCGCGCGCCGTGCAGCGCCTGGAAACCTATACCCCGGCCTGGCCGCTGCCGAAGATTTTCCGCATGGCCAAGGACGGCAAGCTGATCGACGGCATCTTCAAGGGTGAGACCATCAACACGCCCTCCATGCTCTGCGTCGAGGACATCATCGATGCGCTGAAATGGGGCCAGTCGGTCGGCGGCCTCGCCGGCATGAAGGCGCGCTCCGAAGCCAGCCTCGCCGCCATTGAAGGCTGGGTCGCGAAATCCGACTGGGCCGGCTTCCTCTGCGCCGACAAGGCGACGCGCTCCAACACCTCGATCTGCCTCAAGATCGTCGATCCCTGGTTCACCGCGCTGGGTCCGAAGGACCAGGACGCGGCGGCCAAGCAGGTCGCCTCGGTGCTGGAAAAGGAAGGCGTGGCGCTGGATATCGGCGCTTACCGCGATGCCCCTCCGGGCCTGCGCATCTGGGGCGGCGCCACCGTCGACCCGAAGGATACCCAGGCCCTGCTGCCCTGGCTCGACTGGGCCTTCGCCCAGGTCAAGGCCAGCTTCAAGCCGGCTGCCGCTTAAAGCTTCCCGCGGGCGCGTTCGCGCGCCCGCCACCCATCTCCATTCTCCCATCTCCTGTGAGGAACACCCCATGGTGAAGGTTCTCATTTCCGACGAGTTGAGCCCGGCCGCCGTCGATATCTTCAAGAATCGCGGCGTCGAGGTCGATATCAAGACCGGCCTGAAGCCCGATGAACTGCTGGCGATCATCGGCCAGTATGATGGCCTTGCCATCCGTTCGGCCACCAAGGTCACCGCCAAGGTGCTGGAAGCCGCCACCAGGCTGAAGGTGGTTGGCCGCGCCGGTATCGGCGTCGACAACGTGGATATTCCGGCCGCCACCGCGCGCGGCGTCTGCGTCATGAACACGCCGTTCGGCAATTCGATCACCACCGCCGAGCATGCCATTGCCATGATGATGGCCCTGGCCCGTGAAATTCCGCAGGCTGATCGCTCCACCCAGGCCGGCAAGTGGGAAAAGAACCGCTTCATGGGCGTTGAGCTGTATGGCAAGACGCTGGGCCTGATCGGCTGCGGCAATATCGGCTCCATCGTGGCCGACCGCGCCCAGGGCCTGAAGATGAAGGTGGTGGGCTACGATCCGTTCCTCACCCCGGAGCGCGCCCAGTCGCTCGGCATCGAGAAGGTGGAGCTGGACGAACTGCTGGCCCGCGCCGATTTCATCAGCCTGCATACCCCGCTGACCGAGCAGACCAAGAACATCCTGGATGCCAAGGCGCTGGCCAAGGCGAAGAAGGGCCTGCGCATCGTCAACTGCGCCCGCGGTGGCCTGGTGGACGAGGCAGCGCTCAAAGAAGCGTTGGATAATGGCCAGGTCGCCGGCGCCGCCTTCGACGTGTTCGTCACCGAACCGGCGAAGGAAAATGTGCTGTTCAACCACGAACGTTTCATTGCCACGCCGCATCTCGGCGCTTCGACCAACGAAGCGCAGGAGAATGTAGCTTTGCAGGTGGCCGATCAGATCAGCGATTACCTGCTGAGCGGCGCGGTCACCAATGCGCTGAACATGCCGAGCGTGTCGGCGGAAGACGCACCGAAGCTGCGCCCCTACATGAAGCTGGCCGAGCAGCTCGGCAGCTTCGTCGGCCAGTTGGCGGAAGCCAACCTGACCAAGGTGGTGATCGAGTATGAAGGCCATGCCGCGACGCTGAACACGCGGCCGCTGACCGCCATCGTGCTGGAAGGCCTGCTGCGCCGCCAGCTTTCCAGCGTCAACATGGTCAATGCGCCGCTGGTGGCCAAGGAGCGCAATATCGAGGTCTCCGAGGTCAAGCATGACCGCGAGGGCGATTACCAGACCCTGATGCGCGTGACCATCCATGCCGACAAGGTGCGCCATCTCTCGGGCACGCTGTTCGCCAACAAGAATCCGCGCGTGGTGGAGGTCAAGGGCATCGACATCGATGCCGAACTCGGCCCCAACATGCTCTATGTCACCAACGAGGATGCACCGGGCTTCATCGGCCGCCTCGGCACCGTGCTGGGCGATGCCGGCATCAACATCGCCACCTTCCACCTGGGTCGTGCCGCCAAGGGCCAGGAAGCCATCTGCCTCGTCGAGGTCGATGGTCCGATCCCGGCTGAAGTGGCAGCCAAGGTGAAGGAAATCCCGGGCGTGCGGCAGGCGACGCCCCTGAAATTCTAAGCCAGACTACATCAGCGTTACCGCCGGGGCTCCTCATGGGGCCCCGGTTTGTTTAGGGGCCCGTCCCGGTTGAATGGCAGTCGCAGGCGTGAAGGCTGGACGCCGCCCTTGGCTTCACGCTTTACTCTCGCCATACCCACCAACGGAGTCGCCCCATGGCCCGCCTTGCCCGTCTGCTGCTGATCTTGCTGCTGCCTCTTGCCGTTGTTGCCTGTGGCCCCGATAGCAGTGAACAAGTGATCAAGAAGGCGGAGAAGGCCGGCACCAAGGCAGAGCTGGAAAAAGCCATCGGTCGTCCGACCGAGATTTCCAAGCTCGGCCCAATCGAGCAGTGGACCTACAAGACCAAGGATGGTCAGGTCAGCTTCACCATCACCGGCGACAAGGTGATGCTCGCTTCCGGCGGCACCAAGAAGTAGACGGCTCAGGCGGCAGGGTAGCTGCGTCCGCCGAAGATGGCGCTGCCGACCCGCACATGGGTGGCGCCGAAGGCGGCGGCGATTTCATAATCGCTGCTCATGCCCATGCTGAGATCGGCCAGGCCATTGCGCCCGGCGATCTTGCGCAGCAGGGCGAAATGCGGCGCCGGTTCCTCGTCGGCCGGCGGAATGCACATCAGTCCGGTGACGGGCAGGCCCAGGCGGTCGCGGCAATCGCGGATGAAGCCATCGGCTTCCAGCGGTGCCACGCCAGCCTTCTGCGGTTCCTCGCCGGTATTTACCTGGATGAAGCAGGGCAGGCGGCGGCCACTGCGGGCGAATTCCTTGGCCAGTTCCTCGGCCAGCTTGAGCCGGTCCAGGGTATGGATGACATCGAAGGTCGCCACCGCCTGTTTCACCTTGTTGGTCTGCAGCGGCCCGATCAGGTGCAGCACCATGCCCGGATGGCTGGCCCGCAGAGCGGGATATTTCTCCATCGCTTCCTGCACCCGGTTCTCGCCGAAATGCTGCTGGCCGGCAGCCAGGGCGGCTTCCACGGCACTGGCCGGGAAGGTTTTGGCGACGGCGATCAGCGTGGTGCTGGCCGGCAGCCTGGCACGGATGGCGTGGATCGCTTCGGCTATGGTGCCGCCGGCTATGGTGGTTGGGGAATCGGACATGGCATGATCACGCAATGCGGAAACGGAGCGGCACGCTAACAAGCGGAAAGGCGAGGCGGAAGTCCCGGCGTGGCCAGGCAATGCTGTGGTTGTTCAGTGACCCGGTGCGTTTGCCTGACCCGACAGGGCTGCTGGCGGGCCTGCCGGCTGGCAGCGGCGTGATATTCCGCCCCTATGGCCAGCCGGATGCGGAAGCGGTCGGGCGTCGGCTGCGCCGGCTGACCCGCCAGCTTGGCCTGTTGCTGGTGGTGGCCGGGGATGCACGGCTGGCGCGGCGGCTGGGCGCCGATGGCCTGCATCTGCCAGAACATGCACTGCACGGCCATGCACTGCACGGCCGGCGTGGTGACATACCGGTGGTGACGGCCGCTGCCCATGGCGTGGCAGCGATCAGCAAGGCGGCACGGGCAGGGGCGGCGGGGGTGTTCATCTCGCCGGTATTCGAGACAGCCAGTCATCCCGGCGCGGCGGCGCTAGGGCCTGTGCGTTTCGCACTGCTGCTGCAGGCAGCCCGGCGGCGCGGGCTGAGGGTCTATGCCCTTGGTGGCATCGATGCCGCGTGCTGGCGCCGGCTGGTGCCGCTCAAGCCTGATGGCAGCGGGGGTATTGGCCGGTTCATTTGAAACCGGCTTGCGGGCAAAAAGAAACCGCCGCTGCCCGGAGGCAGCGGCGGCTCTGAAACCCAGTCCGGTGAGACTGAATTAGAAGGTCAGGGTGTAGCCAACCGAACCGACCAGGGCGCCGGAGCAGAGGTCGCCGAGGTTGCGGCCACCACCCTGCGGGAAGCAGCGGCTGTCCTTGATGTTGGTGTCGACCCACTGCACGCCCACATCGAGAGCGCCGAAGAAGGTGGCGAACAGGCCGATATTCCAGTCGGTGTAGTCCGGCACGCCGAAGGTGGTGTTATCCTCGACCTTCTGACGGCCGATATTGGCAACCACGCGCGGGCTGAAGTCGGTGAACGGGATCGGCACCTTCACGCCGCCGTAGACATAGGTGGCGGAACCGGTGTTGCCATAGAAGCCGGTCGACCAGTTGATGCCGACGGTCGGGATCACGAAGCCGAAGTCATAGTTCACGGCGGCCGCGTATTCGGTGAAATCGTAGTTCAGGCCACGGGTGGCACCCGGGTAGGTGTACAGGATGTACTTCAGGTCATAGCCGAAGTTACCGATGGTGCCACGGAAACCGACGGTGTAGTCGAATTCGATATTGGCTTCCTGATCGGTCGGCACCAGCGGCACGAACTTGACGTTGCTGCCCCAGACGTTGATGTAGCCGGTGACATTCTCAGTGATCGTGATGGCGGCTTCGAGGCCACCCTGGATCGCCGGCTCGTTGTCCGTCTGGCTCAGGCCACGGAAGCGGTAATCCGACACACCGCCAAGAGTAGCGGTGAAGTTGAACTTGTCGGCCGGCTTATCCTGCGCGATGGCCGGGCCGGCAAACAGCACGGCGGCAAGCAGCGCGCCAAAAATCTTCGTCTTCATAAGGAGACCTCCAATAACTTTTCCCGCAGCGAATTAAGCAAATTCTCCGTCCCCGAACAAATACTTGCGTCATCTCTCCCAATCAGGCCGTAAACCTGTGGCGGGAAAGTCACGCTGGTGTAAAGAACTGGTCAAGTTGTCCAATTTATGGGCAAAAACCTCCTGGTTGCAGTTTTTGCTCCTGCCAAAAAATGCACCAATGGCCTGATTTTAGAGGCAATGTGTATGCAAGCGGGGTCGGATCGATTCTCTGCCTCACCTTTGGGTTTGGCCGAATCTGCCCTGCCGAACCCAGGCGCGTGGTCGTTCCTGATCGTGATAACCGCATTATGTAGTCAAAAAGTGTGGCAAAGCTCACTTGCCGCCGGGGCAGCCCGGGGTGCAACCGTTGCGACGCAAATCCCCTCTTCATAATATCAGCACATCTTCAAATAGATGGTTCCTTGGGAGGAAACGCATGCTTGGTTTGACGCAGGACCGTCCGCTGCTGATTTCGTCGCTGATCGAGTTTGCGGCGCTTTACCATGGCCGCACCGAGATCGTGACCCGGTCGGTGGAAGGGCCGATCCATCGCTATACCTACCGCGACCTGCGTGACCGCTCGAAGCAGCTGGCCAATGCGCTGACCCGGCTGGGCGTGAAGCTCGGCGACCGCGTCGGTACGCTGGCCTGGAACACCTATCGCCATTTCGAACTCTATTACGGCGTGTCCGGTATGGGCGCGGTGCTGCATACCGTGAACCCGCGCCTGTTCCCGGAGCAGATCGATTACATCGTCAACCATGCCGAGGACAGCTACCTGTTCTTCGACCTGACCTTCCTGCCGCTGGTGGAGAAGCTGGCCGGCCAGCTCAAGACCGTGAAGGGCTTCGTGCTGCTTACCGACCGCGCCCATATGCCGAAGGAAACCACGATCCCGAATCTTCATTGCTATGAAGACCTGATCGGTGCCGAAAGCAGCGATTATGCCTGGCCGGAATTCGACGAGCGCACGGCGTCCTCGCTCTGCTATACATCCGGCACCACCGGCAATCCGAAGGGCGTGCTGTATTCGCACCGCTCTACCGTGCTGCACAGCTATGCCGTCTGCCAGCGCGATGGCCTCAATCTCGGCTCGGCCGATTCAGCCCTGGTGATCGTGCCGCTGTTCCATGCTAATGCCTGGGGTGTGCCCTATGGCGCCTGCATGAGCGGTGCCAAGCTGGTCTTCCCCGGTCCGGCGCTGGATGGCAAAAGCGTGTATGAACTGCTGCGTGACGAGAAGTGCAACTTCTCGCTCGGCGTGCCCACCGTGTGGCTGGCCTTCTTCCAGTATATCGACGCCAATCCGTCGCTGGATGCCAAGGCCGATATCAAGCTGGAACGCTGCGTGATCGGCGGCTCGGCCGCGCCGCGCGCGATGATCGAGCGCTTCGCCAAGCAGTTCAACTGCTTCGTCATCCATGCCTGGGGCATGACCGAGATGTCGCCGCTCGGCACCACCGGCAATCTGCTCAAGAAGCATGGCGACCTGCCACTGGAGAAGCGCCTGGACGTGCAGGCCAAGCAGGGCCGCACGGTTTATGGCGTCGATATCAAGATCACCGATGATGAAGGCCGCGAATTGCCGCGCGACGGTGTCGCCTTCGGCAATGTGAAGGTGCGTGGCCCCTGGATCACCAAGGGCTATTTCAAGGCCGAGGGCGGCAACGTGATTGATGCCGATGGCTACTTCACCACCGGCGACGTGGCGACCCTGGATGCCGATGGCTACATGCAGATCACCGACCGCGCCAAGGACGTGATCAAGTCCGGCGGCGAGTGGATTTCCTCCATCGACCTGGAGAATGCCGCCGTGGGCCACCCGGCGGTGCAGGAAGCCGCCGTGATCGGCGTGTTCCATGCCAAGTGGCAGGAGCGCCCGCTGCTGCTGGTGATCAAGAAGCCCGGCCAGGATGTCACCAAGGAGGAACTGCTCAAGTTCCTCGACGACAAGATCGCCAAGTGGTGGTTGCCGGATGATGTGGTGTTCGTTACCGAACTGCCGCATACCGCCACCGGCAAGCTGCTCAAGACCAAGCTGCGCGAGCAGTTCAAGGATCACAAGCTGCCGACGCCGGGGGCGTGATCGGGGCGCCTGATCCACGTCAACAGCACGATACAGACGGCCGGGCCAAAAGCCCGGCCGTTTTCGTTATCAGACGATTTCTTTAGCTGGGATGTCGCGCCATCCAGGCGCGGGCATAGGAGCAGAGTGGCACCAGGCTGGTGCCTTGCTCGGCGGCAAGCGTAACGATACCGCGCATCAGCCGGTCGGCAGCGCCGCTGCCGCGCAAGTTGACCGGCGCCTCTACATGCAGGATCAGGGTCTGGCCGTCCTGGCGGCGGTAGCGGGCAAACACGGTCTGGCCATCCACGTCCAGCTCGTACTGGCTGCGGTCGGTGTTGTCGGTCACGGTATTCATGGAGGCAGGGGTCATGGGTGCAGGCCATCCTTATCCAGGTCGCTGAAGCAGAACACCATGTCCACATTCTCGCCATCGCTGGAAAGCGGCATCAGCACCGAACTGCTGGCATGCCACGGCAACTGGCGCATCGAGCTGCCGTCCGGCATGGCGCCGATGATCGGATTGTAAGTGTAAACGACGGTACGTTTCTCGATCACGATGCGGTAATTCATCATCACATCATCGCCCGGAATCCCCAGATGTGCGCCCATGTAGTTGCCCTGCACCGGCTGGCCGGTGGGGTCACGGCCGCGCAGGGCGGCCTGGGCGGTGCCGACCAGGCGATAGCGCAGCCAGGGTGCCTCCGGCAGCACCTCGGTGAGCAGGATACAGGGCAACAGGTCGCGGGGCATTTGCAGCGGGTCGATATCCTGGCGCGACGGCATCAGCCGGTCACCGCGCCGGGCGTCCCAATACTCCCACATGCGGCGGATTCTCGACGAGCAATTGTCGAGGAATCCGGTACCCACAATGCGCGGGTAGGCCGACTTGCGGATCTCGTCATCAAGCGTACTGCCCACCGATCCCCTCACACCTCAAGATCGCCGCCATTCTGCCGGCGGGGAACAGCTTGCCGCTACCGCAGCGCGATAGCAAACGGAAATCCAGCCCAGATTGTACGGGTGCCGGTCAGGCGGCTCGATAGAGGGCCGCTTCACCGACTGCCGGCTCGGCTTTCACCCGACCTTCGCTCACCATATGGATCAGGTGCGCCAGCACCGAGCGGCCGGCGGCGGCATGCAGCTGCTTCGGCACGTCGGCATACATACGCTCAACCATGGCCGGGATGGTCTGCGGCCCATTGCCGAGGCAGGCAATGATCTGGGCCTCGCGCGCCTCACGGTGCTTGATCAGTCCCTCGACGAAGGCCTGCGGCGTGATGCCGGTGGTGGCAAGGCCGATCGGCGCGCCATGGGTGGGGTAGTAGACCGTCTCGTTGCGCGGCAGCAATTTGCGCAAGGAAGCATAGTAATCGGTCATGTTGCCATCGGGCGGCGAGATCACCGTGGTCGACCAGCCCATGACATGATCGCCGGAAAACAGCGCCGCTTCCTCATGCAGAGAGAAGCAGAGGTGGTTCGATATATGGCCCGGCGTGTGCAGTGCGGTGACGGTCCAGCCTTCACCCTTAATCACGTCGTTATCCTTGAGGATCACATCCGGGCTGTATTCGTGGTCGCCGCCTTCCTCCACCATGCCGCCGCCAAGCGAAACCGGATGCGGGCCGAAGCCATAGGTCTTGGCATCTGTATGCTTTTTGAGCAGCGCGGCGCCGGGTGAATGATCGCGGTGGGTGTGGGTGATCAGGATATGGCTGATGGTTTCACCCTGGATGCTGTCCAGCAGGGCCTGGATATGCGCCGGATCGTCAGGGCCGGGATCGATAACCGCCACCTTGCCCTGGCCGATGATGTAGGTGCCGGTGCCGTGGAAGGTGAAAGCGGAGGGATTCTTTGCCACCACGCGCCGCACCAGGGGGGTAAGCCATGCGGCCTGGCCATAGGTGAAGTCCAACTGCTTCACGAAGGGGATGTTCATACTGTGCCGCTCCCGGAAATTATTGACGTTACGTCACGTTACCTGGGTTCATCCGAGCCGGAAACGGATTGACCCGCTCCCCGCCCTTCCATAATGTTTCAACCCTGACGGCAAACATAAGCACAGAATCGTCAGGCGCGAAAAGCGCCGGCAAGGGAGGAGGCTAAGCTGTCTGATATCGTTCAGTTGCTGTTGAACGGCCTGGCATCGGGCTGTATCTACGGCCTAGTCGCGCTCGGTTTCGTGCTGATTTACAAAGCCACCGAAATGGTGAATTTCGCCCAGGGCGACCTGATGATGCTGGGCGCCTTCGTCGCTTTCACCGCCATCGAGTTGCTCGGCTACAATTACTGGGTCGGCTTCGCCGTCGCCATCCTGGTGATGGCGGCATTCGGCTATCTGCTGGATGCGCTGATCCTGCGCCAGGTGATCGGCCAGCCGCAATTCGCCGTGGTCATGCTCACCATCGGCCTCGGCTTCATCTTCCGCGCCGGTGCTTCGATGACCTGGGGCACCGAGACCCGCGCCTTTGAAACGCCGTTCACCGGCGGCGTCACCCGGCTCGGCGGTCTGGTGATCGCCAACGTATCTCTTTCCATCATCGCTGGCACCGCGATCCTCTGCGCCATGCTGTTTGCCTTTTTCCGCTATACCCGCATCGGCGTGGCGATGCAGGCGGCGTCGCAGAACCAGCTCGCCGCCTACTACATGGGCATCCCGGTGAAGATGATCTTCTCGCTGATCTGGGCGATCTCGGCCGGCGTTGCTGCCGTTGCCGGTCTGCTGCTGGCGCCGGTCGCGCTGATCGATGTCACCATGGGCCTGCTCGGCCTCAAGGCCTTCGCCGCCGCCGTGCTTGGCGGCTTCGGCTCGATCCCCGGGGCGGTGATCGGCGGCCTGGTGATCGGCGTCATCGAGCAGTTCTCCGGCGTCTATCTCGAAGAAGGCTTCAAGGACGTGGCGGCCTATATCGTCATCCTGCTGGTGCTGTTCCTGCGACCGCAGGGATTGTTCGGCAATATCGGTCGCAAGCGGGTGTAGGCCATGCGTTTCTTCTTCAAGACCGACTATAACCAGGATATCAACCTCACCCGCGACAAGGTGGACCGCTTCTGGTACGGACTGCTGCTGTTCGTGCTGCTGGCGGCGCCCTTCGTGCTGGAGGATTTCTGGCTCGGCGAAATCTCCTACGTCTTCATCCTCTCCATCGTCGGCATCGGCCTGATGCTGCTCACCGGCTATACCGGACAGGTATCGCTGGGTCATGCCGCCTTCCTCGGCATCGGCGCCTACACCCATGCGGTGCTGCTGCATCATGGCGCGCCCTTCATCATCGCGATCACGGCGGCAACGTTGCTCTCCGCCTTCATCGGCATGGTGATCGGCTCGCGGGTGCTGAAGCTCACCGGGCTTTATCTCGCCATTGTCACGTTGGCCTTCGCCTTCATCATCGAGCATGTGCTGGTGAAGTGGGAAAGCGTCACCGGCGGCTTCAAGGGCTTCTCGGTCGACCGGCCGGAATATTTCGGCATCGCCATCACCGAGGATGTGCCGTTCTACTATCTCACCTTCTTCTGCCTGGTGCTGGCGGTGCTGGCGGCGCTGAACCTGCTGCGTTCGCCGACCGGCCGCGCCTTCATCGCCATCCGTGATTCCGAAATCGCGGCGCAGTCGATGGGTGTGAATCTGGCGCGCTACAAGACCACGGCCTTTGCCGTCTCGGCCGGTTTCACCGGCTTTGGCGGCGCCCTGTTCGCGCACAAGATCGGCTACCTGGCCCCGGATGCGTTCAACATCCTGCTCTCGATCCAGCTGCTGCTGATGGTGGTGGTGGGCGGCCTGGGCTCGATCCATGGCGCCATTTTTGGCGCGGCCTTCGTCGGAGCGTTGCCGCAGCTGATCGCCATCGGTCGCGATTATCTGCCCGAGACCATCGCGCGCCAGCCTGGCCTCGAACCCGGCCTGTTCGGCATCATCCTGGTCTTCTTCATCCTGTTCGAGCCCTACGGCATCTATGGCCGCTGGCTCAAGGTGAAGCTCTATTTCTCGCTGTTCCCGATGTACAAGAAGGCGACATTCAAGAAGCAGAAGTCCTACACCAAGTCGGAGCGCAACCGGTGACCTTCTTCAAAGCCGAAAACATCGCCATCAACTTCGGTGGCATCAAGGCGGTGGACGGGGTCGACTTCGAGGTCGAGCAGGGCACCGTGTTCACCATCATCGGCCCGAACGGCGCCGGCAAGACCACGGTGTTCAACCTGATCAGCCGCATCTACAATCCCACCGAGGGCCGGCTGGTATTCCAGGATCAGGACATCACCAAGCTGCCGCCGCACGATATCGCCAAGCTCGGCATCGCCCGCACCTTCCAGAATATTGAACTGTTCGAGCATGCCACGGTGCTGCAGAACTTGCTGCTGGGCCGCCATGGTCACCGCAGTTCGAACCTGCTCAGCGAATTGCTGTTCCTGCCCAGCGTGCGCAAGATGGAAGTGGCGCATCGCGAAAAGGCCGAGGAAGTGATCGATTTCCTCGACCTGCAGCAATACCGCGACACCATGATCGTGAACCTGCCCTATGGCGCGCGCAAGGTGGTGGAACTGGCCCGCGCGCTCTGCACCGAGCCGAAGTTGCTGCTGCTGGACGAGCCGTCCTCCGGCCTCAACACCGAGGAAACCGAGGACATGGCCTGGTGGATTCAGGATATCCGCGATGACCTCGGCATCAGCGTGCTGATGGTGGAACATGACATGAGCCTGGTGAACGAGGTTTCCGACCGCGTGCTGGCGCTGAATTATGGCCGCGTGCTCGCCACCGGCACTGCCCGCGAGGTGCAGAGCCACCCCGAAGTGGTCAAGGCGTATCTGGGGGGCTGACCGTGGCGGAACCGATTCTCAAGCTGCTCAACATCGAGACCTATTATGGTCCGATCATGGCGATCCGCGGCGTCAGCCTGGAAGTGCCGGAAGGCTCCATCGTCACCGTGCTGGGCGCCAATGGTGCCGGCAAGACCACCATCCTGAAGACCATCTCCGGCGTCATGGACCCGCAGAAGGGTAGCGTCATCTTCGAGGGCCGGGAAATCCAGAAGATGGACCCGGACAAGGTGATGCGTCTCGGCATCGGCCATGTGCCGGAAGGCCGTGAAACCTTCCCGTTCCTCACCGTGCGTGAAAACCTGATGATGGGTGCTTATACGCGCAGCGACCGCGAAGGCATCGCCAAGGATATCGATCTGGTGTTCAGCTATTTCCCGCGCCTGAAGGAGCGTGAAAGCCAGCCTGCCGGTTCGATGTCGGGCGGCGAACAGCAGATGCTGGCAATTGGCCGCGCCCTGATGGGGCGCCCGAAGCTGCTGCTGCTCGACGAGCCTTCGCTCGGCCTGTCGCCGAAGCTGGTGAAGGAAATCTTCGAGATCGTGGTGCGCATCAACAAGGAGCAGGGCACAACCATCCTGCTGGTGGAGCAGAATGCCAACGTGGCGCTGCACACGGCGCATTTCGGCTATGTGCTCGAGGTCGGCCGCATCGTGATGGAAGATACCTGCGAGCGCCTGCTCGAAAAGGAAGACATCAAGGAATTCTACCTCGGCCAGAAGGAAGAGGGCGTGCGCGGCAAGCGCCGCTGGAAGAAACGCAAGACCTGGCGGTGAAGCCGGGGCAGACAACGGGCCGGCACGGCCTGGGAGGAAGGGCGTCATGACCGCAATGACCGTGGCGATCGACAAGGATATTCTCGACGTCATCCAGCGTGACACGATCCCACGCTATTTCTGGCGCCGCTGTGCCGAGCGTGGTGACGCTATCGCGTTGCGTGAGAAGGATTTCGGCATCTGGAATCCCATCACCTGGCGGCAATATGGCGAGAATGCCAGGAATACCGGCCTGGGCCTGGCGGCGCTCGGCGTGAAGCGCGGCGACGTGGTGTCGGTGATTTCCGAGGGTAATCCGCAATGGCTCTATGCCGATATGGGCACCCAGGGTATCGGCGGTGTGATGAATGGCATCTACACCACCGATTCAGCCAAGCAGGTTGAGTATATCCTCAACGACAGCCGCACGGTCGTCTATATCGCCGAGAACGAAGAACAGCTCGACAAGGCACTGGAGGTACGCGAGCGCGTGCCTTCCTTGAAGAAGATCGTTGTTATCGACATGGAAGGTCTGCGTGACTTCCGCGACCCGATGGTGATCAGCTTCGATGAACTGCTCAAGCTCGGTCAGGCTTTCGGTGAACAGCACCAGGGCTATTGGGAAGCCGAACTGGCCAAGGGCAAGCCGGAAGATCTCGCGATCCTGATCTACACCTCGGGCACCACCGGCGCGCCCAAGGGCGCCATGATCAGCCACAGCAACCTGCTGTTCCAGCTTGAGAACAGCTACAAGCTGATGGAGCAGTATCCATCCGACGAGCAGCTTTCCTTCCTGCCGCTCTGCCACATCGCCGAGCGCGGCTTCACCGTGCTGTGGCCGCTGAAATCAGGCTCCACGGTGAATTTCGCCGAAAGCCCGGATACGGTTGCGCAGAACCTGCAGGAAGTACAGCCGACGCTATTCTTCGCCGTGCCGAGGCTGTGGGAAAAGTTCTTCTCCGCCATCGCCATCCGCATGAAGGATGCCACCGGGTTCGGCAAATGGGCCTACAAGAATGCCCTCGGCATCGGCTACCTGATGGCCGAAACCAAGCTGGAAGGCCGCACGCCGTCGCTCGGTCTGCGCACGGCCTTCTGGCTCGCCGATCATCTGGTGCTGAAGAATGTGAAGCGCATCATCGGTATCGAGCGCTGCCGCTGGCTTGCCACGGGCGCGGCGCCGATCTCACCGGACCTGATCAAGTGGTATCTGGCGCTGGGCATGGATATGCGCGAGGTCTATGGCCAGACCGAGAATGTCGGCCTGGCCACGGCGCCGCAGGATGGCCGCCTCAAGCTCGGCACGGTGGGCAAGAGCGTGCCGAATACCGAAGTGATCATCAGCCCCGAAGGCGAAATCCTGCTGCGCGGGCCGCATGTCTTCATGGGCTATCTCAACAATCCGACCAAGACCGCCGAAACCATCAAGGACGGCTGGCTGCATACCGGCGATGTCGGCCTGATCGACAATGAAGGCTGGGTCAAGATCACCGACCGGATGAAGGACATCATCATCACGGCCGGCGGCAAGAACATCACGCCGTCCGAAATCGAGAACCAGCTGAAATTCAGCCCCTATATCTCGGATGCGGTGGTGATCGGTGATCGCCGCAAGTTCCTTACCTGCCTGATCATGATCGACCATGACAACGTGGTGAAATACGCGCAGGACCTCAATGTTCCCTTCAGCAACTTCGCCTCGCTCTGCCGCACCCGCGAGGTGCAGGAGCTGATCTGGCAGGAGATCGAGAAGGTGAACAAGAATTTCGCCCGCGTGGAGACGATCAAGAAATTCCGGCTGATCGAGCAGCAGCTCACGGCCGAGGATGACGAGCTGACGCCGACGATGAAGCTGAAGCGCAAGTTCGTGAACGAAAAGTACAAGGATAAGATCGAGGAAATGTACCGCGGCGGCGAATAAGCCGCCTCCTTGGGGTTCAAAAAAGTCCCATAGGCCAACCTGGAGAAGGAACGACAGAGATGCGTATCAGGACTGCGATGATTGGTGGCGCTGTGGCTGCCTCGCTGGCTCTTATGGCCGGCGCCGGCCATGCCCAGAGCGTGCGTGGCGTGAGCAAGAATGAAGTTGTGGTCGGCATGCATACCGACCTTTCCGGCCCGGCGGCCAGCTACGGCGTCACGTCGTCAAATGCCGTTCGCCTGCGCTTCGATGAAATCAATGCCCAGGGCGGCGTGCATGGCCGCAAGCTGAAGCTGATCGTGGAAGACCATCAGTATCAGGTGCCGCGCGCCGTGCAGGCCGCGAACAAGCTGATCAACCGCGACAAGATATTCCTGATGGCCGGCGCGCTCGGCACGCCGATGAACAACGCGGTGTTCCCGGAGCAGTTCAAGGCCAATGTGCCGAACCTGTCGCCGCTCACCGCTGCCCGTTCGATGGCCGAGCCGTTCCATCCGCTGAAGTTCGTCACCCAGTCGTCCTACTACGACCACGTCCGCGTCGGTCTGAAATACATGGTGGAGAAGAAGGGTCGCAAGAAGATCTGCTCGCTCTATCAGGACACCGATTTCGGCAAGGAAATCTTCGACGCCGTGCAGGATCAGGCCAAGGCCATGAACATGCCGGTGCTTGAAACCGCCACCAACAAGCCGACCGACACCGATTTCACCGCCCAGATCACCAAGCTGCGCGCTGCGGGTTGCGATCTGATCGGCCTTGGCTCGATCGTGCGTGACGCCATCCTGCCCTACGGCACCGCCCGCAAGATGGGCTGGATGGATGTCGATTTCGTTGCCCAGTCGGCCAGCTTCGACCAGATCGTCGCTTCCGCTCCGGGCGGCGCCACCGAAGGCCTCTATGTCGGCGCCGGCACCATGATGCCGTACCGCGACACCGCCAGCCCGGTGGTTGCGGCCTGGTGGGATGCCTACAAGGCGAAGTACGGCGCTGACCCGAATATCGGTGCGGTCTATGGCCAGGTCATCGCCGACCTGATCATCCAGGCGCTGGACAAGGCCGGCAAGGACCTGACCACCGAGAAGTTCCTGGCGGGCCTGGAATCGATCGAAGGCTACCGCGATATCTTCGGCGGCCCGGTGATCAGCTTCTCCAAGACCAAGCATCAGGGTTCCAACTCGGCCTTCCTGTTCCAGATCAAGTCGGGCCGCTTCACCATGGTGGATGGTCCGTTGACCTACTAATTCCGCGCCGGTTTCCGGTGTGACAGGCGCCCGCGGGGAAACCCGCGGGCGTTTCTTTTTCGCATCTGCGAGATTGCGGGATGCTAAAAAATAAGGACTGGCGCGGGTTTCTGGCTCCGCTACTATCCTCCCAATAAGAATTATAAAAACCGGGAGGATAGCACATGAGCAGGGTGACGTATGTCGGGCTGGCTGCAGTGGTGGCTTTGTCCGTACCTTTCGCGGCCGCGGCGCAAAGCGCCAAGGTTCGCGGTGTCAGTAAAAATGAAATCGTGATCGGCATGCACACGGACCTTTCCGGTCCGGCCGCCAGCTATGGCGTGCATTCCTCCAACGCGATGCGCATGCGCATCGACGAGGTGAATGAGGCCGGCGGCATCTATGGCCGCAAGCTGAAACTGATTGTCGAAGACAATCAGTATCAGGTGCCGCGTGCCGTGCAGGCCGTGAACAAGCTGATCAACCGCGACAACATCTTCCTGATGGCTGGTTCGCTCGGCACACCGATGAACAATGCGGTGATGGCCGATCAGCTCAAGGCCAATGTGCCGAACATGTTCCCGCTCACCGCGGCGCGGCAGATGTATGCGCCGACGCATCCGATGAAGTTCGCCGCCGGTTCGTCCTACTACGACCAGATCCGCGCCGGCATCAAGTGGATGGTGGAGAAGAAGGGCAAGAAGAAGATCTGCTCGCTCTACCAGGATACGGACTTCGGCAAGGAAATCTTCGAGGCGGCGCGAGACCAGACCCAGGCGATGAAGATCGCCCTGGTGGAAACCGCCACCAACAAGCCGGCGGATACCGACTTTACGGCGCAGATCACCAAGCTGCGTGCCGCCGGCTGTGATCTTATCGCCTCCGGCTCCATCGTGCGCGATGCCATCGTGCCCTATGGCACGGCGCGCAAGATGGGCTGGATGGACGTGGATTTCATCGGCCAGTCGGCTTCCTATGACCAGATCGTCGCTTCGGCGCCGAGCGGAGCCACGGAAGGCTTCTACACCATGGCAGGCACCATTCTGCCCTATCGCGATACGGCACCGCCGCAGCTCGCGGCCTGGATGGACAAGTACAAGGCCAAGTACAATGCCGATGTGAATATCGGTGCGGTCTACGGCTATTCGCTGATGGATATGATCGTGCAGGGCATTGATCGGGCCGGTAAGGACCCGACGATGGACAAGTTCATTGCCGGCATGGAATCGATCAAGGGCTATCGCGATATCTTCGGCGGCCCGGTGGTCAATTTCGGCCCGAACAAGCGCCAGGGTTCGGATGAGGCCTTCCTGTTCCAGGTGCAGAAAGGCCGCTTCGTGCTGATCGACGGCCCGGTGAATTACGGCTCTTGAGCCGAGCGACAACGGCCGGCGGCAAAACCGCCGGCCGCTTTGTTTCTGACCGATAGAAAAACCAAAAAATGACCATGGGAGGTCTCATGTCCGCGATCCGCGTCCGTATTGCGTCCGCCTTGTTGTGCGGTGCCGCCGCCATTGTGCTTTCCGCCCATCCGGCGCAGGCGCAAGGCAAGGGGCAGGGCATCACCAAGACCGAGATCGTCATCGGTACTCATACTGATCTCTCCGGTGTTGCCGCCGCTTTCGGCGTACATTCTTCCAATGCCGCGCGCATGCGCTTCGATGAAGTGAATGCTGCCGGCGGCATTCATGGCCGCAAGATTCGCTATGTCATCGAGGACAGCCAATATCAGGTGCCGCGCGCCGTGCAGGCTGCCAACAAACTGTTGAACCGCGACAAGGCAATGCTGCTCTTGCTCGGTGCCGGCACGCCGATGAACAATGCCGTGATTCCCGATGCCATCAAGCTCGGTGTGCCGAACATGTTCCCGCTGTCCTGGGCCCGGCAGCTTTATGAGCCGTTCCATCCGCTGAAATGGGCCTCCGGTGCTTCCTACTACGCGCAGATGCGCGGCGCGGTGAAATACTTCGTCGAGCAGAAGGGCAAGAAGAATGTCTGCGCGCTGTATCAGGACACCGATTACGGCCGCGAGATATTCGAAGGCGCGCGGGATCAGGCGGCGGCAATGAATATCAAGATCGTGGAAACCGCCACGCATAAGCCGACCGATACTGATTTCACCGCCCAGCTTACCCGGCTGCGCGCGGCGAATTGCGACCTGATCGTGCTAGGGGCGATTATCCGCGATTCCATCGGCGCACCCTCAACGGCCAAGAAGATGGGCTGGGAGGTGGATATGGTGGGCAGCACCGCCACCTTCGATCTGAATGTGTCGAGCGCGCCGGGCGGCGCCACCGAAGGCCTTTACACCATGACCCAGATCGAGGCGCCGTATCGTGATTCACCCAACCCGGCGATCCGGCAATGGGTGGAGCGTTACCATGCCAAGTTCAATGCCGACCCCAATCCGGCGGCGCAGTTCTCCTATGTCGCGGCCGATCTGATCGTCATGGGCCTGGATCGCGCCGGCAAGGATCTGACCACCGAGGGCTTCCTCAAGGCCATGGAATCGATCCAGGGCTACAAGGATATCTTCGGCGGCCCGGTGATGACCTTTGGCACCAACAAGCGCCATGGCACCGATGCCGTGTTCATGATGCAGGTGAAAAGCGGCCGGTGGGTGCGCGTCACAGACTCTCTCAGCTGATATGGCTCGCTGAGCTGATAATGGCTCTCTAAGCGGATCAGCGACCCCGCGAGGGGTGCAAATCCCGGCCCGGCATGGCAAAACCATGCCGGGCTTTTTCTTGTCACGGTAACGCGCAGATGTCCTCGGCCATATCCCCGGCCATGTCCCCGGAACGTCAGACGGCGATCGGCATCGGCTACATGGTGATGGCGGCGGCGGTGTTCGGCGTCATGGATGCGCTGGTGAAGTGGCTGGCCGCCATCTATCCCACGCCGCAGATCATGTTCTGCCGCAGCTTCTTCGCGTTTCCGCCGATCCTGTTCATGCTCTGGCGCAATGGTGGCGGCTTGGCATCGCTGCGCACCAGCCGGCTGCCCGATCATGGCGTGCGCTCGATTTATGGCTGCCTGGCGATGCTGTGCTTCTTCTATTCCTACCGCACGCTGCCGCTGGCCGATGTCACCGCGATTTCCTTTTCGGCGCCGATCTTTGTGGCGGTACTGTCGGTCTGGCTGCTCAGGGAAAAAGTCGGGCTGCATCGCTGGTCGGCGATTCTTGTCGGCTTCGTCGGCATGCTGGTGATCCTGCGGCCGGGTCAGGGCGAGGGCGGTATTCCGATTGCCTCGCTGATCGTGGTGCTGGCCACCTTCTTCTATTCGATGGCGCTGATCCAAATCCGCAAGCTGACGGCCACCGAAAGCTCGGTGACCACGGCTTTCTACTTCACCGGCTTCTGCACCATCTATACCGGACTGGCGATGCCGTGGTTCTGGGTGGCGCCGACGCTGGGTGACTGGCCGCTGCTGATCGGCGTCGGTCTGCTGGGTGGTCTGGCGCAGCTTTTCATGACCCGCGCCTTTTCGCTGGCGGCGGCGTCCATCGTGGCGCCATTCGATTATACCCACCTGCTCTGGTCGGTACTGCTTGGCTGGTATCTGTTCGGGGATTTTCCCGATATGTGGACCTGGGCTGGGTCGGCAATCGTGATCGCCAGCGGTCTCTACATTCTGTATCGGGAAACTGTGCGGAAACGAGTGGTTCCGGCAACCGCCTGGTCGGAGTGAGAGGATTCGAACCTCCGGCCCCTAGCTCCCGAAGCTAGTGCTCTACCAGGCTGAGCTACACTCCGTCCGGCGGTTGCGGGCGTTTGTATAGCGCCTAGCCGCCCCCGGTTCAAGCGGCGGCAGGGGGAAATCGCGGCAGTCCTGTTACAGGAGTTAAAGCGCTCTGTGGATTGCGAAATCCACCGCCTCGGCAAGCGCATCGCGCATTGCGCCGGGCTTGAAGCCGGCCAGGGCCGCCTTGGCCTGGGTGCCATAGCGCCGGGCACGTTCCAGGGTCTCGGCCAGGGTGCCGTGCTGGCGCATTAGGCGCAGGGCCTCGGCGAAATCCTCCGGCGTCTGCTGCTCCGGCGTCTCGATCACCCGGCGCCAGAAGGCGCGCTCGGTCTCCGAAGCACGGTTGAAGGCCAGCACCACCGGCAAAGTCACCTTGCCTTCGCGGAAATCATCCCCGGTATTCTTGCCCAGCGTGGCGCCGTCTGAGGCATAATCCAGGGCATCGTCGATGAGCTGGAAGGCAATGCCGAGATCACGGCCATAGGCATCCATGGCCTCTGCCTCGGCCAGCGGACGGTCGGCCACCACGGCGCCGACGCGGCAGGCGGCGGCGAACAAAGCCGCCGTCTTGCTCTCGATCACCTTGAGGTAATCGGCTTCGGTGGAATCCATGTCGTTGGCGGTCATGAGCTGCAGCACTTCGCCTTCGGCGATCACGGCAGAGGCACCAGCCAGGATGCGCAGCACCTCCAGCGAGCCGGATTCCACCATGAGCTGGAAGGCACGGCTGAACAGGAAATCGCCTACCAGCACGGATGCCTGGTTGCCCCACACCACATTGGCGGTTTCGGCGCCGCGCCGGCGCTCGGATTCGTCCACCACATCGTCATGCAGCAGTGTTGCGGTGTGGATGAACTCGACGCAGGCAGCAAGCAGGATCTGCTTGGTCCCATCATAGCCGCAGAGCTTGGCGGCGCCGAGGGTAAGCAGGGGGCGGATGCGCTTGCCGCCGGAAGCGATAAGGTGATGCGCCAGTTGAGGAATCAGCTGCACATCGCTCTGCATGCGGGCGATGATCTCGCGGTTGCAGGCATCCATCTCAGCCGCGACAAGGCGGCGCAGCGGCTCTATGCTGGGGGTGCCGCCGGAGCTCGGCATGATGATCGGGGCCGGTTGCGACACTGAGGCAATTCCTGTGGCAAGACTGAAAACACGTTTGTCGGAGCATAGTTGGCAGGCTCTCGCGGTCAAGCGCCGGGCGCTGCACGAGGCTGTGTGTGACTGACCGGGAATCGGCCAATTTCTCCCAAGACACCACCCTGGATGCCCTATTGGGGGGGCGGGTACAGCTTAAGCAGCCGCGCAAGGGCCAGCGCGCCAGTGCCGATGCGGTGATGCTGGCGGCCGCAGTGCCGGCGCGGCGCGGCCAGCGCGTGCTGGAACTGGGCTGTGGCACCGGCGTGGCCATGCTCTGCCTAGCTGCCCGGTTGCCGGGACTGGAGATCGACGGCATCGAGCTGCAACCCGACCTGGTGGCGCTGGCGCGCGGCAATATTGCCGCCAATGGCCAGGAAGAGCGGCTCCGCGCCTTCGCGGCTGATCTGCGCGAGCGCCGACAGGCAGGCCCTGGCGTGGCGCCAAACAGCTATGATCAGGTGTTCGCCAATCCACCCTATTTCGACCCGGCCCGCCACCGGGTGGCGGCTGACCCGGGCCGGGCCCTGGCACGCCAGGGGAGGGTGCGGGGGGAAACGTCACCAGAGGCGGAGACGGATGCGGCGGCCTGGATCGGCGCCATGCTGCGCTATTGCAAGCCGGGGGGGCGGCTCACCCTGATCCAGCGGGTGGAACAACTGGGCGCCCTGCTGGTGGCGTTGGAACCGAAAGCCGGCGGCATCGAGGTGATCCCGCTCCATTCCAAGCCCGGCCAGGCGGCCAAGCGGCTGATTCTGCGGGCCGTGAAGGGCGGCAAGGCGCCCCTGATGCTGCGGCCCGGCCTGGTGCTGCACCACCCGGATGGCAGCTATTTCCCCGAAATCGATGCCGTATTGCGCGACGGCGCCGCGCTGCCCATATAGAGTGGCTGAAACAGAGTCAGGTGACCCGAAACGATGCTTAAATACCTGCTGCTGATCGGCGTGATTGCCGCAGCCTATTATGGCTACCGCTACTACAACCGCCTGGAAGCGGCGAAGCAGAAGGCTGCCGAGGATGCCCGCCTGCGCGAACAGGCACAGCACCCAGCCCAGCCCTCTGCTCAGCCGGCGCGGGCTGCCGAAATGGCCGGTGAGGACATGGTGGCTTGCCCTGGTTGCGGCACCTATCGTCCGGTTGGTGCCACAACGCCGTGCGACACGCCTGGTTGTTCCACAACACGGGCCTGATATCGCCCTGACCTGTGGCGACTCGGGGCAGCGGCCAAAGCCTATTTTGCAGTGCGAAAATGCAGATATGGCGGGCGCTTGACCAGGGGCGGCACGGCCTTTAAGGTCCGCCCGATTTTCCGCCACACTTGGCACGGATTGGCAGCATAATGGCGCCCACCGGACAGCCCGTATCTCACGCTTTCCAGGACCTGATTCTTGCGTTGCAAGGTTATTGGGCGCGCCAGGGCTGCACGATTCTCCAGCCCTACGACATGGAAGTCGGTGCCGGCACGTTCCATCCTGCCACCACGCTGCGGGCGCTGGGCCCGGAGCCGTGGAGCGCCGCCTATGTGCAGCCCTCGCGCCGCCCGAAGGATGGCCGCTACGGCGAGAACCCGAACCGCCTGCAGCATTACTACCAGTTCCAGGTGATCCTGAAGCCGAGCCCGGCCAACGTGCTCGACCTCTATCTCGATTCCCTGGCGGTGCTCGGCATCGACCAGAAGCGCCATGACATCCGCTTCGTGGAAGACGATTGGGAAAGCCCGACGCTGGGCGCCTGGGGCCTGGGCTGGGAAGTCTGGTGCGACGGCATGGAAGTGACGCAGTTCACCTATTTCCAGCAGGTCGGCGGTTTCGACTGCTCGCCGGTTGCCGCCGAGATCACCTACGGGCTTGAGCGCCTGGCGATGTATATCCAGGGCAAGGATCGCGTCTACGACCTGGATTTCAACGGCCGCGGCGTCAGCTATGGCGATGTGTTCCTGCAGGCCGAGCGGGAATTCTCCGCCTACAATTTCGAACACGCCGATACCGAGCAGCTGTTCCGCCGTTTCGCCGATGTGGAAGCCGAGTGCAACCGCCTGGTCGCCGCCGGCCTGGCGCTGCCGGCCTATGACCAGTGCATGAAGGCCAGCCACACCTTCAATCTGCTGGATGCGCGCGGCGTCATCAGTGTCACCGAACGCGCCGCCTATATCGGCCGCGTCCGCGCGCTGGCCAAAGCCTGCTGCACCCAATGGCTGCGCTCGCGCGGCCATCTGCCGGAAGGAACGCCGTGATGCTCGGCGAATTGCTGCTGGAGCTGCATAGCGAGGAAATTCCGGCGCGCATGCAGCAGCGCGCCGCCGAGGATTTGCAGCGCCTGGTCACCGATGGCCTGCGCCAGGCCAGCCTGGGTTTCACCGACGCCACCGCCTATTGCACGCCGCGCCGCCTGGCGCTGGTGGTGAAGGGTTTGCCGCGCGCGCAATCGGATATCCGCGAAGAGAAGAAGGGGCCGCGCGTCGGCTCGCCGGATCAGGCCGTGCAGGGCTTCCTGCGTTCGGCGGGGTTGGCGAGCCTTGAGCAATGCGAGAAGCGCGATACCGGCAAGGGCGAATTCTGGTTCGCGGTGATCGAGAAGCAGGGCCGGGCCACCGCCGAGGTGTTGCAGGAATTGCTGCCCACGGCGCTTGCTGCCCTGCCTTGGCCGAAGTCGATGCGCTGGGCCGATCACAGCTTGCGCTGGGTCCGCCCGCTGCACAGCATCCTGTGCCTGTTTGAAGGCCAGGTGGTGCCGTTCAGCTTTGGCCATCTCAAGTCTGGCGACAGCACCCATGGCCACCGCTTCATGGCGCCGAAGCGCTTGGTGGTGCGTGATGCCGCCGACTGGCTGCGTTCCTTGCGTGGCGCCTATGTCGAGCCGGATTTCAACGCGCGGCGTGAGTTGATCCTCAAGGATGCGGCTTTCGCTGCCGGCAATGAAAAACTCACCCTGGTGGATGATCCGGGCCTTGCCGATGAAGTGGCCGGTCTGGTGGAGCAGCCGGTGGTGCTGCTCGGTGCCATCCCGCAGGCCTTCATGGATGTGCCGCGCGAAGTGCTGACCACGGCGATGCGCACGCATCAGAAGTATTTCTCGCTGAACGATGCCGAAGGCCGGCTGGCGCCGCGTTTCGTCATCGTCGCCAATACGCTGACCAATGATGGTGGCAAGCAGGTGGTTGCCGGCAACGAGCGTGTGCTCGCCGCGCGCCTTTCGGATGCCAAGTTCTTCTGGGACCAGGATCGCAAGCAGCGCCTCGACAGCCGCCTGCCGGGCCTCAAGGATATCGTGTTCCACGCCAAGCTCGGCACCCTGGCCGAGAAGTCGGCGCGGATCGAGCGCCTGGCTTTCGAGATTGCTGGTCTGGTCGGCGCCGATACCAAGCTGGCGCGCCGTGGTGCTGAACTGGCCAAGGCAGATCTGCTCACCGGCCTGGTGGGCGAGTTCCCTGAATTGCAGGGCATCATGGGCCGCTATTACGCGCGACATGACGGCGAGTCCGAGGCGGTGGCGGAAGCCATCGCACAGCATTACTCGCCGCAGGGCCCGGCCGATGGCTGCCCCTCCGACCCGGTGGCGGTGAGCGTCGCGCTGGCCGACAAGATCGACATTCTCACCGGCTTCTTCGCCATCGATGAGAAGCCGACCGGCTCCAAGGATCCCTATGCGCTGCGCCGCGCTGCGCTTGGCGTGATCCGCATCATCCTGGAAAACAAGCTCAGCCTGGCGCTGAAGCCGCTATTTGCCTCGGCGCTGTCGCTGCATTCGGCCAAGGCCGAGGCCGGCCGCGATGTGCCGGATGAATTGCTGCGCTTCTTCGTTGATCGCCTGAAGGTGTTCCTGCGCGAGAAGGGCGTGCGGCATGATGTGATCAGTGCCGTATTCGCCATTGGCGGCGATGATGATCTGCTGCGCGTGGTGGCCAAGGCCGAGGCGCTCGGCGCTTTCCTGGCCTCCCAGGATGGCGGCAACCTGCTCACCGCCTATCGTCGCGCCAACAACATCGTGCGTGCCGAGTTGAAGAAGACGCCGGAGTTGCCGCTGGCCGATGTGGCGGAAGGTTTCCTCAATCAGATCGAGGAGAAGGCGCTGGCCGCCTGCCTCACCGAGATTGGCCGCGCCGAAGGCGCTGGCTCCGGCGATGCGACGGGCTTCGCCAAGTATCTCGCGGCACTCGCCCTGATGCGCCAGCCGGTGGATGCGTTCTTCGAGCGCGTCACCGTCAACGCCGAAGACGCGGCACTCCGCCGCAACCGTTTAAGCCTGCTTGCCGCTGTTGCCGGCAGCATGGACCGTATCGCCGACTTTTCGCAAATCGAGGGATGATTTAGTCATGGCCAAGCCCAAGACCAAGTCGAAAACCGTGAAGAAAGCTGCTGCCAAGAAGGCTCCAGCCAAGAAGACGGTGACTAAGAAGATCGTGGCCAAGAAGGCCGCACCGAAGAAGGTGCTGGCGAAGAAGGCTGCCGCGCCGGCCAAGGGCAAGCTGGTCTATTCGTTCGGCGATGGCCGCGCCGAAGGCCGCGCCGGCATGCGCGAACTGCTGGGCGGCAAGGGCGCCAACCTTGCCGAGATGAGCAATCTCGGCCTGCCGGTGCCGCCGGGCTTCACCATCACCACGGAAGTCTGCAACGCCTTCTACAAGAATGGCCGCAAGTATCCCGCCGAACTCAAGGCCCAGGTGGATGCAGCCCTGGTCCGCGTCGAGAAGCTGGTCGGTGCCAAGTTCGGCGATTCCGTGATGCCGCTGCTGGTTTCGGTGCGCTCGGGCGCCCGGGCCTCGATGCCCGGCATGATGGATACCGTGCTCAACCTCGGCCTCAATGACACCACGGTGCAGGCGCTGGCCAAGCAGTCGGGCAACGAGCGTTTCGCCTGGGACAGCTACCGCCGCTTCATCCAGATGTATTCCAATGTCGTGCTCGATGTCGGGCATGAGCATTTCGAGGAACTGCTCGAAATGCACAAGGAGGACAAGGGCCTCACGTTGGATACCGAACTGACCGCCGAAGACTGGAAGACCCTGGTCGCCGCCTACAAGGCCAAGGTCAAGGAAGAGCTGGGCAAGCCCTTCCCGCAGGATGTGCGCGATCAGCTTTGGGGCGCCGTTGGCGCCGTGTTCTCCAGCTGGATGAACAACCGCGCCATCACCTACCGCACGCTGAACCATATCCCGGAAAGCTGGGGTACGGCGGTGAACGTGCAGGCCATGGTGTTCGGCAATATGGGTGACACCTCCTGCACCGGTGTTGCCTTTACCCGCGATCCTTCGACCGGCGAAAACGCTTTCTACGGCGAATACCTGATCAATGCCCAGGGCGAGGACGTGGTGGCGGGTATCCGCACGCCGCAGCAGCTCACCAAGGTGGCGCGACTCAAGGTCGGCAACGACACGCCATCGATGCAGGAAACCATGCCGGCTACCTTCAAGCAGCTCACGGACGTGTTCCGCAAGCTCGAGAAGCATTACCGCGACATGCAGGATATCGAGTTCACTGTGCAGCAGGGCAAGCTGTGGATGCTGCAGACCCGCTCGGGCAAGCGCACCGCCAAGGCCGCGCTGAAGATCGCGGTGGATATGGTGAAGGAAAAGCTGATCAGCCAGGCCGAGGCCGTGGATCGCATTGATCCGGCTTCGCTGGATCAGTTGCTGCACCCGACGCCGGATCCGAAAGCGCCGCGCACCGTGATCGCCAAGGGCCTGGCCGCGTCGCCGGGTGCTGCCGCCGGCAAGGTGGTGTTCAGTGCCGACGAGGCCGAGAAGATCGCCGCCACGGGTGAAGCCGTCATCCTGGTGCGCGTTGAAACCTCGCCGGAAGACATTCACGGCATGCATGCCGCCAAGGGCATCCTCACGGCGCGCGGCGGCACTACCAGCCATGCCGCCGTGGTGGCGCGTGGCATGGGCCGCCCCTGCGTCTCCGGCGCCGGTGCGCTGCGCATCGACTATGCCGCCAACCGCATGACGGTGAGCGGCACGGTGGTGAACAAGGGTGACGTGATCACCATCGACGGTTCCACCGGTGAGGTGATCCTCGGCCTGGTGCCGACCATTGAGCCGGCGCTCTCGGGCGATTTCGCCACGCTGATGAGCTGGGCCGACAAGCTGCGCCGCCTCAAGGTACGCACCAATGCTGAAACCCCGGCGGATGCCGCGGCGGCCGTCAAGTTCGGCTGCGAGGGCATTGGGCTGTGCCGCACCGAGCATATGTTCTTCGACGCCGACCGCATCACGGCGGTGCGCGAGATGATCCTCGCCGCCGACGTGGAAGGCCGCAAGAAGGCTCTGGCCAAGCTGCTGCCGGTGCAGCGCGGCGATTTCGTGCAATTGTTCAAGATCATGGCTGGCCGTCCGGTGACGATCCGCCTGCTCGATCCGCCGCTGCATGAATTCCTGCCCCATACCGATGCCGATTTCGCCGCCGTGGCGAAGGCTTCGGGTCTTTCGGCGGATGCCCTGCGCGATCGCGCCAAGGCCCTGCATGAGACCAATCCGATGCTCGGCCATCGCGGCTGCCGCCTCGGCATCTCCTTCCCGGAAATCTACGAGATGCAGGCGCGCGCTATCTTTGAAGCCGCCGCCGAAGCCTCGAAGAACGGCAAGCCGGTGGAGCCGGAAGTGATGATCCCGCTGGTCGCCACCAAGGTGGAGATCGACGTGCTGAAGCGCCGGGTTGATGCGGTGGCCGCTGCGGTCATCAAGGAGACCGGCAAGAAGATCAAGTATCTGGTCGGCACCATGATCGAACTGCCGCGCGCTGCCCTGCGCGCCGCCGAGATCGCCGAGCATGCCGAGTTCTTCTCGTTTGGCACCAACGATCTGACCCAGACCACGCTCGGCATCAGCCGCGATGACTCGGCCCTGTTCATGGAAGATTACCTCAAGGCTGGTATCTTCGAGCGCGATCCGTTTGTCAGCATCGACCAGTCTGGTGTCGGCGAACTGGTGCGCACTGCCGTCGAGCGCGGCCGCAAGGCCCGCGCCGGCATCAAGCTCGGCATCTGCGGCGAGCATGGCGGCGATCCGTCCTCGGTGCGCTTCTTCCACAAGGCCGGCCTCGATTATGTGTCCTGCTCGCCCTATCGCGTGCCGATTGCTCGCCTCGCGGCAGCACAGGCCGCGATCTCGGAAGAGAAGGCCAGCGAGGCGTAACGCCTCCGTCCAGTCAGCATGATCAACGGCGCCGGAGCCATCCGGCGCCGTTTTTCGTTTCGACCGGGAACGAAGCATCCGCTGTCCTGGCCGCGCTAGCTTGTCGCCGCGTTCAATCGAATGAGGCGAGACGGAGATGCGTGGTTTCTATGGCTGGCGCGTGGTGGCGGCGGCTTTCGTGGTGGCGATGTTCGGCTGGGGCCTGGGTTTCTATGGCCCGCCGGTTTTCCTGCATGTGGTGATCCAGCGCACTGGCTGGCCGCTCAGCCTGGTCTCGGTAGCTGTCACCGTGCATTTCCTGGTCGGTGCTTTCGTCGCCGCCAATCTGCCGGCTTTGCATCGCCGCTTTGGTCTGGCACGCGTGACACTCGCTGGCGCCATGTTGCTCAGCGTCGGTCTTGTCGGCTGGGGCCTGGCGATGCAGCCCTGGCAGCTTTTTCTCGCCGCACTTGGCAGCGGCGTCGGCTGGGTCTGTCTTGGCGCTGCCGCCATCAATGCCATCGTGTCGCCCTGGTTTGAGCGCCGCCGCCCGACAGCACTTGCCACCGCCTATAACGGCGCCAGCATCGGCGGCGTGGTATTCTCGCCGCTCTGGGTGGCATTGATTGCCGGTTACGATCTCACCGTCGCGGCCATCATTGTCGCTGGCCTGATGCTGGCCGCCATGCTGCTGCTTCGCCCGCTGCTTGCTGCTACGCCTGCTGCCATGGGGTTGCTGCCCGATGGCGAACCGGCAAATGCTGTTGCGCCGGCAACCGCCCCCACAGCCGCAGCGCCGTTGCGGCTGTGGCGCGACAGGCGTTTCCTGACCCTGGCCGCTGGCATGGCGTTGAGCCTGTTTGCCCAGATCGGCCTGCTGGCGCATCTCTATTCGTTGCTGGTGCCCGTGGTTGGCGTGCAGCCGGCGGGATTTGCTGCCGGCTTGGCTACGGCTTGTGCCATTGCCGGGCGCAGCATTGTCGGCTGGCTGCTGCCGGCCCGGACTGACCGCCGCTTCGCTGCGGCGGCCAATCTGCTGGTGCAGGGCGGCGGCTCGCTGGCCCTGCTGTTCGCCGGCGATACGGCATGGTTCATGCTGCTGGGCGTGGTGCTGTTCGGCTTCGGCATCGGCAATGTCACGTCGTTGCCGCCGCTGATCGCACAGGCCGAGTTTCCGCGCCAGACGGCGCTGCGCGTGGTGGCGCTGATCGTCGGTATCGGCCAGGGCGGCTATGCCTTCGCGCCGGCGGTGTTCGGCCTGCTGCGTGACTATCCGGCCCTGGGCGAAGGCGGGATTTTCATTGCTGCCTCGTTGTTGCAGGTAGCCGCTATCGGCTGCTTCCTGCTCGGGCGGCCGCGCTGATCAGCGCTCCAGGTTGTCAACGTTCCAGGCCGAAGGCGTTGCGGAAAGCACCCTTCAAGGCAGTGGCGATATTGGCGCGGCGCGCCACGCTGTCATACGGCCCGGTATAGAGTTTGGTGACGATGCTGGCGCGCTGCTCCTCGGAATCGAAGCGCAGATGCACATGCTTGCCGCCGGCATCGGTCACCTGTGCTGAAAGCGGCGGGCAGTCACTGGTTTCCAGAGTCACGGCTTCGTCGCGCAGCTTGGTCGCCTGGTTCGGGTCCATGATCAGCCGCGCACCGGAAACCGACATATCGGCCAGGTTGGCGGTGAGCGTGCCGGCACGCCAGTTGATCGTCACGGTCTCGTTGATCAGGAAGCGTTCCTCGCGGCGCATGCGCGGGCGTTCGATCGCCAGCAGCATCACCAGAGACAGGATCAGCAGATTCCAGCAGCTCCAGAACACATAGAGCGTCGGATCGCCGCCATCGGGCAGCAGGCCATCCACCAGATGGCTGTGAAAGGCCAGCACCGCCACCGCTGTCAGCACGAACAGCGTGCCGGCTTCGAGGAAAACCGGCCAGTTTATTTCGACGCTGGTTGAAAGCAGCCCTTTGCCGGTGACGCGGAAGGGCTGCACCTTGCGGAACAGCAGGGCGGACCACACGGCGGGCGCGACACGCGAAGCGCAGATGAACTCCGTCAGATCGGTTAGGATCGGCACGATGCGGCCCGAGGATACCCACACGAACAAAGCCGTGGAGGAGAAGAAGGCCGGGATGAAATGGTAGGAGTAGGGCGCCAGCTCGGCATGCAGGATCGAGATGCCGCCATACCAGTAGAGCAGGGGAGCGAACAGGGAGAACAGGCAGAAGGTCGGCAGGCTGAGCCAGTAATTCGCGGTTTCCAGGAATAGCAGGCGCTGGATCGGATTGAGATTGTTGCGCCCGAAGGGGCCGACCTGCACGAACAGCGACTGGATCGCGCCGATGCCCCAGCGGCTGCGCTGCTTGATGTATTCGTTGATGGTTTCCGGCGCCAGGCCGGTGGAAAGTTTTTCGTTGAGATAGCGCGAGATATAGCCGGTATCGATCAGCTTGAAGCTGAGCAGGATATCCTCGGTGATGGTCTCCATCGGATAGCCGCCCACGGCTTCGATGGCGGCGCGACGGGCGACGAAGGAGGTGCCGCAGCAATAGCTGACATCCCAGCCGTCTTTTGCCGGCTGCAGGCTGTCGAAAAAGAAACGCTGCTCATCGACCCAGCTTTCCGACAGCATGAAATTATGCTGCAGCATGTTCGGGTTGAAGAAGAATTGCGGCGTCTGCACCAGGGCCACGCGCGGATCGGTGAAGAAGCCGATGGTGCGGCGCAGGAAATTGCGCTTCGGCACGAAATCGGCATCCAGCACCATGATGAAGTCCGAATTGGTCTCGGTCTTGGAAATGTTCAGCGCATTATTCAGGTTGCCGGCCTTGGCGCCTTTGTTGTCGGCGCGCCGCAGATAGCGCACGCCGATCGCGGCACATTTCTCCTGCAGCCAGTCGCGCCGTGTATCATCCAGCACCCAGACCTTGAAGCGTGGATAATCCAGTGCCATGGCGCCGAGGATGCTGCGCTCCAGCACTTCCCAGGATTCGTTGTAGGTGGGGATGAACACATCCACTACCGGCAGGTCGGTGCGGGTATGGCTTTCGGCTTCGTTGCGCTCGGCCTGCGGGCGATTGTCGCGGTGCCGCCAGAAGGTGAGCAGGCACATGCAGGTGCTGAAGGCCAGCATCAATTCCAGAGTGAGGAACAGCATGCCGAAGAAGAAATCCAGCGGCTTGTCCGTGCCTGGAATGGTGTCGCTGATACGCCACCAGAAATACCGGATCGAAAGCCCGAGCACGAGCAGGATCAGTGCGCGGCGGACCAGCATGTTGTTCGGCGATACCGTTGGCAGCAGCAGCAGCAGGGCGGCAAGAAACGCCGCGCCTGGAATCCAGGAAATCCAGTCTTGCATCAGTTCTTGAACCGGGAGATCAGTCCATCGACATTGGCTTGCAGCATGGCCAGCAGGCGCGCGAGGCCGGGGCCGCCGCTGCTGAGATAGCCGGTCTGGCCCACCGGGCAGCTTTGCTGGCCGTCCATGGCGGATGCCAGGGTATAGATCAGCCGCAGCTGGTTGGCCTGCAGGTTGCCGGCGATGGCAATATCGCCGCGGTCGCTGTCCTGTTCGCCACGGATGGCGGCAAGCTGGGCGGCGCGTGTGGTCTGCTGCTTGCCGTCGCTGAAGCTGATATTGACCCGGGTGCCGATGGCGGGAGTTTCCTCGCCGCGCCGCTCCTGGATCACCTCGAAGAACAGCCGGCCGCAATCCACCACTTGCAGCAGTGGCGCGCTGGTGCCGATGGTGGCGCCTTCGCTTTCAAGCTGGCGCCACAGGATACCGGCCACCGGTGCCTGCATCACCGCGCCATCCACCTGCAGGCGGCGGCGGCGTTCGCTTTCCACCTGGCGGCGCAGCTGTGCCACTTCGGCTTCCAGGTCGGCGCGGCGGGTGGCGAGCGTCAGGCGCTGCAATTCCACATCGTCGCGGCGCTGCTGCGAATAGGGAGCGTTGTTGTAGGAATCGTTGAGGTAGATGCCCTTCTCGGCGGCTTCGCGCTCCTTGCGCAGGCGTTCCAGGGCTTTCTGGTCCGCCACCAGATCGGCGCGGCTGATATTCAGTGTTGCCAGGCGCTGGTCCAGTTCGGCGGGCGCGGCATAGGCAGCGGCGACCAGGGGCTGGATGCGCTTGTACTGGGCCTCGGCCAGCACGATGGCGGCTTCCGAACGCTTCACCTTGGCTATGGCTTGGGCAATCTGCGCATCCAGGCTGGCGATCACGGCGGCCTGGAAGCCCTTATTCTCGCCATCCAGGCGCGTCACGATCGGCGACAGGGCTTCCTGCTGTGTCGTGATGCTGGCCAGGCGCTCGGTCAGCGCCTTGTACTGGGCTTCCAGATCGGCGAGGCGGACATCACGGTCGGGCGGTGAATTGACCGTTGCCAGTGACTGCCCGGCGTTGACGCGCTCGCCGATGCGGGCCGTGCCAAAAGTGACGCGGCCATCGATGGGCGAGCGCAGGGTGATCAGTTCGGCATTGATGCGGCCGCTCTGTCCGCCGCCGGTGATGGTGCCAGGCAGCAGGGTGTAGGCGAACAGCGCCAGCAGAAACAGCCCGAGTGCCAGGCGCAGCGGGCGGCCGAGATTGGAGAGTGAAAGCTTCGGCATGATTGATCCTGGCGGGTCCGATGATCCACGGTTAATGGAATTAACCACGGCGAGAATAAATGGTCTGCTAAAAACGCCGTGAGTAGAGTTCAGGGGCGCAGGATTCCCTCACGGCCGGCCAGCGTCAACCTATAACAAGCAGTAATACGGTTTCAGAATAATGCTGGACCATGGTTAATCACGGCCATTAGCACAACTTAATGGGTGTGCCGCGCCCAGCGCTTGGAGCTCAGTGCGCGTCGTCCCAATTATCGCCGACGCCGGCCTCGACATCGAGCGGCACGCTCAAGCTCGCCGCCCCCTCCATCACCTGCTTGGCAATGGTAATGGTGGCCTGCACTTCGGCTTCCGGTGCCTCGAACACCAGTTCGTCATGCACCTGCAACAGCATGCGGGCACTGAGTTTCTCGGCGCGCAGCGCGTCTGGCAGCCGGGCCATGGCGCGCTTGATCACATCGGCAGCGGTGCCCTGGATCGGTGCATTGATCGCGGCGCGTTCCAGGAAGGAGCGCTCGGCGGGATTCTTGGAATTGATATTCGGCAAATGGATGCGGCGACCGAAAGCGGTGCTGACATAGCCGATCTCATGTGCCTGCTTCTTGGTCCGGTCCATGTAATCGCGGATGCCGGGGTAGCGCTTGAAATAGGCATCGATATAGCTGGCGGCCTCGCGCTGCGGGATGCCGAGCTGGGCCGAGAGGCCGAAGGCGCTCATGCCATAGATGATGCCGAAATTGATCGCCTTGGCCGAGCGGCGCACGATCGGGTCCATGCCTTCGATCGGCACGTTGAATACCTGGCTGGCGGTCAGGGCATGAATATCCACGCCATCGAGGAAGGCCTGCTTCAGCGCGCCGATATCGGCGATATGCGCCAGGATGCGCAGTTCGATCTGAGAATAATCGGCGCTGATCAGCTTGTGGCCCGGCTCGGCGACGAAGGCGCGGCGAATCTTGCGGCCTTCCTCGGTGCGGATCGGGATATTCTGCAAGTTCGGGTCGGAAGAGGCGAAGCGTCCGGTGCTGGTGGCGGCCAGCGAATAAGACGTATGCACGCGGCCATCGGTGCCGATCTGCTCCTGCAGCGCGTCCGTGTATGTGCCTTTCAGCTTCTGCAATTGGCGCCAGTCCAGCACCACCTGAGGCAGCTTGTGGCCGCCGGCGGCCAGTTCCTCCAGCACATCGGCGCCGGTGCCATAGGCGCCGGTCTTGCCCTTCTTGCCGCCGGGCAGCGACATCTTGTCGAACAGGATTTCGCCAAGCTGCTTCGGCGAGCCGAGATTGAAACTTTCCTCGGCCAGTTCATGCGCTTCGCGTTCCAAGGCCACCATGCGGCCGGCGAAATCGGCGCTGAGCCGGTTCAGCTCGGCCTTGTCCACCTTGATGCCGGCCAGTTCCATCGCCGATACCACACGCGGCATCGGCCGCTCGATGGTTTCGTACAGCGTGGTCATTTTGTCGGTCAGCAGGCGCGGCTTCAGCGCGCGGTGCAGCCGTAGGGTGACATCGGCGTCTTCGGCGGCATAGGCGAGCGCCTTGTCCAGCGGTACGCGGTCGAAGGTGATGCGCGCCTTGCCGGTGCCGGTCACCTCGTCGAACTTCACCGTGGTATGGCCGAGATGGCGCTCGGCCAGGTCGTCCATGTTGTGGTTATGCTTGCCGGCATCCAGCGTGTAGGACAGCAGCATGGTATCGTCATAGGGCGTTACGCTGAGGCCATAACGCGCCAGCACCACCATGTCGTATTTTATATTCTGGCCGATCTTCAGCACGCTGGCATCGGCCAGCAGCGGCTTCAGCGCCGCCACCACCTGATCCAGCGGAATCTGCTTCGGCCGGCCACCACCGCCCAGATCCAGGCCATCGCCATGTGGCGATGTATGGCCCACCGGGATGTAGCATGCCTCGCCGGGCGTCACGCTCATCGACACGCCGACCAGTTCGGCGCGGCTGGCAATCAGGTCGGTGGTCTCGGTATCCACCGCCACGATACCGGCCTTCTCGGCGCGGCGGATCCAGGCCTGCAGCCGCTCGATATCCTGCACCAGTTCATACTGCGCTTCGGCTGGCGCCGCTGCCGCCGCCGGGGCTTCATTGATACGCGCCGCATCGGGATCGGTAAGCTGCGCCTTGGTTGCCGGCACCAGGCCCTTCACGCGCGCTTCCAGGCGGCCGCGCAGGGTGCGGAATTCCATCGATGCCAGGAAAGCATCCAGCGTCGGCCAGTCGACCGGGCGGATGGCGAAATCGTCCAGCGTTTCCTTGGCCGGCACGTCGTCTTTCAACAGCACAAGCTGGCGGCTGATACGCGCCTTCTCGGCGTTGTTGAGCAGGCTTTCACGCCGCTTCGGCTGCTTGATCTCGGCGGCGCGGGCCAGCAGCGTGTCGAGGTCGCCATAGGTGTTGATCAGTTCGGCGGCGGTCTTGATGCCGATACCGGGCACGCCGGGCACGTTGTCGGTGCTGTCACCGGCCAGCGATTGCACATCCACCACCTTGTCCGGCGCCACGCCGAACTTCTCCATCACTTCCGGCGCGCCAATGCTGCGGTTCTTCATCGGATCGAACAGCGACACGCCGGGGCGGACCAGCTGCATCAGATCCTTGTCGGAAGAAACCACCACCACATCCATGCCCTGTTCGCGGGCCTGGCGGGCATAGGTGGCGATCAGGTCATCGGCCTCGAAGCCTTCCATCTCGATGCAGGCCAGCGAGAAGGCGCGCACGGCATCGCGGATCGGCGCGAATTGCGGGATCAGGTCTTCCGGCGTTTCGGAACGGTTGGCCTTGTAGGCGGGATAGATTTCGTTGCGGAAGGTCTCGCGGCCGGCATCGAAGATCACCGCCATGTGGCTCAAGGCGCCATCGGCCTCGGCGCGCTCGCGCAAACTCGCCAGCATGTTGCAGAAGCCGGAAACGGCACCGATCGGCATGCCGTCGCTCTTGCGGGTCAGCGGCGGCAGGGCGTGGTAGGCGCGGAAGATATAGCCCGAGCCGTCGACCAGATAGAGGCGATGCGGGGCCGCGCTCACGGCTTCGGGCTCATCACGGGGCTGGGGACGCGGGTGCTGGGGACACGCGCTTAGTGCGCGTGCGCGGCGGCGCCGGCCTTCAGCACATAGCGGCGGCCGCAATAGGGGCAGTCGATTTCGCTCTTCTCGCCCATATTGAGATAGATGCGCGGATGGCCGAGCGCGCCGCCATCGCCGTCACAGGCGATCCGGGTGCTGTCCACTTCCTTGGTTTCCACTGGTTCCATGGCGACCCCCATCTGGCGGAATTTGACCGCGACCTGATGCGGTGATACCTAGCCCAACACTGCATCGGATGCCAGTCTTTGGCAGCCGCCTGTTCCGGTTTTTTTCTACTAGCCACCATGCCTGAAACCGCCGCGATCCGCCTCAACGCCCTCAGCAAGACCTATGGCACCAGCCCGCGCGCCAAGCCGGCGCTGGATGCGGTCGACCTGGAAATTCCGAAGGGCAGCTTCTTTGGCCTGCTGGGGCCGAACGGGGCCGGCAAGTCGACTCTGATCAACATCCTGGCCGGCCTGGTACGCAAAAGCTCAGGGGAGGCCTCGATCTGGGGCCATGATATCGACAAGGATGCCCGCCGCGCCCGCGCCGCCATCGGCGTGGTGCCGCAGGAACTCAATCTCGATCCCTTCTTCACGCCGCGCGAGGCGATGGAATTCCAGGCCGGGCTCTATGGCGTGCCGAAAGCCGAGCGCCAGACCGATGCCATCCTGGCTGCCGTCGGCCTCACCGAGAAGGCCGATGCCTATGCCCGCACGCTCTCAGGCGGCATGCGGCGGCGGCTGCTGGTGGCCAAGGCGCTGGTGCATGCCCCGCCAGTGCTGGTGCTGGACGAGCCGACCGCCGGTGTTGATATCGAACTGCGTCAGCAGCTCTGGGCCTATGTGCGCAGCCTCAATGCAGCCGGCACCACCGTGGTGCTGACCACGCATTACCTGGAGGAGGCGGAAGCGCTTTGCGACCGCATCGCCATCATCAACCATGGCCGGGTCGTGGCCTGCGACCGCACCCCGGTGCTGATCGGCCAGCTTGACCGCAAGGACGTGATCCTCACCTTGGCCGAGGCGCTTGAGCAGCCGCCCGATGCGCTGGCCGATCTCAGGCCGGAATTGCTTGAGCCGAAACGGCTGCGCCTGCATTACCGCCCGAGCCTGCTGCCCTTCGATGCCGTGTTGGCGCGCTGCCAGGCGGCGGATTTAAGGATTCTCGATCTTACTACTCAGGAAGCCGATCTGGAGGACCTGTTCCTCGAACTCACCCGGCGACCGGCGGCCTGACCCCGATTTCCGCCGGATTCCGGCATCTCCAGTTCATTGCCGATTCCGGCGGGCCTTGCCCGCTGCCGCCCCCTCGGGTATGGTCCGCCCGGCTCCAGGCACCCGTAGCTCAGCTGGATAGAGCGCTGCCCTCCGAAGGCAGAGGTCACAAGTTCGAATCTTGTCGGGTGCGCCAGCTTTTCAACATCTCATAACTCCGAGATTCCGGCTGATGCTTCGAGCGTCAAGCCGCCCTACGGACTTTGCTGTCTGCGCAGGGCGGCTTGTATTGCTCAATTCTTGAAGTTCGGGAAGAAGAGCTGCTGGCCCTCGATCTTGTAGGAGGCGATGGCGTCCTGGCCTTCCTTCGACGTGATCCAGTCAACAAAGGCCTTGCCCTCGTTCACCTTCACATGGGTATGCTTGGCCGGGTTGACCAGCATGACGCCATACTGGTTGAACAGCTTCACATCGCCTTCGACGCTGATGACCAGGTCACCCCGGTTCTTGAAGCTGAGCCAGGTGCCACGGTCGGTGAAGGCGTAGGCGTTCATGGCGCTGGCGGTGTTGAGCGTTGGCCCCATGCCAGAGCCGGTTTCGCGATACCAGCCGGTTCCTGCCGTCTTCACATCGATATTGGCTTCCTTCCAGATGCGCAGTTCGGCGGCATGGGTACCGGAACTGTCGCCGCGCGACGCAAACGGCGCCTTGGCTGCGGCGATCTTCTTGTAGGCGGCCACGACATCCTTGCCGCCGCCGACCTTGGCCGGATCGCTTTTCGGGCCGACGATGATGAAGTCGTTGTACATCACTTCGCGGCGGTCGACGCCCCAGCCATCACCGGCGAATTTCAGTTCGGCGACGCGGTCATGCACGAAAACCACATCGGCATTGCCCTGTTCCGCGGTCTTGAGCGCCTGGCCGGTGCCCTGCGCCACGACGCGCACCTGAATCCCGGTTTTCTTGGTGAAGATCGGCAGGATATGGCCAAACAGGCCGGATTGCTCGGTGGACGTGGTGCTGGCCACGACGATGAATTTTTCCTGCGCCCAGGCAACACTGCTGACAATCGTGCTGCTCACCACAAGAGCGAGGCCGGCGCCAAGGCTGAGAAGATTTCTGCGGTTCATGGGTTCCTCCTTTTTGATGATTATTGGTGACTCACCAGGTTAAATCGCCTTGCAGGAAGGCACGGGCCGCATCGCTTTGCGGCTGGTTGAAAAAGACATCGACCGGTGTGCGCTCCGTGATGCGGCCGCGATGCAGGAAAATCACGTCGCCGGCCAGGCGCCTGGCCTGACCCAGATCATGGGTCGTCATCACGATCTTGGTGCCGCTGGCAGCGATGCTCTCGATGATGCGTTCCACCTGGCGCGTCGCGCCGGGGTCGAGTGCCGCCGATGGTTCATCGAGGAACAGGATCTGCGGCTCCAGCGCCCAGGCACGCGCCAGCGCCAGGCGTTGCTGCTCGCCGCCCGACAATACGCGGGCGGGCCGTTCGGCCAGTGCCGCGAGGCCGACGCGGTCCAGCACCACCATCGCCTTTGCCTGCCGTGTGGCGGTGTTCAGGCCGCGCAGCTTGAGCGGGAACTCCACATTGGCCAGCACCGAGCGGCGCAGCAGAACCGGCTTCTGAAACACCATGGCCTGTTCGAAGCGCAGGCTCTGCGGGGTTTTCGCCGCCATGCCCTGCCAGATCACCTTGCCCTGCGTGGGAGCGATCAGGCCATGGCAGAGCCGCAGCAGCAGGCTCTTGCCGGCTCCGTTGGGGCCGAGCACCAGGGTTGGCGCACCGGTGGTGAAATCCAGGGTGATGCCGCCGATCAGCATCTGGCCGTTGATGCTGTAGCCGACATCCTGCAGCGAAAGCGGCAGCAGGCTTGGCCGTGTATCGATTGGCGTCATCTGCATGGTCAGGCGCCCTGCCTGCGGCGCGCGGCATTGCCGAAGGCGGTGGCCGCCGCGTTGATGCCGATGGCAATCGACAGCAACACGATGCCGAGCGCCATGGCGAGGGCAAGGTCGCCCCGGCTGGTTTCCAGCGAGATCGCGGTGGTCATGGTGCGGGTCACGCCGGCGATATTGCCGCCGACGATGATGATGGCGCCGACTTCGGCGATGGCGCGGCCGAAGCCGGCAAAGATGGCGGTGCTGAGGCTGAAGCGGCCATCCCACAGCAGCGTGGCGATGGCCTTCAGCGGTGTGAGGCCGAGCGAGCGCAACTGTTCGTCATATTCGGCCCAGAGATCGGCGACGGTCTGGCGCGAGAGGGCTGCGACGATGGGGGTGATCAGCACTACCTGCGCCACCACCATGCCTGTCGGTGTGAACAGCCAGCCCAGCGTGCCCAATGGCCCCGAGCGCGACAGGATCAGGTAGACGACGAGGCCGACCACCACGGGCGGCAGGCCCATGCAGGCATTGAGCACCACGATGCAGGCATTGCGGCCCCGGAATTGTGTCAGGGCGAGCAGGGCGCCGAAGGGCAGGCCGATGGCGCTGCCGATCACAACGGCGGTCAGGCTGACGCGCAACGACAGGCCGACGATGCGCAACAGTTCAGGATCGAACTGGGCCATCATCTGCAGCGAGAGCAGGAAAGCGTCGGAAATCGTGTTCACCAGACCGGAGTAACGCAACTCCTTGACCCGGAGCAACGACTTAAATGCTTGAAATAAGACAGGTTTTGGCTACAAAATACTTTGTAGCCAAAACCTGTCCGTGCTCAATCGCCCCTGACGGCTCGGGTGGGCTGACAGGGCGGTACGTCGCCATGGATTGAATTCTGTCTTATATAGGGCACATGAAGCCCCAGCCGCCGCCCGCCTATCTCGTCCAGCCCGACCCGCTGAACCCGGCGCTCACCGAAGCCGTGCAGGGGATCGACCAGGATGGCCAGCCGGTAGAGACCCGCGTCCCGGTCGAACGTCCGCTGACCCTGTTCCTGAACGGACAGGAGATCGTCACCATGATGACGATCGGCGATTATCCCGATTACCTGGCGCTCGGCTACCTGATCAATCAGCGCATGCTGCTGCCTGAGGATGAGGTTACCGGCATCGACTTCGACCCGGAAATCGAAACCATCGTGGTGCGTACCGCGCGGCGCACCGATTACGAAGAGCGGCTGAAGAAAAAGACCCAGACCTCGGGCTGCGCCCAGGGTACGGTTTTCGGCAACATGATGGATGCGGTGGAAAGCGTTGCGCTCGATCCGCAGGCGGAGCTGAAGACTTCGTGGATCTACAGCCTGTCGAAACAGATCAATCTCACGCCGTCGCTCTATCTCGAAGCCGGGGCGATCCATGGCTGTGTGCTGTGCGAGGGCGAGCAGCCGCTGATCTACATGGAGGATGTCGGGCGGCATAACGCCATCGACAAGATCGCCGGCTACATGCGCGTGCATGCCATCCCGTCAGCCGGAAAGATCATGTACACCACCGGGCGCCTGACATCGGAGATGGTGATCAAGACGGCGCAGATGGGGGTTCCCATCCTGATCAGCCGTTCCGGCTTCACGGCCTGGGGTGTGCAGCTTGCGCGCCAGATCGGCATGACTCTGATCGGCCGCGCCAAGGGCAGGCGTTTCGTCGCGCTCAGCGGCGCCGAACGGTTGCGCTACGATGCCGATCCGGCCACGGTTGTGGAGGAAGCTGCGCGCAGTCAGCGCAAGGGCGGCCGCGACGACGAGGCAGCGTAATGGGTGATTTGCATGATGCCGCATGAATGGCCCGAGTTGCCGCCGGGCTATAGCCTCAAATTATGTGCCGGCGACGCATTCGGCACTGCCTGCAAGGCGGCGGAGGACGGCGCCGAGGATGGCTTCATGCTGATGGTGGATCGGCAGGACCGCTGCGAGGCCGCCGTGGTGCTGCGCCCGCTCGATCCGATCCAGCCGGCGCTCACGCTGGCCTATGTCGGCCTGCTGGGCCTGCATGACGGCCTGGCGGCAGTGGCCCCGGCGGAAACACCGGTCAGCATCGGCTGGCCTGACCGCCTCCTGGTGAATGCGGCCTGTGTCGGCGGGATCCGTGTTGCGCATGGCCCGCTGGTGGAAAAAGAGGGTATGGCCGATGTGCCGGATTGGCTGGTACTGGGCATCACGGTGCAGATGGTGACCGATCCCGATGGTGATGCGCCGGGTGAGGAACTGGAATATACCGATCTGCATGAGGAAGGCTGCGGCGAAGTGATGGTGCCGCAATTGATCGCATCCTTTGCCCGCCACCTGCTGCACTGGCTCGACCGCTGGCAGGAAGAAGGTTTTGAGCAGGTGCGCCGGGCCGTGTTGCATGATCTGGACGACAAGGCACTGAAAATCGGCGCCAATGGCGATGCCTGGATGGAGGAGGCGGGAGCAAGAACCCTGTTCCCCTTGCGCGACCGTCTGCGCCAGCCGAGCTGGACCCTGCCTGAAGCGGTGACGGCCGAACCATGAAGCTGCTGCGTACCATACGCTTCGATGAATCCGATACCCGTGTATTCCCGGCAGCCGCCGCTCCGGGCGAATGGGCGGTGCCGGGCACGTTTGTTTTTGCCGATGCCGAGCCGGATCGGCTGGACCGGCAGGAGAAACAGGCTTTCGCCAATGGTTTCCTGGGGCTTGGCAGTTTCGGCTGGTCGACATTGGTGACGGTGGCGACCATAGAGCGCGAGGAATACGACGCCGTGGTGGCCGACTTGGCCCACCATCTGCAGCAAGCCTATGGCGCACCGGATTTTGCTGCCGCGGAAGTGGCGGCGAGGGAAGAGATCGGCTATGCCGCTGCGCTCAGCGAGCATCCGGTCAACACGCTGCTCAGCCTGAGCCGTTTCATCGAAGGCGATGCGATCCGCGAGCAGTTCCGCGTCGTGCAGCCGCCGCGTGAGAAGCCGCACGCGAAAATCTGGGAGATCGTGCCGGATGCCTGAGCCAACACCTGGGCAAGCCACCTCCGCAGGCTTCTGGATCAGCAGCGGCTACGATCTGCTGGATCGTGGCGCTGATGGCCGCCTGACCGTGAGCGAGGATTTCATCCGCGCCTATCTCAGCCGCCCCGAGATGGCGCCGCCTGATGAAGCCTGCGCTGCCGAGCGCGCCCTGCATGCCAGTCTGCTGGCTGCGCCGTCGCGTGCTGTCACGGCGGCCGATCTAGCTGTGCTCGCCGATGCTGACGCACGGGAGAATTTTGCGATCTTTCTGCGTTTCCGCGATCATCTGATCAAAAGCGGCAATCTGGAAACCGCCTATGTTGGCCTGATCCGGCCCGGTGCGCCGGCTGTGCCGGCCATGTTCATCGACCATCTGGCGGCGGCGATCCTGCGCGATCTGCTGGAGGGCCGCGACAATGCCTTCCAGGCACGCGCCGCCGAACTGTTTTTCCGCGTGCAGAAGGCAACGATCCAGGAAAGCCGTATCCTGTTGGCCGATGAGGAAACCGTCGAGATGATGGCGGCGGGCAAAGGCTTTGGTTCGCTGGGGGCGCTGGTGGCCGAGGCTGGCACGGCTTTGCGCAGCGTCGACATGGACATCCTGACCAAGGAGAACGCGCCACAATACTGGGCGCGCAGCGACCGGCATGACTTCGTGCTGGATTTCGGGTTTACCCGGGCTGGCCAGGATGCTTTCGCGCGCGTGGTCGAGGCCTGGGTCGAAAGGCTGACCGGCGTGGCGGTGCAGGTGCAGCCGGTGCAGACCATCCGCGATGAGCGCTGGGTCTGGCATATAGGCCTGGATACCACATCGACCGCGATCATGAATGCGCTCTACGAGAGCAAGCCGGTGGACGAAGACCATATGCGGCAGGTGCTGGCGCTGTTCCGCCTGGAATTCCGCGATCCTTCACTTATGCTGCCGCGTGTTGCGGGCAAGCCGGTCTATCTCGGCCTTGCCATGGACCATCACGGTAAGGTCAGGCTCAAGCCGCAGAATCTGGTGGCCAACCTGCCGCTGAATCCGGGAAACTGAAGGCATGACGGATATCCTGCCGCCGGAAACCGAGATCCGCCACGTTGGCGTGATCCTTGAGCGTCGCAAGCTGAACAATCCCTGGGTGGATTACAGCTGGCGCCCGGTGCAGGTGCTGCCTAGCGTGCCGGCCGCGGCGCCCTGGACCAAGTTGGCCGAAGGCGAAGGCTGGGAGCAGTTCTACGCCGGGCCTGCTGAACTGGCGCTCTATCGCCATGAAAGCGAGACCTACGCCTACAATATCGAAAGCACGCAGCCGGCGGTCTGGGTCTTCCTGCGCCGCAGCGAGGCGGCGCCGGGTATCGCGCTGCATGGTGCCTCCGTCGATCCGGGCGAGGCCCATGCCCATAACGATACGGGCGACGACATCGTTGATTTCGTGCCGATGCCGGCGGCGATCCTGGATTGGATGACCGATTATGTGCGCCGGCATCCGCCAGCGAAGGAGCATTATAAGCGCAAGCGCGACCGCGCCAACCCGGAAGCCCTGGCCCGGCGCACCCGCCTGTATGAATCCGACCCGCTGCGTCAGGTGCCGGAAGATGAGTAAGGCCGAGGGCAGCGAAGGTTTCCTGTCGCGCTGGTCGAAGCGCAAGGCGGAATTGCGCCAGCAGGAGCAGAAGCAGCCCGTGGCGGATTCCGCGCCATTGCCTGAAGCGGAAGAAGAAATCGATCTTGCCACGCTGCCTTCCATCGACAGCCTGACCAACGACAGTGACTTCAGTCTGTTTCTGCGCAAGGGTGTGCCGTTGGCCCTGCGCAATGCGGCGCTGCGCAAGCTGTGGCTGCTCGAACCCAGCGTGGTGAATTACAAGGCGCTGGTCGAATACAATTGGGACTTCACGGCCCCCGGTTATGGCGAGTTGCTGCCGACCGACAATGTCGCCGAGATGGCCAAGCAGGTTTTCTCCGGGTTCAGCCAGCTGCCGCAGACTGAAACAGCCGAGCCGGCCAAAGCAGAAGAGGCACCTCCTGAACCACAGCAGGCTCTGCCGATGCCGGAAGAGCGGCCGTTGGAGCAACCGGTGGCGGAGGTCGCGCCGGTCGAAAGCGTGGCGTCGCCGGTGAGGGAATCCGCCCCCCAGAGGCGCCGGCATGGCGGTGCCTTGCCGACCTGACGGCTGTTGCTGCCAGCTGGCGGTGAGCCCTCCCAGATTGCCAAGCGACAATAAGGGTTGAGTAAATCCAAGTATTTACATCCGGTTATCCGGGGCGCGCGCCTGCCTCGGATCGATAAAATCTGCGTAAAAATAGTGCTATTAAGAGGCGATTGCAAAATTTCGCATGTGCAGCAAAACCTCTGAAAAATCAGAGGCTTATGCCGATTTCCATTGGCAGCCAACAAATCAGTTTGTAGTTTAAGCGCCGGTGGAGGGATTCGTGAGCGACGCACTTGCACAAGCCATAGATCTGGTTGGCGGCCAAACCCAATTGGCGCGCCTGCTAGGGGTCAAGCAGGCCAATGTCTGGCACTGGCTGAACAAGGCTGAGCGGGTTCCGGGCGAATATGTGCTGGCGATCGAAAGCGCAACGGGTGGCCGGGTCAGCCGCCATGCCCTGCGGCCCGATCTTTATCCTGACAGCGCAGCGCCGGATGCGGCACCGACTATCCCGGAAGAAGATCTCTGGCGTGCCCAGATATACGCCTTGCTTGGCCGCGCTCTGGCGCGCCGGCCGGATACCGCGCTGCTGACCGCGCTGGCGCAGTTGAAGGGCGACGAGAGCCCGATGGGCCAAGCCCTGGCTGCTCTGGCCGATGCCGCCCGCAACACCTCGCTGGAGCGCGCACAGGAAGAATATGACGTGCTGTTCATCGGCCTGCCGCGTGGCGAGCTGGTGCCTTATGCCTCTTTCTACCGTACGGGCTTCCTCTACGAGCGGCCGCTGGCCAAGCTGCGCGGCGACATGGAGAAGCTGGGTTTTGCCCGTGCCGATCATGTGTCGGAGCCGGAGGACCATATGGGGGCGCTGTGTGAATTGATGGCGTTGCTGATCCGTGGCGGCGAGGGCCGTGGCCCGACCGAACTGCCAACCCAGGAGCATATGTTCCGCCAGCATCTGGCGCCCTGGAGCGAGCGGTTCTTCGCCGATCTGGAACAGACACCCAGCGCCAAGCTCTACAAGCCGCTCGGCACGATCGGGCGGCTATTCGTGACCATCGAAAACCAGGCATTCGCCATGGCCGCCTGAGCGGCCTGCACCGGAATTGAATGGAGGACCAGCCATGAGCCAAGACAAGAAAGAGATACTCGCCAAAGAGAATCTGGATCGTCGCAGTTTCCTGCGTGGCGCCAGCGTCGGTGCCGCCGCTGCGGCCGTGGCCGGTGTTGCCGCCGCGCCTGCCAAGGTTGAGGCCGCCGAGAATGCCGAGACCCGCAAGAAGCAGCGCTACAAGGAAACCGAGCACGTGAAGCGCTACTACGACAGCAACAGGCTCTGAACGCGGCCCCATCCGCGCTACCAGCCAGTAAACGACCAGTCCCGATTACGGAGACGCCCCAATGTTGATCAAGAAAAGCTCCACCGCCGGCACCGCCCCCAAGGGCAAGCTCACCGGCATCCTTGCCGGTGCGACCCTGCAGACCATGGATCGCCGCGGCTTCCTGAAAGCGTCGGGCCTCGCGGCTGGCGGTCTGGCTGCCGTTTCGGCGCTGAGCCCCGCGATGGTCAAGTCGGCCAAGGCGATGCCTTCGACCGGCACCAACATCATCAAGCGGAAGAATATCTGCACCCATTGCTCGGTCGGCTGCACCGTCACGGCGGAAGTCGAGAACGGCGTCTGGGTCGGCCAGGAGCCGACCTGGGACAGCCCGATCAATCTTGGCACCCATTGCGCCAAGGGTGCCTCGATCCGTGAACTGACCCATGGTGATCGCCGCCTGAAATATCCGATGAAGCTGGTGGACGGGAAGTGGACCCGTATCAGCTGGGATACCGCGATCAACGAGATCGGCGACAAGCTGCTGGATATCCGCCAGAAGTCCGGTCCGGAATCGGCCTACTGGCTCGGCTCGGCCAAGTTCTCCAACGAGGGCGGCTACCTGTTCCGCAAGTTCGCTGCCTTCTGGGGCACCAACAACATCGACCATCAGGCGCGTATCTGCCATTCGACCACGGTCGCCGGCGTAGCCAATACCTGGGGCTACGGCGCGATGACCAACTCGTACAATGATATCCACAATTCCAAGTGCATCGTGATCATGGGCGGCAACCCCGCCGAGGCGCATCCGGTGTCGCTGCAGCATGTGCTGCGCGGCAAGGAACAGAACAAGGCGCCGATGGTCGTGATCGATCCGCGCTTCACCCGTACCGCCGCGCATGCCACCGAATACATGCGCATCCGTCCCGGCACCGACATTCCGGTGATCTACGGCCTGCTCTGGCATATCTTCCAGAATGGTTGGGAGGATAAGGAATATATCCGCCAGCGCGTCTATGGCATGGACGATATCCGCGCCGAAGTCGCCAAGTGGACGCCCGAGGAAACCGAGAAGGTGACCGGTGTGCCGGGCGAGCAGATGAAGCGCGTCGCCGAGCTGATGGCGAAGAACCGCCCCGGCACCCTGATCTGGTGCATGGGCGTGACGCAGCACACCGTCGGTACCGCCAATGTGCGCGCGCTGTCGATCCTGCAGCTGGCGCTCGGCAATATCGGCGTGGAAGGCGGCGGCGCCAACATCTTCCGCGGCCATTGCAACGTGCAGGGCTGCACGGATCTTGGCCTCGATGTCACCACGCTGCCGGCCTATTACGGCCTGGTTGAAGGTGCTTGGAAGCATTGGGCCCGCGTCTGGGATGTCGATTACAACTATCTGCTCGGCCGCTTTGCCGACAAGAAGTTCATGGAAGGCAAGGGTATCCCGTCGACCCGCTGGTTCGATGCGGTCCTGGTCGACAAGAAGGACCTTGAGCAGCCCGACAACGTGAAGGCGATGTTCTTCTGGGGCCATGGCGGCAACACCGTGCCGCGTATGCCCGAGATGCGCACCGGCATGGAAAAGGTCGAGCTGATGGTCGTGGTCGATCCGCACCCGACCACTGCCGCCGCACTGCCCGACCGCAAGAACGGCACCTACCTGCTGCCGGCCTGCACCCAGCTCGAAACCCGCGGTTCGCGCACAGCGTCCAACCGGTCGCTGCAGTGGGGCGAGCAGATCGTCAAGCCGGTGTTCGAATCCAAGCCCGATCACTGGATCCTGTACAAGCTGGCCCAGAAGCTCGGCTTCGATAAGGAGATGTTCAAGAACATCAAGATCGACGAAGGCGACGAGCCGAATGTCGAGGACATCACCCGCGAATTCAACAAGGGCACCGTTTCCATCGGCTATTCCGGCCAGTCGCCGGAGCGCCTGAAGGAGCATATGGCGCATCAGGGCGATTTCGACATCGTCAGCCTGCGCGCCACCAAGGGGCCGCTCAAGGGCGAATTCTATGGCCTGCCGTGGCCCTGCTGGGGCACGCCGGAGATGAAGCATCCAGGCACCCATGTGCTTTACAACACCAACCTGCCGGTGAAGGACGGCGGCGGTGCCTTCCGCGCCCGCTTCGGTGTCGAGCGCAACGGCGTCTCGCTGCTGGCGGATGGTTCCTACCCGAAGGGCTCGGAGATCCAGGACGGCCATCCCGAATTCACCTATGGCCTGCTCAAGAAGATGGGCTGGGACAAGGAACTGACCGACACGGAGCGTGCCACGATCGAGAAGATCGGCGGCAACAACCCCGATGCGGTCGGTTGGGCGATTGACTATAGCTGCGGCATCATCCGCGTCTGCATGGCGCATGGCGTGCAGGCGATGGGCAATGCCAAGGCGCGTGCCAATGCCTTCGGCCTGCCTGATCCGGTGCCGGTGCATCGCGAGCCGATCTATTCCTCGCGGCGCGATCTGGTGGCCAAGTATCCGGCCATGGCTGATCGCCGCGATTACCGCCTGCCGCATCTTGGCAAGAGCATCCAGGACAAGGATGTCACCAAGGACTTCCCGCTCATCCTCACGTCCGGCCGCTTGGTCGAATACGAGGGCGGCGGCGAAGAGACCCGCTCCAACAAGTGGCTGGCCGAACTGCAGCAGAACATGTTCGTCGAGATCAACCCGGAAGATGCGGCTCGCCTTGGCATCAAGGAAGGCCAGAATGTCTGGGTCTACGGTCCTGAGAACAAGGCCAAGGCCAAGGTCAAGGCGATGGTGACGCCGCGCGTCGGCAAGGGCGTGGCCTTCATGCCCTTCCACTTCTCCGGCTTCTGGCAGGGTGTGGACCAGCGCAAGAACTATCCGCCGGGTGCCGATCCGATCGTGCTCGGCGAGTCCGTCAACGGCGTGACCACCTATGGCTACGACCCGGTTACCCACATGCATGAGAACAAGGCCACGCTCTGCCGCATCGAAGCGGCGTGAGCGAAGGTTAAGGAGAACACACCATGGCCCGCATGAAATTCCTCTGCGACTCCGAGCGCTGCATCGAGTGCAACGCCTGCGTCACCGCCTGCAAGAACGAACATGAAGTTCCGTGGGGCATCAACCGCCGCCGCGTCGTCACGCTGAATGACGGCGCCAAGGGCGAGCGTTCGATCTCGATGGCCTGCATGCATTGCGAAGATGCGCCCTGCATGGCCGTCTGCCCGGTTGACTGCTTCTACAAGACCGATGACGGCGTGGTCCTCCATTCCAAGGACCTCTGCATCGGCTGTGGCTACTGCTTCTATGCCTGCCCGTTCGGCGCGCCGCAGTATCCGCAGGTCGGCAATTTCGGCAGCCGCGGTAAGATGGACAAGTGCACCTTCTGCGCCGGCGGCCCGGAGGCCGACAACACTAAGGAAGAATACATCAAATACGGCGCCAACCGCCTTGCCGAAGGCAAGCTGCCGCTTTGCGCCGAGATGTGCTCCACCAAGGCATTGCTGGCTGGCGATGGCGATGTGATCGCGCAGATCTACAAGGAGCGCGTCAGCCGCCGTGGCTATGGTTCGGGTGCCTGGGGCTGGGCAACAGCCTACAAGGGCAGCGCGGTCTGAGCGCGGTTGAGGGAGGAAAATCACATGGCTCTTTTCAACATGCGCAAAATCCTGGCTGCCCTGGTATTTGGCATCATGCTCGGTATCGCCGGCATGGCGCCCGCTTCGGCCCAGTCGACGCAGCAGGCCGATGAAGCCGCGCTGCTGCAGCAGCTCAAGGGGGCGCCGGTGGCTGGCCGCGTCTCGATCCCCGACGCCAAGTCGGGTGTGCTGATCCAGCCGCAGGGCCGTGAATGGCGCCAGACGCTGGAAGGTCCGGTCAAGTCGATCGGTGGCTGGCTGCTGGTGCTCACTGTTGTGGCGCTGGCTGCCTTCATGGCCATCCGTGGCCGTATCAAGGTGGAACACGGCCTGTCCGGCCGCACCATCGAGCGCTTCAAGGGCATCGAGCGTTTCGCCCACTGGCTGACGGCGATCTGCTTCGTCATCCTGGGCCTCAGCGGCCTCAATATCTCATTCGGCCGCAGCCTGCTGCTGCCGGTGATGGGGCCCGAAGCTTTTACCGCGATGAGCGCCTTCGGCAAGCTGTCGCATAACTATCTCAGCTTCCCGTTCGTGCTCGGCGTTTTCCTGATGGCGGTGATGTGGATTGCACACAACATCCCCAATGCTGTCGACGTGGAATGGATCAAGCAGGGCGGCGGCCTCCTCAAGAAGGGCGTGCATCCGCCGGCAGGCAAGTTCAATGCCGGTCAGAAGCTGATCTTCTGGTCTGTGGTGATCGGCTCGCTTGCCCTGGCCATCAGCGGCTACATCCTGATGTTCCCGTTCTATGTCACCGATATTGCCGGCATGCAGCTGGCGCAGCTGGTGCATGCCATTGCCGGCATCCTGATGGTGGCGGTGATCCTGGGGCATATCTACATCGGCACCATCGGCATGGAAGGCGCCTTCGATGCCATGGGCAGCGGCCAGGTGGATACCAATTGGGCCAAGGAACATCACAGCCTGTGGGTGAAGGACGTGACCGCGCGTGGCGCGGGCGACGACTAGGCTTGATGGCTTAAGCAAAAGCAAAAAGGGCGGGGTTTCCCCGCCCTTTTTCGTTTCGCGCGTTGCAATGTTGCCGCCCCCCGTCATGATGGAGGTGCTGAAGCGGGAATTGATCTCCATGCGAGGGGTGAACATGCAGCGACTGGCGGCGGTGATCGGTTTGATCCTGGGGTTGACCTGCCAGACTGTGCCGGCGCGGGCCGATATGGTCGGCCATGGTGCCATGGTCAATGCTGTCGCGGTGTCTGCCGATGGCCGGCGGCTGCTGTCGGCGAGCTGGGATTATACCGTGCGGCTCTGGGATCTGGCGAAGCAGAGCGAACTCAAGGTGCTGGATGGCCATACCGCCAGCGTGAATGCCGTGCTGTTTCTGCCTGATGGCAAGTCGGCGCTGTCGGCAAGCTGGGATCACACGGTGATCCGCTGGGACCTGAACAGCGGCAAGGAAATCGCAAAGCTCAACGGCCATGTCAACAATATCGCCGGCATGGCCTTGAGCCGTGATGGCAAGTGGCTGGCCACTGCCAGTTGGGACCGTACGGTCAAGCTTTGGAATCTCGCTACCAACAAGCTGGAGCGCAGCTTCGAGGGCCATGAGGCCAACGTGATGCAGGTTGCTTTCGCCATGGATGACAAGCAACTGGTGTCGGTTGCCTATGACCTCACCGTGCGGCTCTGGGATGTCGCCAGTGGCAAGGAGCTTGCCGTGATGACCGGGCATCAAGCCAGCGTGAATGCTGTTGCGGTTACGCCGGACGGCAGAACGGCGCTGACCGGCAGCACCGATGGCACGATCAAACGCTGGGATCTTGTTGCGCAGCGTGAGAGCGGCAGCCTGCCGGGGCATAGCGGCTTCATCACCTCGATTGCGATCTCGAAGGATGGCAATTACGCGTTGTCCGGCGGTGGCGACCGGCTGATGCGATTGTGGGATTTGCGCGGCGGCCGGCAGCTCAAGCAATTCGCCGGCCATGAGAAGCCGGTCTGGTCGGTCGCTTTCATGCCCGACGGCAAGCACGCCGTGTCCGGTGGCTATGATACGGTGATCAAGCTCTGGTCGCTGGAAACCGGCGCACTTATTCCAGCACCGAAGAACTAAACGGCGCCGGGCCGCTCAGTTTCAGTTCTGATATCCAGTATCAGTTCTGGTGTTCGTGGGTGACGCGGGCGCCTTCGGTGCTGAAGGCGACATCAACCGATTTATTCACGGTTTGCAGGATATAGGCCGAGCCGATGGCAATGACGAGAGCGACAGCGAGGCCGGCGATGAAGGCTTTCATGGGGCATCCTCCAAGGTCTTGATCAGCCTGGATTATAAAAGATTTTGTAGGGAAAATGGAAGGGGCGGACTCACTTGGCGGTGGCCTGTTTCAGCCAGGCGATCAGATCAACCCGGTCCTGCGCAATGGCCAGCCCGCCATACATCTTGTTACCCGGCATGAAGTCCTGCGTGGCTGCCAGATAGGCGTCCATGGTCTGCTCGGTCCAGACCACGTTGGATTTTTTCATCGCCTCGGAATAACGGTAATCCGCCACGCCGCCGGCCTTGCGGCCGAAGACGCCATGCAGGCGCGGCCCGACGAGATTGCGCCCCTGTGCCTCCAGCGTGTGGCAGGCGCGGCACTTGCCCCACAATTCCGCACCCCGTTCCAGGCTTGGCGGCTCCAGTTGATCGGTATTCGCAGCTTGCGCCAGTGCCGTGCCGGACAGGCCTGAAAAGAGCGCGAAAATGGCCGGAATCAGCATCCCAATCACAATGCGCAAACCCGACCTCCGACTGGTTTTCCTGTATCATCAATACTATAGTCGAGAAGCATAGATTACCAGATTGTCGGGTGGAAAACGGGTCATGCGGCTGGATGGAAAACGCCTTCTGGTGTGCAACTGCGAAGGTACCATGCCGCTGGATGGCAAGGCGCTGGCAAAGGCCTGTGGCAGCAATGCCGCCGCCGAGATTGCCACCCAGCTCTGCCGTGCCGAGATCGGGCGTTTCCAGACCGCCCTGAAGGCCGGCGAACCGTTGATGGTGGCTTGCACCCAGGAAAGCCCGTTATTTGATGAGCAGCGCGAGGCACTCGGCAGTGCCACGCCGGTCGCTTACGTCAATATCCGCGAAACTGCCGGCTGGTCATCGGAAGCCGCCGCCGCCACGCCGAAGCTGGCGGCGCTGATCGCCGCCGCTGCTGTAGCCGTGCCGGTGCTGCCGGCCGTGACGATGAAGTCCGAGGGGGTGGCGCTGATCTATGGCCGCGATGAGCAGGCGATTGCCGCCGCGCGCCAGCTCAGCGACCGGCTTGATGTCACCATCATGCTTGATCGGCCGAAGGATGTGCCGGCGCCTGCCCTGATGGACCTGCCGATCGTGCAGGGCCGCATCGCCGGTGCGCGTGGCCATCTCGGCGCCTTCGAGCTGGTGATTGATGATTATGCCCTGCCTGTGCCGTCCTCGCGCCGGCATCTGGCTTTCGGGGCACCACGCAACGGCGCCAGTTCCACCTGCGATATCATTATCGACCTGACCGGCGGCACGCCGCTGTTTCCGGCACATGAAAAGCGCGATGGCTATTTCCGGCCCGATCCGAAGGATCCCGCTGCCGTGCAGAAGGCGCTGTTCGAGGCCGCCGACCTGACCGGCAGTTTCGAGAAGCCGATCTATGTGGCCTATCATGCCGATATCTGCGCCCATTCCCGTTCGAAGAAAACCGGCTGCACGCGCTGCCTCGATGTCTGTCCCACCGGGGCGATCACGCCGGCGGGCGACAAGGTTGCCATCGATCCCTATATCTGCGGCGGCTGCGGCAATTGCGGCGCTGTCTGCCCCACGGGTGCTGCCGAGTACCGGCTGCCGCCGCCGGCCAGCCTGGTCGAGCAACTGCGCGCACTGCTGCTGGCCTATCGCGAGGCCGGCGGGCGCCAGGCCGTGGTTCTGCTGCATGATGCCAAGCATGGCGCGCCGCTGATCGATGCCCTGGCGCGCTTCGGCGATGGCTTGCCGGCGCGTGTACTGCCTTTCGCGGTGAATGCGCTGGGTGAGTGCAATGTCGCGTTCTTTGCTTCCGCCTTCTCCTATGGCGCGGCTGATCTGCGCATGCTGGCTCCGGCCAAGCGAAGCGACGACATTGCCGGGCTGGGCCAGCAGATGGCCTTGGCCGAAAGCGTGCTGGTCGGCCTGGGTTTTGAGGGCGGGCGCGTCGGCCTGATCGAGACCGACGATCCCGACAAGCTGGGCAGCGTACTGGCCGCGCTGCCGCTGCGCGAGGGGCCGGGTGGCGCCAGCTATTTGCCGATGGGCCGCAATCGCGACCTGTCGCGGCTGGCATTCCGCCATCTGCATGCCGTTGCGCCGCAGCCGGTGGATGCCGTGGTGCTGCCGCCCGGCGCCCCCTTCGGGAATCTGCGGGTTGATGCCGAGAATTGCACCCTGTGCCTGGCCTGCGTTTCTTCCTGCCCCACCGGTGCGCTTAGCGATGATCCGGAACGGCCGCGCCTGCTTTTCACCGAAGATGCCTGCGTGCAATGCGGCCTGTGCAAGAATACCTGCCCGGAAAAGGTGATCGCGCTGGAGCCACGGGTGAATTTCACCAGCAGCTCGGCGCAGGCGCGCGTGATAAAGGAAGAGGAACCTTTCCATTGCATCCGCTGCGCCAAGCCTTTTGGTACGAAATCCTCGATTGAAAAGGTGATCGCCAAGCTGGAAGGCAAGCATTGGATGTATGGCCAGGGCAGCGCCATTGCTGATCGCATGCGCATGTGCGCCGATTGCCGCGTCATCGTGCAGAGCGAAAACAAGATCGATCCCTATGCCGGCGCGCCGCGCCCCGATGTGCGCACCACCGAGGATTATCTGGCCGAGCGCGCATTGGCACAGCAGGCGGCAGCTGACGGGAAAAAACCGTCGTGAAGGCGCCGCTATGAAAGTCCCGCTATGAAAGTGCTGGGCATTTCCGGCTGGAGCGGTGCGGGCAAGACTACCTTGCTGGCGCAACTGATCCCGCTGCTGACCGCGCGCGGCGTGAAGGTTTCCACCATCAAGCATGCGCATCATGAATTCGATGTCGATAAGCCGGGCAAGGATTCCTACCGCCACCGTGAGGCCGGTGCATCGGAAGTGCTGATCAGCTCGGCGAAACGCTATGCCATCATGCATGAGCTGCGCGGCACCGCCGAGCCGACGCTGGAAGAATTGCTCGCCCGCCTCAGCCCGGTCGATCTGGTGCTGGTGGAGGGCTTCAAGAAATCCGGCCATGCCAAGATCGAGGTCTGGCGGGCTTCCGTCGGCAAGCCGATGTTGCAGGCGGAGGACCCTACCGTCATCGCCGTGGCCAGCGATGCGGCGATACCGGGGCTGCCGGTACCCCAGCTTGATGCCAACCAGCCGCAGCAGGTGGCTGATTTCATACTTGCCTGGTTGGCGGGCGGCAAACGCGAGGCGCGCCGTGGCGCAGCTGAGTGACGATTGCTTTGCTCATGGCGGGGCGCTGACGCGGCTGGATGCCGCCCTGGCCGAACTTTCGCGGCGCCTGGTCCCGATTGCTTCCATTGAGACTCTGGCGCTGGCGCAGTGTCACGGCAGGATTCTGGCCGAGCCGCTGGTGGCAAAAGTGGCCGTGCCGCCGCGCGACAATTCTGCCGTGGATGGCTATGCCGTCTACCATGATGATCTGTCGCGTGATGGTGAGACGCGGCTGCCGGTGATCGGCCGCGCTGCTGCCGGCCATCCTTATTCCCAGCCGCAGCCGCGTGGCACCGCAATCCGCGTGCTGACCGGCGCGGTGATGCCGCTGGGTGAGGCAGGCAGCCACCCCGATACCGTGATGATGCAGGAAGATTGCACACGCGATGGCGATAGCGTGCTCATCAAGCCGGGCATCAAGCGCGGCGCGAACCGGCGCCTTGCGGGTGAAGACCTGAAAGCCGGCCAAACCGTGCTGCCGGCCGGCCGCATCCTGACGGCGCCGGCACTGGCGCTGGCTGCTGCCGGCGGCCATGACGCGCTGCGGGTGCGCAGGCCGCTGCGCGTCGCGCTGATCTCCACCGGCGATGAAGTGCACCAGCCCGGCAGTACACTGCCTGATGGCGGCATCTACGATGCCAACCGGCCGCTGCTGGCTGCCCTGCTCACGGCTGCCGGCTGCGCGGTCAGCGATCTGGGCATCCAACCCGACAAGCGCGATCATCTCGCCAAGGTCTTTGCTGAAGCCGCGCGCAGGCATGATGCGGTGATTACCTCAGGCGGTGTCTCCACCGGCGATGAGGATCATGTGAAGGCCGCCATCGAGATGCAGGGCCGGCTGGATTTCTGGCGTCTGGCGATCAAGCCGGGCCGGCCGGTGGCACTCGGTCTTGTGAATGGCGTGCCGTTCTTCGGCCTGCCCGGCAATCCGGTGGCGGCAATGCTCACCTTCTGCTTTTTCGCCCGGCCACTGCTACAGCTTCTGAACGGCGCTGTGCCGCTGCAACCGCGCAGCTTTCCGGTCGCGGCCGGCTTTTCCTACAAGAAGAAAGCCGACCGCCGCGAATGGGTGCGCGTGTCGTTGCGCGATGATGGCCGGGGCGGCTGGCGGGCGGAGAAATACCCCGTCGATGGTGCCGGGGTGATCACCTCGCTGACCCGCACCGATGGCCTGATAGAGTTGCCAGAGGACCTGCTGCGCCTGGAGCCAGGAACGCCTGCGCGCTTCTACCCCTACGAATCCCTCGGCCTCTAGGCCGCGCAGATGATGCGGCAGAAGAAATTCCTGCTGCCCCTCGGAATCCTGACTACGGCCTTGGCCCGATCATGCTGCGCGGATCGGCCAGGCGATCGTAGTCTTCCGCACTGAGAAATCCGAGCGCGATGGCCGCCTGTTTCGGACTGATATTCTCGGCGAAGGATTTATTGACGATCTGCGCCACGCGGTCATAGCCGAGATGTGGATTGAGCGCCGTGGCGAGCATGATGGAATGTTCGACATTGCGGCTGAGCGTTGCTGTATTCGGCTCGATGCCGGCCACCATGTCGTCGCCGAACAGCTTGGCGGCATCGGCGAGCAGCGCGATGGAGCGCAGGATGTTGTGCACGATCACCGGCTTGGCGACATTCAGTTCGAAATGCCCGGCGGCGGCGGCATGGGTCACGGCAACATGGTTGCCCATCACCTGATAGCAGACCTGGAGCGTTGCTTCCGCCAGCGTCGGGTTGCGCTTGCCCGGCATGATCGAGGAGGTGAGGCCGTCATGCGGCAACAGCAATTCGGCCAGGCCGGCACGCGGGCCGGAGCCGAGGAAGCGGATGTCGTTGGCGATCTTGGCCAGGGAGACAGCGAGCGTATTGAGCATGCCGCTGGCTTCCACCAGGGCATCATGGGCGCCCATGCCTTCGAACTTGTCGGGGTTGGCGCGGAAAGGTTGACCGCTTAAAGCCGCCAGTTCCTCGGCGAAGGCCAGGTCGAAGCCCGCCTTGGCATTCAACCCGGTGCCGACCGCCGTGCCGCCCTGGGCCAAGGCAAAAAGCCGGGGCAGGGCATCATCAAGGCGGGCCTGACCGAGTTCGATCTGCCTCGCCATGGCGCCGAAACCCTGGCCCAAAGTCATCGGTGTCGCATCCTGCAGATGGGTGCGGGCGATCTTCACGATATCCGCCCAGGCCCTGGCCTTGAGGCTGAGTTGGCCCTGGAGGCTGGCGAGGGCGGGTTTCAACCGCCCCACCAGTTCCAGCACGGTGACAATATGCATCACAGTGGGAAATGTATCGTTCGACGATTGGCCACGATTGACGTGGTCGTTCGGATGCACCGGCTTCTTGGTTGCCAGCGGCTGGCCGAGCAATTCGTTGGCGCGGTTGGCGATCACCTCGTTGGCATTCATGTTGGTGGCGGTGCCGGAGCCGATCTGCCAGACCGGCAGCGGGAAATGCGCGTCGAATTTGCCTTCCCAGACCTCGCGTGCCGCCTGCTCGATCGGCGCCACAAGCTCGGCCGGCAATTCGCCGAGCCGGGCATTGGCGCGCGCGGCGGCCAGCTTCTGCAGCCCGATGGCATGCACCAGGGCCGGCGGCAGCTTCTCATCGCCGATGCGGAAAAGCTGCAATGCGCGCTGGGTCTGGGCACCCCAGTATTTGTCGGCGGGTACGGCAACACTGCCGAAGGCATCGCGTTCCTGGCGGGTCCCCGCCGTTTCGTGAAGCTCTGTCATGTTATTCCTCGAATGCTTCGACGCGGAACGAAGCATCGTGCCGCATCCTCTGCTACATTGCGCTGGTTGCCTCATACTAACGTGGAATTGTTGCCGATGTCGCTTTTTGCCATCGAATCACCGGCTCTGCTGATTTTCGCTGCCTTGGTGCTATTACTGGCGGGTTTCGTCAAAGGCGTGATCGGCCTGGGGTTGCCCACCATCTCGGTCGGGCTGCTGGGCCTGATCATGGCGCCGGTGGAAGCGGCGGCCCTGCTGGTGGTGCCGAATCTGGTCACCAATGTGTGGCAATTGCTTGCCGGCCCCAGTGTGCGGGCCTTAGCAGCGCGGCTCTGGCCGATGATGCTGGGCGTGCTGCTCGGCACCCTGGCCGGGGCGCAGTTCTTTCCGCTCGGTGCCTATGCCTGGGCCACGGCCCTGCTCGGTGTAGCTCTAGCAGCCTATGCCGGCCTCGGCCTGGCGGCGAAGCAATGGCCGCTCAAGTCTGATCAGGAAGCCTGGATGGGGCCGCTGGTCGGTTTCGCCACCGGCGTGGTCACCATCCTCACCGGTGTTTTCGTCATTCCCGCCGTGCCGTATCTGCAAGCCTTGAAGCTGGAAAAGGACGACCTGGTGCAGGCACTCGGCCTGTCCTTCCTGGTCTCGACCGTTGCGCTGGCACTGGCATTATTCGGCAATGGCCTGTTCGCTACCGAGATTGCCGGCTCGTCGCTGCTGGCGCTGGCGCCGGCTTTGGGCGGCATGCTGGTTGGCCAGGCGCTGCGCAACCGCATTTCGGCAGCGGCCTTCCGGCGCTGGTTCTTCAGCGGCCTGCTGCTGCTCGGCGGCTATCTGGTGCTGAAGGCATTGATCTAGCCGACAGCATCCGGGCGCAGTTTTTCAGCGGCGCCGCGCTCTGTGCCGTCTTGGCCATGGCGATTGCGCCGGAATAAGCGGCGATAATGAAACCGGCCCGGGCCTCGGCCTCCATCCTGCGCAGGCCATCCTGACGCAGCCTGGCTGTCAGTCCCTCACGCCATTCCGTGAAGATCGCATCGAGCGCAGCGCGGAAATCGTCATCCGCAAGTGCCAGTTCCAGCGCCAGATTATTCAGCGGGCAGCCTTGCACGCGACCGCGTTCGTCCAGTCCGCGGCAGATCGCGGCCAGCACCATCTGCACCGCGCTTTCGCCGCTCTCTGCCTGCTGCAGCGGTGCCAGCCAGGTTTCGCGCACGGCATGCGCAACGCGCTCCCGGATCACCGCCAGGCCGAGCAGCTTTTTACTGGCGAAATGATGATGCAGCGCGCCGCCGGTGACGCCGGCCTCGCGTATCAGGTCGTGGATGCTGGTGCCATGATAGCCCTGCGCCTGGAACAGCCGGTCAGCGGTATCGAGCAGGCGGCGGCGCAGGCCTTCGGGGTCGTTGGTACGTTTGCCCATGGCAATACTTTAGCTGTTTGACAAAACCGGACAACTGGTCTGTATTAAACAGGATGATCATCCTGTTTAATCTCTGGGAGGCAAATCATGGCGGCGATGGCGCCGATCCGGCTCTATTCCGGGCCGTTGAGCATGTATGGCGCGAAGGCGCAGATCGCCGCGGCCGAGAAGGGGCTGGCGCTTGACCTGGTAATGGTGCCTTTCGATATGACGCGGCTCTATGAACCCAAGCACCCGGATGTGCTGCGTATCAATCCGAAGGCGCAGGTGCCGGTGCTGATCCATGGTGACCTGGAGATTTTCGACTCGACGCAGATATTCGAGTATCTGGAGGACATCGCGCCGGAACCGCCGCTTTGGCCGAATGATGTGCAACAGCGGGCAAGGGCGCGGCTACTGGAGCACCGCTCCGATGAAATCTACTTTCCGCACATCATCCGGCTGATGGGGTTGCAACAGACGCCGGAAGACCCGGCAGCTATCACGGCGCGGCAGGCGGCGACGGTGTTTTACGATGCGATGGAAAACCAGATCGCCGGCCAGGATTATCTGACCGGTGTTTTCGGTTATGCCGATATCGCGTTCTTCATGGCGCAATTGTTCGGTGAGCGCATGGGGGCACCGCTGGAAGGGCGGCATGCCCGGCTGATAGCTTGGCGGGAACGGATGCTGAAGCGGCCCAGCGTGCGCCAGGTAGCGGCACCGATGGTTACCTATCTCTCAGGCCAGGGGCGCAAGCTCCCGGCTTTTCTTCACTCGCTCCAGCCCCCGCCCAGGGCTTTGTAGAGATCGACCAGGGCGGTGAAGCGCGCCAGCATCGCCTGCGCCAGGGCATCGTTGGCCTGGAACACGGTGCGCTGCGCATCCAGCAGATTCAGGAACGGCACGGTGCCGGCGCGGTAGCGGGCTTCTACGATGCGGTAGGCTTCACGCGCCTGGTCATAGGCTTCGCGCGCATAGCCCTGGCGCTGGGCCGCATTGGCAGTACCGGTCAGGGCATCTTCCACATCGCCGAAAGCGGTGACGGCAGCCTTGCCGTAGGTCTCGGCCAGTTCAGCAAAGCGGGCACGGTTCAGTTCTTCCTGGCCTTCCAGTCGGCCACCCTGGAACAGCGGCGCGGTGATCGATGCGGCAATAGAATAAAGCGCGCTCTGCGGCTGCAGCAGGGTATGCAGGGCTGAGCTTTGCAAACCGCCGGAAGCGGTCAGGTCCAGGCTCGGCAGCCTTGCCGCCTGGGCCACGGCAATGTCGCGGTTGGCGGCCAGCAGGTCGGTTTCGGCTTTGCGGATATCGGGGCGCCGCGCCAGCAATGCAGAGGGCAGGCCGGCCTTTACCGCTGGCAAGCGCAGATCGTCGAGCGACTGCGCGGTGACGCTGAAGCCCTGCGGCGCGCGGCCAAGCAACAGAGCCAGGGCGGTCAAGGTCTCGCGCTCGCTCTGGCGCAGCACCGGAATGGTGGCGCGCTGGCTGGCAACGCTGTTGCGCTGCTGCGCCACTTCCAGGTCCGAAGCCGAGCCGAGCTGGCGCTGGCGTTCCAGCACATTCAGCACATCCTGGGCATTCTGCAGCGTATCTTCCGCCAGGCGGATGCGGTCGCGCAGGGACAGCAACTGGAAATAGCTGGCGGCGAGATCGGCATGCAGGGTCAGCATCACCGTTTCGCGGTCGTAGCGGCTGGATTGCAGCCGGGCCAGGGCGGCATCGCTGGCGGCGCGGTTGCCGCCGAACAGATCGACCTGGTAGCCGGCGGTGAGGCCGGCATCGAAGTTGTTGCGCACGATACGGCCTGATGAAGCGCGCTGGGTGCTGCTGGAAGAGGTGGAGGAAGCAGGCGACCACGACCGGCTGACGCCTCCATCGGCGCCCAGCGTCGGCAACAAGGCGGCGCCGGCGATCTTGGCCGAAGCCTCGGCCTGGCGGATGCGGGCCAGTGCCGCGCCAAGGTCGCGGTTGCCGGCTTCAGCGGCGGTCATCAGGCCGTCAAGTTCATTGCTGCCGAAATCGCGCCACCATGTAGTGTCGGGCCAAAGCCCCATGCCGGCATTGCCGGCATCCCAGGCAACAGGCGCGGCAGTCTGCGGTTTCACAAATACTTCGCCGATATCGCAGCCGGTAAGCGCCAGGGAAGCAGCGAGCAGCGCGGCCATTGGGGCACGGCGGGAAAGCATGGTCATCTGGGTCATTCCGAAGCGAGCGCGACGACAGGATCGAGGCCGGCGGCCTTGCGCGCGGGCAGGTAGCCGAAGGTGAGGCCGGTGAGGAAGGCGCAGCCGAAGGCCAGCAGCACCGGGCCGGTGGAATAGATCACCGGCTTGCCGAAAGCCTCGAAAATCGCCGTGGCGCCGAGGCCGAGCATGACGCCGATGATGCCGCCAAGGGTGCAGATCGCCAGCGCCTCGGTATTGAATTGCAGCAGGATATCCAGGCGCCGCGCGCCGGTCGCCATGCGTACACCGATTTCGCGGGTGCGTTCGGTCACGCTCACCAGCATGATATTCATCACGCCGATGCCGCCGACGATCAGTGAGATGATGGCGATGGAGCCGAGCAGCAGGGTCAGCGTGTTCTGCGTCTCGGTAGCGGTCTGCAGGATAGCTGCCATGTTGCGGATCTGGAAATCCTCGGCACGGTGGCGGCCGATCAGTGCCTGGCGGATTGCCTCCTGGGTCTCGTCGATGCGTGCCACATCCTTCACCTGCACGGTGATGGTGCGCACATAACGCTGGCCGAACAGCCGCAGCATGCCGGTGGAAAGCGGCACCAGAATGGTGTCGTCGAGGTCGGTACCGAAAGGCGAGGCGCCCTTGGCGTCCAGCACGCCGATCACCAGGAAGGGGATGTTGTTGACCAGCACATATTTGCCCAGCGGGTCGGCGCCGGCATCGAACAGCGCCTTCACCACGGTCTGACCAACTACGGCGACGGGGGCGAAGTTCTTCACATCGTCATCGCTGAAGAATACGCCGGATGAGAGTTTCCAGTCGCGCGCCTGGGTGAAGCCGGAGCCGACGGCATTGGCCTGGGTGAGATAATCATTGCTGCCGAAGCGCAGGGTGACCTGGCCGTTATATTCGCCCACCGCCACGTTCACATTGGCGAGTGCGGCGATGGCATCGGCATCTTCCGCCACCAGCGTGGCGGTGATGCCGCCGGACTGGCGCATGTTCGGGGCGCCGGGGCGGATCAGCAGCAGATTGGTGCCCATGGCGGAAATGCGGTCGAGCACCGATTGCCGGGCGCCGTCGCCGATTGCCAGCATCGCCACCACGGAGGCAACGCCGATGATGATGCCGAGCAGGGTCAGCAGGGTGCGCAGCAGGTTGCTGTGCAGGGCCTGCAATGCCATGCGGCTGGCTTCCAGCAGGCTGGTGGTCGGTGCCTTGCGGTTGCCCGCTGTGTGGCGTGGCAGGTCGGCGGGGCTTTCGGCGTCATCCAGCCGGGTGTCGGAGACGATATCGCCATCGCGGATTTCCACCACGCGGCGGGCCTGGCGTGCCACCTCGGCATCATGGGTGATCAGCAGGATGGTATGGCCGCGCTGGTTCAGCTCGCGCAGCAGTTTCATCACCTCGGCGCCGCTCTTGGAATCGAGTGCACCGGTCGGCTCGTCGGCGAGAATCACCGGGCCGCCATTCATCAGGGCGCGGGCAATGGAGACGCGCTGCTGCTGGCCGCCGGAAAGCTGCGTCGGCTTGTGGTCCAGCCGTTCGGCAAGGCCAAGGCCGGAAAGCAGTTCCACGGCACGGTCATGGCGCGCTTCGCGGCCCAGGCCGGCATAGATCGCCGGCAGTTCCACATTGGCGGTGGCCGTGGCGGATGGCAGCAGATTGTATTGCTGGAAGATGAAGCCGAAGGCCTCACGGCGCAGCAAGGCGCGGCCATCGGCATCCAGGGCTGAAACCTCGCGGTCCTCGAAGCGGTAGCTGCCGGAGGTCGGGCGGTCGAGCAGGCCGATCAGGTTCATCAAGGTTGATTTGCCGGAACCCGAGGCACCCATGATGGCGACGAATTCGCCGGGATAGATATCCAGCGAAATGCCATGCAGCACCTCGACGCTGATATCGCCACGGCTGAAGCTCTTGGTGATGCCTTGCAGCGAGATCAGCGGCGTATCGGCGGTACCCGCCGCCGCCGGGCGTTGCAGCGGGAGTTGGGCGGTCATAGGCGCGGCGTCCGGGCGAAATTACCGCCGGGGCCGCCCTGGCCGCGCGGCTGGTCCAGCACCAGTTCATCGCCGGGCTTCAGGCCGGTGCGGATTTCCGTCATCACCCGGTTGTTGGCACCGATCTCGACACTGCGCTCCACGGCCTGGCCGTTTTCCATTACCCGCGCGGTGTAGCGGTTGCGGCTGCCCGGCATCTGGCGCAGGGCGGCCAGCGGCACAACCGGCACATTCTCGGCATGGGACACGATGAAGAATACCTGCGCGCTCATCTGCGGCAGCAGGTCCTGGTCTGGGTTGGGCACGTCGAACAGGGCTGAATAGAGCACCACGTTGTTCACCACCTGCGGGGTGGGCAGAATCTGGCGCAGAGTGCCGGTGCGGCGGCGGTTGGGTTGGCCCAGTGTGGTGAAATAGGCCGGCATGCCGAGTTTCAGGCGCGAGACATCGGCTTCCGATACCTGGGTCTGCACCGTCATCGTATCCAGATCGGCGATACGCAGGATGATCGGCGCCTGCTGGTTGGCATTCAGGGTCTGGCCCTGGCGCGCGGTCACGTCGATCACTGTGCCGGTCATTGGCGCGTAGATCTTGGTGTAGCTCAGATTGGCGAGGTCGCCTTTCAGGGTCGACTCGGTCTGCTGCACCTGGGCGTTCAGGGCGTCGATCTGCGCCGTCACCGCCTTGAAGTTGGCCTCTGCCGTGTCGAAGCTGTCCTCGCTGGTGGCGCGATCGGCCAGCAGGCGGCGCTGACGCTCGAACTGTTTCTGCGCCAGCTTCTGCTGCACACTTTTTTCGGCGATCTGGGCTTTGAGATTCAGCAACTGCGCCTGGTCGGCGCTGACCCGGGCCTCATAGACCGTCGGGTCGATCTGAGCCAGTTGCTGGCCTTTTTCCACCCGGGCGCCGAAATCCACCATGATCTGGCGCAACTGGCCGGAAACCTGGGTGCCGACATCGACATAGTTCAACGGTTGCAGGGTTCCCACTGCCGAGACGGTGTCCTCCACCATGCCGAGCGCCACGGTCTGGGTACGAGGCGGCGCGGCGGTATTCGCGCGGGCCTGCCAATACCACCAGCCACCGCCGGCAGCGGCGGCCAGCAGAGCCAGGGTGGCAAGGTATTTGACGGTGCGAGGCATGGACATTCTACACAAGCTGACTGGGGAGGCGGTTGAGCATCACAGTTTACCACGCCTAGCCGTACCCAATCCTACGGCTGCAGCGAGGCTTTTCGTGTAACAGAACATGACGGGGAGAGGTAGAACAAGTACCTACCATGGAGGTTGCAATTCCATGCATTCACGGTCTTAGCGATTAGTAATTGGCTTTCCAATCCCCAGGCCGCCTACGCTTAGGCATGTCGCAATCCGCGTACGATCCGCAGGCCACAGGCCTTATCCTAGCCCAGCTCGATACCCACGGCATCGCTGCTTGCTATATCGATGCTGCCGAACGGCTACAGCTGTGGAATCAGACTTATCTGCGGTTCTTCCCCGAGCATATCGGCATAGTGCATGCCGGCTGGTCCTACACCGAGAATCTGCGCCACTATTTTACTACCAATCACGGCCATGCCACTACCGCGCAGCAGCTTGATGAGATGATCGCCACTGCCGTGGTGCGTCATCGTACCCAGAACGGGCCGCTCGATTTCCAGAAGCTGGATGGCCGCTGGGTGCGTTCCCAGGTCAACCGCTTCAGTGATGGCGGCCTGATCAAGACCTGGGCCGATGTCACCGCAGAGGTGCTGCATAGTGAAAGCTCGGTGATCGAGGCGCTTTCCACCTTGCAGCAGGCTTTGCTTTGCTACGATCAGGATGGCCGTTTCCGTTTTGCCAATAACCGCGCCAGCAGCTTCTTCCCGTCGCTGATCAGCCGCTTCCGCCCTGATTCCGGTTTTGCCGACCATCTGCGGCATCTCTCCACCGAAGCCGAAGCCTGCGAGGACCGTGATCTTCTGCGCCAGCTTGCCGCCCGGTCCTGGCCGGCAGATCCGGGCCCGTATCAGCCGTTGCTGGTCAACATGCGGGGTGGCCGCGTGGTGCAGTTTGAAATGACGCCGACCCGCGATGGCGGCCTCACGGCGGTGTGGACCGATATGACCGAGGCGCATCGCCTGCTGGCCGAGCGCGGCCGTGCCGAAGCCGAGGCCACGGCCAAGTCGGAATTCCTGGCAGTGATGAGCCATGAGATCCGCACGCCGCTGAATGGCGTGCTGGGTGCCATCGGCCTGCTCGACCGTGTTACCCTGGCGCCGCGTGACCGCGATCTGCTGGATACCGCGCGCGGCTCCGCCGAACATCTGCTACATCTGCTGAACGACATCCTGGATTTCTCCAAGCTGGAGGCCGGGCGCGTCGAGCTGGAGGACGTGGATTTCGATCTGCGCCGGCTGGTCGAGGGTCTGGTTGCCTCGTTGCGTAGCCGTGCTGCCGAGAAGGGCCTGCAGCTGAATTGCCAGGTGGCGTCGGACCTGCCTGCCATGCTGCGCGGCGATCCCGGTCGTCTGCGCCAGATTCTGTTCAATCTGCTGGGCAATGCGATCAAGTTCACCGAACAGGGCTGGGTGCGGCTGTTTGTCGGCCATGACCCCGCTGCGGCACAATTACAGATCGCGGTGGCGGATTCCGGCATTGGCATCGCACCGGAAGTCCGGCCGCTGCTGTTCAAGCATTTCACCCAAGGCGACCGCTCGATCACCCGGCGCTATGGCGGTACCGGGCTGGGGTTGGCAATCTGCGGACAGCTGGCAACGCTGATGCAGGGCGAGATCATCGTCGACAGCACCCCGGGCAAGGGCAGCGTATTCCGCCTGTGCCTGCCGCTGCGCATCGGCACCGCGCCCGTGCAGCCGCAGCCCCTGCCGCTGGTGGAAGCGCAACGGCATGACGATAGCCTGCGTATCCTGGTGGCGGAAGATAATCCGACCAACCAGCTTATCCTCAGCACCATGCTGCGCGAACTCGGTCACGACGTGGCACTCGTCGCCAATGGCCTGGAAGCCTGCGCGCGGCTGCGTCAGGATCATTTCGACATGGTGCTGATGGACATGCAGATGCCGGAAATGGACGGCATGGCGGCCAGCCGCGCCATTCGCGCCATGGCGGAACCTTATGCCTCGGTGCCGATCGTTGCCATCACCGCCAATGCCCTGGCCGGTGACCGTGAACGCTGCCTAGCCGCCGGCATGGACGGCTACATCACCAAGCCGATCGACCTGCCGCTGCTGATCGAAACCATGGATCATGCCCTGCATCGGCGCCCGGCGGCGGTAGCCCGGGCGGCACCGCCCAGCCGAAGCAGTGATCTCAGCCCGGCGGCCGCAAAAGCGCTCGGCGCCCTGGCCGACAAGCTGAAACACTCCAGCGCCGTGCGCTGATCCGTCTTCCTCGCGCCGCCACCTGCGGCTATCCTGCCCGGCAGAGAACAAGAATCCGCCGGGAGGAACAGCATGGCCAAGGGCTTCGCGTCGACCAACGATCTTGAGGAAAAGGTCGTTTCCTTCACTCAATTGGGCGAAGGCCTCTACGCCTTCACCGCCCAGGGCGATCCCAATACCGGCGTCATTGTCGGCGATGATGGTGTCATGGTGATCGATGCCCAGGCAACGCCGAAGATGGCCGCCAGCGTGATCGGGCATATCCGCCGCGTCACTGACAAGCCGATCAAGTATGTGGTGCTGTCGCATTACCATGCCGTGCGCGTGCTGGGTGCCTCTGCCTATGGCGCCGAACAGGTGATTGCGTCCGATGCCACGCGCAGCCTGATCGTCGAGCGTGGCAAGGAGGATTGGGATTCCGAATATGGCCGCTTCCCGCGCCTGTTCAGCGCCGCCGAGACCATTCCCGGCCTGACCTGGCCGACCATGACCTTTCCGCGCAAGATGAGTATTTATCTTGGCCGCCGCCGCGTCGATCTGATGCATCTGGGCCGTGGCCATACGGCGGGCGATATTGTTGCCTGGGTGCCAGATGCCGGCGTGATGTTTTCCGGCGATCTGGTTGAGTATCATTCCGCCTGTTATTGCGGTGATGCCCATTTCGCCGATTGGCCGAAGACACTGGATGCCATCGCCGAATTCAATCCGACGGCTCTGGTGCCGGGGCGCGGCGATGCGCTGGTGCAGCGCGACCAGGTTGGTGATGGCCTGAAACTGACCCGCGATTTCCTCACCACGCTCTATGGCTCGGTATCGGAAAGCGCTGCCAAGGGGCTGTCCTTGAAGGATGCCTTCGACCGCGCCAATGCTGCGATGGCGCCACGCTTCGGCAATTTTGCCATTTTCGATCATTGCATGCCGTTCAATGTCGCACGGGCCTATGACGAAGCCAGCGGCCTGGCCCATCCGCGCATCTGGACTGCCGAACGCGACCAGGATATGTGGGCGAGGCTGCAAGGGTGATCCCGGCCGAGATTGTCGCTGGTCTTGGCCATATGGGCCTGGGCCGACCATTGCATGGTGAACCGCTTACCGGTGGTGTGTCCTCGGATATCTGGCGCGTTGAACTCGATGGCGGCCCGGTCTGCGTCAAGCGCGCATTGCCGAAGCTGCGGGTCGCGGCTGATTGGCAGGCACCGGTGGAGCGCAACCGCTACGAGGCCCGTTGGATGCAGGTGGCCGCCGCCGCCGCGCCCGGTGCCGTGCCGGCTTTGCTGGGGCAGGATGAGGCCACTGGCTGCCTCGCCATGGCTTATCTGCTGCCAGCCGAGCATCCGCTCTGGAAGGCACAGTTGCGCGATGGCCTGGCCGATGCGGATTTCGCTGCCGCCGTAGCGGACAGGCTGGTGGCAATCCATGCCGCCACCGCCAACAGCGCGGCGGTAGCGGCGGATTTCCCCACCGACCGGATTTTCTTCGATATCCGCCTGGATCCCTATCTCGGCGCCACCGGGCGGGCGCATGGCGATCTTGCCGCCCGTTTCCAGGCATTGATCGCCACCACGCAGGCCAACAAGCGGGCCCTGGTGCATGGCGATGTCAGCCCGAAGAATATCCTGGCCGGGCCAAGGGGTCCGGTTTTCCTAGATGCCGAATGTGCCTGGTATGGTGACCCGGCCTTCGATCTGGCCTTCTGCCTCAATCATCTGCTGCTGAAAAGTCTGTGGAACCGTGCCGTCCATGCTGGTTTCCAGCGTTGCTTCGCGGCGCTGGCACAGCATTACTTTGCCGGCGTGGCCTGGGAACTGCCGGCGGCATTGGAGGCCCGTGCCGCAGGCCTGCTGCCTGGTCTGCTGCTGGCGCGGGTGGACGGCAAGTCGCCGGTGGAATATGTCACCCGGGAAGAGGACAGGGAACTGGTGCGCCGGGTGGCGCGGCCGCTGCTCCTCGATCCGCCGGTGCGGCTGGCAGCCGTGGCGGCGGCCTGGAACAGGGAATTCGACGCATGAGCGCGAGGCAGATCGTTGCGGTGCGTGGCCGGCGGGTATGGGACTCGCGTGGCCGACCGACGGTGGAAGCGGAGGTGACCCTTGCCGATGGCAGCCTGGGGCGCGGCATCGCACCGGCGGGTGCCTCGCGCGGGCGGCATGAGGCGATTGATCTGCGCGACGGCGGCTCGGCGCTTGGCGGTTTCGATGTCGGCCAGGCGGTAGCGCATGTGAATGGCGCGCTGGCGGATGCCGTGCGCGGCCTTGATGCCGGCGATCAGGAAACGGTGGATGCAGCACTCTGCGCGGCGGATGGCACGCCGAACAAGGCGCGGCTGGGCGGCAATGCGGTGATCGCCGTGTCGCTGGCGGTGCTGCAGGCGGCGGCCACTACCGAAAAGTTGCCGCTCTGGCGCTATCTGGCCGGCGATGCCGATGTGGCGCTGCCGCTGCCGGAAATCCAGATCTTCGGCGGTGGCGCCCATGCGGCGCGGCGCGTCGATATCCAGGATTTCATGGTCATGCCGCTCGGTGCGCAGAGCTTCGATGAAGCCATGGTGATAACTGCCGAGGTTTACCGTGCTGCCGGCAAGCTGATGGCGGATGCCGGCAAGCTGGCGGGCGTGGCCGATGAAGGTGGTTTCTGGCCTGCTTTTGAGTCGAATGAGCAGGCGCTGGATATGCTCACCCGCGCCATCGAGACCGCCGGTTACCGCCCGGGCGAAGGCGCGGCGATCTCGCTGGATATCGCGGCTTCCGAATTCCATGACGGCCAGCATTATGTGCTCGGGCTGGAGCGCCGCCGGCTGACGACGCCGGAAATGATCGAGATGTTGCAAGGCTGGCTTGGCCGCTATCCCATCGTCTCAATCGAGGATCCGGTGGCGGAAACCGACGCGGAAGGCATGCGCGCCTTCACCCAGGCGGTGCGCGGGCGCTGCCAGGTGATCGGCGACGATTATCTGGTGAGTAATGCGGCGCGCACTTCGGCTGCGATTGCCGGCGGCGATTGCACCGCCGTGCTGCTGAAGCCGAACCAGGCCGGCACGGTGAGCGAAACCGCCGCCACCATGCGTGTGGCGCAGGCGGCGGGCTGGGGCCGCATCGTCTCAGCGCGTTCGGGCGAAACCGAGGATGTCGCCATTGCCCATCTCAGCACCGGGTGGAATGCCGGCCAGCTTAAAGTCGGCTCTTTCGCACGCTCGGAGCGCATGGCGAAGTGGAACGAGGTTTTGCGCATCGAAGAGGCCATGGGCAGCCGGGCGTGTTTCTGGGGCCGTGCAGCCCTGGCGATGGGATGATGTGACATGATCCAGGTGACCCAGCGGATTGCTCTGCGCGACGATGAAATCCAGTTGAGCTTCATTCGTGCCTCCGGACCTGGCGGGCAGAATGTCAACAAGGTGTCATCCGCCGTGCAGCTTCGCTTCGACGCGGCGCAGTCACCGTCGCTGCCCGAGGAGGTCCGTGCCAAGCTGCTTGCCCTGGCGGGTCAGCGTGCCACGAATGATGGTGTCATCATCATCACCGCCCAGGCTCATCGCAGCCAGGAGCGCAACCGCGAGGATGCGATTGCCCGGCTGGTGGACCTGATCCGGCAGGCGACACACAAGCCGAAGCCGCGCCGTGCTACCAAGCCGACCAAGGGATCGCAGCAGCGGCGCATGGATTCCAAGGCCAAGCGCGGCAATGTCAAAGCAGGCCGCGGGCGTCCAAATCTGGACTAGGTTTCAGCGCGCCAATTGCGCCTGATCGGCAGTGAGCAGGCGGTAGCCGACGCCGAGTTCGGTGGCGATATAGCGCGGCCGGGTCGGATCGGGTTCGATCTTCTGGCGCAGCTTGCGCATGAAGATACGCAGGTAATGCACATCCTCGGCATGGGCGGCGCCCCAGACATGGCGCAGCAGCTGGTCATGGGTCAGCACCTTGCCGGCATGCAGCGCCAGCTGGCTCAGCAGCTTGTATTCCTTGGGCGAGAGACGCACCGGTTCGCCGCGCATCGATACCACGCGATGCGCCATGTCGATGGCCAGTTCGCCGACATTGAATACCGGCTCGCCGGTCACCGCATCGGCCTTGCGCCGGCGCATCAGTGCCTTCACGCGGGCAACGAATTCCGCCATGCCGAAAGGCTTCACAACATAGTCGTCGGCACCGAGTTCAAAGGCGCGGACTTTCTCGACTTCCCGGTTGCGCACCGAGAGAATGAATACCGGCACCGCGCTCCATTCACGCAGGCGATTCAACACATCCAGGCCGTCCATGTCGCCAAGCTGCAAGTCCAGCACCACCAGGTCTGGCGGCGAGGCGGCAGCGAGCCGCAGACCTTCCTGGCCGGACTCGGCTTCGGCGACATCATAGCCGTGCACCGACAGGCCGGTGCGCAGGAAGCGCCGGATCGGAGCCTCGTCGTCGATCACCAGGATTTTCTGGATCGTGTTCTTCTGGGTCATCATGCCTCCAACGCCGGTTCTGCCGGCGGTACTGGTAGAGAGATGCGGAAAATAGAGCCCTGGCCGGGGCCGGGGCTGCTGGCAGTAAGCGTGCCGCGATTGGCTTCGACAAAGGCGCGGCTGATCATCAGGCCGAGGCCCTTGCCGGCGGGGCGTGGTTCCAGGCCATCGCCGCTGCGGCCGGCGCGGTAGAACGGCTCGAAGATGCGCTCGATCTCGTCGGCGCGGATACCGACGCCCTGGTCGGCGATCTCGATCACCACGCGCTCGCGGCCTGCTTCGGTTTCTTGCCGCGCCGTGAGGCTGACGCTGGTGCCGGCGGCTGCGTATTTCGACGCATTCTCCAGCAGGTTCTCCAGTGCATGCTCCAGCATCAGCGCGTCGAGATGCAGCATCGGCAGATCGACGGGCAGCGATACCTCCACATGATGCGCGCGCAGCACACGGGCGGTGTGGCGCAGCACGGCATCAACGATGTCTGCGAGTTCCAGCCGTTCGAGCTTCGGTACCAGTTCGCCGGCACCGATCTGGCTCATGTCAAACAGCTTGGAGAAGTTGCGCCCCAGGCGCTCGCTTTCCTCGCGGATGGTGCCGAGCAGTTCGACGCGCTGCGGTTCGTCCACCAGGCTGCCGAAACTTTCCAGCGTCGAGGCGGCGCCGATGATGGCGGCCAGCGGTGTTTGCAGATCGTGGCTGATGGCACCGATCACCGCTTCGCGCAGCCGCTCGGCATGCTTGGCGACGCGGGCATTTTCCATCGCCAGGGCCAGCTGTGCACGCTCCAGCGCGGTGGCTGCCTGGTCCAGCAGCGCGGCGCCGTAATCAGTTTCGCCGATGGCGCCCAGATCATCACGCCGCCGGGCCAGCAAGCCGATGGCGCGGCCACCGGCGCGGAGGAAATGGAAACGCCAGGGCCCGACATCCGCCTGCACCCGTGCCGCGCCCGAGGCCAGTGCATCGCTCCAGGCCTTGCGCGCTTCCTCAAACGGCAGCGGCTGCTGCTGCGCCGCGGTGCTGGAAGCAATTGGTTCCAGGCTGCCGCGCTGGGGCTCGAACAGGTAGGCCGGTTTCGCCGCGCCGCCGAGATGCTCGACGATCACCTGGCCAACACCGGCCGGATCGGCGGTATCGGCAAGGCGGCGGCTGAAACGCTGCAGATCGGCAAGATCGGCCTCGCGGCGCCGTGCTTCCAGGGCATGGCGGCGCGCAAAGGCAGCGAGATGGCTGGCCACCACGGCCACGGCGGTGAACACCACCAAGTCGACCAGCTCCTGGGGCTCGCCGATATGGAGATTGTAGAACGGCTTGTAGAAGAAGAAGCTGGAGACAGCGACCGCCAGCACGGCGGCGAACAGCGATGGCCCCAGACCCCAGGCGATGGCGCTGGCCAGCACGGCGGGCAGAAACACCACGCTGAGGTGGTCTATCGGCAGCAGCAATTCCAGCACATGCGCGATCAGGCCGCAGACTGCGGTAAGCGCCGCGCTGCCGAGCAGCGGTGCGACGCGATGCCCCATCCAGCGCGGACGCATATCCGGCTCGCCAGTATCTGCAACGTGGAAGAAGGCGGGCATGGCCATGCTACGGCACCGCAACTCTTGGTATCGGCAGGCCAGTCTCCCGTAAACACGCGCCGCCCGCAACCATGAGCAAGCCAGTGGCATGCAATGCGCTGCAACCACAGACATTACTTTTTGTTTATGCGCCCCGGGGGCATTAGCCATGGAGAGTTTACGACCCACCATGGGAGTCTGACAGCAGAGGCGTCAGGAGCGCCGGCAGCGTACAAGGACCGGACCTGAACCATGAGCGAGGCGGTGGCAGGATTGAGGATGGCAGCGGCAGGCACAGGGGTTGCCGCCGGCTGGCGTCCTGTTGCCACTGCGGCGCTGGGCAGCCTGTTCGAATGGTATGATTTCTATATCTATCTGCTGCTGGCGCCGGTGCTGGCTGGGCATTTCTTCCCTCTGGGCAGTGAAGCCGCGGCCCTGCTTGCGGTTTTCGCCACCTATCTTTCCGGCCTGCTGACCCGGCCACTTGGCGCGCTGCTGTTCGGCCCGCTGGCGGATCGTCGCGGCCGCCGTTCCGCTTTTCTGCTGTCGCTGCTGGTATCGGGCCTCGCCACCCTGTTGCTTGGTTTGCTGCCAGGGTTCGCCAGCATTGGTTGGGCAGCGCCGTTGCTGTTGCTGGCCCTGCGTGCCTTGCAGGGCATCAGCCTGGGCGGTGGCCAAGGCACCGCTATTGCCTATGTTGCCGAGCAGGCAGCGCAGGCGCAGCGCGGCCAGGCGACCGGCTGGCTGCAGGCAGCGGGCTCGCTGGGCCTGCTGCTTGCGCTGGTGGTACTGAGCGTCAGCCGCGGCGTTTTCAGCCCCGCTGAATTCGCTGAGCTTGGCTGGCGGCTGCCGTTTCTCGGTGGGGCATTGCTGCTGGCCTTGTTTGCGCTCACCCGCCTGCGCATGAGCGAATCCACCGTGTTCCAGCGGCTGCAGGCGGAAGGCCGCAATGCCGATGCGCCGCTGCGCGAAAGCCTGTTCCGCTATCCCAACAATCGCTTGGTGCTGCTGGTGCTGCTGGGGGCCACGGCCGGCCCCGCCGTGGTTTGGTACACAGGCCATATCTATGCGCTGACCTTCCTCACCGAGACGCTGAAACTTGATACCGGCACCGCCTATGGCCTGGCGGGCGCAGCATTGCTGCTGGCGGCGCCCGGCTATCTGCTGTTCGGCTGGTTGTCGGATCGCATCGGCCGCTTGCGCCTCATCATGGCCGGCTGCCTGCTGGCGGCGGTAAGCTATTTCCCGCTGTTCAACGCGCTGAGTCATGCCGCGCATCCAGCCTTGGCCGATTTCCAGCAGCGCACACCGATTGCCATTGCCGCCGATTGCGGTGCCAATTTCCCGGGGGCCGGCTCGGAGCGCAATACCTGCGATCAGGTGCGCGATTTCCTGCTGCGCGCCGGCTTGAGTTTCCATAGCCAGCCTGCCTTGCCGGGCCATGCCTTCACGTTGCGCGTCGGCACCCGCGAATTGCACAGCTTCGACCCGCCACGGCTGCAGGCTGTCTTGCGTGATGGCGGCTATCCAACTGCTGCGGATTCGGCGCGGGTGAATTATCCGCTCACACTGCTGTGGCTGACATTGCTGGCGCTGCTGGCGGCGATGGTTTTCGCGCCGCTGGCTGCTTTCTTGGCGGAAGCATTTCCGGCACGGCTGCGGGTCTCGTCGCTATCGATGCCGCTACAGCTTGGTTTCAGCGGTTTCGGCAGTCTGCTGCTGCTGCTGGCGCCGGCCATGGTGTCGGCGTCCGGCAATATTTTCATGGGGCTTTGGTATCCGATTGCTATCGCGGTCATGTCGCTTGTCGTTGGTTCGTTGTTCCTCCGCGACAAGTTGGACCGCGACCTTCATGCCTGACTGAGCAGTCCTGCCCTGGCATGAGCCCGGCCGAACTCGTTTCGGCCGGGTATTTTTTTGTCCGCAGGGGAAGGCTTGACCATGCCGTGCCACCCTGGCCGATAATGCCGCCAGAATTATCCAGGGAGGCTGGGATGACACTGGAAGGTGGCTGCTATTGCGGCAAGCTGCGCTACCGCGCAGAAGGTGAGCCGATGATGAAGGCGCAATGCCATTGCCGCGAATGTCAGTATATCACCGGCGGCGCGCCCAACCTGTTCATGCTGATGCCGGCCCAGGGCTTCAGCTACACCAGTGGTGAGCCGAAGCAATTCACCCGTGGCGATCTTGAACAACCGGTGACGCGGGAATTCTGCGCCGATTGCGGCACGCACCTGATCACGCGCCGCCCCGGCCTGCCGGCGGTGGTGCTGAAGATCGGCACATTGGATGAGCCGGCGAAGTTTGGCGGACCGAAGCTGGCGATCTACACCATGGATCGCCAGGACTTCCATGTGATCCCGGAACAGATGCCGCAATTCGAAGGGCTGCCGCCGCGGCGCTAAACTACCTCAATCGACCGTGGCGTCGTCGTTGGGCATATCCACCGGCACGCCCGGTTCGCTTTTGGAGCAGCGGATGGTCAGCGCGGTTTTCACATGCGCCACATTCGTCAGCGCCGTGAGTTCCTTGGTCAGGAAGGTCTGGTAGGCATCCCAGTCCCGCGCCACTACCTTGAGGATGAAGTCATTCTCGCCGGCCAGCATGTGACATTCGCGCACCTGGGCCCAGCCGGCCACGGTCTGCTCGAAAGCCACCAGGTCATGTTCGGCCTGGCTGTTCAGGCCCACCATGGCAAATACGGTCACGCCATAGCCCAGCAGCTGGGCATTCAGGTCCGCATGGTAGCCCTTGATGTAGCCAGCCTCTTCCAGCGCCCGCACTCGCCGCAGACAGGGCGGGGCGGATATCCCCACCCGCTGTGCCAGTTCTACGTTGGTCATGCGGCCATCGGCCTGCAGATCGGCAAGGATCTTGCGGTCGATCTGATCGAGCTTAACTTTTTGCATAAAAAATCCTACTGGCGCCCCGTTACGCAATAATATTATACAAAGCCCGCCTGTTCCAAGGGTGCAGACAGGGAAAAAACGAGGCCGAAGCGATTTATGTGCAGCGGTCGCGGTGCTACCGTCCCGCGCACGGTTTCAAGCAAAGGCCCAGGCCCGCATGGCGCTCAAATTCGAGACGTTTTCCAACCAGGACGCCCGTGGCGGCTGGCGTCCGGGCAACAATTTCGGTGGGCATAGCCTGTTCAAGGCTTTAGGGCATCCCCGCACCATGGCGCAGGGGCGGGAACTTGCCGCCAGCCTGGCCAGGTTCCAGCGCCTGGTGGTCTACGATCCGGAACCTTCGCCGGCCTCTGAGCATTTCGATGCCTTCTTCCCGATTCCGCGCCCGAACCTGGCCGCCGTGCTGGTCCAGCGCATCGAGGATATCGGCCAGAACCGCCTGGGGCTGACCACCCGGCCGGTGACGGATATCAGGGCGTTGCAGCCCGATGCCGTGCTGATCACGGCTTTTGACGCCCAGTTGCTGGCCAAGCAGATCGAGCGCCTGCTGCCACCCGGCTGCGCGGTGCTGACCCTGGATGCCATGCGGCTGCCCGATAGCTGGCTCAGCAACCGTGGCCGCTATCTCGACCCGATCAATTTCGCCACCAATTTTGCCTTCATGCGTGATGAAGCCGCCGGCCCCGGCAATGGCGGCGACGGCCTGCATACCAAGGTGGTGACGGCGAATTACTGGACCGGCTATGGCGCCGAGGCGCCGGCTTTGTGGTGTTGCCTGTTCGGCAGCGATGGCCGCGTGCTGGTGGAATGGACCGAGGAGAATCTCGGCGGCGCCTTCCATTCCATCGCCATCGACAGCCGCGAAGTGCGGCAGCGTTTCGGCCTGGGCGATTTCGCCGGCTCGCTGTTCCTGCATGCGCTACGCGTGAAGGGCCACGACGTGGTGAAATACGCGCTGGACAGTTTCTCCGATTCCGGCGCGCAGCTTTCCTGCACCCATGATGCCAATGCCTGGCCGGCGGATCTCTATGCCGGCGTGCCGGCGCCGAAGGATGGCGAGAAATTGCTGCTCTGGGTGCAGAACAGCCATCCGCTGACGATTCCCGCCGGCGCCATCGGTGCCAACCTGATGGGGGCACAGGCGATCTCCTGGTTCGATCAGGAAGTGCCGCCGTTCGGTACCGTGGCCGTCGATCTTGGCGCGCTGTTGCCTGAGGCACGTTTCCCGGATCAGATCGAAATCCAGGCCGGGCGCTATTTCGTGCGGCCGCGCTACGAAATCGTCCAGGGTGAGGGCAGCACCAAGCCGGGCCGCCGGCGCATTGCCCATGCCAATGTGGAGCGTATCGACCTCAAGCCGGACCCGAATCTGCCGAAGCTGACCGGCCTGATCGGCAAGGGCTACATCATGCCGCTGCCGGTGCTGCCGGTGGCGGAATGGCGCTCGGTCACCCTGCCGACGCCGATGTCGACGGCACAGAACGAACTGCCGTTGCGCGTCGCCCTGGTGGATGCCTCCGGCGAAACCGTGGCAGAGGAGTATCTCGGCCGCCTGGCGCGGCGCGACTCGCGGCCCGCCGATATCGATGGCTGGATCAAGTCGGCCGGTGCCAGGCTTGGCTCCGGTTACGGCCATGTGGAATACCTCTACGATTTCCGCGAAGGCGGCGAAGGCGATGGCTGGCTGCATGCGCTGGGCCTGTATGAACAGCGCGACTCAGGGCATCAGGCCGAAACCATCTTCGGCGCGCATATCTATAATATGCCGATCACCTATCGCGACGAGCCGCAGAGCTACACCCACCGCCCGCCGGGATTGACCACGCGGCTGTTCCTGCGGCTGGGCGATGCCCCCTTCGACTCGATCTGCCACCTGATCTACCCGGCCTCGCTGCCGGCGGACAGCTATGGCCCGGGCGCTTCCGAGACCAAACTGACGCTGTTTGATGGCCAATACCGCCCGGTAGCGGAGCGCGACATTGCCATTCCCCATGGCGGCTCCTATTTCTTCAAGGTATCGGCGCTGTTCGGCGACGATCTGCGCCAGCGCGCCGGCTCCGGCGCCTGGGTCCAGATTCGTGATGTCACCTGCCGGCTGTTCGGCTTCCATGGCCTGCAACATGGCCGGCAGAGTTTCTGCCTGGATCACATGTTCGGCTTCTGAGGCGCGGCGAGAGAGATAAGAGAGTAGAGAAATGGCACAGACCTTCAGCACCAAAGTCCTGATCCTCGGTTCCGGCCCGGCCGGCGCCACCGCCGCGATCTATGCCGCGCGCGCTTCGCTGAAGCCGATCATGGTGCATGGCCTGCAGCCCGGCGGTCAGCTCACCATCACCACCGATGTGGAGAATTACCCCGGCTTTGCCGAGGTGATCCAGGGCCCCTGGCTGATGGAGCAGATGGAAGCCCAGGCCAAGCATGTCGGCACCGAGATCATCCACGACATCATCACCGAGATTGATCTTTCCAAGCGGCCTTTCGTTGCCAAGGGTGACTCTGGCGATACCTATGTTGCCGAGGCGCTGATCATCGCCACGGGTGCCCAGGCGCGCTGGCTCGGCCTGCCGAGCGAGCAGGCCTTCCAGGGCTTCGGCGTTTCCGCCTGCGCCACCTGCGACGGCTTCTTCTTCCGGGGCAAGAAGGTGGTGGTGGTCGGTGGCGGCAATACCGCCGTGGAAGAGGCGCTCTATCTCACCAACCATGCGTCGGAAGTTACCGTGGTACATCGCCGCGACGGTTTCCGGGCCGAGAAGATCCTGCAGGACCGCCTCTTCGCCAACCCGAAGATCAAGGTGGTGTGGGATAGCGTGATCGACGAGATCCTGGGCGGCGAGGAGCCGAAGGGCGTCAATGCCGTGCGGCTGAAGAATGTGAAGACCGGCGCGGTGCAGACCCTGGCGACCGATGGTGTGTTCATCGCCATCGGCCATACGCCGAACACTACGTTGTTCCAGGGACAGCTGCCGCTGGATGCGGATGGTTATCTCACCACCAAGCCGGGTACGACGCAGACGGCGATTCCCGGCGTCTTCGCGGCTGGCGACGTACAGGATAAAATCTACCGCCAGGCGGTGACGGCGGCTGGTACCGGTTGCATGGCGGCGCTGGAAGCGGAAAAATTCGTGGCGGGTCATTCGCACCACGCGGCCGAAGCGGCCGATTAGAACCCCCAGCACGGGGGAGGGGGCAACAGAACGATGTCGGCGCTGGACTGGGACAAGCTGCGCATTTTCCATGCCGTGGCCGAGGCTGGCAGCCTGACCCATGCCGGCGAGCAGCTTGGCCTGTCGCAATCGGCAGTGAGCCGCCAGATCGGCGCGCTGGAAACCCAGCTCAACACCACACTGTTTCACCGCCATGCCCGTGGCCTGATCCTTACCGAACAGGGTGAACTGCTCTACCGCACCGCGCGCGATATCTTCTCGCGCCTGGCGGTGGCGGAAGCGATGATCGCCGACAGCAAGGACAAGCCGTCTGGCGACCTGCGCGTCACCTCCACCGTCACCTTCGGCACCGTCTGGCTGGCGCCACGGCTGAAGGAGTTCATGGATCTCTATCCGGATATCCGCATCTCCCTGCTGGTGGATGACCACGAGCTGGATCTTTCGATGCGTGAGGCCGATGTGGCGATCCGCATGTGGAAGCCGACGCAGTCTGATCTGGTACAGCGCAAGCTGCTCACCGTGCACAACCACATCTACGCCTCGGTGGATTATGTGACCCGCCACGGCGCGCCGCAGACCGTGGCCGATCTGGATCGCCACCGCATCATCGTTTATGGCGAGGAAGCACCGGCGCATTTCAATAATCTGAATTGGCTGCTCAACGCCGGTGAGCCGGCCCGGCCGCGTGAGCCGGTATTGTCGATCAACAATGTCTATGGCGTGCTGCAGGCGGTGGCCAGCGGACTTGGCATCGCCGCGATGCCGGACTACCTGGTGCAGAATAACCCGCGCGTTGTTCGCGTGCTGCCGAATGTCGATGGCCCTGCCTTCGATACCTATCTTGTCTATCCAGAAGAATTGCGCGCCACCAAGCGCCTCGCCGTGTTCCGGGATTTCCTGCTTCGCAAAGTCGCCGATTGGCAGTATTGAAGTCGCCTATGCGATCCCAGTCGGACCAGGTTATCCCGCGCCTGAATGAGTTGCTGGTGCAGGTGCGCCGGCCACTCGACATGGTGGCGCAAGGGCTGGTCGCCTTCCTGGTCACCCAACTGCTGCGCGATCATGTCGAGGCGCTGTGGCGCTACAGCTATTTCATCGGCATCGTGCTGGTGCTGCTGCTGCAATTCCTGCTGCATGCCCGTTTCCGTCTCGATCATCGCCGCCGTGAGTTCCAGCATGCGGTGAACTGGCGCCGGCTGTTTGGTGCCGCCTATTGCCTGAACGGTCTGCTGCTCGGCGGCATCCTGGTGGCCACGCTGATCGCGCCGCGCACCGAAGAGACCATGCTGGCGCTGCTCTGCATCATGGGCATGGTGGTGTCCGGCACCCTCACTGTGGCGGCGCATCTGCCGTTGTCGGGCCTGGTCGTGCTGCCGGCGCTGCTGCCGTCCATCCTGCTGATGGCCTGGCGCGGCGACCGTGCCAGCCTGATCCTGGCCCTGGTCGGCGTGGTGCTGCTGGTGCTGCTGGGGGGCTTTGCCTGGCGGCTCAACCGCTATTTCTCGCGCGGTGCCCTTCTGGTCGGCCGGCTGCGGGTCATGCTCCGCGAACGCGACCGCGCCAGCATCGCGGCCCAGGAAACCGAAAGCCGCTTGCGTTCGATCCTCGATACCGCGCCATTCCCCATCGTGGTGGTGCGGCGCCGCGATGGCGGCTTCCTCTATTCCAACCGCCCGGCGGCGGAATTGTTCGGCATCGCGGTGGGTGTCGAGGCGATCCGCTCGCGGCTCGACCCGGCGCATCACAAGCGCATCTTCGGCGGCGGCGAGACCAATCAGGAATTCCAGCTCATCACCGCGCGCGGCACGGTGATCTGGGCCACCATGGCGGCGGTGCCGATGCGCTATGCGGAAGAGGAATCCGCCCTGGTGGTGGTGAACGACATCACCGCGCGGCGCACCTCGGAAGTGAAGCTGCGCGAGGTTGAGCAGCGCCTGCTCGATGCCGTGAGCGCGGTTCCTGATGGCGTGGCATTGTTCGGGCCGGATCAGCGACTGCTGATCTGCAACCATGCCTATGCCGGCATCATCGGCTTGGCGCCAGAGGCGGCGCGCGGCCTGAGCCATGTCGATGTCTGTGCCGCTTCGGTACGTGCCCGGCCGCTGCCTGCCGAGGCCGGCGTGCAGACCGATTATGGCGCCTGGACCGCCGAGCGCATCCGCATCTTCCATGCGGCGCGTGGCGAGCCGCATATCTTCTACGATACCCGCGACCGCCGCTGGCTGCAGATTCGCGACTTCCGCCTCAGCGATGGCGGCACGGCGTCGCTGATCACCGATATCACCGAGTTGAAGCAGCACGAGCGCGAGCTGCATGCTGCCAATGAAAGCCTGGCCAAGCAGGCGGAGGAACTCGCCACCCGCACCGAGACGCTGGACACGGCGCGGCGTACCGCGATCAAGGCCTTGCAGGAAGCGGAATTCGCCAACCGCGCCAAGAGCCAGTTCCTGGCGCATATGAGCCACGAACTGCGCACGCCGCTCAATGCCATCATCGGATTTTCCGAGATCATGGCATTGCAGCTGCTCGGTTCTTCCGGTGTGCCGCAATACGACCGCTATGCCGGGGATATCCTGTCTGCGGGCCGGCACCTGCTGGCGGTGATCGACGACATTCTCGACCTGTCCAAGGTCGAGGCCGGCAAGATGAAGTTGCATCTCGCCGAAGTTCCCTGGGCCAGGCTGAAGGCCGATTGCATCACCCTGGTCCGCCCGCTGGCCGCCGACCGTCTGGTGCAGCTTATCGGGCCGGCCGATTTCGATGAGCTGCCGGTCACCGCCGATGAACGCCTGGCCAAGCAGATGCTGGTGAATTTGCTGACCAACGCGGTGAAATACACGCCATCCGGTGGGCGCGTGATCTTCTATCCCGAAATCCGCGAGGATGGCGGTGTCAGTATCATCGTCGAGGATACTGGCGTTGGTATGAGCCCGGCGGATATCGGCAAGGCGATGGAGCCATTCGGCCAGGTGGATAGCGCCCTGGTTTCCCAGATGCGCGGCACTGGCCTTGGCCTGCCGCTGGTTAAGAGTTTGATCGAATTACATAACGGCCGCATCGAGATCGACTCGGAACGTGGTCGTGGCACTTGTGTGAAACTGCATTTTCCGGTTGAACCGGCAGGACCTGTCGAACGCCTGACTCTTTAACTGTAGTTATGCAGCCGATGCATGGCTGGCCTGACAAATCGACGGATACTCAAATCGCCGTAACGGCATTATATCCATCCTCGTTAGATGTTGCGTCGCAGCATCTTCCGGTTTTTGGCTTCGGCCAGAAACTTGGCTGTGGACAGCTCCCCCGCTGTCCCGGCCGTCCGCGCGTCTCGCGCGCGGAGCCTCCCTGTTAAGACTTAACCGGCTGGGTTTCCCGGCCGGTTTTTTTTTGATCAGACTGGATCGGTCAAGCCTATCAGTTCAGGCGGCCAAGCAGCGCGTCCATGCCACGCAGCAACTCGCAGCCCATGGCGGTGAAGGCAGCGTCGGCCGCCGAAGGTTCCGGGCGGAAGGCCAGCACGCGCATGCCGGCACGGATGCCGGCGGTGGCGCCGGGCAGGCTGTCTTCCACCACCAGGCAATCACCGGGCCGCGCGCCCATCTGCGCCGCGGCATGCAGAAACACATCGGGTTCCGGCTTGCCGCGCGCCACCTGTTCGGCGCTGAAAAGATGGCTGCCGAAATGCGGCCGCAGCCGCGTCAGTTCCAGGCTCAGGGCGATCTTTTCCAGATCCGAGGAGGAAGCGACGCAGCGCGGCAGGGTCAGCGCCTCAAGCATCGCCGGCACGCCGGGGATCGGCTGCAATTCGGCGCGCATGCGGGCATAGGTGGCGGCTTGCAGGTCGTCGCGGAAGCCAGCGGGGATTTCCAGGCCATACTGCTCGCGCGCATGCTTGAAGCAGCTTTGCAGGTTGAGGCCGGTGAAATCCTCCGTCACGCGGGCTTCATTGATGCCGGGATCGAGGCCCAGCGTTACCAGCTTTTCGTAGAAGACCTGATTCGCCAGCGGCTCAGAATCCACCAGTGTGCCGTCGAGATCGAAGATAACCAGCGTTGGAGCCGCCATGGCGTGTCCCGCGAAGAAACAGGGGGACACGCACTATAGCGCCGCAAAGTTACATGAACAGCTTCCGGCCGGTGCCGCCCTCGATATCCTTGTAGAGCGCGGCGACCTGCTCGCCATAGCCGTTATAGATCACGCTGGGGATGCGTTTGCCGGTGCCGATGATTTCTTCCGTCGCCTGGCTCCAGCGCGGATGCGCCACGGCCGGATTCACATTGGCCCAGAAACCGTATTCATCCGGCGCCAGCCCTTCCCAGAAGGTGCGCGGGCGCTCGTTGGTGAAGGAGAAGCGCACAATGGATTTCACCGACTTGAAGCCGTATTTCCACGGCGTCGCCAGCCGGATCGGCGCGCCCATCTGCTTCGGCAGCGGCTTGCCATAGGCGCCGGTGACCATGAAGGCCAGTTCGTTCATGGCCTCGGCCATGCTCAGGCCTTCGGTATAGGGCCAGGGATACCAGTCCTGGCGCTGGCCACGCGCTTCGTCGCTGCGCACGAAGGTTTCCATCCGCAGATATTTCGGATCACCTGCCGGCTTAGCGAATTTCACCAGTTCGCTGAGCTGGAAGCCGCTCCATGGCACCGTCATGGCCCAGGCTTCGACACAGCGGAAGCGGTAGACGCGTTCTTCGATCGGCATCTTGCGGATCAGTTCCTCGGCATCGATCTCGATCGGCTTTTCCACCATGCCGTCGATCTGGATGCGCCAGGGCTTGATGGTCAGCTTCTGTGCCGAGTCCGCGATGTATTTGTTGGTGCCGAATTCGTAGAAGTTATTGTAGTTGGTGGCGGTCTTTTCTTCGGTCAGGTCGCGGCCAGCCTGATAGGCCGCATTGCGCTTGGCCGGATAGAGTTCCGGCGCCACCAGTGCAGGAGCCTTGGCCTGCGCCAGAGCCTTGCTCCCCAGGCCGGCAGCCACCGCCGCGGCACCGGCCAGGCCGAAAATCGCCGCGCGCCGGTCGAGAAAATGCTTCTCCGGCGTGATCTCGTTTTCCTTGATCTCCCAGCCACGCCCGCGCTTGATCAGCATTGTCCTGTTCCTGCTCTGGAATTGAAAACACCCGGCGTGGAAGGTAGCCCTTCCGCCGCCGGGTGCCAATCAAGCTTGAGTGAGCGGCAATGCCGCCCGCTCACGAAATACTGAACTTACTTCTCCAGCAGCGAACGCAGCATCCAGGCGGTCTTTTCATGCACCTGCAGGCGCTGCGTCAGCAGATCGGCGGTCGGCTCGTCGCTGGCCTTGTCGGCCACCGGGAACACCGCGCGGGCGGTGCGCGCCACGGCTTCGTGGCCCTTCACCAGATCCTTGATCATGTCGGTGGCAGCCGGGATCGTCTCCACTTCCTTGATGCTGGAGAGTTTCACGAACTTGGCATAGGTGCCCGGTGCCGCGACACCCAGGGCGCGGATGCGCTCGGCAATGGCATCCACCGCCAGCGCGAGTTCGTTGTAGTGGGTCTCGAACATCAGATGCAGGGTCTGGAACATCGGGCCGGTGACGTTCCAGTGGTAGTTATGGGTCTTGAGGTAGAGCGTGTAGGTGTCGGCGAGCAGGCGCGACAGGCCATCCGCAATCTTCTTCCGGTCCTTCTCGGCAATGCCAATATCGATTTCCATGGGGGCTCTCCTTCTTTACTTAACCGGTTTATCCAATGGTACGAGACTAGAATTACTCCAGAAATGTGGCAACAGATTGGTTTGACAATGGGTTTTCCGCGATTTCCTGGAGCGGTTCCAATTCGCAGCCCGGATGCAGGGGTTGCGGGGCCGAATCGAACGCGATAGGAACGCCGGCATGACGGATCTGCCCCCTATGCTTGGCTGGGATTGGTCGCGGCCCATCGTCATGGGTATCGTCAATGCCACCGACGACAGCTTTTCCGGCGATGGCCTCGGTGCTGCCGCTGATGCCGCCATTGCCCAGGCCCGCGCCATGGTGGCGCAGGGCGCCGATGTGATCGATATCGGCGCGGAATCGACCCGCCCCGGGGCGGCGGCGATAGCGCCAGAAGCTGAAATCGCCCGCCTGCTGCCGGTACTGGAAGGCCTGCGGAATCTCGCCCGTCCGATCAGCATCGACACCCGCCATGCCGCCACGATGCGCGCGGTGCTGCGGGCCGGGGCCGCTATCATCAACGATATCAGCGCCCTGGAGGACGATCCGGCGGCCCTGGGCGTGGTGGCGGGCAGTGATTGCGCCGTGGTGCTGATGCACAAGCAGGGGCAGCCGACCAGCATGCAGCAGGCGCCAAGCTATGAGGATGTGGTGGCCGAGGTGCTGGATTATCTCCGCCGCCGCATAGCTGCCTGCGAGGCTGCCGGCATTGCCCGGGCCCGCCTGATCGTTGATCCGGGTATCGGCTTCGGCAAGACCCCGGCGCATAACCTGGCGCTGATGCGGGCCCTGCCGCGCTTTGGCGCCTTGGGCTGCCCGGTGCTGCTGGGGGTGTCGCGCAAGAGTTTCATCGGCCATCTCACCGGCGAAACGGTGCCGACCATGCGCATCCCTGGTTCGGTGGCTGCCGCGCTGTGGGGGGCTGCCCATGGCGCCCATATCCTGCGCGTGCATGATGTGGATAAGACGGTTCAGGCCCTGCGGGTTTGGCAGGGTCTGGAGGGTGTCGTATAGTTCTGTCGCATTTTCCCCGAGTCGCCCTAGGCCCCCCGGTTTCCCAGAGGCTTTATGTCACGACGCTTTTTCGGCACCGATGGTATTCGCGGCCTGGCCAATGCCGAGCCGATCTCGGCTGCTACGGCCCTGAAAGTAGGGATGGCAGCCGGTGCCTATTTCACCCGGGGCGACCACCGCCACCGTGTGCTGATCGGCAAGGATACCCGCCTTTCCGGCTACATGCTGGAACCAGCCCTGGTGGCCGGCTTCACCGCTGTGGGCATGGATGTGTTCATGGTCGGGCCGATGCCGACGCCGGCGGTGGCGATGCTGACCCGCGCCCTGCGCTGCGATCTTGGCGTGATGATCTCGGCTTCGCACAATCCCTACCACGATAACGGCATCAAGCTGTTCGGCCCCGATGGCTATAAGCTTTCGGATGCCGCTGAATCCGAGATCGAAGCGATGATCCTCGGCGAAGCGCAGCCGCCCCTGGCCGAGCCTGCGAAGCTGGGCCGCGCCAAGCGGCTGGAAGATGCCGGCGGCCGTTATGTCGAATTCGCCAAGGCGACCCTGCCCAAGGGCCAGAAACTGGCCGGCCTCAAGGTGGTGGTCGATTGCGCCAATGGCGCCGCCTACAAGGTGGCGCCGAATGTGCTGTGGGAACTGGAAGCCGATGTCATCGCCATCGGCGTGAAGCCGGATGGCTTCAACATCAACAAGGCATGTGGCTCCACTCATCCGCGTGCCTTGCAGCAAGCGGTGCTGGAGCATGGCGCCGATCTCGGTCTGGCACTGGATGGCGATGCCGACCGCCTGGTGATGGTGGATGAGCGCGGCCAGGTGATCGATGGCGACCAGCTCATGGCCATTGTCGCCGAAAGCTGGCTGGCCCAGGGCAAGCTCAGCCGGGGTGGCCTGGCGGCCACGGTGATGTCGAATCTCGGCCTGGAGCGGTTCATCAACAATCTCGGGCTTGAACTGACCCGCACCAAGGTCGGCGACCGCTATGTGCTCGAAGCGATGCGCGAGCGCGGCTACAATCTCGGCGGCGAACAATCCGGCCATATCATCCTGTCGGATTTCGCTACCACCGGCGATGGCCTGATTGCCGGTTTGCAGGTGATGTCGGCGCTGGTCGATTCAGGCCGCAAGGCCTCGGAATTCTGTCGCCGCTTCGAGCCATTCCCGCAGGTGCTGAAGAATGTGCGGGTGCAGGGCGCCGAGCCGCTGCAACTGCCCGCCGTGCGCGATGCGATCAAGGCCGGCGAGGCCAGATTGGCCGGCAATGGCCGCGTGCTGATCCGCCCCTCGGGCACCGAGCCGCTGATCCGCGTGATGGCGGAAGGCGAGGATGAGCGCCTGGTCAGCGATGTGGTGGACAGCATTGTCGCTGCGCTTGAGCGCGCTGCGTGAACCGCACTGAAATGAGATCGGCCGCATGAGCGTCAACAACCGCAACCGTGGCCGCGTGCTGATTGTCGCCGGATCGGATTCTGGCGGCGGCGCCGGAATCCAGGCAGATATCAAGACCGTGACCGCGCTGGGCGGTTATGCCGCCACGGCGATTACCGCGCTCACCGCGCAGGACACGATAACGGTGCATGCGGTGCATGACGTGCCGGCGGATTTCGTGGCGCAGCAGATGCGCGTGGTTTTGCGCGATATCGGCGCCGATGCGATCAAGACCGGCATGCTGAACCGGCCCGAGGTGATCCATGCCATCGTGCAGGTGCTGGACGAACTGGCGCCCGATGTGCCGCTGGTGGTCGATCCGGTGATGGTGGCCAAGGGCGGTGCGCGGCTGTTGCAGCCGGAAGCCGAAGTGGCATTGATCGAGCAGTTGATCCCGCGTGCAGCGGTGATTACGCCAAACCTGCCCGAGGCCGGCGCGCTGATCGGCCGCAGCGTTGCCGATGCCGCATCGATGGAGCTGGCGGCGCGTGACCTGCTGGCGCTGCGCCCGCGTGCGGTGCTGTTGAAAGGCGGCCATCTGGAAGGCGATGAATTGGTCGATCTGCTGCTCGACCGCCAGGGCGTGCAGCGTTTCACCAGCACCAAGCTGCATACCCGCTCGACCCATGGCACCGGCTGCACGCTGGCTTCCGCCATTGCCACCGGCCTGGCACTGGGCCAGCCGCTGGCCGAGGCGGTGATCGATGCGCGCCGCTATGTACGCCGCGCCATGGAGACCGCACCCGGCTTCGGCCAGGGCCATGGTCCGCTCAATCACGGGCACCGGATAGTCTAAGCGTTCAGCAGCAGGATCAGCAGTGCTACCAGCATCGCGCTGGCCAGCATCAGGCCGCCATAGCCGAGCGATGCGCGCAGCACGGCGCGTTCCTGGCCGGGAATGGCGGCGAAGGCACAGGCCAGGGCCAGCTTGCCGGGAAACAGGCTGTTGATCAGGCTGCCGGTGGTGTTCTGCAAACCGGCAAGCCATAGCACGGGCATGCCGCTTTGCTCGGCCAGGGCGACCTGGATCGGTAGCATCAGGCTGTTGGAAGCGGTGTTCGATCCGGTGAGCAGGCCGGCCAGGCCGGAGAAAACCGGTGTGCCGAGCGGCGCCAGCGTGCCGGCGAAGCCATTCCATTGTGCCGCCAGTTCGGCCGCCATGCCGGAGCCGGCATAGAGCCGCGCCATGATCAGGAACAGCAGTGTCGCCCCAATGGATAGGCGGCCGCCGCGCCAGCTTTGTGCCACGATGGTTGGCAGGCGAGGGAGGCCGCCCTGCATCACCAGCGTGATCAGTGCCGCCAGCAGCAGCAGGGTGCCGGCATAATACAGCAGCGGGAAGGCCGGCATGTCGGGGAGGGGTTGCCAGACCAGCAGGCTCTGCAAAGTTGTGGCAATTTCGGGGATCAGGCGGGTGAACAGCAGCAATGCCAGCAGCAGGCCATAGGGCAGCACCAGGCGCCAGGCGACACGGTCGGCGAGAACATCGCGCCAATGCAGCAAAGCCAGCAGCGGCGCGGTGGCGAGCAGGCCGGCGGCATCGACAATGCCGGCGTAGTTGGCGGCGATCAGCAGGCCGATCAGGGCCAGCAGCAGCGCCAGTTCGCTGAGCTTGTCGCGGCGGTTGCCGGAGATGCCGCTCAGTTCCATGCCGTGCCAGAACCACGCCAGCATCACCAGCAGGGACGGTGCGATCACCATGGCGGAATGGAAGCCGAAAGCCGGCAAAGGCAGATGTACCAGCGAGGCGCCGATCAGTGTGCCGATGCCTAGCGCACCCCAGGGCACCAGCATCTGGCTCGCCAGGCTGAGCACCGCGGCGCGCAGCGGCGGGATGCCCAGGCGCAGCAGGCCGCCGATGGCAACGGCGAAGCCGACACCGAAGCCGATGGCTGATTCCACCACCGGGGCCGCGATGAAGCAGAGCACGAAGGCATGCAGATGCGGCCGACGCGATGCTGCGTCGTTACTGGCTCTGTTGCTGCCGAGGGTGTGGTGGAAGATCAGGCCGCCCAGCACCATGGCGCCGGAAAGCAGCGCCAGCCAGGCGCCTTTCAGCGTCTCGGCCCAGACCAGCGGCCAGTAATCCAGCGGCGTCAGCGTCGCGGCCAGCAGAGTCGCCAGCAGCCCGGCGCCACCGGCATAGAGCAGCGGCAGGCGGCTGCCGAGTACCAGCACGCCGACCAGCAGGATCGGCGCCAGGTAGGCTATAGTATTAAACAACGCCGCGGCGGGCTTCGGGGCGGCGGTCGAGCAGGCCGCGCAGGCGGCGCAGGCCTTCAGCCAGTTCCTCACGGCTCGGCGACGGGGCGAGCGAGATACGCACCCACGGCGCCGGACTCTGGCGATGATCCGGCACGAAGGACGTGCAGCCGGCAATGCGCACGCCCTGCATCAGCGCCTGCGCCGTGAAGTCGTTCGACTGCCAGGGTTCGGGCAGCTCAACGAAGCAATGCAGGCTGGCCGGATGGCTCTTCATGCGGTAGCCGGCCAGGATTTCGGCGGCCAGTATCTGACGCGCGGCGGTTTCGGTGCGCAGACTGTCCAGCATCGTGGCGGCGGTGCCGTCCTCGATCCATTGCCGCACGATTTCCTGGTTGAGGCGCGGGTTGTTCACCGCAATGGCATGCTGTGCATCGGCGAAACGCTCGATCAGCGCCAGCGGTGCCGCCAGCCAGCCGACGCGGAGGCCGGGCGCCATGCATTTCGAGGCGCTGGTGATGTAGATGGTGCGCTCTGGCGCCAGCGAAGCAATCGGTAGTGGCCGCTCGGTCACCACGAAGCCATAGACATCATCTTCGATGATGGTGAGGTCGTGCCGCCGCGCCACATCGACAATGGCCTGGCGCCGCTCCTGCGGCATGGTGGCATTGGTCGGGTTATGGATCGTCGGCTGCAGCATGACAATGCGCGAGCCGGTTTCGCGCACGGCTTCATCCAGCGCCTCGGGCAGCATGCCGTGGTCATCCATCGCCACCGCATGCAGTGTCGCCGAACGCAGCCGCGCATTCTCATGGATGCCGCCATAGGTCAGGCTTTCCACCAGCACGGTCTCGCCCGCTTCGACCAGGGCCGTCATCACGATGGCGATGGCCTGCTGCGCGCCTGCGGTGGCAATCACCTGCTCGGGCGAAAGCTTGAGGCCGGTGCGGCCAATCCATTGCGCTGCTGCCGCGCGATGCGCCGGATCACCCAGGCTGCGGCTATAGCCGAGCAGATGCTCCAGGCCGCCGCGCGCCGCCAGGGTGCGCAGCGAACGGCGCAGAATGGGATCGTAGTCCGGCAGCATCGGTTCGTTATGCGACAGCTCGATCAGGCCGGGCAGGCGCAGGCTCTGCACCGGTGCCAGCTCGCCCAGGGCTTCGCCAGCGGGCGAGTCGTCATTGCTTGAGCGCACGAAGGTGCCGCGCCCTACCTCGCCCGAAAGCAGGCCCTTCTGTTCGGCCAGCATGTAGCCGCGACTCACCGTGCCCACCGTGACGCCCAGCTTCCAGGCCAGGTCGCGCTGCGGCGGCAGGCGGCTGCCGGGCGGCAATTCGCCGGAGCGGACGGCGGTTTCGATAGCCGTGGCCAGCGCTTGGTAGCGCGGACCAGGGAATTGTTCGAGGTTGGGCGTCCATATTGTCATGGTGTCAATATTTGCATTGACTGGATCAATGTGTCAATGACAAATTCAATCCAGACATTGAACCAATTCAATGTCGCCCAAATTGACGGAGAAAGAACGGTGTCATGGCTGAATGTATCGATACAATTGGACGGGGTGTCTATCTAGGTCCGGCGGAGCGGCTGTTCGGGTCGCTTGGTCGGGCCATGGATAAGGCGGGAATCGCGATCGCCGCTGGGGCGGGCGCCATGGTGGTTTCGTTGCTGGAGTACCAGCGGCGGGCCGAGGAACGGGCGGCGTTGCACGCCGTGTCCGATGAACTGCTGAAGGATGTCGGTCTGACCCGCGCGGATATCGCTGCGGAAGCCGGCAAGCCTTTTTGGCTTCGATAAGTTCTGAACGGCGGTAACGGCGGAGTCGGTGCGATGAATTTGCCGATCTATCAGGTCGATGCCTTCGCCGATGCCGTGTTCGGCGGCAATCCGGCAGCCATTGTGCCTCTTGAGGTCTGGCTGCCGGATGCCACGATGCAGGCCATCGCGGCAGAGAACAATCTCGCCGAAACGGCCTTCTTCGTCCCTGAAGCACCGGCACGCTATGGCCTGCGCTGGTTCACCCCGGCGGCGGAAGTCGATCTCTGTGGTCATGCCACGCTGGCCACCGCCTGGCTGATCTTCCACAAGCTGCGGCCGGATCTGAACACGGCGACTTTCTCCACCCGCAGCGGCGACCTGCATGTAACCCTGTCTGGCGAGTCGGGCCGCATCACCATGGATTTCCCGGCCCGTATCGGCAAGACCGTCACGGCGCCGCCAAGTCTGCTCAAGGCGCTCGGCGGCCAGCCGGTCGCGGTACTCGAATCCGCCGCCTATATGGCGGTCTACGCTACGGCGGATGAAGTGCGCGCCCTCAAGCCGGACATGGCTGGCCTGGCGCAGCTCGAAAAGTACGGCATCATCGCCACCGCGCCGGGCGAAAAGCCGGGCGTCGATTGCGTCTCGCGGTTCTTCGCGCCGCGCGTCGGCGTGCCGGAAGACCCGGTTACCGGCTCGGCGCATTGTTCCATCGTGCCCTATTGGGCCGAGCGTCTCGGCAAGGCCGAGATCACTGCCTACCAGGCTTCTGCCCGTGGCGGCACGCTGTATTGCCGGGCCGCCGGCGAGCGCGTGTTCATGGCGGGCAAGGCGGTGCTGTTCCTGGAGGGCAGCATCAGCCTTTAGAATGCGAATCGGCCGCGTCGATGTCCCCCCGAAGGACGCGGTTGTAGGGCGGGATGCGCTGTCCCTGTTGCGCATCCCGCCCGCACTTATTCGCAGAGGCTGCCGATGCCCAATGTTGTTATCCGTCCCGCTCATGGCGATGCCGATCTCGCCGAGGTCCGCCGCCTGTTCCAGGCTTATGCCGACTCGCTGGATTTCAGCCTTGGTTTTCAGGATTTCGCCGCCGAACTGGCTGAATTGCCGGGCAAATACACTGGTGCCAAGCGTGGCGCCCTGCTGCTGGGGTTGGTGGATGGCAAGGCGCTTGGCGTCGTCGGCCTGCGCGATCTGGGCGACGGTATCGCCGAGATGAAGCGGCTCTATGTCGGGCCGGAGGCACGCGGGCTCAAGCTTGGCCTCCAGTTGGCCGAAGCCGTGATCGAGGAGGCGCGGATTCTGGGCTATCAGGCCCTGCGTCTCGATACGCTCCAGCGCATGGTGGAGGCCAACCGGCTCTATGACCGCCTCGGCTTCACCGACATCCCGGCCTATTACCACAATCCTATGCCGGATACCCGGTATCGCGAGTTAAAATTATGAACGTTGTTCATTTTTATGAACGATGGTAAAATGTCTCCCATGGAAAAGCATGGGAGGGAATAATGAGCAGTGCAAAGCCAGCCGGCGGTGAGCCCGTGGTGTTGTATGAGCGCGATGGCCGCATCGCCCGCATCACCCTGAACCGGCCGGAACACCTCAACGCCATCAACGATGAACTGCCCGATGCGCTGAAAGCCGCCGTCGAGCGCGCCAACTGGGATGACGAGGTGCATGTCATCGCCCTGACCGGCGCCGGCCGCGCCTTCTGCGCCGGCTATGACCTCAAGGCCTATGCCGAGACGCCGAAGCCGGTGAAGGGCAGCCAGGACATGCCCTGGGACCCGATGGTGGATTACCAGTGGATGCGCCACTGCACCGATTGCTATTTCAGCCTCTGGCGCTCGCTGAAACCGGTGGTGACCAAGGTGCGCGGCTTCGCGGTGGCGGGCGGCAGCGATATCGCGCTCTGCTCCGATCTGGTGGTGATGGCCGAGGATGCCCGCATCGGTTATCCGCCGGCGCGCATCTGGGGCTGCCCGACCACGGCGATGTGGGTGTATCGCTTGGGCGCCGAACGGGCCAAGCGCATGCTGTTCACCGGCGACCTGATCGATGGCCGCACCGCCAAGGAATACGGGCTGGTGATCGAGACAGTGCCGGAGCCGCAGCTTGATGATTATGTCGAGAATCTGCTCGAACGCATCGCCAGCGTGCCGAAGAACCAGCTGATGATGCAGAAACTCATGGTGAACCAGGCGCTGGACAATATGGGCCTCAACTCGACGCAGACGCTCGCTACCGTGTTCGATGGCATCACGCGACACACGCCGGAAGGCGTTGCCTTCAAGGCGCGCTGCGAACAGGTTGGCTTCAAGGCGGCGGTGAAGGAACGCGATGGCGGCGATCCGTTGTCGTGGAAGAATGCCCGCTAGCGCCGAACAGAAACAGGGCCGCCGCGCGGCATTGCGGAGCTTCAAGCGCGAAGCCATCCTTGATGCCGCGCGCGGCGTTTTTGCCGCGCAAGGACTTGAGGGTGCCACCATCCGCGCCATTGCCGATGCCGCCGGCATTGCGCCTGGCACGGTGTATCTGCAATTCGCCTCGAAGGAGGCGATCTATGCCGAGATGCTGCAGGCATCTCTCGCCGACCTGCTGAAAAGCATGCGCGAGGCAGTGGATCCGGCCGCATTGCCCGAGGCGCGGCTGCTGGCTGGTGCACTCGGTTTCTATCATTTCTACCAGCGGCGGCCGGAGGACCTGCATCTCGGCCTCTATCTTGCGCAAGGATTGAAGCCCATCGGTCTCACGCCGCAGCTTGACCGGATGCTGAATGGCCGCCTGATCCAATGTTTCTCGCTGCTGGGCGATGCCATCGGCGGACTCGGTGTGACCGAGCCGGAGCGTGTGCGTGCCGAAACCGTGGAGTTGGCTACCAGCATCTGCGGCACCCTGCTGCTGCAGGCCACCGGGCGTCTCAGGATGCTTGGCGACGAGGGCGAGGCAGTGCTGACCCGCCAGGTCGGGCATATGGTCGAGCGCTTGCGCGGACGGCGATAAACCGCGAACATGGCGGGATATTCCGCCTCTCGAAATAGAAGAGTCCTCCGTGTCAGCCTTTCGCGAAACCTATCGCGGCTCGGTCGCAGCCTGGGAATGTGACCAATACGGCCATCTCAATGTGCAATTCTATGTCGGCCGCCTGAGTGATGCGGTGGCCAGCATGCTGCTGGCCGGCGGGCTAGGCCGCAAGGGGCTGGAACAGCGCCGCCTGGGCATGGTGGCGGTGAACCAGACTCTGGATTACCTGAAGGAACTGCGCGCCGGCACGCTGCTGCGGGTGGAAAGCGCCGTGAAGCTGATCGAAGGGCGCAAGATGGTGCTGCACCATCGCCTGTTCGATGCCGAAACCGGCGAGATCGCCTTCACCGCCGATGTGCTTGGCCTCTGCTTCGATCTTGAGGCACGCAAGTCTGTGCCGTGGCCCGAGGATCTGCGCCAGGGCTTCTCCGGCCTGCTGATCAAGGGCGATGAGCCGCTAGTGCAGCAGGCTTTGCCGGCATCGGAGCCTGGCTGGATCGCCAGCCATCGCAGCCCGGTGAATGCCTGGGAATGCGACCGCATGGGGCATCTCAATGTGCAATTCTATCTTGGCCGCGCAGCGGAAGCCGACCGCCAGGTATTGAACGCCCTCGGCCTCGGCCCAAAGGCGTTGAAGGCGCTCGGCCTGCGCGTCCGGGCGCAGCGCTATCGGCTGGCATTCAAGCGCGAATTGCATGCCGCCGCGATCACCACCGCGCGCAGCGGCATCCGTGTCGCCAGTGCCGATGAGTTGCAATTCTATCATGAGATTCATGATGCCGAGACCGGCATCCTGGCTGCCAGCGTCGAGGCTACTATCACCCTGGAGCAGCGCGATAGCGGCGCCGGCGCGGCGATTCCTGCTGCTGCCCTGGCCAAGGCGGCGGCGTTCGTCGCGACTTTTGCCGGACCGCCGCTGGCGCCGCCGAATGGCGCATCAGTGGCGCCGACCACGTTGCAGCCGGGCATGTATGAAACCGCCCGCGGCGGTGTCGATCAATGGGAATGTGATGAGGATGGCCGCATGGCCGAGCGTTTCCTGATGGCGCGCTTCTCCTCGGCGGCAATGAACCTGCTTTCCGGCTCGGAGTATAACGCGGCCTCCATGCGCGATGCCGGGCTCGGTTCGGCCGCACTGGATTACACCATCGATATAAAGCGCCCGATGCGGGTCGGCGATGCCTTCAATTGCCGCACGGGGGTGCTGGAACTGCGCGACAAGACCTGGCGCTTCTGCCATGTGCTGCTGGATAGCAATAGCGGCGAGACCATTGCCACCGCCGATGTGATGGCGGTGCTGTTCGATCTCAAGGCTCGCAAGTCGGTGCCGCTGCCGCCGGAAGCGCGTGCCGGTTTCGCCAAGCGTATGCTGAAACCAGTCGCCGGCTGAAAGAGAGGGGGCGCGTCATGGAAACCTTGCTGACCGTTTCGCTACCCTTCTTCGGCCTGATTTTCACCGGCTATGGCGCCGGCCATTTCCGCCTCATCACCGCCAATGCCCATGTAGGGCTGAATGCCTTCGTGATCTGGTTCGCCCTGCCGGTGATGCTGTTCATGAAAATGTCGTCGGCACCGGTGATCGAGGCCTTCGATCCGCGTTTCGTTGCCGTCTATACCGGCGGTGGCCTGATCACCTATGGCCTGGTTGTCGTGCTCAGCCGGCTGCTGTTCCCGCGCCTGAGCTGGGGTGAACGCGGCGTACAGGGCATGGGTGCGGCTTTCGGCAATGTCGGCTATATGGGCCTGCCGATCATGATCGCCCTGTTTGGTGATGCCGCCGTACTGCCGGCAGTGCTGGTGATCGTGTTCGACCATGTGGTGCTGATCCCGCTCACTACCGCGATCATCGAAGGCACCGGTGGTCGTCACGCCTCGCTGCTCGCCATCTTCAAGCGCGTGCTGTTTGGAATGGCGCGCAACCCGCTGATTATTGCCACTTTTGCCGGTCTGGCCTGGGGCTTCACGGGCTGGTCATTGCCGGCCCCGGTGGACGCTTTCGGCAATCTGCTGGCCGCTGCGTCGGCGCCCTGTGCCTTGTTCTCACTCGGCCTTACCCTGGTCGGCCGTCCCTTGAGCGACGGCCTGGAGGAGGTGACGCTGACCACCATTGGCAAGCTGGCAATCCACCCGCTGGTGGTTTGGATGCTGGCCAGTCTGGTACTGAAGCTTGATCCTTTTCTTACGGCGGTCGCCGTAATCCAGGCCTCCATGCCCACGGCGGCCAATGTCTATATCCTGGCAACAACCCAGAACACTTATGTCGAGCGCGCTTCGACGACGATTCTGGTCACCACGGTGATCGCCACCGTTACGGTATCCGCCTTCATGGTGCTGTTTACAGCCTATTGATTGGGCAAAGCCTCACGGCCAAACCATCTCGCATCTGCGAAACGGTTTGATATCCACCGGCTTCGCACGAAGCCGTGAGAATTATTGATCATTTGGATATTTATCCTTGCCAGCCCAGGGCGGCCTCCGTAATCATTCCTGCACTCATTCGTAAGTATTGAGTCAACAACAATAAGAACCCGGTCGCGAACCGCGGCCGATACAACGGAGGAAACCCAATGACCGAGCAGCAAAAGCCGGCAGCCAAATCTGTTGCCGATACGACCAAGAGCAGCCGCCGCCGCTTTCTCAGCGGTGCGGGCATTGCCGCCGGCGCGGCCGTTGCCACGGTGGCAATGCCGAATGTCAGCCGCGCCCAGACCGTGACCCTGAAATTCCAGTCGACCTGGCCGTCGAAGGATATTTTCCACGAAATGGCCGGTGACTATGCCACCCGCGTCAACGAGATGTCGGGCGGCCGCCTGAAGCTCGAACTGCTCGCCGCCGGCTCCGTGGTGCCGGCCTTCCAGATGCAGGATGCGGTGCATAGCGGCGTGCTGGATGCCGGCCATGGCGTCAGCGCCTACTGGTACGGCAAGCACAAGGCCTTCTCGCTGTTCGGCACCGTGCCGCCCTTCGGCTGGGATGCCAACGGCGTGCTGGCCTGGATGGCCTATGGTGGCGGCTACAAGTTCTACAACGAACTGCTGCACGACATCCTGAAGCTGAACATTGTCGGTTTCATGTCGGCGCCGATGCCGTGCCAGCCGCTCGGCTGGTTCAAGAAGGAAGTGAAGACGGCGGAAGACTTCAAGAACCTGAAATACCGCACCGTCGGCCTCTCGGCGGACGTGTTCAAGGAAATGGGCGCTGCCGTCACCATCGTTGCCGGTGGCGAAATCGTGCCGGCCATGGACCGTGGCCTGCTGGATGCCGCTGAGTTCAACAACCCATCCTCCGACCGCGTGCTGGGCTTCCCCGATGTGTCGAAGGTGTTCATGCTGCAGAGCTGGCACCAGTCGGCGGAATGCTTCGAGATCATCTTCAACAAGACCAAGTTCGATGCGCTCTCGGCCGAGCAGAAGGCGGTGATCAAGTATGCCGCCGAAGCCGCTTCGTCGGATATGTCGTGGAAGGCGCTGGACCGCTACTCCCGCGATCTGCAGGAATTGCAGACCAAGGACAAGGTCAAGGTCTACACCACGCCGCGTGCGGTGCAGGATGCCCAGCTCAAGGCCTGGGATGTGGTGCTGAAGGCGCAGCGCGCAGAGCCGTTCTTCGACAAGGTGGTGAAGTCGCAGCTCGACTGGGTGCGCCGTACGGTGCGCTATGAGCTGCTCAACACCCCGAGCAAGCAGATGGCCTATAATCACACCTTCGCACCGAAGAAGGGCTGATTTAACCAGTATTCCGGTTCAGGGCGGGAGCCGTCGGCACAGCCGGCGGTTCCCGTTCTGCTACTGGGGCCCGGTTATGTATAAAAAGCGTAAAATAATAAGCGGGGAGTAACGATGAATAGGGAGAGTTTCGATGGCCGTCTGGTCTACTGGATCGACAGCCTCAATACCTGGGTGGGGAAGGTTTTCGGCTGGTGTATTCTGCTGCTCACCGCCGCCACCTGTTACGAAGTTTTCGCGCGCTATGTGCTGAAGGCGCCGACCGACTGGGCTTTCGACGCCGCTTATATCCTCTATGGCACGCTGTTCATGATGGCTGGCGCCTATACACTGGCGCGCAATGGCCATGTGCGCGGCGACTGGCTCTATCGCAGCTGGCAGCCGGCGACTCAGGCGCGGTTCGACTTGGCGCTCTACTTCCTGTTCTTCTTCCCCGGCATCATCACGCTGATCTATTCCGGATGGGATTACGCCGCGCATTCCTGGGCGATGAAGGAGCGCAGCCTGTTCAGCCCCAACGGGCCGCCGATCTATCATTTCAAGACCATCATTCCGATCACCGGCGTGCTGTTCCTGTTGCAAGGCGTAGCGGAAGTGCTGCGCTGCCTCTACTGCGTCCGCAATAATGTCTGGCCGCCACGTCTTGGCGACGTGGAGGAACTCGAACAGGTGTTGCAGAAGCAGTATGGCACCGAGAGCCAGGAGGCCAGCCGATGACCGATCCGCAGGTTGGTATCATGATGCTGGTGGCGTTCCTTTTCGCCATCGCCTTCGGGTTTCCCATTGCTTTCACCCTCATGGCCATGGGGGTCGGATTCGGCTACTACGCCATGGGTGACCATATTTTCCAGCTTTTCGTGCAGCGCACCTTCTCCGTCATGGCCAATGACGTGTTGATCTCGGTGCCATTGTTCCTGTTCATGGGCTACATCGTCGAGCGTGCCAATATCCTCGATCGATTATTCCTGAGTATCGAGTTGGCGGCGAAACACATACCCGGTTCGCTTGCCGTTGCCACCCTGCTCACCTGCGCGCTGTTTGCCACTGCCACTGGTATCGTTGGCGCCGTGGTGACGCTGATGAGCCTGCTGGCTTTGCCTTCCATGCTGCGTGCCGGCTACGACAAGAAGCTGGCAACCGGCGTGGTCTGCGCCGGTGGCTGTCTCGGCATCCTGATTCCGCCAAGCGTGCTGCTGATCCTCTATGGTGCCACGGCTGGCGTCTCGGTGGTGAAGCTGTATGCCGGTGCTTTCTTCCCGGGCCTGATGCTGGCCGGCCTTTACATGCTTTATGTGGTCGGCCGCGCTGTCCTCAATCCGCAACTGGCACCGAAGCCGCCGAAGGAAATCCTGGACGTGCCATTCACCCAGGTGATGTGGGCTTTGTTCACCTCCTTCGTGCCGCTGGCGGCGCTGATCATCTCGGTGCTGGGTGCCATTCTTGCCGGCCTTGCCACGCCGACGGAAGCGGCGGCGGTGGGTGCCGCCGGTGCCATCGTGCTGGCCATCGCCTATCGCAGCTTCAGTATCGATAAGCTTAAGGAGTCGGTATTCCTCACCGCCCGTTCGGCGGCGATGGTCTGCTGGCTGTTTGTCGGTTCGGCTACCTTCTCGGCGGTGTTCGCCTACCTGAATGGTCATGAAGTGGTGAAGGACCTGATCGATTATCTCGATCTTTCCAGCACGCAGTTCATGTTGCTGGCGCAGTTCCTGATCTTCCTGCTCGGCTGGCCGCTGGAATGGACCGAGATCATTGTCATCTTCGTGCCGATCTTCCTGCCGTTGTTGCAGCATTATGGCGTCGATCCGCTGTTCTTCGGCATCCTGGTGGCGTTGAATCTGCAAACCTCGTTCCTCACGCCACCGGTGGCGATGGCGGCCTTCTACTGCAAGGGCGTAGCGCCGAAGAATGTCTCCATTGATGAGATTTTCGCCGGCATCTACCCCTTCGTCGCCATCGTGCTGGTGGCCATGGCGCTGCTGTATTTCTTCCCGGAAATCGCACTCTGGCTGCCCGAGCAGCTTTATGGCGGGGGAGGCGGCTCCGGTTCGGAAAATGTCATCCCGGTGGATGGCTTGCCTGTAGGCGTTGAAAATAGCGGCGATCTGGCGGTGCCAGACACACCGGAAGAGGAGGGCGGCGAAGTCGCCTTGCCGGAAGAAGATTAGAGGCAATGGAACCCCGGGAGAGAATCCCGGGGTTCTTTGTTTTCCGGGGAACATTAAGCCGATTTAATCTGGCGTTCAGGTGCCATGGAGCCGGCGCTTCTTATGTTGCAAGGGACCGAACACCCCTCGGCAACAACAGGAGCTGACCCATGTCGCTGAAACGCACCCTTGCCGCCATCCTGCTCGCCAGCACCGTGCTGTCCGGCACCGGCGGCTATCTCGTCGCCCGCGCGCAATCGAATGGCGGGCCGCTGAATCTGCCGGCCGTTCCGGCGCCGGTGCAGGTGCAGGCCGCCCGGCCCGGCTTTGCCGATCTGGTGGAGAAGGTGAAGCCGGCGGTGGTGAATATCGCCACCACGGAGAAGGCGGAAGCCAGGCCGCGCCGCGCCCCCGAGCCGCCGGCCTCGATGGAGGATTTCTTCCGCCAGTTCATGGAACAGCAGCAGCGCCCGCGCGGGCCGCAGCATGCGCTGGGTTCCGGCTTCATCATCGATCCGGCTGGCTACATCGTCACCAACAACCATGTGGTGGAAGGTGCCAGCAAGATCGTGGTGACCCTGGAAGACGGCAGCGAGCATCCCGCCACCGTGAAGGGCCGCGACCCCAAGACCGATGTGGCCTTGTTGAAGATCGATGCCGCCAAGCCGCTGCCCTATGTCGCTTTCGGCAATTCCGATACGGCCCGGGTCGGCGATTGGGTGATCGCGGTTGGCAATCCGTTCGGGCTCGGCGGCTCGGTCACGGCCGGTATCCTTTCGGCGCGCGGCCGCGACCTCAACAACAGCCCCTATGACAGCTTCCTGCAAATCGACGCGCCGATCAATCCGGGCAATTCCGGCGGCCCGATCTTCGATGCGGCGGGTAATGTCATTGGTATTTCCACGGCCATTTATTCGCCGAGCGGCGGTTCTGTCGGCATCGGCTTCGGCGTGCCGGCCAACATGGCACAGCAGATCGTTGCCCAGTTGCAAGCCGGCGGCAAGGTGGAGCGCGGCTGGCTTGGCGTCAGCATGCAGCCGCTGACCGAAACGCTGGCCAAAGCGCTTGGCCGCCCGAATACCCATGGCGTGCTGGTGAATGATGTGTTGGCCGATGGCCCCGCCGCCAAGGCTGGTTTGCAGCAGGGCGATATCGTCACCGCCGTGAATGGCCGCGCGGTGCAGGATGCCCGCGATCTTGCCACCCAGGTGGCGGGGCTGAAGGCAGGCGACAATGCCAAGCTGACCTACTGGCGCGAGGGCCGCGAGAAGGTGCTGGCCGTCACCATCGGCAGCCAGCCGGCGGACCAGACGGCAGCGGCCAGCGATGCCGATGGCGGCGAGGCCAAGGTGGGCCTCAGCCTGGCACCGCTGAACCCGGAAATGCGTGGCCGGCTGGGCCTCGATAATGCCGCCAAGGGCGTCGTGGTGTCCGAGGTGACACCGAGCAGCAAGGCCGAGGATAGCGGCGTGCGGCCGGGCGACCTGATCGTCGGTATCGCCGGCAAGCCGGTGGCGACGCCTTCCCAGGCCGTGGCCGCGATCAAGGCGGCGCAGCATGAGAAGAAGGAAGCGGTGCCTCTGCTGGTGAACCGGGCCGGCACCACCTATTACTTGGCGCTCCAGCTCACCTGAACCCCGAACCCTGCGCCGGGGCGGTTGCCAAGCCGCCCCGGTGTTTTATCCTGAGCCCATGAAATTCCTGCTCGTCGAAGACAATCCCCAGGTGGCGCAGTTCGTGCGCAAGGGCCTGGCTGAATCCGGCCATGTGGCGGACCATGCCGATAATGGCCGCGATGGATTGTTTCTTGCCACCACCGAGAAATACGACGCCATCATCCTCGACCGCATGCTGCCTGGCGGCATTGATGGCCTGGGCATCATCGAGGCATTGCGCCGCACCGGCAATGCCACGCCGATCCTGATTCTCTCGGCGCTGGCCGATGTCGATGAACGCATCCGTGGCCTCAAGGCCGGTGGCGACGACTATCTCACCAAGCCTTTTGCCTATGGCGAACTGGAAGCCCGGCTACTGGCGCTGACCCGCCGCGCCCAGCCGGGCGCTGCCGACACCCAGTTGCAGGTGGCTGACCTGAGCCTCAATCTGCTCAGCCGCAAGGCGGCCAGGGCGGGCCAGCCCATTGCCTTGAAGCCGCGCGAATACAAGCTGCTGGAATATCTGATGCGTCATGCCGGGCAGGTGGTGACGCGCACCATGCTGCTGGAGAATGTGTGGGATTATCACTTCGATCCGCAGACCAACGTGATCGATGTGCATATTTCCAACCTGCGCCAGAAGATCGATGCCGGCTTCGCGCAACCGCTGTTGCATACCGTGCGTGGTGCCGGCTACCGGCTGGGGCCGGAAGCCTGATGCTGAAATACTGGCGCTCCACATCGCTGCGTGTCGCGCTGCTGTTCGCCGTGTTGTTCACCATCGGCGCCGGTTTGCTCGCCGGCCTGTTGTGGTGGAATACCGCAGGTTATCTGGACCGCGAAACCGATGCGGTAATCGCCGCTGATACCCGCGCCATCGGCGACCGGCTGCGTGATTTCGGCCTTCCTGGTGCGATACAGATGTTGCAGGAACGCGTTGCCGCCGATGCCGGGCCCAATGCCGACCGGCGCGCAATCTACCTGCTCACTGATCCGCGTCTGCGTCCGCTGGCCGGCAATGTCGATGCCTGGCCGCTGAAGATCGGCGCCGCGCCCGGCTGGTATGAGATCGAACTGGTGCATCGCGACAAGCTGCATGCCACGCGCATGCTGCATGTTGTGCTGCCGGGTAGTTTCCAGCTTCTGGTCGGGCGAGATGTGCAGGACAGGGTGCAAATCCGCAATCTGGTGCTGCGCAGCCTGGCCTGGTCCGGCCTTGCCATGCTGGCGCTGGCGCTTGCCGGCGGCTGGCTGATCCGTCGCGCCGTGCTGCATCGTGTGGAAGGCATCAACCGCACGGCTTCGGCGATCCGCCAGGGCGATCTGGCGCAGCGGCTGGAGCAGCGCGACAGTGATGATGAATTCGATCAACTGGTCGCCACCATCAACCACATGCTGGATCAGATCCAGCAGCTTGTGGAAGGTGTGCGCAATGTCTCCAATGCCATCGCCCATGACCTGCGTACGCCGCTGGCCGAGACTCGTGCGCGGCTGGAAAGTCTGCTGCGCCAGGGCGGCCAGGGAGGCGAGGAGATCGCGGCGGCGATTGCCGATATTGATCGGCTGATCGGCGTGTTCAACGCGTTGCTGCGGTTGGCCGAACTTGATTCCGGCTTGCGCCGCGCTGGTTTCCAGCCGCTTGATCCGGCCTTACTGGTGGAGGAGGCCGTTGAACTCTATACCCCCATTGCCGAGGCCAAGGGCATCGATCTGGAAGTTGAAGCGCCAGCGGGTCTGAGCATCACGGGCGATCGGCAATTGCTGGCCCAGGCCATTGGAAACCTTTTGGACAATGCGATCAAATACACGCCTGCGGGTGGGCGTATCATGGTGCGGGCCACGGCGGATGCCATCAACGTGGCCGATAGCGGCCCAGGCATGAGCGAAGCGGAGCGCAGCCGGGCGACGCAGCGTTTCTATCGCGGTGATGCGGCGCGCAGTGCCGCCGGTTTCGGCTTGGGCTTGAGCCTGGTGGAAGCCATTGCACGGCTGCATGGTGGGGCTTTGAGCCTTGAGGACAATGCGCCGGGCCTGCGCGCCGTGCTGAGATTTCTCTAGTCTTTAATCGTCATGCCCGGGCTTGACCCGGGCATCTCATTTTGGTGAGCAAAAAAAGACCCCCGGGTCGAGCCCGGGGGTGACGTATTGTGTTGTGGTTGCCGGATCAGGCGTAGAAACGCTTGCCCTGGTCGGCCATGTCGCGCAGCAGCTTCGGCGGCGTGAAGCGGGTGCCGAATTTCTGCGCCAGCTTGTCGCATTCCGCCACGAAGGGCTTGAGGCCGACGGTGTCGATGTTGCTCACCGTGCCGCCACGGAAGGGCGGGAAGCCCCAGCCCATGATCGAGCCGACATCGGCATCGCGCACGTCGATTACCACCTTTTCCTCCAGGCAGCGCGCGGTTTCGACCGACTGGATATAGACCAGCCGCTTGATCACGTCTTGCACGTCCGGCTGTTCGGCCTTCACCGGGAAGGCATCGCCGATGCCAGCCCAGAGCCGCTTCTTGCCATCGGTCGGATAATCGTAGAAGCCCTTGCCGGCCTTCTTGCCGATGCGGCCGAGCTTCTCGACCATCGTCTGTAGTACCGGCTCGGAACCGTCCGACTTGTAGGCGTCGCCGAGATCCTTCTTGGTCTGCTGCCGCACGCGGTGCATCAGTTCCATCGAGACTTCGTCGGCCAGCGCCAGCGGGCCGACCGGCATGCCGGCCATCTTGCCGGCATTCTCGATCAGCGCCGGATTGACGCCCTCGGCCAGCATGGTGAGGCCTTCGGTGACATAGGTGGCGAAGACGCGGCTGGTGTAGAAGCCACGGCTGTCGTTCACCACGATCGGTGTCTTGCGGATCTTCTTCACGAAATCCATGGCGCGGGCCAGGGTTTCGTCCGAGGTCTGCTTGCCGCGGATGATCTCCACCAGCGGCATCTTATCGACCGGCGAGAAGAAATGCAGGCCGATGAAATTCGCCGGGCGTGCCGAGGCTTCGGCCAGGCCGGTGATCGGCAGGGTGGAGGTGTTGGAGGCAAAGATGGCATCGGCGCTGAGCTGTGCCTCAGCCTTTTTGGTCACATCGGCCTTGATCGAGCGATCCTCGAACACGGCTTCCACCACCAGTTCGCAGCCCTTGAGCAGGGCGTAATCGGTGGTCGGTGTGATCAGCCCCAGTTGCGCATCGCGCGCCTCCGGCTTCAGCTTCTTGGCGGCAACGCGCTTCTCCAGCAGGCCGGCGCTGTAGGCTTTGCCCTTGTCGGCGGCTTCCTGGGTGCTGTCCAGCAGCACCACTTGCAAGCCAGCGGACGAGGCCGCGAAGGCAATGCCCGCCCCCATCATGCCGGCGCCGAGGATGCCGACCTTGGTATAGGCCTGGGTCGGCACGCCCTTCGGCCGGTTGGCGAGCTTGTTGGCTTCACCCACCGAGACGAACAGGCTGCGGATCATGTTGCGCGCGGCATCCGAACGGGCGCAGGCGATGAAGTAGCGGGTTTCGATGCGCAAAGCGGTGTCGATATCGACAATGCTGCCCTCGAACACGCAGGACATGATGTGCTGCGCCGCCGGGTAGTTGCCCATGGTCTTGGCCCGCAGCATGGCATTGCCGGCGGTGAAGGTCTGGGCGCCTGCCGGGGTGGTGCCGCCATCCTTCATGCGGTAGCCCTTCTGGTCCCAGGGCTTCACGCAATTGGCCGGGCCATCGCTGAGCAGCCATTCCTTGGCGCGCTTGAGCAGGTCGGCAGCCGGTACCACTTCGTCCAGGATGCCCATGCCGAGCGCGGTCTTGGGATCGACCTTGCGGCCTTCCAGCAGCATCGGCAGCGCGTTGCGCACGCCGATCAGGCGCGGCAGGCGCTGGGTGCCGCCGGCGCCGGGCAGCAGGCCGATGGTGACTTCAGGCAGGCCGATCAGCGCCTTCGGATTATCGGCGGCGATGCGGCGATGGCAGGCGAGGCAGATTTCCAGGCCGCCGCCCAAAGCCGTGCCGGGGATGGCGGCGACGAAGGGCTTGCCGGCCTTCTCGATGCTGCGGAACAGGGTCTGCAGGTTCATCGAGAAATCGAACATCGACTGCGCATCGACATTCTTGAACAGGTTGATCAGGTCGGCGCCGGCAACGAAATCCGGCTTGGCCGAGGCGACGATCACGCCTTTCACCGCCTTGTCGGCGATGGCCTTGTGTACCGCGTCCTTGAATTCGGCGATGGACTGCTCGTTGAGCACGTTCATCGAGCGGTCGGTCATGTTCCAGGTGATGGTGGCGACGCCGTCGCCATCAACGATGTAATCGATCATGGTATCAATCCTCAGACGCGTTCGATGATGGTGGCGGTGCCCATGCCGGCGCCGACGCAGAGCGTCACCAGCGCGGTGCTCTTGCCGGAACGTTCCAGCTCGTCCACCACGGTGCCCAGGATCATGCCGCCGGTGGCACCCAGCGGATGGCCCAGCGCGATGGCGCCGCCATTCACGTTGATCTTGTCATGCGGGATGTTCAGCGCCTGCATGAAGCGCAGCACCACCGAGGCGAAGGCTTCATTCAGTTCGTAGATATCGATATCGCCGGGTTTCATGCCGGCCAGCTTCAGCGCCTTTTCGGCGGCAAAGGACGGCCCGGTGAGCATGATGGTCGGCTCCGAGCCGATGGAAGCAAAGCTGCGGATGCGGGCGCGCGGCTTCATGCCGGTTTTCTTGCCGGCCTCGGCATTGCCGATCAACACGGCGGAGGCGCCATCCACGATGCCCGACGAATTGCCGGCATGGTGCACATGCTCGATGCGCTCCACTTCCGGGTAGCGCTGCAAGGCCACCGCGTTGAAGCCGAACTGCTCGCCCGGCATTGTGAAGGCGGGATCAAGCTGCGCCAGGGTCTGCATCGTCGTGTCGGGGCGCATATGTTCGTCATGCGCCAGGATCGGCAGGCCGTTGATATCGGTCACCGCCACGATGGATTTCTTGAAGCGGCCTTCATCCCAGGCGCGCTTGGCGCGCTTCTGGCTTTCGACGGCATAGCCATCGACGTCAGCGCGGCTCATACCGTACTTGGTGGCGATGAGGTCAGCGGAAATGCCCTGCGGCACGAAATAGGTCGGGATCGCCACCGCCGGATCGGTCGCCCAGGCGCCGCCATCGGAACCCATCGGCACGCGGCTCATGCTTTCCACGCCGCCGCCAATCGCCATCTGGCTCTGGCCGCTCATCACCTGTGCCGCCGCCATGTTGCAGGCTTCCAGGCCAGAGGCGCAGAAACGGTTGATCTGCACGCCAGCCGTGGTTTCGGCATAGCCGGACTGGATCACGGCAACGCGGGCGATATCGGCGCCCTGTTCGCCCACCGGCATGACGCAGCCCAGCACCACGTCATCGACCAGGCTGGTATCGAGTTCATTGCGGTCGCGCACGGCCTGCAACACTGTGGTGGCCAGCCGCATCGGAGTCACTTCGTGCAGCGCACCGCTGGCACGGCCCTTGCCGCGCGGCGTGCGCACGGCATCGTAGATGAAGGCTTCGGTCATCTGTTTCTCTCCCAGTAAATCGGTCTGTTGAAATTAAAACCGAACGATCGTTTGGCGGCAAGGCGCAATCTGCCGGCACGGGTGGAAAAAGCACAGCTGACGCGGGTTTACGCTGCGTCAGCCGAAATTTTCACCAGATTGAAACAGGCCAGCCTTCCCCGGACTTACCCGGGGCCCGGTTTCACAGGGTGCGGCTGATCAGTTCCTTCATGATCTCGTTGGTGCCGCCGTAAATGCGCTGCACGCGGGCATCGGCATAGGCGCGGGCGATGGGGTATTCCCACATGAAGCCGTAGCCGCCATGAAGCTGCAGGCAGCGGTCAATCACCTTGTTCTGCAGGTCGCTGCACCAGTATTTCGCCATCGCGGCGGTGGCGACATCCAGCTTGTTCTGCGCCACCAGTTCGATGCACTTGTCGACGAAGACGCGGGCCACCTGGGTCTCGGTCTTGATCTCGGCGAGCTGGAAGCGGGTATTCTGGAAATCGCCGATGGATTTGCCGAAGGCCTTGCGGTTGCGGGTGTATTCCACGGTCCATTTCAGCGCCGCTTCGCAGCCGGCCACCGACATGATGGCGATCTGCAGGCGCTCCCAGGCCAACTCCTGCATCAGCATGAAGAAGCCCTGGCCTTCGCCGCCCAGCATGTTTTCCGGCGGCACGCGCACGTCGCTGAAGAACAGTTCTGACGTATCCTGGGCGTGCATGCCCAGCTTTTCCAGGTTGCGGCCCTTGGTGAAGCCCTCGCGACCGGCTTCCACCAGGAACAGCGACATGCCCTTGGCGCCTTCCTTCGGATTGGTCTTGGTCACCACGATCACCAGATCGGCATTCTGGCCGTTGGTGATGAAGGTCTTCTGGCCGTTGATGACGAATTCATTGCCATCGCGGATCGCGGTGGTCTTCACGCCCTGGAGGTCGGAGCCGGTGCCCGGCTCGGTCATGGCGATGGCGCCGATCACTTCCCCGCTGGCCATCTTGGGCAGCCACTTCTGCTTCTGCTCTTCCGTGCCGTAATTCAGGATATACGGCGCCACGATATCGGAATGCAGCGAGAAGCCGGGGCCAGAGGCGCCGATATAGCCCTGTTCTTCCATCAGGATGGTGGAATAGAGCCGGTCGGCGCCGGAGCCGCCGTATTCCTCGGGCATGGTGGCGCAGAGAAAGCCGGCAGCACCAGCCTTCAGCCAGGCTTCGCGCGGCACGATGCCGTCCTTTTCCCACTGGGCATGATGCGGCGCGACTTCACGCTCGAAGAAGCGGCGGGCGGCATCGCGGAACTGATTATGCTCGTCCGAGAAAATGCTGCGCGGAATGGCAAACTCGGTCATTTTTTTGTTTTCCCTATTCCCTAGACTCAGGCCGCCTAACGACTGTTAGAAATTAGCCGCCTCCAGATGCATTGTCGAGCCGGCGCCCGCCTGAATCTTGGCGAGCTGTGACGCGGTATCGGGCAGCATGCGGTCCATGAAGAACTTGCCGGTAGCGAGCTTGTTCTCCAGGAAGGTCTTGTCGTCGTCATTGGCCGCCAGCTTGGCATGGGCCACCTTGGCCATGCGGCACCACATCAGGCCGATAGCGACCAGGCCGAACATGCAGAGGTAATCCCAGGAAGCCGCACCGGCCTCGTCGGGATTCTTCATGCCCTTTTCGCTGACAAAGCCAGTGGCGGTTTGCAGCCGCGCGAAGGCCTTGGCCAGCGGCATCACATAATCCTTGCCGATCTTCGGGTCGGCCATGTTGGCCTGGATGAAGCCATCCACCTGGTGGAAGAAGCGGCGGGCGAGGCGGCCGATACCAGTCGGCAGCTTGCGACCGACGAGGTCGAGCGCCTGGATGCCGTTGGCGCCTTCATAGATCATGGCGATGCGGGCATCGCGCACGAACTGCTCCATGCCCCATTCGGCGATATAGCCATGGCCGCCATAAACCTGCTGCGCCATGGTGGCCGACTGATAGCCGTATTCGGTGAGGTAGGCTTTGATCATCGGCGTGAGGAAAGCCACCAGATCGTCGGATGACTGGCGCTGCTCGGGATCGGGATGCTTGCCCGCCACATCGATCTCAAGGCCGGTCCACAAGGCCAGCGCACGGGCGCCCTCGGTGAAGGCCTTGATGCTCATCAGCATGCGCCGGATATCGGGATGCACGATCAGCGGATCGGCCGGCTTCTCCGGTGCCTTGGTGCCGGTGATTGAGCGGCCCTGGAGGCGGTCCTTGGCATAGGTGACGGCGTTCTGGTAGGCGACTTCCGCCTGGGCCAGACCCTGAATGCCGACGCCGAGGCGGGCGGCATTCATCATCACGAACATGGCCTGCATGCCTTTGTGCATCTGGCCGACCAGCCAACCCTTGGCGCCATCGTAGTTCAGCACGCAGGTGGAATTGCCGTGGATGCCCATCTTGTGCTCGATGGAGCCGACCGCCACGCCGTTGCGCTGGCCGAGCGAACCATCGCCGTTGACCAGAAATTTTGGCACCACGAACAGGCTGACACCCTTGATGCCCTCCGGGCCGCCCGGAATCTTGGCCAACACCAGATGGATGATGTTTTCCGACATATTGTGTTCGCCGGCCGAGATGAAAATCTTGGTGCCGGAGATCAGGTAGCTGCCGTCTGTTTGAGGCTCTGCCTTGGTGCGCATCAGGCCCAGATCGGTGCCGCAATGCGGCTCGGTCAGGTTCATGGTGCCGGTCCATTCGCCCGACAGCATCTTTGGCAGATAGGTGCGCTTCTGCTCGTCGGTGCCGTAGCGGTGCAGCGCCTCATAGGCGCCGTGGGTCAGACCGGGATACATGGCAAAGGCCATGTTGGCTGCCGACTGCATCTCCGCCATGGCGAAGCCGACGACATGCGGCAGGCCCTGGCCGCCATATTCCGGATCGCCGGTGAGGCCGCCCCAGCCGGCTTCGCAATACTTTTCGTAGGCTTCCTTGAAGCCGGTCGGCGTGTAGACTACGCCGTTTTCCAGCCGGCAGCCCTCGCGGTCGCCCACCTGGTTCAGCGGCTGCAGCACTTCGCTCATGAACTTGCCGCCCTCTTCGAGGATGGCGTCGATGGTGTCGCGGCTGGCTTCCTCGAAGCCGGGCATCGAGGTGTAGCTTTCCAGGTTCAGCACATCATGCAGCACGAACTGGAAGTCCTTGACCGGAGCGGTATAGGTCGGCATGTCGAATCCTCCTCAGTTGCGTCCGATTAATTGCGCAGCGGCCGGCCCTTGGTCAGCATGTGTTCGATGCGGTCCAGGGTGGCGTTGGTCTTGATCAGCGACATGAAATTCTCGCGCTCAAGCTCGAGCAGCTTCTTCTCGGTCACCACCTCAGTGATGTCGGTGTTGCCGCCCGACACCACATTGGCCAATGCCGAGGAAACCACCACGTCATGCTTGGTGGCCTTGCCCTGCTGCGCGAAACCTTCCACAGCCAGACTCATCGCCGCCTTGGCGGACGGGCCGGGCAGGTTGATTTCCACCGGCTTCGGGGCCGCGTAGTTTTCCACCAGCTTCAGCGCCTTGGCCTTGGCATCGGCCAGCAGGCGGCGGCGGTTCATGGTGATGCCGTCGCCATCGCGCAGGATCAGCATGTCGCGCGCTTCCATGGCGGAAGTCGCCACCTTGGCGGTCGAGATCGCTTCGAACACCTGGGCCAGGGCCGGCATCGGGCCGCCGGGGCGACGCTTGTTGGTGATCGCGCGGGTGATCAATTCCTTGCAGCCGCCCCAGCCGGGGATGACGCCGACGCCGACTTCCACCAGGCCCATATAGCTTTCGGCATGGGCCTGGATCGCATCGGAATGCAGCGCCAGTTCGCAGCCGCCGCCCAGGGCCATGCCGGCCACGGCAGCAACCACGGGGAAGGGCGCGTATTTCAGCTTCATATAGGCGTCCTGGCCCTCGGCGATGCCCTGCTCGATGGCCGGCCACATGGCGATATTGGCCTGGAACAGCGCGATACCGACATTGGCGCCGACGGAGAAGTTGTCGTAGTCGCCGCCGATGATCAGGGCCTTGAAGCCCTTCTTGTCGATCTTGGCCGCTTCCTTCACCATGGCGATGATATCGGCATCCACCGCATTCATCTTGGTGTGCAGTTCAAGGCAGGCAACGCCGTCGCCCACATCCCACAGGCTGGCGCCCTTGTTGGACAGGATCGGCTGCTTGCCGCGCTTGATATCGGCCAGCATCCAGGCGCCTTCCGCCACCACGATCTCGGCATACTCGCCAGAGGGGGTGAGGCGATAAGCCTTGCCGTTCTCTTCCTTGTAGAAGGGGCGGCCATTGGCCACCTGCACCATCTTCGGCACCGGCATGCCGGCAGCCTTCAGCTTCTCGGCGAACCAGGCGGTGCCAAGCTGGTCGATCTGCTCGTAGGGGCCATATTTCCAGGCATAGCCGGTCTTCATCGCCACATCCACGGCGGCGATGTCGTCAACGATCTCCGGCACCAGGTCGGCGGCATAGGAGAGCACGCGGCTCAGCACGCCCCAGGCATATTTGCCGCCCTTGTCGTCGAATTCGACCAGCGCGCGCAGGCCCTTGCGGGCCGCCTTCACGGAATCCAGGTTGGCGCGCAGCTTCGGGCGGTATTCGCCGGTCTTGAGGTCCAGCGCTTCCTTGCCCTTGTTGCGGTAGAAGCCGCCCTTGCCCTTGCGGCCGGTATAGCCGTCCTTGATCATCTTCTGCATCAAGGCGTTCAGCGGATGATCGGCCTTGTAGAACTGCGGCAGTGGATCGCTGGCCGGCAGGGTCTTCAGCATCGAGCCGACCACATAGGGGCCAAGGTCGATGCCGGTCAGATCGGCAAGACCAAAGATGCCGGTCTTGGGGATGCCGGTCGGCTTGCCGATGATGCTGTCGGCTTCCTCGACGGTGAGGTCCATGTCATAGGCCAGCGCGGTGGCGACCGTGGACCAGTAGATGCCGATGCGGTTGGCGATGAAGCCCGGGCGGTCCTTGCAGTCGACCACTTCCTTGCCGAGTTTCTCGTCGCCGAACTTGCGCAAAGCCGCAATGGCATCGGCGCGGGTCTTGGGGCCCTTCACCAGTTCGAACAGGCGCATGTAGCGCGGCGGATTGAAGAAGTGAGTCACCGCGAAATCGGCGGCGAAGCTGTCCGGCAGGCCTTGGGTCAGCAGGTCAAGCGGGATCGTCGAGGTGTTCGACGTGACGATCGAACCCTTCTTGCGGTTCTGCTCCAGCTTGGCATAGAGGTCGCGCTTCAGCTCGACATTCTCGATGATGGCTTCGCAAATCCAGTCGACATCGGCGAGCTTGGCGAGGTCATCCTCGATATTGCCGGGCGTCACCAGCTTGGCGACACGCGGATGCATGAACGGCGCCGGCTTGGTCTTGAGCATCTTCTGGATGGCGCCCTCGGCGAGCGCGTTCCGGTTGTTCGCACCCTTCGGCACGATATCCAGCAGCAGCACCGGGATGCCGGCATTGGCGACATGGGCGGCAATGCCGGAGCCCATGACGCCGGAGCCGATGACGGCAACTTTCTTGATCTCGGTCATATCCGTCACGCTCCGCTTACACGGCTTCCAGCACGGTGGCGATGCCCTGGCCGCCACCGATGCACTGGGTGGCCAGCGCGAACTGCTTGCCTTCACGCTTCAGCAGCGAGGCCGCCTTGCCGGTGATTCGGGCGCCGGTGGCACCCATCGGATGGCCCAGCGCAATGGCGCCGCCATCGAGGTTGACCTTGCTCATGTCGTAATCGGCCTGCTTCACGCAAGCCAGCGCCTGGGCGGCGAAGGCTTCGTTCAACTCGATGATGTCGATATCCTTGAGCGACAGGCCGGCGCGCTTCAGCGCCTTCTCGGTCGCCGGCACCGGGCCGATGCCCATCAGTTCCGGCGCGCAGCCGGCCACGGCCACCGACTTGATGCGGGCCAGCGGCTTCAGGCCATGGGCCTTGGCGAAGTCTTCCGAGCAGACCAGGGTGGCGGAAGCGCCATCGGTGAGCGGCGAGGAGGTGCCGGCGGTGACGGTGCCGGCCTGGTCGAAGGCCGGGTTGAGGCCGGCGAGGCCTTCGACGGAGGTATCCGGGCGGATGCAGCCGTCGAGTTCGACGCGATTGTTGCCGTCGATGATGGCGACGATCTCATCCTTCAGCTTGCCGGCCTGCTGCGCGGCGGCGGCCTTGCGGTGGCTTTCGACGGCCATCAGTTCCTGCGCGGCGCGGTCGATGGAATACTTCTTCGCCAGGTTCTCGGCGGTGATGCCCATGGAGACATAGGCCTGCGGATAATCCTGCAGCAGCTTCGGGTTCGGCAGGGTGTTGAAGCCGCCCATTGGCACGCGGGTCATGCTTTCCACGCCGGCGCAGATGAAGGCCTCGCCGGCATTCATCTGGATCGCACCGGCAGCCTGATGGATCGACTGCATCGAGGAACCGCAGAAGCGGTTGACGGTGGTGCCGGCGGCTTCCTGCGGGATGCCGGCCAGGAAGGAAATCAGGCGGGCGACGTTGAGGCCCTGCTCACCTTCCGGGAAGGCGCAGCCGACGATCACATCTTCAATCGCCTTCGGGTCGACGCCGCTGCGTTCCACCAGTGCCTTCACCACCTGCGCCGTCAGGTCATCGGGCCGCACCTTGGTCAGCGCACCCTTGCGGGCCAGCGTGAAAGGCGAACGGGCATAGGCGGCGATGACGACATTGCGCATGGCGGTTTTCTCCCTAGAAGAATACGAGATAGATAGAGGTCGAGACGGTTTGGTTTAGCTGACGGCTACTCGGCGACGTTCAGCATCGCGTCGCTGCGGGTCTTCACGAAATCATCGATGCTCGGCACTTTGCCGCCGCGGTCCTTGAGGCCAAGATATTCCTCAAGTATGGCAACCGAGCGACGCAGTTCGTCGATGGCGGCCTCGACATCGCGGCGCTGGGTTTCCAGTACCTTGAGGCGGTCGGCCGAGCGCTTCAGCGTGACACGGAGCTGCTCGCCCTGGCCATCGCCGAGATCGTACAGATTGATCATCTCGCGGATCTCCGCGAGGCTGAAGCCAAGCCGCTTGCCGCGCAGGATCAGGATCAGGCGGGCGCGGTCGCGCTTGGTGTAGACCCGGTTCATGCCCTGGCGCGAGGGATGCAGCAGGCCCTTGTCTTCATAGAAGCGGATCGCGCGGGCAGTGACTTTGAATTCCTGCGCGAGGTCGGTGATGGTGAAGGTCTTCTCGGTCACGGAACGCCTCCCACTGCCTTCCGGCCGGTCGCTGCCGGCCTTGCGTCTTACTGAGGGCGACTCTTAGTTTACGTTAACGTAAACGTCAACTGGATTCTTAGCCGCAACTGCCGCTGCGGCTTCCACACCTTAAAAGTTGACCTCACGGCAGCCAGAGGAGCGGATAAAGGGCGGAATCGGTTGTGGAAAACCGCCGCTGGCAGGTCTATGCTGCCGTTCAGCCGCACCAGCACATGGAGGAAATCGCCATGGCGGATGAACGCATTACTACCTACGCTGCCTTCTGGCCATACTACCTCCGCGAGCACTCAAAGCCGAGTGGTCGCGCTTTGCATTATTTTGGTACCAGTCTGGCGCTGATCGCCCTGGCGGTGCTGATCGTCACCGGCAACCCATGGTTCATTCCGGTCGCCCTGGTTTCCGGCTATGGCCCGGCCTGGATCGCGCATTTCTTCATCGAGAAGAACCGCCCGGCGACCTTCAAATATCCGTTCTGGTCGCTGGCCTCGGATTTCCGCATGTATTTCTGCTTCATCACCGGCCGGCTCGGGCCTGAACTCGAGCGCGCCGGCGTCAACACCACCAGCCAGACCGGTCACGCCGCGGCGTAACCCTTAAACAAGGGCGTTCCAGAGTCCGATGCAGATTTACCTGCCCATCGCTGAGCTGTCGGTCAATGTCTGGCTGCTGCTCGGTCTGGGTGGGGTGGTCGGCTATCTCTCCGGCCTGTTCGGCGTTGGCGGCGGCTTTCTGCTGACACCATTATTGATCTTCATCGGCGTACCGCCGGCGGTGGCGGTGGCGACTTCGGCCAACCAGGTGGTGGCGGCCAGCGTTTCCGGCTTCTATGCCCATTGGCGCAAGGCCAATGTCGATTTCCGCATGGGCGGCATGCTGCTGGCTGGCGGTCTTGCCGGCTCAGGTTTTGGTGCCTGGCTGTTCAGCTATATGCGTCAGGCCGGCCATCTCGATCTGGTGATCAGTCTCTCTTATGTCGTGATTCTCGGCATGGTTGGCGGCCTGATGGCGGTGGATGCGGTTCGCGCCTTGCGCCGCCGGGCTGATACGGCACCGCCGCGCAAGATCAAGCGGTTCCACGATCATCCGTTGCTCAAGGCGTTGCCGTTCAAGATGCGGTTCCGTCGCTCGCAACTCTATATCAGCGCGCTGCTGCCACTGGTGCTGGGCTTCGTTGTCGGTGTGCTTGCGGCGATCATGGGTGTGGGCGCCGGCTTCCTGCTGGTGCCGGCGATGATCTATCTGCTCGGCATGCCGGCCGCCGTTGTGGTTGGCACCTCGCTGTTCCAGATCATTTTCGTTACTGCCAATGTCACCATGCTACATGCCATCACCACGCAGACCGTGGATGTGACCCTGGCACTGATGCTGCTGGTCGGTTCGGTGGTCGGCGCCCAGTTCGGTGCGCGGGCGGGTGCGGTTTTGCGTGGCGAACACTTGCGCGGCCTGCTGGCTTTGCTGGTGCTTGGCGTGGCGATCTTCCTGGCGTTGGAATTGTTCATTCCGCCGGCGGATATCTACTCGCTTGAGCCGGGGAATCTGCGATGACGCGCCGGCTCGTCATTCTTCTCGCCTTGCTACTGCTGGTCTGCGCCGGCGAGGCGCGGGCGCAGCGTGGCCTATCCTCCACCGTGGTGCCGGCGGATGCGCCGCTGGTCACGGATCTTTCGGCGCATCTCATCGCCATTACGTCCAGCTTCACCGGCACCGAACTGCTGCTGTTCGGCTCGGTGGATGAGCCAGGTGATATCGTGGTGGTGGTGCGTGGCCCCTCCGGGCCAGCCATCGTGCGGCAGAAGAAGCGCGAGGCCGGAATATGGCTCAATCGTTCGCCGCTGCGCTTCGAAGGCGTGCCGGCCTATTATGCCGTCGCCTCGACCCGGCCGCTCAAGGAAGTGGCGTCGCCCAACCTGCTGGCGCGGCTGCAGATCGGCGGCGAGAATCTGCGTTTCCGTTTTGCCAATCCGAGCCAGGAACCGGATACCAGCCCGCACCGCGCGGCAATTCTGCGCCACAAGGCGCTCGGAGGCTTGTATCGCGAGGAGACGAGTGTTGTTTTCCTCGGGCCTAAGCTGTTCCGCAGCGAGATCAGTTTTCCTTCCACCGTGCCGGTGGGCACCTACACCACGGAAGTCTACCTGATCCGCGATGACCGCGTGATCGCCGCGCAATCGACGCCGCTATTCGTCGACAAGCAGGGTATTGAGCAGGAAATCTTCGACTTTTCCCGCCGCGAGCCGGCGGTTTATGGTTTCATAGCGGTGCTGCTGGCGGTGACCGCCGGCTGGGCCGCCGCGCTGCTTTTCCGCCGCTGATAGCAACTGCCCGGAGTGAGGGTATTCGCGTACCCGAGGCCCGCCGCAACCAGCTCTTTCCCCTGCGGATGCAATATGCGAAATTGTATTTCATTTTTCTGAGATGAGTGCCGCGCCCATGGATAAGGACATTCTCGAGCAGTTTCGCACCACGTTGCGCCGCTTCGTGCGCGAGCGTCTGGTGCCGCTGGAGCGTCAGGTGGCGGATGACGACAGAATCCCTGATGAGATCCGCGCTGCCTTTGCCGAGATGGGGCTGTTCGGTCTCTCGATCCCGGAGGAATACGGCGGCCTCGGCCTTGATATGGCGGAGGAAGTTGAACTGGTGATGGAGCTTGGCTGGACCTCCCCAGCCTTCCGCAGCATGTTCGGCACCAATGTCGGCATCGGCAGCCAGGGCATTCTGATCGACGGCACGGAAGCGCAGAAACAAGCCTATCTGCCCAAGCTGGCAGCAGGCGAAATGGTGGCGAGCTTTGCGCTCACCGAACCTGAGGCCGGCTCCGATGCGGCTTCGCTGCGTACCCGCGCCGAATTGCAGGGCGATCACTATGTGGTGAATGGCACCAAGCGCTTCATCACCAATGCGCCTCATGCCTCGATCTTCACCCTGATGGCGCGCACCGATCCAGGCAACAAGGGGGCGGGCGGCATTTCCGCCTTCATCGTCGATGCCAGATCACCCGGCATCCAGATCGGCAAGCCGGACAAGAAGATGGGCCAGCGCGGCGCCCATACCGCCGATGTGATCTTCGACAATGTGAAGGTGCCGGCGGCCAATATCATCGGCCTCAAGCCGGGGCAGGGCTTCAAGACCGCGATGAAGGTGCTGGATCGTGGCCGCCTGCATATCGCCGCGCTCTGTGTCGGCACGGCGGAACGTCTGATTCATGAAAGTCTGAACTACGCCCGCGAGCGCAAGCAGTTCGGCCAGCCGATTGCGGAATTCCAGCTGGTGCAGGCAATGCTGGCCGATAGCCGCACGGAAGCCTATGCGGCGAAATGCATGGTGCTGGATGCGGCCCGGCGCTATGCCGTTGGCGAAAAGGTGCCGACCGAAGCATCCTGCTGCAAGCTGTTCGCCTCCGAGATGGTCGGCCGCGTCGCCGATCGCGCGGTACAGATTCATGGCGGTTCCGGCTATATGCAGGAATATGCCGTCGAACGCTTCTACCGCGATGTGCGCCTGTTCCGGCTCTATGAGGGCACCAGCCAGGTGCAGCAGATCGTGATCGCGCGCAACATGCTGCGCGATGCAGCGGCGCAGGCATGACCATGCCGGACGACGGATCAGCACGGCCAGCAGCTTCTGCGCCCTTGCCGGTGCCGCCCCGGCTGACCCAGGCGGTGGTGATCATCTGCTTCCTGTTCAGCGTCATCAACCGGGGTTTGAGCGAGAGTTTCACGGCCTTCCTGCTGCCGCTGACACGCGAATTCGCCGCTGATCGCGCCAATGTAGCCACCACCTATTCTCTGATGATGCTGATGGCTGGTTTCGGCGCGCCGCTGGCCGGCTATTGTTTTGACCGCTTCGGTGCGTTGCGCACCTATGTTGCCGGTCTGGCATTGTTCGGTCTTGGCTTCGGCCTTGCCGCTTTCGCGCAGTCGCTGTGGCAGCTCTATATTTCCATCGGGATTCTTGGCGGTATTGCTGCCGCAGCACTCGGTAATGCGGCTCATTCCGCCTTTCTGGCGCGCTGGTTCGAGGGTGCCAGGCTGTCGCGCGTTGTCAGCCTGGTCTATGCCGGCCTTGGCATCGGCACGCTGCTGATCGTGCCGTTGAGCCAGTGGCTGATTGAAAGTTTTGGTTGGCGCCACGCCTATCTCAGTCTTTCGATCTTGCCTTTCCTGGCTTTGCTGCTGCTGATGCTGCTGGATTGGCGCCGTGCCCAGGCCGGCTCGCCGGTCTGGCAGGCGGCGCGGCAGCGGATCGCCGGCGGCAGTGGCGGGCAGCAGGACTGGACGATGCGCAAGGCTTTGCGCGAGCCGGCCTTCTGGGGCCTTGCGTCGGTTTTTTTCTTCACCGGTTCAGGCATGTTTTCGGTGATGGTGCAGGGCGTCGCCTATCTGGTCGAACTCGGCTATCCACCGCTCAAGGCCGCCTCGGTCTATGGTCTGGTCGGCATTCTCACGCCGGTTGGCATTGTTGGCTTTGCCTGGGCCGATGGCCGTATCGGACGGCATGCCTCGGCGCTGATCTCCTATATTTTCAGCCTTGCCGGACTGGCTGCGCTGTGGGCGCTGCAATTCCATTTCAATACCGTGCTGTTGGCGATTTTCGCCCTCGGTGTTGGACTTTCTTTCGGCGCTCGCGGGCCCATGGTCAGCGCCACGGCGGCGCGGATATTCCAGGGCCGCCGGCTTGGCCAGATTTTCGGTACGGTGATGCTGGGCAGCGGCCTGGGGATTGCGTCGGGCAGCTTCTTCGGCGCGCTGCTGCACGATCTCACGGGCAGCTACAATGCCGTGTTCGTCTATTCCGGTATCTGCGTGGTGCTGGGCGCCCTGCCATTCTGGACCTATCGGGCATTGCGGGACGCAGCTTGAAACACCAGCCGGAATCCCTATCATTACCGAAAGCCTGACTCCCCATTTCAAGCCCCGCTTTCAAGGAATTCACGCATGAGCAAGTTCGGCCTGAGCCAGCCGGTCCGCCGGGTGGAGGACAAGCGTTTCATCACCGGCCAGGGCCGTTACACCGACGATATCAGCCTGCCTGGCCAGGCTTATGGCTATTTCCTGCGCTCACCTCATGCCCACGCCCGCATCCTCGGCATCGATACCGCTGAAGCCCGCCAAGCGCCGGGCGTGCTGGCGGTCTACACCGTGGCCGACCTGCGCGAGGCCAAGGTCGGCGATCTGCCCTGCACCATTCCGCTGAAGAATCGCGACGGCAGCAAGCGCGCCGATCCGCCGCGTCCGGCTCTGGCCGAGGGCTTCGTGCGCCATGTCGGCGACCCCATCGCCTTCGTCGTCGCCGAGACCCTGGCTCAGGCCCGCGATGGCGCCGAACTGGTAGCGGTGGACTATGACCCGCTGCCCGCCGCGCCCGATATGGCCACCGCGATGCAGCCCGGCCAGCCGCAGATCTGGCCGGAAGCGCCGAATAACCGTGTGTTCGACTGGGAAGTCGGCAAGAAGGATAAGGTGGACGAGCTTTTCGCCGCTGCCGCCCGGACGGTGAAGCTGCGCCTGACCAATAACCGTATCGTCGTCGCCTCGATGGAAGCGCGCGCCGCCCTGGCAGCGCATGATGCCGACAGCAACCGCTTCACGCTCTACACCCCCACTCAGGGTGTGTGGGTGCAGAAGAACCTGTTGTCGAAGATTTTCAGCGTCGAGCCGGCGCAATTCTCGGTGCATACCACCGATGTCGGCGGCGGTTTCGGCATGAAGATCTTCATCTACCCGGAACAGGTGATGACATTGTTCGCCGCGCGCGAACTGAAGCGGCCGGTGAAGTGGACCTCCGACCGTGCCGAAGCCTTCCTCACCGATACCCATGGCCGCGCCAACCTTACCGAGGCCGAGCTGGCACTGGACAAGGATCATAACTTCCTGGCGCTGCGCGTGCATAACGTCGCCGATATGGGTGCCTATCTTTCCACCTATGCGCCGATGATCCCGACCATGGCCGGCACCAAGGTGCTGTCCTCGGTCTACCGCTTCCAGGCGGTACACGCCCGCGTCGAAGGTGTGTTCACCAATACCGTGCCGGTGGACGCCTATCGTGGCGCCGGACGCCCGGAATCGAACTACATCATGGAGCGCCTGATCGATGTCGCGGCGGTGGAACTCGGTGTCGAGCGGTCTGAATTGCGCCGCAAGAACTACATCCCGCCTTCGGCATTCCCGTGGACCAGCGCCATGGGCCTGACTTATGACTCGGGCGAATTCGAGAATACCTCGGCCACGGCGCTGAAGGCTTTCGACTGGGCCGGTGCGGAAGCGCGGCGCAAGGAAGCCGCCAAGCGTGGCAAGCGGCTTGGCGTCGGCATGGCCTATTATCTCGAAGCCACGGGTGGCGCGCCGACCGAACGGGCGGAAATCCTGTTCCATGACGGCGGCGAGGTGGAAGTGCTGGTCGGCACGCAATCGACCGGCCAGGGCCATGAAACCGCGTATATGCAGCTGATCCATAACAAGCTGGGCGTGCCGTTCGAGAATATCCGCGTCACCCAGGGTGACTCAGACCGGATCCCCACGGGCGGCGGCACCGGCGGCGCGCGCTCGCTGTATTCCGAAGGTGGCGCGATTCTCGCCGCCAGCGACAAGGTGATCGACAAGGGCAAGGATATCGCCGCCGACATGCTGGAAGCGGCAGTGGCGGATATCGAGTTCAATGACGGCCAGTTCCGCATTGCCGGCACTGATCGTGGCGCCAGCATCCTGGAAGTGGCGGCCACCGCGCGGCTGCGTTCGGGCGCTGCTGCCGACCAGCCGGCCGGCCTCGATACGGCGGCGGATTTCCAGGTTCAGGCGATCACCTTCCCCAATGGCTGCCATGTGGCGGAAGTGGAAGTGGATGAAGCCACCGGCATTGCCACCGTCACCCGCTATGTCGTCGCCGACGACATGGGCAAGGTGATCAATCCGATGATCGTGGAAGGTCAGATCCAGGGCGGCGTGGCCCAGGGCATCGGCCAGGCGCTGTATGAGCGCGTGGTGTATGATGCCGATGGCCAGTTGCTCACCGGCAGCTTCACCGATTACTGCATGCCGCGCGCCGACGATATGCCCGATATCCAGGTGATCCTCTGCGAAGTGCCGTGCAAGACCAACCCGCTGGGCGTCAAGGGTGCTGGCGAGGCGGGTGCGGTGGGTGCGCCGCCGGCGGTGATGAATGCGCTGGCCGATGCGCTCAACGTGCGGCATGTGGATATGCCGGCAACGCCGGAACGCATCTGGGAACTCCTGCAGCAGCGTCAGGCGGCGGAGTAACTCACTCGCAGGCTGTTGAGGCCGCGCACCACGATGGAGTCGCTCCAGTCCGGTGCGGCGGCCAGCTCAATCTGCGGCAGCCGGCGCAGCAGGGCGGGGAAGGCGGTCTGGCCTTCCAGCCGTGCCAGCGGTGCGCCGATGCAGAAATGGATGCCGTAGCCGAAGGTCAGGTGCGGATTATGCTGGCGGCGGATGTCGAAGCGGTCCGGCTGGTCGAACACGCGCGGATCGCGGTTGGCGGCGCATAGCATCTGGAACACGCGCTCGCCGCGCCGGATCAGCTTGCCCTCCAGTTCGATATCATCGCCGGCTACGCGCACCTGGGCCAGAGACGGTCCATCCCAGCGCAACATCTCTTCCACTGCCGCCTGCGCCAGGCTGGAATCGCTGCGCAGCATATGCATCTGTTCGGGATGCTTGAGCAGCGCCAGCAGGCCATTGCCCAGCAGATGCGTGGTGGTTTCATGGCCGGCAAACAGCAGCAGCACGCAGGCGCCGACCAATTCTTCGGTGGAGAGGAAATCGCCGCGCTGTTCCGCCTGCACCATGCCGGTGGTGACATCCGCCTGCGGCTCGCGCCGCCGCGCTTCCACCAGGGCAGTGAAATAGGCGTTCATCTCCATCAGCGCGTCATTGGCCTGGCGGTATTTGTCTGCAGACATGCGCGAAGTGAGAACGAAGGCGCCAAGGTGGTCTGACCACAGTTTCAGCTTTTCTACATCTGCCGCCGGTACGCCGAGCATGCTGGCGATGACATGGGCCGGCAGCGGATAGGCAAAATCCTGGATGAAGTCGATTTCTCCGCTCTGCCGGGTAAGGCCATCGATCAATCGCTCGACGATGGCGGCCACGCGCGGACGCATCGCCTCCAGTGCATTGGTGGTGAAAGCCTTGTTCATCAGACCGCGCACCCTGGTATGCGCCGGCGGATCGTTGAACACCGCCCAGAGCCGCATGCTGGCATCCAGTTCGCGCAAATCCATGCGCATCGCTTCCGGCATATGGTCGAAGAACGGCCGCATGCGGTCGGATGAGAAGCGCGGGTCGCGCAGGGACTGGCGGATATGATCGTAGCGCGTCAGTATCCAGCCGCCGAGCTTGTCACTCCAATGCACCGGATCCTGTTCCATCAGGGCATGCAATGATGGATAGGGATCGGCGATCACCGCCGCGTCGCGGGCGTTGAATGTCACGGTCATGGCGCTTCCCGGCGTAGGCTTGTTTTGCCCGAGTATGGAGATGGATCGATGCCGCGTGAATACCCCTCTGCTCCCGTGGTCGGCCTGGGTGCCGTGGTCTGGCATGAGGGCAAGGTGCTGATGATCCGGCGTGGCCAGCCGCCGCGCCAGGGGCTGTGGAGCCTACCCGGCGGCGGCCAGATTCTGGGCGAGACAGTCGAACAGGGTATCCGCCGGGAACTACGCGAGGAGACCGGGGTCGAAATCGATTTACTCGGACTGGTTGCAGTGATCGACTCGGTTCAGCGGGATGCGGAAGGCCGCGTGCTGTACCACTACACGATTGTCGATTACGCCGCGCGCTGGCGCTCCGGTGAAACCGTGGCAGGCGACGATGCTGCCGAGGCTGCGTGGTTTACGCCGAAAGAACTAGAAGAACTCGATCTCTGGGAAGAAACCTTGCGGGTGGTGGAACAGTCTCGTCGCTTTTTGTCGCAATGATCTGTGATGGATTAACCATCGGTCGGATACAGACATTTCCGACGCGCAGCAATTGTGCTTTAGTGGCTTGCAGCAGATACCGTTATTCTACCCTCAGGGGCAGGGAATGAATTTTCCAAAAGGCGCCGGCTCGCAGTTCCAGCCGACGAGATTCGAGGAGCGTGGCACCGCTGTCAGTTTCACCACGCCGGCCATCAGCCAGGCGCGCGTTCGCATGGACAGCCGCGAGCAGCTTGAACTCACCGTCTCTGCCTTCTCCGGTGTGAAAGGCAACTACGTCATCCGCTGGAAGGATGTGCCCGAGATTTTCTCGCTGACGATGCATGACCGCTCGTTGCACGAGGAAATCCTGAAGCGCAATTCCTGCCTGCCGCCCGATGTGCGCCGCGCCACATTGGAGGCCGCGAAGTCCGGCCTTGCCGGACCGGAAGCGCAGAAGTCCGCTGAGGAAGCCTTGGCGGAAGACGAGAATGAAATGCTGCTGACGCGCTTTTTCCTGTTCAAGGGCGCGCTGGAGAAGATGTCGGGCGGCCAGATGAACCTGCGCGTCTCCGACTTTGTTTCGGATGCCGGCCGCGACCGGGTGAAGCACGCCATGGGCGATATTGCGCACCGGCTACAGGCCACCACCAATCTGCTTTACGACCGGCTGGAAAGCTGGGGCAACCTGATCTCGCCGCTCGGCGTGCCAAGCATGAGCAAGGATTGCCGCCTGCGCCGCGTCGTCAACGCCATTGCCGGGCTTGAGGAAGCCATGGCCAAATGGTCTGCCGATGACAAGTCGGAAGCTGCCGAACTGGCCCGCCCGATTGGCCGGATTTGTGGGTTTACCGGCGATTACTCCAAGGAACTCATTGCCTCCGCGATGCGCCCCCTGGAGCACCCGGAACGGGTGCTGATGAACTGGGACAAGGTTTCCGGTTCGATCCTGAAGGACATCGAGCGGTTGTGGTGGACGGTAGACGGCTGGGAATACGTTATCCTGTTGTGGCAGGATGTGCAGGATAAGGACCGGGATACCCAGCGGGCGGCGATAACGGAAATTTATCGAATTCTGCCCATCATTCCGGAAAAGGAGGCGGCCAACCGCCCGAATGCCCAGGCGATGCAGGAAAACACCAAGCTCCAGGTAAGGGCGCTCGAAAGTTGGAATTCAGGCACGTTGGATATGGAAATGCTGCGACGGGTCGAGTCCACTAAGCGGAGGCAGGTATGACCGATCTTGCTTCCGAACTCAGGGATATCGAACGCAAGCTGTTCGAGATCCCGGACGAAAAGGTGGCGCAGCTCACGCTGCTCATCGAGCGATCGCGTGCCCTCGTGCTTTCCGTCGCCGTTGCCAATGCCGCGCTCGGCACCTTGCGCCCCCGCCTGGTGAAAACCCGGCCGCCACGCTATCTCACGCTGCAGCGCGTATTTTGCCACCCGTTCGAGGATCTGCTGGTGATGGGCGAGGAGGGCGTGAAGCCTTTCGGCCGCATCTCGCGTTCCTCGCTGGCGCCATGCTGGGAATTCGTGCTGTCCTGCCTTGATGCGGCGGCCGTGAAGCAGCTTGAGGCGTCGTTGCGTGCCTCACCGGCGCCTGACATCGGCTCCGGCCAGGACCCGCGCATTCCACGCCTTGGCGCCACGCTGTGGAAGGTTGCCTCGCAGCGCCTGCGCGAGGAACTGAGTCTGGCCGCCGCCAATCCAGAGCACCGCGCGGTGCTGGTGGACAAGCTCGGCAGCGAGGCGGCGCTGGGCGACCTTACCGACATGACCTGCCTGCTGGAACTGGCGCCGGAAGCAGAGAAGCTGCGCGAGGCGATGTCGCCGAAGCCGGTCGGTCGCCTGCTGGACGAGCAGGTGGAGGAGATCAAGCAGACCTATACCGATGTGGCAACCAGCGGCAAAGGCATGCCCGGCTGCCTGATCGCCGTGGTCGTGGCCCGCCTTACCGATGGCTTCCAGGCATTGCCGATTTTCGATTCACTTGGCGAACTGCCGACCGGCATCGACGGCATGAAGCCGGGCCAGTATGTGCGCGCCATGCTGTCTGGGGATTCCAAGCGGTTCTTCGGTGCGGTCACCCGCACCGACCCCACCAAGATCGATGATGCCAAGGTGGCCGACATGGTGGGCGACTTCGTGTCGCTGATCGGGCGGTTGAAGAAGGATGGCATGGCCGAGGGGCCGCAGCCCGAGATGGAGGCTGCCAGCCGCCAGCTCAAGGACATGGTGCGCATCGGCGTGCTTGGCGGCATCGATGAGAAGGTGCTGGGCGGCATCGACGCCGTGCTTTCGCTGCCGCCGGCGGAAGAGGGCGAGGAAGCCAAGAAGGCCGTGTTCGACGCCAAGCTCGAAGCCGAAAACCGCGTCTATGCGTTGCAGCGTGTCGCCCGGGTGGCGACCGAGATCGGCGCCGACAAGGATGTCAGTGGCGCGATCAAGCAACTCACCAGCCAGATCGACAATACCGGCAATACGCTGCTTGCCGATATCAAGGCGGGCAAGCTCAATGGCGAAGGCCCGGAAGCGGCGCGCACCAAGCTGTTCGCGGCGGTGCGCATGCTGGAACTGGTGGCCGGCAGTCAGTATGCCAATAAACTGATGAAGGACGGCATGGCCGCTATCGCCAGGATGCCGCAGGCTTAAGCGGCACCGGCAGCGGCCACTTGGGGGAGCGGGCCGATGAGCGAAGGCACGGGCGGGTCTCGGGGCAGCCGCAAGAAGCTGAGCCACAGCGAGATCGCGCAGGCGATCAAGGCGCATGAGAATTACCGCAACGGCATCATGGGCGGTCGCCGCGCCATATTGTCGTTCCATGATCTTTCCAATCTGATCCTGTCCGGCGCCAACCTCAGCGATGCCGATTTCACCGGCTGCGTGCTCTATGGCGCCAAGCTGCAGGATTGCAACCTCGATCGCGCGGTGCTGTTCGGTGCCGATCTGCGCGAGGCCGACCTGACCGGCGCCAGCCTGGTGCGCGCCGACCTGCGCGGCGCCTGCCTGCATGGCGCCAATCTCTCCCGCGCCAACCTGTTCGATGCCGATCTGCGCGATGGCATGATCGCCGAGCGCGACCGCCACGGTAATATCCATGCGCTCGGCTTCGATGTCGGCCCGGCGGAGATGAATGGCGCCAAGATGCGCGGTGCCAATCTTTCCTCGGCGAAGATGACCGGCTCAGTGGCGACCCATACCGATTTCACCGATGCGATCATGATTGGCGCCAATCTGGTGCGCGCCAACCTTGCCAATGCCAATCTCACCGGCGCCAATCTAGCCGGCGCCGATCTTTCCGGCGCCACGCTGAAGGGCGCGGCGCTGACCAATGCCGTGATCACCGGCGCCAAGATGCAGATGGCTGATCTGACTGGCGCCAATACCGATGGCCTGCTTTCCGACAAGCCGGCGGGCAAGCCACTGGAGGATCTCGGCCTGACCCCGGAGGAAGCCCTGCGATTGCATGGCCTGTGGGTCACCAGCGGCGGCAAGGAAGGCAAGCTGACCGATTTCAGTGGCTATGACCTGCGCAAGCTCGGCAGCCTCTACAAGGCGCTGCTGGTTGGCCTGGTGGCGAACAAGGCAGTGCTGTTCGGCCTCAATATGGAGGGGGCCTTGCTGCAAGGCGCCAAGCTGACAGAGGCCGATCTGCGCAACAGCAAGCTGGCCCATGCCGATCTACGTGGCAGTAGCCTGAAGGGCGCGAAGCTGGCTCATGCCGATCTACGCGATGCCAACCTGGGGGCATTGGTGGTGGGTGCCGACCGCTATTTCCCGGCCAACCTGGAAGGCGCCAGCCTGCGCCGCTGTGACCTGCGCGGCGCCAAGCTCAATCGCGCCAATCTGCGCGGTGCCGACTTAAGCGAAGCCGACCTCGCCGGTGCGGATCTTGCCGACGCCGACCTCACCGACGCGGTTGGATTTATCCGTTAGTTATTTCTGGCTCGAAAGCTGGCGTACATCGTAAAGCCCGGGTTCGGCACCGAAATCGCCAAGCTCCGGTGTGCCAAGTCCCAGCGTGATCGAATCCGCGCCTTCGCGATCAATGGTGATGCGGGCATTGAAAGCCTGGTGCGAGAAGCCGTGCTTGTCGACGATGCGATAGACGGTGACGCCGTTGCGTACTTCCGTTGCCGAAGTGACGCTGGCGCGGATATTGGTGATGCGGTAGCCGCCCAATTCCTGGCCGATCAGCGGCTGCATCAGCTTTTCGGCACGGGCAAGAAACAGGATTGTGTCGATATCGCTCTGATTTACCAATTGATCCGAGGAACGGTTGAACTGCCCGATCAGTACCTGCTGCGACTGTGCCTTGCCGATGATACGGGCGAGGCTGATGGTCACATCGCCGACGATGTATTCGAATCCGCGCGGATTGCTGCCTTCCACCTGGTGGTAGGAGAAATGCGGCCCGACGGTGAAGGCGGCGCGCAGGATCGGCACCAGGCGCGGATTGCCTTTGCGCCGCGCCAGCGCGTTATCGGCCAGGATCAGGAGCAGAGCAATATAGGTACGCAGATCCGCATCCACGCCCTTGGCGCGATTCCAGACATAGAAGCCATCGCCCACAGTCGAGCGGGCGAGTTCGTTGCGCAGGCCAGCCTCGTTCAGCCGCTTGCTGGCCGAGTTGATCGAGTATTCTAGCGAGGATAACTGGGCTACCTGTTCCAGCGGCGTATGCTTGGAGAAACCGACAATATCGAACAGCATCACGGCGCGGTTCGCGGTCTCGACCACGGCATAGCGTTTGACCAGATTCTCGATCATCGCCGGGTTCACGTCGTTGCGGCCCTGGCCGATGGTGAAGGGCACATCCATGGTCAGGGGGCGGATGCCCAGCACCTTGCAGGTTTCGGCAAAGGTTTTGCTGCCCATCAGGCGGCGGCCGCGGATCAGGCGCTGATATTCCTCGGCATGGCCCAGCACATTGTAGGGAGCAGAGAAGGCGAAGGAAATCTGATTGCCGTCATGGCTCCAGCCGGCAAGGATGTGCTTGCCCAGGCGCCAGGAAGAATACAGGACGAAATCAATTTCCCGCATTCCCTGTCGGACGGCGTCAATGTCGCTCATGCGCGACGGTTTCCCCTCAGGACTTGTACCGGCTGACGGCCTGGCTCACCGAGGCGTTGCCTGGCGAGCCAGGGCTATCAGCGCGCTGGTTGCGCCGTCATGATGCGGTTCCCGGCTCGGGTCCGTCAACTCCTCCAGGATCGGTCCGGCCAGGCGCTTGCCAAGCTCTACACCCCACTGGTCGAAGGAGTTCACCCCCCAGATCACGCCCTGGCAGAAAATCTTGTGTTCATAGAGCGCGATCAGCATCCCAAGGTGGTAAGGATCAAGGATCGGCAGGGCAATGATGGTGCTGGGCCGGTTGCCGGAGAATACCTTGTGCGGTGCCAGGCTCCTGGCGGCCTCGACATTCATGCCTCCAGCGCGCAGATCGGCCTCGGCCTCTTCCAGCGTGCGGCCTAGCATCAGGGCTTCGGCCTGCGCCAGCACATTAGCCGTCAGCATGGCGTGGTGCTGACCGAGTGGATAGCGGCTTTCCAGCGGCAGGATGAAATCCGCCGGCACCACCGGCGTACCCTGGTGCAGCAATTGATAGAAGGCATGCTGGCCGTTGGTGCCTGGCTCACCGAACACCAATGGTCCGGTAGCATAGCCAATGCTGCGGCCCCAGCGGTCGGTGGACTTGCCGTTGCTCTCCATATCGGCCTGTTGCAGATAGGCCGGCAGGCGGCCCAATCCCTGATCGTAAGGCAGCACGGCCAAGGCATTCAGGCCCAGGAAATTGACATTCCAGATGCCGGCCAGCGCCATCAGCACGGGCAGGTTGCCGATCAACGGTGCGCTCTCGAAATGCGCATCCATGGCATGGGCGCCTTCCAGCATGGCGCGGAATTTCTCCATGCCGATGCTGAGCGCGATGGGAAAACCGATGCTGGACCACAGCGAATAGCGGCCGCCAACCCAGTCCCAGAAAGTCAGGCGACGGTCTTCCTGCAGGCCGAAAGCCGCCACGGCCTTCGGCGCGGCGGAGAGCGCGACGAAATGCGCCGCCCAATCAGCCTTTTCGCCCAGGGCCTGCTGCAACCATTGCCGCGCGCTGGCGGCATTGGTCATGGTTTCCTGGGTGGTGAAGGTTTTGGAAGCGACGATGATCAGGGTGCGTGCCGGCTCGCAGCCTTGCAGCACCCGCATCAGATCGGCGCCATCCACATTGCTGACGAATTTCACCTCAAGGCCGGGCTGATGATCGGCTGCCAGGGCGTCCACCACCATGCGCGGCCCCAGGTCCGAGCCGCCGATGCCGATATTCACCACATGGCGGAAACTCTCGCCGGTAGCGCCGCGCCAGGTGCCATCACGTACCGCCTGCACCATGGCGGCCATGCGGTCGAGTTCGCCATGCACCTGCTGCACCACATCGACGCCATCAACCACCAGCGTTTCCTCGCGCGGCAGCCGCAGCGCGGTATGCAGCACGGCGCGGTCCTCGGTGCTGTTGATATGCGCGCCAGCGAACATGCGCTCGCGCCAGTCTTCCAGACCGGCGGCACGAGCCAGCTTCAGCAGCAGCGCCAGGCTCTGTGCCGAGATGCGTTGGCGTGAGAGATCGAGCAGCAGATCGCCGTGCCGGAACGAGAAACGCTCGAAACGCTTCGGGTCCGCCGTGAACAGCTGACGCAGCGTGATATTACGTTCGGCTGCGGCCTGGGCGGCCAGCGCGCGCCATTCCTCAGTCTGGTCGATGGGCGGCGATAGGGGAGGCGGCAGGGTCATGGGTTACGTCACCACATCAGGGGCGGCACGGCCAGAACGGCGGCGCAGGCCAAGTTTGCTTTCGGCGAAATCAATCAGCGGCTTCAGGCGGGCCTGCACGTCATCCTGCTGGCGCGCCGGATCGGCCTCGAAGCGTTCGAAATAGAGCCGCACCGTGGCGCCTTCGGTGCCGGTGCCGGAGAGCCGGGCAATGACCCGGGCCTGCTCGCCACAGATCACGCGCAGGCCCTGGGCCTTGGCAATGCTGCCATCAATGGGATCGGTATAGGCGAAGTCATCTGCCTGGGTGATCACCATGCCATCGATGGCCTGCCCTACCAGGCCCGGCAATGCCTTGGCCAGATCCGCCATTGCCGCCTGCGCGGTGGCGGTTTCCACGGCTTCGTAGTCGTGGCGCGAATAATAATGCCGGCCATATTGCCGCCAATGCTGCGCCAGGATCGCCGCCACCGGTTCACGCCGCTTGGCCAGCAGATTGAGCCAGAACAGCACGGCCCAGAGGCCATCCTTCTCGCGCACATGGTTCGAGGACGTGCCGTAGCTTTCCTCGCCGCAAATAGTAATGCGGCCGGCATCCAGCAGATTGCCGAAGAATTTCCAGCCTGTCGGCGTCTCGAAACAGGGAATGCCAAGCTGTTTTGCCACGGCATCGGCGGCACGGCTGGTCGGCATCGAACGCGCAATGCCGGCAATGCCCTGGCTGTAGCCCGGTGCCAGCGTCGCGTTGGCGGCCAATACCGCCAGGCTGTCGGAAGGACTCACGGCGATGCCGGGGCCAAGCACCATGTTGCGGTCGCCATCGCCGTCCGAGGCGGCGCCGAAATCCAGGCCCGGCATCAGGCCCACCAGTTCTTCGGCATGGGCCGGATTGGGATCGGGATGGCCGCCGCCGAAATCCGGCAGCGGCACGGCGTTCAGCAGCAGGCTTTCCGGTGCCCCCAGCATGTCCACCAGCACGCGGCGGGCATAAGGGCCGGTCACCGCATGCATGCCATCATAGCGCATGCGGAAACCGGAGCGCAGCAGGTCGCGGATGGCATCGAAATCGAACAGTGTTTCAAGCAGCGCGGCATGATCGGCCACCGGATCGATGATCGAGATGCGCATGCCGCCCAGTATGGTCTCACCCAGACGATCCAGGTCGATATCGGCGGCTTCAATGGTGAGATAGCGGTCGATTTCCTGGCTGCGGCGGAAGATTGCTTCCGTCACGGCTTCCGGGGCGGGGCCGCCATTGCTGATATTGTACTTGATGCCGAAATCACCCTGCGGGCCGCCGGGATTGTGGCTCGCCGAGAGCACGATGCCGCCTTGCGCGCCATGAGCCCGGATCACGGCGGAAGCCGCGGGCGTTGAGAGCAGGCCACCCTGGCCGAGCAACACATGCGCCACGCCATTGGCGGCAGCCAGCCGCAGGATGATCTGTACGGCTTCGCGGTTGAAGAAGCGGCCATCGCCGCCCAGCGCCAAGGTGCCGCCCTTGAGGTTGTCCTGAGTGTCGAACAGCGATTGCACGAAGGCTTCGAGATAGCCCGGTTGCTGGAATTCACGCACCTTCTTGCGCAGGCCGGACGTGCCCGGCTTCTGGCCGGCGAAAGGCTTAATCGCAACGCTGTGCATGCTGTTCATCGGCGCAACTGGCTGACCAGATCGTGCCGTGCCTGGGTAGCGGCCATCAGGATCACGGTATGCAGCCGGACCACGCCACGATGGATCTGCACGCCACGGCAGAGCGGGCCGCTGTTGATGCCGGTGGCGATGAAGATGGCGTCGTCGCTTTTCACCAGTTCCTGGCCGGAGAGCCAGCGGCTGCTGTCGAGGCCGAATTCTTTCACCTTGGCTGCCTCGTCGTCGCTCTGCGGATCGACGCGGCCGAAGAATTCACCACCCATGGCGCGGGCGAAGATCGCGGTGATGACACCTTCCGGCGAACCGCCGGTGCCGAACAGCGCATCCACATTGCTGCCGCCATCTACCGCCATGAAGGCACCGGCCACGTCGCCATTCTCCTGCAGCATGGTGCGCGCGCCGGCAGCATGGATTTCCTTGATCATGGCGTGGTGCCGCTTGCGGTTCAGCACGAAGATGCGCAACTCGCTAACAGGCTTGTTCAGTGCATTGGCCAGGGCTTCGAGTTTCTGCTTCACCGGCCAGGCCGGGTCCACCTTGCCCTTGGCGGCGGCAGGCAGCACCAGCTTGTCCATGTAGAAGCTGGGGCCGAGATCGAACATGGCGCCGCGCGGCGCCAGCGCCATCACCGCCATGGAATTGTCCACGCCGTTGGCCATGTTGGTGGTACCCTCGATGGGGTCCACGGCGATTTCGATTTCAGGCTCGCTCTTGCCGATACGTTCGCCGCGATAGAGCAGCGGCGCGTTGTCCTTCTCGCCCTCGCCGATCATCACCACGGCATTGATGTTGATTTCGCCCAGTGCCTTGCGCATCGCCTCCACGGCGGCGCCATCGCCGGCTTCCTTCTCGCTGCGGCCAACCCAGTCATGGGCTGCCACGGCCGCCGCCTCGGTCACATGCCGCAGGGCAAAGGGAAAATCGGCACGGGCAAACGGACTCGGCATCAGGCACTCCATCTATCTCGGGCTTCGTTGTTGTCGCCTGGAAATACGGCAAAATTCCGCCCGCGCCAAGACGGGCCAGAGGGTAACAGCGGATTTAAGGGGGTTATTGGTCGAAGCGGCGGCGCCAGAATTCCTGGCTCTGGCGTTCGCCGGCATCGCAGCCCTTGGGGTAGCGGTAGGCGCCCTGGGCGAGTTTCAGCGGCTGTTGCAACCGCACGGGTGGGCCGGCCTGGCCCCAGTGCCGGGGAACAACGGGGAGGGCGGAGGCGATTTCCAGCACCAGCTTGCGCCGCACCGCCTCATGGAAGGTATCGAAACTTTCCGCCACTACCACGAAGGAGCCGGGGCCACCGATGACACAGCCTTCATAATACCGGTCCAGGTCTTCCAGCACCGGCATGCCCCAGGGATTGGGGCGGTCGTTGATGATCGGCAGGCCATTGATCACGATGCCCTGGGCCAGCGCCTTGTCGCGCGCCAAGTCCACCGGGTCGCCGGCATTGTTCGGGCCGTCGCCGGAGATATCCAGCACCTTGCGCAGGCCCTGGTAGGGCGAAGCCTTGAAACGCGGAATGGCGGCATTGATGGCGCCGCTGATGCTGGTGCGCCGGCCGATACGGATCGGTACGTCCAGCAGCTTGGCCGCCACTGCCCTGGCGCTGGCCATGTCGCCGATCACGGTCCAGTCCAGTACCGTATTCTCGGTATAGGCATCGGCCCATTCAAAATAGGAAATCGCGATGCGGCCATGGATGCCGCTGCCGATGGCCTTCACCACCTGCGGATCGACCAGTGCCTTGGCATAGCCCTCGCGCTGCAATTTGGCTTCGTCGGGGTCGACGCTGCCGGAGATATCGATGGCGAGCAGCAGTTCCAGGTCGACAGCCAGCTTTTCCCCGGCCGCCCAGGCGGCGGAGGGAAGGAGAAAGCCCGGCGTAAGCAACGCCAGGGTTAAAACCGCAAGCCATCGCCACTGCATGACTCGGAGTCTATACCCGCCCGCGCCCGGGCGTCCACGACCATTTGCCGCGCCGGCCATGGCTTGGATGCGGCCGCCGCTGCGGCTAAAATCCGGCCATGGCTGAAATCATCCAGACGGAAGTGGCAATTGTTGGCGGTGGGTTGGCCGGGCTGACGCTGGGCATCGCCCTGGCGCGCCATGGCGTCGATACCCTGCTGATCGACCGCGAGGACCCGGCCCGTGTGCTGAACGCCGGCTTTGATGGCCGGGTCTCGGCGATAGCCCTGGCTTCCCAGCGGATGCTGGCGGCGATTGGCCTGTGGCGGCATGTCAGCGAAGCCCAGCCGATGTGGGACATCCGGGTTTCGGATGGCGATTCACCGCTTTTCGTACATTACGACCACAAGGCGCTGGGTCAGGATCCGTTCGGCTGGCTGGTGGAAAACCGTGTCATGCGGGTGGCGCAGCAGGCGGCCCTGGCCGAATTGCCCAGGGCGCGGCTGCTGGCGCCGATGGGCGTGGTGGCGGTGGAGCGCGGCGAGCCTGGTTCCGGCGCGCCGGCCAGGCTGACGCTTTCCAACGGTACCGAAGTGCGCGCCCGCCTGCTGGTCGGTGCCGATGGCCGGCAGTCCTTCATGCGCCAGCAGGCCGGGATCAAGGTGCTGGAATGGAGCTATGCCCAGACCGGCATCGTCTGCACCGTATGCCATCAACTGCCGCATCACGGCGTGGCGCAGGAACGCTTCCTGCCGGCCGGTCCTTTCGCCATCCTGCCGATGACGGATGATGCCGAAGGCCGCCATCGTTCATCCCTGGTCTGGACCGAACCGACCGAGCGTGCCAGGGCGATCATGGCCTTGGATGGCGATGATTTCGTTGCCGAGATGCAGCAGCGTTTCGGCGAGCATTTCGGGGCACTTTCCGTGTTCGGCCCGCGCTGGTCCTATCCACTGACGTTCATGCATGCCGAACACTATATCGATCATCGATTGGCGCTGGTCGGTGATGCAGCCCATGGCATCCACCCGATTGCCGGCCAGGGCCTCAATCTCGGCCTGCGCGATGTTGCGGCCCTGGTCGAGGCGGTGGTGACGGCGCGTCGTGTCGGCCTCGATCTGGGTCAGCAGGATGTGCTGGAATCTTACGAGAACTGGCGCCGGGTCGATACAGCCGTGCTTTCGGCGGTGACCGACGGGCTTACCCGCCTGTTCTCCAACGATATCGCGCCGGTGAAGCTGGCGCGCGATCTGGGGCTTGGTCTGGTAGAGCGTCTCAAGCCGGCCAAGACCTTTTTCATGCGCCATGCCATGGGCGATGTCGGCAAGCTGCCGAAGCTGCTGCAAGGCCAGGCGATATAAATATTAGCTGGCTCAGCGCGGGTCGCGCTTGAGGCCGCGTTCTTCCAGGGCTGCCAGGTAACGCGCCCAGAGCTCGTCCTGATCGTGGCCGCGGTCGTAGAAATATTCCCAGCTGAAGATGCCGGTATCATGCAGGTCGTCGAATTTCAGCCGCACGGCATAAGTGCCGACCGGTTCGATGGCGATGATATTCACATGCCGCCGGCCACCGATATAGGTGCGCTGATGCGGGCCATGGCCCTGCACCTCCGCCGAAGGGCTTTCCACGCGTAGGAACTCCGCTGTAAAGCGGAAAGCCTTGCCGTCGGCGAAATCCACTTCCAGCACCTTCTCCTGCGACTTCAGCCGCAGTTCGGTGCAGGCCGGGCGGCCGGCGCGGTTATAGGCGGAGGATTGGTCCAGCATCTCAACCCTCGATCTGGCGCGCCTCATCCACCAGCATGATCGGGATGCCGTCGCGGATCGGGAAGGCCAGCCGCGCCTTCTCGCTTACCAGTTCGTTGGCCTCGCGGTCGTAGCGCAAGGTGGTCTTGGTCAGCGGGCAGACCAGCAGTTCGAGCAGCTTGGGATCGACCGGGGCGGGCGTGGTCTGGGGTGTTTCCGACATGGCGTGTTCCCGTTAGTTGAGCCGGCTCGCACTGCTGTTGGGGCGCTCCAGCAGCGCCATTTCCAGCAGGGCGGTGAGCAAGGTGCCGCGTGCGGCAAAGCTGTCGGCTTCCAGCAGGGCCTGCTTCTCGTTCGGCGCGAAGGGGCACAGCATGGCAAGCGAATGTACCAGCACTTCATCATTCGCCGCAGCGATGGAGGGCCAGTCAGCCGGCAGGTTCTGGCGTTCGAGATAACCACGCAGCGCATTCACCAGGCGCTGGCGATCAATCTGGCCGTTCGGCGCCGAAGCCAGATCGCCGACAAACGGCTTATAATCCGCAAATACCTGACGATAAGGCTCGGTCATCGGCGGCTCATTCGCCACGGCGAAGCGGCAGACGCCCCGCAATGTGATCAGCATGCGGCCATCCTCGGTATCGACCGAGGCATTGATGCGGCCCAGACAGCCAATGCGGTAGACCGCCGGCCTGGCGTCGCGGGTGAAGGCTTCCTGCGGCTGGATCATGCCGATCAGTTGCGAGCCGGCAAGCGCGTCGCGCGTCATTGCCAGATAGCGCGGCTCGAAGATATTCAGCGGCAGCATGCCGCGCGGCAGCAGCAGCACGCCGGTCAGCGGAAAGATCGGGATCGTGCCGTCGAGTGCGGCGATATCGGTGATCTCCGGTTCCTGGTCCGCCATGCCGCTTGCGTCAGGCAAACAGGATCGAGGAGAGCCGGCGGCGCGCATCCACCACCAGCGGGTCCATCGGACCAAGTGCCTCGAAGATTTTCACCAGCTGCTTGCGCGCGGCTTCCTCGTTCCATTTGCGGTCGCGCTTCACCAGCTCCAGCAACTGGTCCAGCGCATCGCCCTGGCGATTGTCGCCGACCAGGGCCAGCGCATAGTCATAGCGCGCCTGATGATCCTGCGGGTTGGCGTTGACGGCGGCCTCCAGGCCAGCGAGTTCACCGCTGGCACCGGCGCTTTCGCGCGCCAATTGCAGCGCCGAGCGCGCCGAGGCGACGTCGGGATGGTTCTCGTGGGCCGGCGGTACCTGGGCCAGGATCTCGTCCACTGCTTCCAGTTCACCGAGGCCGACCATGGCGCGGGCCAGGCCGCCGAGCGCTGCCGGGTTTTCTGCTTCCTCGCCGAGCGCACCGGAGAAGGCCTCGCCGGCCGCGGCCCAGTCCTGGGCCGCCAGCGCAGCCTTGCCGGCCTCGATCAGCTGCACGGCTTCGCTGTCGCCCACCGCTTCGCCAACCACCTGCTCGATGAATTTCTTCAACTGGCTGTCGGGCAGAGCGCCGACGAAACCGTCCACCGGCTGGCCCTTGGAGAAGGCATAGACCGCCGGGATCGACTGGATGCGCAGCTGCTGCGCCAGCGGCTGGTTGCGCGGATCGTCGATATTCACTTTCACCAGCTTGAACTTGCCCTTGGCGGCGAGCGTGGCCTTTTCCAAGGCCGGGCCGAGCTGCTTGCAGGGGCCGCACCACGGCGCCCAGAAATCCACCAGCACCGGCTGCTTCATCGACGCCTGCACCACGTCCTGCATGAAGCTGGAGATATCGATCTCCTTCACCAGGTCGCCGGCCGGGGCGGCGGTGGCGGTGGCGGGGGTGCCGCCAAAATTCAGGCTCGTGGGTTCCATGGTGCTGATCCGGTAGAAGGCTCTGGCGGCCGTTTTTGCGTGCTCCCTGACATAATGCGCCACAGGGGAAATGCCAACACCCCGGTTTCGGCTAATTTTTAGCCACAATGCATGTGATGGCGCCATCTGCTGCCAGTTTGCCCCGGATATTACGGGTTTAGCATTGGTATGCCTCTTGCTTAAGCAAGGTTGTGTCGCGGTCCCCCGGTATCCATGTCGATAGAGCGCGTTGACCTTGTCTGGATCATGGTGGCCACCTGCATGATTTTTGTCATGCAGGCCGGTTTCTGTTGCCTGGAGAGCGGTTTCGTCCGGGCCAAGAACAGCATCAACGTGGCGTTGAAGAATCTGGTCGATTTCTGCATCGCCGGTCTGTTGTTCTGGATGTTCGGCTTCGCGCTGATGTTTGGCATCAGTGCAAATGGCTGGGTCGGTGCCTCGGCCTGGATGTATGACGCACGCCAGGATGCGTCGGTTGGCGGCTTCCTACTGTTCCAGCTCATGTTCTGCGGCACGGCAGCCACCATCGTGTCGGGCGCGGTGGCCGAGCGTGTCGCCTTCAGCTCCTATGTCATCATCACGGTCATCATTTCCGGTTTGATCTATCCGGTATTCGGCCATTGGGCCTGGAATAGCGGCCAGCTTGGCGGCGAGGCCGGCTGGCTGGTCAAGCTCGGTTTCATCGACTTCGCCGGCTCCACCGTGGTGCATTCGGTTGGCGGCTGGGTGTCGCTGGCCTCGATCCTGGTGATCGGGCCACGCATGGGCCGCTTCAAGAAGGGCGTGGCGATGATTCGTGGCCATGACCTCACGATGTCTACCCTGGGCGTCATGCTGCTGTGGTTCGGCTGGTTTGGCTTCAATGGCGGCAGCACGCTGGCGATGTCGGCGGATGTGCCCAGCGTGCTGATCAACACCACGCTTGGCGGCTGCGCCGGCGGTGTCGCCGGGCTGATTGCCTCGCGGCTGATGTACCCGCTGCCGCGCGTCGAGGATTTCCTCAATGGCACCCTGGCTGGCCTGGTCGCCATCACCGCCAATTGCCATGACACCTCGGCATTGGCAGCCGTGATCATCGGCGGTGTTGGCGCGGTGGTGGCGATCCTGTTGGGTGAATGGCTGGAGCGGCTCCGTATCGATGATGCCGTTGGTGCCGTGCCGGCCCATCTTGGCGCCGGCATCTGGGGCACGCTGGCCGTGGCCCTGTTCGGCGATCCCGCCTCCTGGCCGGTGCAGCATGACCGCATCACGCAATTCGGTATCCAGCTTCTGGGCTGTGCCGCTGCGGCCGTGTATTGCTTCGGTCTTGCCTATGTGGTGCTCAAGATCATCAATCACTTCCATCCGTTGCGCGTATCGCCGGAGGCCGAGCAGGTCGGCCTGAACCAGGCCGAGCATGGCGCTACCTCGGCGATGCTCGATCTGGTCAATGACATGGAGCGCCATCGCGTCGAGGGCCGTTTTGATGCGCCGGTGAATGTGGTGGTTGGCTCCGAGGTCGAACCCATCGCCATGCAGTATAATCGCGTCATCCAGCGCGTGAATCGCGATTCCGAGCGACTCAAGCGCGTGATCGATGCGCTGAAACAGGCCAAGGGTGAAGCGGAAGCGGCGAACCAGGCCAAGACCGCCTTCCTCGGCAACATGAGCCATGAATTGCGCACGCCGCTCAATGCCATCATCGGCTTTTCGGAAATACTCTCCGGTGAATTATTCGGCAAGCTCGGCGATGGGCGCTACAAGGAATATGCCGCCGATATCCTGGCCAGCGGCAAGCACCTGCTCAGCCTGGTCAACGATCTGCTCGACCATACCCGCATCGAGGCTGGCCGTGTTGAATTGACGGAAGAGGAAGCCGATATCTACGAGCAGAGCCATGCCGTGCTGCGCATGCTGCGCGACAAAGCCGAGGAGAGCGGGGTGATTCTAATGGCGGAATTGCCCGAGGGTTTGCCCTATCTGCGCGCCGATATCCGTGCGTTGCGGCAAATGCTGCTGAACCTGCTGTCCAATGCGCTGAAATTCACTCCGGCCGGTGGCAGTATCACGCTCGGCGCAGAGGTTGAGGGCGATGGCCGTTTCGCCATCCGGGTGCGTGATACCGGCATCGGCATGAAGCGGGAGGACGTGCCGCGCGCATTGGAGCCCTTCGTGCAGCTCCATCACCATCTCTCCAAGAGCTATGGCGGTGCTGGCCTTGGCTTGCCGCTGGTGCAGTCGTTGATGCGGCTGCACCAGGGGTCGCTCACCATTGATAGCCGCGAAGGTCACGGCACCACGGTGACACTGCGCTTTCCGCGCAGCCGTAGCGCAGAAGCTTAAGTGCGAACCTAGGCGGCGAAGTTCACTTCGCAGCGGCCCAGGCCTTCGATCTCCACGGCGATGGCATCACCCGGCTTGGCCGGCTGCATCGGGCAATAGGTGCCGGTCATCACCACATCGCCGGCACGCAGCGGCATTTCGGCTTTCACCTGTTTTGCCGCCAGCCAGGCCAGCGCATTGATCGGATTGCCCCATACTGCCGCGCCGGTGCCCTGGCCGATCACCTCGGCGCCACGATAGAGCATGCCATTGGCACGGCGCAGGTCCAGGCCATCCAGCTTGCGTGCCACGCTGCCGAGCACAAAGAAGGCGCCGCTGACATTGTCGGCCACGAGATCGACAATATTGTTGGCAGTATTGATGATACGGCTGTCCACCACTTCGATGGCCGGCACCACATAGCCCACCGCACGCAGCGTATCCACCAGTGTCGGGTTCGGCATGTCCAGGTCGCGTTCCAGCACCACCGCCACTTCCGCTTCCAGGCGCGGCTGGATCAGGCGTCCGGCAGGGATGGTGTCGCCATCATTCAGCACCATGTCGTGATACAGCATGGCGTAGGTCGGCGCGGTGATGCCGAACATCTTCAGCGCCGCCGGACTGGAGGTGCCGATCTTGCGGCCGATCAGGCGGCGGCCCTGCTTGATGAAATACTCGCGATTGGCCCGCTGCACGGCATAGGCCGTGCGCAGATCGGTCTCGGTGCCGAGCAGGCCGCGCACCGGTTCGCAGGCGGTGGCACTGGCTTCCGCCTGGCGCAGGCGTTCGGCGGCTTGGGCAATCGCGTCACTCATCATGGTCTCCTTGAATATCTAAAGGCCGGCAAGGCGGCGCGTCTCGCCAGCCTTATGGCCGAGCATTTCCGCCGCTGCAACGATCTCGTTCCAGGTCGTCACGTCGATCGGGATGCCCTTGGCATTGCGCTCGGCCCGCATGCGGCGTTCGGGCTCGCCGGCCACCAGCACGCCGCCGGTCTGATTATCCGGCGAGGGTGGCGAATCCTTCACGAACTTCACGAAGGCTTCGGTTTCTTCCTGCCAGTTTTCTGCACCGCCAAGCCGTGCCGGATCGAACACGATGGAGAGCATGTTGTTGGTGATGGTGCCGACATCCCAGCGGTTGCGGCCAGTGCCGCCGCCGCTCAACGGGCCGGACAGAAGCTCGGCGATGAGCGCCAGGCCGAAGCCCTTATGTTCGCCGAAGGCGCGGATGGCGCCAATCGGCTGGTTGAACATCACCGTCGGATCGGTGGTCGGGCGGCCCTGGTTGTCGATCAGGATGCCGGGCGGCACTTCTTCCCCCTTGTTCATCGCCACGCGCACCTTGCCCATGGCGATGGTGCTGGTCGCCATGTCCAGCACGATGGGTTCGGCATCGCCACGGCCGGGAATGGCGCAGCAATAGGGGTTGGTGGCGAAGCGTGCATCCGAGCCGCCGAACGGCGCCACCAGCGGCGAGCGGTTCACCACGTTCACATAATGGGTCGAGATCATGCCGGCGGAAGCGCATTGTTCGCCCCAGTGACCGATGCGCCCGATATGGTGGCTTTCGCGGATTGCCATCACGCAGACGCCATGCTCGCGGGCGCGCAGGATCGCCAGCTCCATCGCCTCATGGCCAATCACCTGGCCATAGCCATAGCCGCCATCGATGGTGACCATGGCCCCGTTATCCAGGGCAATGCGGGCGCTCTGGTTCACCTGCAGCCGCTTCTCATGCACCGCCAGCCAGTATTGCGGCAGCATGCCGACGCCGTGGCTGTCATGGCCACTCAGGTTGGCGAGCACCAGATTGTCGGCCACCAAAGCGGCTTCGCGCTCATTGCTGCCACCCTGGCGGCATACCGCGCGCACCGTCTGGCGCAGGGCTTCGGGCATTACCGTCACATACTCGGCCATGTTCCTCTCCTGGGGTTCCTCCTGGCGGCGCTGGGGCGCTTCTCACGCTAAGCTGTAACGCAATGGGGCAGGGGCCGCAATTGCGGCGCCAGTGATCCTGGTGTTTGACGGCGGCTGCCGCTTCCGGCATGCTCCGCCGCCATGAAACATGCTCTCCCGCTTGCCTTTCTGGTCCTGCTTGCCGGCTGCGCATCCGGTCAGGAAGAACTTGCCCTGCGCGGCCAGAAAGAACTGGTCGGCCTGTCCGAGCAGCAGCTGCTGAGCTGTGCTGGCGAGCCGACGGCGCGCAACCGCGAGAACGGTGTCGACCTGCTGAGCTATTTTCGCGAAAGCTCGGCCTATGCCTCGATGAACAGCGGCACCGACCGTGACTACTCGCCGCTGAGCCGGCCGGGTGGCGACTATGAGTATTTCCGCTATTGCGAGACCACCTTCGCCCTGCGCCAGGGCCGCGTTACTGAAGTGGCGATGAAGGGCCGCACCGCCACCGGGCGGGAAACCCTGGTGGCCTGCGGCCAGATCGTGGCGCGCTGCCTGAAGGCAAAATAGCTCTCCCTATCGTGAGCCTCCCTCGCCTGATCGTGAGGGATTGAACGCTTGCCTTCGTCGCAGGCACTTGCGATTTTCCGGCCATGGCTTTCCCCTGGCAAGAACGCGACGGTCGCCTGTCGCCGCTGAAATCCACCTGCTTCCTGCTGCTCTGGCTGCCGGGCTTGTGGCTGGTGGCGCGGCTGGCCTTGGATTATCTGGGACCGCGCCCGATCGAGGAACTGACCCATGAATCTGGTCGCTGGGCGGTGTGGCTGCTGCTGGGCTCGCTCAGCGTCACGCCATTGCGCCGCCTGTTCGACTGGCCGGCGCTGATCAGGCTGCGGCGCCAGATCGGCGTTGCCGCCATGGCCTATGCATTGCTGCATCTCTGCATCTATATCGCCGATCTGAAATTCGATCTGGTCCGCGTCGCCACCGAGATTGTGTTGCGCATCTATCTCACCATCGGTTTCGTTGCGCTGCTCGGCCTGTTGGCGCTCGGCATCACATCATTCGATGCGGCGATCCGCCGGATGGGCGGCAAGGCCTGGGGCCGGCTGCACCGTATCGTCTATGCCATCGCCGTGCTGGCCCTGGTGCATTACCTGCTGCAGGCCAAGCGCGAGATCGATCCGCCGATGCTGCAGGTCGGCATCTTCCTCTGGCTGATGCTCTATCGACTGGCCTATGCCATGGGCCGCATGCGCAAGGCCTGGGAAGCCTGGCCGCTGGCGCTGCTTGCCGGCCTAGCGGCGGCGGGTGCCGAACTGGCCTGGGCCGCCTGCTGCACGCAATTGCCCTGGCGGCGTCTGCTGGCGGCGAACTGGATGTTCGATTTCCGCATCTCGCCCGGCTGGCTCACGCTGGGCGCGGCGCTGGCTATGGCCTTGCTGGTGCAGGCGCGGGCCAGTTGGCACAGGCGATCCCGAGCAGGATCGCCGCCAGCCCCAGCGGCAGTGCGCCGCTGACCGGCTCGTTCAGCAGCAGCGCGCCCAGTGTCATCGCGCTCACCGGATTGAGCGCCACGGTGATCGCCACCTGGGTCGGCGAGGCATGTTCCAGCCCCAGGCTCCAGAGATAGAAGATCAGCGCCGCGCCAATGATGCCGAGATAGACGATGGCTGCCCAGGCCAGCGGCGGCAGTGCTGCGGCCGCCTGACGTGAAGGCTCGCCCCAGGCGATGGCATTGAGCAGCAGGGCACCGAACAGCATGCCCCAGGCGGTGAACCCCAGCGCACCGTACTTCGCCATATAAGGCCGTGCCAGGGCGTTGAACACGGCGCCGAGCAGGGCGGTGGCCACCATCAGCAGATCGCCGCGCCAGGCACCATCGGGTGCCGCCATGTCGCGGCCTGAGATCAGCGCTAGGCTGACGCCGCCCAAGGCCAGCAGCACGCCGGCAAGCTTGAGGGCGGTGAGCCTTTCGCGGCCCAGGGCGGCGGCACAGAGCAGGGTAAGAAACGGCAGGGTGGAGAGCGCCAGCGCGCCGCGTGCCGCCGAGGTATAGGCCAGGCTGGCGCTGAACAGGGCCGGGAAGGCGGCGAAAAACAGCGCTCCGAGCAGGAATACCGCCAGCCAGTCGCGCCGTTCCAGCCGCCTGGCCCGCCGCAGCAGCAGAACCAGGGCGCCGAGCACGATGGCGCCCAGCCCATAGCGCAAAGCGGCCAGCGCCACCGGATCGAGACCGGCAACGGCATAGCGGGTGGCGACCACGGCGCTGCCGCCCAGCAGGCTGGAACAGCAGGCGGCGACGAGGCCGAGCAGCGGGCGGCGTGTGGCGAGCAGGGTCATGGTATTTGGGCGAGGGCGAGGCGATTTGTGGTTGCCCGATCCTGGCGGATGTCGCATCATCATGGAAATGAATGTTTTGAATTATTTCTATCAAGGAAATTGATGATGGAGGCGCGTCTCGATCCCGACCTGCTCGCCGCCTTCGTGGCGGTGCTGGACCTGGGCGGCTTCACGGCGGCGGCCCGGGCGCTGAACCGCACCCAATCCGCCGTCAGCATGCAGGTGCAGCGGCTGGAAGCGGTGGCCGGCGTGAAGCTGCTGGACCGTGACCGCCGCCAGATTGCCGCCACGCCAGAGGGCGAGGCGATGCTGGGCTATGCCCGGCGCCTGCTGGCCCTGCAGCGCGAGGCATTGCAGAGCGTGGCGCGGCCCGGCCTGCGGGGGCGGGTGCGACTCGGTGTGATGGCGGATTACTCGGCCACCCTGGTGCCGCCGATCCTGGCGCGTTTCGCTGCCAGCCATCCCGGCATCGAGGTGGAGGTGATCACTGGCCTGACGGCGGAAATGCCCAGGCAATTGGGCCGCGAACTCGATCTTGCCATTGTCATGCACGAGGCCAGCAAACTGGATGGCAGCACAGGTGAATTGCTGCGCTACGAAACGCCGGTCTGGGCCACGGCGCGCGGCCATGCCCTCCGCCAGCAGGAGGCAGTGCAGCGGCGGCCATTGCCGCTGGCGTTGTCGCCCAGCGGCTGTCTGTTCCGCGCCTGGGCCATCGCGGCGCTGGATCAGGCCGGTATCCCATGGCGGCTGGCCTATCTCAGCGCCAATTACGCGGCGGTGGAGGCGGCAGTGCGGGCCGGGCTGGCGGTTTCGGTGTTCAAGGCCGGCACCATGGCCCGTGACCTGCGCCCGCTTGGGGTCGCCGACGGCTTCCCGCCGCTGCCGCGTGCCGCGATCTGCCTGCATCTGCCGCCGGTCAAGGCCGGGGGCGGTCCCAGCCGGGCTGCAATCGCATTGCGCGAGCATATCCGCGAGGCATTGAATGATACGGTTGCAACCCAATCAGCGATTGTGGCGGCTGGGTAAGGCAGGTAAAATCCCGGCCCGCGAGAGGGGGCAGTCGCGGTCGATGCAGCTTTATGATCTTGGTTCAGTCAGTGTTCTGGTGGTCGATGACAACCGGTTCATGCGCAACATCGTCGCCAATACCTTGAACGGCATCGGCGTGCGTAATGTGGCGCAGGCCGATAGTGTCGATCAGGCGCTGGAACAGCTTGCCGAAATCGCGGTCGATCTGGTGATCAGCGACTGGGACATGGGCGAGAAATCCGGCATCGAACTGATCCGCCGTATCCGCGCCAACAAGTCGATGCGGCTGCTGCCGATCATCATGCTTACCGCCAACACCACGCGCACCAACATCTTCACCGCGCGCGATGCCGGCGTCACCGAATTTCTCGCCAAGCCGATCTCGGCCCAGGCGTTGTACGGCCGTGTTGTGGAAGTGATCGAGCGGCCCCGGCAGTTCGTAAAGACCAAGAGTTTCTTCGGTCCAGACCGCCGGCGGCGCCGGGCGGAAAGCTACCGCGGCCCGAAGCGGCGCAAGGAAGACCAATGAGCGACGACGTTGAATTCATCGGCAATCCCAACCTGATCGCGCGCAAGGCCCGAGCGGTGGGCAAGAATGCCGACGACATGCTGAAGACCGCAGACCAGCGTGTCGATGCGCTGAAGAATGAATTCGGCAGCATCCTCAAGCGCGACACGCAGAATATCATCGAATTGCTGCGCCAAGCCGAGACCGACCTTGCAGGCCGCCAGCGTTACCTGCTCGACCTGCGCCGCGTGGCGCATGAATTGCGCGGCCAGGGCGGCACCTTCGGCTATCCGCTGGTCACGGCGGTCTGCGACTCCTATTGCAAGCTGCTCGACATGATCAAGGATGTGGATGAAAGCCGCCTGCCGCTGGTGCGCACCCATGTCGATGCGCTCCGCGCCGTGGTTGGCGCCGATATCAAGGGCGATGGCGGCGCCATCGGCCGCGAATTGATGGAATCCCTGCGTGTGATCCGTCAGAAGGTGGCGGATGAAACCGGCAGTGAACTCTAACTATATTTAGCGGTTCTTGCCCGGCACCCAGAGCACATCGTCGGCGCCATTGTTATTGGCGTGCCGCGCGGCCACGAACAGGTGGTCGGACAGGCGGTTGAGATACTTCACCACCATCGGATTGATTGCCTCGCGCTCGGCCAGTTCCACCGCCAGCCGTTCGGCGCGGCGCGACAGCGTGCGCGCCAGATGCAGATAGGCGGCAGCCGGTGAGCCGCCCGGCAGGATAAAGGAGTGCAGCGGCGGGATATGGGCGTTCATCGCGTCGATCTCGGCTTCAAGGCGATCCACCTGGGCCTGCACGATGCGCAGCGGCTCCCATTTCGGCGCTTCCTGCTCCGGCGTGGCGAGATCGGCGCCAAGATCGAACAGGTCATTCTGGATGCGACCGATCATGGCATCGAGTTCGGCTAGCTGCTGGGTGTGCAGCCGTGCCAGGCCGAGCGCGGCATTGGCCTCGTCGGCGGTGCCATAGGCGGCAACGCGCAAATCATGCTTCGGCACGCGGGTGCCATCAACCAGCGAGGTCTGGCCCTTGTCGCCGCCACGGGTATAGATCTTGTCGAGCTTGACCATGGTGCTACTTGCCCAATACCAGACCGGCCAGCGCGATCAGGCAGATGGCGATGAATTGCAGCAGGATGCGCCAGCGCATCAGCAGGTTGGAATAGGAGCGGTTGAACCGCCCGCCGCGGAACAGGGCATAGATGCCGATGCACAGCACGACGAACGTGGCGCCGATGGCAACCGGGATCATGGCATGGACGAATGAATTCATGGCCCGATCATAGCGCGCCCCGGCTTGCGGTCCAGCCCTGGCCCGGCTAGCACAGGGCGGCATACCGCCGCAGAAGGAACCTTTCGATGATCGACCGCGACAGCATCGCCGCTACCGAAGGCCGTATCCGCCCGCATGTGCGGCGCACACCGGTGATCGCGGTGGCGGCCAGCGATTTCGGTCTGCAGGGTGGCGATATCCAACTCAAGCTGGAATTGCTCCAGCATACCGGCTCGTTCAAGCCGCGCGGCGCCTTCGCCAATCTGCTGGGCAGCAATGTGCCCAAAGCGGGTGTGGTGGCGGCTTCCGGCGGCAATCATGGCGCGGCGGTGGCCTATGCCGTGATGCGGCTGGGCCTGCCGGCGCGCATCTATGTGCCGAGCGTGGCTTCGCCCTCGAAGATCGCACGCATCCGCGCGTATGGTGCCGACCTGGTGATCGAAGGCGAACGCTATGCCGATGCGCTGGCGGCCTCGGAAGCCTGGCGCGCGGCGAGCGGCGCACTGCCGGTGCATGCCTACGATCAGGCGGAAACCCTGCTGGGACAGGGCACCTGCGGCCTTGAGTTTGAACAGCAGGCGCCGGAACTCGATACCGTGCTAGTGGCGGTGGGCGGCGGCGGTTTCATCGGCGGCATTGCCGCCTGGTATGGGGGCCGCACACGCGTCATTGCGGTGGAGCCGGAAACCGCGCCGACGCTGCATCTGGCGCTCAAGGCCGGGCAGCCGGTGGATGCACCGGCCGGCGGCATCGCAGCAGACTCGCTGGCGCCGCGCCAGGTCGGGCAACTGATGTTCCCGATCGCGCAGCAATTCGTAGCGGAGAGCGTGCTGGTGCCTGACGACGCGATACGCATAGCGCAAAAGGCTTTGTGGGACACGCTGCGGCTGGCCACCGAACCCGGTGGCGCCACGGCCTTTGCCGCCTTGCTCAGCGGCGCCTACAAGCCCGGCGCCAATGAGCGCATCGGTGTCATGGTCTGCGGCGGCAATGCCGCCGACCATACTTACATGCAGATTTAGGGCCTACATGCAGGCCTAAGCCGCGCGGACCAGCATTTCGGCGCCGTCGCCTGCGGCAAGCCGCAGCAGGCCGTTGGTGTCGAGATCGTCGAGCCCGGCGATGACGCCTTCATGCGCCACTACGCGGCCATTCAGCCGTGCCTTGGCGGAGCGGATCAGGTGGCGCGCATCGCTGCGGTCATTGGCAAGCCGGGTGGTGACCAGCAGGTCGACCAGGTCCATGCCCTGGCGCAGGGCCTCGCGCGGCAGGTCCAGGGTTTCATTCGATACGGTAATCGTGCTCACGGTACTTCTCCTTGGGTTTTCCGCCGGAGGCCGGAAGCATCGAATTGTCTGGAAAAAACGAATGCCGCCGGTGGGCTGCGGCGGCATTGGGTCGTTTGTCACATACGAACCGTCACCGCTATGTCAGCAGTGTAAAATACCAATAGTTAAAGACGGTGCGGCTGTGCATGGCGGGAAAGCTAGGGCGTAAACGGAGCGATGTCAACGCCCCAGGATTTCACCCCTCACTTGGCCGCTAGCGGCCAAGGATCTCGTCGCGGCGATAGCCTTGCGCATAGAGCAGGCCGGTGAGGTCGCCATGCTGGATGCTGAAGCGCGCCTGGGCCTGCACCACCGGCTTGGCGCGGAAGGCGATCCCTAAGCCGGCGGCCTGCAGCATGGCGAGGTCATTGGCGCCGTCACCCACGGTGAGACAGTCACCCAGTTCGACATGGCGCGCGATGGCGATGCGCTTCAGGGCGTCCAGCTTGGCCTCGCGGCCCAGGATCGGCTCGCGCACGCTGCCGGCCAGCTTGTCGAAGGTGACGACCAGATGATTGGCCTGCTGCTCATCGAAGCCGAAACGCTCCTGGATCATCCGGGTGTAGAAATCGAAGCCGCCCGAGACCAGGGCGCAATACACGCCATGGCTTTTCAGTGTGCGCAGCAGGGTGGTGGCACCCGGCATCGGCTGGATACGCGCGGCGGCGCGATCGAGCAGGCCCTCGGGCAGGTCTTTCAGCAGCGCCACGCGCTCGCGCAGGGCAGCCTCGAAATCCAGTTCGCCGTTCATGGCGCGGCGCGTGATATCGGCAATGCCGGGTCCGAGATCGGCGATATCGGCCAGTTCATCCAGCATCTCGTTCTTGATGATGGTGGATTCCATATCCGCCACCAGCACCTGCTTGCGGCGGTTCTCCGGGTTCACCACCAGCAGGTCCACCGGGGCACCGCGCAGCGCCACCTTGGCGGCATTGACGGCGGCTGCGGCGGCAATGCGGTCGAACGGGATATCGCAGGCCACGCCGGGATCGAGCCAGTCGGCCTTGGCCACCCGGGCCCCGGCCAGCGCCAGGGCGTCGCGCACGGCGCCGGCCATGCGTTCGCTCAGGATGCCGCCGCGCGGGTCGCTGATCAGGGTGAGGATGTTTTGCATGGCGGCCAACCAGGGTAAGAAGAACGGATGATCGATATACCCTCCAGCCTGCCGCTTGTCATCGTTGCCGGGCCGACTGCCAGCGGCAAGTCCGCCCTGGCGCTGGCGATTGCCGAGCGGTTCCGGGGCATGGTGATCAATGCCGACAGCATGCAGGTCTACCGCGACCTGCATGTGCTGACGGCGCGGCCCAGCGCGGAGGAGGAAGCCCGCGCGCCGCACCGGCTCTACGGTGTGCTGGATGCGGCCGAGCATGGCACGGCTTCGCGCTGGTGCGCCCTGGCCCGCGCGGCCATCGCTGAAGCTGCCAGCCAGCGCCTGCTGCCGATTCTCTGTGGCGGCACCGGCATGTATCTGCGGGCGCTGACCGAGGGGCTGGCGCGGATTCCGGCCATCCCGGCCGATATCCGCGCCGATGCGGTGGCGGCATTGGAGGAACTGGGCGCCGCGGGCCTGCATGCCCGGCTGGCCGAGGCCGACCCGGAAACTGCCGCCCGGCTGAAACCCGGCGACAGCCAGCGGGTATTGCGGGCCTGGGAAGTCTGGTGCGCCACGGGCAGGGGCCTCACCGCCTGGCAGCGCGAGGCGGCCGATCCGGGCCTGCCCAACCCGGTCTACCGTATCCTGCTGCGGCCGCCGCGTGGGCCGCTTTATGCCCGGATCGACCGGCGCTTCCAGGCCATGATCGCCAACGGCGCCCTTGAGGAAGCCCGGAAATTCGCGGAACGGTGCGATATTCCCCCCGACGCCCCGGTGCGCAAGGCGCATGGCCTGCCGGAATTGCTGCGGCATCTGCGTAGTGAACTGACGCTGGCCCAGGCAATAGAGATTGCCCAAACGAATACAAGACATTACGCTAAGCGCCAGACCACATGGTTCCGGCACCAGATGCCGGCAGAGCTGGTTGAGGAAACCGACCTCGGGGAGAAAGAAAATTTCAACCCAGAGGCAAGAATCTTTCCATTTCTTGTGGGATACCTGTTGACCGCCGGGTATGGCGGTGTTTAGGGTGGCGCGCTTTTTTACAGGGGTGCGCGAGGGTTTCGTGTGCCCGCAACTTAAGGAATGGAGTTATGCAGACCGAGCAGCGTGAACAGCAGACCATGTCCGGCGCGGAGCTGGTGATCAAGGCGCTTGTAGATCAGGGCGTCGAGGTCATTTTCGGCTATCCGGGCGGCGCGGTACTGCCGATTTACGATGCCCTGTTCAAGCAGAACGCCATCCGCCATGTGCTGGTGCGCCATGAGCAGGGCGCGGTGCATGCCGCCGAGGGCTATGCCCGTTCCACCGGCAAGCCCGGCGTGGTGCTGGTCACCTCCGGCCCCGGCGCCACCAATGCGGTCACCGGCCTCACCGACGCGCTGCTGGATTCGATCCCGATCATCTGCCTGACCGGCCAGGTGGCGACCCATCTCGTCGGCACCGATGCCTTCCAGGAATGTGACACCACCGGCATCACCCGGCCCTGCACCAAGCATAACTACCTGGTGAAGAGCCCGGCCGATCTGGCGCGCATTGTCCATGAAGCCTTCTATGTCGCCACCAATGGCCGCCCCGGCCCGGTGGTGATCGACCTGCCGAAGGACGTGCAGGTGGCGCATGGCCCCTATACCGGCCCGGCCAATGTGCGCCACAAGACCTACAGCCCCCGCGTGGAAGGCGACGACAACAAGATCCGCGAGGCGGTGGCGCTGATGGCGCAGGCCGAGCGCCCGGTTTTCTATACCGGCGGCGGCATCATCAATGCCGGCCCGAAGGCTTCCAGGCTGCTGCGCGAATTGGTGAAGCTCACCGGTTTCCCGATCACCTCGACGCTGATGGGCCTTGGCGCCTATCCGGCCAGCGACCGGCAGTTCCTCGGCATGCTGGGCATGCACGGTACCTGGGAAGCCAATCATGCCATGCATGATTGCGACGTGATGATCAATCTCGGCGCGCGTTTCGACGACCGCATCACCGGCCGCCTCAGCGCCTTCTCGCCGGGTTCGAAGAAGATCCATGTCGATATCGACCCGTCGTCGCATAACAAGACGGTGCGCGCCGATCTCTGCATCGTCGGCGATGCCGCGCGCGTGCTGGAACGCATGATCGCGGTGTGGAAGGAAGCCGGTTACAAGCCCAAGACCAAGGCGCTGGATGCCTGGTGGCAGCAGATCGATCAGTGGCGCGCCCGCGATTGCCTGCGCTTCAACCAGGACGACAAGATCATCAAGCCGCAATATGCCATCCAGCGGCTGTATGAGAAGACCAAGCACCGCGAGACCTACATCACCACGGAAGTGGGCCAGCACCAGATGTGGGCGGCGCAGTTCTACAAGTTCGATGAGCCGAACCGCTGGATGACCTCGGGCGGCCTTGGCACCATGGGCTACGGCCTGCCGGCAGCCATTGGCGCGCAGCTTGGCCATCCCGACAAGCTGGTGGTGGATATTGCCGGCGAAGCCTCGATCCTGATGAATATCCAGGAACTCGGCACCGCGGCGCAGTACCGCCTGCCGGTGAAGGTATTCATCCTCAACAACGAATATATGGGCATGGTGCGCCAGTGGCAGGAATTGCTGCATGGCAGCCGCTATTCCGAGAGCTATTCCGAGGCGCTGCCGGACTTCGTGAAGCTGGCGGAAGCCTTCCATTGCGTCGGCCTGCGCTGCACCAAGCCGGGCGACCTTGATGGCGTGATCGACGAGATGATCAAGATCGACCGGCCGGTATTGGTCGATGTTGCGGTCTCGAAGAACGAGAACTGCTTCCCGATGGTGCCGTCGGGCGCCGCCCATAACGAAATGATCCTGCCCAACCACGGCGATGCTGATCCAGAGCCGGCGGTGAGCGAAGAGGGCATGGCGCTCGTCTGAGCGCCGATCAAGGAATACGGGAAACTACAATCATGTTCGCGCAAGTCACGCTGCCGGTTCAGTCGCATATCCTTTCCGTGCTGGTCGATAATGAACCCGGCATCCTCGCCCGTGTCGTCGGCCTGTTTTCAGGTCGCGGCTACAATATCGAGAGCCTTACGGTGGCGGAGGTGTCGCATGCCGCCCATCTCTCGCGCATCACCATTGTTACCTCCGGTCCCGATGCGGTGATCGAGCAGATCAAGGCGCAGCTCGGCCGCCTGGTGCCGGTGCACAGCGTGCACGATCTCTCGGTCGAAGGCCCGCATATCGCCCGCGAACTGGCACTGGTGAAGGTGGCCGGTATTGGCGACAAGCGAGTCGAGAGCCTGCGCATCGCCGATATCTTCCGCGCCCGCGCGGTCGATTCCACCATCGAATCCTTCGTCTTCGAGGTTACCGGCACGCCGGAGAAGATCGATGCCTTCATCAAGCTGATGCAGCCGCTCGGCCTGGTCGAGGTATCGCGTACCGGTGTGGTCGCGATCAGCCGCGGCCCGCAGGCCCTCTAACCGATCTATTGCAAACCACGACGCATTAAAGGGAGAAGAAACCATGCGTGTGTACTATGACCGCGACGCCGACCTGAACCTGATCAAGGGCAAGAAGGTCGCCATCGTCGGCTACGGCAGCCAGGGCCATGCCCATGCCCAGAACCTCAAGGATAGCGGCGTGAAGAACGTCGCCGTCGCGCTGCGCAAGGGCTCGATCGGCAACAAGAAGGCCAAGGATGCCGGCTTCAAGACCATGACCCCCGCCGAGGCCGCCAAGTGGGCCGACGTGATCATGGTGTTGACCCCGGATGAGGGCCAGGCCGACCTGTGGAACAACGACCTGCGCGACAACATGAAGGAAGGCGCCGCCCTTGCCTTCGCGCATGGCCTGAACATCCACTTCAACCTGATCGAGCCGCGCAAGGACATCGACGTGTTCATGATCGCGCCGAAGGGTCCGGGCCACACCGTGCGTTCGGAATACCTGAAGGGCGGCGGCGTGCCGTCGCTGGTTGCCGTGTACCAGAATGCTTCGGGCAATGCCCTGGAAATCGCGCTGTCCTATGCCTCGGCCAATGGCGGCGGCAAGGCCGGCATCATCGAGACCACCTTCCGCGAGGAATGTGAGACCGATCTGTTCGGCGAGCAGGTTGTGCTCTGCGGCGGTCTGGTCGAACTGATCAAGGCCGGCTACGAGACCTTGACTGAGGCTGGCTATGCCCCGGAAATGGCCTATTTCGAGTGCCTGCATGAAGTGAAGCTGATCGTGGACCTGATCTACGAAGGCGGCATCGCCAACATGAACTACTCGATCTCCAACACCGCCGAGTATGGCGAATACGTCACCGGCCCGCGCATCATCACCGCCGAGACCAAGGCCGAGATGAAGCGTGTGCTGGCCGACATCCAGGAAGGCCGCTTCGCCCGTGACTGGATGCTGGAGAACAAGGTGCACCAGACCTCGTTCAAGGCCACCCGCGCCAAGATGGCCGCGCATCCGATCGAGGAAGTCGGCACCAAGCTGCGCGCCATGATGCCGTGGATCGCCAAGAACAAGCTGGTCGACAAGAACCGCTCGAACTAAGGCCTGCCAGCCGAAACAAGACGGCCGCCGGAGCAATCCGGCGGCCGTTTTTTTGTTTCCTGTGTTTTGATGAGATTCGCGGGTCCAGCCCGCGAATGACGATTCAAATGAGTTGGCGTCATGCCCGGGCCTGACCCGGGCATCTCATTCAAGTGGCGCATGGCTGATCGCTCCCTCATGCCGCAGCAGCCATTGCTTGCGATGCAGGCCGCCGCCATAGCCGGTGAGGGCGCCGTTGGCGCCGATCAGTCGGTGGCAGGGGATCACGACGCTGATCGGGTTGGCGCCATTGGCGAGGCCGACGGCACGGGCGGTGCTTGGCGGTAATCCGAGCCGGGCGGCCATGGCGCCGTAGCTGAGCGTGGTACCGGCGGGAATTTCGCGCAGGGCCCGCCAGACCTGACGCTGGAAGTCCGTGCCGCCGAAGGCGCAGGGAATATCATCGACCGTGCCGAGTTCGCCGCTGAAATACGCCGCAAGATTTTTGCGGATCGCTGCCGGCGCGCGGCCCGGCACCAGATCAAGGCCGCTCTTGTATTGCCGCCCGACAAGGCGGCGCATGCGTACTTCATGCTCCTGCCAGTCGAGGATACGCAAATGGCCCTGATCGTCAGTCGCGATCAGGGCCATGCCGATGGGTGTCTGGAGGGTATCGAGGGTGAAAACTGCGCCGTTCATTGCCCGATTGTGGCGGGCGATGAGGCCAGACGAAAGGCTCTGTTCCGGCTCGATGTCGACGGCCTTCACAACTGCTGCAACTCAAGGGTCGGTCATCCTCGGCGTCAGTCAATACACTGGTTGCCGAAACCCATTCAGGTTTAGCCAGAAAGCACAAACTCGCGGCATAAATCTGACGGATTCTGCTCAGCCGATAGGCGCGTTAGCGCAGCATAAATTCGATATAGTCAGTAGTAGAATTGCCTGGAAACAACGCTAATATTGCGCGTTAACCAGCAATGCCGCGTCGCCGGCGCAGGACGCCCACGCATGCCGCTTGATGACCGCACCCCGCCAGATGGCCCTGGCTTCGATGTGCGCATGGAGGAGCGCTTCCGCTCCCGCGCGCCAGCGACGGTCAAGGTCATCGACTTCACCCGCAAGAGCTTGATCGGTGCCAATTTCGAAGGCCGTGTTCTCACCAAAGCAAAACTGTCCGGCTCGGACCTGACGCGCGCCAGGCTGGCCAATGCTGATCTGGTGGAGGCCGATCTGTTCGGCGCCAATCTTTCCCAGGCCGATCTCAAGCATGCCAACCTGACCAACGCGATTCTGCGCGGTGTCAATCTGAAAGGTGCCAATCTCAATCATGCCAAGCTCAGCGGAGCGGATTTCCGTGGCGGTGTGATGATGGGGGCACAGGGTGGCCGCACCGGGCTAGAAGCTTCCGACCTCACCGATTGCCTGCTGGAATTCGCCACAGCCTCGCGGGCCGAATTTTCCGGGGTCGATCTTTCCGGCGCCAGCATGATCGGTGCTGATCTCTCGGGGGCGAATTTCTTCGGCACCAATCTGCGCAATACCGATCTTTCCCATGCCAATCTTTCCGGTGCCAATCTCGGTGATACCAAGTTGATCGGCACCAAGCTGATCGGCACCAATCTGGAAGGCGCACAGATCGTCAACGCCACGGTCAGCGGCGTGGTCAGTCTAGGCACCGAATTCGCCAATGCAGTAATCAAGGGCGTGGCATTGGAAGAACTCACCGCCAGCCCGCCGGTACTCACCGAGCCGCAGGATTTCCCGGATTTCCTCAAGAACGAATTGCTCTCCCATACCGATTGGGTGGAGTCGCGCGGCCAGCAGGGGTGCCGACTGATCCTGAAGGATGCGACGCTGCGCTATTTCAATTTCTCCGGCCTGATGCTGGATGCTGTGGATTTCAGCGGCGCCGATCTCTGTGGTTCGCGGTTTGCTGCCGCTTCCATGGTGCTGACCAATTTTACCGCTGCCAAGCTGATCGGTGCCGATTTCACCGAGGCCCGGATAAGCGGCACCAATTTCACCGGCGCGACTCTCCGGCTATCGAATTTCCGCGGTGCGCAAAGCGGCAGTGTGCCGATCTACAGCCCAACCGGGCAGTTCACTGGCCGGCAATTCACCACCAATTTCACCGATGCCGATCTGGTGCGCGCCGAACTCGATGGCTTCGATATCTCAGCCTGCGTGAAGCCTTAAGCCTCTGCCATGTCGGTGTGCTGCAGGCCACCGAAGATCGGTTCGGCGCCAAGCGGATGCGCGTTCAGCTTGGCATTGAAGCAGCGATGCTGGAAGCCGTGCTTGTCATGAACTGTGATCGCCTGGGGTGGGTAGCTGCCATCCACCGCGCGCGGCCCGGTGAGATAGAAGGCCAGACGGTCCAGCGGCACATTCAGCAGGCGGATTTCACCAAGCCCGGCGATGCGTTCGGAGACGGCGGCAAGGAATACTTCCGTGCCGCAAAGTGCTCCGCCTTCCGAGATCGGGCGGCGGAAATCACCAACCAGAATCTGCCCGGCCTTGGCGGCGCCGATCAGGCGGGCCACTTCGATGGTGACATTGCCGACAATGAATTCGCCGGCCAGGCCGCCGCCGGCGCGGGGCTGGCCATACTGGAAATGACTGCCGATGCCGAGGCAGAGGCGCAGTTCCGGGATTGCAGCCGATATGCGCGATGTGCGCTCCAGCGTCTTGAACATCATCACGAACAGCGCGAAGCAGCAGAAGAAATCGATATCCTCGGTGAAGCCTTTCAGCCGGTTCCAGACATAGAAGCCGTCGCCGGTCGTGGTGCGGGCAAGCTCCACCCTGAGGCCGCGCTTGCGGCTCAGTTCTTCGGCCAGGTTGATGGCGAATTCCAGCGTAGCGAGCTGTGCTGCCTGTTCCGCCGGGCTGCGATGCGAGAAGCCGACGATGTCGATCAGCAGCACGGCGCGGTGCTGTGTCTGCGTCACCGCGAAGGCAGCGAAAAGCTCATCAACGCGGTCGGGATGCGCTTCACCCGGTTCGGTGCCGATAGCCTGATCAAGGCGAATCTCGATCGGCTGCACGTCCAGTTCCTGCGCCACCATATCGAAGGTATGGCCGCCCATCTGGCGGCTGCCGGCGAAGATGCGCGGGTTCGCGGTATCGGCGAAGAACAGCCGCACCTTCGGCACGGTGATCACCTCGATGCCGAGCCGGCTTGGGCGCCAGCCGACCAGAGCGTTGCTGCCAAAACGCCACAGATCGAACAGCACATTGTAGATTTCGCCATAGCCGGCGCTATCGCTGCTGCGTTCTTCGCCTTGCATGAATCCTCAATCGAAGGCCTGGCCTTCGATGCAGCTTGGCGTCAGACGATCTCTTCCAGAGACGGGCCGGGCGCTTCGCCAGGCTGGGCGCCGGCGGCTTTCACCAGATCGAAGATATGGCGGCGCAGGCTTTTCGAGTCGATGCGGCTGAAATAGCGCACCAGTTCCATGGCTTGGCGCTGCGACACCCGGCCCGAAGTCTCGGCGTCGATTTCATCGGTAACCGGCGCGGCCGCGATTGCCGCCGCCTCATCCATCTGGCCTTCGAAGAAATAGGATGGCGGTACATTCAGGATATGGGCGAACTGCTGTAGCCGGCTGGCGCCGATGCGGTTCATGCCCTTTTCGTATTTCTGGATCTGCTGGAAGGTGAGGCCGACTGCCTCGCCCAGCCGGGTCTGGCTGATGCCGGCAAGGGTGCGTGCGGCGCGCAGCCGACGGCCGACATGGCTGTCGAACTGGTTGGGGCCGCGACTCTTGGCGCCCTTGGAGCGGCCGGCAGTGCTGCCCTCGATGGTGGTCGGCACGGTAATCTCCTTCCAGAATCGGGCATATCGACTGCGTGGATGACTACATTTGACAAATCAGAAATGTAGTTTTGTGTCCCACCTGTCGGATGCCCACTAAGCATCTTGTAGTCGGGATTTTATCTTTGGATTTAAGGAGTTACGCGTTAATTATCGCTAATATCGCTGTTGTTCCGCCTATATCATTGGTTACGCTGAGTCTTGGTTAGCGCAACCATAGCCTTTTCGGTTGTATTACCATCAAATTGCCGTAATCGGACGGCAACCTGACATGGTTAATCGTTCACGCTCTTTTAAGCCCGGCAAAGCACAGTGTTAGGCGTCACCATCCCGTATTCCAGTTTTCCCGGCCTGCCGGGATCGCCTTTGCCGAGGACCCGCCGAAGCGTGTACACTATCGCTAAACCACGGAAATATTGGCCGGATCGGGTTCGGCGCGGGCATTGGCGCGCGGCCCGGGCCGCAGCGCCCGTTGCCGTGGCTGTTTGGCGTCAGGGTGGAGAGGGCCTGTCATGAATATCAATCCAGCGAACAGCATGAGCGGCGACTCGAAGCCCCAGGCGCGCGAACGCGTCATCATTTTCGACACCACGCTGCGTGATGGCGAGCAATCGCCCGGCTGCTCGATGAATCTTGAAGAGAAACTGCGCATCGCCGAGACGCTGGAAGCGATGGGCGTCGATGTCATCGAGGCAGGTTTCCCGATCGCCTCGAACGGTGATTTCGAGGCCGTGCATGAAATCGCCAAGCGGGTAAAGAATTCCATCGTCTGCGGTCTCAGCCGCGCCGGCCGCAAGGATATCGACCGCGCCTGGGAAGCGTTGCAGCCGGCGAAGCGCGCGCGCATCCACACCTTCATCTCCACCAGCCCGCTGCACATGAAGTACAAGCTGCAGATGGAGCCCGATGCGGTGCATCAGGCGGTGATCGATTCCGTTACTCATGCGCGTAATCTGTGTGACGATGTGGAGTGGAGCTGCGAGGATGGCACGCGCTCCGATCCGGAATTCCTCTGCCGCCTGATCGAAAGTGCGATCAAGGCCGGTGCACGCACCATCAACGTGCCCGATACGGTCGGCTATACCGTGCCGGCGGAATATACCAAGCTGATGCGCTATCTCATCGAAAACGTGCCAAACAGCGATTTGGCGCGCTTTTCCGCGCATTGCCACAATGACCTTGGCCTTGCCGTGGCGAATTCCCTTGCTGCTGTTATCGGTGGCGCGCGCCAGGTGGAATGTACCATCAACGGCATCGGCGAACGTGCCGGCAATGCAGCGCTGGAAGAGATCGTGATGGCGCTGCGCACGCGCGGCGATGCGATGGCGTTTGATACCGGCATCCGCACCACCGATATCACCAAGGCTTCACGGCTGCTTTCGTCGGTCACTGGTTTCAATGTGCAGCCGAACAAGGCCATCGTCGGCGCCAATGCCTTCGCGCATGAAAGTGGCATCCATCAGGATGGCATGCTCAAGCATGCCGGCACCTACGAGATCATGACGCCGGAATCGGTTGGCCTGAACCGCTCGACGTTGGTGATGGGCAAGCATTCCGGTCGCCATGCCTTCCGCAAGAAGCTGGAGGAGCTCGGCTTCGCGCTCGCCGACAACCAGCTCAACGATGCTTTCGCGCGCTTCAAGGATCTTGCTGACCGCAAGAAGGATGTGTTCGACGAGGATCTGCTGGCCCTGGTCGACGACACCATGAGCCGTGGCAACGACCGCATCCGCTTCCAGAGCCTGCAGGTGGTGGCCGGTTCCAAGGGCCCGCAATCGGCGGAACTGGAACTCGAAATCGATGGCAAGGCCGCGGCCGTCAAGGCCACCGGCAATGGCCCGGTGGACGCCACCTTCAATGCCATCAAGGCCCTGTTCCCGCATGAAGCCCGGCTGCAGCTCTATCAGGTCCATGCGGTGACCGAGGGCACCGATGCCCAGGCCGAGGTGACGGTGCGACTCGCGGAAGGTGGAAAAACCGTGAACGGACAAGGCGCCGATGCCGATACCCTGGTGGCTTCGGCCCGTGCCTATATCCATGCGTTGAACAAGCTGCTGGTGAAGCGGGAGAAAACCGCGCCGGCGGCGCTGAGTGCGTGATCCCCTGGCGTAAAGGCCACGGAAATAGCGGGGTCGAAGCCTTGCTTATCCAGTCCTGACGCCGCATAACGGCCCGAATATCTGGTTCAAGAGGTGAAGTGTCGATGTTTTCGCGATTGATGGGTTTCATGTCGGCCGATATGGCCATCGACCTCGGCACAGCCAACACGCTGGTCTATGTGAAGGGCCGTGGCATCGTGCTGAACGAGCCCTCGGTGGTGGCGATCAGCAACGTGCGCGGCAAGAAGGAAGTGCTGGCGGTTGGTGACGAGGCCAAGCAGATGCTGGGCCGCACCCCGGGCAACATCGAGGCCATCCGCCCACTGCGTGATGGTGTCATCGCCGACTTCAATGTCGCCGAGGAGATGATCAAGCACTTCATCCGCAAGGTGCATAATCGCCGCAGCTTTGCGTCGCCGCAGGTGATTATCTGCGTACCTTCGGGTTCCACCGCCGTGGAGCGCCGCGCCATCATGGAATCCGCCGAGTCGGCGGGTGCCCGCCGCGTGCAGCTGATCGAGGAGCCGATGGCGGCTGCCATCGGCGCCGGCCTGCCGGTCACCGAGCCGACCGGCTCGATGGTGGTGGATATCGGCGGCGGCACCACCGAAGTGGCGGTGCTCTCGCTCGGCGGTATCGTCTATTCGCGCAGCGTGCGCGTCGGCGGCGACAAGATGGATGAGGCGATCATCGCCTATATCCGCCGCAACAATAACCTGCTGGTGGGCGAGGCTTCGGCCGAACGCATCAAGAAGCAGATCGGTTCCGCCTGTCCGCCGGAAGAGGGCAATGGCCTCTCCATGGAGATCAAGGGCCGCGACCTGATGAATGGCGTGCCGAAGGAACTGGTGATCAACCAGCGCCAGATCGCCGAAAGCCTGGCCGAGCCGGTCGGCGCCATTGTCGAGGCGGTGAAGGTGGCGCTGGAGCATACCGCGCCGGAACTCGCTGCCGATATCGTCGACAAGGGCATCGTGCTCACCGGCGGCGGCGCGCTGCTCGGCAATCTCGATCTGGTGCTGCGGCATGCCACCGGCCTGCCGGTGACCATCGCCGACGAACCGCTGTCCTGCGTTGCGCTGGGTACCGGGCGCGCGCTGGAAGGCATGAAGACGACGTTCAAGCAGGTTCTCTACAATCCGTCCTACTAAAGTGAAGCAGGGCGGGCCGCAACGAGGGGCTTAGATGCGGTTGAGGAGCGGACGTGGCATGGGGCTGGCAGCGCCGATCAAGGCGCTGGCGCAGCGTTTTGCGTTCCTGCTGCTGGTCGGCGCCGCGCTTGGCCTTATCCTGCTCAGCCGCATCGACCGTCCCGCCGTGGAGCGCGTGCGCGCCGTCACGGCCGATATGTTCGAGCCGGTGCTGTCGGCGGTGTCACAGCCCATCGCCTTCGTCGGTAATATCGTCGGCATCGTCGACGACCTGCTGTTCGCTCATGAGGAAAACGTCCGCCTGCGCGTCGAGAATGCCCGCCTGCTGCAATGGCAGGACGTGGCCCGCCGCCTGGAGCAGGATAATGCCAGCCTCCGCCGTCTGCTTTCGGCCGGCCCGGATCTGAGCCACAGCTTTGTCACTGGCCGCGTCATCGCCGATGGCGGCGGCCCGTTCGTGCGTACCGCGCTGATCAATATTGGCGCCAAGGACGGCGTGAAGAAGGGCCAGGCCAGTATCGGCGAGGGCGGCTATGTCGGCCGTGTTGCCGAAGTGGGCCAGCGTGCCGCGCGCATCCTGCTGCTTACCGACTTGAATTCGCGTTTGCCGGTGATGATCCAGGAAGGCGGCCACCGCGCCGTGCTGGCCGGCGATAATTCCCAGCAGCCGAGATTGGAATACCTGCCTGCCGGCGCCAAGCCGCAGGTTGGCCAGATGGTGGTCACCTCCGGCGATGGCGGCCAGTTCCCGGCCGGCATCCCGGTGGGTGAAATCGTCTCCGCCTCGGAAGGCAATGTGCGGCTGCGGCCCTTCGTCGATCTTGGTCGCCTGGATTTCCTGCGCGTGGTGCAGTTCGACGAGACCCGTCTGGATACCGAGGAGGCGCCGCGGTCAGCCGCGCGCAAGCCGTGACCTCGGCAACCGGGGCGCGGCCATGAAGCCCCTGGCAACTGCAACGCGCCGGATGCGCGGCTTCCTGCCCATCGTTTCCTGCCTGCTGCTGGTGGCGGTGGGCCTGGCCCCGGTCGGCCTGCCGTATTTCGCTACCATCTCCCCCGCGCTGGCCCTGATGGCGGTGTTCTACTGGAGCATCTTCCGCGCTGATCTGATGTCGATGCTGGGTGCTTTCCTGATCGGCCTAGTGGTCGATCTGATCACGGCCGGCCCGCTTGGCCTCAATGCCCTGATCCTGCTGCTCACTCATGAACTCGGCGTGTCGCAGCGCCGCGTTTTTCTCGGTTCCTCGTTCCTGGTCAACTGGTGGGCCTTCGCCCTGGTTGCCATCGGTGCCAGCCTGATCGGCTGGGTGATAGCCAGCCTGCTGCATTGGCAGCTCCATGCTTTCCGCCCCTTGCTGGCGCAACTCATGCTCTCGCTTGGCCTTTATCCGGCGATCTACTGGCTGCTCAGCCGCCTGGAGCAGCGCTACCTGCGCCCCGGTCTACCGACATGATGGGGCGCCGACATGATGGGCGTGCCGATATGAGTGCTTTGCCATGAATAGGCGCGACCAGGATTTGCAGCGCGTGTTCAGCCGCCGGGCGCTGATGCTCGGGGTTGGGCAATTGGCTCTGTTCGGCGCATTGGCCGGGCGGCTCTATTATCTTCAGGTGCTGGAATCCGGCCGCTATACGCTGCTCTCGGATGAAAACCGCATCTCGATGCGCCTGCTGCCGCCGCGCCGTGGCCGCGTGCTCGACCGCTTCGGCACCGAGCTTGCCTCCAACCGGCGCAATTACCGCGTGCTGATCGTTGCCGAACAGGCGCGCAATGTCGATGCCACGCTGACCAAGCTGGCCGACCTGATCCATATCGACGACACCCAGCGCGCCCGCGTGAAGCGTGAGGTGGAGCGGCGGCGCAAATTCGTGCCGGTGGTGGTGTCGGAAAACTTGTCCTGGGAGGACTTCGCCCGCATCAACCTCCATTCGCCGGATCTGCCGGGTGTGCAGCTTGATGTTGGCGAGACGCGTGACTATGGCATGGGCGCGGTGTTCAGCCATGTGGTGGGCTATGTCGGCGCCGTGTCGGAGAACGAGCTCGGCGACGATCCGCTGCTGGAACTGCCGGGCTTCCGCATTGGCAAAAGCGGCATTGAAAAGCTGTTTGACGAGGATCTGCGCGGCCGTGCGGGCCATAGCCAGATCGAGGTCAATGCCTATGGCCGCGCCATCCGCGAACTGGATCGCACCGACGGCCTGACCGGCGATGATGTGGTGCTGACCATTGATGCCGACCTGCAACGCTTCGCCGCCGAGCGGCTGAAGGATGAAAGCGCCGCGGCGGTGGTGATGGATGTGCATACCGGCGAGGTTCTGACGCTGGTATCCAATCCCGGCTTCGATCCCAACTGGTTCAATGTCGGCATCACCACGGCGCAATGGCGCCAGCTCAATGGCGATAAATACCGCCCGCTGACCAATAAATCGGTGCAGGGTCAGTACCCGCCCGGTTCCACCTTCAAGATGGTGGTGGGCCTGGCCGCGCTGGAAGCCGGCGGCGTCACGCCCGATAGCCGCGTCTTCTGCCCTGGCCATATGGAATTCGGCAACAACACCTTCCACTGCTGGAAGAAGGGCGGCCATGGCAGCATGAATCTGGTGCAGGCACTGGAAGAGAGCTGCGACGTTTACTTCTATGAAGCCGCCCGCCGTATCGGCGTCGACAAGATCGCCGATATGGGCAAGCGGCTTGGCCTTGGCGATGTCAGTGGCCTTGATGTCACCGGCGAGCGCCGCGGCCTGATGCCGACCCGTGCCTGGAAGCAGGGCGCCTTGGGCCAGCCCTGGGCGCAGGGCGAAACCCTGGTGGTGGGTATCGGCCAGGGCTATGTGCTGGCGACGCCGCTGCAGCTTTGCGTGATGACCGCCCGGCTGGCCAATGGCGGCTATGCCGTGCAGCCGCGCCTGGTGCGGCATGATGATGTGCTGGGGCCTTCGCCAGAGCAGCGCCCGGCCAGCCAGCTTTACAATTCACTCAACATCAAGCGCGAGCATCTCGAAGTGGTGCAGGAAGGCATGGTGCGCGTCACCACGCCGCCGCGCGGCACCGCCCATGGTGCCCGTATCACCCAGCCGCAATTCGCCATGGCTGGCAAGACAGGTTCCAGCCAGGTGCGACGTATCTCCAAGGCCGAACGCGATACCCGCGTGCGCAAGAACGAGGAGAAACCCTGGGAGGAGCGCGACCACGCCCTGTTCGTTGCCTATGCGCCAGTGGGCAATCCACGCTACTGCATCGCCGTGATCGTCGAGCATGGCGGCTCAGGTTCCAAGGCAGCGGCCCCCATCGCGCGCGATATCCTGCTGGAAACCCAGCGGCTTGATCCCTCGCGCCGCAACCGGGCACCGGGTCCGCCGCCGGCTACCACCGCCGACACGCCTGCCGGGCCGCAATCGGCGCGACCGCCCAAGCCGCGGGAAGGCTGAACATGCGCCGGACGTCTCTGCTCAGCCGTGGCAACGACCTGACATTGGGCCGCAAGCTGCGTGACATCACCTGGGGTCTGGTGCTGCTGATCTGCATGATCGCCAGTGTCGGCTTCATCCAGCTTTTTTCGGCGGCGGGCGGCGATATCGATCCCTGGGCCGACCGCCAGATGCTGCGCTTCGCCATCGGCCTTGGCGTCATGACCCTGATCGCGGTTACCGATATCCGCATCTGGATGCGGGCGGCCTATCTGTTCTACGCCGTGGCCCTGGTGCTGCTGGTGGCGGTGGAACTGGTTGGCCGTGTCGGCATGGGCGCGCAGCGCTGGCTTGATCTCGGCGTTCTCCATATCCAGCCCTCGGAGATCATGAAGATTTCCATCGTGCTGGCCCTGGCACGCTATTTCCACGGCTTGTCGCATGAGGAGGTCGGCATGATCCGCTGGCTGTTCATCCCGCTCGGCCTGGTGGTGGCGCCGGTGGTGCTGGTGATGAAACAGCCCGATCTCGGTACCGCGATGCTGCTGCTCGCCACTTCCGGCGCGGTGTTTTTCTATGCCGGCGTGCGCATGTGGAAATTCCTGCTGGTCATTATTGCAGGCGGTTCGGCACTGCCGATTGCCTGGAATCTGATGCACGATTATCAGCGCAAGCGCGTGCTCACCTTCATGAACCCGGAGCAGGATCCGCTCGGCGCCGGCTACCACATCCTGCAATCCAAGATCGCGCTCGGCTCCGGCGGCTTCATGGGCAAGGGCTTCCTGCAAGGCAGCCAGAGCCATCTGAGTTTCCTGCCGGAAAAGCAGACCGACTTCATCTTCACCATGCTGGCCGAGGAACAGGGCCTGGTCGGCGCGCTCGGCCTGATCACGCTCTACATCCTGGTGCTGGCCTATGGCTATGCGATCGCCATGCGCTCGCGCAATCAGTTCGGGCGCCTGGTGGCCGGCGGCCTCACCACCATGCTGTTCCTCTATGTCTTCATCAACATCGCCATGGTGTCTGGCATGGTGCCGGTGGTGGGCGTGCCGCTGCCGCTGGTCAGCTATGGCGGCACGGCGATGATGACATTGCTGATCGGCATCGGCCTGCTGATCGGCGTCTATGTCCACCGCGATGTGGAAATTCCCAGGCATATGAGCGGTTTGTAGGTTATCCCCAGGGCGCGAATTTGCCCCTGGGATAGCCCTTGCAATCGCTGCGAATCCGAGTATGTTGCGCGCCGGATTTGATTGGGCGCATAGCTCAGTTGGTAGAGCAGCTGACTCTTAATCAGCGGGTCCCAGGTTCGAGCCCTGGTGCGCCCACCATTCCTTCCTAGGAATGATCTCCAATCGATCCGTTCCCTCAGAATTCCAGCTTCGGCAATCGCACGCGCAACGCCTGCGGCTCCACGGCATAGTCGATCGGGCCGGGCAGCATGTCGATTTCGCCATCATTGGCCACCGGCTTGGGCCGGGCGAAATCGATGCGCAGGTGTTCCGCCTTGATCACTTCCAAACGCGGATCACTGTCCAATGTGCCAAGGAACAGCTTGGCGAGCTGGCTGGCCGAGCCAAGCCAGTTCTTCTCATGCGAGATATAGGCAGTGAGTTCGCCGCTCTGCAGATCGGGGCGGCCAAACAGCTGCCCGGCGCGGAATTCGTAGGCCCCCACTGCCACGACAATGGCGGGCGAGAGGATTTCGCGCCGCTGGCCCTGGTGGTCGATGGTGATCTGCATCAGGCGGTGGCGCCGCACCGCGCGCCAGGCAGACCGCAGCATGGCGCCCCATTTGCTCAAGCCCCAGAGGCGGCGGCGGCGCTCGCGGTCCACCACCATGTCCGGATAAAGGCCGAGGGCGGATTTGTTGAGGAACAGGCGGTCGTTGATGCGGCCCAGGTCGATGGCGGCAACAGTGCCCTGGCTCAGGGCCGCCACGGCGCGGTCGATTTCCAAGGGGATATTGAGGTCGCGGGCCAGCAGATTCATGGTGCCGAGCGGCAATACGCCCAGGATGCCGCCGGGCTGCGTCCCGCGTTTTTTGAGCAGGCCCGCAGCACTGCGCAGCGTGCCATCGCCGCCGCCGACCCAGACTTCCTCGGCTTCGTTGGCAGCGCGCCGCAGGCTGCCCAGCAAGGCATCCGGCGGCACCACATGCACGCGCACATCTTCCTGGCCATGGGCCAGCGCCGCCTCGCGGATCAGGCTGCCCAATGCCTCCGGGCCATGGCGCCTGGCCGTGCCCGAGGCCGCGTTGATCACCACTTGGGTCGTCATGGCTACCAGGGCAGCAGGTCGGAGATGCCGGTGCCGGCATGCCAGGCGGCGACGCCAAGGCCGACGCAGACACCGGTGCTGATCAGGCCCAGCGCCTGACCAGCCAGTACGCCTAGGCCATCACGGGTCAGCAGGCCCAGCGCGATCAGGATGATGCCGACGGCGAAAGGCGCGTTGGCAAAAGGGATCGGCAGGGCCAGACCGATGGCCTGCACCATGATGCCGAGCAGAGCCAGTGCCAGGCCCAGGCCGCCGAGCATCCAGGTCAGGCGCGGGCGGAAATGACGCTCCAGCCGGCGCAGGCGGGGAATCGTGTAGCGCAGGAAACGGTCGAGGAAGCCGCTGGAAAGCTCGCGCCGTGCCAGCACGGCAGGCAGTGGTGCCTGGGCATGGTCACGGCGCAGCAGCAGCGCCAGCAGCATGCCACCGGCCACGGCCACGATCAGCGAGCCGGTGAGGAAGCCGAGCGGCAGGCCCGGCGAGGGCATCAGGCCGAGCAGGCCGAGGAACAGCAGCAGGAGCAAAGCCGAGCGTTCGGCGAATAGTTCGGCGGCTTCGGCAAGCGTCACCGGGCGGTCGCGGCCCAGGCGGCGCAGCTTGGCCAGATCGTGGGCGATGGAGGCCGGGCGTTGCACCGCCGGGTTGTTGCTGGCAGGGGATTGCGTAATCATGTCCGTTACTTCGCCCGGGAAATGGGGCGGCATGATGGCAGCCCGATGACGCTTGTTAGGAGCTTGTTAAGCTTTGCGGACTCGCCTCGGGCCCGCCTCGCCGGGTAGGATGCGGCCATGAGCTTCGCGCCCCGTTTCTTCGCTGCCCTGGGCACCGTGCCCCATGCCGAGCGTCTGGCCTTCCTGACCCAGGATGTGCGCGCCGCCGGCACGGTATTCGGTTTCTATGGTGCCGCCGCCGCCATCGGCGCGCGGCCGACCGAGATGGCGCTGATCGTGGTGCGCCGCTACCGGCCGGAGGACCTGCATCGCCAGGTGGTGCTGGTGTTCCAGCAGGACCGCAAATTCGCCGAAGCCCTGTCCAAGCTCTATGCCGCGCGCGGCAAGCCCCTGGGTTTCGAGGGCCAGTACCGCTGGTGCGCGATACCTGAACCGACCTTCATGGCGCCGGAAACCTTCGCCCTGCTGGCGCAGCGGTTCCCGACGCTGCTGATGATCGAGGAGCAGGAGGACAAAGCGCGGATCGTGGTGTATGGCTCGGAAGGCTTCAAGCAGCGCCCGCCGCTGAAATTAGCCCCGCTGCCCAAGCCGGTGCCGCCGAAACCGCAGATCGCCGTGCCGCCGCCGAAACCGAAGGCGCCGCCAGCCGCCGCCAAGGTGGTGCCGCTGCGCCCGTTCGCGGGGCCGCCAGGCGCCAACCGCGCGCCGCTGCCGCCTTTGCCGCTCAGCCGCCGCCGGCGCCTGCGCAGCGTGGTGGCACTGAACGAGAAGGTGGAACGCCAGGTGGTGAACGAGTTCCGCCGCCTGCTCACCGTGCTGGCCTATTACGGCTAGATAAGGCTAAAGCGGCTCCGTCCGCATATAGCGGCCATCCTGGTAGACCAGCGGCGCGATGGCGTTGCGATTGATCACCCGCAGCACTTTGCCGATGAAAATCCCGTGCGAGCCATAGGCATGCACGGCTTCCACGGCGCAGACGATATTGGCCTGGGCATCGTGCAGATAGGGTACGTTCTCGGCATCCTCGCGCCAGTCGCCGGTATCGAAGCGGGCCTCTCCTTCGGCGCCGCCGCTGCAGATTTCCGAAATCGGCTGCTGCCCGGTATGCAGCAGGTTGATGCAGAAGCGGTTGCCCAGGCCCAGATGGGCATGCAAAGCCGCCGAGCGGTTGACGCAGGCCAGCAGGGCCGGCGGATCGGCCGATACGGAAGTGACCGCCGTGGCGGTCATGCCGCAGCGCCGGCCCTGCGGGTCGCGGGCGGACAGCACGGTGACCGTGGCGGCCAACCGGCGCATGGCGGCGCGGAAGTCCCCCCGCAGATTGGGGTCTGGGCCAGGGGCAAGGCCAGGGTCGGGCATGGGGTGGTCAGACATGGCCTCAAGATGCGGCTGATTCGCAAATAGCGCAATCTTTTCGGCGGCTTGACTTCGTTCGGCAGGCCACCATCTTGCAAACCAGACCAAAATGGTCTTATTTGCGCGCGAACAAGCTAGGATGGAACCGAAACGATGCTGCGGCTGAGCCGATTGGCGGATTATGGCGTGATGGTGATGGCCCATATGGCTGCCGCCCCCGCTGCCGTGCACACGGCGGATGCCGCCGCTGCGGCCACCGGCCTGCCGGGCCCGACGGTGGCCAAGCTGATGGCCAAGCTGTGCCGTGCCGGCCTGCTCGCCTCGCAGCGTGGCGCCCGTGGCGGCTATTCGCTCAGCCGCGAGCCGCAGGCGGTGACGGTGGCCGATATCGTCTCGGCGCTGGATGGCCCGATCGCGCTGACGCAATGCTCCGAGCACCAGCCCAGTGCCTGCGACCGCGAAAACCTCTGCGTCTCGCGGCGCGGCATCCACAAGATCAACAGCGCCATCCGTCAGGCGCTGGAATCGGTCAGTCTCGCCGAACTGGCGCGACCGGCCTTCGATTTCATGCAGCCGCCCGCGGAACGCCCCGCGGCGAGCCGCCCGACTTGAACCAGTAGAAGCAGCCCAGGTGCCCCATGCCTGCCGCCCTTGAAACCATCGATACTGTCGCCAAGCTCGGCGATTACAAATACGGCTTCGTCACCGACATCGAATCCGAGGTTCTGCCCAAGGGCCTGAGCGAGGATGTGGTGCGTTTCATCTCGGCCAAGAAGGGCGAGCCGGAATGGATGCTGGAATGGCGCCTCAAGGCCTACCGCATGTGGCGCAAGATGGAGGACCGCGAGCCGACCTGGGCGCGCGTCAGCTATCCCAAGATCGATTTCGAGGACATCCACTATTACGCCTCGCCGAAGCAGAAGAAGGGGCCGGCCAGCCTGGATGAGGTGGATCCCGAACTGCTCGCCACCTATGAGAAACTCGGCATCCCGCTGCGCGAGCGCGAAGCCCTGCTCGGCATCGAGAAGGGCGGCAGCAACGTTGCGGTGGATGCGGTGTTCGACAGCGTTTCGGTTGCCACCACCTTCAAGGGCAAGCTGAAGGAGATGGGCATCATCTTCTGCTCCATGTCGGAAGCGATCCGCGAGTATCCCGAACTGGTGCAGAAGTATCTCGGCTCAGTGGTGCCGATGGCGGATAACTATTACGCAACGCTGAACTGTGCCGTGTTCTCCGATGGCAGCTTCGTCTATGTGCCGCCGGGCGTGCGCTGCCCGATGGAGCTCAGCACCTATTTCCGCATCAACGAGGCCAAGACCGGCCAGTTCGAGCGCACGCTCATTGTCGTCGACAAGGGCGCTTATGTGTCCTACCTCGAAGGCTGCACCGCGCCGATGCGTGATGATAATCAGCTGCATGCGGCGGTGGTCGAGCTGGTAGCCATGGAAGATGCCGAGATCCGCTATGCCACGGTGCAGAACTGGTATCCGGGCGACAAGAACGGCAAGGGCGGTATCTATAATTTCGTCACCAAGCGCGGCGCCTGCCGTGGCGCGCGCTCGAAGATTTCCTGGACCCAGGTCGAGACCGGCTCGGCGATCACCTGGAAATATCCGTCCGTGATCCTGCAGGGTGATGACAGCGTGGGTGAGTTCTACTCGGTTGCGGTGGCGAATAACGCGCAGCAGGCCGATACCGGCACCAAGATGATCCATCTTGGCGCCAACACCAAATCCACCATCATCTCCAAGGGCATTTCCGCGGGTAAGGCGCAGAATACCTATCGCGGCTTGGTGCGCATGCAGCACGGCGCCAAGAATGCGCGCAACTATTCGCAATGCGACAGCTTGCTGATCGGCGACAAATGCGGCGGCCATACCGTGCCGTATATCGAAGTGCGCAACCGCTCCGCCAAGGTGGAGCATGAAGCCACCACTTCACGCATTTCCGATGATCAGCTGTTCTATTGCCGCCAGCGCGGCCTGTCGGCGGAAGATGCCGTCTCCACCATCGTCAACGGTTTCTGCAAGGACGTGTTGCAGAAGCTGCCCATGGAATTTGCCATCGAGGCGCAGAAGCTGCTCGGCGTCAGCCTTGAAGGCTCGGTAGGCTAAGGATGAGTCAGATGCTTGAGATCAAGAACCTGCATGCCCGTGTCGATGGCAAGGACATCCTGCGCGGCATCAACCTGGTGATGCGGCCCGGTGAAGTGCATGCCATCATGGGGCCGAATGGTTCGGGCAAATCCACGCTGTCCTATGTGCTGGCTGGCCGCGATGGCTATGACGTCACCGAAGGAGACATCCTGTTCAATGGCCAGAGCCTGCTGAGCATGGAGCCGGAAGAACGCGCCCGTGAAGGCGTGTTCCTGGCTTTCCAGTATCCGGTGGAAATTCCCGGCGTTGCCAATGCGGTATTCCTGCGTTCCGCCGTCAATGCTGTGCGCAAGCATCGCGGCTTGGCCGAACTGGATGCCATGAGCTTCCTGAAGGCGGCGCGGGCCAAGATGAAGCAGTTGCAGATGGACGAGAAGTTCCTGCAGCGCCCGGTGAATGTCGGCTTTTCCGGCGGCGAGAAGAAGCGCAATGAAGTGTTCCAGATGCTGATGCTGGAGCCGAGCCTGATGCTGCTGGATGAGACCGATAGCGGCTTGGATATCGATGCGCTCAAGATCGTCGCCGAAGGCGTCAACGCGCTGCGCGGCCCGGAACGTTCCGCCCTGGTGATCACGCATTACCAGCGCCTGCTGGATTACATCGTGCCGGATCATGTGCATGTGCTGGCCAAGGGCCGCATCGTGAAGTCGGGCGGTAAGGAACTGGCGCTTGAGCTTGAGGCCAAGGGCTATGCCGATATCGTGTCGGAGGCGGCGTGAGCCTCTTCGCTGACCATATCGCCAGGTTGCAGGCGGAATTGCCGGCCTTGCCCGCCGCGCAGGCTTTGCGCGAGGGTGGGTTGGCCGATCTGCGCCGCACCGGCCTGCCGGGCCGCAAGGTCGAGGCCTGGAAGTTTACCTCGTTGCAGCCAGTGGAAAAGCGCGGCTGGCGGCTTGCCGCCAATGGTGCCGCACCCTTTGCCGCGCCACTGCCCGAGGGCGTGAGGCTGGTGCCGATTGCCAAGGCCCTGGCCGAACAGGGCGAGGCGCTGGCGAAGGCGCTGGTGCCTGCCGGCCATGACGCGGCCGATGCGCTGGTGGCACTGAACGCGGCCCTGCTCAGCGATGGCTGGCTGCTCGATGTGGCGCCGGGCGTGGCGCTGCCCAAGCCGATCCATCTTGATCTGCGCAACGATGATGCCGAGGGCCTGGCGAATATCACCTGCCTGTTGCGGCTGGGCGAGGGCGCTTCCGCCGCGCTGTTCGAGAGCCATGAAGGCGGCGGCTTTTCCAACAGCCGGATCAAGATCGAGCTGGCACCTGGCGCGAAGCTGTTCCATGCCCGGCTACAGCGCCATAGTGCCGAGGCCTATCATGCCGGTCTCACCGAGGCCCGGCTTGGCGCCAATGCTGAATACCGCCATGTCTCGCTCATGCTGGGCGGGGCCATCGCGCGCCATGAACTGGCAGTGACACTTGCAGGCGAGGGCGCGCAACTCGATGCTCAGGGGTTGAGCCTGGCCAGTGGCAAGGCGCATCTGGATCATACCTTGCGGCTGGCCCATGAAGCTGCCGGCTGCGCCAGCAACCAGTTGTTCAAGAATGTGGTGGATGATCACGGCCATGCCGTGTTCCAGGGCCGCATCCGCGTTGCTCCCGGCGCGCAGCAGACCGATGCGCAGCAGCTTTGCCGCACGCTGTTGCTGTCGGACGATGCCGCCATCGATACCAAGCCCGAGCTTGAGATCCTGGCCGACGACGTGAAATGCAGCCATGGCGCCACGGTCGGTGACCTGGATGCCAACATGCTGTTCTATCTCCGCGCCCGCGGCATTGATGCGGCGCTGGCCCGTCGCCTGCTGCTGGAAGGCTTCGCCGCTGAAATCCTGGAGGCGATTCCGCAGGGCGACCTGCGGCTGCCTTTCATCGCCGCGCTGGAAGATTGGTTCGCCACATGAGCGCCCAACTCAATACCGCAACCACAGGCTTCGATGTCGAGCGCATCCGCCAGGATTTCCCGATCCTGGCGCAGAAGGTCTATGGCAAGCCGCTGGTGTTTCTCGATTCCGGCGCCAGCGCGCAGAAGCCGCAGGTGGTGATCGATGCCATGAGCAAGGCATTTGCCACGCAATATGCCAATGTGCATCGCGGCATCTACCAGCTCAGCCAGCTTGCCACCGATGCCTATGAAGATGCGCGTGAGAAAGTCCGCGCCTTCATCAATGCCGGTGATGTGCGTGAAGTCGTATTCACCCGCAATGCCACCGAGGCCGTGAACCTGGTGGCGAATTCCTTCGGCTATGGTTTGCTGAAAGCCGGCGATGAAGTGCTGATCAGCCATATGGAGCACCACGCCAATATCGTGCCGTGGCAGCTGCTGCGTGACCGCCATGGTATTGTGCTGAAAGTGGCGCCGGTGCTGGATGATGGCAGCCTGGATATGGCCGGTTTCAAGGCCCTGCTCGGGCCGCGTACCAAGCTGGTTGCCATCGCCCATGTGTCGAATGTGCTTGGCACGGTCAATCCGGTGGCCGAAATCGTGCGGCTGGCCCATGCGGCTGGTGCCCGTGTGCTGATCGACGGCAGCCAGGCGGTGCAGCACATGCCCGTGGATGTGCAGGCGCTGGATGCCGATTTCTACGTCTTCACCGGGCATAAGCTTTATGGTCCCACCGGCATCGGCGTGCTCTATGGCAAGGCCGCGTTGCTGGAAGCCATGCCACCCTGGCAGGGTGGCGGCGACATGATCCTCTCGGTCACCTTCGAGAAGAACGAATGGGCCGAATTGCCGCATAAATTCGAGGCTGGCACGCCGGCCTTCATCGAGGCTGTCGGGCTCGGCGCCGCCATCGACTATGTGCAGGCAGTAGGCATTGAGGCCATCGCCGCTCATGAGCATGACCTGCTGGTTTATGCCACGGCGAAGCTGAAAGAGATCAACAGCCTGCGCATCATCGGCGAGGCCCCGGAGAAGGGTGCGGTGATTTCCTTCGTGCTTGAAGGCATCCACGCCCATGATGTCGGCACCATTCTTGATCGCGAGGGCATCGCGGTACGCGTCGGCCAGCATTGCGCCCATCCGCTGATGGATCGTTTCGGCGTCAATGCCACGGTGCGGGCCAGTTTCGGCATGTACAACACCCGGGCGGAAGTGGATGCGCTTTGCGCCGGGTTGAAGCGGGTGATGGAGATTTTCGGCTGATGGGCGCGAAGGCGAAAAAGCCGGCGGTGGCGCCGGAACAGGTGCGGGACCAGGTGATCGAGGCGTTGAAAACCGTCTACGACCCGGAAATCCCGGTTAACATTTTTGAATTGGGCCTTATATACAAGGTGGATGTGAACGACGACACCAACGATGTCGCCATCGAGATGACGCTTACCTCACCCAATTGCCCGGCCGCGCAGTCGATGCCGGGCGAGGTCGAGGTCAAGGCGCGCGAGGTCGAGGGTGTTGGCGAAGTCACGGTGGAGATCGTCTGGGAACCGCCGTGGACGCAAGAGAATATGTCCGAGGCTGCCCGCCTCGAACTCGGCATGATGTAAGATTGGGCATGATGTAAGGGTGACGTCATGAGCATGGATACGCAACAGACTGAAGCGCCGAAGCCAGCGGCGGCCAAACCGCGCCGCGCGCTGCCGCCGCCGGTGACACTGACCGAGGCCGCCGCCGAGCGTGTGCGCTCGTTGATCGCGCGCAGCGACAAGCCGGTGCTGGGCCTCCGCATCGGGGTCAAGACCAAGGGCTGCTCCGGCATGGCCTACGACGTGACCTATGCCGAGGAGAAAGCCAAGTTCGACGAGGAAGTGACCGACAAGGGCGTCACCATCTTCATCGATCCGAAGGCGCAGATGTTCATCTTCGGCACCGAGATCGACTGGGTGGAGGACAAGCTGCAGGCCGGCTTCGTGTTCCGCAATCCCAACGAAAAGGGCCGCTGCGGCTGCGGCGAGAGCTTCCACGTCTGACGGCGCTTCGTTAAGTGTAAAATAGAAGGCGGGCAGTATTACTGCCCGCCTTTTTCAGTCGGTGTGGCTAGAGGCAGGGTTTCTACAACAGGCTAACTCTTTGTGTGTGCCAATTCTTTGCGCAGAGCATCAATACCGATGGGCGTGAACATAGGTTGAGCGTAAATCCTGCCGTTCGGCAAGTTAGCCAAGCGGATCACCATCAAGCCAAGCTCGATGATTTCCTGGCGAGGAGTGTTAATTTCGACTCGTTTGTCTACCCACATGTTGGCTCGCAACCAACGATAAAGATTACGAGCATTTTTCATTTCAAGCATCTTTGCCGCCTCATCCACTGAGATGTAGCCCGTTGCGTGAATAATCTGGTCATATGCTTCTGCCTTAGGCAGGGCGCGAGTCAGCTGGTCTTCGGTCTTCTGCACGCGGTTGGCGTATCGCAAAAGCAATTCGCGCAACATGCTCGGATCATCAAGGTTGAGGTGATCAGGGTTGCTGTTGACCGTTTCGCCGGCCATATTGTGAGCCGTCATTGGAGGTACTCCTGTGATATCTGGCGTTTAAACGCCGGTTATGAGGCCTCTACGGCGGTCCGGCCTGCAAAACTGGCCGCCGTAGAGGTTTCGAATGTAATAATAATACGGAGCTGGTATCAAGTCTTGATACACTCCTGTATCAGCGGCGGTGATAAATTTTCGATTTGCCCGTTCTGTTCTGATATGATATGTAACGCCGCCTGAATCGCGAGGTTTACTGTGGCGGTAACGCTTAAAAAGACAGTTCGAAAGTTAGTCACGCTTCCCGCTGACCTTGCAGAGCGTGTGGAAGATTTCCGTATTACTCGCGGAATCTCTACCGAGTCTGATGCTTTAAAAGTACTAATTGAGGATGGCTTGAAGACAAAAGATAAGCCTTCTGACTTATTTAAGAGATGTCAGACTGCAACAGCTAGAGGACAAAGTGTGGGGGATATAATAAATTTCTTAACGGCGGATCATCCATTAATTACAAGCACTACGATTGATGCCGACTATTTGTATATTTACTTGGGAGATAAAGAAGAACAGCAAGAAAGATTCCTATTTAATAAGTCTAGTAAGAAATGGGTTTGGCAAGAATATCAATATGGTGAGTGGAGAAATATGGTTCCCCTGTCTTCTGAGGGTGCCAAGTTGCGCACGAAGCGAGAGGATTTAGATGAAGATATTCCTTTCTGAGGGTATCTGAACCTTTCGCCAGTGTGATTTTGAAAAGAGAGTTTTTAACTGCATAAAATCAGTGGTGTTATTTTCCTAGTAATCTAATATTTTTTTTATGTGCCGTTGTTCAGAAGAGTAGAGAAGTGGCCCTTGGTTGCGTTCGTGGATTGTTTCACGTGAAGCAATCCCGTTTACGATGCCGCCTGCACCTGGGGTGCCGGCTGGCGGCGCTTGTAGATCACATAGCGGTCGAATTCCATGAGCTGGTCATAATCCTCGAACCGCTTGGCAAAAAGCGGGTTGCGCAGGAAATAGTCGAGATAGTCGAATACCTCGCCCTGGCAGCGCGGGATGCCGGCCACCTTGTCGACGATCAGCAGTGCCGGCTTCTTCTTGTAGAAATCCTCCGCCACTGAGCGGAACACGAAGGATTCGCCCCGGCTCATGGCTTCCGGCGGATTGTAGAGCGGGGCGAATTCCGAACAGTCGGCATAGGCGCCCTGCAGCACCCACATGCTTTCAAAGCGCATGGTCATGCGGGCACCGGCATAATTCATGATCGGGAAATGCGGATAGATACCGGGCGAAAGCACCAGCACGCGGTTGTTGTACGCCTCCTGCTTGATGATATGCAGCAGGCGCGGGACTTCCGAGTTGGCGTATTCGAGCTGCTTGAAGAATGGCCGGGTGTGCAGGCCCTCCTGGTAGAAAACCAGCAGCATCAATGCGGCAGCGAACAGGCGTGGCCCCTGCTGGCGCGGCTGGCCGCCGACAATGGTGCGGCGCGGCCACACCTGATGATCCATCACATGGGCGATGATCACGGCGGCGAGCAGCAGGGTGAGCGCCTGGGCCGGCATCGCCTGGTAGGGCCAGCCCTTGCCCTGGGCATAGGCAGAGAATAGCGCGCCAAGGCCGGCGAGCCAGATGACACGTGCCAGATCCGAGCGGATCGCGAACCAGGCCGGGATGCCGAGCAGCGGCAGGATCACGCTGGGCGGGCCGAGATGCGGGCCGGTGATCAGGTTCAGCCAGTCGGTGTCGCTGACCACGGAATAGAATTCACGCGCGATCGGCAGTGCGATGGTGAAGTATTCCGGCGTCACGAACAGCGCAAACAGCGCGTGTGCCATGCCCACCGCCAGCATGCTCCAGGGCACCGGGTCGCGCAGTTCGGCACGCCAGCCGCGCCGCGCCAGTACATAGAGTTCGACCAGCGCGGGGATGGCGATGAAATACGGCTTGATGCAGAAGCCGATGCCGGCGAGCAGGGCGGTTGTGAGGCGCAATCGCTGGCTCAAGTCTTCGCCCTGAGCGCGACCCGAGGCGACCAGCAGATAGGGGATGGCCAGCACCAGCAGGATATGTTCGCGCTGGCCGAAGGTCTGGTTCGGAAACACGATCAGCAAAAACAGCAGCAGCAGCGGCAGCAGGGCGTCGGCGGTGGCATGGGCCGGGTCCAGGCTGGCGGCCAGCACCCAGCGGCAGGTCATGTAGGAAGCGGCGATGCCGATGGCGAGGCAGACCACCAGCAAGGTGGTGCCGGGCAGGCCGGTTACTTTCGCCAAAGCTTCCGGCAGCAGATGCAGCACGAAGGTCAGCGGCGTGTTCATGTCGATGGCATCGACATAAAGCTTGCCACCTTCCAGCCACACCTTGGAGATATAAAGCAGCACCGCTGTGTCATGATTGATCGGCGGGAAGAAGTACCCGACGATCCAGGTGGCGCAGAGCACCAGCAGGAAGCCATAGAGCAGGCGCGACCAGTCGAGACGCAGCAGCAGGCTGCGGCTGGGGTCGCGGCGCTCAGCTGCAAGGCTGGGGGGCGGCAGGTCGGCGGGCTGGATGTGGCTCATGCTATCGCTACGCCCCCTCCAGGGGGCCGGGACAAATCTACCGGGACTTGGTAAATCATTCACTTCGTTCGGAATCAACGGGTATCTCGGGATGCAGCGCGATGAATACCGCCGCATGGCGGCGCTGGAAGAGAGCATGTGGTGGTACAGGGCGCTGCATGCCGGCGTATTGCAGCGGCTGCAACGGCTTGGGCCGGCAGCTGGTTCCCGCCTGCTGGATGCCGGCTGCGGCACCGGGGGGTTTCTTCTCTATCTGAAGCTGTCGGGAATGCCAATTCTACCCCAGGGAGTAGAGTATGACGCCGAAGCGGCGGCCCTGGCGCGGGACAAGACCAGCCTGCCGGTGGCGGTCGGGTCGGTTAACGGCCTGGCCTATGCCGATGCCAGCTTCGACACCATCGTCTCCAATGACGTGCTGGGCCATGCCGCCGTGGACGAGGCAGCGGCTCTGGCCGAATTCCACCGCTGCCTGGTCCCGGGTGGCCGGCTGCTGCTCAGCCTGCCGGCCTATGCCTGGATGGCCTCGGGCCATGACCGCCATGTCCACAATGTCCGCCGCTACACTGCCACCGGCGCCCGGGTGGCGCTGGAACGGGCCGGGTTCCAGGTTGAGGCGGCAGGCTATTGGAACAGCCTGCTGTTTCCTCTAATGCTGCTGCATCGGCTGACCACCGGGCAGGCACAGCAGGAAAGCGACGTGAAACCATTTCCGCCGCTGCTCGACCGGGTATTCTTCGCCGTCACTGCCCTGGAGCGTGCCCTGGCCCGGCTGGGTCTTGGCCTGCCCTTCGGCGGATCTGTATGGGTACAAGCGAGAAAGCCATGAACACGAGTCCCGCGCCGCTCTTTGCCTTGTCCATCGTGGTGCCGGTCTATAACGGCGCCAACAGTGTGCCGACGCTTGTCGATGCCCTGGCGCGGCTGGAGGTCGAAGGCGGCCTTGAAATCGTGCTGGTCAATGATTGCAGCCCGGATAACTCCCTCGCCGTCTGCCGCGACCTCTGCAATGCCAACAGCGTTGCGTTGAGCATCGTCAACCTGTCGCGGAATTACGGCGAGCATAATGCGGTGATGGCCGGCCTGAAGCATGCCCGCGGTGCGCATGTCATCACCATGGATGACGATCTGCAGAACCCGCCCGAGGAAGTGCTGCGGCTGTGGCGCCATACCCGCGATGGCGGCTTCGACGTGGTCTACACCTATTATGCCGAAAAAAAGCACGAGTCCTGGCGCAATATCGGCAGCCGCTTCACCAACTGGTGCGCCGATTATCTGCTCGACAAGCCCAAAGGCCTGTATCTTTCCAGCTTCCGCTGCATGAACGCCTTCCTCATCCGCGCGGTGGGGGATCACGATGGGCCGTTTCCCTATATCGATGGCCTGATCATGCAGATCACGCAGAATATCGGCCGGCTGCAGGTGGCGCATCTGCCGCGCGCCGAGGGGCGCAGCAACTACACGCTGGCCCGCCTGTTCCGTCTGTTCCTTTCCATGTTCCTGAATTTCTCGGTGATACCGCTGCGCGTCGGCACCCTGGTCGGGGTGGCGATGGCGGGGCTGGGCGTGCTCGGCTTTGTCGTTGTGCTGGTGGAGGCGCTGATCTCGGCCGACCGCCCGCAGGGCTGGGCCTCGCTGATGGCCGCCGTGCTGCTGCTGGCCGGCGTGCAGCTCATCATGCTGGGCCTGGTCGGCGAGTATCTCGGTCGCATGTTCCTGGCGGTGAACAAGCGGCCGCAATTCGTGGTGCGCGACGTGCAGCGTAACGAAAAGGCCGAAGCCGGAGCACCGCAATGATGCAGTTCTATGTTGTGCTGGCGCTTGGCGTGCTGATCGGCGTGGCCGGTCAGATGCTGCTGAAATCCGGCGCCGATGCCGGCCAGGAAGGGCTGCTGGCGCAATTCCTGGCGCCGCAATCGATCATCGGTCTCGGGCTCTATTTCCTGGCCGCGCTTTGCTACATGTATGCCCTGCGCAAGCTGCCGGTATCGGTCGCCTTCCCGATGGTGTCGCTATCCTATGTAGTGGTGGCGCTGGCAGCCTATTGGCTCTACGGCGAGCCGCTCGGCCTGCCCAAGCTGGCCGGCATCGCGCTGATCTGCGCCGGCGTCATCCTCGTCACGCGCACGGCCTGACGCCGATAATCGGCCGTCAGACTGATTGTCTGACGGCAGCAATCACGGCATCCGCCTGGGCGTCGCTGAGCTGCGGGAACATCGGCAGGCTGAGGATAGCCTTGGCCGCTGCCTCGGTGCGGGCAAGACCGCCGACACCCAGCGGCACGCGGCCCTGATAGGCCGGTTGCAGGTGGACCGGCACCGGGTAGTGGATCAGTGTGCCGACACCCGCCTTGGCCAAGGTATCGCGCAGGGCGTCGCGGCGGGCGGCGCCCACATCGATCACATATTGATGGTAGACCGGCTCGGCGCCGGTGCGGGTTGCGGGCAGGCTGATGCCATCCAGATTTTTCAGCCCGGCATCATAGCGCGCAGCAATGGCCTGGCGCCGGGCGGTATCGGCCTTCAGCCGTGTCAGCTTCGCCCGCAGGATCGCTGCCTGCAGCGGATCAAGGCGGCTGTTCATGCCGGTGATGGCACTGACATAACGCTCGCGCCAGCCATATTCGCGCAATTCCTTGAGCCGCGTCGCCACGGCTGCATCCTCGGTGGTAATGATGCCGCCATCGCCGATGGCGCCGAGATTCTTCGTCGGGTAGAGCGAATAGGCGGTGAGCTGGCCCCAATGGCCGATACCGATGCCGCCAAGGCGCGCGCCATGGGCCTGGCTGCCATCCTCAATGATGGCAAGGCCATGCTTGGCGGCGATTGCCGCGATGGCTGGCATGTCAGCGGCCTGACCATAGAGATGCACTGGCACGATGGCCTTCGGTTTGGCCGCACCGGCAGGCCAGGCGGCCAGGGTCTTTTCCAGTTGCGCCGGATCGAGGCCGTAATAGGCATCCACATCCAGCAGCACCGGGGTGGCGCCAACCAGTTCGATGGCCGATACCGTGGCAACGGCGGTATGCGACACGGTGAACACGGCATCGCCCGGACCAAGGCCGAGGGCGCGGAAGGCGAGAATCAGGGCATCGGTGCCGCTGGCCACAGCAACGCCCTGTTTGGCGCCAGCATAGGCAGCGAATTCAGCCTCGAAGGCACTCACTTCCTCGCCGAGGATGTAGCGTCCGCCTTCCAGCACGCGGCGGATCGCGGCATCGATCTCGGCCTGCTGCGCCAGATAGGCGGCCTTCGGGTCGGTCTGCGGAATCATGATGCTCAAGCCTCGTTGTTGATGCCGCCATGGCAGCACCGGATTATGCCGAAATCATGGCCTGCAATACCAGGGTTAGCCAGGCCGGGTATATGGCTGGGGCTTGCAAGAGCAGGGGGCGCCCGGCAAAGTGGCCACCATGCCAAATACCCATGCCCGCCGCCGCTCTCTTGCCGCCCTGCTGCTCGGCTGCGGCCTGCTGTCTGGCTGCGGCGCCACCGGTGCGTTGAACGAGCCTTACTTTATCACGGTGGAAAACCAGACGCTCGACCCGGCCTCGGCGCTGCCGCTGTTCTCGGTCTGCTACAACGCGACCCTGCACAAGGCGCAGACGGTGCGGGGTCTGGTGGTGCAGCATTGTGCCAACCCGAAGCTGCTGGAGAACCGCAGCGACCTGGATCACTGCTCGCTGGCAGCGCCGGTGCGCGTCACCTATGCCTGCACGGCGATCAGCCGCACGGCGGCGGAATCCCGGCCCAACCTGTCCACCGAAACCAGCAATTTCAGCTCTGGCCTGGTGTTTTAAAGCCAGCCTGAAAAAGCGCGTCGAGCCTCAGGCGCCACGGCGCTTGCCGGTTTCCTTGTCGAAGAGATGCAGCTGGCTGCTGTCGACGTTGAGTATCGGCTGGCTGTTGTCGTGATAGCCGGCATTGCTCGGCACGCGCGCCACCACGTCTTCGCCACCGATCTTGCCATGCAGCAGCGTATCGGCGCCCAGTTCTTCGGCCACATCTACTTTCAGGCTGAGGCGGCCGGCGGCCGGCGCACCGCTGTCGCCGGGGCGTACCAGCAGCATATGCTCCGGGCGCAAACCCAGCGTATAGGCGCCGGCAGGCGCATTGGCATAGGCCGCAGGCAGCGACAACCGGCTGCCATCCTGCAACTGCGCCACGCCGCCAGCCACCTGGCAGCTCAGGAAGTTCATCGGCGGGCTGCCGATGAAGCCGCCGACATAGGTGGTTGCCGGGGTGGTGTAGACCTCGGCCGGCGTGCCGATCTGCTCGGCGCGGCCCTGGTTCATCACGATCAGGCGGTCGGCCAGCGTCATCGCCTCCACCTGGTCATGGGTGACATAGACCGAGGTGACGCCAAGCTGCTGATGCAGCCGCTTGATCTCCAGCCGCATCTGCACGCGCAGCTTGGCATCCAGGTTGGAAAGCGGTTCGTCGAACAGGAACACGCTCGGCTCGCGCACGATGGCACGGCCCATGGCAACGCGCTGGCGCTGGCCGCCGGAAAGTTCACGCGGACGGCGCTGCAGATAAGGCTGCAATTGCAGGATTTCCGCGGCGCGGGCAACACGCTTGGCGATTTCTTCCTTGCTCATGCCACGGATGCGCAGGCCGTAGGACATATTCTCATACACGCTCATATGCGGGTAGAGCGCGTAGTTCTGGAACACCATGGCGATGTCGCGGTCGGCCGGTTCGACATCGTTGACCACCCGATCACCGATGCTGATGGTGCCATCGGTGATCGCTTCCAGGCCGGCAATCATGCGCAGCAAGGTGGACTTGCCGCAGCCCGAGGGGCCAACGATGACGATGAATTCACCATCCTTGATCTCCATGTCGACGCCATGGATGACCCGGAGCGAGCCGTAATTCTTCTTAACGCTGTTGAGCGTCACCTTTGCCATGGCGGCTTACTTCTCCGTTTCCACAAGTCCCTTGACGAACCAGCGTTGCATCAGCACCACCACCGCCACCGGCGGCAACAGCGCCAGCACAACCATGCCCATGATCACCGGCCATTCCAGGAAGGCATCGGGTGCGCGCACCAAGCGGCCAATGGCCAGCACGATGGTCTGGTAATTCGCATCGGATGCGATCAGCAACGGCCACAGATACTGGTTCCAGCCATAGATGAACTGGATCACGAACATCGCCGCGATGCTGGTGCGGGCCAGCGGCACCAGCACATCCCAGAAGAAGCGCATTGGGCCGGCACCATCGATGCGGGCCGCTTCCACCAGTTCGTCCGGCACGGTCATGAAGAACTGGCGGAACAGGAAGGTGGCGGTGGCGGAGGCGATCAGCGGCAGCACCAGACCGGTATAGGTATCCAGCAAGCCGAGATCGGCAACGATCTTGTAGGTGGGAATGATGCGCACTTCGACCGGCAGCATCAGGGTGATGAAGATCATCCAGAAGAAGAAATTCTTCAGCGGGAAGCGGAAATAGACGATGGCGAAGGCGGAAAGCAGCGAGATGATGATCTTGCCGACGGCAATGCTCACCGCCATCAACAGGCTGTTGGCCATCAGCAGCAGCGCCGGCGTGCCGCCGGAAACGCCAACGAGCTGCGGACCCTCGAACAGCGCCTGCGCGGTGTTCTTGAAGAACTCCGCGCCCGGCAGCATCGGCATCGGCGATTGCGCCAGGTCGGGGATGGTATGGGATGCGGCAATGATCGCCAGGTAGATCGGGAAGGCGACGATCAGGCCCACCAGGGTCAGCGTGGCATGGCTGATGAAATCGGCAACGGGGCGGCGCTCGATCATCAGTAATGCACCTTGCGCTCGATGTAGCGGAACTGCAGCACGGTGAGGCAGATCACGATCAGCATCAGCACCACGGACTGCGCCGAGGAGCCGCCAAGATCCTGCGCCTCGAAGCCGTCATACCACACCTTGTAGACCAGGATTTCAGTTGCTTTGGCCGGGCCGCCGCGCGTGGTGGCGTGCACTACGCCGAAAGTTTCGAAGAAGGCATAAACCACGTTCACCACCACCAGGAAGAACAGGGTGGGGGAGAGCAGCGGGAAGATGATGGTCCAGAACCGCCGGGTCGGGCTAGCACCGTCGATCGCGGCGGCCTCAATGAGCGATTTCGGAATCGATTGCAGGCCGGCAAGGAAGAACAGGAAATTGTAGCTGATCTGCTTCCAGGTGGCGGCGATTACCACCACCGTCATGGCCTGGCCGGAATTGATCAGGAAGTTCCAGTCATAGCCCATCTGCTTCAGCACATAGGCGACAATGCCTTGGCCCGGCAGGAACACGAAGCTCCACAGCGCGCCGGCGGCGGCCGGTGCCACGGCATAGGGCCAGATCAGGATGGTCTTGTAGGCCATGGCGCCGCGGATGATGCGGTCGGCCATCACGGCGAGCAGCAGCGAGACGCTCAAGCCGATGGAGGTCACCAGCAGGCTGAACACCGCCGTGACCTTGAAGGAATTCAGGTAATAGTCGTCTTCCAGCAGGTTGAGGAAATTCTCCATGCCCACGAACTGGCTGGACGTGCCGAAAGCATCCTCGCGCAGTACCGACTGCACAACAGCCTGGCCGGCGGGCCAGAAGAAAAACACAATAGTGATCGCGATCTGCGGCGACAGCAGCAGATAGGGCAGCAGCTTATGCTTGAAGACGACGCGCTTTTCCATTGCTCGCGATTCTCTAGATTTGCCTCAAGAAAAGGCCCGCGCCTGACAAAGTCAAGACGCGGGCCGATCCTGTTACGGGCGCTTAGGAGCGCTTGTTGTCACGCTCGAACTGGCGCAGCAGGCGGTTGCCGCGCTCGACGGCGGTATCAAGCGCTTCCTTCGGCGACTTCTTGCCCGACCAGACCGCTTCCAGCTCTTCGTCCATCACGTCGCGGATCTGGACGAAGTTGCCAAGACGCAGGCCCTTCGAGTTGGCCGTCGGCGGCTTCAGCATCATCTGCTGCACCGAGGTGTCGGTACCCGGGTTGGCGGCGTAGAAGCCCTGGGCCTTGGTGGCTTCGTAGGACATCGGGGTGATCGGCAGATAGCCGGTCGCCTTATGCCATGCCACCTGGCTTTCGGTCGCGGCCAGGTAATCGAAGAACTGGGCAACGCCCTTGTATTCTTCGGTCTTATGCTTGGCCAGCACCCACAGCGAGGCACCGCCGATGATCGAGTTCTGCGGCGCGCCGGCCACGTCGCTGTAGTAAGGCAGCATCGAGATGCCCCACTTGAACTTGGCGCCGCGGGCAAAGGTGGCGTAGCCAGCCGAGCTTTCCATATGGATGGCGCACTCGCCCGAGACGAACTTGGCGTTCGGCTCGTTCTTGCGGCCGCCATAGGTCATCAGGCCTTCCTTCATCCAGGTGGAAAGCTGGGTGATGTGGCGCACATGCAGCGGGCTGTTGAACTGCAGCTGGGTGTCGAAGCCATCGAAGCCATTCGACTTGCTGGCGAACGGCACGTTGTGCAGGGCCGAGAAGTTCTCCAGCTGAATCCAGGTCTGCCAATTGGACTGGAACGGGCAGGTGGAGCCGGAAGCCTTCAGCTTGCGGACCACGCCATCCATTTCCTGCCAGGTCTTCGGCGGCTGGTTCGGGTTCAGGCCGGCCTTCTCGAAGGCGTCCTTGTTGTAATACATCACCGGGGTGGAGGAATTGAACGGGAAGGACAGCATGCGGCCGTCCGAGGTGCTGTAGTAGCCCGTCACTGCCGAGATGTAGGAACCCGGATCGAACTTGTAGCCGTTCTGGGCCATCAGCTCATAGACCGGCTTGATGGCGGCGCGCGAGGCCATCATGGTGCCGGTGCCGACTTCGAACACCTGCACGACATGCGGGCCCTTGCCGGCGCGGAAGGCGGCCATGGCGGCGGTCAGGGTCTCAGGGTAGCTGCCCTTGTTGACCGCAACGATCTTGTACTTGTCCTGGCCCTTGTTGAAGCCGTCGGCAACCTCGTTGACGCGGTCATTCAGCGCGCCGGTCATGGCATGCCACCACTGCAGCTCGATGCGGTTATCCTTGGCCTGCGCCAGGGCGGCGGAGGAGGAGGCAATCAGCGCGGTGCCGGCAAGCAGCGTCAGCGCCAGGCGCGCGCCAAAGCCAACAGAAGTCCCTGTGGTTTTCATTATTCCGTCTCCAATGCTAAATTTCCCACCCTGTCGGGGGAGCCCGACTTTATAGTTTTCATGCCGCGACGGTTCCGCGTCAGCATGGTTACAGTTATATGACAGGGGCCGTCCGTGACCAAGGGTTATTCGCACACAATCGAGTGGGCCGCCGATCAGGTGGTGCTGGATGGACGCCCGTTTCCCTTTACGCTGCGTCGCGATGCGCGGGCCCGCCGTATGTTGCTGCGCGTCATGCCGCGCGATGGCGCCGTTGTGCTGGTGCTGCCGAAACGCGCCAGCCTGCAGGCCGGGCAGCAATTCATGGCGGAACAGGCCGGCTGGATCCTGGCGCGTCAGGCGGAACGGCCGCAATCCCCTCCGTGGGCAGATGGCGGCAGCCTGCCATTTCTCGGTGAAACGCTCACCATCCGGCACTGCCCACAGCAGCGGGCGCGCGGTGCGGTCTGGCGCGAGGGCGGGGAACTCCTGGTCGCCGGCCAGCCGGAGCATCTGCCAAGGCGGCTGCGCGACTGGCTCAAGAGCCGCGCGCGGGAGGAATTCGCCGCCCAGGCCCGCAGCCTGGCGGCCAGTGAAGGGCTGAGCCTCAGCCGCGTCACGGTGCGGGATACCTCCAGCCGCTGGGGCAGTTGTTCGGCTGGCGGCAACCTGTCCTTCTCCTGGCGCCTGATCATGGCGCCGCCGGGCATCGTGCGTTACATGGTGGCACACGAAGTGGCGCATCTGCGCCATATGGATCACGGCGATGCGTTCTGGCGGCTGGTGGCGCGCTTGAGCGGCGGCGATGCGGAAATGCGCGCCGCGCGGCACTGGCTCAAGCGCCATGGCGCGGCATTGCATCTGGTGGGGTAGGCGGAAGCGGATGGCGAAACTGAACAAGGATTCGCTGGCGATGGTGGTGCTACTCGGCTGCATCACAGCGCTGGGCCCGCTTTCCACCGATATGTATCTCGCCTCGCTGCCGAGCCTGGCGCGTCTCTATCAGACCGATACGGCGACGGTGCAGCTTACGCTGTCTGCCTTCCTCGCCGGTTTCGCGGTGACGCAGCTTATTCATGGCCCGCTTTCCGACCGTTTCGGGCGCAAGCCGGTGCTGCTGGCCGGTGTTGCCATTTTCATCTTCGCCAGCATTGCCTGTGCGCTGTCGCCGAGCATCGAGGCGCTGATCGCCTGGCGTTTCGTGCAGGCCTGCGGCGCCTGTGCCGGCGTGGTGCTGGGCCGTGCCGTGGTGCGCGACCTGTTCGACCGCGAGCGCGCCGCCCGCATGATGTCGATGATCGCCATGGCGCTGGGCCTCACCCCGGCGGTGGCGCCGGTGCTGGGCGGCTTCCTGCACAGTTATATCGGCTGGCAGGCGAATTTCGTCGCCATGGCGCTGATCGGCGTGTCGCTATGGCTGGCCATCGCCCTGCTGCTGGCGGAAAGCAACACCCGGCTTGATCCCACGGCCACGCAGCCGCTGCCGATGTTGCGCAATTTCGGCACGCTGCTGCGGCACCAGCGGTTCCGGGGCTATGTCGGCTGCATCGCCTTCTGCTATGGCGGCCTGTTCGCCTTCATTTCCGGGTCCAGCTTCGTGCTGATCGGCGTCTATGGCGTGCCGGAAATCACCTATGGTTTCTGCTTCGGCATGGTGGTGATCGGCTATATCACCGGGGCGCTGATCGGGGCGCGGCTCACCGTGCGGCTGGGTGTCGACCGCATGCTCCAACTCGGTGTCGGGCTTTGCACCGGTGGCGGCCTGCTGATGCTGGCGCTGATCCTGTATTTCAATATTCAAGGCGGGCAGGGCCATTGGCTGGCCGTGGTGCTGCCGATGCTGCTCTACACGGCAGGCGTCGGCCTCACCATGCCGCAGGCCCAGGCCGGCGGCCTGCAGCCATTTCCGCAGATGGCGGGCTCTGCCGCTTCGCTGATGGGCTTCATGCAGATGACGGTGGCGGCCTGTGTCGGCATTTTTGTCGGCCATGCACTGGATGGCACGGCTCTGCCGCTGGCGGCCACTATCGCCGCCATGGGCGTGCTGAACGCATCATCCTACTGGCTGATCGTGCGGCGCAGCTAATCGCTGCCCAGCGCCGGGCCGAGCCATTCGCTCAAAGCCCGCAGCATTTCTTCACCCACCGGGCCAGACATATCCGGCACTGCGCGGCTCTTGAAATTGTGGTTGAGCTGCGGGAACAGGCGCAGGCTGTGCGGCGCCGGGCCGCGCGCGGCAAAGGCATTGTCCAGCGCCGGGGCGTCGCGTTCAGCTGAAACCTGGGTATCGGCCTGGCCTTGCAGCACCAGGGCCGGACCGGCAAAGGCGCGGGCCAGATTGCCGGGATCAAGGCGCAGGAAAGCCTGCAGGAACGGGCCGGCATAGGCGGGGTAGAGCGGCGCCAGGCCACGCGGCATCTCGGCCGGCACCTGCCCGGTATTGATGATGGTATCCATGATGCGGCGGTTGGCCGCCAGCAAGGCCCGGCTCTGGTTGGCCGGGGCCTGCTGCTCAACCAGCAGCCGCTCAAGCTGTTCCGGGATCACCGCATCCATGCGCCGGCCCGGCGTGGCGGTCAGCACCAGGGCTGCCGGCGCAGGTTTTAACTGCGCTGCGGCCGAAAGCGCGATCATGCCGCCTTCGGAATGACCCAGCAGGCCGGTGCGGCCGCCGTCGATGCCGGGATGCTCGGCCAGGAAGCGGAAGGCGGCCATGGCATCGCCGACGAAATTTTCCCAGCGGAAGAAATCGGGATAGGCGGCTGCATCGGTGGGCAGGCTGGCATTGTTGGCATGCATGCCGCGCTTGTCGTAGCGCAACGTGGCGAAGCCCTGCACTGCCAGATACTCTGAAATCTGGCGCAGCAGATCGGAGCGGATCTGCGGCGGCTGGTTGCCGTCGCGGTCGGTGGGGCCGCTGCCCTGGATCAGCAGCAGCGCCGGCCAGCCCTTGGGCGGCTGCTGCCGACCTGCCGGCATCACCAGAGTGAGGGCCAGCGGCGTATTGCCAACGCCTTGCACGGTGCCTTGGAACACGGTTGCGGTCTCCGACGCGCGGGTCAGGCTGGCGCTCAGCAGCAGGGTAAGGGCGAAAGTGAGGCGGGCAAGCATACGCATGGCGGCCATGTTATTGCCTAATCGGCTGCGGGCCAACCTGCCAGATCATCCGCGGTTCGGCGCTTTCCTGGGAGGCCGGTTGCTGGGGTACAGGCGGCTGCATGTTGCTGTCCGACAAGGGCGTCTGGCGCGGTGGCGGCGGAGCATTGCCCGATGTCTGGGCTGGCGCGGGTGCGGCAGGGCGGCCATTGAATTGCTGCACAATACGATCCCACAGTGAGGTAATGCCGGCCAGCGGCGTTTCAATGCGCGGCTGCTGGCGGATCAGCGGCTTGGCTTCGCTGCCCTTCACCGCTTCCTGCATGAAGGCGCGCCAGATCTGCGCCGGCATGCCGCCACCGGCAACCTTGTTCATTGGCGCGTTGTTGTCGTTGCCGACCCACACACCGGCGATCAGGTCTGGCGTGTAGCCGATGAACCAGGCATCGCGATAGTCCGATGTGGTGCCGGTCTTGCCAGCTGCCGGGCGGCCGATGCGCGCCGCGCGGCCGGTGCCGTTTTCCACCACGCCCTGCAGGATGTCGTTGAGTTCGCTCAAGGGCTCCGCATCGATCATATGCGCCATCACGCTCTGGCCATCGCGCTTGAACAGCACGTTGCCCCGTGTATCGCGGATTTCCAGCACCGCATAGGCCATCACGGTGTAACCGCCATTGGCGAAGGCAGTGTAGGCGTTGGTCAGTTCCAGCAGGCCGGTCTCGAAGGCGCCGAGCGCCAGCGAGGGATGCGGTTTGAGGTCGCTGACGATGCCAAGCCGCCGCGCCGTCTCGATCACGCGCTGGCGCCCGACGCGCTCGGAAAGCTGCACCGCCACGGTATTGGTGGATTGCGCCGCCGCCTCACGGAAAGTGGTCGGGCCCTGGAACTTGCCGTTGTAGTTACGCGGCGCCCAGTTCTCGACATTGATCGGGCCGTCAATAAAGCTGTCCTCCGGGTGGATGCCGTTTTCCAGCGCGGTAAGGAACAGGATCGGCTTGAAGGCGCTGCCCGGCTGGCGGCGCATCTGGGTGGCACGGTTGAAGCTTGATTCCAGGTAGTCGCGGCCGCCGACCATGGCGCGCACCGCACCATCGGGAGAGAGCGCCACCAGGGCTGCCTGGTCGACATCCAGTTTCTCGCCATCGCGGCTCAGGGCGGTTTCCGCCGCACGCTCGGCGGCCTGTTGCAGACGGGCATCCAGCGTTGTCCATACGATCAGATCGGGCTGGTCGCGGCCGACAAGCTGATAGATTTCCTCCACCGCCCAATCGGCGAAGTAACGCGCATTCGGCATCGGCAGCCGCGAGCGGGCAAGCTGCGCCGGTTTTGCCGCCGCTGCCTTCGCCGCTGCTTCATCAATGAAGCCGGCGGCCACCATGTTGTTGATCACCTGCGCCGCGCGGCTCTGGGCGGATTTGATGTTGCCGGTGGGGGCCAGGCGCGAGGGCGCCTTGAGCAGGCCGACCAGCATGGCGCTTTCGGTGAGGTTCAGCTTGGTCGCCGGCTTGTCGAAATAGCGCTGTGCCGCGGCCTCGACGCCATGGGCGCCGGCGCCGAAATAGACCCGGTTGAGATACATCTCCAGGATCTGGTCCTTGGTGAAATTGCGCTCCAGCCAGAAGGCGAGCAGCAATTCCTGCACCTTGCGCTTCATGGTGCGGCTGGTGTCGAGGAACACATTCTTGGCCAACTGCTGCGTCAGCGTCGAGCCGCCTTGCACCACGCGCCCGGCGCGGATATTGGCGAAGGTGGCGCGGCCGAGGCCGATCGGATCGAGGCCGAAATGGCTGTAGAAGCGGCGGTCCTCGGTGGCGATCAGGGCTTCCGGCAGGTGCTTGGGCAGTTCCTTGAGATTGCGGTGCTCGCCATAGAGGTCGCCGAAGGTGGCCAGCATGCTGCCATCCGCCGCCCGCAGTGAGATCGAAGAGCGCCGCTCGATGACGTAAAGCTCGTTGAAGCTCGGCAATGTATAGGCGTAGTAACCGACCACGCCGCCAATCATCACCACGCCCCAGATGCCGAGCAGGACCACGCCGATCAGAATCCGGCGCAGCCAGCCACCTCGCCGCCCACCTTGGGAGCGCTTGCTGCCCTTGGTGGAGGACTTCTTGCGGCTGGGCTTACCGGAGGCAGGTGTTGGCCCGGAGGCAGGTGTTGGCATGAGGCAGGCTTACAGGACCAGGGTTACGGAAAGATAGCCCCGGCCTAGCCCGTGGACGGGGGCTGGGGCAAGGCCTGATTGGCGGCAGAATATGTCGGCTTTAGGGCGGGGGCCTTGACCGGGGCAATTTTACACGTATGTTATAAAGTAACATGTCCGATCATCAGCACGATCATAGCCACCATCACCATGGCAGCCACAGCCATGCGTCCGGCCCTGCCGCGAGCACTATGGCGGTCAGCTTCCTGGCTGCCGGCCTGGTGCAGCGCCTGCTCTGGCTGCTGCCTTTGCTGGCAGTTCTCTGGGGCCTGATCGCCTGGGCGTTGCTCAGCGAATGAAGCCTGCCGCCATGAGCACCGATATCTCCTGCCGCAATGTCACGGTCGCCTATGACCGCCACCCGGCGGTGCATCACCTGAGCGGCTGCTTTTCCGCCGGTTCGCTCACGGCGGTGGTGGGGCCGAACGGTGCCGGCAAGAGCACGCTGCTGAAGGCCATGGCCGGCATGCTGCCGCTGGCCGGCGGCAGCATCGAGCGCGGTGTCCTGAAACAGCGCGACATCGCCTACCTGCCGCAGCAGGCCAGCCTCGACCGCGCCTTCCCGATCTCGGTGCTGGAACTGGTGTTGCTCGGCCAGTGGCAGCATGTCGGACCCTTCGGCGGTATCGGCCGGCGCGGCATCGCGGCGGCGCGCGAGGCGCTTGGCGCTGTCGGCCTCGAAGATTTCGAGCAGCGTCCGTTGGCCACGCTTTCCGGCGGGCAGTTGCAACGCGCGCTGTTTGCCCGCGTGCTGGTGCAGGATGCCCGCCTGATCCTGCTGGATGAGCCGTTCAATGCGCTTGACGCCCGCACGGTGAGCGATCTGGTGGCGCTGCTGCACCGCTGGCATGGCGAGGCCCGCACGGTGGTGGCGGTGTTGCATGATTTCGATCTGGTGCAGAACCGTTTCCCGGAGGCGCTGTATCTCGCCCGCGCGCCGATTGCCTGGGGCCGCACGGCCGACGTGCTGACGCCGCAGAACCAGCTCCGTGCCCGGCAGATGGCGGAATCCTGGTCCGACCAGGCGGCGATCTGCGCCACCGATACGGCGGCCTGACCATGCTTGATTTCTTCATCCAGCCTTTCTTCGAATTCGCTTTCATGAAGCGGGCGCTGGTTGCCTGTTTCGCGCTGGCGCTCGGCTCGGCGCCGATCGGCGTGATCCTGATGCTGCGGCGCATGAGCCTGTTCGGCGAAGCGATGAGCCATGCCATCCTGCCCGGCGCCGCCACCGGCTTCCTGATTGCCGGCTTCTCGCTACCGGCGATTTCCATCGGTGGCGTGATCGCCGGCCTGGTGGTGGTGCTGGCGGCGGGCGCGGCAACGCGCGCCACCGATCAGCGCGAGGATGCTTCCGTGGCCGCCTTCTACCTGATCGCGCTGGCGCTGGGCGTGGCGCTGATCTCGATGCGCGGTTCCAGCGTCGACGTGATGCATATCCTGTTCGGCAGCGTGCTGGCGGTGGATGAGGCAGCCTTGCTGCTGCTCGGCGTGGTCAGCAGTGTCAGCCTGGCATTGCTGGCGGCACTCTATCGGCCGCTGCTGCTGGATGGCTTCGACCCTGATTTCCTGCGCAGCCTGCGTGGCACCGGCGGCGGCACGCTGTATCACCTGATTTTCCTGGGGCTGGTGGTAGTGAATCTGGTTGCTGCCTTCCAGGCACTCGGCACGCTGATGGCCGTCGGCCTGATGATGCTGCCGGCGGTAACGGCGCGTTTCTGGGCGCGGTCGCTGCCGGGCATGATGGCGGTGGCGGCCTTGATCGCGGCGGTTTCCGGCTATGCCGGCCTGCTGCTCTCTTTCCACGCCAATCTGCCTTCAGGCCCGGCCATCGTGCTGGCCTGTGGCGCGTTTTACATCCTCTCGCTGTTTTTCGGCCGCGTGCAGGGCATCCTGCTGCGGCTGCTGCCGACGCGGCACCTGGAGGCTTGAGCCATGCGCGCAACGCTGTTCGCTTTGCTGCTGCTGTTTGCCGCCCTGCCGGCGCAGGCCCAGGAGAAGCTCAAGGTCATCGCCAGCTTCTCGATTCTGGCCGATATCGTGCAGCAGGTTGGCGGCGAGCGCCTGGCCGTTACTACCCTGGTGCCGGCGGGCGGTGATGCCCATGTCTTTCAGCCCAGCCCGGCCGATGCCCGCGCTGTCGCCAGCGCCGATATCCTGATCGCCAATGGCCTCAATTTCGAAACCTGGCTTGATCGCCTGGTGGCGGCCTCCGGCTTCAAGGGCCGGCGCATTGTTGCAGCCCAGGGCATCCAGCCGCGCAAGCTTGCCGGCCATGATCATGCCGGCCACAGCCATGGCCCGGCGGATGCGAAATCCGGCGGCCAGCAGGATGATCCCCATGTCTGGCATGACCTGCAGCGCATGCAGGCGTATGTCGCGAATATTGTCGCGGGTCTGGCTGCTGCCGATCCGCAGCATGCCGAAGGCTACCGCCAGCGTGGCGCCACCTATGCGGCGGAGCTGAAGGCACTCGATGCCTGGGCTTCGGCGCAGTTTGAGTCGGTGCCGCGCGCTTACCGCAAGGTGATCACTCAGCATGATGCTTTCGGCTATCTTGCCGACCGCTACCTGATCAATTTCCTGGCCCCCCAGGGCATGAACACGGAATCGGAAGCTTCGGCCGAAGCGGTGGCGCAGCTGATTCGCCAGATCAAGCGCCAGCGGGTGCAGGCCCTGTTCTTCGAGAATGTGGTAAATCCCCGGCTGATCGAGCAGATCGCCAAGGAAGCCAAGGTGACAGTGGGCGGCCGGCTCTATTCCGATGCCCTGGGGCCCAAGGGCGGCGAGGCCGACAGCTACCTCGGACTTTACCGCCTGAATGTCGAGAGGCTGGTCGGCGCCATGCGCCGCGAAAGCTGAACTGCCGGCAGTGTGCGCTGCGAGAGTTGGTGCGCCGCCGCTTCATTTTAGCTGCATTCCGCTCTAACCTGCCTCAACCTTGAGGCGGGGAGAGCCTTTGACTGAAGATATCGAGCCCGATACCACCCCGGGCCTGCCCCTGAAGCCGTCCTTGAGCATCGGCAAGCTGATTTTCGGCGGCTTCCTGGCCCTGGTCGGCGTGATCCTGATCTCCAATGCCATCGGCCTTGTCACCTTGCGCGAGATCGAGCGCAAGGCGGTGGCCTCGGCTGACCGTGCCGCCCTGGCGGCACTGGCTACGGATGTGGAGCGCGCGACCACCGAACTGCGGCTTGCGGTGCTCACCTATGCCTCTGGCCGCAGCAACGAACAGCGCGACGAAATCGGTGCCCGCATTGTGACGCTGTCGGCTGCGATGACGGAAGCCTTGGAGCGGTTCGGCAAGGTGGAAGGCAGCCGGGGTTTGCGTGTCCTGCAAAGCGAACTCGGCCGTTTCACCGAGCTTTTTGGTGGTTTGGTGACAATGCAGGAGCAGCGCCAGCAGGCGCGGCAAGAGTGGCTGGCCAAGATCGGCCATGTGCTGGCGGGCCTTGATGCGCTCGGCACGGGCGCGCTGGGCCGGGGCGATCTGAGTGCTGCACGGCGCATCGGCGAGGTGCGCCAGCGGCTGATCCAGGCCCAGGCTCTGGCCTTGGAAATCTTCGCCACCGGCACCCGCTCGCCGCTGCTGGAAGCCCATCAGCGTCTCAACCTGTTGCGCCCGGACCTGCTCGAAATCGAGGAGATGTTGCGCGACGAAGCCGCGCGCCGCGATGTGCAGCTCATGCTGGCGGATCATGGCGACGTGGAAAGCCGCTTTGGCGAACTCGTCGAGCTTGATGACAGTCTGCTGCGCCAGATTGCCACCCTGGCAGAGCGTGGCCGCGAGATTGGTGCAGGTGCCGGCGAGCTGCGTCGCCAGGCCGCCGCCGAGGAACAGCGCCTGGCTGCCGGCCTGCTGCGCGATCTGCAGACCAGTGCGGTGTTCAATTTGTTTGTTGGCGTGTTCTGTCTGCTGCTGGGCCTGGGCTGCGCCTGGCTGGTGGTGCGCCGCACGGTGCGGCCGCTGGCGGATATGACCCAGTCGATGCGCCGCCTGGCTGCTGGCCGTCTTGAAACCGATATCCCCCATCTGGCCGAAGGCAACGAGATCGGCCAGATGGCGCGTGCCACCGATGTGTTCAAGGCGGCCCTGCTTGATGTTTCGGCGGCGCGGCGCAAGAGCGATGCGGCGCTGGCCAACCTGCGCATTGCCCAGGCCGATCTCGCGGAAAAATCGGCGGTGATCGATACCGCGCTGGAAGCCATGGGCCAGGGCCTGGTGATTTTCGATGCGCGCCGTGCCGTGGTGGTGAGCAATGCGCAATTCGGCAGCCTGCTGGCCTTGCCGCCCGGCCGGCCGGAACTGGGCGAAAGCGCCGACAGCCTGCTGTCCTACAAGGCGTCGGGCCGCTTCCAGGATCCCGCCGCCGTGCGTGACTATCTGCGCGATGCAGTGCTGGATCTGGCTGCCGGGCGCGCCCATGAAGGTGAAATCCTGCGGCTGGATGGCACGATTTTGCGCATGCAATCGTATCCGCGCACCGATGGCGGTTCGGTCTGCATCGTCACGGATATAACCGAGTTGCGCCGCAGTATTTCCGCTGCCGAGGAAAGCCGCTTGCTGTTACAGACGGTGCTGGATGAAGTGCCGGTCGCCTTGCAGGTGAAGGATCGCGAGCACCGCTACACCCTGGTCAACCGGCAGTTCACCGAAGTGGTGGGGCGGCCCGCCAGCGAGTTGCTGGGCCATCGCGCTGCCGAGGCGGCGGGGCTTCATGCACCGGCCAATGTCGCCGCGCTGGATGCCCGGGTGCTGGCCACCGGCCGCGCCACCGGCTTTGTCGAGGCCACATTCCCCGATGCCTCCGGCCGCAACCGCGCCTGGCTGATCAACAAGGTGCCGATGCGCAATGCCGAAGGCATCATCGATCAGGTGCTGACCGTGGTGTTCGACATCACCGATCAGAAGCGGGCGCAGCGCGAGATCGAGCAGGCGCGGCGCATGTTGCAGATGGTGCTGGATGAATTGCCCATTGCGGTCAGTCTCAAGGACGATCAGCTCCGCTTTGTCATGGTCAACCGGCAATTCGCCGGCTTTGTCGGCCAGCCGGCGGACAGGTTGCTTGGCAAACGCATGGAGGAAGTGGCTGTTGGTGTGCCGCAAGGTCCCGGTATTGCCGACCGTACCAATGAGCAGGACCGCCAGATTCTGACCCATGGTATTGCTACCGGCTTTGTCGATATCGAGCGCCACTGGGAGGCCAGCGGCCAGACCCAGCATCTGCTCTACAATAAGCTGCCGATCCGTGGCGAGGATGGCCGCGTGGCGCAGATCCTCACCGTTACCCTGGATGTGACGCGGCAGAAACAGGCGGAACGCGCCACCGAGGAGAGCCGTCGTCTGCTGCGCACGGTGCTGGATGGCCTGCCGGTCATCATCAGCGTGAAAGACCGCGAATTGCGCTATCGCCTGGTCAATCGCCATTTCCAGGAGATCAATGGCGTCAGCGCCGACCGGGCATTGGGCCGCACTGCCATGGAACTGTTCCAGGCAACGCCGAGCCGGGTGTCGCCGCAGATGGACGATGCCGCCGTGCAGCATGGCGAGGCCAACAAATTCGATCAGACATTCCCCGATGCGCAGGGGCGGCTGCGGGATTGGCAGACCAACAAGCTGCCGCTGCTGGCGGCAGATGGCAGTGTCGAGGGCGTGCTGTCGCTGTCCTTCGAGGTCACCGAGCGCAAGCAGGCCGAGAGACTGATCGAACTGAGCCGGCGCACTTTGCAGACCGTGATGGATGCGCTGCCGGTAGCGATCCATCTCAAGGATATCGACCTGCGCTATGTGCTGGTGAACCGCTATTTCGCCGAGGAAGTGGTGGGCCTGGCACCGGATCGCCTGCTCGGCAAGCTGGCGGATGAAGTGTTCGGCGAGCGGCGTTCGGACTTCATCCATGATTATGAATCCCAGGTACTGCAGAGCGGGCGCGAGACCGGCTTTGTTGAAGTGCGCCATCCGGATGCACAGGGTCGGCTGCGCGTCTGGCTCTATAACAAGCTGCCGATCAAGGATCGCGACGACGATATCCGCCAGATTCTGACCGTGGCACTCGATATCACCGAATTGACCGCTGCCAAGGAAGCGGCGGAGCAGGCGGCGCGCGCCAAGGCGGAATTCCTCGCCGTGATGAGCCATGAGATCCGCACGCCAATGAACGGCGTGCTGGGCATGACGCGACTGCTGCTGCGCAGCGGACTGAATGATGAGCAGCGCGAGCGGGTCGAGACCGTGCTGTCCTCGGGCCGGGCGCTGCTGGCGATCCTGGATAACATCCTGGATTTTTCCAAGCTGGAAGCCGGGCGCGTGGAGGTCGAGCGGATCGACTTCTCGCTGGCCGAACTCTGCGGTTCGGTGCTGTCGATGCTGGCGCAGCGTGCTGCCGAGAAACCGGCGTTGGTGTTGCGCAGCGAGATCGATCCCATGCTTGGCCAGTGGCATCGTGGTGATCCGACTCGGCTGCGCCAGGTGTTGCTCAATCTGGTGGGCAATGCACTGAAATTCACCGAAGCAGGGTCGGTGGTGCTGGAAGTGCGACGCCTGGAAGGGGATGGCGAGGCGGAACGGGTGCTGATCGCTGTCCGCGATACCGGCATCGGCATCACGCCGGAGCAGCGCGAGAAACTGTTCGCGGCCTTCTCGCAGGCGGATTCCTCGATCACCCGGCGCTATGGTGGCACTGGCCTTGGCTTGAGCATTTCCAAGAAACTGGTGGAGTTGCTGGGGGGGCGCATCGAGGTCGATTCCGCGCTAGGCGCCGGCTCCACCTTCTGGTTCGAGATCACCATACCGCTCGGCCAGGCACCTCAGCGCGATAGCGGCGAGCCGCTTTTGCGCCTGCCGCCGCGCCGGCTGCTGCTGGTGGAAGACAATCTGGTGAACCAGCGCATCGCGGCCACGCTGTTGCGCGAGGATGGCCATGCCGTGGTGGTGGCAAGCGATGGCTTCGAGGCGCTGGCGGTGGTGCGCAGCGAGCCGTTCGACGCCGTGCTGATGGATATGCAGATGCCGGGCATGGATGGCCTGGAGGCCACCCGCCGGATGCGCGCGCTGGGCGGCCGTTTTGCCACGCTGCCGATTGTGGCGATGACCGCGAATACCTTGCCCGAGGATGTGGAGGCCTGCCTGGCGGCCGGCATGAATGCGCATCTCGGCAAGCCCTTCGAACCGGCGACGCTCTACCGTGTGCTGGCTGGCCTGCTGGCCTTGCCACCTGTCGAGGCAGTCGGAAGCAGCGTGGAACGTTTCGGCGAGGATCGTATCGCCCGGCTGGAACGCCGGTTGGGCCGCGAGGAGACGGCGGCGATGCTCGCAGGCTTCCTGGACGATTTCAGCGTCAAGCTGGCGGCGGTAGCCCCGGGTGACCGCGCCGCGCTGGCGGGTCTTGCCCATACCATCAAGGGCAGCGCCGGCACTTTGGGGTTGGACGGGGTGGCCGCTGCGGCCGAGAATCTGGCTGTCCACTGTCGTGGCGAGGGCGATGCCGGCATGGTCGCCGCACGCCTGGGTGAAATAATGGCCGAAGCGCGGGCGGATATCGCGGCGCGCTATGATCTCGATACTTGAACAGGGCAGCGCAGAGACGCGAACCGGCTGCCGTCGCGCTTGCAAGGCGCGGGTCCCCGGAGGAAGTGGGACGCTACGGCAGCCGGCGCGTTAAGCCGGAAATGGATACTTAGAGCGCGTCGTCGTCGGTTTCGCCGGTACGAATACGCAGGGCCTTCTCCAGGTCGAGGACGAAAATCTTGCCGTCGCCGATCTGGCCGGTCTTGGCGGCGGTCTGAATCGCCTCCACCACGCGGTCGGCCAGGGCCGACTTCACGGCCACTTCGATCTTCACCTTGGGCAGGAAGCTGACGGCGTATTCCGCGCCGCGGTAAATCTCAGTATGGCCCTTCTGCCGCCCGAAGCCCTTGACCTCGGTTACCGTGAGGCCTTCGACACCGAGGGCGGTAAGTGCTTCGCGCACCTCGTCGAGCTTGAATGGCTTAATGACAGCCGTGACCAGTTTCATGTCTCGCACTCCTCAACGTTTTCGCCGGCCCGCCCCGACCGCCAGAAGGGCGGAAAACGGGCTCGGGCGTTTCGCCCCATCACTCCTTCAAGAACCGTGCCGGTTCGAAACCGCGATTGCAAGCCCGAGTCGTCGCGGGGTTAGAGGCAGATTCAGCGCCTAAGCCGAGGCCATCCTGCGGAGGGCGATGAACTGCCGCCTAAAAAACGCGCATTTTGTGCAATAAATACCCAAGGGCATCCACTGGGACGGGAACCCGCCCCAGTGGCGCCGATACTGCCTGTCAGCCACCAGCCATGAGGCGGTTGGCTGCCGAGGTCACCGCCTTGAGCGAGGCGGCAACGATATTGCGGTCGCAACCGACCCCGAACAGGGTTGAACCATCCGGCCGCTTCAGTTCGACAAAGGCCGCGGCCTCGGTGGAGCTGCCCTTGCCGATGGCATGTTCGCGGTAGTCGATCAGGTTCAGCACCAGGCCGCTGTGACGGCTCAGCGCGTCGATATAGGCGTCGATCGGCCCGGTGCCGCTGCCTTCCAACGTCACCTTCTCGCCATTCACCTCCACCTCGGCGGTGAGCAGGCGGCGGTCGGAGGCATGCACATCCGGCAAGGTGCGGTGGCTCTTGAAGCGGTAGGCGGCCTCCGGCTGGTCGAGATATTCACCCTTGAAGCTGTTCCAGATCAGCTCCGGCGAGATTTCCTTGCCGGTCGTCTCGGCGATCTTCTGGATCACCTGGCTGAACTCGATCTGCAGCCGGCGCGGCAGTTCGATGCCGTAATCCTGCTCCATCACATAGGCGATGCCTCCCTTGCCGGATTGGCTGTTGATGCGGATCACCGGCTCGTAGGCGCGGCCGACATCGGCCGGGTCGATCGGCAGGTAGGGCACTTCCCACACATTATCGTTGCGCTGGCCCTGCGCCGCCATGCCCTTCTTGATCGCATCCTGGTGCGAGCCGGAGAAAGCAGTGAAGGCCAGTTCGCCCACATACGGGTGGCGCGGATGCACCGGCAACTGGTTGCAGTATTCCGCCACGCGGGCCACCGAGGTGATGTCGGTGAAATCCAGCATCGGGTCGACGCCCTGGCTGAACAGGTTCATCGCCAGGGTCACTACATCGACATTGCCGGTGCGCTCGCCATTGCCGAACAAGGTGCCTTCCACGCGGTCGGCGCCGGCCATCACACCCAGTTCGGCAGCGGCAACGCCGGTGCCGCGGTCGTTATGCGGATGCAGGCTGAGGATGATGCAGTCGCGGTTCTTCACCTTGCGAAGGAAATACTCGATCTGGTCGGCATAGATGTTTGCCGTGCTCATCTCCACCGTGGCCGGCAGGTTGAAGATCATGCGCTTCTGCGGCGTCGGCTGGATCACATCCATCACCGCCTCGCAGATTTCCACCGCGTAATCCACTTCCGTGCCGGTGAAGCTTTCCGGCGAGTACTGAAACACCCAGTCGGTTTCCGGCGCGGCGGCGGCCAGTTCCTTCACCAGCGCGGCGGCATCGGTGGCGATCTTGGTGATGCCTTCCTTCTCCATGCCGAACACCACGCGGCGCTGCAGCGTGGAGGTGGAGTTGTAGAAATGCACGATGGCGCGCTTGGCGCCCTTCAGGCTCTCGAAGGTGCGCTCGATCAGCTCCGGCCGGCATTGCACCAGCACCTGCACGGTCACGTCATCGGGAATCAGGTTCTGCTCGATCAGCTCGCGGCAGAAGTCGAAATCGGTCTGGCTGGCGGCCGGGAAGCCGATCTCGATTTCCTTGAAGCCCAGCTTCACCAGGGTCTCGAACATGCGGCGCTTGCGCTCCGGGCCCATCGGTTCGATCAGCGCCTGGTTGCCGTCGCGGAGGTCGACGCTGCACCAGATCGGTGCCTTGGTGATGGTCTTGCTCGGCCAGGTGCGGTTGGGCAGGTTGATCGGCTGGAACGGGCGGTACTTGTGGAACGGCATGGTGTTGGCGGTGCTCATGGCACACTCCTGAATGTCGGTTTTGTCGTGAATTAAGGTGAGGGGCCCGATTACGGCCGCCGAGTGGCCCGGAGGTGGCTCAGCGGCCGCCGATAAGTCGTAGGGCAAGGCCAAGCGCCAGCGCAGCCTGGAAAGCACGGGAATGTTGAGCCGGAACAATACGGACCGGGACAATACGGATATGTGAATGGCTGGACATGGAAGGCGACCGGTATTTTAGAGAGGAAAGGGGACTTGAACGCGTGCGCTGCTGTTGCCCGACCCTGCTTACAGGATCGGGTTGATAAGGAGCAGCTGCGTAAGTCGCCGGTCGCGCTTCATAATAGAGCCATTCTGCCTGTCCGGTTGGCGGGCGTCAAGCGGCCCTCTGGATTGCCTGGCGATACATGACGGGTCCGTCAGGTCGGGGATTGCCACCTTGCGGTGCAACATGTAAGGTCCGCCCGATCAACACAATAGCGGCGAGGACCGGGGAAATATGGGGAAAGTCTATCCAAACGCTAAAGCGGCGCTGGACGGCCTGCTGCGCGACGACATGATGGTGATGTGCGGCGGCTTCGGCCTGTGCGGCATCCCGGAAAAGCTGCTGGTCGCGCTGCGTGACAGCGGCGTGAAGGGCATCACCGGCGTATCCAACAATGCGGGTGTCGATGGCTTCGGCCTTGGCCTGCTGCTGGAGACGCGGCAGGTGAAGAAGATGATCTCGTCCTATGTCGGCGAGAACAAGATTTTCGCGCAGCAGTATCTCGCCGGCGAACTGGAACTGGAATTCAATCCCCAGGGCACCCTGGCCGAGCGTATCCGCGCCGGCGGCGCCGGTATTCCGGCTTTCTACACCAAGACCGGCGTTGGTACGCTCATCGCCGAGGGCAAGGAAGAGCGCGTCTTCAACGGCGAACGCTACATCATGGAGACCGGCCTGGTGGCCGACCTCTCGCTGGTGAAGGCGTGGAAGGCCGATACCGAAGGCAACCTGATCTACCGCAAGACCGCGCGCAACTTCAATCCGATGATGGCCACGGCGGGCCGCGTCACGGTGGTTGAGGTGGAGGAGATCGTGGAGGCCGGGCAGTTGCCGCCCGACCAGATCCATACGCCGGGCATCTATGTGCAGCGCCTGATCTGCGGCGCCCCCTATGAGAAGCGGATCGAGAACCGCACCACGCGCAAGCGCCCGGCTTAAGGAGATCAGATCATGGCTTGGACCCGCGATGAAATGGCCGCCCGCGCTGCGAAGGAACTGAAGGACGGTTTCTACGTCAATCTCGGCATCGGTATTCCCACCCTGGTATCGAACTACATCCCCGATGGCATGCATGTGGTGCTGCAGTCGGAGAACGGCATGCTCGGCATGGGCCCCTTCCCCTATGAGGGCGAGGAAGACCCGGACCTGGTGAATGCCGGCAAGCAGACCATCACTGAACTGCCCTATTCCAGCTACTTCTCGTCTGCCGACAGTTTCGCGATGATCCGCGGCGGCCATATCGACCTGTCGATCCTCGGCGCCATGCAGGTGTCGGAGAATGGCGATCTGGCCAACTGGATGATCCCGGGCAAGATGGTGAAGGGCATGGGCGGCGCCATGGACCTGGTGGCCGGCGTGAAGCGCGTGGTCGTGGTGATGGAGCATGCCGCCAAGGATGGCGAGAAGAAGCTGCTGCATCGCTGCAACCTGCCGCTCACCGGCGCTGGCGTGGTTGACATGGTGGTGACCGATCTTGCGGTCTTCTCCGTCGACCGCAAGGGCGGCGGCATGGTGCTGCTGGAGCGCGCACCGGGCGTCTCGCTGGAAGAGATCGCTTCAAAGACCGAAGCGACCTACAGCATTGCCGACACGGCCAAGTAAGCAGCCATCGGCTTGAATTGAAAAAGCCCCGGCGGGCAACCGCCGGGGCTTTTGCTTTTAGGGGCTGTGCGGCTTTTCGGGATTTGGCTGTTCTGGCAGGGCGTGATCCGGCGTCAGCATCCAGTCGCCAGCGAGTTTCAAACCACGTTCTGCCGCTTCCTGCGCCAGCCAGCCAGCAACAGCGGCGGCGACAACGGGCGCAGCCGCTTTCGCCACAACAGGGGCGGCAACGCCGGCCAGGGCGATCTTCGATGTGCTGGCGGCCAGGGTGGCGGCAAGGCCGCTGCCGGCGCCGCTGAAGGCATCTCGGCTGGCCGCCTTGAAGGTGCTGCGCCAGTTCTGTTCGCCGCGTGCCTGGCGATGCAGGTTGAGAAAGGCGGCGATAGTTGCCGAACTCATGGCGCCGCTGAGCGAGCCGCCGCGCGCCATATCCAGCAATGTTGTTGCACTTTCGCGGCCGTGATGCAGCAGCATGCTGCCGATGGCGACGCCGATATCGCTGCCAAGCCGCAGCACTTTCAGGGTTGTGCCACGCTCAAGCAATGATTGCACACGCGCAGCCTGATCGGAAAACCGCCGCGCGGTTGCCTCGGCGGTTCCCTGCCAAATATCTGCGGTGAAACGGAAACGCATCGTCATCGTTGCAGCAGATGGGGGTGCGTTCGGGGCAATTCAAGCCCAATGCAAGCACTGGCTGCACACAATCATTCCCCGCGATGGTCACATTCGGGCCACGTTCCGGGGCGGCAATGGAACCAGCGCCGGGCAGCACAAGTCCGGAGCCTCAACCCAGCATCGGACAGTGTTCGCCCGATGTCGCAATCGAAGTCATAGACCAATCCAAAAATAAGGGAGCTTCCCATGTCCGCTGTTCAGCCCACGACCAATGTTCAGACTGTTGCGAAGCATGTCAGTCAACTGCGCCCTTCGCGCCGCGCCACATTGGCGCTGGTTGGCCTCGTTGCCGCCATGCCGCTCGCAGCCTGTGCCGCCGGGCCGCAGGAATCGGTAAGCGGTACGATCACCACGCGCCACAGCATGGTGCTGCCGGTTGACTCGGTGCTGGTGGTGCGCCTGCTCGATGCCACGCGTGGCGACATGGCCGCCTATACCGTGACCGAGCAGCGCCTTGCCGCCGCGCCGCTGCCGGCCCGCTTCGATCTGCGCTACCATTTCGGTACCATCAACCCGAGCGGTACCTACTATGTGCAGGCCCAGGTGGAGCAGGCTGGCCGCCTGCTGCTGATCAATGATCAGAACTACTCGGTGATCACGCGCAACTCGCCGGATCGCAATGTGCTGGTCACTCTGGTGCCGGCTGCCGGCACCGTAATGGTGCCGAGCGCCGCAGCGCCGGCCTCCACCACTACGGTGATCCAGACCGCACCGGCGGTGACCGTGGCGCCGGCCACTACCACGACTACCACCACGGTGATCATCCCCGGCGGTACCTATGTGATGCCGCGCTAAACCCATGACGGAAGTCTAGGGCAGGGAAAGCGGGCGGCGGCTCTTTGAGTCGCCGCCCGCACTATTTCCGGCTATACTCCTGCGCGATTTTAGCTGCGGAGGATGTCATGCCGTATTGCCGCCGTCAGATTCTCATCGGGTCCAGCTTGCTGCTGCTTGCCGCGCCGGCCTTTGCCCATCATGGCTGGGGCTCCTACGATGCCGCCACGGTGCTGACCCTGGATGGTGTGGTGGCGGAAATCGATCCCAACAATCCGCATGGCGAATTGCGCCTCAAGACAGCGGACAAGACCTGGACCGTGACACTCTCGCCGCCGGCCCGCATGGCGGCGCGCGGCAAGCCGATGGCCGATATCAAGGTCGGCGACAAGGTGGTGGCGGTGGGTTATCCCAGCCGCTCGCGGCCAGACGAGATGCGCGCCGAGCGCGTCACCCATAACGGCTTCACGGTCGAATTGCGCTGAATTCAATGGCTGATCACGGCGCCATCCAGCATCCATTGCTGCTCACGCTTGAACAGTCGAGCCTGGGCCGTGCCATGCGCGAGGAACTGCTGCTCTATCCGGCGGTGGAGGTGCTGCATATCCTCGGCTTCGTGGCCCTGTTTGCCGGCATAGCGGTATTCGATCTGCGCCTGCTGGGGCTTGGCCGGTCGCTCTCGCCGGTGCAACTGGCCCGAGTCTGCATTCCGCTGGCCGGTTATGGCCTTGGCCTGGCCATTGCCATGGGGCTGCTGCTGTTCAGCACCGAGGCGACACATCTGGCCGCCAATCCGGCTTTCCAGGTCAAGCTGGTGTTGATCGCCTTCGGCCTGATTAACGTGTTGCTGTTTCATTACGGCCCCTGGGGCAATATCGCCGCCTGGGGGGAAACACCGCCGCGCGCCGCGAGAGTGGCCGCCGCTGCCTCGCTGCTGCTCTGGACCGGTGTGGTGATCTGCGGCCGGCTTATTGCCTATCTGTGATCGGCCCCTATTCTTAGGCCTACCCGCCCGATAACTCTCCTGGCGATCCCTCCCTGCGATATACAGGATTCCCCGCATGACCGATTTGTTCTCGCCCGTTCGTCTGGGCCGCTACGACCTCAAGAACCGTATCGCCATGGCACCGTTGACGCGCAACCGCGCCGCCGCCGGCAATGTGCCCACCGACTTGATGGCGGAATATTACGGCCAGCGCGCCGATGCCGGCCTGATCATTGCCGAGGCGACCCAGATCAGCCCTGAGGGCCAGGGCTACCAGGATACGCCCGGCATCCATTCGCCCGAGCAGATTGCCGGCTGGCGTAGGGTGACCGATGCGGTGCATGCCAAGGGCGGCCGCATCTTCCTGCAGCTCTGGCATGTCGGCCGCGTCAGCCATAGCTCACTGCAGCCGGGGGGGCAGGCGCCGGTGGCGCCTTCGGCGATCCGCGCCAAGACCAAGACCTTCGTGAATGGCGGCTTTGCCGATGTCTCCGAGCCGCGTGCGCTGGATGCCAGCGAAATTCCGGCGATCATCGCCGCCTATGGCAAGGCGGCGGAAAATGCCATCGCTGCCGGTTTCGATGGTGTCGAGGCCCATGGCGCCAATGGCTACCTGCTGGACCAGTTCCTGCGCGATGGCTCGAACCACCGCACTGACGAATATGGCGGCTCGATCCAGAACCGCGCCAAGGTGCTGCTTGGTGCCATGAAGGCGATCACCGATGCCGTGGGTGCCGACCGCACCGCCATCCGCATCTCGCCGGTAACGCCGGCCAATGATGCTGCCGACAGCAACCCGCAGCCGCTGTTCAATTATGTGGTTGAAGAACTGAACAAGCTCAAGCCGGCTTATATCCATGTCATCGAAGGTGCCACCGGTGCCGACCGTAATTTCGGTGCCGGCTTCGACTACAAGGCCCTGCGTCAGCGCTACCAAGGCGTCTGGATCGCCAATAATGGTTATGACCGCGCCATGGCGCAGGCGGTGCTGGAGAAGAACGAGGCCGACATGATCGCTTTCGGTCGGCCCTTCATCGCCAATCCCGATCTGGTCGAGCGCCTGCGCCGTGATGCGCCGCTCAATGCCGTGGAGCGTGCCACGCTCTATGGCGGCGGTGCCAAGGGCTATACCGATTACCCGACACTAGCCCAGGCTGCGGAGTAAGAGTGGCTGCCGAATAAGGGTAACTGCGGCATAAACATCGCGTTTATGCCTGACCCGGCGTCAACTTGAGACGGTTTCGGCGGCGGTGCTAGCATCGCCGCCGAATTCGTTTTCCTGTGGAGCGCCGCGATGAAAAAGCTGCTGCTGATCCTGCTCGCCGGCCTTATCGGCCTTGCTGCCGTGGTGCTCTACCGCACCATCACCTTCACGCCGCCAGCCTTGCCGCCGGTGGCACAGAACCAGGAACGCATCGCGCCGGAGCCGATTGCCGAGCGGCTGTCGCAGGCGATCCGTTTCCCCACCATATCGCAGCAGCCGCCGCAGCCGACCGATCCGGCGCCGTTCGAAGGCTTCATCGCCTGGCTGGAAACCGCCTACCCGGAAATCCATGCCACGCTGAAGCGTGAGCGCATCAACAATCATGCGCTGCTCTATACCTGGGCTGGCAGCAATACGGCGCTGAAGCCGATTCTGCTCACCGCGCATTACGATGTGGTGCCGGTGATTCCCGGCACCGAGAAGGACTGGAAATATCCACCCTTCGATGGCGTGATCGCCGAGGGCTATGTCTGGGGTCGCGGCACGCTGGATGACAAGGGCGCCGCCATCACCATCATGGAAGGCATCAGCGCACTGCTGCGCCAGGGCTACAAGCCGGCGCGCACCATCTATCTCAGCTTTGGTAATGACGAGGAGATCGGCGGCGATGCCGGTGCCGGCGCCATCACCGCGCATCTCCAGGCGCAAGGAGTGCGGCTGGAATGGTCGCTCGATGAAGGCTCTTTCGTGCTCGATGGCATCGTGCCGGGCGTGGCTTTGCCTGCCGCCAGCATCAATGTGGCTGAGAAGGGCTATCTGACCCTGGACCTGATCGCGCGTGCTGCTGGCGGCCATTCCTCGATGCCGCCGCGCGAGACGGCTGTCGGCATCCTGGCCAGCGCGCTGGTGAAGCTGCAGGGCTCGCCGGTGCCGGGCGCCGTCGATGGCCTGACGGCGGAATCCTTCGGCGCCATGGCGCGGCATATGTCATTCGAGCGCCGCATGCTGTTCGCCAATCAATGGCTGTTTGCGCCGGTACTGAACTGGGCGCTGTCACAATCGCCCGCCACCAATGCTTCACTGCGCACCACCACGGCACCGACCATGCTGTCGGGCAGCATCAAGGAGAATGTGCTGCCGATCGAAGCCAGCGCGACGGTGAATTTCCGTCTGCATCCGCGCGACAAGATCGACGACGTGATCGCCCATGTGACCAAGGCGGTGAATGATAGCCGCGTGGAAGTGCGCCGCCGTGGCTTTGCCCAGGATGCCTCGCCGGTGGCCAGCACGGACTCGGCCGGCTTCCGCGCCATGGCCGATGCGGTGCGGCAGGTCTATGGCGAGGTGGTGGTGGCGCCGGGCCTCACTATCGCTGCCACCGACAGCAAGCATTACCAGACCATTTCGGATAACGCCTACCGCTTCAATCCGATGTTGATCACGCCGCAGGACCTTACCGGCTTCCACGGCACCAATGAGCGTCTGTCGCTGGAAAATCTCTCCCGCGCCACGCGTTTCTATATCGAGTTGGTAAAGGCGACAGCCGGCGGCTGAGGCCGCAAAGCAATTGGCGGCGGCTGAGGCCGCAAGCGATTGACGGCGAATTAACGCTGCAAGGCGTCCAGATGCTCGGCGATGTGGTGGGCCTGCAGCCGGGCATAATCGGCCGGTGCCACATCGCCATAGGCGAAATGCGGCTTTAGCACGGCATTGCTCCGCACAGCCTGCTCGAAGGCATCGATGGCGGCATAAAGCCGGATGAAGGCCGTAGGCATGTCGCCGTCACGCGGAATTTCCGGAGCCCCGGGGATTGGCGCATCCAGGCCATGCTTCAGCCGGCCGCGTGCCAGAAAGACCCGCGCTGCCAGCGGGCCGATGCTGGCGCGGAACCAGGCCGGCTTCATCTGCGGAAAGCCAGCAAGACCGTATTCCAGGCTCTGGGCGCTGTGATGCAGGGCCTGGTGCAGGCTTACCGGCCCGGCCATCGGATTGGCATTGCCACTGCCCTGACCCTGCAATTCTTCCAATGCGCGTCGCGCGGCTGGCAGGTCTGCCAGCGTTAAGGAAGCCCGGGTCATTTCGGGCAGGGTGCTTCGCGGAAGGAATAGACCCTGTCGTCGGCGGTGGCGATATCCGGCTTGCCGCCGGTGCTGGCGCCACCGGGCGCCCCGATCCATTCCGGCGCGATATGCATCTGGTAGATGAAGCAGGAAGGATGGCCGTCGCGTTCGCGGGCGACGAATTCTGCCTTCGCCACCAGCACATTGCCGGGGCGGAACACGCGGGTTTCGCCCGCGCTCACTTCCACGGTCCAGATCTCGGTGCTGTTATCCTCGAACCGCACGATCACCTGGCCCGGATTGGGCTGGATGGTGGTGGCGCCGCCCAGCACATGGCCGGTGGCCAGCACGGTGCCCTCGGCCAGGAAGATGGTCGGGGCGGCCTTGAGCGGGGGCGGCGGGGCAGGCGGGTTCTGCGCCGCCAGCGGGGCGGCGGCAAGCCAGAACGCGGCCGCCATGGGGAGGAGGGAGACTGGGCGGAATCGCATGGCCATCTTTATAGCATGGCCGGCCGGGCGGCTTCACCCATCGGCACTTCGCTACCCGCGGTTTTGTCGGGAACGCTTGACCACCGTCACACTGGCGCGGACACTTGCCGTAACATTGTGATGAGGGAGGAAGGCCAAATGGCTCTGGTACTGATCGACGTGGCGTTGTCGCCCTTCGCCCAGAAGGTGAAAATCGCGCTGCGCGAAAAGAATATCCCGTTCGAGATGCGGGGCACCGATCTGACGGTTGCCGATCCGGTCCGCGCCGCCAGCCCGCGCGGCGAAATTCCCCTGCTGCTGGATGGCGATGCGGCGATATGGGATTCCAGCATCATCCTCGACTATATCGAGGACAAGTGGCCGGAGCCTGCCCTGATGCCGAAGGATCCACTGGGCCGCGCCCGGGCGCGCCAGATCGAGGAACTCTGCGACGGGCCGTTCGAGGCGGTGATCTTCTGCACCAGCGAGGTGACGGTTTTCCGCCGGGCCAGTGGCGAGTTGCAGGCCAGTATTCTGGCCGAGGCAAAAAGCAGCCTGCAGCAGCTTTTTGCCTACCTGGAACAACAGCTCGGCGAGCAGCCGTATTTCGGCGGTGCGGCCTGGGGCCGGGCCGATTGCGCGGTGTTTCCGCATGTGATGAATGCGCGCGGCCAGCGCACGCCGCCAGCCGATGGCAGCAGGCTTGCCGCCTGGCTGGCGCGGGCGCTGGAACGTCCGAGCGTGCAGCAGACCATGGCCGAGGCGAAGGCGGGCATTGCCGAATTCAAGGCGATGGCCGAAGCCTATGCCGGCTCCCAGGCCAAGCGGCAGTATCGCGACTACCGGCTCGACTGGATGCTCAAGGCCGGCGGCGCCAGCATCGTCCAGGAGGGCCTTGCCAAGGGTAATATCCGTTTCGGCGGCCTGGTCGGCTAAGGCTGCCCAGCTTCGTCCTTGGCGGCCTGGAGCGCCGCCTTGGCGCGGTCGCGGTGGGCGTCAGTGATGTGGCCCTCCACGGCTTTGGCTGCCAGCAGCAGCACCGCCAGATCATCGGTGTAGCCGAGCAGGACGAAGAAGTCCGGGATGGCGTCCAGCGGCAGGATGAAGTAGCCGATGGCGCCAGCCAGGATCGCTTTCACCCGGGCTGGGGTCTGGGTATCGGTAGCGCAGTAATAGGCTGCCAGGAACTGGTCGGCCCAGGGCAGGTGGCTCAGGGCAGCCTTGAATTTGGCCCAGAAACGGGCGGTATCGAGTTCGGCCATGGCCTGGATATGGGGTCTGGTCAGGCTATCGCCAAGAGTTTCAGGCTATCGCCAAGGCTTGGGCGTTTCGGCTATAAGGCCGCAGCACATTTGTAACGTTAGTGAACTATCAGGAGGAAGGTCATGGATCTCAAGGGAGTGGGCGCCATCGTCACCGGCGGCGCATCGGGTCTGGGTGCCGCCACGGCACGCGAGTTGGCCAAGGCCGGTGCCAAGGTTGCCATTTTCGATATGAACCTCGAACTGGCCGAACAGACCGCCAAGGAAATCGGCGGCGTTGCCATCAAGTGCGATGTGGCTGATGGCCCGGGCGGTGAAGCCGCCGTGAAGGAAGCCGCTGCCAAGGTTGGCCCGCTGCGCGTGCTGGTCAATTGCGCCGGCGTCGGCACGCCGATGAAGGCGGTGGGCAAGGACGGCCCGGTGGCACTGGAGAAATTCATCCGCGTGGTGCAGATCAACCTGGTCGGTACCTTCAACATGATCCGTCTGGTGGCGCACCAGATGCAGCAGCAGGCCGAGATGGAAGGCAAGGAGCGCGGCTGCATCATCAACACCGCTTCCGTGGCGGCGTTCGATGGCCAGATCGGCCAGCCGGCCTATGGCGCCTCCAAGGCTGGTGTGCATGGCATGACCCTGCCGCTGGCGCGTGAATTCGCTTCCTTCGGCATCCGCGTCTGCACCATCGCGCCGGGCCTGTTCGGTACCCCGATGATGTTCGCCCTGCCGCCGGAAGCGCAGGAATCTTTGGGCAAATCGGTGCCGTATCCGTCGCGCCTCGGCAAGCCGGAAGAATATGCCGCGCTGGCCCGCCATATCTGTGAAAACCAGATGCTGAACGGCGAGACCATCCGCCTCGACGGCGCCATCCGCATGGCGCCGAAGTAACAAAATACGCTTGAAATCCGGGGGCGCGGGCCTTGCCCGCCCGCGCTTTTCCCGGTACGCCTAGGCCCGGCTTTTTCCCTAGCAAAAACCCGGAGGTTTTCCCCATGGCGCGCAAGAAGATCGCCCTTATCGGCGGCGGCAATATCGGCGGTACGCTGGCCCTGCTGGCCGGCATGAAGGAACTGGGCGACATCACCATTTTCGACGTCGTCGAAGGCCTGCCGCAGGGCAAGGCGCTCGACATGGCGCAGGCCGGTGCGGTCGAAGGTTTCGATGCCAAGCTGAAGGGCACCCAGGACTACGCCGATATCGCGGGTTCGGATGTCATCATCGTTACCGCCGGCGTGGCGCGTAAGCCCGGCATGAGCCGCGACGATCTGCTCGGCATCAACATCAAGGTGATGCAGGCGGTTGGCGCCGGCATCAAGGCGCATGCGCCGGGGGCCTTCGTCATCTGCATCACCAATCCGCTCGACGCGATGGTCTGGGTGCTGCGCGAAGTCTGCGGCCTGCCGCATAACAAGGTGATCGGCATGGCTGGCGTGCTCGACAGCGCCCGCTTCCGCCACTTCCTGGCTGAGGAATTCAACGTCTCGGTCAACGACGTCAACGCCTTCGTGCTGGGCGGCCACGGCGACACCATGGTGCCGCTGATCCGCTACTCCACCGTGGCCGGCATCCCGGTGCCCGACCTGATCAAGATGGGCTGGTCGACCCAGGAGAAGATCGACAAGATCATCCAGCGCACCCGCGATGGCGGCGCCGAGATCGTCGCCCTGCTCAAGACCGGTTCGGCCTTCTATGCGCCGGCCTCGTCCGCCATCGAGATGGCCGAGAGTTTCCTCAAGGACAAGCGCCGCGTGCTGCCCTGCGCCGCCTGGCTGGATGGTGGCAAGTATGGCCAGTCCGGCATGTATGTCGGCGTGCCGGTGGTGATCGGCGCCAATGGCGTGGAAAAGATCGTCGAGATCGAACTGAATGCCGAAGAGAAGAAGATGTTCGAGCATTCCGCCAATGCCGTGAAGGGCTTGGTCGACGCCTGCAAGGCGATTGATCCGTCGCTCGGCAAGTAAGTTCATCTGACCATGAGTATCGCGGCGCGCCTGACTCCGTTGGGCGCGCCGTTTGTTTTGGCGCTGCTGCTGGCGGTGCTGTATCTGCTGCTGCCGCTGTTGGCGGTGCCGCAAATCGTCATTGTCGTGGTCAAGGGTGCCGTCTGCCCGCTGCTGGCGTTGAGCATCTGGCGCTGGCGCGGCGGCGATGCCGTCGCCAAACTCCTCAGCCTCGCGCTGCTGTTCTCGGCAGCTGGCGATGTGTTCCTGGCGCTCGACCGGGTGCGTCTGTTCGTGCCGGCCCTGGGCAGTTTCCTGCTGGCGCATCTTGCCTATCTGGTGCTGTTCCTGCGGTATCGTGGGCGACCTGCCCTGCGGCTCCAACTGCGGCAATGGGTGCTGATCACATTGCTGCTGATCTATGCGGCCATCATGCTGGCGGTGCTGACGCCGGGCCTGGGAAAGCTGCTGCTGCCGGTTTACGGCTATGTCGCTGCCATCATCGCCATGGGCATAGCGGCCCTGGCATTGCCGGGCAAGCCGCTGGTTGGGCTGGGCGCGGTTAGTTTCATTCTGTCCGACTCGCTAATTGCGCTCGATAAGTTCGTGGAACCGATCGCCTGGGCCGGCCCGGCAATCTGGATCACCTATGTGGCGGCACAGGTGCTGATTCTGCTGGGCTGGCGCAAACAGGCGGCCTCGGGATAAACTGGGCGTAACTTTCCCGGATGGAGTCCAACCATGCGCCTGCTGATCGCGATCTTCCTGCCCTTCCTGCTGTTCTTCACCATTGGCCGGCCATTCTCGGGCATCATCTGCCTTATCCTGCAGATCACCTTGATCGGCTGGATTCCAGCGGCATTGTGGGCGGTCTACACGCTGAGCCAGTACAACACCGACAAGAAAATCCGCGAGAGCCAGGGCGCCTGAACCGCCGCCATGAGTAACCTGCTGTGAGCGAGCTGCCCGGCTTTCCGGGTTCCTCAGGTAATCCGGGCGGCCCGGATGAAGGGGGCGGTCCCGGGCGTGGCGACCCTGGACGCACAGAACGCTGGCGCGTGCGTGGCGTGCCAGCCTCGCGGCCTTTGCAGTATGTTGTCGCCCTGGCGGTTGCGCCGCCCCTGGGGTTGTTCATTGCCCATGCGCCGCTGTTGCTGCTGGTGGTACTCGGTCCGCTCGGCTGGTCATTGATGGTGGCGGGCTTCGCGCTGGCGCTGGGAGCTGCCGCCGTGATGTATGGCGCCATGCTGCTTGGCGGCCTGCCGCTGCTGCTCTTGATCTCCTGGGCAAAGCTGCGCGGCCTGGCGCCCTATGGCCTGGCCGGTCTGGGCGTCGGGCTTGCCACTGGGCTGCTGCTGGCGGATTGGGTGGGGCAGGACCCTGCCGGCTTCGGCGCAATACTGCTCGGCCTTGGCCTCGGCCTCTACGGCGCTTGGTTGGGCCTCTGCATGGGGGTAATCGCCGGCCTGATCCTGCTGGCTGCGGAAGCTCAGCAGCGCGTCCAGGCCGCCGGCCCGGTAATCATCGAGGCCGAGCGCGATCCGCCTTGATATATCTGCCGATGGTTGCGTATATCTTTGGAACTCGCGCAACCTGTTGTTATGCAGTCCCGAGTTGATGTACTCTCCCCTTATTCGTGATTCCTGGGGGGCAACGTGCGGAAATATGTACTTTTGATTGCTGCGGTTCTACTTCTGGCCGGCTGCAATACCAGGACGCATCAACTTACGACCACCTTGAAGCGGGAACCGGACAAGCAGCCGACAGTGGTGCTGATGCCGCTGGATGTGGAGCTGTCGCTGCTCAGCGCCGGCGGCCTGCCGGAAGTCAAGGCGGACTGGACCGAGGCCGCCAACAAGCTGCTGCTGGAGTCGATCCGCAACGAAAAGCAGAACCGCAATATCCAGATGGCCGTGTTCAGCGACGGCAAGTCCGATGAGGCCCGCAACGATCTGGCGAACCAGTTGATCAAGCTGCATGGCGTGGTGGGGCAGTCGATCCTGCTGCACCATTACATGGGACAGCCGCCTCTGCCGAGCAAGGCGGGGGCTTTCGAGTGGAGCCTCGGCAGCTCGGCTAAGGTACTCAAGGAGGTGTATGGCGCGGACTATGCCCTGTTCGTCTGGGTGCGCGACAGCTACACCAGCGGCGGTCGCGCCGTGGTGATGTTCCTGGCCGCGGCGGCCTTCGGCGTCGCGCTGCCGGGCGGGCAGCAGCTCGGTTTCGCCTCCCTGGTGGAGCTCGAAACCGGCAATGTCGTATGGTTCAACCTGCTGGCGCGCGGCCATGGCGATCTGCGCAGCCCGGAAGGGGCCGCCAACACGGCAGAAAATCTGATGGCGCAATTGCCGAAATGACCAACCATAGCCGACGCTATGTGCTGCGTGGTCTCTGCGCCTGCTCGCTGACCGGACTGGCGGCCTGCAACGCGACCACCGGCAATGAAGCGCCGATGGTTTCCGGTTATCGGCCGGCGTCAAATACCGATGAAGCTGGTCTCTGGCTCAGCGTTGAGAAGGCAGAGCGCGAGGCCCAGCGGTCGCGCTACCGTATGCGCGATGCCGAGTGGAACCAGTATCTGGAAGATATCATCGCCCGGCTCAGTCCGGAATTCCGCAACGACATGCGGGTCTATCTGATCCGCACGCCGCATTTCAATGCCAGTATGTATCCGAACGGCATGATGCAGGTGTGGAGCGGATTGCTGCTGCGCGTGAAGAATGAGGCGCAGCTTGCGGCAGTGATCGGCCATGAAATCGGCCATTATGTACACAAGCATTCGCTGGCGCGTCTGCGCGATCTTCGGGCACGTGCCGATTTCAGCGTGTTTCTCAGCATGGGATTGGCGGCAGCCGGTGTTGGTGCGATGGGCAATCTCACCAATCTGATTCTGATTGCGGGTAATTTTGCCTATAGCCGCGAGCATGAGCGCGAGGCTGACCGCTATGGCATCGACGCCATGGCGCGTGCCGGCTACCAGCCCATGGCAGCCTCCGAAGTCTGGCAGCAGATGATCGAGGAGACCGAGGCCGACAAGAATTACAAGGGGCAGAGCCTGCTGTTTGCCAGCCATCCCGCCTCGCAGGAGCGTATGGATACCCTGAAAACGCGGGCCAATGAGCTTGGCAACAAGGGTGACGACTTCGCCTCGCGCTACCGCGACCATGTGCGCCAGATCCGTTTCATGATGCTCGAAGATGAATTGCGGTTGCGTCAGTATGACCGCTCGCTGGTGCTGCTGCGCCGGCTGCAAAAAGAACAGCCCAATGATGGCGAATTGATTTTCTTCGAGGCAGAAGTCTATCGCCTGCGGCAAGAGAGCAAAGACACCACGCAGGCTGAGGAAACTTACCAGCGCGCCATAGCAGCGGAGAACCCGCCGCCCGAGGCCTGGCGCGCGCTTGGCCTGCTGCAACGCCGCCGCCGCCAGCATGAAGAGGCGGCAAACTCCTTCCGCAAATACCTCGAACTGCGGCCCGATGCCGAAGATCGCGTGATCATCACCAGCTACCTGGAAAAAGTTTCATGACCAGCATCCGCCTGTCCTGTCTGCGCCCTCTCGTTTTTGCCCTGCTGCTGCTTGTGGCAGCCTGTGCGCCCTACACGCTGGTGCCTGCCTCCAGCAGCGACGTGGCGAACTTCCGCGTCGATGTAGACATGCCCTGGAACAAGGCGAACATGCTGCGGGTGGAAAGCAGTGCTCCGCTTGCTGTTTGGACTGCCGACGCGCCGAGCCTGAACAGCATCATGTTCATCGGCGGTGTGCGCGATGGTGGCGCCGTGCTGCGGGTATCCAACGATACCGACAAGTCGCCGCTGATCTTCCGCTCGGCCATGACGCCGACGGAAATCGTCGAGTTGTGGGAAGCCACCATTGCCAAGGTGAATGGCGCAACGATTGCCAAGGGCAGCAACATACAGCCGGTCACCTTCGGCGGTGTTCCCGGCTTCCGGTTCGATTTCCACTTCGTCACCAGGGATGAGGTCGACCGCACCGGCATGGCTTATGCGGCGGTCAAGGGCGAGCGGCTTTACATGATTTTCTATTCCGGCACCAAGCTGCATCACTTCCAGTTGCGGCAGGCCAATGTGCAGCGGTTGATCGAATCGGCCCGTATCACGGGCTGAACCGGGCCGTAGGCTCAAACCGAGGGGGGATGGTTTTAAATCTGGACTTGCTTCTTGGCGGCCCTAGTTTCAGGATGCCCGTCATAAATAACACCCCCGGAGTCCCGAGATGAGTGCCCAATCCGCCCCTGCCTTCGGCTGGCGTACCCCGCTGGTCGTGATCCTTGCCGGCTGCACCATTGCGTTGCTGAATTTCGGTGTCCGCTCCGGCTTCGGCCTGTTCATGGAGCCGATCAGCGCCGCCAATGGCTGGGGCCGTGAGGTGTTCGCCTTCGCTATCGGCGTGCAGACCGTATTATGGGGCTTCGGCCAGCCTTTCGCCGGTGCTTTCGCCGATCGCTACGGCTCGGGCCGCGTACTGGCGGTGGGTGCCGTCTTCTATGCCATCGGCGTGGCGCTCACTTCAGTTTCCAGCAGTCCAGGATTGCTGACCCTGACCACAGGCATGCTGGTCGGGATCGGCCTGGCCGGTACGTCCTTTACCGTGGCTCTGGCCGCGATCGCCCGCATGGTCAGTCCGGAGCGCCGCTCCTGGGCGCTTGGCCTCGGCACCGCCGCCGGTTCGCTCGGCCAGTTCCTCATGGTGCCGCTGGGGCAGGCCTTCATCGCCGCCTATGGCTGGGCCTTCGCCCTGGTGCTGCTGAGCCTGTTCGCGCTTGCCATCGTGCCGTTGTCCACGGCGCTGGCCGGCAAGACCCCGGAAACCGCCGGCCCGAAGCAGTCGATGGGCGAGGCATTGAAGGAAGCGGGCGGTGAGCGCAGCTACTGGCTGCTGATCGCCGGCTTTTTTGTCTGCGGTTTCCATGTCTCCTTCATCCAGACCCACCTGCCGGCCTATGTTGTTGACCGTGGCCTAGATCCGCGCACCGGCGCCTGGGCGCTGGCGCTGGTTGGTCTTGCCAATGTGATCGGCTCCTATACCGCCGGCGTTCTGGGCGGCAAGCACAGCAAGAAATACATGCTGAGCTTCATCTACTTCGCCCGCGCCATCGTCATCACCGTGTTTGTGCTGATGCCGATGACCCAGACCAGCGTGCTGATTTTTGCCTTCTTCATGGGCCTGCTGTGGCTCTCCACCGTGCCGCTCACTTCCGGGCTGGTGGCGCAGATTTTCGGTCCGCGCTACATGGCCACCCTGTTCGGCATCGTGTTCTTCAGCCATCAGGTTGGCGGTTTCCTCGGGGTCTGGCTTGGTGGCCGGCTGTTCGACCTCACCGGCTCTTATGACATCGTGTGGTGGATCAGCGCCGCGCTCGGCATCTTCTCCGCCATCGTGCATTACCCGATCGACGAGCGGCCGCTGGTGCGCGCGGCGCCCGCCTCGGCCTGATCGGGCGGGGCGGCCATGCGCGGGCATCTGCTCGCTGCCGGCTTTCTGCTGCTGGCGCTGGCTGCCTGGGGTTTCAGCCTGTCGTCCACGCTGCGTGAGGCAGACCTGCCCGGTGATGCGCAAGGCCGGCTGCTGGCGGTATTCCCGCTGCGCCATGGCGGGGAGCAGAGCTTCGCAGCCGCCAGCCGTGCCGGCGGCGCCATCGCGCGTGAATTATGGCTGCCCAACATGCTGGTGGTGGACGATAAAACGCCGGGCTTTGCCGAGCGGCTGCGCCAGGCCGGCGCCGTGGCGGTCTATCGTGCCGAGCCGTTCGAGGCTTTCACGCTTTCGGGCTGCACCGGCATGCCGCCGAAAACCCTGTCATTCCGGCGGTTCGGCTAGCAGCTCGATCCGCGTATTCTCCAGCCGGTAATCGGTTTCCGTCTGGCGCAGCACCAGGCAGAACAGCAGCATGTTCGGCCGTGCCGCCACGCCCAGCGGCAGCAGCAGCCGCTCGGCCCAGAGATAGTTATGCTCCCGGGTGCGGTAGACGCCGCGAAACAGCACTGGCTGCGCGGTTTCCCAGCAGCGGCGGCAGGCATCGCGGATCACATTGGCATAGCTGCCCCCCGTGGAGGCGCCGACTTGCCTGCCGGTCGGGTCCTCGCCGAAGGCTCGGGCGATCCCGGTGCCGACCAGACGATAGTGATAATCCTCGCCATCTCCGGTCACATCGATCAGGCCGATATGTTCCAGCAACCGCGGAATCTCCAGCGGTTCGATCTCGGCGCGGGCAGGGAAAGGCCGGCCCTGGCGTTTGCCGCGCCAGTAGTCGTACAGCGCGCGCAGTTCCGGCAGGCATTTATCCAGCGGAGCGGGATACAAGGGACTCTCCTAAGATCGAAGCAGCATGGTAGGCTCGCGAGCTTGCGCGGTCCACCGCTGGCGGCTAGGTTGACTTCAGGGAAGGGACCGGGGTGACCGTGGCTGAAGCGCCGCTTACCATCATTATTGCCGATGACCACCCGCTGGTGCGCGAGGCGCTTTCCGGTGCGCTGCGGCAATCCCTGACCGGTGCCCGCGTGGTTGGCGCCGCTAACCTGCACGAGGCCCGGGCCGAGCTTGATCGCCTGGAAGCCGTCGACCTGCTGATCCTGGACCTTGATATGCCCGGCATGGATGGCTTTGCCGGCCTGGCCGGGGTGCGGGCCGATTACCCGGCCATTCCGGTGGCCATCGTCTCGTCCACCCGCGAGCCGGCGGTGATGCGCCGCGCCATGGATTTCGGCGCCGCCGCCTTCGTGCCGAAATCAGCGGCTCTGGAAACCATATCCTCGGCCTTGCAGGCCGTGCTGGATGGGGATGTGTGGCTGCCGGCGGAAGCCGAAGAGGCGGAGGGCTCGGATGATGATTTCCCGCGCCGTGTCGCGGATCTGACGCCGCAGCAATTGCGCGTGCTGAACCTGCTCTCCCAAGGCAAGCTGAACAAGCAGATCGCCCATGAACTGTCTGTCGGCGAAGCGACTGTGAAGGCGCATGTCACCGCCATTCTCAAGAAGCTCGGTGTGCGCAGCCGTACCCAGGCGGTGATCCTGGCGCGGCGTTTCTCGGTCAGCGGAGAATAAGCAGAAATAACTCAGTCGCCGGTGGCATCCAGCTTTGCCGCCGGGCGCCAGCGCTGGCTGATCAGCGCCCGCAAGGCTGCTGGCCGCACCGGCTTGTGCAACAGGTCGATGCCCAGGTCCTGGCAACGCCGGCGCAGGTCTTGGGCGCGGTCGGCGGTGATCAACACCGCCGGAATCTGGCGGCTCCAATCCTGGCGCAGCCTGGCAATCACTTCCAGGCCGTCCAGGCCATCGGCGCGGTCTTCCATGCCGTCGCCCAAATGCAGATCAGCCAGGATGATGTCTGGCCCGCGACCGCGCTGTGCTGCTGCCTGTCGCGCGGTTTCCAGATTCTCCACCGCCGCCACATCGCAATTCCAGCCGCCGAGCAGGGTGTGCATTGCCTCGCGCACGCCAGCCTCATTGTCGATGCACAGCACGAAGCAGCCTTGCAGGCTGGTGGCGGCAAGGCTTGGTACCGGCTGCGCTGCTGGTTGCGGTGCCGCTTCGGCGGCGGCCAGCGGCACGGTGATGGCGAAGACGGAGCCGCGCCCGACTTCCGAGCGCAGTGTGACCGGGCTGTCGAGCATGCGGGCGACGCGCTCGACGATGGCAAGACCAAGGCCGAGGCCACGCTCGCCAGCATCCACCTGCGGATTTTCCAGGCGGGCGAATTCCTGGAAGATCACGTCGCGCTTATCGGCCGGAATCCCGGGGCCATTATCCCAAACTTCGATGCGCACGGCATCGCCGGCACGGCGGCAGCCGATCAGCACGCGGCGATTGCCGGCATCGAGGCGGCAATAGCGGATGGCATTGGCGACGAAATTCTGCAACACGCGGCGCAGCAGCGCCGGATCGCTCTGCACCGTCAGATGGGTTGGCACCATTTTCAGTGCAACACCGCGCCGCGCCGCCAGCGGTGCGAAGGCTACAGCCAGTGAACCAAGCAGCGGATCCAGCGCCACCGGGCGCGGTTCCGGGCGTACCGCACCGGCATCCAGCTTGGAAATATCGAGCAACGCATCAAGCAGGGCCTCCACGGCACCGAGGCCATGGTCGATGCGCGATACCAGATCATTCTCCGGCGCCCGCTCGCCCAGCGCGGCGGTGAACAGCCGCGCGGCATGCAGTGGCTGCAGCAGGTCATGGCTGGCAGCCGCCAGGAAGCGGGTCTTGCCCAGATTGGCGGCTTCGGCTTCGGCGCGGGATTTCTCCAGTTCGGCGGTACGCTCAGCGACACGGCGCTCCAGGCTGGCATAGGCGGCGCGCAAGGCGGCATCGGCGCGGCGGCGTTCCGTGATGTCCTGGTAGAGCAGGAAGAATCCGGCGATGCTGCCGCTGGCATCGCGGTGCGGAATATAGGTGCCCTGCGCCACCTCGATCTTTTCATCGTTGGTGGGGAATTCGATTTCAAAACTCTGCCGCCGCCCGGCCAGCGCCGCATCGATATAGGGCCGCAGCCTTTCATAGCGTTCAGCCGACAGCATCTCGCGGATCGGCTTGCCGTCGATTTGCTCCTGCGGCAGGTTCAAGGCGCGGCGAAACGGCATGTTGGTGAAGCGGTAACGCTCGTCGCGGTCGACATAGGCAATCAGCACCGGCACGTTGTCGGTATAGACGCGGATGGCGCGTTCGGAAGCACGCAGGGCTTCCGCCGCGCGCACGCGTTCGGTCACGTCGGTACAGGTGGCGACGAAGCCGCCATCGGGCATCGGATCGATGCGGATTTCCAGCACCACGCCATCGCCGCGGCGGCGTTCATGGATGCGGCTGCCGAGCTTGCTGCCGGCGGCACTCGGGCGTGGGCCATGGGCGGCAAGGATATGCGCGAGTTCCGGCGTGCCATGCGCCGCCATGTCATCGACCCGCACGCCAATCTCGGCGAGGTTCGGCGGCAGGCCGAGCAGATCAAAGAAACGCTGATTCCAGGCCGCCAGCCGGCGCTGGTTGTCGAACACGCCGATGCCCTGGCCGATATGATCCAGCGTGGTGCGCAGCAGATCGAGATTGTGGCGGATGGCTTCGGAGGCCTCGCCCAGCATGGCGCGGGCGGCGCGCGGGCTGAGGTTGCCCTTGGCCTGCGCCGAGGCCATCACGATGCGCGCCGAGGCGGCACCGATGGCACCGGACAGCAGATGTTCGGTGAAGGCCACGGCTTCCGGCAGGCTCATGCGGCGGTTGCCGAAAGCACGCTGCACGCGGTCGACGCCGAGGAAGCGGGCGGCGAGGGCGCGCAATTCCTCGATGCGTGGATCATGCGCCATGTCGTCATTGGCAGGTGGCAGCGGCAGGTCGCCATCGCCGCCGGAGACGAAAATTTCCGCCTGCTCGATATCACGCGCGCGCGGCGCTGAAAGCAGCGACACCAGCACCAGCAGGATCAGGTTGACGATCTGGCAGGCGATGAAGCCCTGCAAAGTCGGGTCGAAGCCATCAAGCGGCGCCGGCAGGTAATCGGCCAGGGGAGGCTGCATCGGCTTGCCGCGTTTGGCGCCTTCGATGGATGGCAGCAGCAGGGTGTAGAGCCACACCGCGAAGCCGGCGGCCAGGCCGGCGATGACGCCGTAGCGGTGCGCGCCGCGCCAATAGAGGCCGAGCAGCACGGCAGGGGCGAAATTCGCCACGGCGCAGAACGAGATCATGCCGATGGAAGCCAGCGGCAGGTGGCCTGCGACCCAGGAGTGGTAGATGTAGGCCAGCAGCAGGATCACCACCACGGCACCACGGCGTACATTCAGCACCAGGCGGCCGACCTCGCCCGAGCCACCCGCGCGCGAGCGCAGCAGGAAGGGCGTGACCAGTTCGTTCGACACCATGATCGACAGCGCCATGCAGGCGACGATCACCATCGAGGTAGCCGCCGAGAGGCCACCGATGAAGGCGAAGGCCGCCACTGCCTGCCGTTCGGCCATCAGGGGCAGGGTGATCACAAAAAGATCCGGGTTGGCGCCTTTCTCGATCAGCAGCATGCCGGCGGCGGCAATCGGCACCACGAAAATATTGATGGCGATGAGATAGACCGGAAACAGCCAGCGCGCCGTCTGCAGCGAGGAGGGGTCGCCATGCTCCACCACCGCGACATGGAACTGGCGTGGCAGGCAGAGGAAGGCGAAACCGGAAAGGATCGTCATCACGATCCAGTTGCTGCCGAAGCCGGCGGTAAGCCGCTGGGTCAGGTCCGGCGCATCGACGATGCTGGAAAGCAGCCGCACCGGGTTATCGAACAGACCAAACACCACGAAGCAGCCGACCAGCAACAGGGCGGCGAGCTTGACCAGGGATTCGAAGGCAATCGCCAGCATCATGCCGCGATGCTGTTCGGTCGCCTGCACGCTGCGCACGCCGAACAGGATGGTGAACAAGGCCATGATGGCGGCCACGAACATCGAGGTGTCGCGCCAGGGTGGCGGCAGGCTGGCATTCAGCAGCTGCGCCACGTCGCTGCCCACCAGCACCTCGAAGGTGACGGTAACGGCCTGCATCTGCAAGGCGATATAGGGCAGCACACCGATCACGGCGGTCAGGGTCGCCAGCACCGCCACGGCACGGCTCTTGCCGTAGCGCGAGCCGAGGAAGTCGGCAATCGAGGTGACATTCTGGCGCCGCGACACCGCGATCATCTTGCGCATCAGCGGATAGCCGGCGGTGATTGCCAGGATGGGGCCGACATAGATCAGGATGAAATCGGCGCCGACGGTGGCGGCGCGGCCGACCGAGCCGTAGAAGGTCCAGGATGTGCAGTAGATCGCCAGCGACAGCGAATAGATGATGGCGCCGATGCGGCCGGTATACCAACGCGGGCTCAGCCGGTCGCCGGCATGGGCAATGGCAAACAGCAGGCCGAGATAGGCCAGCGACAGCAGCAAAATTGCCGTGCCCTGCAGCATCCCGTGCCTCGCCTCCCCGATTGTTTGCCCCGTGTCCGAGTAAACCCCCCGGGGGCGGGCGCTGTCCAGGGATCAATTCCTTGAAATTGCCCAGTTTCGCGGTTTTCCTGGCAGCATGACCTGGCTGTTCCGCCACCTGCTGCGCCTGCTCCTGCTGGCCTTCGGTTTCCTGCTGCTGCTCTGGGCAACAGGGCTGATCGCTTATCGCTGGGTCGATCCGCCGGCCACGCCGCTGATGGCGATCCGTGCCGTGCAGGGCGAAAGCATCCGCTATCGCCCCGTTGCCCTGGAGCATATTGCCCGACCGCTGCGGCAGGCGGTGGTGGCTTCCGAGGATGCGCGTTTCTGCCTGCATGCCGGGATCGATCTGGGGGCCGTGCGCGATGCCGTGGAGGATTACCAGGAATCCGGACGGCTGCGTGGCGCCAGCACCATCAGCATGCAGGTGGCGCGCAACCTGTTTCTGTGGAATGGCGGCGGCTTTGTGCGCAAGGCACTGGAGGCGCCGCTGGCATTGGCCTTGGACGCGTTCTGGCCGAAGCGGCGCATCCTAGAAATCTATCTCAATATCGCGGAGTGGGGGCCGGGCATCTTCGGCGCCGAGGCGGCGGCACAGGCGCATTTCGGCCGCCCGGCAGCGGAATTGAGCCAGGCGCAGGCGGCGCGCCTTGCCGCCGTGCTGCCCAACCCGATCCGTTGGAGTGCCGGGCGCCCCACGGCCTATATCGAGGCGCGGGCGACGACAATCGGCAACCGCATTGGTCAGCTCGGACCAGGGCAGACCGGCTGTTTCACTACTTCACGGTAATTTCAGCCCGCATCTTCGGATGGATACGGCATCGCACTTCATAGGTACCGGCCTTGGCGAAGCTGACCGTGGTTTCGGCACCAGGCTCCTGCAGGCCGATATCGAAGGTGCCGCCGGCGGTAGGCGAGTAGACATTATGCGCGAACGGATCGCGGTTCTCGAACACCACCTTGCCGCCAACTGAAATGCGTGCCGTGCCCGGGGCGAAGGCGATGCCCTGCTGCCGGATCGCGGCTTGATTGGCCTGTCCGATGCCGGTCGCGGGCAGGAGACCCAGCCCCAGGATACCCAGGGCCAGGCCGAGCAGCAGGTCGTGTGGACGGATCAGGCTCATCAGCGCAGATTGAGCACGGCGATGTCGATCAGGGCGGCGTCGCCCTTGCCGACCGTGCCGGCGCGGCGGATCTTGCCGGTGCCGACATCGAAGCGGTAGAGCGACGCGCCGATCACCGCGAAGCCGTGATAATCGTCCTTCGCATCGGTGTAGATGTCGATGCCGCTGATCACCACGCCCTTGTCCAGCTTCAGTGCCATCACGCTGCGCAACTGGCCGTCATTCGGCGGGTCCTGCACGATATAGGCCGGCAGGCCGCTGTCGAATTCGAACAACTGTGTCTGCTTGGCGCCGGCATAGGAATTGATATAGGCGCCGGCCGTGACCATCGGCGTCTTGCCGGCAGCCGCATCCTTGGCGCTGTAGGCCAGCTTGCCGTCCACGATGGTCTGGCCGTTATCGACATTCACGCGCAGATTCTGTCCTGTCGAGCCGATCACGCGCAGCCGGTCGGCCTGCGGGTTGAAATCGACCACCAGCGCATCGATGGCATCCAGCGCCACGTTCAGCTTGGCACCGGCCTTGGCGGCGCCGGTCTTGGTGTCGATGGTGTAGAGCATGCCTGAGGAACTGAGGCCATACAGCGTGTTGTTGGCCGGGCGCAGGTCGATGCCGAGGATTTTGCCTTCCACGCCGGTGATCGGCAGTGTTGTTGCCTTGGCGGGCGCCTTGTCGGTGAACAGCACCAACTCGTTGCGGTTGTTCAGGGCAGCCAGATCAAGCGCCTGGGCCGGGGCGGCAAGGACGGCAGCAAGCCCGAGGCCGAGGCCGAGCGACAGGCCAAAACGGGTGGCGGTTACGGGGCGCATAGATTCCTCCTTGAGCGACCGGGATATTACCATGATAGGTACGGAATTTCAGCCAAATCGGATCATCCCAGGCCTTGCACAAGCCACTCTCCTTGGCCGTAATGGGGCCGAAATCGAACCCCTGGAAGGGGATAACGGGACGACCGGGATGAATCACAATCTTGTCAGTTTAGTTCAGGCGCGGGTGAGCGACCCGTCCAAGACGTTCATTGAGGCCGATGACGGTCGCATCTTCAGCTATGCCGATGCCTTCAAGCTGGCGGCGCGCTTCGCCAATACGCTGGTGCGGTTGGGCGTGCAGCCGGGCGATCGCGTTGCCGTGCAGTTGGACAAGTCGCCGGAAGCACTGATTCTCTATCTCGGTGTGGTTGCGGCTGGTGGTGTCTACTTACCGCTTAATGTCGGCTACACGCTGGCCGAACTGGAATACTTCATCGGCGATGCCGAGCCGCGCGTTGTCGTCGGCCGGCCGAAGGGCGCGGAAGAACTCGACGCGCTCGCGGCCAGGCTGGGCGTGGCGCATTGCCTCACGCTCGGCGGCAAGGCCGATGGCACGCTGATGGATGCCATTGCTGGCGCCGCCGACAGTTTCACGCCGATCGAGCGCAAGCCGGAAGACCTGGCGGCGATCCTCTACACCTCGGGCACCACCGGGCGCTCCAAGGGCGCGATGCTGAGCCATGCCAATCTGTTCTCCAATGCCGAGACGCTGCAGGCCTATTGGCGCTATACGGCGAAGGATGTGCTGCTGCATGCGCTGCCGATCTTCCATACCCATGGCTTGTTCGTAGCCACCAATGTGGTGCTGCTGGCCGGCGCCTCGATGCTGTTCCTGCCCAAGTTCGATGCCGACCAGGTGATCAAGCTGCTGCCGCGCGCCACCAGCATGATGGGCGTGCCGACCTTCTATGTCCGCCTGCTGGAGCATCCGGCGCTCAACAAGGATCTGGTCAAGCATATCCGGCTGTTCATTTCCGGCTCGGCGCCGCTGCTGGCCGATACGCATCGCGAATGGGAAGGCCGCACCGGGCATCGCATCCTCGAACGCTACGGTATGACCGAGACCAACATGAACACCTCCAACCCCTATGACGGCGAACGCATCGCCGGCACGGTGGGCTTCCCGCTGCCGGGGGTTTCCCTGCGCATCGCCGACCCGGAGAACGGCACACTGCTCGCCACCAACGACATTGGCATGATCGAGGTGAAGGGCCCGAATGTGTTCCAGGGCTATTGGCGCATGCCGGAGAAGACCAAGGCGGAGTTCCGCGATGACGGCTTCTTCATCACCGGCGATCTCGGCAAGGTGGATGACAGGGGCTATGTGCATATCGTCGGCCGTGGCAAGGACCTGATCATTTCCGGCGGCTACAACGTGTATCCGAAGGAAGTGGAAACCGAGATCGATGGCATGCCGGGCGTGATCGAAAGCGCCGTGGTTGGCGTGGCGCACAAGGATTTCGGCGAAGGCGTGACGGCCGTGGTGGTGAAGGACAAGGCCTCGCCGCTGGATGAAGCCGCCGTGCTCAAGGCGCTGGAAGGCCGCCTGGCCAAGTTCAAGCAGCCCAAGCGCGTCATCTTCATGGATGACCTGCCACGCAACACCATGGGCAAGGTGCAGAAGAACCTGCTCCGCGACCAGTTCAAGGACCTATACAAGTAAGCGTCATCATGAATCCGATCTTTGCCGATATCCCCACCACCATTTTCGAAACCATGAGCCGGCTGGCGCGCGAGCATCAGGCGGTGAATCTGGGCCAGGGCTTCCCCGATGATCCGGGGCCGCTGGATGTGCGCGAGAAGGCGGCGGAAGCGGTGGTGCATGGCTGGAACCAGTATCCGCCGATGATGGGCATCCCGGAACTGCGCCAGGCCATTGCCGCGCATTACAAGCGGTTCCAGGGTCTGGATATCGATTGGGAAACCGAGGTGATGGTGACCTCGGGTGCCACCGAGGCGTTGGCGGATGCCTTGATGGCGGTGTTGCAGCCGGGCGATGAAGTGGTGCTGTTCCAGCCGATGTATGATGCCTATCTGCCGCTGGTGCAGCGGGCCGGCGGCGTGCCGCGCTTCGTGACGCTGAAGCCACCGCATTGGCGCATCACCGAGGAGGATTTGCGCGCCGCCTTCACGCCCAAGACCCGTGCCGTGCTGCTGAACAACCCGCTCAATCCGGCGGGTAGCATTTTTCCGCGCGAGGACCTGGAACTGCTTGGCCGTTTTCTGATCGAGCATGACGCCATCGCGATCTGCGACGAGGTTTGGGAGCATGTGATTTTCGATGGCCGCCAGCATCAGCCGTTGATCGGCCTGCCGGGCCTGCGCGACCGCTGCATCAAGATCGGCTCGGCGGGCAAGATTTTCTCGCTCACCGGCTGGAAGGTCGGCTTGGTCGTTGCCGCGCCGAAGATCATGCGTGTGCTGGCCAAGGCGCATCAGTTCGTCACCTTCACCACGCCGCCGAACCTACAGGCCGCCGTGGCCTATGGCCTGATGAAGGATGATGACTACTATGCCGGCATGCGCGCCGACTTGCAGGCGGCGCGCGACCGCTTCTCGAAAAGCCTCAGCGAAGCCGGCTTCACCGTGCTGCCGAGCCAGGGCACTTATTTCGTTAATGTCGATCTCGGTGCGGGTGCCGATGACTCCGCCTATTGCCAGAAGCTGGTTGCCGAGGCTGGCGTGGCGGCGATCCCGGTCAGCGCCTTCTATGCCGAGAATCATGTGCGCAGCGTGGTGCGCTTTTGCTTCGCCAAGACCAATGCGACGCTCGACGAAGCTGCCAAACGTTTGAAAGCCTATGCCTAAGGGTGCAGCTTCAGGCCCTTGAGCACCTTGTCGACCAGCTTGCGCTCGTCATGCAGGGCGATGCCGACCAGCGGCAATTCACCGGCCTGGCATGCCGCCACGGTTTCGCGGTTGGCGGCGTCATGCCCGGTTGAGAACATCGGCTCGATATAGACCGCCATTTTCACACCGCGCTCCAGCGCCCGGGCATGGGCGCGGGTCAGCTCGGCGCTATCTGCGGCAAAGACCAGCATCGGCTGGCGCATCAGCCGCAGATACTTGTTGCCCGAGGCATCCTGGTAGGGTTCGCCAAGCAGGGCAGGGTCGCTGCCGGTGATGCCGCTGGCCAGGAAGGCGGCGACATTGAGTTTCTGCCAGACGGGGAGGTCGGCGCGCAGCGCCAGGGCGATCTTGGTATCAAACTGCATGGGGGCAGTTTAGTTCCCCAGGCCCGGCCCGTCTTGCATGGATGTGACCTTGCCAAGCCGGGCGCTCGGCCCCAGAATCCCTGCATGAGCATCCGTCAGGCAGATGAATGGGTGAAGCTGGTGGCAGATTCGGCCACCGGCCTGGAGGCGCTGCGCGCCCGTTTCGTGCAGCATGCTTATGACCGCCACGCCCATGAAACCTATGCCATCGGCATGACCGAGAGCGGTTCCCAGAGCTATCGCTGCCGGGGTGGCAACTACAGCACACGGCCTGGCGCCCTGATGTTGTTCAATCCGGCCGAAGTGCATGATGGCCGCCCCACCGATGCCGGCGGCTTCACCTACCGCATGCTCTACCTGCCGGTGGCGCTGCTGCGCGATCTGGGTGGCGAGGGCTTCGGTGCGCCGGGCGCGGAGCCATTGTTCTATCAGCCGCTGGCGCAGGATGAGGTGGCGGCGCGGGTGATTGCCGAGGCTTTCGACAGCCTGGCCGAGCCACATAGCCGCTTGCGCCGCGACGAAGCCTTGCTTGGCGTGCTGGGTATCCTGCTGCCGCGCTATGCCGGCCTGGCGCCGAAGCGGGCGCCGCCGGCTGCTCCCGGCCTGCGCCGCGCCCGCGATCTGCTGGAAGCCAGCTTGCTGGAGGATATCGGCATCGCCGCGTTGGCCCAGGAGGCCGGCATCAGCCGTTTCCATCTGGCGCGTGGTTTCCGCCGTCTCTATGGCCTGAGTCCGAGCGAATACCGCCGCCAGCAGCGCCTGCGCGAGGCTCGCCGCCGCATCGTCGCCGGTGCCAGCCTGGCGGAAGCGGCCCTGGCCTCAGGCTTCACTGATCAGGCGCATTTCACGCGCCAGTTCAAGGCCGCCTATGGCGTCACGCCCGGCCGTTGGCGGCAAGCTGCAATGCCGCCTGGATGAAGCCATGAGTCGGCGTCGGCACGCCCAGTTCGGCCCCCAGCCGCGCCACTGCGCCAGACAACCAGGGCAGTTCCAGCTTGTTGCCGCGTTCCAGGTCGCCCAGCATCGAGGCTTTCATGCTGCCCGGCAGCTTTTCCGACAGCCCGAGCGCGCGTTCGTAATGGTCCGCCGCCAGGCCGACGCCCTTGGCGCGCGCCACGGCGCAGGCTTCCTGCAAGGCGGCGATGTAGAGCGCGCGGGTTTTCGGCTCGGCCAGGATCGGGCCGATGCTGTTGCGGGTCAGCGCCGTTAGGCCGGAGAAACTCGCCAGGAACACGAATTTGTCCCAGATGGCGCGGTGGATATCGTCCGGCAGCGCCAGTTCCAGCTTGGCCGTCTCGGCCAGGGCTGCGAAGGCATCCAGCCGGGCGCTCCTGCCGCCATCCACTTCGCCGAGCGTCAGCTTCGCCATGGTGCCGTTATGGCGGATCACGCCGGGTTTCTCGATCAGTGCCGCGATATGCGCCACGCCGCCGAGTGTTGCGGCCTTACCATAGACCGCCATCACCTTGTCCACGGCTTCGATGCCGTTTTGCAGCGAGGCGATGGCGCCATCCGGCTTCACCAGCGGCTTGGCGTGCTGCAATGCGGATTCAGTGTCCCACAGCTTCACCGAAAGCAGCACCAGGTCGGCGGGTTTCACGCTGGCCGGGTCGTCGGTCACCTGGATCGGCAGGTTTTTCAGCGGGCGTACATTGCTTTCGATGCTGAGGCCATCCTGTTGCAGCGCCTTGAGATGTGCGCCGCGTGCGATGAACACCACATCGGCGCCGCTTTCCGCCAGCAGGCCGCCGAAATAGCCGCCCACACCGCCCACGCCCACGATTGCCACGCGCATGCTCATTTTCCTTTCGCCCCGTCTTCCCAGGCATAATTGAAGCTGATCGAAATCCGCTCGCCCTTCACATCGCTGGCTGGCACCTCATGGCGCAGCCAGCTTTCAAACAGCACCAGATGACCGGCCCGCGCCTTGTGCGTCACGAATGGTTTCTTTGCCGCGGGGGCATCGGCGCGGCGCGGCGGCGCTGCCATCAGCAGCCCCAAACGCGGATCCTCGAATTTCAGCGGTGCGGCCTGGCGCGGCGTCTGCACATAGTAAGTGCCACTGATGAAGGAGAGCGGATGCAGATGCGAGCCATGCATCACCTGCGCCGGCATGATGTTCACCCAGCAATCGGTCATCACCAGGCGGCGGCGCTGCAGGTCGTAATCCAGGGCATCGGCATAGCGCCGCACATGTGGCCGGATGGCGCGCTCCAGCTCAGCGAAGAGCGGCGAGATCAGGTGCAACCGGCAATGGCTGCCATAGGAGGTATAGCCACCGAGATAGTTGCGGGTGCTCCAGTCCTGGCCGGCGGCATCGGCATCGGCCAGTGCCATGCTTTCATCCGCCAGGCGCTGGTTCAGGATGGCAAGGCCGGTCCGCTTCAGGGCGGTGCTGTAGATTTGCGTCGGGAACAGGGTTTTGATCGGCATGGCCTGTTTTCCGCCCCGGCCAGGATGATGTCAACCAGCCGGGCGATGCCAACCGATCCGCCTTGCGCTATGATGGCCCGGTCATTCAGCGGGAGGATAGACCATGAAACGATCCGCGCTATTCGGATGTGCCCTGGTGCTGCTGGCGCTGCCGGCGGCGGCGCAGTTCAGCCTGCCGAAATCGGCCGGCGATCTTTCCAATCTCACCGGCAAGCTCGGTGGCAGCAGCAGCGGCAAGGTGAGCGATGCCGACGCCACGGCCGGGCTGCGCGAAGCTTTGAAGGTGGCGTCCGAGCGCACCATCGGCCAGGTCGGCAAGAATGATGGCTACCTCAAGGATCCGGCGATCCATATCCCGCTGCCCGGCATGCTGGCCAAGGGCAAGTCGTTGTTGCAGGCTGTGGGCGGCGCCGGATTGGTGGATGACCTCGAAACCCGCATGAACCGTGCGGCGGAAGCGGCGGCGCCGAAGGCACGTGATATCTTCGTCAAGGCGATCTCCGATATGTCGCTGCAGGATGCGCAAGGTATTTTGCAGGGGCCGCAGGATGCCGCCACGCAGTATTTCCGCCGCACCACCAGCCAACCCTTGAGCACGGCGATGCGGCCGGTGATCGACAATGCCATGCGCGATGTCGGCGCGCTGCAATCCTATCGCGCGGTCACGGATAAACTCTCGGCCTTGCCTGGCGGCGGCGTGGGCGGCCTGGATATCACTGACCATGTGCTGGAAAAGGCCCTGGATGGCCTGTTCCATTACATCGCCAAGGAAGAAGCGGCGATCCGCACCAATCCGGCGGCACGCAGCACCGAGCTTTTACGCAAGGTTTTCAGCTAGCTCCCGGTTTCAGGTGAATTCCAGTCAACTGGCGGTGGCTGCGGCTTTGCCGCGCCGCGCCGCCGGGCCTATATTCCGGGCAAAAGAAGCCTAGTGGGAGGAGACAATGGACCTCGAATTCGCCGCCGATGAAACCGCCTTCCAGGGCGAGGTGCGCCAGTTTATCGCCGATCATTTCGACGATGAGATGCGCGCCGCCATGGCCCGGACGCGCACCGGCTATATCGCCAAGCATCTGCATCAGCGCTGGCAGGAGCGGCTTTCGGCCAAGGGCTGGCTGGCGCCGAACTGGCCGGTGGAGCATGGCGGTCCGGGCTGGACACCGACCCAGCGTTATATCTACGAGCAGGAAATGACCGCCGCTGGTGCGCCCATCGTGGTGCCGTTCGGCCCGCGCATGCTGGCGCCTGTGATCATGAAATTCGGCACGCCGGCGCAGAAGGCCAAGTATCTGCCCGATATCCTGGCCAGCAAGGTGTGGTGGTGCCAGGGCTATTCCGAACCGGGTGCAGGTTCCGATCTTGCCTCGTTGCAGATGAAGGCGGAGGACAAGGGCGATCATTTCCTCTGCAATGGCAGCAAGATCTGGACCTCGGAAGCGCAGCATGCCGACATGATCTTCTGCCTGGTGCGCACCGCCCAGAGCAAGAAGCCGCAGGAGGGCATTTCTTTCCTGCTGATCGACATGAAGTCGCCCGGCATTACCGTGGCGCCGATCATCACGCTGGATGAGCCTGGCCCGCATATGCAGGAGGTCAACCAGGTTTTCTTCGACGATGTGAAAGTGCCGAAGGAGAATCTGGTCGGTGAACTGAACCAGGGCTGGACCTGCGCCAAGTATCTGCTGGAATTCGAACGCGGCAATGCCTATTCCGGCATGCTGAAGCGCGGTCTCAAGCATGTGCGCAAGATTGCCCGCGCAGAGGGTGGCCCCGATGGCACACCGCTGATCGAGGATCCGGCTTACGGTGCGAGGCTGGCGCAATGCGAAATCGAAATCATGGCGCTGGAAATGACCGAGTTGCGCGTGCTCGGCCAGTTCAAGAGCGGCCAGAATGTCGGCGCTGCTTCCTCGCTGCTCAAGACGCGCGGCACCGAATTGCAGCAGATGGTGACCGAACTCGCCGCCGAGGCGGTGGGGTATTATGCGCTGCCGTTCACGCCGCAGATGGAAGGCTCGAACCAGCCCGGTGTCGGCCCCGATTATGCCGATGGCGTGGCGCCGCGCTATTTCAACATGCGCAAGGTCTCGATCTATGCCGGCTCCAACGAGATTCAGCGGAACATCATGTCGAAGCTGATCCTCGGCCTCTGATCGCGCTGTAGCAGTATTACGCTCTGTTACACAAAGGCCTTGCCGGTTTCCGGCAAGGCCTTTGCTTTTCAAGGCATTTCGGCGCGTGGTTAACAGGAGCTGAAGCCGTTTGTGTAACGCTGCGTTGCTGATCTGCATTTCGCCTCGGCGTGGCACGGCGCGCGCGCTAGCTTCAGCGCATGGCACTCGATCTAAGCATTCTCTACAGCGCATCCTCCTCCAGCAGCACCGGCTCGGCTTCGGCCCTGGCGATGTACAAGAAGCTGCAGCAGACGGCGGAAGCCAATGGCGCCAGCACAACGGCGGCCAACGAAGACAGCGTGGTGGCCGAGCAGATCCGCGAAATGAACAATGCCGCCATTCGGGCGCGCAACACTCTCTACAAGCAGGATAATGCCAGGGTCGCCAGCGACGCCCAGTATTTTCAGAACCGGGCGGCATCGGCCACCACGGTGGATGAATTGGTCAATGACGACCGTTTCCTCCGTGTACTCGCCGAAGCCAATGGCATGAGCGATCTCTACTTGAGCAACAAGCAGCGGCTCAAGGATGTTCTCACCAGCGATCTCAACGACATGAGTTCTGTGGCGCGCCAGGGCAGTGCCAGGGAACTGGAACTGGCGAAGAAATACAATCTCGGCGCCACCGACAGCCTCACCGATGTGAATGGCAACCTGGTCGGCTACGAGGCCGATGGCACACTCTCCAACAGCGCCAATGTGGTGGCCGCCCTGCCGGCAGGGCTGGCGAAGTTGCAGGGCGTCACCGTCAGCCTGAATGGCCAGGCGGTGCTGGATTCCGGTGGCAGGATAATCCAGGCCGGCGATATCGCCGCCAGCGATGCCGCCGCCTATGCCAAGGCCAAGACCAAGACATTGTTGACCGAGACGGCAGCCAGCACCAGCACGAGCCAAGCCTATGAGTATGACGGGCAGGATTATCAGATTTTCATCAACCGCAGCGATGTGCAGCGCGAGATCACCTACTACAAGGACAATATCGGCAGCGTGAAATCGCTGGACGATCTGTTCGCCAACAGCCGGTTGCTCAACTTCGTGCTCAGCGCCTATGACCTTGAGGATGAGGCGCAGTATCCCGGCAAGATCCGCAAGATACTGGAAAGCGATCTGACCGACGTGGATTCACTGGCCAATCGCTTCGAGGATACCCGCTTCAAGCAACTGGCGCAGGACCTCGATGTGGCGGCGAACGGTATGACCAAGCTCACCAGTTCCAGCACTACCGACAGCCTGGTGCAGAAATATCAGCAGCTTGAATATGAGCGTCATCTGGATGAGCAGGCGCCGGGCGTGCGTGCCGCCATCGAATTCAGCCGCCGCATCCAGTCGGCCACCTCCACGGTCAGCCTGCTGGCCGACTCCGTGATGCGCGAGGTGGTGACGGTGGCGAATGCGATTCCGAAGGAAATCGCCTACCAGGAAGAGGACGCCCAGGTCGCCGCCGTTGAGACCAAAGTGGACCTGGCCGAGCTGAAAAGTGACAGTAATGCGGTAGAAAAGCTGGTATCGCGTTATCTGGTGCTGAAAGACAGCGGTACGTCCAGCGGCAGCAACAGCTACCTGCTGAACTTGTTCTCATAAGCAAATTGTAGCGTCAGCCGCAATTGACGTTTCTACCTCCAGGGCTTAAAACCCGCCGACTCGGGCTGTGGCCCGTCTTTCGCGCCCTGGCGGCGCCTCCTGGAAGTTTCTTGCAATGAACGGTTTGGAAAGCGTGGTCCCGGCCTTGGCCCGGGCTTTTACCGCGCGTGGCTACGATACGCTCACCTCTGTGCAGGCCATGGTGCTGGCGCCGGAAACGGCGGACCGCGATCTGCTGGTCTCGGCGCAGACCGGCTCAGGCAAGACCGTGGCTTTCGGCCTTGCTGTAGCGCCGACCCTGCTGCAGGGCGCGGAGCGTTTCGAGCGCGGCAGCCTGCCGCAGGCCCTGGTGGTGGCGCCGACCCGCGAACTGGCCTTGCAGGTCTGCACCGAACTGACCTGGCTCTATGAGCAGACCGGGGCGCGCGTGGCTTCCTGCGTCGGCGGCATGGACATGCGCCAGGAACGCCAGATGCTCTCGGGTGGCGCGCATATCGTCGTCGGCACGCCGGGCCGCCTGCGCGATCATATCGAGCGTGGCTCGCTGGATATCCGCGCGTTGCGCGCCGTGGTGCTGGATGAAGCCGACGAGATGCTCGATCTCGGCTTCCGCGAGGATCTGGAATTCATCCTGAGTTCCGCGCCGCCGGAGCGCCGCACATTGCTGTTCTCGGCCACCGTGCCGCAGCAGATTGCCACCCTGGCGAAGCGTTTCCAGCGCGATGCGCTGCGCCTATCGGCGCAGCAGGGGCGGGTGCAGCATGGCGATATCGAATACCGTGCCTTGCAGATGGCGCCGAGCGAGCGCGAGAATGCCATCATCAACCTGCTGCGCCATATCCAGCCCAAGAGCACGCTGATTTTCTGCGGCACGCGCATGGCGGTGAACCATCTCACGGCCCGGCTGTCGAATCGCGGCTTTGTTGTGGTGGCGTTGTCGGGCGAGTTGACCCAGGCCAGCCGTGGCCATGCCCTGCAGGCGATGCGCGATGGCCGCGCCCGCATCTGCGTCGCCACCGATGTGGCGGCACGCGGTATCGATCTGCCGGACCTGGAGCTGGTGATCCACGCTGACCTGCCGACCAACGGCGAGACATTGCTGCATCGTTCGGGTCGCACTGGCCGTGCTGGCCGCAAGGGGCTTTGCGCCCTGATGGTGCCGTATAACCGGCGGCAGACGGCGCAGCGGCTGCTGGCAGGAGCCAATATCCGTGCCGAATGGGGCACGCCGCCAAATGCCGCCGATGTCGCCGCGCGCGACCGCCAGCGCATGCTGGAGGATGCAGTGCTGCAAGCGCCGTTGGCCGAAGATGAGCGCGATTTCGTACAGGCCCTGCTGGCAGCCCACGCACCTGAACAGATTGCTGCTGCCTATCTGCGGCTGCAGCGCGCCGGCTTGCCGGCGCCAGAGGAATTGTCTGAAAGCCTGCCAGCGGCTGCTCCGGCAGGTGAGGCAGTCCGGAGGCCGCGCGAAGCCTTCAGCGGTGGCATCTGGTTCAGCATTTCCGCCGGCCACAAGCAGAATGCCGAGCCGCGCTGGCTGCTGCCGCTGATCTGCCGCGTGGGCAATCTCACCCGGCGCGATATCGGTGCGATCAAGGTGTTCCACACCGAGACGCATTTTGAAGTGGCAGGCAATACCGCCGACCGCTTCTGGCAGCAGATCGAGCGAGAAGGTACGGGCGAGAACCTGACCATCAAGCGCCTGGGCAATACACCAGGCGATCACCCGGCTGAAGCGACCAAGCCGGCAGGGAAGAAGCCCTGGAGGCCGCGCATCGGCGGCGATGAACAGCCAAAGGGCGATGGGCCGCGCAAGCTGAAGAAGCCGGAATGGGACAAGCAGAACAAGAAGAAGTTCCGCAAGTCCGGCTACGATCCCAAGGCGAAATCGAACAAGGCTTCGTCCTGACCCGCGCCTGCCAGTACCGATAGCCCGACAGGGCAGCCATCCACTTCAGCCACTGGCAGGCTCAAGGCCGGTAATCCGGCATGGCCGGCTGCCGAAGTCAGCGTCAAGGCGGCACGATAGAAAGCGCCGCGTGTCGCAGCACTACTATCGTGTTTCAATGCCGGGCCAGGGGCGGTGGGCAACAGCAGCAGCGTGCCGGGCGGCAGCATCGTTTCCAGCTTGGCTCTGATGGCGGCACGGATCGGGCGGTAACGCCTGATCTCGGCTTCGCTCACCGCCAGAGCATCGGCAAAACGCGGTGCGATATTTTCGCCGAAGCGCGGCCTGGCCGTGGCGATCCAGGCACCGAGCGACGCCTGGATATCGGCCGCTTGCAGCACGCGATAGGCTTCCAGCCAATCGGTATCCTCACCATCATAAAGTCTCACCGGTTCACCAAGCCGTGGCAAAGCCGCAGCCGTTGCCGGATCAGCCAGGGCATAGGCATCGGCAGCCCACAGGATGCGCGTGGTTCTGGCGGCGGGTCTGGCATCTGCCATGGCCAATGCGCCGCGCCGCAGGGTTTCGGCATCGCGGGCAAACAGCCCCACGGTGTCATAGCTCGGCGCGAAGGGGATCACGCCATCCAGCGGCAGATGGCCATGGCTGGGGCGATAGCCATAAAGGCCGCAGAAGCTGGCGGGCACGCGCACCGAGCCGCCGGTATCGGTGCCAAGCGCCAGATCGGCCAGGCTGGCGGCCACGGCGGATGCCGAACCGCTGGAAGAACCGCCGGGTAGGCGGTCCGGGCAGCGCGGATTGAGCGGCGTGCCGTAATGTGCATTCTCGCCTTCCAGGCTGAAGGCCAGTTCATCGGTGATGGTCTTGCCGATCAGTGTCGCGCAGGCAGCCAGCAGCCGCTCTACCACCGGGGCATGGCGTTGCGCCGGCTGCTGCAGGGCTGCCCAGTCGGGATTGCCGCCGCCGGTGACATGGCCTGCGACGTCGATCAGGTCCTTGACGGCGAAAGTACGGCCATTCAACGGCCCGCTTCCGGTTGGCGGTATGACGAAGGTGCCGCCCGGAACGAAGGCACTCATGCCAGATGCGGCAGGATCGTCGCCACTGGCGCGGTCCAGCCAACGATACCGCCCTGGGCGCGGATCATGGCCAAGGTCGCCGCTTTGAATTCGGGGAAGTAGCTCTCCGTCGCATCCTCGGCCAGCAGACATTCATAGCCGCGGTCGTTGGCCTCGCGCATCGTGGTCTGCACGCAGACCTCGGTGGTGACGCCGGCAAAGACCAGGTGGTTCACCCCGGCACGGCGCAGGATGTCGCCCAGCGGCGTGGCATAGAAGGCACCCTTGCCGGGCTTGAGGATCACGGCTTCGCCGGCAATCGGGGCCAGTTCGGGGATGATGTCGTTGCCCGGCTCGCCATCCACCAGGATGCGACCCATCGGGCCGCTATTGCCGATGGTGAGGCTGCCCTTGCCGCGCGTTCGCTTGGAGGGCGGGCAATCGGAAAGATCGGCGCGGTGGCCCTCGCGGGTATGGATCACCGGCAGGCCGGCCTTGCGGAAGCCGGCGATCAGGTCGGCCACGGTCGGGATGATGGCGGTAAGCAGGCTAACATCGTTGCCGAGCGCGGCGCCAAAGCCGCCGGGTTCGACGAAATCGCGCTGCATGTCGATCACGATCAATGCCAGTTTGCCGGCGGGAAATTCGAATTCATAAGGCTGGGCGGGAATCACCGGCATGGCATCACTTTCCGCGCTGGAAGGGCAGGGTGAGGGCAGCCGGCGGATCAAGCCGGCCAACCACGCCGGCCACTGCCAGCAGCGCCAGGATATAGGGCAGCATCAGCAGCAAAGCGGTGGGCACGTTCACGCCCATGGCCGGAAGTTGGAATTGCAAGGCAGTGGCGGCGCCGAACAGCAGGCAGGCACCGATGGTGCGCCATACCGTCCAGCCGCCGAAGATCACGGCGGCCAGCGCCAGATAGCCGGCGCCGTTGGTCATGTTCTCGGTGAAGGTGTTGATATCGGCCACCGAGAGGAAGGAGCCGGCGAGGCCGGCCATGGCGCCGGTGATCAGCACCGAGAGATAGCGCGTGCGCGCCACCGGCACACCGGCCTTGTCGCCGGCGCGCGGGTCATCGCCCACGGCGCGGATCGCTAGGCCAAAGGCGGTGTATTTCAGCATCCACCACAGCAGCAGCACGCAGCCGAAACCGAAATAGACCAGATAGCTCTGCTGAAACAGCGCGGGACCGATCAGCGGCAGGTCGCTGAGGCCAGGGATATGCATTTTCGGCAGGCCCGGAATCTGCTCGCGTGACAGGCCGCCGAAGATGATGCGATAGAGCAACGTGGTGGCGCCGAGTGCCAGGATGTTGAAGCCGATGCCGACCACCAGCTGGTTGGCGCGCAGCCGCACGCTCAGCACGGCCTGCACTGCCGCCACGGCCATTGCCGCCAGCACGGCGCAGAGGATACCCAGCACCGGCGAGCCGGTGCCCCAGGCACCCAGCGCGCCGAAGAAGGCCGCTGTCAGCATCATGCCTTCCAGGCTCAGGTTCAGCACGCCGGAGCGTTCGCTCACCAGTTCGCCGCTGGCCGCCAGCATCAGCGGCATGGCGAGGCGAATGGTGGAGGCGAGGAATACCGCGAGCAGGTCGATCATCACTTGGTCTCCCCGGCCAGCCGCTCGGCCAGGATCACCGATCCGGCCACGGCAATGACGATCAAACCCTGGATCACAAGAGTAAGAGCCGCAGGCACCTGGGCCATGATCTCCATGGAGATACCGCCCGAGCGCAGGAAGCCGAAGAACAGTGCGCCGGCCAGCACACCCACGGCGGAGCCGCGCGAGAGCAGGCCGACGACAAGGCCATCGAAGCCATAGCCCGACGAGAAGCCGGTCTTGAGGTAATACTGTTCGCCCTGGATCATGGTGGCGCCGGCCAGGCCACCGAGCGCACCGGCAAGGCCGAGTGCTGCGATCAGCAGCAGGTCGCAGGGCATGCCGGCGCGGCGTGCGGCCAGTTCATTCAAGCCGACAGCACGCAGCTTCAGGCCGAAAGTCGAGCGGCTCAGCATCACGGCGGTGGCGATGCCGCACAGCACGCAGATCAGCAGGCCGATATGCAGCGGCGATTCCGGGTCGGGAGTCAGCAGCGGCAATTGCGTGCTTTCCGGGATCGGCAGCGATTCCGGCAACGTAGCCGAGGAATTGCGCGGCTGGCGCAGCAGGCTGTCGGATTGCACGCACCAATAAACGAACAGCAGGGCGATGAAGCCCAACAACAGCGTGCTGATCACTTCATTGGTGCCGAAGCGCACCTTCATCACGCCGGCAATGGCGCCCCAGATGGCGCCGCAAAGCGCACCGGCCAGCAACGGCAGCAGCACAGCCAAGCCTAATGGCAGGCCCTGCACGCCGCCATAGAGTGCCACGGCGGTGGCGGCGATGCCGCCAACCGCGATCTGGCCTTCGCCGCCGACATTGGTCAGGTTGGCACGGTTGGCGATGATGAAGCCGAAGCCGACCAGGGCGAGTGCTACGGCACGGTTCACCGAGGCGCCGAACGCAAACGGCGAACCGATGGCGCCATCGACGAAGGCCGCCACGGCATCGGGCACCGAGCGGCCCGATAGTGCGATCATCAGCAGGCCGAACAGCAATGCCAGCGTGGTGGCGCCAAGCGGCACTGCCAGACGCAAGGCAGCGCGGGTCAGGGCCGGGCGATCTAAAGCAAGGGCCGTCATGCTGCCAACCTTTTCATGCTGCCAGCTTCATGCTGCATGTCCCGACATCAGGGCGCCGATGGCTTCGCGCTGGTCCATCCGCGCCGGCTTCTCGCCGATCACCCGGCCGCGATACAGCACCAGGATGCGGTCGGAAGCGGCGATCAGTTCGTCCAGTTCGCTGGAAATCAGCAGTACACCGACACCGCGTGCGGCAGTCGCGCGGATATTGCGATACACGGCCTCCACGGCGCCGATATCAAGACCGCGCGTCGGCTGGGCGGCGAGCAGGAATACCAGCTTCTTCAAGGTCAGTTCGCGGGCCAGCACGGCCTTCTGCTGGTTGCCGCCGGAAAGCCCGCCGAAGGCAACTTCGGCGGAAGCCGCGCGCACATCGTATTGTGCCATCAGTTCCTTTGCCGCCGTGGTCATGGCGCCGCGTTGCAGCATGCCGAAGCGGGTGAAATCGCTCAGCTTGTTGAGGAAGATATTCTCGGCCACGCTCATGCCGGTGACACAGGCCACCGCATGGCGGTCCTCCGGCACGATGCCGCCGCCGGCCGCCGTCACCGCTGCCGGACCAGCCTCGGTCAAATCCTGCTCAGCAATATGGAAACGTCCGGCACTGGGCTTCAGCAACCCGGCCAGCACGCGGCCAAGTTCCGACTGCCCGTTGCCTTCCACGCCGGCCAGGCCGATCACTTCGCCGGCGCGGATTTCCAGGGTGAAATTGTCCAGCCGCACGGCACCGCTGCGGTCTTTCACGGTCAGGCCGTCGCAAACCAGAGCGAAGGGTTTCGGCTTGTCGTCACCGCCGGCGGGGGGCTGGGCGATTTCGGCCAGGCTGGCTTGCAACGCGCTTTCCAGCGACACGACTTCACGGCCGACCATGGCGCGCACCAGATCCCCCATCTGGGCTTCCGCCATGCGCACGGTGGTGATCTTGCGGCCGCCGCGCAGCACGCTGACGCGGTCCGCCACCTTGGCAATTTCGGCCAGCTTGTGCGTCACCATGATCACCGCGCGGCCATCATCGGCCACGCGGCGCACGATATCCAGCAGCGCGCCGATCTCTTCTGGCGGCAGCACGGCGGTGGGCTCATCCAGCACCAGCAGGCGCGGTTCGCGCATCAGGCATTTCACGATCTCGACGCGCTGGCGCTCACCCACGGAAAGTTCGCCGACAATGGCATCGGGATCGACCGCGAGGTCGTAGCGCTTGCCGAGGTCGCGGATGCGCGCGGCATAATCCTTGTGTTTCAGCACGCCGCGCACCTGGCCCAGCATCAGGTTCTCCACCACGCTCATGCGCGGCACGACGCTGAAATGCTGATGCACCATGGCGATGCCGCTGGTCAGTGCCTCGGCGGGGCCGGTCGGTAGCCATTCGCGGCCCTGATACCGCATGAAGCCGGTATCCGGCGCATGGGTGCCGAAGATCAGGTTGCACAGCGTGGACTTGCCGGCACCGTTCTCACCCAGCAGGCAATGCACTTCGCCGGCATGGAAATCCAGGCTGATATCGGCGAGCGCCTGCAGGCTGCCGAAGCGTTTCGACACGTCCTCCAGCACCAGCAGCGGGCGTTCACCCGCTGCTGTCACCGCTGGCATTGCTTCAGCCATCATTAGGCGTCGAGCACCTTGATCTTGCCCGAGAGCAGGTCCTTCTTGATCTCGTCCAGCTTGGCGATCATCGCTGGGGTGCCGCCGCCGCAGATCACGATGTCGGACGACTTCGGACCCATGGCGAGGCCGAAGGGCTTGAATTCCGGCTTCCAGGTGCCGGCCACGGCCTGCTCGATGGCGTATTCGACCTGATAGCCGACACCGGTGATCGAGTAGGCGATATAGAGCGGATCGGTGCCGCAACGATCTGTGTAGCTGCCGATGATCTTGGTGCCCTTCTCACGCGCCGCTTGTTCCATGCCGCGCAGGCCGAGATTGAGGATGTGGTAATGCACATCGGCACCCTGGGCGATGGCGGCCAGCGTGGCTTCCTTGGATTTCGCCACGTCGTCGAAATCGCCGGTGTAATTCTCGAAATACTTGATGCCGGGGTTGATGTATTTGGCACCGTTGCCGAATTCCTTGCCGGTGTTGACGATGGCTGGGATTTCCAGGCCGCCCACATAGGACACGGCACCGTTCTTCGACAGCATCGCGGCGGCGGCGCCGGCAACGAAGCCGATCTCGGCCTGGCGCACATCGTAGCCCGAAACATTCGCCGGCTTGTTCGGATCGGCATTGCCGCCGACGATGGCGAACTTCTTCTTGGCGAAGCGCGGCGCCACCTTGGTCACCGAAGCCTGGGTCTGGCCGCCGACACCGATGATCAGCTCGTTCTTGCCGGCCAGCGCGACCAGCACCTGCTCCATCTCGCCGAATTTCACATTCTCGATGAAGCTGATCTTCACCTTGTCGCCGAGCTTCTTCTCCACGGCTTTGAGGCCATCATAGCCCGATTCCATCCAGCCCTTGTCCGACTTGGAGCCGGGGATCAGCACGCCCACGGTGAGCGGGCCGGCGGCGCGGGCGGGCACAGCCCAGCTACCGATGAAGCTGACACCGGCAGCGGCAGCGCTGCCCATGAGAAAGCGGCGGCGGTCGATGCGAAGCGTGGGATCAACGTGAAACATGATATTCCCCTCAGGATGGCGACAGATCAGTCGACTGAGGAAGCTGCAATCGGCGTGCCAGCGGTGATTCATGTTGAATCAGGCAAGGCTTGATGGCTGATCGGGGAGACTCTGCTGATGCACTGCGCATAATTGCATGCAAAGCCTAAAAAACAGGCATCGTATGCATGCTCTCTCCCGCTAAGCCCGGCTTTGCCGCTGGCAGGTTATTTGCTTTGCCTGAATCAGTATTTCCGAGGGAGAGGGTCGATGAGCAAACCGAAGTCCGCCAAGACTGCCAAGCTGAAGCCGCTTTCGGCGCCTGGCGCCTATTACGCCTGGGGCGCCAGCGCCAGCCATATTGATATGGCGACGCCCGCCCCGGCGCCGCGGCCGGTGACGGTGAAGGCGGAGCCGCAGACCATCACCTTCGATGCGAAACGCACGGCGATGATCGTGATCGACATGCAGAACGATTTCTGTGCGCCGGGCGGCTGGGTGGATCATATCGGCGGTGACTACCGGCCGGACCGCGCCCCGATCAAGCCGTTGCAGAAGCTGCTGCCGGTGCTGCGCAAGGCCGGCATCCCGGTGATCTGGGTCAACTGGGGCAACCGGCCCGATCTCGCCAACATGCCGCCGAACCAGATCCACCTCTACAAGAATTCCGGCAGCGGCGTCGGCCTGGGCGATCCGCTGCCTGGCAGCGGCGCACGGGTGCTGGAAAAGGATAGCTGGGCGGCTGCCGTGGTCGATGAACTGGAGCAGATGCCCGAGGATATCAAGGTCGACAAATACCGCATCAGCGGCTTCTGGGACACACCGCTGGATTCCATCCTGCGCAATCTCGGCATCCGTACCGTGCTATTCTCCGGCGTCAACACCGATCAATGCGTGCTGCACAGCCTGACCGATGCCAACTTCCTCGGCTATGGCTGTGTGATGGTGGAAGATTGCTGCGCCACTTCCTCACCAGCCTTCTGCACCGAGGCGACGGTGTGGAACGTGAAGAAGTGCTTTGGCTTCGTCACCAAGTCGGCCCCCCTGATCAAGGCGCTGACATGAAGCTCTAGAGCGTCAGAGCTACCTCTATCGCCGTACCACCCGGGCTGCTGCGCAATTCCATGCGGGCGCCGATACGCTGCACGCGCTGGCGCATGTTGGCGAGGCCACGGCCCTGCGGTGCACTATCGGAAATGAAACCGCCGCCATCATCGGCAATATGCAGCCGCGCTTCCCCGGCCGAGACGCTCCAGGTCAGTTCCACCCGGCGGGCACCCGAATGTTTCAGCACATTGCTCACCGCTTCCTGCAGGATGCGCAGCAATTGCAGAGCCACGCCGGGCGGCAAAGTGACTTCGGTCATGTCGATCTGCCAGGATGAAGCAATGCCGGCGGTGGCAAGGCGCGGTTCCAGGCGGAAGCGCAGATTGGCCAGCGCATCGGCCATCGATTGCGGGCTGGCATCCAGTGAATCGATCACCAGGCGCAGATCATCGATGCAGCCGCGCAGCAAATCGGCGGCGGCGGCCTGATCCAGGCGGCCCTTTTCCAGCGCATGAAGCGTGGTGATGAGCTGAGAACCGACGCCGTCATGCATCTCGCGCATCAGCCGGTCGCGCTCCTCGGCCACTGCCGCGACGCGCTCAAGCTGCGCGATGCGCTCGTAATGCTGCTCGATTTCCTGGGTCTTTTCAGTAACGCGATCTTCCAGTTCGCGGTTGAGCCGTGCCGCCTCGTCGAAAGCCTGGAAATAGCGGCCACCGAGGGCTGTCACCATCGCCGCCAGCATCGCCGGCGGGCCATAGCCGAGCCAGGGCGTGGGATCGAAGCGCAGCCGGCCGGTCACTACCAGCCAGTCATGCAGGCCGGCAATGGCCATCACTACGATGCCGGCCAGGATCAGCCAATAGCTCCAGTGGCCTTCGCGCCTTGCCAGTATCGCCGCCGTGCTGGCGGCCCAGGCGGCGAAGATCACTGCCAGGCCATACCAGGCGGCCAGCAGGGGCTCCAGCACTTGATTGCCGAGCGGCGCCACCGCCAGCGGCAGCACGATGCAGAGTGCCAGTGCCAGCCTTTCGCGCCAGGGTGCGGCGCGATGGGCGAAGCGGTTCACCACGATGGCCAGCAGCGCGAAACCGAGTGAGAAGCTGGCGGCGAGGAACAGATCGCCGCCGCCGAGGCCGAGCAGGCGCTGCAACGGTGACAGCCAATCGGCATCGCCGGTGAAATACAGTGCCCGCACCCCCCATAGCAGCGCCAGGGCGCAGAACCATGGATAGATACGCTCGCGCGGCCGCCGCAGCCACAGCAAAGCCATGAACAAGGCCGCCACCAGGCCGGCCATGGTGAGGGCGCGCGGCAGTTCGATGCGCCAGAGGGCCTGGCTTTGCTGGCGTTGCAGCAACCATTGCTGCGGCCCCACTTCGATCACCGACAGGCCGCCATTGATATCTCGCTCCACGCGTAACTGGATTTCCAGACGGTTGCTGCCGGGCTGCAACAGGGCGGCAGGCAGTGGCACCAGATGCGGCGGGCTGGCACGCGCTGAAAGATGCACCGCATCGAAGCCGGTCTCGCGCGCCAGCTCCACGCCGTTGAGCCGCAAGGCGAAGGCCGAATTGGCAAAGGCGATATGGGCGGCCCAGGGTGAATCCGGCTGGTATACCACGTCGAAATCGGCGCGATACCAGCCGAAGCCGGCATCGTTCGGACGATGCAGCCGCCAGAAATCCGGCAGGCGGCGCTGCTCCCAGGGCTGTTCGGCGAGTGACAGCCGGTCCGGCCCGGAGCTTTTCACGAAAGCGGCGTGCGTGATGCGTACCACTTCAGGCGGATGCCGGTCGGTCCCGCGAAAGGCAAACAGCAGCAGGCCGATCCCGAGAAGCGCCACGATCATGCGTGGTATCAGCATGATCACCGGGTTCAAGGCAAATCACGCAGGAAGCGGCCGAGGGCTTCCCAATAGAGTGGCTCCGCGGAAACCGTATCGTGGTTGCTCTGCGGCACCAGCACCCAGTCGCGCGGCTGGCCGGCCCAGGCATCAAACAGGATGCGGGCGCGTTCGGCCGGGATAGTCTTGTCGTCGGCGGCAACGATGAACAGGCTGGGCGCACGGATATTGCCGGCCTGCGACTTGCTGTCCATCGGATGGCGCAGGATCAGCCGCACCGGCAACAGCGGCAGGCGCGACTGCACATAGTCGCGTACGCTGTCGAAAGGCGTTGCTAGCACGATGCCGTTAACCGGGCGCCGGGCGGCAAGATAGGTGGCGTAGTAGGAACCCAGGCTGGTGCCCATCACGGCAATGGCGCTTGGTGGCGCCAAACCATCCAGGGCGCTGCCCAGCCGATCATACCAGAGCAGGGCATCAGCCTGCATCTGCGCCTGGCCGGGCTGGCCGCCGCTGCGGCCATAGCCGCGATAATCGACCAGCAGCAGATCCCAGCCGGGATAGCCATCGCCATGGCCAAGCCGCCAATGCACATCCTCGGCATTGCCGCCGAAATACAGCAGCACCCGGCCCGAAGCGCTGCCCTGGTTTGCCGGGCGCCACCAGCCATGCAGCCTTGTCCCGTCCGGGGCATCGATCCAGACATGGCGGGCACCGGCCACCTGCTGCACGATTTCATCGGCGCGTTCGGCGGTCAGGCTGCGCGGAAAGAAGATGCGGTTTTCCTGCGTGGCCCAGAGATAAGCCAGGATGGCGCCGTAGCCGCCGGCCAGAAGTGCCAGCCAGATCAGCAATCCACGCCGCCAACGCGCCATGCCGATCCGCTCACGACGCAATCAGGCCGCGCTGGCGCGCGATATATACGGCATGCGGCCGCGAATGGGCATCCAGCTTGCGGTAGATGTTCTTCACATGGGTTTTTACCGTGTGCGGCGAGATGAACAATGTTTCCGCCACTTCGGCGAAACCGATGCCACGCGCCACCAGTTCCAGGATCGCCACTTCGCGGCGCGACAATGTTCCATCCTCTTGCGGTGTAGGCACGGGTGCTGCCGGCTGGTAACGCTTCAGCAGCAGGCGGGCCAGCGCCGGGCTGATCGGTGACTCGCCGGCCCGCAAGGCATGGATCGTGGCATTGAAATCACCGGGCAGAGAATCCTTCAGCAGATAGCCGGTGGCGCCGGCTTCCACGGCGCGCAGCAGGTTGTCCTCGCCGCCGAATACCGACACCACCATGATTTCGGTGGTGGGTGAAACCCGAAGGGCTGCCGCGATCACATCGAAGCCACTGCCGTCCGGCAAGCCGAGATCGACCAGCAGCACATCGGGACGCAGGGCGGGCAGGGCGGCGGTGGCTTCCGCGACGCTGCCATACTCGGCCACCAGATGCAGCGCCGGATCGGTGCAAAGATTGTCGCGGAAGCGTTCGCGGTGCAGTAGGTCATCTTCCACCACGGCCACGGTGATGCGGGCGTTCTCCATGCCGGAATCATAGCAAAGCAGGCGCCACAGGCATCAGGGAATCGACAGGTCAGCCGCAAAATACCCCGCGCGGGGGATTCTCGGGTGTCATGGCTGCTGCCTAGAGTGCGGCAAACGTGACAACAGGAGCCACGCCATGAAATTCCCGCTTCGCTATTGCATGATTCTGCTGCCACTGCTGCTGGCGGCGCCGGCGGCCAAGGCCGATGTCTTTGCCTATGGCGGGCAATGCCTGGCGAATAATGGCGGCAAGGCGGTGATGGCGCCCTGCAGCATGAGCCGGCACAACAACAATATCCGTTACATTCCCAACGAAAACGTGTTCTTCGGCCAGTTGCAGCAAGGCTCGCAATGCCTGGAGATGAACCGCAGCGGCCAGGTATTCTTCGCCACCTGCAACTTCTCCAAGTTCCAGGAATGGAAATTCACCGGCAGCGGTCAGTTCAACAATGCCGATCCGGGCCTTTGCGTGGTGCCTTCGGGCGGCGCGCTGGTTGGCCGGCCCTGCCCGACGGCGGGCTGGGTGAACCTGAGCTATACCGTGGTGAAGGTACCCAACATGAATGCGCCGCGCGGTACCGTGCTGGCTATTCGCGGCAATGACCTGATCAACAAGCAGAGCGGCGCGATTGTTTCCGGCGGTGCGGGCAACATCGTTTCCGGTGGCGCTGGCAATATCGTCTCTGGCGGTGCGGGCAACATCGTATCGGGCGGTGCGGGTAATGTGATCGCAGCGGCCGGCAAATATTCCATCGGTGCCATTGGTGCCATCGTGGCCGGCGGGGCAGGCAATTGATACGGATTGCTCTCACCGGCATTACCCTGCTGCTGGCAGCAGGTGCGGCCCAGCCGGCGGCGGCACAGGATCAGTGTCCGGCTGCCGGCCGACGCTTCATCAGCGATAACGTGATGCAGCGCTCCGAGGTGATTTCGCTCGGCGAACGCGATCCGCTGCTCGGCTGCAAATTCCAGCATACGGAAGACGGCAAGCTGATCCATTTCCGCTACATAGGCGGGCTCACGCCGATAGAGCAGGTCAAGCCGGTAGCCAAGCCCAATCTCACCTCGGCGCCGCCGGTGGGGGTCTATAGCTGTGATGCGCCGATCAATATCGGCGGCATGATCATGGGGTCGCCACAAAGCGGCCTGATGTTCGGCCTGTTCGATGCCCGCCGCTATCGCGATTTTGATGGCGGCACCGGCGCCTATCAATTCGATGCCGCCAGCACCGAATTGCGCATGACCAGCGGGCCGCTGAAAGGCCAGCGCTATCGCCGCACGGGTGACACCCTGTTCAAGCCGCTCAACGACAAGGGCGAGGAGGGCGGTATCCGCTGCGTGCATACGCCGGCTAAGTCGATGCAGGGCCGATGGTGAATGGTGAGGCACTCTGGCCTGAATTGAATAGTGAGCGGCCGAGCGTCAACCGGCTGACATTGCTGTTCTTCACCATGCTCGCAGGTTTCTGGGGCGGCCATAAATTCCTGCTCGGCGCGCGGCGTGAGGGTTGGCTCTATCTGCTGCTGGCCTGGACGGCCATTCCGCTGCTCGCCAGTCTGGTCGATCTGCTCGATCTGCTGCGCCAGCCGCCCCTGGGCCACGGCTTTCTGCGCCGCCGGCTGCCGAAACGTTATCCCTGGGAGGGAGCGGTGATCGAGCGCACGACTCTGCTGCGGCTTTGCGGCTCGGCCTTGTTCATGGTGCTGCTGGTGCTTGGCTTCAGTCTTGCCGAAAGCGTCTGATCCCGCGCCGGCGGAGTCGCTGCTGGGTCATGCCACCGGGCGTCCAACTTCACTGCATTTCAGAACCGTTTGCAGGCGTTCTACCTTGGGACGCACGATTGCACATTGCGTCAAGATTATGGGATAAAAAACCTAAAACCCTCCCTGGGCGTGTATCGGCTAATTTGCTACACGGCATTCAAACTTAACGGAATTATTCAGAAAAATGACGCAATAAGTCTAAAAATGACAGATGTTAGATGATTGTTGTATCGCATAGAAGTTGCTTAATAGTAGTTGCTGGTGGGCTTTTCGCCGGGTAATTTCATTGCCAAGAGCGATCCCGCGCATTTTGAGACAGCTGCCGCTTCGATACGGAACATGGTTTGTTCCAGTTTGTAGACGGCCTGTGGTTGTAGAGGCACTTGCCATGACGTTCCAGCCCAGCAACCCGCGGCTAGTCAAACCGTCAATGCAGAACGCAGACGCCGCGCGCGTACCGATGACGCTGCGTGCGCTTGAGCCTCGCATACTCTTCGATGCAGCAGCACCGGCTGCTGCCGTTGCTGCGGATAATAATACCGCATCCACGGATCATGATACTGCACAGCAGGATCACCAGCAGCAGGAAGTGGCAGCCCTGATCGCCACGCTGACGCAGCCGTCTGCCGACAATATGGCGGCACAAACGGAACAGAATGGCAGTAGCGCCGAGCTGGTGGCCCCGCCGCCCCAGACCACGCAGGAAATTCTGGATACCGCGCCTAAGACCGTGGTGTTCATCGACTCCAAGGTGGAAGGCGCGGCGGCCCTGATCGCCGATCTACCGCCATCGGTGGAAGTGCGCCTGATTGGCGCCGATGAGAATGGCGTGCAGGTGATCGGCGATACCCTGGCGCAACTTGGTGGCAATGTCGGTGCAGTGCATATCCTGGCGCATGGTGATGAAGGCCGCATCGCGCTGGGTAACAGCATCTTGGACAGCAACACGCTGCAAGGCGATCTGGCCCAGGCGGTGGCGCAATGGAGCCAGTCGCTCAATGCCGGCGCCGACCTGCTGCTCTATGGCTGCTCGGTGGCGGCCAGCCCCGATGGCACCGCCTTCGTGCAGCAACTGGCGCAGCTTACCCATGCCGATGTGGCGGCCTCCACCAACTTGACCGGTGATATGTCGCGCGGCGGCGACTGGGTGCTGGAATACAGCACCGGCACCATCGAGGCGGCTTTGCCGTTTTCTGCCGAGGCACTGGCGAATTTCACTGACCTGCTGGACGACCCGGTGCCGAGCGTCAGTTCATCGGCGGCCAGCGACAAGATCTACAAGATCGCTGAAGCCGCGGAACTCACCATCACCGATTTCACCGTCAGCGATGGCGACGACAACGCCAATACCATCGAAATGACGGTCACTGTCTCTGCTGCCAATGGTACGGTGACGCTGAAGCAGACCACCGGCCTTACCTTTACCGCCGGCGATGGCACCGCCGATGCCACCATGACCTTCAAGGGTACTCAGGACGCGATTAATGCCGCCCTGAACCAGATGAAGTACAAGGGCACGGAAGGCTCCGGCGCTACGGACGACTATACCGGCAACGACACCATTACCGTGGCGGCTACCGGCGGCAACAGCAAGACGATCAACGTCAACATCACGCCAGTGAACGACGCGCCGGTGGTCTCCACACCAGGTGTTACGGTCGCTGAAGGCGGCACGGTGGCGTTCAGTAACGGCACGGATTTCTGGGCCTTCTCCGCCGTCGATCCTGATAACCAAACAGTGCAGTTGATCTACAAGGTGGTGACACTGCCGGCCGATGGCGTTTTGACCTTCAATGGCAGCCCGGTGGTGGTTGGCACGGTATTTGATCAGACCCAGATTCAGCATCTGCAATACAAGCATGATGGCAGCCAGGTGCCGAGCAACACCTCGGATGATTTCGAGCTGCAGCTGGAAGACGGTGCCGGTGGCATCGTCACCAACATCATCGTGCCGGTGACTATCACCCCGGTGAACCAAGCGCCGGAAGTGGCCGGCACCACCGATGTCTATGAAGGCCAGACTGGCAAGCAGGTGGTGTTCACCATCACTGATCCGGATATCAGCGATGGTCCGCATAGTATCGAGATCATGTCGCTGCCCACCGCCGGCGTGCTGAAGCTGAACGGCACAGCCCTTACTGTCGGTTCCACTTTTACCAGCAACGACCTTGCCAACCTGACCTATGATGCCAGCGCCGATGAGCCGAGCGGCACGCCGCTGACCTTCCAGGTCAAGGTCACCGACAATGGTGGCGGCGAGGGCGTCAACAAGTCCACGCTCGGCGATATCAAGCTGAACGTACTCTACAACAATGATGACCCCGTGGTGGCAGTGAATACCGGTGCGATCATGGCCCCGGGCCAGGGCAGCATCGTGATCACCAACAGCATGCTGCAGGTGACCGATCCTGATTCGGGCACGGACAATCTCACCTACACGGTCGTCTCCGTACCGCCGGAAGGGCAGTTGCAGTTCCTTGATGGCAGTACCTGGAAATACCTGACGATTGGTTCCACCTTCACGCAGCAGGATATTGACGACGGCAAGCTGCGCTATTCCGACCTTTCGGTCGCCACCTATGTCACCCAGGCCGTGTTCACGGTGAAGGATGGCGGCCTGCGCAGCTATCCGGATCGCCGCGAGGGCGGCATTTATGACGATCCCAGCGCCGGCGCCAGCCTGACCCAGATTGTGTTCCAGATCGAGGCCAACCTGATTGCCGGCGATGGCGCCGGCCCGGAAGCCCTGGATGATGTGCCGGCCAATACCATCGCCCCGGTGATCGTCGCCAATACCGTGACTTTGAATGAGGACAGCAGCGGCACCATCGCCACCGCCAATCTCAGCACCACGGATGGCGACACGCCGGTGGAACTGCTGATCTACCGCATCGAGACGGTATCCGATAACGGCACCATCTATCGCGGTGCCACGGCGCTGGGCCTGCATGCCACATTCAGCCAGAAGGATGTGGATGATGGCCTGATCACCTACAAGCATAACGGCAGTGAAAACTTCCTCACCACCAACAACCGCATCCAGTTGACGGTCAGCGACGGCACCAATATCAGCTCCCTGGTCGATCTGGATTTCGACATCACGCCGGTAAATGACCAGCCGACCGCCGAAGTGCTGATGGTGCCGGTGGTGAATGAGGGCGGCAGCTACATCATCGACGAAGAAGTCATTACGCTGGCGGATGTGGATGGTTCCGGCGACAAGAGCGGCACTGGCTATGCCGATCCCAACGACCTGACTTTCAAGATCACCAATCTGCCGGTCCATGGCGTGCTGGAACTCGACGCCGACAATAATGGCAGCTTCGAGACCACAGTTGATGTCAATACTGTGATCACCAAGGCACAGCTCTATGGCGGCAAGCTGCGCTATACCCATGGCGGCGAGGAGCAGTTCGCCGACAGCTTCAAATTCCAGGTCAATGACAATATGGGCGTGAATGACGGGGGCGGGAAGGCAGACAGCCTTTCCACCGTCTACACGGTCAATATCGAGGCCGCACCGCTGAACGATCCGCCGGTCTGGTCCAGCCAGAAGGATATGACCCTCAGCGAGGGTGAAACCAAGACCATCAAGGGTGAAAACGGTTTTGGCACGGATAATACCGCCGGCACCGGGGACGATGAATTCCACCTGCATTACACCGATCCTGACAATACCACGATCCAGCGCCAGTACCTGATTACCGACAACGTGGATTACGGCACACTGAAGCTGAATGGTGCCGTGCTTGGCATCGGCTCGGTGTTTACCCAGGACGACCTGAACAACAACCGCGTCACTTATACCCACGACGGCAGCGAGAACCACGCCGACACCTTCAATTTCACGGTGCGCGATGGCGCCGGCGGCTCGGTGAATGGCAGCTACAATATCACCATCACGCCGGTGAATGATGCGCCGACCCTGACCGTGCCGGGTACGCAGACTTTCTCCACCACCACGCCGCTGACTTTCTCTTCCGGCAACAGCAATCGCATTGTCGTCGGCGATCCCGACTACGAAAGCGTGTCGGCGATGACGGAAGACAAGCTGACGGTGACGCTGGATATCCAGAAGGCCGGCTCCACCTATGGTGCGGCAGAACTGACCCTGAGCGGCACCACGGGTCTGACTTTCACCACTGGCGATGGCAGCGCCGATTCCATCATGACCTTCTACGGCACCAAGGCGGATGTGCAGGCGGCACTGGATGGCCTGCAATTGCAGGTGCCGGGTGACGAGAATGCGACGCTGCGCCTGGTGGTAACGGTGAACGACATCACCACGACCAATAACGGCAATGGTGGTCCGGATCCGAGTGGTGCTGCCGTCGGCTATAACATCGTCACTAAAAATATCGATATCAACACCTCGAATGCGAATGATCCGCCGGTGATTACCGCGCCCGCCGCGGTGACGGCAACGGAAGACACCACGCTCAATTTCTCTGGTGGCGACCTGATCTCGGTGGCCGACCCGGATTCGTTTGGCAGCGACATCAAGGTTACCCTGACGGTTCTGAACGGTAAATTGACGCTCGGCACCACTACCGACATCAGCTTCCTGAACAGCACCAGCAATGATGCCGACACGTTCACCATTTCCGGCTCGCGCACCGCGATCAACACCGCTCTGGCCAGCCTGAGCTACAAGGCCAATGAAGACTTCAACGGCACCAACGCCGGCGCCTTCAACAGCCAGGCCAAGGATACACTCACCGTCACGGTGGATGATAACGGCAATACCGGCACGGGCGCGGGCACCGATACCAAGACCGTCGATATCACCGTCAATCCCGTGAACGATGCGCCGACACTCACCGCGCCTACTGCCGTGCAGTATCTTACCACCGGCGGCTCGCTCACCTTCAGCACCGGTAACAGCAACGCCATCAGCTTTGACGATGCCAAGGATACGCCCTACGAGCTTTCGACCCTGACCTACCGGTTGACCCTGGCCTCGACCTATAATTCCTCGGGCTATGGCAGCCTGACGCTCAGCAGCACCAGCGGCATCAGCTTCATCACTGGCACCAATGGTGCCAGCAACATGGTGATCGAAGGCACCATGGCGAATCTTAATGCAGCCTTGCAGGGTCTGCAATTCACGCCTGCCGGCGGCAATCCGGATATTGCAGTCGATATTGCCGTTACCATTGATGACAAAGCCAATGGCGGCACTGGTGCGCTCACCGAAACCAAGCATATCACTGTGGCAGTTTCCGGCTCCAACGATGCGCCGGGTATCACGCTGGCGAACAATAATGTTTCGGTGAACGAAGATACCGATCTGGTCTTTAATTCCGGCAATGGCAACCTGATCAGTGTTGATGATCCGGATGATTTCGGCCAGGCGCTGAAGGTGACGCTGACAGTGAGCCATGGTGTGCTGACACTCAGCACCACCACGGGCCTGACCTTCACCACGGGCGATGGTACATCGGATGCGACGATGACCTTCACCGGCACGGAGGACAAGATCAACGCCGCGCTGGCTGGCCTGAAATACAAGGGCGATCTGAACTACAATTCCAATATCGTTGCCACTGATTCGCTGGTGATCAAGGTCAACGACCAGGGCAATACCGGCGCTGGTGGTGCGCAGGAAAGCACCTCCACGGTCACCATCACGGTGAATCCGGTGGATGACGCGCCAGCCATCACCCGCCCGGCCACCACCCAGACGGTGAATGAAGATACCGACCTGATCTTCAATTCCACCAACAGCAATCTGATCAGCATCGCGGATGTGGATTCTGACGAGGGCTCGGGCGACCACAAGCTGACCATGACCTTGACGGTGAGCCATGGTGTGCTGACGCTCAGCACCCTCACGGGCCTGACTTTCACTACGGGTGACGGCACGTCGGATGCGACGATGACCTTCTCCGGCACCAAGGTGGATATCAATGCCGCGTTGGCTGGCCTGAAATACCGGGGCGATCAGCATTACAATGGCAGTGACACGCTGCAGATCGGCGTCAACGATAACAGCCAGACCGGCTCCGGTGGCCCGCTGACCGACAGCAAGACCGTGGCGATCACCGTAAGCGCGGTGGACGATGCGCCGGTGATCACTGCGCCGACGACCCAGTCGGTGAATGAAGACACAGACCTGATCTTCAATTCCACCAACAGCAACCTGATCAGCATCGAGGATGTCGATTCCGATGAGGGTGCCGGCGATCACAAGCTGACCATGTCTCTGACGGTCACCCATGGCGTGCTGACGCTCTCTGGCACCACGGGTCTGACCTTTACCACGGGCGATGGCACGTCGGATGCGACGATGACCTTCTCCGGCACCAAGGCCAACATCAATGCCGCCCTAGCCGGCCTGAAATACAAGGGTAACCTCAACTACAATGGCAGCGACACGCTGCAGATCAACGTCAACGACAACAGCCAGTATGGCTCTGGCGGTCCGCTCACCGATTCCGAAAGCATCGCCATTACCGTCAACCCGGTTGACGATGCGCCGGTGATCACCCGGCCGGCCACCACTCAGACGGTAAATGAAGACACCGATCTCACCTTCTCGACCGGCAACAGTAACCTGATCAGCATCGAGGACGTGGATTCCGACGAGGGCTCGGGCGATCACAAGCTGACCATGACCCTGGCGGTCACCCATGGCGTGATCACGCTTTCCGGCACCACGGGCCTGACCTTCACCACGGGCGACGGCACGTCGGATGCGACGATGACTTTCTCCGGCACCAAGGCCAACATCAATGCTGCCCTGGCCGGCCTGAAATACAAGGGCGATCTGAACTATAACGGCAGCGATACGCTGAGCATCGATGTCAACGACAACAGCCAGACCGGCTCGGGCGGCCCACTCACCGATGCCAAGACCGTGGCGATCACCGTCAGCCCGATTGATGATGCCCCAGTAATCACTCGGCCGGTCACCACCCAGACGGTGAATGAAGATACCGACCTCACATTCTCTTCAGCCAACAGCAACCTGATCAGTATCGATGATGTCGATTCCGACGAGGGCGCCGGCGACCACAAGCTGACCATGACCCTGACGGTCAGCCATGGCGTGCTCACGCTCTCCGGCATCACGGGCCTGACCTTCACGACGGGCGATGGCACGTCGGACGCGACGATGACTTTTTCCGGCACCAAGGCGGATATCAATGCCGCACTCGCCGGCCTGAAGTACAAGGGCGATCTGAACTACAATGGCAGCGACACGCTGCAGATTGGCGTCAACGATAACAGCCAGTATGGCTCCGGCGGTCCGCTGACCGACAGCAAGACCGTGGCGATCACGGTCGATCCGGTGGATGACGCGCCGGTGATCACCCGGCCGGCCACCACGCAGACGGTGAATGAAGACACCGATCTCACCTTCTCGACCGGCAACAGCAACCTGATCAGCATCGAGGACGTGGATTCCGACGAGGGTTCGGGCGACCACAAGCTGACCATGACCCTGGCGGTCAGCCATGGCGTGCTGACTCTTTCCGGCACCACGGGTCTGACCTTCACCACGGGTGATGGCACGTCTGACGCCACCATGACCTTCTCTGGCACCAAGGCGAATATCAATGCGGCCCTGGCAGGGCTGAAGTACAAGGGCGATCTGAACTACAACGGCAGCGATACGCTGAGCATCGATGTCAACGACAACAGCCAGACTGGTTCCGGTGGCCCGCTGACCGATGCCAAGACGGTAGCGATCACCGTTAGTCCGGTGGATGATGCGCCGGTGATCACCGTGCCGACCGGGCAGACGGTGAATGAAGATACCGATCTCACATTCTCTTCAGCCAACAGCAACCTGATCAGCCTGGATGACGTCGATTCCGATGAGGGTTCGGGCGACCACAAGCTGACCATGACGCTGACCGTCAGCCATGGCGTGATCACCCTCAGCGGCACCACAGGCTTGACCTTCACCACGGGCGATGGCACGTCTGACGCGACGATGACTTTCTCCGGTACCAAGGCGGATATCAATGCCGCGCTCGCCGGCCTGAAATACAAGGGCAACCTCAACTACAATGGCAGCGATACGCTGCAGATTGGCGTCAACGACAACAGCCAGACTGGCTCCGGTGGTCCGTTGACCGATAGCAAGACCATCGCCATCACGGTTGATCCGATCGACGACGCGCCGGTGATCACGGTGCCGGCAGGGCAGAGCGTTGCCGAGGATACCGATCTGGTCTTCTCATCCGGCAACAGCAACCTGATCAGCCTGGAAGACGTCGATTCCGACGAGGGCAGCGGCGATCACAAGTTGACCATGACGCTCACCGTGGGCAAGGGCACACTGACCCTGGCAAGCCTCACGGGTCTTACCTTCACGTCTGGTGACGGCACGTCGGATGCGACCATGACTTTCTCCGGCACCAAGGCGAATATCAATGCCGCGCTTGCCGGCCTGGTCTATCGCGGCGACCCGGACGATAATGCCGGCATCTCCTCGGATACGCTGCAGATCAGCGTCAACGACAACAGTCAGACTGGCTCCGGCGGTCCGCTCACCGATACCAAATCGGTCACCATCGAAGTCGGTCCGGTTAACGATCCGCCGGTAATCACGCGCCCGGCCACGGCCCAGCATGTGAATGAAGATACCGATCTGGTCTTTAATACCGCGAACAGCAACCTGATCAGCATCGCCGATATCGATGCCGACGAGGGAACTGGTTCGCATGCCCTGACCGTGACGCTGACCGTCTCTCAGGGTGTGTTGACGCTTTCCGGCATCACGGGCCTTACCTTCACCATGGGTGACGGTACGTCCGACACCACGATGACCTTCTCGGGCACGCAGGCTGATATCCGGGCGGCGCTGGATGGATTGAAATACCGCGGCAACCTGAATTTCAATTCGCATCATGCCGCGACTGACACGTTGCAGATCCAGGTAACCGATAACGGCAATACCGGTTCCGGCGGTCCGCTTACCGATACCAAGTCAGTCTCCATCGTGGTTGATCCGGTGGATGATGCACCGGTACTTACCGTGCCGACGGCGCAGACGGTGCGGGAAGATACCGATCTGGTCTTCTCGACCGGCAACAGCAACCTGATCAGCCTGGATGACATCGATTCCGATGAAGGCACCGGCGATCATAAGCTGACGGTGACCCTCACGGTCAGCCATGGCGTATTGACGCTGTCCGGCATCACCGGCCTGACCTTTACGGCGGGTGACGGTACGTCGGATGCGACGATGACCTTCTCCGGCACCAAGGCGGATATCAATACTGCCCTGGCCGGTCTGACCTACAAGGGCGACCTCAATTACAATGGCAGCGACACGCTGCAGATCGGCGTCAACGACAACAGCCAGACCGGCTCCGGTGGGCCGCTGACCGACGCCAAGACCGTGGCGATCACGGTGCAGGAGGTCAACGATACCCCGACCATCGCCGTGCCGGGTGTGCAGGCCGTGGATGAAGATGTCGATCTGGCAGTCGGCGGCATCAGCTTCGCCGATGTCGATGACCTCGGCGGCAATATGACCGTCACGCTGTCGGTCAGTCATGGCACACTCACGCTTGCCGATACTACGGGCCTCACCATCGACAGCGGCGCCAATGGCAGCGCCACGATGACCCTGACCGGCACCAAGGCCGCCCTCAACACCGCCATCGCCAACCTTACTTATCGCGGCAATCTGCATTTCAATGGCGTCGATACCCTGTCTCTTACCCTGAACGATCAGGGCAATACAGGCATTGATCCGCTGCTCACGGGTGGGCCGGCGGATGAGCAGGCCACGGCCTCGGTCACCATCAATGTCAATCCGGTGGACGATGCCCCGACCATCACGGCGCCTGACAAGATCAGTGCAATCGCCACCATTGTGCAGACGATCAATGGCGACAAGCTGATCTCGCTGGCCGATGTCGATGTTGGCGGCGGCAATATGACCGTCACGCTGACCGTGAACGAGGGCATGCTGTCTCTGGCCGATCGCACATTGATCACGGGCGGTGCCATCAATACCGAAACGATCACGCTGACCGGCACACTCGCGCAGCTCAACGCTGCGCTCGTGGGCCTGACTTATCTCAGCGGCAAAGCTGCCGGTGGCCTGAACGAACTCACCGTTGTGGTCAACGATCTTGGCAATACCGGGTCGGGTGGTCCGCTCAGCGCCACCAGCATTGTGCCGATTACCGTCGATCCGGCGCCGTTGCCGCCACCGACAACGACGACGACGACCCCGCCGCCAACAGTGGTGATAACACAGCCGCCGCCGCAGCAGCCGGTCGACCTTACCAATGCTGCACTTAATCTGCCGACCAGCGGCAGCGGCAATAACAGTTCATCCTCCAGCTCCACCTCCACTACAATCGGCGCCGGTGAGGGGCAGCTTGGCGGCGCGCCGCTCACGGTTGCTGGCTTTGTGCAAAGCTTCTTCTCGCTGCCGATCAATCCAGTGCAACTCGCGGCCTCGATGCAGGATCGAGTGCTCGGCGAGCAGACCAGCGAGACTTTCTCGATCCCGGCCTCGGCTTTCCGCCACTCCGATCCGTCGGAGCAGATTTCCAAGGAAGCCAAGCAGCCTGATGGGAGCGCATTGCCATCCTTCGTGCAATTCAACCCGCAGACTGGCGAGTTCAGCGTCAATGCCCAGGAGGCGCGCAACCAGGGCGTCGAGGCGGTGGATGTGAAGGTGGTTGGCCGAGACAAGCAAGGTAACGAGGCTTCCGCGGATTTCCGCATCATCCTTACCAATCCGGATGGTTCGCAGGCACCGCAGCCAGGCGGGCAACAGCCAGGCGGGCAGCAGCCGGCAAACCAGGGTGGCCAGCAGCAGGCACCCGGGCAGCAGGGAGCACAGCAAGCCCCGCAGCAGGGGGCCGAGGCGCCGGCAGCCGATGGTGTGCCTGGTTCGGATCAGGCGGATGCATCAGTGCCTGTTGACCGCGAAGCGAATGCAGCGGCAGCAGGCAAGCCTGGGCTGGCCGAGCAACTGCGCCAGACCGGACCATCGTTATTCCAGGCGCAGCGTGATGCCTTGCTGGCTATCCTGCAGGATCAGGCGGCCTGAGTATGGAGTTGAGGGGGAAGATGTCGTTGAAATCGCAAAATTATGCCCGGCGCATGCTGCCGGCGATGGCGATGCTGGCCTTGCTTGCCGGCTGTTCGGTCGAGCCGGTGCCGGTGACCAAGCAGGATCTGGTGGCGATGGTCAATCTCGACCGTCAGGTAATCGATGCCAACCAGGAGCCACTTGATGGCCCGGTAACGTTGGACGAGGCCATGGCCCGTGCCGTGGCCTATAATCTCGATCATCGTACCCGTATGATGGAAGAGGCGCTGGCGCTCGGCCAGGCCAATCTGGCACGCTACGATATGCTGCCGGTGCTGGCGGCCACGGCAGGCTATGTCAACCGCGACAGCATGAATGCCTCCTCCAGCCGTTCGCTGGAAACCCAGCGGCAGTCGCTGGAGCCGTCCTACTCCACTGACCGCGACCGTTTCACCAGCGATATCAAGCTGTCGTGGAACATCCTCGATTTTGGTGTCAGCTATTTCCAGTCGATCCAGACGACGAATAACTACCTGATCGCCAAGATGCGGCAGAAGAAGGCGATGCTGCGCCTGATGCAGCAGACCCGCACTGCCTTCTGGCGCGCCGGTGCGGCGCAGGAACTGCGTGGTGATATCAACCGCATTTCGCTTGAGGTACGCGAGACCCTGCGCGATCTCGACAAGGCTCAGACCGAGCGGGTGCAGAACCCGGCCTCGGTGCTGCAATTCAAGCGCACGCTGCTCGATCTGCTTGGCCAGCTCGAATCGCTGGATCAGGCGCTCGGCCAGTCGGAAATCGAGTTGAAGAACCTGCTCAATATCGATCCGACAACGGAATTGCGGCTGCAACTCCCCGCCACCCTGGTGCCACTGGCGCCACTGGGTGTTGCCATTGAGCAACTGGAACAGGTGGCGTTGCAGAATTCCGCCGATGTCGAAGAGCTGGTCTACACCCGCCGCGTGGAGATAGCTGAGGTGCGCAAGGCGCTGCTGCGCCTGCTGCCTGGCCTTGAATTCTCTGCCGCCCGGAATTCGGATACCAACTCCTTCCTCACCAATCAGACCTGGACTGAACTCAGCTCGCGGGTGACCTGGAATGTCTTCCGGGTTTTCACCATACAGAGCCAGCTCGATATCGCTGATGCACGCGAGGAACTGGCGACGGCGCGCCGCCTGGCGATGAACATGGCGGTGGTCAGCCGCCTGCATCTCTCCTGGCGCCGTTATGTCGATATGGTGTCGCAGTTGCGCCGCAGCGAGGAAATCGAGAAGCTGGAACTTGAGATTGCCGCGTTGAGCAAAGGCAGTGTTGCTGCCGATGCCGGCGCCCGCATCGAGCGTATCCGCAATGAAGTCTCGGCCCTGCGGGCCCAGCTCCGGCGTTTCGAGACTTACGCCAACGCCCAGGATGCGTTAGGGCAGATTTTCCTCGCTCTTGGCCTCAATCCGGTGCCGGCGGATTTTCGCGCCATGCCGATCAAGAAATTGGCTGAGAATATCGGCGGCACCATGCGGCCCTGGGAGCGCGGCATGTTTCCCGATCCGATTACGCTTGACCTGCCGATCGAACGCCAGGGGGCGAAGTGATCATGATGATGCGACATTTTCTTCTCTCCTGCGCCGCCCTGCTGGTCCTCTCGGCCTGTGCCATCGACGACAAGCTGCCGCAGCCCGAGAAATTGCTGCGGGTCAGCACCGGCAGCTATGGCGGTGTGTACTATCCTTATGGTGTTTCCGCCTGCCGGCTGTGGAATGCGGACCAGAGCCTGTCGACCACGCGTTGCCTGGTACAGACCTCGGCCGGCTCGGGCCAGAACATCACCCGGCTCAAGGATGGCCAGGTCGATTTCGCCCTGGTGCAGGTGGATGTACTGGCGGCCGAGATCGAACGCGAACGCCAGGCCGGCCGGGAATCGCCACTGCGTGTGATCGTCGCCGGGCCGCAGGAGGCGCTCACCGTCATCGTCAATCCGGCCAGCGGCATTACCAATGCTGCGGCCTTGAAGGGCAAGCGCATCGCGCTCGGCCCCCAAGGTTCGGGCCAGCGGGCCACGGCGCAGCGGCTGTTTGACTCCTTAGGCATTAATATTGCCGATGTGCAGGATGTACCGGCGCTTACATCGGGCCAGCAGGCGCGCCTGCTTTGCACTGGCGAACTGGATGCCGCACTTTATGTCTCGGCGCCACCGAGCGGCTATGTCGCGGAATCCGCGGCGGCTTGTGGTGGCATAATCCTCAGTCTGGATGATGCAGTACGCGATGGCATGATTGCGCGCAATCCGCATTTCCGCCGCATGGTGGTGAAACGGGACGAGTATCGCGGTCAGGTCGCCGATATCAACACCATCGGCGTCGGTTCCCTGGTGGTTACCCGCGCCGATCAGCCGGCTGAAAGTGTTTATCGTCTGACCCGCCTGCTGGTCGGCCAGGTGGAAACCTTCAAGCGTCAGCATCAGGCTTTGCGCGATACCACGGCAGCGGCCATGGCGGCAACGCCAGCCTTTGTGCAGCGGCATCCTGGCGCCGAACGCTATCTGCGCGAGGCGCGCCTGCTGCCATGACCCGTATCCGCCGCATGTCAGCGGCCTTGCTGCTGGCGGCTGCCATGATGACTGGTGCCGCCCTGGCACAGGTGCCACAGGGTGAAGGGGATTACACGGTGCGGGCGCAATTGCGCTCGCGCACATTCACCACACTGGCAGCCGCTATGCCGGGCGTGATCCTGCGCATGCCGGTACGCGAAGGTGACCAGTTGGCAGCCAATGCCTTGGTCGCGGTAATGGATTGTGCCGTGCAGCAGGCCGGCAAGAAGGTGGTGGAGGCGCGCCTGACAGGCGCCCAGGCGAAGTCGCGGGTGAATGAACGTCTCACGGAACTGAACATGGCCAGCGTGCTTGAAAGCGAATTGGCCAAGGCAGAGGAAGCCCAGGCCCGCGCGGAGCTCTACGCCATAGATGTGACCTTGCGCAAATGCGAGGTCCGCGCGCCTTTCGCCGGCACCGTCGTTGCGCAGGCTGCCCGCGCTCATCAATTCGTGCGTGAAGGCGAACCGCTGATCGAACTTTACGATACTGCCAGCCTTGAGGTGGAGCTGATTGTCGCGTCGCGCTGGCTGGAATGGCTGCGCCCTGGCGCCGCCTTCACCATCACGGTGGATGAGTTGCGCAAGCCGGTACGCGCTGTCGTTGATCGTTTCGGTGGGCGCGTCGATCCGGTAAGCCAGACCGTGCGGCTGATTGGCCGGGTGGAAGGTGAACATCGCGATCTGCTGCCAGGTATGAGTGGCCTGGCACAATTCCAGCGGGCCAGATAGGCAAGCCATGGGTGCGGCCGCTCCCCCTAAGTCACCCGATACGGCATCGGATGCGGCAGGCGAAGGCGAGGCGCTGAAGCAGCTTGCCACTCTGCTGACCTTGCAGCGCAAGGCGCAGGCGGCAAGGAGCCGCGCCGAAATCGGCTTCCTGCTGGCCAATGACAGCCAGCTCCTGGCGCCCTACCGCAATGCAGTGCTGTGGCTCTATCGCGGCAAGCGGCGTGGCCGTATCGAAGCAATGTCTGGCGTACCATTGCCGGCGCGTGATGGTCCTTATGGCCATTGGGTGGCGAAGCTGTGCCGCTTTTTGGGCCATGACAGCCGCGGCAAGCCGAAACTGCTGACACCGGACGCGGCGCCCGAGGGACTGCGGCCGCAATGGCGCGAACATTTCCCGGCCCAGGCTTTATGGTTGCCGGTAACCGGCGCTGCCGGGCGACCCGTCGGTGCGCTGCTGCTTGGCCGCGATCAGCCCTGGCCGGAACGCGATATCCGCCTGCTTACCAGTTGGGCCGATGCAGCGGGGCTGGCGCTGGATGCGGTGATCAGCAGTGAAGCCTTGCCACTGCGGCTGTGGCGTTTCCTCGCTGCTCGGGGTGCCCATCTTGCCGTCGCCATCGCCTTGCTCGCAGCGGCAGGTCTGTTCATTCCGGTGCAATTGACCGTTCAGGGTGCAGCGGAAGTGATTCCGTTGCAGGCATTAGTGGTACGCGCGCCGCTCAATGGTGTGATCGAGGAAATCGCCGTGCGGCCAAATGCGCCGGTCAGTGCCGGCGCCCTGCTGGTGCGCTTCGATGATCGCGAGATCCGCGCCAAGTTGGATGTGGTGCGCCATGGCCTGGAACTGGCACAGGCGGAATACCGTCTGGCGCAGCAGGCCGCCATCACCAGCCGCGAGGCTCAGGCCAATCTCAATATCCTGCGCGAACGCATCGAGCAGCGTCGCGCCGAAGTGGTGCAGGCCGAGCGCCTGCTGGAGCGCGTGGAACTGCGCGCCGACCGCGATGGGGTGGCGGTGCTGGCCGATGCGGAAGGCCTGAAAGGCCGGCCGGTGCGGGTAGGAGAACGCATCCTCAGCGTGGCTGATCCAGGGCGTGCCGAACTGGAAATCTGGATTGCCGCAGCTGACAGTATCAAGCTGCCCGATGGCGCTGCGGTGGATTTCTTCCTCAATATCGAACCCGGAAAACCGCGTCCGGCGCAGTTGGCCTATACCAGCTATCAGGCAGTGAATTCGCCAGCCGGCATCCTGGCTTTCCGGGCCACTGCGCGGTTTGCGGAGGGCGAGGTGCCGCCGCGCATCGGCCTGCGCGGCACCGCCAAGCTGCATGGCGACAAGGTGCCACTGGGCTATTACCTGCTGCGCCGCCCGCTGGCTGCGGCGCGCGAGATGATCGGCTTCTGACATGCTCGCGCTGCGTCAGGATCTCACCCTGCTGCCGGTGGAGCCGGATCGAGACGGCCATCCGGCCTGGGTGCTGCATGATCCTGCCCAGCACCGCTTTTTCCGTTTCGGCACCGCCGAGATCGGCTTGCTGGATGCCATGGCACGCCCGGAAGCGCCGGATGCAAAGGCTTTCCTGAAGGCCAATGCGGCCCGTGCCGAAGCCTTCCTGGGATACCTGCGGCAGATGAATCTGCTGCAGGGGGCCGGCGATGCCGAACGCCAGCGGCTGCTGCAATCGCGCAAGCAGCAAAGCCCAGGTTGGCTCACTTGGGCCTCGCGCAGCTACCTCTCGCTGCGCCTGCCTTTGCTGCGGCCCGATGCGTTCCTGGATGCCACCGCCGGTTACATGCGCTGGTGGTTCGATCCGCGCATGAAATACGTCATGCTGGCGCTCGGCCTGCTCGGCCTTGCTCTGATGCTGCCAAGGCTCGACCTGTTCTTTGCCACCATTGCCGAGAATTTCACCCCGGCGGGTTTCCTGCTCTATGGCATTGCCCTGGTGCTGGTGAAGATCGTGCATGAATTCGGCCATGCCTATACCGCCAAGCATCACGGCTGCCGCGTGCCGGTAATGGGCGTTGCCTTCATCGTGTTCTGGCCGATCCTGTATACCGATACCACCGATGCGTGGCGGCTGCCTTCGCGCGCGGCGCGGGTGGAGATCGATGTTGCCGGCATGAAGGTGGAAATCGCCATGGCCGTGCTGGCCCTGCTCGCCTGGTCATTGCTGCCGGAAGGGCCGTTGGCGGCGGTCTGCTTCATGATTTCCACCACCAGCCTGCTGCTCACTTTCGCGGTGAATCTCAATCCGCTGATGCGCTTCGATGGCTATTACCTGCTGTCCGACTGGCTCGGTATCGAGAATTTGCAGGAACGTGCCACGGCCCTGGCACGTTGGCGCCTGCGCGAAATCCTGTTCCGGCTCGGCGATGCACCGCCGGAGAAACCCAGCAACCTGCTGGTGGTCTATGCGCTTAGTGCCTGGGCCTATCGCCTGCTGCTCACGCTTTCGATTGCCGCTTTTATCTACAGCTTCTTCTTCAAGCTGCTTGGTGCACTGCTTTTTGCCTGGCAGCTCTGGCTTTATGCACTCAAGCCAATGCTGAAGGAAGTGACATTGCTGGCGCCGCTGTTGCCACGCCTTGTCAGAAGCGGCCGTGCCTGGTTCAGCCTTGGTATTTTCGCCATGGGCCTGTTGCTGCTGGCTCTGCCTACCGATCGCAGCCTGTCGCTGCCATCCTATCTGCGTGCCCGCGACGTGGTGGTGATCTATGCACCCATGGCTGGCCGGGTGGCTGCGCTTGGCGCCGCCAATGGCAGTCAGGTGGCAGAAGGCGTGCCGCTGCTTGAGATCGCTGTTGAAGACTTGGCGCTGGAAATCGAGCAGACCGAGCGTAACGCCGCGATGCTGCGCTGGCAGCTTGAGATGCAGAGCCTAGCGCCGCCCTGGATGCGGCGCGGTGGCGTGATCGAAGCGGATCTCCAGGCCACCATGACGCGGCTGCAATCCTTGCAGCAACAGGCCGGTCGCACGCGCATCGTGGCACCCTTCGACGGTATGGTGCGGGATATGCTGCCCGATCTGGGGCCAGGCCAGTGGATTGGTGAGGGCGAGGCTGTGTTCACATTGACGAGCCCGCAGGCCTGGGAGGTGATTGCTTTTGTCACTGAATCCGATGCCGAGCGGTTGATGCCCGGCGCGGATGGCCGCTTCGTGGCAGGTGATGGCAGTCGTGCGGCCTTGCCGGTGCGGGTCACGGCTGTCGATGCCACCGCCTTGCGTGAATTTGACCAACCTTATCTTTTGTCATTGCATGGCGGTCCGCTGCAGGCACGGTCGCGGCCGAATGGCGGCGCTGAGCCGCTGCGTGCCTATTACCGCGTGCGCATGACAGTACTCAATCCCGGTGCCGAAGCAGTAACCCCTGCGGCGCATGTACTTACCGGTCATGTCGTCCTGGATGTGGAGCCGCGCTCGCCGGTGGCGCTTGGTGTCACGCATATGCTGGCAGCACTGCGCCGCGAAGCCAGCTTCTAGCCTGTTTCAGCAGGCATCAGAAAATCTTGATTCGCTGCGGTTCTTGTCGTTGCCGTATTCGGAATCATTTGTTGTTGACGTGACTTTTATACTCCGCTCTAATATTGGCACGTCGTTTTACATAGTGGAACAACATGACGGCCAAGACAGTTCAGAAGAGTTTGGTCCTGCTGGATCTGCTGTCACGCAGCCGCGAGCCGCGTGGCGTTGCTGAATTGGGCCGTGAACTCGGGCTGCCGAAAAGCAATGTCTTTCGTCTGCTCGATACCCTGGTGGAAGGCCGCTATGTGCGGCGCCGGGAACAGGATAGCCGCTATGAACTGACGCTGAAGCTGTGGGAAATGGGCATGATGTCCTTCTCACAGGAGCGGCTGGTGGAAGTGGCGCGGCCTTTCCTGGATCGCCTGGCGAATGAGACCGGCGAATCCGTGCATCTGGCAATCTACGACGAAGGCGAGTCGGTGTTCATCGACAAGCGCGATGGCACGCATCCGGTGCGTGGCGTCACGCAGGTCGGCAGCCGGGCACCGGCCTATTGCTGCGCCACAGGCAAGGTAGCACTGGCTTATTGCGCGCCGGGCGAACTGGCCCGTGTCGCCGCCCGCATGAAGCGGCAGACACCGACGACGATCACTTCGGGGCCTGTACTGCAGCGTGAAATCAAGACCATCCGCCAGCTGGGCTATGCGGTCAATCGCGGCGAATGGTTCGAGGATGTGTGGGGCATTGCCGCCGCGGCGCGCAATGGCGCCGACAGTATGGCGGCATCAATTGGCATCTGGGCGCCCAAGCACCGTGTTTACAAACAGGTGGAACCGCTCGGCAAGACCGTGGCGGCGATGGCCGATGCGTTGTCTGTCGCGCTCGGCTGCACACCGAGAAAATCCGACGTTTCTGCAAGCAAGGGGAATTAGACATGAACGTGCATGGCTTGGTTATCGGAACGATCATGGCGGCGGCCGCCAGCTTTACCGCCTTGTCGGCAAAGGCTGCCGACCTGAACGTCTACATGCCGCAGGGCGTGGTCGGTGCCGTGGAAAAAGTGCTGGTGCCGATCATGCGCGACAAGTTCAACACCAAGGTGGTGATCACCCCGGTGCTGAGCGGCCAGGCCCTGACCAAGGCGGTGGCGCAGCGCGCCAATCCGGAGATCAGCGTGTTCATGCTGGATGAGGGTCCGTGGCTGCAAGGCAAGCAGGCCAATCTGTGGGATAAGCTGGAAGGCCTGCCCAATATGGCGCAGATTCCGGCGCGCTTCCGCGATGCCGATGGCATGGGCAGCGGCTTCCTGCTCTATCTGCTCGGCCTGCTTTACGATGAGAAGGCTTTTGCCGATGCCAAGCTGCCGGCGCCGACTTCCTATGAGGATATGTGGAATCCGGCGCTCAAAGGCAAGGTAACGATCTCGGATGCCAACAGCACCTTCTCTTATGCGCTGCTGTTCAAGATCAATGAATTGCAGGGTGGCAAGGCGGCTCAGTCGGTCGATCCTGGTTTCGCCAAGCTGGCCCAACTGGCGCCGAATGTCGGCACCTTCCATGGCGGCGCCTCGACGCTGATCCCGCTGTTCTCACAGCGCCAGGCCTGGATCGGCTTCAATGCCAGCTTCCCGGCGCAGCGTCTGGCCGCCGATGGTGTGCCGATCCGCTGGGTGGCACCGAAGGAGGGCGCCATCGCCGTGGTCTCCTATATCGCCATCGCCAAGAATGCGCCCAATGCCGAAGCTGCGCGCCAGTTCGTCAACCTGATTCTGTCGCCGGAATACCAGGCGGCGCAGACCGAAACCGCTTTCGGCGGCTACGTCAATCCCAATACCAAGCTGACTCCGGAATTCGCCAGCAAGTTCCTGCTCAAGCCCGAGGATATCGAGAAGGCCTCGGTGATGTCGTGGGATGTCTATCTCGCCAAGCGCACCGAACTGAGTGGCCGCTGGCAGCGTGAGATCGAGAAGAAGTAAGCATGTCTTCCAGTCCGGTATTGTCGTTGCGTGGCGCCACCAAGGCTTTCGGTGGCGCCACGGTGCTCAAATCCATCGATCTGGATATACAGCAGGGTGAGTTCGTCTCGCTGCTTGGGCCGTCTGGCTGCGGCAAGACCACGACGCTGAATATCATCGCCGGTTTCACCGCGCCCGATAGCGGCGATGTGATCATCAATGGCCAGCGGGTCAATGACGTGCCGCCGCATCAGCGCGATCTTGGCATGGTATTCCAGGGTCATGCGTTGTTCCCGCATATGACCTGCTTCGACAACGTGGCTTTCGGCCTGCGCATGCGCAAGCTGGCGCCTGAGATGATCCGCGAACGTGTATTGCAGGCGTTGGATCTGGTGCGGCTGGCGGATTTCAGTCAGCGCTATCCGCGCGAGCTTTCCGGCGGCCAGCAGCAGCGTGTCGGCTTGGCGCGCGCCCTGGCAATCAATCCGCGTGTTTTGCTGCTGGATGAGCCGCTCAGCAACCTGGATGCCAAGCTGCGGCGCGCCATGCAGAGCGAACTGCGCAGTATCCATACCCAGCTGCGCACCACCATGGTCTATGTCACGCATGACCAGGAAGAGGCGTTGACGTTGTCGGATCGCATCGCACTGATGCGTGACGGTAGGATCGAGCAGATCGATACCCCGGAAGGCATCTATTGCCGGCCGCAGACGCGCTTTGTTGCCGATTTCATCGGCTCCTCCAGCTTCCTGCGCGGTGTCGTGGCGGAAGTGACCGGGCAGGGGGCGCGGGTCCGTGTTGGCGATGCCGGCAATGTGCTGGTGGCTCATGATGCACCGCTGGCGGTCGGGCGTGAGGTACTGCTCGGTGTCCGCGCCGACCGTATCCGTCCCGCTGCTGCCAGCCCGGATACGTTGCGTGGCCGTGTTGCCGACCGCATTTTCGCCGGTGCCAGCACCCATCTGCGGATTGATCTTGGTCAGGGTGATGAAATCGTCGCGCATCTGGCCGAGCCACCGGCACCGGAACTGGTGACGGATGCGCCGGTAGCCATTGCTGTTGCTCCACGCGACTGGATCGTGCTGCCATGACACGGCGTTCGCCTGTTGCGCTGGTGCTGCCGGCGACGCTCTGGTTGGCCGTGTCCTGGGCCTGGCCGCTGCTGCTTGTGTTCAGCATGAGCTTCCGCACCATGGATCAGATCACCTTTGAATTGTCCGGTTTTACGCTGGGGCATTTCTACCAGGTGCTGACCGATCCGTTTTATCTCGACTCGTTGCTGCGTTCTGTCCGCATTGCCGCCATTGTCACGCTGCTTTCGGCTCTGCTTGGCTATCCGGTGGCGCTGCATATCGCCCAGACCACGTCGCAGCGGGCGCGGACGGCCTACACCATGATCCTGCTGATCCCGATCATGATCAGCCTGGTGGTCACGGCGTTCGCCTGGATTTTGATCCTTGGCCCCAGTGGTTTCATCAACCGTGCGCTGACTTTCCTGGGCGTGACCAGCGAGCCGATCCAGTTTCTCAATTCCGAATCCGGGGTGATAGCCGTGCTGGTCTACAGCTTCGGCCCCTACATGATCATCAATATCTGCACGGCCATTGATAAGATCGATCCGGCGGTGATCCGTGCCGCGCAGTTGCATGGCGCCGGCCCCTGGCGGGTTTTCCGCTCGATCATCCTGCCCTTGAGTTTCCCAGGCATCCTCTCCGGCGGCCTGATCGTGTTTTCCCTCTCGGCAGCGGCTTTCGTCACACCCTATGTGATCGGCGGCAACCGGGTGAAGGTGATTCCGCTGCAGATCTATAATGCCGCTGTCACTACCTTTGACTGGCCGATGGCGGCGACGCTCAGCATCGTGCTGCTGGTCATCTCGCTTGCCCTCACTGCCCTGGTCGGGCGCTATACCGAACGCCGCTTCGCGGCATGGCTGCGTGGCGCATGAAATTCCCGATTGTCAGTTACCTCGCCTGGGCGATCTACGCCGCCATCCTGGTGCCGATCATCATGGTGATCGGCGCTGCCTTCACGGAGACGCGGTATATCACCTTTCCTCCGGTCGGCTTCACCTGGCGCTGGTATGGTGCCGCCTTTGCCGATAGCTCATTGATGAATGGCCTCTGGCTCAGCAGCCTGGTGGCGCTGGCCAGCGTCGTCATCGCCACCTGCCTCGGCACGGCGGCGGCACTCTATCTGGCGCGGCCCGATGCGCGTTTCCGTGGCGCATTTTCCAGTTTCTTCCTGGCGCCGCTGAATGTGCCGGCAGTGATGACGGCTTTCGCCTTGCTGCTGGCCTTCACGCAATGGCATCTGATCAACTGGCGCGGTCTGATCATCGCCCATGTTATTCTCACTTTGCCCTATATCGTGCGCTCGGTGCTGGTCAGTCTGGCGGGTCGCGATGGCGCGGTGGAGCGTGCCGCCGCCATCCTCGGTGCCAGTCCATTGAGAGTGTTCTGGCATGTCACGCTGCCGATCATCCGGCCCGGTGTGCTGGCCGGTGGCACCTTCGCTTTCCTGATCTCGTTCAACAACGTGCCGGTGTCGGTGTTCATCTCCACACCCGGCTCGGCGCCGTTCCCCGTGGTGCTGTTCAACCGCATGCAATGGCTGGCAGAGCCTTCGGTTGCCGCCGCCGCCACGCTCGCCATCCTCGGCACCATCGCGGTGATGCTGCTTCTGGAATGGAAATTCTCCTTCTACCGATCGATGTTCCGATAATGTCTGCAAACAGGAGTACAAGATGAAAGCGGACCTGGTTCTCACGGGTGCTGATGTCGCGACCCCCGGCGGCGTAGTGCGTGCCGATATCGCCATCAAGAATGGCCGTGTCGTCTGCCTCACCTCGGGTGAACTGACTCCGGCGGCGGATGAGGTGATCAATCTGTCCGGCAAGACCATCCTGCCGGGCGGTGTCGATACCCATACACATCTGCGCGAGCCGGGCTTCACCCACAAGGAAGATATTGTCACCGGCACTCAGGCCGCGGCAGCCGGCGGCTATACCATGGTCTCCGGCATGCCGAATGTCGATCCGGTCACCACCACGGTGGAACGCTATCTCGATGCCATCGAGCGCTACAAGCAAAGCTCGCTGGTCGATTTCAACCACAATCCGTCGCCGACCAGGCTGGAGGAGGTGGGGCCGCTGGCTGAGGCCGGTGCCATGGGCTTCAAGGTGTTCATGATCACCGACAAGGGTGCGGTTTACCCGCACATGCCCGAACTCGGCGTGCATCATCAGGGCCGACTGTTCGAGATCGCCGAGGAGGTGAAGAAGACCGGCCGCCCGATGATGGTGCATCCGAATAACCAGGAACTGATCGATACGCTGTCGGAGCGCGCCATCAAGGCCGGCGATACCAGCTATCAGACCGTGGCGCGGCTTTCGGCTTCCTATGACGGCATCGTGTTCGATTCCGCCATCAGCTATCTCTGCCGCCTGCAGGAAGTGCTGGGGTTCCATCTGCATATCCTGCATCTGCGTTCACCGCGCTCGCTGGATGTGATCCGTCAGGCCAAGCGCAATAAGCAGAAGGTCACGGTCGAGACCAACCCGCATATGATGTTCCTGTGCAATGACTGGAACGAGATCGAGCGGCTCGGCCCCTATGCACTCAATCTCTGGAACGGCCCCGACACCACCGATCTGCTCTGGCAATGCCTGCGTGATGGTGTGATCGACGTGATCGGCTCGGACCACGCGCCGCATCTGCGCGAGGAGAAGGAAATCGGCTGGACCAACATGTTCGTTGCCGCCAATGGCACGCCGAAGATCCAGGAAACGCTGCCGCTGTTCCTTGATCAGGTGAATGCCGGTCGCATTTCGATGAACCGCCTGGTGGAAATCTTCTCCAGTGCACCGGCGAAGATTTTCGGCCTCTACCCGCGCAAGGGCGCAATCCAGGTTGGTTCCGATGCCGATCTGGTGGTGGTGGATACCCAGCGCAAGCAGGTGCTGCGCAATGAGGACATGCTCAGCAAGTGCGGCTGGAGTTCCTGGGATGGTCGCGAGGTCACCGGCGCTGTGGACCACACCTTGGTGCGCGGTCAGTTCGTCTATCGCGACAGCAAGATCGTCGGCAAGCCGGGTTATGGCCGCCATACCAAGCCGCTGCGCGGCGAAGAAGCCGACCGTATGATGGATATGTACGCCGCCGCCCGGGTCTGAAGATGCGCAAGATTGTCATGCACCGGGCCGGTGGCCCGGATGTGCTGGAAATGACCGAAGTGCCCGAGCCGCAGCCGGGCCCAGGCGAAGTGGTGGTACAGGCCGAGGCCATCGGCGTCGGCTGGCCTGATATCCTGATCCGGCGCGGTTCGTATAAGTGGATGCCGCCGCTGCCCACCAGTCCGGGCAGCGATCTGGCCGGGCGTGTCATCGCTCTGGGAGGCGGTGTCGATGCCGCCATGCTGGGCCGGTCGGTATTGCTCACCGCGCGCGAGTTGAAAGTGCGTGGTGGCTGCTATGCCGAGCAGGTGGCGGTTCCCGCCGATGCCCTGTTCCTGCTGCCTGAAGGCGTTGATCTCGATGCCGCTGTCTGCCTGCCGAATTATCAGGTGGCGTGGAACCTGTTGCATGTGGCACCGCGCGGTCAGTTGGTGCGGCGGTTGTTCATCAACGGCGTTGCCGGCGGTGTCGGCAGTGCGCTGGCCCAGCTTGCCAAAGCGGCAGGTATCACCGTGCTTGGCAGTGTCAGTTCGCCGGAGAAGGCGGCTTTCGCGCGGAGCATCGGTGTCGATCATGTGGTCAATTACCGCCATGAAGATGTCCAGGCCCGCGTGCTCGAACTGACGGCTGGCGAGGGCGTCGATCTTGCTGTCGATCACATCGGCGGCGAGGGCTTCACCAAGCTGTTTGGCCTGCTGGGCAATTGGGGCTTGCTGGTTTCCTACAATGCCAGCGGTGGTGTGCCGCAGGAGAATCTGTTGCAGGCGTTGCGCGATCATGGCACCAAATGCCTCGCCGTCCGCATCTTCGAGATGCATCTCTACGATCATGACCGCGAAGGTCGCCGCCATATCATGCAGAAGGTGATTGATGCGTTGGCTGCAGGACGTATCGCACCGGTAGTGGCGGCGCGTTTGCCGTTTGCTGGCGCACCTCTGGCCCATGCCATGGTGGAAGAGGGCAAAGCCTGCGGTAAGGTGCTGCTGAAGCCGGCGCTGGACCGCCTGTGGGCCGCAGCATGAGTGATGCTGGCCGCATCCCGGTTTCTGTGATCACCGGCTTCCTCGGCAGCGGCAAGACCACCTTGCTCGGCCGGCTGCTGCCGAAGCCGGAACTGGCCGATACGGCTGTGATCATTAATGAATTCGGCGAGATCGGCCTGGACCATGAACTGGTCGAGAGTTCCGACGACCATATGGTGCTGCTGAGCAGCGGCTGCCTGTGCTGCACCATACACAACACGCTGGTCGAAACCCTGCGCCTGCTGCATGATAAGCGCGAATGCGGTGAAATTCCGCGTTTCCGCCGCGTGCTGGTGGAAACCACCGGCTTGGCCGATCCGGCCCCCATCATCCACACGCTGATGGATGATTCCTTCGTGCGGCATCATTTCCGTTTCGATACCATCATCACCACGGTGGATGCCCTGCATGGTAACGGCCAGCTGGACGAGCACCCGGAATCACTGAAGCAGGCAGCCGTGGCCGATAGCCTGGTGCTGACCAAGACGGATATTGCCGCTCCTGAAGTGGTGACGGCTCTGCGCGAACGCCTGCTGCGGCTCAATCCCGGTGCTACGCTGCATGTGGCACAACAGGGCGAGATAGACGCCAATCTGTTTTTTGGCACCGGGCTTTACGATCCTTCCGGCAAGGGCGAGCAGGTGGTGCGCTGGCTGAACGCGGAAGCCTATGGCCATAATGATGATCATCACCATCATGGCCATGATCACGACCACCACGATCATCATCACGGCCACAGCCATCAGCATGGCGGCGATGTGAACCGGCATGATGCCCGTATCGTCGCGCATTGCCTTACCTTTGATGCACCGCTGAACTGGCGCTATTTCAGCCCCAATCTGGCTTCCCTGGTCAGCCGCCATGCGGAAAAACTGCTGCGGGTGAAAGGCATCCTGAACGTGGAGGGCGAGGCCCGGCCGGTGGTGGTGCATGGTGTGCAGCACCAGTTTCACCGGTTGCTGCTGGATGCCTGGCCTTCGGATGACCACCGTTCCCGCCTGGTAGTGATTGCCCGCGACCTGGATGGGGCGCTGCTGCGCGGCTGGCTCAAGCCCGATAGCCTGGCCGATATTTCCGGCTGACCCACAGGCTCCCCGGGTCGATTAAGACCCAAAAAAACTTAGCCTCACATTGATATTGGTTCGTTTGAATTTGCCTCCGCTTTTGGTGGTGAATAGGGCCGGCCATGGTTCTGGCCTGTGATTCCCTTAAGCGTGATTCCCCTGAGGCGTGCAATGGAAGTGGATTATGTGATCGTTGGTGCGGGTTCCGCCGGCTGTGTCGTTGCCGAGCGGCTCGGGCGGCAGCCGGGCAGCCGTGTCCTGGTGCTGGAGGCTGGCCCGGAGGATAGCTCGTTCTGGATCCGCATGCCGCTGGGCTATGGCAAGCTGTTCTACGACCGCCGCTTCAACTGGTGCTACACCGCGCGCCCTGATCCCGGCCTGAATGGCCGCGAGGATTACTGGCCGCGCGGCCGCGTTGTCGGCGGCTCCAGCTCGATCAACGCCATGGTCTATATCAAGGGCGATGCCCATGGCTATGCGCAATGGCAGCAGGCCACGGGCGATGCCGGCTGGGGGCCGGAGAGCATGGCGGCGCAATTGCGCCAGATCGAAAGCTACGAGCAGGGTGGCAATGAATGGCGCGGCGGCACGGGACCGCTGCCGGCACATTCGATCCAGGATGAAGCGCATCCGCTGACCCAGGCTTTCCTTGATGGCTGCGCCGAACTCGGCCTGCCGCGCAACGTGGATTTCAACGGCGCCAGCCAGGAGGGCGTCGGGCTGTATCAGGTCAATACGCGCAATGGCAAACGGGTTTCCGCCGCCGATGCCTTCCTGCGCCCGGCTCTGTCGCGCGGCAATGTCACGTTACTCACCGGCGCCCAGGTGCTGGGTCTGGTGTTCGACGGCAGCCGCTGCATCGGTGTGCGCTATCAGCGCGGCGGCCAGATCGAGACGCAATATGCCCGTGCCGAGGTGATCGTGGCGGCCGGCGCGGTGGAATCGCCAAAGCTGCTGCAGCTATCCGGCATCGGGCCGGGGGTGCTGCTGCAGCGCCATGGCATCCCGGTGCGGTTCGATAATCCGAATGTCGGCGATCACCTGCAGGATCATCTTGGTGTTGGCTATAATTTCCGCTCCCGGCTGCCGACGCTGAACCAGGAACTGGCGCCATTGTTGCGCCGGCTGTTCAATGGCGCACGCTATCTGCTTACCGGACGCGGGCCGCTGGCCTTGTCGGTGAACCAGGTGGGCGGTTTCTTCCGCAGCTCCGCCGCGCGCAACTGGCCAAATATCCAGCTTTACATGCAGTTGCTTACCACGCTGGAAGCCAAGAAGGGTTCCCGCCCGCTGCTGACGCCCGATCCGCATCCGGTGCTTTCTCTGGCAGTAACCAACGCGCATCCACGCAGCCGTGGCTCGATCATGATCGACAGCCCGGATGCGATACAGCCGCCGGCAATCCGCCCCAACGCCTATGACGTGCCGGAAGACCTGGAGGAAATGCTGGAGGCGGTGAAATTCATCCGTCGTCTGGCTGCCACGCCGCCAATGCGCGCCATCATCGCCGAAGAACTGCGCCCCGGTCCGCAATGCAGCAGCGATGATGAATTGCGCAACGATATCCGCCAGCGCAGCGCCACGGTCTATCACCCCTGCGGCACCTGTGCCATGGGGGCAGATCCGCAGCGCAGCGTGCTGGATGCGGATCTGCGGGTGCGTGGCATTGCCGGCCTGCGCGTGGTCGATGCTTCGGCTTTTCCAAATATCCTCAGCGGCAATATCAATGTACCAGTAATGCTGCTGGCCTCGCTCGCTGCCGAGCGGATCGTGCGGGCAGCAAAGAACTAACGCGGCTTGCGCTTGTCGCCGTTCTTGCCCGGATTCTGATAGCGCTGCGCTTCCTCGATCAGCCAGGCGCGGAACAGCAAAGCCTCGGGCTTTGCGGCTTCGCGGCTCTGCGGCGTCAGCAGGTAATGTGCGCTTTCCACCGGTAGGGTGAAATTGGTCGGCGCCTTCACCGGCAGCAGCGCCGTGGCGGCATCGGCATAGAATTTCAGCACGATCGCGGAGCCCAGGCCATTAGCCGCCAGCATCAGCGCCGCGAGCGAATTATCGACGCGGATCGAGCGTTTCTCGGAAGGTGGCTGCATACCCAGCAGCCGGAAGGATTCCGCCCAATGATCCTCGTAGCCGACGATATGGATCAGCGGCTGCTTTTCCAGTTCGGCGAACAGCTTGTGCTGGCCCTGGCGTGCCACGTCGCTCAAATGCGCCGGCACAACCACCACCGACTGCTCCTTCAGCAGCATCTCGATTTCGTACCCGGGCCAGTTGCCGCCGCCAAAGCGGATATCGATATCGGCGGATTCATCGGGCAGGGCATCGGCCCAGACCAGGGAGAAAAGCTGGATTGAAATGCCGGGATAGGCGGACTGGAAACGCTGCAGGCGCGGGGCGAGAAACAGCGACACGAAGGAAAGCGGCGCGCGGACTGTCACCGTGGCGCCGGCGCCGGTGCCGAACAGTTTCACCGTGGTGGTGGCAAGCTGTTCCAGCGCGTGGCGCACATCCGGCAGATAGGCAGCGCCCATGCCGGTAAGCCGCACGCTGCGCGGCAGGCGCTCGAACAGCGGATAGCCAAGGAATTTCTCCAGCGAACGGATCTGATGGCTTACCGCCGTGGAGGTGAGGTTCAACTCATCGGCTGCGGCCGTGAAGCTGCCCAGTCGGGCGCCGGCTTCGAAGGCGCGTATCCATCCCAGTGGCGGTAATCTGTAGGCCATTTCTGAGGCTCAAAAATTATTGGTCTTAGCGCGATAAAACTTCGTTTGAGTTGGCCTGTCAACTTTCCGATAGTGCCCCCGGAGACGAAACGCAGCCCGAGATCGCGCATACGCGGCTATCGGTCCGGCATTGGAAGTGATGATGACCGCAGTCGTAAATTCCTGGATCAAGGCTTATCTCGAAAGCGGCACCGTGCCGGCTTTGCCCGATGGTCATTTCATTGATGGCAAGGTGGTGCCGAGCCTTTCGGGAGAGCGCATGGAAATCGCCGACCCCGGCATGGGCCGCGTGTTCATGAGCGTGGCGGCGGCTGGTGCCGACGATGTCGACGCGGCGGTGGCCTCGGCGTTGCGCGGTTTCCGCATCTGGCGCGATACCGCGCCGATGGAGCGCGGCCGCGTGCTGGCCCGCATGGCGGCGCTGATGCTGCGCGACATGGAGCAGCTTGCCTTTGCTGAAACGGTGACGGTGGGCAAGACCTACACCGAATCCTGCAACAACGTACGCAGTGCCGCCCGCACTTTTGAATATTATGCCGGCGCGCCGGATAAATTGCAGGGTGACAGCATCCCGCTGGGGCCGGCACAGCTTGGCATGACGCTGCTGGAGCCGCTCGGCGTGGTTACCCAGATCATCCCGTGGAATTACCCGATCACAACGTTTGCCCGTGGCATCGCGCCTGCGCTGGCTGCCGGTTGCAGTGTCATCGCCAAGCCGGCCGAGACCACGCCGCTCACCGCCGTGATGCTGGCGCAACTGCTCTGTGAAGCCGGTCTGCCGGCGGGCGCGTGCAATGTGCTGCTCGGCCTTGGCACCGTGGCGGGTGCCGGTCTCTCGGCGCATCCCGATGTGGCGCATATCACCTTCACCGGCTCGCCCAAGGTCGGTACGGCGGTGATGACGGCGGCGGCACAGCATTACGCCAGTGTGACCATGGAGCTGGGCGGCAAGTCGCCGCTGATCGCGCTGGCCGATTGCGATGTCGAGGCGGCGGCTGACGGAGCCGTGGCGGCGATTTATGAAAATGCCGGCCAGATCTGCTCTGCCGGTTCACGCCTGGTGGTGGACAAACGCATCCATCGCCCGCTCGTCGAAGCGATTGCGCAGCGGGTGGCACGCATCTCTGTCGGCCATGGCCTGCGCGGTGCCAGCATGGGGGCGATCAACTCCCGGCGGCAAATGGAGCGCATTCTCGCGTTTCTCGATCAGGCCAAGGCGCTTGGCAGCAAGGTTGCGTTCGGGGGGGCACGGCATCTGGATGCGGTTGACCCGGAAGGCTGGTTCATCCAACCAACGCTGCTTGATGATCTTGCGACTGACCACCCTTGCGTGCAGGAAGAGATCTTCGGCCCGGTGCTCTCGGTGCAGGTTGTCGATGGCATTGAGGATGCACTGCGCGCGGCGAATTCCACGCGCTACGGCTTGATGGCGGGAATCTATTCCAAGGATATTGGAGCCGCCTTGGCTCTGGCGCGCGACATCAAGTCGGGCCAGGTAACGATCAACAATTATTGGGGCGGCGGCGTCGAAGTTCCCTTCGGCGGTGTCGAGCAATCAGGGTTCGGACGCGAGAAGGGCTTTGCAGCGGTGGCTTCCTATTGCCGCACCAAGAGCCTGGTCGCGAAAGTACCCTATTCGCAGAACGCACGGGTCTGAGTATGGCATCGATTACATTGAAGAAGGTCAGCAAGCGCTTCGCCGGCATGACCGTGGTGGACGGCATCGATCTTGCCATCGCCGATGGCGAATTCATGGTCCTGGTCGGCCCCTCGGGCTGCGGCAAATCCACCACGCTGCGCATGATCGCCGGCTTGGAAGCGACATCGGGCGGCGAAATCTGGATCGGCAATCGCGATGTCACGCAGCTTGATCCGAAAGACCGCAACATCGCCATGGTGTTCCAGAATTATGCGCTCTACGCGCATAAGAATGTCTACGGCAACATGGCTTTCGGCCTGCAGATGCGCGGCACCGATAAGGCGGAGATCGATCGCCGGGTGAGGGACGCGGCGCGATTGCTGGATATCACCGATCTGCTGGAGCGCAAGCCGAAGCAGCTTTCTGGCGGCCAGCGCCAGCGCGTTGCGCTCGGTCGTGCCCTGGTGCGTGAGCCGGATGCCTTCCTGCTCGATGAGCCGCTGAGCAACTTGGATGCCCAGCTCCGCGTCCGCATGCGTGAAGAGATTGGCGCGCTGCATGCCAAGACCGGCCGCAGCATGGTCTATGTCACTCATGATCAGGTCGAGGCGATGACGCTCGGCGACCGTATCGCGGTGATGAAGGCCGGTATCCTGCAACAGGTCGGCGCGCCACTGGAGCTTTATGACCGGCCGGCGAATCTGTTTGTTGCCGGCTTCATCGGCTCGCCGGAAATAAACCGGATGGATGCCATGCTCAGCTTCGAGAATGGGAAGTTCGTTTTGCATGGCGAAGGCTTCAGCCTGGTGCTGCCGGATTCGGCACACAGTGCTGGATTGAGCCCTGGCGCGGTGGTGCTGGGCATCCGGCCCGAGAGCCTGGCGCGCAGTGATACGGGCGATTTCCAGGTCGAGATTGATCTGGTGGAGCAGATGGGGGCGCAAACCTTGCTGGTCTGCCGCAGTGGCGGCACCCGGTTGCGGGCATTGATGGCGCGTGACGACAGCGTCAGCCGCGGTCAACGCGTGGCGCTGCGCTGGGCTTCCGGCAGCCTGCACCTGTTCGATCCGCAAAGCGGGCGCACGCTTTATTCGGCCAAGAGTTGATCCATACCAAGTGCATCAGAACACGATCTAGGGAGAGGACAATGACCAAGAAACCAAGCAAGCAGAATTCCACCCAGACTCAGCCTACACTGGCTCAAGCCGGCATCACCCGCCGCTCCGCGCTGAAGGGCGCCGGTGCTTTGGCCGGCGGCATGGCGCTGGGTTTTGCCGCGCCGGCGGTGCATGCGCAGCAGAAGATCGTGCGCTTCCTGAACGGCGAGCCGAGCGCAGATAGTGTGCGCGCGCTGCGTTTCGCCGCCGCGCAGTATGAAAAGCTCACCGGCGTGCAGGTGCGCATCGATTCCGTGCCGGGTGGCGCCGCGTTCCAGAAGCTGCAGGCATCGATCCAGGCTGGCCAACCCTATGAGATCGGCACGCTGAGCTTTGTTGGCGATGTGCTGTTGCTGGCCGGCGAGAAGAAGATCGTGCCGCTGAATGATCTGGTGAAGAAGTATGATTGGGGTCCGCGCATCCTGTTCCCGATGAACGGCAACAATTACTGGTACCCCTATGACTACAATCTGTGCTGGATCAATTACCGCAAGGATCTGTACGGCAAGAAGGGCCTGAAGGCGGCGACCAATTGGGCCGAGTATCTGCAGAACCTCACAGCGGTTACCGGCGGCGGCGATGGCCAGCTGCGCCATGGCGTGGTGCATCCGCTGGGCAGCGACGATGCCACCAATTACACGGCCTTTGGCTATCTCTGGGCCAACGATGTCCGCATCCTCGACGACAAGTGGAATGTGGTGATCGACTCGCCCGAGATGGCGCCGCGCGTGCTCGAATATCTCGATTTCATGGCCGATCTGGTGAAGCTGATGCCGCCCTCGCCGCGCCAGGCGAGCTGGGCCAACCTGGTGGGCGATTTCCAGGGCGATATCGTATCGCATACCCCGGGCACTGGCCGCCTGATCGACCAGATGAACCTGACCATGCCGGCGAAGGCGGCGAATGTTGCCTCCTGCCTGTATCCGTCCAAGTCGGGCAAGAAGTTCGCGGTCAACCACGGCTATGATGGCTGGGTGGTGCTGGATACGCCAATGACCCAGGAAGCGATCAAGTTCCTGACCTGGTTCTCGGACGAGCATTTCATCAACTTCCTCCATTCCTCGCCGATCCACTATCAGCCGACCCGCCTGGATATCTACAAGGATCCGCGCTGGCTGGCGCATCCGTCGCTGGAGACCTTTGCCAGCATCGTCGAGATGCAGAAGCAGGTGCTGTCCGATCCGAATGTGGTGATCCGCTCGATCGACACCGAAGGCCCGGAACCGGATGTGCGTGCCGGCAAGCTGTTCCGCTCCTTCGCGTTGCCGGAAATGGTGCAGGACCGTGTGTTTAACGGCAAATCCTCGGCCGAAGCGCTCAAGACGGCGGCCGAGAAGATCCGCAAGGTCATCGCGTGATCGCTCCGGCGTATCCTTTCTCAACGGTGTTTACCGCCAAACCGCCTCTGCCCAGCGTGGCAGGGGCGGGTAGGGGGCTGTCATGATGCGTGGCGACCGCGTTATCTACGCTATTTTCATTCTGGCTTTTGCCCTCACGGCGCTGCTGATTTTCTACCCGGCCTATCATGCGGTGGAATTGAGCTTCCAGCATCGCAAGTCGCTGGTCTCGGCACCGGAATGGGTTGGCTTCGCCAATTATGGCCATGTGCTCGTCATGCCGGAATTCTGGTCGGCACTGGGCCGCGGCGTGATCTTCTCCGGCTGCTCGATTGCCTTGCAACTTGGCCTTGGCCTCGCGCTGGCAATCCTGCTGGACCGCAAGCTGCCGGGCATGGCAGTGATCCGTGGCCTTTCCGTGCTGCCCTATCTGCTGCCCACCGTGGTGGTGGCGCTGACCTTCCGCTGGATGCTGGATGGTTCGACCGGGATAATCAGTCATCTCGCCAAGACGCTGGGCTACACCCATATCGCGTGGGCCGATCATCCGGTGGCGGCGATGGCCACGGTGATCCTGATCAGCGTGTGGATATGGACGCCGTTCGTCACGCTGGCCTGCCTTGCCGGCCTGCAATCCATCCCGGAAGAACTCTACGAGGCCGCCCGCATCGATGGCGCCGGCGCCTGGAACCGCTTCCTGCATGTCACCCTGCCGCAGCTTCGCTCGGTGATCCTGGTGGTGCTGCTGCTGCGCACGATCTGGATGTTCAACAAGTTCGATATCATCTGGCTGATGACGCGCGGCGGGCCGCAGCATGCCACCGAGCATCTGCCGGTCTTGTCCTACCGGCTGGCCTTCGAGCTTTACGATGTTGGCAAGGGGGCTGCCATCTCCACCATTTCCTTCCTCATTCTGTCGGGTCTGATCGTGCTGTATTTCCGCTTCTTCCCGCTCGATCAGAAGGATTGAGCCGATGACCCGCGTGCTTTTTGGCAAGGTGCTGTACTGGTTCTTCGTGGCGGCGATGCTGGTCTATTCGCTGTTCCCGATTTACTGGATGGTAGTGACCGGCCTGCGTGATCCCACCACGCTGTATTCCAGCATCAGCCTGCTGCCCGGACCGTGGTCTCTGCAAAGCTATGAAACGCTGCTGAGCCTCACCGACTATCCCGGCTGGTTCAAGAATTCGATGATCGTCGCCTTTGGCACCGTGGCCGTCACCATCACGCTGTCCACCCTGATTGCCTATGCCGTCACACGGCTGCATTTCCCAGGCAAGATGTTCGTGGTCGGCACCATGCTCTACGCCTACATGTTTCCGCCTTTGCTGTTGGCGATCCCGCTGGCGTCGCTGTTCGTCGCCGTCGGTATATACGATACGCTGGCCTCCCTGATTATCTCGCATACCACGATCTCGCTGCCGCTCGGCGTATGGCTGCTCTGGGGCTTCTTCAAGCAGATGCCGCAGGATGTGGAGGAGGCGGCGATGGTCGATGGCTGCTCGCGGCTTGGGGCTTTCCTCCGCGTGGTGCTGCCGCTCACCCTGCCGGGCATTGTCACTGTGGCGATTTTTTCCTTCCTGCTGTCCTGGACCGATTACATCTTTGGCTTCGTGATGATCAGCAATGATGCCAACAAGACATTGCCGGTGGGCCTGGAGACCATGGTTGGTCTCTACGAATTGCGCTGGGGTGAATTGATGGCCGGTTCGACGCTGATCGCGCTGCCGCTGTTCGTGATGTTCTCGTTCCTCAGCCGGTATTTCATCCGCGGTCTGGCGGCGGGTGCCGTCAAGGGCTGAGTCACTGCCGCATATCCAGGAAATCCAGTTATGAAGATCAAGCGCCTCGAAACCTTCGCTGACCAGTTCACCGGCTTTGTCCGTGTCACCACCGATGATGGCCGCGAAGGCTGGGGCCAGCTCTCGAATTACCAGTCGGATATCACCGCACAGATTTTCCATCGCCAGGTGGCGCGCTATGCACTGGGCACCGATGCCCTGGATATTGCCGGCCTGGTCGATCGCTTGCCGGAGATGGAGCATAAATTCACCGGCTCATGGTTGCTGCGTGCCATCACCGGCCTGGATACGGCTCTGTGGGATCTGCGCGGCAAGCTGGAGGGCAAGAGCGTCTGTGAATTGCTCGGCGGCACGCCGCGGCTGTTCCCGGTCTATGGCTCCAGCATGAAGCGTTCGATCACGCCCGAAGATGAAGTGGCGCGTTTCCTGCGCCTGCGCGATGCTCATGGTTTCTCGGCATTCAAATTCCGCGTCGGCCGGCAATGCGGCCATGATCAGGATGAATGGCCGGGCCGCACCGAGGCCATCGCGCCGGCCTTGCGCAAGGCACTGGGGCCGGATACGCGCCTGCTGGCCGATGGCAATAGTGGCTTCACGCCGAAGAAGGCCATCGAGGTCGGCCGCCTGCTGCAGGATAACGGCATCATTCATTTCGAGGAGCCTTGCCCCTATTGGGAACATGCCTGGACCCGCGAGGTGAAAGAGGCGCTGGAGCTGGATGTCACCGGCGGCGAGCAGGATTGCGACCTGACGGTATGGCGCTACATGATCGAGAACCGGGTCGTCGACGTGGTGCAGCCCGATGTCTGCTATATCGGCGGCGTGCATCGCTTCCTGAAAGTGGCCAAGATGGCCGAGGCCGCCGGGATGCTGGTGACACCCCATGCCGCCAACCAGTCCCTGGTCACCACCTTCACCCTGCATATTCTCGGCGCGCTGAAGAATGCCGGGCCTTACCTGGAATTCTCCATCGAGGGGCCGGACTTCTATCCCTGGGAGCAGGGCCTGCTGCGCAATCCGCTGCAGGTGAAGGATGGCATGGTGCAGATCCCCGAAGGCCCCGGCTGGGGTGTCGAGATCAATCCGGCTTGGCTGGAAAAGGCGCAGTACCAGGTCAGCGAATAGGACGCCCGGACTTTTTGATATTTAACCCGGACTCCATCCTATTATTTAAGAACGACTCGCAGTCCGGCGGGCAGACATTTTTGTTCTGTGCCGGAAAGCGGCTGGCTGGGGCTATTTACTGGCCGGCCTGGAGCGCCGTGGCTTTGGCTTCATGGCTATTAGAAGTGTATCCTTCATAATTCTACTCACGGCAGCTTTTGGCGGGGGTGGCGTAGCTCCGTGTCACTTTTCGTACAATTTCCACTCGCATATTTACTAATGGATGTGAAAATACGCATGGGTATTTTTCCGCGTGTGCCGCCTGATGCTTTTCCAGCATTGTGACGAAAAGTGTAATATATACATTAAGTTAGACTATTGCTCCAGACACATAGTTTTAGCTTGTCGGAACCCCGGCCCTATGCCAAAGAAACAGGCAGAGATTGTATCCTAAGGGGAAGGTCTGCGCCTGCATCGGCGCCTGATGCTTGTTTCCGGTTGAACAATGGCCGGTGGGCGGATGGATTCGTCTGGTTGCATTGCGTTGACGCTTAAGAAATAGGTGAGCGAAGTGCGGCCTTATCAGCGTGGCTCTGCGGAGCGGGGAAGCCTCATTCTGGCAGCGAGCTGGGCACTGGCTTTGGCGGTTGGATTGATGTCTGTGCTGCCAGCCATGCCGGCCTTCGCACAGGTGCCTTCCCAGCTTCCTTCCGGCGCCGTACCGGGCCGCGAATTGCCGCAGCCGCTGATGGTGGCGCCGCCGGGGCCGGGTGGCAGCATTGTTGTGCCGCGCGCTTCCGCCGCCGAGGCGCCTGCCGGCGCCGATCAGGTTTCCTTTACGCTCAGCGCGGTTGAAATCCAGGGCGCCACGGTTTTCTCCGCTGCCGAATTGCAGGCGAGTTATGCAGCCCTGATCGGCAAGCAGATTTCCGTCGCCGATGCCTTCAAGATCGCCAATGAAATCGAATTGAAGTATCGCGGTGCGGGGTATGTCACCAGCCGCGTGCTGGTGCCGGAACAGTCGATTGAAGGCGGCCGTTTCCGTATCGCCGTGGTGGAAGGCTTCATTTCCAGCATTGTGGTGCAAGGCGATATCGGCCCGGCCAAGGCCGCTGTCGAGCGACTGCTGGCGCCGCTGGTCAATGTCACGCCGGTGAATGTATCCGAGATCGAGCGCCGCCTGCTGCTTGCCAACGACCTTGCCGGTCTGACCGTCCGTGGCAATCTTGAGCCTTCGCCGGATGTGCCTGGTGCCTCGGTGATGGTGGTGAAGTCCGAGCGCCGCGACCTCGACACCTCGCTCACCTTCGACAACCGTAATTCGCCTTATCTCGGCGGCGCGGAATGGCTCGGATCGGCGGGCTGGAATTCTTTCGGCAGCAATGCCGATCAGCTCAACCTGCGGCTCAAGCAGTCCTCGCCATGGGGCCGCTCCTGGTCGGTCGGTGGCGGCTATAGCGGCCTGTTCAGCGATGATGGCCTCACCGCCAGCTTCAATTCGAGTTTCGCCCGTTCCTATCCGGCGAAGGAACTGAAGCGCCTGCAGATCCAGAGCGATGTGCTGACCAATGCCGGCGCGGTCACCTATCCGCTGATCCGCTCGCGCATGGAGAACCTGCGCCTCACCGGCGAGTTTGAGTACCGCATGGTGGATACCGATCTGGCCCAGGCGCCGTATAACCGCGACCGCCTGAGCATCCTGCGCGCCGGTCTCAGCTATGATCGCACCGATACATTCGATGGCATCAGCGCGATCCGCGCCACGATGCATCGTGGTCTCGATATCCTCAATGCCACCGATGGCGGTGACCCGCTGGCCTCGCGCAGTGATGGCCATAGCAGTTACACCAAGTGGACGCTTGACCTGACCCGCGTGCAGCAGTTGCCCGCCAGCTTCAGCCTGCTTGCCACCGCGACCGGGCAATACACCCGCACGCCGCTGCTGGCCAGCGAGGAGATCGCGCTCGGCGGCCCCAGCTTCGGCCGTGGCTTCGATACCGGTGAAGTTTCCGGCGACAATGGCTGGGCGGTTTCCGTCGAGCTGCGCTACACGCCGGAATGGCTGCAGGCGGCTTTCCCTGATGGCTTGCAGCTTTATGCCTTCGTTGATCGTGGTCAGGTCTGGAATATCGGCAGCGTGACGCCGACCAACGACCGCATCAATGTCACCACCGCTGGCGGGGGCTTCCGCGTCAATATCACGAAGAACCTGTTTGCCTCGCTGGAACTCGCCCGTGGCCTGGATAAGCCGCAGGCGACGATTTCCGACAAGCCGAAGGTCTTCTTCAGCATCAACACCCATTTCTGAGGCCGGTAGTATGGATCGCGCGCGCCACTTCACTTCGCCCCGCATTTCTGGCCACAGCCTTAAGTTCCGTTTGCTTGCATCTGTTACAAGTTTGTTGCCGCTGTCTGATCAGCGACCGAACCTTGTGGGCAGCAGTCGCAGCGCGCGGCGCAAGAGCGCGGCGCTTACCGCCGCTGCCGGCGCCTATGCACTGTCCTCGCTGATCACCGGCGCCCAGGCCCAGACCCTGCCGCAGGGCGGCAATGTCGTTGCCGGCTCGGCCAGCATCAACCAGGCGACGCCGAACTCGCTCAATATCGTCCAGACCACCAATTCAGCGATCATCAACTGGCAGTCGTTCAGCATCGGCGCCGGCCAGAGCGTGAATTTCCAGCAGCCGAGTGCTGCCTCGGTGACGCTGAACCGCGTCCTCGGCAATGATCCTTCCGCCATCTTCGGCACGCTCACCGCCAATGGTACGGTGATGCTGGTGAACCCGAATGGCGTGTTCTTCGGCCCCGGCTCGCGTGTTGACGTCGGCGGCCTGGTCGCCACCACGGCGAATATCAAGGATGCCGATTTCATGGCCGGTAAGTACCTGTTCGGTACGCCCGGCAATGCCAATGCCCAGGTGGTGAACCAGGGCGATATCAGCATCAAGGATACCGGCCTGGCCGCCCTGGTGGCGCCGCGGGTGCATAATTCCGGCGTGATCCGTGCTCGTCTCGGCAAGGTGGCGCTCGGCGCGGCACAGAGCTTCACGCTTGATTTCTATGGTGATGGCCTGTTGTCCTTCGGCGTTGGCGCCGAAGCCTCCAATGCCCTGGTGGTGAACAGTGGCCAGATCGCTGCCGATGGCGGTGTGGTGGAACTCTCCGCCCGCGCCGTCAAGGGCGTGATTGACAATGTGATCAACACTTCCGGCGTGGTGCAGGCGAAGAGCGTCGGGATGCAGAACGGCAAGATCGTTCTCTCTGGCGGTTCTGCCGGCAAGGTGGAGATTTCCGGCACGGTCGATGCCACCGGCGGCAATGCCGGCGAGACCGGCGGTAAAGTGGTCGCCACAGGTGCCGACATTTCGGTGGCTGCCGGCACCAGCATCAACGTTTCCGGTCAGGCCGGCGGCGGCCAGATCGCGCTCGGCAGCGATGGCAGCGGCGTGCGCGGCCGCGCTGATGGCATGTGGTCGGATACCGTCTCGGTGGCGGGCAGCGCGCAGCTCAAGGCCGATGCCATCGACAATGGCGATGGCGGTCTGGTCACCGTGCTGTCCAATGACCGCACGGTTTTCGCCGGCAGCATTTCGGCGCGCGGCGGCGCCAATGGCGGCAATGGCGGCTTCGCCGAGATTTCCAGCCATAAGGATATTCACCTCACCGGTTCGGCAGATTTGCGTGCGCCCAAGGGGGAGACCGGTACGCTGCTGATCGACCCGACGACGCTGAAGATCGTCAGCGGCTCGGGCGGTACCCAGGATACTGCCGGCAATGACGGCAACATCGCGGCGGGCGACAGCGACAGTGGCGCCAACACGATCTCTCAGGCGGTGCTGGAAGGCCTGAACGCCACCACCAATATCGTGCTGGAAGCCAGCGGCCTGATCACCGTTGATACGATGACGAACGGTGTGCTGAATCTGCAGACCGGCAGTGGCAACAGCTTTACGCTGCGCTCCACCACTTCAGGCGGCATCACCTTCACCGACGCGGCCACCGAAATCCGCACCAGCGGCGGCGCCATCAAGCTGGAGGCCAATGGCCCCGGCAGCAGCATCACCAATGTGGGCAAGCTGACCAGCAATGGCGGCGATATCTCGCTGCTGTCCACTGGCGCCGTAACGCTGGCCAACACCATCAATGCCGGTGCCGGCACCCTGACCATTCAGGCCGCCAACGGCGATATCACGGCCACCAGCAATGCTCTGGCGCGTGGCGCCGCCGTGAATCTGGTTGCCAGCGGCAGCATCGGTTCCGCCAGCCAGGCGCTGGCGTTGAATTCCGGCACACTCAGCCTGAAGACCGGCGGCAGCTTCTATCTGGCCAACCAGGCGGACTTCAACAGCCTGACGGTGAACACCACTCACGCCTCCACCAGCGCTACTGGCACCTATCAGCTCACGGCCAACGGCCAGACCTTCACCATCGCGGATTCCACCACCGAGACCGCCATTGCCTTTACCAATGGCGGCGGCGCCAATCTATCCTGGACCAGTGACCGCAGCCTGAAGAGCAATGGCATCGCGGCGGGCGGCACGGTCAAGCTGACATCCACCGGCGGCGATATCCTGCAAGGTTCCGGTGTCATCACCGGCACGTCGTTCGATTTCCTGGCCAAGGGCAGCAGCGGCACCAATGGCGCCATCGGCGCCAGCGGCAATGCCCTGGCACTGCAGAGCACAGGCGCTTCCAGCCTCAGCACGGCCTCTGGCTCCGGCAACACTTTCGTGTCCCAGGCCGGCAGCGGCAATCTCACCCTCAGCAGTATCGCCAATAGCGGCACCGGCAATGCCACCATCGAGGCGGCCGGCACCATCATTGTCGGCAATGTGGCGCTCGGCAGCTCCAGCCTCACCCTGAAGGCCGGCGGCAGCATCCTGAATGATGCCAATGCCGCCACCAGCATCACAGCCAATACCCTGAGCCTCACCGCCCAGGGCGGCTCCATCGGCACCTCTGGTACTGCGCTCACTGCCAGCGGCGGCACGGTCAGCGCCCTCAATGCGTCTTCTGGCGGCATCTATCTGAATACCGCCAGCACGGCCAATTTCAGCAATGTGGTTTCCGGCAGCGGCGCTATCCAGCTGAATACCGGCACGGGTTCGGCTTCCGTTACTTCGCTTACCGGCGATGGCACCAATGCGGTCTCGATCACTGCCACTACGGGCATCTCGATCGCGTCACTTAATGCCGGCAATGCGGATGTGACGCTGAACGCAACGGCCGGCTCGATCAGCAACTCCACCGGCGGCATCACCGCGAACAAGGTGACCGCTACTGCCGTTGGCAGCTCATCCAGCATCTCGCTGGCCTTGGCCACGATCAAGGAGCTGGTTGCCACTGCCGGTTCCAATATTTCAGTCACCAATACCGGTGCGCTGACGCTCAGCAGCATCACCAGCGGCGCCGGTAACATCACGGCCACTGCCTCTGGCGATATCACGGTCAACAAGCTGACCAGCGGTGTGAGCAACACCACTACGCTCACGGCGACGGGCGGCAGCATCATCGCTGCCACCGGCAACAAGATCACTACCAGTAGCCTGACCCTGACGGGAAATGCCATCGGCAGCACCGGCACGCATCTGAATACCTCGGTGGCTACCCTCTCGATCGACAATAAGGGCAGCTACTATATCGACAATACCGGTCCGCTGCTGACCTCGCTGACCATCAAGAATACGCATGATGGTTCGACGGCCAACACGCTGCACCTGACCGCGCCGGATATGGCCTACACGGTGACTGATGACGGCAGCAAGACCACGCTGTCGGAAATCAACAGCACGAATCTGACTGTTTTCAGCTTCACCAGCGACAAGACCCTGGTGGTGGGTCAGCTTGATCTTGAAAACGTCACCACGGTAAAGCTGTCCACTACCGGCTCGATCATCGACGACGCCAACAAGAATACGCGCATTACCGGTAAGGCGATCAGCCTCACGGCAAGCGAAAATGTCGGCGAAGGCGGCAATCTGATCGGCCTCAACACCATCTCGCTGGCGGTCAAGACCGGCGGTAACCTGCTGCTTGAGAACATCAACCACTTCAACGAACTTGGCATCGAGAGCACGCACAAGGATAGCGGCGTCGATTACACCTACACGATCAAGGCGCAGCATCTCGATTTCGCGATGACTGATGCCTCGGCCACCGGCTACACCTTCACGCGTGTGATCGATAGCGGCTATGGCGCCAATGGCAGCCTGAACACCTTCTCGTTCACGGGTGACCGCAGCATCGTGCTCGGTAATATCAACACCGGCACCAACAAGTATACCACCGAGCAGATGAGTGAGCCGACCACCACCAACCCGGCGGTCGCGTTCAAGTCCACCAACGGCCATATCAAGGACGATGGCAACGACACCACCGCGGTGCAGGCTACCTTTATCAGCCTGCAGGCTACCCAGGGCATCGGTGGTTCGGCTGGCAGTGCCGATATCGATGTGGTGGCCAAGGGGCTGGTGGCAGTGGCCAGTAATGGCGGCGTCTATATCAACGCCCTGCGCACCATCACCTCCGATGGCCTGAACACGCCGCTTGTACTGGGTGCAGCCGACCGCCTCGGCAACGGTTTCAGTGCTACTGGCGATATGGTCGTCAAGCTGGCGGTTGGCGATATCCAGATTGGTGCCGGCTCGCTCGGCAGTGTCATTGGCGCGGTTACCTTGCAGGCCACCGCGGGGTCGATTATCAATTCCAGCAGCAATACCATTGTTTCGGGTGGCAAGCTGACTTTGAGCGCCTCCGAATCGATCGGCAGCAGCACCGCTGCCGTCAGGTATCGTGCCTCTGAGATCGATGCTACTGCAACCTACGGATCAATCACGCTGTACTTCACCGGCGGCGGCGGCATCACCACCAGCAAGCTGAACGACATCTCGTCTGCCGGCAGCCTTGCGGTTGGCAGCGACAGCAGCAACAACATCACGCTGGGTAGTATTCTTGTCAGCAACAGCGGCAGCAGCATTACTATCAGTGGCGCCGCCAATATCAACGATGATGGCAATGATGCCACCCTCATTCGCGGCAACGAAGTCAGCCTGACGGCCCAGACCGGCATCGGCAATACCGCACAGGTCAAGCTGGATGCCACGAAGCTGACCGTTTCTTCCGGCGGCGCGGTGAATGTTACCTCGTCCGATACGCTGACCAACCTGACCGTGACCCGGGCGACCGCAACCGGCGGCGTCTCGATCACCGGCCAGGGCCAGTCCTTCACGCTGGCGGAGACCAGCAGCCTTTACACCCTCAGCGCGCTGACCAGCTCCAGCGATCTGAACTTCACCCTCAATGCCCAGGGCAGCAGCAAGACCGTGCAGCTTGCGGCCGCCAGCGTTGGCAGCGGTGGCAAGTTCACCGTGGTTGCCGATGGCGGCATCACCAGCAACGGCAGCGGCAGCGACAAGATTACCGCCGGTGAAGTCAGCCTGAAGGCAGGTTCGACATCGTCCATCGGCGCGTCGGGCAGTGCCATCCAGGTCAACAGCAGCAAGCTGACGCTGAATGCCGGTCGCAATATCTATGTGAACAGCGCCCTGGCGCTGACCCATGTCTACGTCACCAGCACAAACGCCACCACGGCGAGTGGCACGGCGAGCAATTTCGGCATCACCGGCGCCTCGGGTGCCGTCATATCGATTTCCGATAGCGGCACTGCGCAGTCGGTTGATGTTACCGGCAACATTACCGATTTCAGCCTGATCAACCAGAAGAACATCTCTGTTTCAGAAATCGTTGCCACGGGCGCTGTGGTGCTGACCACGGCAAGCGGGGGTGCCAATTCCAACATCACCATGTCCGGTGGTGGTGCAATTACGGGTTCCAGCATCACTTTGTCGGCGAATGGAACCGGCACTGGCAATGGCTCCATCGGCACCAGCACTAGGTCGGTGAAGACCCAGGCCGCCACGCTGAACCTCACCAGCAATGGCAACATCTATATTGACAACAGCAGTGTTGCACTCACCACGCTGAGCGTGACCAGCACGCACAAGAGTGTGGCCACCAGCGATATCAATACCTACAGCTTCACCAATGTTGGCACCGGGCGTTCTGTTTCGATTTCGGAAACCGGCGGCACGCAGAGCGTGGCCATGAGTTCCGGCTCCGGCGCGATGGATTTCAGCTATGCCGTCGACCGCGCCATCAGCACCGAAACCATCGATGCCGGCACCAGCAGCACGGGCAAGATCACGCTGACCTCCACCGGTGGCGCCACCGGCGTGGCTGGCGTCATCGACCGCAGCAGCGGTACGTTGACGGCTGGCGAGATCATCCTTTCTGCCAATGTCAGCACGAATTCCGCTGTCACGGCTACGACTGCCACCCAGAAGTTGAGCCTGACCACGGGCGGCGATCTCAACGTTTCCAATACCGGCACGCTGACCGATCTGACCCTGGGCCTCAGCGGCAAGAAGAGCAGCACCAGCTATACCCACAGCCTTTCGTCCACCGGCCTGACCTTCACGGTCGATGAGGTGGTCCAGAGCAGCAGCCTGAGCGCTTTCAAGCTCACCACTATTTCCCAGAGTGGGCTGAACCTCACCGTCAATACCGACCGGACCATGCAGGTCGGCACCGTCAATATCGGTAGCGGAACAGCCAAGCTGACGGCCGGTACGACTTCGGGCAACACCTTCAACGGCGCTGCCATCAATTCCGTGAATACATCCAGCCTGCTCACTGCCGGTCGACTCGAAATGACCGGAAGCAGCATTGGCAATGCGACGTCTGGCCAAACCATCTTCTACGGCAATGTTGGCACGCTGAAAGCGACGGCGACGAGCATCACCTACCAGAATGCAAGCAGTCTGGCGCTGGATGGCATCAGCACCAGAACTACTAATTCCACTGGTTCCGTCACGCTGACGGTGAGTAGTGGTTCGCTGACCCAGGCGAGTAGTTCCACGGAAAAGCTGTCGACTGGCAGCCTGAATCTCAAAGTGGCGAATGGCAGCATCGGCACCAGCGGCACAGCGCTGCAGATCGAGGCCGACCAGCTTACGCTGACCAGCGGCCTGAATGTCTATTTCAACAACAGCGCCGATCTGGCCAAGCTGGACTGGACGCTGACACATTCCTCCACCAGCAACAGCTACGGCATCACCGGCAAGAACCTCTCAGCGACCATCGGCACCAGCAGCGCTTCCGGCTCCACCACCTTCACGAACTTTGTCGATACCTCGGGCCTCGATTTCAGCCTGTCGGTGGATACCAACCTGGTGCTCGGCACGGTCACCGCGCAGTCGGGCCACGCGCTGAGCTTCACCACCACCGGCACCACCAAGAATATCACCACCGTTAATACGTCTCGGTCGCTGGCGGCGGACAAGGTCAGCCTCACCGCCACGGGCAGCATCGGTGTTTCCGGCACCGCGATTCAGACCACGGCGCGCGATCTCTTTATCAACACCGTGGGTGCCGTCCATCTGAACAACAGCACGGTTGATCTGCAGACACTGTCGATTACGAGTACGCAGGCTACTGGCGGTACGGCGCCGACCTTCGGTATCACCGGCCAGAATCTCACCTTGTCGATAGCCGAAACTGCCGGCAGGGCAGCGGTGGAGGTGACCGACACCACCGGCCTGGATTTCACCTTCACCACCGTGCGGCCACAGAGCCTGGGTACGATAGATCTGACCAGCGCCGGCACGCTCAGCATGACTTCTTCCGGCAGCATCCTGAGCAGCGGTCCTGGCGTCACGGCCGGCAGCATCACACTGACGGGCACCTCGCTGGGTGAGGATGGCAACCTCCTCGCCATCAATACCCCCCTGCTGACGCTTGCCACCGGTGGCGATGTCTATATCGCCTCCGGCCAGCATCTCGAAAAGCTGAAGCTGACCAATTCCACCTCGACCAGCACCGCCAACCGCACCTTTGCCATTACCGGCATCAAGCTGGATGGCACCATCGGTATGGAGGTAGCGGGCAGTTTCTCCAATGCCGGCGGTGCTGTATTCACCAGTATCACCGACACCAGCGGCCTGGATTTCGAGTTTGTCGCCAGCCATGCCGTGACACTGGGTACAGTGAATCTCGGCAAGGCGAACCTGTTCACGGTGACGGGCAACAGCGGTATCAAGGAGACAGATGGCACTTCTAGCATCCTGGCCGGCAAGGTAACGCTGAGTGCCGCGTCCGGCGCAGTGGGCCAGGCTTCTGGCACCGGCGGCGGCCTGCTCGATATCACCGCATCCTCGGTTGCCGTCACTGCCAATAATGGCGCTTATCTCGATCTCAAGCAGAAGACGCAGGTTAATATTGTCTCTGGCGGCGCCAGCGAGGTGAAGTCGAGCGATGGCGATCTGGCCTTCGGCAGCGTCGATATGAACGGTGCGGCGCTTACCATCAATGTGACGAATGGTTCGCTCATCAGTGGCAGTCTCGGCAATGCTGGTGCCCTGAACATCACGGCATCGGGCGCCATCGGCAGCCAGGACAGCAAGATCACCACGAGTGCCAATAGTGGGGGCACCACCACGCTTACCGCCAGCGCAGGCGGCGGCATCTATCTCAATGAATCCTATAACCTGACCGTGTCGTCGATGACGGCTGGTGACGATGTGGCGCTGCAGGTCGGCAGCAGTGGCTCCAGCAACTTCACCCTTGCCGGTGCGCTGACTGCCACTGGCAAGTCGGTGGCCATCACGGTGAATGGCACCGGCAGCATCAAGTCCAGCACCGCCAGCAGCATCGATGCGGCCTCGCTGACCCTGAAAGCGGCCGGCGGCTCGATTGGTGAGTCGACCAGTTCCACCACCAAGATGAAGACCACGGCGACGAATCTGTCGCTCTACAGCAGCAAGAATATCTATGTCGCCGGCAGCAACGATCTGACCGATCTGTATATAGACCGTGCGGCGCAGTCGAATTCCAACAGCAACAGCAGCGGCACGATGGAGATCACGGCAACCAGCCTGACCTTCACCGCCACCGATAACGGCACCGCCACCACCTTGACCAATGTGACCGATACGACGGGGCTGAATTTCTCGTATCTGTCGCGTGGCAACATCATCGTCAACAAGATCGATGTCGGCAGCGGTAAAGCTCTGTTCAATGCCCAACAGGGCAATAGCAGCACGGCTGCCACGATCACCGCCACCGGCACCAACAAGATTACCGCCGGCGATCTGACGCTGACCACCAATACCAGTTCCGGCTCCGCCATCGGCAGTTCATCCACGGCCCTGGGCCTTAGTGTTTCCAGCCTCACGGCCAGCACCAGCGGCGATCTCTACGTCAAGAATGCCGCGGGGATGAGCGTCTCGGCCTCGAACAGCAGTGGCGATATGAGCATTGTCGCCGATACCGGCGACCTGACGCTGACGTCGCTATCCATGTCCTCCGCGAAGGCGCTGACGCTGAAGGCGACCACGGGCGGCATCAGCTATGGTGGTTCGCTAACGGCGGGCAATAGCGGCAGCATCACGCTGGAAGCCGCCAACAGCATTGGCTCGGCTGCCGATGGGCTGAATCTCAGCCTTTCGGGTACGGCCAGCCTCAATACCAAGGTGACCGGCACTGGCGGTATCTATCTCGATATCTCCGGCAGCCCGACGGGCGGCATCACGGCTTTGGCCAATAACGGCCCGATCACGATCAATGGCAGCGGCAATCTGAAGATCGCCAGCGCCACGATCACCACCGATGCCCTGGGCAACGATATTGCCATCCGCAGCACCGGCGGCAGCCTCACCCTGGCCACGGTTACGGCGGGAGCCAATTACGGCGCCGTGTCGATCATCGGCACCTCGATCATCAGTGATACGGTCTCGGCTGTTACCGGCAGTAATGTGCTGGTGAAGGCGACCACCACCGGCATCGGCGTTTCGGGCACCCCGCTTGTGGTTGGCGGCAAGTCGGTATCGCTGCAGTCCAACAATTCGGCGATCTATGTCAAGACCAGCAGCGACACCACGCTGACGTCGGTCACCTCCGGCACCGGCCTGATCAATATCACCCAGAGCGGCGGCCTGCTTTATCTCGCCAGCCTGGTGAATACCGGCGGCATCTCGGTCACCTCTGGCGCCAATACTGTGGTGGTTGGCGCGATCAATGCAGGCACCGGTGCGGTCAGCATTATCGCCAGCACCTCTGGTGGCAAGGTCCTCGATGACGGCCTGACCACTACCCGGATTGTGGGCGGCGCGCTCACCCTGACCGGCAGCGAAGCTGTTGGCACCAGTGCGGCGCATATGCAGACCACGGCGACCTCGCTGTCGGTGGCGTCGAATGTCAACGGCTCTGGCATCTATATCGATGACAACAGCACCAGCGCGATCACGCTGAGTGTTCGCGCCCGCGCCGGCAATGCCGAGATCACCACGGCCGGCGCCACCACGGTCACGCAGCTCAAGGCCGATGCCGGCAGCGTCAAGCTGGCCGGTAGCAGTGGCGATATCACGCTCACTACCATTGAGGCTGATACCACCAGCGGCACCGCCGAAATCACCTCGGCCGGCAAGATCCTGGGCGGCACCACCAGCGGCGATCATGTCACTGCCCACACCCTGAAGCTGACTTCGGCCAGCGGCATCGGCACGCTTACCGATTTCGCTGCCGGCACCGGCACGGCCGTGAAGGTGAATGTCACCAGCATCGATACGCTGGAAGCCACCGCCGCCAACAGCGTGATCAACATCGCCAAGACCGGTGCTCTGTCGCTCAATGGCGGCCTGCTCAGCATCGGCAGCGGCGGCAGCGCTTATATCGCCGCCACGGGTAACCTGACGCTGACCCATGCCGTTGGCAATACGGTCACCAACCTGGCACTGGTATCCGGCGGCACGCTCACCCTGCCCAATGCAACGCAGTCGGTGACCGGCACCCTGGTGCTCAGCGGCACCACCGATGTGGTGAAGACCGGCGGCGCTGATCGTACCTTCACGCTTTCCGGCGACGCCTTGAAGTTCAGCAGCGGCGCGGCTGGCGGCGATACCAAGCTGGTCACCACCACCACCAGCCTGGATGCCAGCCTCACCGGCACCGGCAACCTGACCGTGGAAAACACCGGCAACCTGTCCACCGGCAAATTCTCCACCAGCAATGGCGATATCACGGCCACCAGCAGCACCGGCATCACCGCCACCAATGTAGTGGTCGGTGGCACCAACAAGACGGCCACGATCAAGGCCACCACGGGCGATGTTACCGCCACCACGCTCAATGCGGGCGGCACCGGCACGATCAAGCTGGTGGCCGAGGCCGGCTCGGTGCTGATGGGCACCACGCCGTCCTTGACCGGCAACACGCTTGATATCACCAGTTTTGCCGGCATCGGCAGCTCGGTGAGTCCGTTCACCACCAGCTTTGCCAACTTCGCTGCCAAGGTCACCGGCACTGGCGATATCCATCTCGGCTTCAGCGGCGCTGGCACCACCGGCACGCTGATCACCACTGATGGTGATATCTATGTCACTGCCGCTGGCACACTGACCGTGGATGGCAGCAAGATCACGGCGGGCAACAGCGGCAACCTGTCGCTGAAGTCGACCGGCGCCGTGTCGCTGACCAACGGTTACACCAACAATGGGGCCAATACCGCCAAGTCAGGTGTGAGCATCGAGGGCAGCAATATCTTGCTGTCCGCAATTAATACGTCGGGCGCCCAGAGCTACAAGGGCAACACCACTGCCAATGGTAATCTGACTGCCAAGTCGATCCAGGTTACCGGTGAACTCTACACCGAAACCAACCTCACCTTTGATACCAGCGCCGTTAATGGCGACATCAATGTCACCGGCCAGTTGGATGGCCGTACCAACAATGTTTCTTTCACGGCGGGTACCGGCAAGGTCACCTTCGGTACTGACGCCTTCAACCTTGGCACGCTCAGCATCTCGGCGGGGAATATCAGCCTGGTTGGCGTTGCCTCGGAGGGTACCCAGAGCTACACCGGTGCCACTGAGACCAAGGGCAACCACAGTTCCAATAACGCCGCGATCAACTTCAACGGCGCCACCAAGCTGCTGGATGAAACCACCATCAGCACGGCTGGCGGTGCGGTGAACTTCAACTCCACGCTGGATGGCGCCAGCAAGCTGACCATCAACAGCGGTGCTGGCGATGCCAAGTTCGTCGGCGCGGTGGGCAACACCACACGGCTTGGCGAGTTGATTGTCAATTCGACCGGCGCTACCAGCTTTGGCGGCGTGCTCAAGGCGAATTCGGTGCTAACGAACGCTGGCGGTACATTGGCAATCAATGGTGGCTCGGTGGATACCACAGGTACTCAGGAGTTCAACGAAATCGTTGTGCTGGGTGCCAATACCACGCTTACCGGCACCACGGTAACGCTGCATAAGGGCGTGCAGGGCATCGCCAACCTGGCGATCACCGGCAACCTGGTGTTGAATGACAAGCTGAGCGCCGATTCCAACCTGGGCATCCTCACGGTCAGCGGCACTTCGGCGCTGAACCATGCCACGATCAACACCACCGGCGCTCAGACCTTTGAAGGTCTGGTCACGCTGGGCCAGGACACCACCTTCACCGGCACCACGGTCACGCTGAATGGCGGCGCGGCTGGCGCCACCAAGGCATTGTCCATCGTTGGCAATGGCAGCCTCAAGGGCGATATCGGTACGGGCGCGGCGCTCAGCTCGATCTCGGTCAGCGGCACCACAACCCTGGCCGGCGGCACTATCGTCACCAGCGGCAACCAGGGCTATACGGGTGCTGTCAATCTCACCGGCAATCATGTGCTGACCACCAATAGCGGCCAGATAACCTTTGGCAGCACGGTGGATAGCACCAGCCACAGCAATCTGACGCTGAACCTTGGCGATGTTGCGCATAGCTTCAGCCATGCCTTCGGCACCACCAATGCGCTGGGTGTGCTGACCATCAGTTCCGGCAGCAATGGCAGTGTCAGCTTCAACAGCAATGCCCATATCAAGACCACCGGCGATCTGATCTTGAACAACATTGCCACGCTGCTGCTGCCGGCCAATATCGATGCCGGCGGTGCCATCACCATCGGCGTCCTTACCAGCAATACCGGCGAACCGCAGGCTATCAGCGGCATCACGCCGACGCTGGCGGCCGGCGAGGTGAAGATCAAGGCGGGTGGCAATATCGTGATGGCCGGCCTTTCGGGCAGCGAAACCGATCTGACGATCAGTTCCAGCGGCGGCTATATCAAGATCGGCAGCAAGAACACGGATGAGAGCGGTCCGCAGCCGACCAAGAAGATCGTGGTCAAGACGCTGAAGTCGGATCAGGCCAGCAGCATCAACATGTACGGTACCGTGGCTGATCGTTCCGATGCCACCGCGGCCTATATCGTCGGTCCGCTGAAGGGGCCGCCGTATTACATCAATGACATGCGCTGGGGCCCGATTGAGAACCAGGTGACGATCCCGCAGAGCGTGGTGCCGCCGATCACCACGATCCCGACCTCGCCGCAGGCCGGGGCCTTGTTCACCCGTACGGTGGATGCCGGCGGCCTGAATCCGAACGCGATTGCTCCCTTCCTGGCGCCGAATGTGCTTAACTTCTCAAGCGCACCGACCTTCACTGTGGCGCCTTCCGTCCCGCAGGGCGGCGGCGTGAACCCGACCGGCGTGGTACCGTCTTCCAGCGGCGCACCGCTCGGTACTGGTTCTGGTGGCGGATCATCGCAGAGTGGCGGGGCCAACCCGACCGGCGTGGTACCATCTTCCAGCGGCAGCCCGGTCGGCGGTACTGGTGCCGGCGGCAGCGGTGGCGCAACCGGCGGTAGCCAGCCCGGCCAGCCGAACTCCGATCAGCAGCAACAGCAGCAGCAGGGTGCAGCAGCGCAGTAAACTGCTATACTGCTGCCATGCCGCGTAAGTCGAAAAGAGGTTCCGCGTTGAACACCCCAGCATCCACTGACAGTGCCGCCCCGGCGGCGGCGCTGCCGCTTTTCTATAAGCAGCCAAGCCCGCTCATCGCCGACCGCGATGCCGAATTGACCATGGCTGGCACCGGCGATTACCGCTTTGCCGCCATCACCAATTCGCTGCCGCTGGTGGCGAGCGAACTGCCGGTGGCCTGCAAGTTCTTCCCGATCCTGTTCAGCGAAGGTACGGCGCCGCAGATGGTGGCGTTGCTCGGCCTGCGCTCGGGCGAGAACCTGTTCGTCGATGCCGAGGGGCGCTGGAGCGAAGGCACCTATATCCCGGCCTATGTGCGGCGCTATCCGTTCATCTTCCTCGAAAGCGACGACCGCTCGGAATACACGCTCTGCATCGATCTGGCGGCGCCCGGCGTGGGCAAGGAGGGCGGCAGCCGGCTGTTCGAGAATGGCGAGCCGACTGACTTTACCCGCGCGGCTCTGGATTTCTGCCGCGAATACCAAGCGCATTTCAGCTTCACGGCCGAATTCACCGCTGCCCTGCATGCGGCCGACCTGCTGGTCGAAAACCGTGCCGATGTCACCCTGGCGGATGGCGAACGCTTGAGCCTCTCGGGTTTCCAGGTGATCGACGAGGCGCGTTTCAATGCTCTGCCGGATGAGACCTTCCTGCAATGGCGCCAGCGCGGCTGGCTGCATCTGGTCTATTGCCACTTCATTTCCATCGGTAATTGGGGCGCCCTGGTGGATCGCTCCGTGCCGAAGGCCGCCTAGCGGTTTACGAGGTATCGTCATGTTCCAGCGTATTCTCTCCGCTTTCATCCTGCTTGCCGGCCTCAGCCTGGCGCCTGCCATGGCGCAGGAAAAAGCCAGTGTCGATGGCTTCCGCAGCGCCAAGTTCGGCATGGACGAGGCGGCCGTGCGCAAGGCGGCAACGACAGATTTCGGCAAGACGGCGGCCAATATCACGGTCGAAACCAACCAGCTCGAAAAGACCAAGGTATTGTCGCTGAATGCCGATGACTTGGTGCCGGGCACCGGGCCTGGCCGGGTTTCCTACACCTTCGGCTTCACCAGCCAGAAGCTGATGCAGGTGAGCATCGCCTGGATCGGCAAGCAGGCGAATGACCAGGAAAATACCCGCCTGCGCAATATCGCGGCGGCTCTGCAAGCCTATTTCGCACAGCAAGGCTATGTGAAAGACAGCGTCATGCTGGAGGGCACGCTGCAGGATGGCACCCAGGTCGGTTTCCGTGGCATGGATGAGAAGGGCCGCATGACACTGCTGCGCTATTCCATCGGCCGCACCGATGACAAGGGCAAGCAGGATCTGCCGGTGGTGGTGCTCACCTACACCGAGAACCCGAAGAACCCGGATATCTTCCGCATCAAGCCGGGCTCGTTCTAAGCCGCTTCCCTGCCGCGAGGCATGCTGTATAACCGCCTGAGCGTTCAATAGGACGCGAGGGAGGGAATATGGATTTGCATCTGCGTGGCCGCCGCGCCCTGATTACCGGTGGTTCCAAGGGTATCGGCCTGGCTACGGCCAGGGTTCTGGCAGCGGAAGGCTGCGATCTGCTGCTGGTCGGCCGCTCTGCTGCGGCGCTGGCGGAAGCGCAGCAGGCGCTGCATGGGCGCTACAATGGCCGCGTTGAGATCATTGCCAGCGATGTCGGTGCGCCTGGGGCTGCCGAGCAACTGGCGGCGGATGCCGGCCATCTGGATATCCTGATCAACAATGCCGGCAGTATTCCCGGCGGCGATCTGCTGGCGGTGGACGAGGCGACCTGGCGTGCCGCCTGGGACCTCAAGGTGTTCGGCTATATCAATCTCACCCGTGCCGTCTATCGCGCTATGGCGGCGCGGCGCCAGGGCATGATTCTGAATGTGATCGGCATGGCCGGCGAGCGGCCCGATGGCCCCTATATCGCCGGCAGCAGCGGCAATGCCGCGCTGATGGCGTTCACCCGGGCGCTGGGCGGCGAAAGCGTGGAGCAGGGCATCCGCGTGCTGGCGGTGAATCCCGGCCTGGTGGCGACGGATCGCCTGGTCAACCTGCTGCGGCCGCGCGCCGCCGAGGTGCTGGGCGATGCCGAACGCTGGCAGGAACTGCTGGATTTCCTGCCCATCGGCCGCGCTGCGACGCCGGAGGAAATCGCCGATGTGGTGGCCTTCATGGTCTCCGACCGTGCCGCCTATGTCAGCGGCACGGTGGTGACCGTGGATGGCGGCTTCACCGGGCGCGGCAATATCTGGGGACCCCGCCCGCCGAAGCGCGGCTAGAGATCAGCGCCCAATGAAGCGTGCCTCGCGCTTCTCGCGGAAGCTGTCGGTGCCTTCCTTGATATCGGCAGTATCGCCAAGATCGCGGAACGAGCGTGACTCGAAACGCAGGCCATCTTCCGGCGGCCGGCCCAGGCTGCGCAGCATCACTTCCTTGCCAAAACGCTGCGCCAGCGGGCCACGGCTGGCCAGCTTCGCGGCATAGGCCAGGGTTTCGTCCAGCAGCTTTTCCGCCGGCAGCACGCGATTGATCAGGCCGATGCGGAGCGCGTGCTCGGCATCGATGCGGTCGCCGGAGAGGAACATCTCCATCGCATTGCCCAGGCCGACGATGTGGGGCAGTCGGATCAGTGCGCCGTCGCAGGGATGGAAACCCCATTTCACGTCCTGGATCGCAAACTCCGCATTTGGCGCGGCAAAACGGATATCGCAGGCCAAGGCGATCTCGAATCCGCCGGAAATAGCGAAGCCGTTCACCGCTGCCACGATCGGCTTGAAGATTTCCAGGCCGCGCGTGATGCCACCGATGCCGAGCCCGTTGGTATAGCGTTCACGGAATGCCGGTGCCGGGCTGGTGCCGAAATTCATCGTGTAGGTCTTGAGGTCGGCGCCGGCGCAGAAAGCCTTGTCACCAGCCCCGGTAAGCACCGCGACGCGCGCATCCGCGTCGGCATCGAAGCGCCGGAAAGCCTCGACCAGCGCATCATTGGCGGTGAAATCAAGCGAGTTCATCTTCGCCGCGCGGTTGATGGTGATCAGCCGCACCGCACCATGGCTTTCATACAGGATATCGTCAGGCAAGATGTTTCCTCCTTTTTTATGGTGTCCAGGGTGGGCTCATCCTGGCGAATGGACAGCGCGCTGCCAAGGCTCTATGGTCCGCTGAACAAGAAACCACAAATGTGGCAGGCGGCATGGCGGGTAAGAAGACCTGGGGCGATGTGGTGCCGGATCCGGCGCAAAGGCATCAGCTCAAGCGCGACGTTTTGATCAAGAAGGCGGCCGACGCCTTCCGCCGCAAGGGCTTTCACACCACGTCGATGGCCGACATCGCCGCCACCCTCGGCGTCACCAAAGCCGCGCTCTACCGCTATATTTCCGGCAAGGAAGAGATTCTCTACATCCAGCATTGTCACACTATGGATCTGGGTGAGGCAGCCCTGCGTCACGGTAAACGCAACGGTAAGAACGGCCTGGAGAAAACGTTGCTCGCATTGCAGCATTTCCTCGCCACCTATGCCGATAGCAGCATCACTGGTGGCGCGCTTACCGACCTGGAAGCCTTGCAGGCCGATCAGCGCCGCGAAATCACCAAGCGCCGCGATCATTTTGAACGCACTCTGCGTGGATTCGTTACCGAAGGCATCGCCGATGGCAGTGTGCGGCCCTGTGATCCGCGCATGGCGATCCTTACCATCATGGGGTCAGTGAACTGGCTGTCGCGCTGGTATGATCCCAAGGGGGGCTGGAGTGCCCGCGAAGTCGCCGATGGCATGGTGGACGTATTCGCTGCCAGCCTGCGCGCGCCGCCGAAGCCGGCACCAAAGCGCAAGAAGTAGGCTCATTCTCGCCTTATAGGTTGAGAGAGTGCTGGGTATCGCGCCACGCAGTCGGTGTGGCGGGCGGATTTCATATGCGCACGACTGGAGTTTCGCGCTGCGGCATCATGCTGCGGCGCGTCAATTATTGTTTGAAGATTCCGATTGCTTTTCTCGCGAACCATAATTTACGCTTGGTGAACCACGGTTCACTTTCAGGAAGCGGTTGCGTTCCCCTGGATTTGCCGCCGATGGCACAAAAACGGAGGAAACGGGAATGAGCAAGGCGCTGAGCCTTTCGGCGGCAGGTATTGTCGCGCTTTCGATGTGGATGAATGCCGCCGAGGTTCGCGCGGAGACGGTGCGGATCGGTGCGGTGCAGGGCTTGAGCGGCGCTCCGGCGATTGTCGATTTCGGCGAGTCGTATCTCCAGGGCAACGAGATGGCGCTGAAGGAATACAACGCCGCCAATCCAAAGCATAAGATCGAATTCATCGTCTATAACGATGAAGCCAATCCGCAGCGCGCGGTCTCGCTGGTGCAGCGCCTGATCGCCAACGACAAGGTTTCGGCGGTAATCGGCACGGTGAACAGCGGCAATGTCGCGGCCTTCGCACCGATGCTGCAACAGGCCAAGATCCCGCTGATGGCCGGTCCGGCCATTGCCACCGACATCACGGCCAAGTTCATCGACCAGAGCCCGAGCTTCATCTACCGCTGCTCGATGGTGGAGAAATTCCAGATCGATGCGATGCTCGATTGGGGCGTGAAAAGCTTCAAGAAGGTCGGCCTGCTGCATGGCACCAACGGCTACGGTATGTTCGCTGCCGGTGAAGTGCAGAAGGGCATGAAGGAGCGCGGCATGGAGCTGGTGGCCGTGGAAAGCGGCGCGCCGAATGTCACCGATCTCACGCCGCAGATGCTGAAGCTGAAGAATGCCGGCGCTGAACTGGTGCTGCTGTTCCATGACAGCCTCGAACTGGTCTACCGTGCCATGCCGAAGATCGATTACAAGCCGGTGGTTGCCGGCAATTGGGGTCTGTCGTCGCAGATGGTGCTGAATATCGTTGGCAAGGAAGCCATCGAAGGCACCGTGATGGGCCAGGCGCTCGATCTTGCCGATCCCAAGGCGCAGGCCTTCGATACCAAGATGAAGGCCGAATACGGCGACAAGTATCGCTGGCCGGTGGTCGCCGCGCTGGGCTACGACGGCATGAAGCTGCTGCTGCAGGCCGTGGATAAGGCCGGTGCCGATCCGCTGAAGCTGCAGAAGGCGCTGGAGGATATCAACGACTTCAAGGCGGTGTCCGGTACCCCGGCGAAGCCGTTCGGCGCCAAGGACCATGAATGCCTTGATGCCGAGAACGTGTTCCTCGGCGTGTGGCGCAATGGCCGCGTGGTCAAGCTGAAGTAACCCCCCGCAGGCGGTGCATGCCGATAAGGCATGCGCCGCCTGCTTCTGCTCCTGAGGCTTTGGCGTGGTGCGATGAAGTTCACAGATTTTACCCAGGTGCTGATTTCCGGCATCGCCATGGGCAGCCTCTACACCCTGATGGGGAAGGGGCTGCTGATCACATTTCTGACGACTCGGGCGCTGAATTTCGGTCAGGGTGATTTCCTGATGATCGGCTCCTTTGCCGCCATGGCATTGCTGCTGGCCGGCTATCCGCTGCTGGCGGTGGTGCCGCTGGTGCTGCTGCTGCTGGTCGCCCTGGGTGTGCTGCTGGAGCGCATCGCCATCAAGCCGCTGGAAAAGCAGCTTGCCGGCAGTGGCGGCAGCCTGGCCTGGATCCTCACCACCATGGGCTTCGGCATGCTGCTGCAGAATGCGGCGCAGATGATCTGGGGCAAGTCACGCTTTTATTCGCCGCCGCTTTTCTCGGCTGGCGACAAGAAGGTGGTGCAAGTATTTGGCGCCGGCTTCTACATGGAAGAACTGATCGTTGCCGGTATCGCCTTGCTGGTCGTAGCGCTGTTCTACTGGTTCCTGTTCCGCGCCCGCTGGGGCAAGGAAATCGCCGCCGTTTCCTTCGATAAGAGCACGGCAGCCCTGCTCGGCATCAATGTGCGCCGCGCCGTGATCGGCTCCTACGCCATCATGGCGATGCTGGCCGCCACCTGCGGCATCCTGGCCGGTCCGATCACCACGGTGCAGGCACATATGGGCCTGCTGTTCATCCTCAAGGGCTTTGCCGTGGTCAGCATCGGCGGTTTCGTCAACCCGGTCGGCATCCTGATTGCCGGCATCGCCTTCGGCCTGGTCGAAGGCTTCTCGAACTATTTCGACTCCGCCTTTGGCGATCTCTATCCCTTCATCCTGGCCTTGGTGGTGCTGATCATCCGCCCATCCGGCCTGTTCGGTGAAGCCAAAGCGGATGTGCGGTGAGTATCATGCGGCATCTGCGCTACATCATTGCCCTGATCGTCATTCTGGCATTGCCCTATATTGCCCCGAATGCCTTCTTCATCCATCTGAGCACCGATATCGCGATCATCGCCATCGCGGCCATCGGCCTCAATATCCTGCTCGGCCTTTCCGGCCAGCTCTCGCTCGGCCAGGCTGGCTTCTTCGCACTCTCGGCTTATGGCTCTGGTGTACTGGCCACCAAGCATGGCTGGCCCCTCTGGGCCAGCCTGCCGGTCGGCCTCATGCTGGCCGGTCTGGCCGGCGTGCTGCTGGGTCTGGTGGCGCTGCGGGCGCGCACCCATTACCTTGCCATGGTCACGCTGGCATTCGGCTATATCGTCGAAATCCTGGCACAGCGCTGGGTCGATCTCACCGGCGGCTCAATGGGCCTGATCGGGGTGCCGCAGCTCAATTTTGGCGATTTCCGCAATGGCGCCAGCTATTTCCTCTGGGCCGTCGGCATCACATTGCTGCTCGTGCAGATGATCAATGATTACATCATGCATTCGCGCATCGGCCGCAATCTGCACGCCATCAAGGAAAGTGAAAGTTTCGCACTCACCGTTGGCATCAACGCTGCCTTCTGGCGTGCCGGCATTTTCGTTTTCGCCGCCCTGCTGGCGGGCCTGGCCGGGTTCTTCTTCGTGCATCAGTCGGGCTATATCAGCAGCGATGCCTTCGGCCTCGACCGCTCGATCTCGCTGCTGATTGCCGTGGTGATCGGCGGCCTCGGCCATCCTTATGGCGGCGTGGTTGGCGCGCTGATCCTGGTGCTGCTGAACCAGCTTACCGCCGGCCTCTACGAGATTTCCTACTTCATCTTCGGCGGCATCCTGCTGGCGGTGATGCTGTTCTTCCCCGGTGGCGCCACCGGCGCCTTCGAGGCTTTGCGCAGGCGGCTGTTGCCAAAGCGGGCAGGGGCGGCGGCGCAGTTGGGCGAGGTGGAATTGCCGCGCATCGAAGCGCCGAACACCGCCGGGCCGATCCTGGAATTGCGCAATATCACCAAATCCTATGCCGGCCTGGTGGCGGTGAACGATGTGTCTATCCAGGTGATGCCGGGCAGTGTACATGCCCTGATCGGTCCCAATGGCGCCGGCAAGAGCACACTGATCAATGTGATCGCCGGGCTCTATGCCGCCAACAAGGGCAGTATCCTATATCGCGGCGAGGATGTGACCGGCCTGCCGGCGCATCGTCGTGCTGCCCATGGCCTAACCCGCACCTTCCAGAACCTGCAGCTGATCGGCACGCTTACCGTGGCGGAGAATGTCATGCTCGGCCTCAAGCAGCGCCATGGCATGATTTCGGGCTGGCTGCGCTGGCTGGTCAGTGGCGAGGAGGCGCGCGCCGAACGCGCCGAGGCGCTGCGGCTCTTGGCCTTCTTCGGCATCGAACGGTTTGCCGACTCGCTGCCAGGCGATCTTGCCTATGGTCACCGCAAGCTTTGCGAACTGGCCCGTGCGCTGGCGCAGCAGCCGACGCTGTTGCTGCTGGACGAGCCGATTGCGGGCCTCAATGAAGGCGAGATGATTGAAATCATGGCGGTGATCCGCCGCTTGAAGTCGCTCGGGGTGACGATCCTGCTGGTCGAGCACAACATGACCTTTGTCATGGGCGTGTCCGACCGCGTGTCGGTGCTGGATTACGGCCGCAAGATCGGCGAAGGCACGCCGGCCGAAGTGCAGCGCAACGAAGCGGTGATCACCGCCTATCTCGGGCAGGAGGCGTGATGAGTATTCTCAAAGCCCGCGACCTGCATGTCGCCATCGGTGAAAACACCATCCTGCATGGCATCGACCTGGAAATCGCCGCTGGCTCTCTGGTGGCGGTGGTTGGCGCCAATGGGGCCGGCAAGACCACGCTGTTGCGTGCAGTCTCGCGGCTGCTGCCGTTGCGCCAGGGCAGCCTGCATTTCGATGGCCGCGATATCAGTGCCGAGCCGGCGCATCTGCTGGCCCGCTCAGGCCTGGTCCAGGTGCCGCAGGGCCGCCAGATCATCACCGGCCTCAGTGTCGAGGATAACCTGCGCATCGGTGCCGGCAGTCTTGGCCTGCAACCGGCCGAGATCGAGCAATTGCTGGAGCGTGAATTCCAGCGGTTCCCGGTGCTGAAGCAGCGCCGCGGCATTCCGGGCGGCTCACTCTCTGGCGGCGAGCAGCAGATGCTGGCGGTTTCCCGCGCGCTGATGATGAAGCCGAAACTGCTGATGCTGGACGAACCCTCGCTCGGCCTGGCGCCGCAGATCGTGTCATTGATCTTTGGCGCCTTGCGCGAACTGGCGGCGGCCGGCGTCACCATCCTGCTGGTGGAACAGGTGGCCTTCATGGCGCTGAAGATCGCCGATCATGGCTATGTGCTGCAGAACGGCCGTATCGCGCTTTCCGGCCCGGCGCCGGACCTGCTGCGCGACCCCAAGCTGATTGAACGCTATCTCGGTTGATCCCCCCCGGACGGAGAAGAAAAATGAGCGATATCTATATCGTCGGCATCGGCATGACGCCCTTTGGCAAATTCCTCGACCAGTCGATGAAGGACCTGACCCGCGGCGCGGTTTCAGCGGCGTTGCAGGATGCCGGTCTGGCCAAGGAGGATGTGCAGGCAGCCTATTTCGCCAACGCTTCCCAGGCGGCGATTGATGGCCAGTACATGATTGGCGGCCAGGTTGCCTTGCGCGACATGGGTATCGGCGGCATCCCGGTGGTGAATGTGGAAAATGCCTGCGCCAGTGCTTCCACGGCGCTGCATAACGCCTGCCTGCATCTCAAGGCCGGTGCCGCCGATGTGGTGCTGGCGGTGGGTGCCGAGAAGATGTACGACGCCGACAAGACCAAGAGCTTCAACGTTTTCAATGGCGCCTGGGACGTGCATAACGTGCCCACTCTGACAAAAGCCCTGCTTGAACTGGGCGATGGCATCGAGCCACCGCCGGAGCGCCAGGCCCAGGCCAATATGCGCAGCGTGTTCATGGATGTGTATGCCTCGCTGGCGCGCTTCCATATGAAAACCTTCGGCAGCACCGAGCGCCAGATCGCCGCCGTGGCGGCCAAGAACCACAATCACTCGATGCTCAATCCATTCTCGCAATACCGCAATGGCATGAGCATCGAGGACGTGCTGGCCTCGCGCATGATTTCCTGGCCGCTCACCCTGCCGATGTGCGCGCCGATCAGCGATGGCGCCGCTGCCGCGATCCTGGTGCGCGAAGATATGCTGGATCGCTTCGACCGCAGCCGCGCGGTGAAGATCGATGCATGCGTGCTGGCCACCGGCTCTGACCGCAAGGCGGAAGAGGTGGAAAAGCATGTCTGCCATATAGCGGCCAAGAAGGCCTACGAGATCGCCGGCGTCGGCCCCAAGGATATGTCGGTGGCTGAGGTGCATGATGCTTCCGCTTTCGCCGAAGTACTGCAGGCGGAGAATCTCGGCTTCTGCGAATTCGGCCAGGGTGGCTGGATCGCCGAGCGCGGCGAAACCAGCCTGGGCGGCCGTATCCCGATCAATCCCTCGGGCGGTCTGGAATCCAAGGGGCATCCGATTGGTGCTACCGGCCTGGGGCAGATTCACGAACTGGTGACGCAGCTGCGCCATGAAGCCGGCGACCGCCAGGTGGAGAAGGCCCGCTTTGCCATCGCCGAGAATGGCGGCGGCTTCCATGGCTTCGAGGAGGCCGTGGCTTGCATCACCATTCTCTCGCGCCAGTAAGCCAGAAGTCAGTAAGAAGGAAGTTGCCATGAGCATCGCCCGTCTGTTGCACGCCACTGCCCGCAGCTTTGCCGATAATCCGGCCTTGAGCTTCGGCGACCGCCGTATTCACAGCTATGGCAGCCTGCAGCAGACGGCGGTGCGTATGGCCACCGGCCTGCGCGCCCTGCCGGGCCTAAAGCCGGGCGACCGCATTGGCATGGCGATGAAGAATTGCCCGCAATATATTGAGCTGATGTGGGCCTGCTGGCATGCCGGCCTCTGCGCCGTGCCGATGAATGCCAAGCTGCATGCGCGCGAGATTGCCTTCATCCTGGAAAATTGCGGCGTGCAATATTGCTTCGTCGATGCCGATATCGCTTCCGCGATGGCACCGATAGCCAGCGATATTCCGGGCCTGCGCCGCATCATCGATGTTGATAGCGCCGATTTCGCCGCACTCCGTAAGCATGACGCCATGGCGCTGGAAATCGTGCCCGGCAATCAGCCGGCCTGGCTGTTCTATACAAGTGGCACCACCGGCAAGCCGAAGGGCGCAACGCTCACCCATGCCAGCCTGCTGGCCATGGTGATCCGCTATTATGCCGATGTCGATTACCTGACGCCGGCTGACAGCATGATCCATGCCGCACCGCTGTCGCACGCCACCGGCCTCTATGCCATCCCGCATATCGCCAAGGGCTCGCATCACGTCATCCCCGACAGCCAGGGCTTCGATGTGGCGGAAATGTTCGATCTGATCGGCCTGTATCCATCCTGCACTTTCTTCACCGCGCCCACCATGCTCACCCGCATGGTGAACGATTCTGCCAGCGCCAAGGTGAAGGTGGAAAATATCCGCACCATCTTCTATGGTGGTGCGCCGATGTATCTTGAGGACCTCAAGCGGGCATTGGCCACCTTCGGGCCGCGCATGTGGCAGGGCTATGGCCAGGGCGAGACGCCGAATACCATCAGCTGCCTCTCCAAGGAGATGCATGCCGATAGCAAGCATCCGCGCTATGAGCAGCGGTTGGCTTCCGTGGGCATCCCGCGTACCGGCGTGGAAGTGCGCGTGGTCGATCCCGATGGCCGCGACCTGCCGCCGGGCGAGATCGGCGAGGTGATCTGCCGTTCGGATGTGACCATGAGCGGCTACTGGAACAACCCCACCGCCAACGCCACCTCGCTGCGCGATGGCTGGCTGCATACCGGTGATCTCGCCACTTTCGATGAGGAAGGCTTCCTCACACTGAAGGATCGCTCCAAGGACATGATCATTTCCGGCGGCTCCAACATCTATCCGCGCGAGGTCGAGGAGGTGCTGCTGCTGCATCCCGATGTGCTGGAAGTTTCGGTGGTCGGCCGTCCGCATGCCGATTGGGGTGAAGAGGTAGTGGCCTTCGTGGTGCCGCGCCCGGGCCGCGATCTCAGCAATGCCACGCTGGAGCAGGTCTGCCTCGATAATATCGCCCGCTTCAAGCGGCCCAAGGAATATGTGCATGTTGAGGCACTGCCGAAGAACAATTACGGCAAGGTGCTGAAGACCGAGCTGCGCGAGCGGCTCAAGACCAAGGGGCAGGGCTGATGAGTACCGCGCCGGTCTGCATCGTCATCGGCGTCGGGCCGGGCCTCGGCCTGGCCTTGTGCCGCGCCTATGCCGCCGCCGGTTACGCTGTCGGCATGGTGGCGCGCCGTGCTGATGCCCTCTCGGGCTATGCCGCCAGCCTGCCGGCCACGGCCAGAATAGCGCAGGCCACGGCAGATGCCGCCGATGTGCCGGCCCTGCTTGGCGCGCTGCAATCTTTGCAGCGTGAACTCGGCCCGGTGCAGACGCTGATCTACAATGCCGCCAACCTGCAGGGCGGCCTGGGGCTGGAAACCACGCCGGAACGCTTTGCTGCGGATTTCCAGATCAATTGTGTCGGCTTCCTGGCCGCGGCACAGGCCGCCGTATCCCCGATGCGTCAGCAGGGCGGCGGCTTCATCTTCTATACCAGCGGTGCTTTCGCGGTGAATCCATCGCCGAAATTCTCCAGCCTTGCCGCCTGCAAGGCTGCCGGCCGCAATCTCTGCGTCAGTCTCGACAAGGAGCTGCGCCCGAGCCAGATCCGCGTCGCCAGCGTCACTGTCGGTGGCTTCATCGCGCCGAACTCAGCCCATGATCCAGACCGCCTCGCCGCCGCCTATCTCAAGGCCGCCGCCGATCCGGCCAACTGGGCATCGGAGATTACGCCCTAGCCATCCTGGGCGTTCCGGGGTGGCGTCAATCAGCCATATAAATTTGGCGGATGGAGCCAGGCAGTGGCACGAATGCAGCGGCTGGATCGGCAAGGGATCGGTGTGGCCGTACTACTGTTACCTGATGTTTCTCCGCTCGACCGGTAGGCTCTAGAACTGTTCACGGGTGTACTGGTAGATCCAGTTCCGGCTGATGAATCATTGCCGTTGCTTCTGCATGAAGATGGTGAGCTCGGCTACAGTGATTCCGAATTTTTTCAGATAAGAGCGATTGATCAGAACATCGTCATTCATCACCCACATCCAGTCATCGAAGCGTAGTCTATAGGTGGTGTCGCCGACCGGAACATCCATGACGTAGTTCCAGCGCACGGCGCTGCCCTCTGTCTGGCCCATCGCCTTATCCAAGATGTCCGCGGCGGAGCCCTCATAGCTGCCGTCGGCCAGCTTTTTAATCGTCCAGATGCGCTGTTGTTTCTCGCCATCGTAATAAGTGAAGTTCTCCGTCAGCGTGCCGACGTCCCCATCCCATTTGCCGATCATCTGAACGTCGAAGCGGCGGGTCACGCGGCCATTGAAATTCTGGACGATGCCCCATGCTTTAACCGGGCCATTGAAGTATTCGCGCAGGTCTGCCTGCGGAGTTGTTCCCTTGTAGTAGTGGAGATTGTTTCCGGTGCAACCGTTAAGAATCATGAGAATGCCTATGGTTGCTATGGCCTTGATGTATTTCATTACCGGCTCCTGACGACGGGTGAATAAGGAGTCCATACAGCAGCCCTGCGGCAAAAAGTTTGAGAACGCAGGGTATCAATGCATATGAGATGGACAGTGCCATTAAGGCATAGGCGGAATTGGTGCTTTGCGGCCTGAACCCGGCGGCATCGAGGGCGGGTAAAGCAATCGCTGAAGCCAAGGCGAGACTGGCTTTGGTGCAAAATGCAAGAAGGGCATAATGCGTCCCGGAGAAAGCAGAATTTCCGCGTGCATGAATGTGGTCAGCGAGAATGGAAGGCGGAAGTGTTAAGTCCGCACCGAGTGCCAAGCCCGAGACGATGCAAACAGCAGCATAGGCCCAGACATCGCCATTACCGAGGAAAAGGGCGCCGAAGAAGCCGGCCACAGCGAGAATATTTGAGGTGCACCACGCTTCGTATTTCCCAGCCCGTGCACTAATGATCCGCCAAAGCGGCATGGCCGCGACGCCTGAAAGAAAATACAGAAGCAGGAATGGTCCAGTCAGGTGTTCGGCACCCAGAAGGTCGCGCACATAAAATATGACCAGGACTGCGGGTACACTGGAGGCAAGCATGGTGAGGCTGTAGACGCCAAGAAGACGGAGGCTTTCTGGTGGCAAAGCGCGCAGCCCAGCAAAGAAAGGCGGGTTGGAACTATCTGTGGCTTTACTCGTCACGGGCAGTCTTGAGAAGCCCAAAACTCCCACAAACATCAATGCGGAAAGTAGCGCGGCATAGTACATATAGGTATCGACCGGCTTGGCGACCTTATCGAGGATCGTTGGCAGGGAAACGGCCACCACTAACCCGACCAGCCCGAAACTCTCGCGTGCAACCGCAATCCGTGTCTGGTCATTTTTATCTGTTGTCCAAAGCGTCGCCTTTGCCCCAAGGATAATAGTCAAAACGCTATAAGCGGTGACCGACAGAACCATGCATAGCGCAAACCAGATGGCCGGGCCAATAAAGGAGAAGTTAAAGAGTCCAAAAATCGCCAAACAAAGCGCAATCGCTGCCGCAGCTACAATGGATGCGAAACGGTCGTGCAGATTGTCTGCCAGCCAGCCTATCAACGGATCTTGAACGGCGTCGAACAGACGTATCATCAGGAGCAATGTGCCAAGCAGCGTCAGGGATATTCCGTGGTTCGTGGCATAAAAATCAGGTGCGAGGACGTATAGTGGAAATCCGGCGAAGGCGACGGGCAAGGCGAGAAAGCCGTATTGGGCGAGTGACTTTCTCGTTACGCTTTGAGCCTTCATGACAGCCCCAAAAGCGCACGCCGCAATCTCGGCTCGGACGTTTTTTCATCAAGCCAGATGCCAAAGAAAGCGTGACCGAAGTCGTCACCAGCAATTGTCCCAATTATCGTGGGTCCGTTATAGAACGTGGTTTGCTGCTCGGGCGCATAGACGGCAGATAGCACCGTGCCATTACGAACGTCAGGGAAGATTGCCTTCAACTGCTCATGCCAGGCGGCGAGTTTTGCCGCGTCACTGAAGCCTTGCTTGCGCATTTCCCGCATCGATCTGTCGGCGATATCTTTGCCGCTGATTGCGAGAAAATATTCTATCGACAGGGCGAAGGGCTTGTTGAAGTCAAATCGGCCATCCCGGGCGTACAGCGTGACTTTGTAGACATCCCAAAAAGCGTAGGACAAAACTCCCCGACCGACGACGGATGCTCCAGGCAGCGAACTAACAATGGTTTCCGTCGCTAGAGCCGACTGAAGGCAGATGAGCAGGGTGCCTAAAAACACTAGGATTCTACGCCGCATGCCACAACTCCTAATGTGTCGATTGGGTGTTCCCAGGAAAAAGAAGACGGTCGTTACGCAAGCATGCGCTTGGCTGCCATACGGTCATTTTTTCTGGCCCGGTCTCTCTAGATACGCGGCAGTGTTCGCGCTGGATCAGATGGATTGAGGGCGTAGAGTGAAATTCGCCATTGGACCAGAATGCCTTATCGGCGCGAGGCGCCTCTTGAGGTCAGGCACGGGGCGCCGCCCTCACGCCTCTTATCCACGGTCAGCCGGCCGATGGTTGCGACCTGATTTTGATGACGATGGCATTCCCAGGCAGTTCGGCTCGGAACCGCGAGATGCAAGGCTCTCTCTAGTTTTAGAAATGAATTTAGTTAACTCAATTCAGTAATGTGGTGGGCGCTCACTGGTTAGGCCTTGGGCTGCCTTTGCTTCCGCTTCGCGCAGTCGCTCGGTCAGCACCTCAACGATCCGCGTGAGTTTGTCGATCTGAGCCCACTGCTTTGTAATGGCCTGATTTAAAGTCTCTATCGTCTCATCTTGATATGTGATGCGTTCTTCAAGAGCATCGACTCGCGCTGAGATGTTACTATCAGTCATAGGCTCAATCCTTACTTCTCGTGAATGCATTCATGCGTCGAGATCAGGCGTCAGGCTCTAGCAAAAATGGTTAGCCCTGCATGCTAGACGAAATGTTAAGGCCGAATTTCATTTTCTGGGGTGGCGCACAGGATAATTCCATCGCCTTAAAACTTATCCAATAATTTCAACATATTAATCTGGATATTGGCGGAGAGGGTGGGATTCGAACCCACGGAACGCTTGCACGCTCAACGGTTTTCGAGACCGCCCGATCGACCACTCTGGCACCTCTCCGCAAGGGAGACCTGTAAAGTCTGGCTGAGTGGCTGGACGGGGTCGAAAGCAGCGCAGACCATAGCCCATGATCCAGACCGCCTCGCCGCCGCCTATCTCAAGGCCGCCACCGATCCGGCCGACTGGGCATCGGAGATTACGCCTTAAGGCGCTCTTGCCACACCCCAAATCAAAACGCCGCCAGGACTATCGTCCGGCGGCGTTTTTTTCAGCGGTAAGCAGATCGAGAATGGATCAGGAGGCTTTTTCAATCAGCCTGGCGCGGCGGTCGAGGAAGCGGCCAAAGGCAGCAATGAAGGCAGCGCAATCCCCATCCGTCACCGGCAGGCTCAGCGCGATCATGGCCCGGCGGGCCAGCCAGAAGTGCTCTGCCAGCAGATCGAAGAACAGCAATTCCTTCAACAGCTGTTGCTGCTGCGCTTCTACGGTGAAATGCACAGTCATCAGCGAGCCGATACCGGTGACCTGCACCGCCAGGCCGCGATTTGTGGCTTCCGCATTGAGACCCTGGCGCAAGGCGTCGCCGCGCCGGTTCATGGCCGTCAGGGTTTCTTCGGTAAGGATTTCACCCAGGCCAACGATGCCGGCAGCCATGGAGAGTACGTTGTTGTTGAAGGTGCCAGCATGGGGCAGGGCATTAGGCCGGGCGGGATCGTAGCGTTCCATCACCGCGCGCTTGCCGCCAAAGGCGCCGAACGACATGCCGCCGCCGAGATACTTGCCGAAGGTGGTGATATCGGGCTTGAGGCCATGCAGCATCTGCAGGCCGCCCGGATGCAGCCGCGAGGTCATCACCTCGTCGAGTACGAACAGAGCGCCGATGCGCTGCGCTTCCCGCTGCAGCAGATGCAGGAAGGCGGCATCCGCCGGGATCGAGCCGCCTGCACCCAGCATCGGTTCCACCAGGATCGCGGCGATCTTGCCCGCATGCTGTTCAATCAGCGCCGCCGTGCCTGCCTGATCGTTGTAGCTAGCGACGATGAAATCATAGGGTGCGTTCACCGGGCTGCCGCCGCCGGCAAACGAGAACACGCCGCCATGGTAGCCACCCTCGAATACCAGCATGCCGCGCCGGCCGGTAAGTGCTGCTGCCGTGGCCAACGCCATCAGGTTTGATTCCGTGCCGGAATTGGTGAACCGGATCAGGTCAAGTGACGGGAAGCGCGCACACATGAGGGCCGCGAGCTGGCCCTCAAGCAGGTTATGGCCGCCAAAGCTGATGCCCTTGTCCAGTGTCTCATGCAGCACCTGCATGATGCGCGGATGCGAGTGGCCATAGAGGCCCGCCGTGTAGTCGCCAAGGAAGTCAGTGTAGCAATGGCCATCCGCCGACCATAGCCTGCAGCCTTCGCCACGCTCGAAGGCCAGTGGAAACGGTGCGTAATGCAGCACGCTGCGGGTATTGCCGCCGGGCAAATGCGCTGCCGCAGTCTCCTGGCGTTCGGCGGATTTCGGGTTCTCGGCGCGATAGCGGTCATGCGCTTCCGCCACCGCCTGCCGCAGCGCGGAGGCGGTGTCTATCGTATCCAGCATGGTCATGCCTCGTTTGTTTCTTCCTGCTGCAGCAGCGCCACCATCTTCTCGCCGTCGGGCGTATTGTGGTCGCGTGCCAGGTGCTCTGCGGTAACGTCATCGCCCGCAGCAATCGCCTCGACCAGGGCGCGGTGGATGCCGAGGATTTCCGGGAAGTCGTAATCCAGCCCGGCGGTGTGGCGCAGATAAAGCTGGGTCTGGCCTTCCAGCAGCTTGTATTCCGCCTGCAGCCGGCTGTGGTCGGTGAGGCCGAAGATGCAGCGGTGGATGCCGTAATCGGCGTCGATCATCTCGCCGCGCTGGCCGCTGGCGGCGGCGCGTTCCATCGTCTGTAACGCGGCGCCAAGCGCGGCCTTGCCGCGCGCATCGATGCACCGCGCCGCCAGCCGCGCCGCCATCGCCTCCAGCGTGTTGCGCAGGGTGTAGATCTCATAGGCATCGCGGGCGCTTAAGGCTGCCACAAAAGTGCTGTGAAAGCGCTTCTGCACGATCAGCCCTTCGAAGGCGAGCTGCTGCAACGCGGCGCGCAGGGTGCCGCGGCTGACGCCCAGGTCCTGCGCCAGTTCGACCTCCACCACCCGGCTGCCCGGCGGCATCTCGCCGGAGAAGATCCGCTGCTTCAGCAGCAGAGTGACCTGGTCATTGAGGGCGCCGATCACGCTGAGATGCTGTGCCAATTGCTGACCTTTCTAAATTTAGATTGTTGACAATCTTATAATCTGGCCGGATAGTGGGGTCAAGTCGAAAGCGGGGGTACGATGCAAAAAGTCGAAAAATGGGTGAGTTTTGATTGCTTTGGCACGCTGGCTGACTGGCAGACCGGGTTTCGCCGGCTGCTCCAGGGCATTGCCGGCGACCGTACCGATGCCCTGGTGCATGCCTATCACGAAGCGGAAATCGCCACTGAGGGTGAGGCGCCCTCGCGCTCCTATAAGGATGTGCTGCGGCTGACCATCGAGCGCGCCGCCGTGGCCATCGGCCTGGAACTTAAGCCCGGCGATTCCTCGGTGCTGGCGCGGCAATGGGACAGCCTGCCGTTCTTCGCCGATACCGGGCCGGCACTGGCTGCGCTGCGTGAAGATGGCTGGCGCCTGGCGGTGCTGACCAATTGCGACGACGACCTTTTCGCCGAGACCCGCGCTGTTTTCCCGGTGCCGCTGGACCTGGTGGTGACGGCGCAGCAGGTCGGCAGCTACAAGCCGGCGATGGGGCATTTCGAGCGCTTCGAGCAGATCACCGGCGTGGCCCGCGAGCGCTGGGTGCATGCCGGCGTGAGCTGGTGGCATGACATGCGGCCGGCGCATGCGCTCGGCATCCGCCGCGTCTGGGTCGATCGCGAGAATTCCGGCCACGATCCGGCGCTGGTTACCGCCCATATCCATGACATGGCCAGCCTGCCGCCCACATTGCGCGGCTTCGGCATCGCGTAATCCCAGCCACTTCACCCCCCAGGAGAAAGCCATGCAACGACAGTCCATGCTTGCCCTGATGTTCTGTGCAACTCTTGCTACAGGCCTCAGCGCCACCGCCCAGGCGCAAATTTCTGGCGACGCGGTGATCATCGGCGTACTCAATGACCGTTCCAGCGTCTTTGCCGATGTCACCGGCGAAGGCTCGTCCATCGCGGCGCGGCTGGCGGTGGAGGATTACGGCGGCAAGGTGCTGGGTAAGCGCATCGAGGTGGTTTCCGCCGACCACCAGAACAAGCCCGATATCGTCGGCAGCGTTGCCGGCCGCTGGATGGATGTGGATGGTGTCGATGCCATCCTCGATGGCGGTTCGTCCGCTGCTGGCCTGCTGATCCAGAAGATGGCGCAGGATCGCGGCAAGATCGCCATTCTCTCCGGCCCCGCCACTTCCGACCTGACCGGCAAGGCCTGTTCGCCCACCGGTTTCCACTGGACCTACGACACCTATGCCCTGGGCAGCGGCACGGCACGCGCCTTGACCGCGCAGGGCGCCGATACCTGGTTCTTCCTCACCAGCGATTACGCTTTCGGCCATGCGCTGGAACGCGATGCCACCCGCTTCATCACCGAATCCGGCGGCAAGGTGGTGGGTGGTGTGCGGCATCCGCTGAACAATCCAGACTTCTCCTCCTTCCTGCTGCAGGCGCAGGGCTCCAAGGCCAAGATCATCGGCTTGGCGAATTCCGGCGACGACGCATTGAACGCTGTGAAACAGGCGGCGGAATTCGGCATTGTGCAGGGTGGTCAGCGCCTGGGCGGTCTGCTGCTGCTGATCAACCAGATCCACGGCCTCGGCCTCAAGGCAGCGCAGGGTGTGATCGTTTCGGAAGCCTTCTACTGGGATCAGAGCGACCAGACCCGTGCCTTCACCGCACGGTTCGAGGCGCAGGCGCGCAAGAAGCCGAACATGCTCCAGGCTGGTGTCTACAGCGCCACCATGCATTTCCTGAAGGCGGTGGAGAAAAGCGGCACCGATGATGGTGTGAAGGTGGCTGAAGCGATGCGGGCGCTGCCGGTGAACGACTTCATGAGTCAGAATATCACCGTGCGGGCCGATGGCCGCGTGATGCGCAATATGTATCTGTTCGAAGTGAAATCGCCCGCTGATTCCAAGGCGCCGTGGGATTACTACAAACAGATCGGCGTCATTCCCGGCGATAAGGCCTTCCGCCCGGCAGCGGAAAGCGAATGCCCGCTGCTGAAGAAATCCTGAGAGAATCAAACCGGCTGCGTAAAAGGGCTGCCGTGCTTCACGGCAGCCCTTTTCATTTCGTCGCCAAGGGGCGCAACACAAAAGCTGCGGGCGATGAAAATGGCGTAAAAACTCCGTCAGCTGGAGCTAGGCCTGGCATGAGCCGAGAAGGAATCCGGCGATGTCTTAATACGGATTTTGTCCGCCTGTCCGGCGTAGAGCGTCGGCGCCGTGCGGCTGGCGCTATCCACCAGATCATTCGAATTCGGCCACCAGCCAGCGGGCGCAAAGCAGCGGGCTTCCCGGAACTATAGCGTGGCGTTATCCGGTCGCACCATTCTGCAACCAAAAAGAAGCAATCAATTCCACTTCTTGATCCCGGACGGTGTTGTCGGCCTACAGCGGCTTCGATGCCCGAGTTGGAGTTTGGCTGCCTATTGCCACGCTATTAAAGGGCCGTGGCGCCTTGGCTCTGCCATTGCCTGTTGCCCGACTACTAAACTAGGATTGTTGACAGGCCACCCAGCCGGGGGCGTTTTTCTTCACCACTCAAAACAATCAGCCCAGCGGATTGGGTAATGCTCGATATAACCACAAGTGTTTTCATGATCACGTTTACCCTGTTGTTGCAGGGCTGCGTGTTTCTGGTGGTGTGGGTGACGCAACGCCAGTTACATATTATCAAGTATTTTGCCGCCGGGTTTGCCTGCTATGGCATCGCCATGCTGCTGCTGATTTTTCGCGGTCATTTCAGCGAACTTGTCGGTCTCAACATCATTGCTCACAACCTCACTATTACCGTGGCCAGTGCATTGATCGTCTATGGCTGGGGCCGGCTTCTCAATCAGTCTGGATTCCCGCGTCTATTGATCGCTTGTGTCGTGTTTGCGGCGATATTCTGGCCGGTCGCGCTGTTGATTGATCCTGATAACGTCGGAATGCGTGTATTGGCCAGCAATGCCATCGGCATTCTGATCTCGATTGCCATATTTCTCATTCTCTGGCGTGACAGCAGCCAGCCGCGATTGGTTCGTTGGATCGGTCTCGGGGTGATATCAGCTCAATTCTGTGCGCTTATGCTGCGCAGTATCATCACCATCCGGCTGATATACTGGGAAGGCGGCTCCAATGAAGCCATTCTTCAGGGCTGGTATTATGTCTTTTTCCACTTTGTCATGACCTGCATATTCCTGGTCATTCTCGGCATGGTCGGATACCGCCTTCAGGCCGATCTCCACGCGCGCAATCAGGCCTTGTCTCTTGAAGTCGAGGAACGCAAACAGCTTCAGGAAATGGCATCGAAGGCGTTGGAAGCAGAAAAAGCAGCACGCAAGGAACAGCGCCAGCTTCTGCGCATGGTGACGCATGAATTCCGCACGCCCTTGAGCGTTATCGATCGCGCTGCCGAAATGATCGACGTGGTTACCGACAAGGCCTTGCCGGCTGTCACGGAACGGGTGGAAACAATCCATGGCGCCGTGCAGCGTCTGGTCCGCTTCACCGAGCGATTTCTTGCTGCGGACCGGCGTGAAAAGGATGCGGTCCAGTCTGAAGAAATCCTTTTGCCGGATCTGATTTCCAGGGTGCAGCAGCATTTTGATGGGCTGGATGGCGCAGGGCGTCTGCGTTATTCGTTTGCTGATGCATTGCCACGGTATTGTGGCGATCCCCAGATGCTCGCGACGGCGCTGATTAATCTGATCGACAATGCGCTCAAATATTCGCCAGATGATACCGTGATAGAAGTAACAGTATCACGAGAGTCGGATGAGATTGTGTTGCTGGTGCGGGATTTTGGCATTGGCATCCCGCAGGAGGATGTGCCTTCTATTGGCAGTCGCTTCTTTCGCGCCTCAAACACCGCAGCCGCGACCGGTACCGGCCTGGGCCTTTATAACACTCGCCGATTGCTGGATTTTCATAACGGCCGGCTTGTTCTGCGGCCTGCGGTAGACCAGGGCACGGTTGCAGCCATATATCTGCCGTTGCCCGGCATCCCATTAAACCACGCGGTAATATCGACATGAACCGTATCTTGGTGGTGGAAGACGAACCGGCATTGCGGCGCGATCTTGTCGAATACCTTTCCTTGTTGGGTCATGCCAGCAAAGGCGTGGCAAGCCGTCGCGAGTTAATCGAGGCGCTGGATGCCGAAATCCCCGATATTGTCATCCTTGATGTTGGACTGCCCGATGGCAGCGGTTTCGATTCGGCGCGTGATATCCGCATCCGCTGTGATTGCGGTGTGATTATGCTGACGGCGCTGAGTGAGAGTGATGATCGCATAGCAGGGTTCGACAGCGGCGCGGATATCTATTTGGTGAAGCCGGCCTCTCTTCCGGAAATTCGCGCCAGCGTACAAAGCCTGCTGCGCCGTCTCGCGAATGCCGGCAAGCTGGCACCCGGCGAGAATGGGGTATGGCGGCTCAATGCTGTTGATTGGTATCTGACCACCCCCAATGGCAAGATGATAAAGCTGACGGCCACGGAGCTGTCTTTTCTGACTGCACTTTTCGAGCGAGTGGGGCAGCCCTGCTCCCGCGACTGGCTGGTGCAGGCCATTATCCGTCCGCAAGCAGTTGCCGATGCACGTAATCTGGATACCGTTGTGAACCGTCTCCGTCGCAAGATACGCCAAGCCACGGAAGCCGAGCCCCCGATCAAAATGATATACGGCCAGGGCTATATATTCAGCGCCTCTTGCCGCGTCGATCGCTAAATCATCAAAGCTGCCGCCTGAAAGAATCTGACAGATTTGACGAGAATTGAATTGTTGCTGGTGTGCAAGGGCGAGGGCTAATTTCGGCCAACCGCGCTCGGCGATTGCTGGCCGATCCATACGCATGAGCGCGATTTATAATCGAATTGGGGGCGTCGATTAGCGCTTGTAAAATGCGAAGTCTGGCTGCGATTGCCTTTCTCATGACATTGCTGACTGCATTCACGTTTTCTGGGTCCTCCCTGGCCCAGGACGCGGGTAGCATCCTGCGTGAGACTGAGCGTGCAACCGGGCGTGGTCAGCCGGCTCCTGCGCCATTGGCACCGATGACGCAGCCGCCGCCCGAGCAGGCTTTGCCGGAGAAGAAAGGCCAGTCGGTCTATGTGAAGGAGTTTCGCATCCGGTCGGATGGCATTCCGGCGGAAGAACTCGCGCCGCTGCTGCAGGGCTATACCGGCAAACGGCTGAGCTTCTCCGAACTGCAGGCGGCGGCGCGCAAGCTCAGCGACTACAGCCGCAAGAAGGGCAAGCTGGCGCATGCCTATCTGCCGCCGCAGACGATTCGCGATGGCGTGGTCGAGATCGTGCTGATGCAGGGCAGGCTCGGCAAGGTGAAGGTTGATCCGGCGAGCAGGAGCCGCCTTGATCGCGATCTGGCGGTTGGCCTCATCGAGCACAGGCTGAAACCGGGCGAGACGCTGGATCTCGGCATCATGGATGAAGCCGTGGCGGTGCTGAAGGATGTGCCCGGCGTGAAGGCCGAGGCTTCCCTGCGTGCCGGCGAGAAGGAAGGCGAGACCGACGCCATCCTGCTGCTGGAGGACAAGCCGCTGTTCAGCGGTTCGGCGACCCTGGACAATGGCGGCTCGACCTCCACCGGGGTGCTGCGTGGGCTGGCGACGATCAACGCGGAAAACCCCTTCGGCGCCGGCGAGAAATACTCGGCGGTGGCATTGACCAGCGAGGGCACGCGCTATGCCCGGCTCGCCATGGCCCTGCCGGTGGGCTATTCCGGCCTGGTGCTGGGCATCAATGCCTCGGCGCTGGAATATGAAGTCGGCGGTCGCTTCGCCAATCTGGGGCTGAATGGCTACAGCCTCAGCGCCGGCGGCAGCGCCACCTATCCCTTGCTGCGGGGCAATGAACTGTCGTTTACGCTTTCCGGCAGTTACGACTTCAAGATGATGCAGGATCGCGCCGTCAGCGCGACCCTGAACGACAAGCGGATCAATGCGGCCGCGCTGGGCCTTTCCGCCACGGTGGTGGATGACTGGTTCGGCGGCGGCAGCAGCAGTCTGTCGCTGACCGGCACAGCAGGCCATCTCAATCTGGACCGCTCACCCGATAGCGCTGCCACCGACCGTACCACGGCCGGCACGGCGGGCTTCTACGCCAAGCTGGCGGCCAGTGCCGCGCGCGAGCAGAAGCTGGACGATGCCTGGACGCTGATCACCATGCTGGAGGTGCAGGCCTCGGGCAGCAACCTGGATAGTTCGGAGAAGTTCTCGCTCGGCGGCATCGACCGGGTGCGTGCCTATCCCAGCGGCGAGGGCAGCGGCGACAGCGGCGGCCGGGTTGGACTGGAACTGCGCTGGAAGGTCGATGACGCGGTGAAGCTCTCGGGCTTCTACGACCTGGGCTTCTTGCGCCAGCATACCGATCCCTGGAGCAACTGGCAGCCGCGCGGCGACATGCCGAACAATTATGCCCTCCAGGGGATTGGCCTGGCCCTGGCCTGGACGCCGATGCAGGCCCTGACCCTCACCGGTACGCTGGCCAAGGTGATCGGCCGCAATGCCGGCCATGATGCCTCGGGCAATGATGCCGACGGCAACAAGCACCGCTACCGCGCCTGGCTCCAGGCCGTGCTGCAGTTCTAGGGGGGGGCAGGCAATGCGCGGCATCGGATACTGGCTCCTCGCCACCACGGCGCTGCTCGCATCGGGTCTGACGCAGGCCCAGACCCAGCCGGCCACCCTGCCGACCGGCGGCAGTGTGGCGGCGGGCTCTGCCACGATCAGCCAGTCCGGCAGCCGGATGGATGTGACCCAGGGTACGCAGCGCGGCATCATCAACTGGCAGAGCTTCAACATCGGCAGCCAGGCCTGGGTGAACTTCAACCAGCCGAACAGCAGCGCCGTCACGCTCAATCGTGTCACCGGCGGCGGCGTCTCGGAAATCCTTGGCAAGCTCACGGCCAATGGCCAGGTGTTCCTGGTCAATCCGTCCGGCATCGTGTTCGGCCGCGATGCGCAGGTCAATGTCGGCGGTCTGGTCGGCTCGACCATGAGCATCCGCGACGACGATTTTATGGCCGGCAATTATCGTTTCCAGCGCAATGGCAGCACCGGGCAGATCGTCAACCAGGGCAGCCTGACCGCCAATGAACGTGGCTATATCGCCCTGCTGGCGCCGGAACTGCGCAACGAAGGCCTGATTTCTGCCCGCCTTGGCACCGTGGCCCTGGCCGCTGGCGAAACCGTGGTGATGCAGGTTGGCCAGAATCTGTCGCTACAAGTCGAGCCGGCGACGATCCAGACCTTGATCGATAACCGCGCCATGGTAGTGGCCGAGGGCGGCCGGGTGATCCTGACCGCCAAGGCGCTGGATACCCTGACCAGTGGCGCCATCAATACCAGCGGCGTGATCCGCGCCGATAGCCTGGTGGAGCGCGGCGGCGAGATCGTGCTGGAGGCCAGCGGCCCGCTCAGCGTCAGTGGCACAGTATCGGCAAACGGCACCACGGGCGGCACCGTTACCGCCAGCGCCAATGGCCCGATCACGCTGACCGATGCCGCCATCAGCGCCGATGGCAGCCAGGGCGATGGCGGCCGCATTACCATCGGCAGCTGGGATACCGCCTCTGTTTCGGTCAATGCGGGCAGCACCTTTTCAGCTTCCGCCGGGCAGGCCGGTGATGGCGGCAGCATCGCCTTCTTCAGCCAGGATACCCGCTTCAACGGCCAGGCCCGGGCGCGCGGCGGCAGCCGGAGTGGCGATGGCGGCTTCATCGAAACCTCGGGCATCCTGCTTGATATCGGCGCTGGCGCGGTGGTGGATGCCAGTGCGCAGCAGGGCCGGCCAGGCGAATGGCTGCTCGATCCGAATGATCTGACGATCGGTACATCAGGCGCTGGCGCACTCAGCACCGCGCTGGCAACAACCAATGTCACCTTGAATACAAGCGGTTGCCCAAGCACCTACGCAAGCTGCGCTGCCGGTACGGGCAATGTGTCGATCAATTCCAGCATCACCCCGACTATCACGGCTTCTGGTGGCACTGTCTTTACGGTGCGGGCGGATGGAGGCGTCTCGCTGGCCGACAATACTTCCATCGCCGCCACTTCCGGCAGTAATCCCCTGACAGTGCAGTTCCAGGCCGGCAATAGCGGCGGTATTTACATCGGCAGCAACTCCTCGATCATCACCCGCGGCGGCGGCGTGATCATGACCGGCGGCGGCACGTCCAGCACCGCACAAGGCGTAGCCGGCAGCAATGGCGGTCGCGGCCTGTTCATCAACGGCAGCATCATCAATGCCGGTGGTGGTTCGTTCAACCTGCGCGGCAAGGGGGCTGATGGTGTCGCCACATCTATCGGTATTGATATTGCCAGCGGTTCACAGCTTTCCACCAGCGGCAGCGGCCAGATCCAGCTGACTGGTATCGGAGGCGACAGTACCGGTGGTACCAATGGCTTCAGTTCTGGCGTTAATATCGGCAGTGGGGTGGAGATTTCCACCACCACGCAGGCCATAACCATTACAGGTACGCAGGCCACGACCAGCACAAACCCGGCCTACGGTATTTCCTTTGATGGCGGCACCCAGCAGACCGCGATATATTCCAGCAGTGGCGGTATCGGCCTCACCGCCACGGGCGGCAAGATCGGCTTCTCGACACCGAACGGCAGCGCCACGGTCGCGCTGGGCTGGGATGGCGTCAGCAGCACGCCGACCACGAATTACGTCAATCTGACCGGCAGTAACGTACAGCTCGACTCCACCAACGCCGTCACGCTAAAGGCGGCAAATGTGAATATAAGTACGGATAGCCTTGCCGTCAGCAACACTACGACAGTGACGGCGACCACGCAGGCGACTATCTATCCGTCCACTTTTCCCGGCAGTGTTGGCATTGGCACGGGCGCTGGATTGCTGAGCATCAGCGATGCTGTTCTGACCCGGTTTCAGAGTTCTACTTTGCTTAATATCGGCGGCATGTCTAATGGCCCCGTTACCATCGGCGGCACACTGACAGCTTTCACCACGCCGGTGCGGATCATGAGTAGCGGTGCCATCACTCTGGATAATGGTGCCGCGATCAGCAGCACTGCCACGGGTACTGCGATCACACTTGCTGGTGCCAGCTTCATTAATAACGGCGGTACTGTCGATGCGAGCAATGGGCGTTGGCTGATCCGCTCTGTCAATCCGGCGAATGATACGCGCGGCGCGCTCACCGGTTTCGAGCGGTACAGCTGCTCCAATTACCCCACCATCAGTTGCGCGAGCATACCGGCCAGCGGTAACGGCTTCACCTATACCATTGCTGGCACCGATGTTGGCAATCTGGGCGGTGGTGGCTCTAGCTCAAGCGATTCGGTAGCCGATCAGGCGCGGCGTACCCAGGCTTCCACCGATAGCGCCTCGATCAGCCGTGATGTCGGCAGCGCTGTGCAGACGGCATCGGTATCGCTGCTGGATGAAGGGCGCCCCAGGCTCTCCGATTTGCTTGCTCTGGGCCGGTCTCCGCTCATCGCTCTGGAGTTTGGCTACACGATCAGCAATCTGCGTTCTGCTGGCTATACTGTTGAGGATTTGCGTGCCGCCGGGATTCCCTTGGCTGAAATCAAGGAGGGGCGGTATGCCCCGGTCTTTATCAAGGAAGCCGGATACAGCATCAATGACATGCTGGCCGCCGGGTATAATATCAAAGACCTCTATGCCGCCGGCTTTTCGCTGTTTGATCTGAAGGCAGATAGCATTCCGCTCGCCACGCTGAAGGCGAATGGTGCGCCGCTAGCTGACCTGCTTGACGCCGGCTTCACGCCTGCGGAATTGCGCCAGGCCGGCTACGAACCGGCAGAACTGGCCCGACGGGGATATTCCTCTTCGCAATTGCTTGATGCCGGCTATTCGCTCGCAGACCTAAGGCAGTCGCTCGACCTGACCGACAGTGAGCTGCATTTTGCGGGCTTGCCTGGCCGCTACTTCCAGCAGGCCGGCTATGATGCCAGTGGTCTACATGACATTGGCTTCACTGCGCGTGAACTCCTCGCCCTGGGCTATCCCAACTCTGAACTGAAGCGCGCTGGTTATTCCGCCGCTGATCTGCAAGGCGAAGGCTTTGATCCGGCCAGTTTGAAGCAGGCCGGCTATGATGCGACTGAATTGCGCGATGCGGGTACGCCGCTGTTGACCTTACGGCAAATCGGCTACGGTACTCCTGAGTTGCGCAACATTGGCTATACATTATCGGAACTGAAGTCCGTTGGTGTGCCGCTCGCCGAACTCAAAGGCACTGGCTTTCCGCTGACAGACCTTCTGGAAGCGCAATTCACCCCCACCGAACTGCGACGTTCCGGCTATACGGCGGGCGAATTGCGCACAGCCGGTCTTGATATCGTTCAACTGCGCAGCGCCGGCTATCCTCTCAGCGATTTGGTGAAGGCAGGGTTTCCGCTGCAAGATCTGCGCGGCGCAGGCTATTCCGCCACCGATTTGCGCCGCCAGGGATATGGCATTGGCCAACTGGCATCTGCGGGATATGGTCCGGCCGATTTGAAACAGGCCGGCTATACCGCTCGTGAATTGCTCGATGCCGGGTACGAGCTTTCAACATTGAAGGCGCTGGAGTACGGCTACGGGGATTTGCAGCAAGCCGGGCGCAATACTGCGGCCCTGCTTGCCGCCGGGTTCAGCCCGGAAGATCTGCGTAAAATGGGAGCGCCGGCCAGCGAATTGCGCAATGCCGGCTACTCCGTTGCCGACTTGGCGAGTTTTGGCTACGACCGCAATCAGATCATCAATGCGGGTTACTCCGTGGGCACATTGTGGCGCAGCGGCTACAGTTTCGATGACCTATGGATGCTGCCGGGCAGCAATGCCATCATGTTCCTGCGCGGGGTTACGCCGGAAACAATCACGCCAGAGCAGAAGCAGCTGCTCCAGTTCGCCTTTCCCGTTGCACAAACACTCGATCTTGGCCTCACCAGTGTCGCCGATATCCTCAAGACAAACCGATACGCCATCGGCCCCGGGGTGAAATATGCCGACGAACTCAAGGCAGCGGGCCTGACGCCGCAAACGCTGAAAGATCAGGGCTTCGAAGCCGGTGATTTCCGCAAGGCGCGCTTCCCAATCACGGAAGTGGCGCCGCTGGGATATTCGTTCGGTGATTTGCGTGGCGCCGGCTATCCGGCAAGAGATCTTGTGACGGTGGGTGCCAGCTATAGCGATCTTCGCGGGGTCGGCTATTCCGCTGCCGAGGTCAGGGGGGCGGGTGCCGATCTGATGGATTTATTGAAGGCGGGCTATCCCCTGGCGGAAACCCGTGGCGCCGGCTATGGCCCGAAGGACTTCAAGGCCAATGGCATACCGGTGCAGGATCAGCGGGCGACCGGCCTGACGGTTTCCGAGATGGCGGCCGGCGGATACAGCCTCAGCGATCTGCGGCTTGGCGGCTATCCTGCCACCGATATTCGCAAGGCCGGCTATGGCGTGGCGGATTTCCTGAAAGGTGGTTATCCGACGGCTGAATTGAAAGGCGCGGGCTATTCCGCCAAGGACGTGCTGGCTGCCGGTTACGACAGCGCCATGTTGAAGGCCAACGGCTATACTCCGAAAGAGCAGCGGGCAGCCGGGGTCGATGCCAAGACGCTGAAGGGACTGGATTACTCATCTTCCGATCTGCGCAATGCAGGCTACAATTCGGCTGATCTGCGCAATGCAGGCTACAGTCTTAACGACCTGCTGGCAGCAGGATACTCGCCCTATGAGCTGCGTGCCCAGGCTGGTTACTCTGCCAGCGACCTGATCAAGGCCGGTGTCGATATCTCGCTTGTTGCAAGGGCAGGCTATTCCGCTGGAGAAATGCGGGCGAATGGCGCGCCCGCGACCTTGCTGCGGGACGTTGGCTACGATGTCCGTGATCTTATCGCCGCAGACTATCCGCTGCCGGATCTGAAGGCGGCCAATGTGCCGGCCTCACGCTATCTGTTTGCAAAAACCAATCCTACTTACGAGAGCGCGGCACGCTACGATGAACTCGTCACTAGTATGCTCAAAGCTGGCTACACCCAGGCCGAAGTGACGAACGGCATGGGCGCTGTTGGCTGGCCACTCAGCGCCATCGGCCCTAAAAGCCGTACGAGTCTGGCGCAGCTGCTGAAGGACGGTATTTCTCTGCCGACATTGCTGGCGGTTGGCCACACCGCCAGCAGCCTGTTCGCAAATGGGGTATCGTTGGCGCAATTGAGCGCTGTTGGTTTCACCCCCAAGGACCTGCTGGCGCAAGGCGTTTCGGCGCCGAAGCTGGCGGCGGCTGGTCTTGATAAGGCCGCGTTGATGAGTATTGGTGTGCCGGAAGCTGATGCTGCCCTGGCGGTACGGCCGGTGCAGGATATCCGCAATGCCGGCTTCCCGCCGGCGGCGATGCTGAAGGCTGGTTTCACCATTGGTGATGTGCTTGCTGCTGGCTATTCTGCCCAGCAAGTGCTGGATTCCGGCATCACATTGCAGCAGATCGCCGAATTCTCTGGCGACCTGGGCCGAACCATGCGGCCGGATCGCGGCGCAGAGAGCAATCTGATGCGGTTTTTGCTGCCGCTGCGGCTCAGCGCTAGCGCCACCTGGAGCCTTTTCCCCAATGAATATTCAGTAATGGCCGCGCTCGCGAATGCTGGTGTTAGCTACGATGATGCCGTCGCCATGGGTTACCCGCCGGATCGATTGAGGAAAGTCGGCATCTACAAGAAAGAGAGCTTTTTCTTCGGCCTGATCGAGTTGACCATGGACGGGCCGGGTAGACCGCAGCGCTATTGAGCGCCTGAGATTTTCATGCTGTTGAAGCGAGATTGCCCGCGGTGTTCGGCCATTTAATGGCGGGTCTTGCTGGCTCGTACCGTCGGAACAACACGCCCCTATGTCTGTTTGCTAACAGGATTCTGCTGGCCCCGATGGATTTATAAAAATCCATGTGTTTTCAATATGCTGTATGGATTTTTGGCGGAGAGGGTGGGATTCGAACCCACGGAACGCTTGCACGCTCAACGGTTTTCGAGACCGCCCCGATCGACCACTCTGGCACCTCTCCGCAAGGGGGACCTGTAAAGTCCGGCTGGGTGGCCGGACGGGGTCGAAAGCGGCGCGGACCATAGCCCATGGCACCCGCCCCCGCAAGGCTTGTCCGGGGGTTAAGCTGCGGCCGCTTTCGGGCTAGGATACTGCCTGGGAATCAAGGCCTTGGCTGGCCTTTCGGGGCGGGGAGAAACGGGTCAGATGCAGGCATTGGACGATATCGTGGTCCTGGACTTGAGCCGGGTGCTGGCCGGCCCCTGGGCGACGCAGAATCTGGCGGATCTGGGCGCCACGGTGATCAAGGTGGAGAAGCCCGGCGAGGGCGACGACACCCGCCGCTGGGGCCCGCCTTTCCTTACCGACCCGGAAACCGGCGAGCCGGGCGATGCCGCCTATTATCTCTCGGCCAACCGTGGCAAACGCTCGGTGACCGTGGACATGGCGACGCCCGAGGGCCAGGAGATCATCCGCGCGCTGGCCGCCAAGGCCGATGTGCTGGTGGAGAATTACAAGTTCGGCGGCCTGAAGAAATACGGCCTGGATTACGCAAGCCTCAGCGCGCTCAATCCGCGCCTGATCTATTGCTCGATCACCGGCTTCGGCCAGACCGGCCCCTATGCGCCGCGCGCCGGCTACGATTTCCTGATCCAGGGCATGGGCGGGTTGATGAGCATCACCGGCGAGCGCGACGACCTGCCGGGCGGTGGGCCGCAGAAGGCCGGCGTGGCCTTGGCCGATGTGATGACCGGGCTTTATTCCACCATCGCCATCCTCGGTGCGTTGCACCAGCGGGCGCGTTCCGGCCGGGGCCAGTATCTCGATATGGCGCTGCTGGATGTGCAGGTCGGCACGCTGGCCAACCAGGCTTTGTTCTATCTGGTCGGCGGCAAGCCGCCGGTGCGCTTCGGCAATGGCCACCCCACCGTGGTGCCGTATCAGAGCTTCCCGACCAGCGATGGCTTCGTGATCATCGCAGTGGGCAATGATGGCCAGTTCGGCCGGCTGGCGGAAGAACTCGGCCACGCCGAATGGGCGGCGGATGAGCGTTTCAAGTCGCCCGGCGCGCGGGTGGTGAATCGCGATGCCCTGATCCCGCTGATCGCCGCCGAGACTGCCAAGCGCAGCATGGATGACCTGATCCTGGCGATGGAAAAGCGCGGCGTACCCTGCGGCCCGATCAACACGGTGGACAAGGTATTCGCCGATCCGCATGTGCAGGCGCGGCAATTGCGCCGCGACGTGCCGCATGGCCGCATGGGCAGCGTGCCGAGCGTGGCCAGCCCGCTGCGGCTGTCGGATTCGCCGGTTTCCTATGATCGTGGCCCGCCGATGCTGGGCGAGCATACCGACGAGGTGCTGGCCGAGCAGCTTGGTTTCAATGCGGACAGGCTGGCAGGCCTGCGCAAACGCGGCGTGATCTGAGTAAAAACGAAAAATACTGTAGGGGGGATATGATGCAATTGATGTCGGTGAAGGGCTCGCCCTATGCCGCCCGCGTGCGGCTGCAGATCTATCGCAAGAACCTGCCCGTCGAGATCATCTTCCCGCCGCAGAGCGGCCTGAAGTCGGCGGAATTCCTGAAGCTCAACCCGATCGGCAAGATCCCGGTGCTGCTGCTGGATGATGGCGCGGCCTTGCCCGAGTCCCATGTCATCCTGGAATACCTGGAAGACAGATTTCCCGAGCAGCCGCTGCGGCCCGAGGCGGCGGAAGCCCGTGCCCGCATGCGGCTGCTGATGCAGATCGGCGATCTCTATGTCTTTGCTGCCATCGGCAAGCTGTTCCGCCAGGCCAATCCGGCGAAGCGCGATGCCGAGATCGTCGCCAAGGCCGATGCCGAACTGCGGCGCGCGCTCGGGCTGCTGGAAGGCCAGCTCGGGCCGGGGCCTTTCGCGCTGGGCGACGATTACACGCTGGCCGATTGCTCGCTGCTGCCGGTGCTGTTCTTCGCCGCGCTGATGGCCGAGCATATCGGCCTGGAAAACTGCTTCGCCACGCCCCGGCTGGCGGCCTATTGGGCGGCACTCCAGGCCGATGCGGTCAGTGCCAAGGTACTCGCGGAACTGGATTACGGCGCCCGCAAGATGCTGGTGAAATGATCCCCTTGCCAGCCGGCGCGGCTTGACCGAGACTTAAGGCTGTAACCCCGGAGGGAAGGCCATGGGCGGCGGAACATACCGGCTGGTGACGCGCAGCGACTTCGACGGGCTGGCCAGCGCCGTGCTGCTCAAGGAGCTCGGGCTGGTCGATGAGATCAAGTTCGTGCATCCGAAGGACATGCAGGATGGCCTGATCGCCATCGGGCCGCGCGATATCATCACCAATCTGCCCTATCAGCCGGATTGCCATCTCTGCTTCGATCATCACCTGAGCGAAGCCTTTCGTATCGGCACGGCGCCGGCCAACCACATCATCCATCCGGCCGCTGCCTCGGCGGCCCGCGTCGTGTGGGAGCATTTCGGCGGCCATCAGCGGTTTCCGGCCAAGTTCGATGCCATGATGGCCGCGGTGGACAAGGCCGATTCGGCAGCCTTCGCGGTATCGGATGTGCTGGAGCCGAAGGGCTGGGCGCTGCTTTCCTTCCTGATGGATGCGCGCACCGGGCTGGGCCGCTTCAAGCAGTTCCGTATTTCCAACTACCAGTTGATGCTGGACCTGATCGAACTCTGCCGTGGCAGCGCCGATATTGATGCCATCCTGGCGCAGCCGGATGTGGCTGAGCGTGCCATGCTGTATTTCGAGCATGAAGCGCGTTTCCGCGAGCAGCTTGAGCGTTGCGGCCAGGTGCAGGGTAATGTGGTGGTGCTGGATCTGCGCAATGAAGAGACCATCTGGGCGGGGAACCGTTTCATGGTCTATGCGTTATACCTGCGCTGTTCCGTTTCGGTGCATGTGCTGTGGGGCGTGAACCGCCAGAATACCGTGCTCGCTGTCGGCAAGACGATTTTCGGCCGAGCACCGGGCCTGGAGATCGGGCCGTTGCTGCTGCATTACGGCGGCGGCGGCCATGCCGGCGCCGGCACCTGCCAGGTGGAGAATGGTGAAGCCGAGCGCGTGCTGCGCGAGATCGTTACCAGTTTGCGGGAGGATTTGTAGCCGTCGATCACGAGTGAGCCGGGAAAACCCTTTGAGCCGGAATAACGGAGAGAGGAGGAAGCGTCATGAGTGTCGCGATGATCCTGAAGGATAAGGGCGGAGGCATGGTCTCGGCCCGGCCCGAAGATACCGTTGCCGCCGTCTGCCGGTTGCTTGCCGGCCATGGCATCGGTGCGGTGCTGGTGCTCAACCCCGATGGCGGTATTGCCGGTATCCTCTCAGAACGTGACGTGGTGCGCGGCCTGGCGCAATACGGCACGGGTCTGCTGGAACGCACGGCGGATACGCTGATGACCCGCAATGTCATGGTCTGCTCGCCCGCCGATACGGTGGAGGACGTGATGCATGTGATGACCAAGCGGCGCATCCGCCACCTGCCGGTGGTGGAAGAGGGTAGGCTGGTCGGCATGATCTCGATCGGGGACGTGGTGAAGCGCCGCATCGCCGCCACCGAACTGGAAGCCGAGGCCTTGCGCCAGTATATCGCCACGGGCTGAGCTGCCGCACGGCCACGCCGAAGGTCGGGGTGGCCGCGATTGCGCCACCGCGCTATAACAGGCCCATTCATTTGGTGAGCCATTCACGCGGTGAAGGCCATTGACGGGGCGAAGGGGTGTGATGCGGCGCGTTCTCGGTGTGATTCTGGCTGGCGGCCTGGCGCGGCGCATGGGCGGCGGCGACAAGGGCCTGAAGCTGCTTGGCGGCCGGCCCTTGCTTGAAATCATCATCGAGCGGCTGCGGCCCCAGGTGCAGGGCATCGTGCTCAACGCCAATGGCGATCCGGCGCGCTTTGCTTCCTATGGCTTGCCGATGGCGGCCGATGCGGTGCCGGATTTCGCCGGGCCGCTGGCCGGCGTGCTGGCGGGCATGCACTGGGCGCGGCAGCATCAGCCGGATATCACCCATATCGTCACGGTGCCAAGCGATGGCCCTTTCCTGCCGCGCGACCTGGTGGCGCAACTGGAACAGGTCTGCGATGCCATGGAGACTGAACTGGCCTGCGTTGCGTCCAATGGCCAGCCCAATCCGGTGGTGGGGCTGTGGCCGCTGGCGCTTTATGACGATCTGCATGCGGCGGTAACGCGCGAAGGCATCCGCAAGGTGGATGTCTGGACCGGGCGGCATCGATTGGGGGTGACGGACTTCGTCACCGATCCGGTCGATCCCTTCTTCAATGCCAATACGCCCGAGGAACTGGCCGAGGCCGAGGCGCTCTGGGCGCGCTACGGCGCCGCTTTATAATTCAGCCCTGCAACATGCCCAGGATGGCGCCGGTGAGCGGCTGCCGCGCATCGCTGGCGGCATAGAGCACCGAGAAATGATTGGTGCCGGCAACCGTCATCACATGCGATGGCGTGCCGGCATCGCGGCAGGCGGCATGGAAGGCTTCGCTCTGATCCAGCCAGGCCTGCGGCTCCAGGCCGCCGACCGCCACCAGAGTCTTTGATTTCAGTTTCAGCGGCTGGCGCAGCAGCGAATTGCGCGCTGCCATGGCGCCATCCAGGCGCACTTCCTGGTTCACGCTGATATGCAGCACCGGCTCCAGGTCATAGACGCCGGAAACCAGCGCCAGGCCGGCCGGATCGGGGCGCGGGCCGAGGTCGGCGGGCCAGGGCAGGGCATAGGCGGCGGCAGCCAGATGCGCGCCGGCGGAATGGCCGAACGCCACCATCTTTGCCGCATCGGCATTGTACTCCGCGGCATGCTGCGCCAGATGCACCAGGGCTTCCTGGGTCTGGCGCACGATCTGGTCAACGGTCACTGCCGGGCAGAGATCGTAGTTGATATTCGCCACGGCGCAGCCAGCGGCGAGATAAGGCTCGATCATGAAGCTGTGCAGGCTCTTGTCCAGGCCGCGCCAATAGCCGCCATGGATGATCACGAACAGCGGAGCATTCGGCCTGGCGCCGGGATAGAGATCGTAGGTTTGCAGCGGCCCGCTGCCATAGCGGATGTCGTAGCGGCCGAGATGCGCAGCGCGGGATTGCTCCGAACGTTCCTTGTAGGCTTTGAAATGGATTTCGAAATCCGGCACCGCGCGGCGCGGATTGTATTGCGCTTCAAGCTGATCTGCTGTCAGGCCGCGCCATTCCATGCCGTGTGCTCCGCTGTTTTTCGGTGTGTTCAATTCACTGCCGCGCGGCGCCGTGCCAGCGCCAGCACCAGGTCTATGGTCGGGGTGGCAAGGCCCGTCATGCGGCCAAGTTCGCTGATCACGCCGGTGATCGATTCAATTTCCATCGGCCGGTGCGCTTCCAGATCCTGCAACATGCTTGGCTTATGCGCGCCGATCGCCGCCGAATGGTCGATGCGTTCTTCCACGCTGCCGGGAAGCTGGACACCCAGCGCCTCGGCCACCGCCTGCGCTTCCACCATCATGGCGCGCGCCACGCCACGCGTGGCGGGATCGGCGGCCAACTGGCCCAGCGTCGAGAGCGTCAGCACCGCCAGCGGGCTGAAGCTCAGGTTGCCCCACAGCTTGTGCCAGATTTCCTGGCGGATATCGCCGCGCAGGGGCGCTTCCAGGCCGGCCTTGGCCAGGGCTGCGGCAATTGCCTGTACGCGCGCGGAATTGCTGCCATCGGGTTCGCCGAGCGAAAGCCGGTTGCCGCGCCCGCGCCGGATCAGCCCGGGCTCGGGCACGCTGGCCGGCAGCCACAGCACGCCGCCGATGGCACGTTCCGGCGGCAGATCGCGCCACAGTGTGCCGGCGGGATCGCAGCTCAGCAATTGCTTGCCGTCATGCGTGCCGCCCTGGCGGTAGAAGTACCAGTAGGGGATGCCGTTCATCGCCGTGACCCAGGCCGTATCCGGGCCGATCATCGGCTTCAGGCGCGGTGCCAGGTCGGGCAGGGCCGGAGCCTTCACGGTGATCAGCAGCGCATCCTGTGAGCCCAGCTTGGCCGGATCGTCGCTGGCCTTGGGGTTCACGGTGAAGCGGTCGATGCCGCCATCCTCGCCCGGAATCTCTACTGTCAGGCCCTTGGCCTGGATCGCCGCCAGATGCGCGCCCCGCGCCAGCAGGCTTACATCGAAACCGGCGCGCGCCAGCATGCCGCCGATATAGCCGCCGATGGCGCCGGCGCCGATAATCGCAATCTTCATGGAGCAGTCGTCTCGTTCAGGTTGGGCCGGTTGGCGGCCATCCAGGTTTGCAGCCGCTCGCGTTGCACCGCGCTCATGCGCAGGCCACATTTGGTGCGGCGCCAGATCACATCATCGGCCTCGCGCGCCCATTCCTGGCGCATCAGCCAGGTGACTTCCGCCGCATAGAGCCCGCCGCCGAAATGTTCGCCAAGATCACCCATGCTTGCGGCATCGCCCAGGATGGCATCGCTGTGGCTGCCATGGCGGCGTGCCAGGCTGTGCAGCCAGGATGGGTCGAGGCCCGGATGGCGACGCGCCAGTTCGGCAACGAAGCCGCCGAATTCGCCCAAGGCCCCGCCGGGCAGGGTGCCGGTGGCGGTCCAGCCGCCACGCATGGTGGGATAGAACGGCTTCAGCTTGTCCATGGCATGTTCGGCCAGGCGGCGATAGGTGGTCAGCTTGCCGCCGTAGACCGACAGCAGCGGCGCCGCATCGGCTTCGAGGTCGAGCACATAATCGCGGGTGATGGCGGAAGGATCGTTTTCGCCGTCGTCATAGAGCGGCCGCACGCCGGCATAGGACCACACGATGTCGTCGCGCTGCACCGGCTTGGCGAAATACTCGCTCGCCGCCGCCAGCAGGTAGTCGGTCTCTTTCTCGCTGATGCGCGGCGGGCCATCCAGGCTTTGCAACGCCACGTCGGTGGTGCCGATCAGGGTGTAATCCTGCTCATAGGGGATGGCGAACAGCACGCGGCCATCGGCATTCTGGAAGATGTAGCAATGCGCGCCTTCGAACAGCTTGCGCGTCACGATATGGCTGCCCTTGATCAGCCGCACGGCATTCTTCGGGCTGCGGCCGAAGCCGCCCACCAGCAGGTCGCGCACCCAGGGGCCGGCGGCATTGACGATGCCGCGTGCCGTCACCTCGCGGCTCGCGCCGCTATCCTGGTCAACCAGCGTGGCATGCCACAGGCCGTTCTCGCGCCGCGCGGCGGTGACGGCGGTGCGGGTATGCACCTGGGCGCCAAGCTCACGCGCGCTCATGGCGTTCAGCACCACCAGGCGGGAATCATCCACCCAGCCGTCGCTGTATTCAAAGCCATGGGTGAATTCAGATTTAAGCGGTGCACCGCGCGGGTCGCCGGTCAGCCTCAGGCCCACCGAACCGGGAAGACTGACGCGGCTGGCGAGATGATCGTAGAGGAACAGGCCGATACGGATCATCCAGGCCGGGCGCAGGCCGGGATGATGCGGCAGCACGAAGCGCAGCGGCCAGATGATATGGGGGCCAGGCGCAGCAGCACTTCGCGCTCGGCCAGGGCTTCGCGCACCAGACGGAACTCGTATTGCTCCAGGTAGCGCAGGCCGCCATGGATCAGTTTGGTGGCGGCGGAAGAGGTGGCGCCGGCAAGGTCGCCGCGTTCGGCCAGGATGACGCTGAGGCCGCGGCCGGCGGCATCCCGGGCGATGCCGGTGCCGTTGACGCCGCCGCCAATGACCAGAAGGTCAGCAGGAGGCTGCTGCATGGGGGAAAACAACCACTCAGGTGCTGTGAAATCGACCGTGTTTTATACGGTTAGGCTGAACTTCTGCGCAAGGTCGATATCCAGCTTGCCGCGCCCGCTATTCTCCCGGTAGGCCAGCGTGGCGGTCTTTCGTGTCTCGCTGTCGGGCGGGGTTTCCTCGGCCTGGGCCAGATTCTGGGCGTGGAAGGTGTTCAGGCCCTTGGCCTCGCGCCAGGCGCGGCGGCGCTCCAGATGGGCCGGCAATTCGATGCCGGGGGCGGGCGGGCCGCCGGCATCGGTGCGGCGGCGCAGTTTCGGGATGCCGGCCTCGGCGGCTTCGGCGCGGCGCTCGGCCAGGGCTTCGGCGGCCTTCCGGTCGGCCTGCTGGCCAGAACCGGCCTCGCTGGCGGCGGCGGCGAAATCTGTCCGCGGGGCGGTGCTATGGCGTTCGGCAGCGCGGTCCGCCGCGTCGTTGGCGCGCCGGTTGCGCGGCTCGACGGCATCGGCTCTGGGGCCGGGCGGAGGGGTGATGATCACGCTGCTGCTCACAGCCTGACTCATGCCCTGCAAGTCTTAAAAGCCGGTTAAGAGGCGCCACCCTCCGGTGGCAAGGCGGGAACCGCTGCCAGGAGGTAAATCTCCACCTCGGCGGCGCGGCCCTTTACGGCAATGCTGCCGATCTCCGGCGGCAGGGTTTCCAGCCCGGCCAGGGCCACGGTAGCCTGGCTGGCCAGCACCACCACGTCATCCTCTGCCGACATATGCTCGCGGCCCAGTTGCTCCAGGCGCTGGGCGATATTCACCGTGTCGCCTACCACGGTGTAGTTGATGCGGCCCGGCGCGCCGATATTACCCACCACCACGGGGCCGGAATGCAGGCCGACACGGATGCGCAGCGCCGGCAGCCCGGCCTCGCGGCGGCGGTGGTTATCCTCGGCCAGCGCGGCAGCCGCGCTCAGCACGGCTCGGCAGGCATGCTTGGCATGGTCCTCGTCGCGCTTGATCGCACCCCACACCGCCATCACGGAATCGCCAATGAACTTGTCGATCACGCCGCCATCGGCTTCGATATGGCCGGCCAGCAGGGCAAAATGGTGGTTCAGCAGTTCGGCTACTTCCGGCGCGCTCAGGTGTTCGGCCAGGGAGGTGAAGCCGACGATATCGGTGAACATCACCGTCACCTCGCGCTGCTTCGAGAGGTTGACCGCATCCTCGCCCTCGCGCATCAGGCGGCTGACCAGACGGCGCGGCACATAATGGCCGAACCAGTTCAATGCCGCAGTGGCGGCATTGACCGCCTGGGCGGCTTCGTCCAGTTCGCGCAGGCGCTGGCGTTGCAGCAGCGGCCCATCGAATTCCAGGGCTTGCAGACGATGCGCGGCAGCGGCCAGTTCGCGCACCGGGCGGCCGATAATGCGGCCCAGGCGCCAGGCGATCAGCAGCGACAGCACCAGGGTGACGCCACCGATGGCACTGGCGAATTGCAGGCGCCGCACTTCGTTCTCGATTTCATCGAACGGGAAGTAGCGCCCGACCAGCCAGGGCCGCTCGCCATAGCCTTCCAGCTTCTGGTAAAGGAAAATCCAGGTGCGGCCCTCGGCTTCCACCAGATGCGCGTCCTGATCCCGCATCATCGAACGCGCCAGCAGGCTGTCCTTACGCCCGCTCCAGATCCGGTGCAGCACCGGATCGTGGATTTCCTCCAGGAAAGGCAGCGGTTTCTCGTAGGAGAGGAAGTATTCGTCGGTCATCAGGCTGGCATGGGCCAGCACATAATTGTCGTCATAGAGGATGAAACTCTGGCCTTCGCCATCCCGCCAGCTATTGCCTTCGGCATCTTCCTTCAGCGCGCGGGACAGCGAACCGAGCGAAACCAGCGCCGCCATGCCACCGGCGAATTCGCCCTGCACCAGCAGCGGGGCGCGCAGGTTCACCAGCGCCTGGCGCAATTCCTGCTCCCAGATCAGATCGCCCCAGAGCAGCAGCTTGGTGGTCTGGCCCTTGGCGCGGAGCGCCTCCACCATCTGCTCGCCGCTGCGCATGCGCTCGGCCGTACCCGGCACGCCGAGCAGGCTGTCCTGCAGTACATACACCCGGCCGTTGATGCGGGCGGCCCGTGTGGCGCTCAAGTCCTTCTTCACCACGCCGACAGCATCGAGCTGCGGCACGCCGTCGAGCATCGCCGTCAGATAATCGCCGACACGCTTCGGATCATCGATCGAAAGCCCGCCATGCTCAATGCGGTCGCGCAGGCCTTCAAGATGCTGGCGCACCGGCTCCAGCTTGCCGCGGATGCGCTCCACCGAACGTTCGATGATGCGCTGGTTGCGGTCGCGCAGCAACTCCACGGTATTGGCGCGGCCCGACAGCATGGCGATGCCATAGGCAACGCCGGCCAGGGTCATGAGCAGGCCGATACCCAGTACCAGCGCCTGAACAATGCTCGGGCGCAGTTGGGTCAATCTGAGAGGGGACATTAAACCGGAGCTTTTTTACGTCTTGTTGCGCGCCAGTGCTTCCACCTGCTTGCGCAGTTCTTCGAGCTGGCGCTGCAGCATTTCGGCATCCGTGGGCGCCGGGCCGCCGGCAGCGGCAGGCGGCGTCGTCGGCTTGCCTTCGGTGGCGTTGCTATCGGGCAGGCCGAAGGGATTGAACATGGTCATGGCGCGCTGGAACATGGCGATGTTCTGGCGGCCCATTTCTTCCAGGTTGCGGAACGGAAACATTTCGCCGAAGGCTTCGGCCATGTATTGCCGCATGTGCTCCTGGTTGCGCTGGAACGAGGCCATCGAGACATCAAGATAGCTCGGCACCAGGCTTTGCAGGCTGTCGCCGTAGAACGAGATCAGGCGGCGCAGGAAACCGATGGGCAGCAGGTTCTGCCCGGTCTTGCCTTCTTCCTCGAAGATGATCTGGGTAAGGACGGAGCGGGTGATGTCCTCGCCGGTCTTGGCATCCTCGACCACGAAATCCTGGCCGTCCTTCACCATCTGGCACAGGTTCTCCAGCGTCACATACGAGGAGGTGGCGGTGTTGTAGAGCCGGCGGTTGGCGTATTTCTTGATCTTGATCGCAGGGGCCGCGCCGGAGGCCGCATTCTGGTTATCGCTGGTCGCCACGTTTGCGTTGCTCCGCTGATTATCCACCCTGACATCACATATATCACTCGTATTTACGTTGCAGCGCAAGAGCCAGGGGACGCCCCAGGGGTGCGGTGCGGAAAAGCTGGCGGCGAGGGTAGGCTCGGCTATACTCTGGCCATGGATGACAAAGCGGATGGTCCTTCTGACACCCAGGCCGACGCTGGCGCACTCGCCAAGCGTTTCCTCGACCTGTGGCAGGAACAGGCCAGCCTCATCGCCACCGACCCGAAACTGGCGGAACTCTCCGGCATGTGGATGGCGATGTGGCACAAGATGGGTCAGGTAGGTCTGCATGGCGGCGGCCCGGTCCCACCCCCCAATACAGCCCCCGGAACCACGGCAAGGCCTGCGCCAGGGTCCGCGCCTGGGCCAACGGCCGGGTCCGCGCCCGCTGCCGCTGCATCTGGCCACGGCCAACCTGATCTTGCTGAGCTCAATCGCCGCCTGGCCGAGTGCGAAAAACGGCTCGGCGCCCTGGAATCCGCAGCAAAACCCGCTGCACGACGCGCTCCGCGAAAGCCTAAAACAAGTCCCGCCTGAGCTTTTCCTGGATGCCCTGGTGCAGGAGGCGACCAGCCGCCTGGGCCGCATGGCGCTCGGCATCGGGGCCTATCGCGACCACGCCTATCGCCGCGATCTGCCCGATCCGCCGGTGATCTGGGCGGAAGGCACCACGCGGCTGCTCGATTATGGCGGCGAGGCGCGGGGCAAGGCTGTGCTGCTGGCGCCCTCGCTGGTCAACCGGCATTACGTGCTCGATCTTGCCCCGGGCCAGAGTCTGGTGCGCTATCTGGCGGCCCAGGGGCTGCGGCCGCTGCTGCTCGACTGGGCAGCACCCGGGCCGGAAGAACTGCATTTCGATCTCACCGCCTATGTCGCCCGGCTCGGCCGCGCCCTGGCTGCCGCCCGCGCCGCGCAGGATGGTGCTCCGGCGGCGCTGCTTGGCTATTGCATGGGCGGCAATCTGGCGCTGGCGGCGGCGCTCCGCCATGCGGATGATGTTTCCGGCCTGGCCCTGCTGGCGACGCCATGGGATTTCCATGCCGGCGGCGCACATCAGGCTGCCCTGGTGCAGCAACTGGCGCCACAGCTTGCGCCGCCAGAGCCGGAGGCTGGGGCGCAGCCGGAGCCGATGGCGGTGGACATGCTGCAAGCCTTCTTCTGGGCGCTCGATCCGCTCACCGTGCTGCGCAAATTCACCGGCTTCACCCGCACCGACCCGGAAAGCGAAGCGGCGCAGCGTTTCGTCGCCATGGAAGACTGGCTGAATGACGGCATCCCGCTGGCCAATGGCGTGGCGCGGGAATGCCTGGAAGGCTGGTATGGCGCCAATAGCCCGGCGCGCGGCGAATGGCGGGTCGGCGGCGAGGTGATGCAGCCGGCGCGCTGGCGCAAGCCGGCCCTGGTGGTACTGCCCGAGCGTGACAAGCTGGTGCCGAAGCCCTCGGCGGAGGCCTTGTTCCACGCCCTGCCGGGCGCCTGGCGGCATGATGCCCCCAGCGGCCATATCGGCATGGTGGTGGGGCCGCGCGCCGAATCCGGCCTGTGGCAGCCGCTGGCCGAGTGGCTGCGCGACTGGGCCTGATACTTCCCCGCAACGCGGGATCGCCCTAAGTCTAAGGTATGCAAACGATCCCATGCCCGCCCGGCCCTTGCCGCGCGGCGCTCTCCCCCGGTATCGTTCGCACAAGCAACACAACTTTTTCGACGGATCAGGAGGAAGTCCCATGACCGATATCGTCATCGCCGCCGCAGCGCGCACCCCGGTAGGCTCGTTCAACGGAAGCTTGAGCGGCGTGCCGGCGCATTACCTCGGCCAGGTGGCTATCGATGGCGCCCTGAAGCGCGCCGGCGTGGCCCCGGCCGATGTCTCCGAAGTCATCATGGGCCAGATCCTCACCGCCGCGCAGGGCCAGAATCCGGCCCGCCAGGCCTCGATCAATGCCGGCCTGCCGAATGAAGTGCCGGCCTGGAACGTCAACATGCTGTGCGGCTCCGGCCTGCGCGCCGTGGCGCTCGGTTTCCAGGCGATCAAGAACGGCGACAGCTCGGTGGTGGTTGCCGGCGGCCAGGAAAGCATGAGCCAGGCGCCCCATGCCGCCTATCTCCGCGCCGGCCACAAGATGGGCGATCTCGGCTTCATCGACACGATGATCAAGGACGGCCTGTGGGATGCCTTCAACGGCTACCATATGGGCCAGACCGCCGAGAATGTGGCGATGCAGTTCCAGATCACCCGCGAACAGCAGGACGAGTTCGCGGTGAAGAGCCAGAACAAGGCCGAAGCGGCGCAGAAGGCTGGCCGCTTCAAGGACGAGATCGTGCCGGTGACGATCAAGGGCCGCAAGGGCGACACCATCGTTGATCAGGACGAGTATATCCGCCACGGCGCCACCATCGATGCCATGAAGAGCCTGCGCCCGGCCTTCGCCAAGGATGGCTCTGTGACCGCCGCCAATGCTTCCGGCATCAATGACGGCGCCGCCGCCGTGGTGCTGATGAGCGCCGAGGAAGCCAGCAAGCGCGGCATCAAGCCGCTGGCCCGCATCGTCAGCTGGGCGCAGTCTGGCGTCGATCCGAAGATCATGGGTACCGGCCCGATCCCGGCCAGCCGTGCGGCGCTGAAGAAGGCCGGCTGGAGCCACAAGGACCTCGATCTGGTGGAAGCCAACGAAGCCTTCGCCGCCCAGGCCTGCGCCGTGAACAAGGAACTCGGCTGGGATACCGACAAGGTGAACGTGAATGGCGGCGCCATCGCCATCGGCCACCCGATCGGCGCTTCCGGCGCCCGCGTGCTGGTGACGCTGCTGTATGAAATGCAGCGCCGCGATGCCAAGAAGGGTCTCGCCACCCTGTGTATCGGTGGCGGCATGGGCATCGCCATGTGCGTCGAGCGCGATTGATCAGAACTAGGCGGCGCGGGATCAACCCCGCGCCGTTTTCGTTTCAGTACGTCAGTATAGGCGACACATAAAAAAACCGAGGAGGCTCATCATGTCGCGCGTTGCAATCGTTACCGGTGGTACCCGAGGCATCGGGGCCGCGATTTCCAAACTGCTGCATCAGTCGGGTTACAAGGTTGCCGCCAATTATGCCGGCAACGAGGAGAAGGCGCGCGCTTTCGAAGCCGAGACCGGCATCAAGGCCTACAAGTGGAGCGTGGCTGATTACACCGCCTGCGCCGAAGGCGTGAAGAAGGTGGAGCGCGAGCTGGGCCCGGTCGATATCGTGGTCAACAATGCCGGCATCACGCGGGACGGCACCATGCACCGCATGAGCGAGCCGCAATGGCAGGAAGTGATCGACACCAACCTGGGCGGCTGCTTCAACATGTGCCGTGCCACCATCGACGGCATGCGCGAGCGCGGTTTCGGCCGCATCGTCAATATCGGCTCGATCAACGGCCAGGCCGGCCAGTATGGCCAGGTGAACTATGCTGCCGCCAAGTCCGGCATCCATGGCTTCACCAAGGCGTTGGCGCAGGAGGGCGCGGCGCGCGGCATCACCGTAAACGCCATCGCGCCGGGCTATATCGATACCGACATGGTTGCCGCCGTGCCGGCCAACGTGCTGGAAAAGATCGTCGCCAAGATTCCGGTCGGCCGCCTCGGCCGCGCCGATGAAATCGCCCGCGGCGTGCTGTTCCTGGTGGCCGATGAAGGCGGCTTCATCACCGGCTCCACGCTCAGCATCAACGGCGGCCAGCATATGTACTGAGCCGGTTTCAACCGGACAAAAAAGAAGCGGCGGCCGTGAGGCCGCCGCTTTTGTTTTGGCACTGATGCCGGATCAGCCGAGGTTCTTCTCGGCGAAGCTCCAGTTCAGCAACTGGTCGATCACCGCATTGGCGTAATCCGGGCGGCGGTTCTGCCAGTCGAGATAATAGGCATGCTCCCACACGTCGATGGTGAGCAGCGGCTTCACGCCGGCGACCGTCAGCGGGGTTTCGGCATTCGGCGTCTTGCGGATGGTCAGCTTGCCGTTCTCGAAGCACAGCCAGGCCCAGCCGGAGCCGAACTGGCCGATGGCGGCAGCGGCGAAATCGGCCTTGAACTTGTCATAGTCGCCGAAGCTGTCCTTGATCAGGTCGGCAATGCGGCCCGTGGGCTTGCCGCCGGCCTTGGGCGCCAGCGAATCCCAGTAGAAATCATGATTCCAGACCTGGGCGGCGTTGTTGAACACCGCCACCTTGTCGGCCTTGCCGGCGCTATCCTTGATGATCTGCTCCAGGCTCTTGCCCTGCAGGGACGCGTCTTCGGCGGCGAACTTGTTCAGGTTGTTGAGGTAGGTGGTGTGGTGCTTGCCGTAGTGAAAACCGATCGTGCCGGCGTTCACCACCGGGCTCAGCGCGTCATCGGCATAGGGAAGGGGCTTCATCGAGAATGGGGCAGTCATGGTTCCGTCCTTTATTTTTGTGCCAGTCGTCTGGTCCAGAGGGCCAGTCGTTTTGTCCAGAGGGAAGGTCTGGCGGCGAGGGGGAAGATAACGCGCTGGCCGTGGGATGAAACCGTTCCAGGGATGAAAATTGCCGGTTCCTGCCCTTGAAGCGGCCGTTGCCAGCGCGGCCCGGGTGAGAAGCCGCCCCTTACACCCGTATGACACGCTTTAGGCCGGCTGGTAGCCGTAATTCAGGCCGAACAGCAGGTGACGGCGGATCGCCTCGTTGCACGGATAGGCATAGGCCTGCATGCGGATGATCCATTCAATCGTGGCGGCACCGGTGGCGGTGAAGCGTTCGGTGGCATAGCGATGCAGCACCGGATAGGCCGGACTTTCCGCCACGCTGTTGGGCTGTAGCAGCGTCACTGTCACCAGCAGTGCCACGCCAGAACCCATCAGGGCCGCACGCGGCATGGCGGAGCGCCAGGTCGGCTGGCCGCGCCGCTGTGGAAAGGCGATGGTGAGCAGCAGGAAGCCGAGCTTGAACAGATGCCCGAGGCCGCCGGCCAGCGAGAAGCCAAGCGCGATCGGCGGCACGATGACGCGCTCGGCTGCCTCGCGGCCACGCTCGCCGAGCCGGCCTTCATCCTCGTAATCGGCCAGCGGCGCCAGCAGTGGCTCCATCTGCGCCTCGATCAGCGGCTGCAGCAGCGGCTCGAACACCCGGCGGCGCACTTCATCCTCATCGGCCACCGCCGGCAGCACCGGCAGCGACACCGACAGTGCCTGGAACGGCTGTGGCAGCAGGGCGCGCATGCGGGCCTGGATCGCCGGGTGGCGGAAAAAATCCTCGAACCGCACCAGGTTCAGCGGCAGATCGGCGCCGAAACTGTCGCGCATGATGCTTTGCGCCGCACGGTCGGCTTCCAGCTCGACGCGGTTGCGCACGGCGAGGTCGATGGCAGCGCGCTCGGCGGCACTGCCTTGCCTTATCCTGCGGCTGGCAAGGTATTCGCGCCAGGCAGCTTCCTGGCGTTCCGGGATCAGGCGCCGCGCGGCGTGATAGGCCTGGGCGCCGTCACTGTAGCGGGCATAATTCTCCACCATCCGCAGATACAGCGGCAGCCATACCATGTCGTGAAAATCCGCCGCCGTACCGAAGCAACCCTGCATACCCGGCTCGCAGGCTTCCGTGATGCGCCGGCGGAGCAATTGCCGCATCACGCTCAAGGCGTCTTGCTCCAGATCCGGCTTGGTCAGTGCCAGTGCCGGAAAAGCGGCGACGAATGCTTTGGCGGAAGGCGAACTGCTGCCTTCCGGCCCGAGATCGAGCCGCGCCACGCGCATCTCGCCATTGCTCAAGGCTACGGCGGCGAGCGAGAGAAACACCGCGTTGCGGCGGTCGCGCGCATCCAGCTCTTCGGTCAGTTCGCGCACCAGCCAGCTCTGGAACCAGAACATGCCGCCGATGCAGAAGAGGGTAAGCAGCAGCGTGCCGCCGAGCTTGTTACGCCAGGTCAGGCCCGTGCGGTTGAGCAGCAAAGGCAGCAAGGCCAGCGCCAGGGCGAGGCCCGAGAGGCTGCGGCCAATATGCTCGACATCCTTCAGCATCTCCGGCGACACGGTGCCGCTGGAAACATCGAGCAGCCGGGCCGAGAAGCCGAGTTCGAAGGCGAGATAGAGCAGGGTAAGCCACAGGATCGGCTGGCGGAAGATCGCCAGCCGGCTTGCCGCCGATGCGGAATCCCGGGCGGGCATCAGCCGCCCTTGCGGCTTTCCGGATCGAACAATACCGGTTCGGGCTGGTTGCGCGTGCCGTCATTGCGGGCGGGCCGCAGTGGCTTCGGCAGCGGGATGCTGGCGGCGGATTCGAATTCCGGCATGTCGGCGGCCGGCTGCGGTATCTGGATTTGGGCCTGCACCTTTGCCGGAATCTGGGCCGGCAATGTCACGGCGGGAGCGATAGCCAGCGCCTGTGGCAGCGCGGGCTTGGTCGCCACTGCTGCGGCGGTCTGTTGGCGCCGTTCAAGCGGCTGCTTGCGGCGGTTCAATTCGGCGAGGCGGCGCTCGGTCTGGGCGCGGCGCTTCATCTCGGCCAGATCGCGGCGGCGCTGCTCGCGCTCGACATTGAGCTGGTTCACCAGCGCATTGGCGTATTGCTGGGTCAATTTTGCTTCCGCAGAGGCATCGGGGTTGAGCGGCAGGGCCGGCTCGTTGCTGCTGTTCGCGACAGCGCGCGGTGCCGAGGCCGTAGCCGCAGGCGGCACGGTATCCTCCAGCGCGCAGGCGGTGGCCAGCGGCGCGAGCAGCACCAGGAGCAGGCGGCAATAGCGGTGCAAGATGATTGTCCCGTAGGGGCGGGCTCCCAGGCGGAACCACGCCATAACTTCGGTTTGAAGTCTAATATTGTGCAGTGCGAAAGGCAGGTAAAATTGCCATAAAACGGCGTCACTTTTCCGCCAGTTGCATGGCACTGGCGTGAGGCACGCTGTGTCCCGTGCCGCTGACCAGGCCGGGCGTTTCCACCAGGCCGGCAACGGCCTTGCCCACCAGATAGGTAAAGCCTGCGGCAGTGCCCATGGTAACGTCTTCCTGGCCGTCGACATCGGTCAAGACGCTTTCGAGATTGTGCAGGTGTGCCCGCTTGGTGAAGGTGCTCAGCGCGGCATGGCGCCGGGCAGGATCGATGTCACCGAAGGCCAGGCTGGTGGAGAAAGCATGGCAGCCGGTTTCGCAATAAAGATCGACAAGCCGGAAATCGGTCGCCACATGCAGAATACGGGTGGAGCCGAAGGGTTGTAGATAGGCCAGGATCTCGGCCACCCGGCTGCTCGGCGTGCCGGCCGGGATGTCGCGCAAGGCGAAGCCGAGATACTTGGCTACGGCCGCCGGGATTTCGCGCAGGCGGGCGAAATAGACCTCGCGATGGCGGGAGCCAGCCAGAGTGTCGAAACCCACATTGGCCACAACGATGCCCCGGCCGCCATTGTTCAGCATGCGGTGCAGGCCGAGCAAACTGGAGGTCAGTACATAGCGATCAATCTGGAACGGCAGTTCCTCGGCGCCTTCCACCAGCGGATCATTCACCAGATGCGCCAGTTGATGGCTTGGCTCGTGAATGGCGCAGGCCATGTATGGCGAAAACGAGTGTCGCTTGATGCTGTAGGCGGGATAGAAGCCTGCGCGACATTCCTTGAGAAAGGCGGCCAGGGTCTTTTGCTGGAATAGGCCGAGCAGTGGCTGGTCGAGATCGGCAAGATCGGGGCCGGCGCCGGTCACCACCGGGGCAGACCTTGCCGCCGGCTGATCGCTGGTGAGGGATGGGGCGGGTTCGTTGTCGAACAGGAGCACATCGCCGGGCATCGGACTCGCCGCCCGCGGATGCAGGGCCTCGGCCTCTGCCATGTCGCGCACATACTGCACCAGTTCGGGTAGGCTATGAATCTTCTCCAGGATGATGCCGCGATCCACTTCGGCCACAGCCGACAGAACAGTGATGCCGCTGCCCGGCGGTACTTCCCCCAGTACCAGCCTTTCGATCTCGTCGGCGATCACCTTGGCCTTGAAGCCGGCGGCGCGGCGGTCCAGCCGGGTGAACAATATCAGGTAGGTATCACTGTTGACCCGGTAATGAACATCGGTGATGTCCAACCGCCGGCGCAGTACATTATCGACGATATTCGACACACGGTCGGCGCTGGCCGTCCAGGCCTCGCCCAGCTTCTGCTTCAGTCCATCCAGACCGATAAGCTGCATGGTGCCGGCTGGCACTTTTACACTGGCTGGCTTGGCCTGCTGCACTTCCACATTTGCTGGAGCGGTCACCCCCGGCCGTGGCGGCAGGCGGGTTGGCTGCGCAGCGGCCCGGTCTGCCAGCGCATCATCCTCGCCGAACAGCATTTCGCCCAGGCGATCGAGTAGGGATTTCTGGTCTGAATGACTCATTTGGCTGACTATGACCCTTGGATCATGGTCAGCCTATACCGAGTTTATGCAACCACCAGTGCCAATACACGCGTATTAGCGAAATTTAGCAGTTATAACCCGGTGAAATTGGCCGTATCAGCAGGAAATCACAGTATTGTCGGGTTCGGCGCGTCGCCGTAGACCGCCTTCGGGTCGAAGGTCTTTTCCTTCTCCTCGAAGGTCAGCGCCACCGGGGCTTCACCATTCCCAGTGGGCACCGAGCGGTAGAAGCAGGAGCGGTAGCCGACATGGCAGCTGGCATCGCCCGGGATGCGCACGCGCAGCCACACGGCATCCTGGTCATCATCAATGCGCAGTTCCACCACCTGCTGCACCAAGCCGGAAGTGGCGCCCTTGTGCCACAGCACCTTGCGGCTGCGGCTGTAGTAATGCGCCTCGCCGGTGGCGATGGTGCGCTTCAGGGCTTCCTCGTTCATGTAGCCGAGCATCAGCACCTCGCCGGTATCGGCGGCGGTGGTGACGCAGGGCAGCAAGCCCTCGGCGTCGAATTTGGGGGCCAGTTCGTTGCCCTCTTCGACCTGCTCGATGCTGATGCGCTTGGCAAACACGGTTCTCTCTCCTGACGGATGTCCAGGACCAGTTGTCCTGGGGAATTGGGCCGTTATATATCGTTCAGACCCCCGGTGTTCAACCCGCACCCCAGGAAGGGTTCCGGACCGCCCCATGCTGAATGCCCTGTATAACGAGAAAATCCTTGGATTCGCGGCACATATCGGCCAGACCGAGCGCCTGCCCGAACCCGATGCCACGGTGACCCAGCAAAGCCCGCTCTGTGGCAGCCGCATCACCGTGGACCTCAAGATGGAGGGCGACCGGGTGGTCGGCTACGGCCAGCTGGTGCGGGCCTGCGCCCTGGGCCAGGCTTCGGCCTCGATTTTCGGCCAGCATGTGGTGGGCCAGGATGCCGCCACACTGCGCCAGTTGTTGGCGCGGATGCGGGCGATGCTGAAAGAGGGCGGCCCGGCCCCGGACGCCGAATTCGCCGGTGGCGAATTCGCCGACCTGGAAGTGCTCACCCCGGTGCGTGATCACAAGGCGCGCCACAATGCCGTGCTGCTGCCTTTCGAAGCCACCGTGAAGGCCATCGACCAGATCGAGGCCCGGCGCCAGGCTGGCTGATCCTGCGGGAGATGCCCGGGTCGAGCCCGGGCATGACGATTTGGTTGATCGTCACCCGAGGACTTGATCCGCGGGTCTGGTGCCGCTTTAGGCCGCTGCCCTGGCGACGGTCTGGATCAGGTTGATCATGCCCTTGAGGCCGTTGATGCGGTTGGAGGTGATGTTCTCCCACACGCCGATGCGCTCAAGGAAATCCGGCGGGTTGTCGATGATCTCGCGCGGCGTGCGGCCGGAATAGACCTTGAGCAGCAGCGCGATCAGGCCGGCGACGATCTCGCTTTCGCTGCTGGCCTGGTAATAGACATGGCCGTCGCGTGCTGCGCCATGCAGCCAGGCGCGGTTGATGCAGCCTTTCACGCGCCATTCATCGGTGCGCAGGTCGTCCGGGTAGGGCGGCAGTGCGCGGCCGAGATCGATCAGGTAGCGGTAGCGGTCCATCCAGTCGTCGAACAGCGAGAAGTCGTCGACGATTTCTTCCTGCGCCGCCTTGATGTCAGGCATTTCCGACATTTCAAGCGCGCCGCCATGTGGTTTCGCCGCCCTTGTCTTCAAGCAGGATGCCGCGCGCCGCCCATTCGTCGCGGATGCGGTCGCTCATCGCCCAATCCTTGGCGGCGCGCGCTGCCTTGCGCGCGGCAATCGCGGCTTCGATCTCGGCTGCTTCACCAGCATCGCCGCCTTGCAGCCAAGCCGCCGGTTCCTGCTGCAACAGGCCGAGCAGCCAGCCGGCGGCCAGCAACTCGCCCTTCAATCGCGCACGCTCGGCCGTATCGGTGGCCTTGTTGGCGGCATTGGCCAGGGCATGCAGTTCGGCCAGCGCCTTCGGCGTATTGAGGTCGTCCGACAATGCTTCGATGAACGCCGCAGGTGCTGCAACATCGGCGGCAGTCACATCCTTCAGGCCATCCAGCGCGCGGTAAAGCCGGTCGAGCTGCGCCTTGGCTTCGCGCATCCCGGCCTCGCCCCAGTCCAGCGGCTGGCGGTAATGCGCCGAGAGCAGCACCAGGCGGATCGCTTCGCCGGGCGCGATGCCGATCAGGTCGCGCACCAGCAGCACGTTGCCGAGCGACTTCGACATCTTCTCGGCATCGACATTGACGAAGCCGTTATGCAGCCAGTAGCGCGCGAAGGGCTGGCCGCCCAGCGTGCCTTTGTTGGCGCAGGTGCTTTGCGCGATCTCATTCTCATGGTGCGGGAAGATCAGGTCATGCCCGCCGCCATGGATGTCGATCGGGCCGGAACCGAGATTCTGGTCGATCATCGCCGAGCATTCGATATGCCAGCCAGGGCGGCCACGGCCCCAGGGGCTGTCCCAGCCCGGCAGGTCAGGTGCCGAGGGCTTCCACAGCACGAAGTCGGCAGGGTCCTGTTTGTAGGGCGCCACGTCAACGCGGGCGCCGGCAATCAGCTCATCGCGGTCGCGGCGCGACAATGCGCCATATTCCTTGAAGCTCGGCACGTTGAACAGCACATGGCCGTCCTTGGCATAGGCATGGCCATTGCCGATCAGCCGCTCGACCATGGCGATGATGGCGGCGATATGCTGCGTCACCTTCGGCTCGATCACCGGCGGCAGCACGCCCAGCGCACCCATGTCGGCATGGTAGGCGGCAAGGTAGCGTTCGGTGATGGTGCTGATCGGCACGCCCTCGGCCTTGGCGGCGTTGTTGATCTTGTCGTCCACGTCGGTGACGTTGCGGACATAGACCACGGCAGGATACTGCCGCTGCAGCAGGCGGTAGAGCACATCGAAGGCCACGGCGGGGCGGGCATTGCCGATATGGGCGAAGTTGTAGACCGTCGGGCCGCAGACATACATCGTCACCCGGTTCGGATCGAGCGGGGTGAAGGCCTCCTTGCGGCGGCTGAGGGTATTGTAAATCTGGATCGCCATGGCCCCGGAATATAGGGCTATGGCGTGCCAGTGCAACTATCCAGCCGCCAGCTTACCGCAGGTAATTGACCCCTGCTTACCGCAGGTAATTAACCAGCGAGAGCTGCAGGGTGTCGCGCGTGATGGTGTAGGTGGCTTCCAGCGAGGTCTGCAACGCCTTGATCAGGGTGGCGGTCTCGGCCGGGTCGGCATCCTCGATGCTGCCGATGCGGGTTTTCAGCACATCAAGCGAACGGTCATGGCGGGCCTGCAATTCGCCCAGGCGCTGCTCGGTATGGCCGTTGGTCGAGGCCGTGGTCTTCAGGCTCTGCAGCGAGGTGCGCAGCGAGGCCAGGGCATCATCCACGCGCTGGGCATAGAGCACCGGGTCCGAGATATCCTGGATCGCCGAGCGGAACCGGGTCAGCGAGTCAACGAGCTGCTGGATGCCGGGATCGGTGGCGCTGATGCCATACTGCACCCGCTCGTTGTCGTCGGCATAGACCGAGATGAAGTTATCTTCCGGTGCGCCGTTGGTGCCGGTCGTGTCGAAATAGTAGTTGTCCAGTTCGTCGGTGTTGGTGACGTTGAGCCATAGCGGCTGGCCGCCCACGCCGCTGCCTTCGTTCGACACCGTGAGCGCCGGCGGCACGGCACCGGCCGGGCTGTCGGCGACAACGTTGGAAAGCGGTGCCAGCACCGGATTGGTGCCATAGTTGCGCCCGGCGAACAGGTAGCGCTCGCTGTCCTTGGTCTGCAGGAAGGTGCCGACGCGATCGAGCAGCACGTTGACCTGCGCCGTCGGTGCCGAAGTCGTGGCGAAGAACGAGTCGCGGTTCTTGATCATCAGATCCTGCGCCTCGGTCGCCACGTCGATCAGCTGCTCCATGGTAATGGAATAGAGCCGCACGCGGTTCTGCGCCGTGGTGATGGCGCTCTTGTAGGAATTGGCGGTCTGCAATTCCGCCTTGAGGTCGCCGAGTTCCTGGGCGCGTGTCGACACGCCCACCAAGCCGCCGAGGATGCGGCCAGAGGAGAGCTGCGACTGCTGATTGGTCAGCTGCTGGTTCAGGTTCCGAATCAGGCGCGTCTGGTCAAGGATGCGGGCGAACTGGGTGGAGCCGGTGATCGCGACCATGATTACCTCCCGATATTGACCAGCGTGTCGAACATCTGGGTGATGTTGTTCAGCACGTTGGCCATTGCGGCATAATTGTTTTGCAGGATCTGCAGATTGGCGAGTTCGGTGTCGATATCGACGCCGGTGAGGTTGCGCAGCTTCTGATCCATCGTGTGCTGGATCTGCTCGGCGCTGTCGGCATTCTGTGCGTTCACATCGGCGTTGCGCGCGTGATAGGCCAGCACGTTGTCAACCAGGCCGAAGATGGTGAGGTTGCCGGTCGTCAGGCCATTGCCCTCGGCGCCAAGGCGGTTGATGTCGGTAGCGGTGATCTGGGTGTTGCGCATCGCCTGCTGCACATCGCCGGCCGCCAGCACTTTCAGGCTTTCGGTGCCGTTCAGCAGGTTCGGGTTCACCGCGATGCCCTGGGCTTCCTCGCTGGTCAGGCCGCCGAAGGTGAAGAAGTCTGTGCCTTCCGGCGGCACCGGTGCCGGGATGGCGGCTTCGGCGGCGTTGTAGGCGTTGTTGACGATGGTCACCAGGTTGTAGGCGATCGAGTCGAGCTGGTTCACATATTTGGCCAGCGTGCCGAGATTGGGGTCGCTGGAGCCGACCGCCGCCGTGCTGGGATCGAGATAATCCAGCGCGGCGCGGATCGAACCATTGAGGAAACCGCCATTCAGCGACGTGGTGGCACCCTGATAGGTGATGGTGCCGGCCGAGCCGGTGGAAGAGGGGGTGTAGGTGAATTGCTGCGCGATGGTGCCGGTGATCTGCACGCCGGCTTCGGTGTAGACCGTCATTTCACCACGGTCGTTGGTCAACGTGCGGATGCTGACCAGTTCAGCGATGCGGGCCACTTCCTTGTCGCGCAGATCTTCCAGGTCGCCGGTCGGCTGGCCCGAGCCGAGCGTCGAAGCGATCTGCACGTTCAGCTTCTGGATCTGCACGGAAGCATCGTTCAGCGTGTTGATCGAGGTCTGCACCGCATCATCGGCACGGGTGCGGAGTTGGGTCTGCTTGGCATTGAGCTGGTTGATGCGCACGGCCACATCCTGGCCACGGCGGATCACCTCGTTGGCGAGGTCGGAGTTTTCCGGATTGGCTTCCAGGTTCTTCCAGGCTTCCTCGAACTGCGACAGCAAACGGGCCAGCGCCGGCTGGTCGCCGGTGGTGACGGTGGCGTCGAGGATTTCCGCCAGGTCGGCGGTCAGTGTTTTCTGGGTCGAGGTGCGGCCGTAATCGGCCTGGGCGGAATAGAGATCCTGCTGCACCTCGGGCGCCGCGATGCGGCTGATCTGCGCGATCAGCGGCGAACCGGGCAGGCCGTCGATGGCCGGCGTCGTCAGCGTCGCCACCTTGCGGGTGTAGTCCGGGTTCTGCGCGTTGGCAACGTTGGCCGACAGCAGACGGGTCTGCTGCTGCAGGGTGCCAAGAGCGGCGACAGAAGAGGACAGGGCGGCGGTGAGCGACATGGTGAAAATCCTTCCTTAGCCGGGCGGCCCGTTCTGGGCCGCCCCGGGCGCGGGATTAGCGGCGGATATTGATCGTTTCTTGCAGCAATTCGTCGGCCACCGTGATCAGGCGGGCATTGGCCGAGTAGGCGCGCTGGGCAACGATCATCTTGGAGAATTCCTCCGCGATATCGACGTTGGACTGTTCGATGGCGGCGGAGACCAGGCTGCCGACGCCGGAACCGCCCACCTGGGTCAGCACCGGCGAACCGGAACCGGGGGTTTCGAGGAAGGCGTTGCCATCCACGCGGTCAAGCTCGGTCGGATCGCGGAACTTGGCGAGCTGAAGCTGGTAGAAGGGCTTCACGTTGCCGTTGTCGAAGGTCACCGAGACCTGGCCGTTATTGTCGATCGCCAGGCTCTTGAAGTTGCCGCGCGGCACGCCGTTCTGGCTGAAGTCGTTCAGGCTCAGGGTGGTGCCGGCGAACTGCGTGGTGCCGATGGTTTCGCCATAGGAACCGAAGTCGATGGCAACCGCCTGGGCGCCGGAGCCGAAATCCATCGCCAGGGTGAAGTTGGCGTTGTCGCCCACGGCGGCCGGGGCCACCAGGGTGATGTTGCCGTCAGCGGTGGTCATGTCGGAGATGGTGCCGGGCGTGACCGTGGTGGCGCCGATGGTGCCGCCGAAAGTCACGGTGATCGGGCCGTAGGTCGCCGGCGTCGAGTTGACGGCGTTGACGGTCAGGTCCCAGCTGTTGTTGGCGGTGCGGGTCCAGTCCAGTTCCAGCGTCTGGGCATTGCCGAGCGCGTCGAACACCTGGATCGAGCTGGTCGGAAGGTTGGCCGGCAGCGCGCCCGTGGCATCCAGCACGTTGGAAGGCAGGTTGGCCGAGTATTCCACCGAGGTGGTGGCCACCGGGCTGTCGAGCAGGTTGGAGACGCGCACCTCGGTCGGCGTCGCGGACGTGGTCAGCGCGCCGGTGGTGGGATCTTCGGTGATGGCGAAGCCGCGCAGGAAGTAGCCCGAGGAATTGACCAGGTAGCCATCCTCGTTCTGGATGAAGTCACCCACGCGGGTGAAGTAGGAGGTGGTTTCGAAGGTCGGCAGGCCGGTATTCGCGTCGATGCCGGTTTTCTTCGATACCGGGATGAAGCCCTGGCCGGAGACCGCCACGGAGGTGGTGGAATTCACCTGCTGGATGGCGCCCTGGGCGTTGTTGGCGAAGAACGGCGAGTTCAGCGCGCCGCCCGGCGAGTGGGTGTTGGCCTGGGCGGAGGACTGGGTGACCAGCGTGGCGAAGCGCGATTCCACCTTCTTGTAGCCGTTGGTGGTCGCGTTGGCGACGTTGTCGGAGATGAAGCCAATCGCGGTCGACTGGCCGTTCAGGCCGGTAATCGCGGTTTGCAAAGCGCCACTGATCGTCATTGTTGCCTCCAGGCAGCGGGTAGTACGGTTTGGCCTAGTAATAGCAAGCCCCGTGCCAAGCCATTTTTATGGCTCAATATGTTGATTTTACTTAATATTTTTCGCGGAGCCGGCTAGGCAGAATTTGCCGCGCGGCAGGCCGCCGGGAGGCCACGGCAGGTTTTGCCGGGCATGAAAAAAGCCGCCGGCAGGGCGCCGGCGGCTTTCATGGACTCTATATACGCGTGCCGTCGGGCTTAGTGCGACGGTGCGTCCTCGCGTTCCTCGGTTTCAGCCCGGCTGCCGGGCTGGGCGCTGGTTTCCAGCACCTGCTCCAGTTCCATTTCCAGGCTCGGCTGCGGCTCGCCTTCCGAGAAGGGGGCGCCGCCGGCCTGGGGCTGTTGCTGCTGCGGATGCGGCTGGCCGTTGCCGTTGCCATTGCCGTTACCGTTCTGCGGTGCGCCATTGGCGGCATTGGCCGCACGCTGCGCCGGGGCCACGCCCTGGGCCAGCATGATGCGGTAATAGTGTTCCGCATGCTGCAGGAAGCTCTCCGCCTGCACACGGTCGCCGGAGGAATTGGCGTCGCGGGCGAGCTGGCAATAGCGTTCGAAGATATGGCTGGCCGTGCCGCGGATCTTTACGTCCGGGCCGTTGCTGTCGAAATTGCGGTGCGCATTGTTGCTATTCATGCCGCCGTTGTTGCCACCGCCGCCGCCGCCACCACCATGGGGACGACGGCCTTGGGGACGGCCACCGCGTTGACGATTTTTATTCACAGGGTTCATCTCGCTCTGGATCGCATAGGGCGTTGCTGCTTTGGCAGCCAGGTCGCATCGGCGGCATGGTCGGCCTTTCGATACATCCGCCAGACCGCGCGGATCAGGCGCGGATTGCCGGCGGGGGCTTCGATACCAGGGCGGGTTAGGCCTTAGGAGTCTGTATCGAGAGGGCGGTGGCGCTGCCGAGATTATCGTTCCTTCTCCGACCGGCTTGGCTTAACCAATTGGCCGGCTGATACCAGTACGCTGGTTCATGTCGAAGGATCATTCCCGGGGGGCAGCACCACCCCTGGCAGCCAAGATAAGCGGCTCCGGGCAACCTGCCAATAGCCAAATTGGGCTTTTTTATCGGGACTTGCGGGCCAGCAGGGCGCGAATCGTACCGCCCAGATCGGCTTCCAGGGCCACGGCGCCGAACCCAGCCTGTTCCAGCAGGGCCGCTACGGCCGCTTCCTGGCCCTGGCCGATTTCCAGCGCCACCAGGCCGCCAGGGTTCAGCAGGCTGGCGGGTTGCAGCAGCCGCGCGGCATCGGGGATCAGCCGGCGATAGGCTTCCAGGCCATCCGCGCCGCCATCCAGCGCGCCAGGCGGTTCATGGCGGGCGACTTCCGGTTCCAGCGCGGCAAGCGCGGCAGACTCTATATATGGGGGGTTGCTGATCACGATATCGAACGGGCCAGCGAGGCCAGCGCCCCAGTCGCCCGGCTGGAAAGCGGCGCGGTGATCGAGTTGCAGGCTGGCCGCATTGCGGCGCGCCACCGCAAGCGCCGCAGCCGAGCGGTCGATGCCGAGACCGCTGGCCTGCGGCAGTTCGTGCAGCAGGCTCAGCAGCAGGCAGCCCGAGCCGGTGCCGAAATCCAGCAGCCGCAGCTTGGCCTGACGATCCGGCACACGCGCCAGCACGGCGGCCACCAGGGTCTCGCTATCGGGCCGTGGATCGAGCACATCAGGCGTGACGCTGAAAGTCAGGCTCCAGAATTCGCGCCGGCCCAGGATCTGCGCCATCGGCTGGCGCCCAATGCGGCGCTCAAGCAAGGCGGCGAAGCGTGCCGCCGCTTCCGGTGCGATTTTGGTATCGGTCTCGATGCGCACGCGGTCTGGCGAAAGCCCGGTCGCCTCCGCCAGCAGCAGCACGGCATCAAGCCTCGGGCTGTCGCAGCCGGCGGCCTTCAGCGCCGCCGTGGCGTCGCGCAGGGCTGTATCTATCCGGGTCAATCGTTGAGGGCGGCGAGCCGCCCGGCCTGGTCCTCGGCGATCAGCGCCTCCACCACTTCGTCCAGCGCCTCGCCGGTCACGATCTGCTCGATCTTGTAGAGCGTCAGGTTGATGCGGTGGTCGGTGACGCGGCCTTGCGGGAAATTGTAGGTGCGGATGCGTTCCGAGCGGTCGCCGGAGCCGACCTGGCCCTTGCGGTCCGCCGCACGCGCCGAGGCCAGCTTGTCGCGCTCGGTCTCATACAGCTTGGCGCGCAGCAGCTTCATCGCCTGCGCCTTGTTCTTATGCTGGCTGCGCTCGGTCTGCTGTGCCACCACGATGCCGGTGGGCAGATGCGTGATGCGCACCGCCGAGTCCGTGGTGTTGACATGCTGGCCGCCGGCACCCGAGGAGCGGTAGACATCGATGCGCAGATCGCTTTCGTTGATCTGGATATCCACGTCCTCGGCTTCCGGCAGCACCGCCACGGTGGCGGCCGAGGTATGGATACGGCCTGAGGCTTCCGTCGCCGGCACGCGCTGCACGCGATGCACGCCGCTTTCGAATTTCAGCCGGGCATAGACGCCACGGCCGGAAATCTCTGCCACGGCCTCGCGCACGCCGCCGAGTTCGGTGTCGGCGATGTTCATCACCTCGAAGCGCCAGCCCTTCTGCGCCGCATAGCCGCGATACATGGCGAACAGTTCGGCGGCGAACAAGGCCGCTTCGTCGCCGCCGGTGCCGGCGCGCACTTCGAGTATGGCGTTCTTCTCATCCGCCGCGTCCTTCGGCAGCAGCAGGATCAGCAGGCCGCGCTCGATTTCCGGCATCGCCGCCTGGGCTTCCTTCCACTCGGCCTCGGCCAGGTCGCGCATCTCGGCATCGGCTGTTGCGTCATCCTTCATCGCCGCGAGGTCGGCGAGTTCGGCGCGCTTGGCTTGCCAATGGCGGATACCCTCCACCAGCGGCTCCAGCTCGGCATATTCCTTCGACAGCTTGACGAAAGCCTCGCCGGCGCTGCCCGAGGCCATCTCGGATTGCAGCCGGTCGAAACGGTCAAGCACCTTGTCGAGTTTGGCCTCGGGCAGGGCGGGCAGGTCCATGTTATTTCACCCGCGTTGCTGCAGGTGTGCCGCCAGGTCGCCGCGCGCCACTTCGGTTTCGCTGCCGGCCTTGAGGTCCTTCAGCTTCACCACGCCCTTGGCCAGTTCGTCATCGCCGAAGATCACGGCGAAGCGGCAGCCAAGCTTGTCGGCGCGCTTCATGCGCTTGCCCACATTGCCCTTGTAGCCAAGTTCCACGGCGATATTCGCCGCGCGCAATTCGGTTGCCAGCGCCACGGCGGCGGCTTCCGCCGGCTCGCCGATCGGCACGATGGCAACGGCCTCGGTGGCGGCGACCTGTGGATCGCTCAACAGCACCAGGCGCTCGATGCCGCCGGCCCAGCCGATGCCGGGCGTTGGCTGGCCGCCAAGCTGCTGGATCAGGCCATCATAGCGGCCACCGGCAATCACCGCGCCCTGGGCGCCGAGATGCGTGGTGACGAATTCGAACGCCGTGTGGGTGTAGTAATCCAGGCCGCGCACCAGGCGCGGATCGACCTGGAACGGCACGCCGGCCAAAGTAAGGCCCTGCTTCACGGCGGCAAAGAAATTGGCCGCAGCGGGCGTGAGGAAATCATCGATCAGCGGCGCATTGGCCACCAGCTTGCGGTCGCCTTCATCCTTGGAATCGAGGATGCGCAGCGGGTTCTTCTCCAGGCGCTTCAGGCTGTCTTCCGACAGGCTGGCCTTGTGCTGGGAGAAATACGCCACCAAAGCGTCGCGATAGGCAGCCCGGCTTTCCGGGTCGCCCAGCGTGTTGAGCAGCAGGGTGCATTTATCCAGGATGCCGAGACGGCGCAGGATATCGGCGCCCAGCGTGATCACTTCCACATCGGCCTGCGGTTCAGGCGAACCGATCACTTCCACGTCGATCTGGTGGAACTGGCGCTGGCGGCCCTTCTGCGGCCGTTCGTAGCGGAACATCGGGCCCCAGGCGAAAGCCTTGAACGGAACATTCTGCTGCTGGCCGTTGGAGATGAAGGCGCGACAGATGCCGGCAGTGTATTCCGGGCGCAGCGCCAGGTTCTCGCCGCCGCGGTCGTTGATGGCATACATCTCCTTCGACACGGCATCCGAAGTCTCGCCCATCGAACGGGCAAACACATCGGTGAATTCGAAGATCGGCGTTGCCATTTCGCGATAGCCATAAAGGCTGGCCGCAAGCCGCGCGGTGTCCACTACGCTGCGGAAGCGGGCATAGTCATCGGGCAGTAGATCATGGGTGCCGCGCACGGGCTGGAACTGGGCCACGGGTCGCTCCTTGGGTAAAACGGATTGATCGCTAATCGGCAGCGTCGGCTGCCGTGTCCTTGTCGGCCTTCGCGGCCTCGATCTCGCGCGCCTTGGCCTCAACCAGGCGCACAAGATGCTGCACGATATCTTCGTTCTGCAGCCGGTGCGCCGGCTGGCCGGCGAGATAGACCTGATGCGAGCCCTTGCCGCCGCCGGTGAAGCCGATATCGGTCTCGCGCGCTTCGCCGGGGCCGTTCACCACGCAGCCGATCACGCTCAGCGTCATCGGCGTGGTGATATGCGCCAGGCGCTTCTCAAGCAGTTCCACGGTCTGGATCACATCGAATTGCTGCCGTGCGCAGGACGGGCAGGAAATCACGTTGACGCCGCGATGGCGCAGGTTCATCGACTTCAGCATGTCGAAGCCGACGCGCACTTCCTCCTCCGGCGCCGCAGAGAGCGAGACGCGGAGCGTATCGCCGATGCCGGACCACAGCAGCATGCCAAGCCCAATGGAGGATTTCACCGTGCCGATGCGCTGGCCGCCGGCTTCGGTGATGCCGATATGCAGCGGGTAGTCGCAGGCCTCGGCCAGGCCCTGATAGGCGGCCACGGCGAGGAATACGTCGGAAGCCTTCACGCTGATCTTGAATTCGCGGAAGTCATGGTCTTCCAGGATGCGCGCATGGTCCATGGCGCTTTCCACCATGGCTTCCGGGCAGGGCTCGCCATATTTTTCCAGCAGGTGCTTTTCCAGCGAGCCGGCATTGACGCCGATGCGCATGGAGCAGCCATGGTCCTTGGCCGCCTTCACCACTTCGCGCACGCGCTCGGCCGAGCCGATATTGCCCGGGTTGATGCGCAGACAGGCAGCACCAGCCTGGGCCGCCTCGATGGCGCGCTTGTAGTGGAAATGGATGTCGGCAACGATCGGCACCCGGGCCTGGCGCACGATTTCCTTCAGCGCCGCCGTCGAGGCTTCGTCGGGGCAGGACACGCGCACGATATCGACACCGGCTTCCTCGCAGCGCCGGATCTGTTCCACCGTTGCCTTGACGTCGCTGGTCAGCGTGTTGGTCATGGTCTGCACGGTGATCGGCGCGTCGCCGCCCACCGGCACCTTGCCGACGAAAATCTGCCGCGACTTGCGCCGCTGGATATCGCGATAGGGGCGGATGCTCATGATGGGCGTAACATGGCGCTTTTTGGCGCCGGAGGCAACGGCGGCTACCCGATTTTCAGATGGCAGCTACTCTACTTTCAGGGCGGTTTTCAGCCCCTCGGCATCCAGTGTCACACCGCGTTTCACCTCGCCGGTATCGCCTAAGCGCGGCAGGGCCTTGCCATCCAGGGTGAGCAGGATGCCGCCGGCATTGCCGGTGGCCAAGGTCAGGCCCTCGCGGCCCGGCACGGCATAGGTTTCCCCCGCCGCCATCAGCCGGGTGAACAATGGCTCGTTATTCGGCCCGCGCACCTGCACCCAGCTTTGCGCATCGGCCTTGATCACCACGCGGCCAGGATCGCCACCGAAGCGCGCCGTGCTGGTGGCGGGCGGCGTTGACACCGCAGCCGTTGCCGAGGCCGGCACGGGCGCCGGCACTGGCACCGCAGGCGCGGCAGCCACCACTGGAGCAGGGGCCGGGGTAGGGGGCGGGGCAGGCGTCGCGGCTGGCGAAGTGGCCGGTACCGGTGAAGCAGCCGGGGCTGGTGTTGCCGGAACAGGTGCCGGCGGAACCGGTGCAGCCGGCGCGGTTGCCATGACAGGCGCCGTCACGGCTGTGGCAGGCGATGCACTGGGTGTTGGCGCGGGCGCAGGAACTGATGCGCTGGCTGTTGCGGCCGCCGCCGGTGCAGCCGGTGTGGGTGCCGGGCGTGGCGCGGCCATGATCGGGGTTGGCGGCGGTACCAGATCGGCAAGGCGGCCGGGCACGGCCTTCACCAGTTCGGCGCCGCTGCGGAAGGTTTCCTGATAACGATACCACACGGCATAGGCGCCGATGGCGACGATCAGCGCCAGCAGCACCAGCAGCAGGCGCGGCGTGCGCTGTTCCGGGCGCGGCATCGGGAACACCAGTTCCTTGCGCTGGCGCGCGATGTCGCTTTCAGACTGGAAATTCTGCACCACCTGTTCGGGATCGAGGCCGAGCGTTTCGGCATAGGTGCGCAGGAAGCCGGTGATGTAGATCGGGCCGGGCAGTTCGGTGAAGCGGCCGCCTTCGATGGCATCGAGATGCTGGCGGCGGATGCGGGTGCGCGCAGCCACGTCGACGAGCGACAATCCCTGCCGCTCGCGGACGATCTTCAGGCTGTTGCCGACGCCCTCATAGGGGCCGGCAGTAGAAGCGGCCGGCTTGTCTCCGGCTTCTGCGCTCATGACGGGCTTGATCCCCTTCCGCAACACTTCAACTCACTGCCTTACTCACCGCATCACGCTTTTACAGGCGACCGTATTCCTTCAAACGGTCACCGTAATCGAACGAAAAGAAAACTTTCGGCTCGATTCACAACTGCCAATAGCGGAGCGGATTATTTAAACTATCACACCGTTTTCGCGTGCAAATTCTTCTAATCGTGCACGCAGGCTGTGGTCGGGCAGATAGTAGAGGCCCTCCAAAAATTCCGCAAGCGAGAGAACATCCAGGCTACGGAGCATCTCTTTCACCGGGCCGATGGCATTGGCCGGCATCGACAGCCGTTCGAAGCCGAGGCCGAGCAGCGCCATGGCTTCCAAAGGTCGGCTGCCCATCTCGCCGCACATGGTGAGCGGCTTCTCGTAGGTTTTGCATTGCTGCACCACCCAGCGCAGGAAGCTGACCATGCTGGGGCTGAGCGGATCGTAGCGATCCATCATGCGCGGATTGCCGCGGTCGGTGGCGAACAGGAACTGCATCAGGTCGTTGGAACCGACCGAGACGAAATCGACCAGCGGCAGCAGGGCGGGCAACTGCCAGGCCAGGGCCGGCACTTCCAGCATGGTGCCGACCTTCACATCGCGCGGCACCGGGCGCTTCAGTGCTTTCAGCCGCGCCACTTCGCGGTCCAGCATCTTGCGCGCGCGGCGGAATTCGTCCACCTCGGCAATCATCGGGAACATCACATGCAGCACGCGGCCTTCCGCCGCCTGCAACATGGCGCGCAGTTGCACCTTCAGCAGAGCCGGGCGGTCCAGCGCGATGCGGATGGCGCGCCAGCCCATGGCCGGATTTTCTTCCGGATGCTTGGCGAGATAGGGCAGCACCTTGTCGCCGCCGACATCCAGCGTGCGGAACACCACCGGGCGCTCGCCGGCATGCTCGATCACGCGGCGGTAGATCTGTTCCTGCGCATCGGCCTTCGGCATTGTCGGGCGCACCAGGAACTGCAATTCGGTGCGGTACAGCCCGATGCCATCGGCATTGGTCTCGTCCAGATGCGCCAGGTCGATCAGCAGGCCGGCATTGACCAGCAATGCGATGCGCTTGCCGTCACGGGTGACCGGCGGCTCGTCGCGCTGGGCGGCATATTTCGCCAGCCGTGCCTGGCGCAGATGCAGGCTCTGCTCGAAGGCGCGCACCACATCAGGGCCGGGGCGTACGAAAATCTGCGCATGGTCGCCATCCACCACCACCTGGTCGCCCGGCTCGACGCGGGCAATGGCGCCGCCGATGCCCCCGATCACCGGGATGCCCAGCGCGCGCGCCACGATGGCGACATGGCTGCTGGATGTGCCTTCCTCCAGCACCAGCGCCTGCAGCTTGCGGCGGTCATAGTCCAGCAATTCCGCCGGACCCATCGCCTTGGCGAACAGGATGCCGTTATCGGGCAGGTTCTCCGCCACCGAACGCGCGGTCTTGCCCGAGAGATGCAGCAGCAGGCGGTTGGCCAGATCGTCGAGATCGGCCAGGCGTTCGCGCAGATACGGATCGGTGATCGCCTGCATGCGGTGGCGCGTATCGCCCTGCACGCGCAGCACGGCTGCTTCCGCTGTGAGGCCGGATTCCACCGCGCCGTGCAGCTTGGCCAGCCAGCCGGTGTCATGCGCGAACATCTTATAGGTTTCCAGCACATCGCGGCTCTCGCCGACGATGTCGTCGTCCGGCGCGTCCAGCATCTGGTTCACCTGGTCGCGCATCGAGGCAACGGCGGCATCCAGCCGGCTCTTTTCCAGCGGAATATCGTCGGCGATGGTCTTGGTGATCTGGATGCGCGGCTCGTGCAGCACCGCCTGGCCGATGGCCAGGCCCTCGGACAGCACGCGGCCATCGGCGCGGAACGGCAGCGACGGAGCACGCGCCAGCACGGGGGCATCGTCGGCGCCGACCAGCTGGCCCGAGGCCACCATCTCGGCCAGTACCATCGAAATGGTTTCGAGGACTTCGACTTCTTCCTCGGAATACTGGGTGCGGGTCTTGTTCTGCACCACCAGCACGCCGATCACGCGCGCGTCGCGCTGCAACGGCACGCCAAGCAGCGAATGATAGATCTCTTCGCCGGTTTCCGGCTTATAGGCGAATTGTGGGTGGTTCTGCGCATCCGCCAGCGCCAGCGGGCGGGCATGGGCGGCGATATCGCCGACAAGGCCTTCGCCGACCTTCAGCCGCGTCTTGTGGATTGCTTCCGGGTTCAGACCTTCGGTGGCGTAAAGTTCCAGCTCGTCGTTGCGCAGCAGGTAGACTGAGCAGACTTCCGCCACCATGTTGGCGGCGATGGAGCGCACCACGCGGGCCAGGCGTTCATCGACGCTGCCGGCCTCCGCCATGATCTCGCGCAGGCGGCGCAGCAGGCCACGGGGGCCTGGCGATGGAGCACGCGCGATCATGCCGGGTCTCCCCGGTCCCGATCGCCCGTCCGGATCACTCCGGTCGGCCTGGCGTCGCCCCCAAAATACATCCAGCCCCCTGCATGGTCCGGCGCGATATTACTCGGCGTCGAGACCGAAAGCGGTGTGCAGCGAGCGCACCGCCAGTTCCGTATAGTCGGCGGCAAGCAGCACGCTGACCTTGATTTCAGACGTGGTGATCGCCTGGATGTTGATGCCCTTGTCGGCCAGGGCCTTGAACATCGTATGCGCCACGCCGGCATGGCTGCGCATGCCCACGCCCACCACGCTCACCTTCACCACATTCTTGTCCGGCACCAGCTTGGCCCAGTCGAGCTGGCCCTTCATCTTCTCAAGCTGCGCCACGGCGCGGTCGAGATCGGCACGGCCCAGCGTGAAGGTCATGTCGGTCTTCTTGCCGTCTTCCGAGATGTTTTGCACGATCATGTCGACATTGATGCCGGCATCCGACAGCGGGCCGAAGATCGAGGCCGCGATGCCCGGGCGGTCAGCCACGCCGATCAGCGTGATCTTGGCCTCGTCGGCGGAATAGGTGACACCCGATACGATCTGCTTTTCCACGATCTCTTCCTCATCCACAACGAGCGTGCCGGGCTGATCGGCAAAGCTCGACAGAACCTGCGTGCGCACCCGATGGTTCATCGCCATCTCGACCGAGCGGGTCTGCAGCACCTTGGCGCCCAGCGACGCCAACTCCAGCATCTCCTCGTAGGTGATCTTATCGAGTTTGCGCGCTTTTTTCACGATGCGCGGATCGGCGGTATAGACGCCGTCCACATCGGTATAGATATCGCAGCGGTCGGCCTGCAAGGCTGCGGCCAGAGCCACCGCCGAGGTATCCGAGCCGCCCCGGCCCAGAGTGGCGACGCGGTCTTCCGGGCCCATGCCCTGGAACCCGGCCACCACGGCCACGGTGCCGCCGGCCATGTCGGCCAGCAGGCGTTCGGCCTCGATGCTCTCGATGCGCGCCCGGCCATGCATGCCGTTGGTGCGGATCGGAATCTGCCAGCCCTGCCAGGAACGCGCCTTCACGCCCGCCGCCTGCAGCGCGATGCTGAGCAGGCCGGTGGTCACCTGTTCGCCGGAGGCCACCACCACGTCGTATTCGCGCTGGTCATGCACCGGGTCGATGGCCTTGCACAGGTCCACCAGCTTGTTGGTTTCGCCCGACATGGCGGAGACCACCACCGCCACCTGATGGCCGGCCTCGACTTCGCGCTTCACTTTTTGCGCGACATTCTTGATCCGCTCCACCGAGCCGACCGAGGTGCCGCCGAATTTCATCACCAAGCGCGCCATGCGGCTCGTCCTGTGTCTGGTTCCGTTATAGACTGCGCCTGCCGCCGGCTGACCCGTCCGTTGCCGCGCCGAAGCCCCTGACAGGGCAGCGTAAACGGAGACGGGAAGGGGCCGGAAAAAGGCGCGTATTAATACGCTTGCGCCGTCTGTTTAAGCAAGCCGAGAGGCGAGATAAAGTTACCGCCATGAGTGTCCAGGCCGCCAGTGTCGATCCAGCCGAAATAGAGCGGTTTTCCGCGCTTTCCGCCGAGTGGTGGAATCCGGTGGGAAGTTTCCGTCCGCTGCACAAGTTCAATCCGGTGCGGCTCGGCTTCGTGCGCGATGCCGTGGCCGGGCATTTCGGCCTGGATCCCCTGGGTGACTCGCCGCTCAGCGGCTTGCGGCTGCTGGATATCGGCTGCGGCGGCGGCCTGGTCTCGGAACCGATGGCTCGGCTCGGCGCCAGCGTGGTCGGCGTCGATGCTTCGGAGAAGAATATCGGCGTCGCCCGCCACCATGCTGCCGAATCCGGCCTGGAAATCGACTATCGCTGCACGGCTGCCGAGGAACTGGTGGCGGCGGGCGAGCGTTTCGACGTGATCCTGGCGCTGGAAGTGGTGGAGCATGTCGCCGATCCGGCCGGCTTCTGCCGCGCGCTGGGGCAGATGCTCAAGCCGCCCGCCGCCGGGTATCCGGGCGGATTGCTCGTGGCGGCGACCCTGAACCGCACACCCAAGGCCTATGCGCTCGCCATCGTCGGCGCCGAATACATCCTGCGCTGGCTGCCCGCCGGCACCCATGATTGGAAAAAATTCCTAAAACCCCACGAGCTGGCCAAACTGCTGCGCGATGCCTCACTTAGCGTTACCCAGGTCGCCGGCGCCAGCTATGCACCGCTTTCCGAACGCTGGACCATCAGCCGCGACACCGATGTGAACTATCTCATGGTCGCCGAGAAACGCTGAAGGCTAGGCACACCTACAAGATTCCCATCGGCTTGTTTACTTGATTTCATAAATCCGTACCGAGCTGCGCCCTGCTATAGCGAGTAAATTCGCCACGGGCGAAAGGGCAATGGCGCTTCCCAGTCCCTTTTCTCGAAGCACTTCCATCAATAGTTCAGGCCGATCAGCACGCCAGAGCCGAATCACACCGTCAGACGTGCTGGTGATAATGAAGCGCCCATCAAAACTCCAGGCTATTGTCTGTCGAGACCCAACAACGGCCGCACCGGAAAAATCACCAATATAGTCATGCAGGAGTTCACCTGTTGCCGCATTATAGACTTTAATGTCTGAATGCGCCGACGCCTTGATGCCTGACAAATAGTTTTTTATGAAGGCTACTCTTTTCCCATCGGGACTCCATGCGGTGCCACTTGATCCAGTATCAAACGGATAGAAACTTGCGAGCTGCTGCTTCGATGGAAGCTGGATGATGATTTGGCGACTTTGCTGGCCGAAAGCCAACAGGCTGCCGTCACGACTAAGCGAGACACTATGAGCAAGCACGTCGGTATTGATGATATCTTCGCGAGATCCATCCACCGCATTGTATAAGAAGATATCTTTGCCTCCGACATGGGCGGCCGCTATGCGGTTTCCGGCATAGCTGTACGATAGGGAACGCGGAGCGTTTTTCTGAAGAGCGTGTGGGTCGTCTATTGGGGTCGGCCCATATACATGCCGGTACAAAGCGCCCGACTTTGCATCCCATATGGAAAAGGCAACGGAGCCATTCCAATCCGGCGTTGTCGGCAGATATCCCAAGACCAGAGGCTGCGTTCCGATCAGAGTTACATCTGTGTAGGGGCCGTTTTTTGTGTAGGCCTTTACCAGCTTCTTCCCAGACACCTCCCATACGGCAATGGTGGGGAGTATCTTTGCTCCCAATATTCGTTTTTCAATGCTAAGCAGCCCCGAAGTGGCCAAATGCCGGCCATCCACGCTCCAAGACATGTCGGCAATTTGCTCATGGGGGATGGTAGCAACGAGTTTTAGCGCGGGTGGCTTAGCTGAGGACTGCGCCCAGGCCGTCGGCGCGGCGCAGGCTAACAACAGGACGAGCATAAGGCGCAGCAGCGGCATAGCGGCAGTCTAGCGGCGCTATTGGTGTGCTGTCTCGCCTGGAATCGCGTTTCCTGATTGTCGTGTTCGCGGAGTGTTTCACGTGAAACACTCTTGTCGTTCCCTAGGTGTTTCACGTGAAACACACTCTGGCCGGGTTAACCTATAGGGCGGAAATGCCCTGCTTTCCCCGTATCCTTGCCCCATTGCGGCGTTCCGATGGACTGGTCGATCCCTGAAACAAGGAGAAAGATCATGCTGTATTGGGCTGTCGTATTCTTCGTTCTGGCCATGGTGGCCGCCCTGTTCGGCTTCGGCGGCATCGCCGCCGCCGCCTCCAGCATCGCCCAGATCCTGTTCTTCGTCTTCCTGGTAATCTTTTTCGTTACCTTGGTGATGAGCCTGCTGAGTGGCCGCCGTCCGCCCCTGCCGTAAATCGGGCGCTGCCGTAAAGCCGGTTTCCCGTGAAACGGCCCCGCCTTGGCCCGGGCAATTTGTCCTGGGTCAAGGCGGGGTCATTTTCGGGGCGTAGACTGCCCCCATGCGCATCCAGCCAAACCCGCCCGACCTCGACCGCCTGTTCACCGAGCCATCTCTCGAACGAACTGTCGAGACCCATATCTCCCGGCTCTATCTCTGCGGTGACCGCGTCTACAAGCTGAAGCGGGCCGTGCAACTCCCCTATGTCGATTTCTCCACCCTGGCAAAGCGCCATGAAGCCGCGCGGCAGGAACTTGCGCTGAACCGCCGCACCGCGCCGGCGCTCTATCTCGGCCTGCGTGCCGTGCTCCGCGATGGCCAGGGCCGGCTGCACATGGCGCCGCGCGATGTGGAGCCGGGCGATGCCATTGAGTGGCTGGTGGAGATGCGCCGCTTCAAGGATGACGCGACGCTCGACCGCCAGCTTGCCGCCGGCACGCTCACCCCGGCGCTGATCGAGGCCACGGCGGAAGCCATTGCCGGTTTCCATGCCACCCTGCCGCCGCTGGAGGATGATGCCTTGCGGGCGGTGCGGCGCGTGGCGGCGATGAATAATGAAAGCTTCGCACGGCTGGCCCCGGAAGTGCTTCCGGATAGTGCCGTGGCCGACCTGCGCCAGGAAACCGAGGCGGCCTTGTCGCGCCTGGCCCTGCCGCTGGCACGCCGCAGCGCCGAAGGCCGCGTCCGCCACGGCCATGGCGACCTGCATCTGCGCAACATCTGCCTGCTGGATGGCAAGCCTGTACTGTTCGATTGCCTGGAATTCGATGCCGCATTGGCGCGCACCGATACCGCCTACGATATCGCCTTCCTGCTGATGGACCTGCTGGCGCATAACCGTGTCGATCTCGCCAACCGGGCGCTGAACCGCTACCTGGAGCAGAGCGGCGATGACGGCGCGCTGCCGCTGCTGCCGCTCTATATCTCGCTGCGTGCCGCGATCCGCGCCCATGTCACCGGGTTGCAGCCGAAACAATGGCCCGAGGCGCGGCGCTATCTGGCGCTGGCGCGGCGCGTGCTGCGCCCGGCAACGCCTGTGCTGCTCGCCATCGGTGGCCGTTCCGGCACCGGCAAGACCACGCTGGCCCGCGCGCTGGCGCCGCGCTTCGATGCCGTCTGCGGCGCCGTGGTGCTGCGCTCCGATGTGCTGCGCAAGCGGCTCGCCGGTGTTGCGCCTGCCACCCGGCTCTCGCCGGAAAGCTACACACCGCAGGCCAGCATGCGGGTCTATGCCGCCATGTTGGAACATGCGCGGCAATTGCTTACCGCTGGCGTGCCGGTGATCCTGGATGCGGTATTTGGCAAGCAGTCAGAGCGCGAAGCCGCGGCCAGGCTGGCACTGCACTGCAACGCCGTGTTCCGCGGCCTGTGGCTTGATGGCGGCACCGATCTGCTCTGCCAGCGCGTGGCCGCGCGGCGCGGAGATGCCTCGGATGCCACGCCAGATGTGGTGCGCTTCCAGGCCGATGTGATCGAGCCGCCAGCCGACTGGCTGCATCTCAATGCCGAACATGGTAGCGGCGACCTGGCTGCCCAGGCCGCCGCACGGCTCAATCTGGATTGATGATGCTGACGCTAGAATTTCGGTGCGTCTGGAAACATCTCAATTGTTTTATCATCCCTGTAAAACTTACGGGGAGGGCTTGCCTTTCTCACAAATCCTTCCGCTTTAAGTATGTCGTAGGCCTGAACGATTATGTCGAACCTCTCACGGATTTCCTCATTACTTACCAGAGGCAACTCTGATGAAAGGAACTTCCGCAGTTTCCGCTCGGTGCTACCATACGGAATCTGCAAATCGACAATTTCCACAATGGCGCCTTCCAGATCATCTTTTGCATATGCATAGCGGACCATTGAGGCCACCAAACCGTACGCATCTAGTGTGTAGTCGTGGCTTTCGCGTGGCTGGAGTATCAGAATGCGTTTGGCTCCAGACTGATCACGATAAGCAATCTGCGGCCGCACGGGAAAGCCAACATCAGGCCGCATAAAAATCTTGCGCGCAGTAAGTGGAATAACCACCAAATCTTTTGGTTTCTCCAAACCCAGCAACAATCTCGAGGCTGCAAAGTTTGGGGCCTGTCCTGATGGTGGGCGAATATTTTCGCAGAATTGGCGAATTTGCGCTTCAGTGAAATTACCCTTCGCAATTCTGGGACAGTTATCTCGCGTAGGGTCATAGCTAAATGGCCCTGGAGACTTGAGATTGAAGCCCTCCAGTCCAACTTTGGCGGAATGAAGGGTGCCGTTCATGAGAGTGGGCAAATCAAAATCTGGGGGAATGTTGATGTCGGCCATCACAAGGATATCCAGCTTTTGTTCCTATGCCAGATATACGTTGGATCAGGTATTTTGTGGAGTCATAGTTGTAAATCCACAAAAATAATAGATAAGCTATTGATTCTAAATAAGGCACTTCCGGTCCATCTGAGGCATAAATTTTGCCCTGATGATCGAATCGGTGATTACCATGCCTAGATGGGTTCTTCCGTCAGGTTGATTCCAAACGTAATCCCACGGCCCCCCTTTCTCATGTGACATTTCAGAAAGAACAAACGGCGGGATTTTGACATAGGTATCGAGCATCTTTTTGAGAAAAGACGTTTCCTCGCTATCTAACGTATAGGCGACAGCCTCGTTTTCTCCGGTGTCAAAATTGATACGCTTCGCACGAGATTTGATGGGCCGATCTTTCCAGCTTTTAAAATTCTCATAGACGATGCGAATAACAGGGCCATGTTCCCAAGCCTCAAAGTCGTCCCTTAAAAGAGATTTATTGTGCTCAAGCAAATACGTCGCGTGCGAAAAGTATAAAATTTTCAATATAACAAGATTAGAAAGGCGCAGATTTTTTCGATCTGCGTCATCTAACAGAAAGTTTGCTATCGCACGACTATCGTGTGTCATTGGCTCCAATTATCCCCAGCCCCCCTGTTTCCTACTGACCCTTCACTCCGCCGCCGCCTTGGTATCGGGCGCCGGCTTCCAGCGCAGCACCGGCTTGCGCGCGGCCTGGGTTTCGTCCAGGCGGCGGCGCGGTGTTAGGCGTGGCGCACCCTGGAAGTATTCCGCGTTGCCGCCCGCGCGGGCACGCTCGGCCAAGCCGCGCAGCACGCCGATGAAGTGATCCAGCGCATCCTTGCTTTCCGATTCCGTCGGCTCCACCAGCAGCGCGCCATGCACCACCAGCGGGAAGTAGACGGTCATCGGGTGATAGCCCTCGTCGATCAGTGCCTTGGCGAAATCCAGCGTGGTGACGCCGGTATCCTTCAAGAAAGCATCGTCGAACAGGGCTTCGTGCATGCAGGGGCCTTCAAAGGCCGGGCTCATCACGTCGCCGCAGGTCGCCATCACATAATTGGCCGCCAGCACTGCATCTTCCGCCACGCGCTTGAGGCCGTCGCCGCCATGGCTGAGCATGTAGGCCAGCGCGCGGATGAACATGCCCATCTGGCCGTGGAATGCCTTCATGCGGCCGAAGCTGGTGCCGCTCATGTCGATTTCCACCAGCTTGTAGCCGGCCTGGGTCAGCATCACATAGGGCAGCGGCACGAAATCCATCAGCGCCTTCGACAGCACCACCGGACCCGAGCCGGGGCCGCCGCCACCATGCGGCGTCGAGAAGGTCTTGTGCAGGTTGATATGCATGGCATCGATGCCGAGATCGCCCGGCCGCACCTTGCCGACGATGGCGTTGAAATTGGCGCCATCGCAATAGAAGAAGCCGCCAACGCCATGGATCAGGTCGGCCACCTGCTTGATCTCGCGCTCGAACAGGCCGCAGGTATTCGGATTGGTCAGCATGATCGCCGCCACATCCGGGCCGAGCTTGGCCTTCAGCGCCTCAAGGTCGACGCGGCCATCGGCGGTCGCCGGGATCGGATCGACTTCGTAGCCGCACATCGCCGCCGTGGCGGGATTGGTGCCATGCGCGGATTCAGGTGCCAGGATGCGCTTGCGGGCATCGCCGCGCGCGATCAGGGCGGCACGAATAGCCATCAGGCCGCAGAGTTCGCCATGGGCGCCGGCAGCGGGGCTCATCGCTACCGCCGGCATGCCGGTGAGGCATTTCAGCCAGTCGGCCAGTTCGGCGATCAATTGCAGCGCGCCCTGCACGGTGCTGACCGGCTGCATCGGATGCAAGTCGCCCAGGCCCTTCCAGCGCGCCAGCTTCTCATTCAGGCGCGGGTTATGCTTCATGGTGCAGGAGCCGAGCGGGAACACGCCCATGTCGATGGCGTAGTTCTTGCGGCTCAGGCGCACGAAATGGCGGATCACCTGCGGCTCGGAGAGGCCCGGCAGACCGATCGCGCCTTTGCGGCGCAGGCCGCCGAGGCGCTGGGTCACGGCAGGCGCTTCCGGCAGATCGACGCCGCAGCGGCCTTCCTCGCCCTGCTCGAAGATCAGCGGTTCTTCATGGTCGAGGCCGCGATGACCGCCAATCGTCGCAAGCTGGCCGGTTTCATTCGTGGCATTCGGCGTGGTGGGGCGTCCCTGGCGGTTCAGCATCACAGCACCTCCTCAAGCGCCGCAACCAGCGCCTCGACATCTTCATCCGTGTTGGTCTCGGTGGCGGCAAGCAGCAGCAGGTTCTCTGCCTCCGGTTCGTCGGGCCACAGCCTGGAGGCCGGCACCCCGCCAAGGATGCCCTTGGCCGCCAGTGCTTCCACCACCTGCTTCGCCGGCTTGGGCAGGCGCAGGGTGAATTCGTTGAAGAACGCCTGGTTCAACACTTTGGCACCCTTCAGGCCGTCCAGGCGCTCGGCGAGTTCAACCGCCTTGCCGTGATTGATCTCCGCCAGCCGTACCAGCCCGGCCTCGCCGAGTAGGCTCAGGTGGATGGTGAAGGCCAGCGCGCAGAGGCCGGAATTGGTGCAGATATTCGAGGTCGCCTTCTCGCGGCGGATATGCTGCTCGCGCGCCGAAAGCGTGAGCACGAAGCCGCGCTTGCCGTCCTGGTCCACGGTCTCGCCGCAGAGCCGGCCCGGCATCTGGCGCAGGAATTTCTCCTTCGCCGCGAACAGGCCGACATAGGGTCCGCCGAAGCTCAGCGGCACGCCGATGCTCTGGCCTTCCGCCACCACGATATCGGCGCCCATTTCGCCCGGCGGCGTGATCAGGCCGAGTGATACCACTTCGCTCACCGCCACCACCAGCAGCACGCCCTTGGTCTGGCAGGCCTTGGACAAGGCCGTGAGGTCGCGCACATGGCCGAACAGCGACGGGTTCTGCACCACCACGCAGGCGGTCTGGTCATCGATCAGCGCCGTCAGGTCTTCCGTGCCATCCACATCCATCGGTGCGGCGGTGAAGGGCTGGTCGGTCTGTTGCAGCAGCGTGGTGACGACATCGCGGTAATGCGGATGCAGGCCGCCGGACAGCACCGCCTTGTGCCGCTTGGTGACGCGCTGCGCCATCAGCACGGCTTCGCCGCAGGCGGTGGCACCGTCATAGAGCGAGGCATTGGCCACATCCATGCCGGTGATCAGCGCCACCTGGGTCTGGAATTCAAACAGGTATTGCAGCGTGCCCTGGGCGATCTCGGGCTGATACGGCGTGTAGGAGGTAAGGAATTCGCTGCGCTGGATCAGATGGTCGGCGGCGGCCGGGATATGGTGGCGATAGGCGCCGGCGCCGAGGAAACAGGGCGCATCGGCGGGCGAGAGATTCTTCGCCGCCAGCGCCGCCACATGGCGCTCCACTTCCAGTTCGCCGCGATGTGGCGGCAGGTCGATTTCCGGGTTCAGTGCCTCGGGCGGCACATCCTTGAACAAGGCATCGATATCATCAACGCCGATTGCCGCCAGCATGGCGCGGCGGTCGGCTGCGGTCTGACCAAGATAGCGCATAAGCGATCCTTCAGAGGGTCTTGAGATAGGCGTCGTAGGCGGCGCGGTCCATCAGGCCATCAAGCTCGGCGGCATTGGCGATGGTCAGCTTGAAGAACCAGGCATCGGTTTCGGCGGCCGAATTCACCAGCGCCGGATCGGCTTCCAGCGCGCTGTTGCTCTCGGTGACGCTGCCGCCCACGGGGGCGAAGATTTCGCTCGCCGCCTTCACGGATTCAACCACGGCAATCTCGCCGCCGGCATCCACCTTGCGGCCCGGCTGCGGCAATTCAACGAACACCACATCGCCAAGCTGGCTCTGGGCGTAATCGGTGATGCCTACGGTGCCGGTGCTGCCGTCAACGGCGATCCATTCATGGTCCTTGGTGTAGCGGATAGTGGGCATGGTTTCCTCAGGCTTTGGCGTAGCGCTTGGTGATGAAGGGCAGGGTTACGATCTTGGCCGGCAGCGGCTTGCCGCGTACCAGCAATTGCACCGGCGTACCGGCGGCGGCAAAGGCGGTTTCGACATAGCCCATGGCGACCGGCGCATCGACGCTGGGGCCGAAGCCACCCGAGGTGATGACACCGATCTTGGCGCCATCGGCATTGAGCACGTCGACGCCTTCGCGGGCCGGGGCGCGGCCTTCCGGCTGGATGCCGACACGCTTGCGCGTCACACCACTGGCCAGTTGCTGCTGCACGATGGCGGCGCCGGGATAGCCACCCTCGGCGCGGCGGCGCTTCGAAATCGTCCAGTTCAGCCCGGCCTCGATCGGGGTCGTCGCCGTGTCGATGTCATGGCCGTAAAGGCACAAGCCCGCTTCGAGCCGCAGGCTGTCGCGCGCACCCAGGCCGATGGGCTTCACTTCCGGCTGGCTCAGCAGCCAGCGTGCGAAGGCTTCCGCCTCGCTGGCTGCAATCGAGATTTCGCAGCCATCTTCGCCGGTATAGCCCGAGCGGGTGACGAAGCAGGCATGCGGTCCGAGCTTGATTTCCGCGCCCTGGCCGAATTGCAGCTCGCTCACGGCCCCGTTGAGGCGGCTGAGCACCGCTACCGCTTCGGGTCCTTGCAACGCCAGCAGGGCCAGATCGGGCAGGTATTCGACAGTGCAATCGGGCAGGCCGCTTGTAAGCAGCGCGACGTCTTGCTCTTTACACGCGGCGTTGACGATGACGAACAGGTCATTGGCGCGCTTGTTCACCATCAGATCGTCGAGGATGCCGGCGGCATCGTTGGTGAACACCGTGTAGCGCATGCGGCCCACTTCCAGCGCCACCAGGTCACCCGGCACCAGCCGCTCCAGTGACTTGGCGGGATCGGCGCCCGGAGTCTTGGGGGTAATGCGCACCTGGCCCATATGCGATACGTCGAACAGGCCGGCAGCGGCGCGGGTATGCTTGTGCTCGGTGAGGATGCCGGTGGGATACTGCACCGGCATTTCATAGCCGGCGAAGGGCACCATCTTGCCGCCCAATTCCTTGTGCAGCGCGTTGAGCGGCGTGAATTTGAGGTTTTCGGTATCTGCGCCAGAAGTCGCCACGGGTCCCCACGGATATAAAGAGTCGGTACGGCAGCGGGCTTTCGCCCGTCTGCGCCCCCTCTGTCCGTGGACCTGAGAGATTCGCCTGCTTTCCGTAAGGAGAGCCGACTTACTCCGTCGGTGGGCCGCAGGCTTGTGCCTGTTGCCGCTTTCCAGAGCCTCGCAATGATCCCACGGTCCTTCGGCCTGAGAGTTTCCGGGGCGGTTGCTCCTTCGGCGCGTCGGGCTCGGGTTCCATCTCTGGACCCGCCAACGGCTCTCCCGCGGGATCTAAGCGATGGCCCGAGCATAGGCAGGCGGGCAATCGAGTCAAACCCTTTCGCCCCGCGCTGCGAAAAGCCTGGGGAAAACCCGGGTTGACAGGCAAAAACGGCAGGTTAGGCTTGAGTTATACACAAGCTGCCGGTGCCGACTCGGTGCTGGCGGGAAAGAATGAGCCGGGAGGGCCAGATGAATCCGTTCTTCGTCGAGCAGATGGCGATGTATTCCGCCTATCACCGCGATGCGCGCAACCGCGCCACTCATTTCATCGGCATCCCCGCCATTGTCTTTGCACTGTTCGTCCCGCTGGCCTGGATCAACCTCGGCAGTGTTGCCGGTCTGCCGCTCACCGGCGCGGTGCTGCTCTGGGCCGTGACCGGCCTGTTCTATCTCTGGCTCGACCGCCTGTTCGGCTTCCTCATGCTGCTGGTCAGTCTGGCGCTGCTGGTTGCCGCGCATCAGATCGCCATGATGGGCAGCATGATCGGCTGGAGCGTTTTCGCGCTGGCCTTTGTCGGCGGCTGGATTTTCCAGCTTGTCGGCCATGCCTTCGAGGGCCGCCGCCCGGCGCTGGCCGATAATCTGTTGCAGGCGCTGATCGGCCCGATGTTCCTGGTGGCCGAAACCGCATTCGCCGCCGGCCTCAAGCCGGAACTGCATGAAGCGGTGGAAGCGCGCTGGCAGCATTACTCGGTGGGTGCGATGCAGGAACGTGCTGCTGCTGCGCATTGAGTTCCAGAAAAGCGAGGCTGGTGTGAACCCGCGCTGGACGCGTCGGCCCGAAGGGTCGACCTGGGGTGATTTCGGCCCGGACGATCAGATCGGCCGGCTGAATCTGATCACGGCTGAAAAGACCCTCCAGGGTATCGCCGAGGTGCGCGAGGGGCGGCGCTTCTGCCTCTCCCTGCCGCTGGAATATCCCGGCGGTAATCTGCTCAATCCGCGCCGCTTCCCACCGCGCCTGTTCGCCACCGGGCGCGGCGACCGCGCTAACATGGTGCATCGCCTGTCGCTCTATGATGTGCGCCACAATGATGTGATGTGCGACGACCTGGCGCTGATCTACCTGCAATACTCCACGCAATGGGACAGCTTCGCCCATGCTGGCCAGATGTTTGATGCCGATGGCGATGGCGTGCCGGAGCCGTGTTTCTACAATGGCTATCGCGGCGGCGTGGAAATCCCGGAAGCCATCGACCATGGCGGCGAGCCGAGGCCGGACCGGTTCGAACAACCCGGCGTGAAGGCGCTCGGTGTCGAGAATTTTGCCAGGCATGGCGTGCAGGGGCGCGGCGTGCTGGTCAACCTGTTCGATCTGGTGGGCGAGGCGCGCAGCTGGGTCGGCTATGACATCCTGATGCGTGCCATGGAAACGCAGCGCGCCGAAATCGAAAGCGGCGACATGCTCTGCCTCTATACCGGCTTCGGCGATACGCTGCTGAGCATGCAGGCGAGGCCCGACCGCCAGCGGCTGGAGAATTCCAATGCCGTGATCGATGGCCGCGATGGCAGGCTGCTGAACTGGATCAGCGACAGCGGCGTTGCGGCGCTGATCGCCGATAATTACGCCGTCGAGGGCTTGCCGGCCAAGGATGTGTCGGCCAGCGAGGGCAGCCATGCCGCCTTGCCGTTGCATGAACATTGCCTGTTCAAGCTCGGCGTGCCGCTCGGTGAAATCTGGTATCTCTCCGAACTCGCCGCCTGGCTCAAGGCGGTGGGCCGCAGCCGCTTCCTGCTCACGGCGCCGCCGCTCAGGCTGACCGGCGCGGTCGGCTCGCCGGTGACGCCCATCGCCACGGTATAAAGCGGCCACAGTGTAGGTTGTGGTGGCGTGCAACTGTTGCGTTATTGGCGCGCACTTGTTTGTGAACCTACAGACTATTGCTAGGTGATTTCGCCCGGCCTCCTTACCGTTTGACTTGGTGTTTGCCAGAAATCACCGGAAATCAAACGGGGGGGTGCGTCATGGCATGGTTCCGTAACCTTGGCCTGCTGACCAAGCTGCTTGGCGTTGTCACCATTCTCATTTTCACGGCGGGCTTGATGGCCTATGGCGGCGTGAACGCGCTGGCCCAGATGGAGCGCGCGCTGGTTCGCATTGATGATGCCGCCACCCGGCTGGAACATGCCGGGCGCGGCACGGTGAATCTGGTGCAGTTCGTGCGCATGGCCGAGGCGATGACGCGCCGGCTCGATCCGCCTTTGCGCGATACCGTGATCAAGACTGCCGATGATGAACTGACTCGCTATCAGAGCCGCATGGAGCGGCTGAAACCGCTGATCAATACCGATGCCGACCGCAAGGATTTCGCTGACATGCAGGCGGCGGTGGACCGGTATATCCCACTTTATCGCAGCGCCCGCGAGACCAGCGACAAGGGCGATTTCGCGGCTGCCGAAGCCACGATCATTGCCGCCTCGGCGCAGTTCAACGCCGCGCGCCAGAGCCTGCGCAATATCGAGGACCGCTATAACAAGCAGCAGGAGGAAGTGCAGAAAGCGGCCCTGGCGGAAGCCAGGGGAACGCGCGCCGAACTGATCATCATCGCCGTGATCGGCTGCGCCGCCGGTCTGGCGCTGGCGCTGGGTATCGTGCTGCTCGGCGTTACCCGGCCATTGCAGCGCATGATTGCGGCAATGCAGCGCCTGGCCGACGGCCATCTCGATGCCCAGGTGCCGGTGTTGCAGCAGACCGACGAGGTTGGCCGTATCGGTGCGGCCTTGGTGGTGTTCAAGGAAAACGCGGTTGAGAAGCAGCGCGCGGAAGAGGAAATCGCCGCGCGGCGGCAGGAGGCCGAGGCACAGCGCGCGGCGCGCGAGGCGCGCGAGCGCCAGGCAGCAGCGGAAGTTGCGGAACTCTGCCGCCGCATCACGGCGGGCGACCTCTCGACGCGCCTGAATGAAACCGACAAGGATGGCTTCCTGCTGACCTTGAGCCAGGAACTCAACCGCCTTTCCGGCACGCTTGGCACCGTTACCGGCGGGCTCGCCAGCGTGATGGAGACCATGGCCGATGGCGACCTGACGCGGCAGGTGGAAGGCGAATACCAGGGGGTGTTCGCCACGCTGAAGAACAGTGCCAACAGCATGGCCTCGCGCCTGCGCGAATTCGCCGGCAGGCTGTTGCAGACGACGGAAGCGGTGCATGGCGCGGCCGCCGAGATTTCCACCGGTAGCCAGGATCTTGCTGGCCGCACCGAATCCCAGGCCGCCAGCATCGAGGAAACCGCCGCCTCGATGCATGAGATCACCACGACGGTGAGGCAGAATGCGGATAATGCCCAGGCCGCCAACCAGCTTGCCACCACAGCGCGGGATACCGCCGAGACCGGCGGCAAGGTGGTGGGCGATGCAGTGGCCGCCGTAACGCAGATCGAGGAGAGCGCACGCAGGATTTCCGATATCGTGGCGCTGATCGACGAGATCGCCTTCCAGACCAATCTGCTGGCGCTGAATGCCAGCGTGGAGGCGGCCCGCGCTGGTGAAGCAGGGAAGGGCTTTGCCGTTGTGGCGCAGGAAGTGCGGGCCCTGGCGCAACGCTCGGCCAGTGCCTCGAAGGACATCAAGGCGCTGATCTCGGAATCCAACGCCCAGGTCAAGACCGGTGCCACTCTGGTCAACCGCGCCGGCCAGTCGCTGGTGGACATTGTTGCGGCAATCAAGAAGGTGTCGGATATCGTCGCCGAGATTGCGGCCGCCAGCCGCGAGCAGGCCACGGGACTGGATCAGATCAACACTGCCGTGGGCAGCATGGACGAAATGACCCAGCGCAATGCCGCCCTGGTTGAGGAAACCACGGCGGCGGCACAGTCGCTCACCACCCAGGCGCAGGAACTGGCGGCCCTGGTGCGCTTCTTCAAAACCTGAGCCGGATCGGCTAGCCTCTCCGCACGCTGATAGCTGAAGGAGAGGGCGGCAGTATGAATGGTGCGGAAAGTCTGGTGCGGTCGCTGGTGGCGAGCGATGTGGAAATCTGCTTCGCCAATCCCGGCACTTCGGAAATGCATTTCGTCGCCGCGCTGGATCATGTGCCCGGCATCCGCTGCGTGCTGGCGCTGGCCGAAGGCGTGGTCACCGGTGCCGCCGATGGCTATGCAAGGCTTGCCGGCAAGCCCGCCGCCACCTTGCTGCATCTCGGCCCCGGCCTCGCCAATGGCCTGTCCAACCTGCATAACGCGCGCAAGGCCAACTCGCCCATCGTCAACGTGGTGGGCGAACATGCCACCTATCATCTGCAATACGACGCGCCGCTGACTTCCGATATCGATGGTATCGCCCGCCCGGTCTCGGCCTGGATCGGCCGGGCCGCCACGGCTGATGATGTCGGCCCGCTGGGTGCCCAAGCCGTGGCCGCCGCAATGACCGGTGCCGGCGGCGTTGCCACCATGATCCTGCCCGCCGATACGGCCTGGAACGAAGCCGCCGCCGTGGCGCCGAAAGTGGCCGTGGCGCCGCGCCGCAAGGTGGATGATGCCGCCATCCAGGCCGGCGCTGCCGCGCTGAAGGCCGGCGGCAGGAACGCCATGCTGCTGCTCGGCGGCAAGGCCCTGCTGGCGCGCGGCATCATGCTGGCCGGCCGCATCCAGGCGACTACCGGCTGCCGGGTTTCCAGCCAGGGCAGCAATGCCCGCATCGAGCGCGGCCCGCATCTGCCGGAGATCGGCCGCATCCCCTATGTGCTGGATGTGGCGCTGGGCTATCTCAAGGATGTGCAGCAACTGGTGATGGTGGGTGCCAAGAATCCGGTGGCCTTCTTCGCCTATCCGAACCGCCCGAGCGAATTGCTGCCCGATGGCAGCCTGCGCGTGCCGGTGGCCGCCATCGAGGATGATGTGGAAGATGCGCTGGAACGCATCGCCGCGGCATTAGGCGCGCCTGCGGATTTCACGATTGCGCCGAAGCCGGCCCTGCCGCCGATGCCGAGTGGCCCGGTGACCCTGGATGGCATTGCCGCCGTGCTGGCCAACCTGATGCCTGACAACGCCATCATCGTTGATGAATCGATCACCACCGGGCGCGGCATTTTCGGTGCCATGGCCGGCGGTCCGCGCCATGACTGGCTACAGAATATGGGCGGCTCGATCGGCTATTCGCTGCCTGTGGCTCTGGGCGCGGCGCTGGCGGCGCCGGACCGCAAGGTGGTGGCACTGACCGGCGACGGCAGCGCGTTCTACACCGAGCAGGCTTTATGGAGCTTCGCGCGTGAGAATGTGGATGTTACCGCCGTGATCTTCGCCAACCGGCGCTACGCCATCCTGCAGGGCGAGTTGACCAATGTCGGCGTCGGCAATCCGGGGCCGCGCGCCATCGACATGCTGACGCTGGACCGCCCCAATCCCGATTGGGTGAAGCTGGCCGAAGGCCATGGCGTCGCGGCTGAGCGCGCCACGGATCTCGATGGCTTCGCGGCCGCGCTCAAGCGATCTTTCGCCCAGCGCGGCCCGCGCCTGATCGAACTGGTGTTTTAAAATCGCAACCAATACATACCGTCATGCCCCGCTTCAGGCGGGGCATCCACGTCTTGCTTTCTTGTCTTTAAAAAGAAACTCGTGGATGGCCCGCCTGAAGCGGGCCATGACGATCCCTTTTTTTGCGCGAACTTAAGCCGCGACCCCGAGCGCCTGCAGCAGCGGCAGGCGGTCGAGGAAGATTTTTGCGTCGGCGGCAAGCTGGGTGATGTTCTCATCCTCGCTTTGCAGCGTCTTGCCGTCCTTCACCACGCGCTGGCCGATGGCGGTCATGATCGCCCAGGCGCCCTTGGCCAGCGTGGTGGCATCCGGCGCCTTCTTGCTCTTCTGCTCGGCAAGGGCGGCAAGGAACATCTGCTGCAAACGCGGCACCGGCACACCGGCGCCCAGCACCGGCGAAGCCATGCACATCACCTCGGTATGCTCGCGGGCCATCTTCAGCAGGGCGGCATTGAACTTCTGTGCTGACGGCACGGCGGCAGCGGCTTCATCCGCACTCTGCGCCGCGGCAGCATGGTTGGCGCCGATCAGCAGGGTCACCGCCTGGATGATCTGCAACGGGTTTATATTCTTCGGCGCCAGCACCGGCACCAGTTCGCCCAGCGTCTTGGCGCGGTAATTATCCGATGCCAGGGCCTCGATCAGCGGCGTGTAGACCGCCGGGCTCAGGTTCACTTCGCCGATGGCCGCATTGAGTTTCAGCGGCACTTCGCCGGCAAGGTTGGTAAGCGCCACACGGCTCTGCATCAGCAGGGCGGTGCGTTCCGGCATGCTCAGCAGGCGCTGGCCCCGGGTGAAGATATCGCGGCGGAACACCTGATTGACCACGAAATCGCGGGCGCTTTCGCGCAGCAGCGGGTTCTGGATGCTGGCCAGCATCTGCCGCGACTGTTCGTTGAAATTCACGTTGTCGATATGGTCGAGCAGGTTGGAAGGCGCCGCGTAGCCCAGCTTGGCGGTTTCCAGATGCCGCACCGCATCGGCGAAATACATCGGCTTCCAGTCGGCGTTGAAATACTCATGCGCCAGATAATTGGCCGGCTTGTCCTTCAGGCCCTTGAGGCGGTCGCGCGCGCCAGGTACCTGGCGGAAGAATGCGGCGCCGGCCGTATCCACCTGCTCGCCGAAGGCAATCGCGGCCTGGATGCGCTTCTGGATGCCCTGTTCGGCGCTGCCGGCCAGGTCTTCATGCAGCTTCATCAGGTGGCGCACCGGCATCGAGGCCGACCAGCCCGGCAGCGTGTTGTAGGACATATAGACCGCGCCGCCGACCGCCAGATGCTTGCGGATGATCGCCACGATCGTGTCGCGGTGCTTGTCGGAAACCCAGGTCCAGATGCCGTGCAGGGTGATGAAGTCGAATTTCGGCAGGTCGTCGCGTTCCAGCAGATCGGCGAAGCCATCATCGAGCAGGTTGGCGCCGTTGCCGCCGGCCTTGGCCAGCGCGCGGGCACCGGCGGCCTGATTCGGGTTGAAATCGGTGCCCCAGAAGGAGCCCCGGTTGGAGGCGGCATGGATATTGACGCTGACACCCTGGCCGAAGCCCAGTTCCAGGTAGTTCACCGGCCCGGAGGGGGGCGGAGCGATGCCGCGCAGCAGCAGGGCAAGGCGCAGATGCGCCGGGGCCAGTTCACGGTAATAGCCGTAGGTATAGTCGATTTCCGCAACGTATCCGGCGGTCCAGTCAGGCTGCACAGGCCACTCCCCAGTTATTCAACCCTAGGAGTGTACCAGAAAAGACTTCCGCTTTATTAAGGGCGCCGGGAAACAGGGGCTTTTTCGCCGTTGACAGGCCCGGACCGGCTTTGTATGGTCCGCCCGCTTTTCGCGCCGGTGCGGCCAGTCGCGCCGGCCTTTTCGTAGCCCTTCACGGGCAGGACTAGATCTAAGGTTAGTGTCATGAAGGTCATCAATTCGCTGAAGTCCGCCAAGACCCGCCATCGCGATTGCCGCGTGGTGCGCCGCAAGGGCCGCGTCTACGTCATCAACAAGACCAACCCGCGCTTCAAGGCCCGCCAGGGCTGATAGCGCGCCGGGCGCCGCTTCCGGCGCCGGCTTAAGGTTCTCATACGGCCTGGACGACTCCGTCGTCCGGGCCGTTTCTCGTTCTGGGTATGATGTTTTCGGGATTGTATCGGCGCGGATATCAGACCAAATCCCCCTTGCGCCGCATACTGGCCGAACATATGCGGTCCATTGTGGCGAAGATGTCCTTTGCTGGCCGCCCATAAGCTACTGGCAAAGCAGGATATTGCTGCCCAGGAGGGGCCCCATGGGGGCATAAACATACGGTTTTAATTTTCTGTTCGTCTGTGCTGTGCCGGATCAAACACTAATATGTTGCAAAAATCGGGAAAGATGTTGGAGAAATCGAGAAACAGGAACCGGGGGAACAATGTCTGCCAATGCAAAGCCGATTTATGTGCTCAAGATCGCCCCGGGCATCGAAAAGCCTTTTATGAGTGTTGCCGATATCCGTGACTTCACAGGACAGGAAAGCAAATTCTGGGGGGCAATGCTTTCTAGGGATGCCGTAAATAACGCCGGCTTTCCATTGGCAGCCATTCGCGACTTTTACCGGGAAATTTCCCACCGGCAGCTTGAGCATTTTGAGCGACTGGCGCAGACGCCAAACCCGGCAACTCTCCCCGATATCGAAAACCGCATGGTGCCCTTCACCGAAGGGCGCCAGTTCGACCGGGCGTTTTGTTCGCTGAATCCTGACGATGCCCGCATCATGGAAGTGTTCAAAACCGACCCGCTGGCGGCACTGATGGGCGCCTGGGCCAGGGCGCGCGGAACAGGCCCCGACACGAACTCAATCCACACGACCATGCGCGGCGAGGTGATGCTGGCATTGATGCGCTGGAACATGGGAGCGCCCTCGCCCACTTCCTTTGCGCCGGCCTGGCAGGACTGGATGAGTCAGGTGCAGCAGAATGAAGCGGCCGCGCAGAAACGCCGCGCGGAAAATGAGCAGGTGCTCAGCGCGCTGAGTACGGCATCGGCAGCGACGATCGACGCAATGAAAGAGGAAATCGAAGCGAACAAGAATAGCCGTGAGGAAGCAGCCAAGGCCGCGGAAGCGATGCGTGCCGATCAGAACGACAAACTGGAGAAGCTACGGATATTTTATAATAGCAAGCTGACATTGATGTCGCCGGTGGATTACTGGAAGGGCCGGGCGCGCCGGCAGGTAATATGGGCCGCATTGTGGGTTCTCGCTTTCGTCATAATGTCCGGCGGCACTGCGTATTTGATCTGGGAGTTGCGCGGACCTCTCAGGGAACTGATCGGTGATGGTCGTGACATCAATCTGGCCGCGGTGCCGATCCTGGCGGCGGCGGCTTTGCCGGTGGTGTGGGTGCTGAAGCATATCTCGCGGCAATTCATCGATTGCATGATCGATTCCCGCGATGCCAGCCAGCGATCGGTGCAGGCGATGACCTATCTGGCACTGCAAGAACGTAGCAAGGATCTGCCCGAGAGCAAGCAGGCGGATCTGTCGATCGCGCTGAACGCGCTGTTCCGGCCCGGGCCGGCGCAGCCAAGCGAAGACGGCATCCCGTTGCCGCTGATTGAATTGTTCAAATCACGCAATTGAGTTGTTCAAGCGCCTGTAGCCGGCGGTCGCATAGCGCGCGGTGCAGCATGGCCAGGAGGGAAGTGGCCAATTGTCACTAGAGTGCTCCTGACGATCGGCACCTCTATATCCTGGCTTGACGGGTGAGGTTCCACGGGATAGTTGTCAGCTTGTCTGACAAATTATCGGGAATCGATGCTGCATTTCAGCCAGAGCCAAGCCGCCGACCTGCCGCGCCCCAGTGGTTTGGGCTCGGCCCTTGCCGAGCGGCTCCTGGTGGCGATTCGCGAGGGCGGCCTGGCGCCGGGCGACCGGCTGCCGACCGAGAAGCAGCTTGCCGAAACCCATAAGGTGAGCCGTGCCGTGGTGCGCGAGGCCATCGCCCGGTTGAAATCCGAAGGCTATGTCGAGACCCGCCAGGGGGCCGGGGCCTTCGTGCTGGCGCGGCCGGGCCAGACCAGTTTCCGCATGACCGCGCCGAGCCAGACCGCCGAGGGCGGCGACCTGCGCCATGCTTTCGAGCTGCGCGGCGCCATTGAGGTGGCCGCCGCCGAACTCGCCGCCCGCCGCCGCCAGCCGGCTGATCTCGCCGCCATTGCCGCTGCCTTCGCGGCGATGGAACAGGCGCTCGCCGAAGGCCGCGAGGCAGCCGGGGCCGATGATACCTTCCACGCCGCCGTGGCCGCCGCCACCGGCAATCCGCTGATTCAGCGGTTCACGGATTTCCTGGCGCACCAGTTTTCCGAAACCCGCCAGCTCACCTGGAGCGAGGCTTCGCGCCAGCAGGGCAAGGCCGCTGCCGCGCAAGCCGAGCATCGTGCCTTGCTGCGCGCCATCGAGGCCGGCGATGCCGCGGCCGCTGCCGAAGCCGCCCGTGCCCATGTTGCCGCCGCCGCATCGCGTTTCGGTTTTGGCGAAGATTGAGGAAGCCCCACCATGCTGATGCCCGCCCCAGACCCGAAAATCCTCGCGCAGCGCGAGGCCCTGATCGCCGATCTGCGCCGCATCGTGCCGGGCGAGGGCGTGATCGTGGATGAACGCAGCCTGCGCGCCTATGAATGTGATGGCCTCACCGCCTATCGGCAATTGCCACTGGTGGCGGTGCTGCCGAGCACTATCGAGCAGGTCTCGGCGGTGCTGAAACTCTGCTACGAGCGCGGCGTCAACGTGGTGCCGCGCGGCGCCGGTACGTCGCTTTCGGGTGGCGCGCTGCCGCTGGCCGATGGCGTGCTGCTCGGCATGGGCAAGTTCAACAAGGTGCTGGAAGTCGATTGGGACAATCGCTGCGCCGTGGTGCAGCCGGGTGTCACCAATCTCGGCATCACGCGGGCGGTGGAGCATCGCGGCTTCTACTATGCGCCGGACCCTTCCAGCCAGATCGCCTGCACCATCGGCGGCAATGTGGCGGAGAATTCCGGCGGCGTGCATAGCCTGAAATACGGCCTTACCACCAACAATATCCTCGGCGTGCAGATGGTGCTGATCACCGGCGAGGTGATCCGGCTCGGCGGCAAGCATCTCGATGCTGAAGGTTATGACCTGCTCGGCATTGTCTGCGGCTCGGAGGGCCTGCTCGGCGTGGTGACGGAAGTGACCGTGCGCATTCTCCCTAAGCCGACCACCCAGCGCGCCGTGCTGGCCGGTTTCGCCACTTCGGAAGCCGCCGGCGATTGCGTCGCCAAGGTGATCGCCGCCGGCATCATTCCGGGTGGCATGGAGATGATGGACCGTCCGGCGATCCATGCGGCGGAGGATTTCGTCCATGCCGGTTATCCGCGCGATGTCGAGGCGTTGCTGATCATCGAACTGGATGGCCCGCCGGCGGAGGTGGATGATCTGTTGAGCCGCGTCGATCTGATCGCGCGCGGCTGCGGCGCGGTGTCGCTGCGGGTTTCCGAAAGCGAAGAGGAGCGCCTGCGCTTCTGGGCCGGGCGCAAGGCGGCGTTTCCGGCGGTGGGCCGCATCTCGCCGGATTATCTCTGCATGGACGGCACCATTCCGCGCAAGAAGCTGCCCGAGGTGCTGACCCGCATGGCGCAGCTTTCCGAGCGGCATGGCCTGCGCGTGGCGAATGTGTTCCATGCCGGCGATGGCAACCTGCACCCGCTGATCCTCTATGATGCCAATAATCCTGGCGAACTGGAGAAGGCGGAGGAATTCGGCGCCGATATTCTCAGGCTCTGTGTCGAGGTCGGCGGTGTGCTCACTGGCGAGCATGGTGTCGGCGTCGAGAAGCGTGACCTGATGCCGGCGATGTTCAACGAGGCGGATCTGGCGCAGCAGGAGCGCGTCAAATGTGCCTTCGACCCGGATCACCGGCTCAATCCCGGCAAAGTTTTCCCCAGCCTGCATCGCTGCGCCGATATGGGCGCCATGCATGTCAGCCGGGGCAAGCTGGCCTTCCCCGACATTCCGCGTTTCTAGGCCCCGGTTCTAAAGCGATGACCGACACTTTTCTCCCCGCTACCGCTGAAGATGTACGCCAGGCGATTGCCTGGGCCGCCAATGAAGGCACGCCGCTGAGCCTGATCGGCCATGGCAGCAAGGCGCGGTTGGGCCGTCCGGTCCAGGCCGCCCATGTGCTCGATCTCTCCAAGCTTGCCGGTGTTGTCGATTACGAACCCGCCGAACTGGTACTGACCGCAAAGCCTGGCACGCTGATCAGCGATATCGAGGCGCTGCTGGCTGAGCAGCGCCAGATACTGGCCTTCGAGCCGCCGGATTTCGGCCCGCTCTGGGGCATGCCGGCAGGGCGCGGCACGCTGGGCGGGGCCATTGGCGCCAATATCGCCGGGCCGCGCCGCTTCAAGATCGGCGCCATGCGCGATCACCTGCTGGGCTTCCAGGCGGTGACCGGGCGTGGCGAATTGGTCAAGAACGGCGCCAAGGTGGTGAAGAACGTTACCGGCTACGATCTTTCCAAACTGCTCTGCGGCGCATTTGGTACGCTGGCTGCTGTCACCGAAGCGCATGTGAAAGTGCTGCCGGCGCCGGAAAAGACCCGTACTGTCGTGGTCTATGGCCTGGACGATGCCGCCGCCATCCGCGCGCTGGCCGAGGCCGCGCAGTCGCCGCATGAAGTTTCCGGCCTGGCGCATCTGCCGGCAACACTGGCAGCACATTCCGGGGCCAGCCGCATCGCCAGTTCCGGTCGTGCCGCCACCCTGGTGCGCGTGGAAGGCACCGATGTATCCGTGAAGGCACGCTGCGAGGCGCTGCGCGATCTGTTGGCCAAGCATGGCGAACTGGATGAACTGCACTCGCTGAATTCATCCTGGGCCTGGCGCGAAATCCGTGATGCCAGCCTGCTGGCGCAGCCGCTGGAGCGCGTGCTGTGGCGCGTCAGCATCGCGCCGAGCAAGGGCGCGGAATTCGTCGCGTCTTTACGCGAATGGCACCCCGAGATGGCGTATTTTTACGATTGGGCCGGCGGCCTGATCTGGCTCAGCATCCTGCCGAGCCGCGATGCCGGTGCCGCCGATCTGCGCCGCACGGTTGCCGAAGCCGGCGGCGGCCATGCCACGTTGTTCCGCGCCGATGAATCCGTGCGCGCGGCGATAGCGGTGTTCCAGCCGCAGGATGCGGCACTGGCGGCACTCAGCCGTCGCGTGAAAGACAGCTTCGATCCGCAGCATATCCTCAATCCCGGCCGCATGGAGGCGGGCCTCTAATGCAAACCGCCTTTACGCTCGCCCAACTCGCCGATCCGAATATCGCAGAAGCCAACACCATCCTGCGCAAATGCGTGCATTGCGGTTTCTGCACAGCCACATGCCCGACCTATGCCCTGCTGGGTGATGAGCGTGACAGCCCGCGCGGCCGCATCTATCTGATCAAGCAGATGCTGGAAGGCGGCGAGGCGGCGACGGAAGAAACCGTGCGCCATGTCGACCGCTGCCTATCCTGCCTGTCCTGCATGACCACTTGCCCGAGCAGCGTGCATTACATGCATCTGGTGGATCACGCCCGCGCCCATATCGAGCAGACCTACAAGCGGCCATTCCTCGACCGCATGATGCGTGCGCTGCTGGCCTGGCTGCTGCCCTATCCGGGCCGTTTCCGGCTGGCTCTGCGCGGCGCGATGCTGGCGCGGCCATTCGCCGGCCTGCTGCCGGCGAAGCTGCGCGGCATGGTGCAGATGGCGCCGAAAACCTTGCCGAAGGCTTCCGTGCTGGACCGCCCCGGTGTTTACAAGGCGCATGGCGAGCGCAAGAAGCGCGTGGCGCTGATGACCGGCTGCGCCCAGCAGGTGCTGGACCCGGCGATCAACGAGGCGACGATCCGCCTGCTCAACCGCCATGGCTGCGAGGTGGTGGTGGCGCCGGGTGCCGGCTGCTGCGGTGCGCTGACGCATCACATGGGCAAGGAGCATGATGCCCATGCCAAGGCCAAGGCGAATATCGCCGCCTGGTGCGCCGAGGCCGATGGCGAGGGGCTGGATGCCATCGTGATCAATGCCTCGGGCTGCGGCACCACGGTGAAGGATTACGGCTTCATGCTACGCAATGATGCCGCCTGGGCAGAGAAGGCGGCGCGTGTTGCCGGCCTGGCCAAGGACGTGACCGAGTTGCTGCTCGATCTCGACCTGCAGCCCAATGGCGCCGTGCCGGCGATGACCATTGCCTATCACTCCGCCTGCTCGTTGCAGCATGGCCAGAAGATCACCGCGGCGCCGAAGCAGTTGCTCAGCCGCGCCGGCTTCCAGGTCAAGGATGTGCCGGAAGGCCATCTCTGCTGCGGTTCGGCAGGCACCTACAATCTGTTGCAGCCGGAACTGGCCGGGCAATTGCGCGAACGCAAGCTGCGCAATATCGAAAGCACCGGCGCAGAGGCGGTGGCGGCGGGCAATATCGGCTGCCTGGTGCAGATCGCCAATGGCGCCGAAGCGGCAAGCACCGGGGCGGCGGCAAAGCGTTTGCCGGTGCTGCACACGGTGCAATGGCTCGACTGGGCGACGGGCGGGCCTAAGCCGGCGGGCTTGGATTAGGGGTTGAATGCAGGCCCGACAACAGCTAAGGCGTCATACCCGCGCACGCGGGTATCCCATTTTTTGAATGGGACCCTCGCTTTCGCGAGGGTGACAATAAGGCTTACTTCTTGCTGTCGGCAAAGGCGCGGCATTGCTGCTCGGCCTGCATGCGCTGATGCGACGTCATGGCCTGGCCGACCTTCAGGCCCTTCTGAATGTCAGACATACATTCCTGCACCAGCTCGGCATGGGATTTCTGTGCCGGCTGGGCGGGTTTGGCCTGCTGCGCCAGCGCGGGCGTGGCGGCAACAAGCAAAGCGGCGATCAAGGCAACGCGGATCATGGCAGCAATCCCTGGACGATGACGGCCCGTTATACCACGCCGCTGAAGTAGCTGAAGGGAGGCGTGTCTTAGTATTCGCTAACGCCCGAGAGTCTGGCGGATATGTGCCAGCAATCCGTTGGAACCGGCATGGCAGAGCCGGATCACCAGGTCGAAACCATCGGCATTGCCGTAATAGGGATCCGGCATATCGCGCAGCGGCTGTGCCGGAGCGAAGTCGAGATAGAGTTTCGCCCGCGCCCGCAATGCCGGCGGCGCCATGTGGTGCAAGGCTTGTAGATGGCCGCCATCCATCGCCAGCAGCAGATCGAAATTCTGGAAGTCGGCGCGGCTGACCTGACGGGCGCGCAGGCCGCTGATATCGACGCCGGCCCCATGGGCATGGCGGATGCTGCGCGAATCCGGCGGGTTGCCGATATGGTAGTCATGGGTGCCGGCGGAATCGACCCGCACATGGTCTGCCAGCCCGGCCTCGGCGAGATAATGCCGCAGCATGCCTTCGGCGGTGGGCGAGCGGCAGATGTTCCCGGTGCATACCATGAGGATGTTCATGGCGGCATTTTGCCCGGCGCCGGCTCTACCGCAAGCCTCCCGGGAAAGAGTAAACTGCCGCCATGTCTGGAGATGAAACCGCCCTGCTATTTGCCAACGAGGCCTTCTATAACGCCTTCGCCGAGCGCGACATGGTGGCGATGGCGGCGTTGTGGGCCAAGAGCCAGCCGGTCGGCTGCATCCATCCCGGCTGGCCGCCGCTTTTCGGCCGCCAGGCGGTGCTGGATAGCTGGGAGCGCATCCTCTCCAATCCGGCCGCGCCAGAGATGGAAACCGCTGGTGCCGAAGCGATGTGCTGGGGCGATGTCGGCATCGTCACCTGCTATGAGAAGGTGGACGACACCTATCTCGTTGCCACCAATACCTTCGTGCGCGAGGGCAAGACCTGGAAGCTGGCCTATCATCAGGCCGGCCCGGTTTCGACGCCGCCGCCGGGCGGTGCCAGCAACGACGAAGATGGCGACGACGAGCTGGAGGATGACGACGACGAGGCCGAACTGGCCGAGGCGGAAGTCGGACTCGAAGACGACGATGATGATGACGACGATGACGGCGACGACACGCCGCCCTCGCGCTCAATTCACTAAAATCTAGCCCTTCGGCTTTACCAGCCAGTCGATCCGCGTGGCCGCACCCGGTTCGCGGCCCAGGCGTTCGTTCAGGTATTGCAGCGGCGCGCGCAGCTGTTCATCCAGCTTCCAGGGCGGATTGAGCAGCAGCAGGCCGGAGCCGTTCAGCTTGGTGGCATCGCGCGCCGGGCGGATCAGCAATTCGATGCGCAGGGTTTCCGGCAGCAATGGCGCCAAAGCCTTGGCCCAGGCGTCGCTGCTGTTCTGGTCCTTGATCGGATACCACAGCGCAATCTGCCCGGTCTGCCAGCGGCGATGCGCGGCAACCAGTGCCTTGGCGGCCTGGTCGAATTCGTCGCGCTGCTCGAAAGCCGGATCGATCAGCGCCAGGCCGCGCCGGGGTGTCGGCGGCAGCAGCGCCCCCAACGCCTCGAAGGCATCGCGCTTGTGGATGCCGATACGGGCATCACGGCCCATATTGCGGCGAAGCGCCTCGTAGGTATCGCCATGCAGTTCGATCAGGCTCAGCCGGTCCGGCTCGCGCAGCGCGCGGCGCAGCAGCCAGGGCGAGCCGGGATAATGCCGCAGGCCGCTGCCATCGGCTTTCAGCTCGGGATTGAGTTCCTTGAGTGCGGCAACATAGAGCGGCAATGCCTTGGCGGCGCGGGCATCGGCCAGCACCGTGCCGATGCCGAGGCGGTATTCGCCGCCGCGCTGTGCTTCATCGCCGGCGAGGTCGTAAAGCCCGGCGCCGGCATGGCTGTCCAGCAGGTGAAACGGCGCCGGCTTGGCGCGCAGGGCTTCCAGCAACTGTAGCAACACCACATGCTTCAGCACATCGCCGTGGTTGCCGGCGTGAAAGGCGTGACGGTAATTCACGGGGTTTTACGGTTACGCCGGCTTCAGCTTGGCGAGTTCGGCCTCGATGGCCTTGATCACTTTCGCGTCACCCGGCTTGGTCGCGGTGGAATACCATTCCGCCGCACTGCCATCGCCGCCGATGAGATATTTGTGGAAGTTCCAGCGCGGCTTGGCGAGTTCGCCGAATTCGGCAGCCAGCCACTTGTAGACCGGATGGGCGTCGGCGCCGCTCACCTTCTGCTTGTCGGCAAGCGGGAAGTCGACATCGAAATTGACCTCGCAGAATTCCTTGATCTGCGCCGCCGTGCCGGGTTCCTGGCCGCCGAAATCATTCGACGGCACGCCCAGCACTACCAGGCCGCGCTCGCGGTATTTCGCCCAGATCGCCTGCAACTCGGTGTATTGCGGGGTGAAACCGCATTGCGAGGCGGTGTTCACCAGCAGCACCACCTTGCCCTTGTACTGCTTCAGCGGCATCGGCTTGCCGTCGATGCCGGTCAGGTCAAAATCATGGAAGCTCATGCCGGTTTTCGCTCGCGCCTGGAAGGGAAGGGAGGCCAGGGACAGAAGCCCCAGGCCGGCTTGCAGGAGGTGACGCCTGATCAGGGCCATGACATGTGCCATCGGTTAAGGCTGCGTTAATGCTGTTGAGATAAGCTTGCCCCTTCCTAAAGGCAACGTCAAATGCCGCGACGTGGTGCGGAGGCATGTCATGCCCAGTATTCCCGGTCTGCTCAGTTTCATCGCCTGTGGCCTGCTCGGCCTGATCGGCGCCGTCAGCCTGTCGCGTCTTGCGCCGGGCTGGGTGCCAGGCGAATTCATCCTGCTGTGTGTCGCCATCGGCGGCCTGCTCTGGGCCCTGCGCGAACGCTATGAGCGTTTCCGGATCCAGAACCTGCTGCTGGATGAGATCGACCGCCTGGTGCAGAACCAGCCCCAGATTCAGGACCGGACCCAGGTTCAGGCCCAGGTTCAAGCGATGCCGCTGCAGGCTAATGACAGCCGCATTGCAGAGACTGGTGTCGAGAGCCGCGCCGAGCCCCGCCTTGCCATGCCGGTGATCCTGCCTGACCCGGAGGAGGTTGTTGAAGCCGATGCCGCCGACGACACCGCGATCTTTGCTGCCGTGCGCGATGCTTTGAACAACAACCGCGTGGAACTGCATGTGCAGCCGGTGGTACGCCTGCCGGCGCGCAAGCTGCGTTTTGTCGAATTGCTCGCCCGCGCCCGCGATGCCGAGGGCCGTGAATTGTCGCCGGGCGCCCATATGCCGGCCTTGCAGGCGGCGGGGCTGGCGGCCGAATTCGATGCCTTGATGCTGCTGCGCGGCGTGCAACTGGTGCGCAAGCTGGAAGCGCGTGCCCGCCATCTCGGCTTCTTCTGCAATATCTCAGCCGCCGCGCTGGCCGACGCACGAGCTTTCGAGACGCTGTATGAATTCCTGCGCCGCGAGCGGGAACGTGCCGGCACGCTGATCCTGGAATTCGCCCATACCGGCCTGCGCCAACTTGATCGCGCCGGCTGGCACCGGCTGGAGCGCCTGGCCGGCCTGGGCTTCGGCCTCTCGGTGGATGGCTTCGACAGCCTGGATATCGATATCGCCGCGCTGGGCAAGCTCGGCGTGCGCTATATCAAGCTGGATGCGCGGCTGCTGCTCGATCCGCGCCATGCCCGCACCGCCCCCGTGGCGCTGGAGGACCTGCTGGAAATCTGCCGCCGCCACGAGATCGAGCCGGTGATTGCCAAGGTGGAGACCGAGCGCGATCTGGTGCAGCTTGCCGATTACGGCTTCGAGCTTGGCCAGGGCCATCTGTTCGGCACGCCGAAACTGGCCAAGGTGGCCTAAGCTCACCCCAGCAGCATATCCGCCAGTTCGACGAAGCCGCTGCCGCCTTCGCCCGCCGTGATGAATTTCGGCGTGGCGCTGATGCGGTCGAGGAACGGGCGCACATTGGCGACGCCGACCGAGAGCGGGAAATAGCCGAACATCGGCGCGTCATTCGGGCTGTCGCCGGAAAACACGATGCTGTCGCGCGCCGCATCCAGGTCGATGCCGAAACATTCCTGGAAAAACACCCGCGTCATGCTCAGCTTGTCCCATTGGCCGAACCAGCCGTTGACATGGATCGAGCTGACCTTGGCGGTGGCGCCGGCCTGTTCGAATAGTGCCACGATGCGGTCGATCTCGCTGCCGGGCAGCGGCGGCACATCCTCGCAGAAGTCGATGGCGAGGTCACATTCGCGGTATTGCTGGTCGGAGGCCAGAGCCGTGCCGGGTACGTCGCGCAGGATGGTCTCGGCCAGTTGCGCCAGCTTGGCCCGCGCCGCCTGGCGCTCGGGCTCGGCCTGCCAGAAGCGGCGCTGCATCTTCTTCGCCCGGCGGTCATAGCGCATGTAGAGCGCGCCATTCTCGCCGACGATGCCGCTCACCGGCCAGAAGCGGGCGATCATGTCGCACCAGCCGGCGGGGCGGCCGGTGATCGGCACCACCCGGATGCCGGCTTCCTCCAACCGCTCCAGCGCGGCATAGGCTTTCGCCTCGAGTCGGCCATGGCTGGTCAGCGTGTCGTCGATATCGGTGAGCAGGTAATGGACCTGTTTGCGGACGGGCTCTAGCGCGGCAAGCGATTGCATGGGCTGCGGATTTCGACGTTTAGAGGGGGTACGAAAGGGTGAGGGGGCGATGCTTGCCGGTATTTTGGGCAAAAAGTATAGTCGCGCCCCCGATCCACCGCGTCAACCGCGTCTGGTTCGACTGGTGGGACTATACAGGATTGAAGCGTGCCACGATGAGCCAGCATGGTTTTTATCTCGAGGATCTGTCCGTCGGCATGTCCGCCGTGTTCAGCAAGACCGTGACCGAAGCCGATATCCTGATGTTCGCCGCCGTCTCCGGCGATACCAACCCGGTGCATATCGACCAGGATTTTGCCGCCAGCAGCATGTTCAAGGGCCGCATCGCCCATGGCATGCTCTCGGCCAGCTTGCTTTCCACCGTGTTCGGCACCAAGCTGCCCGGGCCCGGCTGCATCTACCTGTCGCAGGATCTGCGCTTCAAGGCGCCGGTGCGTTTGGGCGAAACCGTGGTGGCCAGGGCAACCGTGACCGAGATCGTGCAGGAGAAGCGCCGTGTGAAGTTCACCTGCGAATGCAAGGTGGGCGATACGGTGGCGATCGAGGGTGAAGCGACGCTGATGGTCAACCGCCGTCCCAATTGACGGCGATGCAGATCATCCGCTCCATCGCCGAGCTGCCTGCCGCCCTGCGCGGTGCCGTGGCGGCAATTGGCAATTTCGACGGCGTGCATCGCGGCCACCAGGCATTGGTTGCCCAGGCTCAGAGCGTGGCGACGCAGCGCGTTGCCGCCGGCCGGCATCCGGTTCTGGTGATGACGTTCGAGCCGCATCCGCGCCGCTTTTTCGTGCCCTCCGCGCCGCCCTTCCGGCTCGATGCGCTGGAGACCAAGGCGCGCATCCTGGACGGGCTGGCCGTGGATGCCCTGCTGGCGCTGCCGTTCAATGCCGGCCTTGCCAACCTGGGGCCGGAGGATTTTGTCGCGCAGATTCTCCAACGCGAACTCGGGCTGGCCCATGTGGTGGTGGGGTATGACTTCACCTTCGGCAAGGGCCGTGCCGGTGATACCGCCATGCTGCGGGAGCTGTGCGCGGCCAAGGGCATCGGCGTCAGCGTGGTGCAGGCGCATGGCGACGATCATGGCGCCTTCTCATCGTCGCGCATCCGCAGCTTGCTGGAGGAGGGCAGGCCGGAAGCCGCCGCCGACCTGCTCGGCCGCCCCTGGGAAATTATCGGCGTTGTCGAGCATGGCGACAAGCGCGGCCGCGAACTCGGCTTTCCCACCGCCAATGTGGCGCTGACCGATTTCCAGATTCCGAAATTCGGCATCTATGCCGTGCGCGCCGTCATTGATGGCAAGCGCCATGATGGCGTCGCCAGCCTTGGTATCCGCCCGACCTTCAACCAGACCGACGTGAAGCTGGAAGTCTACCTGTTCGATTTTGCCGGCAGCCTCTATGGCCGGCCCATGCGCGTGGAATTCCATGCTTTCCTGCGGCCTGAAGTGAAATACGAGGGGGCCGAGGCGCTGAAGCGGCAGATCGCCGCCGATGTCGAGGCGGCCCGGGCCCTGCTGGCGGCTAAAGGTTAACGACGCTGTCTCGACAGCGCCGCCCGGGGATGCTAAATCTCGGGCATGACAACCGAAACCGGCCATACGCGGCTTCGCCTCCGAGCGCCGCGAATTATGAGCCCGGCCCTTATCTGAGGGCCGGGATTCTCTCGCCGTTTCTTAATTTCCTGTGAGCGCGTTCCCGACGCGACGCCCTAGGGCCGCCAGCCGAGTGATGTCATGACCAAAGACTACCGCGAAACCGTATTCCTGCCCGATACCGCCTTCCCGATGAAGGCCGGGCTGCCCGCCAAGGAGCCGGAAATCCTGGCCCGCTGGCAGAAGAACGATCTCTATCGCCAGCTCCGCCAGGATTCGAAGGGCCGCGAGAAGTTCGTGCTGCATGATGGCCCGCCCTATGCCAACGGTAACCTGCATATCGGCCACGCGCTGAACAAGATCCTCAAGGACGTGATCAACCGCTCCCGGCAGATGATGGGCTTTGATGCCAATTATGTGCCGGGCTGGGATTGCCACGGCCTGCCGATCGAATGGAAGATCGAGGAGAAGTACCGCGCCGCCGGCAAGAACAAGGACGATGTGCCGATCGACGAGTTCCGCAAGGAATGCCGTGATTTCGCCGAGCATTGGATCGCGGTGCAGAGTAAGGAATTCCAGCGTTTCGGCGTGATCGGCGACTGGAAGGATCCCTACACCACGATGAGCTTCGCAGCCGAAGCCCAGATCGTGCGCGAGATCCAGAAATTCGTGATGAATGGCGGCCTGTTCAAGGGCTCGAAGCCGGTGCTGTGGTCGATCGTCGAGCGCACGGCGCTGGCCGAAGCGGAAGTCGAGTATCAGGAACATACCTCGCATACCATCTTCGCCAAATTCCCGGTGGTGCAGGCGAGCAATCCGGCGCTGCAAGGCACCAGCATCGTGATCTGGACCACTACGCCCTGGACCATGCCGGGCAACCGCGCCGTGGCTTTGTCGCATGACGCCGAGTATGTGCGCCTGCGCGTCGATGCGGTTGCTGAGAAGTCGCTGGCCAAGCCGGGCGACGATGTGGTGGTGGCCAAGGACCTTGCCGAGGCCGTTGCCAAGGCCTGCGCCATCGAGAGCTATACATTGCTGGCGACGCTGAAAGGCGCCGAACTGCTCGGCAGTGTCTGCGCCCATCCGCTGCGCGGCCAGGGCTATGATTTCGACGTGCCGGTGCTGGCCGGCGATTTCGTCACGCTGGATGCCGGCACCGGCTTTGTGCATATCGCGCCGGGCCATGGCGCGGATGACTACAATCTCGGTATCGCCAACGGCATCGAGGTGCCGCATACGGTGGACGAGGATGGCAGCTATTTCCCGCATGTGCCGCTGTTCGCCGGCAAGCGGGTGCTGGATGATGCCGGCAAGGAAGGCGAGGCCAACCGGGCGGTGATCGAGGCGATCACGGCGGCGGGCGGCCTGCTCGGCCGCGGCCGGCTGCGCCATCAGTATCCGCATTCCTGGCGCTCCAAGGCGCCGCTGATCTTCCGCAACACGCCGCAATGGTTCATCTCCATGGCCACCAACGACCTGCGCAAGAAGGCGCTGGCGGCCATCGATGCCACTGCCTTCTATCCGCCGCAGGGCCGCAACCGGCTCTATGCGATGATCGAGCAGCGCCCGGACTGGGTGATCAGCCGCCAGCGCGCCTGGGGTGTGCCGATCACCGTGTTCGAGAACAAGCTGACCGGCGAAATCCTGCGCGATGCAGCCGTGAACGAGCGCATCGTGCAGGCCTGCCTCAAGGGCGGCGCCGATGCCTGGTTCACCGCCAAGCCGGAAGACTTCCTCGGCAATGGATATAATGCCACCGAGTGGAAGATGGTGACCGACATCCTGGATGTCTGGTTCGATTCCGGCTCGACCCACAGCTTCGTGCTGGAGCAGCGGCCCGACCTGCAATGGCCGGCCTCGCTCTATCTCGAAGGCTCGGACCAGCATCGCGGCTGGTTCCATTCCTCGCTGCTGGAAAGCTGCGGCACCCGTGGCCGCGCACCCTACGATGCTGTCCTCACGCACGGCTTCACGCTGGACGAGAAGGGCCGCAAGATGTCCAAGTCGCTCGGCAACACCGTCGAGCCGCAGAAGGTGATCGACCTGTTCGGCGCCGATATCCTGCGGCTCTGGGTGGTGTCGTCGGATTACTCGGAAGATTTGAGCGTCGGCGATAACATCATCAAGGCCCAGGCCGATGCCTATCGCCGCCTGCGCAACACGCTGCGCTACCTGCTCGGCAATCTCGCCGGCTTCCAGGAGGCCGAGCGCCTGCCGGTGGCCGAGATGCCGGAACTGGAGCGCTGGGTACTGCATCGCCTGGCCGAACTCGGCCGCGTGGTGCGTGAAAGCTGCGAGGTTTACGACTTCCACCGCATGTATGTGGCGCTCTACACGTTCTGCGCCGTCGATCTCTCCAGCTTCTATTTCGATATCCGCAAGGATGCGCTGTATTGCGACGCGCCGGGCACCATCCGCCGCCGCGCCGCGCGCACGGTGCTGGATGAATTGTTCAAGTGCCTCACCATCTGGCTGGCGCCGTTCATCTGCTACACCGCCGAGGAAGCCTGGCTGACCCGTTATCCCAGCGAGGATGGCTCGGTACACCGCCAGGTATTCCCGGCCCTGCCGGAAGCCTGGCTCGATCCGGCTTTGGGCGCGAAGTGGGAGCGCGTGCGCCGCGTGCGCCGCGTCGTCACCGGTGCGCTGGAAATCGAACGCGCCGCCAAGCGCATCGGCTCCAGCCTGCAGGCGTCGCCGCAGGTCTTCGTTGCGCCGGAGGATGTGGAAGCATTGCAGGGCATCGACTTCGCCGAAATCTGCATCACCTCCAGCGTGAAGGTGGAGGTGGGCGAAGGCCCGGCCGATGCCTTCCGCCTTGAGGATGTGAAGGGCGTTGCGGCTTTGCCGCGCCAGGCCAGCGGCATCAAATGCGAGCGTTGCTGGCAGGTGCTGGACGAGGTTGGCCATGTGCAGGGCCATGACGACCTCTGCAAGCGCTGCGCCGAGGCGGTGGCGGCCTGATGTCCGCCATGCCGAAGCAGGCACGGCTGCTGGGCCTGATCATCGCGGCCCTGATCGTGATTTCCGATCAGCTCAGCAAGCCGTTCCTGCTCGGCCTGATGGAGCAGAATCCCAGCGGCATCGAAGTCACGCCGTTCTTCAACCTGGTCATGGTGTGGAACCGGGGTGTCAGCTTCGGCATGTTCAGCGATGCCGGCGACGAGCGCCGCTGGATCCTCATTGCCGCCGCTGCGGCGGTTACCATCTGGCTGCTGGTCTGGCTGTGGCGCGGGCCGGCGCGGCTGGTGACGGTGGCGCTCGGCCTGGTGATCGGCGGTGCGCTGGGCAATATCGGCGACCGGCTGCGCTTCGGTGCAGTTGCCGACTTCTTCGACTTCCACGCCTTTGGCTGGCATTGGCCGGCCTTCAACATCGCCGACTGCGCCATTGTCGTTGGCGTCGGCCTGCTGCTGCTCGACTCCCTGCTGCCCCGCGGCGCTGCCGAAAACTGACTCCCGCTAAACCTGGGCGCTAAACCTGGAATATAGATTGCGCCACCCTTCGTTGCATGAGGGTGGAAAAGATGGCAGAGTTTCTTCCGCAACAGGCAGCGGAGTGGGGATGGGTTCGACCCGCGCAGAGATGGACCCGGTCTGGCGGAGCGGATGAGTATTCCCTGGCACCGCAGATTATCGGTCAAGCAGGTGCAGGTCGCCGTGCTGGCGGCGCTGGTGCTCGGCTTCATCTCCAGCATTTTCCAACTGGTGCTCGATGTGCGCGGCGAACTCACCAGCCGCGACACCGCGATCAACCAGGTCATGGACATGCTGAACGAGCCGGCGGCCCAGGCGGCCTATGCGCTGGACGAACAGCTGGCCGTGCGCGTGGTCAATGGCCTGCTGCTCTACCGTCCGATCCTGCGTGCTGAAATCCACGATAATTACGGCCGCCGCATGGCGGTGCAGCAGCGCGAGGATACCGAGGGCAACTGGCTGACGCATTTTGTCGGCGCCGAGGATGAGGTGCGCACCCGGCCGCTTTATGCCGCGCGTGGCCAGGAACTGGTGGGCGAACTGCGCGTGGTGGTGGATGGCGATCAGTTCGCCGCCAATGTGGTGAACCGCATCGGCGTGGTGCTGGTAACCGGTTTCGTGCGCAATTTCTTCCTCGCCCTGCTGCTGACGGTGCTGTTCTATTACACCCTGACGCGGCCCCTGCTGGCTCTGGTGGAACAGTTGAGCCGCGTCGATGCCGAGCATCCCACGGCCTCGCGGGTGCAGATCCCGGCGCATCACCGCAATGATGAATTCGGCCTGCTGGCCAGCCGCATCAACGATATCCTGGTTGCGGCGGCACGGCATTTGAGCGACCGCGACCGCGAACGCGAATTGCTGCGCATGGTGCTGGACAACCTGCCGGCCCGGGTGACGCTGAAGGATACGGACCGGCGCTATATCCTGCTCAACCGCCCGGCGGAATTGCTGTTCGGCATCGAGAATGCGGCCGCTGTCGGCCGCCGCGTCGATGATTTCCCGCTCACCTCGCTGGATAAGGCCAGCCGGCGTGCTTTCGTCGAACAGGCCAATATCAATGACCGGCAGCTATTCGAGACCGGCCAGCCGGTAATGAATTTCGAGAATACCTATGCCGGCCAGGATGGCCAGCCCGTTACCGCGCTGGAAAGCAAGGTGCCGTTGCGCGATGCCGATGGCCGTGTGCGTGCGCTGCTCACCATCGCCACCGATATCACCGAGCGCAAGCTGGCCGAGCAGGCGCTGGATGCCGCCAACACCCGGCTGCGCGCCCAGGCCCAGGACCTGGAACGCCTGGCCGGCAGTTTGGCCCGCGAGCGCGAGCATGCCATTGCCGCCAACCGCGCCAAGAGCGAATTTCTTGCCAATATGAGCCACGAATTGCGCACGCCCCTGAATGCCGTGATCGGCTTTGCGGAAGTGATCGTGCTGCGCATGTGGGGGCCGTCGTCGGAACGCTATTTCGATTACGCGCAGGATATTGTCGTCAGCGCCCGTCACCTGCTGAACGTGATCAACGATATCCTGGATATGTCGAAGATCGAGGCCGGGCGCTACGAACTGGCGCGTGAGCCGACCGATATCGCCCAGGTGGTGGAGGATTGCTTCACCATCGTGAAGGGCAGGGCACGGGAGAACCGCATCGTGCTGATCAACGAGCTGGGCAGCACGGCCTTGCCGCTGCTGGAACTCGATGCCCGGGCGGTGAAACAGGTGCTGCTCAACCTGCTGTCCAATGCCATCAAATTCACCCCGCCCGGCGGCCAGGTGCGGCTGGCCGGGGCGGTGACCGCCGAAGGCGGCGTCGAATTGCAGGTGAAGGATACCGGCATCGGCATCCGCAAGGAGGATCTGGGCCGCATCTTCGAGCCATTCTGGCAGGGCGACCTCAGCATCCGCCGGCGCAGCGAAGGCACCGGGCTTGGCCTTGCCATCAGCCGGAAATTCATGGAACTCCATGGCGGCAGCCTCGACATCGTCTCGAAGGTTGGCGAGGGCTCTGCGGCGATAGTCCGTTTCCCGCCACAAGCATTTGGGAAATAAGACGGATTTGCCGCCACCTGAGTTGCCTAGCCGCTCTTGTAAGTTGGCCGTCGAGAGGCGATATTAGGCCTCTGCTTTCTGAAGCCTGGGAGGGACTCCGCCATGAGTCGACCGATCCGTGCCGGCCGACGCCATCTGGCCCCGCTTGTTTTCCTCGCGCTGCCTCTGGCGCTGACCGGTTGCGACACCGCGCGCGAGGCGCTGGGCCTGAACAAGAAGGCCCCGGACGAATTCGCCGTGGTGACCAAGGCGCCGCTGGTGCTGCCACCGGAATTCGGCCTGCGCCCGCCGGAGCCGGGTGCGCCGCGACCGCAGGAAGTGACGGCGCGTGAACGCGCCCAGGCCGCCCTTAGCGGTGGCCGTGGCGAAGCCGCCGGCCAGCTCAGCCCGATGCAGCGCAATGCCCAGGCCCAGGCCGCGCCGCGCAGCCCGGGTGAGGTGCAGCTGCTGCAGCTCGCCCGCGCCAGCAGCCCCGATCCGGATATCCGCCGCAAGGTGAATGATGAATTCACCCAGCTTGCCGAGCGCGACCGCCGTCTGGTTGATCGCCTGGTCTTCTGGCAGAAGACTCAAGACCCTTCGGGCACCGTGGTGGATCCGGCCAAGGAGGCCCAGCGCCTGCGTGAGAACGCGGCCCAGGGCAAGAGCGCCAATAGCGGCGATGTGCCGACCGTGAAGCGCCGCGAGCGCGGCATCCTGGAAGGCATCTTCTAAGCCGCCCCGGTTTGAGTTCCCCTGGTTTTATTTTCGAGGGGCCACCCTATATGCGTGACAAGCCTGCCTTGGCGGGCTTGTGCGCCCGCTGACTATCCATCCTTGAGGAGATCCGATGCGCCGTCTGCTCCTGGCTCTGCTCCTCGGTAATCTTGTTCTTGCCGGCTTTTCCGCTGCCGCGCTGGCACAAGTTTTCAATCCCACCCGCTTCACGCTGGGCAATGGCCTGGAAGTGGTGCTGATCGAGGATCACCGCGCCCCCATCGTGCATCACATGGTGTGGTACAAGGTCGGTGCCGCCGACGAGGCGCCGGGTGAATCCGGCGTGGCGCATTATCTCGAACACCTGATGTTCAAGGGCACGCCGAATGTGCCATCAGGTGAATTCTCCAAGATCGTGGCGCGCGAGGGCGGCCGCGACAATGCCTTCACCTCGTCTGACTATACCGGCTATTTCCAGACCATCGCGCGCGACCGGCTGGAACTGGTGATGCGCATGGAGGCGGACCGCATGTATCGCCTCAGCGTCAAGGAAGACGATGCCAAGCCGGAATTGCAGGTGGTGATGGAGGAGCGGTTGAGCCGCACCGACAATTCGCCGCGCGGCCAGTTCGGCGAGCAGATGGATGCTGCAATGTATCTGGCGCATCCCTATGGCCGCCCGATCATCGGCTGGGCGCATGAAATCCAGCGCCTCAATCTGGAGAAGGCGATGGCCTTCTACCGCATGCATTACGCGCCGAACAATGCCGTGCTGATCGTGGCCGGCGATGTCGCGCCCGGCGAATTGCGCGCTTTGGCCGAAAAGCATTACGGCATGATCCCGATGCGGCCCACGTCGCCGCGCTTCCGCCCGCAGGAACCGCCGCAGCTTGCCGCGCGGCGCCTCACCATGCATGACGCGCGGGTGACGCAGCCGTCGCTGACCCGCAGCTACCTGGCGCCGAGCCGGGTGGCGGGTGAGACACGCCATGCCGTGCCGCTGTCGGTGCTGGCGGAAATACTGAGCAACGCCACCGGCCGGCTGCATCGCGCCATGGTGGCTAATGACGGGCCAGCTGCCGGTGCCGGCGCCTATTACCAGTCGCTGTCCGTTGATCCCAGCACCTTCACGCTTGCCGCCTCGCCGAAGCCCGGCCGCAAGATCGCGGAGGTGGAGGCGGCCCTGGATGGTGTGCTGGAAGCCCTGCTGAAGGAAGGCATCACTGAATTCGAGCTGACGGCGGCAAAGAATGTGATGCTGGCCGATGCCATCTATGCCCGCGACAGCCTCTCTGGCGCGGCCCGCACCTTTGGCGTCGCCCTCACTGCCGGCCTGAGCGTGGAGCAGGTGGAAGCCTGGCCGCAGTTGGTGCGCGCGGTGACCGCCGAACAGGTGCTGGAAGCGGCACGCCATGTCTTTGATCTGCGCCGCTCGGTTACCGGGCTGCTGCTGCCCAAGGAGCAAAGTTGATGCATCGCTGGTTGCTGGCTCTTGTCATCCTGCTGTTGCCGCTGGCCGCCGAGGCCGGGCCGAAGATCGAGCGCGTGGTTGGCGCCAGCGGTGTTGAAGCCTGGCTGGTGCGCGAGCCGAAGATTCCGATGATCGCGCTGCAAGCCGTGTGGCGCGGCGGCTCGGCCACCGATCCGGCCGGCCTGGAAGGCCGCGCGGCCCTGGCCGCCGATCTGCTCACCGAGGGCGCAGGCGATCTCGATGCCGAGGCCTATCAGTCGGCGTTGCGCGCCGATGCCATCTCCATCGATGCAGGCGCCGACCGCGACTATGTCTCGCTCAATCTGCGCACGCTGTCAGAGCGGCGCGAACGCGCTTTCGAGCTGCTGGCGCAGACCCTGACGAGGCCGCGTTTCGATGCCGAGCCGATCCAGCGTGTGAAGGCACAGGCCCTGGTGGCGGCGCAGCGGGCGCGCAATTCGCCCGGCAGCATCGCCAATAACCGCTTCATGGCCATCGCTTTCCCGGGCCATCCCTATGGCCGCCCGGCCCAGGCTTCGGCGGAAAGCCTGGAGCGCCTCAGCGCCGATGATTTCGGCGCCTATGTGAAAAACGTGCTGGCGCGGCGCAATCTGGTGATCGGTGTGGTTGGCGATATCTCGCCCGATGAATTGAAGCGTCTGCTGGACCTGAGCTTCGGCAAGCTGCCGCTGGAGCCGCAGCTTGAGCTGCCGGGCAAGACCGTGCCGCAGGTAACGCCGAAGCCCGTGGTGGTGCCCTATGCCAACCCGCAGAGCCTCGTGCTGTTCGGTGCGCCCGGCCTGCTGCGCGATGATCCTGATTACTATGCCGGCACGGTGCTGAACTATGTGCTCGGCGGTGGCAGCTTCTCTTCGCGCCTGATGGAAGAAATCCGCGAGAAGCGCGGCCTGGTCTATTCGGTTTCCACCGGCTTGCAGCCGATGCCGGCGGCGGGCCTGTTTGCGGGTTCGCTTTCCACCCGCAACGAGCAGGTGGGGCAGGCACTGGGCCTGGTGCGCGAGAATCTGCTCAAGGTGGCGCGCGATGGCCTCACCGATAGCGAAATCACCAATGCCAAAGCCTATCTCACCGGCTCCTTCCCGCTGCGGCTTTCCTCCAACAGCGCCATTGCCGGCATGCTGACGGCGATGCAGCTCGCCGGCCTTGGCATGGATTACATCGACCGCTATGCCGATTACATCAACGCCGTAACGGCGGAAGATATCCGCCGCGTGGCGCAGCGCCTGTTCGCCACCGGCGACCTGCTGATCGTGGTGGTGGGCGAACCCGGCGGCCTGGGCGGCTGAGCATCCATGCCGATCCGCCGCCTGCCGGAGACCCTGGTCAACCGCATCGCTGCCGGCGAAGTGGTGGAGCGTCCGGCTTCGGCGGTGAAGGAACTGGTGGAGAATGCGCTGGATGCTGGCGCGCGGCGCGTTGATATCACCATCGCCAATGGTGGCCGCACACTGATTAGTGTGGTGGATGACGGCATCGGCATGGCGGCCGATGAATTGCCCGTCGCGGTCGAGCGCCATGCCACGTCCAAGCTGCCCGGCGATGACCTGCTCGATATCAAATGGCTCGGCTTCCGTGGCGAGGCCTTGCCCTCGATTGGCGCGGTGAGCCGTCTCACCCTGGTCAGCCGGCGCAAGGGCGATGATAGTGGCCATGCCCTTGATGTCGAAGGCGGCGCGGTCGGCAAGGTGAAGCCGGCGGCAGCAGGTTTCGGCACCCGCATCGAGGTGCGCGACCTGTTCTATGCCGTGCCGGCGCGGCTGAAATTCCTTAAATCCGAGCGTTCGGAATCCTTGGCGGTGCAGGAGATCGTGCGCCGCCTCGCCATGGCCCATGCGGAAGTCGGCTTCACGCTGCAGGATGATGGCCGCACCAGTTTCCGGGCAGACGCGTCGCAGGCCGAAATGCTGCCCGAGGAAAGCCGGCTGCGGAGGCTGGAGCAGATACTGGGCCGCGATTTCGCCGACAATGCACTGCCCATCGAGGCCGAACGCGAAGGTATCAGGCTTACAGGCTTTGCCGGCCTGCCGACCTATAATCGCGGCAACGCACAGCACCAGTATCTGTTCGTGAATGGCCGCCCGGTGCGCGACAAGCTGTTCGTTGGCGCGGTGCGCGGCGCCTATGCCGATTTCCTGAGCCATGACCGCCATCCGGTGGTGGCTTTGTTCCTCGAACTGCCGGCCGAGCAGGTGGATGTGAATGTGCATCCGGCCAAGGCGGAAGTGCGTTTCCGCGATCCCGGCCTGGTGCGCGGGCTGATTGTCGGCGCGCTGCGCCATGCGCTCACCGCCGCCGGTCATCGCGCTTCCACCACCGTGGCGCAGGTGGCGCTGGGGGCTTTGGGCCGCGCTGCCGCCGCGCCCACCATGCCGCTGCCTTTTGCCGGTGGCAGTGGTCCTGCCCGACCCAATGTCTATGCCTACCAGCCGGAGCGTTTCGCGCCGGCCCTGGCCGATGCCGTGGCGCTCTACAACGCGCCGCCATCCGAGGCGGCTTCCGGCCTGGCACCGCAGGCGCGCGCCGATGAAGCACCAAGCCATATCGCGGCGGGCAATTTTCCCCTGGGTGCCGCGCGGGCGCAGCTTCATGCCACCTATATCGTGGCGCAGACCGAGCAGGGCATCGTGATCGTGGATCAGCATGCTGCCCATGAGCGCCTGGTCTATGAGCGCATGAAGCAGCATCTCAGCACGGGCACGGTGCCGCGCCAGATGCTGCTGCTGCCCGAGGTGGTGGAACTGAACGAAGCGGAAGCTGCCCGCGTTGCCGCCCGTGCCGATGAACTGGCCGAGCTTGGCCTGGTGCTGGAAGCCTTCGGCGCCGGCGCCATTCTGGTGCGCGAAGTGCCGGCCCTGCTCGGCGATGGCGATGTGAAGGGCCTGATCCGCGATCTTGCCGATGATCTTTCGGAATATGATGCGGCGCTGAGTTTGAAGGAGCGGCTGGAGGAAGTCTGCGGCACCATGGCCTGCCATGGCAGCGTGCGGGCAGGGCGGCGGCTCACCACCGATGAGATGAACGCGCTGCTGCGCCAGATGGAAGCCACGCCGCATTCCGGCCAGTGCAACCATGGCCGCCCGACCTATGTCGAATTGCAGCTTGCCGATATCGAGAAGCTGTTCGGGCGGCGCTAGTTAAGCCCAACCTAATTGAGTGCCGGCCGCGCCCGTTCGGCGATGCCGCGCAGGTCGGCGCCTTTCGGCAGCGTCCCGAAGGCATGGCCCCAATCCCCCGCCAGCCGCGAGGCGCAGAAGGCATCCGCCACGGCCGCCGGTGCGCCGCGCACCAGCAGGGCGCCCTGCAGCGTCAGCATCATGCGCTCGACCACGCGCCGCGCCCGGCTTTCGATATCGGTGACGTCAGTGAATTCAGCTTTCAGGCCGGCAATGGCCTGGTCCAGACGCTTGTCGGCGCCGCTGGCTGCATCGATTTCGGCCAGGAACACGTCCAGCGCATCGGCGGATTTCATCAACGCGCGCAGCACATCCAGGCACATCACGTTGCCCGAGCCCTCCCAGATCGAATTGAGCGGGATTTCCTTGTACAGCATGCCCATCGGGCCTTCATCGACATAGCCGTTGCCGCCCAGCACTTCCATGGCTTCCACCACGGCCATCGGCGCCCGCTTGCAGACCCAGTATTTGACGGCGGGCGTGCAGAGCCGCATGAAGGCGGCCTCTGAAGCATCCGCGTCGCGGCGGTCGAAGGCACGGGCGAGGCGCAGGGCCAGTGCCGTGGCGGCTTCTGACTCAAGCGCCAGATCGGCCACCACGTTGGTCATCAGCGGCTGGTCGATCAGGTGTTTCTGGAAAGCGCGGCGATGGCTGGCATGGTGCAGCGCCTGTGCCACGGCGCCGCGCAGCAGGCCGGCGGAGCCGAGCGCGCAATCGAGCCGCGTGTAGGTGCCCATCTCGATGATGGTCGGCACGCCACGGCCTTCATCGCCCAGCAGCCGGCCCCAGGCACCATGGAATTCCACTTCGGATGAGGCATTCGACTTGTTGCCGACCTTTTCCTTGAGGCGCTGGACGCGGATTTCGTTGCGCGTGCCATCGGGCTTGAAGCGCGGCACGAAGAAGCAGCTCAAGCCGCCCGGCGCCTGCGCCAGCACCAGATGCGCATCGCATTGCGGCGCCGAGAAGAACCATTTATGGCCGGTGATGATGAAGCCGCCCTGGCCGTCGGGCTCGGCCCGCGTGGTGTTGGCGCGCACATCCGAGCCGCCCTGCTTTTCGGTCATGCCCATGCCGAGCAGCACCGAAGTTTTCTGCTCTATGGGGGCCGAGCGCTTGTCATAGCGGCGGTCATAGATTTTCGGCAGCCAGGTCTTGGCCAGTTCGGCATCGCGGCGCAAAGCCGGCACCGAGCCATAGGTCATGGTGGTGGGGCATTGGCTGCCCGGCTCAATCTGTGCATGCATGATATAGGCTGCGGCGCGCGCGACATGGGCGCCCGGCTTCGGCTCGGCCCAGGGCGCGCTATGCAGGCCCTGGCCGATGATCAGGCCCATGATCTGATGCCAGGCGGGATGGAATTCCACTTCGTCGCGGCGATGGCCGAAGCGGTCGAACAACTGAAGCTGCGGCGGGAATTTATGCGCCAGCCGGCCAGCCTCGATGGTTTCCGGTGCGCCGAGTTTGGCGCCATAGGCAGCGAGGTTATCCATCGCCCAATCGGCGCCTTCGCGTGCGGCGGCATCGCTCAAGGCGCGGTCGGAGGTGAACAGGTTGTGGCCTTCCAGCGCCGGCGGCTGGTTCAGCACTTCATGGGTCTCGAAGGCGTTGCGCGCGGTCATCGGCGTTGCTCCCAGGATATTTTGCCGGACTCTAGCAGCACCGGGTGGCTTGAAAAGCCTGCCCCCGCGTAAAGCCGGCATCAAATTCGTCCTGAAATCGCCAAAGCGTCAAAAATCGGCAGCATTGCCGCCCTAGGCTGCGCCGTTTTTCGCACCCGTCAGCGATTCGGAGCCATGACAGAAAATCTCGTTCTCGATGCCGTTCGCAATCGCCGCGACGAAGCCGATATTTCCTTCTGGGATCGGCTGTTCGCAGTGTGGTTCCAGCGCCTGGTCTACACGCAGATCTGGGAAGACCCGGTGGCTGACATGGCGGCGCTGCAATTGCCCGAGGGCAGCAACATCGTCACCATCTCCTCCGGCGGCTGCAACGCGCTGTCCTACCTCACGGCGAAGCCGAAGCAGGTCTATGCCGTTGATCTCAACGAAACACACCTGGCGTTGCTGAAACTGAAACTCGCCGGCCTGCGTGCCTACAGCACCTACGGCGATTTCTGGCGCTTCTTCGGTGCTGCCGATGATCCCGCCAACCGCGCCGACTACCTGGCGCGCCTGCGGCCTTTGCTGGATGAGCCGGCGCGGCGCTACTGGGATGGCCGCGACCTGACGCTGCAACCGCGCTACCGCTATTTCGCCGATGGCTTTTTCCGCCATGGCATGCTTGGCGGCTTCATCGGTTTCGCTCATTGGGTGGCCGACCGCTGCGGCATCGACCGCGCCGCCTTGCTGCATCCCGATCCGGCCAATCCAGACCGTGTCGATGCCTTGCTGAAAGTCGATACGCTGTTCTCGGGCCGCTTCATGCGCTGGCTCTCGGCCAATCCGGCTTTGCTGTTCAGCTTGGGCATTCCGCCGCGCCAGCGCGTGCTGCTGGCGGGCGACGGACCGGGTGGCCTGGCCGATGTGCTGCGTCAGCGCCTGCTGCGGCTGCTGGCGGATTTTCCTACCAGTGAGAATTACTTCGCCTGGCAGGCGATGCAGCGCCGCTATCCCGGTCCGGGTAACCGCTGCCTGCCGCCCTATCTGCAACAGCGGCATTTCGAACAGATGCGGCAGGATGCCGGCCGCGTGCTGCCAGTGCATGGCAATATGCGCGATTTCCTGCGCTCGCTGCCGCGCCGCTCGGTGGATGCGGTGGTGCTGCTGGATGCGCAGGACTGGATGGCGGATGCCGAGATCGCCGAGTTGTGGCAGGCGATTGATGCCTGCGGCAGCGACCAGGTCCGCGTGCTGTTCCGCACTGCCGGCACGGCCTCGCCGTTGCAGACCCCGGTGCTTGGCGATGTTGCTAAAGGTTGGGCGAGGGATGACGAACGCAGCGCCCAGACTTTCGAGAATGACCGCTCCGGCATCTATGGCGCCGTTCACCTTTATCAACGACGCTGAACCGGGCGCGTTGCCGTTACGGGCGGCGGTGGCCAATGCCGCCGCCGAATTGCATTGGCTCGGCGGTGTGCCGCTGAGCCGCGCGCTGCGTGGCGGCGATGCAGCCTGTTATCTCACAGCGCCGCTTTCGGCTTTCCTGCGCTATCCGGCCGCTGAGATTGCACCTGAGCGGCCGCGCCTCGCCAAGGCCATGCAGCGGCTGGCCGGCCTTGCCGAGATGAGCGGCTTGGCGCGCTGCGTGCTGCTCGGCAATCTGCCGCTTTCCACCAATCTGGCTGCCGAGCATGGCGATGCGCTGCTGCATGCGGCGGAGGCAGCGATCAACAAATATGGCAATGGCTGGATCGGCCTGCGCAACCTGCGGCCAGATCGCCACGCGCCGCTGATTGCTGAACTGGAACGGCAGGATTTCTTCCTGCTGCCGGCCCGCGTGATCTACGAATTCCCGCAAGGCGAGGCGCGAGCCTCGCATTACAAGCGCGACCGCGCCCTGCTGCGCAAGCTCTATACGCCGCTGCCTCATGCCGCTTTCGACGCGGCCTTGCTGGAACAGGCGCGGGCGATGTATGCGGCGGTGTATCTGGAACGTCATAGCCGGCTCAACCCGGATTACACGGCGGCTTTCTTCGCCCGGGCGTGGGAAACCGGCGCGCTGGAATTCACCGGGCTGGTGGGCAATGGCGGAGAGTTGGCCGCCTTTGCCGCCATTCATCGCCAGCAGGACATCATGACGGTGCCGCTGCTGGGTCATGATGTGGCTTTGCCGCGCGAAGCCGGCGCCTACCGCGCCCTGGTGGCGCATCTGATTTCATTGAGTGCCCAGCGCGGCCTGCTGTTCAATTTCAGCTCCGGGGCCGGCGATGCCAAGCGCAAGCGCGGCGCCGAACCGAAACTGGAATACACCGCCTTCCGACCGCCCGGCGGCGCCTGGCGCACGCGGCTGCTGCAACCGCTCGCCGGCTTTATCCGCCAGCGCCTGCCGCTGGAAGCGTTCATCGCCCAGGGTGCATGAAGGCTGGGTGCATGAAGGCTGGGTGCGGAAATGCAGCAGGGTTTCCGATTTGCCACAAAATACTCATAAAGCCAGCTAATATTCCGCCCCGTCATTCAGCCATCCCCGGGTGTTCATGGCTTCGGATTCTCGCACCGGCCTGTTGCCGTCTTTCACCAATCCGGCTTTGTCGGCAAGGCGTTTCCCGCTGGCACTCCTTTGTGCCCTGGGGGCTGCATGCGTGGTGCTGTCGCTGAGCCATGATTGGCGCCCCGCCGACATACCGGACGCGGAATGGGCTGGCCGGATGCTGCGATGGCTTGGTGTCCTGGCCGCGGGCTATTTCCTGTTCATCGGTGTCCATCTGCTGATCGGCTTCGGCCGGCGGCATCTGGGCTATGCCGCCGCCGGGGCGGGTTTCGCGCTGCTGCTGTATCTTCAGGCGGCGAGCCATCTCGGGCTGTTCTTTGCCATACCCGGCATGCTGCTGTTTGTCATGGCGGCGCCGTTTCTGCCTCGGCAGGCTGGCAATGCCACGCTCTGGAATTTCAACCACAACGCCTGGCTCGGTGGCTTTTTCGGCATCGCCGCTGGCATCCTGCTGGCCGCCGCGCTGTGGATTCTCTATTTCGTCATCAAGTCGCTGTTCGATGTCTCGCTGCCGGAGGCATTTCTGTTCGACATTCCGACGCTCTCCTTTTTCGTTGTGGCGGCATGGCTTACCCTCGGTTTTCTGCCCTACACCCAGGCCGCCATCGAGGATGTGCGCCCCGGGCGCGGCGTCGCGCTGATTGCCAGCTATATACTGGTGCCATTCGTTATCGCTTACGCGGTGGTGCTCTATGCCTATGCCGCAAAGATCGCGGTTACCGGCGAAGTACCGCGCGGCACCCTGGTTACCATCACCGGCCTGTTCATTGCTGCGGCCGTGACGACGTATCTGATTGCCTTTCCCATGCGCGAGTCCGGCCCGCTATGGGTTCGGCTGTTTCATCGCTGGATCTTCCGGGTGATGGCCGTGCCGGCTGGCCTGATGCTGTTTGCCATCGGCATGCGGATCAAGGCCAAAGGGCTTACCGAGGCGCGCTATGCCGTTGTCGTGCTGGGGCTGTGGTCGCTCGCCATGGCGGCGCTGTTCGGTTTCCGCGCCACCACCAGTATCCGCTGGCTGCCAGGATCGCTGGCGGCCATGCTGCTGCTGGCCTCTTTCGGCCCCTGGGGCGCGGAGGCGCTGGCCACCCGCAGCCAGTTCCAGCGGATGCAGGCCTGGCTGACCGAGATCGGCTTCATTGCCGATGGCAAGGTGAAGGTGGATGGGGGTAAATTGCAGCGCGCGGAAATGTACCGCTTCGAGGATTACGCCAGTTTCCTGATCGATCGCGGCCAGGCAAGCCGGATGGCGCCGTGGCTGGAGCAACCCGGCATGATCTCCGATCAGTCGACTCTCGATGCAGTCAAGAAAGCCTTCGGCATCGACTGATCGTGGCCGGCAGTAAAATGCAGCCGCCTCAGAACCGCATCGCCAGGTTCAGCCGCGCCTGGGTGAGCGCCGGATCGGCATTGCCGCCCCAGGCTTCCTGACTGACGGCATAGCCTGCCATCACGGTCATGGCGCGGCGCTCCAGTGCCAAAGGCGTCCAGTGCATCTGCAAATCCAGGCTCTGCTGCTGGCCGGCGATGGGCAGCGCGTTGCGCGCCATCAGGTCGCGCTTCTGCCCCAGGGCGAATTCGTGGCTGGCGGTGAAATTCAGGCTGCGGCTCAGCGGTACGCCGATCTGCAGGCCGAAGCTGTTGATGTTGCGCTGTTCCGCCGAGCGGTATTCGTTGCGGCGCTGCGCCGAGACGCCAAGCTTGTAGCCGCTGGCAAAATGCTGCGCCAGGGCGACGCGGTGGCGTTCGTTGCTCACCGAAGCACCCGGATCGGCGGCATCGAACAGGCTGTCATAGCCGGCGGATAGCGTCAGGGTCAGGTTGCTGCCGAGCGTGGCGGAAGCCTGGTTGTCGACACCAAGGCGCCGCGCGCCGCTGCCGGCAAGGTCGCTCCAGATCAGCGCCGCATCGGGATTGACCTTGAACCTGATGCCATATTCCTCATAGGCGAGGCCGAACTTGCCTTTCAGTGTGTTGGTGTCGCTTTCCGCATCGACGCTGCGGCTCAGCGCATCGGTGCCGGTGAGGGTGAGGCCATCCAGCAACGGCAGATCATAGCCGGTCACGGGTATGGCAGCGGCAGTATAGACCCGGAGCTGATAGGTTTCCGTGCGGCTGGGCGTGGCAAGGTCGATGTCTTGCAGGTCCGGCAGCGGACGCTGGCTCAGCAGCAGCAGGGCAGGGGTGGGATCATACAGCAGCGGCAGGTTGGCGTTGTTGCCGATGCCGCAAAGTGCCACGTCACCAGGGCTGACAAAGAGCGGGCATTCCGGGAATGCATCCTGGGCCAAGGCCGGGCCGGTGAGGCCCAGCAGCACAACAGCACAGGTGGCAGCGTATTGACGCACTCCCCCTCCACGGCATGAACAGCACCAGCATGCAGTGGAGGGTTTCTCGCAAGTTACTGTGGCGGAATTTGGGCGGTGCTATTCCGCCGCAAGTTTCGCGTCACCGGCCTTGCCGAAGCCGCCGCCCGATGGCGTCGAGATGACGAAAACATCGCCGGGCTGCATCGGCGTCGAGCAGCGGCCCTCGAAATCATTTCGCTGACCATCGGCGCGTTCCACCCATTGCCCGCCGGTTTCGCCCTGGCCGCCGCCTTCCAGGCCGAAGGGCGGCACTAGGCGATGCGAGGACAGCAAGGTGGCGGTCATCGGTTCCAGGAAGCGCATGCGGCGGATGGTGCCGTCGCCGCCCTTGTGCCGGCCCTTGCCGCCGGAACCGCGCCGGATGCGGTAGGATTCCAGCAGCACGGGGAAGCGGAATTCCAGCACTTCCGGGTCGGTGAGGCGGGCATTGGTCATATGGGTATGCACGGCGTCGCAGCCATCGAAATCCGCACCCGCGCCGCTGCCGCCGCAGATCGTCTCGTAATACTGGTAATTGTTGTTGCCGAAGGTGAAGTTGTTCATCGTGCCTTGGGCAGCCGCCATCACGCCGAGTGCGCCGAAGATGGTATCGGTGATGCACTGGCTGGTTTCGACATTGCCGGCCACCGTGGCGGCTGGGTAAACCGGATCCAGCATCGAGTTTTTCGGGATGATGATTTCCAGCGGTTTCAGGCAGCCGCCATTCAGCGGGATGTCGCTGTCCACCAGGCAACGGAAAGCATAGAGCACGGCGGCGACGCAGACCGCCGTCGGTGCGTTGTAGTTGGTCGGGTGCACGCCGGAGGTTCCGGTAAAGTCGATCTTCGCCGTTCTATCGGCATGATTGACCGTCACCTTCACCTTGATCTCGTAGCCATCATCCATCGGATAGGTGAATTCGCCGTCCTTCAGCCGGCTGATCACGCGGCGTACGGATTCTTCCGCGTTGTCCTGCACATGGTTCATGTAAGCGCGCACCACGTCGAGGCCGAACTGGTCGACCATCTTGCGCAGTTCCTGCGCGCCCTTTTCGCAGGAGGCGATCTGCGCCTTGAGGTCGGCGACATTCTGGAACGGGTTGCGCGAGGGATACTGGCCGGATTTCAGCAGCGCGACGATCTCGTCTTCCAGGAACCTGCCGCCATCCACCAGCAGCACATTATCCAGCAGCACGCCTTCATCGGCGACCGTGCGGCTATCGGGCGGCATCGAGCCCGGCGTGGTGCCGCCGATATCGGCATGGTGGCCGCGGCTGCCGAGATAGAACAGCACCTCCTTGCCAGCCTTGTCGAAAACCGGGGTGATCACGGTGACATCGGGCAGATGCGTGCCGCCGGCATAGGGTGCGTTCAGCACATACACATCGCCGGGCTTCATGCTGCCTGCGCGTTTGCGCATCACGGTCTTGATCGATTCCGACATCGAACCGAGATGCACCGGCATATGCGGCGCGTTGGCGATCAATTCGCCATCCAGATCGAAGATGGCGCAGGAGAAATCCAGGCGCTCCTTGATATTCACGGAATAGGCGGTCTTTTCCAGCACGCTGCCCATCTGCTCGGCGATGGACATGAACAGGTTGTTGAAGATTTCCAGCATCACCGGATCAACATCGGTGCCGATGGCCTTGCGCGCGGGCAGGGCCTCGATGCGTTTCAGCACCAGGTCGCGGCGCTCGGTGAGGCGGGCCTGCCAGCCCGGTTCCAGCACGATGGTGGAGGTGCTTTCGGTGATGATCGCCGGGCCGGTGAGTTTCTCGCCGGGGCGCAGGGCCTCGCGGTCATAGACCGGCGTGTCATGCCAGTTGCCGGCCATATAGGCGCGGCGGCTGGCCAGCGCGGGGATAGCAGCGGGGTCGCGGATCTCGCCGATGGCTTCCACGCGGTCCGGCGCGCGCTCGCCTTCGCCCACCACTTCCACGGCAACCGAGCCGACGATGAGCTGCTTCTCCGGGCTGATGAAGCCGAAACGCTGGCGATGCGCCGCCTCGAAGGCGGCCGTGGTGCTCTCCAGGTTGCCGAAATCCACCACCAGCGGCGAATCCGAGCCGCCATAGCGCAGATGCAGCTTGCGCAGCACGCTGACACGCTCCGGCGTCACGCCCTGGCGCAGCATCTCCGCATGGGCTTCCTCGGCCATGGCATCGAGTTCCTGGGCGAGGCCGGGCAGGGCGGCGGCCTCGAAGGCACGCTCGACGGTCTTTTCCTTCAGCACGCGCATGTCGGCCAGGCCCATGCCATAGGCGGAAAGCACGCCGGCCAGCGGATGCAGCAGCACCTCGGTCATGCCCAGCGCATCGGCCACCAGACAGGCATGCTGGCCGCCGGCACCGCCGAAGCTGGTCAGCACATACTTGGTCACGTCATAGCCGCGCGCCACGGAAATCTTCTTGATCGCATTGGCCATGTTTTCGACCGCGATGGCGAGGAAGCCTTCGGCCATTTCCTCGACACTGCGGGTATCGCCGGTGGCATCCTTGATCTGCTTGTGCAGGACGGCGAATTTCTCGGCCACCACGGCATCGTCCAATGCCTGATCGCCATTCGGGCCGAATACCTTGGGGAAGAATGCCGGCGGCAGCTTGCCGAGCATGACGTTGCAATCGGTGACGGTGAGCGGGCCGCCGCGCCGGTAGCAGGCCGGGCCGGGATTGGCGCCGGCGGAATCCGGGCCGACACGGTAGCGCGCGCCATCGAAATGCAGGATCGAGCCGCCGCCGGCCGCCACTGTGTTGATCAGCATCATCGGCGCGCGCATGCGCACACCGGCCACCATGGTCTCGAAGGCGCGTTCGTATTCGCCATCGTAATGGCTGACATCGGTGGAGGTGCCGCCCATGTCGAAGCCGATCACCTTGGCGAAACCGGCCCGCGTCGAGGTCTGCACCAGGCCGACAACGCCGCCGGCCGGGCCAGACAGGATGCTGTCCTTGCCCTGGAAGTAATTGGCATCGGCGAGGCCGCCATTCGACTGCATGAACATCAGCCGCAGGTTATTCTTTTCTGCATCAAGCTGGCTCGCCACCTGATCGACATAGCGGCGCAGGATCGGCGAGACATAGGCATCCACCACCGTGGTATCGCCCCGGCTGACGAACTTGATCAGCGGGCTGACCTGGTGGCTGGCGGAAACCTGGCTGAAGCCGATCTGGCGCGCCAGGGCCGCCACCTTGGCCTCATGCTCGGGATAGCGGTAGCCATGCATGAACAGCACGGCGCAGGCGCGGATGCCATCGGCATAGGCGGCTTTCAGCGCGGCTTCGGCGGCGGCGAGATCGAGCGGAGTTTCGATCGAGCCATCGACGCGCACGCGCTCGGGCACTTCCACCACGCGCTCGTAGAGCATTTCGGGCAACTGGATATGCAGCGCGAACAGCTTCGGGCGGGTCTGGTAGCCGATGCGGAGTTGGTCGGCGAAGCCTTCCGAGACGATCAGCAGCACGCGGTCGCCCTTGCGCTCCAGCAATGCGTTGGTCGCCACCGTGGTGCCCATCTTCACCGCCTTGATGGCGCCCTGCGGCAGCGCATCGCCCTGTTTCAGGCCCAGCAGGTCGCGGATGCCCTGCACGGCGGCATCCTTGTAGCGTTCCGGGTTTTCCGAGAGCAGCTTGTGGGTGAGGATGCTGCCATCCGGCTTGCGACCGACGATATCGGTGAAGGTGCCGCCGCGATCAATCCAGAATTCCCACTGCGCGCTCATCTGATTCTCCGTTCAAGGGTACGGCACCATTCCAGTACGTTGATAAATTGTCAACGAAAAGTAATCGTTCTCCAGGCGAGACAGCCTAAAGCGAGGCGGCGGCGCGGGCGGCCTGGTCGTAGAGGCCGGACAAGGCCCGCATGGTTTCGGCGATGCGGGCGATTTCGCCGGGCTGGCGGCCGATCAGGGCGGCCGCCTCGGCCAGCAATTCCTCGCGCACCTTGCGATAGCTGAGGCAGGCCTCGCGGCCCGCCGCCGTGGTGGAATAGTGGATTTCCTTGCCGCGCTTCTCGCCACTCACCAGGCCCATGCGCTGCAGCTTCTTCAGGCCGTAATTGACCGTGTGGCTGTCTTCCACATTCAGCACCAGGCAAAGATCTGCCAGCCGCTTCGGGCGGTCGCGATGGTTCACGCCATGCAGCACCATCACATCCAGCGCCGCCAGGTCCGGTGTGCCGGCGGCATTCATGCAGCGCACGATCCAGCGGTTGAAGGCATTGGCGGTCATCATCAGGGCGAATTCGAATTCGCTGAGTTCGCTCAAACGCTCGGAAGCCAGATGCGCCGAGGAAACGATGGGCCGGTGCGACCGTGTCGCAGCGGCTGTTTCTTGGGCTTTTGCCGCTTTTGTCGCCTTGTTCCCTGGCTTCTTGCCTGCCGCCGCCATCTACGCCCCCAATGATCTGCCGCGTGCCCTGTTGCTGGCGCAGTAAACCCGTTCCCGCCCGCGAGGCCAAGGCCCGGGCGCGCTCCGGTGCATAACCGTCATGCAGGTTGTGCATGGCGGGGCAGCGTTCTTTGCTGGCTCCCCCGGGGTGCGCTTTGATAGTGTCCCGCGATGCGTCCCCTGCACCTTTTGCTGCTCGTCTCCATTTGCGCCGTTTGGGGCTTTAATTTCGTTGCCTCGAAACTCGCCGTGGGTCATTTCCCGCCGATCTTCTTCACCGGCCTGCGCTTCCTCGGGCTGGGGTTGCTGCTATTTCCCTGGCTGAAGCTGCACAAGGGCCAGATGAGCCTGGTGCTGCAGATCGCCGTGTTCATGGGCATGCTGCATTTCGCCCTGATGTTCAACGCCATCAAGATGGCGCATGACGTGTCGGTGATCGCCGTGATCGTGCAGCTTGGCGGGCCGGTATCGGCTTTGCTGGCCTGGCTGATGCTGGGCGAGACCGTGCGCTGGCGCCGCGGCCTTGGCATTGCTCTGGCCTTCGTCGGCTCGGTGGTGATGAGCTTCGATCCCGCCATTTTGAGCTATGCCATGGCGCTGCTGATCTGCCTGCTTGCCATGATCTCGATGTCCTATGGCCAGGTGCTGGTGCGGCGCATCCAGCATGTCGATCCGCTGGCGATGCAGGCCTGGATCGGCGTGGTCAGCGCGCCCGGCCTGCTGGTGCTGTCGTATTTCTTCGAGCAGGGCCAGTGGCAGGCGACACAGGCCGCCGGCTGGGGCGAATGGTCGCTGCTGGCCTATTCGATCCTCGGCGTGTCGCTGTTCGGCCATGGCGGCGTGTATTACCTGCTGCGGCTCTATCCCGTGGCCCTGGTCAATCCCGGCGTGACGCTGGCGCCGGTGATGGGCATTGTGTTCAGCGTGATCTTCCTTGGCGAACGCCTGAGTGATCGCGCCTTGATCGGTGCCGCGATCACGCTGCTGGGCGTGCTGATCGTCACCCTGCGCGACAGCCAGATTGCCGACAAGAAGCCGGATCGGGCCGCAGAGGAGCGTGCCGCGCTTGCGGCGGCGAAGGCCAAGGCCGGTTCGGACTGAGTGGAGTAGGGGCATGACGGATGTATTGACCATGCTCGAACGGGCCTCGCCGAATTTCGACGAGCGCCGTTGCCGCAAGCCGGTGGACCTGGTGCTGCTGCATTACACCGGGATGCAGACGGCGGAAGCGGCGCTGAGCCGCCTGACCGATACTGAGGCCAAGGTTTCGGCGCATTACGTGATCGACGAGGACGGCACGATCATCCGGCTGGTGCCGGAAGAAGCGCGTGCCTGGCACGCCGGCGTGGCCTTCTGGCGCGGCGTGCGCGATGTGAATGCGCGTTCCATCGGCATCGAACTGGTCAACCCTGGCCATGAATTCGGCTATCGCCCGTTCCCGGAAGCGCAGATCGCGGCCTTGCTGCCGCTGCTGCAGCAGATCAAGGCGCGGCACAACATTCCGGCCGCTGGGTTCATCGGCCATTCCGACGTGGCGCCGCAACGCAAGGAAGATCCGGGTGAGCTGTTCCCCTGGGCGCGGCTGGCGCAGGCCGGCTTCGGCCTGTGGCCCAGCCCGGAATTCCGCCCGTCGCCCCATGCCCCGGAACTGCATCCGGGCATGAAAAGCGGCGCCGTGGTCGATCTGCAGGTGGCGCTCGACCGCATTGGTTTCGGCATCGAAGGCAGCGGCGTCTACGATCCGCTTACCGAGGCAGTGGTGCGTGCCTTCCAGCGCCATTGGCGCCCGGCGCGGATCGACGGCATGGCCGACCCGGAAACCACCAGCCTGATTCACCACATCGCCCAAAGAGCTTAAATCAGGCGCTTGATACCGGGCGCCTGTGGGGCTATTGCTCGCCCCGGTGCCAGATGGCTGGACGGTCGCGCTCTTTCGGGGGCGAGGAAAGTCCGGGCTCCACGGAAAAGCGGTGCCGGGTAACACCCGGCGGGGGCGACCCCAGGGACAGTGCCACAGAGAACAGACCGCCGCCGCCAGCAATGCCGGCGGCAAGGGTGAAAAGGTGCGGTAAGAGCGCACCGCGCGCCTGGCAACAGGAGCGGCATGGCAAACCCCACCGGGAGCAAGACCAAATAGGGATGGCGGCTCGCGCAAGCGGGCGAGGCTTTTTCCGGCCTGCCATCCGGGTCGGTCGCGCGAGGCATCCGGCAACGGATGTCCCAGAGGAATGGCCGTACAGCCCACGCAAGTGGGTGGACAGAACCCGGCTTACAGGCCGTCTGGCACCATTATTTCAGCGCCCGTCAGCGGTTCACGCGCATGATGAAAGCCTCGCCGATCTGGCTCGGGCAGGGCATGAAATACGGCTCGAAAAGCTGCGAAAAGCCTTCTCTGGCGCGGGTATCGATGCACCAGGCCTCGCCGCTGTCGGTGACCACGGCAAGGCCGCCGCGGCGCAATTCGAAATGCTGCGGATTGGCCGCGAACATCTCCGCACTCACACCGCAGGCCACCGCCACCAGGCGCCGGTTGCGTGGGTCCATGGCCAGGCAATAGGCCGGGTTGGCGGCGAAGAAAATCTGATTCCGCTCGCGCACCGTGCGGGTGATGAAGAAGCCCTGGGTCTGGTTGTCGATGCTGAATTCGCAGGGGCTGAGCAGCACATCCGGGCGCAGACGGGTGATGTCGTTGCCGGTCGGCTGCACGGTCAGGCACTGGTTGTTGGCGGTGCTGGCGACGACGGAAAAGCGCTTCAGCGCCGGGGCCTGGCGCGGCAGGAATTCGTTGATGCCGATCTGCGCTTTCGTCGGCGAAGCGCCGAGCAGCAAGCCGGCCAGCATGGCCAGGCAGGCAACAAGCCAGGCGGGCGGCAGGCCGGGCAGGCGGGCAGGGGGGGTGAAGCGCACTCGTTCCTCCGGTCTATCCCCTCCGGTGTAGCGGCTCCCACGCCGCCCCGGCAAGGGTTCATTCTTCCCCAAAGGAACGAGAACAAAACGGGGCAATGACCGGGTGAGCTATCCGGGCCAAGTTTCTGAAATCTTTAGGCCGAATCGCCATCCCAGCCCAATCATTCTCCATTGACGCCCATCCTAGCCCATGCTATCCCATAACATCCCAAATGAGATGGATTTCCTGGCTTTTGGGGTGGGGCAGCGGGCCGTTGCGGCGGCTTTTCGGGGGCATTGTGGAAGTTTTCCTCTCCACATTTCGGAATCGGATCGATGCCAAGGGGCGGATTTCCGTCCCTGCGCCGTTCCGCGCCCTGCTTGGCCGCCAGGGCCCTGAGGGCGGTGTCTATCTCGGTCCCGACTGGGTGGCTGATGCCACCTACGAAGCCCGCGCTCTGGTCGCCGGTGGCAACGAGTATCTCAAGGGCGTGCATGGCCGGATCGCCGCGATGCCGGAATTCTCCGCCGAACGCGCCGACCTCGAAGACACCCTGCTGGCTTCGCTGAGCCTGGCGCAGTTCGATGGCGAAGGCCGCATCGTGCTGCCGCAGGTCTTGCTCGAACATGCCGGCCTGGCCGCGCCGGGCGAGGCGGTGTTCGTTGGCCGTGGCCGCAATTTCCAGCTCTGGGAGCCGAAGGCCTGGGCCGAGCGCGATGCCATCGCCAAGGCGCGGCTCAAGGCGCAACTGAAATCCGGGGCGGTATCGTGAGCGCCGGCAAGATCACCGGCTCAGGCCATGATCCTGCCGCAAAGGCCATGCATCTTCCCGTTCTCTGCGCGGAAGTTGTTGCAGCCTTGGCGCCGCGCGATGGTGAGGTTTTCGTGGATGGTACGTTTGGTGCCGGGGGGTATTCCGGCGCGTTGTTGGCGGCGGCGGATTGCAAGGTCTATGGCATTGACCGCGATTCCACCGTGCAGATGCATGCCGCGCGGCTTGGCGCGGCGCATCCGGGCCGCTTCCGTTTACTGCGCGGCCGTTTCGGCGCCATGGCGGAATTGCTGGCCGATGAAGGCATCGATGGCGTTGATGGCGTAACGCTGGATATCGGCGTTTCCTCGATGCAGCTGGATCAGGCCGAGCGCGGCTTCTCGTTCCAGCAGGATGGCCCGCTGGACATGCGCATGGATGCCACGTCGGGCGAAAGCGCCGCCGATGTGGTGAATGGCCGCGACGAAGCCGAACTGGCCGATATCATCTATCTCTATGGCGAGGAGCATCGCTCGCGCGCCATCGCCCGCGCCATCGTCAAGGCGCGCGTTGAAGCGCCGATCACCCGCACGCTGCAACTCGCCGCCATTGTTGCCCGCGTGGTGCGCGGCAAGCCCGGCCATCATCCGGCCACCCGCACCTTCCAGGCGCTGCGCATCCATGTGAATGACGAACTCGGCGAACTGCGCCGTGGCCTGCTGGCGGCGGAAAAGCTGCTCAAGCCCGATGGCCGCCTCGCCGTGGTGTCGTTCCATTCACTGGAAGATCGCGTGGTGAAGCAGTTCCTCGACCGCCGCGCCGGCAAGGGCGGCGGTACCTCGCGCCACCTGCCGGAAAATCCTGCTGCCGCCCGCGCGCCGTCCTTCGCCCCGATTCACAAGGGCGCGATCACGGCGGGTGAGGCGGAAGCCGACATCAATCCGCGCGCCCGCTCGGCCAAGCTGCGCGCCGCGCGCCGCACTGCGGCTGCCATCTGGCCGGCCGATGACATGCAGGAGGCTGCATGAGCCGCGGTTTTTCCTTCATCGCCCTGCTGCTGCTCGGCGTTGTCGCTTTCGGCTTGTATCAGCTTTCCTATGAAGTGCAGCGCCTGGAAGACGAACTGGTGGAGCTGAACCGCGCCCTGGGCCAGGAACGCGAAACCATCGGTGTGCTGCAGGCCGAATGGAGCTATCTGTCGCGCCCGGAATATCTGCAGGACAAGGCGCAGCGCCTGCTCGATATGAAGTCGGCCACCGCGCGCCAGATCACCCGCATCGAGGATTTGCCCTGGCGCCAGGAGCGCATCGCGCCGCCGACAGCCACGCCTGCGCCGGTGCAGGCGGCGCCAGTACAGCCCGCGCCGCCTGTCGTGGCCGCCGCGCCGGCACCGCAGCCGCAGGTTCAGGCACAGACTCTGGCCGTAGCGCAGCCGGTGGCCGCCAAGCAGGCTGCCGTGCTCGACGACATGGATGGCGATGTGGCCGCCGTGCTCGGCGCCATGCGTGGCGGCAATGAGAAGCCGGCTGGTGACAAGACCGCTGGCGACAAGAAGCGGGGGACACGCTGATGGCGCTGTTCCGCCGCACCCCGAAGCCGCGCCCACCCTGCACGCCCGCCGATATTCCGGGCCGTCCGGCTTTGGTGAAGCTGGAAGGCGAGACCAAGCAGGCGCTGGAAACCGGCCGCTCGCGCCTGGTCATCGGCATTGCGCTGTTCTCGCTGCTGTTCTGCGTGCTGGCTGGCCGCCTGGTATGGCTCACCGCGATCAAGGGCGTGTCGGAACCCGCCGTGACGCGCACCAGCAACCCGGAATTGCTTGCCAAGACCGTGCTGATGGAGCGTCAGCCGGTGGTGGACCGCAACGGCCAGATGCTGGCGACCAATCTCAAGACCGCGTCGTTGTTCGCCGATCCGCGCAAGATCATCAATCCCGACCAGGCGGCGGTGCGGCTGGCCCAGACCCTGCCGGAATTCACTGTCGCCGATCTGCAGAACAAGCTGGCGCCAGGCAAGAGCTTCGTGTGGATCAAGCGTAATCTGACGCCGCGCCAGCAATATGAAGTGAACCGCCTCGGTATTCCGGGCCTGTATTTCCACACCGAGCAGAAGCGCGTCTATCCGCAGGGCAATCTGGCGGTGCATGTGCTCGGCTATACCGATATCGACGGCAAGGGCATTGCCGGCATCGAGCAGCATTTCGACGAATCCCTGCGCGATCCCGCCCGCACCGGGGATCCGCTGGAACTCAGCATCGACATCCGCGTGCAGCACATCGTGCGCGATGAATTGTTCAAGGCGGTGCAGTTCTTTGAAGCCATCGGCGGCGGCGCCATCGTGCTCGATATTCATACCGGCGAGATCGTGTCGCTGGTCAGCCTGCCGGATTTCGACCCGCTCAATCCGGGTGAAGCTTCCAAGGATGCGCGCTTCAACCGCATCACGCTAGGCGTCTACGAAATGGGCTCGACCATGAAGACGCTGAACACCGCCATGGCGCTGGATTATGGCACGGTGAAGCTTTCGGGTGGCTATGACGCCACCAACCCGATCCAGATTTCCCGCTTCCAGATCCGCGACGATCACCCGAAGCGCCGCTGGCTCAGCGTGCCGGAAATCTACATGTACTCGTCGAATATCGGCTCGGCCAAGATGGCGGTGGATGTCGGCCCGAATTTGCAGCGCGAATTCATGGGCAAGATTGGCATGTTGAACAAGGTGGCGCTGGAATTGCCCGAGATCGGCGCGCCGCTGATTCCGCGCAACTGGAAGACCGTCGAAACCATGACCATTGCTTTCGGCCATGGCCTGTCGGTGACGCCGCTGCAACTCGCCACGGCTACCGCCGCGATGATCAATGGCGGCGTGCTGCATCCGCCCACCCTGGTGAAGCGCCCGCCGGGTCTGCCGGTGCCGGGCCGCCAGGTGATCAAGCCGGAAGTATCCGACGTGATGCGCAAGCTGATGCTGCTGGTGGTGGAAGAGGGCACCGGCAAGAAGGCCGATGTGGAAGGCTATCTCGTCGGCGGCAAGACCGGTACTTCGGAAAAGGTCGGCGCGCGCGGCGGCTATAACCGCAAGGCTTTGTTCAACACCTTCGTCGCTGGCTTCCCGATGCACAAGCCGCGTTACCTGGTGCAGGTGATGATGGACGAGCCAAAGCCGCAGAAAGGCACCTACGGCTTTGCCACTGCCGGCTGGACTTCGGCGCCGACCGCTGGCCGCATCATTTCGCGCATCGCACCGCTGCTCGGCGTGCCGCCGGTGGACGAGAACGCGCCCGACCTCAAGCAAGCCATGTATGTGCCGGTTACCGGCGTGCGGACGCAGGAGAAGAAAATTGCGTCTCAATGAGCTTTGCACCGATTTGCGGCTGGACCCGCGGATCGCGGGGCTCGACATCGTCGGCCTCACCGCCGATAGCCGTGCCGTGCGCCCGGGTTTCCTGTTCGCGGCGCTCCAGGGCAGTGCCATGGATGGCCGCCGCTTCATTCCCGATGCCGCCGAGAAGGGCGCCGTGGCGGTGTTGTGCGACAGCGTCGATCCGGCCTATGCCGAGCGTATTCCTTTCATCGCCGACGCCAATCCGCGCCGCCGTCTGGCGCTGATGGCCGCCGCATTCTTCGGCGCCCAGCCGCGCACCATGGTTGCCGTCACCGGCACCAGCGGCAAAACCTCGGTGGCGAATTTCGCGCAGCAGCTTTGGGCTGCCATGGGCGAGCGCGCCGCCAGCCTCGGCACGCTGGGCCTGATCGCGCCGGGCCTGTATGAGAAAGTGCCGAACACCACGCCGGATCCGGTGGAACTGCATCGCCTGCTGCATCGCGTGGCGGAAGCCGGCTGCACCCATCTGGCGCTGGAAGCCTCCAGCCATGGCCTGGACCAGTTCCGCCTTGATGGCGTGAGCATCCGCGCCGCTGCCTTCACCAATCTGAGCCGCGACCATATGGATTACCATCCGACGGTCGAGCATTACTTCGCCGCCAAGCTGCGGCTGTTCAGCGACCTGTTGCCCAGCGATGGCGTTGCGGTGATCGACATGGACGGCGAACATGGCGCTCGTGTCGCGGAAGTTGCCACGGCGCGCGGCCAGCGCCTGATCCGCTATGGCTGGAAGGGCGAGGAACTGCGCCTGCTCGCCAGCCAGCCCCATGCCGGCGGCCTGCGCTTCCGCTTCAAGGCTTTCGGCGCCGAGCATGAAATCGACTGCCCGCTGATCGGCAGCTTCCAGGCCGGCAATCTGCTCGCCGCGCTGGGCCTGGTGATCGGCGCTGGCGCCGATGCGGCCAAGGCGATTGCCGCGCTTGAGAAGATTCAGGGTGTGCCGGGGCGCATGCAGCTTGCCGCGACGCGCAACAATGGCGCTCCTGTGTTCGTTGATTACGCGCATAAGCCCGATGCGCTGGAAACCGCGCTGAAGGCGGCGCGCCCGCATGCCGCCGGCCGGCTGGTGCTGGTGTTCGGCTGTGGCGGCGACCGCGACAAGGGCAAGCGTCCGCTGATGGGCGAGATTGCCGCGCGGCTGGCGGATCGCGTCTATGTCACCGATGACAATCCACGCAGCGAGGAACCGGCTGCGATCCGTGCTGCTGTTCTGGCTGCTTGCCCTGGTGCGGTGGAAATTGGCGACCGCCATGCCGCGATCCGCGCGGCGGTGGCTGAACTGCGCGCGGGTGATCTGCTGCTGCTGGCCGGCAAGGGCCATGAGCTGGGCCAGATCGTGGCTAAGGAAACCCGTCCCTTCGATGATGCCAGGGAAGCCCGTGAAGCCGTGTCTGCGGCTGACGCAGGTTCTTCTTCGGGCATCGAACCATAAGGGAGTAAAGATTAATGGAACCTTTCTCTCTTTGGACTTCTGATGAAGTGGCGCTGGCCGTGAAGGGCCGCACCGAGACGCGCTGGTCGGCCGCCGGCATTTCCATCGACAGCCGCAGCGTTGCTTTCGGTGATCTGTTCGTGGCGCTGAAGGGGCCAAATTTCGATGGCCATGGCTTTGTCGCGGATGCGCTGGCCAAGGGCGCCGCGGCCGCCATCGTCGATTGCATCCCGGAAGGCCTGCCGCCGGGCGCCAATCTGCTGCTGGTGCGCGATACCTTCCAGGCGCTGAACGATCTGGGTGCTGCCGCGCGTCAGCGCTGCGGCGCCCGCGTGGTTGGCGTGACGGGCAGCGTCGGCAAGACCTCGACCAAGGAAATGCTGCGCCAGATTCTTGCAGCACAAGCCCCGACTCATGCTTCGCTCGGCAATCTCAACAATCACTGGGGGGTGCCGCTGACGCTGGCGCGCATGCCGGTGGATAGCCACTACGCCGTGATCGAGATGGGCATGAACCATGCCGACGAAATCCGCCCACTCTCCAAGCTGGCGCGGCCGCATGTGGCGGTGATCACCACCGTGGAAGCGGTGCATCTGGAATTCTTCGACAGCGTCGCCGGTATTGCCGATGCCAAGGCGGAGATCGTGGAAGGCCTGGAGCCTGGCGGCATCGCCGTGCTGAATCGCGATAATCCCTATTACGAGCGCCTGGCCGCTGCTGCCGCCAAGCATGGCGCCGATGTGGTCAGTTTCGGCGAACATGCGGAAGCGCAGTCGCGCCTGATCAAGTATGCCGCGCATCCGAATTGCTCCTGCGTGGCCGCCGAAGTGCTGGGCCAGGCGATCACCTACAAGATCGGCGTGCCGGGCCGCCATTGGGTGCTGAATTCGCTGGCCGTGCTAGCCGCCGCGCAGGTGCTGGGCGCCGATCTGGCCCAGGCCGGCCTGGCTTTGGCCAGCATCACCGCGCCGAAGGGCCGTGGCGAGCGCCATCTGCGCGACTGGCGCGACGGCCAGATCGAAATCATCGACGACAGCTACAATGCCAGCCCGGCCAGCATGCGCGCGGCCTTCACCGTGCTGGCGATGGCCAAGCCGTCATCCTCGCGCGGCCGCCGCATCGCGGTGCTGGGTGACATGCTGGAACTCGGGCCGGAAGCACCGGCGGCGCATAGCGGCCTGGCCGAAGCGCTGCAGCAAAGCAGCATCGATCTGGTGTTCACGGCGGGGCCGATGATGCAGGGCCTGCATGAGGCGCTGCCGGTCAAGCTGCGCGGTGTGCATGCGGCGAATTCGGAAGCCTTGATCGATGGTCTGCGCGGTGCCATCCGCGCCGGCGATGTGCTGCTGGTGAAAGGCTCGCTCGGCAGCCGCATGGGCCGGGTGGTGGAAAATCTGTTGACGGCTGCGCCGGCGCCTCGCGCTGCCAGCGGCTGGTAACGAAGGAAAGTTTCAGGATGCTGTATCATCTGCTCTACCCGTTGGCGGACGAATTCACCCCGTTCAACCTGTTCCGCTACATCACCTTCCGCACCGGCGGCGCGATCATGACCGCCATGATCCTGAGCTTCGTGATCGGCGAACCGCTGATCAACTGGCTGCGCGCCAAGCAGGGCAAGGGCCAGCCGATCCGCGATGACGGCCCGGAAAGCCACCTGCTGACCAAGCGCGGCACGCCGACCATGGGCGGCTTCCTGATCCTGATCGGCATGGGTACCGGCACGCTGCTTTGGGCTGATCTGACCAACCGCTATGTTTGGGCCGTGCTGATCGTCACTTTCGGTTTCGGGTTGATCGGCTTCGCCGACGATTACCTCAAGGTGACCAAGCAGAATCCGAAAGGCGTGCCGGGCAAGCTGAAACTGCTTGCCACCATCGCCATCAGTGCTGCCGTGGCCTACTGGATCAGCACCATCATGTCGGCGCCGCTGAATGCCAGCCTTGCCGTGCCGTTCTTCAAGGATGTGCTGCTGAATTTCGGCATCTTCATGCTGCCTTTCGCGGTGTTCGTGATCGTCGGCGCTTCCAACGCGGTGAACCTCACCGACGGCCTGGATGGCCTCGCCATCGTGCCGGTGATGATTGCGGCGGCCAGCTTCGGCCTGATCGCCTATCTGGTCGGCAACACCGTGTTCGCCAATTATCTGCAGATTCATTATGTGCCCGGTGCCGGTGAACTCGCCGTGCTGTGCGGCGCCCTGGTCGGCGCCGGCATCGGCTTCCTGTGGTTCAACGCGCCGCCGGCCATGGTGTTCATGGGCGACACCGGCTCGCTCTCCCTGGGCGGCGCGCTCGGCACCATCAGCGTGATCACCAAGCATGAACTGGTGCTGGCGATCATCGGCGGCCTGTTCGTGCTCGAAACCGTGTCGGTGATGGTGCAGGTGGCTTCCTTCAAGCTCACCGGCAAGCGCGTCTTCCGCATGGCGCCGCTGCACCATCATTTCGAGAAGAAGGGCTGGAAGGAACCCACCGTTGTGATCCGCTTCTGGATCATTGCCGTGATCCTGGCCTTGGCTGGCCTTTCCACCCTGAAGCTGCGGTGAGGCGCTGAGCATGATCGCACTTGAGCATAGCAAAGGCAGCAGTCACGCCGTGTTCGGCCTCGCGCGCAGCGGGCTGGCCACGGCGCGCGCGCTTGTTGCCGGCGGTGCCGAAGTGCGGCTGTGGGATGATAACGAAGCCTCGCGCCTTGCCGCCGAGCAGGCCGGTTTCAAGACCGTGCCACTGAATGACGCGACGCTTACCGGCTGCACTGCCCTGGTGCTGGCGCCTGGCGTGCCGCTGACCCATCCGGTGCCGCATGATTGCGTGGCGGCGGCCCAGCGCGTCGGCGTGCCGGTGATCGGCGATGTCGAATTGCTGCTGCGTGAAACCAGGTCCGCCAAGGAGTCAATTGGTGTCTATGGCGTCACCGGCACCAACGGCAAATCCACCACCACTGCCATGCTCGGTCATGTGCTGAAGGCGGCGGGCCGCAGCATCGCCATCGGCGGCAATATCGGCGTGCCGGTGCTGGATCTTGAGCGCCTGGGCGAAGATGGCGCCTATCTGCTGGAGATGTCGTCATTCCAGATCGACCTGACGCCGGGCTGGCAGGCGCGCATCGCCGTGCTGCTCAACATCACGCCGGATCACCTCGACCGCCACGGCACGATGGAGAATTACGCCGCCATCAAGGCGCGCATCTTCCAGGGCCAGGCCGAAGGCGATACGGCAGTGATCGGCATCGACGACGATTATTGCCATGCCATCTATGCCGAACTGGTCGCCGAGCAATCCGGCCGCGTCATCTGCGCCATCTCGGCCGAGCAGGTCCTTGAAGATGGCATTTCGGCGGTGAATGGCGTGCTCTACGAACGCGGCGCCAAAGTGGCGGACCTGTCGCGCTTCCCGGCTCTGCCCGGCAAGCATAACGGGCAGAATATCGCCGCCGTATTCGCCGCCGCGCGTGCCGCCGGGCTGGAAGCGGAAGCGATTCTCGCGGCCATCGAAAGTTTTCCCGGCCTGAAGCATCGCCTGCAGCAGGTCGGCAGCATCGACGGCATCGCCTGCATCAACGACAGCAAGGCGACCAACGCCGAAGCCGCCGAGAAGGCGCTGGCCTGCTTCGATACGATCTACTGGATTGCCGGCGGCAAGGCCAAGGAAGGCGGCATCGCCGCGCTGAAGCCGCTATTCCCGCGTATCCGCCATGCCTTCCTGATCGGCCATGCCGCGAACGATTTCGCCGCCACCCTGGGCAAGGATGTGCCGCACAGCCTCAGCGGCAGCCTGGAGCCGGCGATTGATCAGGCGCTGGCCCTGGCGCGGCGCGAGAAGCTGGCCAATGCCGTGCTGCTGCTGTCGCCGGCCTGCGCCTCTTACGACCAGTTCAAGAGCTTCGAGCATCGCGGCGATGAATTCATCCGCCTGATCCGCGAGCGCCAGGCGAAGGGAGCCGCCGCATGATCACCCTGTCGCGCACCGATACCTCGATTGTCGGCCGCTGGTGGTGGACTGTCGACCGCTGGCTGCTGATGTCGGTGATGGTGCTGGTGATCGTCGGCTGCGTGCTCACGCTGGCTGCCTCGCCGGCGGTGGCGAACCGCATCGGCCTGTCCAGCTTCCATTTCGTGCAGCGCCAGTTGATCTTCCTGATCCCGGCCCTGCTGATCATGCTGGCCACGTCGCTGCTCTCGCCGCTGGGCGTGCGCCGCATCGCCACGCTGGTCTTCATTGGCGCGCTGGTCGGCATGTTCCTTACTTTCGTGATCGGCATGGAAGTGAAGGGCGCGCATCGCTGGATCTACTTCGCCGGTGTGTCGTTGCAGCCCTCCGAATTCGTCAAGCCGACCTTTGCCGTGGTCTCGGCTTGGTTGTTCGCCGAATGGCGGCGCGGCAATGGCTTCCCCGGCTGGGCAATCAGCGCCGGCCTCTGCGCCGTTGTGCTCGGCACGCTGCTGTTGCAGCCCGATCTTGGCATGGCAGTGGTGGTGGCTTCCGTCTGGGCGGCGCAGTTTTTCATCGCCGGCCTGCCGATGCTGCTGGTGATCGTGCTGGCCGGCCTGGGGGCCGCCGGCATCTTCGGTGCCTATTCGCTGCTGCCGCATGTGGCGGCGCGCATCGACAAGTTCCTCGATCCCTCGGGCAAGGAGAACTACCAGATCGAGCGTGCCATGGAGGCATTCTCCACTGGCGGCCTGCTCGGGCGCGGTCCGGGCGAGGGCGCGGTGAAGAATGTGCTGCCCGATGCCCATACCGATTTCATCTTCGCCGTTGCCGGCGAGGAATTCGGCCTGTTCGCCTGCCTGTTCATCCTCGCCGTATTCGCCTTCATCGTGCTGCGCTGCTTTGGCCGTCTGATGACCGAGAACAATCTGTTCGTGCTGCTCGCCGCCGCTGGCCTCACCACGCAGTTCGGCCTGCAGGCGGTGATCAATATCGGCGTCAACCTGCATCTGCTGCCGACCAAGGGCATGACCCTGCCGTTCATCTCCTACGGCGGTTCCTCGCTGCTGGCTCTGGCTTTCGCCATGGGCATGCTGCTGGCGCTGACCCGCTGGCGGCCTGAGCACGGAATGGCGCGATGAGCGGCATGACCACCACAACGGGGATGGCGCGATGAAGGCCGGCCCGATCTATCTCGCAGCCGGCGGCACCGGCGGCCATGTCTTCCCGGCGGAAGCGCTGGCGGTGGAACTCACCGGCCGTGGCCACAAGGTGGCTTTCGTCACCGATCCGCGCGGCAGCGGTTTCGGCAAAGGCATGGCGAATGTGCCGCTCTACCGCGTGTCATCGGCCACGCCCACCGGCAAGGGCCTGATCGGCAAGGCGCTGGCCGCTATCGCCATCGGCCGTGGCGTGCTGGAAGGGCGCAAGCTGATCCAGCATCTGCCGCCGATTGCGGCAGTCGGCTTCGGCGGCTATCCGTCGCTGCCGCTGATGCTGGCGGCGGCACAGCTTCGTGTCCCGACGCTGCTGCATGAACAGAATGCGGTGCTCGGTCGTGTCAACCGCCTGCTGGCCAAGCGCGCCGGGATGATCGCGCTGTCTTTCGAGAATACCCACCTGCTGCCGCTGAGCGCGATGACCCAGGTGACCGGCAATCCGCTGCGCCCGGCGATCCTGGAAGCCACCGCCGTGCCGTATCAGGCGCCGACTGAGGAAATCCGCCTGCTGGTGCTGGGCGGCAGCCAGGGTGCGCGCGTCTTCTCCGATGTGGTGCCGGCGGCGCTGGCGGCATTGCCGGAGGAACTGCGCAGCCGCCTGCGCGTGACGCAGCAATGCCGCGCCGAGGATCTCGACCGCGTACGCGCGCTCTATGCCGAGGCCGGCATTGAAGCCGAAACGAATAATTTCTTCGCCGATGTGGCGCACCGCATCGCTGATACGCATCTGCTGATCAGCCGCTCCGGCGCTTCCAGCACCGCCGAGATTGCCGCCATCGGGCGTCCGGCCCTGCTGGTGCCCTATGCCCATGCCACCGATGACCACCAGACCGCCAATGCGGAAGCCCTGGTGCGGGCCGGCGGCGCGGTTCGTATCAGCCAGAATGATTTCACCGCCGAACGCGCCGCCCGCGAATTGACTGCCCTGCTTGGCAACGGCCCCGGCCTGGTCGCCATGGCGGCGGCGGCGAAATCACAAGGGCGGCCCGATGCCACCATGGCTTTGGCCGATCTGGTCGAGCGCGTGGCGGCGAATTCCAATCAGTCCAGCGTAGCCAGGAGCGTGGCATGAGGGCGTTGCCTCTCGATATCGGCATCATCCATTTCGTCGGCATCGGCGGCATCGGCATGTCGGGCATTGCCGAGGTGATGCACAATCTCGGCTACACGGTGCAGGGCTCCGATATTTCGGCGAACTACAACGTCAAGCGCCTGCGCGATCTCGGCATCAAGGTGTTCGAGGGCCATGCGGCGGCGAATGTCGCTGAAGCCGAAGTGCTGGTGATCTCCTCTGCGGTGAAGGCGGATAACCCGGAAGTGAAGGCAGCGCGCGCGCGCCTGATCCCGGTGGTGCGCCGCGCCGAGATGCTGGGCGAACTAATGCGCCTGAAATGGGCCATCGCTATTGCCGGCACCCATGGCAAGACCACCACCACTTCCATGGTGGCGGCTCTGCTGGAAGCGGCACAGCTTGATCCCACGGTGATCAACGGCGGCATCATCAATGCCTATGGCACCAATGCGCGCCTGGGCGCGGGCGAGTGGATGGTGGTGGAAGCCGACGAGAGCGACGGCACGTTCCTCAAGCTGCCCGCCACCATCGCGGTGGTGACCAATATTGATCCCGAGCATCTGGATCATTACGGCACGTTTGATCGCGTGCGCGACGGCTTCAAGCAGTTCGTCGAAAGCCTGCCGTTCTATGGCTTTGCCGCGCTCTGCATCGATCACCCGGAAGTGCAGGCGATGATCGGCCGCATCACGGATCGCCGCGTGGTGTCTTATGGTTTCTCGCCGCAAGCCGATGTGCGGGCGGTGAATTTGAGCTTCGATGCCACGGGCGCGCATTACGACATCCAGTTTACCAATCGTGTTGATGGCACCATCGACACGGTTACCGGCGTGATGCTGCCGATGTATGGCAAGCATAATGTGCAGAATTCCCTGGTGGTGGCGGTGATTGCCCGCGAGATGGGCTTCGACCCGGAAGTGATCCGCCGCGCGCTGGGCGGCTTCAAGGGCGTGAAGCGCCGCTTCACCCGCACCGGAGAAGCCGGCGGCATCGCGGTGATCGATGATTACGGCCATCATCCGGTGGAGATTTCCGCCGTGCTGGCCGCCGCGCGCCAAGCCACAGCCGGCATGGCGAATGCCAAGGTGATCGCCGTGGTGCAGCCGCATCGCTATACCCGCTTGCGTGATCTGTTCGAGGATTTCTGCACCTGCTTCAACGATGCCGACACGGTGATCGTCGCCGATGTCTATGCCGCCGGCGAGGCGCCGATCGAGGGCGTGAGCCGCGATGCCCTGGTGGAGGGTCTGCGCGCGCGCGGCCACCGCAAGGTGATGGCGCTGGATGCGCCCGAGCATCTGGCGCCGCTGGTGCTGCGCGAAGCTACCGCCGGCGACATGGTGGTCTGCCTCGGTGCCGGCAATATCACCACCTGGGCCAATGCCCTGCCGGCTGAATTGCAGAAACTGATGGGGGCGGCATGATGGCGGCCCGGCGCATGGATGCGGAAGGCTTGATCGCGCGGCTGCCCGCCACGCGCGGCAGCTACACCGCGCGTGCGCCGCTTTCCGGCCTCACCTGGTTCCGTGTCGGCGGCCTGGCCGAAGTGTTGTTCCGTCCCGCCGATCTGGATGATCTTGCGGCTTTCCTGGTCGCCAAGCCCGATGACGTGCCGGTAACGGTGATCGGCGTCGGCTCCAATCTGCTGGTGCGCGATGGCGGCCTGCCGGGTGTCACCATTCGGCTCGGCAAGGGCTTTTCCGATATCCGCGTTGATGGCGATGTGATCGAGGCCGGTGCTGGCGCTTCCGATGTGCGCGTGTCGCTGGTGGCGCAGGAAGCTGGCCTCGCCGGTGTGGAATTTCTGCGCGGTATCCCCGGCACCATCGGCGGCGGTTTGCGCATGAATGCAGGGGCCTATGGTGCCGAGATGCGCGATGTGGTGCTGGAAGCCAGCGCCATCGATCCGCAGGGCCGCATCCATCGCCTGCTGCCCGACGACCTGAAATTCGGCTATCGCCATTGCGGCGTGCCGGCGGATTGGATTTTCCTTTCTGCTCGCTTGCAGGCCCGCCCAGGCGACCGCGCCGCGATTGCCGCGCGCATGGCGGAAATCCAGACCTCGCGCGAGACCACGCAGCCGATCAAGACCGCCACCGGCGGCTCGACCTTCGCCAATCCGCCGGGTGCGAAAGCCTGGGAACTGATCGACGCCGCCGGCTGCCGTGGCCTGGTGGTGGGCGATGCCCAGGTGAGCGAACAGCATTGCAATTTCCTGATCAATCGCGGCGCGGCAACGGCCGCCGATCTGGAGACGCTGGGCGAGACCGTGCGCCGGCGCGTGAAACAGCACAGCGGTATCGAGCTGCATTGGGAAATCCGCCGCGTCGGCCTGCCGCTGGCGGCGAATCAGGATGAGGAGACCACGCCATGAGCAAGCATGTTGCCGTGCTGATGGGTGGCTGGTCATCGGAGCGCGAGGTGTCGCTCACCTCTGGCCGCGCCTGTGTGAAGGCGCTGCAGGACGAGGGCTATCGCGTCACGCCGATCGATGTCGGCCGCGATCTCGCCGAGCAGCTGGTGCGCGTGAAGCCGGATGTGGCCTTCAATGCGCTGCATGGTCCGTATGGCGAAGATGGTACGGTGCAGGGCCTGCTTGAGATGATCGGTATTCCCTATACCCATTCCGGTGTGCTGGCTTCGGCGCTGGCGATGAGCAAGCCGATGGCCAAGGCGGTATGGGCCGGCCATGGTCTGCCGTTGGCGGAAGGCAAGGTGGTGCATCGCTCGGCCTTCGCCGCCGGTCCGGTGATGCCGCACCCCTATGTGATCAAGCCGCTCAACGAAGGTTCCTCGGTGGGCGTGCATATCGTTTTCGCCGGCGACAATTACCAGCCGCAGGACGATGCCTCCTGGCGCTTCGGCGAGACCGTGCTGGTGGAGCGCTATATCGCCGGCCGCGAGATTCAGGTGGCGGTGATGGGCAACCGCGTGCTGGGCGGCATCGAAATCCAGGCCCATGGCCGCTTCTACGATTACGAAGCCAAGTATACCGATGGCAAGGCGACGCATCTGATGCCGGCGCCGATCCACAAGGATGCCTATGAGCAGGTCTGTGCGCTGACGCTGGAAGCGCATCTCGCGCTCGGCTGCCGTGGCGTGACTCGCGCCGACTGGCGCTACGACGACACCGCCGGCGAGCCGGGCAAGTTCTACCTGCTGGAGATCAACACCCAGCCGGGCATGACGCCGCTGTCGCTGGTGCCGGAAATCGCCGCTCATGCCGGCATCGGTTTCGGCGCCCTGGTGCGCTGGATGGTGGAGGACGCCTCATGCGATCGCTAGTCGTTCTGGCCGATGACCGCCCCTGCGCACCCTGCGCTCCGCTGCCCCCGCCGCAGCGCCCGAAGGGTTATTGCCGGCCGCTGCCGCCGGCGCGCAAGAAGCCGAAAAGCGTGCTGTGGCGCCGTGTGCGCTGGGTGCTGGTGTTGACCCTGCTGTTGGGCCTTGGCGGCGGCGGTGCCTATACCTGGCTGCGCACCGACTGGCCGGACCGCATCCGCAATGAAGTGCAGCTTGCCATCGGCGAGGCCGGTGCGCTGGTGGATCTGCGGGTCGGCGATATCAGCGTGACCGGCCGCGAGCATACGCCGCCCGATGCGCTGCTGGCCGCAGTTGAAATCGAGCGCGGCGATCCGATCCTGGCCGTCGACCTGGATGCCGTGCGCAAGCGCGTCGAGGGTCTGGGCTGGGTGAAAAACGCCGCCGTGTGGCGCCAGCTGCCCGATACGCTGCATATCGAAATCGTGGAGCGCGAGCCTTTCGCGCGCTGGCAGATCGATCATCAGGTGCGCCTGATCGACCGCGATGGCCGCGTGCTGGATGACGATGACCGCATCGAATTCGCGCATCTGCTGCGCCTGGTCGGCCCCGGCGCCTCGGATCAGGCCGCGGCCCTGATCGCGATGCTGGAATCCGAGCCGGTGCTGGGCCGCCGCGTGGTCAATGCCATCCGCGTGCGCGAGCGCCGCTGGGATATCGAATTCGACAACGGTGTGATCGCCAAGCTGCCGGAGGAGACTCCGGAACTGGCCTGGCGCCGCCTGATCGAACTGGAACAGCGCCACGGCCTGCTGCGGCGCGATTTGGAAAGCGTGGACCTGCGCCTCGACGACCGGCTTATCGTCAAGCTGATGCCGGAAGCGGTGCCGCCCACGACCAGCACGCCGGCCAAGAAGCCGGCGGCGAAACGGACATAAGAAGGGGAAGGCACATGGCGGTATCGCGTAACGGTTTGATCGCCGGCCTGGATGTGGGCTCATCCAAGGTCTGCTGCTTCATTGCTCGCGCCGATGGCGGCACGCTCCGCGTCATCGGTATCGGCCACCAGCTTTCGCGCGGCCTGCGCTCTGGCAACGTGATCGACATGGAGGCGGCGGAAGGCTCGATCCGCGCCGCGGTCGAAACCGCCGAGCGCATGTGCGGCGAAACCATCCGCGATGTCTTTGTCAGCATCTCGGCCGGCAATCCGCAGAGTCACACCATGGGTGTGGAAATGGCCATCGACGGCCATGAGGTGAGCGATGCCGATGTGGCCCGCGTGCTGGAGCAGGGCCGCCGCATGGACCAGCCCGGCGACCGCGAAATCCTGCATTCGATCCCGGTCGGCTACACCATCGACGGCTCGCGCGGCATCAAGGAGCCGCGCGGCATGGCCGCCGAGCGCCTGGGCGTCAACATGCATGTGATCACCGCCGCCTCGGGTCCGCTGCGCAATCTGGCCACCTGCGTCGCGCGCGGCCATCTGCGGCTTTCGGGCCGGGTCATCGCGCCCTTCGCCTCGGGCCTGGCCTGCCTGGTGGAAGACGAGATGGACCTTGGTGTCACCCTGATCGACATGGGCGGCGGCACCACCAGCCTGGCGGTGTTCTACGATGGCCAGCTGGTGCATGCCGATGTGGTGCCGCTGGGCGGCGCCCATGTCACCAACGACATCGCGCGTGGCCTGTCCACCCCGCTGGCCCATGCCGAACGGCTCAAGACGCTGTACGGCACCGTGCTGCCAAGCCAGGCCGACGAGAATGAGATGATCGATGTGCCCCAGGTCGGCGAGACCGAGGAGCATGCCCAGAACCCGGTGCCGCGTTCCATCCTCACCGGCATCATCAAGCCGCGAGTCGAAGAGACTCTGGAGCAGGTGCGCGAACGACTCGTCGCTTCCGGATTCGAAAAGCTCGCTGGCCGCCGCGTCGTGCTCACCGGCGGCGCCAGTCAACTTCAAGGCGTGCGTGAGCTAGCCGCGCGCACGCTTGACAAGCAGGTTCGTCTCGGTCGCCCGATCCGCGTTGGCGGATTGGCCGAGGCAACAGGCGGCCCGGCCTTCTCGGCCTGCGCCGGTTTGCTCACCTATGCCCTGCAGGAACAGGCGCAGCGCGTCATTCGTTTGGAGGAACCAGAGGTCGAAACCACTGGTCCCATCGCACGAATCGGCCGCTGGCTGCGGGCGAACTTCTAGTGGCGTGGAAACGATGACCTTCAAAAACACCAGCATCCACGCGCGATCGCAAACGCCGCTTGCAAGCAAGCGGTTTCTCGGTCAATCCAACTTCTAACCCTGGAGGATTAGTGATGGGTATCAATCTTTCTATGCCGGCCACGCGCGAGCTGAAGCCCCGCATCGTTGTCTTCGGCGTCGGCGGTGCCGGTGGCAACGCGGTCAACAACATGATCGCCTCGCAGCTTGAAGGCGTCGAGTTCGTTGCCGCCAACACCGACGCCCAGGCGCTCAACATGTCGCTCACCGAGCGGCGCATCCAGCTTGGCACGGCCCTGACCCAGGGCCTCGGCTGCGGCGCCAAGCCCGATGTCGGCCGCGGCGCCGCCGAGGAATCGATGGAGCTGATCGCCGAGCACCTGCAGGGCTGCCACATGGCCTTCGTCGCCGCCGGCATGGGCGGCGGCACCGGCACCGGCGCCGCCCCGGTGATCGCCCGCGCCGCCAAGGAGCTGGGCATCCTCACCGTCGGCGTGGTGACCAAGCCGTTTTCCTTCGAGGGCAGCCAGCGCATGAAGCTGGCCGAAGCCGGCATCCGGGAGTTGCAGCAGTATGTCGATACGCTGATCATCATCCCGAACCAGAACCTGTTCCGCATCGCCAACGAGAAGACCACCTTCGCGGATGCCTTCAAGATGGCGGATAACGTGCTGCAATCCGGCGTGCGCGGGATCACCGATCTGATGGTGATGCCGGGCCTGATCAACCTGGATTTCGCCGACGTGCGCGCGGTGATGAGCGAGATGGGCAAGGCGATGATGGGCACCGGCGAGGCCGATGCCGAACATCGCGCCATCGAAGCCGCCGAGCGTGCCATCGCCAACCCGCTGCTCGACGATATCTCGATGAAGGGCGCGCGTGGCGTGCTGATCAACATCACTGGTGGCCCGGACCTCACCCTGTTCGAGGTGGATGAAGCCGCCAACCGCATCCGCGAGGAAGTGGACCCGGAAGCCAATATCATCGTCGGTTCGACCCTGGATCCGAATATGCAGGGCCGCATGCGCGTGTCGGTGGTGGCCACCGGCATCGATGCCGCCGCGCAGATCAATCCCGAGCCGAAGCTGCGCCTGGTGGCGCCGCAGGTGGCGCAGCCGCGTCCGGCCGTGCCGGCGCCGGCGATGCCGGCCCCCGCCATGACGGTTCGTGCGCCGATGGCCGCTGCCCCAGTTGCGGCCCCGGCGCCGATGGCTGCCGCTCCGGTTGCCATGCCGGTCGCAGAAACTGTCGCTGCCCCGGTTCCTGCCGCCATGGAAGCGGTGAATGCCGCGCCGGCCATGGAACTGACCAGCATTGTTGCCGAGGCTCCTGTTGCCGCGCCGGCTCCGGTTTATGCCCCGGTAGCTGCCCCCGTGGCCGCCGAAGCGCCGCGTCCGCTGGCCAATCCGGTGGTGGAAGCCGCCGTTGCCGCTCCGGTTGCTGCCGCGCCGGTCGCCGCCATGCCGCAGCAGGGCCTGTTCAACGACGCCGAAGTGGTTCGTTCCGAACCGCGCAAGGCGGCGGGCATCTTCGGCCGCATGTTTGGCCGCGCTGCCGCCCCGGCTGAAGCTGCGCCGGCTCCCGCCCGTCAGGCGGCCGAGCCGCAATTCACCGTGCCGGTGATGCGCCAGACCGCGCCGCGTACCGCAGCCGCCGCTCCGGCACCGCAGGTTGCGGCCGCCCAGCCGGTCGCCGAACTGCCGCCGCAGCCGGCGGTTGAGCGTGCTCCGCAACCGGCTCCGGCCCACGGCCTGGGCCAGACCGCTGGCCGGGTGCAGGAAGACCTGCTCGACATCCCCGCTTTCCTGCGCCGCCAAGCGAACTGAGGAAGCCGGAATCGCTTAACGTTTCCAAAGGTTTATAGGTCGTAAACGACGAAACATTTGGTTACGAAGAGTGATTTGTTACTGGACGGGGGTGGTTGCTACAACCATCCCCGTACTGTTTTCGAGCGGCGCGCGTATACGCCGATTCGCAGGGGAGATTTCCTAAGTGCTCACTTCCGGCAAGACGGCGCAGAAGACCCTCAAGAATCGCATCAAGTGCTCCGGCATTGGCCTGCATAGCGGCGCCAAGGTTACGATGACGCTCAATCCGGCGGCGCCGGATACCGGCGTGGTGTTCCGCCGCGTCGATCTGCCGGGCCAGCCGCTGGTCCGCGCCCGCTACGACCAGGTTACCGATCTGCGCCTTTGCTCCACCGTCAGCGCCGGCGAAGGCGTGTCGGTCGGCACCGTCGAGCATCTGATGGCCGCGTTTGCCGGCCTCGGTGTCGATAACGTAGTGGTGGAGATCGATGGTCCCGAAGTGCCGGTGATGGATGGCTCCTCGGCGCCCTTCGTGTTCCTGATCGAATGCGCCGATCTGATCGATCAGGTGGCGCCGCGCCGTTACCTGAAGGTGCTGAAGCCGGTGGAAGTGCGCGATGGCCAGGCCACTGCCGCGCTGCTGCCCGATGATGATTTCTCGATCGCTTTCGAGATCGATTTCCCCAACCCGATGATTGGCCGCCAGGCGGCGGAATTCTATCTCGCGCCGGGCCGTTTCAAGGCCGATCTGGCGCGCGCCCGCACCTTCGGTTTCGTGCAGGAAGTGGAACAGCTCCGCGCCATGGGTCTGGCCCGTGGCGGCTCGCTGGAGAATGCCGTGGTGCTGGGGGCTGACCGCATCCTGAATGATGACGGCCTGCGCTACGATGATGAATTCGTGCGCCACAAGGCGCTCGACGCGCTGGGCGACCTCTACCTCGCCGGCGGTCCGATCCTGGGCCGCTATGAGGGCTGCCGCAGCGGCCATGCGCTGAACAACCGCCTGCTGCATGCGCTGTTCGCCGACAAGAGCGCCTTCGCCTGGACCACCTATCCGAAGAGCCGCGAGACGCTGCCGTCGCGTACCGCCGAACTGGTGCGTTCGGCCGAACTCGGCTCGCGCATCCGCGCTGCTGCCGAAGCCTCCTTCTGATCCGTTTACAGCCCGCCAGCTGGGCATAAAAAAAAGCCGCCGGTCGCCCGGCGGCTTTTTCATTGGTGTTGCCGTGATGGCTTAGTCGTCACCGCCAAGGGTCACCGGGTCGGTGCCGTCCTTGTTGCGCTGGGCAATGCTCTTGATCAGGCCGGCCACCGCGGAGCGGATGGTGTTGTCCTCGATCTCGGCGAAATTGCGCACCAGTTCGATGGTCGAGCGGTTCTTGCCGCCATGTTCCATCGGACGGCTGTCCAGCTTCTGCTCCAGGCCTTCGAAGAAGTAGGCCATCTCGACCTGCAGGCGCTGCGCCACTTCAAACAACCGGCCCGCACTGACGCGGTTGGCGCCAGTCTCATACTTCTGCACCTGCTGGTAGGAAATCTTCAGGGCATTGGCCAGCTCTTCCTGGGTCAGGCCCAGTTCGGTGCGACGGGCGCGGATGCGCTCACCAACATATTCATCAACCCGCGTGGCAATCTTTCCCATGGATATATCCTCTTCATATTCAATCTGTCCGAGCCAAGCCGGCTGGGTGGGGTAACGTCTCCCCGCTGCCTTGGCAATCCCGGTCGCCCGAGGGTTTGGCCGGCTGTCCCGTGGTATGCGTCCAAAACAAGGAGGATACCAACCGGAACACGATTCATGTTGTAGGCCAGTTCTACACGACGGAAAATCGTTCAGAAGTATAGAGGATACAGCCTTTGGTGGTGGTTCGAAAGGGATTCTGTCGGATTGGAACGAAGCTACAAGTAGTTCGAAAGGATAATCCAGGGGTGTTTTTACCCCCTCATGACACAATTATGGTATCCGCGTACCTTACCCTATTGGAGTCCGAGGCAGGCTCACCTTAGAGTCTTTAGGCCGGGAGGCAGGCTTGATTTTGCCCCCTCCGGCATGAGACAGATGATGCCATGTCGAGCATCGTGACCTCTTCGATTCCGGCGCGTCCCACGCCATCGCGCGGCCTCCGCCGGATGTTTGCCGCCGGCTTCCTGCTGCTGGCGCTGGCCGCCTGCGCGGCGGAAGAAAAGCCCTATGTCGAGGAGCCGGTAGACAAGCTCTATAACCGCGCCGTCGATTTCGCCAACCAGGGTAACTGGGAGGGTGCGGCCAAGACTTTCGATGAAGTCGAGCGCCAGCATCCGTACTCGACCTGGGCCACCAAGGCGCAGATCATGGCGGCCTATTCCTGGTATCAGCGCAATGCCTACGATGATGCGATTGCCGCCGCTGATCGTTTCCTGCAATTGCATCCCGGCCACAAGGATACGGCCTACGCCTATTACCTGAAGGCCATCAGCTATTACGAACAGATCGCTGACGTGGCGCGCGACCAGGGCACCACGCAGAAGGCGCTGGATGCGCTCAACGATGTGGTGCAGCGTTTCCCGACCTCGGAATATGCCCGCGACGCGCGGCTCAAGATCGATCTGACGCGCGACCATCTCGCCGGCAAGGAAATGACCATCGGCCGCTATTATCAGCGCCAGGGCCAGCACATCGCCGCGATCAACCGTTTCAAGACCGTGGTGGAGAAATTCCAGACCACCACCCATGTGCCGGAGGCGCTGCATCGCATCACCGAGAGCTATCTTGCGCTCGGCGTGATCGACGAAGCGCAGAACTCGGCCGCCGTGCTTGGCCACAACTATCCGGGCAGCGAATGGTACGTCGACACCTACGCGATGCTTACCGGCAAGAATGTCCGGCCCGAGGCCAAGGAAGGCTCCTGGCTCAGCCGGCTGTTCTGACCGCGCTGCACCGATGCTGACTCATTTAAGCATCCGCGACATCGTGCTGATCGAGCGGCTTGAGCTGCATGTCAGCAATGGCCTGGGCGTGCTCACGGGCGAGACCGGCGCCGGCAAATCCATCCTGCTCGATGCACTCGGCTTGGCGCTTGGCCGCCGCGCCGATGCCGGCCTGGTGCGTGCCGGTGCTGCCCAGGGCGTGGTGACGGCGGCTTTCGAGGTGGCGGACAAGCATCCGGCTTTCGCCTTGCTGGCGGAGCAGGGGCTGGAAGTTGCTGAGGACGGCATTGTGCTACGCCGCGTGGTGACCGTGGATGGCAAGAGCCGCGCCTTCGTGAATGATCAGGCGGTCAGTGTCGGCCTGCTGCGCAGGCTTGGCGATACGCTGGTGGAAATCCATGGCCAGAATGACGAGCAGGGCCTGATCGACAGTGCCGTGCATCGCGCGCTGCTGGATGATTATGCCGGCCTGAGCCGCGATGCCGAGGCATTGAAGGGCCGCTACCGCGCTTTCCGCGATGCCGAGGCGGCGTTGCGCGAAGCCGAGACCGCCGCCGAGCAGGCGCGGCGCGACGAGGATTATCTGCGCCATGTGGTCGCGGAACTCGAAGACCTGAAACCGCTCAGCGGTGAAGAAGAGGAACTGGCCGGCCAGCGCAGCCTGCTGCAGGCTGGCGAGAAGCTGGCGGTTGCCATGCAGGAAGCCGAGGCGGCGTTGCTTGGCGGCGAGCGAGGCGGCGGCGGTGTGGAAGCACGGCTGCGCACCAGCCTGCGCGCGCTCGAACGTGTTGCCGACCGCGCGCCGGATCAGGTGGCCGCTGCATCCCAGGCAGCGGAAGCGGCCCTCGATGCCGTGGCGCGCTATGCCCAGGAACTGGAAGCCACGGCGCGGCGCCTGGATCTCGATCCGCAAAAGCTGGAACGCGTCGAGGAGCGCCTGTTCGCGCTGCGCGCCGCCGCCCGCAAGCATGGTGTGCCGGTGGGCGACCTGGCCCGTCTCACGGAACAATTCGCCGAACGCCTGGCGCTGATCGATAACCAGGCGGCCAGCCTCGGCAAGCTCGCCAAGGCCGCCAGTGAAGCCCGCGCCGCTTTCAGCGCCGGGGCCGAGGCGCTGAGCACCGCCCGGCGCAAGGCAGCCGCGAAACTGGATAAGGCCGTGGCCGCTGAACTCGGGCCGCTGAAGCTCGGCGCGGCGAAGTTCCAGACTGCGGTGGACACATTGCCGCCGGAACAATGGACCTCCGATGGCGCCGACCGCGTCACCTTCCAGGCCGCCACTAATCCTGGCACGGCGCCGGGCTCGCTGGCCAAGATCGCCTCGGGCGGTGAATTGAGCCGCTTCATGCTGGCGTTGCGCGTGGTCCTGGCTGGGCGCGGCGATGCCGGCACGCTGATCTTCGATGAAGTGGATCGCGGCGTCGGTGGCGCCACCGCTGCCGCTGTCGGCGAGCGCCTGGCGCGGCTGGCCGGCAAGGTGCAGGTGCTGGTTGTCACCCATTCGCCGCAGGTGGCGGCAAAGGGCGGTGAACACTGGCGCATCGCCAAGCGCGAGGCCGGCCCGGCCAAGGCGCGTACCACCATCACCGAAGTGGCGCCCTTGAGCAGCGATGAACGCCGCGAGGAAATCGCCCGCATGCTGGCCGGTGCCACCATCACCGATGCCGCCCGCGCCGCCGCCGACGACCTGCTGCTGCAGAAGGCCTGAGCCATGAGCCGGCAGCGTACCAAGCCGGTTGCCGAACTTTCGCCGCGGATGGCGAAGCTGGAACATGCGCGGCTGGAAGAAGAAATCGCAGCGCATGACAAGGCCTATCACGAACAGGATGCGCCGACGGTTTCGGATGCCGATTACGATGCCCTGCGCCAGCGGCTGAAAGAAATCGAGGAACGTTTCCCGGAATTCCGCACGCTGGGCGGCGCTGCCATGCGGGTCGGTGCAGCACCTGCTGCCGGCTTCGCCAAGATACGCCACGTCAAGCCGATGCTGTCGCTCGATAACGCTTTCTCGGCAGGCGATGTCGAGGAATTTCTCGGTCGCATCCGGCGTTTCCTGAATCTGCCGGAAGGCGAGGTACTGGCCCTGATCGCCGAGCCGAAGATCGACGGTCTTTCCGCTTCGTTGCGCTACGAGAAGGGCGAACTGGTGCGTGCCGCCACGCGCGGCGATGGCCAGGAAGGCGAGGACATCACCGCCAATATCAAGACGCTGCAGCATGGCGTGCCACATCAATTGAGCGGCAGCGGCTGGCCCGATGTGCTGGAAGTGCGCGGCGAAGTCTACATGACGCGCGAGGACTTCCTGCGTTTCCGCCAGGATCAGGAAGGGCTGGCCGCTGAGCGCGAGGTCAAGGGGCTTTCCGCCGCTGCCATCCGCATCCCGGTCAATCCGCGCAATGCCGCCGCCGGTTCCTTGCGCCAGCTTGATCCGGCGGTGACGGCGAAGCGGCCCTTGCGCTTCTTCGGCTATTTCTGGGGCGATGTGTCGGCGCCGCTGGGCAAGACCATGCAGGAGGCGCGGGAGAAGCTGGCCGCCTGGGGCTTCACGCTGAACACGCCGGTGCGGGTCTGCCTCTCTGCCGCCGAACTGCTGGGCTACTACGCCGAGATCGGCGCCCAGCGCGCGACCTTGCCCTATGATATCGATGGCGTGGTCTACAAAGTGGATCGCATCGACTGGCAGGAGCGCCTCGGCTTTGTCAGCCGCAGCCCGCGCTGGGCCATCGCGCATAAATTCCCCGCCGAGCAGGCGCAGACCCTGCTGGAGAATATCGAAATCCAGGTTGGCCGCACCGGCACGCTGACGCCGGTGGCGAAGCTGAAGCCGGTCAATGTCGGTGGCGTGCTGGTGTCGAATGCCACGCTGCATAATGAGGACGAGATCAAGCGCAAGGATGTGCGCATCGGCGATACCGTGATCGTACAGCGTGCTGGCGATGTGATACCTCAGATCGTCGGCATCGTGCCGGAGCGGCGTCCTGCTGGCGCCGAGGAATACATCTTTCCCACCCGCTGCCCGGTCTGCGGCTCGCCGGCCGAGCGCGAACTGGACGAGGCTGGCGAGGCCGATGTGCGGCGGCGCTGCACCGGTGGCATTTCCTGCCAGGCCCAGGCGATGGAGGGCTTGCGCCATTTCGTCTCGCGCGCCGCCTTCGATATCGAGGGCCTGGGCGAGAAGCAGATCGCCGCCTTCTATGAATGGCAATGGCTGCGCGAGCCAGCGGATATCTTCCGCCTTGGCGCCCATGCCGATGTATTGATGAAGAAGGAAGGCTACGGCGAGCTTTCCGTTGGCAACCTGCTGCGCGCCGTTGAGCAGCGCAAGCGCATCGGCTTCGACCGCTTCATCTTCGCGCTTGGCATCCGCCATGTCGGCCAGGAGCGGGCGCGTCTGGTGGCGATGCATTACGAAACGCCGGCCCGCTGGCTGGCGGCGATGGACGAGGCGAGGGAGTTGCACGGCGAAGCCTGGGGCGACCTCAACAGCATCGACAAGATGGGCGATGTGGTAGCCAAGGCGATTGTCGGTTTTTGCACCCGGCCGCAGAGCCGCGCGGTGATCGACAATCTGCTGGCCGTGTTGGATGAAGTGATCCCGCCGGAAAAGCCGAGCCAGGATTCCGCCGTGGCCGGCAAGACCGTGGTGTTCACCGGTTCGCTTGAGAAATTCACCCGCGACGAGGCCAAGGCGCGTGCGCTGAGCCTTGGCGCCAAGGTTGCCGGCTCGGTGTCGAAGAAAACCGACTATCTTGTTGCCGGTCCTGGCGCCGGCTCCAAGCTGGCGGAAGCGCAGAAGCATGGCGTGGCAGTCCTCACCGAAGATGAGTGGCTGGCGCTGATCGGCGGCTAGGTATGCAGGACGAAACCCATCTGCGCCAGATCGCCATTCCTGACTTGGCCGAAGTAGCTGGAACCAGTGCCATCGCGCTGGATTTCGAGACCGCGAATACGCTGCCCGGCGGCATCTGCTCGATTGGCCTGGCCTGGATCCGCGAGGGGCGGGTGAGCCATGTGGCGCATCGCCTGGTGCGGCCGCGCGACATGCAGTTCAACGGTTTCCATATCGCCATCCATGGCATCGAGCCGCGCCATGTCGAGGATGAGCCGGAATTTCCAGGTATCTGGGATGAACTGCTGCCGCATCTGGAAGCGGCGCCTTTGCTGCTGGCGCATAATGCCGGCTTTGATATCGGCGTGCTGCGCGACAGTCTCTCGGCCTATGGCATCGCCTGGCCGGCGTTGTCCTATCTTTGCACAGTGAAGATTGCGCGCGCTGCTTGGCCCGAACTGGAGAATCACAAACTTTCCACCGTGGCGGCGCATATCGGCTTTGATTTGCGCCACCATGCCGCCGACAGCGATGCCGCTGCCTGCGCCAGCATTGCCTTGCGCGCCGCCAATGGCGAGCCGCTGGTGCAGATGCTGCCCGCCTGGGGCATCACGGCGGGTAGGCTGGAGCCGGGTTATCACGAAAGCTGCTCGGCATCGCGCGAGCGCCGCCGCGAATTCCGCCGCGCCCGCCTGCCGCCCTGGCTGAGGGGTTAGACCGCCGCCGTCGCGCCTTCGAGCCAGTGCCGTGTTTCGGCATCGACGCGCGGGCCGATATCGGCCCGCACTTCCGCATGATAGGCATTCACCCAGTCGATCTCGTCCTTGGTCAGCAAGGCGGTTTCGATCAGGTTGCGGTCGATCGGCGCCTTGGTCAGAGTCTCGAAGCCATGCCAGGCCTTGCCGTTCTCAGCTTTTTCGACTTCCTGGCGCACCGCGACCAGATTCTCGATGCGGATGCCGAAGGCGCCGGTCTTGTAATAGCCGGGCTCGTTGGAAACGATCATGCCGGGCTTGAGCGGCACCGGCGTGCCGGCCTTGCTGATGCGGTGCGGGCCTTCATGCACCGAGAGATAGGCGCCGACGCCATGGCCAGTGCCGTGGTCATAGTCGAGGCCGGCCTGCCACAGCGCGTAGCGCGCCAGGGCATCGAGCTGCTGCCCGGCGGTGCCATCGGGGAAGCGGGCCCGTGCAATGGCGATATGGCCTTTCAGCACGCGGGTGAATGCCTCGCGCATTTCCTGTGTCGGCGTACCGATGGCGATGGTGCGGGTGATGTCGGTGGTGCCATCGGGATACTGGCCGCCGGAATCGATCAGGTAGAGATTGCCGGTTTCGAGCGGGCGGTTGGTTTCCTCGGTGGCGCGGTAATGCACCACGGCGCCATTCGGGCCGGCGCCGGAAATCGAGGTGAAGGAGAGGTCGCGCAAGGAATTGTCGAGCCGGCGGCAGCTTTCAAGCTGCGCCTGGGCCTGCAATTCATCGATGCCGCCCTTCGGCGCCTCACGCGCCAGCCAGGCCAGGAAGCGGCTGACGGCGGCGCCGTCGCGTAAGTGCGCGTTGCGGATGCCGTCAAGTTCCACCGCGTTCTTGCAGGCCTTGGGCAGCAGGCAGGGATCGTCGGCGCGCTTGAGCACGGCGCCAGCGGCTTCCAGGCGGCGGATCGGCCAGGCGCCAGACATCGCGGGATCGACCTGAACGGTCTGCTTCGCCTTGCCAAGCTCGTCCAGCATTGCGGCCAGGGCTTCCGGCGCGTGCGGCCGTATATCCGGCCCCAGATGCGCCGGAGTTTCCGGCGCCAGTTTGCGGGTATCGATGAACAGATCGACGCTGGCGTCCTTGCGCAGCAGCGCCATGCTCAGCGCGAAAGGCGTGTGCTTCACATCGCCGCCCCGGATATTGAGCAGCCAGGCAATCGATTCCGGCAGCGTGATCAGCGCGGCATCGCAGCCCTGTTCGGCCAGCTTGCGGGCGATCTCGGCGCGCTTCTCGGATGAAGCGCGGCCGGCATGCACCATGCCATGCGGCACCACGGGCGCCAGCGGCGGCGGCGGCTGGTCGCTCCACACGGAATCGATGGGATTGCCTTCCACCGCCACGGCTTCGGCCTTGGCGGCCTGTGCCACCAGGGTGAAGCGGCGCAGCGCATCTTCGGTATGCAGCCAGGCATCATAGCCAAGCTTGTCGCCGGGCTTCAGCGCGGTTTTAAGCCATTCGGTCGGTGGCTGGTCGGTGATATGCAACAGCTCGAAAAGCTTGGCGTCGACCTGCTGGCGCAGTTGCAGCGTATAGCGGCCATCGCTCCACAGGCCGGCGCGTTCCGGCAGCACGATGCAGAGGCCGGCGGAACCGGTGAAGCCGGTGAGCCAGGTGAGGCGCTGGGCGCGCAGCGGCAGGTATTCACCGTGGAATTCATCGGTCAGCGGGATGATCAAGCCATGCAGGCCGCGCCGGGCCAGTTCGGCGCGCAAGGCCTTAAGCCGGTCCGCTACGGCGGCGCGATTCTCGATCACCGCGTGGTAGCGCTCGGCCAGGCGCGCCACCAGCAGTTCGGCTTGGCTCGGCGCCAGCGCCGGATCGCTCGGCAGCAGGCTCAGGCCTGGAAAACGGCCCAAGGGTGAGGGGGCGGCGGCGATGCCGCGCAGATGGGCAGCCAGGGTGGCAGGCAGTGTGGCGAGCTGGGCGGCGAGATCAGGCAGCGGAGCGTTCATGTCAAAATCCTCTAAGCAATTATGTTTATTCCGTTAAAGACCATCCTGCCAGGGCCGTCTCGACCTATGCGTTTTTTGCAATCCAGCACTTAGATATAAGCCATTGTTGAATCTAGTGTGCAGCGCAATATTGCTCCCGTGACCGGCACCGAGCCGGCCGATCCACTCAGGAGATGAAAATGTCTACCCCCGCTATCGAAGCCAATGCTTTCGCCTATGGTGCGCGGATTGCCCCGCTCAGCACCGTCGAGGTGGAGCTCGAAGCGCGCCGCCTGCGCGCCCTGGCTGTCGCCCAGCTTGCCCCGAAGGCGCTGGAGGGGATCAAGTCTTTGTTCGGCAAGCTGAATTCCTGGCGCGCCGAAAAGAAGGCGATGGATGAACTTTTCGGCCTCGATGACGCCATGCTGCGCGACATCGGCCTGACTCGCTCGCAGATCCCCGCCGCCGTTGCCGGCACCATCTACCGCCCCGCCGCGGCCTCGAACGAAAATACCGTCGGGACCGTTCAGGTGGTGCGTCTGGTGCCGCGCCACGCCGCCTAACAGCTCGCACGGTCAGTACCATTAAGTCAGTAGCAGTCAGTAAGTAAAAGTTGAAGTACAGTACAAGTATTAGTTCAGTACGAGTAAGTTGAGTTCCTCCCCGAAAGCCGGGCCAGATCTGAATCGGAAGTTTCCGGTAACAGATCGGCCCGGCTTTTTCGCATCTGCAACAAAGTATTTCAGTGACTGTATTTCATTCACATTGGTGTCTGTTTTCTAAGCAATATCGATTATTTAAGTGGCAGAGAATTTTTCTCTCCAATATTCAAATTTTCTCTCTTGAATTCTAAATGCTGCACTGCAATATGGTTCTTGAGTGAGGGCGGGAGCGGATTCGAGAGCGGGTCCGTCTCGCCAATGGAGAAAAGTCATGAGCGACATCGGTACCAAGTTTCAAACCACGTCACTGCAGCGCGAGCTGATCGACGCCGGCCAGCTTTCGGCCATCGAGGCCGAAGCCTATGCCCGCCGGCTGCGTGCCCAGGCGATTGCATCGGGCCTGATCACCATGGCCGGCGCTGCCAAGCGCGGCTGGCAGAGCTTTGCCGAGCAGCCCCCGGTGGTGACCGCCGCCGTGCGCCAGGAATACACCCTGCGCCAGCTTGAGGCCGATGTGCGTTACCAGCGCGCGGAAGCCTTTGCTGAAGCGATCTACCAGGTGGTGAGCTTCATCGAGCGCCTGGCCGAACCGCTGACCAAGCGGGTGAAGGCCTATCTCGTCCGTCAGGCGGCGATGGGCGAACTGTATGGCCTGGATGACCGCACGCTGTACGACATGGGCCTGAGCCGCTCGGAAATTCCGGCTGCGGTGATGGGCAATATCTATCGCCCGCACATGCCGCAGCTCGACGCTCCGGCTGGCGAAGATCCGGCGAACGAGAATGCCGGCGCTGCCAAGGTGCAGGTGCTCGGCCGCAAGGTCGTCGCTTAAATCAGCGTAACGCGATCAGGGCTGGCGCATCCCGGCGGAATACCAGGGTGTGCCAGCCTTCGCGCGGCAGCCGCGCGGTGAAGTCCAGTCCCTGCGCGATGTAATGCGCCTTCACCCGGCGCTCCTCGCGGGCCAGCAGGCCGGAGAGGATCAGGTAGCCGCCCGGCGCTACCTGCGCGGCCAGCTCCGTCGCCATGGCGCAAAGCGGGCCGGCCAGAATATTCGCCACCACCAGATCGAACGGGCCCGGCAGTTTCGGGTCGCGCGGCTTGGATGCCACCAGGCAGCGCACACGGTCGCGCAGACCGTTCAGCGCCACATTCTCAGCCGCCACCAGCACCGCCACCGGATCGATATCGGCGGCCCAGACATTGCGGGCGCCTGCTTTGGCCGCCGCCATTGCCAGCACACCGGAGCCGGTGCCGAGGTCGAGTACGCGGCTCAGGCGTTTGCGGCGCGCGATATGATCGATGGCCTGCAGGCAGCCGAAGGTGGAGGGCGCTCGGCCAGTGCCAAAGGCCAATCCGGCATCCAGCAGCAGGTTGAGGCTGCCGGGCGGCGCGCTGCCGGCATCATGGGCGCCATAGAGGAAGAAGCGCCCCGCCGCCACCGGTGCATTCAGCTTGTTGGTATGCCGCACCCAATCCTGGTCCGGCAGCTTGCCGGCATAGACCGGCGCCTTGGCATGGCCCATGCCGATGGCAATGGCGCCCAGCCGCTTGCGCCAGGCGGCCTCATCGGGCGGTGCATCGAACAGCACCTGCAAGCGCCAGGGCGCCAAATCCGGGTCGGGCAGGGGGGCGACTTCATAGGAACTCACCGCCACGCCGGTGTCGTCTCCCAGCAATTCCTCGAACGGCGCCAGCGCGGCATAGGGCAGTTCGATCTCGACGAACCAGAATGAAGGCATCAGGTCGACTCCACGAAGCTGTCCATCACCTTTTTCTCGCCGGCCTTCTCGAAGGCGACGAGCAGCTTGTTGCCTTCCACGGCGCGGATGCGGCCATAGCCGAATTTCTGGTGGAACACGCGCTCGCCGATCTCGAAATGGCGCGGCCCCTTGGAGGGCGCTGCTTCCGGCTCGCGCCGGGCGCTGCCCTCGATCACGGTGCTGCGCTGCTTGGCCAGATTCCAGCTATGGCCGCCATAGCTGCTTTTGTTGCCGCCGCTGCCGCCACTATAGGCACTGCCGAAGGCGGCGCCGAAGCTGTGCGATTGCGCACCGCGATACAGGCCGGGCTGCGAGCGCTGCTCGATATGCTCGGCGGGCAATTCCTCGATGAAGCGCGAGGGGATGGCGCTGGCCCATTGATTGTAGATGCGGCGGTTGGCGGCATGGCTGATATGGGCGCGGCGCCGCGCGCGGGTGATGCCGACATAGGCCAGCCGGCGCTCTTCCTCAAGGCCGGCCTGGCCGCTGCCATCCACGGCGCGGCGGCTGGGGAACAGGTCTTCCTCCCAGCCCGGCAGGAACACATAGTCGAATTCCAGGCCCTTGGCGGCATGCAGGGTCATCAAGCTCACCATCGGCTGGCCGGTTTCCTGCTCGGTATCCATCACCAGCGACACATGGTCGAGGAAGCCGGCAAGATTCTCGAAATCGCCCAACGCGCCGATCAATTCGCGCAGGTTTTCCAGCCGTCCGGGCGCTTCCGGCGTCTTGTCGGCCTGCCACATGGCGATATAGCCGGATTCCTCCAGGATGATGGCGGCGGCTTCCGCCTGCGGCAATTCCTCCACCGCCTTGCGCCAGCGCGCGAAATCATCCAGCAAGGCCCGCAGCGTGGCGCGTGGCTTCGGCTTGATCTCGTCGGTTTCCAGCAGCGTGGCAAGCGTTGCGGTCAACGAGGTGCGGTTGGCGCGAGCCACGCGGTGGATCGCCTGCATCGTGCTGTCGCCCAGGCCACGCTTGGGCAGGTTGACGATGCGCTCAAAGGCCAGGTCGTCGTCAGGCTGCATCACCACGCGGAAATAGGCGATGGCGTCGCGGATTTCCTTGCGCTCATAGAAGCGCAGGCCGCCGATGACGCGGTATTTCATGCCGATGGTGAGGAAGCGTTCTTCGAAGGCGCGGGTCAGATGCCCGGCGCGCACCAGAATGGCGATCTGGTCCAGCGCCACCTTCTCGCGCTCCAGCGCCTCGATTTCCTCGCCCACCATGCGGGCTTCCTCATCGCCATCCCACACGCCCTGCACGATCACCTTGTCGCCCTCGGCGATATCGGTCCACAGCGTCTTGCCCAAGCGGCTGGTGTTATGCGCGATCAGGCCGGAAGCGGCCGCCAGGATATGCGGCGTCGAGCGGTAATTGCGCTCCAGCCGCACGATATGCGCCTTCTCGAAATCCTTCTCGAAGCGCAGGATGTTGCCGACCTCGGCGCCGCGCCAGCCATAGACTGACTGGTCGTCGTCGCCGACGCAGCAGATATTCTTGTGCGCCTGGGCCAGCAGCCGCAGCCATAGATACTGCGCCACGTTGGAATCCTGGTATTCGTCCACCAGGATGTAGCGGAACTGGCGCTGGTAGCGTTCCAGGATTTCCGGCTGCTGCTGGAAGATGGTCAGGTTATGCAGCAGCAGGTCGCCGAAATCGCAGGCATTGAGTTGCAGCAGCCGCTCGGCATAGAGCTGATAGAGCCGCTGGCCCTTGCCCTCGGCGAAGCCGCGCTCGGCCTGCGGAATCCGGTCCGGGCCATAGCCCTTGTCTTTCCAGCGGTCGAACTGCCCGGCCAGCAGGCGTGGGTCCAGCGTCTTTTCGTCGATGCCTTCCAGTTCCAGCACCTGTTTCACCAGGCGCAGCTGGTCGTCCTGATCCAGAATGGTGAAGTTGCTTTTCAGCCCCACCACGGTGGCATGGCGCTTCAGGATGCGGTTGGCGATGCCATGGAAGGTGCCGAGCCAGAGGCCGGCGGAGGCTTCGCCGACAAGCTGCTCGACGCGCTCGCGCATTTCGCGGGCGGCCTTGTTGGTGAAGGTGACGGCCAGGATCTGACTCGGCCAGGCCAGGCGTTGATACAGGATATTGGCCAGCCGGCTCACCAGCACCCGGGTCTTGCCGGTTCCAGCACCAGCCAGCACCAGCAGCGGCCCTTCCAGATGCGACACCGCCTCGGCCTGGGCCGGGTTCAGCCGTTCCAGCCAGGGCGGTGGCGGAAAGCTGCCGGCCTGGGCGGGCGGCGGCGCCGGTTCGGGCTCGAATCCGGCCAGATCAAAGGGATCGGACATGGGGGTTACATAGCCCAAGCCCCCCAGCCTGACCACCGCTGGCATTGCCATAAATCCGTCGCCGCGCTACCACTTAGGGCAACCACCGGAAGGAAACCCGCCCATGGCTGCCACCGCCACTGCTCCCCGTCTGTCCGCAACCGCCACCGAAGCGGCAGTCGCGGCCCTGAAGCAACTTCTGGGCGACCGCCTCAGCACCGGCCAGGCGATCCGCGAGCAGCACGGCAAGGACGAAAGCTGGCATCAGCCGCAACTGCCCGATGCCGTGGCCTTCGCCCAGAGCACCGAGGAAGTGGCCGAGATCGTGAAGATCTGCGCCGCCCATGGCATGCCGATCATTCCCTATGGCGCCGGCACCTCGCTGGAAGGCCATGTCGGTGCGTTGCAGGGTGGTCTGAGCCTCGATGTGATGCAGATGAACAAGATCCTGCGGGTGAATGCCGAGGATCTGGACGTGGTGGTGCAGCCCGGCGTGACGCGCAAGCAGCTCAACGAATACCTGCGCGATACCGGCCTGTTCTTCCCGATCGATCCGGGCGCCAATGCTTCCATCGGCGGCATGGTTTCCACCCGCGCCAGCGGCACCAACGCGGTGCGCTATGGCACCATGCGCGAGAATGTGCTGGCGCTGACCGTGGTGCTGGCCGATGGCCGCATCATCCGTACTTCCAAGCGCGCCAAGAAATCCGCCGCCGGCTATGACCTGACGCGGCTGTTTGTCGGCTCGGAAGGCACGCTCGGCGTGGTCACCGAGATCACGCTGAAACTTTACGGCATCCCGGAATCGATCACCTCGGCGGTATGCTCCTTCGATACGCTGGAAGGCGCCATCAAGACCGTGATCTCGACGATCCAGAGCGGCATCCCGGTGGCGCGTATCGAACTGCTCGACGATCTGCATGTCGATGCCATCAACAAGTATGCCAAATACGACATGCCGGTGAAGGATACGCTGTTCCTGGAATTCCATGGCACCGAAGCCGGCACCCAGGAGCAGGCGGAACTGGTGCAGGCCATTGCCGGCGATAATGGCGGGCATAACTTTGCCTGGACCACCAAGGCCGAGGAGCGCGCGCGGCTGTGGCAGGCGCGCCATGATGCGGCCTATGCCGCCAAGGCGCTGCGGACCGGCTGCGAAATCTGGGCCACCGATGTCTGCGTGCCGATCTCGCGCCTGGCCGATTGCATCCTGGAAACCAAGGAAGACCTGAAGAACAGCTTCCTGATCGCGCCGCTGGTCGGCCATGTCGGCGACGGCAACTTCCATCTCGCCTTCGTCATCGACCGCTCGAACCCGAAAGAGATCGAGGAGGCCGAGCGGCTCAATGCCCGGCTGGTGCAACGCGCGCTTGCCATGGAAGGCACCTGCACCGGCGAGCATGGCGTCGGCACCGGCAAGATGAAGTATCTGGTCGCCGAACATGGCGAGGCGGTGAGCGTGATGCGCTCGATCAAGAAAGCCCTGGATCCCGATAACCTGATGAATCCAGGCAAGATTTTTTCCATCTGAGGCTTTCCCCGGCTCGGCCGCCGCCCGAGTCGAGGCGGCTGGCGCTGCCTGTGGAAAAGCCCTATTCTGTCGCGGTGCAGCATCCGTTCGTATGCATACGGATGGGTTGAGTCTTGGGAGTTGTCGAAATGAATGCGCGTAAATGGTCGCCCGATAGCTGGCGTGCAAAGCCGATCCTGCAGGTGCCGGACTATCCGGACCCGGCGGCGCTGAACGCCGTTGAGCAGAAGCTGTCGAATTATCCGCCGCTGGTTTTTGCCGGCGAGGCCCGCAACCTGACCACCGCTCTGGGCCGTGTCGCCGAGGGCCGTGGCTTCCTGCTGCAGGGCGGCGACTGCGCCGAGAGCTTTGCCGAATTCAGCGCCAACAATATCCGCGATACGTTCCGCGTGCTGCTGCAAATGGCGGTGGCGCTCACCTTCGGCGCTGCCCTGCCGGTGGTGAAGGTTGGCCGCATCGCCGGCCAGTTCGCCAAGCCGCGTTCGGCCAATACCGAGAAGCGCGGCGATGTGGAACTGCCGAGCTATCGCGGTGACATCATCAACGGCATGGAATTCACGCCCGAGGCGCGTATCCCGGATCCGAACCGGCTGTTGCAGGCCTACAGCCAGTCGGCAGCAACGCTGAATCTGGTGCGCGCCTTTGCTCAGGGCGGTTACGCCGATCTGCATCGCGTGCATCGCTGGAATCTTGGCTTCGTCGCCAAGAGCCCGGAAGCCGAACGCTGGCAGGACCTGGCGCACCGCATCACCGAATGTCTCGATTTCATGGAAGCCTGCGGCATCACGCCGGAACGCTCCGTCGAACTGCGCAGTGTCGATTTCTACACCAGCCATGAAGCCCTGCTGCTCGGCTACGAGCAGGCGATGACCCGCATCGACTCCACCTCGGGCGAATGGGTCGATACCTCGGCGCATATGCTGTGGATCGGCGACCGTACGCGGCAGCTCGATGGCGCGCATGTGGAATTCCTGCGCGGCGTGATCAATCCGCTCGGCCTGAAATGCGGCCCGACCAGCGATCCCGATGAACTGATCCGCCTGATCGATGTGCTCAACCCGCAGAACAAGCCCGGCCGTCTCACGCTGATCAGCCGCATGGGCCATGAGAAGGTGCACAGCTTCCTGCCCAAGCTGGTGCGCAAGGTGCGCAATGAAGGCCGCCATGTGGTGTGGTCCTGCGATCCGATGCATGGCAACACGCTGACCTCGACGTCCGGCTACAAGACCCGACCGTTCGACCGTGTGCTGTCCGAAGTGCGGCAGTTCTTCGAGGTGCATCTGGCTGAAGGCACCCATGCCGGCGGCATCCATCTCGAACTCACCGGCCAGGATGTCACCGAATGCATGGGCGGCGCCCAGGCCATCGGTGACGATGATCTCTCCAGCCGCTACCACACCCATTGCGATCCGCGCCTCAACGCTCTGCAATCGCTGGAACTGTCCTTCCTGGTTGCCGAGATGCTGAAGCTGGAACGCAACAATCGCACCATTCGCCATGCAGCCGAGGCCGACTGATCGCCATGCAGCCGAAGCCGACTGACGTTGCCCAGTTTGTCGGCCCGGCGCTGGCCGCCGAGCTGGAGCGCGATATCGAAACGCGCACTGACACCTATTTCAAGAAGACGAAAGAGGTGGTGCAGCATTTCGGCGACAAGACGGTCACCTATGCGGTGTTCATGCGCCGCCCGGTGATCTTCTGCCCGCGCCTGATGGTGGAATGGCTGCAGAAGGTCGCCGCCGCGCGTGGCGTGCATTTCGATATCGAGCTGGTGCATGAAGAAGGCACCTGGGTCGGTGCTGGCGAGCCGCTGGTTTATCTGTCCGGCCCGATGGGCCAACTGGTCGATCTGGAAACGCTCTATCTGCAAAAGCTCGGCGCTGCCTGTGTTGCCGCCTACAACGCCTATTCGATGTGCTGCGATCTGCCCAAGGTGCGTTTCCTGGCCATGGATGCGCGCCATTGCGCCGGTGCCGAAATGGCCGAGATGATGGCTTATGCCGCCTCCGTCGGCAGCCGCGCCGCGCGGCGCGATGTCGGCGCCGCTGGCTTCATCGGCAATGCCACCGATGCCACGGCGCATTACTTCGGCAACGACAAGGGCTTCGGCACCATGCCGCATGCCCTGATCGGCTATGCCGGCTCGACGTTGCGCGCCGCCGAGCTGTATCACGAAACCTTCCCAGCCGAGCCGATGACCGTGCTGGTGGATTACTACGGCCAGGAAGTCACCGATGCCCTGGCGGTCTGCGAACGGTTCCCGGAACTGGCGCGCGAAGGCCGCCTGCAGGTGCGGCTCGATACCCATGGCAGCCGCTATATCGAGGGCCTCGATCCGCAAAGTTCGTATCAGGTACTCGACCGCCATGTGCCGAACGCGATCCGGCAATACCGCTCGGAAGCGGAATTGCGCTGGATGGTCGGCACCGGCGTTTCGGCGGCCGCGATCTTCCATATGCGTGCGGCGCTCGACAAGGCCGGCTATCTCAACGTCAAGATCGTTGGCTCGTCCGGCTTCAATGCCGCCAAGTGCAAGGTGATGGCCAGCGTGAAGGCGCCGATCGATATCGTCGGCACCGGCTCCTATCTGCCGGATAACTGGACCGAGACCTACGCCACGGCGGATATCGTCGCCTATGACGGCGTGCCGAGCGTCAAGGTCGGCCGCGAATTCCTGCTGCGCAAGACGAAGTAGGCGTTTCAAGAAAAATGCCCGGGACAAGCCCGGGCATGACATCGGTATAGTCGTCACCGCCGGGCATGACCCGGCGGTTTCATTTGTGGTGCGCTTTACTCTGCCTTCACGTTGGCGACGCGGATCACTTCCGCCCAGCGCTTGATGTCTTCCTGCTGGAACTTGGCGAAATTGGCCGCATCGCGCACATTCACCGTCATGCCCTGCTTGGTGAAGGTTTCGCGGATGCTGTCCTTCTTCATCGCTTCCAGCACCAGGCTGCGATAGCGCGCCAGCGCCGGGGCCGGCGTTGCGGCGGGGGCGAAGATGGCGAGCCAGGCATCGGCTTCCACGCCGGCCACGCCACCTTGGGCAATCGTCGGCAGTTCAGGCAGATGCGGCGAGCGGTTCGGCGAGGCAACGGCGATGGCGCGCAGTTTGCCGGTCTGTACCTGGCCCAGCACCGTGGGCGTGGTGGCGAAGCTGCAATCGACATGGCCGCCGAGCAGATCCTGCAACAGCGGTGCCGAGCCCTTGTAGGCGACATGGGTGAGGTCGACGCCGGCCTTCACCTTGAACAGTTCAAGCGCCAGATGCGAGGCCGAGCCCGGGCCGGTGGAGCCGCAATTAAGCTTGCCCGGCTGCGCCTTCGCCAAGGCCAGGAACTCGGCGAAGTTTTTCACCGGCAGGTCGTTCTTCACCACCAGGATATGCTGCAGATCGGCCAGCAGTGCGATGGGGGCGAAATCCTTCACCGGATCATAGCCACCGCCATTGGGCAGCAGCGAGATATTGGTGGCATGGGTCTGGTTGGTGGAGGCAAGCAGCATATGGCCGTCCGCCGGACCGCGCGCCACCTTCACCGAGCCGATGGCGCCGGCGCCGCCGGGCACGTTCTCAACGATCACCTGCTGGCCGAGATCCTTGGCGATCTCCTGGCCGACCAGGCGTGCCAGCGCGTCGGTCGGGCCGCCGGCTGGATAAGGCACCACCATGGAAACGGTCTGGCTCGGATTCCAGGTTTGCGCCCAGGACAGGCTGGGCAGGGCAGAGAGCGCAGCCGTGGCGGCGCCCACCTGCACGAAATGGCGACGGGTAAGCATGGGTTTCCTCCGTATGACTTTCTTGGCCTGATTACAGCTTATCCGGCCCGATGCGCACAAGCTGCTTGCCGAAATTCTTGCCCGCCAGCATGCCGATGAAGGCAGCCGGCGCGGCTTCCAGGCCTTCGGCGACATCTTCCTTGTATTTCAGCTTGCCGGCCTTGATCCAGCCGGCCATTTCCTGGATCGCACCCGGCCAGTAGGGCATGTGATCGGAGATGATGAAGCCGGTGACGGTGGCGCGGTTCACCAGCAGGTGGCGCATGCCGGTGAAGCCTTCCGGCTCGGTGAGGTTATACTGGCTGATGATGCCGCAGAGTGGCACGCGGGCGAAGCTGTTCAGCCGGCCGAACACCATCTCCATGATCTGGCCGCCGACATTCTCGAAATAGACATCGACGCGCTTCGGCGTTGCGTCCTTGAACGCCGCTTCCATGTCGGGTGCCTTGTAGTCGATGCAGGCATCGAAGCCGAGTTCATTCACCACATAATCGCATTTCGCCTTGCCGCCGGCGATGCCGACGACGCGGCAGCCCTTGATCTTGGCGATCTGGCCCACGGTGCCGCCGACCGCGCCGGAAGCAGCGGAAACCACCACGGTTTCGCCTTCCTTCGGCTTGCCGATCTGCATCAGTCCATAATGCGCGGTGACGCCGGGCATGCCCAGCACGCCGAGCCAGGTGGAAAGCGGTGCGATGCGCGGGTCGATCTGCACCAGGCCGGTGCCATCCGTGACGCCATAGCCGCGCCAGCCGAGATTGCCCACCACATAGGCGCCGACCGGGAATTTCGGGTTGTCGGATTGCATCACTTCGCCGACCGTGCCGCCGATCATCGGATCGCCGGGTTGCAGCTTGGCCAGATACGAGCGGCCCGGGTCCATCACCCCGCGCATATAGGGGTCCAGCGACAGCCAGATGTTGCGCACCAGCAGCTGGCCGGGGCCGGGCGAGGGGATCGGGCGTTCCGCCACCTCGAAATCGGCTTCCGTCACCCAGCCCTTGGGGTGCTGCTTCATCAGGACATTCAGGTTCTTAGGCATTGGCCCCTCCCTATGGTTGTTTGTCCGACAGAGTAGCGCAGGCCGGGCATTGCGGTAAGCCTGTCGTGGCGTTAAGTGTCTATCACCATGACAAATTCCTTGAAAATCGCCCTGGCCCAGACCAATGCCGCGATGGGCGACATCGCCGGCAACCGCCGCCGCATCGAGGCGGCGCGGCAGGAGGCTGCCGCCAAGGGCGCCGATCTGGTGGTTCTGCCGGAGCTTTGCATCATCGGCTACCCGCCGGAAGACCTAGTGCTGCGCCCGGCGGTGCAGCGGGAATGTGAGCAGGCGGTGCGGGCCCTGGCGGCGCTGACCAGGGATGGCGGCCCGGGCCTGCTGGTGTCGTCGCCCTGGGTCGATGGCGGCAAGCTCTACAATGCCGCGATGCTGCTGGATGGCGGCGAGATCGTGGCGGTGCGCTACAAATACGACCTGCCGAATTACGGCGTGTTCGATGAGAAGCGGGTTTTCGCCGCCGGCCCGCTGCCAGGGCCGATGGTGTTCCGCGGCGTGCGCCTGGGCGTGATGATCTGCGAGGATATGTGGTCGGCCGATGTGGCCGAATGTCTGGCCGAGACCGGCGCCGAAATGCTGATCGTGCCGAACGGCTCGCCCTTCGAGGTCGGCAAGTGGGACCAGCGCCTCACCTTGGGCGTTGCCCGCGTGGTCGAGACCGGCCTGCCGCTGATCTACCTCAACCGTGTCGGCGGCCAGGACGAACTGGTATTCGATGGCGCGTCCTTCGTGCTGAATACCGACCGCAACATGGTGCTGCGCCAGCCGGAATTCGTTGAAGACATTGCCATCACTGAATGGCGCCGCGAGGGCGAAAGCTGGGTTTGCGCCAAGGGCGCGATTGCCAAGCCGCTCGACCGCCTGGCGTCGATCTACAGCGCCATGGTGCTGGGCTTGCGCGATTATGTGAACTGCAACCGCTTCCCCGGCGTGGTGCTGGGGCTTTCCGGCGGCATCGACAGCGCGCTTTCCGCCGCCGTGGCGGTGGATGCGCTGGGTGCCGACCGTGTGCGCTGTGTCATGCTGCCGTCGCGCTACACGGCGCAGATCAGCCTGGATGATGCCGCCGATTGTGCCAAGGCACTCGGCTGCTCGTATGAGACCATACCGATCGCGCCCGGTGTCGCGGCTTTCGCCGAAATGCTGGCGCCGGCTTTCGCGGGCCGCAACAGCGACCTGACGGAAGAGAATCTGCAAAGCCGCATCCGCGGCGTCACGCTGATGGCGCTGTCAAACAAGTTCGGCCATATGGTGCTGACCACCGGCAACAAGTCGGAAATGAGCGTCGGCTATGCCACGCTCTATGGCGATATGTGCGGCGGCTATTCCGTGCTCAAGGACGTGTACAAGATGACCGTCTTTGAACTCTCGCATTGGCGCAACAAGCATATTCCAATGGACGCGATGGGGCCGGAAGGCCGGGTGATACCCGAACGAATTATCACCAGGCCACCCAGCGCGGAACTCCGCGAGGACCAGACCGACCAGGATAGCCTGCCACCCTACGAGCAGCTTGATGCGATCCTGGAAATGCTGGTGGAGCGGGAACTCTCCGTCGCTGAGATCGTGGCCAGCGGACAGCCTGAAGCGGTGGTGCGCCGCGTGCAGCATCTGCTGTACATCGCGGAATACAAGCGCCGCCAGGCGCCGCCCGGTGTGAAGATCACGGCACGGAATTTCGGCCGGGATCGTCGCTATCCGATTACGAATGCATTCCGGGACCCGACCCCATCATGACCAAGGACCGCGTTTATCTCTTCGACACCACCCTGCGCGATGGCGCGCAGACTCAAGGCGTGGATTTCTCAACCCAGGACAAGCGCACCATCGCCAAGGCGCTGGACAAGCTCGGCGTCGCCTATATCGAAGGCGGCTGGCCGGGCGCCAATCCCACCGATACCGAGTTCTTTGCCGAGAAGCCGGCGCTGAAGCGTGCCAAATTCGTGGCGTTTGGCATGACCAAGCGGCCCGGCCGCTCGGCAGCCAACGATCCCGGCCTGGCCGCGATCTTCAACGCCAAGGCCGATGCCGCCTGCCTGGTCGGCAAGTCGTGGGATTTCCAGGTCGATATCGCGCTCGGCATCCCGCTGAAAGAGAATATCGAGCTGATCGCCGACAGCATTGCCGCCGCCCATGCCCGCTTCGGCGAGGCGATGTACGATGCCGAACATTTCTTCGATGGCTACAAGGCCAATCCCGGCTTCGCGCTGGATTGCGTGAAGGCCGCGCTCGATTCCGGCGCGCGCTGGGCGGTGCTCTGCGACACCAATGGCGGCACCATGCCCTACGAGGTCGAGCGCATCGTCGGCGAGGTCGTGCAGAAACTCGGCGATGGCAGCCGGCTGGGCATCCATACCCATAACGACACCGAAAATGCGGTGGCCAACACGCTAGCCGCCGTGAAGGCTGGTGTGCGCCAGGTGCAGGGTACCCTGAACGGCCTGGGCGAACGCTGCGGCAATGCCAACCTGATCGCGCTGATCCCGTCGCTGATGCTGAAGCCATGGTTCGCCGAGCATGTCGATATCGGCCTCACCGAGCAGGACCTGACCCATCTCACTGCCACGTCCCGCGTGCTGGACGAACTGCTGAACCGCGCGCCGAACCGCCATGCTGCCTATGTCGGCGCCTCGGCCTTCGCGCATAAGGGCGGCCTGCATGTCTCGGCGGTGATGAAGGACCCCAAGACCTACGAGCATGTGCCGCCGGAAAGCGTCGGCAACCGGCGCCATGTGGTGATGTCGGATCAGGCCGGGCGCTCGAACCTTCTGGTCCGCCTGGATGAAGCGGGCATTCCCTATGATGCCGCCGATCCGCGGCTGGGCAATCTGCTGGAAGAAGTGAAGCAGCGCGAATCCGAGGGCTATTCCTACGATGGCGCCGAGGCCAGCTTCGAGATGCTGGCGCGGCGCGCGCTGGGGCAGTTGCCGGAATATTTCCGCGTCCGCAGCTTCCGCGTCATGGTCGAACGCCGCTTCAATGCGCGCGGCGAACTGGTCACGGTTTCGGAAGCCACGGTGAAGCTGAACGTGGATGGCGAAACGCTGTTCTCGGTGGCGGAAGGCAATGGCCCGGTCAACGCACTGGACCATGCCCTGCGCAAGGATCTGGGGCGTTTCCAGAGCTATCTTGATGATCTGCGGCTGGTCGATTTCAAGGTGCGTATCCTCAATGGCGGCACCGAGGCGACCACGCGCGTGATGATCGAAAGCGCCGACGGCCAGGGCAACCGCTGGGCCACGGTGGGCGTGTCGCCGAATATCGTCGATGCGGCTTTCGTGGCGCTGATGGACAGCATCAACTGGAAGCTGCTGCGCGACGGCGCGCCCGCTTCGCGCCTCTAGGCCATGGCCGGCACGCATCGGCCGAAACTGGGCAATCTGGCGCCGCCGGGTCCGCTGCATCGCGGCCCGGCGGTGATCCTGGTGGAGCCGCAACTTGGCGAGAATATCGGCGCCGCCGCGCGCGCCATGCTGAATTGCGCGCTCACCGAAATGCGCCTGGTGAATCCGCGCGATGGCTGGCCCAATCCGGCGGCCTATGTGCTGGCCAGCCGCGCCGATCCGGTGCTGGATGCGGTGAGCCTATTCAACACCGTGCCTGATGCGGTGGCCGACATGCATCGCATCTATGCCACCACGGCGCGGCATCGCGATATGATGAAGCCGGTGGCGACGCCGCGCGAGGCCGCCGCGATGATGCGGGCCGATATGGCGGCGGGCAAGCGTGTCGGGATTCTGTTTGGCCCGGAACGTACCGGGCTGGACAACGATCATGTGGCCTTGGCCGATGTGGCGATCAGCGTGCCACTCAATCCCGGCTTCTCGTCGCTGAACCTGGCGCAAGCCGTGCTGCTGATCGGCTATGAATGGTTCACGGCAGCAGATGCCACTACGCCGCTGGTGCTCGACAACGCCTATGGCGGCTGGGCCAGCCAGGAAGAGGTGGAGGGGCTTTACCGCCACTTCGCGGCAGAACTGGAGGAAGCCGGCTTCTTCCACAATATCGCGCCGAAGCAGGAAGCCATCCTGCGCAATCTGCGCAATCTGCTGCAGCGGATTCCGATGGCGGCGCAGGAAGTGCAGACCTTGCGCGGCATGATCAAGGCGCTGGCGCTCGGCCGTCCGAAGCGTCCGCCTTATGCACAGCGCAACAAGAAGCCCGCCGATCCATCCTGACTGCAATACTGGAGGAAATCATGACCCAGGCCATACCGACCCAGCAGGTGGATGATGACCGCGTGCGTGTCACGCGCTGGGATTTCGCGCCCGGCGCCGCCACCGGCCATCATGTGCATGAATATCCCTATGTGGTGACCTATCTCACCGATGCGCGGCTGAAGATCATCGGTGCCGATGGCACGGAAAGCATCGTCGAGATGCAGGCCGGTGGCAGCTACTCGCGGCCCAAGGGCGTGGCGCATGACGTGATCAATGCAGGCGCCGCGCCGATGGCTTTCGTCGAAGTCGAGATCAAGCTCTAGGCGACCTTACTTCTTCACCAGCCCCAGGCTGCGGCCGGCCTGTTCCGGCTTCGGCAGCTTGCCATGGCCTTCCAGCATGCGCGTGAACAATTCCTGATGCTCCGGCAGGAAGGGGCAGGAGCGGCGCGTGGCGAGATCGACATGCACCAGCACCTGCTCGGACGTTGCTGCCAGATAGCCCTTCTCGGCATGATGCATGGCGATGAAGTAATGCAGCCGTTTGGCATCGGCGCCTAGGAGCTGGAAAGTGAAGCGCAGTTCATCGCCTTCCACCACTTCCTGCAGATAGCAGACATGGGTTTCGAGTACGAAGGTGGAAAGATTGGTGCGCTGCACGTAGCTCCAATCGAGGTCGAAGGGTATGAACAGCCTGTCGAGCGCCTGATCGAAAATCACGTTGTAATAGCCGACATTCATATGCCCGTTGGCATCGATATGCTCGGGCTGCACGCGCATGCCGGTAAGCTGCATGGGTTGATCGAAACTGATGGCGGCTTGAGAAGAATTCATAATGAAATCCCTTGGCGAAACCGTTTCCTCTAGTACGCTAGTGGCATGACCTGGGACCCGACGCAATACCTGAAATTTGCCGGCGAACGCCTGCAACCCGCCATCGACCTGCTGCAGCGTGTTCCGCTTGCCAGCCCCGGGACGGTGGTAGATATGGGCTGCGGCGCTGGCAACCTGACGCCGCTGTTTCTGGCCCGCTGGCCGGAGGCGAAAATCACCGGCGTCGATTCATCGCCGGAAATGCTGGCCAAGGCGCGCGCGCAATACCCGCAAGCCAGCTATGTCGAGGCGTCTTTCGCCGAGTGGCGGCCGCCTGAGCCGGTGGACCTGCTCTATTCCAATGCCGCGCTGCATTGGCTCGGCGAGCACGAGACGCTGTTCCCGAGCCTGTTCAGCATAGTGAAGCCGGGCGGCTACATGGCGGTGCAGATGCCGCGCAATTTCGCAGCACCTTCGCATACCAATATCCTGGCCGCCGCCGAGGCCGGCCCCTGGGCGCCGAAGCTGCTGCCTTTGCTGCGGCGCAATCCGGTATCGGAGCCGGGCTTCTATTGGCGCCTGCTGCACGGCAAGGCGGCCGAGCTGCATATCTGGGAAACCGAATATACCCAGGTCTTAAGCGGCGAGAATCCGGTGGCGGAATTCACCAAGGGCAGCGCCTTGAAGCCGCTGCTGGATGCCCTTGGGGCTGAGGAGCGCGCGGCTTTCGAGGCCGATTACCGCGCCCGCATCGCCAAGGCTTATCCGAAAGAGGCCAACGGCAGCACGCTGTTTCCGTTCCGCCGCCTGTTCATCCTGGCGCGCGCCTGATCCGTGGCCTAATCCGGTTTCAGTTTGAACAGGCGGAAAGCCTGCGGTGCCAGCACCACCACCACCATGATGCGGAACACATGCATGGAGGAGACGATGGCGACCTCGACGCCGAGGGCCAGCGCCACCAGGCTCATTTCCGCCAGGCCGCCCGGGGCCAGCACCAGGATCAGGGTTTCGCGCGAGAAGCCGAGCGGGCCAGCAGTCAATGCAGTGAGCCCGACGGCGAGCGCGATCATGATCAGCGTGGAAGCAATCGCCAGCACGGACAGGCGCCCGACCTCGCGCAATGCCGTGCCGGCGAAGCGGCAGCCGAGCGCGCAGCCGACCACGACCTGAGCGATGGCGACGATTTCCGGCGGCGGCTTGGCCACCGACCAGCCCATCAGATGCACAAACGCCGAGCAGACCATGGGGCCGAGCAATTGCGCGGCCGGCAGGTTCATGCGCCGCGCCAGCGCCCAGCCGATCAGGCCGCAGGCCAGCAGCAGCAGGCCATCATCCCAGGCCATGGCGCTGAGGCCCGGGCCGGGCGTCATCGGCGGCACATAGAAACCTTCAATGAGGCGGAAATAGAACGGGATCGTCATCACCGTGACGAAGATGCGGATGGCATGGCACAGCACGATGGAACGTGCATTGCCGCCCATCGCTTCGCCCACCAGGGTCATTTCCTGCAGGCCGCCCGGCGTGGCGGCGAAATAGCTGGTCACCGGATCGAGGCGGCCACCCTTGCGGAATACCCAGTAGCAGACCGCCGTGGCAATCGGCACATAGACCAGCATGAGTATCATCAGGCCGAGCCATTCGCTCCAATGCCGCAGCATCTCCGGCGTGAAGGCCGAGCCGAGCATGACGCCGAGCACGGTGACCATCAGCTCGCGCAGGCGCAGATCGATGAACATCGGCAGCCGCTTCGGCCGCCCGAACAAAGCCAGCGGCGCGACAAAGCACATGGCGCCCAGCATCCAGGCCAGCGGCACGCGCAGCCACAGGAACAGCGCGCCGCCGATGGTGCCGATACCAATGGTGAGCAGCGTGGCGGCAATCAGCCGTGGCGTCAGCTGCGGTATCTGGCGCGGTATCGCCACGGGATCAGGCTGACAGCCGGCGGCCGAGCCGCACGGCGGTCTGGCCCGCTTTCAGTCGCCGCGTCGGCATGATCAGCACGCAATCGTCATAGGGCGTGCGGATCGTGACCGGGCCATCCTGGGCGATGGCGGTGCCGGCTTGTGCGATGGTTTCCAGGCCGGTGAATTCGCCGGTGAAGCGGAATTCATTGCTCTCGATGGTGACGGCATCGGTCACCTCGACGAAAGTCTGCGGCTGGGCCGGAGCGGGCGCCAGGCCATGCTGCGCCAGCATGGCATCATCGGCCTGGCCGGCGGCTTTGAGGAAACGCAGCATGGTCTCAATCGCCATCGGCCGGCTATCGGCGGCCCAATGCTGGCCACATTCCACCAGCAGCGCGTTCTTCGCGCTGGCCGGATCGCCGAAGCCGCGATAATCGCGCATGCGCTTGCCGGCCTTGTGGCCTTCATCGGCCACCACGAAATTCGGCACGCCGACGGCGCGCGCCAGATCGCGGCCCTTGAGCAGCGGGCCGGAAAGCATCAGGGCGGGCGAGGGCGTCTGCATCGAATGGATATCGAGCAGCAGATCGGTATCGCGGATCAGCGGCTCGATTTCTCTCGCGCGCTCCAGTTCCACCGAGCTGCGGGTGGAGCGCAGCACATCCTCGCTCCACACCCGGTTCATATCCTCATCGACAAAGCGCGAGGCGGTCGGCTCCTGCGGATCGAAGCGCATGTAGGCGGCGATGTTGCAGAAGATCAGCGTCAGGCGGCCGACCAGCGGGCGGAAGCCGGAGCGCAGCAGCAGGTCCAGCGCATGGGCGCCGCAGACTTCGTTGCCATGGATCAGCGCGGTGATGGTGACGCTGGGGCCGGGCTTGCCGGACTCAAGGCGATGGGCGAAGGGAATGCCGGTATTGCCCTGGGCCCAGGCATCGATGGGGATGGGCAGCAGGTCGAGAACCGGGGCCGGGGCTGGATTGGTGGCAGCGGCAATGGGCGGGGTAGGGATGGGGGCCATGGCTCGGCTGCTCTCCTTGGCAAATGCTCCCGGGGGATATCCCGCAGCAGATGATTCCGTCAGGGGCGCGACGGTATCGGCGTGAAATACCAGATCATCGACGGGGCGTCAGCGGCAAGCCGTGCCGGCGCCCATGTTTTTCACGCAACACCCGGCTGCGCCCTGTTCATGCCGCTTCGTACCGCTTCATGCTGCTCCGCACCGCTTCAAACTGCTTCCCGGGCGTTCCCGTTGCTTCCCAGATACTCCCGTTTGTTCCCGGACACTCGGGCGATTTTGTCACAAGGTGCCTTTCCTGGTTGGAGGACAACAAATGGAAATGCCAGGCACACCAAATCAGACCGGCCAGCGAGAAACCGGCAGCCAGCCTTGCCTAACCCGGTATGCAAGGCGAGGTATATTGTGAGAATATAATAAGAACATATTATGGTCAAGTCTTGCTTGAGCCGGGCGCGGCGGCGGCTTATGCTGACACCAGATGGTTGTATTTTGCCTTATTGACGCGAGGGCGCTGCATGCCAATCTTTGAAATGTGGAATAGGCCGGCCTCTGACTTCCAGGCCGGCGACCGTTACATCCACCCGGCGGACAAAGCCGATGTCGAAGAAATCTTTGACTATCATCGGCCATACCTAAACACTTTCCCCGCGCCATTCTGGGGGCCGCTGAGAACGGCGAAGTTAGTTCTGGCTTATGCAGGGCCGGGAAATACGGAGAATGACGAGGACGACGACCGCACTCAGGCGGCCAATCCCGTGTGGCGTAACGCGCGATGTGCCAGCTTCGATGGGGTCACGCCGTTTGATGCCGGTCTCCACCACGGCCGCGCTCTGCGGTGGTTTAAGAGCAGGGCGCGGAAGGTGCTCGGTGAGGATGATCCAAATTCGTTAGACAAGTTCGCTGATCAGATCGCGTTCGCCGAACTGACGGCATATCGCGGGCCTGAGACCAAATGGCGCGAGGTGGCGTTTTTGCCGACCACACAGGCGATGCGGACCTGGGCACGGACGGTACTGTTCCCGGAAGCCGAAGAGCGAAAGCGCGTCGTCCTGATCATGCGGGCGCATCAATGGTGGGGAGTACGAAAGACTCCGGCCTGGGGGCGAGGTCATCTTTACGCGCCCGAGACTAACCGAAGCGGATTCTTGGTCAATGCATGTGGCATTGGGCAGCAGGCGCGTCAGGCGGCTCGCGTCGCCTTGGGTCTTCCTGTCTGACCCCGCCATGAGGTTGCGCCGACTGCCGCATAACACTGCTCAAGAGAAACCTGTGGGGCCTAGAAGTCACCCCACGATTTCGTTGCTAAGTGTATGAAAAGAAAAATGGCTTGATGGCCGGGTCTCGGGAGGGTAGCGCCAACGCCATGGCCACGGCGGGCGTCACGCTCCGCACCGAACTGGAGCAGCGCCGCCGGGCGGTGGATATTTTGGCTTAGGGCTTGGCGCGGATAATGCTTCCGTTCGCGGTGATCGTGGACCTAGACGCAGGGCGGGAGACTTTGGGGAGGGTGGGCAGAGATAATGTACCCCATTACGGCAATTTCAGAGTTGTGATGCTGCGTATTGCACCGAGCGCGGCATTGCTTGTGTCAGCTTGCCTATGGCTCGCTATTTCGAGTTTGTTAAACGACATGTTGTGGCAATTTGGAAAAGTAGAATTTTCCACTGATCGGAGCTTTTTTCAAACTCCATGGAAGCTAGTCGCTGCAGCATTGGTATGGTCTTTGGGGCTTGTAATGCTCTTGAGGAGAACAAGCCTGCTTTCACTCAAGAGTATATATAAAAGTGCAGTTGTTGTTTCTGCCACTACGGCCTTGGCATGCTTGCTGATGATTTTTCTCAATCATTTGTTTTTTGAAGGTGCAATTTATTCGTTTGTGATTGTGTGGGCTGTGGGGACACTTATCAATTATAAACTGATCTCCAATGTATTTATATTTGAGAGCTTGGGCGTTAACTCCGTCTCACTGATTGCATTGAATTTGCAAATTATTATTCAAGCTTCAATGATGATATTGCCCGTATTTTTGTGAACCTTAAGAGCTATTCTGGAACGCCCTAGGTCATTGTAGGCTATTGTCACTCACTTATGGGCACTCAGATGAGGGCATCGCTCCCAGCGGTGTAGTGTTTTTCGATCCGCCGCAAGACTGAATTACCCCGGACCTTGCCGCTCTGCTCGTGGATGTTTTGGCGTAGAGCCGCGCAACAGCAGACACAAAAAAAGGGCCGCAGATGCGGCCCTTTTTCGTTTGGTGGCAATGCGCTCAGGCTTATGCGAAAGCGTCTTCCCAGTTGCCCTGGGTCGAGGCCTTGGAATATTCCGTGGCGCGGTTTTCGAAGAAGTTGGTGTGCTCGACGCCGTTGAGGATCGCATCCAGCCAGGGCAGCGGATTCTTGGCGATGCGGTACATCGGTTGCAGGTTGAGCTGCAGCAGGCGGCGGTCGGCGGTCCAGCGGATGTAGTTCTTCACGTCTTCAGCCGAGAGGCCCTGCACGCCGCCGAGTTCGAAGGCGAGGTCGATGAAGGCATCCTCGTGATCGACGATGGTGGAGCAGCAGACATAGAGGTCACGCTGGAATTCCTCGGTCCAGACTTCCGGGTTCTCCTCAACGAAGGTGCGGAACAGGCGGATGATCGAGTTGGTGTGCAGCGTTTCATCGCGCACCGACCACGACACGATCTGGCCCATGCCCTTCATCTTGTTGAAGCGCGGGAAGTTCAGCAGGATGGCGAAGCTGGCGAAGAGCTGCAGCCCTTCCGTGAAGGCGCCGAATACCGCCAGGGTCTTGGCGATATCGGCCTTGGTCTCGACGCCGAACTGCTGCATGTAGTCGTACTTGTCCTTCATCTCCTTGTAGCGGAGGAAGGCCGAGTATTCTTCTTCGGGCATGCCGATGGTATCGAGCAGATGCGAATAGGCGGCGATATGCACCGTCTCCATATTCGCGAAGGCGGCCAGCATCATCTGCACTTCGGTGGGTTTGAACACCCGCGCGTAATGCTTCATGTAGCAGTTGGAGACTTCCACATCGGCCTGGGTGAAGAAGCGGAAAATCTGCGTCAGCAGATTCTTCTCGCCCGGCGTCAGCTTCTTCTGCCAGTCCTTCACGTCATCGGCCAGCGGCACTTCCTCGGGCAGCCAATGCACGCGCTGCTGCGTCATCCAGGCCTCGTAAGCCCAAGGATACTGGAAGGGCTTGTAGACCGGTTTGGCGTCGAGAAGCGGCATGATGGAATCCCCGTGGCGGCGTGTTCGGGGGAGACTAGCGAAGCCGGCCTCTGGGCGCAACATATTGTGTGGTAGAAGCGCACTTGCGCAAAATCTTGCGGATAAGCCTGTGGATTACCCGGGGGATTACCCAGGGGATTAGGCTGGGGATTGCCCTGGGGGCAGGCTGTGCAAGGCAGCCGCAAGTCCCTGTAATTCAGTGCGCAACCGGGCAATGTCGCGGCCGGGCAGAGGCAGCAGGCAGGCAAGCCCCTGTTTCATCTCCGCCACGCCGGCTTTCAGGTCCCGGCCCGCCTGGGTCAAGGCAATGCGCACCTGGCGCTCGTCCTGGGTATCGCGCTGGCGGGTCAGCAGGCCGGCCTGTTCCATGCGCTTGAGCATCGGGGTGAGGGTGCCGGAATCGAGATGCAGCCGTTCGCCGAGCTGCTTGACCGTGAGTCCAGGCCCGGGCAGCCCGTCCTGCTCCCACAGCACCAGCAGCACCAGATACTGCGGATAGGTGAGGCCGAGCGGTTCCAGCTTGTCGCGATACAGCCGGGTCATGGCATTGGACGCGGCATAGAGCGCGAAGCAGAGCTGGGCATCGAGCTTGAGATTGGAATCGGCGGACATGGCTATAGCCTCCCCGATTGGCGCCGGGCTCCGCAAGAAGCCCGGCGCGTATCGTGGGTCGGAGTGTGGATTTAGACCGTCGCCTTCACGGTGGCGTCGATATTGCCACGGGTCGCCTTGGAATACGGGCAGACCTGATGCGCGCCATGGGCCAGTGCGTCGGCGGTGGCCTGGTCCAGGCCCGGCAGATGCACAACGATGGCCGCATTCAGGCCGAAGCTGGTCTCATCCTTGCCGATGCCGATGGTCACGGTGACCGTGTTGCCGGCCGGCAGGGTGATGCCCTTGCCGCGGGCCACCAGGCCCAGCGCGCCCTGGAAGCAGGCGGCATAGCCCGAGGCGAAGAAGGTTTCCGGATTGGCGGCATTGCCCGGGCCGCCGAGTTCCTTCGGCATCGCCAGCGTCATGTCGATGATGCCATCGGCCGAGGTGACGCGGCCCGAACGGCCGCCGGTGGCAGTGGCAGTGGTGGTGTAAAGCGGGGTCATGGTCAGTCTCCTGTTGGTGGCCCGGGATGGGGTTACTAAAGGTTCGAGGCCGTTGCTGTCTGACAGGAAAATAAATAGCGTACAATTTAATTTTGAATAAGCTAAATTTTGATGACGGCGATCACACCCTGGGGCGGTGTCATTCGCCACCTAGTCAGGTTATCCGCCAAGAACTTGGTCTCCCGATGCTACAGAGTGTTCGGACTCATAGGCTGGCCAGCCGGTCTGTGTCGGTACGTAAATATTCATAGCGCCCTAGCGACAGAAATCTCGCTATTCAAAGAGTTTGAGTCAGCGCGAGTCATCACCGCAACTACAGCCTAGCAAGAATCCAAAACCAGGACTTGAGTCATATGATTGAGCAGACGCCAAATATGGTGAGCCTAGACGCGGAGCAGCAACGTCAGCTGAAGCGGCTTGTTTTAGAGGACCGTCCTTATATCGACCGCGTCAGCCTCAGTTTTTGCCTCCTACTTTTGGAAATCCGGCGGTCCCGCAACGAAGATGACATCATCATTATGGAGATGGATGCCCTTGAAGGTTTAGCTCCGTCGTCGACCCGGCGTCCGGCCGACATGTTTTTGCATCCACCGCTCACGCCGCTATGGCACAAGCACGTTTTCATGCCCCGGCATGTCGTCGGCAATCTCGGCGCCCATTGGGGTTTACTCAATAAGCAGCACCTGCCGATTGAGGAGCAGGGCAACAGTCGGCTTGACCGAATGATTGCTGATGTTTTCAGCAAGCATGACGAAGTCTCGGATGATTTTATCCGCGACTTAACGACTGGGTTTATTGATAAGCCCTTTTGGTATCGCTTTGACAAAGGCGTCACGGGGGACTGGCTGATTTTCGCCAAGCACAAGGGTGAGAACTACTATCTGCATTATACCGAGCACAGCAAGTCTAGTGAGGACGATGCCAGGATTGTGGATTATCTGAGGCGCACGGCTGCAGCAGAGTTCTCTTTCTTGTTTGAGTAATTTTCAGTGGCCTGCTACTTCTTTTCGATTACTGGCGGCGTCAGTGGAAAATGGCTGACATGGCGGTCAAACCACGGCAAATGGCGACTAGTTAGAGTGGAAAAATGGCCACTAATTGGTTGATTCCGGCCTTGGCGGCAACCGCTGGGCACACGGCAGTCCGCTTCGCCCACGAACAAGTCACGCTTGCACCACGATTTTGCCGTGATCGGGAGTCATATCTCACATTGCCGGCAGCGCTCGCGGGGCGTGGCTGGGGGAGCCTGAACCGCCGTTGCCAGACCCTGGGGGAAGTATTCCCCCGGAATGTTGCATCTGGAGGTGCGTCATGGGCCAGCTATCGAAACTGCATTCCTTCCCTCATCGCTTCGACCATCGCGGCGTCGGCCTGCATCACACGCAGCCGCGCAAGGCACGCCTGCCCTGGGAGGCCTGGACGACCCTGGCGCTCGGCGTTGCCATTGGCCTCGCGCCCTGGAGCTTCGGCTTCACCGGGCTCGGCGGCGCCACCATGAACAGCGTCATCATCGGCATGCTGGTCTTCGCGCTCGCCGGACTCACGCTCACCCTGCAGGATCGCTGGGAGGGCTGGTTCACGCTCGGCCTCGGCGCCTGGCTGGTGCTGGCGCCCTGGCTGCTCAGCTTCTACCGCGTACCACAGGCGGCGCTGCCGCATCTCGGCTTCGGCCTGGCGCTGATGGCGGTGTCGATCCTGAGCCTGTGGCGCAGCTGGGGCGAGGACGAAGCCGAGGCTTAACTGCCGGCACCGGCGCCCTATATGCTGGGAGCAGCAGGAGGGCGCCGATGGCCGACCACGACAAGAAGACGTTTCCGATCCAGCTTGAGGATGCCGAATGGCGCCAGCGGCTGGATGCCGCCGCCTATCAGGTGCTGCGCCATGCCGCCACCGAACGGCCCTATACCAGCCCGCTCAATCACGAGAAGCGCGCCGGCCAGTTCCTTTGCGCCGGCTGCGGTTCGACGCTGTTTGACTCCGATACCAAGTTCGACAGCGGCTGCGGCTGGCCAAGTTTCTACCAGGCCAAGGATGGCGCGGTGGCGACAGCCGAGGATAACAGCCATTTCATGCGCCGCACCGAAGTGCTCTGCGCCAAATGCGGCGGCCATCTCGGCCATGTCTTTCCCGATGGGCCGCAGCCCACCGGCGACCGCTATTGCATGAACGGCGTGGCGCTGAAATTCCAACCGCAAGAGAAGAAGTAAGCCGCTAAAAGAGGTAGGCCGCTGAACGAGAAACGGCCCGGGATTGCTCCCGGGCCGTTTCGCTAAAAGCAGGCTGCGCCGCTTACTGGCAGGCGAGGCATTCCTCGTAATTCACCGCTTCGCGCGGGCCGTTGCCGGCCTGGGCCATTTCCAACGGCAATTCGGCTTCAACTACGGCCAGATCGCCTTGCGGGCGCTCGCCTTCGTTGATGCGGCCAACCACCGGGATCGCCATGGTCATCACCGTGGCGGGCGCTGTTGCCGGCATTGCCTGGCCGGACACGACGGTCTGGCCGGAAACCTTCTCGGCGCGCTGGATTGACAGCGAGCGGCAGTAATAGAGGCTCTTCACGCCCTTCTTCCAGGCCTGGAAGTGGATCTGGTGCAGATCGCGCTTATGCACATTGGCCGGCAGGAAGATGTTCAGGCTCTGCGCCTGGCAGATATAGGGCGTGCGGTCGGCGGCGAGATCGATCAGCCAGCGCTGGTCGAGTTCGAAGGCGGTCTTGTACACCGCCTTGTCGTCGTCGCTGAGGAAGTCGAGATGCTGCACCGAGCCATCATTCACGGTGATCGACGACCAGGTTTCCTCGTCATTCTTGCCGTAGGTCTCCAGCAGCTTTTCCAGATGCGGGCTGCGCACGGAGAAGGAACCCGAGAGGGTCTTGTGCGTGAAGGCATTGGCCACATTCGGCTCGATGCCGGGCGAAGCGCCGCCGGCGATGATCGAGATCGAGGCAGTCGGCGCAATCGCGATCTTGTGCGAGAACCGCTCCATGATGCCGTATTCCTTGGCATCCTCGCAGGGGCCGCGCTCTTCCGCCAGCGCGCGGGAAGCGGCGTCGGCCTGCTCCTTCACATGCTTGAAGATGGTGCGGTTCCACACCTTGGCCATCACGCTTTCCCACGGCACGCCATTGGCCTGCAGGAAGGAATGGAAGCCCATCACGCCGAGGCCGACCGAACGCTCGCGCTGCGCCGCATAGCGGGCGCGGGACATGCTGTCCGGTGCGGTCTTGATGAAATCTTCCAGCACGTTGTCGAGGAAGCGCAGGCAATCCTCGATGAAGTTCGGCGCGTCCTTCCAGTCATGGAAGTATTCGAGATTGAGCGACGAGAGGCAGCAGACCGCCGTGCGCTGCTGGCCATGATGATCCACACCGGTCGGCAGCGTGATCTCGGAGCAGAGATTGGAGGTCTTGACGCGCAGGCCGGCCAGCTTGTGATGCTCGGGCAGGGCGCGGTTCACATGGTCGATGTTGACGATGTAGGGCTCGCCGGTCTCGATGCGGGCGGTGAGGATGCGGATCCACAGCGCGCGCGCCGACACGGTCTTCTGCACCGTGCGGTCATGCGGGCTGAGCAGCGCCCATTCCTCGTCCTTCTCCACGGCGCGCATGAAGGCATCCGAGATCAGCAGGCCGTTATGCAGGTTCAGCGCCTTGCGGTTCGGGTCGCCGCCGGTGGGGCGGCGGATCTCGATGAATTCCTCGATTTCCGGATGGTCCACCGGCAGGTAGCAGGCGGCCGAGCCACGGCGCAGCGACCCTTGAGAGATCGCCAGCGTGAGGCTGTCCATCACGCGGATGAACGGGATGATGCCCGAGGTCTTGCCGTTCTGACCGACCTTCTCGCCGATCGAGCGCAGGTTGCCCCAGTAGCTGCCGATGCCGCCACCGCGCGCCGCCAGCCAGACATTCTCGTTCCACAGGCCGACGATGCCATCCAGGCTGTCATTGGCTTCGTTGAGGAAGCAGGAGATCGGCAGGCCGCGATTGGTGCCGCCATTCGACAGCACCGGGGTGGCCGGCATGAACCAGAGCTTGGAGATGTAGTCATACATCCGCTGGCCATGCGCCGTGTCGTCGGCATAGTGGCTGGCCACGCGGGCGAACAGGTCCTGGTAGCTCTCGCCGGGCAGCAGATAGCGGTCATCCAGCGTCGCCTTGCCGAAATCGGTCAGCAGGCGGTCGCGCTGGCGGTCCATCTCGATGCGAATGCCACGTTCGGTCTGCAGCGTGTTCAGCACGGTTGGTTCCCCTTTCTTATTCCGCCTGGCCGATTCAGAATCAGCCCCCCAGCGCAAAATGCGATGTCGTTTTCGCTGGATCAGCCAGCACTAAATCTTGATCTTTTGTTCGCCGATGAGTGCACCTTGCCGCGCTCACCTTGCCTTGCCTGCCAGACCGGTTTCCCGGGTCTTTCAGGCAGTCGCGGCGCCCCACTCGGCACATCCCCGACGAACACTAGATATGGTAGCCACTCTTAACGAACGGTCAACAGGATGTATGAAACATTCCTGCAAAAAATCCTGTTGACCACAACGCCGATGCGTGGGCGGCCCCATTTTACTGCGTGTCGCAGCATTCTCCGCAGTGCAAAATCATGGTCATGTGGATGCAGTGAAAGCCGGGGATAAGATCAAGATTTGGGAAAAATGCACCGTCAGGGCGAGCCGCTTTACCCCTGGCGCTCGCGTGACTTGCCGGATTTATCCACAGGGCGAAACAGGCTGAAGTTGCTCGGCATGAATCGGGGGGGCTGGCGGCCTGTCCACCTGCCATTAATCCCCTTGCTCACCAGCCATTAACCATTGCCCCCTAGGGTGCAGGATAGGCAGACCTGTGCAAGTTGTTGCGCGGCCGGTATTTGGTGCTTCAATGGGGGCAGCCGAAATCCGGCAATGGCGGGGAGATTCTGGCATGTTGATCAAACATCCGCGGGCAGACATGGCGGCGGCGGCGCAAGCGGCGGCGTCGCAGGGCGCGCATGACCGGGCGGAGGCCGAGGCCAACGAGCTGATCGGCCTGCCGAAACTGGAGCGCCAGCGCCGCCTGCTGGTGCTGGCCGGCGCCGGGATCAGCCTGTTCTGGCTCGCGCTCTGCGCCAGCTACATCCAGATTTCCATCGGCTGGGGCAATCTGTGGCAGGCTCTGCCGCATGAGATCGGTGCCTTCATCGCCGGTGTTGCGGCCCCGCTGGCCTTCCTGTGGCTGGCGCTGATGAACCTGTGGCGCGGCACCACGGTGAAGCAGCAGGGCGCCGTGCTGCACCAGATCCTGCTCGATCTGACCTATCCGACGCCGGAAGCCGAACGCCGCGTCTCGGCTTTGGCCAATGCGCTGCGCCGCCAGTCGCGCGAGATGGAAGAGGCCGCCCAGGGCGCCACCGACAAGGTGATGCAGCTCGGCCAGGCCATGGCCAGCCAGCAGGATGCGCTGGTCGGCACCGTGCAGAATATCGATGCCGCCATCGCCGAACGCGCCAAGGACCTGAGCCGCACGCTCTCCAATGCGCAGAAGCAGATCATCGCCGTGGCGGATCAGCTTTCGGGCGAACTCGATGGCACCGTGAAGGGCATTGCCGGCCGTTTCGAGGAACAGTCCGGCGTGCTGCTCAAGGCCGCCGAACAGGTCGGCCAGGAAGTCGAGGCCAAGGTTTCCGGCATCGGCCACACCGTCACCACCCAGGCGCAGGTGCTGTTGCAGGCCGCCGATGTGATCGTGCGCGAAGTCGAGACCGCGCGCGGCATCTTCCAGGGCAAGGCGCAGGAAATCAGCCGTATCACCTCGTCGATCCAGTTCCAGAATGACCGCGTCGATGAACTCTCGCGCAAGCATGGCGAATTGATGGATGCCGCCGTGCAGCGCGCGGCCGAAGTGGCGCAGGCGATTTCGGCGCAGCTGGAGCAGAAGATCACGGCGCTGGAACAGGCGGTTTTGCGCGCCTCCGGCCAGGCCGAGCAGATCGGCGGCAGCTTCGCCGATACCGCGCACAAGCTGACCTCGGCTGCCGAACTTACGGTGGCCCGCGCCCAGGCGGCGGGCGACAGCTTCGGCCGCGAGACGTCTTCCTTCCAGTCGGCCACCAAGCGCGCCATCGAGACGGCGGAAGCCGCCGGCACCGTGCTGCGCGAGCGCATCCGCGAGATGGAGCAGACCACCTCCACCGCCATCACCCGCCTGCGCGATGTCGGCGAAGTGGTGCGTTCCGAAGTCGGCCAGCTCGACGACCAGGGCGGCCGCGTTGCCGAACGGCTGCGCAATGCCAGCGATGACATGCGCACCCGCACCCAGGCGCTGGATGCGGCGGCCGCTTCCGCCAGCCGTCAGGCCGAGACTTTTGCCGAGACCGCGACCCAGGCCGAGCAGCGCCTGCGCCTGACTGGCGATCTGGTGCGGCATCAGACCGATCAGCTGGCCCATGCCGCCGAACTGGCGGATCAGCGTTTCGCCGCTGCCGGCGACAGCCTGCGCCGCGAAGGCAATGGCCTCTCCGCCACGTTGCAGCAGCTTGCCGACAAGGCATTGCAGATCGGCGATGCGATGCAGAGCCGCGCCCAGGCGCTGGATCATGCCGCCGCTTCCGCGCTCGGCAAGGCCGGCCAGGCCGATGAGATAATCAAGCACCGCGTTGAAAGCCTGGCCCAGGCCGGCCGCGAAGCCATTGCCATGGCGGCCAGCGTGCAGGAAACCATGACCCAGGCCAACCAGCTGCTGGCGCAGGCGACGCAGCGCAGCCACGAGCAGGTGGGCGAGGCCGGCGGCCTGCTGCGCCGCCATGCCGAGATGCTGGAAGAAACCGTGGGCGATATCACCAAGCGCCTGGCCGATACCGGCAGCGAAGTGCGCGAGCAGGTCGATGGTCTGGATCAGGCGGCCCAGCGCACCGCGCAGCGCCTGCGTGCCGCCGGCGACAGTGCCGGCCAGGATGCGCTGCAATTGCAGACCGCCGCCGAACGCGCGGCGCAGCGCCTGCATCAGGTGGCTGAATCCGCTCAAGTGCAGGCCCAGGCGCTGTCCGCCAGCGCCGAACGTGCCGCCATGGAAGCGCAGCTTGCCGGCTCCACCGCCCAGGCCCGCGCGCGCGATCTTTCCGATCTGTCGCAGCGCGTCGCTGAAGCCATGGTGCAACTGGCCGAGCGCGCCGATGCCCAGAGCGCCTCGCTGGTCAATCTCAGTGCCAAGGCCAAGGACGAAGCCGAGGCGCTCGGCGTCACCGCCGAACGCGCCAAGGTCAATCTCGACATGGCCGGCGATACCGCCAAGGCGCGCAGCGAGGAGCTTTCCGATGCGGCGCAGGCCGTGGTCGGCCGCACGCTCGATCTGCGCGATACCATCCACGATCAGGCCGAGGCACTCACCGACCTGTCGCGCGAACTCAATCGCCAGGCCGAAACCATCCGCGAGAATTTCCGTGGCCGCGTGCAGGAGCTTTCCGAAGCCTCCGACACCGCCGCCGCCAAGACCGCGCATATCGGCGACAGCCTGCGCCGCCAGGCGCACGAGGTTGGCCGCGTTTCCGACGAAGCGGTGGCCCGCATCGCCCAGGTCGGCACCACCTTCGATGCCCGCGCCCGCGAGATCAATCTGGCGGTCGGCACCGCTTCGGGCCGCATCGATGATGCCTCCGAGACGTTGCGCAACCGCACCCGCGAGCTTGCCAGCGTGGTCGAGGATGCGATGAAGCAGACCGACCGCATGAGCGATGGTTTCCGCCGCCATGCCGACGACGTGGATGCCCGCGCCGGCCGCGCCTCCGAGAAGGTGGCCGAGATCAACGAACGCATGGCCCGCACGGCGACGGAATTCTCTGCCGTTACCGATCGCGCCACGGCGCGTGCGGCGGAAACCGCCGACGTGCTGTCCAAGCGGGCGCAGGAACTGTCCTCGGCGGCGGCCAAGGCGGCCAGCGAGGCGGCAGCTGCCGAAGCCAGCCTGAAGGCCGATGCCGCAGCCCTGGCTGAAGCAGCGCACACCGCCGGCGTGGAAGCCGAAGCCCTGCGCAAGGCGACTGCCGCCTTCCGTGGCGAGCAGTTCCTCAAGACCGCCGCCTTCATCACCGGGCATCTGAATTCGCTGGCCATCGATATCACCCGGCTGCTGAACCGCGACCTGTCGGAAGACCTGTGGCGCCGCTACTACAAGGGCGAGCGCGGCCTGTTCACCCGCAAGCTGATCGACCAGCGCGACCTCGACAAGATCAAGGCCAAATACGAGAGCGAGAACGAGTTCCGCGATTATATCGACCGCTACCTGGCCGAGTTCGAGCGCGTGCTGGCCGGTGCCAAGGGCGTGGAGCATGAGGAATTGCTAACCTCCGCCTTTGTCACCGCTGATATCGGCAAGGTCTACCTGCTGCTGCGCGAGGCGGTCGGCAAGATCCGCCATAGCTGAGCCAGGGACCGAAGCCTGCAATGACTCTCAACGATTGGGTCGGGCGCGAAGAAAGCGCCACGGATGTGCTGCGCTCAGAACCGGTGCGGGCGCTGGAAGCAGCATTGGACCGCGATGGCGCGCTGTTCACGGCCGGCGCGCCGATGCCTTTGCTGCGCCACTGGCTCAGCTTCTGGGTGATCGCACCGCGCTCTGGCCTGGGCCGCGACGGCCATCCCAGGCTCGGTGGCTTCCTGCCTGATGTTGGCGCCCATTGGGGCCGCCCGGCACGCCGCATGTGGGCCGGCAGCCGGCTAGACTTCCACCATGACCTGCCGCTGGATCAGCCGGCGACGCGCCGCGCCGTGATCGAGGCGGTGAGCGAGAAGCATGGCCGCAGCGGCGGCCTGGTCTTCGTCACCGTGCGGCAGGAGATCAGCGATGCCTCGGGCCGCCTCTGCGTCACCGACCGGCATGACATCGTCTATCGCGAGGATGGCAACAGCCAGACGACGCCGGAAGCTGCGCCGACAGATCAAGAGCATGAGCAGGCTTTCTTGGCCGATGCCACTTTGCTGTTCCGCTATTCGGCGCTGACCTTCAACGGCCACCGCATCCATTACGACCGCGATTATGCGCGCGACGTGGAAGGCTATGGCGGCCTTGTGGTGCATGGTCCGTTGCTAGCCACGCTACTCTGCGATTATGCCCGCGCGCTCAGGCCGCAAAGCCGCATGGCGCGCTTCAGCTTCCGGGGCCGCCGCCCGGTGATCGACGGCCAGGAATTCGTGCTCTGCGCCAAGGCAGCGGCGGAGGGCGGCCTGGCCTTGTGGATCCGCGACCATGAAGGCATGCTGGCGATGACCGCCGAGGCGGCCTTCTCATAAGCGGGTGGCGTAAGCATGGATGATTTTGTCGCGCCGCAGGGCTTCGAGCTGCTGGCGATCAAGAGCGGCTTTGTCGGCCTGATCGGCCCGTTCTATCTGCGCCGCGATGGTGAGCAGTTCATCTACGGTTTCAAGACCGTGGCGCATCATGGCAATGTCAACGGCGTGATGCATGGCGGCGTGCTGTTCGCCTTCGCCGACACGATCTGCGGACAATACATCATCGCCAATCTCGGCCGCGTCTGCGCCACCGTATCGATGACCTCGAATTTCTTCAGCCCGGCCAGTCCCGGCGCCTGGGTGGAAGCACGCCCGCGCATCGTCAAGGCAACGCGCTCGCTGTGCTATCTCACGGTGGAGCTTACCGCCGGAGACACGCCGGTCTACACCGCCAGCGCCATCTTCAAACTGTTCGGCCCGGCGGCAGGCCACGCTTCGTCGGCAGGGGTGTAGGTTTTTGCATTTAAATGGGACCCTCGCGTGCGCGAGGGTGACAAAGGAAGGGAGGCGGAGCTAGGCTGGGCTGTAGTTCTGCTTTTCTCTTTTGTCACCCTCGCGCACGCGAGGGTCCCATTTATGCTTTATTTCGATGACATCAGGCTGGGTCTACATCGTCACGGACAAGCCCTATGGCACGCTGTATATCGGTGTGACCAGTGATATCGCGCGCCGTGTCTATGAGCACCGCGAAGGCTTGGTCGATGGTTTCACCAGGCGGTATGGCTTGAAGTGGTTGGTGTTCGTTGAAGCCCACGAGGATATCAGCCTGGCCATCGCGCGTGAGAAACATCTCAAACAATGGCGCCGGGCCTGGAAGATTGATCTGATTCAGTCGGCTAACCCGGAATGGCGCGATCTCTATGACGATCTGCTGTGCTAAAATGGGACTCTCGCTTTCGCGAGAGTGACAAAAAAAGGCGGTGTCATTCCCGCGCAGGCGGGAATCCCATTTCTGATCTGCCGTATCGTGAATTCAGCCCAGCAGCGCGCGCAGGATGGCGACCACGGCGACGCCGGCGAGTGCGCCGACCATGTCACGGCCGGTGTAGCGCATGGTGAGGAAGGCGGCGGCGAAGCCGCCGATTTCCGGCCAGCCGGCCTTGATCGCCACCGGCGCCAGGATCGCGCCCATGATCGCCATCGGGATTGATTGCAGCCAGGCTTCCACCCAGGGGCTGGGCTTGACGAAGCGCATCATCCAGAAGCCGCTGGCGCGGCAGAAATACGACATGCCCGCCATCGCCAGGATGGCAGCCATGGCCTCGGTGGAAATCAGCCCCAGTATCAATCCCTCAGACATTGGCTTGCGCCTGTTTGCGGGTTTTCCAGAAGGCACCGAACACGCTGCCACTGATGGCGCCGATCACGATATACCACTGCCCGGGAATCACCTGCGCCGCCAGGATGGCGCTGCCGCCGCCGACCAGCAAAGGCCAGGCATCGTCGCGGCCTTTCCACATCGCCACCGCCATCGCCGTGCAGAAGGCGGTGAGCAGGAAATCCAGGCCCAGGGCTTTCGGCGAGCCGAGCAGGCTGCCGGCGAGATAGCCCAGCACCGTGCCGGCGCACCAGACCAGATACTGCGCCGCGCCGCTGCCGAACAGGAAGCCGCCTTCCAGGTTGCCCTGGGCATGCATGCGCATCGCCATGATCCAGTTGCCATCGCCGAGCATGAACAGGCTGGTATAGGCGTGGCTTGCCGGCATGCCGGCCAGGGCCGGGCGCAGCGAGGCGCTCATCAGCACATAGCGCGCATTCATGGCGAAGATGGTGGCCAGCATGGCCAGGATCGGGAAGGGCGCATGCCAGAGCTGCAACGACACCACCTGGCCGGAGCCGGTGAAAACCAGCGCGCTCATCAGGAAGGCGGCGGTGAGGCCGGTTTCCGCCGTGCGCGCCAGCACGCCGAAGGCGACGGCATAAATGAACACGCCCGGCACCAGGGCGGCGGAGACGCGGGCGCCTTCCAGCGCGCCGCGCCAGGTCAGGCGGAGAGATGGCGATGTCGTGGTCATGACAAAGGCTTGTGGAGCCAGAACCGAAAGCAATTGGCGAAAAGCGAAGGATGCTGCTGCTCGAATTCAGCCCAATGGGCGAAATCGAGACATTCGGTATCCTCCGGGTAGGCGGCAGCATATGCCTCTAGCATACCGGGCTGCTGCAGGTCAAAGCCGAGGAAGCGGAGGCCGCTGCCGGCGATCAGTTCGCCGAGCTGCTGTGGCGTGTAGCGGTGCTCCTGGCGATGGAATAGCAGGTCACGCAGGTCACTCATGGCGTGGAAGGCGGAGAAATGCTTGAGCCGGCCGCCAAGCACCGGGTCGAGTTGTTCAACCTCGGCGCGGAAGCGGCGGATTTCGGCAGGCGAGTCACCGAAGCCGCAGCGGGCGATCAAGTCACGCGCCGCCACCACGTCGCGCCGCGCCACTTCGCTATACAGTCCCAGCAGCATGACACCGCCCGGCTTGAGCAGTTGCACCAGCTGCGCCAGCCCGGCGGCGGGATCGCGCATGTGATGCAGCACGCCGAAGGATTCGATCACATCGAAGCGGTCTTGCAGTTGACCCACTTTGAGGATATCGGCCTGGCCGAAGCGGATATTGCTGAAGCCCAGTTCATCCGCCTTGCGCTTGCCATAGGCCAGGCTGGCGCGACTGAGGTCCAGCGCCAGCACGTCGCAACGGTGATAGGCCAGGGCGGCAATGATCGCCTGCATGCCGGTGCCGCTGCCGGCGATCAGCACGCGCGGCGCGTCGATCTCCAGCGGTGGCAGCTTGCACCGTGGCAGCCTTGAACGCAGCCGCATCGCCACCGTCTGGCTCGGCGGCAGCAGGGGCTGATCCCAGCGCGGGAACGGGCTTTCCTCATACATCTCGCGCACGGTCTGGCTCACCGCGTCGTCAATCGCGGTATAGGCCGGCAGCGCCGCCGCGATGCGGCGCTCGGCCAGGGGTTCATCCAGCTGGCGCCGTTTCAGTTCGGCAAGCTCCATGGGCCAATCGAGCACGGCCAGATTGGCGGCATCGTCGCGGCCGGCCAGCGGCCGGTAGCAACCATAGAGCAGCAGGCGTTCCGGCGCGGGCAATTTTTCCGCCGCGATATCCTGAGCGATCAGGGCATCCAGCCCGGCAAGCCCGGCCTGTTCCGCATCGCTTTCCGCATCGACATATTCAGCGAGGAAATTGCGCAGCGCCAATGCCGCCAGCCAGCGGCGATGGCGGGTCAGGGCTTCAGGGCGATGCAATGCCAGCGGCAGGGCGGCGCGGCGCAGCAGGGTGTAAACCTGCTCCAGCCTTGGCTCGGAGGTGAAGCCATGGCTCAGCCAGGCCAGCAGCAGCCGCATCTCGCCCAGCGCCGGAAAGTCATCCGCTTCCAGCCCGATGGGCAGATCGGGCGCGGCGGCATCTGCCGGCGGCAGCAGCCGCGCCAGGCGCGGATCGTGCAGCAGGGCCGGCTCGACGATGCCGTTGATCCAGTGCGGATCAATGCCGGGTTCGCCCAGCAGCGGCAGGATCAGCTCGATCAGCCCGGCATCTGGCTTTGGCAGCCGCATGCCTTGCAGCGAACTGGAGAAGGCGATGCGGTAACGCTGGCTCTGCGGATCGGCGCGCAAGGCCAGGGCGTAATTCTGCACCGCGCCCACGGGGTTGCGCAGCTGTTGCAGCAGCAGGCCGGCCTGGAAGCGCAGTTCGCCATGGCCGGGCGCCAGTTGCAGGGCATTGGCCAGCAGCGCCTGGGTGGTGGCGAGATCGCCGGTGGCGGCGCTGGTGCGGATCAGGCCGAGATGCGCCTCGATGCGGCTCTGGTCCAGCACCAGGGCCGTGCCGAAGCTCTGGCGCGCGGCGGCAAGGTCGCCCAGCGCAAGCTGCGCCTGTCCCAGCGTGACATGGCTGGCCGGCTGGCGGAAATCGGCGGCGATCACCTGACCGGCCAGCGCGATGGCCTGGGCGAAATCGCCGCTCTTGGCGGCGCTGTCGGCCCGGCGCTGCAATTCGGCTAGTTCGATGGGCGATGGCATGCTGCAGCAGCCTTGGCTAGACGTGCTTGTCGAGCCAGAAACGGAAGCAGTTGGAGAATATGTTCGGATGCCTGCGTTCGAATTCCGTCCAGTGGCTCAGATTCACCGCCTGCGGGTCGTCCGGGTAATCGGCGGTATAGCTGCGCAGCAATTGCGGCTCGGAGAAATCGAAGCCGAGGAAGCGCAGGCCGGCATCGCGGGCCAGATCGCCAAGCTGTTCCGGATAGTAGCGGTGTTCCTGGCGATGGAAAACCAGATCGCGGAAATCCGGCAGGTTATAGAAGGCCAGTGAATTGCGCAGGCGGGTGCAGAGTTCGGGATCCAGCTTCGGCAGGTCGGCGCGGAAGCGGCGAATATCGTCGAGCGTATCCTTGTAGCCATGCGCGGCGATCAACTGGCGCGCGAGCACCACGTCGTGGCGGCCAACCTCGCTGTACAGCCCCAGCATCATGTAGCCATCGGGCTTGAGCAGCATGGCGAGCTGCTTGAGGCCGGCCAGAGGCTCGCGCATGTGATGCAGCACGCCGAAACACTCGATCACGTCGAAGCGTTGCGGCAATTGCCCGAGCTTGAGGATATCGGCTTGGGCGAATTCGATGTTCTTGATGCCGAGTTCCAGCGTCTTGCGCTTGCCATAGGCGAGGCTGGCACGGCTCAGGTCCACCGCCAGCACCTTCGAGTTGCTGTAGTTGGTGGCGGCGATGATGGCATGCATGCCGGTGCCGCAGCCCGCCACCAGCACATCCGGGTGGTCGATCTTCGTGCCCGGCAGGCGCTGCAGCGGCAAGGCCGAACGCACCATCTGCCCCACGGTGGCATTGAACCCGATGATCGGCTGGTTCCAGCGCGGGAACGGGCTTTCCTCATACATCTCGCGCACCAGGAGGCTGGTGGCATCCTCGATCGGCGTTGCGTTCGGCAGGGTGGCAATGAGCTGACGTTCGTAGAGCGGTTCATCGAGCTGCACGCGGCGCAGTTCGGCGATGCTGCCGGGCCAGCGCAAGGCCGCCAGGGCTTCGGCATCGGCGCGGCGGTAGAGCGGGCGGTAGGTGGCGTAAAGCGCCAGATGCGCGGCATCGGGCAATTGCCCGGCGGCGATCACGGCGGCGAGATGCCGGTCCAGGATGGCGAGGCGTTCGCGCTCCTCCGGCGTTTCCGGATCCAGGTAATCAGCGTGGAAATTACGCGCCGCCAGGGCATCGAGCCAGACCACATGCGCCGCCAGGGCAGCCGGTTTGCCAAGCGCCAGCCACAGCGCGGCACGGCGCAGCGCTGCGCAGAGATTTTCCAGACCGGGATGCACCACTTCGCCGAATTTCAGCCAGCGCAGCAGCAGTTCGTTCTCGCTTAGCCTGGGGAATTCCGGCGCCGCCATGATGCCGGCGAGCCGTTCCGTCGGCATGTCCATGACGCCGAGCAGCGACTGGATGCCGCCATCAAGCATCAAGGCGCCTTCCATGATGCCGGTGAGATCGCGCGGCGACACGCCGGGCTGGCCGAGCAGCGGCAGCACCGTTGCCACCAGGGTCGGGTTCGGCCGCTTCAGCCGGCGCTTGCGCAAGGAGCGGGCATAGAGGATGCGGTAGAGCGAATTGTCCGGCCGCGCCAGCATGGCCTGCTGATAGTAGGTCAGCGCCATGTCCATGTTGCCGAGGGCGGCTTCGATGTTGCCGAGCCGGCAGCGGATTTCCGGGTGGTCGACATTGAACTGCTTGCCCTGGCGCAGCACGTTGTGCGCGCTCTGCAGGTCGTTCTCGGCCTGGAACACCTCGGCCAGCGCCATGTAGGCTTCCGGGCTTTTGGTGTTGAGGCCCAGGGCAATGCCGGCGCTTTGCTTGGCCTCTTCCAGCTTGCGCTGGCCCAGTAGCGCCTGCGACAGGGTGATGTGGTAGCTCTCATAGTGGAAATCGAGTGCGATGGCCTGACGTGCCAGGGCTTCGGCCTGGGCCAGGTCGCCGCGCGCCAGGGCGATATGGGCCCGCGCATGCACGGCATCGGCCATCCCCGGATCCTGCTCCAGGATCGATGCGATCAGCTTCTCCGCCTCTTCGAAACGGTGGCCGTTCACCGCCTTGAGAGCCGCGCGCAGCAGCGGCAGCAGGTGGGCCTTGGCAGCGATGGTTTCAGACGAGGGCAGGGGCATTTTGCTTTGCAACGATAAGGGGCGAAGGGTAGGGTCTGGACCCAGTAGGGACAGGCCCGGGATTGGTCAGGGAAGGCCGCCGGTTAGGAGAAAATCGCAGCGCGTAGTGGGACTACGGGCAAGATTTGCGACGACATCCGGCGGCCTTCCCTGACCAACCCTTGCGGGCGATGTGCTTTTCTTGCCTGGCGTTGTCGAAATCCCTCACCGATGCACCACATCGCTTTCGGGCTTTCTCCTAGCCAGGCAAGAAAATCACAACGTCACGGACCTGTCCCTACTGGGTCCAGACCCTGGCCTGTGGCCGGATAGTATCGTTCAAGGGGAGTAAACGAAATGAAAACGAGCCCGGTAACCCCGGCCGACCTCAGCCGTTCGGTGATCGCGGTGCCGCCGCTGGCGCGCAATGGCGATTTCAGCCTCAACGAGGCCGCCAATACCGCCCTGATCCGCCATCTGGAAGGCGGCGGCGTGCGCACGCTGATGTATGGCGGCAATGCCAATTTCTACCATATCGGCTTAAGCGAATATGAGCGGGTGCTGGACTTCCTGGAAGCGGCGGCGGGGCCGGATACCTGGCTGCTGCCGTCCTTCGGGCCGGATTATGGCCGGCTGATCGATCAGGCCAGGATGCTGCGGTCGCGCCGCCTGCCCACCGCCATGGCGCTGCCGATGACCTTCCCGATGACTCCGGCGGGTGTTGCCCTGGCGCTGCGCCGCGCGGCCGAGGCGCTGGGCAAGCCGATCGTGGTCTACATCAAGTCGGACAATTACATCGACCCGGCGGAACTCGGCCGGCTCGACCGCGACGGCCTGCTGGTCTCGGTGAAATATGCCGTGGTGCGCGCCGATACCCTGGCCGACGATTACCTGCGCCGTATCCTGCAGCAGGTCGACAAGTCGAAGGTGGTGAGCGGTATCGGCGAGCGGCCGGCGATCCAGCATCTGCGGCATTTCGGCCTCGCCAGCTTCACCTCCGGCTCGGTCTGCCTCAGCCCACGCGGCTCGATGGCGATCCTCAGGGCGATCCAGCGCGGCGATGACGCAGCCGCCGAGGCGCTGCGCGCACAGTTCATGCCGCTGGAGGATCTGCGCGACGAGATCAACCCGATCCGCGTGCTGCATGATGCCGTGTCGCTTGGTGGTGTCGCCGATACCGGGCCGATGCTGCCGATGCTCACGGGGCTGAACGAAGCGGAAGCCGCCCGCGTGGCCCCGGCGGCGCGCGCGCTCAAGGCCTGGGATGACGAACTCGGCGCTGCCCGCGCGGCGGAGTGAGGGGATTCCAGAAGGAGTGTCACTCTCGCGAAAGCGAGAGTCCCATTTGCCTTGAGCTGAAATGGGATGCCCGCTTTCGCGGGCATGACGGGCTGTTAAGCTGCGGGCGCCCCGCGCATGCGCATCAGGCCGATGCTGATCATGGTCATGATCAATTCGTTGTCCTGATTGAACACTTCGATCAGGAAGCGGCCCGAGCCGATGCCGGGGCGGCTTTTCGACGGCGTTTTTTCCTGGCAGGTGAGGCGGGCGCGGATGGTGTCGCCGGGCCGCACCGGCTTCTTCCAGGTCAGGTCATCGAAGCCCGGCGAGCCGAGGCTGGCTTCGACATCGACGGCGGAATCGACGATCAGCCGCATCACCGTCGAGGCCGTGTGCCAGCCTGACGCGACCAGCTGGCCGAAATTCGAGTGCTTCGCCGCTTCCACATCGATATGGAAGGGCTGCGGATCGAATTGGCGCGCAAAGCGGATGATGGCTTCCTGGGTGAAGGTATGGCTGCCGGTATCGCGCGGCTTGCCGATCTCCACATCCTCGTAATACTGCATGCTCAAGCTCCCGCGCTGTTGCCAGTGCCAGTGACTGGCTTGCGGCGGCCATACATGCCCTTGCCACGCATGGTCAGCACCATGTCGCCATTCTGGTTGCGCATTTCATACAGCGTGGAAATCACGCCGCGGTCGGGCTTGGATTGCGACGGCTTCATCGCCGTGACGGTGCTGCGCAGATGCAGCGTATCGCCCGGCCGCACCGGACGGATCCAGCGCAGTTCATCGATGCCCGGCGAGCCCATCGAGGTGGAACCTTCCAGGATGTTGTCCACCATCATGCGCATCATCAGGCCGGCGGTATGCCAGCCGGAAGCGATGATGCCGCCATAGGGCGTCTTGGCCGCCGCTTCGCGGTCGATATGGAACGGCTGCGGATCGTATTCAGCAGCGAAGGCGATGATTTCTTCCTCGCTCACGGTACGCGGCGGGAATTCCGTCACCTCGCCGACCGTGAAGTCGTCGAATGTGCGCATGTCTGGCTCTCAGGCGTTGAAGCGGAAATGGAACACATCGCCATCTTGCACGATGTATTCCTTGCCTTCCAGCCGCATCTTGCCGGCCTCGCGGGCGCCGGCTTCGCCCTTGCCGGAGACATAGTCGCCATAGGCGATGGTCTCGGCGCGGATGAAGCCCTTCTCGAAATCGGTGTGGATCACACCGGCGGCTTCCGGCGCCTTGGCGCCCTTGCGCACGGTCCAGGCGCGCGCTTCCTTCGGCCCGACGGTGAAGAAGGTGAGCAGTTCGAGCAGCGCGTAGCCGGCCTTGATCACGCGGGCGAGGCCGGTTTCGGCCAGGCCCAGATCGCCGAGGAAAGCCTGCTTCTCTTCATCCGAATCAAGCTGCGCCACTTCCGCCTCGATGGCGGCCGAGATCACCACGCAGCCGGCGCCCTGCTTGTCGGCCATCGCCTTCACGCGCGCGGAGAAATCGTTGCCGTTGGCAGCCGAGGCTTCTTCCACGTTGCAGACATAGAGCACCGGCTTCGAGGTGAGCAGCATCAGCTCGCGATAGAGCTTCTTCTCGTCATCGGCCGGTTGCACATTGCGGGCCGGCTTGCCATCGCGCAGGGCCACCAGGATGCGCTCGATCAGCGCCACGCGTGCCTTGGATTCCTCATCACCCTGCTTGGCCTTCTTGGTCAGGCCGTCGATGCGCTTTTCCAGGCTGTCGAGATCGGCCAGCATCAGTTCGGTTTCCACCGTCTCGGCATCGGCCACCGGATCGACACGGCCTTCCACATGGGTGATGTCGCCATCCTCGAAGCAGCGCAGCACATGGCAGATCGCATCCACTTCGCGGATATGGGCCAGGAACTGATTGCCGAGGCCTTCGCCCTTGGAGGCGCCGCGCACCAGGCCGGCGATATCGACAAAGCTCAACTGCGTCGGGATGATCTTGGCCGAACCGGCGATCCCGGCCAGCACGTCGAGACGTTCATCGGGCACGCCGACCAGGCCGGTATTCGGCTCGATGGTGCAGAAGGGATAATTCGCCGCCTGCGCCGCAGCGGTCTGCGTCAGGGCGTTGAAAAGCGTCGACTTGCCGACATTGGGCAGGCCGACGATGCCGCATTTGAAACCCATCTTACTGTTCCTTCGGTTTCGTCCGACGCTCTGGCGCGTCGCGGGGAGGTTCGTTCCGGGGCGGCGTCAGTTTCAGCGCCACCTTGTTCATGAAGCCGACATCGTCGCCGCGTGCCAGCGCGGGCGCCGCATCGGCGATGGCGTCGAGCAGCGGATTGAGCCAGTCCTGCTCGGCCTTGGAGAAATTCTGCAACACAAAGCCCAGAACCTGCTCCTTGCCGGGATGGCCGATGCCGAGCCGCAGGCGGCGGTAATCGGCGCCGATGGCGGCATCGACCGAGCGCAGGCCGTTATGCCCGGCATGGCCGCCGCCCTGCTTGACCCGCAGCTTGCCCGGCGCGAGATCGAGTTCATCATGCAGTACCACCACCTGTGCCGGCGGCAGCTTGTAGAAATGCGCCGCTTCACCCACCGACTTGCCCGACAGGTTCATGTAGGTCTGCGGCTTCAGCAGCAGGGTCTTGACGCCATTCAGCACGCCTTCGGCGAGTTCGCCCTGAAAGCGTTTGCGGAACGGCGCGAAATTGTAGCGCTCGGCGATGGCATCGATGGCCATGAAGCCGATGTTGTGGCGCTGGCGCTGATGTTCGGGGCCGGGGTTGCCCAGGCCGACGAGGAGCAGCATCGGGCAGTCCTGAGCGGAAAGGCCAAAGCGGGGAAGAAAAACCGGGTGGCGCCGGAGCGCCACCCGGATACGCGATTACTTCTTGCCGGCCGGCTTGGCAGCCGGAGCCTTGGCGGCACCAGCAGCGGGGGCCTTGCCAGCGGCAGCAGCCGGAGCCTTGCCAGCAGCAGCGGCCGGGGCCTTGCCGCCAGCGGCGGGGGCAGCGGCAGCAGCTTCGGCCTTCGGCTTCTCTTCCTCGGCCTTGGTCGGCGGCGCGATGGTCGCAACGGTGAAGTCGCGATCCTGGATCACCGGCTTCAGGTTGGCATCCAGGTTGAACGCGCTGATGTGGATGGAATGATTGATTTCCATGCCCGCCAGGCTGATCGAGATGTTTTCCGGGATGCTCTCCGCACTGGCGTAGAACTCGACTTCGTGACGCACGATGTTGAGCACGCCGCCGAGCTTCAGGCCCGGGCTGGCTTCCATATCGCGGAACACCACCGGGATGAAGACGCGGATCTTCGAATCCTTGCCGACGCGCTGGAAATCGACATGGATCGGCCGGTCGGTGACCGGATCGAGCTGCACGTCGCGGGCCAGCACACGCTCGGCCTTGTCGCCCACCTTGATGTCGAACAGACGCGAGAAGAAGCTGCCCTTGTGCAGTTCCTTCAGCAGGTCACGGTTTTCGATGGAGATCAGCTCCGGGGTCTTCTTGTCGCCATAGATGACCCCCGGCACACGGCCACTCAGCCGTGTTGCACGGGCGGTCCCCTTGCCGGCCCTCGACCGCGCCTCAGCGGCGATCGTCGTTACTTCACGCATGATACACTCCTCATTGCGCTTTTGGTCCACGATCCGGGCCTCATGCCCGAACCGTTTCCGACGCCGGCCTCCAGGGGTGCCGCGCGCCGAAACTCTGAAACTCAATGCGTCAGTCGAACAGGCTCGAAACCGAGCTTTCCTCGCTGATGCGCCGCATCGCCTCGCCGATCAGCGGCGCGATCGATACCTGGCGGATATTGCGCGCCAGGCGCTGCGCCTCGGTGGCGAGGATGCTGTCGGTGATCACCAGGCCTTCCAGTTCGCTGGCGGTGACACGCGCCACCGCGCCGCCCGAAAGCACGCCATGGGTGACATAGGCATAAACCGACTTGGCGCCGTGCTTCTTCAAGGCTTCCGCCGCGTTGCACAGCGTGCCGGCGGAATCGACGATATCGTCCACCAGAATGCAGCGGCGGCCTTCCACGTCACCGATGATGTTCATCACTTCCGAAACGCCGGCGCGCTCGCGGCGCTTGTCCACGATGGCGAGGTCGGCATCCAGGCGCTTGGCGATGTTGCGCGCCCGCACCACGCCGCCCACGTCCGGCGACACCACCATCAGGTCATCGCCCTGCAGATGCTGCTTGATGTCGGCGGTGAGCACCGGGCCGGCCATCAGGTTGTCGGTCGGGATATCGAAGAAACCCTGGATCTGGCCGGCATGCAGGTCCAGCGTCAGCACGCGGTTGGCACCGGCGGCGGTGATCAGGTTGGCGACCAGCTTGGCCGAGATCGGCGTGCGCGGGCCGGGCTTGCGGTCCTGGCGGGCATAGCCGAAATAGGGGATCACGGCGGTGATGCGGCGGGCCGAGGAACGCTTCAGCGCGTCGATGCAGACCAGCAGTTCCATCAGATGGTCGTTGGCCGGGTAGCTCGTCGACTGGATGACGAACACGTCCTCGCCGCGCACATTCTCGTGAATCTCGACGAACACTTCCATGTCGGAGAACCGGCGCACGCTGGCCTTGGCCAAAGGCACGCTGAGGTAAGCGGCAATGGCTTCCGCCAGCGGACGATTGGAATTACCCGCCAAAACCTTCATCGATGCGCCTGTGCTGGAATCCTGGGGAGGAAAAAATCGCGCGGACTATAGCGGCGCGGCTCGCCCCTGTAAACCGCGAAAAATCCATTTTTATCAGCGCTTTACGCTCTTGAGCCGGTCCAGCATGTCGCGCAGACCATCGGCCCCGCCTTGCGCCGCCGCCTTGGCTGTCTCACCCCAGGCGCCGTTCAGCGAGCCGCGCGGCACCCGGTTGGCCTGATTCACCGTGCCAAGCCGCTGGCCATCGGGGGCAAACAGGCTCCAGGACAGCGCCACCTGCTGCACCCTTGGCCCGGCATCGCTGACCACGATGGCGCAATCCACCAGGTAATCGGCATTGGCCGGATCGGCCACCACCCGGGCGATACTGGCGCCCTGGAGCTGATCGCGCAAAGCGGCGGCCAGGGTCTTGTTGCCATCGCCCGGCGCGCCATCGAAGGGCAGCAGGGCCAGCTTCGGCAGGCCCGGGTCCAGCGCGGCTTCCACCCGCTGGGTGTTTTCCAGGGCTTCCAGCGATTGCACCACCTGCTGCGCCATGGCACGGGCCAGCGACAGGCGGGTGGCGTCGGTGGTCTGCTCCAGCGCCTCGGCGGAAAGCCCGAGCGGGAAATCCTGGCCGTTCAGCGGCGTGCCGCCGCGCCGCGCCAGTTGCCAGGCCCAGACCAGTTGTCCCTTGGCATCCTCGATCAGCGCCGAAACCAGCTCGGCCGATGCCGAGGAGCGCACATTGGCGCTGGCCGGCCAGTCCAGCGCCACCAGGGCATTGGCAATCTTGGCGGCGAAGTCGCGTGGCAATTCACCCGGCGCATTGGAAATAGGCAGCACATAGAGGCTCTGCTCGCCCACCGGCATGGTCAGCGGCATGAGCTGGCCGGTTTCCTTCTCATCGGGCAGGAAAGGCTGCGGCAGCGGCTGGCAGGCTACGGTGAGCAGCGCCAGCAAGCAGAACAGTATGAGATGCGGCCTAGCCAATGACACAGCTTGCCACCAGGCCGAGCAGGCAGAAGACCAGGAAGAGGAACATGTGCGGCATCTAGAGGCCTGCCCCTAGAGCAACGCAATGGCCGAGACCTGGCGGCCATAATCGGCCTCCTGGTTCAGGGTCATGCGGCGGTAGCTGTAGAAATTCTCCGGCTCGCTCAAGGTGTCGCGGTGCAGGTCTTCAAAAGCGATGCCGGCCTTGCCAAGCCGCCGTGCCAGATAGCCCGGCAGGTTGAACTGCCAATGGCCGTCGCGCCTGCCGGGGCCGAAGAAATCGGCGTTCGTGGCGTCGGCGGCGGTGAATTCGGCGCGGAAAGGCTCGCTCACTTCATAGCTTTGCTGGCGGATGGTCGGGCCTATGGCCGCGCGGATGCGGCTGCGTGCGGCGCCGAGCTTTTCCATGGCTTCGATGGTCGCGTCAGTGACGCCGGCCAGCGCACCGCGCCAGCCGGCATGGCAGGCGCCGATCACGCCGGCTTCTGCATCGGCGAACAAGACCGGCGTGCAATCGGCGGCCAGTACGCCGAGCGCGATGCCGCGCTGCCGGCTCACCAGGCCATCGGCCTTGGGCCGTGCCGTAATGTCGTAGCCCGCATCCACCACCACCACCTCGCGGCCATGCACCTGATACAGCGAGGCGAGCCCGTCAGCACCCAGCGCGGCGGCGACCCGGCGGCGGTTCTCGGCCACGTTCTCGGCTGTATCGGCGGAGCCGGGGCCGCAATTCAGCGAGGCATAGAGGCCATCCGACACGCCGCCGCGGCGGGTGAAGAAACCATGGCGGATGCCGGGCAGGCTGAGAAGGGCGGGGGCGGTGAGGAATTCTGCTGTCATGACGCGAAACCGGCGGGAGGCGGCGCATCGCGGAGGGTCAGCGCCAGGGCCTGGAAGAGTCTGCCCATGGCATCGTCGGCGGTCAACCGATGCAGCGCCGCGCCGATGGCTTCTGCCTGATCCGGCGTGGCGCGATTTTTGAGTTGCTGCGCGCGCAGCTCGATTCCCAGCCGCTTCAGCAGGGTGCCCTGGCCGATGGGGCCATGCGTACCGAGACCCGCGCGGCGTGCGGTCTGGGCCAGACTCTGGAAATCCACATGCGCGGTGAGGTCGGCCTCGCCGGGGCTGGCCAGCGGATCGGCATAGGCATGGCCGCGCACCGCCTGGAAGCTGTCGCCGAAGCCGCTTTCGGCCGGGCCGTAATCGATGAACAGGGCCGCGCCGCCCTGAGCCTGCAGCCGCGCACCCAAAGCCTCGATCACCGCATGGCTGGCCGGCGAGGTTTCCCAGATGCCGCCCTCCGGCGCCTCGCGGGCCAGCGGGAAGGCATCGCGGCTCAGCACCACATGCAGGCCGCCATCGTCTGAAGCATCGATGCGGCGTTCGCGCCAGGCGCCATGCTGATACTGGTATTGCTTGATCGGCAGCGCATCGAGGAATTCATTGCCCAGCACGATCAGCGGGGCATCCTCCGGCAGCGCATCGATCTCGGGGCACCAGATGGCATCCGGCACTGCCTGGGCCTGCAAGGCGCGCAGCTTCGGTGACGCCTCGACGAACAGGGGGGCGAACGGCGCTGCCTTGCGCGTCACCCGCAGGGCATCCTGCATCAGCGTGCCGCGCCCGGGGCCGAGTTCGACCAGATAGCAGTGCGGCGGCGCGCCCATGCGCTGCCAGCAATCGGCGGCCCAGAGGCCGAGCAATTCGCCGAACATCTGGCTGATTTCCGGCGCGGTGATGAAATCGCCGGCGGCGCCGATGCTGGTGCGCGTGGTGTAATAGCCGAATTGCGGATGCAGCAGACATTCCGCCATGTAATCGCTGAGGCTGATCGGCCCTTCCGCCGCGATGCGGCGCCGGATCAGCTCAAGCAGCGGTGCTGTCATGACACCTTGGTTGAACGGTGCGCCCGGGCCATCAGCCACAGTCCCAGCAGCACCATCGGCAGCGACAGCCATTGCCCCATGGTGGTGACGCCGAAGATATAGCCGATCTGCTGGTCCGGCTGGCGGAAGAATTCGCCGATGATGCGCGCCGTGCCATAGCCGACCAGGAACAGGCCGCACAGCGTGCCGGGTTTTTTCATCGCGTCGCTGTTCATGCGCACCAGGTTGACCAGCAGGAACAGGATCAGGCCTTCCATCGCGGCTTGATAGAGCTGGCTTGGGTGGCGCGGTTCCGGCCCGCCGGTGGGGAACACCATGGCCCAGGCAACATCGGGTGCCACGCGGCCCCAGAGTTCGCCGTTGATGAAATTGGCGATACGGCCAAAGAACAGCCCGATGGGCGCGACGCAGGCGATGATATCGGCGAAGGCAAACAGGCTGAGGCCGCTGCGACGGCAATAGAGATACATCGCCAGGATGACGCCGAGCATGCCGCCATGGAACGACATGCCGCCGCTCCAGATGGCGATGATCTCGCCGGGGTTATAGAGGTAATGCAGCGGATTGTAGAACAGCACATAGCCAAGCCGGCCGCCGAGTACGACGCCGAGCGTCGCCCAGATCAGGAAGCCGTCGATCTGCTCCTGGGTCGCCTGGGCGCCGGGCTTGCGCGCCAGCCACATCGCCATCTGCCAGCCCAGGATCAGCCCGGCGATATAGCTCAGGGCATACCAGCGGATGGCAAACGGCCCCACCGCCACGATCACCGGATCGATGGCGGGGAAGGGCAGGGCCAGCAAGGTCGGCATCAGCTTTCGGCGCTTTCGCTCGTGGTTTCGCCATGCTGGCGCGGGCGCAGCGTCGGGAAGGCGATCACTTCGCGGATGGTGGGGGAATTGGTCAGCAGCATCACCAGGCGGTCGATACCGACGCCAAGGCCGCCCATCGGCATCATGCCGGCGGACTGGGCTTTGAGGAAATCCTCGTCGATCTGGTGCGCTTCCTCGTCGCCGGCATCGCGCTGCGCCTGCTGTGCCTCGAAGCGCGCGCGCTGCTCCTGCGGGTCGGCCAGCTCGGAGAAGGCGTTGGCGATTTCCCAGGTGTTGCAGAAGGTCTCGAACCGCTCGGCGACTTCCGGGCGTTCGTGGTTCGCCTTGGCCAGCGGCGAAATCGCCTTCGGCAGTTCGACCACATGGGTCGGCTGGATCAGCTTCGGCTCGACGAAATGCTCGAAGCAGGCTTCCACCAGCTTGCCCCAGCTTGCCCCGGCTTCCACCGCCTGGCGTGCCTTGGCCTGATCCGCTTCCACATTCAGGTCGAAGCCGGAATGTTCCTTGATCAGGTCAAGCATGGTGGCGCGGCGGAACGGGCGCTTGAAGCTGATGGTCTGCTCGCCGAACTGCACGTCTGTGCCGCCGGTGGCGGCAATCGCCGCCGCCTCGATGATGCGCTCGGCAATGTCCATCATATCGGCGTAATCGGCATAGGCCTGATACAGCTCGATGGTGGTGAATTCCGGGTTATGGCGCGGCGAGATGCCTTCGTTGCGGAAGCAGCGGTTGATCTCGAACACTTTCTCGCTCAGGCCGCCGATCACCAGGCGCTTGAGATGCAACTCCGGCGCAATGCGCATATAGAGCGGAATATCCAGCGCGTTGTGATGCGTCACGAAGGGCTTGGCGATGGCGCCGCCTGGGATGCTGTGCAGCATCGGCGTTTCCACTTCCAGGAAATCCTGCCCCGGCGCGGTCAAGAACTGGCGCACGGCCTGGATGACGCGGAAGCGCGTGCGCAGGGTGCGGCGGCTATCCTCGTTGCCGATCAGGTCATATTCGCGATGACGATAGCGCTGCTCGACATTCTTGAGGCCGTGCCACTTTTCCGGCGGCGGCTCCAGCGCCTTGGCCAGCACCACGATACGCTCCAGGTCCACCGTGATCTCGCCGCGCTTGGTGCGGCGCACCTTGCCTTCCACGCCGATGATGTCGCCGAGATCCAGCGCCTTCATGATCGGGGCGAATTCACCCTGCACCTGATCCTTGGCGGTATAGACCTGCAGCTTCACCGTATCGTCCAGGATATCGATGAACATGCCGGAATTGCGGATCGCCATGACGCGGCCGGCCACTTGCACGCGGTCCTCGCTGCGCTCATCGGGCTGCAACTGCGCCCAGGTGTCATGCACCGCCTGGTTCTTGTGGCTTTTCGGAAATTTGGCCGCGTTATACGGGTCGAGGCCGATCTGGCGCAGCTGCGTCAGCTTGGCTTCGCGGTTGGCGCGCTCATTGGTGGTACCACTATCCGGGGCAGTCTGATTGGTCACGGGATCATCTTGCTCAAAAGCTTGAATTGGGCGCGGAAACTACCATCCGGGGGCGGGGTTTCCAAGGCATTGGGCTTGCGGCGGCAGGCTTAAGCGCCCATATAGCCTGTAACCATCAGGAGACCTTGCCATGCAATCCGACAACCGCGTGCTGAACGATCTGTCCAAGCTTGCCACCGGCGCGCTGGGCGCGCTGCAAGGGGTGAAGACCGATGTGGAGCAGGCTTTCCGCCAGAAGCTGGAGCAGGCGCTGGCCGGCATGGACCTGGTGCAGCGCGAGGAATTCGATGCCGTGAAGGCGATGGCGCAGGCGGCGCGGGAAGAGAATATCCAGCTTTCCGAGCGTATCGCGGCCCTGGAAGCCCGACTCGCCGCACCGCAAACGCCGCCGCCGCCGCTCGCGCTCTCGGGTGGCGACGCCGCCTGAAGCATACGACTCGGACGCGCTTGAGTCGTATGCCGAGTCGTGTGGATTTACCCACAGTTTTGCGCCGCTTATCCCCGTCGTTTCATCGATTTATCGCAATTCCGCCCTTGCATGGCCGGAGGGCCGTGCCTAACCTAAATCTATGGTGTTAACGCTTTCGCAACACCTAGATATGGGTTCGCCTGGAGCCGGTTCGCCGCCGGTTCCGAGTAGGGGTAGGGGGCGGTAGATCATGCGGCCATTGACCGAAGTGGATAACTCCACCCGCCAGGGCAATCCCCTGGATCTGGTCGAACATATCGTCTCCGAGCAGGAATGGCCGTTCGAGCGCCAGGGCGCCGATGAACTGACCGTCGGCGTTTCCGGTCGCTATTGCGAGCATCAGCTCTGGTTCTCCTGGCGCGAGGAACTCGGCGCCATGAGCTTCACCTGCGCCTTCGACATGAAGCTGCCGCCGAACCGCAAGCGCGACCTGCATTCGCTGCTCGCCTATGTGAACGAGAAGGCGCTGATCGGCCATTTCGACTATTGGTCGGAAGAGGGCATGGTGGTGTTCCGCCAGGCCCTGCTGCTGCGCGGCGGCACCGGTGCCACGCCGGAGCAGATCGAGGACCTGATGGAAATCGGGCTCGGCGAGTGCGAACGCTTCTACCCGGCCTTTCAGTTCCTGATCTGGGGTGGCCGTTCGCCGGAAGAAGCCGTGGCGGCGGCGATGTTCGACACCGTGGGCGAAGCCTGAAACTAACGGCGGCGAAGCGTAATAGCTAAAGCCAACAAAGCCTGATATTCAGGCCGTCCCGAAAATTCAGCACGGATAGAAGCCATGACGGCGCGGATTCTCCTGGTCGGCTGCGGCAAGATGGGCGGCGCGCTGGTGCATGGCTGGCTGCGCCAGGACATCCCGGCCAACGACATCGTGGTGGTGGAACCCAATCCGGTGGCCGATCTGCCGGCCGCCGTGCGCCAGGCGCGCGATGCAGCCGGTGTGCCGGCGGATTTCAGCCCCGATATCGTGCTGCTGGCGGTGAAGCCGCAGGTTATGGACGCGGTGGCGCCGGCCTATGGCCGCTATGCCAAGACGGCCTGTTTCCTCTCGGTGGCGGCGGGCAAGACGGTGGCGACGCTGAACCGCCTGCTCGGTGGCCAGGCCGCCATTGTGCGCACCATCCCGAACACCCCGGCGGCAGTGGCCGAGGGCATCACCACCTGCTTTGCCGGCAACGGTGTGTCCGCCACCCAGCGCGAAGCCTGTGGCAAGCTGCTGGAAGCCGTCGGCCAGGTGGCCTGGGTGGAGCGCGAGGAATTGATCGATGCCGCCACCGCCGTGGCCGGCTCCGGCCCGGCCTATGTGTTCTGGCTCACCGAATGCATGGCGGCAGCGGGCGAGAAGGTGGGGCTGCCGCCGGAACTGGCGGCACAGCTTGCCCGTGCCACGGTGCAGGGCGCCGGCGCGCTGATGAAGCAGAGCCCGGAAAGCCCGGAGCAGCTGCGCAAGAATGTAACCAGCCCGAACGGTACCACCCAGGCGGCGCTGGATGTGCTGATGGCCGCCGATGGCGTGGCGCCGCTGATGGCGCGCGCCGTGGCCGCCGCCGAGAAGCGCTCGCGGGAACTCGCCGGCTGAGGCCACTTGCCTCGGCCCGCCGCAGCCCCCACATTGGGATAAAGCGAAGCGGCAGGAGCGTGGTCATGGCGAAACGCAAGAGCAGCAAGACGGCGAAGCCGGCTGACAACAGCCAGGTCGATCCGGTGGATGCCATGCTGCGGCTGGTCGCCACCACCGGCTGGCTCACCCTGTCGCTCGGCGCCGTGGCCCAGGAATCCGGCCTCGGTCTGGCCGAGCTTTACCGCCAATATCCTTCCAAGCTTGCACTGCTGCGCGGCTTCGCCGCCCGCATCGATGCCGCCATGCTGGCGGCGCTGGGGCCGGCTGGTGGCGAGGGCAACGCCAAGGACAAGCTGTTCGAGGCGCTGATGGCGCGCTTCGATGCGCTGGCGCCCTACAAGGAGGCTGTGCGGGTGCTGTCGCGTGATCTGCCGCGCGATCCGATTGCCGCGCTGTGTTTTGCCGAGAGCGGCCTAGCCAAGGGGCTGGACTGGGCGCTGGCCTCGGCGCAGCTCGATGCCGCCGGTTGGCGCGGCGCCCTCCGGCGCAAGATCCTCGGCGCCGTGTATGTCGACAGCCTGCGCATCTGGCTCAGCGACGACAGCGCCGATCTGAGCCGTACCATGGCGCATCTCGACAAGCGCCTGGGCCAGGCGGAAGGGCTGCTCAGCGGCCAGGGGAGTCTGCGCGGGGTTTTCTCGCGTTTGCGAGAGAAACGCGCCGAATAATTCATAAGTAATTGAAAAATATATAAACTTTATTTTGTTGCACTGCACAAAAATTACCTTGACCGCGTGCAGTAGGCTGCCTATATTCGCGGCATAAGGTTTTCGAGCACCGTCTCGCCCCGTCCCAGACCTGTTCAACACCTCCCGCTGTTCCCTTTCCCAATGGAGCGTTCCATGACCAAGACCGAGTTCCCGTTCGCGGGTTTCGACTTCAGCAAGATGTTCGACACCCAGAAGCTGTTCGACCCCGCCAAGATGTTCGACGCGCAGAAGATGTTCGGCGAGTACAAGCTGCCGGGCTTCGATGCCGAGGCGCTGGCCACCGCGCAGAAGAAGAATCTGGAAGCCATCGCCGCCGCTAACAAGAAGGCGTTCGAAGGCTATCAGGCTCTAGCCAAGCGCCAGGCCGAGCTGTTCCAGCAGTCGATCGATGAAGTGCAGGCCCAGGTCAAGGACGTGATGGCCAAGGGTGCCAAGGACGTCAACCCGACCAAGCAGGCCGAGCAGGTGAAGGCCGCGGTTGAGAAGGCCCTGGTCAACCTGAAGGAACTGGCCGAGATGGCGGCCAAGACCAATGCCGAGACCTACGAGACCCTGAACAAGCGCGCCACCGAAGTGGTGGAAGAAGTGCGCGCGGTTTTCGCGAAGCTGACCACCCACTAAGCGGTCCGCTGCTGCCGTCGATGGCCTGAGGCTCTCGACAGGCGGTTGCAAATTGGTTCAAACAGACGGGCGGGAGGCAACTCCCGCCCGTTTTGTTTATGCAGTGCAGGCAGGCCATGATCAGCATCGATGATTTTCACAAGGTCGATATCCGTGTCGGCACCATCGTCGGCGCCGAGCCATTTCCCGAGGCACGCAAGCCGGCGATCAAGCTGAAGGTGGATTTCGGTCCAGAGATCGGTGTGAAGAAATCCTCAGCGCAGATCACAGTGCATTACACGCCCGATGCCCTGATCGGACGGCAGGTGATCGCGGTAGTGAATTTCCCGCCGCGGCAGATCGGCCCGTTTATTTCCGAAGTGCTGGTGCTTGGAGTGCCCGATACGCAAGGTCAGGTAGTGTTGCTGGGGCCTGATCAACGCGTGGAGAATGGTGGTCGCATGTTCTGACCCAGGTTGTAAAACTGGGTGCGGGTTGACCCCCGCGCCAATGCAGCAGACAATTGCGCGACAGACAATCAGGCAAAATCGCCAAAGAACAATCGCGCGTCTCGCCGCCAGAACTCATCGCTGAAAACATATCGCCCCATGCTGCGTATCTCGTCCTGTCTCGTTATCTCCTGCCTGCTTGCCTGGCCGTCTTTCGCCCAGGCTCAAGCCCTGGCCCAGTCTCCGGCACCGGTGGAGCATGATTGCGTGGTGCGTCAGTTCGTCACCGCGCGGCAGGTGAATAATCTTGAGCCGCAGGGCGAGGTGGACCGCTATGAAGCGGGCACCGACCGTGGTTATGCCTTCGCGCGGCTCGACTGCACCAATGTGGGCAGTGGCGAGACTTTCTATTTCCGCTGGATGCAGGGCGACCGCGAAGTCGCCAAGTCGCGCGCCCGCGTTGATGTCAGCCGCAACTGGCGTATCTGGTCGCAGGTGCGGCTTTCGCCCGGCGAGTGGGTGGTGCAATTGCAGGACAGCGCCGGCCGCGTGCAGGCCGAACGCAAGTTCAGTGTCGCGTCGCCGGCAGCGGCCGCGGAATAGGCTCAGAGATCATCAAAAAAAGATCGTCATGCTCCGCGCAGGCGGAGCATCCACGAGTTTTCCTAAATTAGTTGGAAAACAAGAAACGCGTGGATGCCCTGCCGTCGCAGGGCATGACGGTATTTATTATGGGTGGGGCCACCCTCGAAAAGCCAACCGGACAGCCTTACAGCGGCAGCTTGATGCAGACGCGCAGACCGCCCAGCGGTGAATCGCGCAAGGAGATATCGCCGCCATGGGCCAGCACGGCATCGCGCGCGATAGACAGTCCGAGGCCGGCATTGCCCTGGCCGGAATAGCGCGCCGGATCGGCACGATGGAAGGGACGGAATACCTTGTGGCGTTCCTTCTCCGGGATGCCGGGGCCGTTGTCATCGACATGGATTTCGATGCCGCCCGCCACGGCCACGCTTTCCACGCGCACTTTGTTGCCATAGCGCAGGGCGTTTTCCACCAGATTGGCCAGCGCGCGCTTGAAGCCGAGGCGGCGCAGCGGCAGCACCGGCGCACTCTCAATCGACATATCGAGCTGGCGGCCGCTGCGGCGCACGTCGTCGGCCACCTCGCGCAGCAGGTCGCCCAGGTCGGTCGGTTCGGTGCTCTGCTCGGTCTGGCCGCGCGCAAAGGCGAGATAGGCGTTGATCATGGTTTCCATCTCGGCCAGATCGCGCTTCAGTTCATCGGCCTCGGCATTATTCTCCATCATCGAAAGCTGCAACTTCATCCGCGTCAGCGGCGTGCGCAGGTCATGGCTCACGCCGGCCAGCATTTCGGTGCGTTCGCGGATATGGCGGCGGATGCGGTCGCGCATCGCCAGGAAGGCCATGGCGGCGGCGCGCACTTCGCTGGCCCCCGATGGGCGGAAGCCCGGCATGTCGCGGCCCTTGCCGAAGGCATCGGCGGCCTGCGCCAGGCGGCGGATCGGCCGGATCTGGTTGCGCATGAAGATGGCGGCGATGCCAAGCAGCAGCAGCGAACCGCCGGCCATCCACATGATGAAGATAAAGGTGGATGTCGAATAAACCCGCTTGGCTCGCGCCAGCGTCACCATCAGGCCATCGGGCAGTTCCACATACACGACGATATTGTCGTCGCTGCGCTGGGTGTCGATGGCGAAAGGTTCGTCGATGATCTCCGACAGCGCCTGGTTCAACATGCGGTCGAGGATCGACCAACTGCGCGGCGGCGGCAGCTCGGTCGGCAGCTTGGCGCCAGGCAATACACGTACTTCGATCTGCATCCGCACATAGGCGAGGGAGACATATTCATCGAATTGCGGCGTACCCTTGGTGCGCTCGTATAGCTCGATCATCATGCCGATATCGCCAGCCAGGCCGAGCGCCAGGCGGCGGCTGACGGTATCCCAATGGCGTTCGTAGAAGGCATAGGTGACGATGCCCTGCAACGCCAGCACCGGAATCACCAGCATCAACAGCCACCGGCCGAACAGGCTGCGTGGCATGATGCGTTTCAGCATGAGGCTTATTCCGCCCAGAGTACGTAGCCCTCGCCCCACACCGTTTGCAGGTAGCGTGGGTTGCGCGGGTCTTCCTCGATCTTACGGCGCAGCCGCGTGATCTGCACGTCGACAGCACGGCTCTCGCTGGCCGAGGCATTGCCGGCCAGCGCATTGCCTGGGGGCGTGCCGCTGCCATCAGTGGCCAGGGCGGCACGCGGCACCGTGGCGCCGGGGCGGCGTGCCAGCACGCGCAGCAGGGCGGCTTCGCCCGTGGTAAGCGGCACGATCTCCTCGCCGCGCTTCAATTCGCCGCGCACGATATCGAACTGGAAATCGCCAAAGCGTACCGGCTTGACCGAGGGCGGTGCCGGTGCGGCGCGCTGGGCCCGGTTCAGGATCGCCTGGATGCGCAGCACCAGTTCGCGCGGCTCGAATGGCTTGGGCAGGTAATCATCGGCGCCGCTTTCCAGGCCGGTGATGCGGTCCTCGGCTTCGCCGCGCGCGGTGAGCAGCACCACCGGCACGCTATTGCCGTTCTGGCGCAGCCCGGCGACGAAATCGAAACCATTCTGCCCGGGCATCATCACATCAACGATCAGCAAGTCGAAAGTGACGGCGGCCAGTTTGGCGCTGGCATCCTCGGCGCTGTCGGCGCCGGTGACGCGGAAGCCGGCATTGGAGGTGAGGTAGCGCGTCAGCAGCGTGCGGATGCGTTCGTCGTCGTCGATGACCAGGAGATGTGCCTGTTCGCCGCCCATCGCCTGCTCCGTCAGCGCCGCTGGATCGAGCGCAGGATCACCGCCCGCGCCGGTTCGTCGATCAGGCCGGCCAGTACCTTGCGATACCCGGCCACGGCCTCGGCCCCGGCCTCGCGATAGGCTTCGGCTACCTTGGCCTGCTGCACGGCGCTGATCTGGCGTTCCAGATTGCGGCCGGCCTCGGTGAGGAAAAGCTGGCGCTGGCGGCGGTCGCGGGTGCCCTGCTGCTGGCGCACGAAGCCACCTTCGATCAGCGCCGAGAGTACGCGCGACAGGCTCTGCTTGGTGATGCGCAGGATGCCGAGCAATTCCGCCACCGTGATGCCGGCATGGCCGCCGATGAAATGCAGCGCGCGGTGATGGGCGCGGCCGAAGCTATACTGGTCGAGAATCTCGTCCGGGCCGCGGGTGAAGTCACGGTAGGCGTAGAACAGCAGCTCGATGCCCTGGCGCAACTCGTCCTCGCGCAGAAACAACGGGTTGGCCATGGTTTTGAGGTCGCTCATGGCTTCGTATATGGGGCAAGGACCGGAGTCGCCGCAAGGCCAAGTGCGGGCCGGGAGGGGCGGAGGAGCAAAAAATATGGCAGGGATGTTGACATACTTTGATCATAATGTTACTTGAATGGCAAATATCGGGTAATATTCGTACTCGATTGATGCATTTGACGACAATTGCTTAGGCGAGTGGCAGTATTTCGCCGGGCAAGAGCAAGCAGCGCAGGAGCGTAACCATGAGCACTCAATCCTATGACGATCGCGATGGCTGGGTCTGGTATGACGGCGGCTTCATCCCGCACCGTGAAGCCAAGCTGCATGTGCTGAGCCACGCGCTGCACTACGCCTCGGCGGTGTTCGAGGGCGAGCGCGCCTATGACGGCGACGTGTTCAAGCTGACCGAGCACAGCCAGCGCCTGATCGATTCCGCCAAGCTGCTCGACTTCGAGATTCCCTACACGCTGGAACAGATCGACCAGGCGACCCGCGACACCGTGGCCAAGAACGGCTTCCGCGATTGCTATATCCGTCCGATCGCCTGGCGCGGTTCGGAAATGATGGGCGTGTCGGCGCAGACCTCGAAGATCCACCTGGCCATCGCGGTGTGGGAATGGCCGAGCTATTTCTCGCCGGAAGCCAAGATGAAGGGCATCCGCCTGCAGCTCAGCGACTGGCGCCGCCCGGCGCCGAACACCGCGCCGACCAGGGCCAAGGCGGCCGGCCTGTACATGATCTGCACGCTGTCCAAGCACAAGGCCGAGCGCGATGGCTACCAGGATGCGCTGATGCTCGATTGGCGCGGCCAGGTGGCGGAAGCCACCGGCGCCAACGTGTTCTTCGCCAAGGATGGCAAGCTGCATACCCCGACGCCGGATTGCTTCCTGGACGGCATCACGCGGCGCGCCGTGATCGCGCTGGCCAAGGCACGCGGCATCGAGGTGATCGAGCGTGTGATCCAGCCCGAGGAAATGAGCAGCTTCTCGGAATGTTTCCTCACCGGCACCGCCGCCGAGGTGACGCCGGTTTCCGAGATCGGGCCGTACAAGTTCACTCCCGGTCCGCTCTGCAAGCAGATGATCGACGCCTTCGAAGGTGCCATCCGTCCGCGCAAGGCGGCGGCGGAGTAGGCTGCCTAGGCTGCCTAAGGCAAAGTAATATGAAATGCCCGGGTCAAAGCCCGGGCATTTTTGCGTCTGCTGTCACCCTCGCGCCAGCCCTTCGGGCCTGTGCGCCCACGAACGCCTTTAGCGTTCGCGCGCTTACAGAGGGTCCCATTACTGACAGCAAAAATGGGATTCCCGCTTTCGCGGGAATGACAAAAAGAGCGAAGAATGACGAAACGGTGGGGCTGTGCCTAATCCAGCAGCAGCGGGTGGACGCGTTCGTAGTCGAACTGGCGGATGATCTCGCCATGCTGCAACGGTTCGCCGACCAGGCCGCCAAGCAGCATGTCGACGCCATGGCCGTCTGACGAGAGCGGTGCCAGCACGGTCTCGAATTGCAGCACGCGGTTGCTCGGTTGCACGATGTAATGCCCGGCGGCGAAGGCCGGGCCGCGCGTATCCACCGGAATCGAGAAGAAGCCGAAGACGCTGGAGGTGCGGTCGGCGAACAGGCCCTCATTCACCCATTGGCTGGTGCTTTCGCGGCCCATCTGCTGCACGATTCCGGTGCCGACCAGGCGGAACTGGAAGCGGCGCGGATTGCTGTAGACATTGATCAGTGACACGCAGGCGAGGAAGCCGACCATGTCGTCGGGCCGCAGGTCGCGCCGCGCCGGCAGCATGCCGTTGCGCTCGCGGGTCTTGTCGCGCCAATAGCTGAGCAGTGTGCGCAGCGAGTCGGTGCGCAATACATCGGTGGTCACGCTCGGCGCGAATGTCGCTGGTGGCGCGGCGCTCAGCGGCTGGCTCACACCCGGCCCCTGCCTGAATTAATTTTGCCCCACATCCCTGTCTGTTCCTTAAATCCCCATCCCCCGATGGGACGCGAACGCTAACATGCGTGCCTGCGGCGGGACAATTGAAAATGAAACAGCGGTTAGGTTCTCAGCAGCCAGGCCGCGTTTACCGCAGGCTCAATTACTCGCTGGAACAGCTATTCGCGCGACCAGCGTTCCGCCGCCGCATCATCCTCGGCCTTGGCGGCGACCCAGCGGCGCTCGCCGCCGGTTTCCTCCAGCTTCCAGAACGGGGCCTTGGTTTTCAGCCAGTCCATCAGGAAGGCGCAGGCCTCGAAAGCCGCCTGGCGATGGGCCGAGGCGGCGATCACCAGCACGATGCGATCACCGGGCAGCAATCTGCCATGGCGGTGGATCACCAGGCAGGCATCCAGTGGCCAGCGGTTCCAGGCCTCGGTGGCGATGGCTTCGAGCTGGCGCTCGGTCATGCCGGGATAATGTTCCAGGGTCAGGCTGGAATCGCCGACATTCGCATTTTCATCACCTGGGGCTGCGATGTCGCGCACCAGGCCGGTGAAGCTGACCACGCCGCCGATCTGGTGCTGGCCCTGCGTCAGCCGCTCAAGCTCGGCACCGGTATCGAAATCCTCGCGCTGCACACGGATTTCCGGCTGCCCGCCCATGCTAGCCTCCGGTCACCGGCGGAAACAAAGCCACTTCGTCGCCGGCTTTCACCGCATCGCCGCCGCGCGCGTAATCCTGGTTCACCGCCACGCGCACCATCGCCGGGTCGGCCAGCGCGCGCTGGTATTCCGGACCGCGCTGGCGCAGCCAGCCGAGCAGGGCATCGACGGTGGTGATTTCCGCCGGCATCGGCAGCGACTCTTCTGCCATCCCGATGCGCTCGCGCAGCGTGGCGAAATACAACAGCTTGATCATTCCGCGGCTTTCTCGCCGTTATCCGAAGCACTGCCGGGCTTCTCCGCATCGGCGGCGGTTTTCGCCGCATCGCTCGCCGCCATGTGGCGCAGGCCGGTGATCAGGTAATCCCAGCCGGTATAGAGCGTGAGCACGGCGGCGACCCAGATCAGCACTTCGCCGATCATGCGGGCGTGAATCCAGGCGAAGGCATAATCGCCGACAATGAGGAAGCCGAGGGCAATGAGCTGCGCCGTGGTCTTCCACTTCGCCAGCCGGCTTACCGGCACCTTCACCCGCAATTCGGCGAGGAATTCGCGCAAGCCGGTCACGGTGATCTCGCGGCACATGATCACCACAGCGGCGAGGCAGGTGATGCGGTCGATGCGCTCGAAGGCAATCAGCATCAGGATGACGGCGCAGACCAGCAGCTTGTCGGCCACCGGATCGAGGAAGCGGCCGAGATTCGACATCTGGCCCCATTTGCGCGCCAGGTAGCCATCGAACCAGTCGGTGATGCCGGCGGCGGCGAACAGCGCCAGCGGCACCCAGGCGCTCCAGGCGCCAGGCAGGTAGAAGGCGGCGCAGATTCCCGGGATCGCCAGGATGCGCGACAGGGTAAGCAGATTCGGCAGGCTGCTCAGCATGGCTGGATTATCGCATACGGACGGGCGCTCGCACAGGCTCGGACAGCCTCAGCCGCCATGGAAGTGATCGTAGATTTTCTTCGCCACCGCCTTGCTGATGCCCGGCGCGGCTTCCAGGTCTGACAGGCCGGCGCGGGCGACATCCTTGGCCGAGCCGAAATGCAGCAGCAGGGCCTTCTTGCGGGAGGCGCCGATGCCGGCGATTTCATCCAGCGGCGAACGGAACTGGTCCTTGGCGCGCTTGGCGCGGTGGGTGCCGATGGCAAAGCGGTGCGCTTCATCGCGCAGCCGTTGCAGGAAGAACAGCACCGGGTGGCGCGGCTCCAGCATGAAGGGTTCGCGATTGGGCAGGAAGAACTGCTCGCGCCCGGCATTGCGTTCCGGTCCCTTGGCGATCGCCACCACCGGCTGTTCCGGGATGCCAAGTTCCTGCAGCACCTGCATCGCCGCCGTCAACTGGCCACGGCCGCCATCGATCACGATCAGGTCGGGCCATTCGCCTTCGTTGCGCTGGCGCGTCGCGGGGGTTTCTTCCGCCTCGTCATTCTCGCCTGCGGTCTCCGTCCCGGCTTCCAGTTCCGGCGCGGCCTCGGCCTCCAGGCTCTTTTCCTTCAGCAGGCGCTGGAAGCGGCGGGTCAGTACTTCGCGCATCATGCCGTAATCGTCGCCCGGTACCAGGTCTTCGCTGCGGATGTTGAATTTGCGATAGGCGGATTTGCGCAGTCCTTCCGCGCCGGCCACGATCATGCCGCCGACCGCGTGGCGGCCCTGGATATGGCTGTTGTCGTAAACCTCGATGCGGGCGGGGGGCGTTTCCAGGCCGAACAGCGTGGCGACACCGGCAAGCAATTGGCGCTGGGTGGCGCTTTCCGCCATCTTGCGCCGCAGCGCGTCGCGGGCGTTGTTCACCGCATGCTCCACCAGGTCGCGTTTGGTGCCACGCTGCGGCACCGCCACTTCCACCTTGAAGCCGGCATGCTGGCTCAGGGCTTCGGCGATCAGCTCGACATTCTCCACCGCATGGCTCAGCAGGATCAGCTTCGGCGGTTCGCGCTGGGCATAGAATTGCCCGATGAAGGCATCCAGCACATCGCCAATCTCGACATCGCGGGCATGGGAGGGGAAATAGGCATGGTTGCCGAAATTCTGTCCGGCGCGGAAGAAGAAGATCTGCACGCAGACCTGGCCGCCCTCGGCATGGGCGGCGATCACATCGGCATAGGTGATATCGCTGAGGTTCACATCCTGCTTCTGGCTGATATGGGCCAGGGCGCGGATGCGGTCGCGCAATTCCGCCGCGCTTTCGAAATCCAGCCGCTCGCTGGCCGCCTGCATGCGCTGCTGCCATTCGGTGAGCACGGTGCGGTTGCGGCCGGAGAGGAAGTCGCGCGCTTCATCGACGATGCCTGAATAGCCCGATGCATCGATGCGGCCGACACAGGGCGCGCGGCAACGCTTGATCTGGTACTGCAAACACGGACGCGCACGACTGGCGAAGTCGCTGTCGCTGCAGTTGCGCAGGGGGAAGGCGCGCGCCAGCGCATGCAGCATGGTGTTGACCGCACCGGTGGAAGCGAAGGGGCCGAAATAATCGCCGGGAATGTTGCGCGCGCCGCGATGCTTGGTGATGCGCGGGAATTCATGGTCGCGTGCAACCAGGATATAGGGAAAAGACTTATCGTCTTTCAGCAGCACGTTGAAATGCGGCTGCAACTGCTTCACCAGATTGGCTTCGAGCAGCAAGGCTTCCGCTTCGGTATGCGTCACCGTAACGTCAACGCGCATAACCTGGCGCACCATGCGCTGTATGCGAATGCTCAAGCCATTCAGCTTCGCGTAGTTGGCGACACGCTTGCGCAGGCTGCGTGCCTTGCCAACGTAGAGCACAACATCATCCGCGCCGATCATGCGATAGACGCCAGGACCCAGCGGCAGATTCTTCAAGCTCTGCTGAATCACCGCTGCGCCGCGTTCAAGCCCGCTCGGCAACGCCTCATCACTGGGCATTTCTCCGGGCATTTCCCCGGGCATTTCGGTGTCTGTTTCTAACCGCTCTGACTCGCTCATGCGCAGCTTGCTAGTTCAGAAAATCCAATGATTACACGGCGTTGACAAAGGTGCCCCAAGCCTGTGGATAACTTTGTGGGGAAACTATCCCCAAAACCGGGTTTTCTCCACCGGGAACCCGGCAAAGGCTGTATGCGTCACATCCGACCCTGCGCACAAGTTGTTGCCCGGTATGCACTTTCCCGGCTTATCCACAGCGTTGCGATGAACTGACATAAAAATTGTGCATCGCAATAGGTGCTTTGAAGTGCTGTGTACAAACCTGAGGTCCGGGATTCGAACTCGCCATCAAAGTCAAGGCCGATATCGGCAGGCAATACGGATTCCTTCAGGGAATTTCAGCCTGCAACCCGCTCGATTTCGACGCCGACTCCGGCTGCGGCGGATATCGCATCCGGCTTCTCCACCCTAACGCGCGTGCGTTGCACGCGAGGGTCGGCAAGGCACAGTTGCGCCAGCTTTTCCGCCAGGGTTTCCACCAGATCGATATGGCCTTCCTCGAGCAAAATCTGTGTACGGTTCACCAGTTGCTCGTAGCAGACCACATCGGCATAGCTGTTCGGCGGCTCGCCGGGCGTTTCCTGCACCCACAGGTCGAGATTGATCACAACTCTCTGGCGCTGTTCGCGTTCGGAATCGTAGATGCCGATGCTGGCCATCAACGTCAGGTCGCGCACGAAAACGCGGCGCAGCGTCTTGGCCGGCAGCGAGGGCAGCGGGAAATCGGCCCAGACGGCGCGGGCGCGGTCGTGAATGGTCATCTCACTCCTCCGGATCGGTAGTAGTGGCACCGGTTCCGGGTGGCGGCCAGGGCAGATGCTGGCCGCCATCCAGGGCGATCATTTGGCCGGTCATGGCTGGCGCGTCAAGCAGGAACAGCACGCCGGCGGCGATCTCTTCCGGATGCGCGCCGCGCTCCAGCGGCGTCGAGCGCCATTGCTGGGCGAATTGCTCGGCGCTCTGGCGGCTGCTCGGCAGCACCGGGCCGGGGCCGATGCCGTTGACGCGGATACGCGGCGCCAGCGCCATGGCCAGGGTCTGGGTCAGGGTCCACAGTCCGGCCTTGGAGAGCGTGTAGGTGGCGAAATGCGGCGTCAGGCGCCAGACGCGCTGGTCGATGATGTTGATGATGTTGCCGCTCACGCCTGCGGGCAGGGCGGCGGCGAAAGCCTGGGCGAGGAAGAACGGCGCGCGCAGGTTGGCGTCCATGTGGCGCTGCCAGGAGGCGAGATCGGCGCTGTCGATGCGGTCATACTCGAACAGCGAGGCATTGTTCACCAGCACCGATACCGGCCCCAGCGCGGCGGCTGCCTGCGGCAGCAGTTTCAGCACCGCCTCATGGTCGCCGAGATCGGCCTGAACAGCAGCGGCACGGCCACCCTTGCCGGTGATATCCGCCACCAGCGCATCGGCCTCGCCGCACGACTGATTGTAATGCACCGCCACGGCATGGCCGCGCCCGGCCAGCGCCAGGGCGATGGCGCGGCCGATACGCACGGCGCCACCAGTGATCAGGGCAACAGGGGGGACCTTATTATTCATTGGCGTTTGCCGCCGCCGCGATAGGTGCGCTTGCTGCCGGCGCGACCGGCGGTGGAGCGACCGGAAGGCCGGGGCGCGGCATAGCCGGCGGCATCTTCGGCCAGGCCGAGCGGCTTGCGCGCCACCACGCTGCCGGGCATTTCCAGCTCATTCAGCTCCAGGCGCTTGATCTCGTCGCGCAGCCGGGCGGCTTCCTCGAATTCCAGGTTGCCGGCGGCATCGCGCATGCGTTTCTCCAGGTCGGCGAGATAGACCTTGAGGTTATGGCCGACCAGGTGGCCATCAGTGGCATGTTCCACATCCACGGTATAGTGATCCTGCTCGTAAACGCTTTGCAGGATGTCACCGATCTGGGTGCGCACGCTTTCCGGCGTGATGCCATGCTCGGCATTATAGGCCTGCTGCTTGGCGCGGCGGCGGTCGGTCTCGTCCAGCGCGCGGCGCATCGAATTGGTCATCTTGTCGGCATAGAGGATGACGCGGCCATCGACATTGCGCGCGGCGCGGCCGATGGTCTGGATCAGCGAGGTTTCACTACGCAGGAAGCCTTCCTTGTCGGCGTCCAGGATCGCCACCAGGGCACATTCCGGGATATCCAGGCCCTCGCGCAGCAGGTTGATGCCGATCAGGATATCGAACACGCCAAGCCGCAGATCACGCAGGATTTCGATGCGTTCCAGCGTATCGATATCCGAGTGCAGGTAGCGCACCTTCATGGCGTTGTCGTTGAGATATTCGGTCAGGTCCTCGGCCATGCGCTTGGTCAGCGTCGTCACCAGCACGCGGTAGCCCTTGGCGATCACCTTCTTGCATTCGCCGAGCAGATCATCGACCTGATGCTCCACCGGGCGGATTTCCACTGGCGGATCTGTCAAGCCAGTTGGGCGGATCACCTGTTCCGAGAACACGCCGCCGGTGCGTTCCATTTCCCATTTGCCGGGCGTGGCGGAAACATACACGCTCTGCGGCCGGAACAGGTCCCATTCCTTGAAGCGCAAGGGCCGGTTGTCGATGCAGGAAGGCAGGCGGAAGCCATATTCGGCGAGCGTCGCCTTGCGCCGGAAGTCGCCCCGGAACATGCCGCCGATCTGCGGCACGGTGACATGGCTTTCATCCACGAACAGCAGCGCGTTATCGGGCAGATACTCGAACAGAGTCGGCGGCGGCGCGCCCGGCGGCCGGCCGGTGAGATAGCGCGAGTAATTCTCGATGCCGGCGCAGGCGCCGGTGGCGATCATCATCTCGATATCGAAGGTGGTGCGCTGTTCCAGACGCTGCACTTCCAGCAGGCGGTTCTGCTTGGTCAGTTCGTCAACACGCAGTTTCAGGTCTGCCTTGATCAGCTCCACAGCCTGCTGCAAGGTCGGCTTCGGCGTCACATAATGGCTGTTGGCATAGAGCTTCACGCTCTTCATCTCGCCGGTGCGCTGGCCGGTCAGCGGATCAAACTCGACGATGCTTTCCAGTTCGTCGCCGAACAGCGACAGGCGCCAGGCGCGGTCTTCCATATGGGAAGGGAATATCTCGATGCCGTCGCCGCGCACGCGGAAGGCGCCGCGCTGGAAGGCGGCATCGTTGCGCCGGTATTGCAGTTCCACCAGGCGGCGCAGCAGCAGGTCGCGGTCGATCATCTTGCCGGCTTCCAGCGCCAGGGTCATGGCGGTGTAGGTTTCCACCGAGCCGATACCATAGATGCAGGAGACCGAGGCAACGATGATCACGTCGTCGCGTTCCAGCAGCGCCCGCGTCGCCGAGTGGCGCATGCGGTCGATCTGCTCGTTCACCGCCGAGTCTTTCTCGATATAGGTGTCGCTGCGCGGAACGTAGGCTTCCGGCTGGTAATAGTCGTAATAGGAGACGAAGTATTCCACCGCGTTGTTGGGGAAGAAGCTCTTCATCTCGCCATAAAGCTGGGCGGCCAGGGTCTTGTTCGGCGCCAGGATCATCGCCGGGCGGCCGGAACGGGCAATGATCTGTGCCATGGTAAAGGTCTTGCCCGAGCCGGTGACGCCGAGCAGCACCTGGTCGCGTTCCCCGGCCAGGGCGCCCTGGGTCAGTTCCGCGATGGCGGTCGGCTGGTCGCCAGCGGGCTCGTAGGGCGCCTGCAGGTCATAGGCGATGCCGCCCTCGCTCTTGTCCGGGCGTTCCGGGCGATGGGGCAGAAATTCCGGGAAATTCGCGTCCGCGAAACGGTCCGGATCCTCGATTTCGCGCTCGATGCTGACAGTCTGTGCCTTGGCCATGGCGCAGAATATGGCGTGCCTGGGCGCGTCTGGCGAGTCCGTCCGCTGTAGGTTATACAGAGGGGCTTTTTTCGGGAGATTTCAGGCAATGACGGTTATCGTGACGGGTGGCGCCGGGTTCATCGGCTCGGCGCTGGTGCGGCAGTTGAACGCCGCTGGCGAGTCGGTGGTTACGGTGGACAAGCTGACCTACGCTGCCAACCTGGACAACATTGCCAATCTGCCCAATCCGGGGCTGCACCGCTTTGTCCAGCTTGATATCTGCGACCGCAAGGGCATCGGCGCGCTGTACGCAGAGGTGAAGCCGCGGGCGGTGTACCATCTGGCGGCCGAGAGCCATGTCGACCGCTCGATCGACAGTCCGGCGCCGTTCATCGAAACCAATGTCACCGGCACGCTGGTGCTGCTGGAAGCGGCGCTGGAATACTGGCGCGGGCTGGATGAGGCGGGCAAGGCGGGTTTCCGCCATCTGCAGGTCTCGACCGATGAAGTCTATGGCGATGCCGAGCCGGAGAGCTTCTTTACCGAGAACAGCCCGTACAAGCCGAACTCGCCCTATGCCGCCAGCAAGGCGTCGTCGGACCATCTGGCACGGGCCTTCGGGCGCACCTATGGCCTGCCGATCCTGGTGACCAATTGCGGCAACAATTACGGCCCGTACCAGTTCCCGGAAAAGCTGATCCCGCTGATGATCCTCAATGCCCTGGATGGCAAGGGCCTGCCGGTCTATGGCAAGGGCGATCAGGTGCGCGACTGGATCCATGTCGAGGATCATGCCGCCGCCCTGCGCATGGTGATGGACCGGGGCCGGGTGGGTGAGACCTACCTGATCGGCGCACGCGGCACGCGGCAGAATCTGGAAATCGTGCACACCATCTGTGGCCTGCTGGATGACCATGCGCCGCAGCCGACGGGCCGCAAATACGCCGAGTATATCCGCTATGTCACCGACCGCCCGGGGCATGACAAGCGCTATGCCATCGATCCGGCGAAATGCGAGACCGAGCTGGGCTGGAAGCCGGTCTATGACGTCGCCACCGGGCTGCGTCAGACGGTGAAATGGTATCTGGAAAACAGCGAATGGTGCCGGCGGGCGAGCGGCGCCTATGACCGTGGCCGCATCGGCCTGTCTGGCAGCGTGGCGAAGGGGTAGGGTAGGGCGATGAAGGGTATCATCCTGGCCGGCGGCACCGGCTCGCGGCTGCATCCGGCGACCTCGGTGGTGAGCAAGCAGCTGCTGCCGATCTATGACAAGCCGATGATCTTCTACCCGCTCAGCACGCTGATGCTGGCCGGGATCAAGGACATCCTGGTGATCACCACGCCGCGCGACCAGGCGGCGTTCTCGGCGCTGCTGGAAGATGGCAGCCAGTGGGGCATCAACATCAGCTACGCCGTGCAGCCGGAGCCGAACGGCATCGCGCAGGCCTTCATCATCGGGCGGCAGTTCCTCAAGGGCGAGCCGGCGGCTTTGGTACTGGGCGACAACATCTTCTATGGCGAGAATTTTGGCGAGCTGCTGCGCCGCGCTGTCGCCAACAGCGCCCCCGGTAGTGCCAAGGGGGGCGCAACGGTGTTCGGCTATTGGGTGGTGGACCCAGAACGCTATGGCGTGCTGGACCTCAACCCGGATGGCAGCGTCAAGGCGATCATCGAGAAGCCGAAACAGGCGCCCAGCAACTGGGCGGTGACGGGGCTGTATTTCTATGACGGCGAGGTCTGCGATATTGCGGCCCAGTTGAAGCCTTCGGCACGCGGCGAGCTTGAGATCACCGACCTGAACAATGCCTATCTGGCGCGCGGCCGGCTGGGCGTGGAGAAGTTCGGCCGTGGTTTTGCCTGGCTGGATACCGGCACGCCGGACAGCCTGCTGGATGCCTGCAACTTCATGGCCACGGTGGAGAAGCGCCAGGGCCTCAAGATCGCGGTGCCGGAAGAGATCGCCTGGCGCCTCGGCTTCATCGATGCAGCCCAGGTCGAGCGCCGCGCCGACTATTACAAGAACAACGAATACGGCAAATATCTCCGCCGCATCCTGACACAGGTGGGGTAGTTCCCATTTAGTCACCCTCGCGAAAGCGAGGGTCCCATTTCAGTGGAGAGAAAATGGGATGCCCGTTTTCACGGGCATGACAATAGCAAGGATTACAACAAAAAAAGGCCCGCCATTGGCGGGCCTTTTGCGTTGGATGAAGAGGGCCGGCTTACGCCTTCTTCTTCTGCCACCAGGCGATGAGTTCGCCGACGATGCCGCGGCGGAAGGCCATCACGACGATGACGAAGATGGCGCCCTGCGTCACCAGCACCCATTCGCCGAAGCCGGCCAGGTAGTTCTGCATGGTGATGATCACGGCGGCGCCGATGACGGGGCCGAGGATGGTGCCCATGCCGCCGACCAGGGTCATCAGCACCACTTCGCCCGACATCTGCCAGGTGACGTCGGTGAGCGAGGCGAGCTGGAATACCAGCGCCTTGGTGGCGCCCGCCATGCCGGCGAGGGCGGCCGAGAGCACGAAGGCCAGCAGCTTGTACTGGTCGACCCGGTAGCCGAGCGACACGGCGCGCGGCTCGTTCTCGCGGATCGCCTTCAGCACCTGGCCGAAGGGCGAGTTGATGGTGCGGTAGACCACCAGGAAGCCGAACACGAAGATCGCCAGCACCACGTAGTAGAAGGTGAAGTCGTTCTTGATGTCGATCAGGCCGAGGAAGGCGCGGCGCGGGATCGCCTGGATGCCGTCTTCGCCGCCGGTGAACTTGGCCTGCAGGCAGAAGAAGAACACCATCTGCGACAGGGCGAGCGTGACCATGGCGAAGTAGATGCCCTGGCGGCGGATGGCGATCAGGCCGGCGATCAGGCCGAGCAGGGCGGCGACGGCGGTGCCGGCGAGGATGCCGGCTTCCGGCGGGAAGCCCCAGGCCTTCACGGTGTAGCCGCTGATATAGGCCGCGCCGCCGAAGAACATGGCATGGCCGAAGGACAGCAGGCCGACATAGCCGATCAGCAGGTTGAAGGCGCAGGCGAAGAGTGCAAAGCACAGCACCTTCATCAGGAACACGGGGTAGACCAGCGACGGTGCCACCAGGGCGACCGCCAGCAGGGCGAGGAAGACTTGGGTTTCGCGGTTCTTCAGCATCTTCTGCGCCTCACTTCGGCGTGCCGAACAAGCCGGCCGGCTTGATCATGAGAACGATGGCCATGATGATGAAGATCACCGTGCTGGAGGCCTCGGGGTAGAACACCTTGGTCAGGCCCTCGATCAGGCCCAGCACGAAGCCGGTGAGGATGGCGCCCATGATCGAGCCCATGCCGCCGATCACCACCACGGCGAACACGATGATGATCAGGTTGGAGCCCATCAGCGGGTTGACCGAGTAGATCGGCGCGGCGAGCACGCCGGCGAGTGCGGCAAGGCCGACGCCGAAGCCGTAGGTCAGCGTGATCATGCGCGGCACGTTGATGCCGAAAGCCTGCACCAGATCCGGGCGCTCGGTGGCGGCGCGCAGATACGAGCCGAGCTTGGTGCGCTCGATCATGTACCAGGTGCCGAGGCAGATGGTGAGCGAGGCGACCACGACCCAGGCGCGGTAGTTCGGCAGGAACATGAAGCTGAGGCGCTGGCCGCCCGGGATCGGGTTGTCGTAGGGCAGGCCGGACGAGCCGAACTGCTTGCGGAACACGCCCTCGATGATCAGCGCCAGGCCGAAGGTGAGCAGCAGGCCGTAGAGATGGTCGAGATGGTAGAGCCGCCGCAGGAAGGCGCGCTCCAGAACCACGCCAAAGGCGCCGACGATGATCGGCGCCAGGATCAGGGCGCCCCAATAGGGCACGCCGAGCCAGTTCAGCAGCATCCAGGCGACAAACGCGCCCATCATGTACTGCGCGCCATGGGTGAAGTTGATCACGTTCAGCAGGCCGAAGATCACGGCCAGACCCAGACTCAGCATTGCATAGAAGGAGCCATTGATCAGGCCCAGCAACAACTGGCCGAACAATGCCTGTGGCGGTATGCCCAGCAGCTCGAACATCGCTGAAACGTCCCCCTTAAAGAACCTGTTACCCTGTCGATACCGTATCGGCCCGGACCGTATCGGCCTGTGCCGTGCGGCGTTTTATAGGAGGGCGCCCGGAAGCGCCCATCTGTAAAACGCGTGACTGGTATAAAACGCGTGACTGGAAAGGTCCGGGCCCGCCGCGAGGCGGGCCCGTCCTCACGTTATGCTTAGCTCTTCTTCACCATCGGGCAGCCGCCATCGGCGAGCGGGCGGAAAGCCTGCTCGGCCGGGATGGTGGCAACCACCTTCAGGTAGTCCCACGGATACTTCGATTCAGCCGGCTTCTTCACTTCCACCAGGTACATCGGATGGATGTGGCGGCCGTCCTCGCGCAGCATGCCCTTGCCGAACAGCTTATCGTCGCTCGGCATTTCCTTCATCTTGTTGACCACCTTCACGCCATCGGCATCGCTCTTCAGCGCTTCGACGGCCTTGAGGTAGTGGATCACCGCCGAGTAGATGCCGGCATGCACCATGGTCGGGTACTTGCCGCCGTTGGCAGCCGCGAATTCCTTGGCGAAGGCGCGGTTGTTGTCGTTGGCATCCCAGTACCAGGCGGTGGTGTAGTTCAGACCCTGGGCGGTCTTGAGGCCCAGCGAATGAATGTCGGTATCGAACATCAGCATGCCGGCCAGCTTCTGGCCGCCTTCGACGATGCCGAATTCAGCCGCCTGCTTGATCGAGTTGATGGTGTCGCCGCCGGCATTGGCGAAAGCGACGATCTGCGCCTTCGAGGCTTGCGCCTGCAGCAGGAAGGACGAGAAGTCGGTGCCGGGGAAGGGATGGCGCACGGCGCCAACCACATTGCCGCCATTCGCCTTCACGACGTTGCTGGTGTCACGCTCCAGGGCATGGCCGAAGGCGTAGTCAGCGGTGACGAAGTACCAGGTCTTGCCGCCGTTCTGCACGATGGCCTTGCCGGTGCCGTTGGCCAGCGCCCAGGTGTCATAGGTCCAGTGCGCGGTGTTCGGCGAGCATTGCGCGCCGGTGAGGTCGGAAGCCGCGGCGCCCGAATTCAGGAACACCTTGTTCTTTTCCTTGGTGATCTGGTTGATCGCCAGCGCCACCGAGGAGGTCGGCACGTCGACGATGGCATCCACCTTGTCAACGTCCAGCCACTGGCGGGCGATGTTGGAGCCGACGTCCGGCTTGTTCTGGTGGTCGGCGAACACGACCTCGACCTTGAAGCCGCGGGCTTCGATGCCGGAATCGGCAACGGCCTTGCGGGCCGACCAGGTGCCGCCCGGGCCGGACACGTCGGCATAGAGGCCGGACTGGTCATTCAGCACGCCAAGCTTGATCACATTGTCGGTAATCTGGGCGTTGGCCGCCCCAGCGGTAAGCACGGCGGCAGCCGTGGCGAACAGATGCTTAAAACGCATGGTTTCCTCCGTTGGTTAAATCGTTAGACCCCGAGATACTGTTCGAGTTTGTCAGTATTGGCGGCGATCTGATCATTGGGGATCATGTCGATCACCTTGCCGTGCTCGACCACATAATGGCGGTCTGCGACGGTACTGGCGAAGCGGAAATTCTGCTCCACCAGCAGCACCGTGAAACCCTTCTGCTTGAGCAGGCGGATCATGGCGCCGATCTGCTGCACGATCACCGGGGCAAGACCCTCGGTCGGTTCGTCCAGCAGCAGGAAGGTGGCCCCGGTGCGCAGGATGCGGCCGATAGCGAGCATCTGCTGCTCGCCGCCCGACAGCTTGGTGCCCTGGCTTTTCAGGCGCTCCTTCAGGTTCGGAAAGATCTGATAGATGTCTTCCAGGCTCATGCCACCCGATTTCACCACCGGCGGCAGGGTCAGGTTCTCGTAGACATTGAGGCTGGAGAAGATGCCGCGCTCTTCCGGGCAGAAAGCCAGGCCCTGGCGCGCGATCTCGTTCGACGGCAGCTTGATCAGCTCACGGCCCTCGAAGGTCACCGAGCCCGAACGCTGCGCCAGCATGCCCATCACCGCCTTCATGGTGGTGGTCTTGCCGGCGCCGTTGCGACCGAGCAGGGTCACCACCTCGCCCTTGGCGACATTGAATTCCATGCCGTGCAGGATATGGCTCTCGCCGTAGAAGCCCTGCAGGTCCTTGACGTTAAGCTGCGGCTCAGCCATGGCCGGTCCCCATATAGGCTTCAATCACTTCCGGATTGCGCGAGACGGTGTCGTAGTTGCCCTCGGCCAGAATCTCGCCGCGGCGCAGCACGGTGATGGTGTCGCTGAGCTTGGCCACCACCGATAGGTTATGCTCCACCATCAGCACGGTGCGGTTCTTGGCCACGCGCTTGATCAGGTCGGAAATCTTCTCGATATCCTCATGGCCCATGCCGGCCATCGGCTCGTCCAGCAGCATCATCTCCGGCTCAAGCGCCAGGGTGGTGGCGATCTCCAGCGCGCGCTTGCGGCCATAGGGCAGCTCCACGGCGGTGAGATGGCGGTATTCCGCCAGGCCGACGGCTTCCAGCAGTTCCTCGGCGCGCGCGTTCAGCGCGTTGAGGCTTTCCTGCGAGCGCCAGAAATGGAACGAGGTGCCGAGCGGGCGCTGCAAGGCGACGCGCACATTCTCGATCAGCGAGAGATGCGGGAACACGGCGGAAATCTGGAAACTGCGCACCATGCCGGAGCGGGCGATATCGGCCGGCTTCTGGGCCGAGATATCGCGGCCGTTGTAGCTGATCCTGCCACGCGTCAGCGGCAGGAACTTGGTCAGCAGGTTGAAGCAGGTGGTCTTGCCTGCGCCGTTCGGACCAATCAGCGCGTGGATCGTATGCCGACGCACACGGAGGTTGACGTCCTTCACCGCCACAAAGCCGGCGAATTCCTTGGTCAGGCCCTCGGTCGTAAGAATATGGTCTTCGGCCATGGTCTGGCTCAGCCCTTCTTGTTTACTCCCTGGCCGCCCGCTCGATTAGTTCAAACGTGACGGCGGTGTCATGTAAGGGTATCGGAGAGTGGAAGTAAATAGCTGCGGGCGAAAAAAGAATTGCCGCTTTCGCGTCTGCACAATTTACGCAATTTATTCGCCGAATTTGCCTATTTAGCGGGCGCTTATTGGGCCGTGCGGGCCTTGGCGAGCTGGTGCTCGCGATAGGAGATGTAGACCGTGCTGGCAAAAATGATCGTGCCGCCCACCCAGGTCCACATATCCGGCACCTGACCGAAGGCAAAGAAGCCGAGCAGACTGGCGAAAATCAGCTTGGTGAAATCCAGCGGCATGAGCACCGAGGTTTCGCCAAGCCGCATAGCCTCGGTGTAGAGCAGCTGGCCGCCGGAGCCGAGCGCGCCGATGCAGAACAGCCAGACAAGCTGGTTCAGGGTCGGGGTCTGCCAATGCGGCAGGGCCGCCACCAGGCTGATCGGCAGGATGAACACCACCATGTAGGTGGCGATGGTGAGGCTGGAATCGGTGCGCGACAGGATCTTGATATCCACCACCGAGACGGCCCACAGCACCGTGGCGCCCAGTACCAGCAGCTGGCCGGTGCCGATGGTGCCGAAGCCGGGGCGCAGCACCACGATCATGCCGATGAAGCCGGCCACCAGAGCGGCAATGCGGCGGGCGCGGATCTTCTCGCGCAGCACGATGGCGGCGCCAATGGTGGCAAAGAGCGGCGCGGCATAGCCGAGCGCGGTGACTTCGGCCAGCGGCGTGAACGACAGGCTGAAGAAGAACATCAGCATCGAGGTGCCGTTGGCGACGCCACGGATGGCGTGCAGGTGCAGCTTGGTGGTGCGGAAGGGCTGGAAATTGGCCTTGATGATCGCCGGCATCAGCACCAGCAGGCCGAACAGGTTACGGAAGAAGGCCGCCTCGAAAGGGTGGACCTCTTGCGTGATGCGTCCGATCGCGCCATGCATGGCTGTGAAGCACATGCAGGAAATCAGCATAAGACCCATGGCCCGGGGCAACGTGTTGGCGCCGGGCGCAGTGGTACTGGCGGGAAGATTGGACATGGACTCTGGTATGGCAGTGTTGTGTTAAACTTTCCAGAAGAGCCGCGAGCCGAGCCTTGCTAAAATTGCAACTCTCCCATGCGCTGCCGATCCAGGCGATTGTGCCGCAGGTTCAGGCTGCCCTTGCGGCAGGCGACAGCCTGGTGGTGCAGGCCCCGCCGGGCTCGGGCAAGACTACCCTGTTACCGCTGACCCTGCTCGATCAGCCCTGGGCAGGGCAGGGCAAGATCATCATTCTGGAACCGCGCCGACTGGCGGCGCGCATGGCGGCGCGGCGCATGGCCAGCCTGCTCGGCGAGAAGGTGGGCGAAACCGTCGGCTACCGCGTGCGCCTGGATTCCCAGGTGGGGCCGAAAACCCGCATCGAGGTCCACACGGATGGCGTCTTCCTGCGCCGTCTGCAACAGGATCCGGAACTGGGCGGCATCGTTGCCGTGCTGTTCGACGAGGTGCATGAGCGCGGCCTGGAAACCGATCTGGCATTGGCGCTCTGCCTGGAGGCCCGCGCGGCGTTGCGGCCCGATCTGAAACTGGTGGCGATGTCGGCGACGCTGGATGCCGCACCGTTCGCGCGGCTGCTGGGCCACGGCGATGCGGCGGCGCCGGTGATCAGCGGCGAAGGCCGCAGCTTTCCGGTCGAGACGCGCTGGCGGCCGATGGCGCCGATGGCACGGCTGGATCAGGCGGTGGCCGATTGTGTGCGCGAGGCACTGCATGATGAGCCGGGCGATCTGCTGGTCTTCCTGCCCGGCGTCGCTGAAATACGCCGCGTGCAAAGCAATCTGGAAGAGAAAGGCTTGCCCGCAGGCACCAGCGTGATGCCGCTTTATGGCGATCTCGGCAGCGCCCAGCAGGATGCGGCGATCCAGCCCAGCGCAACGGGTCACCGCAAGGTCGTGCTTGCCACGTCCATTGCCGAAAGCAGCCTCACCATCGAGGGCGTGCGCGTGGTGGTGGATGGCGGCTTCATGCGCCAGCCGCGCTTTTCGCCCCGCAGCGGCATGAGCGGACTGGAAACCGTGCGGGTCAGCCAGGCTTCCGCCGAACAGCGCCAGGGCCGCGCCGGCCGTGTCGCGCCGGGTGTCTGCTATCGTCTGTGGGCGGAAGGCGCCCATGGCGGTCTGGCGAAATTCACCGCGCCGGAAATCGCCGTTGCCGATCTGGCGCCACTGGCGCTCGATCTCGCCGCCTGGGGCGCGCGTGATGCGGCTGCCTTGCCCTGGCTCGATCCGCCGCCGCCGGCGACGCTCACCCAGGCACGCCGCCTGCTGCACGATCTGGGCGCATTGGATCAGGATGATGCGATCACGCCGCATGGCCGGGCCATGGCGGAACTGCCGCTGCATCCGCGCCTGGCGCATATGGTGATCCGGGGCCAGGCCAAGGGTCTTGGCAATGAGGCCTGTGCGCTGGCGGCTCTGCTTTCGGAGCGCGATATCGCGCGTGCCGAGCGTGCCGGTCCGCGCGATGCCGATCTGCGCTGGCGCGTCGAGATGGTGCTGGGCCTGGAACGCCGCGCCGCGCCGCATGGCTTGCGCGTCGAGCAGGGCGCCTTGCGTCAGGTGAAGCAGCTTGCCGATGATTGGCGGCGGCGGCTGAAACTGCCGAAAGTGCAGAGTGCCGATGCCGAGGCTGCCGGCCTGCTGGCGGCCTTGGCCTATCCCGACCGCGTGGCGAAGCAGCGCAACCAGTCGGGCTCCTATGTGATGAGCGGCGGGCGCGGCGCGAAACTCGATGAACTCGACCCGCTCTGCCGCGAGCCTTTGCTGGCGATTGCCGAACTGGATGGCGCCCAGGCCGATGCGCGCGTGTTTCTGGCCGCGCCGGTGCGCGAGGCGGATATCGAGGCCGAACTTGGCGATGCCATCGAGACCAGGGAAAGCGTGGCCTGGGATGACCGCGCGCAAGCTGTGATCGCCGTGCGCCAGCGCCGCCTGGGCGCGCTGGTGCTGAAGGAGCGTGCGCTGGACAAGCCAGATGCAGAAGCGGTGCGCGCCGCCTTGCTGCAAGGCATCGCCAAGGCGGGCCTGGGCGTGCTGCCCTGGAGCGAGGGCCTGCGGCAATGGCAGGCGCGCGTGCTGCTGCTGCGCCGCCTGCTGCCCGAAGCTGCCGATTGGCCCGATGTTAGCGATGCCGGCCTGTCAGCAACGTTGGCTGATTGGCTCGGGCCGCATCTCGATGGTTTCACCAAACTGACGCAGCTACAGGGATTGGATTTGCATACAATCCTGAAGGGGCTGCTCGATTTCAGGCAGTCGCGTCTGCTGGATGCAGAAGCACCAACCCATTGGCGGGTGCCGACCGGCAATAATCTGCCGATCAATTACAGCGATGGCGACACGCCGGTGCTGGCGGTGCGGCTGCAGGAAATGTTTGGCGAACGCAACACGCCGAGTATTGCCGGCGGCCGAATGAAACTGCTGCTGCATCTGTTGTCGCCGGCGCGGCGGCCGTTGCAAGTGACAAGCGATCTCGCTGGTTTCTGGCAGTCGAGTTACAAAGCGGTGCGAGCGGAAATGCGCGGCCAATACCCGAAACATCCCTGGCCGGAGGATCCCGCCAACGCATTGCCAACCAGTCGGGCAAAGCCGCGCGCATGACATACGCATGACGGGATGTGGACACACGCATGACAGGCTGTGCGACACAAACGCACGCGCCGGTTACTTGTTGCACTGCATCGAGAACGCTAGACTCCAGCCCATGAACCCGGAGTACCGCAAGGAGGTCCGCATCCTGTATGGCGACGCCAATACAGGCATGCGGCATTTGTACAAGCAGGCGCTTATTGGCGCCGGCTTCACGCAGCAGCGTGAATTCGATTCCCTGAACGGCTTCGCCGATCTGCTCGCCGTGGCGCGGCCGGATATCATCCTGATGGATGTGACGCTGCCGGGCGGCGATGCCTGCGGCACGATCCGGGCGATGCGCCACAGCCAGGTCGGCAACAATCCCTTCCTGCCGGTGATCTTCACCACCTGGGAAGCGGAGCAGGCGCTGGTGCGCCGCATCGCGGATTCCGGTGCCGATGATGTGCTGGTGAAGCCGCTCAATACCCGCACGCTGATCGACCGCATCGAGGTGATCGCCAATGCGCGCAAGCCCTTCGTGGTCACCGCCGACTATATCGGACCGGACCGGCGCAAGGCCGTGGATCGCGGCAGCAGCATCATTCCGCTGATCACCGTGCCCAATCCGCTGCGCGCCAAGCTGCTGGGCGAAGAGATTGATGCCGTGGCGGCGCAGCAGGCTTTCGCCGCGGCGCAGGCCGAGGTGCAGACCCTGCGCCTGCGGCAATCGGCCTTCCGCATCGCCTTCGTGGCGCAGCAGGTGGTGCCGGCCTATCGCCAGGGCAAGGTGGATGATGGCGTCCGCGCGCTGCTTGGAGACCTGATCGAGTCGGCGCAGGATATTGGCCGCCGCGTGCTGGATACCGAACTCGCCCACGTCGCCAAGCTGTGCGACCCGCTGCTCAGCACGGCACGGCAGATTGCCTCGATCCAGGGCGTGGTCTCGAGCCAGCCCGAGGGCGGCAAGCAGCTTGAACTGCTGAAGACCCTGGCCGATGCAGTGCTGGCCTTCTTCAATCCCGATAAGCAGGCTGGCGCATTGGCGCAGGAAGTGGCCAGTGCGGTCGAGCGCTATCGCACCCGGCAGGCAGTGCGCAACGCCAATAACGCCGCGGCTTCCTCGCGCAGCTAGGCTTCAGGTAACGGTGATTGCCTGGGTGGTGGTGTAGAGGCTGCCATCGTCGTCGGTCCAGGCGAAATCCAGCTTGCCGGATTCAGTGCATCTGACGAAGAAATTCAGCGCCGGATTGGCGGCAATCGCAGGTTCGAACTTGGCTTCGAACACGGTCCTGCCGTTATAGCGACAGACGAAGCTGTTGATGATCTTGCGGGGCACCAGCTGGCCGCTGGCATCGCGGCGCTGGCCGGATTCCATCGCATGGGTCAGCAGCGTCTTGATCTCCACCACTTCGTCTTTCCTGGCCGTTTGCGGCACGCGGACGCGGGGCTTTACATCAGTGGACATGATCGCTTCCCCTAACCGACGCAGCCGCCGATGGTGACGCGCACTTCGCGCGACACGATCCAGGCCGAGCCATCGCTCAGTTCCGCCACCGCGATCAGGTTCTGCGACTGCGCCATGCGCATGCGGAAATAGACCTCGGCTTTGCCGGAAGCCGGCGTGAGGTGAAAGCTGGCGACGCCCGGCGCCGGATTGCCATCCGAGATGACATGGATGGCGCGCACATGGTCGGCTGCCGACATCGGGCTGTCGACGCTCACCGTTACCGGCACGGTGTTGCCGTTCTCGGCGATGTCGTTGGTTTTGATCGAAACCTTGCCGGGCTTCGGCTGGCTCTTGATCAGGCTGCCGAGCAGGCGGCGGGCATCTTCCGCTGCCGCCTCGGCGTCGCGCGGCAACAGGCTGACGGCGATGCCGCCAAGACCAAGGGCCGCCACCGCCTGGCGGCGGCTAAGGCCTGATCGTACTTTGCTCATGCTGTCACCGCGGTACCAGGAGTAGGGGGCTCGCCCCACCGGTTATAGCGCCGACGGGGCGATAGTCCAGCCAAGTCCGCGTCAGCTCTTTATCGTCCCGACGGCGTCATAGATCTGGAGGCCGCCATCGTAGATCATGCGCAGCGCCACATAGACGATGATCAGCAGGCCGATATAGGCAATCCAGTGGTAGCGGTCGAGCAGGCGGGCGATCAGCTTGGAGGCCATCGCCATCAGGGCGATGGAGAGCACCAGGCCGAAGCCGAGGATGTAGGGATGCTCGCGCGCCGCGCCGGCCACTGCCAGCACGTTGTCCAGCGACATCGACACGTCGGCCATGACGATCTGCATGATCGCCTCGCGCCGGGTTTTCGGCGCCGGCTTGGCCCCGGCCCCTTCGAGTTCGCTTTCCGCGCCTTTGGCATGCAGGCGCAATTCGCGCCACATCTTCCAGCTCACCCAGGCGAGCAGCAGGCCGCCGGCCAGCATCAGGCCGATCACGGTGAGTAGCTGCACCGCTACGGCGGCGAACATGATGCGCAGCACGGTGGCGGCGAGGATGCCGTAGAGGATGATCTTGCCGCGCTGTGCCTGCGGCAGGCCGGCCACGGCCATGCCGATGACGATGGCGTTGTCGCCCGACAGAATCACGTCGATCAGGATCACCTGCAGGAAGGCCGAGATTTCCGACGGCCCGACATGCATGCCGAAAAGTGTGAATTCCATGATGTGCTTTGCCCTTAAATCAAGATAAAGCGGGTATATATAATTAAGTCCCTATAAACAATATTTCCCGGCGATGGCGGGCGCAGACCACCGGGGAAAACTGCTGCAATGCACAAAAAAGCCCCAGCCCCAGAGACTGGGGCTGGGGATTCGGACTGTGCCGGGTGTTCCTGGAACCGGGCCGGGCAGGCCCGGGCGTCGCGGTTGCTGCGTCTGGTGGCCCCGTCCCTAGTGGCTTGAGGGCAGGGCGATATGCAGGGTCTCGTCCAGATGGGTGGCGGCCAGCACCTGGATGCCGCCATCCCATACCATCTCGAAGGCCACATAGCAGATGATGGCGACGCCGATATAGCCAAGGAAGCGGTAGCGGTCGAGCAGGCGGGCGATCAGGTTCGAGGCGATGGCGGTAAGCGCGATCGAGAGGATCAGGCCGAAGGTGAGGATATAGGGATGCTGGCGTGCCGCGCCGGCCACTGCCAGCACGTTGTCCAGCGACATCGACACATCGGCAATCACAATCTGCATGATTGCCTGGCGCATGGTCTTTTCGTCGTGGTGCGGATGCAGGGGATCGTCTTCCTCCTCATCCTTCTCGCGCAGTTCGACGCCCATCTTCCAGGCGACCCAGAACAGCGCCAGGCCGCCGATCAGGATCAGGCCGATGATGGCCATGAGTTGTACCGCTACCGCCGTGAACATCAGGCGCAGCACGGTGGCGCCGATGATGCCCCAGAAAATACCCTTGTTGCGCTGTGCTTCCGGCAGGCCGCTGACCGCCAGGGCGATGACAATGGCATTGTCGCCCGACAGCACAATGTTGATCATAATGACTTCGAAGAAGGCACCAAGCTCGGGGCCTGAGAGCGAGATGCCGAAAAGCGAGAGATCCATAAGCGACCGTTCCAAATGCGTTGCGACGGAAACGGTGCGAACAATAGGCAGGTAACTTTGCGATAAAAACCCCGTTTATTGACATTTTATAGGTTTATCAATCGGTTATAACTTTACCCCGGATTTATGTGTTGGCCTTGGCGCTGTCATGGCGCTTTGTTAGGAAAGAGCTTTGGGGAACCCGACTCGCCATGCCCGAGATTGCACCGCTCTATACCTTCACGCCCGGCAGCACGCCGCTGCTGATCAACGTGCCTCATTGCGGCACCGGCCTGCCCGCTGCCCTGCGCGCGCGGCTGACCCCGGCGGCGCTGGCGCTGCCCGATACCGACTGGCATGTCGAGAAGCTATATGATTTCGCGCCCGCCCTGGGTGCCGGCCTGATGGCGGCGACGCAGTCGCGCTATGTGGTCGATCTCAACCGCGATCCCGAGGGCAAGCCGCTCTATCCCGGCGCCGACAATACCGAACTCTGCCCCAGCCGCACGTTCGGCAACGAGGCCATCTACAGCGATGGCAGCGTGGTTGGTGCTGCCGAAATGGCGGAGCGGCGCCGGCTTTACTGGCAGCCTTATCACGACCGCCTGACAGCCGAACTGGCGGCGATCAAGGCGCGCCATGGCTATGCATTGCTGCTGGATGCCCACAGCATCCCCAGCCTGGTGCCGCGTTTCTTCGAGGGCCGGTTGCCGGATCTCAATCTTGGCACCAATGAGGGCCGCAGTTGCGCGCCCGATCTGGCGCAGGCCGCCTATACGGCATTGCAGGCCGATGCCGGTTTCAGCCATGTGCATAACGGCCGCTTCAAGGGCGGTTTCATCACGCGGCATTTCGGCCAGCCGCAAAGCGGCCTGCACGCGCTGCAACTGGAACTGGCCGAGATCAGCTACATGGATGAGGCGCGGCCCAACCCTTACGATCCCGCCCGAGCCGCCGCACTGATCAAGGTGCTGCGCGGTCTGGTGCAGGCCCTGCTTGCCTGGCGGCCCGCATGAGCGACGGCGGCGCCAGTAATCGCCTGCCGGTCACCCGCTGGCTCGGGCTCTCGGCCTTGCTCGGCCTGCCGCTGCTGGTGGTGCTGGCGGTGGCGGTGATGCGCCACGCGCTCACTGCGCGCGAAGCGGTGCTGATCGGCCTGCCGGCCCTGCTGCTCTACATGATTTTCTCCTGGTGGCATTCGCGCACCGTGCGCCGCGCGCTGGATCGCGCCGAGGGCATCCTGGGCGATGAGCCGCGCACGCCATCGAGCTGGGACGCTTGGACCATGCTGGGCGAACTGGATGCCACCGTGGAACGCCTGCGCCGGCATCTGGTGAGCGAGAAGGGCCAGGTGGCGGTGCAGTCCACCACCGCCGATGCGATCCTCAACGCGCTGCCTGATCCGCTGCTTGTGCTGGATCCCGGCCGCCGCGTGATCCGTGCCAACCATGCGGCGCGCACGCTGTTCGGCAACGAGATCGTCGGCCAGGATCTGTCGCTGGCCTTGCGCCACCCTTCCGTGCTGGATGCCGCCGACGGCGTGCTGGCCGGGCAGTCGGCCTTGGTGGCGGCGGATTTCTCGCTGCCCACGGCGGAGGGCAAGAGCTTTTCGCTGCGCGTTGCCGCCTTGCCCTCGGGCCAGGAAGGGGCACGGCCGGAAATGGCCGCCGTGCTGGCGCTGCATGACATCACGGCATTGCAGAAGGCCGAACGCATGCGCGCCGATTTCGTCGCCAATGCCAGCCATGAATTGCGCACGCCGCTGGCCAGCCTGGTCGGCTTCATCGAAACGCTGCTGGGGCCGGCGCGCGATGACGAACCGGCGCGGCTGCGCTTCCTCGGCATCATGCGCGACCAGGCGGCACGCATGGCGCGGCTGATCAACGACCTGCTGTCGCTGTCGCAGATCGAGATGCGCGAGCATGACCGGCCGCGCGATGCAGTGGCATTGCAGCCGCTGCTGCGCGACCTTGCCGAGGGCCTGGCACCGCAGGCGGAAGCCAAGGACATCACCATCAAGCTGGAACTCGACGATGCCGCGCCGGCAGCGCTGGGTGCGCGCGATGAACTGGCCCAGGTGTTCCAGAACCTGATCGACAACGCGGTGAAGTATGGCCGGCCGGGCAGCACCGTCACCGTCGGCCTGCGCCGCCATGATGAACTGGGGCTGGAAGTGGCGGTGACGGATGAAGGCGATGGCATCCCGAAACAGCATTTGCCGCGCCTCACGGAACGATTCTACCGGGTCGACTCGGCACGCAGCCGGGAACTCGGCGGCACCGGCCTCGGGCTGGCCATCGTGAAGCACATCATCAGCCGCCATCGTGGCAGGCTTGTCATTGATTCAGAGGTGGGAAAAGGCTCCATATTCGCCATACGTTTGCCTATTGTTCGATAAATATTTCTATCCCTTTGAATAAGCCGTCGGCGATTGTCATACGCCTGAAACAATAGAGTCACATCTATGTCACTGCCCGTCGCTAGGGTCCGCGCCGTCAGCCAAGTGGGCAATCCGGCCCGGCACGCTGGCAAGGACGCGCGGTGCCCGGCATCGCGCATGAACATCTGAGAGGTTCCATCGTGATCAAGCAGACTCTCCTCCTGGCGACCATCGCTTCCGTGGCTGCGCTCGGCGTCGCTGGCCAGGCTTCGGCCCAGGCCGCCCGCGACCAGATCCGCGTTGTCGGTTCGTCGACCGTCTATCCGTTCACCACCACCGTGGCTGAACGCTTCTCGCAGTCCGGCGGCTTCAAGGCGCCGATCGTGGAAAGCACCGGCACTGGCGGCGGCATGAAGCTGTTCTGCGCCGGCGTCGGCACCCAGCACCCGGACATGACCAATGCCTCGCGCCGCATGACCAAGGCGGAGTTCGAGCAGTGCGCCACCAACGGCGTCAAGGACATCGTCGAGATGAAGGTCGGCTTCGACGGCATTGCGGTCGCCATGAAGAAGGGCGGCACCAAGGTCAACCTGAAGCGTGAAGAAATCTGGCTGGCGCTCGCCGCCCAGGTGCCGGTGAACGGCCAGCTGGTCGCCAACCCGTACAAGACCTGGAAGCAGATCAACGCCAGCCTGCCGGATTGGAAGATCGAAGTGATGGGTCCGCCCCCGACCTCGGGCACCCGCGACAGCTTCGTCGAACTGGTGATGGATGTCGGCTGCAAGAAGTTCCCGGAAGTGAACGCCATCGCGGACGCCAAGGCCAAGGCCACTGCCTGCGCCAAGATCCGTGAAGACGGTGCCTTCATCGAAGCCGGCGAGAACGACAACCTGATCGTTCAGCGCCTGGCCTCCGGCGCCACCGGCCTGATGGGCGTGTTCGGCTATTCCTTCCTTGAGGAAAATGCCGACAAGCTGCAGGACGTGGCGGTTGATGGCGTCGAAGCCGAATTCGAGACCATCTCGTCGGGCAAGTATCCGGTGTCGCGCCCGCTGTTCGTCTACGTCAAGAAGGCCCATGTCGGCGTTGTGCCGGGCATGAAGGAATTCCTGGCCGAGTATGTCAGCGACCGCGCCATGGCCGCCAACGGCTACCTGGAGAAGAAGGGCCTCGTCGCCATGCCGAAGGCCGAGATCGACAGCGTCCGTTCGCAGGTTCTGGGTCTGACCAACCTGGCGATGTAATGCCGCATTACCGGCGGCCGGGCAACCGGCCGCCGGCCTTTATCGAGTAACGTGTTTCCCGTTTGCCGGCGCCGCTGGGGGGCCTATGTCGATATCATTGTTGTTCGCGGTCCTGCTGGTGCTGACGATTGTCGGCTACATGCTGGGCCGGCGCCGCGCGCTTGCCAGCGCAGGCGGCCGCGGTAGCAACCTGCACAGCCTGCCGACTTTCTATGGCTGGCATGTGGTCGTCTGGTGCGGTCTGCCCGCCGCCCTGCTTTTCCTCAGCTGGATCGCCGCCGAAGATGCCGTGGTGCGCATGCTGGTGCAGAGCGCGCTGCCGACCGAACTGGCCAGCCAGCGTGCCGACCAGCTCTCGCTCACCATGTCGAATGTGCGCAACATCGCCTACGGCCTGGTGCCGATGGACAGCGCCGATCCGGTGCTGCGCCCGATCGCCGAGCATTACATCAGCCTGCGCCAGACCGGTGATGCCGCGCTCTGGGTGCTCAGCCTCTGCCTGCTGATCGGCGGCATGATCATCGGCCTGCGCCATATCTCGGCTGACTTCCGCGCCCGCAACCAGGTCGAGCGCGTTGCCAACTGGCTGCTGATCGCCGCGTCCACGCTGGCGGTGTTCACCACGGTCGGCATCGTGCTGTCGCTGGTGTTTGAGGCGGCGCGCTTCTTCGCCAAGGTCAATGCCTTTGAATTCCTGTTCGGCCTCACCTGGTCGCCGCAGATGGCGATCCGCGCCGATCAGGTCGGTTCCTCGGGCGCCTTCGGTGCCGTGCCGCTGTTTGCCGGCACGCTGCTGATCGCCTTGATCGCCATGCTGGTGGCGGTGCCGGTCGGCCTGATGAGTGCGGTCTACATGGCGGAATACGCGCCGCAGAGTCTGCGCGCCTGGGTCAAGCCGGCGCTGGAAGTGCTGGCTGGTATCCCCACCGTGGTCTACGGCTTCTTCGCCGCGCTTACCGTGGCGCCCTTCGTGCAGCGTATCGGCGAGAGCATCGGATTGCAGGTGGCGTCACAGTCGGCGCTCGCCGCCGGCCTGGTGATGGGCATCATGATCATCCCGTTCGTCTCCTCGCTGTCGGACGACGTGATCAACGCCGTGCCGCAGAGCCTGCGCGATGGTTCCTACGGGCTGGGCGCGACAAAATCGGAAACCATCAAGCGGGTGATCCTGCCGGCGGCTCTGCCGGGCATCGCGGCTTCCGTGATCCTGGCCTTCAGCCGCGCGCTGGGTGAAACCATGATCGTGGTGATGGCTGCCGGCCTTGCCGCCAATATCACCGCCAACCCGCTGGCCGCGGTCAGCACCGTGACGGTGCATATCGCGGCCCTGCTGGTTGGTGATCAGGAATTCGACAGCCCGAAGACGCTCGCCGCCTTCGCGCTCGGCCTGGTGCTGTTCGCCGTTACCCTGTCGCTCAACATCGCTGCGCTTCGCATCGTCAAGAAATATCGAGAGCAATATGACTGATATGGCCGTGGATAACGCTGCAATGCGCCAGGCTGCCGGCACCGGTCTGCACATGACCGAAGCCGCGACGCGGCGGCTGAAGGCGCGCTACGCCGCCGAACGCCGTTTCAAGATGATCGGCCTGGGCGCCATCATCTTCTCGCTCGCGGCGTTGGCTGTGCTGCTGTTCACCATTCTGAGCAACGGCTTCACCGCCTTCCGCCAGGGCCATGTGCAGCTTGAGATCGAGTTCACCGCCGACCAGATCGCACCGCCCGGCACGACCGATCAGCGCAAGCTGATGCAGGGCAATTACGGCGGCCTGATCCTGGCCTCGCTGCAGAAGCGTTTCCCCGAGGCGCAGAGCCGTACCCAGCGCCGCCAGTTGCAGGGCATGATCAGCGCCGGCGCCGAAGCGCAGCTTGGCCGCCTGGTGGTGGCCGATCCCGCCATCATCGGCACCACCCGCAAGGTGTGGCTGCCGCTGGCTTCCGATGTCGACATGTTCGTGAAGGGCCAGGTCGATACCAAGGCTGCCGAAGGCGAGCGCAAGATCAAGGACGCGCAGGTCAAGTGGATCGACGCGCTGAAGGCCACGGGCGATCTGGAATTGCAGTTCAACAAGCGCTTCTTCACCGCCGCCGATAGCCGCGAGCCGGAACTGGTCGGCGTCTGGGGTGGCGTGGTGGGGTCCTTCTACACCCTGCTGGTAACGCTGATCGTGGCTTTCCCGCTCGGCATCATGGCCGCGATCTACCTTGAGGAATTCGCGCCCAAGAACCGCTGGACGGAAATCATCGAGGTCAACATCAACAACCTCGCCGCCGTTCCCTCCATCGTCTACGGCCTGCTCGGCCTTGCGGTGTTCATCGGCTTCTTCGGTATGCCGCGCTCGGCGCCGATGATCGGCGGCCTGGTGCTGGCGCTGATGAGTCTGCCGGTGATCATCATCGCCGCCCGTGCGGCGCTGCGCGCCGTGCCGCCCTCGATCCGCCAGGCCGCGCTCGGCCTCGGTGCCTCGCCGCTGCAGGCGGTGCTGCATCATGTGCTGCCGCTGGCGATGCCCGGCATCCTCACCGGCACGATCATCGCGATGGCACATGCACTGGGCGAAACCGCGCCATTGCTGATGATCGGCATGGTCGCCTTCATCGTCGATATTCCCACCACCCCGGTGGATGCCGCGACCGTGCTGCCGGTACAGATCTTCATGTGGGCAGACAGTGCTGAACGCGGCTTCGTCGAGAAAACCTCGGCTGCCATCATCGTGCTGCTGGTCTTCCTGCTGCTGATGAATTTGGCCGCCATCCTGCTGCGCAAGCGGTTCGAGCGCCGCTGGTAAACAGGCACTGCTAACAGAAGTCCCACTGGTAACGAAAACCCAGGTCTAGGAAAGTCTCCCATGCAGAATGGTCAGCACGCCCACGATGTGAAGATGGCGGCCCGCAAGGTCAACGTCTTCTACGGCGAGAAGCAGGCGCTTAAGGAAATCGATCTCGATATCGAAGCCAATTCCGTCACCGCGCTGATCGGTCCCTCGGGTTGCGGCAAGTCCACCTTCCTGCGGTCGCTGAACCGCATGAACGACACCGTGCGCGGCTGCCGCGTCGAAGGCGACATCAAGCTCGATACGCTCGACATCTACGACACCAAGGTGGACGTAGTGCAACTGCGCGCCCGCGTCGGCATGGTGTTCCAGAAGCCGAACCCGTTCCCGAAGTCGATCTACGAGAATGTCGCCTACGGCCCGCGCATCCATGGTCTGGCCGAGAGCAAGGATGAACTCGACCTGATCGTCGAGAAGAGCCTGAAGCGCGCCGGCCTGTGGAAGGAAGTGGGCGACCGCCTCGCTGAAGCCGGCACCGGCCTCTCGGGCGGCCAGCAGCAGCGCCTCTGCATCGCCCGCGCCCTGGCGGTATCGCCGGAAGTGATCTTGATGGACGAGCCCTGCTCGGCGCTCGATCCGATCGCCACGGCGCATATCGAGGAACTGATCGACGAACTGCGCGAGAACTACACCATCGTCATCGTTACGCACTCGATGCAGCAGGCGGCGCGCGTCTCGCAGCGCACCGCCTTCTTCCATCTCGGCATCCTGGTGGAGTCTGGCGATACCAAGACCATCTTCACCAATCCGAGCGACGAGCGCACGCAAGGCTATATCACGGGCCGTTTCGGCTGAGGCCAGCTTAAGGAAAAGAGGATCCGATGACCAATGCCAGCCATACCGTAAAGGCCTACGATCAGGACCTGAAGAAGCTCGGCACGCTCGTCGTGCAGATGGGCGGTCTTGCGGAATCGCAGCTTGCCGCCGCGGTCAATGCCGTTGCCAAGCGCGACTCAGACCTCGCCACCGATGTGGTGAAGGGCGATGCCAAGATCGATGCCCTGCGTACCCAGCTCGATGAATTCGCCATCAACCTGCTAGCCCTGCGCCAGCCGATGGCCATCGATCTGCGCATCATCGTTTCGGCGCTGCGCATCTCTTCCGAGCTTGAGCGCATCGGCGACTATGCCAAGAATGTTGCCAAGCGTTCCCTGGTGCTGAACCAGTCGCCGGTGGTGCGGCCGGTGAGCGTGGTGCCGCGCATGGCCGCCATGGTGCAGGCCATGATCAAGGACACGCTCGACGCTTATATCTCGGATGATGCCGCCAAGGCCGATGCGGTCTGGCTGCGCGACGAGGAAGTGGACGACATGTACAACAGCCTGTTCCGCGAGCTGCTGACCTACATGATGGAAGACCCGCGCTCGATCACCGCCTGCACGCATCTGCTGTTCATCGCCAAGAATATCGAGCGCATTGGTGATCACACCACCAACATCGCGGAACTGATTCATTATTCAGTGAAGGGCGAGATGCTGAAGGATGAACGCCCGAAGGGCGATCAGACCAGTTTCGCCGTGGTCGACAAGGCAGGAGAGTAACATGGGCGTGGCCGTGAAGCCGCGGGTTCTGGTCATCGAGGATGAGGCGGCGCTGCTGGCGCTGCTGCGCTACAACCTCGAAAAAGAGAACTATATCGTCGATGAGGCGGTGGATGGCGAGCAGGCGCTGCTGCGTGTGGCAGAGCATATGCCCGACCTGATCCTGCTCGACTGGATGCTGCCCAGGCTGTCCGGCCTGGAAGTCTGCCGCCAGCTGCGCCGCGATCCCAATGCCCGCAACGTGCCGATCATCATGCTGACGGCGCGCGGCGAGGAAGCCGACCGCGTGCGTGGCCTGGATGCCGGCGCCGACGACTACATCGCCAAGCCGTTCAGCCCCAGCGAATTGCTGGCCCGCATCCGCGCGGTGCTGCGCCGCATCCGCCCGGCACTGGCCGAGGAAGTGCTGACCTATGGCGGTCTGGTGATGGATATCGCCACCCACAAGGTGACGCGCAACGGCCGCGAAGTGCATCTCGGCCCGACCGAGTTCCGCCTGCTGCGTTTCTTCCTGGAGCATCCCGGCCGCGTGCTGAGCCGCGATCAGCTGCTGGATTCGGTTTGGGGCCGCGACATCTATGTGGAGCAGCGGACCGTTGACGTGCATATTCGCCGCCTGCGCAAGGCGCTGAATGGCGAGGGCGAGGATGATGTGATCCGTACCGTCCGTTCCGCCGGCTATGCCCTGGAACTGACGGCGCAGCCGGCTACCGCCAGCTGAGGCAGGGTATCTGCTTTATTGAGTGGGCGAGGGTGGCAGTCATCCTCGCCCGTTTTCTGTTGATGGCTTAGCGGCTGATCTGGCGGCGCATGGCGGTGAACAGCGCATCAATCTTGCCGCCATTGTTCTGCAGCACCGATTCAAACTGCTGGCGCTGGGTGAAGGCCATGCTGACGCCCTCGATGATCACATCGGTGACCTTCTGCGCGCCGGCCTTGTTCACCACCTTCCACTCGACGCGGATCGGCGGGCCGCTCTTGCGGTTGATCTGCGAGAGCACGATCTGGGCCGCTTCGTTGTCGCGGTTGACGCCTTCCTGCACACTCAGGGTCTGGCCGTCATATTGCGCCAGCAGGCCGGAATAGACCTTCACCATGTAGTCGATGAACAGGCCGTCATATTCCTTGGCCTGCGGCTCGTTAAGCTGGCGGGCATAGCGGCCGAGGCAGAAGCGGCTGACGCTTTCAAGATCGAGGTGCTTTTCCAGCAGGTCGCGCACAAGGCTCTCGCGCTTGGCGGTATCGGCGGAGCGGGCGGCCAGCACTTCCAGGGTCTCGGTGCCGACGGTGCGGATGAAGGCATCGGCTTCGGCGGCGCGGCTCGCCTGCGGGGCGGCGAAGGCCAGGCCGGCCAGCAGCAGCAGGGCGGCGGCAAGCGGCCGGAAGGGGGCGGCGGAAAAGCGCGTCAGGGGCAGGCTAAGCGGGCGCGACATCGTCGTTAAAGTCCTATCTGGAAAGGTCTTTCGGGGCGATTCAGAGGTCGACCGCCCGTTTATAATCCATCGTAACAGCATAACCAAACCCCCCCGGCGTGTCATTTTAGTGGCGGCAGGCACCTTTCGGCAGAAAACTCTATACAAAAACATAAAGATATGTTTATGTATGTCTTGCCATGACAACTGAAGCCGCCCTGAACCTCGATACCCTGATGGCCGCGCTCCGCGCCGCCGCCGAGCCGACCCGGCTGCGGCTGCTGGCCTTGTGCGGCCAGGCGGAACTGACGGTGACGGAACTGACCCAGATCCTGGGCCAGAGCCAGCCCCGGGTTTCCCGCCATCTCAAGCTGCTCTGCGAAGCCGGGCTGCTGGAGCGGGTGCCGGAGGGCACCTGGGCCTTCTACCGCGTGGGCGAGCGCCTCAGCGGCGCGCCGCTGGTGCGGGCGGTGACGGCCCTGCTGCCATCGGGCGATGCCACGCTGTCGCGCGATGCCGAGCGGCTTACAGCCGTGAAGCGTGCCCGCGCCGAGGCCGCCGAAGCCTATTTCCGCGTCAACGCGCCGCGCTGGTCGCAGATCCGCTCGCTCTATGTCGATGAGCAGCAGGTGGAGGCAGCGGTGGCCGGCCTGATCGCCCAGCGCCAGGGCGCCGACCTGCTGGATATCGGCACCGGCACCGGCCGGCTGCTGGAAGTGCTGGCGCCGCATTTCGAGCGCGCCATCGGTGTCGACCTGAGCCGCGAGATGCTGGCCGTGGCGCGCACCAATCTGGAACGCGCCGGCATCCGCAATGCCCAGGTGCGCCAGGCCGATATGTATAACCTGCCGCTGCCGGCGCAGAGCTTCGACGTCGCCATCGTGCATCAGGTGCTGCATTACGCCGACGAACCGGCCAAGGCGATCAACGAAGCGGCCCGCGTGCTGCGCCCCGGCGGCCAGCTGATCGTGGTCGATTTCGCGCCGCATGACCTGGAATTCCTGCGCAAGGACCATGCCCATCGCCGCCTCGGCTTTTCCGATGCGGAAGTGCGGCAATGGTGTTCTGCCGCCGGCCTGGAGCCGGGCCAGATGGTGGCGCTGCCGGGCCAGCCGCTCACCGTCAATGTCTGGCGTACCGAACGCCGCGCCGCTGCCACAGCAACCCCTGGCGTTTCACCCGTGAAGAAGATTGTCGCCGCATGATCCAGCTCGATCCCATCGCCGCTTCGGCGCGCCGCACCGGCCCGCTCAAGGTCTCGTTCGAATTCTTCCCGCCGAAAACACCGGAGATGGAAGAAAGCCTGTGGCGCAGCGTGACACGGCTGGCGCCGCTCAATCCGCGCTTCGTCTCGGTCACCTATGGCGCCGGCGGCTCCACCCGCGAACGCACCCATGCCACCGTGGTGCGCATCCGCCAGGAAACCAATCTCAAGCCGGCGGCGCATCTCACCTGCGTCGGCGCCTCGCGCGCTGAAGTGGATGAAGTGGCGCGGCATTACTGGGAAGCCGGCATCAAGCATATCGTCGCCTTGCGCGGCGATCCGCCGGAAGGTTCCAAGGGCTTCACCGCGCATCCCCAGGGCTATGCCAGTTCCACCGAACTGGTGGCCGGTCTGCGTAAGGTGGCGGATTTCGAGATCAGCGCCGGCTGCTACCCGGAAGGCCATCCCGATGGCACCGCGCCGCGCCTGGAACTGGATTACCTGAAGCGCAAGGTGGATGCTGGCGCCACGCGCCTGGTGTCGCAGTATTTCTTCGATACCGAAACCTTCCTGCGTTTCCTCGACCGTGCCCGCTCGGCCGGCATTTCGCAGCCGATCGTGCCGGGCATCCTGCCGGTGACGAATTTCCGCCAGGTGGTGCGTTTCTCGGCGGCCTGCGGCGCTTCCGTGCCGGCCTGGCTGGCTGATATGTTCGATGGCCTGGATGATGATCCCGAAACCCGCCGCATGGTGGCGGCGCATATCGCCGCCGAGCAATGCCGCCGGCTGCAGGCTGCCGGCCTGGATGAATTCCATTTCTACACGCTGAACCGCGCCGACCTGACCTACGCCATCTGCCATATCCTTGGCGTGCGGCCCCAGCAGGCGGAAGTGCAGCAGGCCGGGAGCGCGGCATGATCGAGAACGCGAAGCAGATTCTGGCGGCAGCCAAGCCGGCGCGGCTGGCGCGGCGCAAGGCTTTGTACGCCTCGGCGGGAGAGCGCATCCTGGTGCTGGATGGCGCCATGGGCACCATGCTGCAACGGCGCAAGCTGCAGGAGCAGGATTACCGCGGCACGCGCTTCTCGGGCGCCAACAGCGACCTCAAGGGCAACCATGATCTGCTCAACATCACGCGCCCGGATGTGATCCTGGCGGTGCATGGCGAATATCTCGATGCCGGCGCCGATATCATCGAAACCAACACTTTCAGCGGCACCTGGATCAGCCAGGCCGACTACCATCTCGAATCCGCTGTCGATGAGATCAATGTGGAAGGCGCCAAGCTGGCGCGCCAGGCTGCCGATATCGCCACCGCTGCCGATCCGGCGCGGCCGCGTTTCGTGGCTGGCGCCATCGGGCCGACCAACCGCACCGCGTCGCTGTCGCCTGATGTCAACCGGCCGGATTTCCGCAACATCACCTTCGATGAACTGCGCGATGCCTACCGCGCCCAGGGGCTCGGCCTGCTGGTTGGCGGCGCCGATATCCTGCTGATCGAAACCATTTTCGATACGCTGAACGCCAAGGCGGCGGTTTTCGCTGTCTACGAATTGTTCGACGAACTGGGCGAGGAATGGCCGGTGATGATCTCCGGCACCATCACTGACTTGTCCGGCCGCACGCTTTCGGGCCAGACGGCGGAAGCCTTCTGGAATTCCCTGCGCCATGCCAAGCCGTTCTCCATCGGCCTGAACTGTGCCTTTGGCGCTGAGCAGATGCGGCCCTATGTCGCCGAGTTGTCGCGCGTCGCCGATGTGAAAATCAGCGCCTATCCCAATGCCGGCTTGCCGAACCAGTTCGGTGAATATGACGAGGAGCCACACACCACGGCGGGCCATCTGCGCGAATGGGCCGAGCATGGCCTGGTGAATATCGTCGGTGGCTGCTGCGGCACCACGCCGGACCATATCCGTGCCATTGCAGACAGCGTGCGCGGCGTCAAGCCCCGCTCAATTCCCGCCATCCCCCGCCAGCTCCGCCTCTCTGGCCTCGAACCTTTCGCGGTGCCCGCAGCATGAGCCTTCCCGTCTTCATCAATGTTGGTGAGCGCACCAACGTCACCGGATCGGCCAAGTTCCGCAAGCTGATCCTTGCCGGCGAATATGACGAAGCCTTGGCCATTGCGCGCCAGCAGGTGGAAAACGGCGCCCAGATCATCGACGTCAACATGGACGAGGGCATGCTCGACTCCAAGGCGGCGATGGTGAAATACCTCAACCTGATCGCCTCCGAGCCGGATATCAGCCGTGTGCCGCTGATGATCGACTCATCCAAGTGGGATGTGATCGAGGCCGGCCTGCAATGCGTGCAGGGCAAGGCGGTGGTGAATTCGATCAGCCTGAAGGAAGGCGAGGCGCAGTTCTTCGCCCAGGCGCGCAAGGTGCTGCGCTATGGCGCCGCTGTCGTGGTCATGGCTTTCGATGAGCAGGGCCAGGCCGATACCGCCGACCGCAAGTATGAAATCTGCGCCCGTGCCTACAAGCTGCTGACCGAGCAGGTCGGCTTTGCGGCGGAAGACATCATCTTCGATCTCAATATTTTCGCCGTCGCCACCGGCATCGAAGAGCATAACAACTACGCCATCGAGTTCTTCGAGGGCGCCAAGCGCGTGCGCGCCAACCTGCCGCATGTGCATATCTCCGGCGGCGTGTCGAATGTCAGCTTCTCCTTCCGTGGCAACGAGCGCCTGCGCGAAACCATGCATGCGGTGTTCCTGTATCACGGTATCAAGGCCGGCATGGATATGGGCATCGTCAATGCCGGCCAGTTGCCGGTATATGAAGACATTCCGCTTGATCTGCGCGAGCGCGTCGAGGATGTGATCCTCAACCGCCGCCCGGATGCCACCGAGCGGCTGCTGGAAGTGGCCGAGAGCTACAAGGGTGGTGCCAAGAAGCAGGAAGCCGATCTCGCCTGGCGCGAGAAGCCGGTGCGCGAGCGCCTGGCTCATGCCCTGGTGCAGGGCATCACCGATTTCATCGACGAAGATACGGAAGAGGCACGCCTCACCGCCACCCGGCCGCTCGAAGTGATCGAAGGTCCGCTGATGGACGGCATGAATATCGTCGGCGACCTGTTCGGCGCCGGCAAGATGTTCCTGCCGCAGGTGGTGAAGTCGGCGCGCGTGATGAAGAAGGCGGTGGCCTACCTGCTGCCCTTCATCGAAGCAGAGAAGTCGTCCGGCCCGGCCCGCACCAACGGCAAGGTGCTGATGGCCACGGTGAAGGGCGATGTGCACGATATCGGCAAGAACATCGTCGGCGTCGTGCTCCAGTGCAATAATTACGAAGTCATCGACCTAGGTGTCATGGTGCCCTGCGCTCGCATCCTGGATGAAGCCAAGAAGCAGGGCGCCGATATCATCGGCCTGTCCGGCCTGATCACGCCGAGCCTGGACGAGATGTGCTATGTCGCCAGCGAGATGCAGCGCGAGGGCCTGCGCCTGCCGCTGATGATCGGCGGCGCCACCACGTCGAAGGTGCATACGGCGGTGAAGATCGCGCCGAACTATACCGGCCCGGTAGTGTATGTGACCGATGCGTCGCGTGCGGTCGGTGTTGCCGGCAAGCTGGTCTCGGCGAACGATGCGCCGCAATACAATGCCGAGATCGCCAACGAATACGCCAATATCCGCGAGATCCATTCGCGCGAGCGCAATGCCGGGCCGCGCCAGAGCATTGCCGAGGCCCGCGCCAATGGCCTGAAGCTGGATTGGAGCGGCTATCAGCCGCCCAAGCCCGGCTTCCTCGGGCTGAAGGTGTTCGAGGATTATCCGATTGCCGAACTGGTCGAGCGCATCGACTGGACGCCGTTCTTCTCCTCCTGGGAGTTGCGCGGCCGCTATCCCGCCATCCTCACCGACAATGTGGTGGGCGAGGCAGCGAGCAACCTGTTCAAGGATGCCCAGGCTTTGCTCAAGCGCATGGTGGAGGAAAAGCCGATCCGGGCCTCCGCCGTGATCGGCTTCTGGCCGGCCAACAGCATCAACCATGACGATATCAGCCTGTTCGCCGATGATGGCCGCAAGGCCGAGGTGGCACGGCTGCATATGCTGCGCCAGCAGATGAAGCGCGATGGTGACCGGGCGAATTTCTGCCTCGCCGATTATGTCGCCCCTGCCGGCACCGCCGATTATGTCGGCGCTTTCGCCTGCACGGCTGGTATCGGCCTGGATGAGTGGATCAAGCGCGAATTCACCGCCAAGCAGGATGATTATTCCGGCATCATGGCCCAGGCCCTGGCCGACCGCCTGGCGGAAGCCTTCGCCGAGCGCCTGCATGAGCGCGTGCGCAAGGAGTTCTGGGGCTATGCGTCGGCGGAAGCCCTGAGCAACGACGAACTGATTGCCGAGGGCTATCGCGGTATCCGTCCGGCGCCGGGCTATCCGGCCTGCCCGGACCATACCGAGAAGGCGACGCTGTTCAAGCTGCTCGATGCCACGGCGAAGGCCGGCATCACGCTGACCGAGAGTTTCGCCATGTGGCCTTCGGCGGCAGTGAGCGGCTGGTATTTCAGCCATCCCGACGCGCGCTATTTCGGCGTCGGCCGCATCCAGCGCGATCAGGTGGCGGATTACGCCAACCGCAAGCAGATGCCGCTGGATGTGATGGAACGCTGGCTGGCGCCGAACCTCGCCTATGATCCGGCGCGTTCGGAAGCGGCGGAGTAATCAGCCGCTAGTCTCTCGGCCAGCGTTTGTGCACCCAGAACCAGTGATCCGGGCGGTCCCGGATCCAGCGTTCCAGCACCGCATGCACTTTGCCCAGGCCGGCCAGCACATCGGCCTCGCGGTCGCCGCTTGGCGTCAGGATAAACGGCGGCTCGACGGTGACGCGGAAGCGGGCGCCGCCCAGCCGCTCGGCGCGCACGCCCAGCACCGGGCAGCCCAGCCGTAAGGCAAGCTCGGCAATCGCCGGCGCGGTCATTGCCGGGCGGCCGAAGAACGGCACGCTGACGCCGGAATTGAGCTTCTGGTCCACCAGCATGCCGAGGGCTTCGTTGTTCTGCAAAGCCTGCAACAGCGCGCGCGCGGCGCGCACGCCTTTCGGCACATGCCGCGCATTGCTGGCGCGTGCGCGCAGGTTTTGCAGCAATTCCTCGGTCAGCGGGTTGTTGGCGGCGCGGTAGACCAGGGTGAGCGGCAGGCCGCTTTGCGAGCCGGCCAGGCTGATCAATTCCCAATTGCCGAAATGCGCCGAGAAGAAGATCGCCGCCTTGCCGGATTCACGCACGGCATCCAGATACTCGGTGCCGACCAGTTCGACGCGATCGCCCAGGCGCAGCTTGGGCAGATGCGGGTATTCCGCTATCACGCGGCCGAGATTGTCCCACATGCCATCCAGCACGCGCGCCACGGCAGCATCGTCCAGGCCGGGCAGGGCGCGGCGCAGCTGCCGCGCGGCAACGCGGTGGATGCCGATGCGCGGCCCGAGCTTGCGCGCGATCCAGCCGCCGAAAGCCGAGGCCGTATCCAGCGGCAGGCAGCCGAACAGCGCGAGCGCGAAGCGGGCGCCGAAAGCGGCGGCATATTCATGCGGCTCGGCGCGCGTTTCGATGCCGAATATCTTAGGCATCGGTCAAGGCCTCGGTGATGAAGGCTTCGATGCGCCCGGGCGCTTCGAATACCAGTTCGACGCGCAGCACCTGCACCATGGCGCGGGCTTCCGGCGGCAACCGCATCAAATCCTTCTCGGTGGTGACGGCCTGCGCCTTCAGCGCCACGGCACGCTCCACCAGCCGCATGACCGTATCGGTGTCATAGGCGCCATGATCGGGGAAAGCCTGGCGTTCAGCGACATGCGCGCCGATGCTTTCCAGCGTGGCGAAGAATTTCTCTGGCCGCCCGATGCCGGCGAAAGCCAGCACGCGCTCATCCTTCAGCATCGCCGCATCTGCCGCCAGCGGCTGCAATGCGGCAGCGAATACCGGCAGCGCGCCGAAATCGAAAGGCTGCGCCGGCTGGCCGATCAGGATCACAGCATCGGCGCGCTCCAGGCCTTCCGCGATGCCTTCGCGCAACGGACCGGCGGGCAGCAGGCAGCCATTGCCGAATCCTTGCGCGGCATCCACCACCAGCAAGTTGATATCGCGTTCCAGGGCATAGGTCTGATGCGCGTCGTCGGCCAGCAGGATATCGCAGCCGGCGCGGCAGGCGGCGCGGGCGGCATCGGGGCGGTCGCGGCCGATCCAGGTTGGTGCCGCACGCGCCAGCAGCAGGGCTTCATCGCCAACCAAAGCCGCCGTGTGCAGGCTAGGATCGACGCGCAGCGGACCGGCTTCGCTGCCGCCATAGCCACGGCTGATTATCGCGGGCAAGCGGCCCATGGCTTTCAGCCGGGCCGCCAGGGCGATGGCTGTCGGCGTTTTACCGGCGCCACCGGCAACCAGATTGCCAACCGAGATCACCGGCACCGCCACTTCCTGCGGCTGGGCTAAGGCGCGGTTCAGGCGGTTGCCCAGGCCATAGAGCAGGGCCAGCGGCGACAACAGGGCGGGCAGCGATGACGTGGTGCCGGCAGACCAGAAGTCGGGCGTCCGCGGCATGGCTATTTGTCCCGCGGCGCCGGTTCTACCGGCACATGGCCGCAAAGCCGGTCGGCTTGCGCCGTGATGGCGTTGAGAGCCGCTTCCACGCGCAAAGCCGCCTGCTCCAGGCTTTCATCGTTGTTGCTGGATACGTCGATCGGTTCGCCCCAGATGGTGACGCCGCTGGTGAACAATGCCGGCAGGATGAAGCGGTCCCAGGTATTGATCATCTTGCGTCGCCGGGTCGAATAGGTGATCGGCAGGATCGGCACTTTGGCCAGGCGCGCGGTGGCGATCACGCCGGGGCTGACCTGCATGCGTGGCCCGCGCGGGCCATCGGGCGTGAAGCCAACCGCATTGCCCTGCTTCAGCACGGTGAGCAGGGCGCGCAGCGCGGCGCGGCCGCCCTTGTCCTTATCGGCCTTCTTCGGGTTGGCGGTGGAGCCGCGTATGGTCTTGATGCCGAAACGGGCGACGCTGCGCACGATCAGGTCGGCATCGCGATGCTGCGAACTCAGCATGTGCAGCGGGAATGTGCTGCCCTGCCAGGCGGGCGGCATCAGCAGCAGCCGGCCATGCCAGAACACGACGACGCAGGCCTTGTGCTGATCCCATTGCGCTTGCGGATATTCCGCGCCGATGGTCTGCCAGCGCGAGGTGGCGCGCACCAGGCGGATATAGAGTGCGATGGTGGCAGAGGCGAAGTTCAGCGCGGCATCGCTGCGCAGCAGGCGCTTCACCAACGACATCGGGCTCAGGCCCCGGCGGCGAATTGCGTGGCATAGAGCCGCGCATAGACGCCGCCTTTAGCCAGCAGTTCGGCATGGCTGCCCTGTTCCACCAGCTGGCCGCGATCAAGCACAAAGATGATATCGGCATCGATCACGGTGGAGAGGCGGTGCGCGATTACCAGGGTGGTGCGGCCCTGCATCAGCCGGCGCAGAGCTTCCTGGATCAGGCGTTCGCTTTCGCTGTCCAGCGCGGAAGTAGCTTCATCCAGCAACAGGATCGGCGCATCGCGCAGCATGGCGCGCGCGATGGCGATGCGCTGGCGCTGGCCGCCGGAAAGCTTCACGCCATTTTCGCCCACCAGGGTATCGTAGCCTTGCGGCAGGCCGGTGATGAAATCATGCGCCGCCGCCGCACTGGCCGCGGCTTCGATCTCGGCCTGGCTGGCGCCCGAACGGCCATAGGCGATATTGGCGCGCACGGTATCGTCGAACAGGGTGAGTTCCTGACTCACCAGGGCGATGCTGCCGCGCAGGCTGCTTAAAGTCACGCCGCGCACATCCTGGCCATCGATCAGCACCTGGCCCGCACTGGCATCGTAGAAGCGCGGGATCAGGTTGAGGATGGTTGACTTGCCAGCACCCGAGGCACCCACAAGAGCGGCCTTGCGGCCCGCCGGCACCTGAATGGTGACGGTACGCAGAGCCGGATGCTCCGGGTCATAGGCGAAGCTGACCTGCTCGAAGCGGATTTCGCCGCCCTGCACGGTAAGCGTCTTGGCATCGGCGGCATCGCGGATGGTGGCTTCCTGGTCCAGCACGGCAAAGATGCGCTCGGCTGCGGCAAGGCCTTCCTGTAGCGACACATTGAGCGTGGAGATCGATTTCAGCGGCTGATAGGCCATCAGCACGGCGGCGATGAAGCTGCCCAGCGTGCCGGGCGTGGTGGTGCCGGCGATGATCTGCTGACCGCCGATGAAGGCGACGATGCCGATGGCGATGCCGCCCAGGGCCTCGGTGGAGGGTGAAGCGGCGGCGCGGGCGCGGATCACGCGCATGGCATGGGTGAGGCGCTGCTCCACCGAGGCCCTGGCGCGTTCGGTCTCGCGGTCCTCCATGCCATAGGCCTTCACCATGCGGGCGCCGTCGAAGGTCTCGCTCAGGATGGTGGTCAGCTTGCCGGTTTCTTCCTGGCTGCGCTTCGAGCCTTTGCGCGTCTTCTTGCCCAGCCGGCGCGAGAAGATCGCCACCATCGGGAAGATGACGCAGACCACCAGCGAGAGCTGCCAGTATTGCAGGAACATCACGATGGCGAGGAAGATCAGGCTGAGGCTGTCTTTGACGATGCCGGTGAGTGCCTTGCCCACGGCCTCGCGCAGCAGATGCGCGTCATAGAGGAAACTGGCGATCAGCTTGCCGGAATGAATCTGGTGCAGCCAGGCGAGATCGGCATGCATCAGCTTGGCATACATGCGGACCTGGGTATCGGCGATGATGCGTTCGCCGAAGCCGCCCATCAGCGAGCCTTCGAGATAGCCGGCGAAGCCCTTGATCACCGCCACGCCGATCACCATGGCCGGGATCAGGTAGAGCCAGTCGGGATTGCCCTGGCCGAACAGGCCATCCAGGATCGGTTTCAGCAGCCAGGCATTGCCGGCCGTGGCAGCGGCCACCACCGCCATGCTCAGGGCGGCGATTGCCAGGGTGCCGATATGCGGCCGCACATGCTCGGCCAGCAGGCGGCGGATCAGGATCCAGGAGCTGGGGGCTTTGGCGGTGGTTGTCGCTGGAGTGGCGGGCAAGGTCATCACCGAAAAGCGCGCGCGGGCAAGGGGATGGGCGTTTGCATGGGCCGGGAGGCTATAGCATGTGCAGCCCCCGCCCGCCACACCCACCCGCCGCTGCTGCCCGTGTTTGGCAGAGCTGTTGTTCTAGCGGCGTTCCGGGCAGGCAGCGGCCCCCGGCGCCGGCTGGGCTATTGCCCAGCCGAAGCGGAAGGGCAGGTGCTGCAATGCGTTGGGCGGCGGCTTGAGCACCAGCGGCGGCAACAGGCGTGCATCGGGAAAAGCCGCGGCGAGATTATGCGGAATCTCATCCTCGTCGAGTGCGATGGGCCAGAGCAGCATGGCGCCGCATTGCCGCAGCCGGGCATTGTCGATCCAGGGCGCGGCGATGCGGCTCGCCGCCGTGAAACTTTGCGGCCGGTCGCTGGAATAGAACACCACATTGCCGGTGAGCCACATCTGCCCAGCCACAAAGCGCAGGGGCTGGCCGGTTTCGCGCCGCCAGGTATCGGTCACGGTGCGGGCCAGTTCCTGGCCCGGAAAGTGTACGCGCTTGTTGCGGTTCATCACCTGTGGCCCCACCACCATGGCACTGGCATAGAGTGCCAGCGGCAGCAGGAACATCACCGGCCAGGCGCGGGCCACCCAGCGCCGTCCGGTGGCGGAGAGTTTGTCGCTGAACAGCAGCGGCACCAGCAGAGTGGCGAAGATCCAGAGCGGTGCACCCCACATGGCGCGCGGCGTGCGGCCCATGATCAGCGCCAGCATCACCACCAGCAGCACAGGACCGAGCGCGATGGCGATGACGAACCATTTTTCGAAACGGTTATCACGCGGGGCCGTGACCACGGGTTCTGACCTGGCGCCCAGGCCGATCAGCAGCAGGACCAGCGGCGGCAGCAGCGCCAGGAACTGGCTGCCGATGAAATGCACCGGCAGCAGCACACGGTTCCAGCCTCTGGAAAAACCGGCGCGCTGATCGACATAGGCGAAGCTGACGAAGTTATGATTTTGCAGCCAGTAGAGATGCGGCAGCATGATCAGCAAGGTTATCACCGCTGCCAGATACGGGCCGGGGCGTTTCAGGCAGAGCCGCGCCTGCGGCTGCAGCAGCACGAACACCGCCATCGCCACCAGATACATCGCCGTGGAATAGCGCGTCAGCAGGCCCAGCCCGGCGGCGATGCCGACAATCACCCAGTCGCGCAGGCGGTCGTCGCGCAAGGCGGTGTAGAAGAACGAGCCGGCAATGGCGGAAAACGCCATCTGCAGGATGATCGGATTGAATTCCGGGCTCGGGAAGCCATAGAAATAGATCGTGGTCATCAGCAACAGCACGATCAGCGCGTCGTCGTCGCCATAGAGCCGCCGCGCCACGCGCCACACCGCCCAATAGGCGAGGCCGAGCGAGAACTGGCTCAGCAGCAGGGCCGGCAGCATGGAGCCGGGCAGCAATTGCAGGCCGAGGCCGAGCGCCCAGGCGAAAAGCGGTGGCCCCTTGTGGTAGCCGAGTTCGAATTGCCGGCCCCAGACCGCGCCCTCGATCACATCCAGCGGCGCGTTCGGCAGCGTGAAATACGGCACCAGCACCCAGCTTGTGGTTTGCAGCAGGATCAGGCCGGCGATAAGGAGGGGGTGATGACGCTGCGGCATCCCAGAAAAAGCAAAGTTCGTGGATCAGTACGCTGGCTGGGGAGATCACCCTGGCTGATATTTCTTCTTAAGCGGGCATCGTTTGTGGAATCAACAAATTTTTCCCCGTTTTTGGCTAAATATACATAAACTTTATTCGCCGCATCTTCTGGGTTGCGAGGCCTGATTCTGCCGCAGCCTCCGGCATGGTTGCCAATGCAACAGTCTGCCTTGCCGCCTGCTTGCAGGCTCCGCTATGCTTTGCGGACAAAAATATAAACGGGAGGATTTGGCCATGCTCATCAAGGCAGTGAAGGCCCTGGCGGTTGCCGCTATTGCACTGGGATTTGCCGCGCCCGCCGCCAAGGCGGAAGAAATCAGCGTCACCCATTGGGGCGCATTGATGTATGGCGCACCATATGCCGTGGCGATGGAGAAGGGCTTCTTCAAGCAGGCTGGCGTCGATATCACCGGCATCCTCACCTCCAAGGGCGGCGGCACCACGGTGCGCAACGTGCTGGCCGGCGGCCTGCCCTATGGCGAGGTGAGCCTGGCGGCGGCGGTGGCTGCGGCCAAGGAAGGCCTGCCGATCAAGATCGTCAATGCCGGCGCCGTTTCGGTGGCTGATATCCTGTGGGTGACCACGCCCGACAGCCCGATCAAATCGGTGAAGGATCTGGTCGGCAAGAAGATCGCCTATACCAGCCCGAAATCGGTCACCGACATGCTCAGCATCATGGTGCTGGCCAAGAACGGCGTGGCGCTCGACAAGGTGGAGCGCATCTCCACCGGCTCGATTGGCGCCGGTCTCACCGCGCTCGGCCAGGGCGCCGTGGTGGCGGCCCCCACGATGGATCCGATCTGGAGCCGTTCGTCGGATAAATACCGTCCGGTGTTTGAACTCTCCAAGGAACTGCCGAACCTGACCCAGACTGTCGGTATCACCACGGCGGACTTCATCAAGCAGCAGCCGGCCAAGCTGAAGGCGATCATCGAAGGCCGCCGCAAGGGCGTCGATTTCCTCAATGCCAGTCCTGCCGAGGCCGGCGCCATCTTCGCCAAGGCCTATAACCTTGACACACCGCTGGGCGAAAAGGCGGTGCGCAACATGATTGCCGTGGGCTATTGGGGCAAGGGCGATATCGACCTTGCGGCCATGGACCGCATGGTGGAGGGCCTGCGCATCATCGGTGAAGTGGATGGTCCGGTGGATTGGTCGAAGCTGGTGGATACGTCCTTCCTGCCTGCCGATCTGCGCAAGCCCTCGTGACCGCAGGCAGCGCGGCGCCGGCGGCGGAACTCGCCGGCGTCACCCGCGTCTATCCGGCCATCGGCGGGCAGCCGCCGGTGCATGCGCTGGGGCCGATTGATCTGACCCTGAAACGCGGCGAATTCTTTGCCGTGGTCGGGCCTTCGGGCTGCGGCAAATCCACCTTGCTGGATGTGCTGGCCGGTCTGGCGCGCCCGAGCGACGGCGTGGCGCGTTTCGAGGGCCAGCCGATTGGCGACAGCGTGCCCGATGGCGTCGGCGTGGTGTTCCAGGAGGATGCCTCATTCCCCTGGCTCAGCGTTGCCGATAACGTTGCCTTCGGCCTGCGCCGCCAGGGCATGGCGGCGGCCGAGATCGCGCGCCGGGTGGAGTATGCCCTCGGTTTCATGGGGCTGAAGGATTTCGCCAAGGCGCATCCGGCGCAGCTTTCCGGCGGCATGCGCCAGCGCGTCTGCATCGCGCGCACCCTGGTGATGCAGCCGCGCCTGATCCTGCTGGATGAGCCGTTCGGCGCGCTGGACCAGCAAACACGATTGCTGATGGGCGATGAATTGCTGCGGCTGTGGCGCGAAACCGGCGCCACGGTGCTGCTGATCACCCATGCGCTGGATGAAGCCGCGATGCTGGCGGATCGTGTCGGCGTGATGTCGGCGCGGCCCGGCCGCTTCATCGATCTGGTGGAAACCAACTGGCCGCGCGAACGCGACAGCAATCTGGTGGCCGAAGCCGGCTTCGGCGCGCTCACCGCGCGGCTGTGGTCGCATCTGCGCGCGGAATCGCTGAAAGTCATGGGCGGCAGCGGCAACAGTGGCAGCAAGCCATGAGCCGGCTCGGCTGGGTCCGGCTGCTGCTGATCGCCGGCCTGGTCGGGCTGCTGGAACTGGCCTGCCGGCTGGCCTGGATCAAGAAGGCGACGATGATTCCGCCCAGCGAGATGGCGCAGAATCTGTGGCGCTTGCTGCGCATCGGCAAGCTCAACAACGATATCGCCGCTACGCTCGGCAATGTCGGCATCGCCTTCCTGCTCTGCGTCTCGGTCGGCTTCGCGCTTGGCGTGGTGATCCACAGCCTGCCGCGCCTGCGCCGCGTGCTCGATCCGCTGCTGGCGACGTGGTACGCGGTGCCGTTCTTCGTTTTCTATCCGATCTTCATTGTCATCTTCGGCCTCAACCGTCTGCCGATCATTGTCATCGGCTTCCTGTTCGGCGTGGTGGCGATGATCGTGAGCACGCTGAACGGGCTGGACCGCATCCCGCCGGTGCTGCTGAAAACCGCCCGCCTGCATCACATGCCGCCGCTGGCGGTGGCCTTGCGCATCAAGCTGCCCTCGGCCCTGCCGTATCTGTTCACCGGTGTGAAGCTCTCGGTGGCCTACAGCTTCATCGGCGTGATTGCCTCGGAATTCATCCTGTCGGGCGGCGGCCTGGGCTATTCCATTGCCTATGCCTACAACAACTTCGATAACCGCACGATGTATGCGCTGATGCTGTTCATCCTGCTGCTGGTCGGCAGTATCAACGCCGCTTTGCATATCTGGGAGCAGCGGCTGATTGCGCGCCGGGGTGGCCGATGATGCGCAGGGCCACGGATTTCCTGCTGCTCGCTCTTGCCGTGCTGGTGCTGTGGCAGGGCATGTATTGGTGGGCGGGTGATGAAGCATTGTCCGGCCCGGCGGAAACCGTGCGGTTCGCCGCCACGCTGCTGGGGCGGGCCAATTTCTATCCGCATCTCTGGGAATCGCTCAGGGCGCTGGGCTATTCGCTGCTGATCGCTTCATTCGGCGGCCTGGCGCTTGGCATCATGCTCGGCGCGCATAAATCTAGCGGCCAGGTGATGGAGCCGATACTGGTCGGCCTCTATGCGCTGCCGAAGGTGACGCTGTATCCGCTGGTGCTGCTGCTGTTCGGCCTCGGGCTGCCGGCCAAGGTGGCGTTCGGCGCACTGCACGGCATCATTCCGGTCACGATCTTCACGCTCAACGCCGTGCGCAATATCCGCCCGGTCTATATCCGCACCGCCAGGACGCTGCGGCTCGATCCGTTCACCGCCGCGCGCACCGTGCTGCTGCCCGCAGCCCTGCCGGAGATTGTCTCCGGCCAGCGCATCGGCTTCTCGCTCACCTTGCTCGGCGTGCTGCTGGGCGAGATGTTCGCCTCCCAGCGCGGCCTGGGATTCCTGCTGATGAACGCGATCAGCATCAACGATGTGCGCATGATCATGGCCATCGCGCTGATACTGTTCGCCTTCGCCGTCACGGTCAGCGCCGGATTGCTGGCGCTGGACCGCAGGCTGCATCGGTAGGGACATACCCTGCCGTCACCCTCGCGCAGGCGAGGGTCCCATTTCATTGACAGAAAATGGGATACCCGCGTGCGCGGGTATGACTGTAAGGTTTTGCGGCTTGTTACAGCCGTGCCTTGGCGGCTTCCACCACGGCTTCCGGTGTGATGCCGAAATGCTTGTAAAGCAGCTCGTAGGGGCCGGAGGCACCAAAGCCCTTCATGCCGATGAAGGCGCCGTTATCGCCGATATAGGCATCCCAGCCCTGGCGCACACCGGCCTCGATGGCGATGCGCACCGTGCCGATGCCCAGCACTGCCTTGCGATAGGCTTCCGGCTGCTCGTTGAACAGCTCGAAGGAGGGCAGCGACACCACGCGGGTGCCGATGCCCTGCTGCTGCAGCAGGTCGCGGGCCGCCATGGCAATGGAGATTTCCGAGCCGGTGGCGAGCAGCGTCACCTTTGCCGTGCCATCCGCAGCGCGCAGTTCATAGCCGCCCTTGGCCGAGAGATTCTCGCCGGCATCGGTGACGCGCACGGCGGCCAGGTCCTGACGCGTCAGGCAGAGCAGGGCGGGGCGGTCCTTGGAGCGCAGCGCGATATCCCAGGCCTCGGCGGTTTCCACCGCATCGGCCGGGCGCAGCACCAGCAGGTTCGGGATGGCGCGCAGCGAGGCGGTATGCTCCACCGGCTGATGCGTCGGGCCATCTTCGCCCAGGCCGATCGAGTCATGCGTCATCACATAGATCACGCGCTGGCCCATCAGCGCCGAGAGGCGGATGGCATTGCGGCAGTAGTCGCTGAACACCAGGAAGGTGCCGCCATAGGGGATCACGCCGCCATGCAGGGCGAGGCCGTTCATCGCCGCCGCCATGCCATGCTCGCGCACGCCGTAATAGATGTAGCGGCCCTTGAAGTCGCCGGGCTTCACCGGATCGAGGCCGGCGGTCTTGGTGTTGTTCGAGCCGGTGAGGTCGGCGGAGCCGCCGATGGCTTCCGGCACCACCGGGTTGATCGCTTCCAGCGCCATCTGCGACGACTTGCGCGTCGCCCATTTCGGCTTGTCGGCCACCAGCTTGGCGATATAGGCCTTGATCGTGGCGTCATACTCGGCCGGCAGGTCACCCTTCATGCGGCGCTCGAATTCGGCGCGGTCGGCGGTGGGCAGCGCGGCCAGGGCCTTGTCCCAGGCGGCCGAGTGGGCGGCGCCCTTGGCGCCGGCTTGGCGCCAGGCGGCCTGGATGGGCGCGGGAATCTCGAACGGCGCATGCGGCCAGCCGAGCTTTTCGCGCGCGCCCTTGATCTCATCGGGGCCGAGCGGCGAGCCATGCACGCCGGAGGTGCCGGCCTTCTTCGGCGCGCCGAAGCCGATCACCGTCTTGCAGGCGATCATGGTCGGCTTGTCGCTCTTTTGCGCGGCGGCAATCGCGGCGGCAACGGCTTCGGCATCGTGGCCGTCGACCGCAGCCGTGTTCCAGCCCGAAGCCTTGAAGCGCGCGAGCTGGTCGTCGCTGACCGAGAGCGAGGTCGGGCCATCGATGGAAATGCCGTTATCATCGAACAGCACGATCAGCTTGTTCAGCTTGAGATGGCCGGCCAGCGAAATCGCTTCGTGGCTGATGCCTTCCATCAGGCAGCCGTCGCCGGCAATCGCATAGGTGAAGTGATCAACCACGGCATCGCCGAAGCGGGCATTGAGCAGACGTTCGGCCAGCGCGAAGCCGACCGCATTGGCGATGCCCTGGCCCAGCGGGCCGGTGGTGGTCTCGATGCCATCGGCATGGCCGAATTCAGGATGGCCGGCGGTGCGGCTGCCGATCTGGCGGAAGTTCTTCAACTCCTCCAGAGTCATGTCCTTGTAGCCGGTGAGATGCAGCAGCGAATAGAGCAGCATCGAGCCATGGCCGGCGGAGAGCACGAAGCGGTCGCGGTTCGGCCAATTCGGCCGGGCCGGGTCGACCTTCAGGAAACGGGTGAACAGCACGGTCGCCACATCGGCCATGCCCATCGGCATGCCGGGATGGCCGGAATTGGCTGCCTGCACGGCATCCATCGAGAGCGCCCGGATGGCATTGGCCATGTCGGCATGGCTGGCGGGAAGGGCGTGCGGGGGAACGGTGACGGTCGCGGCCTGCGTCATGATCTTGGGGAATCCAGCATATTTTCAGGAATGGCGGCGCGAACATGCCGGGCAAAGCCCGGCACGTCAACCCGCCGATTTCCCTTGTAGCTAGGCCCTAAGCAGTAAAATCAATTACTTAAGCCGAAAGTAGCCGACGATTTCGGCCAAGGTCTGACCCAGGCTCGCCATCTGCTGGGCCGAGGCCGTGGTCTGCTCCACCATGGCGCCGTTGCGCTGGGTCATCTCGTCCATGTTGCCGATGGCGGTGTTCACTTCATCCAGGCCACGCGACTGCTCGGAAGAGGCCATGGCGATCTCGGCGACGATATCGGCCACGCGTTTCACGGCGCCGACAATCTCGGTGAGCGAGGCCCCGGCCTGCTGCACCAGTCCGGCACCGGATTTCACTTGGGCATTGGACTCGCTGATCAGCGCCTTAATGTCTTTCGAGGCATTGGCCGAACGGCCGGCCAGCGCCCGCACTTCCTGCGCCACGACAGCGAAGCCCTTGCCGGCCTCACCGGCACGGGCAGCTTCCACGGAAGCATTCAGCGCCAGCAGGTTGGTCTGGAACGCGATCTCGTCGATCAGTGCCACGATGTCGCCGATCTTGCGCGCGCTTTCCTCGATGCGGCTCACCGCCGCCACCGCCTGCTGCGCCACATCGCCACCCTTTTCGGCGGTCTCGCGGGCTGCCTTGCTCAAGCTGCTAGCGGCTTGGGCATTATCGGCATTCTGCCGCACCGTGGTGGTCACCTCATGCATCGACGCGGCGGTTTCCTCCAATGCTGCGGCCTGAGCCTCGGTGCGCTGCGCCAGATCCTGGCTGCCGGCGGAAATCTCGGCCGAGGCATCGCGTACCTGGGTGGCGCTGCTGGTGATGCGGCTGACCACTTCGCGCAGTTTTTCCAGCGTCTCGTTGGCGCCATCACGCAACTCGCCGAAGATGCCGGGATAGTTGCCCTCGACGCGGCGGCTGAGATCGCCGCGCGCCATGGCGTCCATCGTGGCGGCGATATCACGGGTCATGCCCTGGCATGTATCCGAAAGCGTGTTCACGGCCTCGCCGAGCTGACGCAGGAAGCCGCTCTTGCCGGCAAGGTCCATGCGTTCGGAGAAACCCTTCTCGCTGGCCATGGCGATGGCGGCGATCACTTCGCTTTCCAGCCGCAGCTGCTCGGTGATATCGGCCCATTCCACCACGGTGCCAAGCCGCGCACCCTGCCGGTTCACCACCGGACTGGCGATCAGTTCAAAGCGCCGGCCGCCAACAGTGATGCGGGTGCGATAAGTGCTGGTCAGCTTTTCCAGCATCCCGCGCTGATGCGCCGGGTTCTTGTGGAAGATATCGATCTTGGCGCCGACGAGGGCATCGGGATCGAAATGCGGCAGATCCTTGCGGATGTCGCTGGCGGCGTTGCGCAGCAGAGCGATCACCGCCGTATTGCAGTAGACAATGCGGTTTTCCGCATCGGCGATCATCACATTCGTGGTGGTGCCGGTAAGCGCGCTTTCGATCCGCGTGGCGGCAAGCTGGCTGTCGCGCAAGGCTGCCGCAGCATCGGCGATGACGCCGATTTCGTCGCCTCGGCCCTGGCCCGGGATGGTTTCCACCGCATGGCCTTGCGCCAGGTCCTGCAATGTCGTGCGCATGGCCTGCAGCGGCACGGCTATATCGCGCAGCAGCAACATGGAGAGGCCGATCAGCACGATCGCCGCGATCAGCAATGCGATGCTGAGGCGTTCGGGAAAGCGCAGATCAATCAGGTAAAGGCCAAGAAATACCAGCGCGATCAAAGCGGCCAGCAGGAGGGATTTGGTATTCAGTGACAAGCGCGGGAACAGCATCAACCTTCTCCTTCGATCAGGTCTGCTCATTAACGCCTTGCTCGTCTTATAGCGCGAATTACTTTCCTGTAACAATAATAGAAGTTTTCGCGAATAAATAACATTCGCAAATAGGATGCAATAAGATCGGCATGCTGACTAATGCGCGCAAATCGGCTGCACGCCGCGGCTATTGAATGCCCGGATTATTGCACGCCAATGGCCGCAGGTTCGGACTGAGCCGCAATGCTCTGCAACTGCGCTGCCGCCTGGCCGGTGACCAGGCGATCAAGATCGATGATCGACACCATGCGCTCTTCCCGTGCCGCGATGGCGGCGAGGAAACGGTAATCCGACGAGGCATCGGTTTCCGGCACGCCCTGCAATTCGCGATCCTCGATCGAGAGAATATCCGACACGCTGTCGACCAGCAGGCCGAAGGTGCCATTGGCGGCCACCACCACGATCACCACATGCATGCGGGTCGGCTTGGTAATGCCGCCGCCAAGCCGGACACGCAGATCATAGATCGGTACGATCGTGCCGCGCAGATTGATGATGCCGCGCACGAATTCCGGCGTGTTCGGCAGGTTGGTCACATCGGTCCAGGCGCGGATCTCGCGCACGCTCAGGATGTCGATGCCATAGACCTGAGTGTCGATGGCAAAGGTGAGGTAATCCTTGGCGGAATGAAGATTGTCGCCGGCCTGGCCGCTGCGTCCGACCGAAAGGCCGCGCTGCTGTCCGGCCTGACTCCGTGTGGCGGGAAGCTGGTCCATGGTTTCAGTCTCCGGTCGGAGGGAATATCGTGGCTGGACTGTAGCAAAAGCCTGCCGCCCTGGTTAAGACTTTTTCGTCGCCTTTTCACAGCCCTGGCGGCCCATAAGCACATATTAACGTTCGCCCACGCTTGGCGACCCAGGAGGAAACACCGTGCATATACCCCGCAATGCCTTCAAGAGGGCGCTGGCCGAGGGCCGGCCGCAGATCGGCCTGTGGAGCATGCTGTGCTCCAACATCGTGGCTGAGATTATCGCCACCGCCGGCTTTGACTGGGTGGTGCTGGATACTGAGCATTCGCCGAACGAACTGCCGATGGTGTTGCAGCAATTGCAGGCGATGCAGATCGATGCCAACACCGCCACGCCGGTGGTGCGTCCGGCCTGGAACGATCCGATCCTGATCAAGCGTTTTCTCGATATCGGCGCGCCGAACCTGATCCTGCCCTTCATCCAGGATGAAAATGAGGCCGCCGCTGCCGTGTCGGCGACGCGCTATCCGCCAAAGGGCATTCGCGGCGTTTCGATGTCGCAGCGCGCCAACCGTTATGGCCTGGTCGCCGATTACCACAAGCATGTCGAGGAAGAACTGGGCGTGCTGGTGCAGGTGGAGACGCTGGCCGCCGTGAACCGCATCCCGGTCATTGCCAAGCAGGAAGGTGTCGATGGCATCTTCATCGGCCCCGCCGATCTCTCCGCCGATGTCGGCCATCTCGGCAATGCCTCGCATCCCGAAGCCCAGGCGGCGATCATGAAGGGCCTGGAATTGTGCAAGGCCGCCGGCAAGCCGGCCGGCATCCTGGCGCCGAACGAGGAAGACGCGAAACGCTACTTCGATGCCGGCTTCACCTTCGTTGCCGTGGGCATCGATCAGGGCCTGCTGACCAAGGCGACGCGCGACATCCTGCGCCGCTTCCGCAGCCATCTCGAAGGCTGACGTTAACCATACTACCCGCCGGCAGCCCGGCTTTTTGCGGGCTACCGGCGGTGGATTTGGTGGCGGATTTCCCGTTTTTCCGGGATTAACCAAAGAAAGTGGTTGGCCCTGCCGGCAGCGGCGTTATACTTAACGCATTATGGCCGACACCATTACCCCGATCCTGCCGACCAGCCCGATCTACCGCGCCACGCTCGACGCGCCGGTGGGGGCTGTGGCGTCGGCGAAAATCGCCCGCATCACCGATGGCGCGGCGGCCGGCGTCGAGGTCAACCTGCAGACGATGCTGCGCATCACCTCGGTGATCGCGCGCGATCAGCGCGCCGACAATGCCAGCAAGGGTGCTGGCATACGCGAATTCCGCGATGCCCCCGTGACCTATGACGGCAATGGCAATGGCCGCCGCATGTCGCCGCTCGACGTGAACAGGATGTTCTGGCTGGCGTAGAGCTTAAGGGCTCCAGCGCATCGGCCAGCGCGGCTTTGGTTCCGGCCCTGGTCGCAGCCGGCTCCACACAAATACACCCAGCATCGCGATCCCCAGCGCCAGCAGCAGCGGATCGAGCAGGAAAGCCAAACCCGGCTTCACATTCAGCACGATCAGTGGATTGGCGCCTGCCGGCGGATGCATCATGTTGGCCGCTTTCATCAGCACCGCGATCAGCGCCACGCCCAGCGCCATGCTCCAGGCATTGCTGCCGATGCTGTGGAGCAGGCCGAAGCCGATCAGGGCGCCGGCCAGATGCGTGATCAATATTGCGCTGGGCCGCAGCCCTTCATGCTCGGGATAGCAGAACAGCAATACGGCAGTGCTGCCCAGCGAGGTGAGGGCAAGGCCATGTTCGGCATCGATCAGCAGCAGGATAAGGCTGAGCGTCGGCACCATGCCGAGCAAAATCCATACTCCGTCGAGCCAAGCCTGCCGCGTCATTCACCCCGTTCCTTCGCGAATAGCGGCAGCGTGAAGGCTTCGCGTCCGGAGGGCAAGGGGGCATCGCGATCCGTGATCCAGGACGCGACATCGCGCCACACCCGCTGGGCCTGCAGGTCGCGCAGCAGCATGTGCCAGCCGGTATCGTACAGAGCGATGCGGCGGTGGCCGGCCATGGCGGCAACGAAATGCTCCACCGGTTCGCGGCGGATCACTTCATCCTTCGTACCATAGAGCAGCAGCAGCGGCGGTGCCGCCTTGAGTTTCGGGCCGGAGGCAAGAGCCTCGTCCATCAGGCCGACCAGGCCGTGAATGGCATCGACGCGGGTCTGCTTGATCACCAGCGGATCGGCGCCAAGGCGGCGCAGCATCGGGATATTGTCGGAAGCCTGGATGCCCAGGCCGCGGCCAGAGAGCGTCAACCAGGGCAGGGTGTGACTCATGATGCCCAGCGTGACGCGGTAGCTCAGCGGCATGGTGGCGCGGCCCCATACGGCGGGTGCCACCAGGATGGCGCCATCTGGTTGATTGCTGGCTGGTTGGTTTCCACTTTCGGCCAGGGCGCTCAGCGCCACCGCCGCGCCCATGCTTTCACCCAGCCAGAATACAGGCAGGCCGGGATGATGCTGCCGCAACAGCGCGGTCAGTTCGCGCAAATCCTGGCGCATGCGTTCGCCACCGGCCCACAACCCGGTATGGGGCGTACGCCCGAAGCCGCGCTGGTCTGGCGCATAGGTGGCGATGCCATGTTCGGCCGCCCACCAGGGCGCGGGTTCGGCGAAGGCATTGCCGTAATCGTTGAAGCCATGCAGCGCCAGCAGCACCGCCCGGGTTTCACGCGGCGCCGGCGGCAGCCAGCGGGCCAGCGGCAGGATGCTGCCGTCTTCCGCGCGCCAGTCGTTTTCCAGCAGGGCGGGGATTGCCGGATTGGCGCCCGGCTGCTGCAGCCGGGGGGCACAGGCGGCCAGCCCCAGCATCAGGAGCATGACGGCAAGCAGACGCGGCATCACGGCGTCAATTGCCGCCAGGCGTGGACAGGATGGCGCCGAAATCAGCGACGCGGCTGATCCGCTCGGGCGGGAAGCGCAGCGTGGCGGTGGTGCCGAGGCCGAGCTGGCTCTTGAGCTGGATGCGGCCACCATGCAGTTCCACCAGCCGCCGGGTGATCGGCAGGCCGAGGCCGGTGCCATCATATTGCTGGCGCACCAACTGGCTGCCGCCGCGCGCGAAGGGCTCGAACACGCGGGCGACTTCATTCTCCGCCATGCCGATGCCGCTATCGGTGACGCTGATTTCATACCAGCCATCGGCAGCGGTGCCGTGCTCCACGGTAACGCTGCCACCCTCGGCGGTGAATTTGACACCATTCGACAGCAGGTTCAGCACCATCTGGCGTATCGCGCGTTCATCGGCCCACAGCGCGCCGTCATTCTGGGAGCGGGCGATATCGACACGCACATTCTTGGTCCGTGCCTGCACCATCACCAGGTCGAGGCAATCATCCAGCAGCATGCCGATATCGATGCGGTCCTCGTTCAATTCCACGCGCCCGGCCTCGATCCGCGACATGTCGAGGATATCGTTGATCAGGCTAAGCAGATGCTGGCCGCTCTGCTGGATCGAGGCGACATACTCGGCGTAGCGCGAATTACCAAGCGGTCCGAACAGGCCTTGATGCATGATATCGGCAAAGCCGATCACCGCATTGAGGGGTGTACGCAGTTCATGGCTCATCGAGGCGAGGAAACTCGACTTCGCCCGGTTCGCCGCTTCGGCTTGGCGGCGCGCGGCTTCCAGGTCACGCGCCAGGGCGGCGAGATGGCGGTGCGCCGCATCGGTTGCGGCCGCCTGGCGCAGCAGCAGGCGCGAGATTACCGTCACCACCACCGAACCGGCCACCAGCAGCCCGATCAGCAGCATATAGAGATGCTCCAGTCGCCGGTTGGTATCGGCGATGCGGATCTGGGTCAGGGTATTGGCCCGCGCGGTGAAGGCGCCGAAGCGCGGCGCGGCTGCCGCCAGTTGCTGCAGCAGGCTGTAGCCGGCAGCATCATCGCCGGCGGTGAAACGGCCTACCGCCGCTTCCCATTGCCGGATTTCACTGGCCAGCGCGGCGAAATTCGGCGCCATCTCCGGATCGTCGAGATAGACCTCGGCACTGCGGCCCTGCTCGATGGCGGCAAGGCGGGACAGCATGATGTCGTAGCGGGTCTGGGCCTGGCTGCGTGCACGTTCCGGCATGCCGGCAAGGATTTCCGCCAGTGTGGCATCGAAGGCAAGGAATTCGGCACGCAACTGCGTTGCTTCGAAGATCACATTCTGCCGCATCACGCGGCTGAATTCGCGATGCTGGATGTAGAGATAGGAGGAGATCGCGACAATGGCGATGGCGAACACGGCGGTGAAGCCAAACACGAAACGCCGCGCCGAGCCGAACAAGCTGGCGCGTTCTGGTGTGGCGTGGCCAATGAGCGGGTCGGTGCCGGGCATCGGGATCAGCGGATATCGAGCCGGCGCAACTGCCAGACCGACCGCGTGTAGTAGGTCTCGTGGCGCAGTTCAGACTGGCTGTCGAACGGGTAGATGAGGAAAAGCGGCCCCTTGTCGCGCACCGTCATGTAGGCGCCATCCAGTTTCAGCGCCAGGATCAGGCCGCGCTGCAGGAAATCCGCCACCGGCACGGACGAGGCATAGTCATTCAGCGCCACGGCCTGGGCGATGCCATCGCTCTTGGCGCGCACCAGTTCCATCAGGGCTTTGCCGGGTATGCCATCGAAGCGCACCTGGCCCTTGTGCCAGGGCGTGGTGGTGCTGAAGCCGGTTTCGCCCAGCGCCTCCAGCATGGCCAAGTCAAAATTCGCCACAATTTTGCCCTGGGCGTCTTTTCCATTACCGCGCTCGATGGCGCCGGAGATGGTGAGAATTACCGGTCCCTTGGGCTGTGCCAGGTCCTGCGCCGCCACGCTGCCTGAGCCGAAGCCAGGCAAGGCGAGCAGGACGAGCAGCAGCAGCGCCGGTAAACGGCGAATCTGAACGCTTATCCACATGGCAGCAACCATACTACCGGATATTGCAGCCGCAAGGAAATGTCTCCTGTGCAGCCACAATGCCGCAGGATGCAGCCCTGGCGGGAATGTCCGGTCAGGTCACAGGGCCAGTCAGGTCACACGGACAGTCAGATCATAGGGTTCGGGTCAGGCCACCATCGACATCAAGGATGGCACCATTGATATAGGCCGCCGCCGGCGAGGCCAGGAAGGCCACCGCCTTGGCTATTTCCGTCGGCTCGCCGAAGCGGGCCACGCCCATGGCGCGGGGCATGCGCTGGGCTGCTTCATCAGCCGTGATGCCCTGTTCCTTGGCGAAGGAGGTGATGCGCACCTTCAGCCGGTCGGTGGCGATGCTGCCGGGATTGATCGCGTTTACCCGCACGCCTTCCAGCACACCCCGGTCGGCCAGCACCTTGGTCAGGTTCATCGCGGCTGCATTGACCGAGCCGCCGATGGCGAATTCGGCGCTGCCGGTGCGGCCGCCGACGCCGATGATGTTCACCACGCCGCCCTGGCTGGCCTTGAGATGCGGCCAGGCGGCACGGGTGAGGCGCATGGCACCAAAGAATTTCAGGGCGTAGCCGTCGCTCCAGTCTTCATCGGTGAGGCTGAGGAAATCGCCGCGCTTGGTGGCGCCGGCGTTGTTCACCAGCAGGTCGATGCGGCCGAAGCGGCTGATCGCCGCCTGCACCAGAGCGGTGGCGGCATCGTTCGTGCGCAGATCAATCGCTTGCACCAGACATTCGCGGTTCAGCTTCCCGGCCAGATCCTGCAGCAGGTCGGCGGAGCGTGCCGCCAGCACCAGCTTCATGCCTTCTGCGGCCAGTTCCTCGGCGATGGCGCGGCCGATGCCCTTGCTGGCACCGGTGACGATGGCGACTTTGCCACCCAGCTCAAGCTCCATGAGGCTTCCTCCCGTTTTCTGCCCTCAGTATAATTTGCGCATACAATAAATTCCAAGCGATGGAAGCCGGGGAGGGCACATGTTTCGGACTGATCTGCTCAAGGACAAGCGCATCCTGATCACCGGTGGCGGCACCGGGCTGGGCAAGGCGATGGCGAAGCGTTTCCTCGAACTCGGCGCGGTGGTCTATATCTGTGGCCGGCGCGAGGGGGTTCTGCGCGAGGCGGCGATGGAGCTGAGTAGCGCGACCGGCGGCCAGGTGCATTTCATGGCCTGCGACATCCGGGTTGCCCAGGCAGTGGATGAGATGATCGAGACGATCTGGCGCGATGGGCCGCTGGATGGCCTGGTGAACAACGCGGCGGGCAACTTCATCGCCCAGACCGAGAAGATGAGCCCACGCGGCTTCGATGCCATCGCCAATATCGTGTTCCATGGCAGCTTCTATGTCACCCAGGCCTGCGGCAAGCGCTGGGTGCCCGCCGGCCACAAGGCCAGTGTTATTTCCATTGTCACCTCCTGGGTCTGGACCGGCTCGGCTTTCGTGGTGCCGTCCGCCATGTCGAAAGCTGGCATTGCCGCCATGACCCAGAGCCTGGCTGTGGAATGGGGGCCGAAGGGCATCCGCCTCAATGCCATCGCGCCCGGCCCATTCCCCACCGAAGGCATGACCAAGCGCCTGGCGCCGACACCGGCACTGGAAAAACGCATGATGGACTCGATTCCCATGCGCCGTGTCGGCGAATTGCCCGAACTGGCCAACTTCGCGGCCTTCCTGATGGCCGATGAAGTGAGCTATATTAACGGCGAGGTGATCGCCATCGATGGCGGTCAGTGGCTCAATTCAGCGGGCGGCTTCGGCAACCTGCTGGAATTGTCGGACAATGACTGGGTCGAGATCCGCGCCGCCATCGAGGCAACCAACGCCAAGGACAAATCGCAGCGCACCGTCTGAACCGTCACCTCCTGGTGCGGTGCGCCGCATCAGGAGAATGTGATGACTGACACGCGGCTCGAGCATGACTCGCTCGGCGAGATGGCGATTCCGGCGGCGGCCTATTATGGCATCCAGACCCGGCGGGCAATCGATAACTTCCGCATCTCCGGCATCGGGCTCAATCACTATCCCAACCTGATCCGCGCTTTCGGCATGGTGAAGAAGGCCGCTGCCGGTGCCAACACCAAGCTCGGCTACCTGCCGCCGGAGAAGAATGCCGCCATCGCAGCGGCCTGCGACGAACTGATCGGCGGCCGGCTGCATGAATGGTTCACCATCGATGTGTTCCAGGGCGGCGCGGGCACTTCCACCAACATGAATGTAAACGAGGTGGTGGCCAATCGCGGTCTCGAACTGATGGGACATCAGCGCGGCGATTACGCGCATCTGCATCCGAATGACGATGTGAACCTCTCGCAATCGACCAACGATGCCTATCCCACGGCGGTGCGGCTGGCGACATTGCTGAGCCATGCCGAACTCTCCGATGCCTTGCAGGCCCTGGCCGCCGAATTCCGCAAGCGCGGCGAGGATTTCAACACCATCGTCAAGCTCGGCCGCACCCAGCTTCAGGATGCCGTGCCGATGACTCTGGGCCAGGAATTCGAGGCCTTCGCGATCAACATCGAGGAAGATGTGGCGCGCGGCAACGAAACCGTGCGGCTGTTCCATGAAGTCAATCTCGGCGGCACTGCGGTCGGCACCGGCATCAACACCGACCCGGATTATTCCGCGCTGGCGATTGGCGAACTGGCGCGTGTTTCCGGCCTGCCGATGGTGCGCGCCGCCAACCTGATCGAGGCAAGCTGGGATATGGGCGCCTTCGTGCTCTATTCCGGCATGCTCAAGCGCGTGGCGGTTAAGCTCTCGAAGATAGCCAACGATCTGAGGCTCTTGTCATCCGGCCCGCGCGGCGGCCTGAACGAGATCAACCTGCCGCCGATGCAGCCGGGTTCCTCGATCATGCCGGGCAAGGTCAACCCGGTGATCCCGGAAGTGGTCAACCAGGTCTGCTTCCAGGTGATCGGCAACGACATGGCGGTGACCATGGCGGCCGAGGCCGGCCAGCTCCAGCTCAATGTGATGGAGCCGCTGATCGTGCATAACGTGATGCACTCCTTGCAATTGCTGGTGCGGGCGGCGCGCACGCTGACCGAGCTTTGCGTGGCCGGCATCACGGCGAACGAGGATTACTGCCGCCGCCATGTCGAGGCCAGCATCGGCCTGGTCACGGCGCTCAATCCCTATATCGGCTATGAGCGCGCGGCGGCGCTGGCTAAGGAAGCCCTCAAGACCGGCCGCACCGTGCGCGACCTGGTGCTGGAAAAGGGCTGGGTCGACGCCGGCCAGATCGATACCATCCTCGACCTTGCCGGCATGACGCATCCCCGCAAGCGTTAGGCGCGTAAACGCTAGACTCTAGAATTCCTTCCAGTCGTCGTCGTTACCGGCGGCGACTGGCGCGGGAGCAGGTTTGGCAACCGGCTTGGATGATGGCTGGGCTGGCGGCGGCGTCGTCGCCTTGGCTGCCGGCTTTGGCGCTGCCAACTTCGTCACTTCGGCCGGTTTCGCAGGCGCTGCGGGCTTGGCTGCGGCAACCGGCTTCGGCGCGGCTGCCGGTTTGGCGGCGCGCGGTGCGCCGCTGCCTTCGATCTGGAAGAAGGCGACCAGACGCGCCAGCTCGCTCGCCTGATTGCTTAGAGACTGCGCCGAGGCCGAAGTTTCTTCCACCAGCGCGCCGTTGCGCTGGGTCATTTCATCCATGCTGGCAACAGCGGTGTTGATCTGATCCAGGCCGGTCGCCTGTTCGCGTGAAGCCGCTGCAATCTCGGCGACGATATCGGTCACCTTCTTCACGGCGGTCACGATTTCGCCCAAGGCGGTACCGGCCTGGTTCACCAGCGTCGCGCCGGTTTTCACCTGGCTATTGGATTCCGCGATCAGGGCCTTGATGTCCTTGGATGCACTGGCCGACCGCTGCGCCAGCGCGCGCACTTCCTGCGCCACCACGGCAAAACCCTTGCCGGCTTCGCCAGCCCGCGCCGCTTCGACGGAAGCATTGAGTGCCAGCAGGTTGGTCTGGAACGCGATCTCGTCGATCAATGCCACGATCTCGACGATCTTCTGGCTCGATCCTTCGATGCCGCTCATGGCGCCAACCACATCCTGCATCACGCTGCCGCCCTTGTCGGCGGCATCGCGCGCCGCCTGGCTGAGCTGATTGGCCGCCTGGGCATTGTCGGCATTCTGCCGCACCGTGGCGGTAATCTCGTGCATGCTGGCGGCGGTTTCCTCAATGCTGGCGGCCTGTGACTCGGTGCGTTGCGCCAGATCCTGGCTGCCGGCGGAGATTTCGGCGGAAGCCTCGCTGACCATGGCGGCGCCATCGGCGATGCCGCGCACGGTGCCGGAAAGCTGCTCCTGCGTGGTGTTGACGTTATCCTTCAGGGTGCCGAACACACCGCGATACTCGCCGCGCACCCGCCGCTTGAGGTCGCCGCCAGCCATGCCGGCCAGCACCTGGCCGACTTCCTCCACCGCCGCCGAGACGCTGCCGACGAGGTTGTTGATGCCTTCGGCTAGGCCCTTCATCACACCGTCGAGGTTGCTGGTGTCGATCCGCTTGGTCAGGTCGCCGGCCACCGCCGCCGTCACCACCATGCCGACCGAGCGGTCAAGCTCGGCTTCCTGCTCGGCGCGGTCGCGTTCGCGCTGCTGGCGTTCGGTTTCCACCTGCTGCCGCAGCCGTTCATTCTCCTCGCCATTCTGCTTGAAGATCTGCACCGCCTGGGCCATGCGGCCAAGCTCGTCCTGGCGCTCCAGGCCGGCCACCACGATGCTGTAATCGCCGGTGGCAAGCTGGTCCATGGTATCGGTGAGTTGCAGCACCGGCTGGCGGATCGAACGGCCGATCAGCATGGCGAAAATCACCGCGACCACCAGTGCGATAGGGGCGGTGAGTGCAATTACCAGCAACGTGCCTTCCAGATTGCGGTGCAGCGCGGCTTCATCGGCATCCAGTTCGGCGCTGCGTTCCTTGGCCAATGCGACGTTGAGGTCGATGGCGGCCACGGCATGCTGGGCCATGCGCGCCTGCATGTCGGTGCCGATCTTGCCGATGATGGTCATCACCCGCACCAGGCTGCTGGCATAAATCTTGGTGGAATTGGTGATCTCATCCACCACCTCGCCCTTCGATACCACGGCCAGGCGATCGGTAAGCAGGTTGGCCGCGCCGGTCACCTCGTTGGTGAGCTGCATGGTGCGGGTGAGCAATTCCGGTTTCGGGCGGTAGAGGAACTGATAGGCGGTGGAACCGATCAGGGCCAGGGTTTCATTCACCCGGGTGGCGAGATAGGCGGTTTGGTAATCGCCGCGTGCTTCGGCATCATCGATCAGCTTGGGCAGGATCTGGCGCAGCTTGGTGGAGGCCGGCACGGTCTCGCGCGCGAAGATGCCGTTATACTCGGCACGCGCCTTCACCACTTCCTCTACCACCGCACCGTATTTCTCCACCTGATCGCGGATCGTGGCGATCTGCTGGCGGTCCTTGGCATCGGATACGGCTTCGGCGGCTTTCAGCGTTTCAGGCATCGACTTGATCAGCGCGCGTGCCTTGTTGAGGCCGTCTTCGCTGTCGCGGTCGATGTAGAGCAGTATGTTGCGGCTGATATCGATCACATCGCGTTCGGCGCGGAATACCGCCCGGGTGGCGTCGGAGGAATCGTCATAGGCATCGAACAGCGAACTGGCCCTGTTGGCGCCGAACAGGCCGGCGCCGGCAACCACGACAAGCAGCAGAATGACGATACCGAAGCCGATATTGATGCGGCCGCCGATGCTGGTATTGGACAAGGCCTTGGCTGACATGACTACCCCCTTGGAATTTTACTCTCGCAATGTGTTGTGCCGGCTGCCGATGGCTGCAAGCCCAGCGTGCGATAAGCATAGGCCCGTATGTGCTGCAAGGGGAAGGGCAGGATTGCGACGGCGATGTGAAAGCAGCGCATTGCCCAGAATGATGGCAATCGCCTAAGGCCTGGCCAGGACCGGCAGGCTTTAGGCGAGGCCCGGTCAGAGCCGCCTGCATATTCTCCGCTTGACGCCGCCGGGCACCATTCCTAGGCTGTCTATACATGTCTAGCATATTGCTCGGCAGACGAGATTGAGGAGGCTGGCATGGCGGATTTGGTGCTTGAGCCTGGCCGGGTGCCGCTGAGCGGCTGGCGGCGCATCGCACGCGAGGCGCCGCGCCTCGCGCTCAGCCCGGCGGCACGCCCGGCGGTGGATGCTTCGGTGGCGCTGGTGGCGCGCATCATCGCCGAGGGCCGTGTTGCCTATGGTATCAACACCGGCTTCGGCAAACTCGCCCAGGCCGCCATCCCGAATGACAGGCTGGCTGAATTGCAGCGCAATCTGGTGCTGTCCCATGCCGTTGGTACGGGGCCGCTGCTGGAGGACGATGCCGTGCGGCTGATCCTGGCGCTGAAGGCCGCCAGCCTGGCGCGTGGCCATTCCGGCGTGCGCTGGGAGGTGATCCAGCGCCTGGTGGATTTCGCCAATCTCGGCCTGCTGCCCTGCATCCCGGCCAAGGGTTCGGTAGGGGCCTCGGGCGACCTGGCGCCGCTGGCGCATATGACCGCCGCCGTGATCGGCGTTGGCGAGGTGCGCTATCAGGGACGGATCATGCCGGCCGCCGAGGCGCTGGCGCAGGCCGGTTTGCAGCCGCTGGAATTGGCGCCCAAGGAGGGCCTTGCGCTGCTGAATGGCACGCAGGTTTCCGCCGCCCTGGCCCTGCTCGGGCTGTTCGCCGCCGAGGATGTATTTGCCGCCGCCATGATCTCGGGCCTGCTGTCGCTGGAAGCCGCCAAGGGCAGCGATGCACCGTTCGATCCGCGCATCCATGCATTGCGCGGCCAGCCCGGCCAGCGCGATACGGCGGCGGTGTATCTGGCGCTGCTGCAGGGCAGCCGCATCCGGGAATCGCATCTCGATTGCAGCCGGGTGCAGGATCCGTATTCGCTGCGCTGCCAGCCGCAGGTGATGGGCGCGGTGCTGGATCTGCTGCGCCAGTCGGCGGCAACGCTTGAGCGCGAAGCCAACGCCGTGACCGACAACCCACTGCTGTTTCCCGATGCCGGTGATCCCCATGGCGGCGACGTGCTGTCGGGCGGCAACTTCCATGCCGAGCCGGTGGCCTTTGCCGCCGACATCCTGGCGCTGGCGATTGCCGAGATCGGCGCGCTCTCCGAACGCCGCATCGCGCTGCTCACCGATCCGACGCTGAGCGGCCTGCCGGCCTTCCTGGTGGCCGAGCCGGGCCTGAATTCCGGCTTCATGATTGCCCATGTCACGGCGGCGGCGCTGGCTTCCGAGAACAAGCAGTTGAGCCATCCGGCCAGTGTCGACTCATTGCCGACCTCGGCCAACCAGGAAGACCATGTTTCGATGGCTACCCATGGCGCACGCCGGCTGCTGACCATGGCGGAAAATACCGCCGGCATTGTCGGCATCGAATTGCTTGCCGCTGCTCAGGGCATCGAATTCCATCGCCCGCTGCAAAGCTCTGAGCGGCTGGAAGCGGCCCATGCCCTGATCCGCCGGGCGGTGCCGGCCTATGACCAGGACCGTTTCTTCGCTCCCGATATCAAGGCTGCCAGCACGCTGGTACGGGAAGGGGTGTTCCGGCCCTGGCTCGAAGGGATGCTGCCGGCGGCGCAGTAGGGCCTGGCTCTTTATAGCGTGTAATTATATTCATATACTCGCGTAATGAGGATTTTCTGGTGATCCTCAATTATACGGGAGCGGGTTGGTATGGGGTTTATCACACGTAGGCTTGGTGTGGCATTGGTGCTGCTGGCTTTCGCTGCCATGCCGGTATTCGCAAGTGACGGGCGTATCCCGGTCAGCGATCTCAATGTGGTTTTCATCAACGTGGATTTGTCGCAGAGCCAGAGCAATGTCCGTGACGACAGCGAGGCGCGCCGCATGCGCGACACGATGACCTCGCAGCAGCACAGCTTGCGGAATGCCGTTGTGGACAAGCTGCCTGCCTTGCTTGCTGCCAAAGGGTTGCCGGCGCAGGGCTATGCCGTGGAATTTGACATGCGCGGAAATCCGATCCGCCCTGCCATTGTAAATCCTCAGAACCATCTGCTCGTGATTGCGCCTGCGTCGGCGCAGAGCCAGTGCCGTCGTTCAGCCTGCTTCACCGTCTTCACGGTTACCCTGCGATTGCTGGCTCCCGGGGTGAATGTGCCGCTCTGGGAGAGCAAACTTAAGGAACCGATCAGCACGCTGTGGGAGCGTAAGCCGGAGGCGCGGTTTGACGAATTCCTGGCTGAGATTGCCGGCACCATGGCAAAGGCTGCAGCGCGGCAATGAAATCGGAAAACTATCCTATTTGGTGAATAATATGATAATATTCATCCTATAGGTGTATTGTGTGTTATGCTGCCCTGGCAGAACAGCAGGGGGCACAGGATGGCGGTGTTCGACGATTGCTTCAGCTTCGTGATCGGCGTGGAAGGTGGCTATACCGATAACCCGAATGATCCCGGCAACTGGACCGGCGGTGCGCCCAACCAGGGCCAGCTCAAGGGCACCAAGTTCGGCATTTCGGCCAAGGCCTATCCGACTCTCGATATTCCCAATCTGGGCTTGGCCGATGCCGAGGCGATCTATCGCCGCGACTATTGGAACAGGCTGCAAGGCGACAGCCTGCCGCCGCCGGTGGCCCTGGTTGCATTCGATAGCGCGGTCAATGCCGGGGTCGGCAATGCTGCGCGCTGGCTGCAGATGGCGGTGGGTACCAAGCCCGATGGCGTGATCGGGCCGCAGACACTGGCGGCGCTGGCGGCGAAAAAACCGGGAGCGGTGGCGGTGGAAATGCTGGCGCAGCGCAATGCCTATAACTACAGCCTCTCGGCAGCGGCCAATTTCGGCCTCGGCTGGTCGCGCCGGCTTTTCGCGGTGTCGCAGCAGGCTGCAATCATGCAGGCATAACACTGCGTAAAACTGAGTCATTTCGTAATCTTTGACATGATTCCGGCAATTACGGCGCAACTTATTCCCCCTATGGTGCAACACCTGCTGACAAGTTGCCGCAGGAGTGCAAAAGCCGTTGCTTTCGGCGTCAATTGGCCCCATATGCCAGCGCAATTCACCACATTTGCTGGCGAGGCAATGGTGCTTCCTGGTCTCAAGGATCCCCGGCTGGTCCGGCTGCATGACTATTGGGCGAGCAAGATCGGCTCGGACGGCGCGCTGCCGTGCCGCGAGGATCTTGACCCCCGTGGCATGGGTGCCTCGGTGCTGCCCTGGATCATCCTGCTCGATGTGATCGAGACGCCGAAGGGCCGCTATGGCCGGCGCTACCGCTACCGCGTCGTCGGTACCGAAGTGGTTGACCGCTTCGGTTTCGACCCAACCGGCAAGTATGTTGATGATCTGGGCGATACCGACATGATCCGCCTGGTGCATCGCTACATGGATGAAGCGGTGAGCAGCCGCCGCGCCAGCGTCACACAAACGCCCTTCATGGGGCCGGACAGGGAGTTCCTGTCAACCGAGCGCCTGATCCTGCCGCTGCGCGGCAAGGATCACGATTGTGTCGCCAAGCTGATCGTGGTGCCGCTGGCCGAGCCGGCCATGGCGGCATGCTGAACAGGCGTATTGCTTAAATAGTCTTGATGCCGAAACGGCTGAGGCGGTGTGCCTCGGCGGGATTCACCGCGCCCGGCGGCAGCGTGCCGGCGGCGAGCGCGGCTACCTGCGTCACGGTGTCGAAGGCCTGATGCGCCACGGCTTCCGGGGTCAGGCCGCCGATATGCGGCGTCGCCACCATATTGGGCAGCGCGGCCAGCGACGGCGTCGGCATCTGGTCCGGTGCGCGGCCGACATCCATGGCGGCCCCGGCAAGATGGCCCGAGGTGAGCGCATCGCGCAGGGCTGCTTCATCCACCAGTTCGCCACGCGCCAGGTTGATGAAATAGCTGCCCCTCGCCATGGCGGCGAAACGGTCGGCGTTCATCAGCTTCTCGGTTTCGGCATTGGCCGGCGCCAGGCAGACGACGAACCGCGCATGGGACAGCAGCACATCCAGCGCCACCTGGCGCACGCCCGGCTCGTCGATGCGCTGATAGGGATCATAGGCCAGCACCTGCATGCCGAGCGCGCGGGCCAGCTGGCTCAGGCGCCGGCCGATGGCGCCATAGCCGATGATGCCGAGGCTGGAAGCCGATAGCTGTATGCCCATGCGGATCGGCGGCTGCGTGCCGGCGCGGTAGGCGCGCACGGCGTCGCTCACGCCGCGCGCCAGATCCACCATCAGGCCGATGGCGAGTTCGGCGACGGAATCGATGAAGCCCGCGGTGGCGCGCGTCACCAGCACGCCGGCCTTGCTTGCTGCCCCAAGATCAACGGTGCGGATATCCATGGCGCAGCGCAGGAAGGCGGCCAGATCGGGCAGGGCGGCGAATACCGCTGCTTCGCCGGGTGTCTGGCGGTCGGAAACGATCACGTCGCAGCCCTGCGCGCGTTCGATCAGGGCCGCCGTGGTCAGTGGTTCGTCGCCTTCGTGCAGCAGCACCTCGCCATGCTGGCTGAGTGCGGCCAGGGCGGCATCGCCGTAATAGTTGTTGCGGGCGGCGGGAGTGTGGGTCAGCAGGATGCGCATGGTCTAGCCCTTGGCACTTTTGCGCACCGGCTTGACGGCAGCACGCGGCGGCGCCACGGAATCGCGCACCAGCAATGACGAGGAGAAACGGAATTCGCCGGGCGGCGTCTGCGGCTCGGCAAGGCGCAGCATGATGCGGTCCACCATGGTGCGCGCCAGTTCCGGCGTCGGCAGCTTGATGGTGGTGAGGCGCGGCGCGGTATAGGCGCCGAGCGGAATACCATCCATGCCCACCACCGACATATCCTGCGGCACAGTGAGGCCCTGTTCGCGCAGGCCCGCTGTCAGCCCGATCGCCATCATGTCGTTGATCGCCACGGCAGCGGTCGGCTGTTCGGGATGCCGCGCCAGCGGCGCCGCCAGGCTCTGGCCCAGCTCGGCCATTTCCTCATCGACATAGCTTGAGCCGGTGCTGCCTTCGATCACCACGCCCTTGATGCCGGCCTTCTGCACGGCGGCCATGAAGCCATCGCGCTTCTCGGCGCGGCTGAAGGTCCAGGTAGAGGGGGTGACGAAGGCGATGCGGCGATGACCCTGCGAAACCAGGTATTCCACCGCCAGGCTGGCGCCAGCCGCGTTATCGGCGGAGACGTAGTCCAGGATCGGCTCGCGGTCGCGGCGGGCATGGCTGTCATAGCTCACCGCCACCATGCCGCGCTGGATCGGTGCCTCGAAATGGCTTTCATCGGCCAGCGAGGAAATCACGATCACGCCGCGCACGCCCTGCGACCACAGATCGTCGATGAAGGCGCGCTCATGCTCGGGCTTGCGGTAGGTATTGGCAACGATGACGCGGTAGCCATGGCGGCGCCAGGATTCCCCCTCGATCTCGCGCGCCAGCAGGCCATAGCTGGGATTGCCCATGGAAGGCACCAGCAGGCCGAGCAACTGCACGCGGCCGGTCTTGAGCTGGCGCGCGGTACGGTTCGGCTGGAAGTTCAACTCGCGCACCGCCTGTTCCACCCGCTGCAATGTCTCGCGGCTCATGCGGTCGGTGCGGCCGTTCAGCACATTGCTGACGGTGGAGATCGAAACTCCGGCTAGCCTGGCGACATCGTTGATGGTGGACATGCGGTTTTATCAGTTGATGCCGAGACGATTCGGCAGCCAGAGGGACACGACCGGGAACAGCACCAGTATAACGATGCCGACCACCAGAATGGCGAGATATTTCGCCATCGGGCGGGCCACGTCCTCCACCCGCGTGCCGGTCATGGCGCAGGTGGCGAAGAGGCCGAGGCCGACCGGCGGCGCGAACAGGCCGAGGCCCATCGCCACCACCATCACGGTGCCGAAATGCAGCGGGTTGACGCCGAGCTGCGCCGCGATGGGCGTGAGCAGCGGGCCGAAGATGATCAATGCCGGGGCGCCTTCCAGCACGGCGCCGAAGAACACCATCACCACGGTAGCCAGCAGCACGAACATGATGCTGCCGTATTTGTGGCCGAAATCGACCATCACCTGGGTGATCATGGTCGGGATCTGCTCGATGGTGAGCGCGTAGGCGAAGCCGGAAGCCGCCGCGACAATGAACAGGATGCTGCCCGACATGGTAGCGGAATGTACGAACAGCTTCACGGTGGCCTTCCAGGTCAACTCGCGGAAGGCGGCGCCGCCGATCACCAGGGCATAGACCACGGCGAAGGCGGAAATCTCGGTCGAGGTGGCGATGCCGGTCATCACGCCGCGCCCGATCATCAGGATCATCAGCAGCGAGATGATCGAGCCGACGATGAGCTGCGTCATCGAATGTTCGGGAGTTTGCAGGTGTTCCTTGTCCACCTTGCCGCCGAACCAGATCGCCACGCCAGCCAGCAGCAGCGCCAGCAGGGCCGCCGGGATCAGGCCGGCCATGAACAGGCCCGCCACCGAGATATTGGCGACGAAGGCGAAGATGATCATGTTGACGCAGGGCGGGATGGTTTCCGCCATTACCGCCGTGCAGGCGAGCAGGCCGGCGGCCTCGTTGGGATCCTGCCGGCTGCGGCGCACGGCGGGCATGATGATGCCGCTCACCGCCGCGATATCGGCCAGCTTGGAGCCGGAGATGCCGGAGAAGATCGCGGTCGAGGCGATGATGATCAGGTTGATGCCGCCGCGCATCCGGCCCATCAGGTGCAGCAGCAGGCCGATCAGGCGGGCCGACATGCCGTTCACTTCCATGGCGATGCCGGCCAGCACGAAGAAGGGGATCGCCAGCAGCACGAAATGATCGGCGCCGGCCGCCACCTGCTGCGAATAGATCACCATCGGCAGCGACGGATCGGCGAGGAAATAGACCAGCGAGCCGAAGGCCAGGGCGAAGGCGATCGGCACGCCGACGATGACGCTGAGCAGGAAGCCGAACAGCAGCAGCAGCAGCGGCGTGATCGCGGCCTGCGGCAGCAGGTGGTTCCAGCCATAGATGGCAGCGACGACGCAGGCGCAGCCGATGAAACTCTGCAGCACCTGGGTGCGGTTGCCGTCCAGCGCGTTGGCCCAGGCGAACAGCGTCATGCACAGGCTGCCGAACACCACCGGATAGGCATAGATGCCATGCGGCAGGCCGAGCGGCGTGGTCTGGTCGTGGCTTTCGATGGCCAGTGCCACCGAGGTGATGAACAGCGCGGTGGCGACACCGGCAACGATCCAGCGGTTGATATGCGCCAGCATGTCATGCCAGGTGGCGGGGAACTGGCGGTGCAGTACTTCGATGCCGGCATGCTGGCCGCGGCCCAGCGCCGTGCCGGCGCCGAAGAATACCAGCAGCACCATCAGCGCGCGCGCCACTTCCTCGGCCCAATCGACCGGGTCATGCAGGAAATAGCGGAAGATCACCGAGGCGAAGACCACCAGCACATCGACCGCCAGCGCGACGCCGGCGGCATAGTCGAGGAAGCCGAGCAGGCGGCGCAGGCCTGCGCCGATAATGCCGTAGCGTGCATAGAGCAGCGGCGCATCCGCCGCATTGCTGGTCATTCCCGCCATGATACGTTTCCCACCCGATGTTCCTGTTTGTTTTTTTGATTGCCGGGCCGGCCGGTGCTGCCGGCCGGCCCGGATAGTCACTGCCAGCCAGGCTTAGCCGCGTGCCTTGGCGATGATCTGGAACAGCGGCTTGGTGGACGGATACTGTTCCGCGAACTGCGCATAGAGCTTATCCGACATCTGCTTGCCGATGGCGGTGCGGTCGGCGGCGGGGAAGGGCGTGAAGGTGACGCCGAGCTTCTCCAGTTCCTTGATCGCTTCCTTGGCCTTGCTGTCGGCCACGGCGCGTTCGGCGATGGTGGCTTCGCGGGCGGCGCTGTGGAAGGCATCCTTCAGGTCGTTCGGCACCTTGGCGAGGCCGCGCTTGCCGATGCTGGCGGTCATCGGGCTGAACAGGTGATCGGTCTGCAGGCAGAACTTGGTCACTTCATAGAAGCGGTTCGACAGCACGGTGGCGGCATCATGCTCGAAGCCATCCACCACGCCGGTCTGCAGGCCGGTGTAAAGCTCGTTGATCGGCATCGGGGTCGGCACCGCGCCCATCAGCTTGAAGGTTTCGATGAAGGCCGGGGCGGGCAGCACGCGCAGCTTCACGCTCTTGAGGCCGGCAAGATCGGCGGCCTTGGCGCGGGTGTAGACGCTGCGGGCGCCGAAATGGAAGCCCCAGCCGAGCACGCCGACGCCCTTGCGGTCCATCATCAGGTTGGCCAGCGCATCGCCCAGGCCGGCATCCAGTGCCTTGGCGCCATGCACATAATCATCGAACAGGAAGCCGAGATCGAGCATGCCGATTTCCGGCACGGCGGTGGCCCAGATCGAGGAGCCGGTGATCATCATGTCCACCGAGCCGATGATCACCTGCTGCACCACATCGGCTTCCTTGCCGAGCTGGCCGTTGGGGAAATAGTCGAGGCGGATGCGCTCGCCCACCTTGGCCTTGAGGCGCTTCTGGAATTCCTCGAACCAGATGTAATGCGCCGCGTTCGGGTCCACCGGCATCGAGGACGAGACGCGGAAGGCGATCGGCGATTGCGCCTGCACGATGGCCGGTGCGGCGAAAGTGGCGGCGGCGGCAAGGCCGGCGGTGGTGCCGAGGAACGCGCGGCGAGAGAGCTGCGGCTTGTTGCGCATGATGTGAGTTTCCTTCCCGTGTGGTTCGTTGTTGTTTTTGGTAAAACGTTTTACTAAATCGTTTTATTAACTTATTGCGACGTCGCCGTCAAGATGATTTGGCGGCACTGCTGCGGGGCGGTTTATCCCTGGCGGCGGGAAACCGTGGCGTAGAGCTCTATGTCGAGGCGGTTATGCGCGGTGACGGTGCTGAGATCGTCGGCGGAAAGGTCAGGCCGCTCACCGGTCGTGACATTCTCCGCCGGCAGTTGCGTCTCTGCCGGCCAGTGCAGCGCCTGTGCCAGCGAAGCCATGAAGCCGGGCATGGCTTCCAGGGTACCCACCAGGGCGAAATGCCGCTCCAGGTTATGCAGGGCAAGACCGAGCAGCCAGTCGTCGGTGATGATGCAGCCGGGTTCCGGCGGGATGCCGGCGATCATGCGGCACATATGGTTGTTGGTCATTTCGGTGATGCCGCTGGCGATGAAGGCCTGCAGGCTCATGCCGCGCGCCGCCGCGGAGAAAGGCGAGGCGGCATCAATCTTGAGAAAGCGATACAGCGACACCACCCGGGCAATGGGTTCGCGCAGCACAGTGGCATAGCGCGGTTCCAGCCCCAGCAGGCGGTGCACGCCGTAGGAGAAATGGCCCATCAGCAAGGACGGCGCCGGCCTGGCGCGGAATGCCTTGGCGAAATCCAGGTCCGGCGCGCCCAGCGCCAGCACCGGTTCGTAAACGAAGGCGGCGTCCGGGCTGAAGCGCTCGGCCAGGCGGCGCAGCGAGGTGCCGGCGGTTTTCGGGATATGGCAAAGCAGCAGCGTCATGCGGCGAGCATGGAACGGCCTAATGCCGGCCAAAGCAAGCCTGCCGCGCTAGCCGTTAAAAGGCCCAGCCGTTCAGGAGGATGTCGGTTTGGCGGGCTTTTTCCGCTTGCGGCCCACCGAAAGCTCGATCCAGGCGGGCGGATCGCTGGCGGGGAAGGAATCATCGGCGGCCACGGCAACCGTATCATCGGGATCGATGCGGCGGCGTTTCGGGCGCTGTGGCTGTTGTTGTGGTGGTGGCTGATTTTTTGGCATGGCGGAAAGACAACGCGCGAATCGGCATTTGGTTGCGCACCAGCTTCGGAGGGTTGGAAAATATAATGCATGCGCGGTGCCGGTCCGGCCTAACATTGCCTGGAACCCGGCTTGCTATAAAATGCCGGACGCCGTCAGGTCTGTGGCAAATGGGTGTTGGTCTAAGGGTGGAGCTAGCATGTCTCCGGCTGAAACCGTGGTTGCTGATCGCAGGCTCAAGCACCTGCTGCTGGCTGTATTCCTGGCTGTTGCGGCCCTGCTGCGGTTCCATGGCATCACCGACAATGATATGTGGGCGGACGAGCTGTTTTCGTGGCAGCAAGCAACGTCGAGCTTCGCCGCACTGATAGAGCAACTCGGCGGCGATATACACCCACCGCTCTACTTCCTGCTGCTCAAGCTGTTCGTTGCGGTTTTCGGCGACAGTCTTTTCAGCCTGCGGCTTTTTTCGGTAATACCATCCGTGCTGACGGTCGGATTACTGTTCAATCTTGCTTGGCAGCGTACCAATCCGGCAACCGCAGTTCTCGCCGCCTCGATCATCCTGTTCTCGCCCGCCTCGATTTACTACGCGCATCAGGTACGTTCCTATGCGCTTTGCGAAATGACCACCATCCTGGTGCTGACATCTCTGCTGCACTATCTGGAAAGCCGGCGGGGGCATCACCTGCTGATCTTCCTGCTGCTGTGCACGGGGCTCAATTACCTGCATTTCATTGGTCCGTTTTTCCTCGCAGGCATAGGCGCGCTCGCGCTCTGGCTGCGCCTGGTCGGCAGGATCGATAATCGGCAATTCTGGTCCGTCTTTGCCGTATTGGCGATCAGTGGCGCGGCTCTGGTACCATGGCTGTGGTTTCTGCTCGGGCGCAGCCACATGGTTGCCGCACAGGCCAATGTCTATACCGGCTTGAACGGTGTGATTGAAGCCATCAAGGTTTTTGTAAAGCTGCTGGGTGGCTTCTTCCCGGTGCTTCCCGCCCTGTTGATATGGGCTGCCGGCCTGTGGTGGCATATGCGTCGTACCGGCCCGGCTGACGATGCGAGTGACATTTCCACATTATGGATGACACATATCCTTGCGCTTGTGCCGTTTGCGCTGTTCGCCCTCGAGGGCATTGTAGGGGGGCCCTTCATACGGCTGCATCCGGCAATCATCGCGCTGCCATGGTTGGCGCTTCTGCTTGCCTGCTGTCTGATGGCAATGCCTTGGCGTTGGCGCTGGATTCTGGGCCCGCTTTATGGCGTTGCGCTGCTGTATGCCGGAAGCACCATACCTTACCGTATCAGCCAGGTAGCTTTCTCGAAGGTGCTGGATTATGCCATGGCACAGAAGCTGACTGATCTCATTGTCTATTCCGAGGAATTGGCCAATACGCAGACGTTCCTGAACGGCAACGCCGTGAAATTTATTGACGTCCGAGCCATTCCTCCTGATTTATGTGGCAAGCGGGTAGGGGTTGAGGTGCCGGCCAACGACGCGGCTTATGACAAGGAGCGGCATCTGCTGGTTTATGGCTTGACCGCACCGGGTGGGCGGCAAAGCCAATACGCACTGCCACAGAAAATGACGCTATTGCATGTCGAGAATTTCGACTATGAAAATACCTGGAAGCTTGGTGTGACCTATCGTTATCAGCTTTACATTTTTGACACCGGCCCATGCCGCTCGCCAGACACGGAAGCCAGGAATTGACCCAGGAGCTGCTTAATCAATCCGGCAGTGAAGCGGTGCCTCTGGTGGTGGATCTGGATGGCAGTCTGATCCGCAGCGATATTCTGCATGAAAGTTGTGTGCAGCTTTTTGCTCTCCAGCCGCTGCGGATTTTCCAGTTGCCTGGCTGGCTCGCCCGCGGCAAAGCGGCGCTCAAAACTGCTCTTGCTGATGCCGTGGATCTGGATGTCTCACAGCTTCCGATCAATGAATCCGTACTTGATTTCCTGCGTGCCGAGAAGGCCGGCGGGCGCCGTATCATACTGGCCTCGGCCTCGCATCGCCGCCATGTGCAGGCCTTCGCTGAGCATCTTGGCCTGTTCGACGGCATCCTTGCCACGGAGGGGGAGATCAATCTGGCGGGTACCAGCAAGGCGCGGAAGCTGGTTGAGCAATTTGGCACGGGCGGCTTCGACTATATCGGCGACAGCGATGCGGATATTGAGGTGTGGCGCCATGCCCGCCATGCCTATGCGGTGAACCCATCTGCCCAGCTGGAGCGCAAGCTGCGGGCAATACATCCCGATGCCATGCTGATCCGGGGCGAGGTGCCGCAAGCGCGGGATTATCTCCGTGCCCTGCGGCCCCACCAATGGGCCAAGAATACCTTGCTGTTCCTGCCTATGCTTGCTGCCCATGCCATCGCGGCAGAAAGCCTGCTGCGCTTGGTGCCAGCCTTTGTCGGCTTTTGCCTGGTTGCTTCGGCGGTCTACCTGCTGAACGACCTGATCGATCTGTCCAACGACCGCGATCATCACAGTAAGCGTCTCCGTCCTCTGGCCAGCGGAGCGATTCCCATCCTGCATGCCGCGCTGCTTTGTCCGGCCCTGCTTGCTGTCGGCCTGGCCAGCGCCGTGTTCGTCTCGGCGCCCTTCCTGGCGTTGATCAGCGCGTATTTCCTGTTGACCACGGCATATTCGCTTTATTTGAAACGTACGGCCATTATTGATGCCATGGCTTTGGCTGGTCTTTACACGCTTCGCGTTTTCGCTGGCGCCGTCGTGCTGGATCTGCCGATTTCCCCGTGGATGCTGGCATTCTGCCTTTTCCTTTTTCTCAGCCTGGCACTGATCAAGCGCTATACCGAACTCGATGCCAGGGCGCGCAGGCGAAAGACCACCATTGCTGGCAGAGGCTACCTGGTGGACGATATGCCACTGATCGAGGTGTTGGCGGGAGCTTCGGGCTATGCCGCCGTGGTGGTGCTGGCGTTGTATGTCAACGCGCCGGTGGTGAGCGCGCTGTATCTGCATCCCGAAGGCCTGTGGCTGATATGCTTACTGCTGCTATATTGGATCAGCAGGATATTGCTGCTCGCACATCGGGGGCAGATGCACGAGGATCCTGTCGTATTCGCGCTCAAGGACCGGGTCAGCTTGATCACCGCCTTGCTCTGCGCCGTCATCGTGGCGGCAAGCAGCCTGCAATGAGCGGAAATCATCTCATGCCGGAGACCTTGGCATCATGAGGCTCGCTGGCTGGGGCAATTACCCGCATGTCGACTGCCGAGTGATTAGTGGTGCCGGGCTGCCGTCGCTGCGCGAGCGCGTCACTACCGAGCCGTCGCTGATCGCTCGCGGCAATGGCCGCTCCTATGGCGACGCGGCGCTGAATCAAAAGGCAACGCTGCTCACCCGTGGCCATGATCATATCATCGCCTTTGAACCCGATAGCGGCTTGCTGGTGGCCGAAAGCGGCCTGCTGCTGGGTGACCTGATCGACATATTCATTCCCCGCGGCTGGTTTCCACCCGTTACACCTGGCACCAGGTGGGTCTCCCTGGGTGGCATGGTGGCGGCTGATGTGCATGGCAAGAATCATCATGGTGCCGGCTCTTTTTGCAATCATGTGGAAAGCCTGGAACTGATTCTGGCCGATGGTACTGTCGTCAGTTGCTCGCGCAGCCAGCATGCGGATCTGTTCGCGGCGACATGTGGCGGCATGGGCCTCACCGGACTTATCTCCAGCCTGAGTTTTCGCCTGAAGCCGATTCGCACGGCCTGGATCCGGCAGCAGACTATGCGCTGCGCGAATCTTGCTGAGGCCATGGCGCAAATCGAGGCGGCGCGGCACTGGACCTATTCCGTGGCCTGGATCGACTGCCTTTCCGCCGGCCCGGATGCCGGGCGTTGCCTGCTGTATCTGGGCGAGCACGCGGAGCCTGATGAGCTTGATGCAGCGCGCCGAGCGACACCTTTGGTCTGGCCAACCCGGCGGTCGGTGCCCGTGCCGGTGAATTTTCCGGAATGGGTATTGAACGGCTTCAGCCTGCGTGCCTTCAATGAGGTTTATTACCGCGCGGCGCGTCCGGGCAGCGCGCTGGTGGATTGGCAAAGCTATTTCTATCCGCTCGACCGCCTTTCGGATTGGAACCGGATTTATGGCCGCAGCGGCCTCCTCCAGTATCAATGCGTATTACCTGGCGAGGCCAGTGCCGCTGGCCTGGGGCAGTTGCTGCGTAGCGTGGCGCGGGCCGGCATGGGGGCTTTCCTGGCAGTTCTGAAGCAATTTGGGGATCATCCTGGCGGAGATTTGTCGTTCCCCATGGCCGGCTATACTTTGGCGATGGATTTTCCGATGCGCCCACGCAGCCTGGCCCTGTTGAATGAACTGGATGCCATTGTTGCAGATCATGGCGGCCGGCTGTATCTGGCGAAGGATGCGCGCATGACGGCAGCGATGCTGCGCAAGGGCTATGCTGGCCTGGAGCGGTTCCAGGCGCTGCGGCATCGCAGCGGTGCTGCCAGCCGTTTCACGTCGCGCCTTGCCGAGCGGTTAGAGCTATGACCGAGAACAAGTGCCGTGTCCTGATCCTGGGGGCCAAGTCGGATATTGCACAGGCTACGGCCCGTGTCTTTGCCGCCCATGGTCATCCGTTGATGCTGGCCGCCCGCGATCTCTCGCGCCTGGAAAGCCTGGCTGCCGATCTGCGTATTCGCCATGCCGCCACAGTCTCTCTGCATCGGTTTGATGCGCTGGACATCGCGGAACACGAAAGTTTCGTTGCCGGCCTGCCAGCACTGCCAGACGTTGCCATCAGCATGGTTGGCATACTGGGGCAGCAGCAGCAGAGCGAGCGTGATCCTGTGCAGGCCAGCATGATCCTGCGCAGCAATTTTGAAGGCCCAGCCTTGATGCTGGGGATATTGGCCAACAAGTTTGCCGAGCGTGGTTCGGGTACGCTGATTGGTGTTTCGTCGGTGGCTGGCGATCGGGGCCGTGCCGCCAATTATGTCTACGGTTCCGCCAAGGCCGGCTTCACGGCTTTTCTTTCCGGCCTGCGCAACCGTCTGGCACGACAGGGCGTCCATGTCATTACCGTCAATCCTGGATTCGTGCGGACCCGCATGACCGAGGGCATGCAGACGCCCAAATTGCTGACGGCCGAACCCGAACAAGTCGCCAGAGCGATTCATCGTGCTTGGCGCAAACAGGATGACGTGATCTATGTCGGGCCGCTCTGGCGCCTGATCATGGTGGTGATCCGTGCGTTGCCGGAGGCCTTGTTCAAACGGCTCTCGATCTGAGAGCGGCCGGGTGCGCGTGCTGGTGCATCGCCTGCCGAGGCAATACAACTCCCTGATTTTTCAGGAAATGGCCGAATTTTCAGGAAATGGTGGGCGGTGCAGGGATTGAACCTGCGACCCCAGCAATGTGAATGCTGTGCTCTACCGCTGAGCTAACCGCCCGCCAGGATGCCACAGCCGGTCAGGACCGGCGGGCGAAGGGGTTTCTAAGGGCCGGGGCGGGTCCTGTCAAGCGGCCCCAAGCATGAGGAAATCGGTCCTGGGAAATTTGTCTTAATACAGCCCGCCGGTGCCCGAAGTCGGCGCCGCGCCGGCACTGCCGCCGGCGCCGCTGATTGCTTCGCGCTCATACAGCGAGCCATCGAGCACGTTGCGTTCGCCGGTCGGCTCGGTGCCGGGGCGGAAGGCTTCCAGGATCACGCCACGGTCGCCGGGCTGGGCGGGAAGGCCGGTATCGGCCTGCACGCGCACCAGACGCACGCCGGGCGGCACGCGGAACTGGATGCCGGGGCGGGTTTTGAGTGCCTCGGCCATGAAGTCGCGCCACACCGGCACCGCCACCGAGGCGCCGGTTTCGCGCTTGCCGAGGTCGCGCGGCGTGTCGTAGCCGACGAAGACGCCGACCGCGAGATCGGGGCTGAAACCCATGAACCAGGTATCGAAGCTGTCGTTGCTGGTGCCGGTCTTGCCGGCCACCGGCTTGCCCAGTTCACGCAGGCGCACGCCGGTGCCACGCTGCACCACGCCTTCCAGCATGGAGACCATCTGGTAGGCGGTCACCGGATCGAGCACGGCCTCGCGCAGATCGGGCAGGGCCGGCTCGGCCTGGCCCTCGAAGGCCGGTGGGCGGCAGGCATCGCAGGGCCGGGCATCATGGCGGAAGATGGTGCGGCCCTGGCGGTCCTGCACCTTGTCGATCAGTGTCGGCGCGATCTTGCGGCCGCCATTCACCAGTTCGGCATAGGCGGTGGTCAGCTTCATCAGCGTGGTTTCGCCGGCACCGAGCGACATCGACAGTACATTCGGCATGTCGTCGACGATGCCGAAGCGCTTGGCATAGCTCACCACCTTCTCCATGCCGATGGCCTGCGCCAGGCGCACGGTCATCAGGTTGCGCGACTTCTCGATGCCGACGCGCAAAGTGGAGGGGCCATAGAATTCGCGCGTGTAGTTGCCCGGCTTCCACAGCGGCAGGCCGGGCCCCTGGTCGAGCACGAAGGGCGCATCGAGCACGAGACTGGAGGGCGTGAAGCCGCTATCCAGCGCGGCGGTGTAGACGAACGGCTTGAAGCTGGAGCCGGGCTGGCGCATCGCCTGGGTGGCGCGGTTGAACTGGCTGACCTTGAAGTCGAAGCCGCCGACCAGAGCCAGCACGCGGCCGGTATGCGGGTCCATCGCCACCAGGGCGCCGCCGACTTCCGGGATCTGGCGCAGCGCATAGGCATCCTTCTGGCCCGGCAGCGGATCGGCGATGATCACGTCGCCGGGCTGCAATACGTCAGCGGCGCTTTTCGGCACCGGACCGAGCTGCACCGCATGGGTATTGCCGTTGCTGGTATCCAGCTTCGGCCGCGCCCAGCGCAGGTCGGCATAGGCGATGCGGCCGGTGCTGCCATCGCCGAAACCGATCTCGGCGGCATCATTGGCCACCGAAATCACCGTGGCGACGCGCCAGGGCGGCAGGATGGCGCCGAGCGGTATGGTGCCCGGCTGTTGCAGCAGGCCGGTGAGGCGCAGGCGCCAGTCGGTGCTGGCCGGCAGCTTGGCCAGCGGCCCGCGCCAGCCGCCGGCACGGCGGTCATAGGCCACCAGGCCGTCGCGCAACGCCTTCTCGCCGGCAGCTTGCAATACAGGGTCCATGGTTGCACGGACAGAGAGGCCGCCTTCATAGAGTCCCTTGTCGCCATAGCGCTGCGCCAGCGAGCGGCGCACTTCCTCGGCGAACCAGTCGGCGCGGGCGAATTCGGTTTCCGGCCGGGTCAGCGCCACCAGCGGCGTGTCGCGCGCCGCCTTGGCTTCCTCGCGGGTGATCACGGCATCTTCCAGCATGCGGTCGATCACATAGTCGCGCCGCGCCTTGGCGCGGTCATTCTGGCGCGTCGGATGATAGCTGCTCGGCGCCTTGGGCAGGCCGGCGAGATAGGCCGCTTCCGCGATGGTCAGGTCGTAGAGCGACTTGTCGAAATAGGTCAGCGCGGCGGCCGCCACACCATAGGCGCCGGCACCGAGATAGATTTCGTTGAGATAGAGTTCGAGGATCTTCTCTTTTGAGAAGGCGCGCTCGATGCGGAAGGCGAGGATCGCTTCTTTGGCCTTGCGGCTCAGCGACACTTCGTTGCCGAGCAGGAAATTCTTCGCCACCTGCTGCGTGATGGTGGAGGCGCCGACCGGGCGGCGGTTCTGCGCCACGTTCAGCACGTTCTGCACCACGGCGCGGGCGATGCCCACCGGGTCGATGCCGGCATGGGAGAAGAAATTCTTGTCCTCGGCGGAGAGGAAAGCCTGGATCACCGAATTCGGCATCGCCGCGATCGGCACGAACAGGCGGCGTTCGCGGGCGAATTCGGCGATCAGGCGGCCATCGCCGGCATGCACGCGGGTGGTGACCGGCGGCTGGTAATTGGCGAGCTGCTGATAGTCGGGCAGGTCGCGGCCATAATACCACAGGCCATAGAGGCCGGCGGCGGCGGCGGCGAGGCTGCCGAGCAGGGCGAGGAAAAGCAGGGCGAAAAAGTAACGCAGCAACCGCATCGGGATGTCGGACCGCCTGGGGCAGAAAAAGAAAAGGAAGGCGCCGGTTCATAGACCCGCCAGCGCCTTCTGTACAGACCGATTATGGCAGGGATGCGGCGTTGAAATAGCGGTCGATGGCTTCCGCCACTGCGTCCGCAAGTTGTGCCCGGCCGGTTTCGGAGTAAAGCAGCGCCTCGTCGCCCGGATTCGACAGGTAGCCCAGTTCCAGCAGCACCGAGGGGATGTCCGGCGCCCCCAGCACGCGGAAATTCGCCGCCCGCATGCCGTTGCGGCGTAGCGGGATGCGCTCGGCCAGCGAGGCGGCGAGCAGCCCGGCGAAGCGGCCCGACAGCCGCCGGGTGTCGCGGCTGGCCAGGTCCATCAGGATCGCCACCACATCGTCCACATCGCCGGCATTGCTGCTGTCGGCAAGCTGGTCGGCGCGGTTCTCGCGCAACGCCAGGGCCTCGGCGTCGCGGTCGGTGGCATCCTCGGCGCGGGTGTAGATGCTGGCACCCCTTGTGGCGCGGTCGGCGGCCAGGCTGTCGGCATGGATCGACAGGAACAGGTCGGCCTCGCGGCGGCGGGCGAATTCCACCCGGTCCAGCAGCTTCACCGCCTGGTCGCGCTCGCGGGTCAGCGCCACCCGGTAGCGCCCGGTGGCGCGCAGCTTCTTTGCCAGTGCCTGGGCCACCGCCAGGGTCAATTCCTTCTCATAGCGCCCGGAGGCGGAGATGGCGCCGGGGTCATGGCCGCCATGGCCGGGATCGAGCACGATCAGCTTGCGGCTGTCGCGGCCGGGTGCCGTTGACGGGCCGGCCTGCGGCATGGCTGGGGCTGGCGCAACCGGCACGATGGCGGCGGGCAGCAGCAGGGGCTGGGCGAAGGCGGCAACGAAGGCGCCGGGATCGGCCGGCAGCAGGTCGATCACCAGGCGGTGGCCGCGTCCGCCCTGGGGCGGCAGGGCGAAGGCGCGGTCGATCACGGCGCCATCCAGCAGGCTCAGGCGCAGCCGGTCGGCGCGCTCATTGGTGGCCGGCACCTCCAGGCGCTCCACCACGCCTGCGGCCAGCCGCTGCGCCGGCCCGGTGGCGAATACCGCCTGTTCCAGTTTCAGGGTCAGATCCAGGCCGCCGGGCTCGTTCAGCACCAGGGCCTGCAGCGGCCGGTCGGCCTCCAGCACCAGGCGGGTGAGGCCGGCATTCAGGCTCAGATCCACCCGCTGCACCCGGGCAACGGTCTGCGCCGCCGCCTCGGCGGCGCCAAGGTTTGATAGAAATAGAAGGAAAAACAGTATCTTGCGGAGAATGTCAGACCCCTGTAAAAGCCCGGTGAAGAAACCTCTTGTCCCTTTGTCGATAAAGAGGGTACTTTCGCAACCGCGAATATCCGAGTCAGCCTGCTTCGTCCAGCCTAATTCATTAGACCGGTGCGGAGGGGCGGCGCGCGGATCGTGAGCCTGATCGCCTAAAAATACAGCCTGCCCAAAGGAGTGGCGGCTGCAGGCGAGGCGGCCTCGGCCCTCGCGCTCAAGACAGTACGGATCTGTATGAACCCTCGGAGCGGCCACCGGTTTATGGTGGCGGCACCAGCTGGCGGTAACGCCGGTAGCCGATCATACGGCGAGCGCTCGGGCCGGACCTGGCATTAGTTGCTGGTCGGCCGGCTGGAGTGCCCCGGATCGGCGACGCGGCGCCCGTCGCGCCAACGGCCCAGCCCTCGCGCCATACCCTGGCGACAAGAGGACAGGTCGGAGCAGGCGGCAGCCGCCGGTGCATGGCCCAAACCCGGATGCTCGGGTAAGGCTGGCTTCGAAAAGCAAAGGCGCCCGCCGTCTGTTATTCGCACGGGCTGCGCCGCGCCGCCGGGAAATATGCCCATGGGCATGCGTATGTTGATTGATGCCACCCACCTGGAGGAAACTCGGGTCGTGGTGGTGAAGGGGACCCGTCTCGAGGAATTCGACTACGAGACCTCCACCAAGCAGGTATTGAAGGGCAATATCTATCTCGCGCGGGTAACCCGCGTGGAGCCCTCGCTGCAGGCCGCTTTCGTCGAATATGGCGGCAACCGCCATGGCTTCCTGGCCTTCGGCGAAATCCATCCGGATTACTACCAGATTCCGATCGCCGACCGTCAGGCGCTGCTCGAACAGCAGGCCGAGGAAGAGGCGCGCGCCGCCCAGGCCGAGGATGAGGAATTCGAGGCCGAAGAACGCCGTCGCCGTCGCCGTCGCCACCGCAATCGCGGCGGCCAGCAGGCCCAGGCTGCCGAAGGCGGTGCGCCGCTGGACGAGCAGGCCCAGGCCGCCGAAGGTGACGAAGGCCTCGCCGACGATCATCTCGATGATGCGGAGCATGATGGCGTCGACACCATCGAGACGGTGGATGGCGATTATGACGCGGTGGAGGAAATCACCCCGGCGCGTCCGGCCCTGAGCGACGACGATAAAGTCGAGCCGATTGCTGGTCCGTCCTACTGGAATGTGCCGGCCCGTGCCGAAGGCGCTGCGCCGGAAGTCAGTGCGCCGGTCGATGTCGAGATTCCGCCGGCGCCGGTTGCTGAAGCGCTGGTTGTCGAGGCGCCTGCTGCAGAGGCCGAGATTGTTGACGCACCGGTTGCTGAAGCCGTTGCCGTGGATGATGCCGCAAGCCCGGCTGAAGCAGCCCCCGCTGGCGAAGCCGGCAATGGCGATGTGCGCCATGAAGAACCGGCGCATGAAGAGTCGAATGGCGAAGGCCGCCATGACGAAGCCGGTGGTGAAGGCCGTCATGACGAAGCCGGCGGCGAAGGCCGCCATGACGAGGAAGTCCGTCGTCCGCGCCGCACGCATTTCTCGCGCCGCTACAAGATCCAGGAAGTGATCAAGCGCCGGCAGATCATGCTGGTGCAGGTGGTGAAGGAAGAGCGCGGCAACAAGGGTGCGGCGCTCACCACTTATCTGTCGCTGGCCGGCCGCTATTGCGTGCTGATGCCGAACACGGCGCGCGGCGGCGGTATCAGCCGCAAGATTTCCTCGCCTGCTGACCGTAAGCGCCTGAAGTCGATTACCAGCGAACTGGACATTCCGGTTGGCATGGGCGTGATCGTGCGCACCGCCGGCATGGAACGTTCCAAGCCGGAGATCAAGCGCGATTTCGAATACCTGTTGCGCACCTGGGACAGCATCCGCGAGCGTACGCTGGAAAGCACCGCGCCGACGCTGATCTATGAAGAAGCCGATCTGATCAAGCGCTCGATCCGCGACCTCTACTCGAACGATATCGACGAGGTGCTGGTGGAAGGCGCGCAGGGCTTCGAGGCGGCGCGCGATTTCATGGAAATGCTGATGCCGAGCCATGCCGAGCGCGTGCGCCCGTATCAGGACAAGATCCCGCTGTTCCATCGCTACCAGGTGGAGCAGCAGCTCGACAGCATGTTCACACCGACGGTGCAACTGCGCTCCGGCGGCTATATCGTGATCAATCCCACCGAGGCGCTGGTCTCGATCGATATCAACTCGGGCAAGTCGACGCGCGAGCATAATATCGAGGAGACCGCCTACAAGACCAACCTGGAAGCGGCCGAGGAAATCGCCCGCCAGCTGCGTCTGCGCGATCTTGCCGGCCTGGTGGTGATCGACTTCATCGACATGGAGGACAGCCGCAACATCCGCAAGGTGGAGCAGCGCCTCAAGGAATGTCTGCGCGGTGACCGCGCCCGCATCCAGGTCGGCCGCATCTCCGGTTTCGGCCTGCTCGAAATGTCGCGCCAGCGCCTGCGGCCGAGCCTGATCGAAAGCTCGACCATGCCCTGCCCGCATTGCCAGGGCCGTGGCTATGTGCGTTCCACCGAGAGCACCGCTCTGCAGGTGCTGCGCGCCATCGAGGAGGAAGGCATCCGCGACCGCGCCAGCGAGATCGTCGTTGCGGTGCCCACCGAAGTCGCGATCTACCTGCTGAACCACAAGCGCGAGCGTATCTCCGATATCGAGCGCCGCTATGTCATGCGCATCGTGGTGGCCGCCGATCCGACCCTGGTGCCGCCGGATTACAAGATCGAACGCAGCAAGCCGCGCCAGCCGGGCGAAGTGCTGCGGCCCGAGATGAGCCAGCGCAGCGAATCGCCGCGCCCGATCACGCAGCAGAGCAGCTATGCCAACGCCAACGAGGAACTGGCGTTGATCGACCAGGAAGGCGAGGCGGAAGATGATGCCGAGCTGATCGAGGGCGAAGGCGAGGCCGAAGCCGCGGGTGCCGAGGAAGGCAATGGCGATAGCGACAGCCGCCGTCGCCGCCGTCGCCGCCGCCGCCGTGGCCGCAAGGGCGAAGATGCGCGCGGTGATGGCGCGCCAGCCGATGCCGATGCCGAAAATGGTGAAGGCGAAAGTTTCGCCGCCGCCAGTGCCGCGCCGGGCGTGGATGGTGACGACAGTGGCGAGGACGAGGAAGGCGAGGAAGCCGAGGGTGAAGGCAGCGAAGCTGCCGGCCAGGGCGAGGGCCAGGGTGAAGGCAATGGTGATGAGCCGCGCCGCCGCCGCCGTGGCCGCCGTGGTGGCCGTCGCCGTCGCCGTGAGGAAGGTGGTGCCGAGGGTGGCCAGCCGCAGCAGCAGCGCCAGGATGAGCGCCCGCGCCGCGATTATGCCGCCCAGCAGGATGGCGATTTCCTGACCCCTGCGGCGATTGGCGCCATGCTCGATGGCGGCCCGATGCTGGATATCGACCTGGACGAACCGCCGGCGCCAAAGCCTGCGCCGGTTATTGCTCCGGCCCCTGTGGTTGAAAAGCCGGCCGCACCTGCTCCGACTCCCGTGGCCGAAATGGCTCCCGTGGCCGAAGTGGCCGCCGCGCCCCAGGCTGAAGCGCAGCCTGAACCGCAGCCCGAAGCGCCCAAGCCGGTGCCGGCAGAGCCGGTGCATACCGGCCCGGTCTTCGAGACCGTGGTGGTTTCCGCCGATGGCAACCAGGACAAGCCGGCCGAGCCGCCGGCGCCGAAAAAGGGCTGGTGGTCGCGCTAAGCGGCCTGGCCTTATATTGCAAGAAAAGGGCGCGGCGTGATCCGCGCCCTTTTTTGTTAAGGGTTTTGCTCTAGCTTCAAGGGTTCAAGCCTGGGGACTTGCCGCGATGGCCGAGCAGCCGATTCCGATCTTCGTCATCAGTTTCAACCGCCTCGGCGTGTTGAAGCGCAGCATCGCCTCATTCCGCCACCAATCCCGCCCGATCGATCTGGTGATCCACGATAACGGTTCCAGCTTCGAGCCGCTGCTGGCCTATCTCAAGGAACTGGAGGCCGAAGGCGCCACGGTGATCCATGCCGGCAAGAAGGTGTCGCAGCAGGATGACCTCAATTCCATTGCCGATACGGTGAAGGCCTATTTCGAAACCCATCCGGCCTGCAATTATGTAGTCACCGATCCCGATATCGAGCTTGCTGCGGAAGCGCCCGACATGCTCGAAATGTGCGAATTCGTGCTGCGCTCGTCGCGGCCCATCGATGCAGTGGCACCGATGCTGCGGATCGACGACATCCCGGATTTCTATCCGATGAAGGATGAGGTGATCGACCGCCACACCAAGAAATTCTGGAGCAAGACGCCCTCAAGATTCACCTGGCGCGGCCAGGAGGTGAAGTTCATCCTCTCCCGCGTCGATACCACTTTCGCGATGCACCGCGCCGGGGTGCCGTTCGAACGCTGGGTGATGGCGATCCGCACCTACGCGCCATATTGGGCGCGGCATCTCGACTGGTATATCGACACCAAGAATCTGACCGAGGACCAGACGGCGTATCTGGAAACCGCTTCCACCGTGAGCTATTGGGGCGGGCCGCTGCTCAAGCGTTTCATCGAGCGTTTCGGCGGCGATCCGGCTTTGCGCAAGATGAGCAAGCGCTGAGCGCCAGCCTGATTACTTGAAGGCATTCCACAGCATGAAGCCGCCGGCAAACAGCATCACGGCGTCCATCAGGTAGCGGAAGGTATCGGGTGAGAGCCTGAGCACGAAGCGCTTGCCGAGGAAACTGCCGGCCATCACCGCGCCACCGGCGATCAGGCCTTGCAGCACGATCTCCCAGGGCAGCGCGCCGAAAGCCTGGAACACCGCGGCCTTGGCGATATAGACGCCGAGCGAGCCGGCCGCCTCGGTGGCCAGGAAGGCGCCCTTCACCAGGCCGATGCCGAGGAAGGCCGGCACGCTGATCGGTCCAGTGGAAACCACCACGCCGGTAAGGTAGCCGATGGGAATACCGGCCAGCGCCAGTTGCCACAAAGTCAGCCTGAAGCCGCGTGCCGCCAGCCAGTGGCGCAGCGGCACCATGATGATGAAGAAGCAGCCCAGCGCGATATCCACCCAGAAGCCGGGCAGGGCCACCAGGGTGCGGGCGCCAAGCGCGGCGGCGGGTGCGGCGGTGACGGTATAGGCGGCGAAGGCGCGCCAGTCGATCTCGCGCCACCACAGCAGGATGCGCGAGAGATTGGCCGCCAGGGCAGTGATCGCCATGATCGGCACGGCGGCTTTCGGCCCGAACTGGTAAACCAGCACCGGCATCAGCATGATCGAGGAGCCGAAGCCGACAATGCCGCTGATACCGCCGGCCAGCAGGCCGACCAGCAGCACGAAGCCGTAGCCGATAACAGACCCGTCCATGGTGGCCGAAATTCGGGGCTTAGCTGAAAGCCTTGAAGGTGATGATGGTGAAGGTGTCCTTCACGCGCGGAATGGTCTGCAGCTTATGCACCACGAAATGGCCGATATCCTCGCCATCGGGCAGGTAGCATTTCATCATCAGATCATACTGGCCGGATACCGAGTGAACCTCGGAAACCTGCTCGATGGTCTCCACCGCCTGGGCTGCCACATCATAGGCATGGCCCAGATCGCATTTCACCATCACGAAGATCGTCTGCATCGCCGGCTCCGCTTGCTGCTGGCTTTACTCAAGGCAGTGTATCAGCCGCGCTGCGCCTTGCGTACCGGGCGGCGCAGGAAATCCGGCATATGGTCGCCCATGCCCACCACCGGCGGCTCGCGGCCATCCTCGCGGTCATGGCGGTCGCGGCGGTTGCCTTCCTGCTTGCCGCGCTCGCGCTGCGGCTTCTGCTTGGCTTCGGCCTGACGCGGCTCCTGATTGCGCGGTTCGTGCTGGCGCGGTTCCCGGGGCTTTTGTTCGCGCGGCTTTTGCTCGCGAGATTGGTGCTCGCGAGATTGTTGCTCCCTGGGCTGCTGCTCCCTGGGCTGCTGCTCCCTGGGTTGCTGTTCCCTGGACGGCTGCTCCCGGGCCTGCTGCTCGCGCGGCTGTTCACGCGGGGCCTCGGCTGCCTCGGCGGTTTCCGGCGCGGGTTCGCGGTCACGGCTGCGCTCACGGTCGCGGCCCCGATCGCGTCCACGATCCCGGCCACGGCCACGGCCGCGGTCACGCCCACGGCCACCGCCTTCACGTCCTTCGCGGCTGCTGCTTTCGCGCGGCGCATCGCCCTCGGCGGCTTCGGTATTGCCGGCTTCGAAGCCGGCCAGTTCCACCACCGGGATGTCGCGGTTGATCAGCTGCTGGATGGCGCGCACATACTTGGCATCCTCGTCGGTCGCCAGGGTATAGGCACGGCCTTCCTGGCCGGCGCGGCCGGTGCGGCCGATGCGGTGGACGTAATCTTCAGGATGGGTCGGCACATCGAAATTGAACACATGCGACAAGCCCTGCACATCAAGGCCGCGCGCCGCCACGTCGGAAGCGACCAGCAGGGCGATCTCGTTGCGCTTGAACTTTTCCAGGGTCGCGGTGCGGGTGCCCTGGTCCATGTCGCCATGCAGCGGGCGGGCATCGAAGCCATGCTTCTGCAGCGACTTGGCCAGCATGTCCACATCGCGCTTGCGGTTGCAGAAGATGATGGCGTTCTTCACCTGCTCGGCACGGATCAGGGTGCGCAGCGCGTCGCGCTTCAGCATGTGGCCGACATAGACCAGACCCTGGGTCACGGTCTCGGCGGTGGTCGATTGCCGCGCGACGGCGATTTCCTTCGGATTGCTCAGGAACTTGTCGGCCAGCTTGCGCATCTCGGGCGGCATGGTGGCGGAGAAGAACAGGGTCTGGCGCAGCGGCGGCAGCTTCGAGCCGATCTTCTCCACATCGGGCATGAAGCCCATGTCGAGCATGCGGTCGGCTTCGTCGATGACGAAGACCTGCACGCCGGTGAGCATCACCTTGCCGCGCTCGAAATGATCCAGCAGGCGGCCCGGCGTGGCGATCAGCACATCGACGCCGCGGTCGAGCAGCTTTTCCTGGTCGGTATAGTTCACGCCGCCGATCAGCAGCGCCATCGAAAGATTGGTATACTTGCCATAGGTGGCGAAGCTGTTGGCGACCTGGTCGGCCAGCTCGCGGGTCGGTTCCAGGATCAGCGCGCGCGGCATGCGGGCACGCACGCGGCCACCGGCCAGGATATCGATCAGCGGCAGGGTGAAGCCGGCAGTCTTGCCGGTGCCGGTCTGCGCGGTGCCGAGCACATCGCGCCCGGTCAGAACGATCGGGATGGCCTGTGCCTGAATCGGGGTCGGCTGCACATAGCCTGCATCGGCAACGGCCTTTTGCACCGGCTCGCTTAAGCCTAGACTATTAAAATCCATGGATTTCCGCGTGTTTAGGGGAGCGGGAGGGCCGGGCGAAGCGCAAACCGGCCCTGCTGCGGCCCGGACAAGACCACACGGATGCCCTTGAGTCAATCCCTGTCCGAGGCCCTGGAAACAGCAAAATCAATCGGTTAGTGTCGGGAAACGGCAATAATTACAGCACCTCCAGCAGAGGGCCAGCAGGGTGAGCGAGATGCAGTTGATTGATGAAATCGTGGCCCGCAAGGCAGAGCTGACGGCTTGGCGCCGCGACCTGCATGCCCATCCCGAGACCGCCTTCGAAGAACACCGCACGGCTGACATCGTCGCCGAGAAGCTCAAGAGCTTCGGCATCGAGGTGCATCGCGGCTTGGCCAAGACCGGCGTTGTCGGCACGCTGAAGGCCGGCAGCGGCAACCGCGCCATCGGCCTGCGTGCCGATATGGATGCGCTGGACCTGCATGAACTGAACAGCTTCGCGCACAAGTCCACCTATCACGGCAAGATGCATGGCTGCGGCCATGACGGCCATACCACCATGCTGCTCGGCGCCGCGCAGTATCTGGCACAGTCGCGCAAGTTCGACGGCATCGTGCATTTCATCTTCCAGCCGGCGGAGGAGAATCTCGCCGGTGGCAAGGTGATGGTGGATGAGGGCCTGTTCCGCCTGTTTCCCTGCGAGTCCGTGTTCGGTATGCACAACATGCCGGGCTACGATATCGGCAAGTTCGCCGTGCGCGTCGGCCCGATGATGGCGTCGGCCGATATGTTCTGGATCAAGATTCGCGGCAAGGGGGCCCATGGCGCCTATCCGCACCAGGGCATCGATCCGGTGGCCATCGGCGCCGAGATCGTGCTGGCGGCGCAGCATATCGTCGGCCGCAATGTTGATCCGTTGCAGCCCGCCGTGGTCAGCATCTGCCAGTTCAATGCCGGCCATACCACCAATGTGATCCCGGAAGAGGCGACGCTGTCTGGTACCGCGCGGGCCTTCTCGCCGCAGGTGCAGGACCTGATCGAGTCGCGCCTGCGCCAGATCGTCACCGGCATCGCCGCCACTCATGGCGCGGTGGCAGAGTTGGATTACCAGCGCCGCTATCCGCCCACCATCAATACCGCCGACGAGACCGAACTGGCGGCGCGCGCCGCTGCCTCCATCGTCGGCCAGGACAACGTGCTGCGCAATCTGGCCCCCAGCATGGGCGCGGAAGATTTCGCCTGGATGCTGCGCGAGAAGCCGGGCTCCTATGTCTGGATCGGCAACGGCGCCGGCGAGGGCAGCTGCATGATTCACAACCCGCATTACGACTTCAACGATGAAGCCATCACCATCGGCGCCAGCTACTGGTCGCGCCTGGTGGAGATGGCCCTGCCGGTGGCCTGAGCCAGCCGGCCGCCAGCTTAAGCCAGCGAGGGGGACGCATGGGCTTCAAGGTAAAATTCTGGGGAGTGCGTGGCAGCATCGCCACGCCGTCGCCGCGCCATATCGCGTTCGGCGGCAATACCTCATGCGTTGAAGTGAAGATCGGCGGCCGCATCCTGATTTTCGATGCCGGCACCGGCATCCGCAATCTCGGCCACTGGATGCTGCGGCGTGGCGACAGCAGCGCCGATCTGCTGCTCTCCCACACCCATTGGGACCATATCAACGGCTTCCCGTTCTTCTCGCCGGCCTTCCGCAAGAACAGCCGCTTTGTCGTCCGCGCCGGCCATGTCGCCGACCGTGGCGGCATCGAGCGCGTATTCCGCTCACAGATGGCGGAGCCATTCTTCCCGGTGCCGCTGGACAAGATGGGGGCCGAATTCGTGTTCCAGGATTTCCGCGCCGGCGACCGCTTCTCGCTTGGCGATGGCATCAGCGTGCGTACCACGCCGCTCAATCATCCCGATGGCGCCACCGGCTACCGCGTTGAATATGGCGGCAAGTCGGTATGCTATGTCACCGATACCGAGCATGTGCCGGGCAAGCCGGACCAGAATATCCTTGGGCTGATCGAGGGCGCCGACCTGGTGATCTACGACAGCACCTATACCGACCGCGAATTCGACAGCCATATCGGCTGGGGCCATTCCACCTGGCAGGAAGGCGTGCGGCTCTGTCTGGCGGCCCAGGTGAAGCAACTTGCCATCTTCCACCATGACCCCGATCATGAAGACCCGTTCATGGAGCGTCTGGAGGCCGATGCGCGCCAGATGTGGTCCGGCGCGCTGGTGGCGCGCGAAAACATGCGCATCAACTTGCTCTAGGGCTCAAAGGCCATGGCAAAACTCTATCTCGTGCGACATGCCAAGGCGGCGGCGAATTTCGCCGAGGCCGAGGATCCGGGCCTGTCCGATGAAGGCCGCGAAAGCGCCGTTGATCTGGCGCTGAAGCTTGAAGCACTGGGGCCGCTGCCGGTGCTCAGTTCACCGCTGCAGCGGGCGCAGGAAACCGCTGCCCCACTGGCCAACCGCTGGGGCAGCGTCGCCGAAATCTCCGCCACCGTATCGGAAATCCCGACGCCGCCGGAAATCGCCATGCAGGGGCTTGCCGCGCGCGGGCCGTGGCTCAAGCGCATCGCGGCGCAGCGTTATGCCGATCAGCCCGGCATCCTGCGCGCCTGGCGCCAGGGCGTTATCGGCTCGCTGCTCTCCTGCCGTGCCGATATCGTCATTTTCACGCATTTCATGGTGATCAACGCTGCCTTGGGCGCGGCGCTGAAGGATGACCGCCTGGTGCTGTTCCAGCCGGCGCATTGCTCCTGCACCGTGTTCGATAACGGCGAAGGCGCGCTGAAGCTGCTGGAGCGTGGTGCCGAGGCATCGAGCCAGGTGCTGTAAGCCGGGCTTCTGCGTACTACGCTGGTATATTGTATAATCTTCGATTTCCCACGAAGTTTGGCGCGAATGTCTTGGCGGCGGTAGCGGATTGCCGCTAGTCTCGCGCCGCTTGTTTGCGTCGAGGATCGAGATCGTACCGTGCCGAAAAGCAAAGCCACTGCTGCTGAGTCTGAAACTGCCGCCGCCCCGAATGGCGAGGCGATTCTGGCCGTGCCGACAGGCTATGTGCTGGAAGAGCAGGTGGGGCATCTGATCCGCCGCGCGCATCAGCGCGCCACCGCCATCTTCATCGGCACCATCGGCGATGCCCAGGTGACGCCGACGCAATATGCCGCGCTGGTGAAGCTCTACGAGGCCGGCGAATTGTCGCAGAATCATCTCGGACGCCTCACTGCCATGGACCCGGCGACGATCCAGGGCGTGATCCGCCGCCTGGCCACGCGCAAGCTGATCGCGCACCGGCCGGACAAGAGCGACAAGCGCCGCCGCTATCTCAGCCTTACGCCGCAGGGCCGCGCCCTGGTGGAAGGCCTGGTGCAGAACGGCCCCAAGGTGACGCAGCTCACCCTCGGCCCGCTCTCCGCTGCCGAGCAGCAGCAGCTTCTCGGCCTGCTGAAGCGGATTACTTAGACCATTCCTATTTTGTCATACCCGCGCAGGCGGGCATCCCATTTTGTTGCCGGAAATGGGACCCTCGCTTTTGCGAGGGTGACAATAGTGGCAGGTGGCAGGCCTACTGCTCGACGAAAGCCTTCTCGATCACATAATGGCCGGCGCCGGTGGTGGAGCCTTCCTCCCACTGGCGCTCATCGAGATAGGCACGCATGTCGCGCAGCATATCCGGGCTGCCGCACAGCATGATGCGGTCCTGCGCGATATCCAGCGGCGGCAGTCCGATATCCTGGAACAGCTTGCCGCTGGCGATCAGATCGGTGACGCGGCCCTGGTTGCGGTAGGCCTCGCGGGTCACGGTGGGATAATAGATCAGCTTCTCGCGCGCCATCTCGCCAAGGAATTCGTGTTCCAGCAGCTCGCGGGTGATGTAATCCTGGTAGGCCAGCTCGCCGACGGTGCGGGTGCCATGCACCAGGATCACCTTGTCGTAGCGTTCGTAGGCTTCCGGGTCCTTGATGATGCTCATGAACGGCGCCAGGCCGGTGCCGGTGGCGAGCAGGTAGAGATGCTTGCCCGGCACCAGATTGTCCTGCAGCAGCGTGCCGGTCGGCTTGCGGTTGACGATGATGCGGTCGCCGACCTTGAGGTGCTGCAGCCGCGAGGTGAGCGGGCCGTTCTGCACCTTGATCGAGAAGAATTCGAGGAAGTCCTCGTGGTTCGAACTCACCATGCTGTAGGCGCGCAGCAGCGGCTTGTTGTCCACGATCAGGCCGATCATGGCGAACTGGCCGTTGATGAAGCGGAAGCTCGGCTCGCGCGTGGTGCGGAAAGTGAAGAGCGTGTCGGTCCAGTGATGCACATAGGTCACCGTCTCCTCGCGCAGATTGCCGCCCGGCTTCAGAGCCGGGTGGGAGGAGGGAGCGGCGATGTCAGCGGCAGCAGGGGAGGCAGTCATGGTTCTGGCTTCACGATCCGAGAGAGGTGCCGGGAGAGGGTGATGACCAATATCATATGTACACATATGATATTCCGGTCCAACCGTCCAGGGTATTTGTTGCGGCCAACATATTGTCCACTCGGATTTAAGCAATACCCAGTTAATGCATTTTAATAGTGTTATTTTGCCGCAGGCGGGGTTTTGCTCTGCCCAGGGTTTAGGCCACAACTGCCGCTTTTTTGACGTTGCTTTTTTTGAAATCGCACGGCAGCATCGTATGTACACAAATGAGGTTCACGAGCGGGTGGGGGTCCCAATCGGAATGGTGTCGTATGCACGTCCCGCCAGTCTTGGCCAGGCGCTGGAGCTTCTCGGCACCGAATCCGGCGCCCGGCCGCTGATTCTGGCCGGTGGCACGGATTACTACCCGGCGCGGGTCGGCAAGGCGCTGGACGACGACCTCATCGACATCACGGCCATTCCCGAACTGCGCGGCATCCAGGAACTGCCGGAATACTGGCGGCTTGGCGCCACCACCACCTGGAGCGACATCGCCGAGGCCAGCCTGCCGCCGCTGTTCGATGGCCTGCGCCAGGCGGCGCGCGAAGTCGGCGGCGTGCAGATTCAGAATGCCGGCACCATCGCGGGCAATATCTGCAATGCCTCGCCGGCCGCCGATGGCGTGCCGATGCTGCTGGCGATGCGGGCGCGGGTGGAATTGCAGCGCCGTGGCCGGCTGCGTGAATTGGCCCTGGGTGACTTCATCGCCGGCAACCGCCAGACCCGGCTGGAGCCTGGCGAGTTGCTCACCGCCATTCTGATCCCGAAGCCGAAGAATCCGGTGCGCAGCATCTTCATGAAGCTCGGTGCGCGCAAATATCTGGTGATCTCGATTGCCATGGTTGGCGTGGTGATCGAGGAATCCGCCGGTATCGTGCATGGTGCCTCGGTGGCGGTTGGCGCCTGTTCGGCGGTGGCGCAGCGGCTCACCTATCTGGAGGCCGAACTGATCGGCCGCCGCATCAATGCCGGCCTGGCGCATAAGGCGAAGCCGAAATATTTCGAGCAGCTCAGCCCGCTGGATGACCTGCGCGCCGATGCCGTCTACCGCCGCGAAGCCGCCTTGACCATAACCCGCCGCGCGCTTGCCGCGCTGGCCAAGCCGCAGGGTTGACGCGATGCGCCTGGTGGTGAATGGAACTGCCCGTGACTATGCCGGTTCGCCGGTGAAGCGCCTGGCCGATGTGCTGCGCGATGATTTCGGCCTCACCGGCACCAAGATCGGCTGCAATGCCGGCGATTGCGGTGCCTGCACCGTGATGCTGGATGGCAAGCAGGTCTGCGCCTGCCTGACGCCGGCGGCGCAAGCCGAAGGCAAGCTGGTGATTACCGTGGAAGGGCTCAAGGCGCATGGCGCCTTGTCGCGGCTGCAACAATCCTTCCTGCGCCATGGCGCCGCGCAATGCGGCATCTGCACGCCGGGCATGCTGCTGGCCGCCACCGATCTGCTGGCCGGCAATGGCCGCCCCAGCCGGGATGAGGTGCAGGATGCCCTGGGCGGTGTGCTCTGCCGCTGCACCGGCTATCAGAAGATCATCGAGGCGGTGCTGGATGCGTCACGGCATCAGCCATTGCCCGTTGCGCCGGAAGCGGGCCAGGCGGTGGGGGCGCGCAGCGTCAAGGTCGATGGCCTTGCCAAGGTGGATGGCGCCGAGAAATACGGCGCCGATTCGATCCCCGCCGATGCCTTGTGGCTGCGCATCATCCGCAGCCCGCATCATCGCGCCACCTTCAAACTCGGCGATACCACGCCGCTGCTGCAAAAGCATCCCGGCCTGGTGCGCGTGCTGACGGCTTCCGATGTGCCGCGCAACGGCTATGGCATCTATCCCGATATCAAGGACCAGCCGGTGCTGGCCGATGGTCTGGTGCGCTATCGCGGCGAGGCCGTGATCGCGCTGGTGGGCAGCCGCGCGGCGGTGGAAGCCGTGCGCGATAGCGAATTACCGCTTACCTATGCCGTGGAGGACCCGCTGCATGGCGTGACTGCGGCGAGTGCCGCGGGTGCCAGGCTGGTGCAGGCGCAGAAGCCCGGCAACCTGCTGCTGGAAGGCGGCGTGATCAAGGGCGATGTTGCGGCGGGCTTCGCCGCCTGTGCTGCCGTTGCCAGCGATGTGTTCCAGACCGCTTTTGTCGAGCATGCCTATATCGAGCCGGAAGCCGGCTGGGCGCAGCGGGTGGGTGACCGTATCGAGGTGCATGCCACGACGCAGACACCCTATATGGACCGCGACGAGATTGCCGGCGTGATGAAAATGCCGCTGGATGCCATCCGCGTGGTGCCGACGGCCTGCGGTGGCGGCTTCGGCGGCAAGCTGGACCTTTCGGTGCAGCCGCTGATCGCGCTGGCGGCCTGGCTGCTGCAGCGCCCGGTGGCCTGCATCTATACCCGGCCGGAAAGCATGGCGGCTTCCACCAAGCGCCATCCGGCAACCATCGTGGCGAAATTCGGCTGCGACAAGGATGGGCATCTGATCGCGGTGGATACCAAGGCGGATTTCGATACCGGCGCCTATGCCAGTTGGGGCCCGACCGTGGCCAACCGCGTGCCGGTGCATGCCACTGGGCCGTATCATGTGCCGCATGTACATAACTGGGGCCGCGCCTTCTTCACCAATGCGCCGCCGTCGGGCGCCTTCCGTGGCTTCGGCGTGCCCCAGGCGGCCATCGCCCATGAGGCGCTGCTGGATGATCTGGCGGAAAAACTCGGCATCGACCGCTTGGAAATCCGCCGCCGCAATGCGCTGCGTGTCGGCCAGGCCACGGCGACCGGCCAGGTGCTGGAACATTCCGCCGGTCTGCCGGCTTGCCTCGATGCGCTGGAGCCGCATTGGCGGGCCATGCAGGATGAAGCGCAGCGGTTCAATGCCCGGCGCAAGGGGCTGCGGCGCGGCGTCGGCATCGGCTGCATGTGGTATGGCATCGGCAATACCTCAATGTCGAACCCTTCCGTCATGCGCGTGGCGTTGCGCGCCGATGGCCGCTTCACGCTCTATAACGGCGCGCTGGATGTCGGCCAGGGCTCGAATACCATCATGACGCAGATCACCGCCGATGCGGTGGGCGCGCCGATGGCGCTGTTCGATCTGATCACCGGCGATACCGACCGCACCGCCGATGCCGGCAAGACCTCGGCCTCGCGCCAGACCTTTGTTTCCGGCAAGGCCGCCGAATACGCCGGTATCGATCTGCGGCGCCAGATCCTGCGCCTGGTCAATGCCGGCGAGCAGGCCGTGTTCCGCTTCGAGGGCCGCACGCTGCTGATCGAGGATGGCGGCAACACGCATCGCGTGGCGCTAGATACGCTGCCGCGCGTGGCGGGTGAGGATGTGCTGCTCGGCGAGGGCCGGTTCGATCCGCCGACCACGCCGCTGGATGCCAATGGCCAGGGTATTCCCTATGCCACCTATGCTTTCGCGGCGCAGATCGCGCTGGTCGAGGTGGATGCCGAACTCGGCAAGGTGAAGGTGCTGCGCATGGTGGCGGCGCATGATGTCGGCCGCGCCATCAATCCGCAGCAGGTGGAGGGCCAGATTCATGGCGGCATCGCGCAGGGGCTCGGCCTGGCGCTGATGGAGGAATACATCCCCGGCCGCAGCGAGAACCTGCACGATTATCTGATACCCACCATCGGCGACATGCCGCAGATCGATGTGCTACTGATCGAGGCCGCCGAACCGCTCGGACCTTATGGTGCCAAGGGCGTCGGTGAGCCGGGCTTGGTGCCGACCGCGCCGGCGATCCTTGGCGCGGTGCGCGATGCGGTGGGCGTGCGCGTTACCCAGGTGCCGCTGCTGCCGCACCGGCTGCGTGCGCTGACCCGGCAGAAGGAGGCGGCGGAATGAACGAACTCGCCACGCCGAAGGATGCTGATCTGGTCCGCTGCGATGCCTGTCCGGTGCTGTGCCGCATCCGCATCGGCAAGACCGGCGCCTGCGACCGCTATGCCAATGTGGATGGCATGCTCACCCGTGTCGATCCGCTGGTGGTGACGGAACAGGCCGCGAGTTCGGGCCGCAATGTGGTGCCGTTCCTCGCCGGCAGCGAAGCCTGGGATGGCCAGATGATGGCCCCGGCGCCATTGCCCGCCTTCGTCACCGGCATCGGCGCCGGTACCACTTATCCCGATTACAAGCCGGCGCCGTTCATCGTTGCTTCCGAACACCAGGGCATCGATATGGTGACGGTGGTGACCGAGGGCATCTTCAGCTATTGCGGCCTCAAGGTGAAGATCGATACCGACCGCTTTCTCGGGCCGGAGCAGGCGGCGGTGCGGGTGAATGGCGAAGCCATCGGCCATGTCACCACCATGGAATACGGCTCGCAGATGCTGTCGCTCGGTGGCGTGCATCATCTGACGGGCGGCAGCAAGAAGGAAGGCAACACCACCTGCGATGCGATGCTCAAGCTCGCCAACAAGCAGGCGGTCACCGTCACCATTGATGGCGGTTCGGAAGTGGTGTTGCAGGCCGGCCATGCGCCGATTGTCAATGGTACGCCGGAGCAGCGCATGCGCGTCGGCTGCGGCTCGGCCACCATCGGCATTTTCGCCAAGCAATGGCATGGCCATGCCGATGAAGTGATCGTGGTGGATGACCACATCACCGGCGTGCTTACCGAGCATCAGGCCGGTCGTTTCCTGGACATGCGCCCGGCAGGCATCCGTGTCAGGGGCCGCAAATCCACGCCGGGCCGCTATTTCCAGGTTGCCGAACCGGGACTCGGCTGGGGCGGCACCAATGTCTCCGATCCGCTGGAGATCATCGAAAACATCGATGCCAAGACCGCCTGGCCGGGCATGAAGCTGCTGATGGTTTCCACCACCGGCGAGCATAGCGCCTGGTATGTGCTGGACGAGCAGTTGAAGCCGCAGCCCGCCGAGATGCCGGCGCCGATCACCAAGGTGGTGGAGCGCATCGCGGAGAATTGCGAACCGTCGCTTTGCACCGTGCTGTTCATGGCCGGTGCGGGTGGCAGCTTGCGCGCAGGCGTCACCGAGAATCCGGTGCGGCTGACGATTTCGGTGAAGGACCGCCTCACACGCGTCACCTCCGGCGGTGCGCCGGTGTTTGTGTGGCCGGGCGGCGGCATCACCTACATGGTGGATGTGCTGGCGATGCCGGATAATTCCTTCGGCTATGTGCCGACGCCGGCTTTGGTGGCGCCCATCGAATTCACCATGACGCGCGAGGATTACGCGGCCCTGGGCGGCCACATGGATCATGTGGTGCGGCTGGAGGATGTGCTGCGCGAACCGCGCCTGACGCGCCTTAATCAAAGCGGTGGCGCATGAGCGGACCGCAGGCGGCGTGGCTGCAATCCGGGCAGGGCCGGCGCCTGCATCTGCAGCATGGCCCTATCGATCTGGTGATCGAGGCTTTCGGCACGGCCGAATCGGAGCAGGCCGCCTATACCAATGCCTGGGCGCGGTTTCAGACCATCCTGGATGAATTGGTGGCGGAATTGCCGCTGCTGCGCCAGCCCCTCTCGGGCGCGCATCCCTTGCTGCGCGGCAGGGTGGCACGGCGCATGGCTGCGGCCTGCTGGCCGCATCGGGCTGAATTCATCACACCGATGGCGGCCGTGGCGGGTTCCGTAGCGGAAGAGATCATCGCCGCCATGAGCGAGGCGGAAGGATTGCGCAAGGCTTATGTGAATAATGGCGGCGATATCGCCTTGCTGCTGGACGGCAATGAGAGCTTCACCGCGGGCGTGGTCGGCAATGTCGATCAGCCGCATATCGATGCCCGCGCCGAGATTCGCGCCAGCATGCCCTGTCGCGGCATTGCCACCTCGGGCTGGCGCGGGCGCTCTTTCTCGCGCGGCATCGCCGATGCGGTGACGGTACTGGCGCACAGCGCATCGGAAGCCGATGCCGCTGCCACCATCATCGCCAATGCGGTGAATGCGGAGCATCCGGCGATCACGCGGCGCGTGGCATCCGATTTGCAACCGGATTCGGATCTTGGCGATCTGCTGGTCACCGAGAATGTAGGTGTGCTGCCGATTGCGTTGGTGCTCGAAGCCTTGTCGTCCGGCGCTGCGGTAGCGCATGATCTGAAACGCAACGGCCTGATCCAGGCAGCCTATCTTTCGCTGCAAGGCGAAACCCATGTAGTAGGGGGTGAGGCTGTTCTCATGAACAGGGCAGGGGGTATGGCATGAGTCGCGTGGATGTGCGCAAGTTTTACCTGAGTGTCGAGGAGGCCTTCCATGAGGGCGGCCCGCGCCCGGAAAAGCCGCTGTTGCGTGCCGGTATTGCCGCTGTGCTGCGCAATCCCTTCGCCGGCCGCTATGAGCCCGACATCATGCCGTTCATGGATGAATTGAAGCCTTTGGGCCTCGAAATGTCGCAGCGCCTGATCAATGCCCTGGGCGGTGATCCGAAGCGCATCGAATCCTACGGCAAGGGCAGCATCATCGGCGAGGGCGGCGAGATGGAGCATGGCGCGCTGTGGCATGTGCCGGGCGGCTATGGCATGCGCGGCGCGCTTGGCGGCCCGAATGGCGGCGACAGCAAGGCCATCGTGCCCAGCGTCACCAAGGTCGGCGGCATGGGCGCCAGCATCGACGTGCCGCTGCATCATATCAATGCCGCCTATGTGCGCAGCCATTTCGATGCCTTTGAATTGCGCGTGCCGGATGCGCCGCGCGCCAATGAACTGGTTTACGTCATCGCCATGGCCACCGGGCCACGCCTGCATCACCGCGTTGGTGGTTTGCAGGTGCATGAGATCAAGGGCGAGGATGGCTTGCGTTAGCGTTTCTTCAGTTACACGAACGTCAACCCCACAAGAGTGTCAACCAAGGAGAAAACATATGAATCGCAGGACCTGGTTGCTTACCTCGGCCGTTATCGGCCTTGGCCTTGCCAGCCTCAGCGCCCCGGCGCAGGCGCAGGACACCATCAAGATCGGCGAAATGAATTCCTACAAGAATTTCGCCGCCTTCCTTGAGCCCTACAAGAAGGGCTGGGAACTGGCTGTCGAGCAGGCCAATGCCGCCGGCGGCGTGATGGGCAAGAAGATCGAGATCGTCAGCCGCGACGACAACGGCAATCCGGGCGATGCCGTGCGCATCGCGGAAGAACTGGTGACGCGCGAGAAGGTTTCCTTCCTGATCGGCACCTTCCCGTCCAATGTCGGCCTGGCGGTTGCCAGCTTCGCCAAGGAGAAGAAGGTTCTGTTCATCGCCGCCGAGCCGCTCACCGACAAGATCGTCTGGGATCAGGGCAACAAGTATACCTATCGCCTGCGCGCCTCCACCTACATGCAGACCGCGATGCTGGTGCCGGAGGCGGCCAAGCTGAAGAAGAAGCGCTGGGCCATCGTCTACCCGAACTACGAATACGGCCAGTCGGCCACCGCCGCTTTCAAGCAGCTTATCAAGGCGGCGCAGCCGGATGTGGAATTCGTCGTCGAGCAGGCGCCGCCGCTTGGCCGCATCGAGGCCGGCGCGGTTGCCGATGCCATCGCCGCCGCCAAGCCGGATGCGATCTTCTCCTCGCTGTTCGGCCCGGACCTCGCCAAGTTCGTGCGCGAAGGCCAGACCCGCGACCTGTTCAAGAATGTCTCGGTGTTCAACCTGCTCGCCGGCGAGCCGGAATATCTCGATCCGCTGAAGGATGAAGCGCCGGTCGGCTGGTGGGTCACCGGCTATCCCTGGTATGCCATCAACACGCCGGAGCATAAGGCCTTCGCTGATGCCTATCAGAAGAAGTTCAACGATTATCCGCGCCTCGGCTCCATTGTCGGCTATGCCACGGTGCAGTCGGCCGTCGCGGTGCTGAAGAAGGCCAACACGCTGGACATGGAAAAGCTGGTGGCGGCGATGAAGGGCCTGACCCATTCGACGCCGCTGGGCAACATCACCTATCGCCCGCAGGACAACCAGTCCACCATGGGCGCCTATGTCGGCAAGATCGGCCTCAAGGATGGCAAGGGCGTGATGACCGATTGGTATTATGCCGATGGCGCCAAGTTCCTGCCCTCGGATGCCGATGTCGCCAAGATGCGGCCGGCCGAGTAAGCACGTCTCCATTCCCCATCCCGGCATCAGCCGGGATGGGGAACCTTCTTCTCTCTAGCCAGACCGGAAAGCGGCCTTGCTCGCCAATATCGTCATCCAGTTCATGAATGGCCTTGCCGGCGCGTCGTCGCTGTTCCTGGTCGCCGCCGGCCTGTCGATCATCTTCGGTGTCAGCCGGATCGTGAATTTCGCCCATGGCTCGCTCTACATGCTGGGCGTCTATCTCTCCTACGCCTTCGTGGAATATCTCGGCCGCTCGACCCTGTTCGGCTTCTGGGGCGGCGTGGTCATGGCTGCCATTGCGGTCGGCCTGATCGGCGTGGTGATCGAGGTGCTGGTGCTGCGCCGCATCTACCGCGCGCCGGAATTGTTCCAGCTGCTCGCCACCTTTGCGCTCGTCCTCGTGATCAAGGATGCCGCGCTCTACATCTGGGGCGCGGAAGATCTCGTCGGCCCGCGCGCCGCCGGCCTGCGCGGCGCGGTGCAGATCATGGGCAAGCGGTTCCCGGAATATGATCTGTTCCTGATCATCATCGGCCCGGTGGTGCTGGGCCTGCTGTGGCTGCTGATGAACCGCACGCGCTGGGGCCGCCTGGTGCGCGCCGCGACGCAGGACCGCGAAATGGTCGGCGCGCTTGGCGTCAACCAGAGCACGCTGTTTACCGGCGTGTTCTTCCTCGGCGCTTTCCTCGCCGGCCTTGGCGGTGCATTGCAGCTGCCGCGCGAGCCGGCGCAACTGATGCTGGATATCAGCGTCATCTCCGATGCCTTCGTTGTCGTCGTAGTCGGCGGCATGGGGTCTATCGGCGGCGCCTTCCTCGCCGCACTCCTGATCGCCCAGGCCAAGGCCTTCTGCATCGGCATCGGCGATGTCACCATTCTCGGCACGGTATTCTCATTCAGCAAGTTCACCCTGGTGGTTGAGTTCGTCATCATGGCCGTGGTGCTGGTGGTGCGGCCCTGGGGCCTGCTCGGCAAGCAGCAGGGCGCGCAGCGCGGCGCCGGCACGGTGGAGCCGCCGCTCTATCCGCTGAACCAGACTTTCTGGCTCAGCGTGCTCGGCTGTGTCGTGCTGCTTGGCCTGGTGCCGCTGGCTGGCGATGGCTATGTGCTAGTGTTGCTGATCGATATCGCGGTGTTCGCCCTGTTCGCCGCCACGCTGCATTTCCTGATGGGGCCGGCGGGCATGGTCAGCTTCGGCCATGCGGCGTATTTCGGCCTCGGCTGCTATGGCGCGGCTTTGGCCTTCCTCAAGCTCAAGCTGCCGATGGAATTGGCGTTGTTCGCGGCGCCCTTGGCCGGCGGCCTCGGTGCGCTGGTGTTCGGCTGGTTCTGCGTGCGGCTCTCTGGCGTCTATCTCGCCATGCTGACCCTGGCCTTCGCGCAGATCGCCTGGTCGGTGGTCTACCAGTGGGATGCCTTTACCGGCGGCTCCAACGGCCTGATCGGCCTGTGGCCATCCGACTGGCTCAAGAACAAGACGCTGTTCTACGCCTTCGCGCTCACGCTCTGCACCGCCGGCATCCTGTTCCTGTGGCGCGTGGTGCATGCGCCCTTCGGCTATGTGCTGCGGGCCGGCCGTGATTCACCCTTGCGCGCCGATGCCATCGGCATTGATGTGCGCCGCTTCCAGTGGTTCGGCTTCGTGCTGGCCGGCGTCTTCGCCGGGCTTGCCGGCGGCCTGTTCGCCTTCTCCAAGGGCTCGATCTCGCCAGAAACCCTGGCGGTGCCGCGCTCGGTGGATGGCCTGGTGATGGTGCTGCTCGGTGGCGTGCAGACGCTCACCGGCCCGGTGGCGGGCGCGGCCCTGTTCACCTGGCTGCAGGATACCATCGCGCGCAACACCGAATACTGGCGCGCCATCCTCGGCCTCACCATCCTGGTGATCGTGCTGGCCTTCCCGATGGGCATTGCCGGCTTCCTGAAACTGGCATTCGCCAGACTCCGGCCCCGGGCGGAGGCTGTGCCATGACGGTACTCACGGTTCTCGGCCTGCATAAATCCTTCGGCGGCGTGCAGGCGGTGCAGAATGTGCGCTTCGATGTTGCTGCCGGCGAGTTGCTGGCGCTGATCGGCCCCAATGGTGCCGGCAAAAGCACCTGCTTCAATATGCTGAACGGCCAGCTCAAGCCCGATAGCGGCGAGGTGATGCTGCATGGCCGCAGCCTGATCGGCATGGCGCCACGCGATATCTGGCGCCTGGGTGTGGGCCGCACCTTCCAGATCACCGCCACGTTCAATTCCATGACCGTGCGCGAGAATGTGCAGATGGCCTTGCTGTCATTCAACAGGCAATTGATGAGCCTGTGGCGCCCGGCCAATGCGCTGTTCCGCGATGAGGCCATGGCGCTGCTGGAGCGTGTCGGCATGGTGGATCAGGCCGAGCGGCCCTGCGGCATCCTGGCCTATGGCGATCTGAAGCGCGTCGAACTCGCCGTTGCCCTGGCCAACCAGCCGACCCTGCTGCTGATGGATGAACCCACCGCCGGCATGGCGCCGAACGAGCGCCTGGCGCTGATGGACCTGACGGCCCGCGTGGCGCGCAAGGATGGCATCGCCGTGCTGTTCACCGAGCATGACATGGACGTGGTCTTCGCCCAGGCCGACCGCATCATCGTGCTCAACCGTGGCAAGCTGATCGCCGAGGGCAGCCCGGCGGATGTGCGCGCCAATGCGGAAGTGCAGGCGGTATATCTCGGTTCCGGCGCCACCTTCGCGGAGGCCCACTGATGCTGAGTATTAGCGGGCTGAACACCTTCTATGGCCGCGCCCATATCCTGGCCGATCTGGCGCTGGAGGCGCGGCGCGGCGAAGTGGTTGTTCTGCTGGGCCGCAATGGTGCGGGCAAATCCACCACGATGAAATCAGTGATCGGTCTGGTGGCGGCGCAGAGCGGCGAGATCAGCTTCGAGGGCAAGCGCATAGACAAGCTGCCGCCGCACCGCATCGCGCAGCTTGGCCTTGGCTATGTGCCGGAGGAGCGCCGCATCTTCACGGATCTGTCCGTGATGGAGAATCTGGATATCGGCCGCCAGGCACCGCGCAGCGACACGCCGACCTGGACGCCGGATCGCCTGTTTGAACTGTTTCCTAATCTCGGCCGCATGAAGGATCGCCCCGGCGGCCGCATGTCTGGCGGCGAGCAGCAGATGCTCACCATCGCGCGCACGCTGATGGGCAATCCGCGCCTGATCCTGCTGGATGAACCGTCCGAGGGTTTGGCGCCGGTGATCGTTGAGCAGATGGCCAAGACCATCCTGCAGCTCAAGGCCGAGGGCCTCACTGTGCTGCTGTCTGAGCAGAATCTGCATTTCGCCCAGCTGGTGGCGGATCGCGCCTATATCATCGAGAAGGGCCGTATCCGCTATCAGGGCACCATGGCGGACCTTTCCCAGGATGCCGCCGTGCGTGAACAGTATCTTTCTGTCTGAGGAGTAGCGGCATGGCCTGGACCGTCGGCATCGATGTGGGCGGCACCTTCACCGACCTGATCGGCATCGAGCCGGAGCGCGGCCTGGTGTCGCTGGCGAAAGTGCCGACCACGGTGGAGAACCAGGCTTTCGGGGTACTCGCGGCCCTGGACAAGGCCGGCATCGCGCTGGCCGATACCGCCACGATCGTGCATGGCACGACCACGACCACCAATGCGCTGCTGGAGCGCAAGGTGGCGAAGGTCGGCCTGATCACCACCAAGGGTTTTCGCGATAGCTTGGAACTGGGCCGCCGCACGCGCCCGACGCCCTATGGCCTTACCGGCCATTTCGAACCGCTGGTGCCGCGCCAATGGCGCCTGGAAGTGCCTGAGCGCATGGATGCGGATGGTAATGTTGTCGTGCCGCTGGATGAAGCGGTTTTCCGCAATGCCGTGCAGGAGCTGAAGCAGGCCGGCTGCGAAGCCCTGGTGATCCATTTCCTGCACAGCTACATCAACCAGAGCCATGAGAAGCGCGCGCTGGAAATCGCCGCCGAACTCTGGCCGAACAGCTATGTTACCGCCGGCCATGAACTGCTTTCCGAATACCGCGAGTATGAGCGCGGCACCACGGCCTGCGTCAATGCCAGCGTGCAGCCGGTGCTGCATCGCTACATGCAGCGCCTGGATGGCGAATTGAAGCAGCGCGGCTTCGGGCGTGACCTGCTGGTGATGCAGGGCAATGGCGGCACCATCGCCGCCAGCATCGTTGCCGAAACAGCCGTCAACACCGTGATGTCCGGCCCGGCTTCCGGTGTCATGGCGGCGGCCTACACGGCGCGCGCCGCCGGGCTGCCGAATGTCATCACGTATGATATGGGCGGCACGTCGTCCGATGTCGGGCTGATCCAGGATGGCGTGCCGCAGGTCTCGTCGGAACTCGAACTCGAATATGCCATGCCGATCCATGTGCCGATGGTGGATGTGCATACCATCGGCGCCGGCGGCGGCTCGCTGGCCTTTATCAATGTTGCCGGCATGCTGCAGGTCGGCCCGGAAAGTGCCGGCGCGCGGCCCGGCCCGATCTGCTATGGCCGGGGCGGCACGCGGCCCACCATTACGGACGCCAATCTGGTGCTCGGCCGGCTCAATCCCGATGGCCTGCTGTCGGTGGACAACAAAGTCTCGCTGGATGATGTGCGCGCCGCCATTGCCTCGCTGGGCCAGCCGCTCGGCCTGGATATGGAAGCCACGGCGGCGGCGATCCTGCGCATCGCCAACGACAAGATGGCCAATGCCATCCGCATGGTCAGTCTGAGCCGTGGCCATGATCCGCGTGATTTCGCGCTGTTCGCCTTTGGCGGCGCCGGGCCGCTACATGCCGCAGCCCTGGCGCGTGAACTGGGTATCCCGAAACTGCTGATTCCGGCCCGGCCCGGCATCACCAATGCGCTCGGCTGCGTCGTTGCCGATCTGCGCCATGATTATGTGCGCACGGTGAACAAGCCGGTAGCAGTTCTCGATCCCGGCCTGGTGAAGGCCGTGCTGGAGCAGCAGATTCAGGAAGGCCGCGACACCATCGCCCGCGATGGCGTGGCCGTGGATGAAATCCAGGTGCTGCATTCCGCCGATATGCAGTTCCAGGGCCAAAGCCATCTGCTCACCGTGCCGGTCGCCAGCCTCGATATCACGCGCGAGGCATTGCAGGCCGCCTTCGAGGCCGCCTATTGGCAGCGTTTCGAGGTTGAACTGCCGGAAATCCGTGCCCAGCTGGTGAACCTGCATACCGCCGTGATCGGTCGCCGCCCGCAATTGTCTCTCGACCGCCTGCTGGCGGCAGAGCCCGCCGCCGATGTGGCCGGTGCGCGAAAGGGCCTGCGGAAAGTGTGGTATGATGCCGGCGGCTGGCAGGATACGCCAGTTTACGATCGCGAACGCCTGCCGCGCGGCGCCAGCTTCACCGGCCCGGCGATTTGCGAACAGCTCGATACCACAGTGGTGATCGATCCCGGCAATAGCGTGCATGTCGATGCCCTCGGCAACCTGATCGTTTCGGTGACGCCATGACCCAGCTTGATCCCGTTACCCTCGTTGTGATCCAGAACGGCCTGCAACAGGTCTGCAACGAGATGGACCTGGCTTTCTGCCGTGCCGCCTTCTCGCCGGTGATCTCGGAAGCTCTGGATCGCTCGGATGGCATCTATCACCGCGATACCGGCGAACTGATCGCCCAGGGCGATCTCGGCCTGCCGGTTTTCGTCGGTACCATGCAGTTTTCCACCCAGGCCGTGATCGAGCGTGCGCGCAATCCGCAGCCGGGCGATATCTATATCGTCAACGATCCCTATCTGGGCGGCACGCATCTGATGGATGTGAAATTCGTCAAGCCGTTCTTCTATCAGGGCAAGCTGTTTTCCTGGCTCGCCAATACAGGCCATTGGCCGGATACCGGCGGCATGGTGCCGGGCGGCTTTTCGGCCAATGCCACGGAAGTAGAGCAGGAGGGCCTGCGGCTGCCGCCGGTGAAGCTCTACAAGCAGGGTGTGCTGGATGAGGAAATCCTCTCCATCATCCTCAGCAATATCCGTATCGCCGATCAGCGCATCGGCGATATCAAGGCTCAGGCGGCCGCGTTGTCGATTGGTGAAAAGCGGCTGACGGCTCTACTCGACCGCTACGGCGCCGATACCGTGGAGGCGGCGATTGCCGAATTGAAGGCGCGCGCGGCGCAGCAGATGCGTGCGCGTATCAGCGCCATTCCCGATGGTGTCTATCGCGGCTCGGCGGTGGTTGATTCCGATGGCGTGGTGGATGAGCCGCTGCATATCGCCATGACCGTGACCAAGCAGGACGATGAACTGCATTTCGACATGACCGGCTCCAGCCCGCCCTGCAAGGGGCCGATGAACTCGGTGCTGGCCACCACCAAGTCGTCGGTCTATCTGGCGGTGAAGCATATCTTCCCCGATGTGCCGATCAATGCCGGCACCTTCGAGCCGCTGAAGATCAAGGACCCGGACGGCACTTTCCTCTATGCCAAATACCCGCGCCCGGTATCGGGTTGTGCTGCGGAAGTCAGCCAGCGCATCGCCGAGGCGGTGTTCAATGCCCTGGTTCAGGCGATGCCGGATAAGCTGTTTGCCGCGCCGGCCGGCACATCGGGCAATCTCGCGCTCGGCGGCTTTGATCCGGCGCGCAACCGCGCCTATGTGATGTACGTCATCTCCGGTGGCGGCTATGGCGGCTGGCATGGCGGTGATGGCATCAGCAATGGCTGCTCTACTATTGGCATTTCCAAGACCACGCCGATCGAGGTGATGGAACAGTATTATCCGGTGCTGTTCGAGGAATACTCGCTGCATGAAGGCTCGGGCGGCGCCGGCAAGTATCGCGGCGGTTTCGGCGTCAATTACACCATCCGCCTGCGGCGCGGCGAGGCGCGCGCCTCCATGGTGATGGACCATGGCCGCACCGGGCCGCGCGGCGTGCTGGGTGGCGAGGATGGCGGCCTCAACACCGTGCTGATCGAGCGCGACGACAGCGGCCAATACATCCCGCCGCATCTCTCCAAGGACCAGGATATCGCCATCAAGGTCGGCGACCGCGTGCGGGTTTCCACGCCCGGCGGCGGCGGCTATGGCGAGCCCGCTGAACGCGACGCTGCCGCCATCGAGCGCGATATCGCGCGCGGCTATTACACGCGCGAACAGGCCGAGGCGCGGTTCGGGCGGCGCGCCGCCGCCGAATAAGCCATGCTGGCGGAATTGCTGCTCAGTACCATGGTGCGCTGCGAGCCGGCGGCTCGCCAGCTTGGCTATGGCCGCGCCCAGGTCGGTCTGTGGTCGCGTTCGCGCCGCTGTGCCAAAGCCTGGGCGCCGCATCATGCCGAAAGCCGCGCTTTTGTTGAGAGCCTGCTGAGCGATCTGCCGCAGGGTGGCACCGCCTGGGTGCTGGGCGCCGGGCTGCTGGATGATCTGCCGCTGCAGGCCCTGAGTGCGAAATTCGACCGCGTGCTGCTGGCCGATATTGCCTGGCTGCCGATGCAACTCTGGCGGCTGAAGCGTTTCCCAAACCTTGAGGCGCGGCAGTTTGATGTCAGCGGCCTGGTGCCGGCGATGCTTGAATGGCGCCCCGGCAAGCCATTGCCCGAGCCGCAGCCCGAGGCCTTGCTGGCGCTGGATGCGGCCAGGCCGAACCTGGTGCTGTCGCTCAATCTGCTGTCGCAATTGCCGCTGCTGCCACTGGAGAAGCTGGAGCGGGCAGGGCAGTCCTTCGTTATGCGCCAGGCTTATGGCCGCCGCATCGTCGCGGCGCATCTCGCCGGTCTGCGGCTGCTGGATTGTCGCGTCGGACTGGTCAGTGAGCAGCGCCGCATTTTCCGCAACCGTGCCGGCGAAGTGGTGATGTCGGAATCGGCCCTGTTCGATGTCACGCCGCCGGTGGCCGAGAAGGAATGGGGCTGGAATCTGGCGCCGCTGGGCGAGATCGACAATCAGACCGCGCTGGAACTGCGCGTATTCGCGAGTCGTGACCTGGGCCGCGATCTCAGCATTACACCATGAAGCCGAAACGCTTTAGCGTTTCAGGGTAACGCTCTCGATCACGAAGCCGCGCTCGGGCGGATATTTGCGCAACATCTTCTTGCGCACGGCATCCTCGTTAGCGGCGGAGACTTCCTCATGGTTGATCTCGGCCCATTTGTCGTCGAGGTTGCGGTGCTTCTGGCCCATCATATGGGCGCGGCGGACTTCCTGGTTGAACACGGCGACGTTGAAAACCTTGTCATCCGGCGCCGGCGCGGTGATCGCAACAGTGGCCAGGCGTTCCAGCTTGATCACCTGGGCCTTAAGCTCGAAATTTTCCTTGGTGAGTTCCGCGATCTTCTTCTGCGCGTCCTTGGTCAGCTTTTCGAGCTGGTCCAGGCGTTGCCCGCGCCTGATTACCTCGGCCGAGTTCCACTCATAGGCCATCACCTGGCGGCGATGCGCAGCGTTGATCTGCATTGCGATAAAGAGGGCGCCGGGGATGCCGATGAGCAGCGCGGCGAGGATGAGCCAGAATTCCGTCATGCGGGAATTCTGGCGGGTTCCTGCCGCCAGAGCAAGAAAATCACCCGCTCGCACTGCTAGAACAACAACTTACACAATCCACGCGGTTGTCCTGCCGGCGGTCTTGACCTTGGCCAAGGCCTTGTTTAATAAGGCGCCCATTGCGGCGGGAGTAGCTCAGTTGGTTAGAGCACCAGATTGTGGCTCTGGGGGTCGCGGGTTCAAGTCCCGTCTCTCGCCCCAATTTTTCTCAAATACATGAATTTTGGGGGCAATCGGGTTTCGGCCCGGTGCCTGGGGAAGCCGGCGTCATGAGCAAGGCCTTCACCAAGGAATCCACCGGCGACGAAGCCGACGACGAGGCCGAGGCCGGTCCGGCGCTGCCTGTTGGGGCAAAAAACTACATCACCCTCGAAGGTCTCGAACGGCTGCGCGCCGAACTGAAGCAACTGCGTCAGGTCGAGCGACCCAAGGTGGTAGAGGTGGTGTCCTGGGCGGCGGGCAATGGCGACCGCTCCGAGAATGGCGACTACATCTACGGCAAGCGCCGGCTGCGCGAGATCGACCGCCGTATCCGTTTCCTGCTCAAGCGGCTGGAAATCGCCGAGCCGGTCGATCCGGCACTGCAGAAGAACCGTGATCAGGTATTTTTCGGCGCCACGGTCACCTATGTCGACGAACAGGATATCGAGCGCACGGTGCGGATCGTTGGTGTGGACGAAGCACGCATCGAACGGGCAGAGATAAGCTGGGTATCGCCGGTGGCACGCGCACTGATCAAGGCACGGGTCGGCGATACGGTGGAAATGCGCACGCCCCTGGGCCGCGAAAGCCTGGAAGTACTCGCTATCCGCTATGAAAGCAGCTAGGCGCCGCTGCTGCGCTCGTATAGCTTAGAGATGTGGTGTTCAGGGGTTGATCAGGGGGAAACGCGTGGCGCGTATTCTGCTCGTGGAGGATGACGATCTCGTCTGCCGCAGTTTGCGGATGACATTGGAAGCCTATGGCCATGCGGTGCAGAGTTTTGCCGATGGCCGCAAGGCGGTGGAGTTGCTGCGCCAGCAGGGCGGCTTCGACGTGGTGATCACCGATATCCTTATGCCGGACATGGATGGGCTGGAGCTGATCCGGGCGGTACGCAGTCTGGCGCCAGATATCCGCGTCATCGCCATGTCTGGCGGCGGCCGTCGCGGCAATCAGGATTTCCTGCAATTCGCCAGTACTTTCGGCGCCGATGTCGTGCTGTCCAAGCCGTTCACCGGCGAAGCCCTGATGGACACCCTGACAGAAATACTCAAGCCCTGATCGGCAGATACAGCGTCACCACCGTACCCTGGCCGGGCTGGCTTTCGAGCTGGAGCGCGCCGCCGCTCTCGCGTGCAAAACCATAGGCCATGCTCAGGCCCAGCCCGCTGCCGCTGCCCACCGGCTTGGTGGTGAAATACGGCACCACGGCATTGCGCAGGGTCTCGGCATCCATGCCGGTGCCGGTATCGGCAACACTGATGGCGGCATAGTGGCCCGGCGCCAGCCCGAGGCTGGAATCGCCGGCTGAGAAATTCCGCTGCTCCAGCGCGATACGCAGCGCACCGCCTTCGGGCATTGCGTCGCGGGCATTGAGCGTCAGGTTCAGCAGCGCGCTTTCCAGCATGATGCGATCGGTGCGGATACTGCCGACGCCGTCGTCCAGCGCAAGGCTGATGTCGATATTGCCGCAGGCCTGGCGCAGCAGCGGCTCAAGCTCATGGATCGTCTGCGCCAGGTCGATGCCGCCGAGTTGCAGCGGCTGGCCGCGCGCGAAGACCAGCAGGCGCTTGATCAGCGCCGCGCCCTTGCCGGCGGCTTCCAGCGTCATGTCGGCGAGGCTGCGCTGCCGCTCGTCGGTCAGCGACTTGCGCAGCAAGGCCGTGCTCTGTTCCACCACCTGCAACAGATTATTGAAGTCATGCGCGATGCCGCCGGAGAGGCGGTCCACGGCTTCCAGCTTGGCCAGATTGGTCAGCCGCGCCAGGTAAGCTTCGCGCTCCAGCGCCAGCCGCGCCATGGTCGCGGCCAGGCGCAGCATCTTGAGTTCGCTTTCGCTTGGCCGCCGAGGCTGCTTGAAGTAGGCTGCCAGCGTGCCATGCACCTGGCCGCTGTCACCCATGATCGGCGCCGACCACACTGCCTTGAGGCCGTATGGTTCAACCAGGCCTGAGAAATTGCGCCATAATGGATCGCTGGCGATTTCGGCGCTGATCACGATTTCGCGGCGGAAGGCGGCCGTGCCGCAAGAGCCGACTTCCGGCCCGATCTCGATGCCATCCAGGCTGGCGGCATAGTCCGGCGGAATTTTGCCGCAGACCGAGGAGGCGAAACGCTTGCCGTTGGCATCCAGCCGGTGCAGCGAACCAAGCGCCCCGGGCAGGTTGTCTTCCAGCCAGCCGATCACCTCGCCGAGCAATTCCGCCAGCCGGCTGCCGCCCGCCATGTGTTCCAGGATTTCGAGCTGGCTTGCCAGCCGGTGCTCGTGCTGCTTGGCCTCGGTCACATCGCTGCATAACAGCGCGCGACCACCATCCGAGGTGCGGAAGGCGGCGCAGCGCAGCCAGCGCCCATCCTGGAGCTGTACTTCGTCCGGCCGCTCGGCGACGCGGGCGGCGAGGTGTGCGGCAAGCCAGGCTTCGCCATCGCCCGTGCCGATAGCATATTCGCCCTGGCGCAATCCTTCTCGCAGCAGATCGGCATAGCGCAGGCCGGCACGGATGCTGCCGGCACTCGATGGGTGGCAAGTAAGGAATTTGTCATTCCACAGCAGCAGGCGGTCCTCGGCATCGAACACGGCGAAGCCGTCGCGCATGCTGTTCAGGGCATCGAACAGGCGGCGCCGCGCCTGATCGGCCTGGATACGGGCGCGTTTCTGGCTCAGGGAGGCGCCGAACAGGATCAGACTGACCGCGATGCCAAGACCCAGCGCCAGCTTGGCGAGCAGTGCATCGCCGCTCAAGCGATTCTGCTGCAACCCCCAGGTCTCAAGCCGCCAGTATTGGCCGAACAGGCCAAGGCGTTCACCGGCCTGCTGGTGCGGTTCGGCCGGACGGTCGAGATTGCGTTCCAGCACAGCCGGCACTGCCGCTGTGGCTTCCACTGATAACCGCAGGCCATGGCGCAGCCGCCATGGTTCGAAGGCTTCCGCCGCCATCCGCGTGATGTCCACTTGCATCGCCAGCACGCCGATGATCTCGCCTGGCTGCTCGCCGCTGGAAACCGCCCGCGCCCACAGCACGCCCTTATCTGATTGAATTGGGTCCGGTGGAATGGAAGGGGATATCGCAAGATTAGAAGGGGCAAGCGGCAGCGTGGTGACGGCCTGTGTGTTGCTGAGCGCGCGGTCGATGGTCTCACGCCAGACTTCGAGCATCGCCGGCGAGGCGGTATCAAGGCGACGCTGCAGGTCGAAGCCACTGGAAAACAGCGGCGCATATTGCCCGGCGCGAATCTGGTTGGCCGGAAGATAGCTGATGAAATCGACACCGCGCACATTGCCGCTGGCATGGACCAGGATGACGAAGCTGGCGAATTCCTCTGCCGACACGGTTTGCGAGGCATGGAAGAAGGCGGATACCGCCTGGAACATATGCTCCGCCCGTGCCGCGCGGTCCTCCAGCGCATCCCCCATCGCGGCCGTGTCGAGGCGCAGACTGGCGATGGCGCGGTCTTCGGCGCGGTCGCGCAGCAGGGCGTGGCCATAAAAGCTGGCGGCCAGTGACACGGACAGCACCAGAGTCGGCACGGTGCCGCGCCACAGCCGTTCCCAGCGGTCCGGCTCGGGCGGAATGGCGACAGCATGTTGTGTTTCCGGCATGGCGGAAGCCTACGCTGCACCCAGCAGCGGGGCAAGCTGGCTGCAAGACGGCAGTATCCTGAAAAGATGCCCCGCCAGAAAGCTCCGGGGGCGGATGCATTAAGGGCAATAGCCGGATTGGCCCGGCGTGAACTGCCCCCTATACTGGTGCCATGGCGCCGATACCATCAGATAGCATCAGCAGCTTCGCCGGCACGCTCGTGTTGTTCCTGCTGGTGGCGTTGCTGCATGACGGACTCTCCGCCAGCCGCCTGATGCGTCACCGGCATTTGCATACGATCTGCCTTGGCTTGATCTTTGCCGCCGCCGCGATTCTTTCCATGCTGATGCCGGCGGCCCAGGGCAATGGCCTGGTCTGGGATGCGCGTCATGTCGCGGTGGGGCTTGGTGCATTGTTCGGCGGCCCGGTGGCCGGATTGATCGCGGCCAGTGCGGCGGCGGCTTACCGCGTCTGGATTGGCGGCGTCGGCATGCTCGGTGGTATTGGCTCGGTCTATGTCACCGCACTGGTTGGCATCCTGGTTTGGTCGCGCTCCCGAGGGGCCGGAGGGCATGCCCGGCCGAATTTCCGCCATCTCGCCGTGCTGTCACTGCTGATCGGCCCGGCGGCCTTGAGCAGCTATTTGTTCCTGATGCTGCTGGATGCGCCGCTGGCCAAGCGGCTGCTGGCGGCCAATGGCTTCGGCTTCGCGCTGGAAGTGGGGATCGGCACCCTGATCCTGGGTGGCGGTATCCTGCTGCTGGCGCAGCGCCGTGAACTGGAACGGCATCTCAAGGGCATATCGGAGAATTTCCCCGGCATGATCTATCGCCGGGTGCAGCGGCCTGATGGCAGCCTGCATTATCCCTTCGTCGGTGCTGGCGCGAAGGCATTGTTCGGCCTTGATCCGGCGGCGATCAAACGTGATGCCGGTGTGCTTTCCGCCGTGGTGGAGCCCGGCGACCGCGCCCGCTATCTGGCCCAGGTGGATGCGGAGGAGCAGAATTTGCGGCCTCTGGCCGTCGATTCCCGCATCCATCCCGCCGATGGCAGCCCGATGAAATGGGTGCGCAACTATGTGCGCCCCAGTCGTGGCCCTGATGATTCGATCATCTGGGATGGCGTGGTGGTGGATATCACGCAGCAGCGCAATGCCGAGGAACAGTTGCGCGTTGCCCGCGAGCAGGCGGAAGCGGCCAATCTCGCCAAGTCCAGTTTCCTCGCCTCGATGAGCCATGAATTGCGCACGCCGCTCAATTCCGTGCTTGGCTTCGCGCAGCTTCTGGCAATGGGCGCGCGCGACCGCCTCAGCGAGCAGCAGCTTGAATTCATCCACATGATTGAGGGCAGCGGTCGCCAGTTGCTGGCACTGATCGAGCAGGTGCTGGACCTGGCAAAGATCGAGGCCGGCCGGGTAACCCTGTCAATGGAGAGTATCGAGGCCAACGGCATGATCCGCGATCTTGGCGGTATCGCCCGGGCGTTGGCTGAAGCGCGCGGCCAGACCGTTGAGGTGAAGCCGCTGCCGGAAAACGCGCATGTGCTGGTCGACCTCACCCGCTTCAACCAGATCATGACCAACTTTATTTCCAACGCGGCCAAGTATGGCCGCCAGGGCGGAAGAATCGAGATTGGCTGCCGTGCAATGACCGATGGCCGCATCGAATTCCACGTCGCCGACGATGGCGCCGGTATTCCCATTGAGCAACAGAGCCAGGTATTCGAGGCCTTCAACCGGCTGGGCCGCGAGGGCAGCGCCGTCGAAGGCACTGGCATCGGCCTGGCGACAGCCAAGCGCCTTGCGGAGTTCATGCAGGGCGATATCGGCTTCGAGAGCGAGCCGGGGAAGGGCAGCCGGTTCTGGGTGCGCTTTAATCGCACGGCGGCACCGCAGGCGGCGCCCGCAGCACCGGCACGGCCGATGCATTTCGCCCAGAATACCAGCGGGCGCGTGCTCTATATCGAGGATAATCCGGCCAATGTGCTGCTGGTGACGCGTGTGCTGGCGTCAGTGCCGAATCTGGTGCTGCTGACTGCCGACAAGGGGGCAGCGGGGATTGCCCTGGCGCGGGCAGAACAGCCAGACCTGATCCTGCTGGATATCCATCTGCCGGATATGGATGGCTTCGAGGTGCTGCGCCGGCTGCGTGCCGATGAAACCGTGGCCAAGACACCGGTGATTGCGCTCAGCGCCGATGCCGATAATCGTTCGCTGGAGCGTGGCTCGGTCGCCGGTTTCAATGACTACCTGACCAAGCCGATTCAGGTCGACCGTTTCCTCGCCACAGTGTGGAGCTACCTCGGCCAGCGTTGAGTCAATTGGCTTCGCGTTTCCACACCTGGCTGCGGCCCAGCAGCGGTGTGCCGATATAACCGCGTACACGCAGCGTCTGGCCGCCATCCGCCAGCACCGCCTTGGCGTTATAAACCTTGCCATTCTTCGGATCGAGGATGGCACCGCCAGCCCATTCGGTCTTGCTGCTGCCATCCGGCTTCAGGCCCCACAGGAAGGTCATGCCGATCACCGGCCTGTCCTTGCGCTCGCCTTCGCATTTGTCACAAACCGGATCGGGCTTTTCGTCCGGCCGCAGAAATATTTTTACAATGCGCCCCTGTAGCTCGCCGCCAACCTCGGCGATCTCGACAACCGAACGTTCGCTGCCGGTTTCATCATCAATCGTGCGCCAGGTGCCCACGGGCGAAGCAAGATCGGCGGCTTCCGCCTGCGTCAAGACGAGGCAGAACAGGGCGATGGCGAACAGAAATAAGCGGTGCATGGTGATCCCGGCGTGGTTTCCGGTATCGGAGCCCAATCACAATTATGCGTCAAGAGGGCACAATTGCGCGTCAAGACTGGGATCGGAGCGGCACGATAGTATATACTGGGCGACACACGACCCGGAGCGGCGCCATGACACAACAAGCCATTGGTTCCAAATTCCATCTTGGCGCCGCCACGGCGGCGGACTGGCGCATGGCGGTGGACGGCAGCCTGCTGCAGGTGATGCCGGTGGGTGACGCCGCCAATATCGGCTTCGTTTATGTCACCGAACATCTGGCTTCGCATATGCCGCAGGTGCTGCGCCGCATCGCGGAAGCCACCGGGATCAGCAATCTGCTCGGCGCGGTGAGTCATTCCATCGCCGCCGGCAGCCGCGAATATTGCGACGAGCCAGCCGTTGCCTGCCTGCTTGGCACAGTGCCGGAAGGCAGCGCTGAATTATTCAGCCAGGCAAACCGGATTCCCTCGGGCTGGCTTGGCATCGTGCATGCCGATCCGCATGTGCCGGCCCTGCCTGAAATATTGCAGGATATCGGCGAGGCTTCTAATGCCTATCTGGTCGGTGGTCTGGTTGCTTCGCGCGAGGCGCGGCCGCAATGGGCTGGCGGGCTGGTGGAAAGCGGCTTGTCCGGCGTGGTGTTTTCCGATGCGCAGCCGATCCTTACGGGTTTGAGCCAAGGCTGTACCCAGGCCGGGCCGCAGCTCACCATCACCGCCGCCGAAGGCAACATGCTGCTGGAGCTGGATCACCGCCCGGCTTACGAAGCCTTGCAGGATGCCTTCAACATCCGCTCGATGCAGGATTTGCGGCGCCTCGGTTCCGGCCTGATGGTTGCGTTGCCGATCGGTGGTTCGGACCGCCCGGATTATCTGGTGCGCAATATCATGGGCATCGACCCGCAGGCCGGTGCCCTGGCTATCGGCGCATTAGTGGAGGAGGGCGATCCACTGTTCTTCTGCCGCCGCGATGTGGAAAGTGCCGGTCGTGACATGGACCGCATGCTGGCCGATCTCAAGCGGCGCTGCGGCGGCACAGAACCGCGCGGTGCGATCTATTTCTCCTGCATGGCGCGCAGCCAGGATCAGTTCGTGCAGGAGCCGGGCGAACTGGCGCGCATCGCGGCCGTGTTTCCCGGCCTGCCTTTGCTCGGCATGTATTGCGGCGGCGAAATCGCCGCCGCGCGCCTCTATGGCTATACCGGCGTGCTGACGCTGTTTCTTTAGTTGCTGAGCACGATGCGGCCGACCACGCCGCCGGCTTTGAGCTGTTCCAGCGCGCCGTTCACCGCATCCAGCGGCCGCACTTCGATGGGCAAAGCCGGCAGATGCTGCGCCTGCGCCAGTGCCAACAGCTCTTTCAGTTCTTCCAGGCTGCCGACATAAGAGCCGGAGATCGTCACGCCTTTCATCACCAGCAAGGGCAGCGACAGGGTGGTCTGGCCGCCGAGTAGGCCGACGCTGACCAGATGGCCCGCCTTGCGCAGCAGGCCATAGGCGAAATCGAAACTCTGCGGCGAGCCGGCGAAATCGACAGCACCAGCCATGCCGCCGGTGGCCTTCATCACGGTGCGGCTGATGCCATCCTCGCGCGGATCGATGGCCTGTTTGGCGCCGAGCTTCAGCGCCGCCTCGCGCTTTGCCGGATCCAGATCGGCAACAATCGGCGCCTGGCCGGTCACGGCCTTGGCCATGGCGATGGCATTGAGGCCGACGCCGCCGGCGCCGACGATCAGCAGGTTCTGGCCGTCGGGCAGCTTGCCGATCTTCTTCAGCGCCGAATACGCCGTGAGGCCGGAACAGGCATAGGTACAGGCGAGGTTGGTATCCAGTGTGCCGTAATCCAGCAGGTAATGCGCCGCCGGTACCAGCACATGGCTGGCGAAGCCGCCATCCAGGAACACGCCCAGCGCCTGTGCCTTGCCGGCGCAGAGATGTTCGGCGCCTTCCTTGCACACGGCGCAGACGCCGCAGCCGATCCAGGGGAAGACCAGGCGGCGCTGGCCGATCTCGACGCCGGTGGCATCGGGGCCCTTGGCGATCACGGTGCCGACAATCTCATGGCCCATGGTCAGCGGCAGCAGGCTGCCATTGTTGGCGGCGATGATCTTCTTGCCGCCGCCGAGGTCCCAGTAGCCGTCCCAGATATGCAGGTCGCTGTGGCAGACGCCGCAGCGGTCCATCTTCACCAGCACCTGGGCGCCGGTCGGCTCCGGCAGCGGGCGTTCACTGGAGACCAGCGGCTTGGCGAATTCGGCGACCTGATAGCTGCGCAGCACGGCGTTTCCTCGTCTCTTCTACTTGACCTTGGGGAATGACGTTGCTGAGTCTAGCGAGCGGCGGGTGCTGGTGTAAAGCGCGCAAAACGCTAAACTGCGCAGCAGAAAACTGTTAGAAAAGCCGTTAGGGAAGCTGTTAGGGGAGCGGATAGCGTGCAGGCATTTCGCATCGATGGAAAAGTGGCCCTGATCACCGGCGCCTCGCGTGGGTTCGGCCTGGAAATCGCCCGGCTGTTCGGCCAGGCCGGTGCCAGCGTGGTGCTGAATGGCCGCCATGCCGAAACCCTGGAGGCCCGCGCCGCCGAATTGCGCCAGGAAGGCATCAAGGCCGGCATCGCCGCTTTCGATGTGATGGACAGCGTTGCCGCCAAGGCAGCGGTGGACCGCATCGCCGCCGAACAGGGCCATCTCGATATCCTGGTCAACAATGCCGGCATGAATATCCGCAAGCCGCTGGCGGATTACTCGCTTGAGGAATGGCGCCGGGTGCTGGATACCAACCTCACCGCTGCTTTCGTGCTGTCCCAGGCCGCCGGGTTGAAGATGGCGGAGCAGGGCTATGGCCGCATCGTCAATATCGGTTCGATCCTCTCGGTGCTGGGCCGCGCCACGATCCCGGCCTATACCGCGTCGAAGCACGGCATCCTGGGGTTGACCAAGGCGCTGGCCGCCGAACTGGGGCCGAAGGGTGTGACGGTGAATGCCATCGCGCCGGGTTACTTCGAGACCGAGCTTAATGCCGAATTGATGGCGCGGCCGGAATTCGTTGCCTTCGTCAATAACCGTACGCCGGTAGGGCGCTGGGGCCAGCCGGCGGAACTGGCCGGTTCGGCGCTGTATCTGGTATCGCCGGCGGGCGGCTATGTGAATGGCCATCTGCTGGTGGTGGATGGCGGCATGACCACCACGCTGTTCGGATAAACCATGGCCGTGGTGGACGCCACAGACTTCATGCCGGTGAAGCCGCAGCCGATGCAGCGGCGCAATCTGATCAAGATCATCCGCACCATCCGCGACAATGTAGTGGCGGCCTGGGGCGAGGAAGCCTACGAGCGCGATTACGTCCAGTACAAGATGTTCATGCGTCGGGTGGTGCTGGCCAATCACCCGGATATGATCCGCCATGTGATGCTGGATAACGTGGCGAATTATGTGCGCGATCCGCTGGGACAGCGAATTCTGGAACCGGGCTTGGGCAATGGCCTGCTTACCAGCGAAGGGCTGGACTGGAAGCGTCAGCGCCGCCTGATGGCGCCGATCTTCTCGCCGCGCCGCATCCAGTCTTTCGGGCCGCTGATGACCGAGCGTGCTGTGGCGCTCGCCGATACGCTGCAAAGCGGCCAGCGTATCGACATGGCGGAAGCCATGATGCATGTGACGCTGGAAATCATCGCGCGCAGCATGTTCGGCGCCGATCCGGCTTCCGATGTGTCGCAGGTTGGCGCCGCGATGGACGCCTATCAGGTGACGGTGCGGCCCAGCATCCCCGATCTGCTCGGGTTGCCGGCCTGGTTCCCGCGCCAGGGGGCCGCCAAGGGCCGCGCCGCGCTCAGCGCCATGGACAGCATCATCAATGGGCTGATTGAGCGCCGCCGCAAGCTGATCGCCCAGGGTCAGCCGGCGGGCGACGATCTGCTTGGACTGCTGCTCAGCGCGCGCGATACCGAGGGAGATGGCAGCGCTATGGAAGATCGCGAAGTGCGCGATCACATGGCCACCTTCTTCCTTGCCGGCCATGAGACCACTGCCACGGCTTTGTCCTGGGCCTGGTATCTGATCAGCCAGGATGCCGCCGTGCAGGCGAAACTCTGGGCCGAGATCGATGGCGTGCTGCAGGGCCGCGACCCGGATTGGGGCGATATCGAGAAGCTGAGCTATACGCGCATGGTGATCGAGGAGGCGATGCGGCTTTACCCGCCGGCCCATACCACCTCGCGCGTGGCGGTGCAGGATGACCGCGTGCTGGACGTGGACATTCCCAAGGGTACGGCGGTGATCATTTCGCCCTGGCTGATGCACCGCCATCGCCGCTACTGGTCCGAACCGGATCGCTTCGATCCGGAGAATTTTGCACCAGAGCGTGCGGCGCAGCGACCCCGCTTCGTCTATCTGCCGTTTGGCGCCGGGCCGCGCATCTGCATCGGCATGGCTTTTGCGATGGCGGAAGCAGTGCTGATCCTCGCCACCCTGGCGCGGCGCTTCCGCTTCGACCTGGCGCCGGGTGCGAAAGTCGAACCGGTTGCCAAGATCACCCTGCGGCCGCAGCCCGGCCTGCCCATGATAGCGAGCAAGCGATGAGCGACGATATCTGTTACCTCTCGGCGGCGGCGATGGCGCAAGCCTATGCCAAGGGTACGCTCTCGCCGGTGGAAGTGACCCGCGCGCTGCTGGTGCGCATCGGTCGCGTAAACCCCAGGCTCAACGCCTATAACCTGGTGGATGAAGCAGCGGCATTGCGCGATGCCGAGGCTTCGCTGGCGCGCTACCGTGCCGGCCAGCCGCTCTCGCCCATCGACGGCGTGCCGGCCTCGATCAAGGACATCATTCTCACTAAGGGCTGGCCGACCCTGCGTGGCTCCAAGAGCGTTGACCCGAACCAGGCGTGGAATGACGACGCACCGGCCACGGCGCGGCTGCGCGAAGCCGGCTGCGTGCTGCTGGGTAAGACCACCACACCGGAATTCGGCTGGAAGGGCGTGACGGATTCGCCGCTCACCGGCATCACGCGCAATCCCTGGAACACCGATACCACGCCGGGCGGCTCCTCGGGCGGTGCCTCGGCGCAGGTTGCCGCCGGCCTTGGCCCGTTGGCGATCGGCACTGATGGCGGCGGCTCGATCCGCATCCCGGCAGCCTTCGCCGGCATCACCGGCCTCAAACCCTCCTTCGGTCGCGTGCCGGCCTGGCCGCTCAGCCCGTTCGGCACCGTGGCGCATCTCGGGCCGATGACCCGCAGCGTGGAAGATGCCGCATTGATGCTGCGCGAACTGGCGCGGCCCGATGCGCGCGACTGGTTCAGCCTGCCCTGGGAGGACCGGGATTACACCGCCAATCTCGGTGCCGGTATCAAGGGCCTGAAGATTGCTTACAGCCCGACGCTCGGCTTTGCCCGTGTCGATGTGGAAGTGGCGGCGCGCGTCAAGGAGGCCGTGCGTGTGCTGGCCGATCTCGGCGCCATCATCGAGGAAGTCGATCCCGATATCGGCGATCCCACCGATTGCTTCCATACCCATTGGTGGGTTGGCGCGTATAATGCGCTGAAGGCTTTGCCCGAGAAGCATTTTGCTGACCTCGATCCGGGCTTGCAGGATACCTTCCGGCGCGGCTCTGCTATCGGCATGGCGCAGTATCTTGATGCGGCGGCCACGCGCGCCAAGCTGGGCGTGACGTTGCGCAGCTTCCATGAGAAATATGCGCTGCTGGTGACGCCGAGCCTGGCGGTGCCGGCTTTCGAGGCTGGGCGGCTGGCGCCGAAGGCGATGGGTGATGCCTATTGGACCGCCTGGACACCGTTTACCTATCCGTTCAACCTGAGCCAGCAGCCGGCGCTCTCGGTGCCGTGCGGCTTCACGTCCGGCGGCCTGCCGGTGGGCCTGCAATTCGTCGGCCCGATGCATCGTGACGATCTGGTGTTGCAGGCCGGCGCTGCCTATCAGGCGGCGACCGACTGGCACAGCAAGCGGCCTGCCTTATGAGCGAGTTGCTCACCGTCGCGCAAATGGCCGAGGCCGACCGCCTCGCCATTGCCGGTGGTGCGCAGGGTCTCAGCTTGATGGAGCATGCCGGCGCGGCGGTCGCCGATGCCGTGCGGCTGAATTATTCCTATGGTTCCGTGCTGGTGTTGTGCGGCCCCGGCAATAATGGCGGCGATGGCTTCGTCGCGGCGCGGCTGCTGGATCGTGCCGGCTGGCCGGTGCGGCTGGTGCTGCTGGGCGAGCGCGCGGCGCTCAAGGGCGATGCAGCGGCGATGGCCGCGCTGTGGCGTGGCCCGGTGCTGACACCGGAGCAGACGGATTTCACCCATTGCGATGTGATCATCGATGCGCTGTTCGGCGCCGGCCTGTCGCGGGCGCCCGATGGCCTGGCGGCGCAATTGATCGCGGCCGCCAATGCGTCCGGCAAACCCATCGTTGCGGTCGATCTGCCCAGCGGCCTGCATGGCGATGACGGCAAGCCGCTTGGCCTCGCCATTCGCGCTGACCGCACCGTGACCTTCTTCCGCCTCAAGCCCGGCCATCTGCTGCTGCCGGGCCGGGTGCATTGCGGCGTCATCGCGCTGGCCGATATCGGCATCCCCGCAACGGTGCTGGATGTGATCAAGCCGCGCCAGGCACGCAACGAACCAGGCCTGTGGCAGGGCGTGCTGCCGCGTCCGCGCCTGGATGGCCATAAATATGCGCGCGGCCATGTGCTGGTGCGTGGCGGGCGGCAGGCGGGCGCGGCGCGGCTGGCGGCACGCGGCGCCTTGCGCATCGGTGCCGGGCTTTGCACCATCGCCAGTCCCGATCCGGCTTATGCGCCGCCCGATGCGCTGATGCGGGTGGATGATTTCATCGCCGCGCTGGGTGATCCGCGCCGCAACGCGCTGCTGCTCGGTCCCGGCAACGGCACTGGTGAGGAAACCCGCCAGGCGGTGCTGGCGGCACTCAAAACGAAGCGCGCCTGTGTGCTCGATGCGGATGCACTCTCAGCCTTTGCCGATGATCCGGCACCGCTATTCGCGGCTATCCATGGTCCGGCTGTGCTGACGCCGCATGATGGCGAATTCGCCCGGCTGTTCCCTGATCTCAGCAGTGAGGGCAACAAGCTTGCCCGGGCGCGCAAGGCAGCTTTGCGGGCAAAGGCAGTGCTGGTGCTGAAAGGCGCCGATACGGTGATCGCTTCGCCCGAAGGTTTCGCGGTGATCAACGACAACGCGCCGCCCGATCTTGCCACTGCCGGTGCGGGCGATGTGCTGGCCGGTTTCTGCGCCGGCCTGATGGCGCAGGGCATGAAGCCGCTGATGGCCGCCAGTGCCGCCGTATGGCTGCATGGCGCAGCAGCCAGCGAAAGCGGACCGGGCCTGATCGCCGACGACCTGCCGGAAGCCCTACGCCCGGTGCTGCGGCGGCTGCGGCAGTAGTTTCAGCGCGTAGCTCAGCGCCGTACCTGCGGCGATGGCGATGGTGAGGTCGAGCAGCACCGTCAGCGCCAGGGTGATCAGCAGCACGGCGAAATCGGTTTTCGGTCCGCGCGCGGTCTGCTGGATCTGATGCCATTCACTCATGTTCCAGGCGACGACCACCAGCAATGCCGCCAACGCTGCCAGCGGGAACAGCCCGGCCAGCGGCGCGAAGGCCAGCATGAACAGCAGCAGGAATGCCGCATGCAGCATGCCGGAAACCGGGCCATGGGCGCCGGCGCGGATATTGGTGGCGGTGCGGGCGAGCGCGCCGGTGGCGGGCAGGCCGCCGAATAGCGGCGACACGATATTGGCCAGGCCCTGGCTGATCAGTTCGATATTCGAGCGATGATGCCGACCGGTCATGGCATCGGCGATGACGCAGGAAAGCAGGCTCTCGATACCGGCGAGCAGGGCGATGGTGAAGGCCGAGGGCAGCAGATCCAGCAGCCGCGCCACACTCACCTGTGGCAAAGCGGGGCTGGGCAGGCTGGAGGGAATCGCGCCGAAGCGGCTCTGAATGGTTTCCACCGGCAGATCGAACAGCAGCACCAGCAGGGTCGCCACCGCGATGGCAATCAGGAAGCCGGGCCAGGTGGGCCGCCAGCGCCGCAACGCGATGATGATGCCCAGCGACAGCGCGGCAATCAGCAGGGTGAGGGGCTGCCAGCTTGGTGCGGCATGCGCGAAGGCGGCCAGCTTATCGATGAAATCCGCCGGCACCTCGGCGATGCCGAGGCCGAAGAAATCCTTCACCTGGGTTGAGAGGATCGTTACCGCGATACCGGCGGTGAAGCCGGTGATCACTGGATGCGGGATGAAGCGGATCAGGCTGCCGAGGCGGAACAGGCCGGCCAGCAGCAGCAGCCCGCCGGCCATCAGGGTGGCGAGCAGCAGGCCGTCATAGCCATGCTTTTGGATCACGCCATAGACCACGATGACGAAGGCGGCGGTGGGGCCGCCGATCTGGTGCCGGCTGCCGCCAACCGCCGAGATGATGAAGCCGGCGATGATGGCGGTGACGAGGCCGCGATCCGGCGTGGTGCCGCTGGCAATCGCAATCGCCATGGCCAGTGGCAGGGCCACGATGGCGACGGTAAGGCCGCTCAAGGCGTCTTTGCGCAGTTCGGCCAGGCCGTAGCCGTCGCGCAGCACGGTGACAAGTTTGGGGAGGAGCATTGGCTTAACTCAGGATAAATGCGGTATGATATTACCGCTTAAGGCCAATCTTCCTCCCGAAACCGGCTTTTGGGAAGCGGATTCTTTAACAATTTTGCCGCAGGATCATCGCCATGATCAGGGTATTTCTCGGTTACAGCCGTTCCGCGCCGGTGGCTTCCTCGGTGGCGGCCCACAGCATCGCCAGCCGTGCGTCGCAGCCGGTCAGCTTCACCTATCTGGCGCTGAACCAGCTTGGCGGCATCTACACCCGGCCACGCCACGAACTGCAATCGACCGACTTCTCCTTCTCGCGCTTCCTGGTGCCATCCTTGTGCGATTTCCAGGGCTGGGCGCTGTTCACCGACGACGACATGCTGTTCCAGGACGACATCGCCAAGCTATGGGCTTTGCGCGACCCGGCCTATGCGGTGCAAGTCGTGAAGCACGACCATGTGCCGAAGGAGGAGGTGAAATTCCTCGAAAAGGTGCAGACCCGGTACGAGAAGAAGAACTGGTCCAGCGTGATGCTGTTCAACTGCGCCGAATGCCGGGCGCTGACGCCGGATTACGTCAACAGCGCCACCGGGCTTGAACTGCACCAGTTCAAGTGGCTCGGTGACGATGACCGGATCGGCGAAATCCCGCATCGCTGGAACCACTTGGTGGATTACGACCTGCCCAGCAAGGATGTCGGCAACCTGCATTACACGTCCGGCGGCCCGTTCTATGATGACTTCCGCGACTGCGGTTATGCCGCCGAGTGGCTGGCTGAGCGTGAAGCGATGCTCCACTGCGACCAGAGCAAGGCCAAAAAGCCCGCCAAATCAGGCGGTTGAGCTTTTCCGTTGCCCCCGTTGGAAAACCCCGGAAAGCCCTATCCCGGGGCCTTGCCCCATGCTATAGACTGCGCCCTCGTGCCGGCCCAGCCGGCGCGGTCCCGGATTTTGGGGAAGCGGGCGTGGTGGAACTGGTAGACACGCGGGATTTAGGTTCCCGTGCCGCAAGGCGTGTGGGTTCAAATCCCTCCGCCCGCACCACCCGCCGGCCTGACAGCCTGCCTGAAAAACGCAGCCTGTAAGCCCTGCCGTCGGGACCGTAGAATCACGGAATTTTCTGAACCAGGGTGTTGAGACCATGCAGATTACGGAAGTCAGCGCACAGGGCCTGAAGCGCGAATACAAGGTGGTGATCAACGCTGCCGCCCTCGATGCCGTCGTGTCCGAGAAGCTTGAGCAGCTGCGTCAGCGCGTCAACATGCCGGGCTTCCGCCCCGGCAAGGCGCCCGCCGCTCTGGTCAAGAAGCAGTATGGCCGCGCCCTGCTCGGCGAGGCGATGGAAGAGCAGGTCAATTCCGCGCTCAAGGACACCATTGAAAGCAAGGGCCTGAAGCCGGCGATGCAGCCGAAGGTCGAGATCACTTCCTTCGAAGAGGGCAAGGATCTGGAATGCTCGCTCACCGTCGAGCTGCTGCCGGAGATCGAGCCGGGCGACTTCAAGCAGATCACGCTTGAGCGCATGACGGTCGAAATCGGCGAGGCCGAGGTCGATGAATTCGTCACCAAGATCGCCGAGAACCAGAAGACCTACGAGACGGTCGAGCGCGCCGCCGAGAATGGCGACCAGATCATGCTCGATTTCTCGGGCAGCGTGGATGGCGTGAAGTTTGATGGCGGCACGGCGGAAAACTATCCGCTGGTGCTGGGTTCCAACAGCTTCATCCCCGGCTTCGAAGAGCAGCTGCTCGGCAAGGCCGTGGGTGAACCGGTGACCGTGCATGTCACCTTCCCGGAGAATTACGGCAACAGCGATCTGGCCGGCAAGGCCGCTGAATTCGCCTGCACCATCCGCGAAGTGAAGGCTGGCCAGAAGGCTGTGGTGGATGATGAATTCGCCAAGCGCTTCGGTCTCGGCTCGCTGCAGGAACTGCGCGACAACGTGAAGCGCGACCTGGGCCAGGAATACAAGGGCCTGTCGCGCCTGCAGCTGAAGCGCAAGCTGCTGGATCAACTGGCCGACAGCCACACCTTCGACGTGCCGCCGGGCATGGTGGAACTGGAATTCGAGCAGATCTGGAAGGAAGTGACCGCCGATGAGGCGCGCTTCAAGGCCGAACTGGCGGAAGAGAACAAGTCCGAGGACGAGCTGAAGGCGGAATACACCAAGATCGCCGAACGCCGTATCCGCCTCGGCCTGCTGCTGTCCGAAGTCGGCCGCCGCAACAATATCGAGGTCAAGCCCGAAGAAGTCACCAAGGCGATGATCGAGCAGGCCCGCCGCTTCCCCGGTCAGGAGCGCCAGGTGATGGAATACTTCCAGAAGAACCCGGAAGCCTCCGCCTCGCTGCGCGCCCCGATCTTCGAGGACAAGGTGATCGACTTCATCGTCGAGATGGCCTCGGTCACCGACAAGCCGGTGAGCAAGGAAGAATTGACCAAGGCAGCGGAAGAGGCCCAGGCCTAAGCTGCGGATTAATCTAGCTGGGGCAGCAGTTGCCGAGCGGCGTCTGCTGCCCCACTATTAAGCCCAAGGCACCTGAGCCCCGAATCAACGCAGCCGACCGGACAGGCGTATGGAAAAGATGATCGACACCTACATGAATACGCTGGTTCCGATGGTCATCGAGCAGACCAATCGGGGCGAGCGCGCCTACGACATCTACTCCCGCCTGCTGAAAGAGCGCATCATCTTCCTGGTCGGCCCGGTGCATGATGGCGTCGCTTCGCTGATCACCGCCCAGTTGCTGTTCCTCGAAGCCGAGAACCCGAACAAGGAAATCGCCTTCTATATCAACAGCCCGGGCGGCCTGGTCACGTCTGGCCTGGCGATCTACGACACCATGCAGTATATCCGCCCCAAGGTGATGACGCTGTGCATCGGCCAGGCGGCCTCCATGGGGTCGCTGCTGCTCGCGGCTGGCGAAAAGGGCATGCGCTACTCGCTGCCCAATAGCCGAATCATGGTGCATCAGCCGTCTGGCGGTTATCAGGGTGCGGCGGCGGATATCGAAATCCACGCCCGCGAAATCCTGCAACTCCGCGCCCGCCTGAACGATATCTATGCCCGCCATACCGGCCAGCCACTGGCTGGGATCGAAACGGCAATGGAACGGGATAATTTCATGACCGCGCATCAGGCCAGGGAATTCGGCATTGTCGATGAAGTGGTCGAGAAGCGGATTGTGCCGGACGACGTCAAGAAGTAAGGCAGCCCGGTAATCAGGGCGGTCAGGCAATTAAGGCGGCCAAGCATTTAAGGCGGAATGCCGCCAAGCCAGGGTTGCCGTCTGGTTGGCGCAGACTGGGCGGGGAAATCTGACCAATTGTCATTTCGCCCGTCCGCGTTAATTCCTGTCTAACCTACTGTAATTAGAATCGCTCCTGGCATGCAGGGCGCCGCGCCAGCTCACGGCCCGGGCGTTGTGTGACACGAAGTGCTTCCTTATTATGGTGATTCGATGAAGCCCCGCTGGTGTTTCCCGGCGGGTAGGGCGGGGCCCGGTTCGTCCGGTGCCAGCCAGAAGACGGAGTAGGCATGACCAAGCTCAGCGGCGGCGATTCCAAGAACACCCTCTATTGTTCGTTCTGCGGCAAGAGCCAGCACGAGGTGCGCAAGCTCATCGCCGGTCCCACCGTTTTCATCTGCGACGAATGCGTCGAACTCTGCATGGATATCATCCGCGAGGAGCACAAGTCCGCGCTGGTGAAGACCCGTGACGGCGTGCCGACCCCGCAGGAAATCTGCAAGGTGCTGGACGATTATGTGATCGGCCAGCCGCTGGCCAAGAAGGTGCTGGCTGTGGCGGTGCATAACCACTACAAGCGCATCGGCCACGGCGCCAAGGGCAACGAAGTCGAACTCGCCAAGTCGAACATCCTGCTGGTCGGCCCGACAGGCTGCGGCAAGACCCTGCTGGCCCAGACGCTGGCCCGCATCCTGGAAGTGCCGTTCACCATGGCGGATGCCACCACGCTCACCGAAGCCGGCTATGTCGGCGAGGACGTGGAGAACATCATTCTCAAGCTGCTGCAATCTGCCGATTACAATGTCGAGCGCGCCCAGCGCGGCATCGTCTATATCGACGAAGTCGACAAGATCAGCCGTAAGTCAGATAACCCCTCGATCACCCGCGACGTCTCGGGCGAGGGCGTGCAGCAGGCCCTGCTGAAGATCATGGAAGGCACCGTGGCGAGCGTGCCGCCGCAGGGTGGCCGCAAGCATCCGCAGCAGGAATTCCTGCAGGTGGATACCACCAATATCCTGTTCATCTGCGGCGGCGCTTTCGCCGGCTTGGAAAAGATCATCTCGGCGCGCGGCAAAGGCACCTCAATGGGCTTCGGCGCTGAAGTGCGCGGCCCCGATGAGCGCCGCGCCGGCGACATCCTGGCCGAGGTCGAGCCCGACGATATGCTGAAGTTCGGCCTGATCCCGGAATTCATCGGCCGCCTGCCGGTGATCGCGACGCTGCATGATCTCGACGAGAGCGCACTGGTTGATATTCTCTCCAAGCCGAAGAATGCGCTGGTGAAGCAGTATCAGCGCCTGTTCGATATGGAAGATGTGCGCCTCACCTTCACCGACGAGGCCGTGGCCGGCATCGCGCGCAAGGCCATTGCGCGCAAGACCGGCGCCCGTGGCCTGCGCTCGATCATGGAAGGCATCCTGCTCGATACCATGTTCGATCTGCCGAACATGGAAGGCGTCGAGGAAGTGGTGATCTCGCCGGAAGTCGTGGAAGGCCGCGCCAAGCCGCTGCTGATCTATGCCGACCGCAAGCGCGAGGATGTCGGCGCTTAAAAGTGCGCGGCTCTCCCGTCTCAAGTCACGCGATGCCCGGCCACAAGCCGGGCATTTCGTTTTTGCGGGCCATTACCATTGCTGCGTCACTCTCGCGAAGGCCCTTCGGGCCTGTGCGCCTACGAACGCCTTCGGCGTTCGCGCGTTTACAGCGCCCCATTTATTCAACAAAAAATGGGATCCCCGCCTGCGCGGGGATGACGTCTGCAACGCAAGAACGTCATGCCCCGCTTCAGGCGGGGCATCCACGCGTTGGCTTTTTTGAGAACAGGAACTCGTGGATGGCCCGGCCAAGCCGGGCCATGACGATTTCACTCATGCGGACTGATGCCTTGCTCTCCTTGTCATCCCCGCGCAGGCGGGGATCCCATTTGCTTTGACTGCCGCGTGGTCTGATAGTATGATGTTCCTGTATTATTCCCATCAAAACAAGCATTTACACCATAATACGGCGATATAGGCGCAAATAAGCCAAAATAAGGAAAAATAAGAAGAAATAAGCCGAAATAAGGAAATTTAAGCCGCGTGGTGCAGTGTTTTCAGCCAGTTGGCGTAAGCGCCATGCAGCCGATTGGGATTCAAGTCCTTAGGCTTTTTGACATCAGGCTTCCGCGCTGACCGCCGGCTCGGCCCAGTGTTCCACCAGGGGGAATGGTTCATAAAAGCCATGCAATCGGGCGCGCCACTCGCGGTAGTGTGGTGACTGGCGGAAGCCGATGCTATGCGCCTCCAGGCTGGCCCAGCGCACCAGCAGCAGGTAGCTGCCGGGGCGTTCGATCCCCCTGCGCACCTCCAGCCCTTTGAATCCAGGAACTTGGCGGATGAACTGCGCGGCATCGGCCATCGCTGCTTCAAAATCCGCTTCTTTGCCGCTCCGTATATGGAGCATGGCCGATTCGAGAATCATTGGTAACAGTCCGGTGAAGTTGGCTGCGGGTACCATGGCTTGACGGAACCCCGGCAAGCTCCCATCTTACCCATTAACGGTTGCCGCAGGGATTTCCTCCGTGGCCCAGTAACAAAAAGATTTCCCATGTCCACTTCCCCTCGTGCCCAGCTTTATCCAGTACTGCCGCTCCGCGACATCGTGGTTTTCCCGCACATGATCGTGCCGCTTTTTGTCGGCCGCGAGAAGTCGGTGAAGGCGCTTGAAGATGTGATGAAGGACGATAAGCAGATCCTGCTGGTGGCACAGAAGAATGCGGGTCAGGACAACCCGCAGCCGGAAGATATTCACACCGTGGGCACTGTTGCCTCGGTGCTGCAGCTGCTGCGCCTGCCCGATGGCACCGTGAAGGTGCTGGTCGAGGGCGGTCAGCGCGCCAAGATCGTGAAATACGCGGAGAACCCGGAATTCTTCCAGGTCTATGCCGAGCCGCTGCCGGACCAGCCGGGCGAACAGCGCGAGTCCGAAGCGCTGGTGCGTTCGGTGATCAACCAGTTCGAGCAGTATGTGAAGCTGAACCGGAAGATTCCGCCGGAAGTGCTGGTGTCGCTGAACCAGATCGAGGATTCCTCCAAGCTGGCCGATACCGTCGCCTCGCATCTCACGGTGAAGATTGCCGAGAAGCAGGAATTGCTGGAGACCGCCGCTGTGATCGAGCGCCTGGAGCGGGTCTATGCCTTGATGGAAGGCGAGATCGGCGTGCTGCAGGTGGAGAAGAAGATCCGCTCGCGCGTGAAGCGCCAGATGGAAAAGACGCAGCGCGAGTATTACCTCAACGAACAGCTCAAGGCGATCCAGAAGGAGCTGGGCGAGGGCGAGGATGGCCGTGACGAACTGGCCGAACTCGAAACCCGCATCAAGCAGACCAAGCTGACCAAGGAGGCGCGCGAGAAGGCGCAGGCCGAATTGAAGAAGCTGCGCTCGATGAGCCCGATGTCGGCTGAGGCCACCGTGATCCGCAACTACCTCGACTGGATGCTGACCATCCCGTGGCAGAAGCGCACCAAGGTGAAGAAGGACGTGAAGAACGCCGAGGGCGTGCTGAACGACGATCACTATGGCCTGGAGAAGGTCAAGGAGCGCATCCTTGAATACCTGGCGGTGCAGCAGCGCTCGTCGAAGCTCAAGGGTCCGATCCTCTGCCTCGTCGGCCCGCCCGGCGTCGGCAAGACCTCGCTAGGCAAGTCGATTGCGCGCGCCACCGGCCGCAACTTCGTGCGCATGTCGCTCGGCGGCGTGCGCGACGAGGCCGAGATCCGTGGCCATCGCCGCACCTATATCGGCTCGATGCCCGGCAAGATCGTGCAGTCGATGAAGAAGGCCAAGAGCACCAATCCGCTCTTCCTGCTCGACGAGATCGACAAGATGGGCCAGGACTTCCGCGGCGATCCGTCCTCGGCGCTGCTGGAAGTGCTTGATCCGGAGCAGAACAACAGCTTCAACGACCATTACCTGGAAGTCGATTACGACCTCTCGGACGTGATGTTCATCTGCACGGCCAACAGCCTGCGCATGCCGCAGCCTTTGCTCGACCGCATGGAGATCATCCGCATCCCCGGTTACACCGAGGATGAGAAGATCGAAATCAGCAAGAAGCATCTGATCGAGAAGCAGATCAAGGCGGCCGGCCTGAAGAAGGGCGAATGGTCGATCACGGATGATGGCCTGCGCGATATGGTGCGCTACTACACCCGGGAATCCGGCGTGCGCAGCCTGGAGCGTGAAATCGCCAACCTGACGCGCAAGGCGGTGAAGGAGATTCTCTCCACCGACGCCAAGAGCGTGAAGGTGACGCCGGAGAATCTCGAAAAGTATGCCGGCGTGCGCAAGTTCCGCTATGGCGAGGCCGAGCTGGAAGACCTGGTGGGCACCACCACCGGCCTGGCCTGGACCGAAGTGGGCGGCGAGCTGCTGTCGATTGAAGCCGTGATGCTGCCTGGCAAGGGCCGCATGACGATCACCGGCAAGCTCGGCGAAGTGATGCAGGAATCGGTGCAGGCGGCGCGCTCCTATGTGCGCAGCCGGGCGGTTGCCTTCGGCGTCAAGCCGCCGATGTTCGATCGCCGCGACATCCACATCCATGTGCCGGAAGGCGCCACGCCGAAGGACGGTCCGTCCGCCGGTGTCGCCATGGTCACTTCCATCGTCTCGGTGCTGACCGGTATTCCGGTGCGCAAGGATGTGGCGATGACCGGCGAGGTTACCCTGCGCGGTCGTGTGCTGCCGATCGGCGGCCTGAAGGAAAAGCTGCTCGCGGCGCATCGCGGCGGCATCAAGAAGGTGCTGATCCCGAAGGAGAACGAGAAGGACCTGGTCGAAATCCCCGACAATGTTAAGAAGGGGCTGGAGATTCTGCCGATGTCGACCTGCGAGGAAGTGCTGCGCGAAGCACTGACCCAGCCGCTGACGGCAATCGAATGGTCCGACACGGAAGACCTCGACAAGCGGCCCCCGGTGGAGCCGGAGGCCGAGGGCGAGCACGGTGTGATCAAGCACTGAACGGCTTCGGCCTGGACTAGAAGGGAAACGGAGGCGGCGTGAATAAGCAGGATCTGATGGTGCAAGTGCGCGAAGCGACCGGCTTGAGCAAAGAGCAGGCAGAGCGGGCGGTTGAGTCCGTGTTCGACCTGATCACGGAATCGCTCAAGCGTGGTGAAGAGGTGCGCATCGTCGGCTTCGGCAGCTTCTTCGTCGGCACCCGGCGGGCAAGCCCGGGCCGCAACCCGCGCACCGGTGAGCGGATCGACCTGCCGCCGACGCGGCAGGCGAAGTTCCGTGCCGGCAAGAGCCTCAAGGAAGCCGTCGGCTGAGCCACCGGCTCAGGCAAGCAGCGGCTGAGCCTTGGATAACGTGTAACGGGCAGCGCCACATTGTGGCGCTGCCCGTTGCCGTTCTAGGGGGAAGCCGAAGCCGGACTTAGAGGAAATAGTGCAGGGCGACCAGATAGCGGTCGATGCGTTGTCCGTCGTCGCTCAGGGGCAACGACAGCCGGCTCCAATGCATCAGCAGCGGGCCGAACGTGTCGTTGATCTCGCTATAGGTGGGGCCGCGTTCGCGCAGGATGCGGAAATGGTCTTCCAGCGCCCGCGCTGCCATTTCCTCCGGTTCGAACTGGCTCAGCAGCTTGCCGGTCATCTCCCGGCCATAGCGTTCCGCCGAGCGGGTAGCGAATACGATATAGCGGCCATCGCCATCGTTTTCGCCTTCCACCCGCACCAGATGCAGGCGGCCCAGCCAAGGGGTGAATTCCTCCACCGTGAAGTCGCTGCGCCTGGGCATGAGGCGGCCCTGGCGCTTGCTCTCCCAGAGCTCCAGGAATTTTTTCAGGTCGGGCGGCAGCAGGCTGAGATCACGCGCGGTCATCGGTTTCAGCTTGAACGAATTCGCCACGGCGCGCCAGCGCCTTCGTATTGCGCGCGCCAGCGCCTTCGTTGTTTGGGCTCAGGCCCCACGCCTTTGCAGCCGGGATGTCGCCTGCTATAAGCGGCACGTTCATGGCATGGGCGATTAGCTCAGCGGTAGAGCGCCTCGTTTACACCGAGGATGTCGGCGGTTCAATCCCGTCATCGCCCACCATTTCCGTGCCGGTACTCCATGCCTGTCGCAGCACAGAGTGAACAATAAAAAAGCCCGCCATTTGGCGGGCTTTTTCTTTTACATCTCTAAGTCTGTATCAGCGAACTAGAACGTGCACTTCGTTGGCGGCGCTCTGCGGGTTGCCGGCGGCGGAGATCGTCACGCGGCTGGCCGGCAGGCCCATCTCGGCGAGGCTGCGCACCACGCGGTCGGCATTGCGGCGTGCCTGATTCTGGTTGCTCGCCACCTGGGCGACATTGCCCTGGCCGGCGGCGACGGCGATGACGTCGAACTGTGCCTGCGGCCGGCGCTCCAGCGCCTTGGTCACGGCATTGTAGAGCGCCTGCTGATAGGGCACGTCAGCGCGGTCGAAGCGGATCACCACCAGCGGTGTGCGGCCATCATTGCCAACCACCGGCAGCGCGCCGGTGGTAACAGCGCCGCCGACTGCACCGGACGGGGCGGCGAAGCCAAGCTGCTGGCCGCCGGCCATGGTGGCGGCGGTGAAGGCGCGGGTGCCGAGCGACGGGCCGAGCGCCTCGCCGGACTTGATCGCGGTGGCAACAGTGGTGAGGTTGCCGCGTTCGGCGCCGACATAGGCAGTCTGACGTGCCACATCCTCGGAGAGTTCGCCAAGCACGCGGTCGATCTGCACCACGGTCTTCGAGGTCTCATCCTCCAGCACGGCAAGCTGGCGGTGATCCTCGTCGATGGCGCCTGAGATCGAGTAGGTCGACTTGGTGGCCTGCAACAGGTAGGTCGCCATCGCCGAATCGGCGGCGACTTCGTTGCTCAAGCTGTTCATCGCCGCCACATCGGTGGCCATGCGGTCGAGATCGGCCTGGGCCTGGTTCCACTGGTTCACCAGGATCGGGTTGCCCGGCGTGGTGCCCATCTGCAGGCGGGTGTTAACGGCGGCCACGGTGCCATGGTAGCGCTGCGAATTCGCCGTGGCCGAGGCGCGGACCGCCTGAACCTGCTGACTGCGCTGCGATACGGCCTGCTGCAGCTGCTGCAGCTCGGTGCGCATCTGCTGCACCTTCTGGCCGACAAAGGTGCCGGTCGGCTGGCCGGGGGTGACGCCCACCGGCTGGTAGGCGGCATTGCCCATCACCGGCGCGGCGGGAGCGGAAGCCGGGGGGAGCTGGGCCATCTGCTGCTGCGGCATGCTCAGCGTCGGCTGGCGATTGGCTTCGATGGCGGCGGGCGCGATCTGCTGCGTTGCCAGCGGCTGGCCGGTCGGTTCCTCGCCGGTCAGTGACGGCCACAACTCATCGGTGACATAGGAGCAGGCGGAAAGCAGCGATATCAGGGCGAGGGCGGAAACCAGGCGCAGCGCCCGCGGCGCCGCAACCGGCTTCGCTTGCACCCGCCCGACATCGGCCTCGAGAACAACAGGATGTGACATGCCGCGCCGTCTCACGTTTCGTAGTCGTTTTCGCGTTACAGCTTGCCCGGACCAGTAACACGGCGGCATCGCCATGATCATGGCGCTCCCACCGTATTCAATCCTGAGGCAACCCCCATTTCGCCACCAGCCTGACGGCTGGAGACGGACTGGCTCGCATACTAGCGAAAGGCGTATCGCCCTAGCAAGCACCTTCTTCCTTGAAAATCCGAGACTTGCGGGCCCCTTTAATGCTGCCCGCGAGAGGCTTGCATCGGGGGGAGAGTTTGAGTACGTTCCGGCCCCGTCGCGGTTCGCCGCGTCACGCGCTCGTAGCTCAGCTGGATAGAGCACCAGACTACGAATCTGGGGGTCAGGAGTTCGAATCTCTTCGAGCGCGCCATTTTCTCCTCCCTGACAATCCGTCATCCTTTCCCTACGGGTCGTTTTCAGCCCCGAGGGCTCGCAATCCGTTATCGGCAGCGCCTCACGAGTTTCCTCGGGATTCGGGGGCGGGGCTGGATTGACCGGGATTGAGGTTTGGCGACTCGTATAGCGGGGATTTCCTGATTTTGCCGGCCTCGGACCCAGGGTCTCGGGCCCAGGGTCTCGGGTCCAGGGTCTCAGACCCAGTCAGCTACCGTGACTTCAGGTGGCTGGGATTCTTATCGGGGATATTGGGCCGAAACGTGGATATTTTCCCGATGCCTCCTGCAACCATCTGGTGGAGCGGTTTCCGCTGTCTTGCCCGCCGCAAGGGTGCCAAGCTTTTGCCTGAATTCCAGGCACGCAACTGACCCTTGGTTGTATGCCGTCGGCTGCTTGCCCCGGCTTATAATTGCATTTGCCCGCAACACGATTGCAACCATCTAGGGAAATCCGGGTCAGTGAAAAGTGGCGGAATATGCTCCGTAAGCCCCCTTTCCGGGGCGGATAAATTTGGTGCAATTCGTCGAAATTAAAGGAAAATTTGGCGTGCAATGGGTGGGCAATTTGTGGTAGTGAATTGATGCCTTGGTAATACTGTTGCCGATAGTTTCAGTGCGGCGGCAGGTTGCTGGGCAGCGTAGCGTTGTGTGCGCAGGTCGAGCCGTGTCAGTGCGCGTCGAGGCCGGCGGGTACAATGAGTACATCATCGGAAGTCGCAGGTGAGAACGCCGGGCGATGACTGCATGATGTCGGGCTCGGGCGGAAGCGCGAGCAGCCCGGCAGCTATTGTCGTGTACGCGTTTGGTCTTGCTTTGCATGCGTTTGTTGTTCGCGCAGTGGGCCAGCTGGTTTTTGTATCGGTTGATTTGTGTCTCGGTTGATTTGCGTCAACGTCGTGTTTGGCGATCACTCATAGAGGTGGTCGTTGATCAGAATAGATAAGTTCAGAAGGAGCTTGGTTTTTAGTCGTGCCGACCACGACCCTGAATGACGAGGGTGGCAATTACACCCTCACCAACGTCGAGACGCTGCAAGGTGGCAGCGGCGACGATAGGGTCATTGTGTCCAAATTCACCGGCGGCGCTACCGTCGATCTCGGTGACGGCAAGGACCACCTCACGCTTCCTGATACGGCGAACAACCTGACGATTGCCAATGTCGAGACCATTCTCGGCGGCAAGCTCGGCGATACCGTGCAGCTCAGCAATGCCGCGGGCGGTGTGCATATCGATCTCGGTGCCGGCGTTGATACGCTGAAGATTGGCGGCACGTCGAGCAATGTCACGGTCGCGAATGTCGAGAATATTAGCGCCAATGGCGGCAACGACAGCATCACCGTCACCACCCAACTCAGCCGCGCCAGTGTCACGCTCGGCGATGGCAAAGACAGCCTGCAGCTTGCCAATACCGGCAACAGCCTGACCATCAACGGCATCGAGACCGTACTTGGCGGCAGCGGTGCCGATATCGTGGTCGCAAGCACGCCGTTCACCTCGGATAGCCGGGTCGATCTGGGCGGCGGGGCGGATGTGCTGACCCTGGGCGCCGCCGGCAGTGTCGTCAGCGTTGCCAATGTCGAGACCATCACGGGTTCGAGCGGCCGGGACGTGGTGACGCTTGAGCAACCCGCCACCGGCATCAAGGTCGATCTTGCGGCGGGCGAGGATACGCTCAACCTGGCCAATGGCGGCAACAATCTTACCGTTGCTGGCGTCGAGAATCTCAATGGCGGCAGCGGCGACGACAGCATTGCCGTCAGCGCCCGCGTGCAGGGCGGCCTGTACGATCTCGGCGATGGCAAGGACAAGCTTACCATTCTGACCGCTTCCGATATCGGCGTTGCCAATATCGAGACCATTACCGGCTCGAGCGGCAGCGACAATGTGACGGTCAAGGTGGCGACACCGGATGGCCTGACCGTCGATCTTGGTGCTGGCAATGACAGTCTGCGGCTTGCTGATGGCGAGAACCGCGTCACGGCCAATAATGTCGAAACCGTCTATGGCGGCGGTGGCAGTGACCAGATCAAGTTTGGCGATACTGTCACCAAGGTCACTGTCGATCTGGGCGGCGGCACCGATAGTGTCGCGTTCGGCAATGCCGGCGGCACCTTCAGCCTGTCCAATGTCGAAGGGGTGACCAGCGGCGCCGGCGCCGACAAGATCACCTTCGTATCGCCGTTCAATGGCACGCTCGATACCGGTGCGGGCAGCGATAGCATCACGTTCGGCAACGGCGGCAATACTGCCACCATCGCAAATGCAGAGACGATTACCGGCGGCTACGGCGTCGAGAATATCACCCTCTCGACCCCGGCCAATGCCAAGGTGGATCTCGGTGGCGATCCCGATACGCTGCGCCTGGCCGATGGCACGAACAATATCACCGCTTCCAATATCGACACCCTGATCGGCGGCAGCGGCGCCGACAATGTTCTGCTCAGCAAGGGCAGCTTCGAATCGCTGTACGATCTGGGCGATGGCGCCGACAAGCTGCAATTGGCCACGGGCTCCAACCGCGTTTCGGTCGCCAATGTTGAAACCGTAACCGGCAATAGCGGTGCCGACGCGGTTACCTTCAACACCAGTCTCGGTACTCAGCACAACATCGATCTTGGCGGTGGCGCCGATGTCGCCATATTGGCCAATAGCGGCAATAACGCGACGCTGACCAATGTTGAGACGGTTTATGGCGGTACTGGCGATGACAAGATCGTCATGGGCGGCGCTATCGGCAAGGGTGTGGTAGCGCTCGGTGCCGGCAAGGATAGCCTGACGCTGACTGGCGCCAGCAACACCGTAACGGTCTCTGACGTCGAAACCCTTATCGGCGGCACCGGCAACGACGATGTAACCATCATCACGGCGCTGGAATCGCAGAGCAACATTGATCTGGGCGGTGGCCAGGACAAGCTGACCCTGATCAGCCCCGGCGGCTACACGCTGAACCTGTCGAATATCGAAAGCATCACCGGCAGCTTCGGCAATGACGACATCACGCTGAAGACCAATGTCAATGGCGGCAAGATCGACCTGCGCAGCGGCAACGACAAGCTGACGCTGGCCGATGGCGGCAACTCGCTCACGGTGCAGAATGTTGATACCGTGGTCGGCGGCAGCGGCGCCGATAATATCACCATGTCCGCCGCTGGCTCGACCAGCTACGATCTTGGCGGTGGTGCCGACAAGCTGGTTCTTGGCAATGGCACCAATACGGCCAGCGTTGCCAATGTCGAGACCCTCATGGGCGGCAGCGGCGCCGACACCGTGCGCTTTATCGGAGCCGTCGCCAGCGATGCCAGCATCGATCTCGGCAAGGGCAATGACCGGGTTGAGTTCGACAATGTCGCCAACACGGTCACGCTTGCCAATGTCGAGCAGGTGATCGGCGGCAACAAGAGCGATGATATCTATCTCGGCACAGGTGCCACCAAGGTTACCGTCAATCTTGCCGATGGCGCCGACAAGCTCACCCTGAATTCCGCTGGCGGCACCATCACGGTGCTGAACACTGAGACCATTATCGGTGGTGCCGGCACTGACAAGGTGACGGTCAATACTGCGCTGAATGGCGGCCTGATCGATCTCGGCGGCGGCAGCGATACGCTGAAGCTGGCGAGTTCCAACAATAATGTCACTATTGCCAACGTCGAGACCATCACCGGCGGTAGTGCTGCCGATACCATCGCCATTGAGGGTGAACTGAAGAACGCAAAGGTTGACCTCGGCAGCGGCCTGGACAGCCTGTCGCTCGACGATGTTGCCAATTCGCTTACCGCCATCGGCGTTGAAACCATTACTGGCGGCACTGGTAACGACAGCGTGCGCATCGACAAGTCGGCGCGCGCCAATATCGATCTGGGCGCCGGCCAGGACAGCCTGGTACTGGGCAATGTGGCCAGCATGCTCACGCTGGCCAACATCGAAACACTGACCGGCGGTTCGGCTGCCGATATCGTGGCCTTGAGCGACAACCGCCTCAGCAGCTCGGTGATCGATCTGGGTGGTGGCGTTGACAAGCTGACGCTGGCGGCCGGCAACAACACGCTCACGCTTGCCAATGTGGAAACCGTCGTCGGCCTCGGTGGCAACGATGTGATCTACAATAACGTCACCACCGCCAAGGGCAGCTTCAATCTCGGCGACGGCCTCGACAAGGTATTCCTGGCGAACGGCAACAACACGGCTTCCTTCGCCAATGTCGAGACCATCGTTGGTGGCAGCGGCAACGACAAGATCACGCTGATGAATGGCATCAGCAACGGCTATATCGATGCCGGTGCTGGCGCTGATACGGTGAAGCTGGGCAATTTCATCAACAGCCTGACGATTGCCAATGCCGAGACGGTGACCGGCGGCAGCAATGCCGACACGGTTACCTATAGCGGTACCGGCAGTGTCGATCTGGGCGCGGGCCAGGACAAGTTGATCCTGACGGGCGCGGCCAATGCGGTAACCGTTGCGGGCGTAGAAACCCTGGCGGGTGGCAGCGGCAACGACAGCATCACCATGAAGGCGGCGCTGAGCAAGCCGATCAGCCTGGATCTCGGTGCTGGTAATGACTCGCTGAAGCTTGCCAACGGCACCAATACCCAGACCGTATATGGCACCGAGACGGTGCTCGGCGGCACCGGTGTGGATACCATTACCGTGGGTGACGTGATCACCAACGGCTACATGGACCTCGGCGCCGGCAAGGACAAGCTGATCCTGGCGGTTGGTGGCAGCACCTTCACCATCAGCAATGTCGAGACCGTTATCGGCTCGACCGGTGACGACACCATCGCGCTCGGCCCGAACCAGCCGGCTAATGCGGTGATCGATCTTGGCGCCGGCAACGATACGCTGATCATCAATTCCGGCGGCACATTGTCGCTGACTAATATCGAGACCGTGATCGGCTCGGCCAATGGCGACGTGCTGACGCTTGGCACCGTGCTGAAGAATGGCCGCGTCGATCTGGCTGGCGGCAACGACGCGCTGACCCTGGCCAAGGGCGACAATATCGTCACGCTGGCCAATATCGAGACCATCACCGGCAGCACCGGCAACGAAACGATCTATTTTGCCGGCACCGGCATGGTTGATCTTGGCGCGGGCAATGACCTGCTGCGCTTCGCCGATGGCGGCGACAATGCTGCCACGGCCTCGAATTTCGAGACCGTGCAGGGTGGCAGCGGCAATGACCAGCTCACCCTGACCCAGGCCATCGGCAACGCCACTAGCCCCTATAGCATCGACATGGGCGCCGGCCGTGACTCCGTCAAGCTGGCTGATGGCGGCAACGTATTCAACGCCATCAATACCGAGAGCGTTACCGGCGGCAGCGGCACCGACAATGTCACGCTGGCCAGCGTCGTCACCGGCGGCCGCGTCGATCTGCTCGGCGGCATCGACTCGCTCAAGCTCGCCAATGGCGACAACAGCCTGACCATCGCCAATGTCGAAAGCGTCACCGGCGGTTCGGGCAACGACACGATTACCTATGCCGGTACCGGCAGCATCGATCTGGCTGGCGGCTCTGACACCGTGATCCTGAATGGCGCGGCCAACACTGTCACGCTCAGCAATGTCGAGGCGGTGGTCGGCAGCGGTGGCGCCGACACGGTGCAACTCACCCAGGGCCTGCAGGGCGGCAGCGTTGACCTGGCGGGCGGTGGCGACAAGCTGATCCTGGCCGATGGCGGCAATACCCTCACGGTGGCCAACACCGAAACCATCGTCGGCGGCGCTGGTGCCGATACCATCACGCTTGGCGCGGGCAGCGGCAATGTCACGGTCAGCAGCATCGAGAAGGTGATCGGCAGCGCGGCGGTCGAGAAGCTGACCCTGGCCGATGGCGGTAACTATCTTCAGGTCAGCAACGTCGAGAGTATCACCGGCGGCAAGGATAATGACGCCGTGGTGCTCACCGAGGGCCGTACCGGCGGCACCATCGATCTGATGGATGGCAGCGATCTGCTGGTGCTGGCCGATGGCGGCAACCAGCTCACCATCAATAACGTCGAGACCGTGATCGGCGGCTCGGGCAACGATTACGTCACCTTCTCCGGCAAGGGCTATATCGATCTCGGCGACGGCATCGACAAGCTGGTGCTGGTGGGCGAGACCACCCAGGTCACGGCAGTGAATGTCGAGACCGTGGTTGCCGCCGGCAGCAAGGACAATGTCACCTTCCAGCTCGACACCACGGTGGCGAATGGCAATTTCGACCTTGGCTCGGGCAATGACGGCCTGATCCTGGCCGATGGCGGCAACAAGCTGACGGTGACCAATATCGAGACCGTTACCGGCGGTTCCGGCAATGATGTCGTCACCTTCAACGGCAGCGGCCAGGCCGATCTTGGCGGCGGCAACGACACGCTGCAGATCGGCACCAGTGGCGGCAACTACACCGTCACCGGCACCGAGACGATCCAGGGCAGCAACAACACCGATATCGTCACGCTTGGCGAGACCACCAGCGGCGGCGTCAAGATCGACCTGGGCGGCGGCAAGGATGGCCTGGTGCTGGCCGATGGCGGCAACACCGTCACCGCCAGCAACGTTGAATCCGTCACCGGCGGCAAGGGTGGTGATGACGTCACGCTCGGTACTGCGGTCACCGGCGGCAGCATCGATCTCGGCACGGGCGATGACAGCCTGACATTGGCCGATGGCACCAATTCGCTCACCGTCACCAATACCGAAACGGTTACCGGCGGCTCGGGCAGCGACACGATTACCTACAGCGGCACTGGCACGGTCGATCTGGGTGCTGGCAACGACAAGCTGGTGCTGGGCAATGGCGGCAATACGGTCACCGTTTCCGGCATTGAAACGCTGGTCGGCGGCAGCGGCGGCGATGATGTCACCTTCACTGACACGCTGGATGGCGAGAGCATCGACCTCGGCGGCGGCAAGGATGCGGTTACGCTGGCCGATGGCGGCAACACCCTTACCATTTCGAATGTCGAGAGCCTGACCGGCGGCGCTGGCGCCGACGATGTTACCGTGCATGGCGATGCGGCGCTGGATCTTGGCGATGGCGAAGATACCATCACCTTCGGCGGCAGTGGCGGCCATATCACCGCTGGCAATGTCGAAAGCGTGGTCGGTTCGAATGGCAGCGATGATCTGACTCTGACCGGCGGCAACAACGGCGCCTATGTCGATCTTGGTGGCGGCAGCGACAAGCTGCAATTGGGCGGCGAGGGCGGTCCGGTCACGGTCGCCAATGTCGAAACCATCACCGGCGGTTCGGGCGGCGACGATGTTACCCTGGCGACGCCGCAGACCGGCGGCAGCATCGACCTCGGCGCTGGCGACGACAGCCTGACGCTGGCCGATGGCGGCAATACCCTGACCGTCGCCAATGTCGAAAGCCTCACCGGCGGCGCTGGCGAGGATGTGATCAGCTATAACGGCAATGGTGCCATCGATCTTGGCGACGGCGAGGATACGCTGAAGCTGACTGGCAGCGGCAGCGTCGTCACCCTCACCAATGTCGAGAACGTGATCGGCAGTGCCGGCGACGATACCGTGGTGCTGGTGCCGCCGAGCGTGCCGGGTACCGTCGATCTGGGCGCCGGCAATGACAAGCTGGTGCTGGCCGATGATGGCAACACGCTCACGGTCGCCAATGTCGAAACCCTGGTGGCCGGCGCAGGCGATGATAATATTACGCTGGCCGACACGGTGGACGGCGGCAGCGTCGATCTCGGCGGCGGCGACGACACGCTGAACCTTGCCGATGGCGGCAATACCGTCACCGTTACCAATGTCGAAACCCTGAATGGCGGCAGCGGCGACGATACTGTCACCTTCAACGGTTCCGGCACCATCGACCTCGGTGGCGGCAATGATGCCGTAACGCTCGGGCCGGATGGTGGCAGCGTCACCGTATCGAATGTCGAAAGCATTGCCGGTGGTACTGGTAATGATGATGTCACGCTCACCGATCCGGTGGATGGCGTTACCATCGACCTCAAGGGCGGCAACGACAAGCTGACGCTGGCCGATGGCGATAACACGCTTACCGTTGCCAATGTCGAGACCGTGCAGGGCGGCAGCGGCAATGATGCGCTCACCTATAGCGGCACCGGCCGCGTCGATCTTGGCGATGGCGAAGACACGCTGCAGCTTGGTCCGGGCACCAATGTCGTCACGCTGAACAATGTCGAGAATGTCATCGGCGGTTCGGGCGACGATACCGTGGTGCTGGTGCCGCCGAGCGTGCCGGGTACCATCGACCTGGGTGCCGGCAATGACAAGCTGGTGCTGGCCTCCGACGGCAACACGCTGACGGTCGCCAATGTCGAGACCCTGGTGGCCGGTAATGGCGATGACGATATCACCCTCGCCGGTGTGGTGCAGGGCGGCAGCTACGACCTTGCCGGCGGCAACGACAAGCTGACCCTGGCCGATGGCGCCAACGACATCACGGTCAGCAATATCGAGAGCGTGCAGGGTGGTGCCGGCGACGACACCGTTACCTATGGCGCGGCGCAGAGCCAGGGCTATGCCGATCTCGGCGATGGCAGCGATGCGCTCAATCTTGCCAATGGCGGCAACACCATCACGGCGGCGAATGTTGAAACCGTCACCGGTGGCTCGGGCGATGATATCGTCACCCTGGAAGGCCCGGTGGATGGCGCTACCGTCGATCTGGCTGGCGGCAACGACAAGCTGTTCCTGGCCGATGGCGGCAACACGCTGACGGTCAAGAATGTTGAGAGCGTTACCGGCAATGAAGGCGACGATACCGTCACCTATAGCGGCACCGGCACGCTCGACCTGCGCGGCGGCAACGACACGCTGATCCTCACCGGTGCTGCCAATGCGGTGACCGCGGCCAATATCGAGACCATCCTGGGCGGTGCTGGCAGCGATGCTGTCACGCTGGCGGGTCCGGTGGATGGCGCGGAAGTCGATCTTGGCGCCGGCAGCGACAGCCTGAAGCTGGCCAATGGCGGCAACAGCCTCACGGTCAGCAATGTCGAGAGCGTCACCGGCGGTTCTGGCGATGATTATGTCACGCTCGGCGCCCCGGTCAGTGGCGCCAGCTTCGATCTGGCGGCGGGCAAGGACACGCTGCAGCTTGCCGATGGCACCAACAGCCTGACCACGGCGAATATCGAAACCGTACTCGGTGGCAGCGGCGACGATACCGTCACGCTCGGCGGCACTGGTGGCAGTGTCGATCTCGGCGATGGCACCGATACTGTGGTGTTCGGGGCGGCTGGCGCCACCATCACGGCAGCCAATGTCGAGCAGGTGCAGGGTTCGTCGGGCTACGACAAGCTGGTGCTTGGCAATGACGGCAATAATGTCGCGGTCAACAATGTCGAGAGCGTTACCGGCGGCGATAGTGATGACACTGTTACCTATAATGGCACTGGCGCGCTCGATCTGCGCGGTGGCAACGACACGCTGATCCTCGCGGGCGCCGCCAACGCGGTGACGCTGGCTAATATCGAAAACATCGCCGGCGGCAGCGGCAATGATGCCGTCACCCTGACCCAGGGCATTACCGGCGGCGATATCGACCTTGGTGCCGGCAATGACAGCCTGACGCTGGCCAATGCCACCAATAACCTGACGGTGACCAATGCCGAGAAGCTGACCGGCGGCTCGGGCGATGATTATGTCACGCTCGGCAATCTGGTCAGCAATGGCAGCTATGATCTCAATGCCGGCAAGGACACGCTGCAGCTCGCCGATGGCAGCAACAGCCTGACCACGACGAATATCGAAACCGTGCTCGGTGGCAGTGGCGACGATACCGTTACGCTGAGCGGCACCGGCGGCAGCGTCGATCTTGGCGGTGGCAACGATACCGTGGTGTTCGGAACTGCCGGCGCCACGATCACCGCCAGCAATGTTGAAAACGTGCAGGGTTCGTCTGGCTACGACAAGCTGGTGCTCGGCAATGATGGCGAGACCATCACGGTCGCCAATGTCGAAAGCGTCACCGGCGGCTCGGGCGACGACACCATCACCTATAGCGGCACCGGCACGCTCGACCTGCGTGGCGGCAACGACACGCTGATCCTCACTGGTTCGGCCAACAGCGTCACCGTCGCCAATATCGAGAATATCGTCGGCGGCACCGGTAACGATACCGTGGCGCTGAGCCAGGGCATCACCGGCGGCGCCATCGATCTCGGCGCCGGCACCGACAGCCTCAAGCTGGCCGATACCGCCAACAGCCTGACGGTGACCAATGTCGAGAAGCTGACCGGCGGCTCGGGCGATGATTACGTCACGCTCGGCAACCTCGTCACCAACGGCAGCTACGATCTCAATGCCGGTAAGGACACGCTGCAGCTTGCCAACGGCACCAACACGCTGACCACGGCGAATATCGAGACCGTGCTTGGCGGCTCGGGCAATGACAGCGTCACCTTCAACGGCTCCGGCCGCGTCGATCTGGGTGCTGGCAGCGACACGCTCACCTTCGGCAGTGGCGGCAATGCCATCACCGCCACCAATGTCGAGACCGCCCAGGGCTCCAGCGGTGCGGACAGCCTGACGCTCGGCAGCGCCGGCAGCATCACCGTCAGCGGCATCGAAAGCGTTCTCGGTTCCAGCGGCGCCGATACCATCACCGCCACCGGCAGCACCGGCGCCAATCTCTCGGGCGGCGACGGTAACGACATCATCCGTGGCGGCGATGGTAACGACATCATCGATGGCGGTGCGGGCAGCGACTACCTTTATGGCGGTGCCGGCAACGACACCTTCAACAATTCTGTGGATGCCACCTGGACCAGCGGCTGGTCGGCGAAGAATGCCGGCAATGGCAGCGGCGTTGCCGGCACCGGCGAGACGGTGAGCATCAGCGGCCAGGTGCGCAGCTATGATGTGATCGATGGCGGCGAGGGTGTCGACACGGTCAATCTTTCCAATGGCAACGATGCGCTGTTCCTGGATGACAAGTACAGCGAACCCTCGGGCGTCGGCGCGCGGCTGAAGGATATCGAGATCATCAATGCCGGCGACGGCAACGATATCGTCGACCTCACCAGCGAAACCTACACCATCGGTTCGGTCACCATTGATGGCGGCGCTGGCGACGACGTGCTGTGGGCCAGCATTGGCGATGACACGCTGCTGGGTGGCGATGGCAATGACAATCTCTGGGGCGGTGCCGGCAACGACCTGCTGGATGGCGGCGCGGGTGCCGACAAGCTGGATGGCGGCATCGGCGACGACACCCTGATCTATGACGCCGCCGATACGTTGATCGCGGGCGGCACCGGCACTGATACGCTGCGCTCGGCTGCGTCGCTGAACCTCAGCGACAGCAAGATCACCGGTATCGAAATTGTTGAATTGACCGGCAGCGGCGCCAAGACGGTGACCCTGACCGCCGCTGATATCGTGCGCGTTTCCGATACCGATACGCTGACCGTGCGCGGCAATGCCGGCGACAATATCAGCGCTTCGGGCTTCAGCGCGCGCGGCGCCGATGTCACCATCGGCGGGGTTACCTACGCCACCTTCATCAGCAACGGTGCCACGCTCACCATCCAGTATGGCATGAAGCTGAATGGCATGGATGTCACCAATGTCGGCACCGCCACCGACGATACGCTGACACTGGCCAGCCCGGTTACGGGCCAGAATTTCGACCTCGGCGCCGGCAACGACAAGCTGGTGCTGGCAAACGGCACCAACAGCCTGACCGCGGCAAATATCGAGACCGTGGTTGGCGGCACCGGCAATGATACGGTCACCTATAACGGCACCGGCAGCGTCGATCTTGGCGCCGGCAGCGACAAGCTGGTTCTTTCCGGCGCGGCCAATGCCGTCACGGTCGCCAATGTCGAGACTATTACCGGTGGCACCGGCAACGATGCCGTCACGCTCAGCGCGCCGCAGACCAGCGGCAGCATCGATCTGGGCGCCGGCAGCGACAAGCTGACGCTCGCCAATGGCAACAACACGCTCACCGCCACCAATGTCGAGAGCGTGGCGGGCGGTTCGGGCGATGATTACGTCACTCTGGGCAGTGCGGTCGCCGGCGGCAGCATCGATCTCGGCGCTGGCAACGACACGCTTCAGCTTGCCAATGGCACCAACAGCCTGACGGTCACGAATGTCGAGACCGTGCTGGGCGGCACTGGCGCTGACAGCGTTACCTTCAACGGCTCGGGCAGTGTCAGCCTTGGCGCCGGCAACGACAGCTTGACCTTCGGCGCCACCGGCGGTTCGATCACGGCCAGCAATGTCGAGACCGTGACTGGCGGCGCCGGCAGCGACAAGCTGTTCCTCGGCAGTGGCAACAATACCCTGGCGGTAAACAGCGTTGAGAGCGTTACCGGCAATAGCGGCGATGATGTTGTCACCTATAACGGCACCGGCAGCATCGATCTGGCGGCGGGCAGCGACAAGCTGATCCTCACTGGTGCTGCCAACGCCGTGACTGTCGCGAATACCGAGACCATCACCGGCGGCAGCGGCGACGATGCCGTGACCCTGGCGGCGGCGCAGACCAGCGGCAGCATTGATCTGGGCGCGGGCAATGACGGCCTGACGCTGGCCAATGGCAGCAACACGCTGACCGCCACCAATGTCGAGAAGCTGACTGGCGGCTCGGGCGATGATTACATCACGCTCGGCAATGTTGTTTCTGGCGGCAGCTATGATCTGGCGGCTGGCAATGACACGCTGCAGCTTGCCAATGGCGCCAACACTATCACCACCAGCAATATCGAGACCGTGCTGGGCGGCACCGGTGCCGATACCGTGATGTTCAACGGCTCGGGTAGCGTCAGCCTTGGTTCCGGTAATGACAGCTTGACCTTCGGTGCCTCCGGCGGCTCGATCACGGCCAGCAATGTCGAGACCGTGACTGGCGGTGCCGGCAGCGACAAGCTGTTCCTCGGCAGCGGCAACAACACGCTCACCGTGAACAATGTCGAGACCGTCACCGGTAACTCGGCCGATGATGTGCTGACCTATAACGGCACCGGTTCGATCGACCTTGGCGCCGGCAACGACAAGCTGATCCTTTATGGCGCGGCCAATGCCGTGACCGTGGCGAATACCGAGACCATCACCGGCGGCAGCGGCGACGATGCCGTGACGCTCGGCGCGGCGCAGACCAGCGGCAGCATCGATCTGGGCGCAGGCAACGACAGCCTGACGCTTGCCAATGGCAACAACACGCTGACGGCGGTGAATATCGAAAGCGTGCTGGGCGGCAGCGGCAACGATACGCTCACGCTCGGCGCCGGCATCACCGGCAACTACAATCTCGGCAGCGGCAGCGACAAGCTGATCCTCTCGGGCGGCACCAACAATGTCACCGCCACCAATATCGAGAGCGTCCAGGGTGGCTCGGGCACCGATACGGTCACGCTCAATGGCGGCGGCAATGTCGACCTCGGCGCCGGCACTGATACCCTGGTGCTGGGCAGCAGCGGCGGCGCACTCACGGCAGTGAATGTCGAAAACATCATTGGCGGTTCCGGCGATGATGTGGTGACGCTGACCGTGGCGCAGAGCGGCAGCTTCGATCTTGGCGCCGGCAAGGACAAGCTGTTCCTCGCCAACGGCAGCAACAACATCACCGCGGCGAATATCGAAACCGTGATCGGCAGCACCGGCGACGATACGCTGAGCTATGCCGGCACCGGCACCATCGATATGGGCTATGGCAGCGACAAGCTGACCCTGACCAGCGCCTCGACGGTTTCCGTGTCCAACACCGAAACCGTGCTCGGCAGCAGCGGCAATGACAGCGTCACGCTCAGCGGCGTCACCTATTACGGCACCATCGACCTCGGCGCCGGCACCGACAAGCTGCAACTCGGCAATGACGGTAACCGCCTGACCATCAGCAATGTCGAGGATCTCGACGGCGGTTCGGGCGAGGATTACATCACCCTGTCCAGCGGTGCCACCGGCATCAGTGTTGATCTGGCTGCCGGCAACGACACCCTGGTGCTGGCCAATGCGGTCAACAGCCTCACCACCACCAACGTAGAGAGCGTGCAGGGCGGCAGCAGCAACGACACGCTGACCTTCTTCGGCAACGGCACCGTGCATCTCGGTGCTGGTAACGACGTGCTGACCATCGGTTCGGTCGGCGCCACCATCACCGCCACCTGTGTCGAGACCATCTACGGCGGCAGCGGCAATGATGTGGTCACGCTGGGCCTGGAGCAGAGCGGTACCATCGATCTCGGCGCCGGCAATGACGCGCTGATCCTGTCGAACGGCAGCAACAATCTGACCATCACCAATGTCGAGACGGTGACCGGCAGTTCCGGCAATGATGTGGTGAACATCGCCGGCACCAGCAATGTCGATCTGAGCTGGGGTTCGGACAAGCTGGTCCTCACCGGTGCGAACAATGCTGTCACGGTGGCGAATGCCGAAACCATCCAGGGTGGCAGCGGTAACGATGCGGTCACGCTCAGCGCCGGCATCGCGAATGGCAATATCGATCTGGGTGCGGGCAGTGACAGCCTCAAGCTGGCTAATGCCGACAACTCGGCGCTGCTGAGCAATATCGAAAGCATCACCGGCGGCAGCGCCAACGATACCATCACGCTGGGTACCCTGGTCACCAATGGCAGCATCGACCTTGGCGCTGGCAGTGACAAGCTGACCCTGGCCAATGGCGCGAATTCGCTCACCGTCACCAATGTGGAGCAGCTTGTCGGTGGCACGGGCAGTGACAGCGTCACCTTCGCCGGCTCCGGCAGCATCGACCTGGGTGCGGGCAGCGACAGCCTGAAGCTCGGCGATAGCGGCGCCACGGTCACGGTCGCCAATGTCGAGACCATCACCGGTGGCTCCGGCGCCGATACCGTCACGCTCACGGCCGCTGCGGCTGGCCTGCAGCTTGATCTGGGTGCCGGCAGCGACAAGCTCCAGCTTGGTAATTTCAATAACACCGTGGCGGTGAGCAATGTCGAGCAGGTGCTTGGCGGCACCGGCAACGATGTGCTGACGCTTTCGGCCGGGGTCACCGGCGGCAGCTACGATCTTGGCGCCGGCAGCGACCGCATCGTGCTCAGCGGCAGCAGCACGATCACGGTCAGCAACACCGAAACCATTACTGGCTCCAGCGGCAATGATGTTGTCACGCTTGGCAGCGGCCTGACCAGCAGCGGCATCGACCTGGGTACGGGTAACGACAGGCTGATCCTGGCCAACGCCGATAATGCGCTGACGATCTCCAATGTGCAGACCGTTACCGGCGGCACTGGCAATGACGCGATTACGCTGCTCACCGCCGTGGCGGCAGGCAGCTACGATCTGGGTGCCGGCAGCGACAAGCTGCAACTCGGCAATGGCACCAACACGGTGACGGTGAGCAATACCGAAACCGTGCTCGGCAACAGCGGCAATGATAGCGTCACGCTCGGTACGGCTGTCACCAATGGCCATGTCGATCTCGGCAGTGGCAGCGACAAGCTGCAATTGGCCAATGGCGCCAACAGCGTGATGGTCTACAACACCGAGACCGTCCTTGGCGGCACCGGCGCTGACAGCGTCACCCTGGCGCAAGGTGTGGCTGGTGGCTTCATCGATCTTGGCACCGGCAACGACGCGCTGACCCTGTCGTCGTCCGGCACCAACACCATCACCGTGGTGAATGTCGAGACCATCACCGGCGGCAGCGCCAATGACAGCATCACGCTGAACGGTTCCGCCAACCTGAACCTGGCTGGCGGCAGCGATACCGTCACCTTCGGCGTCGCCGGCCTGGCCGCCACCCTGAACGGCGTCGAGACCGTGAAGGGCAGCACCGGCGCCGATACCGTGGTGTTCTCTGGTGCCGTTACCGGCGCCAACATCGACCTGCTTGGCGGCAGCGACAGTGTAACGCTCGCCAATGGCAGCAATACGCTGACGGCCAGCAATGTCGAAAGCATCACCGGCGGCACCGGTGCCGATCAGGTGACGCTTGGCGCCGCCATCGTCAATGGCAGCATCGACCTGGGTGCCGGCAGCGACAAGCTGGTGCTGGCCAATGCCAGCAATAGCCTGACCATTGCCAATGTCGAGAATATCGTCGGCGGCAGCGGCAACGACAGCGTGACATTGAAGCTGTTCGGCGGCAGCGACACCGTGGTCGTCGATCTCGGCAGCGGCACCGATACCCTGGTGGTGCAGGGCACCGGCAATCTTTCCGTCAGCAATGTGGAAACGCTGCGTGGCGGCGATACCGATGACGTGCTGGTGATGAAGAGCCGCATCAATGGCGGTACGGTCGATCTGGCCGGCGGCAACGACAAGCTGGTGCTCGATGGCAACAGCAACACCGTGACGGTGAACAACGTCGAGACCATTATCGGCTCCAGCGGCTCGGATAATGTCACGCTTGGCACTGTGATGACCAACGGCCTGGTGCAGCTTGGCTATGGCAGCGATACGCTGACGCTCGCCAATGGCAGCAACAAGGTTGAAGTCAGCGGTGTGCAGACCGTGTATGGCGGTTCCGGCGCTGACGTGATCACATCGACTGGCTTTGCCGCCTCGATCACCATGTATGGCGGTGGCGGCAACGATACGCTGACCGGCTGGAAGTACGGCGACCGCCTCTATGGTGGTGACGGCAACGACACGCTGAATGGTGGTGAGGGCTTCGACCGCCTCTATGGCGAAGCCGGCAACGACATGATGATCGGCGGCACCGGTGGCGCCCGCATGGTCGGCGGTGCTGGCGTCAACACCGCCGTTGGCGGCTCCGGGGCTGACTACTTCACCTTCATTTCGGCTGGCAGTGCCGACCGCATGAACGTGACCGGCATGTCTGGCAACGACACGATCGAACTGGATACCAACCGCTCCAGCGACATGACCGGCAATGCCTTCACGTTGTCGCAGGATCTCAAGCTGAACGTGAATATTGTTTCGGTTTCTTCCGTCAGTGCGTTCAATACGGTCAATTTCGGCCAGGCTGGCTTTGTCTACCGTCAGGATACCGGCGGCCTTTATTACGATAGCGACGGCAAGTTCTCCTCGGGCTCGATCCTCATTGGCACCATTACCGGCACCAATGGCAGCCCCTGGCAGTTCGATATCAACGATATCAAGCAGGTCTGATTCTGCGGCAAAACCCCCTGGAAAAGGGGGCGGCGGGCTGCTTTACTAAGCCCCGGAATTCAGGGGAGTTGGCAGCGGAATGGACTCCAATTCCAGGGCTTTCATGCAGACGGTGACCGCGCATCACCGCTACCTGTCCGGGCAGGGTGGTGGCAAGCGCCTGATGGTGCGCAATCTCGAATTGTCGCGCCTGTCATTGACCAATCTCGACCTGCGCGAAGCCATTCTTTCGGGCTGTAACTTCACCGGCTCGCTGCTGCGTGGCAGCCGCTTCGATGGCTGTGACCTGTTTTCCAGCGACTTCAACAATGCTGACTTGCGCGGTTCCAGCTTCCGCAAGACCGACCTGCGCGCCGTGAATTTCATGGACGCGAGACTGACCGATGCCGATCTCTCCGAGGCCGACCTGCGGCCGGGCCAGCTTGTCACCTGGAAGAATGGCGCGCAGCAGACCAGCGAGCGCGAGACCAACCTGCTGAATGCCAATCTTGATGGCGCCAATTTGAGCCAGGCCGATCTCAGCCAGGCCAACCTGATGATGACCTCGGCCAAGGAAGCGAATTTCAGCGGCTCGAACCTGTTCGCCGCTAATCTGGCGGGCGCTGATCTTTCTGGCGCCAATCTTGCCGGGGCACGGCTGCGTGAGGCAGTGCTGGTGGGGGCAAATCTGGCGCGCGCGCGGCTCACCGGGGCCGATCTCTCCGGCGCCAATCTGCGCAATGTCGATCTTTCGGCGACCGATCTTTCCGGTGCCAACCTGACCAACGCGGCGATGCGCAATTCGGATGCGCCGGTGCCGTCCTGGCTGCGGATCAAGCTGGATCTGCATTCGCTGTGGATCAACACCAATGGCGCTAAGGGCCAGCGCTTCGATATCAGCGGCAAGACGCTGGCCGGCCTCGATCTTGGCGGTTTCGATCTGCGGGCGGCTTTGTTCCGCGCCGCCGACCTGCACAATATCGTGCTGACCGACTGCGACCTGACCATGGCGGATTTCACCGATTGCGATCTGGTGGAGGCAACGCTGGATGGTTCCAATATGGCTGGGGCCACTTTGCAGCGTGCCAAACTGCTGCGCGCCAAGCTGCGCGGCGCCCGCTTCGGAGCGCTGCAATTGCTGGACGGGCAGGGGCGGCCCACCGGGCGAAGCTGGAATGCCAATCTCAGCGAGGCCAATTTTACGGGGGCAGACCTGCGCGGCTGTCAGTTCCGTGGCTCGAAGATGGATGGCACCATCCTGGCCGGCGCCAATCTGGCCGGCAGCGACCTGGCGACGCCGAAAGACCCACCTTCTGTCGAGTAGGTTGTAGCGGATACACGACTTTTTGACGAGCCCGCCTCGACGGAAGGTTGTTCCCCCACGGCACGCCCGGGCATAGAATTGTCATCGGGAATAAACGGCAGAGTCGGTCTCATGGAAGACCGGCCGCCAGTCGCAGGGGAGGCGCACATGACCCAGGCTTTGGCCCGTATCGGGCTTGGCGGCAAGATCTATTTCATCGTTTTGTTGGCTGGTCTGCTTGGCGCGACCATGACCTATATGGGCGTGGATGCGCTCCGCACCTACAATGCCAAGCTGGCGCAGATCGAACGCGAAAGCCGGCAGGCGGTTATTGCCGAACAGGTCAACGGCCTGATCAATGCCGTAGTGATGGAATCACGCGGTGTCTACATGTCGGCCACCAACCAGGAAGCCGACCGCTATGGCAAGCTGCTGGTTGATGGATTGAAGAAGATCGATGCGGCGATGCAGGAATGGCGTGCATTGCTGCCGGCGCAGCTTGATGCCGATCGCAACGCGGCTTTCACCAGCGTGAAGCAGTTCATCGAATTTCGTACCGAGCTGGCGCGGCTTGGTTCACAGGAAACCCCGGCCAAGGCACGCGAATTCGGCGACAATGAAGCCAACCGCAGCAACCGCCAGGCATTGAACCGCGCTGTGCAACTTCTGGCAAAGGATAATGCGGAAAATATTGGTGAATTGCGGCGCGAGGTGGATAATTATTACGCCCACCATATTGCGCGGCTGAGTTCAGTTGGCATCGGTGGCCTGGCAGTGATGCTGCTGGTGTCGTTCCTGATCGCGCGCAGCGGCATCGTCAAGCCGCTGAATGGCCTGTCTGACTCCATGGCGAAACTGGCACGCGACGAGGATTCGCTGGTGCCTGGTGTCGAGCGCGGTGATGAGATCGGCGTGATGGCGCGCAATGTCGAAGTGTTCAAGCGCAATGCCGAGGAGAAGAAGCGGCTGGAAGCTGAGAATGCCGAGCAGGCACGCAGCAGTAAGGCACGGCGCAAGGAACGTGAAGCACAGGAGGCCGCCGCGGCGCGTGAAATCGCCGATCTCTGTCAGCGTATTGCCGATGGCGACCTGTCGATCCGGCTGGATGAGAGCGGCAAGGAAGGCTTCCAGCTTGCCCTGACGCAGCAGCTCAATGGCCTGTCCGGCACGTTGCGCGACATGACGGGTGAACTCGCCCATGTGCTCGGCGGCATGGCGCAAGGCGATCTCGGCCGCTCCATCGCGACCGAATACCGGGGTGTGTTCGGCGAGTTGAAACGCAGCGTCAATGCCACGGCCGCCAAGCTGCGCGAAGTGGCCGGGCGCCTGAGTGGCACGGCTCAGGCGGTGCAGAGTGCCAGCGCGGAAATTTCCGCCGGCAGCCAGGATCTCGCCAGCCGCACCGAGGCACAGGCCGCCAGCATTGAACAGACTGCGGCCTCGATGCAGGAAATCACCACCACGGTGAAGCTCAATGCCGAAAATGCCGCAGCCGCCAGCCAACTCGGTCAGGCGGCGCGCGAGACCGCTGCCAAGGGCGGCAATGTGGTGCAAGACGCGGTCACGGCGATGAGCGGCATCGAGGAAAGCGCGCGGCGCATTTCCGATATCGTGGCGCTGATCGACGAGATTGCGTTCCAGACCAACCTGCTGGCGCTGAATGCTTCCGTGGAAGCGGCGCGGGCAGGCGAAGCCGGCAAGGGTTTTGCCGTGGTGGCGCAGGAAGTGCGCGCCCTGGCGCAGCGTTCCGCCAATGCCTCGAAGGATATCAAGGCGCTGATCGCCACCTCGAACAGCCAGGTGCGCCAGGGTGTCTCGCTGGTCAACCAGGCCGGCGGCACGCTGGTTGATATCGTCGCTTCGATCAAGAAGGTGTCGGATATCGTCGCCGAAATTGCCGCCGCCAGCCGCGAGCAGGCCACCGGTCTTGAGCAGGTGAATACAGCGGTGGGCCATATGGATGAGATGACCCAGCGTAATGCGGCCCTGGTGGAACAGACCACGGCGGCGGCGCAGTCACTGAGCAATCAGGCACAGGATCTTGCCGGCGTGGTCGGATTCTTCCGCGTCTGATACCAATGAAAAAAAGAGCCCCGCCATTGCTGGCGGGGCTTTAGGTGAGAGAGAGGTACTAACGCGAAAGCGTTATTCCCCCAGGAAACCGCTTGCGCGGATCTTGATCAGCACTTGGTATCACTGAACAGCGAAACCGGGCGCTGGGCGCCGTAATTGGCGGAAAGCGAAGTGGAGCGGCCATTGCGGGAATAGCCGTTGCCGAGCTGCTCCATCTTGGTAGCGCCCCGGATGACGGCATTGAGGAAACGCTGATGGCCATCGCGGGCGCCGCGCACGGCGATCTCGTTGTCGCGGGCGACATCGCGCAGTTCATCCAGCAGATCAGCCAGCACCATGCGCTCCTCGCGCGGTGCTTCCTTCAGCGTATCCAGATGCTCCATCATCACCTTCTGCTTTTCCTTGAACAGGCTGGCGATGATGCGCTTGCGTTCGCCGAGTGGGCCAAGGGCGGCATAGTCGTGGCGTTCGATGGCGGCGATTTCCTCAAGCATCAGTCCCTTGAGTTGGCCACCGAGATCGTAGAGTTCCTTGGGCGTCGGTGGCACGGCGCCAGCACCGGTATTGTCGCGCGGCCGGCCCGGTTCGGGTGGCTGGTTGCCGGCGGGACGCTGCAGGCGCCGCGCCAGGGCGGGCGGCAAGCCTTGCCGCTGCTGCTGCTGGAATTGCGGTTGCATCACTTTGCCTCCTGAAGCTGAAGCATCTGGCGATAAACCATGTCGGCGATGCCGACGCCGCGGCTCTGCGCCATCGACTTGCCGTATTCCTGATTGAGGAAGCTGCGCCAGGTGCCTTCCGCCTGGCCGCCGCCGAAGGGACCATCGGTCTTGATACCGGTGGACATGAATTCGAACATCTGGCCGAGGAAGTAGGATTCGAAGTCCTGCGCGGTCTTGCGCATGGTGGCTTCGCTCTGCGGGCCGGCAGCCATGAATTTGCCGCCGGCATCGTTGCTCGCGCGCTGGGCACGGGCCTGCTCGACCGCGTAGTTGTTGACGATGGGGGAGGCGACCTGGGCGTTGATCATGGCGGGCCTCACATCACCTGGATTTCGGCTTGCAGGGCGCCAGCGGCCTTGATCGCCTGAAGAATGGTGATCATGTCGCGCGGGCCGACGCCCAGCGCATTCAGGCCATCCACCAGTTCGCGCAGCGACACGCCGCGCTGCATCACCGCCAGGCGGCGATCCACCTGCTCGTCGATCTGGATATCGGTGCGCGGCACCACCACGGTCTGCGCACCACCGCCAGCCTGGCCCGCCACAGTGGGGGTGCCGGTGCCCGGCACGGCCTGGGTTACGGGATCGAACACAACATTGCCCTGGGCATCGCGCACCGGCTGGCCATCCGGGCCGATGCGCGGCACCTGCACGATACCAGTGGCGGCAGAGGTGCCGGCAATGCCCGGCACAACCACGCCGCCCGGCGCGAAGGGATTCGGCTGCGACACCTGCGGCGTCTCGGTGACGCGGATGGTGAGCTGGCCTTGAGCGATGGCAACGGTATCGATGCGCACATTCGGGCCCATCACGATGGTGCCGGAGCGTTCATCAATCACCACGCGGGCAACCTGGTCGGTCTCCACCTGCAGCTGCTCGATTTCGGTCATGAAGCCGATCAGGTCGGCGCGCCAGCGCTGCGGCACATCGATATGCACGGTGGTCGGGTCGAGCGCGCGAGCGGTGGGCACACCGGCCAGCGTCGACACCGCCTGGCTGATGCGGCGCGCGGTGGTGAGGTCGGGGTTCTTCAGCGCCAAGCGCAGAATGGGCAGCGAGGCGAGTTCGAAGCCGACCTCGCGCTCAACGATGGCGCCGTTGGCAATGCGGCCGGCGGTCGGCACGCCACGGGTGATCTGGGCGGCGGCGCCCTGGGCCTTGAAGCCGCTGACCGCCACGGCGCCCTGGCCGACAGCATAGACTTCGCCATCGGCGCCGAGCAGCGGGGTCACCATCAAGGTGCCGCCCTGCAGGCTCTTGGCATCGCCCAGCGTCGAGACGGTGACGTCGATGCGGCTGCCATGGCGGGCGAAGGGGGGCAGGGTGGCGGTGACCATCACCGCGGCGATATTCTTGGTGGTGAAATTGCCGGCGTCGCGGATGTTGACGCCCAGGCGCTCCAGCATGGCCTGCAGGCTCTGCTTGGTGAAAGGCGCGTTGGTCAGGCTGTCGCCGGTGCCGTCCAGGCCGACCACCAGGCCGTAGCCGATCAGCATATTCTCGCGGATGCCCTCGAAGTCGGCGACATCCTTGATGCGGGAACCGGCCAGGGTCTGGCCCGGCTGCGCCACCAGGATCGCGCAGGCAGCCACGAAGCTGACCGCCAGTTTGGCGGCCTTGCAGCGGAAGCGGTTGGAAGCAGTGCGGATCATGGTGGTCGCTCTCTCTGATCGTTTGACCGATCCGCCGGCAATTCTTGCCAACGCCCGGTCTTGGACCATATGGATGCGAGTATCGTGCCAACGGGAAGGGTATTGATTTTATTGATAAAATAGACGCCGTGCGGTCCCGGATCGGCAAAATTTGCCGACTTTACCGGGTGGAATTTCTCGGGCACCATGCGGCGCATGAGCATTAACAAGATCGGCGGTCCCGGCGGCGTTCAGCCCGGTGCACCCAAGCGTGCCGGCGGCACCGGTTCGGCCGGTGGCGCCAGCTTTTCCAGTTATCTGAAAGGCCCGGAAACCAGCACCGGGGGGGTCACAGGCGCTGCGCCGATGGCGGCCCTGGATGCCACCCTGATGCTGCAGGCGGTGGATGCCGATGGCCATAACAAGCAGGAGCGCCGCCGCGCCGCCCGTCGTGGTTCCGGCCTGCTCGACAAGCTGGAAGATATCCGCGATGGCATGCTGATGGGCCGTATCCCGGTCGACCGGCTGCATGGCCTAGCCCAGATGCTGCGCCAGGAGCGCATGATGGTGGCGGATCCGCAGCTGGCCGAGCTGATCGGCGAAATTGAACTGCGCTGCGAAGTGGAATTGGCCAAGCTCGGCTACTAGGGGCCACCCCCAGGGTCGGACCCAGACCCACCGCCGGCGCCCCGAGACCCGGGGAATCTGCCCAAAGTCACAATTCTTTCATGATTTCAACGGCTTCCGGGGGCAATCTCTGTGCTTGCTCCGGCCCCGGGCGATTCATATACTCCCGCCGCCGTTGCCGGCCCCCCAGTCTCAAACGAGTCGCGTTCCCAGGGGGCAGGGCCGGGTTTTGGAGGTTCTCGCATGGGTATCCAGTTGAAGCCTAATTACCGTCCTGCCGAGTCCGAAGCCTTTATGAATCCGAAGATGCGGGAGTATTTCCGCCGCAAGCTGCAAGCCTGGAAGGACGACATCCTGCGCGAGTCGAACCAGACGCTGCAGCATCTACAGGAAGACACCAGCCAGGAACCGGATATCGCTGACCGCGCCTCGGTGGAAACCGATCGCGCCCTGGAGCTGCGCACCCGCGACCGCCAGCGCAAGCTGATCTCGAAGATCGACGCGGCAATGAAGCGGATCGACGACAACACCTATGGCTATTGCGAAGAGACTGGCGAGCCGATCTCGCTCAAGCGTCTCGAAGCCCGCCCGATCGCCACGCTCTCCATCGAGGCGCAGGAGCGCCATGAGCGCCGCGAGCGGACGCACCGCGACGATCTCTGATTCTTTTCGCAATTGCGGAAAAAAGAAAAGGCCGGTCGTTCTGACCGGCCTTTTTGTTTGCGCTTCCGCTGTCACTTAGAAGGGGAAGAGCACGTCGTAAATCTGCTGGCCGTAACGCGCCTGCTGCACGTTGGTGAGCTGGCCACGGCCGCCATAGGCGATGCGCGCTTCAGCCATCTGGGTGTGGCTCACCGTGTTGGTGGCGGTGATGTCTTCCGGCCGCACGATGCCCTGGATCAGCAATTCGCGCACTTCGTTGTTGACGCGGATTTCCTGGCGGCCCTGCACCACCAGATTGCCGTTCGGCAACACCTGGGTGACCAGGCCGGCGACGCGCAGCGTGATCTGTTCCTGGCGTTGCACCTGACCCTGACCGGTGACCGAAGAGGTGGAGCCGAGATTGGCCGCCGCCGACGGATTGATGTTCTTGAAGATCTTGTTCAGCGTCGAAGCAGTGCCGGCGCCGGTGGTCACGCCGCCCGCACCATCGGAAGCCGATTCAAGGCCCAGCAGGTTGGTGACGTTGGCCGCTTCGCTGCTCTCGCGCGAGGTGGTGGTGTTGTTCTGCAGCGAGGCGCGTTCCTGGATGTCGATATTCACCGTCAGGATGTCGCCGACCTTGGCGGCACGGTGATCCTTGAAGAATTGCCGCGAGCCGGGGCGCCACAGCGAATTGGCCGAGCGGGCGGAAACTTCCGGCGACGGCATCGGCAGGCTCACCGGGCGGTAATCCTTCTGCTCGGTGGGATTATCGATCTTGCTCAGATTTGGCGGCTTGCCGATTTCAGTCAGGCGGCCGACATCACAGGCGGCAAGGCTCAAGGCAACACCGGCCAGCATGATGACGCGGGGGGCGAGGAAGCGGATGCTGTGGCTGAAGCGGGTCATGGCTGGGTCTCTCTCTGGTTTTTTTGTTGTTATCAGTTGCTGGCAATCAAGCGCGGTGCGGTCACCACCTGCACCACGCTGCTGCCGGTGACGGTGGCCTGGATGGTTTTCTTGCTCTGCAGGTTCATCACCTGGATCACATCGCCGATGGCGCCGCCTTCCAGCGCGCGGCCGGTGGTGGTGATGGTCATGCCCGGGGCCTGCGCCACCATGGTGATCAGGCTGTTCTTGGTCACCTGCTCAAGGCGGCCGACATCGTTGCTGCGGATCGGCTGGCCGACATTCAGTGCGCGCTTCGGGGTCAGGCCGACCAGATCGTCCATGCGGTCGATATAGGCCGAGGTGTAGCGGCCCATGGGCACCTGGCGCCATTCCAGAGCCTCGTTGGTAATCACTTCGCCTGGCGCGACGCGGGTGCGCAGCACCGGCATCGCTTCCACTGCGTTGGCGCGGCCGGAAATACGCAGGAATTCGCTGGTGCCGTTGGCGGCCACGGTGCCGGTGAAGCGGCCCGAACGGTCGTCGTAGGTGAAGCTGTCGATGCGCCATTCGGCGCTGGCCGGCAGGGTGATGCCGTTGTCGTTGCCATGGAAGGCAACTTCCACCGGCCGGCCACCGTTGCGCTGCTGGATCATGTTCACGATGCGGCGGGCCACTTCGCGCTCCGAAACGTAGCGCGTCGCGGCAGCCTTCGCGGCCGCGGCCGGCGCTGCCGAAGCGACCTGCTGCTGCGCATGCGCCGGCTGGCTGAGAGCCACGCCAACGGCGAAAGCGCCGGCGGCAGCGAGAAGGAGGAGGGCGGTGCGGGCCATGATGGATCTCCTGGTCTTGCTCTGGATCAGCGCAGGCGGGTGGTGGTCTGCAGCATTTCGTCGGAGGTGGTGATCACCTTCGAGTTCATGTCGTAGGCGCGCTGGGCGGTGATCAGGTTGGTGATTTCCTGCACCGGATTGACGTTCGAGGTTTCCAGGTAGCCCTGGCGCAGCGTGCCGAGGCCCTGGGTGTTCGGATTGCCGACCTGCGGCTGGCCCGAGGCCGGGGTTTCGAGGAATAGATTGTCGCCCACCGCTTCGAGGCCGGCTTCATTGACGAAGTTGGCGAGCTGGATCTGGCCGAGCTGCTGCGGTGCGGTCTGGCCGGTGATGCGGGCCTCGACGATGCCGGTATTGTCGACGCTCACCGCCAGCGTGCCCTGCGGCACGGTGATGTTCGGATTGACCAGGTAACCATCGGCGGTCACCACCTGGCCCTGCGCGTTGACCTGGAACGAGCCGGCGCGGGTATAGGCGGTTTCGCCGGACGGCAGGGTGATCTGGAAGAAGCCCTTGCCGTTGATGGCGATATCGTAGGGATTGCCGGTCGAGCTGAGGTTGCCCTGCTCGTGGATGCGGTAGACACCGGCGGCGCGCACACCAACGCCGATCTGGATGCCCGAGGGCACGATGGTGTTGGCGTCTGAAGAGGTGGCGCCGGGGCGGCGCTGGTTTTGGTACAGCAGATCCTGGAACTCCGCGCGCTGGCGCTTGAAGCCCGTGGTGTTCATGTTGGCAATGTTGTTCGAGATGACTTCAACATTGAGCTGCTGGGCCATCATGCCGGTGGCGCCGGTGTTGAGCGAACGCATGGCTCTCTCCTCTTCCTAAAGTCCGTTAAGCGGTGACGCGGCCAAGCCGCTCGACCGCACGGCGAATACGATCATGTTCGCCGTCGATCAGGTTCTGGGTGTTCTGGTAGTAACGCAGCAGGTCGATCATGTTGGTCATTTCCAGGATCGGCTCGACATTCGAGCTTTCCAGCATGCCCTGCGCGATGGTGGAGGTTTGGGGGGCCACTTCCGGCTCCAGGTCGGTGGCGAACATGCCCTGCGCCGTCTTGCGCAGGCCTTGCTCGTTCTCGAAGGTCACCAGGTCGATTTTGCCGAGCTGGTTGACGCCCACGGTGATGGTGCCGTCGGCGGCGATGGCCGGCGGGTTGTTTTCATTCGGCGGGAACACGATCTCGCGGCCGCGGTTGTCGAGCACCGGATGGCCACCAGCGGTCACCAGGCGACGGTCCTCGTCCAGGCGGAGATGGCCGTCGCGGGTGTAGCGGCGGCCCTGCGGGGTGTCGATGCTGAGATAGCCCGGGCCGGTGATGGCGAGATCGAACGGGTTGCCGGTGTTGTTCAGCTTGCCGTTGGAGAAATCGCGCAGCACGCCGGTATCGGTGACGAAGCTGGAGCGGTTGTTGCGGGTGTCCAGGCTGGTATTGCCACGGTTCAGGTATTCCTCGAACATCACCCGCTCGCCCTTGTAGGCGTTCGAGTTCATGTTCGCCAGGTTGTTGGCGAGCACATCCATCTGCCGCCGCATGGCGGACATCTTGGAAAGGGCGATGTAGCTCGTATTCTCCATAACGCGGCTCGCTTCATCCTGGGGCCGGCTCGGGGCCGGGGTCGCAGAAGGAGTTGCAGGCTCCGTGCCAACTCATTAAGCTGTTGAATAATAAAGAAGAAACTTCGGAAATCCGGGCCGGAGGCAAAAACCGCCGGGCGGCTGGAATGGCCTACCCGGCAAAATCTGCCCAGTGATGACGGTTCGTTAACACTTGCGGCGTATCCATGCGGTGATCGGTAAAGAAGGTCTGCGATGGCTGACGAAACTGAAGGCGAAGGCGGCGAGGGCGGCGAAGGCGGGGGCAAGAAGAAGCTCTCCGGCAAGCGCATGATCGTGTTCGTTGTGGTGCCGCTGCTGCTGGTGCTGCTGCTAGGCGGCGGCGCGGCGGCCTATTTCCTTGGCGTGTTCGGCGGCCACAAGAAGGAAGAAGAGGTCAAGCCGGAACCGCCGAAAGTGACGGTTTTCCATGATTTGCCGGACATTCTGGTGAATCTGAATGCCACCGGGCGGCAGGCCAGCTATCTGAAGCTGAAGGTGGCGCTGGAACACCAGGAACCACTGTCGACGCCGAAGCTGAACGAACTGATGCCGCGCGTGATCGATAACTTCCAGGTCTACCTGCGCGAATTGCGCCCCGATGATCTGGTGGGTTCCGCCGGCCTCTACCGGCTGAAGGAAGAATTGCTGGTCCGCGTCAATCAGGCAGTGGCGCCGATCAAGATCAATGATGTGCTGTTCAAGGAAATGCTGATTCAGTAGCGGCGCTGCTGCTGCATCGGAGCGACAGGAACGGATCATGGCAGATACGGGCGAAGATGGTGGTGGATGGGCGGGCGGCGCCGGCGGTGGCGGCGGCGACGGCGGCTCTACCCGCATCCTGAATCAGGATGAAATCGACAGCCTGCTTGGCTTCGATGCATCCGTTGAAGACGATTCCGACAAGGCCGGTATCCGCGCGATCATCAATTCCGCGCTGGTTTCCTATGAGCGTCTGCCGATGCTTGAGGTGGTGTTCGACCGCCTCGTGCGCCTGATGACCACATCTCTGCGTAACTTCACATCCGATAACGTTGAAGTCTCGCTCGATAATATTACCTCGATCCGTTTCGGCGATTACCTGAACTCGATCCCGCTGCCCGCCATCCTGTCCGTATTCCGCGCGGTGGAGTGGGATAATTACGGCCTGCTCACGGTCGATTCCTCGCTGATCTACTCCATCGTTGACGTGCTGCTCGGTGGCCGTCGCGGCACGGCGGCGATGCGCATCGAAGGCCGGCCCTATACCACGATTGAACGCAACCTCGTCGAGCGCATGGTCAACGTGGTGCTGGACGACATGCGCGCCGCTTTCGAGCCGCTGGCGCCGGTCAACTTCTCCTACGACCGCATCGAGACCAATCCGCGCTTTGCCACCATCGCGCGTCCCGCCAACGCCGCCATTCTCGCGCGCCTGCGCGTCGACATGGAAGATCGCGGCGGTCGCCTGGAACTGCTGCTGCCCTATGCCACCCTGGAACCGGTGCGCGAACTGCTGCTGCAGATGTTCATGGGCGAAAAGTTCGGCCGTGACTCGATCTGGGAAAACCACTTGGCGACGGAACTCTGGTCGACTGACGTGGAAATTGAAGCGGTTCTCGATGAACAGGTGATGACGCTGGGCCAGGTGATGAATCTGGAAGTCGGCAAGACCATCATGTTCAATGCCGCGCCGGAATCGATTATCATGATGCGCTGCGGCGGCGTGCCGATGGTTGAAGGCCGCATGGGCCGCATGGGCAACAATATCGCGATCAAGGTGGATCGCGCCTTGAAGCGTCAAGCCGTGATCGTGGAGGGCATCTGATGAACCTGATGCTGGCCGTTGAGATTGTCGTCGTGGTGCTGCTGATCGGCACGTTCGGCATGTGCCTGGTGCTGAACCGCCGGCTGGGCAATCTGCGCGCCAACCAGGATGAGATGCGCCGCCTGATCGGCGAATTCGACAAGGCGCTGAATCGCGCGCGCCAGGGCGTCGCCGAATTGAAATCCGCTTCCGCCAGCGCCGATGGCGCGCATGAGGAGCGCATGAAGCAGGCCAAGACGATCCGCGAGGAACTTGGTTTCATGATCGAGACCGCCGACCGCCTGGCCGATCGCCTGGCCGGCGAGGCTGCCGGCAACCGCCAGTCCAAGGCCGAGCAGACGCCGACGCCGGAGAAGCCGCAGCCGCCGGCGCGCGCCGCCAATGTTGCCGCCGCCGCCGTGGCCGCAGCCGCAGCCGCCGGTGCGCAATTCCCGGCCCGCCGCCCGGCGCCGCCGGCTCCTGCAAACGCCGCCAATGCTGCCGCCGCCAATTTCAAGGTCGAGCCGCGCTCGGAAGCGGAACGTGAATTGCTGATGGCATTGAGGCAGGCGCGCTGATCATGGCTGATGGTTTCGACGACAATCCGCGCCGTCATCGCCAGGGTATTCCGCCGGCTGCCGCTGCTGCTTATGCCGCCATTGGCCGTTCGGCACCGAAACCGGCGCCGGCTGCAATGATTGCGGCGCCGGCCCAAACCGGCAGTGTGCGTCCAGTCTCGCGTGCGCTTACCAGCCGGGTGCGGCTGCTGCCGCTCACTATTCTCGCCGTGGCTTTGCTGCTCGGCCTCAAGGTCGGTTCGCTGTGGCAGGGCCGCGAGGCACTTTTTGTCCCCGCTGCCGTTGCGCAAGGACAGCAGGCCGCTCCGGCGCAGCAGGCGCAGGCTCCGGCCCAGGCCCAGGGTGGGCAGGGGCAGGGGGCGCCCGCGCGCCTCGCTGGTGGCGCTGCTCCGGCCACCCCGGCCAGCAATGCCGCACAGAATTCCGGTCTGTCTTCTCTGGCCGACCGCGATCCGACCACCTTCACCCGGGCCGAGATCGAATTGCTGGCCAATCTGGCGCAGCGCCGCGAGCAGCTTGAGCAGCGTGCGCGCGAACTGGATCTGCGCGAAAGCCTGCTGGCCGCCGCCGAGAAGCGGATCGACGAACGCATTGCCGAATTGAAGAAGCTGGAAGCCAGCATCAAGCAGGTGGTGCAGAGCACCGACAAGCAGGAGGATGAGAACCTGCGTGGTCTGGTGAAGATCTACGAGACCATGAAGCCGGAAGAGGCGGCGCGCATCTTCGCGCAGCTTGACGCCAATGTGCTGCTCAATGTCATCGAACGCATGAAGGAGGCCAAGGTGGCCGCCGTCATGGCCAAGATGGAGCCGGCGATGGCGCAGGACCTCACCGTCCGCATGGCCACCCGCAAGCAGCTTCCGGCCAACCTGCGGGCCGCCGCCAGCGACCAGCCCGCGGCCACCCCGGCCGCACGGCCGGCGCCGGCGGCTCCCGCTCCGGCACAACGGCCCGGCGGCTAAGGTTCCCCAGGCTTGGGAGGCTCAGGCCTGGGTTCCGGTTGTTAACCTTTTCTTAGGACCCAGGCGACTATCCTGGTTGTAGCATTTACCGTCCGTGGTAATATTGTTGCCAGCACGCGGTACCCCAGAATGGCGGGTGCGGCAGGCAAAGCGGACACAGGACCTTCGGGCACCGCAGGAGGCGGGCTTAAATGGTTACCTCGATCGATATCCCCACTTCATCCAGCAGCGGCATGTCGCCGTTCGTGCTGTATCGCCGCCTGCAGCAGACGGCTGAGAAGAATGCTGGCAGCGCCAAGGAATCCTCCACCCAGGATGCGCTGGCGAAGCAGCTGCTCGATATCAAGAACATGCAGATCCGCATCCGCAATGTGCAGGTGAAGGCGGATAACGCACTCGCTGTCTCCGATGCCACCTATGTGCAGAACCGGATGAACAGCGCCACCACGGTGAATGAGCTGGTCAATGATGACCGCGTGCTCAAGGTGCTGGCCAATGCCTTTGGCGTCAGCGACCTCTACAGCTTCAACAAGCAGCGCCTCAAGGATGTGCTGCTGAGTGATCTGAGTGATCCGAACTCGGTGGCCCGCCGTGGCACCACCAAGGAACTGGAACTGGCCCGCAAGTTCGATCTTGGCGCCACGGGTTCGCTCACCGATACAAACGGCAATGCCGTCACCATTGATGGCAACGGCAAGGTGCGTAACGACGGCACCGGCACGCCGCTGGAAGCCGGGCTGGCCAAGATCAAGAATCTGGTGATCAACAATTCCGGCCAGGTGGCGCTGAATAGCGACGGCAGCCTGCTGACCAGCGGCAACCTGCCCAATGCCACGGCCAATGCCTACACCAAGGCCAAGACCAAGACGCCGGAAAAGGAGCAGACCCTGCCGGCGAGCAATGCCAGCAAGGTCTATGAATTCGATGGCCCGGAATTCCAGCGTTTTCGCAGCCGTGCCGATATCCAGCGCGAGGAAGAGTATTTCAAGGCCAATGTGAAGAGCATCAAGTCGGTGGATGATTTCTTCGCCGACAAGCGCATCATGCGCTTCGTGCTGTCGGCCTATGATCTGGAAAGCGAATTGCCCAATACCGGCAAGATCCGCAAGATCATGGAAAGCAACCTGTCCGATGTGGATTCGCTGGCCAACCGTTTCCAGGATGCGCGCTTCAAGCAGCTGGCGCAGGATCTGGATTTCTTCGGCTCCAAGGTGAGCAAGCTCACCTCGCAGACCGTGGTTGACAATATCGTCACCAAATACGAGCGCCTGAAATACGAACAGTCGCTGGACGAGCAGGCACCTGGCGTGCGTGCCGCCATCGAATTCAAGCGCCGCGCCAAGGATGTGACCCAGACCGTTCAGCTGCTGGGCGATTCCGTGCTGCGCGAAGTGGTGACGGTGGCGAACAACATCCCGAAACAGATCGCCGTGCAGGAAGTGAGTTCCCAGATCACGGCGCTGGAGCGCAAGGTCGACGTCGCGAAATTCAAGGATTCATCCGAAGTCGACAAGATGGTGATCCGTTACCTCAACAACAAGGCGGCGGAGACTTCGGGCGGCACGGGCAATTACCTGCTGAACCTGTTCGGCTAGTCACCGCCTTTGACCGACCGCGCCGGGATTCTGACGCAGCCGATCCTGGTGGTGGATGACCACCGGCCGATGCTGCGGCTGGTGGCGGCACAGCTTGAAGGTCTCGGGTTCCGGGACATCGAGACCGAACTCGACCCGGCGGCGGCCTTGGCGCGGCTGAAGCGGCGGCGCTATGGGGTCATTCTCTCGGATTGGAACATGACCCCGATCAGCGGCCTGAACCTGCTGCGCAATGTGCGCGCGGAAGCGATCAATGCCACCACGCCGTTTATCCTGATAACCGCCGAAGTGGCGCCGGAAAACGTGCTGGCGGCCAAGGCGGCCGGGGTTTCCGGCTATATCGCCAAGCCGTTCGACGCGGCGCAGCTCAAGGCCAAGCTGCAGGCTGTGCTCGGCGCCTTCTGAACCCTCTCTTAACCCCTGCGTAATAGCCTGGAATCCATGGTACATTGCGGCGAATCGGACCTCGCCTGGCTAAGGCGGGGCGCCAACCCATGAGCGAGTGGCGGCGGAACGTGGCAGGGCACGGAGCAGCGGAACGGAAAACGGCAGGGGCGGCGTGGCACACGCGCTCTCCTCTGCTTGTCATGCTGCTGCTCGCCGTGCTGCTGTCGCCCTGGCTCACCGCTGCGTTGTTGCCGGCCTTCGCTCAAGTGCCGCAGACCAATACGCTGCCGATCGGCGCGCCGCAGCCGGCTCCGGCACAGGCTCCAGCTCAGGCCCCGGCGCCTGTCGGCACGCCGCAGCGTATGCCCCAGCCGGCGCCGCAGCAGCAACAGGCCACGCCGGCACCGCAAGCGGCAACGGCCCAGCCCAATACGGCCCAGACCGGGGCCGCTGTGCGGATGCGCAGCGGCGAGCATCCCGATTACACCCGCCTGGTATTCGACTTCCCGCAGCGCACCGACTACAGCCTCGACCGCGAAGGTGGCGCCACCACGCTGCGTTTCCAGTCGCCGTCGCCGATTGATCTCGGCGCATTGGCGCGCCGCCCGCCGCGTTTCGTCACCGGCCTGTCCACGGCAACGGAGAATGGTGCCAACGTGGTGCGCTTCACCACGCCCGAGACTTCCGGCGTGAAGCATTGGCGCGATGGCGGCAAGGTGGTGGTGGATATCGCCGCGCCATCGCAGACCGCGCAAGCGGCGCCGACTGCAACGCCGCAGCCTGCGCCAGCAGCACAGCCGCGTCCTGCGCAACAGCCGACCGCCGCCGCACCGCCGCAGCCTGCACAGACTGCCCCCGCCCAGGCTCCCGCCCAGGCTCCCGCACTGGCACAGCAAGCCGCGCAGCCGCCGCGCCCGGCGCCTGTGCCTGCCCCGGCTCAAGCCCAGGCGCCCGCCGCGCCCAATGGCGCCGCCCAGAATCCGGCAGCCCAGAATCCGGCAGCAATGCCCGCACCCGTGGCACCGACCATGCCGTTCGCGCAGCAGGCGCCGCAGCTTCCCGCCGCCGCCGGCGTGCCGGCGGCTTCGCCGGTGCTGCCGGTGGGCGTGGCCGATGCCGCAAGTCTGATGCCGCCGCGTCCCACCGGGCCGCTCAGCGGCGATCCGCTGGTGCCGGTGGTGGATTCCAGCCGCACCGGGCCGCTGCTGATCTTCCCCTTCACGCGCGCCGCCGCCGCCGCCGCTTTCATGCGCAATGGCTATCTCTGGCTGGTGTTCGACCGTCCCTCGGTGATTGACCTGCGGCCGATCACCACGCGCGACTGGAACGGCCAGATCAGCGATATCGAGCAATTGGCGATCCCGAACATGACCGTGCTGCGCCTGGCGGTGCCGGCCGGCACCACCACGGCCTTCGCGCGGCGCAATGCCGGTTGGTCCATCGCGCTGCATACCGTGCAGCCCGATCAGCTGCGCAGCGAAGGCGAGGGCGAGCAGGCCCAGCAGTCGCAGACACCAGCCAATAGTGGCCGCCCGCCGCCGATCGATGTGCGCCGCCTGCTTGATACCGATACCGGCGCGCGGCTGTTCTTTGCCGCCAATGATCCATCACCGCCGTTGACCGTGCCTGATCCCGATGTGGGCGACAACATCACCGTGGTGCCTTTTGCCGGCGCCAATGGCGGTGTGCCGGAGCGGCGCGATTTCGTCGAGGCGACGGTGCTGCCGAGCTTCCAGGGCCTGGCGCTGGAGAAGAAGGCGGAGGCGCTGGAGGTGCGGCGTTATCCGCGCGGCATTGAACTGGCGTCGTCCAACGGCCTGTCGCTTTCGGCGCCGCGTGGCGCCGATCCGCGCCGCGCCAACAGTGAGATCTTCGACTACAACGAATGGCGCAAGGCTGACGGCAAGACCATTCTTGAGCAGAAGCAGAATATGCAATACCGCGTCTCGATGGCCTCGCCGGGCCAGCGCCCGATGGCGCGGATGCAGTTGGCGCAATTCTATTTCGCCAACGATCTCCATGCCGAGGCGCTGGGTGTGCTGGCCAAGGCACGGCAGGATAATCCCGAGCTTGAGCGCGACAAGCGTTTCCGCGCCATGCGCGGCGTTTCCAACCTCAAGATGGGGCGGATCAACGAGGCGGCGAACGATATCGATTCCCGCGTTTTCGATGATGACCCGGATATGCTCGCCTATCGCGGCCTGCTGGCGGCGCAGCGCGATGACTGGCCCTCGGCGCGCAAGGCGTTCAGCCAGGCTGGTGCTGCGGTGGCGCGTTTCCCGCCTGATATCCGCGCGCCGCTGCGGCTGGCGATGGCGCGTGCCTGGCTCTCGGGCGGCGATCTTGCCGGCGCCGAAGCGGAAGTGAAGGCGCTGGAGAATGATGTGCTGAACCGCGGCCAGCAGGCCGAGGCTTCCTATGTGCGCGGCCTGCTGGCGCAGGCGCAGAACAAGCCCGAGGATGCGATCCGGCAATTCGACTACGCGGTGGCCAGCGGCGACCGCAAGGCGCGCGCCTATGCCGATTATGCCAAGATCGAATTCCTGCTGGCGCGCAAGCAGCTCAACACCCAGGAAGCCATCGACCGCCTGGATGGCCTGCGCTTCGCCTGGCGCGGCGATCCCTATGAATTCAACCTGCTGCGGCGGCTCGGCGAATTGCAATTCGCCAGCGGCGATCTGCGCGCCGGCATCGGCACCTTCCGCCAGCTGGTGAAATACTTCCCGAAATCGGCTGATATCCCGCTGCTCTCCAAGCAGATGAGCGATGAATTCGCCCGCCTGTTCCTGGATGGCGGCGCACAATCGATGCCGCCGCTGGCTGCCCTGGCACTTTACTACGATTACCGCGAACTCACCCCGGCAGGCCCCGAGGGCGACGAGATCATCGGCAAGCTGGCCGACCGCCTGGTCGGCGTCGATCTGCTCAACCGCGCCGCCGAATTGCTTGAACACCAGATTCAATATCGCCTGCGCGGCGAGGACCGCGCCCGGGCCGGCGCCCGCCTTGGCGTCGTCAACCTGCTCGACCGCAAGCCGGAAGCGGCACTCAAGGCGCTGCAAGGTACCGATGGCCCGAACCTGCCGGGCAGCCTGGTGCAGGAGCGCCGCCTGCTGCAGGTGCGCGCACTGGCCGATCTCGACCGCTTCTCCGAAGCCCTCAATCTGCTCGGCAATGACCAGAGCGCGGAGGCGAGGGGCTTGCGCGCCGATATCCACTGGCGCGCCAAGGATTGGGTGGCTGCCGCCCGCGTGCTGAACCAGAATCTCGGCAACCGCTACAGCGATCCCGCGCCGCTGGCGCCGGAAGAGCGCAAGCAGGTACTGCAGCTCGGCGTGGCGCTGTCGCTCACCAACGATGTCGCCGGCCTCGAAGACCTGCGCAAGAAATACCAGGACAAGCTCACCGGCACGCCGGATGCCGAAAGCTTCAACGTGATCGCCTCCACCATCGCACGCGGCAGCGGCGACCCGCGCGAACTCGCCTCGGCCATCGCCCAGATCGGCCAATACGAAGCCTTCATGAGCCGCTACCGCGAGCGCGTAGCCAGAGGCGGCATCACGGCGATTAATTGAGTTTTTTTATTTATTTCTTGTCGATTGCTATACTCAACAATATGCAATGTTAGGAAAATCCTTGTCCCATCCTCCTGAATTCAAGCAAGAAATCTTCGAACGATTTAACTCGCAGTTTGCAAAGTGTCTTTGTCCGAGGTTGACGTGTAACAACAAAGCTATTCAAGCGCATTCCATTCAGAATTCGCGAGTAATGGATCTTCTGTCTGATGCTGGGCATGTAATAATGCCGAAGATGCAGTATGAAAAAGACGGGCCTAAAACAGAATTTAGAAAGGTCGGGAGGAAAAAAGCTTCAACATTCACAGGTTTTTGCTCTGAACATGATAGCGAAATATTCCGCGAAATCGACACTGCGCAGTTTGACTCTGGAAATAGGGATCAGTTGTTTCTTCACGCATTTAGATCGGCGACAAAAGAGCTTCACGCGTGCATGGATGGTGCTGCAAAGATTCACCAAACATATGTAAGCGCAGTCGAAAAAGGATTGGAGGATGATGCCGTTGATAGTGAAGTGGGGATGGTTGCTACACAAAACTTAATTAAAGCGTATGAAATGTATTTGTTCCGAGTGCGCTATTTCGATTCTATTTTTGATTCCAGTGATAGGAGCAAAATGTTTGAGCATAAAGTGATTGAGTTTGAAAAACAGTCTCCGACAATAGCTGTGTCTTCACTGTTTTCTTTAGATTATAAAGGCATTGGTAGTGTCAGAATTATTCTGAATGTATTTCCAGTTTCGTTAGAAAAGACAGTTGCAATATTTTCTTTTCCAAAGGCTGAACGCGTAAAATCACGCTATGTTTTAAGTGGTATTTTCTCCGCGAAAGATCAATCTCGTATCAAGCTTCTATTGTCTGTCATGATCATCAGAAATATTGAAAACTTTATAGTTCGCCCTTCGTATTACGAAGAATGGTCGGATGAGAAGAAGCGGAAAATAATAGATGCATTCATTCATACCTTGATAGTTGATCGAGATATAGGCGAGGCAGCGTATTATTCTCTTTTTGAATGATGCTTCGATTTGGCAGAGAGAATGCTAGGGGATTTTCGCTGCGGTTGATCGATTTTCACTTTTAGCTGCCCGAAACACTCCCGGAACATTTGCCCTGGACAGGGGTTGTCTTGAAGCGGTAAAAACTGCGGTCCGGTCCCGGGTGGCGCCCATATGCCGCCGGGCAGGGAAAAAGCGTTGCCGATCCGGCAGTTGCGTGCTTCTGGTGGTTCGCCGGGGCGGGCGGCCGGGCTGGCAAATGCCGCAGGTTTGTCGATCACGGCCAATCCGCCAGAGGATTGGGATCAGGGGAAGCGTATGACCACCTCCGCCAGCGATATCCGCCAGGCCTTCCTGGATTATTTCGCCAAGAACGGCCACACGCCCGTGGAATCCTCGCCGCTGGTGCCGCGCAACGACCCGACCCTGATGTTCACCAATGCCGGCATGGTGCAGTTCAAGAACGTGTTCACCGGCCAGGAGAAGCGGCCCTACAGCCGCGCTGCCACGTCGCAGAAATGCGTGCGCGCCGGCGGCAAGCATAACGACCTCGACAATGTCGGCTACACCGCCCGCCACCACACTTTCTTTGAGATGCTGGGCAATTTTTCCTTCGGCGACTACTTCAAGGAAGAGGCCATCCCGCTGGCCTGGAACCTGATCACCAAGGAATACGGCCTGCCCAAGGATAAGCTGTGGGTCACGGTCTATCACGACGACGATCAGGCGTTTGATCTGTGGAAGAAGGTGGCCGGCCTGCCCGATGACCGCATCGTGCGCATCGCCACCTCGGATAATTTCTGGGCCATGGGCGATACCGGCCCCTGCGGCCCGTGCTCGGAAATCTTCTACGACCACGGCGACAAGATCTGGGGCGGCCCGCCGGGCAGCCCGGAAGCCGATGGCGACCGCTATATCGAGATCTGGAATCTCGTGTTCATGCAGTTCGAGCAGGTGACCAAGGAGCAGCGCGTCTCGCTGCCCAAGCCCAGCATCGATACCGGCATGGGGCTTGAGCGCATCACCGCCGTGATGCAGGGCAAGCACGACAATTACGACATCGACCTGATGCGCGCACTGATCGAGGCTTCCGCCGAGTTCTCCAAGGCCCATGCCGATGGCGAGCACAAGGTGAGCCATCGCGTCATCGCCGATCACCTGCGCTCGTCCTGCTTCCTGATCGCCGATGGCGTGCTGCCGTCGAATGAAGGCCGCGGCTATGTGCTGCGCCGTATCATGCGCCGCGCCATGCGCCATGCGCAGCTGATGGGCTGCAAAGAGCCGTTGATGCACCGCCTGGTGCCGGCCCTGGTGGGTGAGATGGGCCGCGCCTATCCTGAACTGGGCCGCGCCGAAGCACTGATCAGTGAGACGCTGAAGCTTGAGGAAACCCGCTTCAAGCAGACGCTGGATCGCGGCCTCAAGCTGCTCGACGAAGCCACCACCGGCATGAGCAAGGGCGACATGCTGCCCGGCGAAACCGCCTTCAAGCTCTACGACACGTTTGGTTTCCCGCTCGATCTGACCCAGGATGCGCTGCGCCCGCGCGGCATCAATGTCAATCTCGATGGTTTCCAGTCGGCTATGGCGGCGCAGAAGGCCGAGGCGCGCAAGGCCTGGGCTGGCTCGGGCGAAGCCGCAACCGAGAAGGTGTGGTTCGAGATCAAGGAAGAGCAGGGCGCCACCGAATTCCTCGGCTACGACACCCAGGCCGCCGAAGGCCGCGTCGATGCCATCGTGGTGGATGGCAAGCCGGTGAGCGAAGCCAAGGCCGGCGCCGAGGTTGCCGTGGTGCTGAACCAGACGCCGTTCTATGGCGAGTCCGGCGGCCAGATGGGCGATACCGGCGTGATCGTCACCGCCGATGGCGCCAAGGTCGAGGTATCGGATACGCAGAAGAAACTCGGCGCGCTCCATGCCCATATCGGCAAGGTGGTTGAGGGCGTGCTCAAGCTCGGCGACATGGCGATCCTGAATGTCGATCCGCAGCGCCGGGGCGCCATCGCCTCGAACCATTCCGCCACCCATCTGCTGCACGCCGCGCTACGCCGCCGCCTGGGCGATCATGTGACGCAGAAGGGCTCGCTGGTCTCGCCGGACCGCTTCCGCTTCGATATCAGCCACCCCAAGGCGCTGACCGCCGCCGAGGCCGCCGATGTGGAAGCCGAGGTGAACCAGATCATCCGCCAGAATGATGCCGTCACCACCCGCCTGATGACGCCGGACGAAGCCATTGCCGCCGGTGCCATGGCGCTGTTTGGCGAGAAGTATGGCGATGAAGTGCGCGTGCTTTCCATGGGCAAGGAAGCCGATGGCAAGGATTACTCGGTCGAGCTTTGCGGCGGCACCCATGTGAAGCGCACCGGCGATATCGCGCTGTTCAAGATCATCAACGAGGGCGCCGTGGCTGCCGGCGTGCGCCGCATCGAGGCGCTGACCGGCGAGGCGGCGCGCGGCTATTTCGCCGAGCAGGAAGAAACCCTGCGTGCCGCTGCCGATGTGCTGAAGGCGCAGCCTAAGGAAGTGCCGCAGCGCCTGGCCGCCCTGCTGGAAGAGCGCCGCAAGCTGGAGCGCGAGCTTTCCGAGCTGCGCCGCCAGTTGGCGACGGGTACGGTGGCGGCGGCTTCCGCCGTGCGCGAGATCGCCGGCATCAAGTTCGCGGCCCAGAGCCTGAAGGGGATTCCGGCCAAGGACCTGCGCGCCATGGCCGATGCCAAGAAGAAGGAAATCGGCTCCGGCGTGGTGGTGCTCACCTCCGAGGTGGATGGCAAGATTTCCGCCGTGGTCAGCGTGACCGATGATCTCACCGGGCGCTATTCAGCGGCGAATCTCATCAAGGTGCTGACGCCTGCCATCGGCGGCCAGGGCGGCGGCGGACGGCCGGATTTCGCTCAGGGCGGCGGTGCCGATCCCAGCGGCGCCGAGCAGGCTTTCGAGGCCGTGGCCCAGGCGCTCAATGCGTAATCTCCCGCTGATGGCTGCGTGACATGCAGGCGGCGCTGACCTGGCGCCGGCGCTGTTTCGACCTCCTGGCCGATGGCCGCGAGGCGCCCTCGGCTGGCCATCGCGTCATCTCCACGGCGATCCTGGTGGCAGTGCTGGTCTGCGCCGCGGCCATTCTTCTGGTTACCATGCCGGAGATGGATGCGCGGGCTATCGGGCTGCTCGACCACGCCCGCGAAGCCACCGATCTGCTGTTCACCATCGAATATCTGCTGCGCATCTGGATGGCGCCGGACTATGCCGGCGAATTGCGCATCCCGGACCGCACCATGCGGCTGCGCTACATGCGTTCGCTGGCCGGCATCGTCGATCTGCTGGTGATCCTGCCCTTCTGGGTCAACCTGCTGCTGCCGCTGCCGCAGGATTGGTATCTGGTGCTGGAGATGCTCACCCTGTTCAAGCTGGTGCGCTATGTGCCGGGCCTGGCATTGGTGGCCACCGTGCTGCGCGGCCAGGCGCGGCCCCTGATCGCCGGCTTCCTGGCGCTCGGCGTGCTGCTGGTGATGGCTTCCAGCGTCATGTATGTGCTGGAGCATCAGGCGCAGCCGCAGCTCTTTGCCTCCATCCCCCATGCATTGTGGTGGGGCATCGTCACCATGGGCACGGTCGGCTATGGCGACATGGTGCCGGTGACGGCTTTGGGCAAATTGTTCGGCGGCTTCGTCATGCTGCTGGGCATTGCGATGTTTGCCATCCCCGCCGGTCTGCTCGCCTCCGGTTTCGCGGAGGAGATCAAGCGGCGCGAATTCATCGTAACCTGGCGGGCCGTGGCGGCGCTGCCGATTTTCGCCCATCTCAATGCCACCAACATCGCCGAGATCGCCTCGCTGCTCAAAGCCCAGGTGGTGCCGGCCGGCACCGTGATCGTGCGCAAGGATGACCGCGCCGAGGCGATGTTCTTCATCATGGCCGGCGAAGTGGAAGTGGATATCAAGCCCAACCCGGTGGTGCTCAGCGAGGGGCAGCATTTCGGCGAGGTCGCCCTGCTGCGTCACACGCGGCGCACCGCCACGGTGCGCAGCTTGAGCGAATGCCGGCTGCTGAGCCTGGGCGTTGCCGAATTCGAGCGCCTGCTGGAAATCCACCCCGATATCCGCGAGCAGATCAACCGCGTCGCCATTGCCCGCCAGCAGGAACGGGCCGACGGCGTGCCGAACACCTGACGCAAAAAAAGCAGCGGCCCTAAAGACCGCTGCTTCTTGTTTTGCCGGAACTGTCTTAAGCGACGGCCGGGCGGCTGGCACGGCCAAAGCTCACCGCGAAGGCGCCGGTGCCGAGCAGGGCCTGGGCCAGGGTCAGCACCACCAGGTAGGCCGGATATTCCCAGCCGCCATTCGGCGCGCTGAACACCCAGCCATTGCCGGCATGCACCACCAGGGCGCCAAGCAGGATCGGGGTGAGGGCCAGCGCCACCGGACGGGTCAGGATGCCGAGGATCAGCAGCACGCCGCCAATGATCTCGCCGCCGGCGGTAGCGTAGGCGGTCCAGGCCGGCAGGCCGAGTGAGACGAAGAAGCCGGCGGTACCGGCCATGCCGAAGGTCAGCACCTTCAGCAGCAGGCCATGGGCCAGGAACATGACGCCGAGGCTGATGCGCAGCAGGCCGATGCCGGCTTCGCGCTGGGAAGGGGTGGGGTTTTGCAGGAAGGCAAGCATGGCGGGTCTCCTTGAGGATGGGGAAGCGGTGAGGGTGTGGGGAAGCGGTTGGGGGGAACTGAATGGCTCCAAATAGGGGCGGCTAATCTTGCAAATCCATCGACAAATCTGGAAACTATACTTGCGTATATGCAAGCAGCCTGTTCGGATGAGGGGCCTATGCAGGATTGGAACGATCTGCGCCTGGTGCTGGCGGTGCTGCGCGCCGGCAACCTGACCGGGGCGGCCAAGGCCCTGGGGGTAAACCATTCCACGGCCTTCCGCCGCCTTGGCGCGCTGGAAGAAGAGATGGGCGTACGGCTGTTCGAGCGCCTGCCGGCCGGTGCCTATGCCCCCACCGAGGCTGGCGAACGCATGGCGGCCAGTGCCGAGCGGATCGAGACCGAGGCGGCGGCGCTCGACCGCGAGATCCTGGGCCATGACCAGCAGCTTACCGGCCGGCTGCGGGTGACCGCTTCCGAGACCCTGGGCTTCCGCATCCTCACGCCAATGATCGGCCGCTTCCGCTGCCAGCATCCCGGCATCCAGGTGGAACTGGCGGTGGATAACCGGGTCTTGAGCCTGTCCCGCCGCGAGGCCGATATTGCCTTGCGCGCCCTGCGGCCGAGGGAGGGCGACCTGCATGGCCGCAAGCTCGGCACCATCGGCTGGACCCTCTTTGGCCGCAAGGAACTGGCCGCCACCCTGCCCAGGCTGGGCGCCGAACCGGAGAGCCTGGACGGCCTGCCGCTGATCGGCTGGGAGCAGGGCATGAGTGGCATCAATGCCGCCGACTGGCTCAATGCCAGGGCGCCGGAAGCCGCCTTCGTCTACCGCTCCTCCAGCCTGCTGAACCAGTTCGTGGCGGTAAAGGCCGGCATGGGCGTGGCGGTTTTGCCCTGCTATCTCGGCGACCCGGAGCCGGACCTGGTCCGCCTGACGGAGGCCCCGGTGGCAGCTCTGGGGCGCGAACTCTGGATCGTCACCCATACCGACCTGCGCCGCACCGCCCGGGTACGGGCTTTCTTTGATCTGATAGGTGAAGGCTTCGCGGAAGCCCGCGGCCTGCTCGAAGGGCGGCAAAGTTAAAGTGATTTATTAGATCATATGTATAATATAATAATATGATTTTAATATATAAATTATAATAGTCTAATGCACCCAGACGAGTTGCGGGCCGCCATGCAGGCTGTGCAGCACCTGATCCGTTGCATCAAGCGCGCGGCGGCGCGGCATCACCAGGCCGGCGCCGGCCATGGCTTCGGCCAGGGCCTCGGCCGGCTCCAGCGCCACGCGCACGGCGGCGGGCGGCAGCCATTGCCCCAGCACGGCGGCGGCCAGGTCGGCGCGGCCCTGCTGCAGGTGGCTGATCAGTTGCAGGAACAGACCCTCGTCGCGGCTCAGGCCGGTGCAGTGCAGGCAGCGTGCTTCCAGCGGCCGGCTGGCGGCCGAGGAGAGCAGCAGCATCAGGGTGTCAAATCCCCCTAGGCCACCGCAGCCGATGCCGGCGGCGGCGAAGCCCAGGCGCCAGTCCGGGTGGTCGGTATCGGGATTCAGGTAGGGGGCCGCCCATAACCGGAAAGCCGCCATGCCGAACAATTCCGCCGTCCGCAACTGGGCGACCTCGGTATCTGCCGGGTAACTCGGTTCGATGAACGACATCGGCATGGCGACTCCCTCGGGTGGGTGGGAGCCCGATCATACGCGGCTCATATGAAATTGCAAATCATTCGCAATAACTTTTTTGATGCTGCCGAAGCACTTGAAATTGTTGTCGGACGAGGCGATTGTGTCGGGGTCATTCCGCTCTACCGGTTCGGCCTGCTCTCCAAACGCTCTGATCGAGCGCCGAGCCTACCCTACCAAACATGACGTATGACGCGACAGGCAGAGTTGTCTGGCGCCCTTTAACACGAGACGATTAAGGAGACACCATGTCCAACAAAGGCACGGTCAAGTGGTTCAACGGCACCAAGGGCTATGGCTTCATTCAGCCGGAATCCGGTGGCAGCGATGTGTTCGTTCACATCTCGGCCGTCGAGCGCGCTGGCCTGACCGGTCTGAAGGACGGTCAGAAGCTGAGCTATGACATTGTCACCGAGCGTGGCAAGTCCTCGGCCGCGAACCTGAAGCTGCTCTAAGCCGCTTCAGCCACGCGCTGAAAAGATAAGAGCCCGGCGGGAGTGATCCCGCCGGGCTTTTTCTTTGCTGCGCTCTCGCACCGTGCAGTAACAAAAAAACGCCCCGGCTTTTGACCGGGGCGTTCTTGTTTACTGGCCTGTGGGGCAGGCCAGACGTGAGCTTGAATGAAGCTTACTTCAGCGCCGCCTTGAGGTTCTCGTCGATCTTGTCGAGGAACTTCTGGGTGGTCAGCCAGGGCTGATCCTTGGAGATCAGGATCGCCAGATCCTTGGTCATGAAGCCGGCTTCCACGGTGGCGATGCAGACCTTCTCCAGCGTATGCGCGAACTTGTCCAGATCGGCATTGCCATCCAGCTTGGCGCGATGCATCAGGCCGCGCGTCCAGGCGAAGATCGAGGCGATCGGGTTGGTCGAGGTCTCGCGGCCAGCCTGGTGTTCGCGGTAGTGGCGGGTCACGGTGCCATGCGCCGCTTCCGCTTCCACGGTCTTGCCATCCGGGGTCATCAGCACGCTGGTCATCAGGCCGAGCGAGCCATAGCCCTGCGCCACCACGTCGGACTGCACGTCGCCGTCGTAGTTCTTGCAGGCCCAGACGAACTTGCCGCTCCACTTGATGGCGCATGCCACCATGTCGTCGATCAGGCGGTGTTCGTAGGTGATGCCGGCCTTCTTGAACTGGTCGGCGAACTCCTTGTCGAAGATCTCCTGGAACAGATCCTTGAAGCGGCCGTCATAGGCCTTGAGGATGGTGTTCTTGGTGCTCATGTAGAGCGGCCAGCCGCGCACCAGCGAGTAGTTCATGCTGGAGCGGGCGAAGTCGCGGATCGAGTCATCCAGATTGTACATCGCCATAGCGACGCCCGAACCCGGCGCCTTGAACACTTCCTTCTCGATCACGCTACCATCTTCGCCAACGAACTTGACGGTCAGCACGCCCTTGCCGGGGAAGCGGAAATCGGTGGCGCGATACTGGTCGCCGAAGGCATGGCGGCCGACCACGATCGGGTCATTCCAGTGCGGCACCAGGCGCGGCACGTTCTTGCAGATGATCGGTTCGCGGAAGATAGTGCCGCCGATGATGTTGCGGATGGTGCCGTTCGGCGACTTCCACATTTCCTTCAGCTTGAACTCTTCGACGCGCTGCTCGTCCGGGGTGATGGTGGCGCACTTCACGCCAACGCCATGCTTCAGGATGGCATGGGCGGAATCGATGGTCACCTGGTCGTTGGTCTGGTCGCGGTATTCGACGCCGAGATCGTAGTAGAGCAGGTCGACATCAAGGTAGGGGAGGATCAGCTTCTCCTTGATGAACTTCCAGATGATGCGGGTCATCTCATCGCCGTCGAGCTCGACGACGGGGTTCTTCACCTTGATTTTCGCCATTGCGGTCCTCGTTTGGTATTTACAAGCAGGTTGGAAAGAAGTGGGCGGATGGAAAAGGAGTGGCGGGAAACTAACACTTCCCAGCCCGGCGGGGAAAGGCCCGAAAGCGCCGTTCCAGGCTTGAGATTTGATGCACCCGGGTTGAGAAAAGCTCGGCTTTAGCGGGCCTGATGCCGCTGGATCAGCTTTCTCGGCCCGGTCAAATCTTCTCTGGACGATCCGGGCGCTTCGGCTCGGGCGCCGCCTGCAGCAGCTTCAGCGCCGCTTCGGCATCCTCCACCACATCGAAGAAGCCGCGTGCGCCACGCCGGGCGAAGCCGCGCTCCATCACGCGGTCGATCAGCGCCAGCAGCGGGTGCCAGTAATCTTCCACATTGAGCACCAGGATCGGCTTGTCATGCAGCTTCAACTGTTTCCAGGTGATGACTTCGAACAGTTCGTCCAGCGTGCCCATGCCGCCGGGCATGGCGATGAAGGCATCGCTCATCTCCACCATCATCTGCTTGCGCACATGCATGGAGTCGACGACATGCAGTTCGGTCAGGCCGGTATGGCCCACTTCCCAGTCATGCAGGTGATGCGGGATGATGCCCACCACCTCGCCGCCGGCCTTCATGGCGGCATCGGCCACCACGCCCATCAGGCCGATGCGGCCGCCGCCATAGACCAGCCGGATGCCGTTCCGGCCCAGCAGCTCGCCCAGGATTTCGGCCTGGGCCTGGTAGGCCTGGCTCTCGCCGAGGCTGGAGCCGCAATAGACGCAGACGGAACGGATCGACATGGCAGGCACCGCGTTTCGGGCTGGAATTATAATTCGTTGGGTAGCCCATTTCGCCGGGGCTTGCCAGTAGCGGCCCAAGCCCGGCGGGCCTCTGACAATCGGCAGGGTGGTTTATTCCCGGCTAAATTTTTCGTGACTTCACGAAACTGCCAGAACGGGAATTGGCGGTATTTTGCTATAGTCCGCCTGACTCGGACCAGCAGCCGGGGAACAGAGAGGGAAAACTATGGCTATTTGGCGTAAGGCCGCGCTCGTCGCGGCGGTTTGCGGCGCTATTGCTGCGTTTAGCGGTCTGGTCGGCAGCGATGCCTTTGCCCAGGCAGACGCGATCAAGGCCCGCAAGGACGGCTTCCAGGTCTTCCGCGTGTCGATGGGCGCGATCAAGAAGGTGGTGGACGATAACGGTCCGGCCGCCAGCGCCGTTGCTCCGGCCCAGGCCATTGCCGCCCAGGCCGGCAAGCAGGTGGCGCATTTCCCCGCCGGTTCGGACAAGGGCGAGACCAAGGCCAAGGCCGAAATCTGGGCCAACATGGCTGACTTCACCACCAAGATGAAGGCGGCTGAAACGGCGGCGACCACGCTGGCTTCCGCAGCCCAGACCGGCAACATGGATGCCGTGAAGGCCGGTTTCGGCGCGTTGGGCGGCACCTGCGGCGCCTGCCACAAGGCCTATCGCAACGACTAAGTTCCCGAACTAGGGATGAAAAAAGGCGCGGTTCCGACCGCGCCTTTTTTTATTTCGCCAGCCAGGTGATGCCGGCGAAGACCACTATTTCGCAGATGGCGAAGATCACCAGCGCCGCAACCGGGCCGGCGCCCTGGACCGGCATGATGGTGCTGGCTGGCACGGTCTTGCTGCCGGTCACCATGGGGCTGATCAGATTCTCGCGCTTCACCAGCAGATAGAAGGCGTTTGACGCCAGGTGGATCAGGATGATCACCAGCAGGGCATCGAAGCCGAGCCGGTGCAGGGTGGAGAGCCGGGCGGAAAGGCTGCTGGAGACTTTGGAATAGAGCGGCCCGTCGGTGGCGATATCGTCGCTGGCGAACAGGCCGGTGCTGGCCTGGATCAGCAGCAGGGCCAGCATCAGCAGCACGGCATAGCCGCCCACCGGGTTGTGGCCGAGGTATTTCGGGCCATTGCTGCCGAACAGGCCGCGCAGATAGGCGATGGCGGCGGCCGGGCCGGCGATGAAATCGCTGAAACGGGCCTGGCGGTTGCCGATGAAACCCCAGATCAGGCGGAACAGCAGCAGGCCGAGCACGAACTGGCCGAGTTTCATATGCAGGTCCAGTTTGCCTTGCAGGCCGGTGTAGAACAGGGCGCAGACCGCGATGACCAGCACCCAGTGGAACAGCCGGGTCGGCAGATCCCATACCGGAACGGAGACAGCCGGAATGGCAGCGGGGGCGGCGGGATGGTCGGTCATGCGGGGCTCAGGTTCGGCTAATGGCTGGCTGGGATGATTTGTGGTTGCTTTAAGCTTAGGCAGTTGCGGGTATCTTGGCGAGGTCTTAATCTGCCCGGCAGGGGTCGGGGCGATCATGTTAAGCCGCTGATTGATCAAACTTTCGTGCGAGGCGCGCTGTGCGGGGCAGTAAGTTCTTCTTCACGCTACTCGGGCTCGCCATCATCGGCATCCTGGCGGTGATCTTTTTCGCCGACGATCCTGCCAAGCGCGGTGTCACGCCGCAGCAGGTGGTCGGCTCTGCGCCGCCGCTGCCGCCACCCGCACCAGCGCCGCCGCCGCCGCCTGCCGATGCGCGCCGCGTGCCGCCCAGCTTTGATGTGGTGCGGATCAGTCGCAATTGCGCCGCCGTGTTTGCCGGCCGTGCGCTCGCCAATTCTGTCGTGGTGGTGAAAACGGGGGCACGCGAGCTTGGCCGTGTCACTGCCGATAGCCGGGGCGAATGGGTGCTGGTGCCTGATCTGCCGCTGGAGAAGGGCAACCAGGAATTCACACTTGAATCGCAATTCCCAGGACAGGAAGTTGTGAAGGCCGAAGCTTCCGTGGTCGCCGTGGTGCCGGAATGCGATCCCAATGCCAGCGGCGAACAGGCCATTGCCGTGCTCACCCCGCTCAAAGGCGCCAGCCGCCTGCTGCAGGGGCCGGTGGCCGGCCCGCTCGATCCGGCGCGCAAGGGCCTGTCGCTCGACTCCATCGAGTATGACCAGGACGGCAACCTGATTCTCTCCGGCCGCGCCCAGCCCGGCGCTACCGTGCAGGTCTACCTCAACAATGCGCCGATCGGCGTTGCCACGGCTGATTCGAACGGCAAATGGGTGCTGCGCCCCACCGAGCGTGTGGAACCCGGCATCTATTCGATGCGCGTCGATCAGGTGGAGCAGGCCGGTGGCCGGGTTGCCTCGCGGCTCGAAATGCCGTTCCAGCGCGCTTCGCCGGAAGATATCAAGCTGACCGATGGCAGCGTGGTGGTGCAGCCGGGCAACAGCCTGTGGCGCATTGCCCGCCGCGTCTATGGCGATGGCCCGAAATACACCGAGATCTATGAGGCCAACCGCACCCAGATCAAGGACCCCGACCTGATCTATCCGGGCCAAATCTTTGCGGTCCCGCCCGGAGCGAACGGCGCGGCGCCGAAGCCGAAGCAGTAAAGCCAGGATCGGTTCGTTTCCGGCCCGGCACTTATGCTGGCGGGCCTGCCGCGCTACAATGCCTTGTGGACAAGTCGAGCGACAAGAATTCCGCCCCCAGGCCGTTTGCCGGGGGTGCACGGCATGAGGCGGGCGCCGGTACCGCGCCGCGCTCGGCCCCGGTTTATGCCGCGCTCGATCTTGGCACCAACAATTGCCGCCTGCTGATCGCCCGCCCGAACCGCGAGAATTTCCGCGTTGTCGAGGCCTTCTCGCGCATCGTGCGGCTGGGCGAGGGGCTGGCTGCCACCGGGCGGCTTTCCGATGCCGCCATGGCCCGCACCATCGCGGCACTGAAAATCTGTTCCGAGAAGATGGCGCGGCGCGGTGTCACCATCGCCCGCGCGGTGGCTACCGAGGCCTGCCGCCGCGCCGAGAACGGCATCGAGTTCATGCATGAAGTGAAGGCCGTTACCGGCATCCAGTTCGACATAATCTCCACCGCCGAGGAAGCGCGGCTGGCACTGGCCGGCTGCGCGCCGCTGCTGGAGCCGAGCCATAACCAGGCGGTGGTGTTCGATATCGGCGGTGGCTCCACGGAAGTGATGTGGGCCAGGGTCGGCCCGCGCCGCCGCACCGAGGTGCTGGACTGGATTTCGCTGCCTTTCGGCGTGGTCAATCTCACCGAACGCTGGGGTGCGGGCGATACCGAGTCCGGGTCGTATCTCGGCATGATCGACGAAGTGGCGGCCAAGCTGCAGCCGTTCGAGGCGCAGCATAATCTCGGCCCCGCCATGCGCGCCGGCAAGGTGCAGGTGCTGGGCACATCGGGCACCGTCACCACGCTGGCTGGCGTGCTGCTCGGCCTGCCGCGCTATGAGCGCCGCCTGGTGGATGGCTGCTGGCTGGAATTCCCCGCCGTGATCGACCAGTCGCAGAAGCTCGCCGCCATGAGCGTGCCGGACCGCGCCAAGCATGGCTGCATCGGCGAGGAGCGTGCCGATCTTGTCGTTGCCGGCTGTGCCATTCTTGAAGCCTTGCATCGTTTTTGGCCGGCGCCGCGCCTGCGCGTGGCGGATCGCGGCGTGCGCGAGGGCGTGCTGCTCGAACTGATGCGCCAACAAAGGGGCGGGACATGACCACGCGTTCCTCCGGCCCGGGCCCGAACCGCAACCATGTCTCGTTGAAGAAGAAGCGCGGCCGCACCGTGTCGCAGCAGCATTGGCTGGAGCGGCAGCTCAACGATCCCTATGTGCAGGCGGCGAAGGCGCAGGGCTATCGCAGCCGCGCCGCCTACAAGCTGCTGGAGCTGGACGACAAATTCCATTTCCTGAAACCCGGCGCCCGCGTCGTTGATCTTGGTGCCTGCCCCGGCGGCTGGACCCAGGTGGCGGTCGAGCGCGTCAAGAGCGGCAAGAAGGAAGGCCCGCCGGTGCTGGCGGTGGACATCAGCCCGATGCAGGACCTGCCGGGCGCCACGGTGATCCAGCTCGATTTTCTTTCCGAAGGCGCCGATACCAAGGTGATGGAATTGCTCGGCGGCCAGGTCGACCTGGTGATGTCGGATATGGCGGCACCGGCCACCGGCCACCGCCAGACCGACCATATCCGCATCATGCTGCTCTGCGAGGCGGCGGCCGATCTGGCGCGAAGGGTGCTGGCACCGGGCGGCAGCTTCATTGCCAAGGTGCTGCGCGGCGGCACGGAGAATCAGCTGCTGGCCGGTTTGAAGCGGGATTACCGCACCGTGCGCCATGTGAAACCCCCGGCCAGCCGCGCCGACAGCGCGGAAAGCTATGTGGTTGCCGTGGGTTACCGGGGAAATGCGAATCCGCAAGAGTAGCGCTTTACGGCAACCGGAAACCGGCTTATATCCTCCGCGGCAAGGAACAACGGAGTCTCCCTATGGCCGCGTCGGATCAATCCGGCAATGCGGTGGAGCAGGCCTACCTTGCCGCCACCACCTTCATCGATAGCGATAACCCGCGCGTGCGCGCCCTGGCCGACGAGTTCGGCCATATCACCGACCTGAAGCAACGCGCCATCGCGATCTACTACGCGGTGCGCGACCGCTTCCTCTACGATCCTTATTCGCTCGATTACACGCCAAAAGGCATGAGCGCCGGCTATGTGATCGAGCGCGGTCGCGGTTTCTGCGTTTCGAAGGCGGTGCTGCTGGCCGCCGTGGCGCGCGCTGCCGGGATTCCTTCCCGGCTGGGCTTCGCCGATGTGAAGAACCATCTGGCCACGCCGCGCCTGCTGGAACTGATGGGCACCGATATCTTCCATTTCCATGGCTACACGGAATTGCTGATCGAGGGCCGCTGGGTGAAGGCGACGCCCGCCTTCAACATCGAGCTGTGCGACAAATTCCGCGTCAAGCCGCTGGAATTCGATGGCGAGACCGACTCGATCTTCCATGCCTACGACGCCGATAACCGGCGCCACATGGAATATGTATCGGATCGTGGACAATTCGCCGACCTGCCCTATGTCGAGTGGCTCGCCGGTATGAAGAAATATTATCCGACCATGGTGCGTGACAGCGGCTTCACCATGCCCGGCGGCGATTTCGCCGCCGAGGCCGAAGCGACGCAGCGCAGTTGAGCGGCAGACGGTAAAGGAGAGCAGCCATGCAGTTTCGTGAAGCCTATACATTCGATGATGTGCTGCTGGCGCCTGCCGCGTCGGAGGTGCTGCCCGGTCAGGTCGATACCCGCACCCGCATCACCCGCAGCATCGAACTCAATATCCCGCTGATCTCCTCGGCGATGGACACCGTGACCGAAGCCCGCATGGCCATCGCCATGGCGCAATCCGGCGGCATCGGCGTGATCCACAAGAACCTCTCCATCGAGGAGCAGGCGCGCGAAGTCTCGGCGGTGAAGAAGTTCGAAAGCGGCATGGTGGTGAACCCGCTGACCATCGCGCCGGACGCGACGCTCGCCGATGCCCTGGCGCTGATGGAGCGCTACGGCATCCATGGCATCCCGGTCACCGAAGGCGCCGGTGGCAAGCTGGTCGGCATCCTCACCAACCGCGATGTGCGCTTCGCCACCGACATGGCGCAGTCGGTGCGTGAACTGATGACCAAGGAACGGCTGGTCACGGTGCGCGAAGGCGTGCGCATGGAAGAAGCCAAGAAGATGCTGCATCAGGCGCGCATCGAAAAGCTGCTGGTGGTGGACGACCAATATCGCTGCGTCGGCCTGATCACCGTGAAGGATATCGAGAAGGCGCAGAAATATCCCAACGCCGCCAAGGATGAGCAGGGCCGCCTGCGCGTCGCCGCCGCCACTTCGGTGGGCGATGATGGCCTGGAGCGCGCCGCCGCCCTGATCGAAGCCGGCGTTGACGTGCTGGTGGTGGATACCGCGCATGGCCATTCCGCCGGCGTGCTGCGCACCATCGCGGAAATCAAGAAGCGGTCGAACCGCACCCAGGTGGTGGGCGGCAATGTCGCCACCTCGGAAGGCACCAAGGCACTGATCGATGCCGGCGTCGATGCCGTGAAGGTTGGTATCGGCCCGGGCTCGATCTGCACCACGCGCATCGTTGCCGGTGTCGGCGTGCCGCAGCTCACTGCCGTGATCGACGCGGTTGAGGTGGCGCAGAAATCCGGCGTGCCGGTGATCGCCGATGGCGGCATCAAGTTCTCCGGCGATGTCGCCAAGGCCATCGCCGCCGGTGCCAGCACCTGCATGATCGGTTCGCTGCTGGCCGGTACCGACGAGGCGCCGGGCGAGGTGTTCCTCTACCAGGGCCGTTCCTACAAGTCGTATCGCGGCATGGGCTCCATCGGCGCCATGGGCCGTGGCTCGGCCGACCGCTATTTCCAGCAGGAAGTGAACGACAAGCTCAAGCTGGTGCCGGAAGGCATCGAGGGCCGCGTGCCCTACAAGGGCCCGGTCGGCACCATCCTGCATCAGCTCGTCGGCGGCCTGCGCGCCGCCATGGGCTATACCGGCAATGGCGACATGGAAGCGATGCGCACGCGCTGCAACTTCCTGCGCATCACGTCGGCCGGCCTGCGCGAAAGCCATGTGCATGACGTGGCGATAACGCGCGAGGCGCCGAACTACCGGCAGGATAGCTGATCCAGTGACGCCGGCCGCCCGCCTCGCCGCCAGCATCGAAATCCTCGGCGGCGTGCTGGGCTCGAATCAGGCGGCGGATCGCCTGCTGCTGGATTGGCAGCGCAAGAACCGCTATGCCGGCGCCAAGGACCGCCGCGCCATCGCCGAGGCCGTGTATACGGCACTGCGTGAGCAGGGCATGCGGCGCTGGCGCTTGCAGCAGGCCGAGGCGCCGCTGACACCGCGCCTGTTTGCCATGGCCGATCCCGCCGTGACACCAGAGCAATGGCAGGCTTTGTGTGAGGGCGCGAAATACGCGCCGCCGCGCCTGAGCGAGGACGAGGTTGCCGCGCTGCAACGGCTGCCGGCCAATGATGCCGCGCCGCTCTGGGCGCGGGTGAACCTGCCGCCGGAACTCACGGCGCTGTGCGAAGCGCGCTTTGGCACTGACGCCGAAGCTGAATTGCAGGCACTGAACAGCCGCGCGCCGCTCGATCTGCGGGTCAATACGCTCAAGACCAATCGCGCGGCCATGCTGGAGCAATTCCAGGCCGAAGGCATCGCCGCCGCTCCGACGCGGCTTTCGCCCTTCGGCATCCGGCTGCAACAGCAGGTGCGGCTGGAGCAACATCCGCTCTATCTCGATGGCCTGATCGAACCGCAGGATGAGGCGGCGCAGGTGGCGGCCTTGCTGCTCGGCGCCCGGCCGGGTGAAACCGTGATTGACCTTTGTGCCGGCGCCGGCGGCAAGACCCTGGCACTGGCGGCGCAGATGAAGAATCGCGGCCGGCTGGTGGCGGCCGACCATGATTTCCGCCGGCTCAACCGCCTGAAACCCCGGCTGGCCCGGGCCGGCATCGGCATTGTCGAGACGGCGGCGGCGGAAAAGCTGCCGGCCCTGCTGGAAGCCATGGAAGGGCAGGCGGACCGGGTATTCCTGGACGTACCCTGCTCGGGCAGCGGCACCTGGCGGCGCAACCCGGAAACCCGCTGGCGCTTCGGCCCGGCGGCCTTGGATGACTTGCAGGCAGCGCAGCGCGGCCTGCTGGCACAGGGGGTGAAGCTGCTCAAGCCGGGCGGGCGGCTGGTTTATGCCACCTGCTCGATCCTGGCGCCGGAGAACGATGCTCCCGTGGACGACATCCTGGCTCACGGCGAAGTGACGCCGATTCCCCTGGCGCAGGCCTGGGAGGAGGGCTTATCCACAGCCTGTCCCCTGGCTGGCGACCGCCTGGCGCTGACCCCGCTGCAACATGGCACGGATGGCTTTTTCGCCGCCGTGCTGCAGCGGCGCGGCTGATGGTGGTGGCAGTACCATGGGGGCGGATATAATGGATGCAGCTGAAAGGGCCCATCTCATGCGCCGCATGTCCCGCGTTTCCGCCGCCGTAGCCTTCACCATCGTCCTCGGTTCTGGCCTTGCCATGCCCGTGCTCGCCATGGGGCCGAGCCCGAGCGCACCGGCAGAGGCCACCGCCAAGCCGGTCGATCCGAATTTCACCGAGGGCAAGAAGGCCATCGACCGCAAGGACTGGGCCGCCGCCGTGCCGCTGTTCCAGGCCGTGGTGGCGAAGGACGCGAAGAATGCCGATGCCTTCAACTGGCTCGGCTATGCCCAGCGCAACAACGGCGACTACACCGCCGCCTTCGCCGCCTATAACGAGGCGCTGAAGATCGATCCGCGCCATAAGGGCGCCCATGAATATATCGGCGAGGCCTATCTCAAGGTGAACGACCTGGCCAAGGCGGAAGAGCATTTGAAGCGGCTCGACAGCCTGTGCGCCTTCGGTTGCGCTGAATTTACCGAATTGAAGACCAAGATCGCTGCCTACAAGGCGGCCAAACCAAGCTGAGGGCGCTCCACCGCGGCTGCGGCGGCGCCGATAGGCATTTGTAGAAGAAAGGCATGCGGCGCCGATGGCTGAGCGTATTCTTATTGTCGATTTCGGTTCCCAGGTTACCCAGCTCATTGCGCGCCGGGTGCGCGAATCCGGCGTCTATTGCGAGATCGTGCCGTTCCAGAAGGCGGAAGAGGCACTGAAGGCCGAAAGCCCGCATGGCGTGCTGAAAGGCGTCATCCTCTCCGGCTCGCCGGCTTCCACCATCGAAGGTGATTCCCCGCGCGCGCCGGCCATGCTGTTCGGCATGAACCTGCCGGTCTTCGGCATCTGCTATGGCGAACAGACCATCTGCGCCCAGATGGGCGGCCAGGTGGAAGGCGGCCATCACCGTGAATTCGGCCGCGCCTTCATCGAAATCAAGGAAGCCTGCACGCTGTTCGAGGGCGTCTGGAGCAAGGGCGAGAAGCATCAGGTGTGGATGAGCCATGGCGACCGCGTGACGCGCATCCCCGATGGCTTCCGCGTCGTCGCCACCAGCGAGGGCGCGCCGTTTGCCGCCATCGCCAATGACGAACGCCGCATCTACGGCGTGCAGTTCCACCCCGAAGTGGTGCATACCCCCGATGGCGCCAAGCTGCTGCGCAATTTCGTGCGCAACGTTGCTGGCTGCCAGGGCGAATGGACCATGAAGGCCTATCGTCAGGAAGCCATCGAAAAGATCCGCGCTCAGGTCGGCAAGGGCAGGGTGATCTGCGGCCTGTCCGGCGGCGTCGATTCCTCCGTCGCCGCCGTACTGATCCATGAAGCCATCGGCGATCAGCTCACCTGCGTGTTTGTCGATCACGGCCTGCTGCGCAAGAACGAGGCCGATGAGGTCGTCACGCTGTTCCGCGAGCATTACAATATCCCGCTGGTGCACAGCGATGCCTCGACGCTGTTCCTGGACAAGCTCGCTGGCATCACCGACCCGGAAGTGAAGCGCAAGACTATCGGCGGCCTGTTCATCGATGTGTTCGAGGCGGAAGCCAAGAAGATCGGCGGCGCCGAATTCCTGGCGCAGGGCACGCTCTACCCGGATGTGATCGAGAGTGTCAGCTTCCATGGCGGCCCCAGCGTCACCATCAAGTCGCATCACAATGTCGGCGGCCTGCCGGCGCGCATGAACATGAAGCTGGTCGAGCCGTTGCGCGAACTGTTCAAGGATGAAGTGCGCGCCTTGGGCCGCGAACTTGGCCTGCCGGACACTCTCGTCGGGCGCCATCCTTTCCCCGGCCCGGGCCTTGCCATCCGCATCCCCGGCGATATCACCAAGGAAAAGCTCGATCTGCTGCGTAACATCGATGCCGTCTATATCGATGAGATCCGCAAGGCCGGGCTGTACGATACCATCTGGCAGGCCTTCGCCGTGCTGCTCCCCGTCCGCACCGTCGGCGTGATGGGCGATGGCCGCACCTACGATCAGGCCTGCGCGCTCCGCGCCGTTACCTCGACCGACGGCATGACGGCGGACTACTTCCCGTTCCCGCACGAATTCCTGGGCCGCGTCGCGACGCGCATCATCAATGAAGTGCGCGGCGTCAACCGCGTCACCTATGATATCACCTCGAAGCCGCCGGGCACGATCGAGTGGGAGTGACGAGCTTGTTTAAATAAATGAATTAATTGACAAAAATGGGCGGCAATATTCCTCGTCGCTTTTTTGCCAATGGTATTATAGGGCGAGATCAGTTTTTAAATTCGATATCATGCGCCTATTGTTTATGGTTCATGTTATCGAGTGTTTGCGGAACGACATTTATTAGGCGGTTAAAATGAAACTACTCATTGGAACCCAACAATCTCCCGTGGCTAGCGAGGTTTTAGCTCGAATGGCGATTGTTCGTCCAATTCTAATGGGGCTTCTGACTGGGATCAAACAAGATGTGCTAGATGAATTGGGCGGCATGGGAAATATGAAGCTGTTTATGCTTCCTAGAGCTTACCGACAAGGGTGTGGCGATGTCGGTTTTTGCTTTGAGTGGGCGATTCATGATGCCATTCGTCGGCAAGATCCTATGGTGATGGAGCGACTCACCGATGCGTCGAAACGTTGCAATCTGAATGGATCTTCTTTTCAATCTATTTTGTTTGGTGTTGAGAAATCCGGGAAGACTAGAATTATTGACACAGCGAATGAGTTGTTAACGGATGACTCTAGAATTTTAACAGGCGCGCAAGCTCAACCGCCTAAGCTAAAGACTTACATGAATATGCTTGCAAGTTCGTTTCATCGGCCAGAAACAAGAGCATCATTACCATCTTCAATTAACGGTCTTTGGAAGGCTGACCTTTTCTTCGGTGCCACCGATACTGATCGGTGGCTTGGAACAACGCTGAAAATTAACGCAAAACAATTAGAGGGTGCTAAGGGCCTGCGAATAGGCATCGTGCCTGCAACCCAAGGCGCTTCAGACAAAATTCACAAAGATGATTCGAAGAATTTGATTATTTGTCCAATTCCCTATGACGGGTCATTCATGGAACTCTTTTACACAGGGTGGCGCATTGTTCAACAATTCATTAGCGCAGATGCGAAGCTTCCAGCGGCAGTTGAACTGCCTGCACCTGCTGATAGACAAGTAGCAAAGGAATTAGAAATGCGAAGAGATTTTCCAATTTTTGACGTAGTTAAAGCATTGGAGGCTCAGTCTCAAACTGATCTACTCACGGAAACCCAAAGAGAAGTTGACGTTTTTAGATTACGGGAAGGAGATAACGTTCTTAATGATCTACTGATTTCCCCTGTAGCTTCTCATACTGGTGATCTGAAAATATGAGATCAATTTTTGGAATTAGTTTTCTTTCCTGATGAAGTTTTGCTGAGGATAAGTAAGGTGCAGAACTGAAGTCTGACTTTATTTGCATCAGATTTCGCGGGCAACATCAGGCTCATGATTCGTCTCGATAACATCAGCAAGCAGCACAATCACTAGATTCTGTTAATTGATGCCTCGATGGGCCTGCAGAAAGGCGAGAAGGTCGGACAGTTCGGGCCGAATGGCGCCGGCAAATCCATATTACGTCAAAGCCGCCCAGCACGATTGAGTGGGAGTGATTTCAGCCGGTCATCTCTGCGGCTGCACCACGGCGACGGTTAGCTTTCTGAGCTAGCCTGCCGGTACTGCATGCCAGTGCCAAAGGCGGCGACAAGGCTGCGGATCACGTTCTTTGCCATCGCCTCGGCGGGCAAGCCGGCCTTCACGGCTGCCTCGACATGCGCCGGATGCACGAAGACGGTAACGGCATCGCGCACCACGCCTGCCGCTGCCGCGACGTCATCGACCTTGAATTCCCGCCGCTTGACGCCATCAGCAATGATCTCGGCGATGAGCGCCGTCATCGCGCGGGCATAGGCCGCGATGATGTCTGGCCGCTCCTCAACGATGCGCCGATAGAGCTGATAGACCTCCGGGTCGCCGGCGAAACGCTCGCGCTTGCGGGCGTGCAGGGCCAGCACCATGGACTCAAGCCGTTCGGCTGCCGGCCCGTCCACATTCACGAAACGGCGTGCCGCTTCCTCTTCGTCGCGCATGGCTTCCGCGACCACGGCATCGAAAATCTCTGCCTTGGAGCGGAAGTGGCGATAGATCGTGGTATGCGACGTCCCGAGCGCCCGGGCGATATCGACGACATTCGTCTTTGCCGCGCCGAACCGCCGTAACTGAGCGCGAGCAGCATCGAGAATCTGTCCTCGAAACGAGGGGTCTTCGCTGATGGAAATGGAAGGCGCCTGCATGGTGGAACTTTAAGGCAACCTCCTCAGAAATACAACGACGAACAAATTATATAAAATGTTCTTTGAATATTGTTCCGATTTGGCTATGGTGGGCCACAGCAACGCCCCAACCCGGAGGTTTTCATGCAACTCGGCTCCCAGCCTGTCGCGGCACAACGAACCGCTTTCGTCACCGGCGGGTCAGGTTTCGTCGGCTCCCGCCTGATCACGCTGCTTGTCAGCCGTGGCTGGCAGGTTAAAGCACTGGCGCGCAGCCCGGAGGCGGTGGCAGCGGTGCATCGGGCAGGGGCCGTGCCGGTACGGGGCGATCTCACGGATGCGCTCGCCCTGCAGTCCGGAATCGAGGGCTGCGAGGTTGTTTTCCATGTCGCCGCGCATTTCAAACTTTGGGGTCCGCGTGCCGCCTTCGACCGCGTGAATGTCGAGGGCACCCGTGCGTTGGTGGATGCTGCGGCCGCGACCCAGGGCTTGCGCCGTGTGGTTGCTGTCAGTGCCGCGGCCGTCGTGATGGGCGACCCGGAGCCGATGCTTGAGGCCGACGAAACACTGCCGCTCCAGACCCGCGCCTTCGCGCCTTACTCATCCTCGAAGGCCGAAGGCGAGCGGCTGCTATTGGCCGCCAATAACCGCAGCCCCGGCTTTGAGACTATCGCCATCCGCCCGCCCTTTATCTGGGGGGCGGGCATGCCGACCCTCGGCCACATGGTAGAGACCGTGCGGGCTGGCCGCTTCCAGTGGGTTGGCGGCGGCGGACAGGCCATGTCCACCTGCCATGTCGACAATCTATGTGACGCGTTGCTGCTCGCTGTCGACCAGGGTCGCGGCGGCGAGGCCTATTTCGTGTCAGACGGAGAGAACAGCACGCTGAAGGGCGTCATCTCGGCGTTGCTGGCCAGCCGCAACGTGGTGCCGAAAGACCGCGCCGTTCCGTTCCGCCTGGCCTGGGCGATGGCAGGCATCATGGGGGCGGCATGGCGGATGCTGGGGCGCGACGGCGAGCCACCCATTACGCGCCAGATGCTGCGTCTGATCGGCAAGCCATTTACCATCAGTATCGCCAAGGCGCGGACGGAACTTGGTTATCAGCCGCGCGTGAGCTTTGCCGAAGGCATTGCCGCCATGGGGCGCGGCACAGATGCCGTACATGCAGCGCCCGGTTTGGCGCGACCGGCGCTGATCGCGCCCTGAATTCGGTGGTCGTTTGCTGAGCATTGGGCATGCAACTGGATATTTCTAGCGGGGCCTGATAGGGCATCACCGGGGCGCCTGCGCGGCCTAGGCTCTTGGATATGTCCATCCGCCTGTACATTCCAGTCAGCACGGACCTCATGATTCGCCTCGATAACATCAGCAAGCAGCACGGCCACCAGATTCTGTTCATCGATGCCTCGATGGGCATCCAGAAAGGCGAGAAGGCCGGGCTGGTCGGGCCGAATGGTGCCGGCAAATCCACCCTGTTCCGCATGATCGCCGGCGAGGAGAAGCCGGATGATGGTCAGGTCTCCATCGATACCGGCATGACGATTGGTTATTTCAACCAGAATGTCGGCGAGATGTCGGGCCAGAGCGCGGTCGCCGCCGTGATGGATGGTGTCGGGCCGGTGAGCGCGCTGGCTGCCGAGATGGCCGAACTTGAGGCCGCCATGGTCGATCCCGACCGGGCCGACGAGATGGACGCCATCATCGAGCGCTATGGCGAGGTGCAGGGCCGTTTCCAGGAACTGGATGGCTATGCGCTGGAGGCCAAGGCGCGTGAGGTGCTGGCAGGCCTGAGTTTCAGCCCGGAGCGGATGGACGGCGATGTCGGGCTGCTGTCCGGCGGCTGGAAGATGCGCGTGGCGCTCGGCCGCATCCTGCTGATGCGGCCCGATGGCATGCTGCTCGACGAGCCGAGCAACCATCTTGATCTTGAAAGCCTGATCTGGCTTGAGGCCTTCCTCAAGAATTATGACGGCGCGCTGCTGATGACCTCGCATGACCGCGAGTTCATGAATCGCATTGTCGGCAAGATCGTGGAGATCGATGGCGGCACGCTCACGACGTATTCCGGCAACTACGATTTCTATGATCAGCAGCGGGCGCTGAACGAGAAGCAGCGCCAGGCGCAGTTCGAGCGCCAGCAGGCGATGCTGGCGAAAGAGATCAAGTTCATCGAGCGCTTCAAGGCGCGGGCTTCCCATGCCGCCCAGGTTCAGAGCCGGGTGAAGAAGCTGGATAAGATCGAAAGAGTAGAACCGCCGCGGCGGCGCCAGGCGGTGCAGTTCGAATTCCGCAGCCCGCCGCGTTCCGGCGAGGATGTGGCGAGTTTCAAAAACGTGCATAAGGGCTATGGCAGCCAGTCGATCTATGCGGGGCTGGATTTCCAGGTGCGCCGCATGGAGCGCTGGTGCGTGCTGGGTGCCAACGGTGCGGGGAAGTCCACGCTGCTGAAGATGGTGGCCGGCGATACCACGCCGGATCAGGGCAGTGTGAACCTCGGCAGCAGCGTGAAGATGGGCTATTTCGCCCAACATTCCATGGACCTGCTGGACGGCGAGGATACGGTTTTCGAAACCCTCGATAAGTCATTCCCGCAGGCCGGCCAGGGCACGCTGCGCACGTTGGCCGGCTGCTTCGGCTTCTCCGGCGATGATATCGACAAGACCTGCCGGGTGCTCTCGGGCGGCGAGAAGGCGCGTCTGGTTATGGCGAAGATGCTGTTCGATCCGCCGAATTTCCTGGTGCTCGACGAGCCGACCAACCATCTCGACATGGCGACGAAGGAAATGCTGGTGGCGGCACTCTCGGCCTTTGAAGGCACGATGCTGTTCGTGTCGCATGATCGCCATTTCCTCGCCGCGCTCTCGAACCGCGTGCTGGAATTGACGCCGGAAGGCGTACATCAGTTCACCGGCGGCTATACCGAATACGTCGAACGCACTGGCCAGGAAGCCCCGGGGCTGCATCCGGGTGGCTAAGGCGTCGCATTGCATGGAAGGGATGGGGGATGCATAACCTTCCCCGAAGGCGTCACATCGATCCATCCTGCCTGATCGGGCGGGAATGAGGCCGGTTTCAGATGACTGCACCGGATAGGCTGAACAACCTGCAGATTCTGCGCTTCGCTGCCGCGATGCTGGTTGTGCTGCATCATGTCATCTGGACGTCATCCTCCTATAACTTGTCCATGCCTGTGCTGGCTCCGTTGACGGGCTGGGGCGAGAGTGGCGTGGATTTGTTCTTTGTCATTTCCGGCTTTGTGATGGTCTACATCCAGGCCCTGCGCCCGCGCGGTGCGGCGACATTCTTTCTCAATCGGGTGGCCCGTATCCTGCCGCTCTACTGGTTGCTGACGCTTCTGCTGCTGTTGCTGTTCCTTGCATTGCCGCAGTTTTTTGCGTCATTCGAGACTACCTGGCAGCGCAGTATTGCGTCTTTCTTTTTTTCTTCCACTTTCCTGCTGCGCGAATTGCCGGTGCTGTTCGTTGGCTGGACGCTGGAATACGAAATGCTGTTCTACGCGCTGTTTGCGCTAGGCTTGTTGTGCGGCGGGCTGCGCCTGGCGATCCTGTTCTCGGCAATCGGTTTACTGGCCTCGATGTTTGCAGGTTTTATCAACCCGCTGGCGCTTGAATTCATTTTTGGCATGGCAGGCGCGGGCCTTTATCTTTCAGGCCATGGCAAGCGGTTTGCCTGGTTCTTTCTGGGGCTTGGGGTGATCTTGCTGGCAAGCTGGATATGGATAAGGCCCGATCTGGACCGGCTTTGGAGCTTTGGCCTGCCTGCTCTGCTGATTGTGCTTGGCGTTGCCAATATCCGTCAGGCCGGCAGCAATCTGCTGACTTATCTCGGCGACGCTTCCTATAGCATCTATCTGGTCCAGGTCTTCACGATACCGGCCATATACAAGCTGGCCATCAAGCTGCCAGTTGCAATTCCAACCGCACTCGTTGCGCTGACGGCCATACTGGCAACCATTGCCGCCGGCTGCCTGCTGTTCCGCTATGTGGAGCAGCCAGTATTGGTGCGGTTCCGGCGGATCGTCTGACAAGCGAGGATTGGCGCCGGATTATGCGCCGTCGGTTATCAACGCCCAGGTCAGATTGAAGCGAGCGAGATATTTGCGCAGCCGATCGGCATCATTTTCCGATTTCCGCCGGGTGCGGGAAGCAGAAAATAGAACGCGACCTGCTTCGGAAAGCGAACGACTTGCCCGGCAGACCCGGATAACTTCCTGAAGCTGGGCGCGGTCGAACGGGTCGATCTCGGCAATGGTCTCATCTCCTAATATTCCAGTCAGGTCGGTATCCGCCTTGTTCACCTCTGATGCTTTGCCCCAGAGTTGGCGTAGGCGTGTGACTTCGATCTGCACGCGGCTGGTATCGATGCGTCCTGTTGGCGACAAAGTCGCCATGCGAGTGACGCTGCCGGCAAGATCACGGAAATTCCCGGGCCATGAGGCTTCGGCGGAAACGGCAAAGGCGAGATAGCTTTCCCGTGCTTCCTTGTTGAAGGTCACCCGCCTGCCTTCCCGTTGTGCAAACCGGTCCAGTTCATAATCCAGGTTCGGGGCAATATCCTCGCGGCGCTGGGTTAGGCCGGGCAACAGGAAGGTCCATAGATTAAGGCGAGCAAAGAGATCGTCGCGGAACGTGCCTTTTGCCCCAGCCGTTGCCAGATCGCGATTGGTGCCGGCTATCAACTGGAAATCGGAAGAGATTTCGCTATCGGCGCCGACCGGGAGGAAACGCTTCTCTTCAATGGCGCGCAGGATCATGGCCTGTTCGTCCAGTCCCAGTTCACCGACTTCATCCAGGAACAGTACGCCGGTATTGGCCGTGCGCAACAAGCCGGCACGTTCACTTGACGCGCCGGTGAACGCTCCCTTCTTGTGGCCAAATAGTGCTGACATGGCGCCATCGCCACGCAGGGTCGCGCAATTCACTTCCACGAAGGGGCCGGAAACCTGGTGCTTAAGCCGTTTCAGCTCATAGATGCGCCGTGCCAGTTGGCTCTTGCCGGCGCCGGTCGGCCCCATCAGCAGCAAGGGCGCCTTGGAAGCGGAAGCGACCTGCTCGATCTCTTCGATCATTTGGTTGAAGGCGGCATTGCGTGTGGCGATGCCAGATTTCAGGAAAGAGGTACTTTCCTGTGACACCGCCGCGAAGCGTGTTGCAATGCTGTCATAACGGGAAAGGTCGAGATCAATGGCGCTCCAGTTGCCTTGTGCGGCTGTGGCGATATCGCGCGATGGCTGGGTTTGCAGCAATTTGCCCGGCAGGTAGCGTGCCTCGGTCAACAGGAACCAGCAGATCTGCGCCACATGGGTGCCGGTGGTGATATGGATGAGGTAGTCCTCTGCCTCCGGGTCAAAGGGATAGGCGCGCGCGAAATCGAGCAGCTTGCCGTACACCTCCTCGAAATCCCATGGATCCTTGAAGTCCAGAACCTGACGCTCAACCTTTGTTTCCGGCGAGACGGAGGCGATGTCTGCCGACACATATTCAGCCAGGCGGGTGTGGTGGATGGCATGCAGCAACACAAAGCGATCCACCCGCAAATCCTCATGCATGCAGAGGCCGACGGAGGGCCGCCATTTATTCCATCGGGTGGGGCCGAACTTGCTGGCATCCAGGGTCGAGCCGAGAAAGCCGATCACGGTGAGTGGTTTCATGTCTATATGATAATATAAAATCTGATATTTTTATATAGAATAATTGACTGGTGTTCAGTCGTCTGGCGTCCAGGGTTTATGATTTTATCTTTGTAGAACATGTACTTGACGATTTATAAGGCCCTGCCAGAAAGTTTGGCACGCTCGCTGCAATACCCCCTGTGCCGGTAAGTCCGGTCGATGGTGCAAGGGGTGGCCGGAATAGGCTGGCCACCCGCGGCATCAGGAGGGCAGAGATGGTCAACAAGGCGCTTTTCGCATCGGCGATTGCCCGGCTGCTGCCGGCCGCCAACAGCACCAATCATGCAGCCGCGCCGGCTTATGCCTATGAGCCGGAGGCCCTGCTTGCCCAACTAGCCGCGACAGGCACTCTGTCCGACACATTCTATAGCGGCGCTGAAGTGCAGCTTTCCCAGGTACTGGATGCCGCCCGCGCGGTTTCTCCCGCTTTCGTTGCCCAGGCTGCGGTCTATGCCCGTCAGCGCGGCGCCATGAAGGATATGCCGGCCTTGCTCACCGCCTGGCTGACCCTGGCCGAGCCTGCCCTGGCAACGCGCGTCTTTGGCCGCGTGATTGATAACGGCCGCATGCTGCGCAGCTTCGTGCAGATCATGCGTTCCGGCCAGGTTGGGCGCAGCTCGCTCGGCACCCGGCCCAAGCGGCTGGTGCAGCAATGGCTGGAGCAGGCGAGCCTGCGCGATCTCATGGCGGCGGCGACCGGCAAGGATCCGTCGCTGAAGGACATCCTGCGCATGGTTCATCCCAAGCCCGCCAATGCGGCGCGGCAGGCCTTCTATGCCTGGGTGCTGGAGCTGCCTTATGACGTTGCCGCCCTGCCGGCGGAGATTGCTGCCTTCGAAGCGTGGAAGCGCGAGCCTGCCACTGCGCTGCCGCCGGTGCCGTTCGAGTGGCTGGCCAGCTTCCCGCTGACTCCGGTCCAGTGGGGCGAATTGGCTGGCAGCATGGGCTGGCAGGCATTGCGGATGAACCTGAACACCCTGGCGCGCCACGGCGCGTTCGCGGTGGAAGGGGTCACCGATCTGGTTGCGGCCCGGCTTTCGGATGCCGATGCGATAGCCCGCGCCCGCGTGCTGCCGTATCAACTGATGATGTCGTTAAATGCGGCGGGCGATGGCGTGCCGCTGAAGGTGCAGGCGGCGCTGGAAACGGCACTGGAGGTATCCCTGGCGCGGCTTTCGCCTTGCCCCGGTGCTGTCGTGGTGGCGCCCGATGTGTCGGGTTCCATGACCTCGCCGGTGACCGGCCACCGTAAGGGGGCAACCTCCAAGGTTCGGTGCATCGATGTGGCTGCCCTGGTGGCAGCGGCGCTGATGCGCGGCAACACCACGGCCCGCGTGCTGCCTTTTGAGCAGGATGTGGTGAACGTGATGCTGGACCCTTATGCCAGCGTTGCCGTCAACGCCAGGAAGCTGGCGGCCATCGGCGGTGGCGGTACCAATGTATCGGCACCGCTGGCGCGGCTGAATCTGGGCTGGGGGAAAGTGGATCTGGTGGTGATTGTTTCCGACAATCAGTCCTGGGTCGATGCCACGCGGAGCGGGGCAACGCAGACGATGCGGGAATGGGACCGGCTGAAGCGGCGCAACCGCAATGCCAAGCTGGTCTGTATCGATTTGCAGCCCTATGGCACCACGCAGGCTTCCGGGCGGCCGGATATTCTGAATGTTGGAGGCTTCTCCGATGCCGTATTCGAGACGATTGCGCGCTTTGCCCGTGGCGAAACGCGCAACTGGGTCGAGGAAGTGAAACAGACGGAGGTTTGACGAACAGGCCGTGGCGAATGCCGGCGAGACTACATTCACCAAGGGTGCACAACCCGAATGTCCAGTGCAAGAGCGCCCGGGAAACCGGGAGATGCGGTTCGCAGCCGCCCGCTGAAACGGTAGCTCAAGGGGACGGTCTCGTCACACTTTGTCGCCACGGCTTTACTAAAACATGGCGAATGATCGCCGGACTACATGCCTGTCGCGGGTTCGAGTCCCGCCGGGTCTTAAGGCCCGTAGCTCAGTGGTAGAGCAGCGCCGTCCGGCAAGTAGTCTTGTCGCCATGACCTTATTTCCCAACTGCCCCGGTGGCCGGGGCGGTGACCGGCAAATGCCGGCTGGACTACATGGAAAGGCCCGCAAGGGCCGAGCGGTTCGAATCCGCGGTCCAGCCATAGGATTGTTGCCGGGAACACGATGGCGCGGCGAATGCCGGCAGGACTACAAGGGTGAAGGGGGTTCGAATCCTCCCGGCTTCGGCCGATGTCCTGTTCCCAGTTGTCGCCGCGTCGGCGTGTCTTGACATATAGCGAGGACAAGATGACCGAGACGAAGTACGAAATTCAGCAGGTTGAAGGCGGCGCTCCCGTCAAAATGTGGACCCGTGGCGTGCCGGTTGAAGCAAAGGCGCGTGAGCAATTGGCGCGCGCGGCCAGCATGCCGTTCATTTTCAAGCATGTGGCGGCGATGCCTGATGTGCATGTCGGCATCGGCGCCACGGTTGGTTCCGTGATTGCCACCCGGGGCGCCATCATCCCGGCCGCGGTGGGCGTTGATATCGGCTGCGGCATGATGGCAGCGCGGACGTCGCTGACCGCGGCGGACCTGCCCGATAATCTGGCCGCACTCCGCACTGCCATTGAGCAGGCGGTGCCGCATGGGCGCACCGTGGGCCGGAACAAGCGCGACAAGGGCGCCTGGGGCGACCCGCCGCCCGAGATCGTGGCGGCCTGGGCAGCGCTTGCTGAGCGCTTCAAGAATATCACCGCCAAGCATGGCAGGCTGAAGAATGCCAACAACCTGACCCATCTGGGCACGCTGGGCACCGGCAATCACTTCATTGAACTGTGCCTGGATACCGAGGCGCGGCTTTGGGTGATGCTACATTCCGGCTCGCGTGGTGTAGGCAATGCCATCGGCAGCTATTTTATCGAACTGGCGAAGCAGGACATGCGCAAGTGGTTCATCAACCTGCCGGATCAGGATCTGTCCTATTTTCCCGAAGGGACCGAACATTTCGACGATTATGTCGAGGCGGTCGGCTGGGCGCAGGATTTTGCGGCACTGAACCGGCGTATGATGATGACCAATGTGATCCGCGCACTGCGCAGCCATATCACCAAGCCCTTCGAGGCCGAAATGGAAGCGATCAACTGTCACCATAATTATGTGCAGCGCGAACACCACTTCGGCGAGGATGTGCTGGTCACCCGCAAGGGCGCCGTACGGGCTGCTGCTGGTACGCTGGGCATCATCCCGGGATCGATGGGGGCGAAGTCGTTCATCGTGCGCGGGCTTGGCAACAAGGAGGCGTTTGAAAGCTGCAGCCATGGCGCCGGGCGCGTGATGTCGCGCACGGAAGCCAAGCGTGTGGTGTCGCTGGCAGATCACATCGCCGATACGGCGGGTGTGGAATGTCGCAAGGATGAAAGTGTGATCGACGAATCGCCTCGTGCCTACAAGCCGATCGAGGCGGTGATGGCGGCGCAGAGCGACCTGGTGGAGATCGTGCATACACTCAAGCAGATCGTCTGCGTGAAGGGGTAATAATGATTGTCATTGATGGATCGCAAGGTGAGGGTGGGGGGCAGATTCTGCGCAATGCGCTGGGACTGTCCCTCATCACCGGCCAGTCGTTCCGTATCCACAATATCCGTGGCCAGCGCGAGCGCCCGGGCTTGATGCGTCAGCATTTGACGGCAATCGAGGCCGCGATGGCGATTGGCGGCGCGACCTGTGACGGTGCCGGGGTTGGGGCGGCAGAAATCACCTTCCGGCCTGGCTCGGTGAAAGGCGGCGATTACCGCTTCGCGGTTGGTACGGCCGGTAGCGCCGGATTGGTATTGCAGACTTTGCTGCCGGCACTGATGATTGCCGATGCACCATCACGCCTTGTGCTGGAAGGCGGTACGCATAATCCATATGCGCCGCCCTTCGAATTCCTGGAGCGCAGCCTGCTACCGCTGATCAACCGTATGGGGCCGCGTGTGGAGGCGCGTCTGATCCGGCATGGCTTCTATCCCCGGGGTGGTGGCAGCATGGAGGTGGATATTACGCCATCGCCGCTGCGGCGGCTGGATTGCCATGATCGTGGTGCGCTTGGCGCCACCCGCGCCACCGCGCTGGTGGCCGGCCTTCCCGGTGATATCGTTCGCCGTGAGATTATGACGGCGCGTGAGGTTTTAGACTGGCCGCATGATTGCTTCCATATCGAGCGGCTGGCCGAAGAGCGTGGTCCCGGCAATGTGTTGCTGTTGGAGGCGGCATTCGAACAGGTGACGGAAGTCGTGAGCGGTTTTGGCCGTTTCGGGGTTTCTGCGGAATCGCTCGCCAAGACCGCAGCATCCCGGATATTGGGCTACATGGCATCTACTGCCTTTGCTGGTCCGTATCTGGCGGATCAGCTCATCGTGCCCTTCAGCTTGGCTGGGGGCGGTTCCTTCACCACGGTGAAGCCGTCCAATCACACGAAGTCAGCCATCGCGATTGCGGAAATGTTTCTGGGGCGGCAGTGGCAGATCGAAGCACAGTCCGATGGCACTCACCTGTTATCGGTAAAGTAGGCTGCTGTCATATCTGGCAGGGCGGTTATCCGTGAATATATGGATTCCCTGCCGGCCTGCCTTCGTCATCGGTCCACACATCATGCGGTTCGGCGCGGTCGCGGATGCAGATGCGGTTGTGGTCAGGATAGGTGATGCGGTCGAGCGGGGCGCGGGTGCCGACCACCAGGCAGCGGGTGGGGGCATTGCCGCGGTTGGCGAGGCAATGGCCAATCGGATCGTTGGCGCGGAAGGTGGCGGCATCGCCGGGCTTGAGCAGGGTTTCGGTGTCGCCCTCGATCAGCGTCACGTCGCCTTCCAGCACATAGACCATTTCATCCTCGCCGCTATGCCAGTGCTTGAGGGCTGAGCGCGAGCCGGGCTGTAGCGTTTCGATGAAGGCGCCGAACTGGGTGAGGCCACCGGCCTCGCTGATCCATTCCGTCTGGCTGGCGCCGCAGACATCGTCGGCGCTATTGCGCTCGACGATGCGGTTTTCCCGAGTGATGACTGGCATTGCGGCTCCTGTGCTGGCGCCGCAATGCTAGCTTGCCCGCAGGCGATGGGATAGGTGCCTATAGTGCTGAGGACTGCCTCATATTCACGAGGCCGTGCCTGCAATCTTGTCCTGGGTCTTGGTGTCGAAATCGCTGGCATCGTGACGTTCGTGCAACTGGCTGGCCGGATTGCCGTTGACACGGTTGACGATGCGGCCGCGCTTCACCGCCGGGCGCTCGGCGATCATATCGGCCCAGCGCAGCAGGTTCTTGTATTCATGCGCCGAGAGGAATTCGGCGGAATCGCCATAGAGCCAGCCCTTCACCAGGCCGCCATACCACGGGAACACGGCGATATCGGCAATGGTATAGTCGGCACCGCCGAGATAGGGGGTTTCCGCCAAGCGGCGGTCCAGCACATCAAGCTGGCGCTTGGTTTCCATGGCGAAGCGGTCGATGGCGTATTCGAATTTCTTCGGCGCATAGGCGAAGAAATGGCCGAAGCCGCCGCCGAGATAGGGCGCGCTGCCCATCTGCCAGAACAGCCAGTTGAAACATTCGGCGCGTGCCGCCGGTTCGGTGGGCAGCAAGGCGCCGAACTTTTCCGCCAGATAGACCAGGATCGAGCCGGATTCAAAAACCCGCACCGGCTGCGGCCCGGAGCGGTCGAGCAGGGCGGGGATCTTGGAATTCGGATTGACCGCGACGAAGCCGCTGCCGAATTGCTGGCCCTCGTTGATGCGGATCAGCCAGGCATCATATTCAGCGCCGGTTTTGCCCAGCGCCAGCAATTCCTCCAGCATGATAGTGACCTTCTGGCCGTTCGGCGTCGCCAGCGAATAGAGCTGCAGCGGATGCTTGCCGACCGGCAATTCCTTGTCATGGGTGGCGCCGGCGATGGGACGATTGATGCTGGCGAACTCGCCGCCATTCGGCTTGTTCCAGGTCCAGACTTTCGGCGGCGTGTAATCGGCGGTGTCGGTCATGCGGCTCCCCTGGGCGGCGCTGGTTGGCTGTCGGCCTGATATAGCGCAGGCCCCGGCGCCGGATACCCGGCACGGCATAAAAGCTTGGTGAAAATTGGCAGGTAGAGGGAGGATATTCGAATTAGTGTTGACTAATGAATAAGTGATGGCTAATGTGTCTTCATGTTCGAGCCAGCCACTATTCCCAATCTGCCCGTCACCATGATCATGCGCGCCCTTGCCGACCCGACGCGGCGGGCATTGTTCGAGCGCATGGCCGGTGCCAGCGAGATCACCGTTGCCGAGCTGACGCGCGGTAGCGGCGTGACGCAAGGTGCCATCTCGCAGCATCTCAAGACGCTGAAGCAGGCCGGTCTGGTGACCGAGCGGCCGGAGGGGCGCAACGTGTTCTACCGCGTGCAGCCCGATGGCCTGGTGCCGCTGGTCGACTGGATCAGCCATTACCGCGTGTTCTGGCGCGACCGCCTCGACGGCCTGCGCGATCTGCTCAATGAAATCGACCCCAGGGAAATCGATCCATGACCGAGACTTTGCTCGATGCCCAGCAAACTCAGTCGATCATCATCGACGAGGTGTTTCCGCATCGCCCGGAAGTGTTGTGGCAGGCGCTGACCAATGGTGCGCTGATCAGCCGCTGGATGATGCAGCCGCAGGGTTATGAAGCAGTGGTGGGCAAGGAATTCACCTTCCAGACCACGCCGGCCGGCGCCTGGGATGGCACCATCCGCTGCACCATGCTGGAAGTCGTGCCGCTGCGGCGCCTGGTCTATGCCTGGCGCAGCGGCGACAAGGGTAATGTCGGCTATGGCGCGCCGCTGGATACGGTTGTCACCTTCACGCTGACGTCGGTGGAAATCGGCACGCGGCTTAAATTGGTGCATGCCGGCTTCGTGCTGCCGCGCAACGAGACTGCCTTCACCAGCATGGGCAAGGGCTGGAAGACCTGCGTGGAGCGCCTGGCCGGCGTCGCGGACGCCCCGGACTGACCCAGCAACATCACTGTGTGTTGGCGCTGCCGGCAATCCCGCTGGCAGCGGACGGGATAATCTTGCCTGATCGAGGAGAGAATTTATGACCACTCATGGCATCGCTTCGCGGGAAGAATGGCTGGCCGCACGGCGCGATCTGCTGGCAGCCGAGAAGGCGCTGACACGCCAGAGCGATGCCCTGGCGCAGCGGCGCCAGGCTTTGCCCTGGGTGAAGCTCGACAAGGCCTATCGCTTCGATACCGAGGCGGGTAGTGCAACGCTTGCGGATCTGTTCCAGGGCCGCTCGCAATTGCTGGTCTATCATTTCATGTTCGGCGCTGATTACGCAGCCGGCTGCCCGTCCTGTTCGATGGTTGCCGATGGCTTCAACGGCTTCATCGAGCATCTGGCGCAGCATGATGTGATGCTGTGGGCGGCGTCGCGCGCGCCGTTGCCGAAGCTGCTGGCTTTCCGCCAGCGCATGGGCTGGAGTTTCCCCTGGGCTTCTTCAGCCCCCAGCGACTTCAACGCCGATTTCAATGTCTATTTCTCTGACGCGCAGCAGCAGAAGGGCGCGGGAGAATACAATTACCAGTCTGCCGCCATTCCGCTCGATGAGTTGCCCGAACCGGTATTGCAGATCGCTGCGGGTTGCGGCACCGATGGCCCCACCTTCATCCAGGACCGACCGGGCATGAGCGCCTTCGTGCTGGAGGATGGCGTGGTCTACCACACATATTCGGCCTATGCGCGCGGACTGGATGCCATGTGGGGCGCCTATCAGTGGCTCGACCGCGCGCCCCGGGGCCGCAATGAAACCGGCATCTGGTGGCGCCGCCGGGGCGAGTATGACAGCGTGGCGCAAAGCACCGTCGCATCCTGCTGCCGCTGAGCGTGGCATGGCTGGCTGCTGCATGGCTGCAAGGATGGGGAAGGGAAGCGACGTGGAACAATCGCGCTATCGTTGGGTGATCGTCGCCGCCGGCGGCCTGATCTGCTGTGTTGCGGCGGGCTCGCTGTTCTCGCTGCCGATCTTTCTGCAAACCATCGCCAGGGATACCGGCTGGTCGGTGGCTGGTATTTCCGGCGCCATGACCATCGCCTTCCTGGCGATGGCGGTGGGCAGCATCGTCTGGGGCAATCTTTCGGACCGCTTCGGCCCGCGTGTCGTGGTGCTCACCGGCAGCGCGATGCTCACCCTTGGCCTTGCGCTGGCGAGCCAGGTGCAGTCATTGCTGCTGTTCCAGATCCTGTTCGGCATCGTGGTGGGGGCGGGTACAGCGGCCACTTTCGCGCCGCTGATGGCCTGCGTCACCGGCTGGTTCGATACCCACCGCAGCCTTGCGGTGTCGCTGGTTTCCGCCGGCATGGGCATGGCGCCGATGACCATGTCGCCGCTCGCCGCCTGGCTGGTCTCGATGTATGACTGGCGCAGTGCCATGCTGATGATTGCCGGACTGGCGGCTTTGCTGATGTTGCCGGTGGCTCTGCTGGTGCGGCGCCCCCCTGCCTTGGAAGCAGCGCCAGCCTTGCAAGCGGCAGCGGATGCGCCGGCGGCAGGCGAGGGGATGAGTTTGCGGCAGGTGCTGCGCTCGCCGGCCTTGATCGTGTTGCTGCTCACCAATTTCTTCTGCTGTGCCACTCATGCCGGGCCGATCTTCCACACCGTCAGCTATGCCCTGAGCTGCGGCATCCCGCTGCTTTCGGCGGTGACGATTTATAGCGTCGAGGGCCTGGCCGGCCTTGGCGGCCGCATCGCCTTCGGCCTGATGGGGGATCGCTTTGGTGCGCGCCGCGTGCTGGCGGCGGGCCTGCTGGTGCAGGCTTTCGGCGCGGCGGCTTTCATCTTCGCGCGTGAACTTGGCAGCTTCTATGCCATGGCAGCCCTGTTCGGCTTCGTCTATGCCGGGGTGATGCCGCTCTATGCCGTGATCGCGCGCGAGAATTTCCCGCTGCGCCTGATGGGCACGGTGATCGGCGGCATCGCCATGACCGGCAGCCTCGGTATGGCCACGGGGCCACTGATCGGCGGCCTGATCTTCGATCAATTGCAAAGCTACACCTGGCTTTATGCCGGCGCCTGGCTGCTCGGCATTGGTGCGTTTCTCATCGCCATGACCTTCAAGCCGGTGCGGCCGCAGTTGCAGCCTGCGCCGGCGTGAATTGCTGGGCGGCCATGGCCTTGACCGGGATAGCGCGCTATATACTCGCCGAGCCGGGGAGGAAAAACTCAATCTGAACTGCGTTGGTGGGGTGCTGCATCCTGCTGCGATGGAGACCCGCCATGGAAGCCCCGGAAACAGCCGTGCCACAGGCACCGCTGCCGCCCCTGTTGATTTTCGCGCTGGCCACCGGCGCCGGCCTGGGCGTTGCCAATATCTACTACAACCAGCCGATGCTGGGCCTGATCGAGGAAAGCTTCGGCGTCAGCACCGGCGGCCTGGTGCCGACGGTGACGCAGCTGGGCTATGCGCTGGGCTTGCTGCTGCTGGTGCCGTTCGGCGACATGGTGGAACGCAAGCGCCTGATCCTGGCGCAGTTCGGCCTGCTCATGCTGGCGCTGGCATTGGCCGCCTGGGCGCCGGCCGGTTTCGTGCTGATCGCAGCGTCATTTGCCATCGGCGCCATGGCCACGGTGGCGCAGCAGATCGTGCCGCTCACCGCGCATCTGGCGCCAGCGGCCAAGCGCGGCGCCACGGTAGGCACGGTGATGGCCGGTCTGCTCTGCGGCATCCTGCTCAGCCGAACGCTGGCCGGCTATGTCGCCACTCATTTCGGCTGGCGCGCCATGTTCCTGCTTGGTGTGCCGCTGGCGTTGTTCGCCCTACTGTGGCTGGCGCTGATGCTGCCGCAAAGCCGGGGCGAAAGCCGCCTGGGCTATGGCCGCCTGCTGCTCTCGATGATCGGGCTGTGGCGTGAATTGCCGGTGTTGCGTCTGGCGGCGTTCACGCAGGCCAGCCTGTTTGCCGCCTTCTCCTGCTTCTGGACCGTGCTGGCGCTGTATCTGGCGCAGCCGCCCTACAATCTCGGACCGGAAGCCGCCGGCCTGTTCGGCATTGCCGGTGCCATCGGCATAGCGGCGGCGCCGATTGCCGGCCGCATCGCCGACAGGCACGGGCCGCGCCCGGTGATCCTGATCGGCGGCCTCGGCGCGCTGCTCTCCTGGGTCTGCTTCGGTTTCTGGCTGGCGCTGCCGGGCCTTGTGGTAGGCGTGCTGCTGCTGGATTTCGCCATGCAGGCGGTACTGATCAGCAACCAGCATATCATCTTCGCATTGCGGCCCGAGGCGCGCGGCCGCATCAACACGCTGTTCATGGCCACCATGTTCCTCGGCGGTGCCATCGGCTCGATGACCGGCATGTTCGCCTGGCAGCAGAGCGGCTGGGAGGCGGTCTGCCTGCTCGGCGGCGGTTTCGCCCTGATGGCCATGGCCTGGCAGCGTTTCGGCCTGCGGCCGGCCTGATCAGCTGGCTGGCCGGCGCGACACGATGGCGACGCCGGTCAACACGATGGCGGTGGCGATGATTTCGCGCGGACTGATTGCTTCACCGAGCAGCAGGAAGCCGAGGATGATGGTCCAGGGCGGCAGGAAATAGCCGTTCATCGAGCCGATGGTAGGCCCGGCTTTGTGCAGGATGTGCATGTAGAGCACGATCGGCAGCGCGGTGCCGAATACGCCGAGCACCAGCAGCAGCGGCCAGGAATCGAGTGCCGGCATGAAAGCGCCGCCGCCGCCTTGCCACAGGGCCAAGCCCAGGCAGGGCAGGCCGGAGAGAAGCTGCTGGCCGAAGGCGAGGCGGATCGGTTCCGGCGACGGGATGTAGCGGACATAGACATTGCCGAAGGCATAGCTCACCGCCACGATCAGCATTGCGCCGGCCCCAGCCATGTCGATGGCCTGCTGCGAGGCGCTGCTGAATGCATTCGGCCCCAGCAGCAATGCCATGCCGGAAAAGCCGATGCCGAGGCCGAGCAGGCGGCGCCGGGTCAGCTTCTCGCTGGCGAATAGGCATTGCGCCAGTATTGCAACGATCAGCGGTGTTGATGCCTGGATCATTGAGGTGAGGCCGGCTGGAATCCGCATCAGTGCATAGACGGTCAGGGTGTTTGGGATCACGCCCTGCAACAGCCCGAGCAGCAGCCAGTCGCGCAGGTCACGGCCGCGCGGCAAAAGAGGGTGGCGGGTGAAGGCGACAATCCACAGCCCGATCAGCAGGCCACCCATCAGCCCGCGGATCGCTGCCAGTGCCGGCGGCGATAGCGACAGGCCGGCCAGTTTCATCAGGATGAAGGCACTGGCCCAGAGGAAGGAGCAGACCAGCATCTGCAGCAGCAATGGTGGAAAGGCAATTATCTTCATGTGAAGATAATTGCCTTGGATATATCTTCATGTCAAGATAAATCCACGAACCGAGGGTATGCCGTGACCAGCAAGCCAGCCACTGATAACCCAGTCCCGAAGCATCGCACCGGTGAAGACCATGTCGACCGCATCCGCCGGCAATGGGCGCGCGAGTTGCCCGACCTCGACACGGCGCCGATGGAAATTTTGGGCCGGGCCTACCGGCTGTCGCGGCTGGTGACGCCATCCATCGAGGCGACTTTTGCCGCGCATGGCCTGGATCGCGGTGAATTCGATGTGATTGCCACCCTGCGCCGGGCTGGGCCGCCTTACAGGCTGACGCCGACCGAGCTTTATCGTGCGCTGATGATCGCCTCCGGCAGTTTGACGCACCGTCTTGGCCGGCTGGAACAGGCCGGCCTGGTCCGCCGCGTGCCGTCGCAGCAGGATGGCCGCAGCCTGGCGGTGGAACTGACCCGCGAAGGCCAGCAACGCGCAGAGGCTGCATTTCGTCAGGACATGGCGAATGAGGCGGCTTTCCTTGCGGCGATGGAGCCGCGCAAGCGCGCCCAGCTTGCCGTTCTGTTGCGCGAACTCAATCTCGCGGTGGAGGCGGCCCTTGGTGAAAAGCCTGTGGATTAAGCCTGCTTCCGGCCTCCGGTGGCTGGCGGATGAGGCCGCGCCTGGGCTATTCCTGGCGAACCAAATGCTGGGAGCCATGCTATGACGCCGATTGCCAAGATCCTGCTGCTCGGTTCGGGTGAACTGGGTCGCGAATTCGTGATTTCCGCCAAGCGGCTCGGTGCCTATGTCATCGCCTGCGATTCCTACCCGAAGGCACCGGCGATGCAGGTGGCGGATGCATTCGAGGTGTTCTCGATGCTGGATGGCGCCGCGCTCTCGGCCGCCATCGACAAGCACAAGCCGGATTTCGTCGTGCCTGAAGTCGAGGCAATCCGCACCGAGGTGCTGAAGGAGTATGAAGAGAAGGGCCAGAAGGTGGTGCCTTCGGCGCGCGCCACGGTGATGACCATGAACCGCGACCGCATCCGCGATGTTGCCGCCAATGAACTCAGCCTGCCGACCTCGAAATTCACCTATGCCGAAAGCCTGGATGAGATGCGCGCGGCGGTGACGCAGATCGGTCTGCCCTGCGTGGTCAAGCCGGTGATGTCGTCATCGGGCAAAGGCCAGAGCACGGTGCGGCTGGAAGCGGAAGTCGATAAGGCCTGGGATTATGCCGTGGCCGGCATGCGCGGCGACCGCAAGCGCGTCATCGTCGAAGGCTTCATCGACTTCGACTACGAAATCACCCTGCTCACCATCCGCACCCGCGATGGCGTGGTGTTCTGCCCGCCGATCGGCCATCGCCAGGAGCGCGGCGACTACCAGGAAAGCTGGCAGCCGACGCCGATGTCGGCCAAGGCGGTGACCGAGGCACAACGCCAGGCCAAGGCGGTGGTGGATAATCTCGGCGGCTATGGCCTGTTCGGCGTCGAGTTCTTCGTCAAGGACGATGCCGTGATCTTCTCCGAGCTTTCGCCGCGCCCGCATGATACCGGCATGGTGACGTTGATCTCGCAGAACCTCACTGAGTTTGACCTCCATGCCCGCGCCATCCTCGGCCTGCCGATCCCCAGCATCACGCAATACGGCGCCAGCGCCTCCGCCGTGATCCTGGCAGATCGCGATGCCACCGAGTTCGGCTTCGAGGGTGTCGCCGAGGCGCTCAAGCCGGCGGCTGCCGGTATCGATCTCGATATCCGCATTTTCAACAAGCCGACCACGCGGCCTTATCGCCGCATGGGCGTGGCGCTGGCCTTGCTGCGCGATGGCAGCACCGACCAGGCCCGCGCGGCGGCGAAGGCCGCCGCCGACAAGGTGAAGATCACCTACAAGGGCTGAGACAATGAGTTTCACGCGCCGTGGTGCTTTTATCGCCGCCTCGGCGGCGATATTGCTGCCCCGCCGTGGTTTGGCGCGCGGCGATGCACTGGCGAAGCTGCTGCCGGAAATCGAGCAGCGTTTAGGTGCCCGGTTTGGCGCCTATCTCCTCGATACCCAAAGCAATCGCTTGTGGCAGCATCGCGCCAATGAGCGGTTTCCGATGTGCAGTACCTTCAAGGCGCTGGCCTGCGGCGCCATCCTGGCGCGGGTGGATGCCGGGCAGGAAAAGCTCGACCGGCGCATTGTCATCAGCCGTGAGGATATCGTTAGCTATTCGCCGGTGACCGAGACCCGCATCGGCGGCACCGGCATGACGTTGGCTGAGGTCTGCATCGCGGCCGTGACGCAGAGTGACAATACCGCTGGTAATATCCTGATCGACAGCCTGGGTGGTCCTGGCGGCGTAACCGATTTTGCGCGTGGCTTGGGCGATGCGGTGACGCGGTTGGACCGCCGCGAGACGGCACTGAACGAGGCTAAACCGGGTGATCCGCGCGACACGACGTCACCGGCGGCCATGGCAGCCAGCCTTCAGGCCCTGGCACTGGGTGACCGGCTCTCACCAGTTTCCCGCGTGCAGTTTGTCGAATGGCTGGTGGCGAACCGTACCGGCGATGCCAAGCTGCGCGCCGGCCTGCCAAAATCCTGGCGCATCGGCGACAAAACAGGCGGCGGCGACTTCGGCACCATGAACGACATCGCCTTGATCTGGCCTCCAGGAAGCAAGCCCGTAATCGCCAGCCTGTACATGACAGAGACCAAGGCGTCGTTTGATGTCCGCAATGCCGCTTTTGCCGAAATTGGCCGTGCTCTCGCCGCCAGCCTTGCGGCTTAATTTTTAGCTCACCCCTGTCACAACCCGACCTTCCGGCCCGTCTTTAGGGCATGGAAGCGGTACGATCCTGTGCCGCGTGTAATGGGAGTGTGTGATGAAAGTGGTGGTTATCGGTGGCAGCGGCCTGATCGGCTCGCGCCTTGTGAAACTGCTGGCCCAGGCCGGCCATGAGGTTGCAGTGGCCTCGCCGTCGCGCGGTGTGAATGCCGTGACCGGTGAGGGGCTGGCGGCAGCCCTGGCCGGTGCCGATGTGGTGGTGGACAGCGCCAACGCGCCGAGCTTCGAGGATGCGCCGGTGCTCGATTTCTTCACCCGCTCCAGCCGCAATCTGGCCGCTGCCGCAAAGACTGCCGGAGTGAAGCATCTAGTCGCGTTGTCGGTGGTTGGCACCGAGCGGCTGCAGCAGGGCGGTTATTTCCGTGCCAAGCTGGTGCAGGAGCAGACTCTGGCGGCTGCCGGGCTCCCCTGCACGATCCTGCGCGCGACGCAGTTCCATGAATTCGTCGGCGCCATCGTGGCTGGTGGCATGAAGGATGGCGCGGTGCATTTGCCGCCGGCTCTGTTGCAGCCGGTGGCGGCGGATGACATGGCACAGACGCTGGCGGATGTGGTGCTGGCAGCACCGGCCCAGGGCATGATCGAACATGGCATGATCGAACTCGGCGGCCCCGAGGCGGCGCCCATGGCGGATTTCGCACAGAGCTATTTTGCCGCCCAAGGTAAGGCGCAGCGCATTGTGATCGATCCCGCCGCGCAGTATTTCGGCATCGATCTGGCCGAACGGTCGCTGGTGCCGGAAACTGACGCGCGGCGTGGCGCGATCAGCTTTGCTGCGTGGCTGGCCAGGCAGCCGAAATGATGGGTTGACGCAAGCCCTGCCGGGCCGATATAGCGGCCCCTATACTGAGGGCCGGTACAGGAGGGCGCCATGAGCACCACCATTTATGGCATCAAGAATTGCGACACCATGAAGAAGGCCTTCACCTGGCTGGATGGCCAGGGCGTGAAATATGCTTTCCATGATTACAAGGCCGCCGGCATCGACAAGGCGAGCCTGGAACGGTGGTGCAAGGCACTGGGCTGGGAGACGGTGCTGAACCGTGCCGGCACCACTTTCCGCAAGCTGCCGGATGCCGACCGCGAGAATCTCACCGAAGCGAAGGCGATCAAGCTGATGCTGGCCCAGCCCAGCATGATCAAGCGGCCGATCCTGGAGCAGAGCGGCAAGGCGCCGCTCGCCGGCTTCAAGCCTGAGATTTACGCCAAGTCGGTCAAATGAGGGCAGGGGTGGAGCTGGTTAGCTCCGCTCACCTCAGCCCCGCTCGACTACTTGGGTTGCGGCATCCAGTGCCGAGGCGATCTTTTCCGCCGCTGCCGCATCCAGCGGGCCTTGGCGCAGACGCAGGCGCAGGGCCAGCTTCAGGTTTTCCATTGCCCGCACCACCGGTGCCGGCACGCTGCCACGGCCTTCGCTGCTGCCCTGGCGGCTGAGCAATGCATCCACCGCCGCGCGGTTGGCGGTGAGGAAGGCTTCGCCTTCCGGCGTGATGTGATAGCGCTTGCGGCTGCCTGCCTCGGCTTCGATGCGGGCATAGCTCATATCGTCGAGCCAGGCCAGCGTGGGATAGATCACGCCTGGGCTGGGGCTGTAGCTGCCGCCGAAGCGTTCCTCGATGGCCTTGATCAGTTCATAGCCGTGGCGCGGTGCGTCGCCGATCATCGCCAGCAGCAGCAGGCGCAGTTCGCCGTAATCGAACAGGCGGCGGCCATCGCGATGGCCATGGCGGCGGTGGCCGAAGGGGCCGCGATGCTCATGCTCGCCGCCTTCCATGTCATGGCCTTCGCCGCGATGGCGGCGGCCACGATGGCCGAACAGTTTGTGGATCATTCTTGGGTTCTTTCTTCTTGGGTTGGCGCGAGGCTGCCGGCCATGCCGTGCCTCACGATCTCAACATAAGTCGAGATATATCGTAATTCAAGATATATCTAGAAATATATCTTTTGCATCGGAAGGTGAGGCCGGTAGCAGAAGAAAAGTAGAGCAGAAATAATGAGTTAGCCCGCTACTGCCGGCTGGCGGTCACGCCGTCGGTGACGCTGTCGAGAATCTCTTTCGACAACGCATCATCCTCGGCGATACGGGCGAGGACCAGGGCGCCGACCATGGCGCTGAAGGCATACATGCCCTGTTTGCGCTTCGCCGCCGCCGAGCGGCCACCGATCAGATTGCCGAGCAGGTCGAAATAGCCGCGCAGGGTTTCAGTGATCGGACGGCGCAGGCTTTTCGGCTGGCGGCCGAGTTCGGAGGCCAGCGCCGCGAAGCCGCAGCCGGCACCCGGTTCGTCGCGGTGCTGTGGCCGCAGATAGGCTTTCACCACAGCGCCGAGCGGATCATCGGGATGGCGCGCGGCGCGTTCATGCCAGCGCTGCAGCGAGGTTTCCAGCATGCTGGCGGAAGCCTCGGCCATCAGATCCTCCTTGGAATCGAAATGGCCGTAGAAGCCGCCATGGGTGAGGCCGGCCTGGCGCATCAGATCGGCAACGCCGATGCCGTCGAAGCCGCGTTCGCGGAACAGCTTGGCCGCTGTCGCCACGATGCGCTGGCGGTTTTCCGCCGCCTGTTCCCTGCTGACCCGCATGGCAAAATCTCCTGTAACGCTCGCTTGACAAGATAAATGACGTGCGTCATGTATGTCAATATATGATGATCATCATCTAAATGCCAAGAAGGAGCGAGCGATGCGTTACAGGCTGTTTGGCCGCAATACCGGCCTGCGGGTTTCGGAACTGGCTCTGGGCACCGGCAATTTCGGCACCGGCTGGGGCCATGGCGCCGAGCGCGACGAGGCCAAGGCGATATTCGACGGCTATGTCGGTGCCGGCGGCAATTTTATCGATACGGCGGACACCTATCAGGTCGGCCAGTCGGAAGCGATGCTGAGCGATTTCATCGCCGCCGACCGCGACTATTTCGTGCTGGCGACGAAATATACCCTCGGCGCTGGCCCAAAGACTGATCTGGCCCGCACCGGCAACAGCCGCAAGACCATGATCCGCGCGGTGGAAGACAGCCTGAAGCGGCTCAAGACCGACCGCATCGACCTGCTCTGGACTCATCTGGCCGATGGGCAGACGCCGATGGAGGAAATCCTGCGCGGCTTCGATGATCTGGCGCGCAGCGGCAAGATCCTGCATGCCGGCCTCTCGAACTTCCCGGCCTGGCGCATTTCGCGTGCCGCCACGCTGGCCGAATTGCGCAACACGCTGCCGATCGCCGGTATCCAGGTGGAATACAGCCTCGCCGAGCGCACGCCGGACCGCGAGTTGCTGCCGATGGCGGAAGCCCTGGGCCTCGGTGCTGCCTTGTGGTCGCCGCTCGGCGGCGGCTTCCTCACCGGCAAATACCGCGAGCAGCAGGATGCCTCGCGCCTGACCAAGCTGGGCATGCTGGTGCATACCGAGAAATCGGCGCGCGAAACGGCCTTGCTCGATACCGTGCTGGCCGTGGCGGCGGAAGCGGGCGTACCGGCAACCCATGTGGCGATTGCCTGGCTGCGTACCAAGGCGGCGCATTCCACCACCAGCCTGATCCCGATCCTGGGGCCGCGCACGCGGGCCCATCTTGATGGCACGCTTGGTGCGCTTTCGTTGCAGCTTGGCAATGAGCAGGTCGCCGCACTGGATGCCGCCAGTGCCGTGCCGCTCGGCGTGCCGCATGAGCAGTTGCAGAGTTCGCAGCCGCGCCTGGCCGGCGGCGTACTGGACAAGCTGGACCTGCCGCCGGTGCCGGTGGCTTAAGGAGGAATTATCATGACGAACGCTGTGATCGCGGGCTATGCCCGCACGCCGTTCCACTTTGCCAAGAAAGGCCGTCTCGCCAATGTGCGGCCCGATGATCTGGCTGCCATCGCTCTCAAGGGGCTGGTCAACCGCCTGGATCTCGATCCGGTGCTGATCGAGGATGTGCTGATGGGCTGCGCCTATCCGGAATCGGCGCAGGGTAACAATATCGCACGCATTGCCTCGCTGCTGGCCGGTTTCCCGAATACGCTGGGCGGCGGCACCATCAACCGCTTCTGCGGCTCGTCGATGACCGGCATCCATTATGCCGTCGGCCAGATCGCCATCGGGGCAGGGGAGGCCTTTCTCTGCGCCGGTGTTGAGTCCATGACCATGGTGCCGCAGGGCGGCTTCAACTTCTCGCCCAATCCGCGTTTCAAGTCGCAGGCGCAACCAGATGCCGAGATCGGCGTCGAGGCCTACATTTCCATGGGCCGCACGGCGGAGAATGTCGCGGCGCAGTTCAAGGTCTCACGGGCAGAGCAGGAGGCCTTCGCGCTGGCCTCGCAGCAGAAGGCAGCGGCCGCGTTCAATGCCGGCAGGCTGATGGCGGAGATTATTCCGGTGAAAACCGTCGATGGCGTTGTCGATGCCGATGGCTGCCTGCGGCCGCAGACCACACTTGAAGGTCTGGCTTCGCTGAAGCCGGCTTTCGATGGTACTGTCACCGCCGGCACGGCCTCGCCGCTCACTGATGGCGCCGCCGCTACCCTGGTCTGCTCGGAGGATTTCGCGGTGAAGCATAACCTGCCGGTGCTGGCGCGTATCCGCGCCGTGGCCACGGCTGGCTGCGCGCCGGAGATCATGGGCATGGGGCCGGTGCCATCCACGCGCAAGGCGCTGCAACGTGCCGGCCTGAAGGTGGAGGATATCGATCTGTTCGAGGTCAACGAAGCCTTTTCCAGCCAGGCCATCGCCTGCCTGCGCGAACTCGGCGTCGATCCAGCCAAGGTAAATCTCGATGGCGGCGCCATTGCCATCGGCCATCCGCTGGGTGCCACCGGTGCTCGCATCACCGGCAAGGCGGCGCAGTTGCTCAAGCGCGAGGGCAAGCGCTATGCCGTGGCGACGCAATGCATCGGCGGCGGCCAGGGTGTTGCTACCGTGCTGGAGGCCGCGTAACCATGCTGGCTGCCACTCTCGCGCCGTGGCTGCAACGCCGTGGCATCCATTATGCCTGGGTGATCGCAGCGGTCACCTTCCTCACCATGCTGGTGATGTCGGCAGCATTGGGCCTGCCCGGCGCGATGCTGCTGCCTTTGGGCAAGGAATTCGGCTGGACCACGGATGAGATCGCCTCCAGCCTGGCCTTCCGCTTCGCGCTGTTCGGCCTGATGGGGCCGATGGCGGCCTTGCTGATGGAGCGTTTCGGTCTGCGCCAGGTGATTACCGTGGCGGTGCTGCTGGTTGGCGGCGGCATGGCATTGGCCACCCAGGTGCAAAGCCTGTGGCATCTGTTTCTGCTCTGGGGTCTGGTGCTCGGCCTCGGCACCGGCATGACGGCGCTGGTGCTTGGCGCCGTGGTCGCCAACCGCTGGTTCGTCACGCGGCGCGGCCTGGTGGTCGGCTTGCTCACCGCCAGCTCCGCCACCGGGCAATTGGCCTTCTTGCCTATCGCTGCCTGGATGATCGAACAATGGGGCTGGCGCTCGGCGGTGTTTCCGGTGGCGGCGGCTTGTGTTGTAGCCCTGGTGCTGGTGGCCTTATTGATGCGCAACCGGCCAAGCGATCTTGGCCTCGCAGCCTACGGCGATACCGCGCCGATGGCGGCGCCGGTTGCCACGCCATTGCCCAGCCTGGCAACGCCTTTCGTGGTGCTGTGGGAAGCAGCACAGAAGCCGGTTTTCTGGATTCTCGCCGGCAGCTTCTTCATCTGCGGTCTCTCCACCAACGGCCTGATTCAGACGCATTTCATCGCGCTGTGCAGTGACTACGGCCTCAGCGCCGTACCGGCGGCTTCGGTGCTGGCGATGATGGGCGCCTTCGATGTTGTCGGCACCATTCTTTCCGGCTGGCTGTCGGATCGCTACGACAATCGCAAGCTGCTGTTCTGGTATTACGGCCTGCGCGGCCTGTCGCTGATGTGGCTGCCGTATTCCGATTTCACGCTCTACGGCCTGTCGCTGTTCGCACTGTTCTATGGCCTGGACTGGATCGCCACGGTGCCGCCGACGGTGAAACTGACCGGGCAGATATTCGGCCCGCAGAAGGTCGGCATGGTATTTGGCTGGATATTTGCCGCGCATCAGCTTGGTGCGGCCACTGCCGCCTATGGCGCCGGCCTGGTACGCACCTCGACGCAGAGCTATACGCCGGCTTTCTTCCTGGCGGGCGTGGCCTGCATTGTTGCGGCGGTGATCGTGCTGCTGGTACGCCAGCAACGCGCCAAGGCAGTGCCGGCTTAGCGGCGGCGCTGGAACAGCATGCCGACGCCGAGGATGATCAGGATCGCCGGCCACCATTGATTCAGGAAGGCCAGCGACAGCATGTCGAAGTTGTTTGCCAGCAGCAGGGCGCCAAGGCCGATGAGGATGAGCGGTCCGACCACAGGGGCCTCCCAGAGTTGATTGTGGCTGAGTCTATCAGCCGATAATGGGGCTATCCAGTGGGAAGCGGCCTTTGCCATCCTCGGCCTCGACGATCCAGAGGTCGGGGTCGCGGCTCACCGCCTTGGCCAGCATCGCCTCGATGGCGGTATCGTCCTGCGGCCCGGTCTTGAGCCAGGCGGCGCGGCCTTCGCCATCGCGGGCCTGGGTGAACAGTAGGGCGCTGGTGCGGTCGAGTGCGATCTTCACTGCCACGGCGCCGGCATCGGCATCGCCACGGCGGCGCAGATAGGCCGGGATCATGTCGCGGTCATAGAGCCGCAGGATCGCCTGCACCAGCAATTCCGCTTTCAGTCGAGCGTCCATCATGGCGTTCCTGGCATCATGTCGCCGCCTGGGGCTTGCTGCCGCTCAAGGCCACCAGCACCGCGCCGATGGCCAAAGCCGTGCCGCCGATGAGGAATTGCAGCATGTAGGAATGATTCAGCGTGAAGAGATAAGACAGGCCATAGCCGCCGCCGGCCTGCGCGGCGCCCACCGCCACGGTCATCCAGCCCCAGACCTGGCGGTGATGGGTGAGGCCAACCAGTTCGGCGACGCGGCCCGAGAGAATGGCCGAGATGCCAGGAGCGAAGGCGCCGGCAAGGAAGGGGGAGAGCATCAGCGCCGGCACCGAGGTGCTGAGCAGCGGCAGGAAGATGCCGAAGGATTTCAGCAGGAAGGCAATGATCAGGGCGCGGTGGAAGCCGAGCTTCTCGGCGATGAAGCCGGCGGAAATCGGACCGCAGAGCGCGCCGACGCCGAAGCAGACCCAGTAGAAGCCGCCTTCGGCCAGGCCACGGCCGAGGCCACGCGCGACGAAATCAACCCAGAACACGGTATGCGGCACGAAGCCGAAAGAGTCGAAGCCATAGGCCAGCAGCAGCAGCACGACCGGCCGTGTGAGCAGCTTGCCGGATTTCTCTTCCGCCGTTGCGGTGGGCGTGGGGGCTGCTCCCCAGCTTGCCCAGGTGATCAGGCTGAGGCTGCCGGCGACCAAGGCCATGCCGAGCCACACGGCACTGACGCTGAAAGCGGCAAGGCTCGGCACCAGGCTGCCGCTGGCCGCAACACCGATGCCGACGCCGGTGAAGACCACGCCGGAGGCGCGCGCGCGGCGGTTCAGCGGCATGCGGCCGAGGATAATCGGCAAGGCCACGATCATCAGCACCGCGCCGGTGAAGCCGGCCATGAAGCGCCAGGGCACGAACCACCAGAAGCCGAGCGGCAAGGCGCAGACAGCAAAGCTCAGCGTGGTCAGCGCCAGCGCGATCCGCACCATCAGGCCGGGGCCGAAGCGGGTGGCTAGACGGTAGGAGAGCATGCTGCCGAACAGATAGCCGGCAAGATTGGTGGCGCCGAGATAGACGGCTTCGGAAGCCTGCAGCCAGCCATCCTGGATCAATGCCGGAATCAGCGGCGTATAGCCGAAGCGCGCCATGCCGATGCCAATCAGCAAAGCCGCAGTGCCCGGCAGGGCACCGATCAGGAAACGCGTCAGGGTCATTTTATTGTATGGAGCCGGGAACAGGGCGAGACGGGTCTCAGTCTACCCTCTTACTGGAAGCCGGGCTACCGCGCCGGCCGGGCATTTCGTGGCAGGCCCTGGCGAAAGGCGGCATCGGCCGCCCGGCTACCATGGCGAATAAGGACCATTGCGAGTTCCGCCGCTGCTTCCTGTTGTGACAGGCCATGGCGATTGCGCGTGACATTCCACAATTCCAGAGGCGGTATCGGAAACAGGAGGTCTGGCTGAGAGCGTGCGGCATTGGTTAAGACAATATGTCCATCAAGGATGCGCAGCGTGTTGATGGTAATGGCTGTGCCGACAGCCGCGTCGGTGGCCATGGAAACCTGATCGCGGAGTTTTGGCGGCGCGTTATACAGCCGGTCTACTTGGGCAATGGCGTTGCGCATCAGGCTGCGAAGATTTTCGTTCCGGTTACTTGTCTCATACCGATAGATTGCCTTGCGGATGGTCAATTCCTGAATCACCAGATGGCCGGTGCGCAGCGAGGCTGGATCGAACTTCACGCCGATGCCGTGGAGTTCCATAGCGTCATTACGGCTGAATCCTTGTGGATTTTGCACGGCCAAACGCTCAATGGAGGCGCCACCAGCATGCGGTAGCATCTCGAATTGAGTGATGTGGACGTTTGCTCCGGCAGCTTCCTGGATAAGACGTTCTATATGGTCTGCTACCGAGAATTTCGGATGATATGTAATATAAAGTAGGCTGATCACACCAAAAACAGCACCGAATATGAGTTTAAAAACCGCCTCTTTGCCGCGCCTTTTCAATTCGTCTGTGATTGCCTTACGCATTTTATTTTGCCTTGGCACAAAGCGCCTGGGAGCGGCAGCAGTGCCTCTAATCCCCAGGCAGTGAATGGTTTAAAGTAATGTCGTAAGAAGCAGTATGTGGAAATCGAGCATGGCCGGCGGAATATGCGCCGGCCATGCTGAACGTGAAACGGTTACTTGCCGAGCAGGCCTTTCAGCTTGTCGGCTGCACCGCCGGCCGCACCAGCAGCACCGCTGGCAGCACCTGCCGCGCCGCCGATGGCGCCTTTGAGCTGGTCGCCGAGTTGCTTCTGCAATTCGCCGCTGGCAACGCGGGCGGCCTGCTGGCTGATGGTGCCCAGTACTTTCTCGGCCACTTCCGCCGGAGTGGCGCCGCCCTGGCTCTTGCCGATATCGGTGAGCGTGATGGTGGGCAGCGGGGCGCTGAGTTCACGGCCCTGCAAGGCAGCGTGGCTCATGCCGATCTGGCCGCCGGTCACCACCAGGCGCTCGATGATTACCTTGGTTTCCGGCTTGCCATCTTTCTGCGGCGTGGCGGCGCCGGTCGGCTTCGAGCCGCCAGCCCCCATCTTCTGCGCATAGGCCTGGGTATTCTTCTGGATGGTTTCCAGGTTGCCGCCGCTGCTGGCGTATTCGTAGGTCACCTTCGGCCGCGTGATGGTGATTTCCTTGATCACGATCGGGTTCTGTTGCAGCGTCGCGGTATCAAGTTTCAGCGAGATATCGCCAAGGCTGAGCGCCTCCGGGGTGTTGAAGCCTTTCGGGTTGCCAACCTTCAGGTCAGCGATGGCGCCACTGCCTTCGCGCAGACCGATTGTCACCTTGCCGACGCTGACACGGGCCTGGGTGGCTTCGGTGCCGTAGGTCTCGATTGCCACCTTCACCAGGCTGTCGAGATTGGAGAACAGGTAATAGACGCCGCCGGCCACGATCAGCACGATCACGGCCAGAGCCAGGGCTACCTTTTTCATCATTGTCCGTCTCCTCCTGTTGGCAGATATAGAATTACGCGACCGGCAGCACGGTCACGACATTGCCAAGCACATTGGCATTCGGGATCAAGTGGCGCTTGTTGTCATCATCCACCACCTCGGTATAGCGCAGGTCGATCTTGGCCACGCGGCCTTCGATGCCGGTAACGATGATGCGGTCGCCGCTGACGAAGGGGCGGTTGAGCAGGATCAGCATGCCGGCCATCAGGCTGGAGAGGATGTCCTTCAGCGCGAAGCCGAGCGCGAAGCCGGTGAGGCCAAGGCCCGCGATCAGGCCGGTGACATCGGCGCCGAGCGTGCCGAGCGCGGTGATGGCACCGAAGCCGATGATGCCCCAGCGTGCCGCCGAGGCCAGCAGCTCCAGCACATCCTTGCGTTGCTTGTCGCGTTCGGCGACGCGGTAGAGCACGGTGCGGGCGAGGCCGCCGGCGATCCAGAAGCCGATGAAGATCAGCACCGCGCCGCCGAACGAGGTCAGCATCTTCAGCACTTGCGGCCAGTAGGCGGCGATTTCGGCGGTCATCGGTAGCTCCTGTGTAAAATGCCTGTATTCCAAGCCTAACCCAGAGAGGGGACGGGCGCATCCCTTGCGTTACGGCCTTGGGTTATGGCTTTGCCTGCTGGCCTTGCATGGTGGGGCGCCAGCGGGTAGAGTTTGCCCAACTGATATATCAGATGGGAGAGAATGTGTCTGCTCTGGTTGGAAAGTCGAGCGGGCCACGGGTTATCAAAAGGAGAAGCGTATATGCGGTTGCAGGGCAAGACGGCGGTGATCACCGCCGCGGCGCAGGGTATCGGGCGGGCTACCGCCATTGCTTTTGTCAATGAAGGCGCCAAGGTGATCGCCACCGATGTGAATGCTGACAAGCTGAGCGAATTGCGCAGCTTGCCCGGCATCCATACCGAGAAACTCGACATGCTGGACCCTGAGGCGATCAAGGCTTTCGGTGCCAAGGTTGGGGCAGTGGATATCCTGTTCAACTGCGCCGGTTTCGTGCATCACGGCAATATCCTCGATTGCACCGAGGAGCAGTGGGATTTCGCGATGAATCTCAATGTGCGCTCGATGTACCGCCTGACCAAGGCCTTGCTGCCGGCGATGCTGGAAAGCGGCAAGGGCGCGTCGATCGTCAATATCGCGTCTGGCGCTTCCTCGGTGAAAGCGGCGGGCAACCGTTTCGTCTATGGCACCAGCAAGGCGGCGGTGATCGGCCTGACCAAGGCCATTGCGCTGGACTTCATCCGCCAGGGCATCCGCTGCAATGCCATCTGTCCTGGCACCATCCAGTCGCCGTCGCTCGATGACCGCATCGCTTCGCTCGGCCAGAGCATGGGCAGCGTGGAGAAAGCCCGCGAGGCTTTCGTGGCCCGCCAGCCCCTGGGCCGGCTGGGTACGGCTGAGGAAATCGCCGCGCTGGCGGTCTATCTTGCTTCCGACGAGGCTTCCTTCACCACCGGCGCCATCCACATGATCGATGGCGGCTGGTCGCTGTAAGATTTCAACAACGGAGATTGAGTAGATGAAACTGTTGCGTTATGGCCCGCTGGGCCAGGAAAAGCCGGGCATCCTCGACGCCCAGGGCGCGATCCGCGATCTTTCCGGCGTGGTCGGCGATATCAATGGCGCCACCTTGCAGCCCGATGCGCTGGCCAAGCTGCGCGGCGTGGATGTGAACGCGCTGCCGAAGGTGGCGGGCAATCCGCGCATCGGCGCCTGCGTCAATGGCGTCGGCAAGTTCATCTGCATCGGTCTCAACTATTCCGACCATGCCGCCGAGACCGGAGCCACCGTGCCACCGGAGCCGATCATCTTCATGAAGGCGACTTCGGCCATCATGGGACCGGATGATGATCTGATCATTCCGAAGAACTCACTCAAGACCGACTGGGAAGTCGAACTCGGCGTGGTGATCGGCAAGGTGGCACGCTATGTCAGCGAAGCCGATGCGATGAGCCATGTCGCCGGCTATTGCACCATCAACGACGTGTCCGAGCGCGCCTTCCAGATCGAGCGTCATGGCCAGTGGACCAAGGGCAAGAGCTGCGACACTTTCGGCCCTATCGGCCCCTGGCTGGTGACTGCCGACGAGGTGGCGGATCCGCAGAACCTCGCCATGTTCTGCGATGTGAACGGCCATCGCTTCCAGAACGGCTCGACCAAGACCATGGTCTATGGCGTGCGCTACCTGATCAGCTATCTCAGCCAGTTCATGAGCCTGCAGCCGGGCGATGTGATCTCCACCGGCACGCCGCCGGGCGTCGGCATGGGCCAGAAGCCGCCGCTTTATCTCAAGGCAGGCGACAAGGTGCATCTCGGCATCGCCGGCCTGGGCGAGCAGCGCCAGAACGTGAAGGCTTACGTTGGTTAGCGAGATTTGCAGTTGCCCTACTGTATCTTATAGGATACAGTAGGGCATGATCGAAATCCGCGAAACTGTCATGTTCGTCGCATGGCTGAGCGGATTACGGGATCGCGAGGCGCGTGCCCGCATCCAGGTTCGTATTAGGCGACTGAGCCTGGGCCTTGCCGGCGATGCCAGGCCGGTTGGCGAGGGCGTAAGCGAGTTGCGCATTGACCATGGCCCAGGCTATCGGGTGTATTTCTTGCGGCGTGGCGAAGCGTTGATCATCCTGCTTTGCGGCGGCGATAAGCGGCGGCAGCAGCGCGATATCGAGCAGGCAATCGTCATGGCCAGAGAGTTTTAGGAGATGTCATGGCTGGCAGGAAGACCGCGACCCGGCGCTACGACGCGGCGAAGTATCTCGCGACCGAGGCGGATCAGCAGGCCTATCTGGATGCAGCCTTTGCCGATGGCGAGCCGCGCCTGATCGCTGCCGCGCTTGGCGATATTGCAAAGGCCAGGGGCATGACCCAAGTGGCGCGTGCCGCCGGGCTTGGCCGTGAAAGTCTATACAAGGCGCTTTCGCCCGATGGCAGCCCAGAATTTGCCACTATCCTGAAGGTGACGCAGGCATTGGGTTTTCGCTTACAGCCGGTGCAGGTAGTGGAATAAAGCAGCATATGCCTCGGGATCATTATATATCGCAAGTTCATTTGAAAAATTTTTACTCGCCAGCCCTTGTGCGGCGAATGTACGCAATAAGAAAAAGTGACCTGTTGAAATTTCAGTGTAAATCTGAAGATGTATGCCGAATTGAAGGGGGGAGCACTAACCTGTACCTCGATAACAATCGCGTAATCGAGGAGTATTTGAAATTTATCGAACCAAAATATAACACCGCAATTGAATCTCTAAGAGAGGGTTGTCCAAACAGAGATGCTATCCATGTGGTAGCAGGATTTATAGCTTATATTATGACATGCTCGCCAACTGGCATGAGGTTGCATATCAACCCTCTCAAGAAGCAATTGGAAACTACACTGATTCGACTTGCGGAAAGTGACCGGCTGCCATCATTGCCATCTGCCTTTGAAGGAAAATCAATTCGAGAACTACTAGACGGTAATGTTTTGAGATTTGATGTTGATGAAAAATATCCTCAAGCAATCGGAATAATGAACATCATTAAAATAGTATCTATGTTCGGAAATTTTAGTTGGGAGGTTTTGATAAATAATTTGGAAGATAGCCCGTTTTTTACAAGCGATTTCCCAATCGCCAGTGAAGCATCTGGTGATTCTGATATTATAAATAGAATCGTTCCATTGGCTCCAAATCTGGCGGTTCGGATAATTCCCAATTTAAAAATTGAAAAAAAGAATGTGGATTTAAAATTTTCCAACTTTCGATACAAAGTGAAGAAGGTTGAATCGGACGAGATTATAAAAATTAATAAGCTAATTGTTAGAAGTGCAGAAAATACGATTTTTTACAGTTGCGATTTTCCATGGATTGAGAAATTTATAGCTAAAAATCGTTTCTATAAACTGGAGGCAATTACCCAAACGATTCCTGTGTATGAGGGTGGCTTGTTGTTGACGCGACAGAGAATTGTCAAAACTAACTAATAGTCACGATTGACCATTGATATTTCAAGCCCTATCTCCGCCGCAGCATAAGCAGCGGAGGAAACCATGTCGCTTTCCATGTACCAGGCCTCGGTACCGGTCTATCTGCGCGGCCTCGACCGCCTGGATTATTTTCTCACCAAAGCTGAGGAATTTGCTGCCGCCAGCAATATCCCGCTTGCCGAACTGGCGGAGGCGAAGCTGGCGCCGGACATGTATTCGCTGATCCGTCAGGTGCAGTCGGTGAGCGATGCAGCCAAGGCTGGCGGTGCCAGGCTGGCCGGTCTCACGCCGCCGAGTATGGCGGATACCGAGACCAGCTTCCCGGAATTGCATGAGCGCATCGCCAAGACCGTGGCGTTCTTGAAAAGCCTGGATCCGAAGGCGTTCGAGGATGCTGCCGAGCGCGATATCGTGCTGAAGACACCGCGCCGCGAACTGCATTTCAAGGGCGTGAATTTCCTGTTCGGCTTCTCGCTGCCGAACTTCTATTTCCATGTCACTACCGCCTACGGCATCCTGCGCCATAAGGGCGTGCCGCTCGGCAAGATGGATTTCCTGGGAGCGCAGTAGGGCTATTGCCCGTCGAGGCGCCGCGAGAAGATGATACGTGGCTCCTCGATATAGCCCAGCCGTTCGTAGAAGGCGCATACGCGCTCGTTCTCGGGCCGCACCATCAGCATCAGCTTCGGCACGCCACGCGCCCGCGCCCAATCCTCGGCGGCCTGCATCAGCTTGCGGCCCAAACCGCCGCGCTGCTGCGCCGGGCTGGCCGCCAGGTAATAGACCCAGGCGCGGTGGCCGTCATGGCCCACCATGGCGCTGCCGATCACGGCGCCATCCAGTTCAGCCACCAGCAGGGTCGCTTCGGCCGAGCCGACGCAGAAATCGATATCCTGGCCGGGATCGTTCCACGGCCGGGTGAGGCCGCATTCCTGCCACAGCGCAATGACCGCGGCGCGGTCGGCCTCTTGATACGGGCGGATAAGCATGAGGATCAGCCGAAAGTCTGATTGCCGTTGACCGGGAAGCGGCAGCCGAGCCGGTAGCGCGAGGAGGGATGCAGGCAGCGCACCATGGTGACGGGCGTATTGCGGTTCCAGGTGCGCCGGGTCAGCAGCAGGCAGGGCTCATCCGCCGGCATAGCCAGCCGCTCGGCCTGTTCATGGCTCGGCAGCACCGCATCCACCACATGCTCGATCTGATCATAGGGCACATGGCGCACCAGATACTCGCCGGGCGGCATGGCGGCGAAATCCTGTTGCAGGAATTCGGGTGCCATCGCCGGGCTGACATAGCGGTCTTCAAGCTGCACCGGGATGCCGTTCTCCAGATGCAGGCAGACGGCATGGAACACGGAAGCACCGGCCCGCAGATCAAGCCAGGCAGCAATATCCGGCGGTGCCGCCACGCGCTCGGCCAACTGCACCTCGCAGCGGTAGTCATGGCCGCGCTGGCGGATCTCGGCGGCGATATTGGCGATCTGCAACAGCGTCGATTGCGGCTTGTCTTCGGCCACGAAGCTGCCGACGCCGACCACGCGCACGACGCGGCCCTGTTCCGCCAGTTCGCGCAGGGCGCGGTTCACGGTCATGCGCGCGGCGCCGAACTGCACCACCAGATCCTGCTCCGAAGGCATGCGATGACCGGGCGGCCAGGAACCATCCAGAATCTTACGCCGGATATGCTCCTTGATCTGTTCATACAGCGCCAGTGCCGGGCCGCCATTGCTTGCCGCCACGCGCAAGGGCGCCGCCTTGGCCGCGGGCTTCGCTGCCGGCTTGCGCGGCGTGGCGGAGCGGGAGCGGCTTTGCAGGGCTTTGGCTTTGGCGGGCATGGCGGTTCGGATCAATGCGCGGCGGCCAGAGCCTCGGCACGGATTTCCTCCGTGAGACGGGCCTTGAGCTGCATGAATTCCGGTGTGGTTTTCACCGTGTAGTGGCGCGGATGCGGCAGATCGACATTGGCTTCGCTCTTGATCCGGCCGGGGCGGGCGGAGAACACCACCACGCGGCTGGCCATGAAGATTGCCTCGTCGATGTCATGCGTGACGAACAACACGGTCTTCTGCGCTTGTTCCCAGATGCCGAGTAGCAATTCCTGCATCAGCACGCGGGTCTGGTTGTCGAGCGCGCCAAAGGGCTCATCAAGCAGCAGGATCTTCGGGTCGTTGGCGAGCGCACGGGCAATGGCGACGCGCTGCTGCATGCCGCCGGAAAGCTGCTTCGGGAAATGATTCTCGAAGCCGCGCAATCCCACCTGGGCGATGAAGCGGCCGGCGATTTCCAGTTGCTGCTTTTCCGGCATGCCCTTTTCGCGCAGGCCGAAGCAGATATTCTGCTGCACGGTGAGCCAGGGAAACAGCGTGTAGCTCTGGAATACCACGCCCCGGTCGGCGCCGGGGCCGCTGATCGGCTCGCCATCCAGCAGGATCTGGCCCGTGGTCGGCGTTTCCAGGCCGGCCACCAGGCGCAGCAGGGTGGATTTGCCACAGCCCGAAGGGCCGAGCACGGTGATGAAGTCGTTGTCGCCGACCTCCAGGTCTACCGGCAGCAGCGCCTGGGTCGGCGGCGCGTTGCGCTTCACGCCGGGGAATACCTTGCTCACATTCTTGATCGACAGCCGGCTCACCGCAGCAGACTCCACGAAAACAGGTGCTGGTTCACCTTCTTGAACACAAGGTCGGTCACCAGGCCGACCAGGCCGATCACTACGATGCCGGCAATGATGTTGTCGGTTGCCATCAGCGCCTGGCTGTCGGTGATCATGTGGCCGATGCCGGAAGAGGCGCCGATCAGTTCGGCAACGATGATGTAGGTCCAGCCCAGGCCGAGCACCTGGCGTAGCGCCTCGGCGATTTCGGGGGCGGCACCGGGCAGCAGCACGCGGCGGATCACGCCAGTATCCTTGCAGCCGAGCGTGTAGGCGGCTTCCACCAGATCGCGCCGCGTGCCGGCGACGATCATGGTGATCATCAGGGTAAGCTGGAAGAAGCAGCCGAGGAAGATCACGGTGAGCTTCTGCGCCTCGCCGATGCCGACCCACAGGATAAGCAGTGGGATGAAGGCGGAGGCAGGCAGGTAGCGGGCAAACGAGACGAAGGGTTCGAAGAACGCCTCCACCGGCTTGTAGGCGCCCATGCTGATGCCGAGCGGCACGGCGATGACGGCGGCGATCAGGAAGCCACCGACCACGCGCCAGATCGTCATGCCGACATCGTGGGCGAATTTCTGGTCAGAGAAGAGGAAGATACCGGTCTTCAAGGTCTGCCAGGGCGAAGCAAGGAAATGCTTCGGCACCGAACCGGACCAGGTAAGCAGGGCCCACAGCCCGACAAAACCGACAAAGAAGGCAATGCCAAGAATGGTGCGGCTTTCGCGCGACACCGGAACGAGCAGCTTCATACAGACCTGCCAGGCATGCGTTGGATCATCGGTTTCACTCGGGCTGTGGGCATTATCGTGCTTAGTTCAGGAAGCTGGTGTCGAACAGGCTGTCCATATTGGCCGGCATGGTCTTGATCACGCCGATCTCCAGCAGCAGGGCCGCGGCTTCCTTGTTGAAGGCCTGGATTTCGCCGTTGAAGAACTTCTTGTTCGCCTCGCGGTCAGCCCACTTGATCATGGACTGCGACTTCTCGAACTGCTCGGCGGTCTGCTTCACGTCGGCGCCCATGATGGTGAAGGCCTTGGTCTTTTCCTTGGCGATCATATCCAGTGCCTGGAAGTAGCTTTCCACCAGGCCTTTCACGGCCTTCGGGTTCTCCTTGATGAACTTCGGGGTGCAGCCGAAGCTGTCGAACACCATCGGATACTGCAAGCTGTCGGCAATCAGCTTGCCCGATTCCGGCTTGTCGCGAACCAGGCTGAGATACGGCTCATAGGTCACTGCCGCATCCAGGCTGCCGGTGCCGGCAACGAAGGCATTGGCGGCCGGCGCCGGCTCCAGCGTGACCAGGTTCACGTCGCTGAGCTTGAGGCCGTTCTTCTTCAGGATCCAGGCCAGCGTGAAATGCGGGTTGGTGCCCGGCGCCGAAGCGGCAACGGTCTTGCCCTTCAGGTCGGAAACCTTGGTGATGGAGTTGCGGGCGACGATGCCGTCCGAACCCATGCCCTGGTCCATCTTGAACAGCTGGGTGGTGGCGATGCCGTTGGTGTTCCACACGATCCAGGTTTCCACCGTGGTGGCGGCGCACTGGATGTCGCCCGAAGCGAGCGCCAGGTGGCGGTCCTTCTGCGGGATCTTGCGGATCGTCACGTCAAGGCCGTTCTTCTTGTAGATTTCGGCTTCCTTGGCCAGCGTGATCGGGGCAAAGCCGGTCCAGCCGGAAATGCCGATCCCAACCTTGGTATCCTGCGCCTGCGCCAGCGAGGCGGTGAGGGCAAAAGCGGTGCCGATCAGGGCGCCGAGGGTCTTGGTGGATCGCAACATCGAGATCTCCGTATCGGTGGTTAGGTGGAAACAAAAACGCCCCGGCCGAATGACCGGGGCAGGGCGGACTTAACGTACTGAAGCAGAATTATAGACGACTGGGAAGATCGGTGCGTCGAACGGATCGCCATTCGCCATGGTGAGGCCGGTGAAGGGCGGCGAGCCCTTGCCGGCGCGCTCGGCATAGACCGCGTCGTCGCCCACCCAGCGGGCGGAAAAGACGCGGCGCATGCGGGGCGAGTTATTGGCCGGTGCGCCATGCACGGTGCGGAAATTGAAAGCGATGGCATCGCCGGGCTGCATGTCCCAGCCGGCGATATCCAGTTCCTGGCGCTTCGCCTCGATATCCGGCATCACCTCGAAATCGTCATTCTCATAGAGCCGCGTGCCGTTGAAGCGCATCGGGCGGAAATCCTTGCCCCAGCGATGCGAACCACGCACACATTCCATCACCACGTCGCGCGGCACCGGATCGAGTGGAATCCAGAAGCTGACGCTCTGCTTGCCTTCGACGCAGTAATAGGGCTGGTCCTGGTGCCACGGCGTCACCGTGCTGCCGCCCGGCTGCTTCACCAGCACATGATCATGGAAGAAGCGCGCGGTCTTTGAGCCCATCAGCGCGGCGGCGAGCTTTGCGGCGCCGGAGTGGAGTACGAAATCCTGGAATTGGGGGATGCGCTGCCAGTTGCAGAGATCCTGGAAGAACGGCGCCGTGCCGTCTTCCGGCTTCACCGTGCGCTCCAGCGGACTCGGATCAGCCATCAGCGCGGCAATGCCGGCCTGCAGCGGCGCGATCCAGTCGTGGAATACGTTCCGCACGACAACCACGCCATCCTGCTGGAAACTGGCGATATCCTGCTCGCTTACGCCACTCATTTGCCCCCCACTTATCTGCTAGCCGACAAAAATTGGTCTATACAGGTATGTGTAGGATAGCGGGTAGCACAAAGCGTGCCAAGCTATGATCTGCGGTGAACTGGGATTTTTGAGCTAAGCCTCGGGGGCGGCGGTGGAATCTGCGCCACTCTGCCCAGGAATTATGCGCCCGGGAATAATACGCCTGGCCCCAGAGGTGATGGGGAGGGCGCTCGCGGCGCGGCAGGGGGTGAGACTGCCGACGCCGCTCGCCTTCGACGGCATGGCCAAGGCCATGCCGTCGTCGTTAAAATTTGGGGTCGTTCAAAATCGGTTACGGACGCGAACCAGACGTGATGCTGGCGAAGGCCAGGGTCACCGCGAACAGCGCGAAAGATGCAATGGCGCCGCAGAGAAAGAAGGTTTCGAAGGTGGTCATGGTCCGCATCCTCAACAACACTGACTGGCTGATGGATGCGAGGTTATGCTGCCGAGCGGCAGGCAACATTGACTCAGATCAAGTGACAGCCATCTTCGCGGTGCGCCACTTGTGCCTTCGGCATCGCTGCTAATCGAGCGTGAATTCGCAGAACTCACCGTAGTCGCAGGTGATCTCCTCGCCCTTGGCAATAGTGCGGCGGGCAAAGGTCTGCGGCGTGGTGTTGTCGGTGTTCGGATCGGTGGCGTGATTGATGAAGCGGGTATTGTCCAGGCTTACCACCCAGCCGCCCGGAATCTGCGGCGTGATATAGCCATAGCGTTCGACGAAGGCGCGCGCCGGCGGCGGCAATTGCGCGAACACGTCTTCCGGGATCACGCGGTCGAAGGCCGGCTCGAAGCGCCAGATCAGCGTACCAGCAGGAATCGCCTCGGCGGCAAACAGGCCAACACCCTCGATCGGGCTGGCGGAAGTGTAGGTCGGAACGAGCAGCATGGAATCGGCCCCGGTGCGTATGAACTGCGAGTTTAGCACGGGCGGCAAAAGAAAACGGCGGCCCGGATAAGCCGGGCCGCCGTTCGTTCAAGCCTTATCTGCGAAGATCAGCCGAGGCCGTTGCGCACGAACCAGGCATGCATCTTGGCCCAGCCATCTTCCGCCTGCGCCTTGCGGTAGGTGGCGCGGTAATCGGCATGGAAGGCGTGCGGCGTGTCCGGGTAGATCATGAAGTCGAAGGTCTTGCCGGCGGTGCGGAGCGCGGCGCGCATCTGCTCGACGGTGTCGTTCGGGATACCCTGATCGGCGCCGCCATAGAGGCCCAGCACCGGCGCCTTGATCGCGGCGGCAAGGTCCACCGGATTGCGCGGCTGGCGTTCGTTCGGCTGGCCGACGACACGGCCATACCAGGCAACGCCGACCGTGAGGTTCGGGTTATGCGCGGCATAGAGCCAGGTGATGCGGCCGCCCCAGCAGAAGCCGGTGATGCCGAGCTTGGTCTGATGGCCGCCATTCTTCTTGGCCCAGGCGGCCATGGCATCGAGATCGGCCATCACCTGCGCGTCCGGCACCTGGCCGGCCACGGCAACGGCAGCCTGCATCTCGGTCACCTTGCTCATATCGGCCTGGCGGGCATAGAGGTCCGGCGCGATGGCGAGATAGCCGAGCTTGGCGAGGCGGCGGCACACATCCTTGATATGCTCATGCACACCGAAGATTTCCTGGATCACCAGCACGGTGGGGAACGGGCCATCCTTGGCCGGCATGGCGCGGTAGGCCGACATCTGGCCGCCCGGCACCGGCACCTTCACTTCGCCGGCGGTGAGGCCGGTGGTGTCGGTGGTGATCACGCTCTGCGCCACCACGGGGGCGGCAGCGAGCGAGAAGCCGGTGATCAGGCCGGTGGCGACAAAGCCGCGCCGCGAGAAATCCACCTTCGGCGCCAGGCTCAGCAATTCATTCATGGATGTGTCCCTCTCTGTGTGATGGCCGCGCCGTGTTGTGTGGATTCTGCTTCGGCGTGCGGGCCGGGCGTACTTTAGCGCCAGCCCCCACCTGAGCGTCAATCGCGCGATGGATTGCTCCCAGTAACGTGACTGGAGCAGTCTTACTGGAGCAGTTGGATGGTCAGGCCGACGATGGCGAAGATCGCCAGCCAGCCGGCGATGTAGACCAGGATGCGGCGGCTCTTCCAGGGCAGGCGCAAGGCGGCCGGCAGGATAAGCAGGGCCGCCATCAGCAGGCCCAGCAACTGGGCCCAGGATTGCCAGGACATCGGCTGGTCTCCGGCCCGTAAAAGAGAAGTAAGGAGTTAGTCTTTCTGGCTGATGCGCTGGGCGTCAGCGCCTTGCAGGCAGCGGCGGTAGAGGCGGTCGGCCTCCGGCTCCTGGCGGCTCAGATAGCGGATATCCATGGAACTGACCACGCGATAGGAAACGGCATCGTCGTCAGTGGTCGGCTTGTTCTCGGCCGGGATGCTGCGCACCAGCGACAGGCTCTGGTCGCTGCCGCGGCGCAATTCCACCTTGTACGGGCCGCCATCGATACGCTCGCTGGCGCAGACGGCGCCCAGCGCACGGTCGAAATTCTTCACCCGGCCATAGCGCGGATCGGGCAGGAATTCCGGCCCCATGCCTTCGGTCTTCACGCCGACCGGGCGGTATTTGTGGATTTCGGTGGTGGCGGTGAGGATACGGCCGAACGGGAAGAAGATTTCCACGTTGTCGTCCAGCTTGGCATGTTCGCCCATCTTGCCGTTGATGATCGGCAGTTCGACGATGCGGTGGCCGGGAATACGCGAGGCGTCTTCGTTCAGCAGCAGCATGGCGCGGTCGCCGCGTTCGCGGGCGCGTTCCTGCTCGAAGGGAATCGGGGCGGTCGGGTGTCGCGGACCCTTCTGCGCCAGGGCGGGAACGGCTGCCAGAATCGCACCGGATACGGTGAAAACGGCACCAGCCAGGAAGGCGCTCCGAAGCGTCTTGGCGATCACTGCCCGCATGCCGTCTGCTCCCCCGAAAAGGATATATGCAACGTCTTGGCCACCCCTATGGCGGCATCAAAACCGACGCGAGCATAGACAGGTTTTTTTTCTTTGCCAAGAGTCCATGTATTATCAAAGCGTTACCAAGGAATCCGGTTCCGCGCCGGGCTTTGCCAAGGGGCCGCGTTGCCGCTATGGTACGCGCCGCTTGCCCGTGCTGCGCGTGGCAAGGGCTGAAAACGGCGATTTGCGCCGTAGTTTGTGCTGAGGAGCTGGGCGTTGGCCGAGAAAGATACCTTTATCCAGGAAGTGGACGAGGAATACCGCCGCGACCAGATGGCGCGGCATTGGCAGCGTTACCGGGTGCCGATGATTGCCGCCTTGGTCCTGCTGCTGGCAGGCGTGGCCGGCTACCAGATCTGGCAGCATTACCGTGTCGAGAGGGCCGAGGCCGCCGCCCGGGCCTTCGTCACCGCCCAGTCACTGGGCCAGGAGGGCAAGCATGCCGAGGCCGCCCAGGCTTTCGCCGGCATCGCCGCCTCGGGCGCCGATGGCTATGGCCTGCTCGCCGCTTTCCAGCAGGCCGGCCAACTGGTCCGCGCCAAGGACATCACCGGCGCTATCGCCGCCTATGATGTCATTGCCGGCAATTCCGCCTACACCGCCGACTTCCGCGACCTGGCGCGCTACTACGCGGCGCTGAACGGCTTCGATGCCCTGAGCGTGGAGGACCTGCGCCGCCGGCTTGGCGGTATTCCGGCCACCAGCCCCTGGGTTTCCAATGTGCGCGAGTTGCTGGCGCTGACCGAACTGAAGGCCGGCGACCGTAACCAGGCCCGCAAGCTGCTCACCGAACTGGCCGACGATCCGAACGCCTCGCCGGGCGCACGCGGTCGCGCCAGCGAATTGCTCGCCGCCCTTGGCGGCCCGCTCAATCCGTGATGATGCCAATGCGCGCCCGCCATCTTGCTTTACTGCTGTTGCCGCTGCTGCTTGCCGGCTGCGATACCGTCACCGATTTCTTCACGGTGAAGGACAAGCCGAAAGTGGCGGGCGAGCGCATCTCGGTGCTGGCTTTCGACTCCCAGCTCGATCCCGATCCGCAACTGGCGCAGATGCCGGTGCAACTGCCAAAGCCCTGGGCCAATGCCGATTGGCCGCAGCCGGGCGGCTATCCCAGCCATGCCATGCAGCATCTGGCGTTGGGTGACACGCTACGTGAAGTCTGGAATGCCGATGTTGGCGCGGCGGGCGACGACGAGACCAAGATTCTCGGCCAGCCGGTGGTTGCCGAGGGCCGCATCTTCACCAAGGACGCGGCCTCGCGGGTCACGGCCTTCGATGCCAATACCGGCCGCCGGCTGTGGCGCGTCGATCTGACGCCAAGGGGCGAGACCGAAGGCGCGCTGGGCGGTGGCCTGGCCTATGCCGAGGGCAAGCTGTTCGTTGCCACCGCCTATGGCGACGTGGTGGCGTTGCAGCCCAATACCGGCCTGCTCTATTGGCATGTGCCGCTGAAACTGCCGGTGCGTGGCGCGCCGGCCACCGAAGGCGGCCGCGTCTACATCATCACCCAGGATAACCAGCTTTTCGCCCTGGAAGGCGATACCGGCCGCCAGCTCTGGACCTATGCCGGCATCGTTGAAGCTGCTGGCCTGCTTGGCGCCGCTGCACCGGCGGCGGAAGGCAGCACTGTGGTGGCGCCGTTCTCGTCGGGTGAAGTGGTGGCGCTCCGTGCCGAGACCGGCACGGTCGGCTGGTCGGAGCAGCTGGTGCGCACCGCAGGCCGCGTCAGCGCCATCGGCGCCTTGAATGATATCAACGCGCTGCCGGTGATCGACCGGGGCCGTGTCTACGCGGTGAGCCAGTCGGGCCGCTTTGTCGCCATCGACATTCGTACCGGCGAGCGTGTCTGGGAGCGTGCCATCGGCGCGGTGCAGACGCCGTGGGTGGCGGGCGACTTCATCTTCGTGGTGACGGTGGATGCCGAGCTTATCTGCCTCAGCCGCCGCGACGGCAAGGTGAAGTGGATCCGGCAGCTTCAGCGGTACAAGGATCCCACGGCACCCGTGCGCAAGGGCGTGATCACCTGGTATGGCCCGGTGCTGGCCGGCGACCGTCTGATCGTTGCTTCCACGGACGAGCGCGCCTATGCGATCTCGCCCTATACCGGCGACCTTGTTGGCGCCATCAAACTTTCAGGCCCGGCGGCAGTAGCGCCGCTGGTGGCAGGGCAGACGGTCTTTATCCTGACCGAAAACGCCCGCCTGACCGCTTTCCGCTAGGGTTCCAATGCAACGCAAAGTCGCCATTGTCGGCCGGCCCAATGTCGGCAAGTCGACGCTGTTCAACCGGCTGATCGGCAAGCGCCTGGCGCTGGTCGATGACACGCCGGGCGTGACGCGTGACCGCCGCGAAGGCCAGGGTCGGCTCGGCGATCTTGAATTCATCATCATCGACACCGCCGGCCTTGAGGACGCGGAAGACGAAACCATGGCTGGCCGCATGCGGCTGCAGACCGAGCAGGCCGTAGCTGAATCCGATGTGGTGCTGTTCGTGATCGACGCCCGCGCCGGCATCACGCCGCTGGACGAGCATTTCGCCAAATGGCTGCGCCGCCGGCGCAAGCCGATGCTGCTGCTGGCCAATAAATGCGAAGGCCGCTCTGGCATCACAGGGCTGGCCGAGGCGCATGGCCTGGGGCTTGGCCAGCCGCTGCCGGTTTCCGCCGAGCATGGCGAGGGCTTGTCTGACTTGCATGACGCATTGTTGCCGCATGTCGGCGCCCCGGAAGAAGAAATCCAGGAAGTCGAGGACGAAGGCGCGCTGCTGCCGGTCGATGTTGATGTGGATGTCGAGACACCGGATGATCCGACGCGGCCGATCCAGCTTGCCGTGGTGGGCCGCCCCAATGCCGGCAAATCGACCCTGATCAATGCGCTGCTCGGCACCGACCGCCTGCTCACCGGCCCGGAGCCGGGCCTGACGCGCGACAGCATCACCATCGCCTGGGAATACCAGGGCCGCCGCATCCGCCTGGTGGATACCGCCGGCATGCGGCGCAAGTCCCGCGTGGAAGAGAAACTGGAAAAACTCTCCGTCGCGGACTCGCTCTATTCCATCCGCATGGCGCAGGTGGTGGTGCTGATGCTGGACGGCCATCTCGGCTTCGACCGCCAGGACCTGACCATCGCCGATCATGTGCTGAGCGAGGGCCGCGCCCTGGTGATCGCCGTGAACAAGTGGGATCTGGTGGAAGACCGCGCCAAGGCGTTGCGCGAGATCGAGGACCGGTTGCAGACCTCGCTGCCGCAGGCGCGCGGCATCCCGGTGGTGACGCTCTCCGCGCTTACCGGCCGCCATCTCGACCGCCTGCTGCCGGCGGTGATGAAGCAGTATGAACGCTGGAATACCCGCATCGGCACGGCGGCCTTCAACCGCTGGCTGGAATTCATGCTGGCGAAGAATGCGCCGCCGCTGGCCAATGGCCGCAGCGTGCGCATCCGCTATGGCACCCAGGTGAAAACCCGTCCGCCGACGATCTCGCTATTCGCGGGGCGGGCCGAAACCATCCCGGAAAGCTACCAGCGTTATCTGATCAACGGTTTCCGCGATGCCTTCGATCTGCCGGGCATCCCGATCCGCGTCATGCTGCGCAAAAGCAAGAATCCCTACGACACTGATAAGAAATAGGCATGGGCAGCTACCGTGGTTCGTGCCATTGCGGCACCGTGACGTTCCGCATCGACGCGGAGATCACCGAACTGACCACCTGCGACTGCTCGCTCTGTGCCAAGAAGAACGCGCTGATGACCAAGGTGCATGAAAGCGCCCTGACCATTACGTCCGGTGAGCAGGCGCTGACGCTCTATCAATGGAACACGCAGCGCGCCAAGCATTATTTCTGCTCGCGCTGCGGCATCTACACGTTTCACCGCAAGCGCGCCGCGCCGGATCATTACGGCGTCAACATCCAATGTCTGGACGATTTCGACCACAGCAAGGTGCCGGTGCGTGCCACCGAGGGCGCCAACATGACCGTGGTGGCGCCTGACCCCCGGCCGGAATGGCCCGGGCCACGGGAGTGATTTTCACGTTCAGCAAGTAACAAATGCGGTCATGGTCCGCGAAGGCGGACCATCCATGCGTATTTTTTTGTTTTTGTGAAAGCAAACTCGTCGATGCCCTGCCTGCGCAGGGCATGACGCCTTTTTTGATCAGTTCGGCCGTTACTTCTTCCAGGCGTGCAGCCGGCGCGCGGCCTCGATCATGCGCTCGGTGGCACCGGCGAATGAGAAGCGCATGAAGTAATGGCCACGACCACGGTCGAAATCGAAGCCGGGGGTGGCGGCGATGCCGGTATCCAGCAGCAGGCGGGTGCAGAAATCCTGCGCATCATTGGTGAAGCGCGAGATATCGGCGTAGATGTAGAAGGCGCCATCGGCCGGCGCCAGCTTGTCGAAACCGGCTTTCGGCAGTTCGTTCAGCAGGATCTCGCGGTTCTTCGCATAGCGCGCCACATTCTGCTCCAGCTCGTCATAGGCCGAGAGCGCGGCGATGCCGGCCACCTGGCTGATGCCGGGGGCGGAGATGTAGAAATTCTGCGACAGGCATTCCACGGCGCGGATCAGTTGCGGTGGCAGCACCATCCAGCCGAGCCGCCAGCCGGTCATCGAGAAGTATTTCGAGAAGCTGTTGATCACGATGGCCTGGTCGGTGAGGGCCAGCACGGATTCCGCGCGGCCGCCATAGGTGATGCCGTGGTAGATTTCATCGACGATCAGCCAGCGGTTCTTCGCGGCGCAATCGCGCACCAGGGCGGCGAGCGAGGCGTGGTCGAGCATGCAGCCGCTGGGATTGGCCGGGCTTGCCACCAGCACGCCCTTGGCATTGGGCGCTGCCGCCTGGATGGTTTCCGGTGTCGGCTGGAAGCGGGTCTCGGCTTCCGTCACGATCATCTGCGGCACCAGATCGACCGCCTTGAGGATGTTGCGGTAGGCCGGATAGGCCGGCTCACCCAGTGCCACTTCGTCGCCGGCATCGAAAGCCGCGAGGAAGGCAAGCTGGAAGCCGGCCGAGGAGCCGGTGGTGACGACAATGCGTTCCGCTGGCACATCCAGGCCATAATACTGCCGGTAATGACCGGAGATCGCCTCGCGCAGTTCCGGCACGCCGAGAGCCAGCGTATAGCCCAGCGGATTGGTCTGCGCGGCCTTGGTCGCGGCCTCGATGGCGGCGCGCGGTGCCGGCGTCGAGGGCTGGCCCACTTCCATGTGGATCACGTCGCCGCCAGCGGCTTCGCGCGCGGCGGCGGCCTTCATCACTTCCATGACGAAGAACGGGTCGATGGCGCCGCGCCGTGAGGGCAGGGGGCCGGTAAGCGGCTTCACAACGCTGGGCATCGCGTTACTCCAGATCAGAATTCATCGCCGGCGCTGAGGCCGAAGCCGCGCGGATCGGCACCGCCACGGCAGCTTTCGGGGCTGCGCGGCACGCCGTTGCTGCACGCCGTCATGGTTACACGGCCAAGGCGCCGCACTTCCACCGGCGGCACGCCGCGCTGGGTGATGGCGCCAAGCATGGCGGCATCGACACCGGCTTCGTGCATCACCGGTGCCTGCGGGCCGGGCTGGAACAGGCGCGGCTTGGCCAGCACCTGGTTGAGCCGCAGCTTAGATGTGAAAGCCTCGATCATCACCTGCGCCAGCGCGGCGGGGCCGGGCGCGCCGCCGCTCACCGCAGCGGCGGCGAAGCTCTGCTTGGCGGTGTAGTTGGCGGCGACCATGGCGGCGAGGAACGGCGTCTCGTCACCGGCAATGCCTGGTGTGGCGGCAAACAGGATGCCGGTTTCGGTGCCGATCCGGCGGCTGCCGAAGGCACGGCCCAGGCCGATGGCGCAGGACACCGCGCGGCCATCCTTGTCGATGGCCGAAATGCTGGCCGAGCCATGCTCGAACAGCGGCGCATTGCCTTCCAGGCCGCGATAGGCCTGGCCGATGGCGGTGGCGAATTCGCGCGGCTTGGCGCTGCCCACGCTTTGGATGCTGAAGGCACTGGCCGGGCTGAAGCCCTGTTCCACCAGCCAGGCGGAAGTGGCGCCGCCGCGTGCATTGGGCGAGGCATAAACAGTCATCGCATACTGGAACGGCAGTTCGATCGGCTTGGTCACTTCGGCGGCATAGCCGCGCAGATCGTCTTCCTTGATGGCGCCGCCGATGCGGGCCGAGTCAGCGATGATCTGGCGGGCCACCTGGCCCTGGTAGAAATCGGTCGGGCCGGCGCTGCGGACGCGGCCGAGCACGAAGGAGAGTTCGTTCTGCACCAGCAGATCGCCCTCGGCACGCAGGGCGCCGGTCGGGCCGCCCAGCAGCCGGGCCAGGGCCGGATCGCCGATGGCAGGCGGATTGGCCTCCTGCACCGATTGCATGAAGGCGCGGCTGGTGCGCTCGCCGAACCGCGCCAGCGCCTCGGCCGGAGACACCACGGCTTCCCAGCGCAGGGTGCCATAGACGCCCTGCAGCATGGCCATGCCGCGCAGCAGGCCGGGGATCGGCACACTGCCGCCACCGGCCGGCAGGCGCGGCAGGAACTCTATCGTATCGGCCCGCTTGCGCGCCGGGTCGACGGCAACGCAAAGGCCACCGGCGCCAAGCGACACGGCGGTGGGATAGGTGACGGCCATGGCCAGGGTGCCGGCAACCACGGCATCGGCGGCACTGCCACCGGCTGCAAGAATGTTACGGGCCACTAGCGTTGCGCGCGGTTCATCGGCGGCAACCACACCCGTGAAACCCTTGGCGGATTGGGGCGTCGGATCGCTGGGTTCCGCATCTTTCTTGCCGCAACCCGCCAGCACCAGCAGGGTGAGGGCCAGGGCAAGCGAGGGGGCGGTGCATTGACGCAGGCCGGCCTGCTGCCTACCTTTGAAGGGCTGGGACGAAACCTCCAGCCGGTTCGGACTCGAATTTCTCATGGCTTTACGCTGGTCCTCTCTGCGCCGACCCATTGCGGCCGGTTGCGCCCTTATCCTCGCCATTGCCGCTATCCTGCCCACCCTCGCGGTGGTGTTGCCAGGCGAAGCGTTGGCGCAGCGGCGTGGCGTATCGCTGGTGCGCGATGCCGAGATCGAAAATACCATCCGCGCCTATGCCGTGCCACTGTTGGCGGCGGCCGGATTGACCGCCGACTCGGTCCAGGTGCATCTGGTTAACGACCGCTCCCTGAACGCTTTTGTGGCTGGCGGGCAGCGTATTTTCGTCCATACCGGCCTGTTGCAGCGGGCCGAGCCCCCGGCCCAGGTGATTGGCGTGCTGGCCCATGAAATCGGCCATATCTCCGGCGGCCACCTGTCGCGCCTGGAGGATTCGCTCGGCAATGCCTCGGCGCTGATGATCGCCTCGATGCTGCTGGGTGTTGCCGCCGGTGTCGCTTCCGGCAACCCGGATGCCGCCGTGGCCGGCATCCTGGCCGGGCAGCAGATCGCCGAGCGCAATTTCCTTTCCTTCACCCGGGGGCAGGAGGCTGCCGCCGACCAGGCCGGCGCCAATTTCCTTGATTCGACCCAGCAGAGCATCATGGGGCTGGTCGAATTCATGAAAATCCTGGCCAACCAGGAGGCATTGCAGGCGGACCGCCAGGATCCCTATGTGCGTACCCACCCGCTTTCCGCCGACCGCGTGGCGGCGCTGACGGCGCGCGCCGAGCAGTCGCGCTATGCCAAGGTGCCGGACAACCCGGAGAATATCGAACGCTTCAAGCGCATGCAGGCCAAGCTGATGGGCTATCTCGACGGCCTTGGCGCCACCCTGCGCAAATACCCGGAAAGCGATACCAGCCATTATGCGCGCTATGCCCGCGCCTTTGCCTATTTCCGCGCGCTGGATTTCACCCGCGCCCAGACCGAGGTGAACAGCCTGATCGCCGAGTTCCCGAACGATCCATTTTATCACGAACTCAAGGGCGACATCCTGATCGACATGGGCAACGTGCGCGACGCGTTGCAGCCGCATCGCCGCGCCCATGAACTGGGGCCGCGCGAGCCGCTGCTGGCCTATGGCTATGCCCGCGTGCTGGTGGCGCTGGAAGACAACAGCCTGCTGCCGGAAGCCGTCACCATCCTCAAGGATGTGGTGCAGCGCGAGCCGGAAAGCTCCGCTGCCTGGCAGCAGCTTGCCATTGCCTATGGCCGCAGCGGCGATATCGGCATGGCGTCGCTGGCCAGCGCCGAACGCTATCTGATCGAAGGCGCGCTGCGCGATGCCCAGGGCCAGGCCGAGCGCGCCCAGCGGCTGCTGAAGGAAGGCACGCCGGGCTGGCTCAGGGCGCAGGATGTGATTGCCGCCGCCAAGGACCGCCGGCGCGAAATGCGCAACCGCTGAGGTCGCCCATCACTGTTTCGTGGCCATCACTGTAACGTGGCTTGTATCGCGCCCCTCCCTGCGGCCATAGTCCGCAACCGTTTCACCCAGTTCAGGACATTCCCCATGCTGCTGTTGCGTCGTCTGTTCATTGCTCTGCTCATGCTTGCTGCCAGCTTTGCCGGTCCGGCGCTGGCGCAGCAGAAGGCCGAGCCGGTGCCGCAGGAATTGCGCGATGCCGTGAAGGAGTCGCTGCTGGAAAGCCCGCGCCTGCTGGAAGTGCTGGTGCGGCATCCGGAACTGATCACCGAGGCCTGGCAGGAATTGAAGCAGCAGGAAGCGGCGGTCAAAGCCGCGCTGGCGGCAAACCGCAAGGAAATCTTCGATGACGGCGTGTCGCATGTCGCCGGCAACCCGAAGGGCGATGTGACGCTGGTGGAGTTCTTCGACTACCGCTGCGGCTATTGCAAGCAGGTGCAGCCTTCGGTGCTGGCGCTGCTGAAGGAAGATACCAAGCTGCGCGTGGTGCTGAAGGAACTGCCGGTGCTGGGGCCGGATAGCATTACCGCAGCCCGCGCCGCCATCGCGGCGCAGCAGCAGACCGGCAAGTATCTCGGTTTCCACAATGCGATGATGGCGCATCGCGGCCAGCTGTCCGAGGCCGAGGTGCTCCGCATCGCCAAGGAAAGCGGCCTCGACGTGACGAAGCTGAAGGCAGACATGGCCGCGCCCCGGGTGGCCGAGGTGATTGAACGCAACCTGGCGCTGGCGACCAAGCTCGGTATCCAGGGGACGCCCGGCTTCATCATTGGCGACGAGATCGTGCCCGGCGCCATCCCGCTGGAAGCGATGCGGAAACTGGTGCAGCAGCAGCGCGGCGGCTGACCGGCTTCTGAGCACAGCGGAAATTGACAGCGGCGCCATAGGCCCTTATGGTCCGGCGCGAAATTAACCATTTGCCCTGGATTATTGCCATGCGTGCCGAAATCAAGGCCGTAGCCGATGAGATCAAGCAGTCGTTGGAACTGCTGAGGAGGTCTCTTTGACTGGGATAACTCGGTTAAACGGCTCGAAGAACTGAACGCCAAGGCGGAAGATTCCAGCCTCTGGAACAACCCGACCGAAGCCCAGGTGGTGATGCGTGAGCGCAATCGCCTGGACCGCCAGATCGGCACCCAGCGCAAGCTGGAGCAATCGCTGCAGGATAATATCGACCTGATCGACATGGGCGAAGCCGAGGGCGATGCCGATGTGGTGGCCGAGGCGGAAGCCGCCATCGGTGCGCTTGGCGCCGAGGTCGAGAAGGCGCGGCTTGAGAGCCTGCTTTCCGGCGAAGCCGATCCCAACGACGCTTTCCTTGAAGTGCATGCCGGCGCCGGTGGCACCGAAAGCCAGGACTGGGCCTCGATGCTGTTGCGCATGTATGTGCGCTGGGCCGAGCAGCATGGCTACAAGGTGGAATTCCAGGAAGAAAGCGAAGGCGAAGAGGCCGGGATCAAATCCGCCACCATCAAGGTCAGCGGCCCGAATGCCTATGGCTGGCTGAAGAACGAGACCGGCGTGCATCGCCTGGTGCGTATCTCGCCGTTCGATTCCAATGCGCGGCGCCATACCAGCTTCTCCTCTGTCGGCACCTATCCGGTGATCGACGACAGCATCGAGATCGATGTGCAGGAGAAGGATCTGCGGATCGACACCTACCGCGCCTCGGGCGCCGGCGGCCAGCACGTCAACAAGACCGATTCCGCCGTGCGTATCACCCATATGCCGTCCGGCATCGTGGTCGCCTGCCAGACCAACAAGAGCCAGCATCGCAACCGCGACGAGGCGATGAAGATGCTGAAGGCCCGGCTTTACGAGCGCGAATTGCAGAAGCGCGAGGCCGAGAAGCAGAACGTGCTCGACAGCCAGACCGATATCGGCTGGGGCCACCAGATCCGCTCCTATGTGCTGCATCCCTACCAGATGGTGAAGGACCTGCGCACCAATGTGGAGACCTCTGACAGCCAGGGCGTGCTGGACGGCGACCTGGACAGGTTCATGGCTGCCCAGTTAGCATCCAAGGTCGGGGCCAAGGCCGAGTAGAAGCCGCGCGGCCCCATCTAGCCTGGGGAGGCGAGGGGCGTGGATCAGACCATCGAGATACCGCTGTGGTTCGCGGTGCTGGCAGCTTTTCTCGCGGCGATCGGCCTGGCCGACCGCCTGCTGGTGCCGGGCGTGCGCTGGTTCCTGCGCCGCCGCCTCAACCGCGTGATCGATGATCTGAACCAGCGGCTGCAACTCAAATTGCGCCCGATCACGCTGACCCGGCGGCAATCCCTGATCGACCGGCTGCTTTATGATCCGCAGGTGGTGGCCGCCGCCGAGGCGCATGCGCGGGAACGCGAAATGCCGCGCGAAGTGGCGATGGCGCAGGTGGAGCGGTATGCGCGCGAGATCGTGCCGGCCTTCAATGCCTATTTCTATTTCCGTGTCGGCTATTGGCTGGCCCGCCGGCTGGCCCGCACGCTCTACCGTGTCCGCGTCGGCTATACCGACTCTGCTGGCCTGGACGCCGTGCCGCGCGATGCCACGGTGGTGTTCGTGATGAATCATCGCTCGAACATGGATTATGTGCTGGTGGCCTATCTTGCCGCCGATCAGGCCGCCTTGAGCTATGCCGTGGGCGAGTGGGCGCGGGTCTGGCCGTTGCAGCAGTTGATCCGCGCCATGGGGGCCTATTTCATCCGCCGCAATTCCAACGATCCGCTCTATCGCAAGGTGCTGGAGCGTTATGTGCAGACCGCCACGGCCGGCGGCGTGCCGCAGGCGATTTTCCCGGAAGGCGGCCTGACCCTGGATGGCAGGATACGCCAGCCCAAGCTCGGCCTGCTGGATTACCTGGCGCGCGCCTTCGATCCGGCGGAAGGGCGTGATGTGGTGTTTGTGCCGGTCGGCATCAATTACGACCGCGTGCTGGAAGACCGCAGCCTGCTGCGCAAGCTGGATCCCGATGCCAAGCGGGTCAGCGCCAGCGCTGCCATCGGCACCGTGCTGCGTTTTGCCGGCCGTAACCTGCTGCGTGCGATTTCCGGGCGCTGGTACCGCTTCGGCTATGCCTGCGTCAATTTCGGCACGCCGCTTTCGCTGCGCCATTGGTTGCAGCAGCGCGGTGCCGGTGATCTGCGCCTGGTGGAGAAGGAGGCGCGCTCCGGCCATGTCGCGGCGCTGGGCTCAGAACTGATGCAGCGGGTCGGTGCCGTGGTGCCGGTGCTGCCGACTGCATTGGTATCGCAGGTGCTGTTGCAGGCGGGCGAGGGGGCATTGCTTTCAAGCGTCGAGATCAAGGCACGCTGCCTCGATCTGATCCAGCGCCTGGAGGGCCAAGGTGCCCGCATCTATGTGCCGCGCGGCGATCTCGATTATGCCATCGAGACCGGCTTGCGCATGCTCGGCCTGCGGCGCATCATCTTGCGCGATGATGCCGGGCTCTACCGCCTCAATGCCGCCGACAAGCCGATCCTCGGTTACTACGCCTATTCGATTGCGCATCTGCTGCCATGATTGCCGGTTCTGAAACGCAGCGTGTGGTGCTGCTGCATGGTTTGTCGCGCACCCGGCGTTCGGTTGCCAGGCTGGAAGCCTCCCTGCGTGAGGCAGGCTATGATGTGATTAACTGGGATTATCCGAGCCGGCGGCACAGCATCGCCGAACTGGTGGTCTTGTTCCGCGCGCTCTGTGCCGATCTCGCCAAAGAGCCGAAGCCGACGCATTTCGTCGGTCATTCGCTCGGCGGCCTGATCATCCGTGCCGGCCTGATCGAGCCGGTGCGATTTCCGCTCGGCCGGCTGGTGCTGATTGCTTCACCGAACCGGGGCGTCAGTATTCTGCGCCGCTTCGAGGAGGTGCCGTTGCTGGCCGATCTGCCGCGCCTGTTCGGCCGCCCGGTATTGGAATTGGGCCGCGACGCGGCATGGTTTCAGCAGCTCGGGTTGCCGCAGGCGGAAATCGGCGTGATTGCCGGCACGCGCGGCTTTCATCCGCTCAATCCGTCAAGCTGGTTCAACACCCTGCTGGGCAATCCGCAGCCGCATGACGGCACGGTGGAGCTCGATTCCGCCATGCTGCCGGGGATGACGGATTTCCTCAGCCTGGATGTGGCGCATACCTTCATCTGCGACGATGAACGCGTCATCGCCGCGGTGAAGCGGTTTCTCGCTACCGGTGGATTCGCGGGGTAGGGGTTACGAACTGGCGCGCAGGGCTTCGGCCTGCTTCTCGGCCTTCTCGATCTTGTCGGCCTTTTCAGCCTTCCCCGGGGCCGGCTGCGGGTCCGGGTTGTGGGTGATCTGCGTCACCACGCTGAACTTCGCTGCTGCTTCGCGCGGGTTCTCGGCGAATTTGCACAGGCCTTCGATCTTGGCGCCGGCGGCAATCGAGAGCAGTTCGTGCCAGATATCGCCACGCACCCGGGCGGTCTTGTCGAGTTCCACCGACTTGGCGCGGATACGGCCGATCACCTCGCCGCGGATCAGCACATGATCGGCCACCACTTCGCCGACCACGCGGGCATTTTCCCCGATGGCGAGGCGTTCGGCCGAGACATCGCCGTTCACCACGCAATCGATCTGCACCTCACCTTCGGAGGCGAGGTCGCCATTGACCGTCAGGCCGACGCTGAGCAGCGAAGGCGGGGCCTTACTGGCGCCCGGCGTTTGCGTCTTCTTGCTGTTTGAAAACATGATAGCCCGCCTCGATGAATTTGCCGGGATCGACAGGTTCGTCGTCCAGCAGAATTTCGTAATGCAGATGTTGCCCGGTGGAACGGCCCGTGGAGCCCATGGTGCCGATACGCTTGCTGTAGGAAACGACGTCACCCACCTGCACGCCAATCGTGTTGAGGTGAGCATAGCGCGTCTTGATGCCAAGGCCATGGTCAATTTCCACGGCACGGCCATAGGGGCCTTTGCGGCCGGCAAACACCACCACGCCGGCAGCCGTGCTCAGCACCGGCGCATTGCGCGGGCCGATCAGGTCCAGCCCGGCATGGAAGGCCCATTGCTTGGTGAAGGGGTCCATGCGGCGGCCGAAGCCGCTCGAAGTCTCGGTTTCTTCCGGGTTTACCGGCAAGGCCAGCGGCAGGCGCTGGGCCAGCGCCACCAGTTCACCCCAGCGGCCGAGCTTGCCTTCCAGCTTGGCCACGTCGCGGTCGATCGGGTCAGCCAGCGCCAGCGAGGCAGCATCGGCATTGCCGGTTTGGGCGGTCGGCTGCGCCGCGGCATCGGCCACGGTGCGCAGCGGCCCGCCGATACCCACTTCGGCGCGGGCGGCGGCATGGCGTTTCATCAGCGCGTCGATATCCAGGCCGGTGCCGCGCAGGGTTTTTTCCAAGGCGGCAACATTTTTATCCGTACGCTGATTGAGATCGTCGAGCACATCGCGCTGGCGGCCACGCAGCGCCAGGATGCGGCTTTCGATCTCGCCCGCTTTCGGTGCCGGCTGCCCGGCGCCCTTCTGGCGGCTGCTGCGCAGCATCGCTTCCAGGTCTTCGATATTGCGCGGCGTGGCATCCGCTGCTTCTTCCTTTGCCGCCGATTCGGGTTTCACCGGCTGCGCTTTCACCAGCTCGATAGCCTTCTCGGCCGGCTTCTCGGCGGGCTTGGCTTCAGCCTTTGCATCGGGTTTGGTTTCGGGAGCTTTCGGCAGCGCAGCGCTGGCCAGGGCATTGGCCGGTTTGTCAGCAGGACGGGGTGCTGCCTTGGCATCGGCGGTATTCGTGGTGGCGGCATCGGCCTGTGCCTTCGACGCCATGTCATGCAGGCGGCGGTAGCGATCTTCCAGGTCGCGCGAGGCGATCAGGAAGTTTTCCTGATTACGCTCGAAATCCTGCGCCAGGCGCTCATAGGCAATGGTGAGTTCGGCAATGCGGCGGTCACGGCTTTCGAGCAGGGTGTCACGGTAGATCGCGTTCACCGAGGCATAACCAATCCAGCCGGCGAAGGCGAGGACGCCGATGCCGAGCATGAGCTGGGTGCGTCCGGACAGCGCGACATAGCGTACGTCGCCGCGACTGCGGAAAATAATTTGCCGCTCCGGAAAATTGCGGTCGCGCCACTCCCGCCATTGCCTCAATGCGCGTCTGCTCACCGGCCCCCCGTTTGCATGTATCGCCGATCGATCTAAACCAGCGTAATTAGGACGTATTTGGCTTGGTTAATGCAAGCCAGTATCTGTTGCAAACTGAAAGAAACGCGTGACAAACATTGGGGGCATTTTGTCGCGCGCATTATGCACAGGGTGTGGATAACGGCTGCAACTGCTTGATTCTCAAAGTGCCTGCACAGCGGCTAAAACCTCCGCGATATGGCCCGGCACTTTTACCTTGTGCCAAATCTGGCGAATCTTCCCGGCGCCATCAATCAAGAAAGTGGCGCGCTCGATTCCCATGTATTTGCGGCCATACATGCTCTTCTCCACCCACACGCCGTAAGCCTCCGTAACCTTGCCTTCCTCATCGGAAGCAAGCTGCACCGAGAGCTTGTGCTTGGTCTTGAATTTGTCGTGCGCGGCAACACTGTCGCGCGAGCAGCCGATCACCACGGCGCCGAGCTTGTCGAACTTGGCCTGCGCCGCCGTGAAGTCGAGTGCTTCCTTGGTGCAGCCGGTCGTATCGTCCTTGGGATAGAAATATAGCACCACCGGCTTGCCCTTGAACTGGCTGAGCGACAATTTGCTGCCGCCATCGCCGGGCAGGCTGAACGCAGGCGCCTTGTCGCCGGGCTTCAGATCAACGCTCTTGCTGCTCATGGGCATCTGCTCCTGTGGTCGCTTCGCCGCGCAGGCCGTCGGCAAGCGCAAGATAGGGTGTGGCTGGTGCCTCCACCAGAGTCTGGTAGAGCTGATACACGGCGGTTTGCATTGCTTCCAGCCGCTGTGTCAGCCGCGTCAGGTCGGGTTCGCCAAGCAGGGCCGGCAGCCGCTTGGCAAGAGCCGGCGGCCATTGCTCGGGCCGCTTCGCCGCCGGGCCGGCCAGCCGGGTCAGCGCCAGCAGGTCGCCCTGGAATTTTGCCGCCGCGATCAGCATGTCTGCCGCCTGGCGTTCCAGGCAGCCGGCATCGCGCAAGGCATGCAGGGCTTGCAGTGGTGTACTGTCGAGAATCCCGGGTGCGGCAGTGGCGTGGCGCAATTGCAGATACTGTGTGATGAACTCGATATCCACCAGCCCGCCGCGTGCCTGTTTCAGCGCCCAGGCGTCGCGCGCCGGCTTGGCCCGGGCCAGCCGGTCGCGCATATGCGCCACACTGGCCAGCAGCTTGTTGGGATCGCGCTTCATCGCCAGCACGCTTTGGCGCACGGTGTCGAATTTCTTTGCCAGCGCCGGTGAGCCGCAAACGACGCGGCCCCGGGTCAGTGCCATATGCTCCCAGGTCCAGGCTTCCTTCTGCTGGTATTCCTTGAAGGCTTGCAGTGCGGTGGCGATCGGTCCGGCATTGCCCGAAGGCCGCAGCCGCATATCAACCTCGAACAGCCGGCCTTCGCCGGTCATCGCGGTGATGGCGTTGATGAAGCGTGGGCAGAGCCGGGCGAAATACAGACCGGGCGTCAGTGGCCGCTTGCCATCCGATTGCCCGGCCTTTGCCGGATGTTCGTAGAGCAGCAGCAGGTCGAGATCGGATTCCAGGGTCAGTTCGCGGCTGCCGAGCCGGCCGAAGCCGATCAACGCCACCTGGGCACCGGGCACCACGCCGTGATGCTGTGCGAATTCAGCCTGCACATGGCGCAGCAATTCGCTCAGCACCGTGTCGGCTACGCTGCTCAGCGCACGGCCGGCGCTGATGCCGTCGAGTTGGCCGCGCAACAGGCCGATGCCGACCTGCAGGCGCAATTCGCTGGTCCAGCGCCGTGTCCAGTCCAGCACATCCTGGAAGTCGCGCGCCGAACCGAGCTGGCGTGACAGCGAGGCGGCCAGCCGCTCCGGCGTGAAATCCGGCGGCGTCTCGGCATATTCCAGCAGGCTGTCGAACAGGGCGGTGTTCTGCGCCAGACTTTCAGCGAGGTGCGGCGCGGCGGCAAGCAGTTCGGCCAGCACATCGAGCACGGCGGGATTGCTCTGCAGCAGGCTGAAAAGCTGCACCCCGGCAGGCAGGCTGGAAAGGAAATGATCGAAGCGGCGGATGGCCTCGTCGGGGCTGCCGGTGCGGCTGAAGGCTTCCAGCAATTGCGGCATGATGGCAGTGAGCTTCTCGCGCGCACGCTCGGAACGCATGGCGCGGTAGCGGCCGAAATGCCAGCCGCGCACCATGGCAGCGATTTCCGGCGGCTGGCTGAAGCCGAGTTGCTGCAAGGTGGCGAGCGTTTCCGGATCGTCGTCGGTGCCGGTGAAAACCAGGCTGCCCTGGTTGCTGCCCAGGCTCGGCGCTTCGGCGAAGAGTTCGTCGTAATGCGTCTTCACCCGCGTCAGCAATGCCAACAGCTTGGCGCGGAAGGCATCGGCACTGGCTTCGCCGAGGAAATCGGCCAGCCGCGCGATCCCCTCGGCATCATCCGGCAGGGTATGGGTCTGTTCGTCATTCACCATTTGCAGGCGATGCTCGACCTTGCGCAGATAGCCGTAATCGGCGATCAGCTCCTGTGCCGCGCCGGGATCCAGGCGTTCGGTGGCAACCAGGGCGTTGATCGCTTCCACGGTGCCGATGGCGCGCAGTCGGCTGTCGCGGCCGCCGGCAATCAATTGCTGCGTCTGGGCAAAGAATTCGATCTCACGGATGCCGCCGCGCCCGAGCTTGAGATTGTGGCCCTCAATGGCGATTTCGCCATGGCCCTTATGGGCATGGATCTGGCGCTTGATCGAGTGGATATCCTCGATGGCGGCGAAATCCAGGTTCTTGCGCCAGACATAGGGCGTCAGGCGTTTGAGGAAGCCGCGCCCGGCCTCAAGGTCGCCGCCGACCGGCCGCGCCTTGATCATTGCCGCGCGTTCCCAGTTTTGCCCGAAGCTTTCGTAATAGGCCTCGGCTGCGGCCATCGAGAGCGCCACCGGGGTCGAGCCCGGATCGGGCCGCAGCCGCAAGTCCGTGCGGAACACATAACCATCGGCGGTCTGCTCATGCAGCAGCCGCACCATCTGCTGGGTCAGCCGCACATAGCATTCCAGCGCCGTCTTGCGGCCCTGGTAGCGCACCACCTCCTGATCGAACAGCATGATCAAGTCAATGTCGCTGGAGTAGTTGAGTTCCCGGGCACCCAGCTTGCCCATGCCGAGTGCCACGAAGCCGGAACCTTTGCAGGGTTCCTTTGGCGAGGGCAGTTCCAGGTCGCCGCGCGCGGCGGCATCGCGCAGCACCGCGCCGATGGCCAGGTCGATGGCCAGGGCGGCGAAGTCGCTCAAACTGCCGGTCACCATTTCCAGTGGCCAGAGTTCGGCGATATCCGCTACCGCGATGATCAGCGCCACCTGGCGCTTGGCGCTGCGCAGCGGCAGCATCAGGGCTTCGGCATCCTCGGCCACCGCCGCGGCCTTGCGCAACGCGCCCAGGGTTTCCTCCAGGGTTGCATCCGGACCCTGGCGCAGCAGGGTCAGCATGGCTTGTGGCTCCTGGCGGGCCAGATCGCTCAAATAGAGGCTGTGGCTCCACAGGCAGTCGAGCAGGCGGCGGGCGGGGGCCTTGGCCGACTCAGTAGTTAGCGCCTTGGCCAGCCGGGTTCCGGCCCGGTCCTCGGCAGCAAGGTCCGTCAGCATCGACTGCCAGGCATCCAGGCCGCGCGCAACGGCATCCGCATCGCGGGCCGGCGGCAGGCGTGACCAATCCTGAGATGGCAGTTTTGCCATGGTGTTTCCCTCGAAATCCTGGGCCAAAGTCGGCTAAACTCCCCTACCGGTCAAGCATTCGGCCGGCACCGCTAACGCCTTGGAAAGGCAAGCTGCTTCGCCATGTTGCGCTGGAGTCGATTATTCGTTCGTACCATGCTTGGCCTGTGTGTCACCGCCGGCCTGCTGGCGGCTGCCCTGGTCTGGCGGGTAAGCCGCGAGCCGCTGTCGCTTGAGTTCATGGTGCCCTATCTGCAGGAAAGCCTGAGCCTGGCCGATCTCGGCCTCAAGGTCGGGTTTTCCGACGTCGTGCTGGCCTGGAAGCAGGACGAGCAGGCGCTGGGCCTGCGTATTGTCGATGCCACCATTTCCAGTGAACGCGGCCCGTCGCTGAAACTGCCTGAGATCGATCTGGGCTTGAGCGGTGCCTCGCTGCTGCGCGGCGTGCTGGCACCAACCTATCTGCGGGTGCGTGGCGCCGATGCGGTGCTGCTGCGCGAGGCGGACGGTCGCTTCCGCCTCGGACTGCCTGACGCGGTTTATGCGCCGGATGCGCCGCCGGAGCCGCAGGCGGCGAACGAGGATTTCATGGCGGTGGTGTTCGCCAGTCTGTTCGAGCGCCTGTCGCGACCAGTGGATCTGAACGATCCGCTCGGTCAGGTAACCCAGGTGTCAATGGAGATTTCCCGCCTGGTGATCATTGACCGCAAGCTGCGGCGCCGCTGGGAGGCGCCGGGCGCCTGGTTCCAGGCCGATCGTGGTGAGAACAGCGTGCGGGCACAGTTGCAGGGCAGCCTCGCCTGGCGCGACAAGCAACTCAGTCTGGCACTGACCGCCGTGTATTCCGCGGCTGACCGTGCCGCCCAGGCCTATCTGCGTTTCGAGGGGATCGAGCCGGCGGATTTCGCCGATGTGGCGCCGGAAGTGAAGCAGCTTGCCGGTTTGCACATGCCGCTTTCGGGCCAGCTTTCCTTCCGGCTGGGCCAGAGCGGCGAAATCGCTAATCTGCGCTACGACCTCAATGCCGGCGCCGGCCATGTGGAATTGCCGGAATTGTGGAAACAGCCGCTGCGGCTGCGCGAGGCGCGGGTGCAGGGCGCCATGAACACCTCCGCCACACCCGGCATTGGTGAAACCCTGGCCATCGAGGCGGCGAGTTTCCATTTCGAGGATGGTGTGCGTCTCGGCTTCAGCGGCGAATTGCATCGCCCGGCGCCGGACGAATTCGCCGTGGACATCAAGGGCCAGTTTACCGACCTGCAGATCGATCGGCTGAAGCTCTATTGGCCACAGGATGCGGCGAAGAATGCCAACGACTGGATCAACGGCCATATCCAGGGCGGCCGTGTGCCACAAGCGGAATTCACCGTCCAGCTCAGCCCGGCAATGCTTTCGGGCAAGCAGAAGCTGCCGCGCAATGCGGTGCGGCTGGCGTTCAATTTTGAAGGCTTGAGCGTCGACTATTTCGCACCTCTGACGCGCCTGACAGAGGCGCGGGGAGATGCCGTGCTGGATGCCGACGAGTTCAACCTCACGGTCGCCAGCGGCAAGGTCGGGCCGATGGCCACCAGCAACGGCAAGCTGCGGATCAATGGGCTGCAGGCGCGCGACCAGTTCGCCGATATCGCCGTCACGGTTGCCGGGGTGAACAAGGACCTGCTCGGCCTGATCGACCAGAAGCCGCTCGGCTATGCCACCCAGCTTGGCATCAAGCCGGCGGTGGTGGAGGGCCAGGGCCGCGTCGATGTCAGCTTCAATTTCCCGCTTGAGCACAAGCTGAAACTCGATGATGTGAAGTTCACCGCCAAGGCCGATCTGGTCAGTCTGGCGATCCCGGATATCTACGACCGCTTCGCCCTTACCAATGGCGCCATGCAACTGCGTGTCGATCCCAAGGGACTGGATACGGACGGCACGGCGGCGCTGAATGGCGTGCCGGTGCGCCTACATTGGCGCCAGGAATTCGATTCCCGCCAGGCGGTGACGGCGCGCTACCGCATCTCCGGCCGCGCCGATAATGAAGGCCGCAAGGCGCTGGGCTTCGATCTCGATCCGATGATCGATGGCCCGGTGGATGCCTTAGCCGAAATCGAGAGCCGCCGCCTGGGCAATGAAACGGTGATCCGCACGCAGCTGGATCTCACGCCGGCGAAACTGGCGATTGCCGATATCTACTGGGAGAAGCCGGTCGGCAAGACCGGGGCGGCGCAGTTCACCGCGCGGTTGAAGCCGAATGCGCCAACCCTGTTCGAGGGGCTGCGCGTCACGGCAGACCAGTTCGTCGCCGATGGCAGTGCGTCGCTAGGCAATGATGGCGCATGGTCGTTGAAGCTTGGCATGCTGCGGGTCGGCGGGAATGAAGCCAATGTCGATCTGCGCCGCGCCGCCAATGGCGACACTGTGCTGCGCGCCGAGGGCAAGCATTACGATCTGACGCCTTTCGTGAAGGCGATGGATGCCGATACCGGCGAGCCAAAGCCGCAGCCCCATCTCGACCTGCGGCTGCGCTTCGATGATGTGCGGCTGGATGAAACCACGGCATTGCGCAATTTCGCACTGGATTTGCAGCGCGGCACGCTGTTCACCGAACAGCTTGATCTTTCCGGCGCTTTCCATGGCGGTGGCACATTGGCGGTGCGCATCGCGCCAGACCCGGACAAGGCAAAGAAGCAGCGCCAGCTTACCGTGCGCAGCGACAATGCCGGCGCGGTGTTCAATTATCTCGGCGTCGAGAAGATGCAGGGCGGCAGCCTCACCGTGGATGGCCGTTACGACGATGCCAAGCCGGGCCAGCCGCTGGAAGGCGTGCTGAGCGCACGACAGTTCAAGGCGGTGCAGGCGCCGTTCCTGGCCCGCCTGCTCGGTATCGGTTCCTTCACCGGCCTGGCGGCTTTGCTGTCAGGCGAGGGGATCAGCTTCGAGACTGCGCATATCCCGTTCACGCAGAAGGATGGCGTGCTGACGCTGCAGACCAGCCGCATCCGTGGCCCACAGCTTGGCATCACCCTGGAAGGCACGGTCAACAGCAAGACCAATCATGTGAATATCAACGGCACCGCCGTGCCGGCTTTCGTGCTGAACACGATCCTTGGCCGCATCCCGCTGCTCGGCGATCTGTTCATCGGCGATGGCATCATCGGCGTGAATTTCGCCGTCAGCGGCCCGAAGGACAAGACCGAAGTGAGCGTCAACCCGCTCTCGGCCATCGCGCCGGGCTTCCTGCGCCGCATCTTCCAGGCCAGCGGCAGCAGCAGTGGCAGCAGCAACAGCACGGGCGACATGCCGGTGGAAGTGCCGCCACCGCCGCCGCAGATTGCGCCCTGATCAGGCAGCCTTAGTCGGCAGCCGCCACCAGCACATGGCGCTTCTTGCCGAATGAGAGGCGCAGCTGGCCATCGGCACCGAGATCGGCCAGCGTAATGGCGCGGGTTTCTTCCGCCACCGGCTGGTCGTTGAGCCGGATGGCATTGCCACGGATATGGCGCCGGGCTTCGCCGCCGCTCTTGGCGAAGCCGGCTTCCAGCACAAGCTGAAACGCCTCGATGCCGGCAGCCAGACGCGCGCGCGGTACGGCCATGATCGGCAGGTCGCCGCCGAACTCGCCCTGCTCGAAAGCCTTGCGGGCGGTCTCGGCGGCGGTTTCCGCCACATCGCGGCCATGGCACAGGGCGGTTGCCTCGGTGGCCAGCACCTTCTTGGCATCGTTCAGTTCGGCGCCGCGCAGGCCCTCCAGGCGCTTGATCTCGTCCAGCGGCAGATCGGTCATCAGGCGCAGGAAGCGGCCGACATCGGCATCTTCGGTGTTGCGCCAGTATTGCCAGTAATCATAGGGCGCCAGCATGTCCTCGTTCAGCCACACCGCGCCGCTGGCGGTCTTGCCCATCTTGGCGCCAGACGCAGTGGTGAGCAGCGGGCAGGTGAGGCCGAACAATTCCATCTCGGCGGCACGGCGGCCCAGCTCGACGCCGTTGATGATGTTGCCCCACTGATCCGAGCCGCCCATCTGCATGTTGCAGCCATAGCGGCGGCCCAGTTCGACGAAATCGTAGGCCTGCAGGATCATGTAGTTGAATTCGAGAAAACTGAGCGGCTGCTCGCGGTCCAGGCGCAGCTTCACGCTGTCGAAGCTGAGCATGCGGTTGACCGAGAAATGCCGGCCATAGTCGCGCAGGAAATCGATGTAGTTGAGGCCGTCGAGCCAGTCGGCGTTGTTCACCATGATCGCATCGGTGGCGCCATCGCCGAAGCGCACGAAGCGGTTGAACACCCGCTTGATGCTGGCCATGTTCTCGTTGATCGTCTCGGTGGTGAGCAGCTTGCGCTGCTCGTCCTTGCCCGAAGGATCGCCCACCTTGGTGGTGCCGCCGCCCATCAGCACGATTGGCTTGTGGCCGCATTGCTGCAGCCGGCGGAGCATCATGATCGACAGTAGATGGCCGGCATGCAGGCTGGGGCCGGTGCAGTCGTAGCCGACATAGGCGATGATGCCGCCGGGCGTTTGTGCCTTGGCGTCGAGTTGCGACGGTTCCGTGCATTGATGCAGGTGGCCGCGCTCGGCCATGATGCGCAGGAAGTCGGATTTGAACTCGGTCATCGTCATCACCAATACTGCCGGGAAAAGCGGCGTTGGTTTACCATAGGCCCGCCTGTAAGCCTAGTTCTGGAGTTCCTGTCTTGTCCCAACTGCCCTGGATCATCGGCCTGATGAGCGGCACCTCGATGGATGGTATCGATGCCGCGCTGCTGCGCTGCGACGGCCGCAATCTGGGCGGTTTCGGCCCGGCCCTGACGCTGCCCTACAGTGATGCCCAACGTGACGCCATCCGCGCCGCGCTGGGCGAGGCAGGGCAGGGCGCCATGGCGCTGTCGCGTGCCCTGGCCGAAGCCCACGCCCAGGCGGTGGCACGGCTGCTGGATGAGGCCGGCCTGCGGCCTGGGGATGTCCGCCTGCTCGGCTTCCACGGCCATACCCTGCTGCATCGCCCGGAGCGCGGCCGCACCTGGCAGGCTGGTGACGTGGCGCTGCTGGCACGGCTTGCCGGGATCGACACGGTGGGCGATTTCCGCAGCCAGGATGTGGCGCTGGGCGGGCAGGGTGCGCCGCTGGTGCCGCTATATCATGCCGCGCTGGCGCGCTGGTCGAAGCTGGACCTGCCGCTGCTGGTGCTGAATATCGGCGGTGTTGCCAACATCACCTATATCGGCAGCGCGCGTGATGAGGACCTGCTGGCCTTCGATACCGGGCCGGGCAATGCCCTGTTGGATGACTGGCTGCTGCGCCATACCGGCCAGAGGCTGGATGAAGGCGGCAAGCTCGGCGCCCAGGGCGAAGTGGACGAGCCGACCCTGGCGCGGCTCTTGTCGCATCGCTATTTCCAGGCCAGGCCGCCGAAATCGCTCGACCGCGATGATTTCTCCGCCGACAGCGTGGCGCAGCTCTGGCCTGCCTCGGGTGCCGCGACACTCACCGCTTTTACCGCCGCTGCTGTGGCCCGCGCGCTGGAGCATCTGCCAAAGCGGCCGTTGCGCTGCCTGGTCACGGGCGGCGGGCGGCATAATCATACCATGATGCGTGAACTCGCCGAGCGACTGGCGATGCCGGTGGAGCCGGTGGAGGCTGTCGGCTGGCGTGGCGATGCGCTGGAAGCGGAAGCCTTTGCCTATCTCGCGGCGCGGGCCGAAGCCGGGTTGCCGCTCAGCCTGCCGGGCACCACGGGTGTACCCTATCCGGCCAGCGGCGGGCGGCTATTCAGGGCGAGAGCTTAAGACTGCGTCTGGTTGCCCTTGCCGGGCACCGGACGCGGGCCGGCGGATGCCAGCAGCGCCGCCTTCACATACTTGTCGGCGGCGGAGGTAAGGTCGTCCAGCTTGCCCTCGAAGAAGTGATCCGCGCCGGGCACTTTCTTGTAGTCGATCTTGATGCCCTTCTGCAGCGACAGCCGCTGTGCCAGCTTGTTCACATCATTCTCGGGCACGATCTTGTCGTCAGTACCCTGGATGATCAGGCCGGAAGACGGGCAGGGGGCGAGGAAGCCGAAATCATACATGTTGGCCGGCGGCGCCACCGAGATGAAGCCGTCGATTTCCGGCCGGCGCATCAGCAGTTGCATCGAGATCCAGGCACCGAAGGAGAAGCCGGCGATCCACACCGCCGAGGCATTGGCGTTATAGGTTTGCAGCCAGTCCAGCGCCGAAGCGGCATCGGAAAGTTCGCCTTCGCCATTGTCGTAAACACCCTGGCTGCGGCCGACGCCACGGAAATTGAAACGCAGCACGGAGAAGCCGCGCTTGGCGAAAACATGGAACAGGTTGTAGACCACCTTGTTGTTCATCGTGCCCCCGTATTGCGGGTGCGGATGCAGGATCAAGGCGATCGGCGCATTGGCCTCCGAGCCATGCTGGTACCGGCCTTCGAGGCGGCCATCAGGACCGGGGAAAATGACATCGGGCATGGGCGGAACTACACCTGGGCGGCGGTCGTTGATTTAACCAGTTGAAAGCAGCGGGATTTTACCATAAACGCCGGTTCCGGATTCAAGCTAAAAACGATCCATCCACAGCCCTCGATTGGCCCCTGACAATGCCGCAGGCCCCTCTCTACCTCGATTACAACGCCACCGCGCCGCTGCGGCCGGAGGCGCGCGAGGCCATGCTGGCAGCCCTGCTGGAGCCCGGTAACCCTTCGTCGATACACGCTTTCGGGCGCCGCGCCCGTTCCGTGAAGGAGGCCGCGCGGGCCCAGCTGGCGGCCCTGGTGGGGGCGGAACCGGCCGAGATTCTTTTCACCTCGGGTGGCACCGAAGCAAACAATCTGGCCCTGGCCCGAGCCCCGGCGGCGAGCCTGATTGTCTCCGCTTTGGAGCACGACTCGGTGCTGGCGCCGGCCCGAGTCGGGGGGCGACCGGTGTATTTCCTGCCGGCATTGCCCTCTGGACTGGTGGATTTGTGCGCCCTGGAGCGGTTGCTGGCCGAGGCGCCGAAGCCGGCCCTGGTCGCCCTGATGCTGGCCAATAACGAGACCGGCGCCATCCAGCCGGTGGCCGAGGCGCAGGCGCTGGTACGCGCCGCCGGCGGCCTGCTGCTGGTGGATGCGATTCAGGCAGCCGGCAAGATGGCGGTGAATTTCTCGGCGCTGCAGGCCGACATGATCAGCCTGTCGGCCCACAAGCTCGGCGGGCCGACCGGCATTGGCGCCCTGGTGCTGCGTGGCGACCTTGCCATAGAGGCATTGCAACTGGGCGGCGGGCAGGAGCTGGGCCGCCGCGCCGGCACGGAAAACCTTTCCGGCATTGCCGGCTTCGGCGCCGCCGCCGAAGCGGCGCGGCGCGATCTCGGCCAGATGGCGACAATCGCCGCCTGGCGCGATGGTTTCGAGGCGGCGATCCGCGCGGCCGCGCCCGATGCGGTGATCCATGCCGGCAGCGTTGCGCGGCTGCCCAATACAAGCTGCATCGGCATGCCGGGTGTGGCGGCGGAATTGCAGGTGATGGCTTTCGATCTGGCCGGCCTGGCGGTTTCCGCCGGCTCGGCCTGCTCATCGGGCAAGATGAAGCCGAGCCATGTGCTCAGCGCCATGGGCTGCGACGAAGCCACGGCGCGCGAGGCGGTGCGCTTCAGCTTCGGCTGGAACAATGCGCCGGGGGACGCGCAGCGGGCTGCCGAGGCCTGGATTGCGCTCTATCGCCGCAAGCGGGGTTAGAGCGTTTCATCTTGATATGGAAATACCAGCGGCGCAGATGATTCGATATCAAGATGAAGCGCTCTAGTTGCCCAGACTGGCGCTGGGCGCTATATCAGGCCGGTCCAGTCAGGAGCGCCCCATGCCGAAGATGACCTTCATCCAGACCGATGGCAGCCGCCGCGAGGTGGATGCGCCGCTCGGCCTTTCGGTGCTGGAAGTGGCGCATAAGCATGGCATCGATATCGAGGGCGCCTGCGAGGGTTCGCTGGCCTGCTCCACCTGCCATGTCGTCGTCGATCCGGCCTGGTATGGCAAGCTGCCGGCGGCCAAGCCCGACGAGGAAGACATGCTCGATCTTGCTTTCGGCCTGACCAAGACCTCCAGGCTCGGCTGCCAGTTGCTGATCACCGAGGCGCTGGATGGCCTGGTGGTGAAACTGCCCACCGCCACGCGCAACATGATGGGCTGAGGCGCGGTTAAGCGCGCGTTGCCGCCTGCACCAGTGCCAGCCCGGCCCAGGTCGCCAGCAGGCAGGCAATCACCGATATGGCCACGTTGCCCCCGGCGCGCAGGATATAGCCATCGCGCAACAGGCTCAGGGTTTGCAGGCTGAAGCTGGAAAACGTGGTGAAGCCGCCACAGATGCCCACCATCACGAATAGCCGCGCGTTGTCGGTCCACAGGCCGCGCCCGAGCACCAGGGCCGCCGCCGCGCCGATCACGAAGCTGCCCAGGATATTGACCAGCACCGTACCCCAGGGAAAGCCGGTGGTGTGGTGGCCATCGATGGCATTGGCCATCCAGTAACGGGCGACACTGCCGAGCGCGCCGCCGGTGGCGATCAGGAGGTAGGCTTGCATGGAGGCACGCTAGCCCAAGGGCCGGGATGCGTCAAAGTTTCCGCTTCTTGCTCTTTCGCGGCGGCGTCCATCGCGTTAACCTCCGGCCCATGACCGCTTCCAACGTCTTCATGGACCACGCCGCTGAGCTTTTCGCGCCGCTCGGTCCGATTGCCGTGCGCCGCATGTTCGGCGGTGCCGGTGTCTTCTGCCGTGGCATCATGTTCGCGCTGATCGTCGACGACACGCTCTATCTCAAGGCCGATGCCGAGACCAAGGGTGATTTCGAGGCACGCGGTGTCGGCCCCTTTGTCTATAACGGCCGTGGCAAGCCGGTGGCGATGAGCTATTGGCAGTTGCCGCCCGACCTGATGGACGATCAGGACGAATTGCTCGACTGGGCGCGCAAGGCCTATGCCGTGGCGCGCAAGCAGAAGGCGGAAGAGCCGCCGCCGAGCCGCCGCCCGACGATGGCACGCCACAGGCGCTGATTTCCCCGGGCGCTAGTTCTTTTCCGCGTCGCCGCGCGCCAGCCGCATGGCTTCTGCCAGCACGGCGCGGTCGCCGATGTGATTGGCCAGCAGCAAGGCCAGCTTCGCCGTCGCTAGGCGCGCGCGGCGGTCATCCAGTCCCTGGGTCATGGCGACAAGCTGCTCGTAGAAGCCATCCGGATCGGGAATGTTGGGTTCGGTGTTCAGCATGGCGCCTCAACCTTCATCCGCTTGCGTGCCCTTGAAGCCCTCCGCCGTGTAGCGGTCGCCGGCGGCGAAGCCGCGCGGCAATATGGCCTCGATGGCGGCAAGGTCGGCGGCATTGAGCGCGATATTCAGCGCGCCGAGATTCTGTTCCAGATAGCTCAGGCGCTTGGTGCCGGGGATCGGGATCAGGTGCTCGCCGCGCGCCAGCACCCAGGCCAGGGCAAGCTGTGCCGGTGTGGCGCCACGCTCGACCGCCAGTTGCTTGAAGCCGGCCAGAGCCGTCCGGTTGCGGGCCAGCGCCTCGGCCTGGAAGCGCGGATTGGATTTGCGGAAATCGCCATCGGGAATCGCGCTGGCATCCTCGAACTGCCCGGAGAGGAAGCCACGGCCAAGCGGCGAGTAGGGCACAAAGGCCGTGCCGAGTTCGGCGCAGGCAGCCAGCATGCCGTCTTCCGGCTCGCGGCTCCACAGCGAATATTCGCTCTGCACGGCCGCGATGGGATGCACCTTGGCGGCGCGGCGCAGATTGGCAACAGAGACTTCCGAGAGGCCGATATGGGCGATCTTGCCCTCGCGCACCAGCGCCGCCAGGGTCTCGATCACTTCCTCGATAGCGCGGCCTTCCTCGTTGCGGTGGATATAATAAAGGCCGATGCGCTCAAGCCCCAGCCTGCCGAGCGACTCTTCCACCGCGCCCCGGATATAGGCCGGCGAATTGTCGATGCGGCGCTCATAGCTGTTTTCCTTACGCACGATGCCGCCCTTGGTGGCGATCACCACCGGCCGGCGCCACTCTTTCAGGAAACGCGCCAGCAGCGCCTCGTTGCGGCCGAAGCCATAGATATCGGCGGTATCGAAGAAGCTGACGCCGCGCTCGGCGGCCTGCAGCAGCACGCGCAGCGATTCAGCATCATCAGTAGCGCCATAGAATTCCGACATGCCCATGCAGCCGAGGCCGAGGGCCGAAACCAGGGGGCCATGCCGGCCAAGCTGGCGTTGCGGCAGAGACATGCGGATACCTTTCCGTTTAATCGAGATGTTCGGTGGAGGCGGCAATGCGCCAGCCTTCCGGCAAGAGTGCCAGATTATAGGATTGCCGCCAGCTTTTCAGCGCCGCGCCACCGGCATCGAGCAGATCCCAGGTGACACTGCTAAGCATGGCGCGGCTGCCGATGGGCGTGACCGCCAGATCGTGGTAGCGGCAGGTGCAGCAGCCCAGGGCGGCATAGCCATCCAGCGCCCGCTGGAAAAAAGCTTCCAGATCGGGCCGCGATTGCAGCACTTGCACCGCGCCATCGCTGCGGATCGCCAGGCCGGGAACAGCATAAAGCGACACGACACGCGGGCCGTTGAAACTGGCAAAATTGGTGACGAATTGATCGAAGAAAGCAGCGGCCTCACGCCGCAGACCAGCTTCATCCATGCCCAGCCTCCCTGCTGGCTGAAGAAATGGGGCAGTCAGTATTCAGGTCAAGCCAGGGACTACGGTGCCTTTGACTTCGCGTGAATGACCACGGAACAGGCCGACCAGCGTGCCATCCTGGTCGCGCACCTCGACATCATAGACTCCGCTGCGGCCGGTATGCGCCGCCTCGCGCGCTTCCGCCGTCAGTACTGCATCGGGCGCCACCTTGGCGATGAAGCTGATATCGGCGCGCTGTGCCAGCGCCACCCGGTTATAGGAATTGCAGGCAAAGGCGAAGGCGGCATCGGCGAGCAGGAAGATGTAGCCGCCATGGCAGATGCCGACGGCATTCAGCATCTTCGGCTGTACCGCCATGCGCAGCTTGGCACGGCCAGGGCCGGCCTCAAGCAATTCGACGCCGAGTTCGCGCGTTGCCGTATCGGCGGCGGCCATGGCACGGCCCACCGCCTCGGCGACCTGCTGCGGATCCTGGGTCACCGGTTACTTGCCGGTGAACTTGGCCGGACGCTTCTGCAGGAAGGCGGTCACGCCTTCGATGAAGTCGCGGCTGCGGCCGGCGACGCGCTGCGCCTCCAGTTCGACTTCGAGCTGCTGGTCCAGCGTGTTGGAAGCCGCTTGGCGCACGATCTTGCGGATCAGGCCGAGGCCCACCGTGGGGCCATTGGCGAATTTCGCCGCGATGGCACCGGCGGCGTTCATCAACTCGGCATCCTCGACGCATTTCCAGATCAGGCCCCATTCAGCCGCGGTTTCCGCCGGCAGCTTCTCGCCCAGCATGGCGAGGCCGAGCGCGCGGGCCGAGCCGGCGAGGCGCGGCAGGAAATAGGTGCTGCCGGCATCGGGCACCAGGCCGATATTGCAGAAGGCCTGCAGGAAGGTGGCGGACTTGGCGGCGATCACGATATCGCCGGCCAGCGCCAGGCTCATGCCGGCACCGGCGGCGGGGCCGTTCACGGCGCAGACGATGGGCATGCGGTAATTCGCCATCTTGCGGATCACCGGATGGTAGCGGTCATGCAGCGCCACGCCGAGATCGGGTGGGCCATCGCCCTGGTTGAGATCGCCGCTGGCAAGATCGGCGCCGGAGCAGAAACCACGGCCAGCGCCGGTGAGCAGCACGGCACGGCTTTCGCCATCATTCTCGATTTCGCGCAAGGCAGCGATCAGGTCACTCATCAGCCCCAGGCTGAGCGCATTGAGGCGCTCAGGGCGGTTCAGCGTGATGGTGGCGACGCGGTCTTTCTTCTCGACCAGAATATTGTCGTAGGCCATGCGTTTCTCTCCCGAAAGCGGTTATCGAACAGATGTTAGCCGAGCCGGCGTGGCGGCAAAAGCCTGACGTGGCGTAAGCGGGGAGAGATGCCTGGGGGTTTGTGCGGAGGGTATTACTGCCCGGCTGCGGCAACAACCAGATCGCGCTCGCTCAGCACGCGGTCGCGACCGGCACGCTTGGCGGCATAGAGCGCATCATCGGCGCGCTGGATCAGGCCGGAGAGTGTCTCGCCCGGGCGGTATTGCGCGGCGCCGACGGAGAGGGTGATGCGGCCGAGATCCTGGCCGCTGGTCCGCTTCACCAGCTTGCGCGCGGTAATGGTGCGGCGGATTGCATCCGCCAGCTTGATCGCCTGTTCCAGCGCCGTGTAGGGCAGCAGGATGGCGAATTCCTCGCCGCCATAGCGCGCCGCCACGTCCTGGCCCTTCACATTGTCGGCCAGCATGCGGCCGACAAGCTGCAACACGGTGTCGCCGGTCTGATGGCCGTATTCGTCGTTGAAGTGCTTGAAGTGGTCGATATCGAGCATCAGCAGCGACAGTGGTGCCTGTTCCTTCAATGTATCCTGCACCAGCAGGTGCATCGACTGCTCGAACGCCTTGCGGTTGGCCAGGCCGGTGAGTGGATCGGTCAGCGCCTCGCGCCGAGCCTGTTCGAAACTGTGCCGCAGTTGCTGCACTTCCGCAGTCGCCTCGGCCAGCCTGCTTTCCAGTTCCTTGTTGCGCTCCTGCATATCGCGGGTATCGAGCAGCATCGTATCGAGCAGGTTGTCGACGCCGCCTGGCGTATCGGGCATGGCATCGAGCTGGCCGGAGAATTGTTCGAGCTGGCTGCCATAGACCCGGGTATTCTGTTCCGCCTGGTCGATATGGCCACGCAATTCATGCATCACGGCATCAAGTTTCTCGGCGGTATGGCGCGAGGCATGGAACAGCCGGGCGGGCGAGAGATGCTGGTCATAAAGCTCCAGCACTACTTCCGGGGAAAAACGCTGCTTGGCGGCAACGATGCCATCCATGGCGCGCACCAGATTATGGTCGCGGCCGGCATGGTATTCGTACCAGACGGTAAAGTTGATTGGCGTCGGGGCAATGCCATACTTGGCCATGCTAGCCACTGCCGCATGGGCAAATTCCGCCGCCCTGTGCATGTCTTCGGAATACACGACGCCGACTCCCCCTGAAGAGGCTTCCATTTGAAGCCAGGCTCATGGGCAATGCAACGGCAGTGCGGTTGATTTCGCAAGATTTCGTCACAAAGGCTTCATGCCTGGGCGAAGGCCTGCAAAACAGGCAGCGATAGCCCCTATCTTGCGCAGAAAACCGCCGCTGACAGGTGCTGAAATACCGCTCTCAGACGCCGAGATAGCGGTGCTGCACGTCCGGATTCGCGGCCAGGTCGGCGGACGACCCTTCCCAGACCACGCGGCCCTTCTCGATCATGTAGTGGCGGTCGGCAAGCCGGGTCAGGGCTTCGACATTCTTGTCCACGATCAGGATCGACTGCCCGGCTGCCTTGAGCTGCTCGATGCAGGCCCAGATTTCCTGGCGGATCAGGGGCGCAAGACCCTCGGTGGCTTCGTCCAGGATCAGCAGATGCGGGTTGGTCATCAGCGCCCGGCCAATGGCCAGCATCTGCTGTTCGCCGCCGGAAAGCTGGTTGCCCATGTTGCCGGCACGCTCGGCCAGGCGCGGGAACAGGGCCACCACCTTGGCGTAATTCCACGGCGATTTGAGGCCCTGGCGGTTGGCGGCGGTGGCGACCAGATTCTCGCGCACACTCAGGTTTGGGAAGATCTGGCGGCCTTCCGGCACCAGGCCGATCCCGGCCTTGGCGACGCGATAGGCCGGCTGCCGGGCGATATCGGCGCCACGGAACCTGATCTGGCCGGTGGCAGGCGGGGTCAGGCCCATGATCGAGCGGATCGTGGTGGTCTTGCCCATGCCGTTGCGGCCCATCAGCGTGATCACCTCGCCAGCCCTGATTGCCAGCCGCATGCCGAACAGCACCTGGCTGCGGCCATAGAAGGTGTCGATGCCGTCGACGGTGAGAAGTTCAGCAGTGCTCATGCCCGGATTCATGCCCCGGCCTCCGCGCCGAGATAGGCTTCGCGCACCTGTTCGTTGCGGCGGATTTCCTCCGGCGTGCCGGTGGCGATGCCACGGCCATAGACCAGCACGGTGATACGGTCGGCGAGCGCGAACACCGCCTCCATGTCATGCTCGATCAGCAGGATCGAGACGGTGCCTTTCAGTTTCAGCAGCATCTGCACCATGCGCTGGGAATCCTCCGGTCCCATGCCGGCCATCGGCTCGTCCAGCAGCAGCAGCTTCGGCTTGGTCGCCAGCGCCATCGCCAGTTCAAGCTGGCGGTGTTCGCCATGGCTCAGCGCATTGGCCGGGATGCCGGCGCGGGCTTCAAGGCCGACCAGCTTCAAGGCTTCCAGTGCCGGGGCGGTGAGGCGTGGATCGCTGCTCACCGGCTGCCAGAAGCGGAAGGAATGGCCGTCATGCGCCTGCACGGCAAGGGCGACATTCTGCAACGCGGTGAAGGCCGGGAAGATGGAAGTGATCTGGAACGAGCGGGCCAGCCCGAGATGCGAGCGGCGATGCACCGGCAGGTCGGAAATCTCGTTGCCGAGGAACTTGATCGAGCCGGCATCGGATTTCAGTTCGCCGATCAACTGGCCGATCAGCGTGGTCTTGCCGGCGCCGTTCGGGCCGATCACCGCATGCACTTCGCCGGGCCGGATATCGATGGAGAAATTATCGGTGGCAAGCAGGCCGCCGAAACGCTTGATCAGGCCGCTCACTTCTAGCACGGGCTGGTTCATGGCAGCCTCCGCACGCCACGATTGGCTATTACGGCCAGGGCAATCGTCGCGGCGATTAGCGCCGCCGGGATGTACCACAGGTCCTCATAGAACAGGTGGATGCCGTGCAGCAGCACGAAGCCGGCCAGGATCGCTAGCAGGATGCCGCCATGGCCGCGCTGCAATGCGCCATCGATGCCGCCGCGCGCGAAGATCACCACCAGCACCAGCATCGGCCCGAAGAACAGCTTCCAGTATTCGGTATAGCTGGACAGGATTTCCTCCAGCGCCAGGAAGCTCAGCGCGCCGAACAGCGGCCCGAACAGGCTGCCCATGCCGCCCAGCACCACCATGACGATGAGGTCGCCCGAGCGGGTCCAGTGCATCAGCGCCGGGCTGACGAAATCGGTATGGTTGGCCAGCAGCACCCCGGCCATGCCGCAGGTGGTGCCGGCGATGACGAAGGCGGCGAGGCGGTAGCGGAAGACCGGGAAGCCGATGGCGGCCATGCGGCGATCGTTGCTCTTGGCGCCTTGCAGCACCATGCCGAAGCGCGAATTGACCACGCGGTGGCAGAGATACAGCGCCAGGCAGAGCAGCGCCCAGCAGAGATAGTAGAAGCTGGGGCGGTGCTTCAGATCGATCAGGCCGGCGAAATCCGAGCGCCGCAGGATGGTGAGGCCATCGTCGCCGCCATAGGCATAGGCGCCGTTGCCCATGTAGTAGACCAGCTGCGCCAGGGCCAGGGTGATCATGATGAAGAAGATGCCGCGCGTGCGCAGAGACAGCAGCCCCATGATCAGGGCGACGATGGCAGACATCAGCAGCGCCAGTGGCCATTGTGCCCAGGCGGCATAGACTTCGTGCTTCGCCATGATGCCGACGGTGTAGCCGCCGACGCCGATGAAAGCGGCATGGCCGAAGCTGACCAGCCCGCCATAGCCGAGAATGAAATTCAGCGACACGGCGGCGAGCGCCAGGATGACGATGCGGGTGAACAGCGTCAGCAGGAACGGGTCCTGGAATACCTGCGAGGCGGTCGGTACCAGAGCCAGCAGGGCGAGCAGGACCAGGGCGACAACGGTGCTGATGGAAAAACGCGTCTGCATGATCAGCGCCCCGGCGTGCCAGGGGCCGGGAACAGGCCGGCCGGGCGCAGCACCAGCACACCGGCCATCAGCAGGTAGACCAGCATGGAGGAGAGCGATTGCGCCAGGAAGCCCGCCTGCGACGGGTTGAGGAATTGGCCCAGTATCTGCGGCAGGAAAGCACGTCCCATGGTTTCCAGCACGCCGACCAGCACGGCGGCGATGAAGGCGCCGCGGATCGAGCCCAGTCCGCCGATGACGATGACGACAAAGCAGAGGATCAGCACATTGTCGCCCATGCCGATCTGCACCGTGGCGATCGGCCCGGCCATCAGGCCGGCCAATGCCGCCAGCGCCGAGCCGAGGCCGAAGACCAGGGTGAACAGCAGCTTGATATCCACGCCGAGCGCACCTGCCATCTCGCGGTTCGACGCACCGGCGCGGATCAGCATGCCGAGCCGCGTCTTCTGCACCAGCAGATACAGCACGAAAGCGCAGAGCAGGCCCATGGCGATGATGGCGAAGCGGTAGGTCGGGTAGGGCAGGCCGGGCAGTATCTCGATCTGGCCGGCCAGGATGGCGGGCAGTTCGATCGCCATGCCGCCAGCGCCGAAGATCAGGCGGGCGAATTCATTGAAGAACAGGATAAGCCCGAAGGTGGCGAGTACCTGATCGAGATGGTCGCGGGCATAGAGGCTGCGCAGCGCGACATATTCGGTGGCGATGCCGAGCAGCAGCCCGGCGGGCAGGGCGAGCAACGCGCCGATGTAGAAATTGCCGGTCCATTGCACGAAGACGGCGGCGAAATACGCGCCCATCATGTAGAGCGAACCATGCGCCAGGTTCACCAGGTCCATGATACCAAAGACCAGGGTGAGGCCGGCGGCGAGCAGGAACAGCAGCAGGCCGATCTGCAGGCCGTTTAGGAATTGCTCAAGGATCAGTAGTGTCATGGGGTCCAGATACGAGGCGGGGCGCCGGGGGATGAATCCCGGCGCCCCAGTCTTGTTATGCCAATGGTCTTGTTACGCCCAGCTTACTTCATCGGGCACTTCGAGGCATAGGGGTCCTGGAAGTCCTTCAGCACGGTCGACACGGTGCGGAGATCGTATTCGGTATCCGACACCTTGTAGACTTCCTGCTGATAGATGTTGTGGATCGGGAACTGGTTGTTGCCGAACTTCATCGGGCCGCGCACGGAATCGAACTTCGCCGCCTTCAATGCGGCGCGCACGGCTTCCTTGTCCTTCAGGTTGCCCTTGGTGGCAACCACGGCGGAGTTGATCAAATTGGCGGCATCATAGCTCTGCGCGCCATAGAAGGTCGGCGCCGAGCCATGCTTCTTCTTGAAGTCGCCAACCATCTTCTGGTTCGCGGCATAGGGCAGATCCGGCGCCCACCACAGGGTGAGGAAGGTATCCAGCGCCAGGTCCTTCTGCAGCTTCAGGGTCACCGCGTCCACCGTGTAGGTGGAGTAGAGCGGGATGTCCTTCTTCAGGCCGGCCTGGGCATACTGGGTGTAGAATTGCACGCCCCAGCGGCTGGGGAAGAACACGAAGACCGCATCCGGCTTGGCGGCGCGGATCTTGGAAATCTCGGCCGAGAAGTCGAGCTGGTCGGGCCACTTGGTCATGTCCTGGCCGACCACTTCACCCTTGAAGGTGGCCTTCACGCCGTTGACCATGTCCTGACCGGCGGCGTAGTTCGGCGCCACCAGATAAGCCTTCTTGGCGCCCTTCTGGTTCAGCAGTTCGCCCATCGCCATGGTGTTCTGGTCGTTCTGCCACGAAGCCGAGAAGAAATACGGATTGCACTGTTCGCCGGCGAGCTGGGAGGGGCCGGCATTGGCGCTGATCAGGAATGTCTGCGCATCCACCACCGGCTTGTAGGAAGCCAGCAGCACGTTCGACCAGATGAAGCCGGCGACGAAATCCACCTTGTCGCGCTGCAGCAGCTTCTCGGTCTTCTGCTTGCCGACTTCCGGCTTCTGCTCGTCGTCTTCATAGACGACTTCCACCGGGATGCCGCCCATCTTCTTGCCGAGATGCTCAAGTGCCAGATCGAAGGCCTGCTTCATGTCCTGGCCATAGGCGGCATTGGGGCCGGACAGCGTGGTGACGAAGCCGATCTTGATCTTCTTGGTCGGCTGCGCGGCAGCTTCAAGCGCACCGAAAGCCAGCGGCGCGGCCAGTGCCAGGGCGCTGGTCATGCGAAGCAGCGTGGACAATTTCATGGTTCTCTCCCCTGATCCGGCGGGAGATACCGGGCCGGCCACCCCGGCCGCGCCTTGCTCCCACCGATTATTCCTCACCCGGCCGGCAAAGGCTTCCGCCGATAACCGCCATCACACGAAACCGTAATGGCAGCCAGGGCTTAAGTCCACGCCGAGCCTAGGGCTGCGGGATATTGGCGCTGGCAGGAATAACGTCGGCGCGGGCGTTGACCGCCGCACGCAGCATGGGCTTGCGCCCCTTCACCCCTCCCAGGCCGCTCACGCAGCCATTCCTGCATTATAATGCAGATTTGGCGGGTGAGTGAAGCAGTATTTTGCTGCAATGTTTGCTGTCGCAAACAAATCGCGCGGTCTGTCTAGTCGAGCCACGCATAAGCCGCGCCGAGCATAGCCTGCACGCCGGTCTTGAGTGTGGGGTGGATCAGCGGTGCGAAGAAGGGCGAGTGGTTCACCGGCAGGGGCTCGCCTTTTTCCTGGGCTGCCTGCCAGATGCCGTGATCGGTACCGCCGATCAGCCAGAATACCGAAGGCACGCCCCAGGCGGTACCGAACAGGCCGAAATCTTCGCTGCCCGTGAGCGGCTCGGGCAATTCCACCGGAGCGACGCTGGCATGCTTGCCCATGCCATCGATGGTGCGCGCGGTAGCGGTTTCGTCGTTGATCGTGACCGGGAACTGGCTGATGACGGTGAAGGACGGTGGCTTCGGCGCGTTCGATGCGGTGGCTTCGGCTTCGACGATGCGCTTCACCGAGGCGAGCACGCGCTGGCGCACCTGTTCCTTGAAGCTGCGCACATTGAGGCGGAGGATGGCTTCGTCGGGGATGACGTTTTCATTCAGGCCGGATTGAATCGTGCCGACGGTGACCACGGCAGAATCCATCATCGCCACTTCGCGGCTGACGATGGTTTGCAGCCGCATCACGGTGGCCGACGCCATCACCACCGGATCGACGCTGTTCTGCGGCTGCGAGCCGTGGGCGCCGCGGCCAAACATGCGCACCTCGAAACTATCGGCGGCCGACATCGCCGTGCCGGGGCGATAGCCGATCTGGCCGGCGGGCAGCGGCACCAGATGCTGCCCTAAGCACACGGTCGGCTTCGGAAAACGCTTCACCATGCCATCGGCCAGCATGCCGCTGGCGCCGGCGCCGATTTCCTCGGCCGGCTGGAACACCGCCATCACGGTGCCGCGCCAGCTATCGCGGCTGTCACTCAGGATCTTCATCACCGCCATCAGCCAGGTGACATGCATGTCATGGGCGCAGGCATGCATGATCGACACCGACTGGCCGAAACGGTCGACGCCGGTGGCCGTGCTGGCATAGGGCAGGCCGGTCTTTTCCTTCACCGGCAGCGCATCCATGTCGGCGCGCAGCAGGATCACCGGGCCATCGCCATTCTTCAGCAAGCCGACCACGCCGGTCTTGCCGATGCCGGTATGCACTTCGGCGCCACAGGCTTCCAGCCATTTCGCGGCGATGCCGGCGGTGCGCACTTCCTGCAATGACAATTCCGGGTTGGCATGCAGATCGAGATAGATGCGCTCCAGTTCCGGCAGCATCCCGTCGATCATCTGGAAGGCCTTGGCGGAACGGCTGATATTCTGCGCGGTCATGAGGCTGCTTTCTGTTGCGGGCTATTGCAGGGCGGGAAAGGCGGGGGGCTGGCCGGCCAGCGCACGCGGCAGGCCGAGGCGGGCGCGGCAGGGCGCGTCATCGCCGAGCAGCGTATCGAACTGGTCGAGCAGGCCGAGGATCATCTGGCTGATGCGCAGCGCGTCGGCAGGCGGCAGGGCGTCGGGGGTTTCCAGCAGCGGCAGCAGTTGCGTGATGCGGCGCTGCAGGCTCTGGGCCTGCGGCGGCAATTGCGCAATCGTCGGGTCGCTATCGGTATCGCACCAGCGGCACATGGGCCAAGCTTGGCAGGCTTGCGGACGTGACTCAAGCTGGCTGGTGGTGAAAATGAAACACCCCGCCCCAGGAGCACTGGAGCGGGGTGGTGAAACGCCGCAGGCAGGGATTACCGCCCGAGATAGGACTTCACGGTATCCTGGGCCACCTGTTGCAGATGCGCGGTTACCTCCGGGCTGAGGCCGGCGCTGTATTTCAGGCCCACCGGCGACTTGCCGAACAGCGTGGCATAGGTGGTGGCAGCCGCGAGGTAGGTGCCGGGCAGGCTGGGATGGCGCTTGTCGGCGACATAGAGGTTGAGGTCCGGCTTCTGCGCGATGGAACGCGCGAAGGCGAGGCCGGCCGGAATCACCAAGGCGCCATTGTCATTCGCCGCCTTGGTATAGGCTTCGGCGAGCGGCTCGGTCATATCCGGCTTGTCCTGATAGGCCCAGGACATGAAGAAGACCGGCTTGGCGCCATGTTTGCGCACGGTGTCGCTGTGCTTCTTGGTATATTCGGTGAACACCTTGCTCAAGGTCGGATGCACCGGGCATTGGCTGCAATCCATCATCACCGCCACTTCAAACAGCTTATCGGTGGGCGGGTTGAACACCACCTCGTTGTTGGCGACGAAGGAATAGCGGCCGACGCCATCGGGGCGGAAATAGGAATTCACGTCATGCCAGTCGAGGCCGGAGCCGCTGATGGTGACGGACGAGCCGCGCACCTTATGCTCCTTCATGCCTTCGGCGACCATGGCGCCGACATGGCCGTGCATCGAGTTGTTGTAATAGAAGAAGCTGTTGCCGATGAAGATGATCGAGGCTGGTGGATTGCCACCCAGTTCCTTCAGCGCCGGCTTCGACTGTGCCATGCCTGCCGTTGCGGCAAGCGAGGCGGCGACAAGGGTGGTGATTGCGAGCGTGACCTGCCGCAGCTTCATGGCCGTTTCCTCCGATCTGTGTGGTTATTCAGCCGGAGGGGATGGTAGGGCTGCGTATTCAGCGGCGTCAATCGTTCTTCGGATCGGGCTTCGGCTCTGGCTCCGGCTCCGGCGGGATGAAGAATTGCGGCAATTGCGTGCGCACCACTTCGCCGCTGCGCGACCAGGAATGGCAGCCATCCAGATAGTAGGGCGGTTTGTCGCCGGCCACGCGCCAGATGGTATCGCGGGTGCGCTTCTCCGGCTCGGGCCCGCTGGTGATGGTCTGGAAGGCCACCGTAGCGATCACGTCGAGCAGCTCCACCATATGGGTGCAGCCCTTGGTGCCGCCGAGCCGCTGGCGCGTCTGCATCCGCCAGCCGCCGCCGATGCGCAGGCCGACAAGCTGCTGGAAACGCGGCGTCACATCCTGGCACGGGGTATAGGGCGCGGCATCGCTCACCGCTTCCACTTCCTTCACGATCATGTCGTCGCCGAAGGTGAGGCGGATGCTCATGGCATGCACCGGCCGGCCGGCGGGCATCATGCCACGGTAGAATTCCTCGTAATCGTAGGCCTTGGTGTCACAGATATGGGCCTCGACATCCCACAGGCCATCCTCACGGCGGAAGCCCTGGGCCTCGATGGCGCGGGTATGGAAATGCCGGCGCGGCGCCGGGGTGGAAAGCGGCATGGGGAAAACTCTGCTATTTCTTGGTTCTGCGATGGTCAGCCTATACCAGCCGGGCAGAACTCGTAACAGTGTTTTTTCCCGAGGGGCCGCCGTGTCAGCCCTCCACCTTGGGATATTTCGCCACCACCTTACGCAGGCCGTCCAGCAGGGTGGGGCCGGCGGCTTCCGGCATGGCGCCGAAGCTGATGGCACAAACCAGCCTCAGCGCCGCGCTGTGGGCCGAAACTGCCTCCGGATTATAGATCCGCGCCATGCGGAAGCGGTAGAGCAACTCGCACAGGCTGTCGGCGGCTTCGGTGATGATGGCGTGGCCGAAGCTGCCGCCGAGATCGCGGATATGCACCGCCTTGTGATAGGCGGCTTCGTTCAGCTTGTCGTTCGTCGGGTCGGCATCGAGCAGGGCCAGCAGTTTATTCAGCCGGTCGAGATCGGCGCCGACCCAGCCGAAATACTTCTCCTGCTGCGTTTCGATGAATGCCTCGGCGGCCTGCAATGCCTCGGCCGCGCTCTTCCCGCCATCGCGCTTGGCTAGGCGGGCAAAGCGCGATGTGACGGTGAGCAGGACGGCGTTGTTGTGCTGCTCGGTCATACCTTTGCCAGGCTGTTCTGCGCCGGGCCGGGTATCGATGGCAGTTCCAGGCTGTCGTCGGCGTCACCCAGGATGCGGCGGCGCTCCGGCCCCATATAGCGGCCATCCTGCTTGAAGCGGCGGTCGGGACCGATATAGCGCTCTGACATCACATAGGGCCGCTGGTCATCGGCCACCCAGGCGAGGCGGTCGTAAAGCTGCTTCGGCGAGATCGGCTTGGCCAGCACGAAGCTGGTGCCGCAATCGCGCGCCCGGGCGACATGGCGTTCCTGGGTGTGGCTGGTCAGCGTGATCACCGGCACATAGCGGTTCGGGTTCATGCCATCGGCACGGATCCGTTTCACCAGGTCGAAGCCATCGAGCTCCGGCAGCAGGCAGTCGCTGAAGATCAGGTCGAAGGCCTGGCTGCGGCTGATCTGCAAGGCTTCGCCGCCGGAATTGGTCGATACCACCGAGCGCACGCCAAAGGCATGCAGCACGCCCCTGAGCAGGTTGTGGAAATACGGATTGGGATCGGCAACCAGGAAAGTGAAGCTGGACAGGTTCAAGCTGGGCAGGGGCATTACGGCATCCTCTGGCAGCCCGCTTTTCTGCGGCGCCTGGGAATCACTTTAAACGCCGGAACCTGAACAACCCAAGGTAACAATTCCGCACAATCTAGACGAAAGCTGATCGATTCTGACCCAAATCCATCAAGGGCTTAGAGGGATTCAGCCTATGCCCCTCCAACGTGTGAGAGCCATCACCGCCCCGCCGGCAAGCAAGCCCCAGAAGGCGCCGCCGATACCGAGGAAGCTGACGCCCGAGGCCGCCACCAGGAAAGTGATGACCGCCGCCTCGCGGTCACGCGGTTCGGCCACCGCGCCCATCAGGGAATTGCCGAAGGCGCCGAGCAGGGCCAGGCCGGCGACAGCCTGGATCAGCAGCGGCGGGGCGGCGATCAGGAAGGCGGTGGCTGCCGCTGCTCCCAGGCCGAGCAGCACATAGAACATCCCGGCGACCGTGGCGGCCCAATAGCGCCGCGCCGGATCGGGATGCGCCTCGGGTCCGGCGCAGATCGCGGCGGTGATCGCGGCGAGGTTGACGCTGACGGCGCCGAAGGGCGCTGCCGCCATGCTGAACAGGCCGGTGGCGCGGAACAGCGGGTTCGGATCGGGCTGGAAGCCATTGACGCGCAGCACCGTGATGCCGGGGATGTTCTGCGACGCCATGGTGACGATGAACAGCGGCAGCGCCACGCCGATGATCGCCTCTGGCGTGAAGCGCGGCATGACGAATTGCGGGTTCGGCCACAGCGTGGCGGGATCAAGCTGGATCGGCGGCGTCGCCACGATGATCAGTACCACCGCTACCAGCACCGCCACGGGCACGGCCCAGAGCCGTTTCCAGCGCGCCATCAGCGCCCAGCTCAGCACGATCGGCAGCCCCAGCAAAGGATCGGCGGCCACGGCCTTCACCGGCGCCAGGCAGAGCGGCAGCAGCACACCGGCCAGCATGGCATTGGCCAGCGGCGCCGGGATCGCCGCCACCCAGCGGCCCAGGGTCTGCCACAGGCCGGCGATGAAGATCAGCAGGCCACAGAGCAGAAAGGCGCCGGTGGCGGCGGCGAAGTCACCGCCGGTCGCGGCGCCGGAAGCCGCCAGCAGGGCGGCGCCCGGCGTGGTCCAGGCGATGCTCACCGGCATTTTGAGGCGCAGGCTCACCATCACGGCGCAGAGTCCCATGGCGATGGACACCGCCATCAGGCCGGATGCCGCCTGGGCCGGGCTGGCGCCAACGGCGGTAAGGCCCTGGATGATCACGGTAAAGGAGGAGGCAAAGCCGACAAAGCCGGCCAGCAGGCCGGCAGCGAGCGCAGGGATCGAGAAGGCGGCAAACATGGCGGGCACATGGCTACGGAACGGGGGAGCCGTATCCTAGGCCAAAAGCCAGAAAGGGCGGAAGGGTCGCCGGCTTCAGTCCGCCGCTGGCCTAGTTCGTGTCGCCGCCGGCCAGTACCAGGCTGGCATTGGCCTGGGCAAGCTGCTCGGCGATGACCGCCGGCGGCTCCGCCTCGGTCACCATCACGTCGAAGGCGGCGAGGTCGCAGACCTTGATCAGACCGGATTTGCGGAACTTGCTGCTATCGGCCAGCAGCAGCACGGTCTTGGACAGCGGCATCATCACGCGCTTGAACTCGGTTTCGAACAGGTCGAAATCCATGCAGCCATGTTCGGGTGTGACGGCAGCGACCGAAATGACGCAGATGCTGGGCGTGAATTGCGAGACGAACCGGATCGCATCGGCACCGATCAGCGTCTGATCCTCCACGCGCAATTCGCCGCCCGGCAGGATGACACGGTGCCTGCCGCCGCCGGCAGAAAGTATTTTCGCCACTTCCAGCGACAGCGTGATGATGCTGAGGCCGCTGCGCTTGGCCAGTTCGCGCGCCAGGAAGCAGGAGGTGGAGGAATTGTCGAGGAACACTGTCGACTGATCGGGGATCAGCCGCGACGCGGTGACGCCGATGCGGCGCTTGGCCTCTGACATTTCCCGCATGCGGCGCTGGAACGGCGCTTCCTTGCGTTCCTCGTTCAGCCGCGCGCCGCCATGGAATTTTTCCACCAGGCCCTGCTGTTCCAGGAAGCGCAGGTCGCGGCGGATGGTCTCGTCGGAAACCTGGAATTGTTCGCTCAGGTCCTGAATCGAGGCGGACTCGGTCTTCTGCAGCCATTCGGCAATGCTGCGTTGCCGGATATTCAGCGTGCCACCATCGCGCATCGCCACGCCTCGTTGTGAATATGGTTCAAGTATAAAGTGCCTGGCCTGAAGCAGCATTGAAAAGCCGCGCCCGGCCGGTGTCAATCGCAAGACCAATTTCGGAGCCGACTTCCGGCACGCCTTCCACCGGCAGGCGGGCGATCAGGCGGTCCGCGCCCACGCGCAGTTCCGCCAGCGCCTCGGCACCCAGCAGTTCGACACGCTCGACGCGGCCGGTGAGGGTGGCGGCGTCCAGCCGCGAAACCGCGATTTCCTCGGGCCGCACGCCGAGCAGCACTTCGCCGCTGTTCTGACCATGGCCGAGGCCGAGCGGCTTGAGGAAGCCGGGATGGGACAGGCCGCTGCCATCAAGCTTGCAATGCAGCATGTTCATTTCCGGCGCGCCGATGAAGGAAGCGACGAAAACATTGCTCGGGCGACGGTAGACATCCATCGGTTCGCCGAGTTGCTGGATACGGCCTTCCGCCATCACCGCGATGCGGGTGCCGAGCGTCATTGCTTCCACCTGGTCGTGGGTGACATAGATCACCGTGATGCCGAGTTCGTTATGCAGCCGCTTCAACTCGCCGCGCATGCGACCGCGCAGCTTGGCATCCAGGTTGGAAAGCGGTTCGTCGAACAGGTAGACCTTCGGCTTGCGCACCAGGGCGCGGCCGATGGCGACGCGCTGGCGCTGGCCGCCAGACATCTCCTTCGGCTTGCGTTCCAGCAACTCGCGGATATTCAGGATATCGGAGGCCTCCAGCACGCGGGCCTCGATTTCCTTCTTTGACAGCTTGGTGGTCTTCATCAGGCCGAAAGCCATGTTCATGTAGGCAGTCATATGCGGGTAGAGCGCATAGGACTGGAACACCATGGCGATATCGCGATATTGCGGTTCCACTTCGGTGACATCCACGCCATCGATCAGCAGGTTTCCGGCGGTTATGTCCTCAAGGCCTGCCACCATGCGCAACGTGGTGGATTTGCCGCAGCCGGATGGGCCGACCAGCACCATGAAGTCCTTGTCGGCGATTTCGAGGTCGAGCGCCTGCACCGCGGTCTGGGTGCCGTAACGCTTGGTGATCTGTCGCAGGGAAACGGTTGCCATGACTGGGTCCTTACTTACTTGAGGCCGGCATGCATGAAGCTGTCGACGAAGCGGCGCTGGAAGATGACGAAGAGCAGCAGCAGCGGCGACACCACGATCACGGTCGCCGCCATCAGGCGGGTCCAGTCGGCGCCGCTATCGGATTTGGCCAGCAGGCCAAGGCCGATCGGCATGGTGCGTACGGCTTCCGAATTGGTCACCAGCAGCGGCCACATATAGTCGTTCCAGTGCGTCACCACCGAGATGATGCCGAAGGCGACGAGGGTGGGGCGCACCAGCGGCAGGTAGACATGCCACAGCGTGGCGAAATGGCCGCAGCCATCCAGCTTGGCGGCATCGCCGAGTTCGGTCGGCACCTGGCGGAAGGATTGGCGCAGCATGAAAGTGCCGTAGCCGCTGGCAACAAAAGGCACCACCATCGCCGGCAGGCTGTTGAGCAGGCCCATCTCGCGCACGGTGACGAAGTTGGTGAGGAAGATGGCGTAGATCGGGAACATGATCTGGAGCAGGAACAGCCCGAAGATCACATTCTTGCCGGGGAAGGTGAGGCGGGCGAAGGCATAGGCGGCGAGCGAGATGGTGAAAAGCTGCGCCGCCAGGATCGAGCCGGTGACCAATACCGAGTTGAGCAGGTAGGTATCGAACGGCGCCACCGCCAGCGCCGCTGGGTAATTGTCCCAGATGAACGACTTGGGCAGCACGCCGGCCTTCGGGTCGAACACCTCGATGCGGGTTTTCACCGAAGTGATAAGGATCCAGGCCAGCGGGCTGAGCCACAGCAGGCTCAGCGGGATCAGCACAAAATGCAGCCAGTTGCGCTTGAGGGTTTTCATCATGATCAGCGCCCCAGGTAATGTACGCGGCGCCCGATAGTCGAGGCGATCACCGCGATCAGGCCGCCGATGAACAGCAGCAGCATATTGGCCACCGTGCTGGCGAAGCCGATATCCTGATACTGGAAGGCGTTCTGATAGATGTAGAAGGTCAGCACATTCGTCGCGTCGGCGGGTCCGCCCAGCGTCATCACGAACACATAATCGAAGATCTGGTAGGAATGCAGGATACCGATGATGATCACGAAGTAGATCGTCGGCGAGATCAGCGGAATGGTGATGTGGATGAGCTGGTGCCAGGCCGAAACGCCATCCAGCTTGGCGGCTTCATAGAGGTCGCGCGGCACCAGTTGCAGTGCTGCGAGCAGGATCAGCATGAAGTAGCCGGAATATTTCCAGATGCTCATTACGATGATCGCCGGCATTGCCCAGTCGGAGGAATACAGCCATTCCAGCTTTGGCAGGCCCAGCGCATCCATCATGCCGTTGATCGGGCCGTAGCCGGGCGCGTAGAGGAATACCCAGACCATGCCGGCGGCTACCGACGGGATCATCACCGGATAGAAGAAGGCCGAGCGGTAGATCGCCATGCCGCGGATCTTGCTGTCCAGCGCCACCGCCAGCAGCAGCGCGCAGGTCAGCGCCAGGGGAATGGTGATCAGGGTATAGAAGGCGGTGTTGCGGAAGGATTTCCAGAACAATTCATCCTGGAACAGGCGCTCGTAGTTTTCCCAGCCGAGATAAATGATCTTGCTGGAGCCGAGCATCACGTCGTGGAAGCTGAAATACAGCGAACGCAGGATCGGCCAATAGGTGAAAGCGGCAAGGAACACGAGGGAGGGCAGCAGCATGACCGCTGCCACCATCGCTTCGCGCGTGGGGGCCGATAGGATACGTCGCATAGAGGATTGCTCTTACGGAGTTGCCAGGCGGGATTACCGGGGCAGGTGAAGCGGAAAGGCCGGCCGGCGCCGAGACGCCAGCCGGCCGCGACCGTTAGGTCCGGCGCCGCATTAGGCGCTGGATTTCCTGGTTCGACTTGGTGTTGGCTTCCTTCAGCGCGGCGGCGGGGTTGATTTCGCCGGCCAGCGTGCGGTCCAGCGCGCTCTTGAGGAATTCGCGCACCTTGTGATAGCCCGGCACCTGCAGGAAGGCGCCGGCATAGGCGGCCTGATCCAGCGCCACCTTGGCCGCCGGCACTTCGTTGACGAACTTCTTCAGCTCCGCGCTTTCCCACGACGACTTGCGCGCCGCGATATAGCCGGTGGCCTGGCACCATTCGGTCTGGTTCTTGGTGTTGGTCATCCAGCGCGCGAAGGTCCAGCTCGCCTTGAGATGGGCATCCGGCTGCTTCTTGGCGATGAAGATCGGACCGCCGCCGATGGTGGCACCGTAGGTCTTGTTCTTCGGCATGAAGGCCACGCCGACATCGAAGGGCGAGGATTTGCGCAGGTTGGTGAGCGAGCCGGTGGAGTGGTAGAGCATCGCGGTGCGGCCGGCCATGAAATCGTTGGCCGAGCTTTCCCAGGTGGATGCCGCCGGCATCACGCCCGCCTTCACCATCTTCACCCAGAATTCCAGGGCGTCGAGGGCTTCCGGCGATTCGAACAGCACCTTGTCCTTCTGCCACGGCACCAGGCCGTTCTGGCGCACATAGCTCTCGAAGATCCAGTCATGCCAGCCGCCGCCGATGGTGAGGCCCCACTGGGTCACGTCGGCACCCTGGCGGATGGTCAGCGCCTTGGCGGTCTCAAGCAGCTCGTTCCAGGTATCCGGAATCTTGGTGATGCCAGCCTTGGCGAAGGCGGCCTTGTTCACATAGAGCACCGGGGTGGAGCACTGGAAGGGCAGGCCGTAGAGCTTGCTCTCGGATTCGCAGATGCCGAGGAAGCCGGGCAGGAAGTCCTGGTAGATGTCGTCGGCCTTGGCCAGCGCGGTCACATCGGCCAGCGCATCCATGCCGAGGAAAGTCTGCAGCGCCGAGTTGATCGGCAGCCAGGTGGCCGGCGGATCGCCCACGCCCAGCGAGGTCATCACCTTCTGCTCGGTGTTGTCGTAGCTGCCGGCGTAGATCGCCTCCACCTTGACCTTGTCATGGGCGGCGTTGAACTCGTTGATCATGCCGGTGACGATGCGGTTGATGTCGCCCGACACGCCGATCGGGTACATGAACTGCAGCTTCACCACATCGCTGCCCTGGGCGAAAAGCGGGCTGGAGCCGAACATGCCGGCCGCCGAAACCGCCGCCGCACTTCCTTGCAGGAAGTGGCGCCGGGAGATTGGGGATTTCATCTTTGTCATCGTTGAGTTCCTCGTGGTTGGTAGCCGTTGATCCGGTCTCTGGTACGCCACTCTTGTTGCCCCCGGCCGGACCTTGCTGCCGCCAGCAGACCGGGAAGTGCCGGCTGGGGAACAGCACGATCCGTGCCATCGTTTACGCTTTGATGATATTTTGATGAAAATTGTGAGTTTTGTTGGGTTTTGTTGATCTGTTTCCCCTGTTTATTTCCAACAAGCCTCAAACTTGGGCGATTTCCGGGAGTTATTCAGCCAAATTTTTACGCAAAATGCCACAAAATAAATCTGGTATAAAAGCAAAAGCTCACATATTTCCTCATATTGCGGTGCGATATGCTGCCCCGGCCGCCAGGAGGCATAAAATGTTGATAGCCCAAATTACCGATTTGCACGTCACGCGCGAGGCTGAATTGCTGGCCGGTCGGGTGGATACCCGTGCCGCCTTCGCCCGCTGCCTGGAGCGGCTGGCGAGTCTCGATCCGCGCCCTGATCTGCTGCTGGTGACCGGCGACCTGACCGAGACGGCGACGGATGGCGAATACGCCCATCTCAAGGCCGGGCTGGATGGTCTTGGCCTGCCGTATCTGGTGGTGCCGGGTAATCATGATGACCGCGCCGCCATGCGCCGGGCGTTTCCAGCCATGTTGCCTGCCGCCGCCGCCGATGCGCCGTTCTGTCACGTCACCATGCGCGATGACTGGCCGCTGCGGCTGATCGGCATCGATTCAATCGTGCCGCGCCGCTCCGAAGGCGCGCTCTGCGCCGAACGCCTGGCCTGGCTGGAAGGCGAGGTGGCGAAGGCCAGCCCGGAGCGGCCGGCCCTGCTGTTCATGCATCATCCGCCATTCCGCACCGGCATCGCGCCGATGGATGCCTGCGGCGTGTTGGAAGGGCTGGAGGCTTTCCGCGCGCTCGTGACGCGCCATGCGCCGCGCATCGCCGGCATCCTCTGCGGCCATGTGCATCGCGTGATCCATGCCAGCATCGCCGGCGTGCCGGTTTTGCTGGCACCGTCTTCCGCGCATCAGATAGAACTCGACCTGCGCGAGACGGCGCCGCTCGGCTTCTGCTTCGAGCCGTCCAAGATCGCGCTGCATGACTGGCGCCCGGATCAGGGCCTGGTCAGCAACTACGTCTATGTGGAGCGTTTCCCGGGGCCGTATCCGTTCGGGTAACGACCCGTCTGGCGGAAAATGGTGCCGGATGAGGGGATTGAACCCCCGACCTTCGGTTTACAAAACCGCTGCTCTACCGCTGAGCTAATCCGGCGCAGGAAATACCGCGCCGTTCTAGCCAAGCCGGCCCTTCCGGGCAAGAGGGAGGGTCTGTTTCCGCTTCACGCGGCACTAAAAATGCGCAGGCGGTCGAGTATCTTTTGCCCGAGGTCGCCACCGGAGCCGGTCACCTTGTGACGCGCCACTGTGGAAAGTGCCGTGGCGAAGCCATTAATCACATCTGCATTATGCTGGCCGATGGCCGGACCCTGCCGTATGAATTTACAGAGTTCCGCGGCTATTTCGCTCGCCAGGGGATAATCCAGGCTGGTGCCCTGGCCCTTGATGTCGTGAGCGACGCGGAAGATACGGTCAGCGATTTCGCCAGCGACTTCCGGGCGTGCTCTCAGATTTCTGGCATCCTGCCCGATACGGTCCGCGGCATCGCCGAGCTGAACCTCGAAATCGGCCCGCAATCGCTTCAGCGTTGCCAACGCTTCGGCAAGCTGCTGTGGACTGGCTGTTTCCGCAACATTGTCAGTCGGCGGGTTTTCGCGGCGGCGGTCGGTTCCAGGGAAAGGCCGCTGACTGCGGCGCCGATCCGGTCCGGTGAAATTATCATTGCGGATGAACAGGCGGCTGCGCCGCAAGGCTCCCCGCAGCTTGGCTGCCAATTGTGCGGGGGAGAGGGGTTTGACAAGAAATTCCGAAGCGCCGGCATCACGGGCGGTGGAGACGCGCCAGCTTTCGGCATGAGCCGTCATCACAACAACGGGCAGGCGGCGGATATTACCGTTGCCGGATGTACGCAGTCTCTGCAGCAATTCCAGGCCGCTCTCCCCCTGCATTTCCCAATCGGTGATGATGGCATCCACGTTATGGTGCTCAAGCACGTCAAAGGCATCATTCACGGTTGCGGCCTGCAATATCTCGCGCGTATGCAGATCGCGCAGCAGCAACTGCATAAGGCGCCGCATGCTGTCGTTGTCATCCACTACCAGTATTGATGCCTGCTGGATCTGCATGGCCTGCTTCTCGGTTGCGGCACAGCACTTAACGCCTCAGATGTGGCGCTCCAACGAAGTTTCCGCTAACGGCAATATGGATTAACGATTTGTAACACGCACAACTTTGATCCGGCGGCTATCTCTTGCACCATCCGACAACTGGTGTGCCGCCATGCAACATCTGCTTAATCGTTTGCCCATACGCCTTTCCACCTTGGTCCTCTGCATCGGCTTGGTGTTTGCCGCTGTGCAGGCGTCAGGGCTTGGCTTGATGGCTTATTTCAGCCGCAATGAAACCATACTGGATGCCAAGCACGATCTCGCGAACAACACCAAGCTGCTCAGTATCCATACACAGCAGATTCTCACGGCAGCCAGCATCGTCCTTGAATCGGTGGCCGATGACGTGAAACGCGCGGATGCGCGTACGCCCGAGCAGTTCCGCCAGTTGCTTTCCGGCCGGGATACCTTCGATCGTCTGGTGCAGCGTGCCGGTGTGGTGCCGCAGGTGGATGTGGCCACCGTTGTTGCTTTGAACGGCGATGTGCTCAATTTCACCCGCAGCTATCCGCCACCGCCGATCAATCTGGCGGACCGTGATTACTTCAAGGCGCATTTTCAGGGCAGCGGGCTGGCGCTGTTCGTCTCCGCGCCAGTGCGCAATCGTGGCACCGGCGCCTATACCTTCTACCTTTCCCGGGCGATCCTGGCACCGGACGGGCAGATCATCGGCATGGTGCTGACCGGCATTGAAAGCCGTTATTTCGTTGAAGTGTTCAAAGCCCTGGCGGAAGCCGAGGCGGGGGCAGCGGTGTCGCTGTTCCGTGAAGACGGCATGCTGCTGTCGCGGGCGCCCTGGCGGGAAGAAGCCATCGGAAAATCCTTTGCTCAGCAAGCGGCTTTCCGCCTGCTCGCAGAGAATCCACAAGGCGGCTCCGAATTGGCTGAGGGTTATCGTCTTGCCGATCCGGAAGCTGCGGTGCAGCGCCTGGTTTCACCGGCGCGGGTACCGGGGTTTCCGCTGGTGGTGAATATCACGCAACCCGTGGAACCGCTGTTGCAGGAATGGCAGCATCGCACCCTTGGCACCTTGTGGGCCGCGGGCCCGGCCATCCTGCTGTTTGCCCTGGTCTGTATTCTTGCCGCACGGCTTTTTGCTCAGCGTGAAGCCCTTATCGTCAGCCTCACCGAGGCGCGGGAAAAAGCCGAAGTGGCATCGCGGGTCAAGTCAAGTTTTCTGGCAAATATGAGCCATGAGATTCGCACGCCGCTGAATGGCATCATGGGCATGCTCGGGCTTTTGCGGCGCCAGCCACTGGAGCCCGAAGCCCAGCATTTCATTGACAACGCTGATATGTCGGCGCGGCATCTGCTGGCGGTAGTGAATGATATTCTCGATCTCTCGAAGCTCGAAGCCGAGATGATGCGTATCGAGCCGGTGCATTTCAGGCTTGAAGAACTGCTCGGGCAGGTCGCGACGCTGGTCAGCGTGCAGTTGGAAAACAACGGCAATCAGCTTCATTGGAAGATCGCGGATGCTGTGCCGCGTTATCTCCTGGCGGATGAGGCACGGCTACGCCAGATTCTGCTCAATTTGGTGGCCAATGCGGTGAAATTCACGCGCAGTGGGCGGATTGATATTGCGGTCGAAGCGCTGGACGAGGCCGAACCGCCTGCTTGCTTGCTGCGCTTCGTGGTCAAGGATACGGGTATCGGTATCGCGCGTTCCGCCAGGGAGGCTTTGTTCCAGGAGTTTCATCAGGCGGATTCTTCCATTTCGCGGCGTTTCGGCGGCACGGGCCTGGGGCTGGCCATCTGCAAACGGCTGGCCCAGCTGATGGGAGGAGAGATCGGCTTTGAGAGTGAGGAGGGCCAGGGCACCACCTTCTGGTTCACCTTGCCATGCCGGGCCGGGCAGCCCGTAGACGCGTTGCTCAATCATATCGAGAGCGATGCCCGGTCTGCGATGCCGCGTCTGCGCATCCTGGTCGCCGAGGACAATCCCATCAATCAGGAGCTTGTCGCCTATCTGCTGAAATGGGCCGGCCATCATTGCGATCTGGTAAAGAATGGCATGGAGGCGCTGGAGGCATTGAATGCCGCACCCTATGACCTGGTGCTGCTGGATGTGCATATGCCGGACACAGATGGTGTTGTGGCATTGCGCCAGATACGGGCCATGGCCGGGCCGCTCAGCCATATGCCTGTGATCATGCTGACGGCCAATGCCATGCAGGGTGACCGCGAGCGGTATCTGGCGCTCGGCGCGGATGAGTATGTTTCCAAGCCGATTGCCGCGGCAGACTTATTCGCGGCGATTGCCCGCGTCATGAAGCGGATGCCGGCTGACATGCCGCCGCCGCCGGTATTGCCGCAGGCCAGGGAAACGCAGCCGCTCTCCGATGAGGCGAAAAGCGGCCTTGGCGAGGTGCTGGCTCAGCTCGATTTGCTGGCGGAACGGCCCGGCGGACAGAATAAGGCCAGCTGAACTGCTGCTCTTGTGGGGCGGTACTCTTTTGGAAGGGAGCTATTGCAAATCGTTCGCAGTCGCCCTACATTCCTCGCGTCTGATAATCAGTCGCAACCGGATTCCGCCGCCGATGTATGTCTGCCTTTGCCATGGATTGACCGAACGCGATGTGCGTGGCGCCATTGATCAGGGCTGCCGTTCGGTGGCTTCGGTCTACCGGCATCTGGCGGACAAGCCGCAATGCGGCAAATGCGTTGGTGACGTGCGCTGCATGATCCGCGCCGCCTGCAATGGCAGCCATGCCGTGCCGCTCGGCGCCGTGGCCCAGGCCGAGGCCTGATCCTCTCCCGATAAATCCTGTGGATGGTTGGCAAGGGCGGATGCTGTTCGCATCGCCGCGTGCCTTACCGCCTTGCTTCTGGTGGCGCTGAAGCCAGCACGGCCAGTCGGAAGAAACCCCGAATCAATGCCCCAGAACCAATGCTCTGGCCGCTTGCGTTTCATGCCGGCCCAATCATGTTTTCCGGGCCAAATATGCGGCTATTCCGCGAGTGCTTCGCAGTTGCCGCACTATCTTCGCTAGTCATTCGCAAGCGCAGGCTTTTGTGTTGCGCGGTGCGGCATCGGCGCCTATGCAGAACCCAATCGGGTGAGCAATAGGAGCTAAGTCATGAAGGGCGATAAGGGCGTTATCAAGCATCTCAACGTGGTGCTGAAGAATGAGCTGACCGCCATCAACCAGTATTTCCTGCATGCGCGCATGTGGAAGAGCTGGGGCTATGAGAAGCTCGGCCATCACGAGTACAAGGAATCGATCGACGAGATGAAGCACGCCGATCAGATCATTGAGCGCATCCTGCTGCTCGAAGGCGTGCCCAACCTGCAGGATCTCGGCAAGCTGCGCATCGGCGAGACGGTGCCGGAAGGCCTCAAGGGCGATCTCGATCTTGAGCGGCAGAATCGCGGCGACCTGGTGGCCGCCATCGGCGCCTGCGAAAACGCCGCCGATTACATCAGCCGTGACGTGCTGCGCCACATCCTCAAGGAGACCGAGGACCATATCGACCATCTCGAGACCCAGCTTGGTCTGGTCGACAGCCTCGGCATCCAGAATTTCCTGCAGTCGCAGGTTTAAGCTTTAACGGCTCAGCCGCCGCGGGCACATTCATACAGTGCTACGGCGGCTGCGGCCGAGACATTCAGGCTTTCCACGGCGCCGGTCATCGGCAGCTTGGCCAGGAAGTCGCATTTCTCCCGCGTCAGCCGGCGCAAACCTTCATCTTCCGCTCCCAGCACCAGGGCCACGCGCTTGATGCCGGATACCGCCTGGGCCAGGGTCTTGTCGGTTTCCATTTCCAGGCCGACGCGCCAGAAGCCGTATTCGGCCAGCTGGTCCAGCGCCCGGGCGAGGTTGGTGACGCGGATCAGCGGCAGCACTTCCAGGCCGCCGGAAGCCGCTTTGGCCAGGGCGCCGGTGGCTTCCGGTGAATGGCGGTCAGGCAGCACCACGGCGCGCGCGCCGAAGGCGGCGGCCGAGCGGATCACTGCCCCGATATTGCGCGGGTCGGTCACCTGATCCAGCAGTACGACGATTTCGCGGTCCTCTCCCAACGGAGCGGTGAGCGATTCGATGCCGGGATCCTCCAGCGGCTCGACCTGCAGGGCGATGCCCTGATGCACCGCCTGGGGCGGTAGCAGGGCGTCGAGGCGGGACTTATCCACAATCTCGGGCTGGGGCTGGGCGGGCAGGCGGGGCTGTATTTCCGCCAAGGTTTCGCGGGTCAGTACCAGGCGGCGGCAATAACGCTCTGGATTCGCCAGGGCGGCGAGGCAGGCATGGGTGCCGTATAACCAGATCGGACCACTGCCGGATGAGGGCTTCCGATGGTGCCCGTGATGGCCTGATTTCTCAGGCTGTTCAGGGCGTTGGCCGGAGTTTCTGGCATGCGGGCGCGCCTCATGCTGTGCGGGGCGGGAATTCCGGGGGGGCTGATGCTTGCGTCTGCTCATGGCCGCCTTTATATTCCGCCGCGATAGAGGCAACAACATTGCCGTTCCGAGCCCCGTGTGTCGGGGGGAGAGTGGCGATGCTGAGCCTTTTGTCGCGTTTTTTGCTGATGCCGGTCGTTGAGATTCGTGGTTTTTCCCCTTGCCGGGGAAGGTGCCAAGGAAGCGATTGGAGAGGTGCCCGAGTGGCTAAAGGGGACGGACTGTAAATCCGTTGGCGCACGCCTACGCTGGTTCGAATCCAGCCCTCTCCACCACCTTACGCACTGAGGCCGCGAAGCGGCTGGCAGATTTCGAGGCAGGCCGGGGCCGCGCAAGCGGTCGGCGGGCCTCGGGGTGAAAGGCAAGAGATGCGGTATTGGCGGGTGTAGCTCAGTGGTAGAGCCCCAGCCTTCCAAGCTGGTTGCGTGGGTTCGATTCCCATCACCCGCTCCAGCCTTAGGTGAGTTGTAGAGTACCGAGCGGACAGCACATCAAACAGGCCACGGCTGAAGCCGGGCCGGATAGAGCAGGACGAGAGCCATGGGCAAGGCAAAATTTGAGCGCAACAAGCCGCATTGCAATATCGGGACGATTGGTCACGTTGACCACGGCAAGACGTCTCTGACTGCGGCGATCACGAAGGTTCTGGCGGAAGCTGGCGGCGCGACGTTTACGGCGTATGACCAGATCGACAAGGCGCCGGAAGAGAAGGCGCGTGGCATCACGATCTCGACGAGCCATGTCGAGTACGAGACCCCGAACCGCCACTATGCCCACGTCGACTGCCCTGGCCACGCTGACTATGTGAAGAACATGATCACGGGTGCGGCGCAGATGGACGGCGCGATCCTGGTGGTGTCGGCTGCTGACGGCCCGATGCCGCAGACCCGCGAGCACATCCTGCTGGCGCGCCAGGTCGGCGTGCCGTCGCTGGTGGTGTTCCTGAACAAGTGCGACATGGTTGACGACGCCGAACTGCTCGACCTGGTCGAGCTGGAAGTGCGCGAGCTGCTGTCGAAGTACGACTTCCCGGGCGACGACATCCCGATCGTGCGCGGTTCGGCCCTGTGTGCGCTGGAAGACAGCAACAAGGAACTGGGCCACGACGCGATCCTGAAGCTGATGGCCGAGGTGGACAAGTACATCCCGCAGCCGGAGCGTCCGAAGGACAAGCCGTTCCTGATGCCGGTGGAAGACGTGTTCTCGATCTCGGGCCGCGGCACTGTGGTGACCGGTCGCGTTGAGCGCGGCATCATCAAGGTTGGCGAGGAAGTCGAGATCGTCGGCCTGAAGGCGACGATCAAGACCACCGTCACCGGCGTTGAAATGTTCCGCAAGCTGCTTGATTCGGGTGAAGCTGGCGACAACATCGGCGCGCTGCTGCGCGGCGTGCAGCGTGATGACGTTGAGCGCGGCCAGGTTCTGGCCAAGCCGGGTTCGATCACCCCGCACACCAAGTTCACGGCCGAAGCCTACATCCTGACGAAGGAAGAGGGCGGCCGCCACACCCCGTTCTTCACCAACTACCGTCCGCAGTTCTACTTCCGCACCACCGACGTGACCGGCGTCGTGTCGCTGCCGGAAGGCGTGGAAATGGTGATGCCGGGCGATAACGTGAGCATGCAGGTCGAGCTGATCGCGCCGATCGCCATGGATGATGGCCTCCGCTTCGCTATCCGCGAAGGCGGCCGTACCGTCGGCGCCGGCGTCGTCGCAAGCATCTCCGCTTAAGGCAGCGGATTTGTTGCGCATGCAGGGGTGTAGCTCAATCGGCTAGAGCACCGGTCTCCAAAACCGGGGGTTGTGGGTTCGAGTCCCTCCGCCCCTGCCAGCGCGGCAGAAAATAAGTTACTAGAGGTTAGACGTAGCGTTCATGGCGAAGACCAGTCCCATAGAATTCCTGCGGCAAGTGCGCCAGGAGACCGCCAAGGTCACCTGGCCGACCCGCAAGGAGACCCTGATCACCACGGCGATGGTGTTCCTGATGGGTCTGGTTGCGGCTCTGTTTTTCTTCCTGGTCGATATGGTGCTGCGTTCCGGCGTCCAACTCGTTCTAGGTCTGGGAGGCTAAGGCGATGGCGAAGCGCTGGTACATCGTCCATGTCTATTCGAACTTCGAGAAGAAGGTGGCTCAGGCGATCCGCGATGCCGCGGCGCAGAAGGGCATGGCCGACCTGATCGAAGAGATCCTGGTGCCGACCGAGGAAGTGGTGGAGATCCGCCGCGGCCAGAAGGTCAATGCCGAACGCAAGTTCTTCCCCGGCTATGTGCTGGCGAAGATGGAAATGACCGACGAGACCTATCACCTCGTCAAGAACACGCCGAAGGTCACCGGCTTCCTGAGTTCGGCCGGCAAGCCGTCGCCGATCACGGAAGCGGAAGCCCAGCGCGTCGCCAACCAGGTCAAGGAAGGCGTCGAGCATCCGAAGCCCTCCGTGGTGTTCGAAGTCGGCGAGCAGGTCCGCGTTGCGGATGGCCCGTTCACCTCCTTCTCCGGCGTGGTGGAAGAAGTGGACGAGGAGCGCGCCCGCCTCAAGGTGGCGGTGTCGATCTTCGGCCGTGCCACCCCGGTGGAACTGGAATACAGCCAGGTCGAGAAGGCCACCTAAGGCAGAGTTCCCTGATTGCCCGGTCAAGAAAGCATTTGACCGGGACCCCGCCGGGGCTTATAAGCGCCGGCTTCCGGGGCCATAAACCCCGGTTTCGTCGTGTGGGAGGCAGTTCGGGCCTAAATTCGCCAGGTCCGCGACCGCCGCACCACGCAGTCTCCAACGGGAGCCAAGTCTCCCATGTGAGCCAAGGAGTTAGAGATGGCGAAGAAGATTGACGGCTATATCAAGCTGCAGGTTCCGGCCGGCAAGGCCAACCCGTCGCCGCCGATTGGTCCGGCGCTGGGCCAGCGCGGCGTGAACATCATGGAATTCTGCAAGGCGTTCAACGCCTTGACCAAGGAGATGGAACCGGAAATGCCGATTCCGGTGGTTATCACCGTGTATTCGGACCGCTCCTTCACCTTCATCACCAAGACCCCGCCGGTGACCTACTTCCTGAAGAAGGCCGCCAAGATCAAGTCCGGCGCCAAGGTGACCGGCCGCGAGAAGGTTGGTTCGGTGACCATGGACCAGGTGCGCGAGATCGCCAAGGCCAAGATGAAGGACCTCAACGCCCACGACATCGAAGCGGCTTCGCAGATGATCATCGGCTCGGCCCGTTCGATGGGCCTGGACGTCACGGGCGCGTAAGGGGGACTTGAAACATGTCTAAGGGCAAGCGCTACACCGCCATTTCCAAGACCGTCGATCCGGAAACCCGCTACGACCTGGGCCAGGCCGTCAAGCTGGTGAAGGCCGCCGCCAAGGCGAAGTTCGACGAGACCATCGAGATCGCCATGAACCTCGGTGTCGATCCGCGTCACGCCGACCAGATGGTCCGTGGCGTCGTCACCATGCCGTCGGGTACCGGCAAGACCGTGCGCGTCGCGGTTTTCGCCAAGGGTCCGAAGGCCGAGGAAGCCAAGAAGGCCGGTGCCGATCTGGTTGGCGCCGATGATCTCGCCGAGATCATCAACGGCGGCAAGATCGAGTTCGACCGCTGCATCGCCACCCCGGACATGATGGCCGTGGTCGGCCGTCTCGGTAAGGTGCTCGGCCCGCGCGGCCTGATGCCGAACCCGAAGCTCGGCTCGGTGACCATGGACGTTGCCGGCGCCGTCAAGGCGGCCAAGGGCGGCCAGGTCGAGTTCCGCGTCGAGAAGGCTGGTCTGATCCATGCCGGCATCGCCAAGGCTTCCTTCACCGAGGATCAGATCCTGGTGAACGTGAAGGCTTTCATCGATGCCGTGCTGAAGGCCAAGCCGACCGGCGTGAAGGGCCATTATGTGAAGAAGATCGCGCTCAGCTCGACCATGGGTCCGGGCGTGCGCATCGAGCTTTCCAGCGCCATGGGCGGCGATGCCGCCAAGGCTGCTGCTTAAGGTGTTATGAGTTTCCCTCGCCGGTGCGAGCCGGCGGGGGGCTTCATCCAAACTTCGGTGCGGATGAAATCCTGTCCGAGACTGCAGGTATCCGATGGGCTCCGGCCCAACGATATAATGGTTTGTCCACCTGCATAGACAGCGATAAGGAACTTCCGACGGCGCAAGCCGTTATGAAGGTTCGAGTCCTGGGACAGGCGAACCGGACGTATGGTTCGCCGTTTGATGCAAGTCAGGCGTCGGCCGTGCGTTCAAGTGCAACAGGGTCGGAATAGTCCGATCCGCGTTGAGGAGACGAGCAGTGGACCGTTCTCAAAAGAAGGAACAGGTTAGCGCGCTCAGCCAGGTGTTCACGGACGCCAAGGCTGTTGTCGTCACTCAGAATAACGGTCTGACCGTGGCTCAGGTGACTGAGCTGCGCCGCCAGATGCGTGACGCTGGGGCCAGTTTCAAAGTTGCGAAGAACCGGCTTGTCTGCCTCGCCCTCGAGGGCACGTCCTACAAGTCCCTGAACAAGCTGTTCAAGGGGCCGACCGGCATTGCTTATGCCAATGACCCGGTCGCGGCCGCCAAGGTCGCCGTGGAGTTCGCCAAGAAGAACGACAAGTTCGTCGTTGTTGGCGGCGCCATGGGCGATACCGTTCTGGATGCCGAAGGCGTGAAGACCCTGGCCAGCCTGCCGTCGCTCGATGAGCTCCGCGGCAAGCTGATTGGCCTTATCCAGGCCCCGGCCACCAAGGTGGCGGGCGTGGTGCAGGCGCCGGCGTCGCAGCTTGCACGCGTGCTGCAGGCTTTTGCCTCGAAGGAGTGAGGTGGCACTAGCCACACACCGACAACCAGTACCCAGAGATATCGAACCTACAGGAGACTACAATGGCTGATTTGAACAAGATCGTTGACGAGCTCTCGGCTCTCACCGTCATCGAGGCCGCCGAGCTGGCCAAGCTGCTGGAAGAGAAGTGGGGCGTTTCCGCTGCCGCTCCGGTGGCCGTTGCCGTCGCTGGCGGCGGCGGTGCCGCTGCTCCGGCCGCTGAAGAAAAGACCGAGTTCAACGTGATCCTCGTTGAAGCGGGCGCCAACAAGATCAACGTGATCAAGGAAGTGCGCGCGATCACCGGCCTGGGCCTCAAGGAAGCCAAGGACCTGGTCGAGGGCGCTCCGAAGCCGGTCAAGGAAGGCGTGAACAAGGACGAAGCCGCCAAGCTGAAGGCTCAGCTGGAAGGCGCTGGCGCCAAGGTCGACGTCAAGTAATTCGCTTAAGCGGCGGGGAGGGGCCGGCATGGCTCCTCCCCAAAGCCGCCAGTATACGAACCATGCCCCGGCCATCGCGGGATTTCGATGGGACATCAGCGGTATCGGAACTTGGGCGCGGCGATCGCCCGGCGGGATCATGGGCCCGTAAAATTCATCGCTTTCCGAAACCGTTCAGCGGCCTTTCCGTGCACCGTTTCTGCGGGCAATGGGAAGTGTCGCTTTTGCCATTTGGGACTATGACATGACCGACACTGGACTGGCGCTGTCTTTCACCGCCCGCAAGCGCGTGCGCAAGAGCTTCGGCCGCATCCCCTCGATCGCCACGATGCCGAACCTGATCGAGGTTCAGAAGAGCTCCTACGAGAGCTTCCTGATGATGCATGTGCCTGCTGATCAGCGCGGCGATGCCGGCCTGCAGGGCGTGTTCAAGTCGGTTTTCCCGATCAAGGATTTCTCCGAGACCTCGTCGCTGGAATTCGTGAAGTACGAATTCGAGCCGCCGAAGTATGACGTGGATGAGTGCATGCAGCGCGGCATGACCTTTGCCGCGCCGCTCAAAGTCACGCTGCGCCTGATCGTGTTCGAAGTGGACCCGGACACCCAGGCCAAGTCGGTGCTCGATATCAAGGAGCAGGATGTCTACATGGGCGACATGCCGCTCATGACCGACAAGGGCACCTTCATCATCAACGGCACCGAGCGCGTCATCGTCTCGCAGATGCATCGCAGCCCGGGTGTGTTCTTCGATCACGACAAGGGCAAGACCCATTCCTCGGGCAAGTATCTCTACACCGCCCGCGTGATTCCCTATCGCGGCTCGTGGCTCGATTTCGAATTCGATGCCAAGGACGTGGTGCATGTGCGCATCGACCGTCGCCGCAAGCTGCCGGTGACCACGCTGTTCTTCGCGCTCGGCCTGACCCAGGAAGAGATCCTGGATGCCTTCTACAAGAAGGTTGTCTACAAGCGCGACAAGAAGGGCTGGCGCACCGAGTACAGTGCCGAGCGCATGCGCGGCGTGCGTCTCAACAACGACCTGATCAACGCCAAGACCGGCAAGGTGGTGGCGGAGGCCGGCACCAAGGTGACGCCGCGCCTGGCGCGCAAGCTGGCCGAGGAAGGCCTCAAGGAGCTGCTGGTCTCGCCCGCCGACATGGTGGGCAAGTACAACGCGCTCGACATCATCAACGAAGAGAGCGGCGAGATCTATCTCGAAGCCGGCGATGAGCTGGACATCAAGAAGATCGAACTGCTGGAAGCCGCCGGCGTCGAGCAGATCGCCGTGCTGGACGTCGACCACGTCACCATCGGTTCCTACATCCGCAACACCATGGTGGCGGACAAGAACCAGAGCCGCGAGCAGTCGCTGTTCGAAATCTACCGCGTGATGCGTCCGGGCGAGCCGCCGACGATGGACACCGCCGAGGCGCTGTTCCATGGCCTGTTCTTCGACCCGGAGCGTTATGATCTCTCGGCCGTCGGCCGCGTGAAGATGAATGCCCGCTTGAGCCTCACCGCCGAGGATACCGTGCGCGTGCTGCGCACCGAGGACATCCTGGCCTGCGTCAAGACGCTGGTGGAACTGAAGGATGGCCGTGGCGATATCGACGATATCGACCATCTCGGCAACCGCCGCGTCCGTTCGGTCGGTGAGCTGATGGAGAATCAGTACCGCATCGGCCTGCTGCGCATGGAGCGCGCCATCCGCGAGCGCATGAGCAGCGTGGATATCGACACCGTGATGCCGCATGACCTGATCAATGCCAAGCCGGCGGCGGCGGCGGTGCGCGAGTTCTTCGGCTCGTCGCAGCTTTCGCAGTTCATGGACCAGACCAACCCGCTCTCCGAGATCACCCACAAGCGCCGCCTCTCGGCGCTTGGCCCGGGCGGTCTGACCCGCGAGCGCGCCGGCTTCGAAGTCCGCGACGTGCATCCGACCCATTACGGCCGCATCTGCCCGATTGAGACGCCGGAAGGCCCGAATATTGGCCTGATCAACTCGCTCGCCACCTATGCCCGCGTGAACCAGTACGGCTTCATCGAGAGCCCGTATCGCCGCGTGCGCGAAGGCAAGGTGACCGACGAGGTCGTCTACCTCACCGCCATGGAAGAAGGTAAGTATTCCATCGCCCAGGCGAACGTGCCGGTGGACCCGAAGGGCAAGCTGGTCGGCGAATTGCTGAACTGCCGTGTCAACGGCGACTTCCAGATGCTGCGCCCCGAGAACGTCGATTTCATGGACGTGTCGCCGAAGCAGCTGGTTTCGGTCGCCGCGGCGTTGATCCCGTTCCTTGAGAACGACGACGCCAACCGCGCGCTGATGGGCTCGAACATGCAGCGCCAGGCGGTGCCGCTGATCCGCGCCGAGGCGCCGCTGGTCGGCACCGGCATGGAAGAAGTGGTGGCCCGCGATTCCGGCGCTACCATCGTTGCCAAGCGTTCGGGTGTGATCGATCAGATCGACGCCACCCGCATCGTGGTGCGCGCCAGCGACGAAGCCGACATGTCGAAGTCGAACGTCGACATCTACAAGCTGCTGAAGTTCCAGCGCTCGAACCAGAATACCTGCATCACCCAGCGTCCGCTGGTGAAGGTGGGCGATCAGGTTAAGGCCGGCGACATCATCGCCGACGGTCCCTCGACCGAACTGGGCGAACTGGCGCTAGGCCGCAACGCGCTGGTCGCGTTCATGCCCTGGAATGGCTACAACTTCGAAGACTCGATCCTGATCTCCGAGCGTATCGCCAAGGATGACGTGTTCACCTCGATCCATATCGAGGAATTCGAGGTGATGGCCCGCGACACCAAGCTGGGTCCGGAAGAAATCACCCGCGACATCCCGAACGTGGGCGAGGAAGGCCTCAAGAATCTCGACGAGGCCGGCATCGTCTATATCGGCGCCGAAGTCGGCCCGGGCGACATCATGGTCGGCAAGATTACGCCGAAGGGCGAAAGCCCGATGACCCCGGAAGAGAAGCTGCTGCGCGCCATCTTCGGCGAAAAGGCTTCCGATGTGCGCGACAGCTCGCTGCGCGTGCCGCCGGGCGTTTCCGGCACCGTGGTGGAAGTGCGCGTGTTCTCCCGCCATGGCGTGGAGAAGGACGAGCGTGCATTGGCCATCGAGCGGTCGGAAATCGAGCATCTGGCCAAGGACCGCGACGACGAGCGCGCCATCATCGACCGCTCGATCTTCACGCGTCTGCGCGAGCTGCTGAACGGCAAGCAGGCTGATAAGGGTCCGAAGGGCTTCAAGGATGGCGGCAAGATCACCGAAGAGGTGCTCGACGAACTGCCGCATTCCGCCTGGTGGCAGATCAGCCTGAAGAACGAAAAGAACATGGCTGATATCGAGGCGCTGAAGAAGCAATACGATACCGCCATGGCCCGCATCGAAGCCCGCTTCGACAGCAAGGTGGAGAAGCTGCAGCGCGGCGACGAACTGCCGCCGGGCGTGATGAAGATGGTCAAGGTGTTCGTCGCGGTGAAGCGCAAGCTGCAGCCGGGTGACAAGATGGCCGGCCGCCACGGCAACAAGGGTGTTATCTCCCGCATCATGCCGGAAGAGGACATGCCCTATCTTGAGGACGGCCAGCCTGTCGACGTGGTGCTGAACCCGCTCGGCGTGCCTTCGCGCATGAATGTCGGCCAGATTCTCGAAACCCATCTCGGCTGGGCCTCCGCGGGCCTCGGCAAGCAGATCGGCGAGATGCTCGACAAGGTGCGGCGCAACCACGCCAAGGCCGAGGATCTGCGCAGGGTGATGAAGGGCGTCTATTCCAAGCAGGAATACACCGACAAGATCGCCGACCTGTCAGATGACCAGATTCTGGAGCTGAGCACCAACCTGCGCCGTGGCGTGCCGATGGCCACCCCGGTGTTCGATGGCGCCCATGAGCCGGACGTCAACGAGATGCTGGAGAAGGCCGGCAGCGACAAGTCGGGTCAGGTCACCCTGATCGACGGTCGTACCGGCGAAGCCTTCGACCGCAAGGTCACCGTTGGCTACATCTACATGCTGAAGCTGCACCACCTGGTCGACGACAAGATCCATGCTCGTTCGATCGGTCCGTACTCGCTCGTTACCCAGCAGCCGCTGGGCGGCAAGGCGCAGTTCGGCGGTCAGCGTTTCGGCGAAATGGAGGTCTGGGCACTGCAGGCATATGGTGCTGCCTACACCCTGCAGGAAATGCTCACGGTCAAGTCGGATGACGTGGCCGGTCGCTCGAAGGTCTACGAGGCGATCGTGCGCGGCGACGACAACTTCGAAGCCGGTATCCCGGAATCGTTCAACGTGCTGGTCAAGGAAATGCGTTCGCTCGGCTTGAATGTCGAGCTGTCGCAGCGTTCCTACTGATCCGGCGCCACAGGAGATTGATCCATGAACGAACTTAGCAACGTTTTCGGCCAGCCCCAGGGCGCTCAGGCTTTCGACCAGATCCAGATCTCGATCGCCTCCCCGGAGCGTATCCGCTCCTGGTCCTACGGCGAGATCAAGAAGCCGGAGACCATCAACTACCGTACCTTCAAGCCGGAGCGTGACGGCCTGTTCTGCGCCCGCATCTTCGGCCCGATCAAGGATTACGAGTGCCTCTGCGGCAAGTACAAGCGCATGAAGTATCGCGGCGTGATCTGCGAGAAGTGCGGCGTTGAAGTCACGCTCTCCAAGGTGCGCCGCGAGCGCATGGGCCATATCGAACTGGCCTCGCCGGTCGCCCATATCTGGTTCCTGAAGTCGCTGCCGTCGCGCATCGGTCTGATGCTCGACATGACGCTGAAGGACCTGGAGCGCATCCTGTACTTCGAAAACTACGTCGTCATCGAGCCGGGCCTGAGCCCGCTCAAGATGTTCGACCTGCTCACCGAAGAGCAGTATATGCGCGCCCAGGAAGAGTATGGCGAGGACAGCTTCGTCGCCAAGATCGGCGCCGAGGCGATCCGTGACCTGCTGATGGGTATCAACCTGGAGCAGGAGCGCATCAACATCCGCGAGGAACTGGCCGAGACCACTTCGGAACTGAAGCCGAAGAAGCTGGTCAAGCGCCTCAAGCTGGTGGAAAGCTTCATCGAGTCCGGCAACAAGCCGGAATGGATGGTGCTGACCGTGGTGCCGGTGATCCCGCCGGAACTGCGTCCGCTGGTGCCGCTGGATGGTGGCCGCTTCGCCACCTCCGACCTCAACGACCTCTACCGCCGCGTTATCAACCGCAACAACCGCCTGAAGCGGCTGATCGAACTGCGCGCGCCGGATATCATCGTGCGCAACGAAAAGCGCATGCTGCAGGAAGCGGTTGACGCCCTGTTCGACAACGGCCGCCGTGGCCGCGTCATCACCGGCGCCAACAAGCGTCCGCTGAAGTCGCTCAGCGACATGCTGAAGGGTAAGCAGGGCCGCTTCCGCCAGAACCTGCTCGGCAAGCGCGTCGACTACTCGGGCCGTTCGGTCATCGTCGTCGGCCCGGAACTCAAGCTGCACCAGTGCGGCCTGCCGAAGAAGATGGCGCTGGAACTGTTCAAGCCCTTCATCTACTCCAAGCTTGAGCTGCGCGGCCTCGCCGCCACCGTCAAGATGGCGAAGAAGATGGTGGAGAAGGAGCGTCCGGAAGTCTGGGATATCCTCGAAGAGGTGATCCGCGAGCATCCGGTGCTGCTGAACCGCGCCCCGACCTTGCACCGCCTCGGCATTCAGGCCTTCGAGCCGATGCTGATCGAAGGCAAGGCGATCCAGCTGCATCCGCTGGTCTGCTCGGCCTTCAACGCCGACTTCGACGGTGACCAGATGGCGGTACACGTGCCGCTGTCGCTGGAAGCCCAGCTCGAAGCCCGCGTGCTGATGATGTCGACCAACAACATCCTCAGCCCGGCGAACGGCAAGCCGATCATCGTGCCGTCGCAGGATATCGTGCTCGGTCTCTACTACCAGACGCTGGAGCGCAGCGCGCCGCGCGGCGACGTGGTCAAGATCAAGGACCCGGCGGTGCTGATCAAGGCCTGGGCCGAAGACGACGTGATCGTGTTCGATCCCAAGACCAACGTCGAAATGCCCAAGACCAACGTGAAGGCCGAGGCCGAGCGTATCCTGGCTTCCGATGCCATCATCGAGCGCGTGCCGTTCTTCGCCACCGTGGCGGAGATTCAGCAGGCGCTGGATGCCAAGGCGATCACGCTGCATAACCGCATCAAGTCGCGCCTGAACACGGTGGACTCGGAGAACAACCCGATTGTTGCCCGCGTCGTCACCACTTCGGGCCGCATGCTGCTGTCCGAGATCCTGCCGAAGGACAAGAACGTTCCGTTCAAGGTGATCAACCAGCTTCTGACCAAGAAGGAAATCACCAACGTCATCGACGTGGTGTATCGCCATTGCGGCCAGAAGGAGACGGTCATCTTCTGCGACCGCATGATGGCACTTGGTTTCGCCCGTGCCTGCCGCGCCGGCATCTCGTTCGGCAAGGACGACATGCTCGTGCCGGCCACCAAGGAGAAGCTGATCGACGACACCAAGTCGCTGGTGTCGGAATACGAGCAGCAGTACCAGGATGGTCTGATCACCCAGGGTGAGAAGTACAACAAGGTGGTCGACGCCTGGTCGCAGTGCACCGACAAGGTGGCGGACGAGATGATGAAGGTCATTCAGACCGACATCGATCCGGTGAACGGCACCCGCAAGAACACCAACTCGATCTGGATGATGGCACATTCCGGTGCCCGTGGTTCGGCCAACCAGATGAAGCAGCTTGCCGGCATGCGCGGCCTCATGGCCAAGCCGTCGGGCGAGATCATCGAAACGCCGATCATCTCCAACTTCAAGGAAGGCCTCACCGTTCTCGAATATTTCAATTCGACGCACGGCGCCCGCAAGGGTCTGGCTGACACTGCCTTGAAGACGGCGAACTCGGGCTACCTGACCCGCCGCCTGGTCGACGTGGCGCAGGATTGCATCATCACCGAGGAGGATTGCGGCACCGAGCGCGGCCTCACGGTCAGCGAAGTGGTGGAAGGCGCCGATGTGATCGCCACGCTCGGCGAGCGCATCCTGGGCCGTTTCGCCAGCGTTGACGTGAAGCATCCGCTCACCGGCGACGTGATCGTGCCGGCGGCCGAGATGATCCAGGAACGCGACGTGGATCGTATCGAGACGGCCGGCGTCGAAACCGTGCTGATCCGCTCGGTGCTGACCTGCGAAGCGCCGACCGGCGTTTGCGGCAAGTGCTATGGCCGTGATCTGGCGCGCGGCACCACCGTGAATATCGGTGAGGCCGTGGGCGTTATCGCGGCGCAGTCGATCGGCGAGCCGGGCACCCAGCTCACCATGCGCACCTTCCACATCGGCGGCACGGCCCAGGTGGCCGAGCAGTCGAGCCTGGATGCGCCCTACGACGCCACCATCAAGGTGGTGAACCGCAACCTGGTCACCGACAGCTCCGGCCGCTTCGTGGTCATGGGCCGCAACTCGGAAATCGTGCTGGTGGATGGCAACGGTCGCGAACGCGCCCGCTACAAGGTGCCGTATGGTTCCCGCCTGCCGGTGGATGAAGGCGGCAAGGTGAAGAAGGGCCAGCGCATCGTCGAGTGGGATCCCTATACCCGCCCGGTGATCACCGAGCGCGCCGGTATCGTGAACTTCCGCGACCTCGTGGAAGGCGTCTCGATCCGCGAAGCCACGGATGAAGCCACCGGCATCACCTATCGCGTGGTTGCCGACTGGAAGCAGAACCCGAAGGGCGCCGAGCTGCGTCCGCGCATCACGCTGCGTGATGAAAAGGGCGAAGTGCTCACGCTGGCCAATGGCGGCGAGGCGCGCTACTTCCTGTCGCCGGATGCCATCCTCTCGGTCGATGACAACTCCACCGTCCATGCCGGCGACGTGCTCGCCCGTATCCCGGTGGAAGGCACCAAGACCCGCGACATCACCGGCGGTCTGCCGCGTGTTGCCGAGCTCTTCGAAGCCCGCCGTCCGAAGGATCATGCGATCATCGCCGAAATCGATGGCCGCATTGAATTCGGCAAGGACTACAAGGCCAAGCGCCGCCTGGTGATCCGCCCGGTGGAAGAGGGTCTTGAGCCGGTCGAATACCTGATCCCGAAGGGCAAGCATATTGCCGTGCAGGAAGGCGATTTCGTGCGTGTCGGCGACCATCTGCTCGATGGCAACCCGGCGCCGCATGACATCCTCAAGGTGCTCGGCGTCGAGGCGCTGGCCAACTATCTCGTGAACGAGATCCAGGAGGTCTATCGCCTGCAGGGCGTGAAGATCAACGACAAGCATATCGAGGTCATCTGCCGCCAGATGCTGCAGAAGGTCGAGATCACCGATCCGGGCGACACCACGTTCCTGATCGGCGAGCAGGTCGATAAGAGCGAGTTCGAGGAAGGCAACGCCAAGACCCAGGCCGAGGGCCGCAAGATCGCCAAGTCGATGCCGGTGCTGCTCGGTATCACCAAGGCCAGCCTGCAGACCCGGTCCTTCATCTCGGCCGCGTCGTTCCAGGAAACCACCCGCGTGCTCACCGAGGCCGCCGTGTCGGGCAAGACCGACAGCCTGATTGGCCTCAAGGAGAACGTCATCGTCGGCCGCCTGATCCCCGCCGGCACCGGCGCGATCATGGGCCGCATGAAGGGCTTGGCCGCTCAGCGCGACCGCGACTTCGCCGATGCGCTCGAGAGCGAGTTGCAGGCAGCGGTCGGCGGCGACGCCGACTAAGCCTCAAGCGCATAGCCTAAGAGAAAAGGGCGGACCGCAAGGTCCGCCCTTTTTTTGTTCGGCATGTTCTCATTTGAAGTAGCTAGGCGATAGTGCGTGCTAGTATTTCTCTATGGGCAACTGGACGATGAGCAGGCTGAAATACTTTATTGTAATGCTCCTTGCCGTGATTGTGGCTGGAAAGGCTTATGCCTGTGTGCCAACAATGATGACGGATGCAGAGCGGTTTGAGCACGCTTCGGCAGTTTTCTATGCCCGCATTACAAGGCTGGGAATACCCCAGGGAAATACTTTGAGCAGGGCTACCGATGCGCCTTTGATTGGTAATTTCGAGTTGATTGAGACTTTTAAGGGCAAGCCACCCGAGGATGGCAGCGTGCATGAAGATCAAACATCTTGTAGCCTGCCGTTATTGCCGGGCGCCTATTATGTTTTTTTCATGTTTGATGAGCGAGCCAGATCGTCATGGGGCGGCGGCTCGCGCGGCTTCTTGAAAGCCGATGATCCCGAGGCTTTGCGGATGCTGGCCGAGTTGCGAGCCTTAAAGGGACGATGAGGCGTTTTTGTTACCTCAGCCGTAGCCTAAGAGAAAAGGGCGGACCGCAAGGTCCGTCCTTTTTTTGCCCGCTTTTGGAGATAGCAATTCGTAGAGCTGAGGAGACAGGAGAGGGCGGAATGTCGAGGCGCATCATATTTCCTGCATTTATGCTGCTGGTCACGCTATTTTGTAGCGAATCTCATGCCTGTTCCGGCGGGGCATCTACACTAGAAGAAAGGTTCAATTGGACACCGGCAATTTTTTATGCACGCATAACAGAGCTGGAGGTTTCAAACGATTTAGGACGAATTGGAGGAATTCGCCCGCTTGTGGTTGGCCGTTTCGAACTGATCGAAGTTCTTAAGGGTAGTCCACCAATCGACCGGCGGATTATGGAGGCACCGGGAAGCTGTGCTGTAAGGCTGAAGCCTGGAGTCTACTACATCTTCTTCACCTCTGAAGAGTCTGCGATTTCAAGTTTCACGGCCGGCTCAACAGCATTTACAGGCTATGATGATCCAGAGGCATTGCAAATGCTGGCCAAACTGCGAGCCCTGGCAGGGCACTAAGGTCTGGATGTGTTTCAGCCATACCCAAATCCCACCGCGCCGCAGAGGAACATGTTGACGCTGCTGCCGTCTGCCGAAAGCGGCATGATCAGGCGCTCGTATTCCAGGTGCCGTCCACTCAGCTTGGTGAATTTCCACTGCCGTGCCACTGGGCTGCGCGTCTCGATGCAGGTTTCGTATTCGCCGATATAGGCAGCGGTGATGTGGTCGAGGTCGATCTCGTCCATGAACATGCCGACCAGTTTGTCGCCGTAGATTTCACGGAAGGCTTCGCCGACCAGGCGGTAGCGCAGGCGGCCATCCACCCGCTCCATGATGAACACCCAGGGCAGGATGTCGCGGATTTCCTCCGGCGCGATATCGGCGCGGGCCGGGAAGGGGCGTTTGCCCTTTTTCAGCAGCCAGTAGTCATGCAGCCGACAGAGCCGCGCATCCACGATGGTTATTCCGGCTGCCGACATGTCCTGCTCCCCCAAGCCTCACCTCTGGAGGGAATTGTCTGCAAGCTCATGCGTCCCGTAAAGCGGCGATACTGCTTAGTCCCCATCCGTTCTCCCCTGGCCCGTGCCGTGCTATCCTGCGAGTCATGGAATGGAGCGACGATGCGGTGGTGCTGAGCGTTCGCCATCATGGCGAGAATGCCCGCATCGTTACGGTGCTGGCGGAGAGCCAGGGGCGCCATGCCGGGCTGCTGCGCGGCAGCGGCGGCAGCAAAGGTGGGGCGTTGCAGCCGGGGCAGGTGGTGCATGCCACCTGGCGGGCGCGCCTGTCCGAGCATCTGGGGCATTTCAGCGTCGAACCATTGTCCCACCCCGCTGCCCTGATGCTGGACGATGCCGCCCGGCTGGCCGGCCTCAATGCCACGCTCGGGCTGATCGAGGCGACACTGCCGGAGCGCGAACCGCATCCGGCCCTGTTCGCCGCCACGCGCCTGCTGCTGGAAACCATGGCCGAGATGCCGGACCCGGCCGACTGGGGCGCGCTCTATGTGCGCTGGGAACTCGGGCTGCTGTCTGAAATGGGCTATGGCCTGGACCTGGAAAGCTGCGCCGCCACCGGCTCGCGCGAGCGGCTGACCCATGTATCGCCGCGCTCCGGCCGAGCGGTTTCGGCCGAGGCCGCCGAGCCTTATGCCGGCCGCCTGCTGGCCCTGCCGGCCTTTCTGGTGCCGGGCCGGGGCGCCCCGCCGGCCAACCATCCGGGCGCCGATGTGCTGGCCGGCCTGGCGCTGACCGGCCATTTCCTGGAGCGGCGGCTGTTTGCTCTGCTGCACGGCCCGGTTCCCGCCGCCCGCCCACGACTGCTAGAGGCCATCACCAAGGCCCTAGCTATATCTGGTGATTTCGATATAACCGCGCCATGAGCAAGCATGTGCCCCCCCGGGAGTTTCCCGATTCCATCCGCGACGTGCCGCTGCCTTCGGCGCTCTCGGAACGCTATCTCGCCTATGCCCTGAGCACCATTACGGCGCGCTCGCTGCCCGATGCTCGCGACGGCCTCAAGCCGGTGCAGCGCCGGCTGCTCTATGCCATGCGGCTGCTCAAGCTGGACCCGGCGGCCGGCTACAAGAAATGCGCCCGTGTCGTCGGCGACGTGATCGGTAAGTACCATCCCCATGGCGACCAGTCGGTCTATGACGCCCTGGTCCGCCTGGCGCAGGAATTCGCCCAGCGCTACACGCTGGTGGATGGCCAGGGCAATTTCGGCAATATCGATGGCGATAACGCCGCGGCGATGCGCTACACCGAAGCGCGCCTGACCGAGATCGCCGACCTGCTGCTTTCCGGCCTGGATCAGGAGACGGTGGATTTCCGCCCGACCTATGACGGCACCGAGGAAGAGCCCATCGTGCTGCCGGCCGGCCTGCCGAACCTGCTGGCCAATGGCGCCAGCGGCATTGCCGTCGGCATGGCAACCTCGATCCCGCCGCATAACCTGCCTGAGCTGTGCGACGGCCTGCTGCATCTGATCAAGCACCGCAATGCCAGCATCGAGAAGCTGGTGGAGCTGATCCCCGGCCCGGATTTCCCCACCGGCGGTTTGCTGGTGGAACCGGCGGCGACGCGGCTTGAAGCCTACCGCACCGGGCGCGGCAGTTTCCGGCTGCGCGCCCGCTGGGTGCATGAGGAATTGCAGCGCGGCGCCTGGCAGGTGGTGGTCACCGAGATTCCCTACCAGGTGCAGAAGTCGAAGCTGATCGAGAAGATCGCGGAACTGATCAACGAGCGCAAATTGCCGCTGCTCGGCGATATCCGCGATGAATCGGCGGAAGATGTGCGCCTGGTGCTGGAGCCGAAAAGCCGCAATGTCGATCCTGCGGTGCTGATGGAAAGCCTGTACCGCGCCAGCGACCTTGAGATCCGCTTCCCGCTGAATCTCAACGTGCTGGATGGCGGCAAGGTGCCGCGGGTGATGAACCTGCGCGAGGCATTGCAGGCCTATCTCGATCACCGCATGGAAGTGCTGGAGCGCCGCTCGCGCTACCGCCAGAGCCAGATCGAGCGCCGCCTGGAACTGCTCGAAGGTTTCCTGATCGCCTATCTGAACCTGGACGAGCTGATCGCCATCATCCGGCATGAGGACGAGCCGAAGCCGGCGATGATGCAGCGCTTCAAGCTCACCGATAATCAGGCCGAAGCCATCCTCAACATGCGCCTGCGCAGCTTGCGCCGGCTTGAGGAAATGGAAATCCGCACCGAGCACAAGCAGCTTTCGGAAGAACTCAAGAATCTGAAGAAGCTGCTCTCGGACGAAGATCAGCGCTGGCAGTCGATTGCCGGCGAATTGCAGGAGCTGAAGAAGAAGGTCGGCCCCAAGACTGCCCTGGGCAAGCGCCGTACCACGGTGGCCGATGCGCCGCAGATTTCCGAAGAAGCCTTCGAGGCTCTGGTCGAGCGCGAGCCGATCACCGTGATCTGCTCGGAGAAGGGCTGGATCCGCGCCATCAAGGGCCATGTTCAGGATGATGGCAATGCCGCCTTCAAGGAAGGCGACAAGGGCCGCTTCTGGCTGCATGCCGAAAGCACCGACAAGCTGATGCTGTTCGGCACCAATGGCCGTGCCTATACCATCGCCTGCGATAAGCTGCCGCGTGGACGTGGCCATGGCGAGCCGGTGCGCCTCACCGTCGATCTCGGCAACGACCAGGATATCGTCACCCTGTTCAAGTATCAGGGCGAACGCAAATTCCTGGTTGCCGCCAGCGATGGCCGTGGCTTCATCTGCCCGGAAGCGGAAATGCTGGCGCAGACCCGCACCGGCAAGCAGATCCTCAATGTGCAGGCGCCCGCCGAGGCTTGCGTCTGCGCCATTGTGGAAGGCGATCACGTCGCCGTAGTCGGCAACAATCGCAAGCTGCTGATCTTCCCGCTGGATCAGGTGCCGGAAATGACCAAGGGCCGTGGCATCACCTTGCAGAAATACAAGGATGGCACGCTGTCGGATGCCAAGACCTTCAAGCTCAAGGATGGCCTGACCTGGATTGACCGTGCCGGTCGGGTCAAGACCGAGAATGATCTGAAGGAATACCGTGCCGAGCGCGCCCAGGCGGGCCGCATCGTGCCGCGCGGCTTCAACACCAACAACCGCTTCAGCTAAACCGGATTACAGGGCGGCGGCTTTGATCGTCGCCGCCTTGTAGCGGTCCACCAGCAGGCGCTTCACCAGCTTGCCGGTGGGCGTGCGCGGCAATTCGGCATCGAAATCGATGCTGCGCGGGCATTTCACGCCGGAGAGATGCTGGCGGCAATAGGCGATCAACTCGCGCTCCATGTCCTGGCCGGCCTTGCGGTGGTCCTGCAACTGCACCACTGCCTTCACCTGTTCGCCCATCTCGGCATCGGGAATCCCGAACACCGCCACATCGGCCACCGCCGGGTGGTTGATCAGCACATTCTCGGCTTCCTGCGGGTAGATGTTCACGCCGCCGGAAATGATCATGTAGGCTTTGCGGTCGGTGAGGTAGAGATAGCCGTCATCATCCAGGAAGCCGACATCGCCGAGCGTTGACCAGCCTTCGGCATTATAGGCGCCGCGCGTCTTGTCGGCATCGTTGTGATACGAGAAGGGTGGCCCGCCGGCGAAATACACCGTGCCGATCTGACCGCTGGGCAGCAGCGCGCCGTCTTCACTCACGATCTTGATCTCGGCCACCGCCGCGCGGCCGACGCTGCCGCGATTGGTCAGCCATTCAGGCGAGGTGATCAGCGTGAAGCCGTTGCCCTCGGTGCCGGCGTAATACTCGATGAGGATCGGGCCCCACCAATCGATCATCTGCTGCTTGATATCCACCGGGCAGGGCGCGGCGGCATGGATGGCGGCTTTCAGCGACGATACATCATATCGCTGCCGCACATCCTCGGGCAGTTTCAGCATGCGCACGAACATGGTCGGCACCAGCTGGGTATGAGTGGCGCGGTATTGCTGCACCAGTTTGAGGAAAAGCTCCGGATCGAACTTTTCCATCACCACCACGGTGCCGCCCAGCGCCACGCACATCATGGAATAGCGCAAGGGCGCTGCATGATAGAGCGGGGCAGGAGAGAGATAGGTGCTGGTGCCATCCATGCCGCACAGACCATGCACCAGGCGATGCAGGAAGGGATTGACCCAGCCGATTTTCTCGCCGGTGAAAACCGGCTTCACGCCCTTGGGCCGCCCGGTGGTGCCTGATGAATAGAGCATGTCCAGCCCCACCACCTGATCCGGGATCGGCTCCGCCGGCTGCGCCTCCAATGCCCCCTGCCAGGACTGGAAATTGGGCTGCGTGCCATTGCAGGCGAAGCAGGCGATGTCGTCGCCCAGCATTGCACGCACTGCCTGGGCCTGTTCCGCCAGCCTGGCCGAGGCAATGAAAGCCTTGGCGCCGCAATCCTTTACGATATAGGCGATTTCCGCCGGGGTCAGATGGGTGCTGATCGCGGTGTAGAACACGCCGCTGCGCTGCGCCGACCAGCAGATTTCCAGGAAGGCGAAGCTGTTTTCCACCAGCAGGGCGATATGGTCCTGCGGCTTCAGCCCCAGCCAGCGCAGAAGCTGCGCGCCCTGGCTGGAGCGCCGGTCGAGTTCGGCATAGCTCAATGCCTCACCGCTGCCGGCCATGATATAGGCCGGCTTGTCGGGATGCGTCGCCGCGTGGAACGACGGATGCAGCATGGCACAATCCCCTGTTTCTCTCCCTTTGAACTGGACTCTAGCAGCACCCAGGCGGTCCAAGCCAGTGAAACCGCTTCAGGCTTGTCTGGTAGGGAGCAGGCGCTACACTCATAGCGACAAACTCAAGTGAGCCGGTGTGATGGATCTCGATGGCGCTTTGCGCCCCTTTATCGCCAATGACCGTATTCCCGGCATCAGCTATGCCCTGATCGATGCCGAAGGCCGCTATGCCGAAGGCGCGCTGGGGCTGCGCAGCATTGAAAGCGGCGTGGCGATGACGCCGGATACCGTCGGCTGGATCGCGTCGATGACCAAGCTGGTCACCACCACGGCGGCGATGCAGCTTGTCGAGCAGGGGCGGCTGTCGCTGGAAAGCAGCGTGCAGGACATCCTGCCCGAACTGCCGCCGCGCCAGGTGCTGGCCGGGTTTGATGCTGACAAGCAGCCGATCCTGCGCCCTGTGATGGCTCCGATCACGCTGCATCATCTGCTCACCCATACTTCGGGCTTTTCCTACGACACCTGGAACAAGGCGTTGTTCGATTATGCCAAGGCGCATGACATTCCGCGCATCGGCACCTGTCTGCTGAAGGCATTGGACCTGCCGATGCTGGCCGATCCCGGCAAACGCTGGGAATACGGTATTTCCACCGACTATGCCGGGCGCATGGTGGAACGGGTGAGCGGCAAGTCGCTGGAACAGTATTTCCGCGACCATATCTTCGATCCGCTCGGCCTCAAGGATATCGGCTTCCTGCTGCGGCCCGATCTGCGCCAGCGGCTGGCCGCCATGCATCACCGCCAGCCCGATGGCAGCATGCAGGTGATGGAACATGAAGTGCCGCAGGCGCCGGAATTCTTCATGGGTGGCGGCGGTCTCTATGGCACGATGCCGGATTATGCGCGCTTTCTTGGCCTGTTCCTGCAGGGTGGCCTCGGCGTGCTGAAGCCCGAGACGATTGCACTGATGTTCTCCAACCGCATCGGCGATATCGTTGCCAATGGCTTTCCCGCTGGCGCTTCGCCGAGCAGTGGCGAGCGGCGCTATTTTCCTGGCAGGCGCTGGAAATGGGGCTATGGCGTGGCGGTGAATCCAGAGCCGACAGAAGAAGGCCGCGCCGCCTATAGCGGCACCTGGGGCGGCCGCAGCAATTGCTATTTCTGGGTTGATCGCACGCGCGGCATTGCCGGTGCTGCCATGGCACAAGTGCTGCCATTCCCCGATCCGCACATGCTGGATGCTTTCTATGCTTTCGAGCGTGCCGTCTATTTTCCAGCTTGACGCCTGCCGTCGTCGCGCGTAAAACCCCGCGCCATGCTGTATTCGAGCCGCAACACTACCGCGACCACCACCACCTTCCGCCTGCGCGGACTGGGGACTGGTCGTTTGCGCGCCTGATAAACGCAGCATAAAACCAACCTACAGGCCCCGCCGGCAACGACGGGGCCTTGGTTTTTTTTGGGTCTCCGTCCCGGCATATGCAAACGGAGACACCCATGGACCACAACGACCACCGCGCTATCGGCAACCGCCTCGATCTCTTTCACCAGCAGGAGGAAGGGCCGGGCATGATTTTCTGGCATCCACGCGGTTTCGCGTTGTATCGCGTTATCGAGGATTATATCCGCCGCCGCATGCGCGAGGCGGGTTTCCGCGAAATCCGCACGCCGCAGATGCTGGCGCGCTCACTCTGGGAGCAGAGCGGGCATTGGGAGAAATTCGGCGACAACATGTTTTCGCTGGATGACGGCCATCGCTCCTTCGCGCTGAAGCCGATGAGCTGCCCCTGCCATGTGCAGGTATTCCGCAAACGCGTGCGCTCGTTCCGTGAATTGCCACTGCGTTTCGCCGAATTCGGCGCCTGCCATCGCAACGAGCCATCGGGCGCCTTGCAGGGCCTGATGCGCACGCGCGCCTTCGTGCAGGACGATGCGCATATTTTCTGCCGCGAGGATCAGATCGTGCAGGAAGTGGCGAATTTCGCCCGCATGCTGCGCCGGGTCTATGGTGATTTCGGTTTCCCGGATTTCAGGGTCGGCTTCTCAACGCGGCCCGCCAGCCGCGCCGGCGATGACGCGCTGTGGGATCATGCCGAAGCCGCCTTGGCGGAAGCGGCCAAGGCGGCCGGGCTGGATTGCATCGAGCAGCCGGGCGAGGGCGCCTTCTATGGCCCGAAGCTGGATTTCATCCTGCGCGATGCGCGCGGCCGCGATTGGCAATGCGGCACGGTGCAGCTTGATTTCGTGCTGCCCGAACGGCTGGATGCCGAATATGCCGATGCCGAGAACCAGCGCCGCCGCCCGGTGATGATCCATCATGCCGTGCTCGGCAGCCTGGAGCGTTTCATCGGCATGCTGCTGGAACATCACGAGGGCCGGCTGCCGTTCTGGCTGGCGCCGGATCAGGTGCTGGTAGCCAGTATCAAGCCGGAGCAGGCCGGCTATGCGGAAGAGGTGGCGGCGGCCATCGAAGCGGCGGGTTTCCGTGCCGTGGCCGATCTGCGGCCGGAGCGGCTGAGCCAGAAGCTGCACGATGCCCATGCGCAGCATATCCCGGTGCTGCTGGCGGTCGGCGCGGCGGAAGTGGAAAAGGGCAGTGTGGCGTGGCGTGAGCCGGATGGTGCCGTGCAGGCCATGAGCCTGGAGGCGGCCATTGTGTGGTTGCGGACTAAGGGAGGGGCTTAATCGGCCTTCTTGTCGCCGCCCTCGACGGCATAGCCTTCGCCTTCCTTCTTCTCGGCCTCCGGCTTCAGGAACCAGGGGATGAAGGGTACATCGACGCGCACGGTGGCGAACTTGAAATCGCCAATCTGGTATTGCTGCAGCACCTGGGTGAAATCGCGCGGTCCCATGAAGATGGCGCGCTGGTCCGGGTCCATCGGATCGAAGGTCACCATAACCGGCGTGGTGTTGGGGAAGGCACGCAGGTAGTAGCGCATGGCGACGCGGGCGATATCGTCGGTTTGGGTGGCGGCAAACGGCGTCTTGACCACGGTGACCGACTTGTCGCCGATCACGGTCATGGCGATCTCATGCTGCATCGGGATCAGCGGCTGACCACTGGCGCTTTTCTTTTTCTTCCCAAACAGAAAGCCAAACATTGCGTCTCTCCTGGCCCGCAGGCATTACACTATGCCAGGGGTTGCCGCGGCCTTCATAGAGAAACACGCAGCGCGGGGCAAGCATGGCTTGTCATTGAACTCCGTTCCCTTCATGTTCTTTGTGGCGCGACGGCATGCCGCGTGCCGGGGCAGGCGACGAAAGCCGGCGAATCTGGCTGAATGGCGGCCTGGAATCAGGGTGCGAGTGGAACATGGACAGCCTCTATCTGAAGGTGCTGCTGCTGGGCCTGGTGGAAGGCCTCACCGAGTTCATCCCGGTTTCCTCCACCGGCCATCTGATCCTGCTTGGTGACCTGCTCGGCTTTGAAGGCCCGCCGGGCAAGGTGTTCGAAATCGCCATCCAGCTTGGCGCCATCCTGGCAGTCTGCCTGGTCTACTGGCGCCGGCTTTTTGACACCCTGCGCGGTTTGGGCCGCGACGATCAGGCCAACCGCTTCACGGTCAATCTGCTGTTCGCTTTCCTGCCGGCAATGGTGATCGGCTTTTTTGCCCATGGCTTCATCAAGGGGGCGCTGTTCAATCCCTGGGTCGTCTCGGTGGCGCTGATTGTCGGTGGCTTCATCATCCTGGCGGTGGAGCGTTTTGTCGGTGAGGGCGAGATTGCCAGTGTCGATGATTTCCGCTTCAGCCTGTCGCTCAAGATCGGTTTCATCCAATGCCTGGCGATGATCCCCGGTGTATCGCGCTCTGGCGCCACCATCATTGGCGCGCGGCTGCTGGGGGTGCAGCGCGCCGCCGCTGCCGAATTCAGTTTCTTCCTCGCCATGCCGACCATGGCGGCTGCCTCCGCCTATGACCTGATGAAGAACTGGCAGGGCCTGTCCTTGAAGGATGGCGGCGTCATCGGCCTTGGCTTCCTGGTCGCCTTTGTCAGCGCCCTGCTGGTGGTGCGCGCGGTGATCGGTTTCATTAATCGCTACGGTTTTGCGCCGTTCGCCTATTACCGCATCCTCTTGGGTGCGGGCATGCTTGTGCTATTGTTCCTGCGCTAGATAAGAAGCAAAAAAAGCAGAGGAACCGCCGATGAGTTTGCCCGCCTCGGTCTATGAAGCCTTCACCGCCGCTGCCAAGGCCCATCCCGGCCATGCCTTTCTCTGCGTAGCGGCGCGGGCGGACCGCGATTACTCGCCGCAGGGCCTGGAACTCACCTTCGCCGAGGTGAGCGTGCATGTCGAGGCGATGAAGGCGCTGTACAAGGCCGCCGGTTTCGGCATTGGTCACCGCGTTGCCTTGCTGCTGGAGATGCGGCCGGAATTCTTCTTCCATTATCTGGCGCTGAATGCCCTGGGTGTTGGCATCGTGCCGGTCAATCCTGATTACCGGCATGATGAAATGCTCTATCAGATGCAGCATTCCGAGGCCGATCTGGCCGTGGTGCTGCCGGGCCGCATCGCTGATGTCGAGCGTGTCGCCGCTGACCGCCCGGAAAAGCCGCTGCCGGTGGTGAACGGCCTGGCCATGCCGGCCAGCCTGCCGAAGCCGCAGACGCCGCCTGCCGAGGGTTTGCCGGGGCATCAGACCGAAGCCGGATTGCTCTATACCTCGGGCACCACAGGTCGGCCCAAGGGCTGCGTGCTGACCAATTATTATTATCTCAATGCCGGTGCCTGGTATCGCGATATCGGCGGTGTGCTCAGCGTGCGGCCGGGCGAGGAGCGTTTCTATAATCCGCTGCCGCTGTTCCATATGAATCATCAGGCGATCACGGTGAGCTGCGCCATCCTCACCGGAAATTGTCTGATCCTGCCGGAGCGTTTCAGCCCGACACGCTGGTGGCCCGAAGTGGTGCAGACCCGTGCCACCATCATCCATTATCTGGGCGTAGTGCCGCCGCTGCTGCTGAACCAGCCGCCGAGCGACCTGGAAAGCCAGCATTGCATCCGCTTTGGCCTCGGCGCCGGTGTCGAGCCGCTGCTGCACAAGCCCTTCGAGGAACGCTTCGGCTTTCCGCTCATCGAGGTCTGGGGCATGACCGAGACCGGCCGCATCCTGGCCGATAATTTCGAGCCGCGACGCATCGACACGCGTGCCTTCGGCAAGCCGGTCGCGGGTCTGGAAGCCAGGGTGGTGGATGCCAATGATGTGGAAGTACCGCGCGGCCAGGAAGGCCAGTTGCTGGTGCGCCATTCCGCCGCCGATCCGCGCCGTGGCTTCTATGGCGGCTATCTTAAGAACCCGGAGGCCACCGAGGAATCCTGGAAAGGCGGCTGGTTCCATACCGGCGATGCGGTGCGGATGGATGAAAGCGGCATGCTGTATTTCGTCGACCGCATGAAGAATATCATCCGCCGCTCGGGCGAGAATATCGCCGCCGCCGAGATCGAAGCGGTGCTGCAGGCGCATGATGCCGTGGCCCAGGTGGCGGTGCTGGCGGTGCCGGATGAAATCCGCGAAGAGGAAGTGATGGCCTGCATCGTGGCGATGCCGGGCAACAAGGCTGATCAGGCTTTGGCCGAGGCGCTGTTTGTCTGGTGCAACGAACGGCTGGCTTATTTCAAGCCGCCGGGCTGGCTGCTGTTCGTCGAAACGCTGCCCACCACCGGCACCCAGAAGGTACAGAAGACGCAGATTTTCCGCCCCGGCGAGGATCCCAGGCAGCGGCCCGGCATCATCGATTTGCGGGCCCGCAAGAAACGGTGAGCAACATGACGACGCAACGGCATCTGGCACGCTGGCTGGCAATAGTCGCCGGGCTGGTGGCCCTGATGGTGATCATCGGCGGCCTCACGCGGCTGACCAATTCCGGCCTTTCCATGGTGGAATGGCGCCCGGTCACCGGCTGGCTGCCGCCGCTTTCCGAGGCCGCCTGGCTGGCGGAATTCGAGAAGTACAAGCAATTCCCCGAATACCAGAAGATCAACCTGGGCATGGACCTTGCCGGGTTCAAGGAAATCTTCTGGTTCGAGTATGTGCATCGCCTGCTTGGCCGCCTGATCGGCGTTGCCTTCGCGCTGCCGCTGCTGTGGTTCTGGATTCAGCGCCGCATCCCCCAGGGCATGCATCTGCATCTGGTGCTGATGCTGCTGCTCGGCGGCGCGCAGGGCGGGGTGGGCTGGTTCATGGTCGCCAGCGGCCTGATCGATCATCCCGATGTGAGCCATTACCGCCTCACCATGCATCTCGGCCTGGCCTTCCTGATCTTTGCCTATCTGCTCTGGGGCGCGCTCTCGATGGCGCGCGGCTCGCGCATGCAGAGCCCGGCCGGCGGCGGCCTGGCGATTGCCTTCGTCGCCCTGGTTTATCTGCAAATCCTCTCAGGCGGCCTCGTCGCCGGCATGAATGCCGGCCTGGCGCATAACACCTGGCCGCTGATGGAAGGCAAGTTCATCCCCGATGGCCTCGGCATCATGACGCCGCTGTGGCACAACATCTTCGAGAATGCGCTCACCGTGCAGTTCCAGCACCGCATGCTGGCTTACTGCATTGTCGCTTTCGCGGTTTTCCTCTGGGTCCGCTATGCCGGCCGGGTGAGCAATGGCGCCCGCCATATGCTGCTCGGCATGGTGCTGTTGCAGGTCTGCCTCGGCATTGCCACCTTGCTGGCGCATGTGCCGGTATCGCTCGGTGTGCTGCATCAGTTCGGCGCCCTGCTGGTGCTGATGGGTGGCATCATGCTGTGGCATGGCAAGGCCCGCCGCCATGGCTGAAACGGATATCGTATATTTATACGTCACCTGTCCGACCCTGACGGAAGCCGAAACGCTGGCCGAGGCCATCGTGGCCGAGCGGCTGGCGGCCTGTGCCAATATCCTGCCGGGCATGCGCTCGGTCTATTGGTGGCAGGGCAAGCTGGAAAAAGCCGATGAAGTGGTGCTGATATTCAAGACTCAGGCGGATCTTGTCGATGCCGCCACCACCGCGATCAAGGCGCGGCATTCCTATACCGTGCCCTGCGTGCTGCCGCTGCCGGTGCTGCCCGGCGGCAATCCCGATTACCGCGCCTGGCTGGCAGAGCAGACCACGAAGACTTGATCATATTGTACCAGTGCATTTTTACCGCTTGTCCTGGCCGGGGAGAGGCGTAGGCTGGGGCGCAAGAATCAGCCGGGCCTCCCATGCAGAAACATACCGCTTTCCTGACGTTGGCTTTCTCCAGCGTCGCGCACACCTTTTCCCATCTTTTCACGTTGCTGTTCGCCACCGTGGTGCTGGTGCTCGAACGCGAATGGGGCATGAGCTACGACACGCTGTTCGCGCTCTCGATTCCGATGAGCGTGCTGTTCGGTGCCGCAGCACTGCCCGCCGGCTGGCTTGGCGACAAATGGTCGGCTTCCGGCATGATGGCATTGTTCTTCCTGGGCGTCGGCGCTGGTTCTGTTGCGACGGGTTTTGCCGACAGCCCGCTCACGCTCTGCCTCGGGCTTGCCTGTATCGGCCTGTTCGCCTCGATCTATCACCCGGTCGGTATTCCCTGGCTGGTGCGCAATGCCGCCAATCGCGGCCGTGCGCTGGGCATCAACGGTGTGTTCGGCTCCATCGGTACGGCGTCTGCCGCCCTGGTCGCCGGTCTGCTGGCGAATTTCTATGGCTGGCGTGCCGCCTTCATTGTGCCGGGTATCGTCTGTCTGGTGGTCGGCCTGGCCTTCGTCTGGGCCCGGCAAAGCGACCTGCTGCTGGATCGCGGCGAGGATATGTCGCCGCAGCCGCAGCCGGAGAAGGCGGATATCTGGCGCGTGTTCTGGGTGATGTCGGCCACCATGCTCTGCACCGGCCTGACTTTTCAGGCCACAGCTTTTGCGCTGCCCAAGGTGTTCGATGAACGCCTCGGCGGTGTGCTCGGTTCCTCGGTGCTGGGCATCGGCGGCATGGTCACGCTGGTCTACACGCTCTCCGCCCTGATGCAGGTGGTGGGCGGCGAGTTGGCCGACCGCTATTCGCTCCGCGGCGTCTATGCCAGTGCGCAATGGCTGCAAATTCCGGTGATCGCCATCGGCATGGTCACCGTACATCCGGCCCTGGTCGGTGTCGCGGCGCTGATGGTTGGCTTGAATCTGCTTGGCCAGCCGGCGGAAAATTCACTGCTGGCGCGCTACACGCCGCCGCAATGGCGCGGCCGGGCCTTCGGCGCCAAGTTCGTGCTCACACTCGGCGTCGGTTCGCTTGGTGCTGCGATGATCCCGGTGATCTACCGCTTCACCGGCTCGCTGGACATCCTGTTCGTGGTGCTGGGCTGCTGTGCCATTGGCGCCGGTGCCTTCGCACTGCTACTGCCCAAGGAAGGCCGCAACGTAGCGGCGCCTGCACCGGAAGCCCAGGCGGCGGAATAGCTAATAAGGCAGGCCGACGTAATTCTCGGCCAGCGACCGCAGGGCGTGTTCGGAGCCGACCAGATAGTCGAGTTCCGTGCGCTGGATGCGCTGCTCGAATCCGCTGCTGTTCGGGAAATGATGCAGCATAGAGGTCATCCACCAGGAAAAGCGCACGGCTTTCCACACCCGCGCCAGGGCGGTGGCGGAATAGGCATCAATGCCGGCGCGCGACTTCTCGTCATAGAATTCGATCAGGGCGCGGCTCAGGTAATGCACGTCGCTGGCGGCGAGGTTCAATCCCTTGGCGCCGGTCGGCGGCACGATATGGGCGGCATCGCCGGCCAGGAAAAGCTGGCCATAACGCATTGGTTCGGCGACGAAGCTGCGCAGCGGCGCGATGCTTTTCTCGATTGAGGCGCCTTGCTCCAGCCGTGCCACGGCGGTGGCATCCAGCCGCCGGCATAGCTCGTCGTAGAAGCGCGCGTCGGACCAATCCTCCACCTTGTCGTCGAGCGCGCATTGGATATAGAGCCGGCTGCGCGTATGCGAGCGCATCGAGCAGAGCGCGAAGCCGCGCTCATGGTTGGCATAGATCAGTTCTTCCGAGACCGGCGGCTTGTCCACCAGGATGCCGAGCCAGCCGAACGGGTAGGTGCGCTCGAATACCTGCTGCACATCGGCCGGGATGCTTTTGCGGCTGACACCATGGGAGCCATCACAGCCGGCGATGAAGTCGCAATCCAGGCGGTGGGCCATGCCAGCCTGCCTGAAGGTGACATAGGGCCGTGTGCTGGTCACATCATGCAGCACCACATCCTCGGCCTCGTAGATGGTGGTGCCGCCGCAATCGGCACGCGCTTCCATCAGGTCGCGGGTGATCTCGGTCTGGCCATAGACGATGACGCTGCGGCCGACCAGTTGCTGGAAATTGATGCGGTGGCGGGCACCGCCGAAACTGATCTCGATGCCTTCATGCACCAGGCCCTCGCGGTGGAGCCGCTCGGCACAGCCGACCTGCTCCAGCAGGCCCACCGTGCCGGTCTCGACCACGCCGGCGCGGATGCGGCCCAGCACATATTCCGCACTGCGCAATTCCAGTATCACGGCATCGATCCCGGCCTTGTGCAGCAGCTGGCCGAGCAGCAAGCCGGCCGGTCCGGCGCCGATAATGGCGACTTGGGTGCGCTTGGGCAGCGTCATGATGCTTCCTCCACGGATGTGAAGGTAGGCGCCGGGGCCGTGGCAGGCGATGGACGGATGTAACAAAAACTTGGATAATCCGAACATAAGGCCGGGAATGAGCCTGGGAGGAGAGGGGATGCGGCAGATCCCGACCTACGCGTTGTATGGCGAGAAAAACTCGAATCAGCCCATGGATTGGCTGCATTGCGAGTCGATCCCGGCGCGCTCCTCGCGTTTCAATTGGGAGATCGCCGCCCATCGCCATGCCAACCTGTTTCAGATTCTGAACATGACCCGGGGCCGTGCCGAGTGTCTGATCGGCGACGTGTGGCGTCCCCTGAAGCCGCCGGTGGCGGTGCTGGTGATGCCGGGCGTGGTGCATGGCTTCCGCTTCTCGCCCGATACCGATGGCCATGTGCTTACCCTGCTGGCCGATCAGGCGCTGCAATTCCCCGGCCTGGCACCGCAATTGCGGCCGCTGCTGGCGCAGTCACGCATCATCGATCTGCCGCCAGAGGTCAGCCCTGCCGTGGCGCAGGCGGTGGGGGCCGTGGTGGCGGATTATGCCAGTTCCGATATCAGCCGCGTCGGCATGATCGAGGCGCAGCTGACCGTGCTGCTGATCAGCCTGGGCCGCGTGCTGGCTGCTGATGCCGATGCGTTAAGCCCGAACCGCCACGCGGCTGCCTTCCGCGCGCTGCTGGACAAACATTTCCGCGAGCAGCGCAGCGTTGCTTTCTATGCCGGCCAGCTTGGCATCTCGGAAGTACATCTCAACCGCGTCTGCCGTGCCAGCCTGGGCCGTTCGGCACTGGGCGTGGTCAACCAGCGCCTGCTAGTGGAAGCGCGGCGCGACCTCACCTTCACCCTGTTGAGCGTGAAGGAGATCGCCTATTCCCTGGGGTTCCAGGACCCGGCCTATTTCACCCGCTTTTTCACCAAGCAGGCGGGCATGACACCCACGGAATTCAGGCGGCGTTCAGGCCCGCATCCAGATCGCTGATCAGGTCCGCCACATCCTCGATCCCGACGGAGAGGCGGATGGTATCGTCGCCCGCACCGGCGCCGGCGCGCTGTTCAGGCGTGAGCTGGCGGTGGGTGGTGGAGGCGGGGTGAATGATCAGGCTGCGGGTATCGCCGATATTGGCAAGATGCGACCACAGCTTCACGGTCTCCACCAGCTTGGTGCCGGCGGCATAGCCGCCCTTGACGCCGAAAGTGAATACCGAGCCTGCCCCTTTGGGCAGATACTTCTTCGCCAGCGCGTTATAGCGGTCGGTCGGCAGGCCGGCATAGTTGACCCAGGCGACCTTGGGATGCTGGCTGAGGAATTCGGCGACCGCCTGGCCGTTGGCGCAATGCTTCTGCATGCGCAGGCTCAGGGTCTCCATGCCGGTGAGGATCATGAAGGCGTTGAACGGCGAGATCGACGGGCCGAGATCGCGCAAGGAGACTGCACGGCAAGCGACGGCAAAGGCCATGTCGCCGAAGGTCTCGTAGAAATTCAGGCCGTGATAGGCCGGGGTGGCGGCGGCGACATGGGGGAATTTGTCATTCTGGCCCCAGTTGAAGTTGCCACCATCAACGATCACGCCGCCCATGGAATTGCCATGGCCGCCAAGGAACTTGGTGGCGGAGTGCAGCACGATATCGGCGCCCCATTCCACCGGACGGCAGAGATAGGGCGTCGCCATGGTGTTATCGACGATCAGCGGGATGCCGGCGTCATGCGCCACCTTGGCCAGCGCCTCGATATCGGAGATCACGCCGCCCGGATTGGCCAGGCTCTCGACGAAGATCGCCTTGGTCCTGGGCGTGATCGCGGCAGCGAAGCCGGCGATATCGTCCGGATCGACGAAGCTGGCATGCCAGTCGAAGCGCTTGAAGCTGTGCGTGAATTGCGTGATCGAGCCGCCATAGAGCTTGCGCGAGGCAACGATATGGTCGCCCGGATTCATCAGCATGTGGCAGGCAATCAACTGCGCCGCATGACCCGACGCCACGGCAGTGGCGGCGCGGGCATTCTCCAGCGCGGCCACCTTCTGCTCCAGCACGGCGGTGGTCGGGTTGGTCAGCCGGGTATAGATGTTGCCGAAGGTCTGCAGGTTGAACAGCGATGCGGCATGGTCCACGTCGTCGAACACATAGGCCGTGGTCTGGAAGATCGGCGTGGTGCGGGCGCCGGTATTCGGCTCGGGCGAGGTGCCGGCATGCACCTGCAGGGTATCGAAGCCGAAGGGCGAGGCGTTGGGGTTCGTGTTGTTGCTCATGACACTCAGATCCGGCGTTGCTTCTTGGCGGAGATGACGCGGGTATTCACCCCCATCCAGCCGATTTCCAGCGACAGGCGGCCATACTCGATCTTCGGGCAGCGGTTCATCACCACCTTCAGCCCGGCGGCTTCCGCCTTTGCCGCCGCTTCGTCATTGCGCACGCCTAGCTGCATCCACAGCACCTTGGCGCCGATCTTGATCGCCTCATCGGCAATCGGCGGGATGGCTTCTGAATTGCGGAAGCAATCCACCATGTCCACCGTCACCGGGATTTCGGACAGCGAGCCATAAACCTTCTCGCCAAGGATTTCCTTGCCGAGTTCACGCGGATTCACCGGAATGACGCGATAGCCCTTGGCCTGGAGGTATTTCATCGCAAAGTAAGATGGCCGGTTCCAGTTGGCACTGGCGCCCACCATGGCGATCACCTGCGTGCTGCGCAGGATGCCACGGATATAGTCTTCGCTGTAGCTATCGTGATTCATGATTGGGACTCACTCGCCCTTCCAGCAGGGGATGCGCTTTTCGACGAAGGCGTCGATGCCTTCCCCGGCATCGTGGGTCAGCAGGTTCTCGGTCATCACCTGCGAGGCATAATCGTAGGCCTGGGCCAGCGGCAATTCGCGCTGGCGGTAGAAGGCTTCCTTGCCGATCTTGAGTGTCAGCGGCGATTTCGAGGCTACCAGTTCGGCCAGCTTCAGGGTCGCCGCGGCCAGGTCGGCGGCGGGCACCACGCGGTTGATCAGGCCGATCTCGCGGGCATGCTGGGCGCTGGCCGGTTCGCCGGTGAGCAGCATTTCCATCGCCTGCTTGTTCGAGACATTGCGCGACAGGGCCACCATCGGCGTGGAGCAGAACAGCCCGATATTCACCCCCGGCGTGGCGAAGCGGGCCGTGTCAGCGGCCACCGCCAGATCGCAGCTCGCGACCAGCTGGCAGCCGGCGGCGCTGGCGGTGCCATGCACCTGGGCGATCACCGGCTTGGGCAGCGCCAGGATGGACTGCATCAGGGTGGAGCATTGCTTGAACAGCTTTTCGATTGCCTGGCGGTCCGGCAGGCCGCGCACTTCCTTAAGGTCATGGCCGGCGCAGAAGCCCGGGCCGCTGGCGGCGATGATCACCACATGGGCGCTGCGGTCGGCACGGATGGCATCCAGTTCCGCCTGCAACTGCCGCATCAGGTCGGTGGACAGCGCGTTATAGGCCTTGGGGCGGTTGAGCGTCAGGCGCACCACGCCCGGCGCAGCCTGCTCGCGCAGCACAATGGCTTCCGGGCTGAGGTCGAGGGCGGCGGACATTAGGCAGCTCCTGGGCGGCGGCGAATAGGGGAGGCGGATCATAGCCCAGCCGGGATGCCCCTCAAAGGCCTTCAAATCAAAAGGAATTTGTCGCAATTCCGCCTCAAAGCCTGGGCATAAGCGGACCTGTCGGCGCGGTCACCCGGTTGCATGGGAACCCGCCTCGGCGTAAAAACCTGCTCACGAACAACCCCGAAAGTCCCGCACCCATGATTCGTCCGATCCGCAAGGCTGTTTTCCCCGTTGGCGGCCTTGGTACCCGCTTCCTGCCGGCCACCAAGTCGATGCCGAAGGAAATGCTCACCGTGGTCGACAAGCCGCTGATCCAGTATGCGGTGGAAGAGGCCAAGGCGGCCGGCATTGAGGAGTTCATTTTCGTCACCGGCCGTGGCAAGCAGGCGATCGAGGATCATTTCGACCGCTCCTACGAACTGGAAGACGTGCTGCGTGACCGCAGCAAGCGCGACCTGCTGGAAGCCATTTATAGCTGGATGCCGCAGGCCGGCCAGGTTGCCTATACCCGCCAGATGGAACCGCTGGGCCTTGGCCATGCCGTGCGCTGCGCCAAGTCGCTGGTTGGCAACGAGCCTTTCGCCGTGCTGCTGGCCGATGACCTGATCCTGGCCCGCACCGGCTGCCTGGCGCAGATGATCGAAGCCTATAACGAAACCGGCGGCAACATGATCGCCGCCATGGAAGTGCCGCGCGAACATACCCGCCGCTACGGCGTGGTGGATCCGGGCAAGAGCGAAGGCCGCATGGTCGAGGTGAAGGGCCTGGTGGAGAAGCCGGAGCCGGCTGCCGCCCCCAGCACCACCGCCGTTATCGGTCGCTACATCCTGCAGCCACGCGTGTTCGATTACCTGGATCAGGTGCAGCGCGGTGCCGGCGGCGAAATCCAGCTTACCGATGCGCTGGCGAAAATGATTGGCGAATTGCCGTTCCATGGCCTGCGCTTCAAGGGCGAACGCTATGATTGCGGCGACAAGATCGGCTTCCTCGAAGCCAATATCGCCTTCGCGCTGGATCGGCCCGAGCTTCGCGCCGATGCCGCCCGCATCATGCGCGAAGTGATCAAGACGCTGTAAGCGCCACCCCGGGGGAGTAACACAATGCGCGTCGCGATGATCGGCACCGGCTATGTCGGCCTGGTTTCGGGAGCTTGCTTCTCGGAATTCGGCCATACGGTGGTCTGCGTCGACAAGAATCCGGAGCGCATCGAAGCCCTGGAGCGCGGCGAGATTCCGATCTTCGAGCCTGGCCTCGAAGATATGGTGACGCGCAATGTGAAAGCCGGGCGGCTCAGCTTCACCCAGGATATTCGCGCCGGCATGACGGATGCCGATGCCGTGTTCATCGCCGTCGGCACGCCCTCGCGGCGCGGCGATGGCGAAGCGGATTTGAGCTACGTCTATGCCGCCGCGCGCGAGATCGCCGAGAGCATGTCACGCCGCACCCTGGTGGTCACCAAGTCCACCGTGCCGGTGGGTACGGGCCGCGAGGTGGAGCGCATCATCCGCGCCACCCGGCCGGATGCGCAGTTCGAGATGGCGTCGAATCCGGAATTCCTGCGTGAAGGCGCGGCGATTGAGGATTTCATGCGGCCGGACCGCGTGGTCTGCGGTGCCGAAAGCGACTGGGCGCGCGACCTGCTGCGCCGTCTCTACCGGCCGCTCTATATCAATGAAACGCCGATCCTGTTCACCCAGCTCGAAACCGCCGAACTGATCAAGTATGCCGCCAATGCCTTCCTGGCGACCAAGATCACCTTCATCAACGAGATCGCCGATCTCTGCGAGAAGACCGGCGTGAATGTGCAGGATGTGGCCAAGGGCATCGGCCTGGATGGCCGCATCGGCGGCAAGTTCCTGCATGCTGGTCCGGGCTATGGCGGTTCCTGCTTCCCGAAGGATACCCAGGCACTGGTCGCCACCGGCCGCAAGCATGATGCGCCTTTGCGCATTGTCGAGACGGTGGTGGACATCAACGAGAAGCGCAAGCAGCGCATGGCTGAGAAGGTGATCGCGGCGATGGGCGGCAAGCTGGCCGGCAAGACCATTGCCGTGCTGGGCCTGACCTTCAAGCCGGAAACTGACGACATGCGCGACAGCCCCAGCCTGGTGATCGTGCCGGCGTTGCAGGCGGCGGGTGCGACCCTGCGCGTTTATGACCCGGAAGGCATGGGCGAGGCGAAGAAGCTGCTCTCCGGCCTTACCTGGTGCGATGGGCCGTATCAGGCCGTGGAAGGCGCCGACGCGGTGGTGATCATCACCGAGTGGAACCAGTTCCGCGCCCTCGATCTCGACCGCCTGAAGCTGCTGCTGAAACAGCCGCTGATGATCGATCTGCGCAATATCTACAAACCGCAGGAAATGAGCCAGGCCGGTTTCACCTACCATTCGGTCGGCCGGCCCAGCGTCTAGCTGACATGAGATCGTCGGGGCAAGCCTCGCCTCCACGAGGTCGAGCTAACCTTGAATCTGCGATGCCAACCGGGCCTGCACCCTGTCAATAATCTGGTGCAGTTTCTCGCGGTCGGCATCCACCAAATAGCGGCTCTTAATCTTATCCAAAGAACACCGAATGTTGTCCGCCAGCAAGCCAAGCCGTTCCAGTTCCGAAGAGCGATCCCACAACCCGAAATCTATCTTGATGCCGACAGTCATTGAGTTGTCAGCTTTCCGATATCCGACGTAATCGGGAGTTGGGGAGGCGATTGAACTGTCAATTATCTTTGGAAGAAGCAATATGCCAGATATTGGGGATGAAAATGTAACGTCACTAAATGATGAGAATACCTCAGCTTCAAACGTCCACGACAGATTCTTACTGCCAGCATTCACTGTCGTGATCGGCCGGACAAGAAACTGAAATGGCGCTTCGCTTTGCCTGCCCATGGCACACCTCTAGTTTTCATCTGCCGGCTCAGTATTTTGGCTTTCTCTACCAGCGGGACGTCAGCGGCGAAAAACTCCCATTCTGTATAACACAATTTCTATTTAGCATAAGTTTCTCAACACGCGCCATCCATCTTGTCGAATAGCTGCAAGTATCTGCATGGGTGGATGCATTGCTGTATATTCATTTGTCGACTTTATCCCGCCCCGGCGCCATGTACCACAGCAGGCCCAGCAGCATCGTCACCAGCGGAATGCCGAAAGCCCAGCTATAGGCTTCCGGGGGATAGCCGCCATTGGCCTGGCGCGGCCATAGGCCGATGATCCAGCCAAGCCCGGCCTGGGCGAAGAAGGCGAAGCCGAACACCACACCGTTCAGCAGCGTGTTGACGCGGCCGGTAAGCTGCGCCGGGAATTGCGCGCTGAGGATCGGATAGGCCAGCACCGTGGTGTTGGACAACATGCCGAAGACGATCCAGGTCAGCAGATGAGTGGGCGCCCAGCCGGCGGCCAGCACCAGCAGATCGACGGCATAGATCAGCGTGGCGGCACACATCGTGATGCGCAGGCTGATGCCGATGCGTTGCAGCCGGTCGGCGGTCATGCCGACAAGCGTGAAGCCGGCCGTCAGTGCCGCCGCCAGCGCGAACTGGAGTTCGGCGGCCTCAAAGCGGCTGAGGCCGCCGACATCGCGCAGATAGGGGCCGGACCACAGGCCCTGGATCGCCATGCTGCTGGACATGCCGAGCATCGAGACTGGGGCGATGCGCCAGAAGCGGCGATCCGCCAGGATGCGGCCGCAACTGCGCAACTGCTCGCCGATTGGCTCGCTGGCTGCATTTTGTACGCCGGGCTTTTCCGGCACCAGGAAAAAGATCGCCGCCGAGGCACAGGCGACCATGGCGGCGAGGATCCAGAATACCGCGCGCCAATCCAGCCATTGCACCAGCAGTTCCACCGGCAGCGTGGCGCAGAGCGCGCCCAGGCCACCGGCGGTCATGAACACGCCATTGGCCAATGCCCAGCGTTCTGCCGGCAGCCAGAGTGAAATCGTTTTCATCGCGCTCATCAGGCCGCCGGCAACGCCCAGGCCGATCAGCGTGCGGCCGATGAAGAGATGCGAGAATTGCGTGCCGAGGGCGAAGATTGCGGCGCCGAGTGCAGCGAACAGCAGCAAGGCTGCCTGTACGCGGCGCGGGCCGTAGCGGTCGAGCAGGATGCCAAGCGGCAATTGCGCTAGCGAGAAGGCGATGAAATAGGCCGCGGTCAGGCTGCCAAGGTCGGCGGCGCCGATATTAAGGTCCTGCTGCAGGCTCGGCGCGATCACCGCATTCACCGAGCGGAACAGATAGGACATGAAATAGCCGCAGGCAAAGGGCAGCAAGACGCGCCCGGCAATGAAAGCCAGCGGAACCGATGTACTCATGATCACTCTCTTCCCGGCGTTATTTCTGTTCTGACTCTAAAGCGAAAAGTTCAAGTGGCTGGGCTTTGCCCGGCAGCAATTGCGCACCCAGCGGCAGGGCCTTCACCCCGGCAAGCGGGCCCATCGCATCAAGGGCGGCGCGGCTTACCACCACGGTATGCTCCACCCCCTTGGCCCATTGCTCGATCTTGGCCGTGGTGTTGATGGTATCGCCAAGCAGGGCGATCTCGCGCTTGAAGTCGCCCATTTCCCCCACCACCACCGGGCCGGCATGAAGCACGGCGCGGAAATCCGGCACGGCACCCAGGCGTTCGCGGTAGAAATCGGCACGGCGGCGCAGCAGGTCGCGGGCGGCAAACACGGTGGCGACGGCGCGGCCATCGTTCAGCGGCAGCGGCCAGGTGACGATCATCTCGTCACCGACATATTTCTCGATGCCGCCTTCGTGATCTTCCACTGCCTCGCCAAGATCGGAAAAGAACTGGTTGAGCAGCTTGTGGAAGGCGATATCGCCGATGCGCTCGGCAATTGCCGTCGAGCCGCGCATGTCGAGGAACAGGAACAGGCGCTGCTCCAGGCGTGGATGATGGTAGCGGCCCTTGATGAAGTTCTTCAGCACCCGGCGGCCAAGCAGCAGGTTGATCTGCATCAGCGTATTGACCACGAAGGTGAAGCCCAGGGCTGCCGCCAGGGTGATCAGGGTGGCGGAGTTGAAGCCCGTGGGATCGGCGCCCTCGATTGGCACCAGTATGTTGCCGAGCCCATCCAGGGACACGATGAAGAAGGAATAAAGCACGGTCTTGATCAGGGCCACGCGCATGAAAGGCAGGCGGCGCAGGCCCTGGCCGCTGGGGCCATTGGCGTAGAATATCTCGAATATGGCAATCGCCAGGGTGACCATGGCGCCAGTGATCAGGCCGCGCAGGAACCCGAGCCGGGCGGAATCACCGCCAAGCGAAGAATCGACGGCGAGGCCGTAGAGCGCGCCAGCAAGGCTGCCGATGGCGATGAAGCGCAGCAGCATCACCACTTGGCGGCGGCGACGGGTGGAGAGGGCCATTTCGATTTTCCGCGAACGAGACGCCGCCATGATAGGCCGGCGGACGGCAAGAGGAAAGCCGCAGCAAAAAGGCCGGGCTTGTGGCCCGGCCTGTCGCTGTGACCGTCGTCACCGCCGGAAAATCCAGCGGCGGCGGCTTTATGCTTTACGCGGCATTCTCGGCCTGGCGGGAAGCCTTCTTGCGGTCATTCGGGTCCAGCATCTTCTTGCGGATGCGGATGCTCTTGGGCGTCACTTCCACCAGTTCGTCATCGGCGATGTAGGCGATGGCCTGCTCCAGGGTCATCTTGCGCGGCGGGGTCAGGCGCACCTGTTCGTCCTTGCCGGCGGCGCGGATATTGGTGAGCTGCTTGGCCTTCATCGGATTGACGTCGAGGTCATTATCGCGGCTATGCTCGCCGATGATCATGCCTTCATACACCGCGATGCCCGGATCGACGAACAGCACGCCGCGTTCCTCGATGAAGTTCAGCGCATAGAGCGTGGTTTCGCCGGTGCCGTTGGCGATCAGCACGCCGTTGCGGCGGCCCGGAATGGTGCCACGATGCGGGCCATAGCTGTGGAACAGCTTGTTCATGATGCCGGTGCCGCGCGTATCGGTGAGGAACTCGCCGTGATAGCCGATCAGGCCGCGCGAGGGGGCATGGAAGGTGATGCGGGTCTTGCCGCCGCCGGAGGGGCGCATGTCGCGCAGCTCGGCCTTGCGCAGGCTCATCTTCTCCACAACGATGCCGGTGAAGGCATCATCCACGTCGATATGCACTTCCTCGATCGGCTCCAGCAGCTTGCCGTCGTCATCCTGCTGGAACAGCACGCGCGGGCGGCTGATGGAAAGTTCGAAGCCTTCGCGGCGCATGGTTTCCACCAGCACGCCAAGCTGCAATTCGCCACGGCCGGCGACCTCGAAGGCATCCTTGTCGTCGCTTTCACGCACGCGGATCGCCACGTTGCCTTCGGCTTCGCGCATCAGGCGGGTGCGGATCACGCGGCTCTGCACCTTGGAGCCTTCCTTGCCGGCGAAGGGCGAGTTGTTGACCGAGAAGGTCATCGCCAGGGTCGGCGGATCAATCGGATTGGCCGGCACCGGATCGGTAACGGCAAGTTCGCAGATGGTGTCGGCCACGGTGGTGGTGGTGAGGCCGGCAATCGCCACGATGTCGCCGGCATCGGCTTCGTCCACCGGCACGCGCTCGATGCCGCGGAACGCCAACAGCTTGGTGACGCGGCCCTGTTCGATTTCGCTGCCATCGCGGCGCAGCGCGTGGATCGGGCTGTTCACCTTCAGCACACCGGAATGGATGCGGCCAGTCAGGATGCGGCCCAGATACGGGTCGGCTTCCAGCGTGGTGACCAGCATGCGGAACGGCGCGTCCTTCTCCACGGTCGGCGCCGGCACATGGCGCACCACCAAGTCGAACAGCGGGGCGAGGTCCTTGCGCGGGCCTTCCAGGCTGTCATCGGCCCAGCCGGAGCGGCCCGAGGCGAACATGCAGGGGAAGTCGAGCTGCTCTTCGGAAGCATCCAGGGCGGCGAAGAGATCGAACACTTCGGAATGCACTTCCACCGGGCGGGCGTCGGAGCGGTCGACCTTATTGATCACCACGATCGGGCGCATGCCGAGGCCGAGTGCCTTGCCGAGCACGAACTTGGTCTGCGGCAGCGGGCCTTCGGCGGCATCCACCAGCAGCACCACGCCATCCACCATGCTCAGGATGCGTTCGACTTCGCCGCCGAAATCGGCGTGGCCGGGGGTGTCGACGATGTTGACGCGGGTGCCGTGCCATTCCACCGAGGTGCACTTGGCCAGGATGGTGATGCCGCGCTCGCGCTCAAGGTCGTTGGAGTCCATCACGCGCTCAGCCACCTGCTGATTTTCGCGGAACGAACCGGACTGGCGCAGCAGGGCATCAACCAGGGTGGTCTTGCCGTGGTCAACGTGGGCGATGATGGCGATATTGCGAATTTGCATGGGCTTGAACGAAAGGCCCGGTCGTCCTGCTCTACAGGCGGCCGGGCGCGATTCCTCTAAGGTTGCGGCTGGTTGGCGGGTTTATAGTGCGGCGCACAAACAGGCGCAACAGAAGAGTTCGGCAGGCCAGCTATGCGCCGGCCACGGCAAAATCCCTGGTCAATACGCATAACCGATTGATTCCGATGGAATAATGGCGATTTTCCCAGATTTTCGCTTGACCCTGGCGGCGGCGCTGGCGGAAGCTTGAGGCATCGAGCAGGGAAGGAAACGCCATGACCTATGAGCATATCCTCTACGAGGTGCGCGACCGCATCGCCACCGTGACGCTGAACCGGCCCGACAAGCTGAATGCCTGGACCACCACCATGGAAGGCGAGATTCGCGTTGCCATGGCCCTGGCGGCCGCCGATCCGGGCGTGCGGGTGATCGTGTTGACCGGGGCCGGGCGCGGTTTCTGTGCCGGCGCCGATATGGACCTGCTGTCCAATATCCAGCAAGACAATGCTGGTATTGCCCGCCGCGCCATTGGCGGCGAGCCGTTCGACGCCACGGTCAATCCAAACTTCCAGATGCGCTACAGCTATTTCCCGGCTTTGCCCAAGCCGGTGATCGCCGCCATCAACGGCCCGGCGGCCGGCCTTGGCCTGATCGCAGCACTCTATTGCGACATGCGCTTCGCCGCCGATACGGCGGTGTTCACCACGTCCTTCTCGCGCCGGGGGCTGATCGCCGAGCATGGCATTTCCTGGCTGCTGCCACGCCTGATCGGCCCCAGCCGGGCCATGGACCTGATGCTTTCGGCGCGCAAGGTGGATGCGGCGGAAGCCTTGCGCATCGGCCTGGTGGACCGCGTCGCCAAGCCGGAAGCTTTGCTGGACGAGGTGCGCGCCTATGCCCGCGATCTGGCGGACATGGTATCACCGCGCTCGATGCAGGTGATGAAACGCCAGCTCTGGGAGGCGGCGTTCCAGAATCTCGCCGAGGCCACCGCCATCGGCAATACCGAGATGCTGGCCAGCTTCAAGAGTGCCGATTTCAAGGAAGGCGTGGCGCATTTCATGGAAAAGCGCGCGCCGAATTTCAGCGGGAACTGACTATGGAAAAGTGGCTCAAGCCAGCCCTCGATTACATTCCGCGCTGGCTGGATTACCAGATGCGTCAGCATCGCCAGCCGGGCTGTGCCTATGCCATCGCGCATCGCGGCAAGCTGGTGGCGGAAGGTGCCTTCGGCCATGCCGATCTGGCCAGCGGCGAGGGGCTGACGGCACGCCATCGTTTCCGCGTTGCTTCCCATTCCAAGAGCTTCACGGCTGCCGCCATCATGCTGCTGCGCGAGCGCGGCAGACTGAAGCTGGATGATACTGCTGGCCAGTATGTTGCCGGCCTGCACAAGAGCATCGCCGAGGCAACCCTGGCGGAGTTGCTGTCCCATAGCGCCGGTCTGATCCGCGATGGCTGGGATGCCGGACAATGGCTGGATCGGCGGCCGTTCCTGAACCAGGCCGAATTGCGCGCCGACCTCAAACGCCCGGCTTTGCTGGGCGGCAGCACGCGGTTCAAATATTCCAACCATGGTTTCGGCCTGCTTGGACTGGTGATCGAGCAGGTGACGGGTGAGAGCTACGGAGCCTGGATGCAGCGCGAGGTGATCGCCGCCGCCGGGCTGCAAGAAACCTTGCCGGATTGCCCGCCGCGCTGGCGTGGCTGGCGCCTGGCGCGCGGCCATAGCGCCATCGCGCCGGCCGGCATGCGCCATGTGGTGCCGGGTGACAACGCCGCCCATGCCCTGGCTTCGGCCACCGGCTTTGTTGCCACCGCCGCCGATATGGTGCGCTTCTTCTCGCAGCTTGATCCGGCGGCGAAGCACAGCTTCCTTTCGGTCTCAAGCCGACGCGCCATGCTGCGCAAGCAATGGCGCCCGCCGGGCCTGCTGGAGCAGCATTACGGCTATGGCGTGATGTCGGGCAAGATTCAGGATTGGGACTTCTACGGCCATAATGGCGGCTTCCAGGGTACGCTGACGCGCAGCTTCGTGCTGCCGGAACCGGGGCTGGCGATTTCCGTGCTGACCAATGCCGGCGATGGCCTGTCAATGCCCTGGGCCGATGGCATTGCGCATCTGCTGCGCGCTTATGCCCGCCATGGCGCGCCCAGCCGCCGTGTCGCCGATTGGGGCGGGCGCTGGTGGAGCCTGTTCGGCGCTGGTGACTGGCTGCCGATGGGCAACCGCGTGCTGGTGGCCACGCCGGCCTGGCTCAATCCGCTGATGGATGCAAGCGAGATCGTGCCCGTGAGCCGCGATGAAGGCCGCATCGACCAGGCCGCCGGCTATGCCAATTTTGGTGAGAGCGTGCGGCGCATCCGCGATGGCCGGGGCAGGGTGAAGGAAGTGCAATTCGCCGGTTTCCGCCTGCAATCGGAAGCGGCAGCCGCGCGCGAGGTGGCGAAACGCTTCAAGCCGGTGAAAAAGGCAGGGAAATAGGCCCCGGAATCAAAAGGCCTCCGTAAGGAGGCCGCCGGAATCAAAAGGGCCTCCGCTAGGAGGCCCGGGGGCGGGAGAAGGGATCACCGGCAGGCCACTGCATCCTGCTTTGCGGACGGTGCCTTCTCCACCCGGCATTGCTACCGGGCTTGAGGATTAATGTAGACCCGGATTGTAAAAATTCAATGACCAGATTGCGGCATTATCGTGAAATAAGCCGGCTAGATGCCCGCCAGCCCGGTTTTGCCCTCGCGCAGGCGCGGCAGCAGGCGGTCGAGGAAATCCTCGCACAGCTTTAGCTGCGCCAGTTCGATGAATTCGTTCGGCTTATGCGCCTGCTCGATATTGCCGGGGCCGCAGACGATGGTGGGAATATCGGTCTGGCTGAACAGGCCGGCCTCGGTGCCGAAGGAGACCTTCTGCACCCGGTTGGCGCCGGTCAGCGCCTTGCCGAGTTCGATGATCGGCGAGTGATCGTCGGTGGCGAGGCCCGGGAATTCGGAAATCTGGTGGAACGAGCAGCCGCAATCGGGTTGCAGTGCCTTCATCTCGGGTTCGATCCGGGTGCGGGCGAAATCCACCACTTCCTGATACAGCGCATCCACGTCGTCCTGTGGCAGGTAGCGGATTTCCCACAGGAAGCTGCAATCCTTCGGCACGATATTCAGCGCCGTGCCGCCATGCACCACGCCGGTATGCAGCGAAGTATAAGGCGGCGCGAATTCAGGATCGAACGGCCCCTGGTCGCGCTTGCGCCGGGCAATCGACTTGATATGGGCGATCAGTTCGGCGGCGGCCTCCACGGCATTGACGCCCTGATGCGTCAGCGAGGAATGGCATTCGAAGCCGCGGAAATCGACGCGCCAGCTTTTCTTGCCCTTATGCTGCGCGATCACCTGCATCTCGGTCGGTTCGCCGACAATGCAGGCCGCCGGCTTCACCGGCATCTTGGCCAGCACCGGCATGAGCTGCTTGGCGCCGAGGCAGCCGACTTCCTCGTCATAGGTGAAGGCATAGTGGATCGGCGTCTTGAGGTCCTGGGCCAGGAATTGCGGCGCATAGGCGAGCGCGATGGCGACGAAGGACTTCATGTCCGATGTGCCACGGCCCCACAGCTTGCCGTCCTTCTCGATCAGCTTGAACGGATCGGTATCCCATTCCTGACCGTCGATCGGCACCACATCGGTATGGCCCGAGAGCACGATGCCGGGCACATCGGCGGGGCCGATGGTGGCGAACAGGTTCGCCTTCTTGCCGCTGGCATCATGCACCAGGGTGGAGGAGACGCCGAGCGACTTGAGGTGATCGCGCACCCAGTGAATCAGGTCGAGATTGGAATCCCGGCTCACGGTGGGCATTTCGATCAACTGGCGGATCATCGCCAGGGAAGCGTCGCTCGGTCGGCTCATGATGCTTTCTTGTATGTCTGGCTTGCTTATCTCAGGAGGCGAGGCTCTTGATCTGGTTGTCCAGGTCGTCCTCGATGAAGAAGCGTACAATCTCGTCGATATTCTGGTCCACCGAAAAACCGAGGCTGCGCGAGCGGTCGCTGCTCAGCGCGCGCGGCCAGCCATCGACGATCTTCTGGATATGCGGATCCTGCTGCCAGATGACCTTGCCGACCTTGCGGTTGCCGGTGTTGCGCTCCATGGCGGCGGCGATCTCGCCGGCCGAAGCCGGGATGCCGTTCAGCAGCATGGCGCGGTCGATGCCCAGGGCGTCGCCCGGCAGTTCATGCAGGCGGATGAAGGCTTCCACGGTGCGGCGCGGCGAGAGGCAGACCATCATGCTTTCCGGCGAGACCGGGCAGACGGCATCGACGCCCGAGAGCGGCTCGCGCACGATGGAGCTGGCCCAGGTGGAGGCGGCCTTATTCGGCTTGCCGGGGCGGATCATGATGGTGGGCAGGCGCACGGCGCGGCCATCGATATAGCCCTTGCGGGTATAGTCGTTGACCATCAATTCGCCCATCAGCTTCTGCACGCCGTAAGAGGTCGTCGGGCGCTGCGGCGTGCTGTCGGTGACGGTGGCGGGGAGGGCGCCGCCATAGACCGCGACCGAGGAGGCGAATACCACGCGGGCGGTGCCGTCCAGGCTGCGGCAGGCTTCCAGCACGTTGCGCGTGCCGGCCAGGTTGACGCGGTAGCCGAGGTCGAAATCAGCCTCGGCGCCGGACGAGACCACGGCGGCGAGGTGGAATACCGAATGGGTGTCCTGGCCGATCAGCATCCGCACCTCGGCCTGGTCGCCGATATCGCCGACAATGGCGGTGACGCGGCTGTCGCCGAAATCGTTCGGCGCGACATTATCGAACAGGGTGATGCGGCTGATCTTCTCGGGCTTGCCGCTCGGGCCGGTAAGTTCGCCGCGCTGCAACAGCTGCTTGGTCAGGGCCTGGCCGATAAAGCCGGCGCCGCCGGTGATCACCACGTTCAACATATCCGCTCCCTTGAGGCTTTTTATTTGGAGCGGCTATCTAAGCGGATCATTGGCCTACTGACAATGTGCCGGGGGCGAAAAGAGCCACCGAACATCGTCATGGTACGCGAAGGCCTACCATCCACGCGTTATTTTTTGCTGGAAAGGAAAACTCGTGGATGGTCGGCCTACGCCGACCATGACGGATCAATCTTTTTACTTCTTATCTTTCTCCCAATGCTTCGGCATCTTGCCGAGCTTGTCGGCATAGCGTTTGCGTTCCTCCGGCGTCATCGCCTGGGCGGCGGCGAGCAGGGCGGCCTGCATGCCCTGGTGGAACTGCTCCATGCGCAGGCGCTGCTGTTCCATGGCGGCGTTCAGCGTCTTGGCATCGAACGGCTCGGCACCCAGGGCGGTGGCGAGGCCACGGCGCACATTGCCGAATTCCACTGGGCCGACGGCCTGGCGGGTCTTTTCCAGTTCGGCGCGGAAGGCCGCCGCCGCCGCATCGGGCAGGTGGCGGCTGAAACGCTTCTCAAGCTGCGCGAAGGGCGCACGGGCGACTTCGCGGCTCTTGTAAAAGCGGCTGGCGCCCCAGCCGATGGCAGCGAGATTGAGCGCCACCGAAACGGTCAGCGCGATGGCGAGCCATTTGTTGAAGCGCGGCTTCGGTGCAAGGGTGGTGGTATCGGCCATGGTGGTTACTCCGGGATGAAACTGGCGTCTGCGATAACCATCTGCACGGCGTAGGGCGTCGAATCCTCCGCAAGAATTTCTTCCAGGCCACCAAGGCCCGCGCCGATGCCAAGGCTCAAGGCCAGCGCCAGCACGGCGAATTGCGGCCAGGCGGCGCGGAACGGAAACAGCGCCATGCTGAACTCGGCCCAGGCCGAAATGCGTTGGGCGGAAACGCGCCGCACGGCTTTTTGTGCTGGCAGGCTGGCCATGATACGCGCGGCAAGGTCCGCGCCGGGCTTGGCATCACTCGCCTGGCGCAGCAGGGCATCCAGCGGCGCGGCCTGCTCCAGCAGCCGCCGCGCTTCGCTGGATGCCTGCGCCAATGCTTCGGCGGCAGGACGTTCGGCGGCAGGCCACAAGGCTGGATCGGCGCCATAGGCGGCAACGATTTCAGCGAAACGGTCGAGGTTCATGGCTTATCCTCCCGGCCCAGCACGGGGCCTAATTCATCGCGTAGCGTGCGCTTGGCGCGCACCAGCAGGGATTCCAGGGCGCCGACGCTGATGCCAAGGGCGGCGGCGGCTTCGATATTGCCTTCGCCTTCCCAGAAGCAGAGCTGCAAGGCTGCGCGCTGGCGCGGCGGCAGCTTGGCTAATGCGGCGGCGATGCGCGCCTCGGTCTCGCTGGCGAGGCGATGGTCATAGGGATTGGGCGCGTCGTCTTGCGGTTCCGGCTGCTCGTCCAGTGCATCCATGCCCGGGCGGCGTTTGCGGTCGATGGAGAGATTGACCACGATGCGCAGCAGCCAGGTGCGGAAGCCGGCGGCGCCATCCACCTGCCAGCGCGGCGCATGCTGCCACACCCGCAGGAAGGCTTCCTGCGCCACTTCCTCGGCATCGGCCTGGTTCAGCAGGATACGCTGCGCCGTGGTCACCGCGCCGGTGAGGTGGCGTTGCAGCAGCAGGGCGAAGGCGGCGCGGTCCTGGCGCGCCACCCGCGCCATCAGGGCGCGGTCTTCCTCGGCCCGGCGTGCGCGTTCGTCAGCCGTCATGGGCGCTGCTGCGCGGCTGCGGCGGGCGGGGCCAGCGAGGGCTGGATAGCTGAGGGTTATGCTCTGCATGCAGGAGAACACACGGCATGGCGGCGGTTTTCCTGCGCGTTGCGGCCACCCGGGGTCAGGCGCCCCCGTCGATGGCCTTCAATTCGGCGTTGAGGCGGGCGATTTCCTCACCGATGGCCTTCAGTGTCTCGGGCTGGTCCCACTCACGGTACTGGCCCTGTTTATAGGCCAGCGCGTTGCGGTAGTAGAGATAGGCGTTGAGCCGGTTCCGCACATAATTGTTCTGCGTCTTGATCACCTTGCCCGGCGCGCCGACCACCACGGAATTATCCGGGATCACGGTGCCTTCCTTCAGGAAGGCGGCGCCGCCGATGATGCAGTTATTGCCGATCACGCAGCCATCCATGATGGTGGCGCCAATGCCGATCAGGCAATTGTCGCCGATGGTGCAGCCATGGATGTTGCAATGATGCGTGATCGAGCAATGGCTGCCGATATGGGTGGCGGTCTGGCCGCCGATATGGATCATCGAGAAATCCTGGATGTTGGTGTATTCACCAATCACGATCTCGAAATTCTCCGCCCGCATCGCCACGTTGACCCATACCGAGCTGCCTTTTTCCAGCCGCACCTTGCCGTAGATATGCGCGGTCTCATGGATATAGGCGGGATCGTTCAGCACCACGTCGGGGCCGTGGATGGGCATGGGCTAATCCTTCACTTCATTTCGTTGAACAGGTCGTCATTGGCCTTGCGCTGCTCGGCCGAGGCGGGGGTGTCGCCGCGCAGGAAGCCGCGGCGCTGCTGCTGCGAGGAGGAGCGCAGGCTGGCATAGTAATCCACCGAACCGGCGCGCAGTTCATCCAGCGGCACCAGCAGTTCCTCGCGCCGCGACAGCACCTTGCCGGCAGTCAGCGCCAGATTGGCATTGTCGTTGAGGATGTAGACCAGCGGATCGGCCAGGCCATCAACCACGCCGCCCACGGCATCGCGGCTGTTCACCGGACCGAGCAGCGGCAGCATCAGGAAGGGGCCTTCGCCGACACCATAGGTGTGCAGGGTCTGGCCGAAATCGGCCGGCTTGCCCTTCCAGTCGAACAGCGCATTGGCGGCATCCCAGAAGCCGAGTACGCCGATGGTGGAATTCACCGCGAAGCGGCCCACCGTGGTGGCGGCATCGCCGAAACTGCCCTGCAGGGTATGGTTCATCAGCACGGCGGGCGATTTCAGATTGGCGAAGGCGCTGCGCACACCGCCCTTCACCACGCCGGGCGTGAAGGAATAGAGCCAGGCGATCGGCCGCAGCAGGAAGGTATCCACCACCTCGTTGAAGGCGAAGAAGGCGCGGTTCATCGGCTCCAGCGGATCCCACACATCGGGTGCGGTACTGGCCGACATGCCGGCACCCGTGGCGGCGGTGAAAAGCGGCTGCTGCTGCGGCTGCAAGGCCGCCGCCGGGGCGCCATAATTCACCGGCTCGAAGCCGTAGCGCGCCGCATAAGGATTCTCATACCACTGGCCGGGGCGCCCGGCGGCGGGACCGGCAACATAGGCGGTAGGGCGGATCTGGGGCGAGGCATAGGCCGGGCCGCTGGCCGGTGCGTACCAGTTGCCCGGCAGGGCGGGCTGGGCGGCGGCCTGGTACTGCGCGGCGGCGGCATAGGCCGCCGGGCCGAAGCTCGGTGCCACGCCGGCAATATAAGCCGCTGCCGCCTGACCGCGGCGCTGGTCGATCACCGCTTCGCGCGCCACCACGCCGGAAAGCTCGCGGCTCATGCGGTTGCCAAGCTGGCGCTCCTTGGCCGCCAGTACTTCGCCATTGCGCAGCGTGCCATAGGCGGCGCGGTCGCGGGCCTGTTCGGCGGCACCGGCCTGCAAGATGGCCTGGACTTCGGAGGTGACTTGCGGCGGCACCGGCTGGGCCTGGGCCATGCCGGAACCAAGTGCTGCGAGGCACAGGAGAAGGGCCGGGAGAAGATGACGCATCGGCTCGCGGCCTCAGGCTTAAGGGTTATTGTTTGACGGACTTCAGGAAAACATCGGCGCGGCTCTCGGCCTCGGCGAACAGCGCGCCATCGAGCTGTGGCCGCAGCGACTCAAGCCTTTCAGCCGCCGGGCCAAAGCCGTTGCGCGCGGCGATGGTCAGCCAGGAAAGGCCGGCGGCATCGTCCTTGGCCACGCCTTCGCCGCGCAGGTAGCGGTTGCCGATATGGTTCTGTGCGGCGGCGTAGTTCTGCTCGGCGGCGCGGCTGAACCAGGCAGCGGCGGCCACCAGGTCGCGGTGGGTGCCTTCGCCGTCGCGATACATCTTGCCGAGATTATACTGCGCCTTGTCCAGGCCCATTTCACCGGCCCGCAGCATCAGCGCGAAGCCGGCGGTCTTGTTCTCCGGCCCGCCAAGGCCGTCGAGATACATCTTCGCCAGACTGTAGACGCTGCGCACCGATCCGGCGGCCTGGGCGCGTTCGAGATATTGCCGCGCCTGCGCCATGTCCTGCGACACGCCATCGCCGGCGATATGCAGCATCGCCAAGTTATGCAGCGCCTGCGGATAATTCTGCTCCGCTGCCTTGCGCCACCACGAGATCGCCGGGCGCAGGTCCAGCGGCACGCCAAGGCCATCCTGATACAGCGCGCCGATATTGAACTGAGCACGGGCATCGCCGGCTTCCGCCAGGGGCTGCCACAGCTTGATCGCGGCGTCGAAGTCGCTGCGGTCATAAGCGGCGAGGCCATCCTCATAGGGGCCGGCGAAGGTGGGGGCCGCGAACAGCGTCAGGCCAGCCAGGAAAGCGCCCGAGACCAGGCCCGGAATAAGGGCGGGGCGCCGTGCTGCTTTGGTTTTCGTCATGCTTCCCTCCCTGCGGCTCAGCGCGAGACGCTTACCGTCTCGCGGTCGGTACGCGCACGCAGCGTACCGATCAGGCCATTAACCCCGCCGGTGGTGATCACCGATGCGAATTCATTGCGTTGTGTCACCGCCATGGAGACGTTTTCCACCGCCACGTCGATGATGCCGAGGCGCTGGTCGGTCTGGCGTACCCGCCAGTCGCAGCGCACCGGCTGGCCGTTTGCTGGGTCGATGCGGGTGGAAACCTCGGTATCGGTATCCCCGGCAGCGCGCGCCCCCAGGATGGCGAAGCTGCGTGCCTGGAAGCCGGACAGCCGCCTGGCATAGGTGCGCAGCACGAAATCGTTGAAGGCCTGATGGTAGTCGGCGGCCTGTTCCGGGCTCATCGAGGCATAGGGGCGCCCCAGCACGAAGCGACCGATGAAGGCGAGGTCGAAGCCCTGGCGCAGCACTTCCCGGAGTTGCGCTTCACGCTGCGCCAAAGGCTGCGGCTGGTTCAGGATGCCCAGCGTCTGCTGGCCCAGGCTGTCGATGAAGCGGATCGCGGCATTGGGATCGGCGGCGGCCTGGGCGGAACCCGCCAGGATCACGCCGCCCAGCGGCACGGCGAGACCGGCCAGCAGCAAACCCCGGCGGCTCGGGTGAGAGCGGCTGATCGGCTTGGGACGAATCCGGATACGGTCGCGCATGGCGGCAGCATACAGACCCGGCCGCATCCTTGAAAGAGCAGCATCCTCGGCAGGGGCCGGGGCGGGGCTGGCCGCCGCCGGCTTGCGCGTCCTGCGGGTGGTTACTTCACCGTCTTGATATAGGCAATCAGATCAGCCACTTCCGACTCTTTCTTGATGCCGGGAAAGACCATCTTGTTGCCGGGGATATAGCTCTTCGGGTCGGCCAGGTAGGCGGCGATGGAAGCGTCGTCCCAGGTCACGCCCTTGGCCACCATGGCATCGGAATACTTGAAGCCGGCGCCGGTGCCGGACTTGCGGCCAAACACCCCCGCCAGGCTGGGGCCGACGCCGTTCTTGCCGGCTTCCACGGCGTGGCAGGTACGGCACTTGGCAAAAGCCTTCTGGCCCGCGGCGGCATCCTGTGCCTGGGCTTGGCCGCTGAAGCCCCAGGACAGGGCCAGGGCAGTGAGGGCAGTTGCGAACAGGAGACGCGTCATGGAGAACTCCGGGGCAATATAGGGGCTTGGCTAATTACCAGCTAACTCGTGGTAAATGCTTGATCTTGAGATAGCACGGCATGGCCATGGCGACAAAGCGGCGCATTGCCGCATCGCCGGTTTCGTGACCGGGAACCCGTTTCGGCAGAAAAATTTTCGCCCCCACCGATTCCCTGGGCTCTGTTCCGAGTCGCATTTACCGCCGTTTAAGAACGCCGTGATTAGGTAGCGCGGTTTCATCAGGGGTAGTGGCGCATGAACATGATGACCAGCCTCGGTCGACCCCGCCTGCAGGGCATGCTGGCGGCCGGTATCGAGGTGTTGCGGATCCAGGAGGCCCTGGCGGCGCGGCGCGGCAATCTTGTCGCCGAATTGCTGCGCGGGCAGGGCGAGTTCTATGAGCAGGAGCATTATCCTGCCGGCGACGTTTTCGATCCCGAAAGCGGCGCGCAATACTACTATCACGCCCATCGCGGCGATGCCCGCGAGCATGGCCATTTCCATGTCTTCATGCGGCCGCATCACCTGCCGGAGCGGTTCGAGCCGGCACGGCGCGGCAAACCCGGCATCGCGCTGCCCTGCGGCCCCACCGGGGATGCGGCGCTGGCCCACATCATTGCCATCGGCATGGACAATTACGGCCTGCCGGTGCGGCTGTTCACCGTCAACCGCTGGGTCACCGACGAAACCTGGTTCGCGGCCCGCGACGTGATCGCGATGCTGGACCGTTTCCAGGTCGATCACAGCTACCCTTCGGCGGAAGTGAATGGCTGGCTTACCAGCCTGCTGCGCCTGTTCCACCCGGAGGTTTCCGAGCTGATCCGCCGCCGCGATGCCGCCGTGGAAGCCCGCGCCCGGGCCAATCCGCGCGCCAATGCGCTGGAAGACCGCAGCCTGGAAATCACCGCCTCGCTGGATATCTCGGTGGAGCGCCGGGTGCGGCAACTGCGCCGCCAGCTTGGCTGAGCGTCACTTCATGTAATTGACGTGGCGCCATTCCTTGGAGGCTTCGCGGAAAGCTGAATAGCTTTCCCAGATGCGCTTGAAGTTGGGATTGGCCGCCGATTGCTCGGCCACCACCTTGCGCCAGTTGCGCTCGAAAGCCTGCATCACTTCCGGCGGCCAGGTGTGGATGATGGCGCCCTTGGCTCGCAGCTCGTTCAGGGCATAGGGCTGCTGCGCTTCGCCTTCGGCAAGGCTGTCGGAGATGTTGTCGCCGCACACCGTTTCCACCATCGCCTGCTGCGATTCAGACAGCTTCTCCCAGGCCTGGCGGTGGAACACCATCAGGATGGCGGTGAAGGGCTGGTGCCAGCCGGGCAGATAGTAATGCGGCGCCACCTTGTAGAAGCCGAAGCGGAGGTCGTTGATTGGCGTGGAGAATTCACTGCCATCGATCTGGCCGCTGGCAAAGGCATTGTAGACGTCGCCGCCGGGGATCGAATTGGTTTCGGCACCGAGCTTGCGCAGCACTTCACCGCCAAGGCCGGGGAAGCGGATCTTCATGCCGCGCAGGTCGTTCGACGAGTTGATCTCCTTGCGGAACCAGCCGCCGCCTTCCGCCACCAGCACGCCGCAGACCATCGGCACCACGTCGTAGCGGCCGAACAATTCGGCCATCAATTCCTGGCCACCGCCATGATAGAGCCAGCCGAGATATTCCGAGGTGCGCGGACCGAAGGGCAGGCCGACGAAGAAGCCGAAGGCGGAATCCTTCTCCAGCAGATAGGCCGCCGAGGTCCAGCCCGCATCCACTTCGCCCGAGGCCACGGCATCGAACACATCTGCGGCCGGTACCAGCGCGCCAGGTTCATGGAATTTCAGATCCAGCAGGCCGCCGGAAAGCCGCGCCAGCTTGGTGGTGGTGGCGGCGCCGATGCTGCCCAATTGCGGCGCGGCGGACGTATAGGAGGAAGCCAGGCGCAAGGAGATCGGCTGCATGTCGCCACGCAGCACCGGATTCTGCGGCACCACCACTCGTTCAGGGATCGGTGTCGCACGCTGCACGGCGAGATAGCCAAGGCCAATGCAAAGCCCGGCGAAGAACGCGATAATTGCGATGGCAAAACTGCGTGCCATTCCCTGAGATTGCTCCTTGTCGACGGCTCCAAAATTCCTGGTTGCGCACAATAAAATGCCGATGCCAGCCCTGGCAACCCGTTCCAGCATCAAAGCCTGGGTTTACAGGGGGGACAGGGTTAACGGCGCGGCGTAACGCCCCAGGGCCGGATCCAGCCCAGGCTGTCCAGCGTATCGCCTGCCGGTCTGTATTCGCAGCCGACCCAGCCGGCATAGCCAAGCTGGTCCAGCCGGCCGAGCAGGAAGCCGTAATCCAGTTCGCCATTGCCGGGTTCGCGGCGGTCCGGCGGATTGGCGATCTGGATATGCTCGATCAGCGGCAATTGCCGCTCCAGGCGTTTGCTCACGTCACCATGCACTACCTGTACATGGTACATATCGAATTGAAGCCGCAGGTGCGGCAATGCCATTTCGCGCAGGATGCGTTCGGCGACATCGTAATCGTGCAGGAAATACCCCGGGATGTCGCGGCGGTTGATCGGTTCCAGCAGCAGGGTGAGGCCGGCCCGGGCCGCCTGTTCCGCCGCCCAGGCCAGGTTGTCGAGGAAACAGGCTTCCAGCGCGCGGCGGTCGGCCCCGGCGGGCTCAACCCCGGCCATGACATGCAGCCGCTTGCAGCCTGCAGCCGAAGCCACTTCGAAGGCGCGGTGGATCGAGGTGCGGAAGGCCTGGCGCTGCTGCGGCAGGCAGGCCAGCCCGCGCTCGCCGGCCTCGAAATTACCCGCCGGGGTGTTCATCAGCACCAGTTCAAGGCCGTTGTCACGCAGGGCGGCGGCGATGGCGGCGGGCGACTGGTCCGGCTGGTACATGAATTCGACAGCATCGAAACCCTGCTCGCGCGCCACCGCCAGGCGGTCGAGGAAGGCATATTCCTGAAACAGAAAAGTAAGATTGGCGCTGAAGCGCGGCATGCGACTTTCCCGGCTGGCTCTTCCGCGCAGCATGTCATGTTTGGTAACTTTCAAACAAGCGGCTTAGGCAACAGGGATTTTTTGACGCGTGCAGCCCGGCGGCATGAGTTTCAGGCACGAGGACGGCCTGGCGAGTTTGAGCCTCTCCGGCGCCTGGACGCTGGGCGAGGCGGCTCGCCTGTCCCGTGCGCTCGATGGCCTCAATCTCGGCGCCGCGCGGCGGCTGCGCATTGATGCCGGCGGACTGGAGCGTGTGGATACCGCCGGCGCGGTGCTGCTGCAGCGCCTCAACAGCCGTTTCGGCACCGGCGTGGCGGTGGAATGGCGGGCGCTGAGACCAGAGCATCAGACCTTGATCGATTACGTTTCCGGCTGTGACGCGGCCTCGGCGGCGCCACCCGGGTCGGGCAATGGCCTGCTGCGCTTCGTCGCCCATCTCGGCTGGCTGGTGCTGTTCGCGGCCCGCGAAGGGCGGCGCTTCATCGCTTTCATCGGCCGCGTTGTCGAAGCCTTCGCCCGCATTGCCATCAGCCCGCGCCGGCTGCGCTTTACCTCAGTGGTGTTCCACATGGAACAGACCGGCCTGAACGCGCTGCCCATTGTCGGCCTGATTTCCTTCCTGATCGGCGTGGTGATGGCCTATCAGGGCGCCGACCAGCTCAAGCAGTTCGGCGCCGAGGTATTCGTCGTCAACCTGGTTGGCGTCTCGGTGCTGCGTGAACTCGGCATCCTGCTCACTGCCATCGTGGTGGCGGGGCGTTCCGGCAGTGCCTTCACCGCCCAGATCGGCAGCATGAAGGTGAACGAGGAAGTGGATGCCATCCGCACGCTGGGCCTCGATCCGGTGGAGGTACTGGTGGTGCCGCGCGTCCTGGCGCTGATCCTCACCCTGCCGCTGCTGGCTTTCTTCGCCGATATCATGGGCCTGCTGGGCGGCGCCCTGATGGCGTGGGTAACGCTGGATATCACGCCTTTCATGTTCTTCCAGCGGCTGCATGAGGCGGTATCGGTAAGCTCTTTCCTGGTTGGCCTGGTCAAGGCGCCGGTCTTTGCCGCCCTGATCGCCATGGTCGGCTGCTATGAGGGCCTGCGGGTGAAGCGCGATGCGGAAAGCGTCGGCCGCCTCACCACGCGTTCGGTGGTGCAATCGATCTTCCTGGTGATCGTGGCCGATGCCTTGTTCTCGATCTTCTTCTCGGCGCTGGGGATCTAGGCGATGGCCCAGGACGCTGTAAAGGAAGCGGTTATCAAGGTGCGCGGCCTGGTGAATGCCTTCGATGGCTTCAAGGTGCATGACGGGCTGGACCTCGATGTCTGGCGCGGTGAGGTGCTGGGCGTGGTTGGCGGTTCCGGCACCGGCAAGTCGGTATTGCTGCGCACCATCATCGGCCTCAACCAGCCGCAGGGCGGGCAGATCGACCTGCTGGGTTCGGACATGCTGCATGGCAACGAGGATGCACGCCGTCGGGCGCGCCAGCGTGTCGGCGTGCTGTTCCAGGATGGCGCGCTGTTTTCCTCGCTTACCGTGGCGCAGAATATCCAGGTGCCGCTGAAGGAATTCTATGACCTGCCGCCCGACCTGCTGAACGAAATCGCGGCGGCGAAAATCCGCATGGTCGGCCTGCCGGCCAATGCGGCGGGCAAGATTCCGTCCGAGCTATCCGGCGGCATGCGCAAGCGCGCCGGCCTGGCCCGCGCCCTGGCGCTGGACCCCGAGATCGTGTTCCTGGACGAACCCACTGCCGGCCTCGATCCGATCGGTGCCGCCGCTTTCGACACCCTGGTACGCGACCTGCAACAGGCACTGGGCCTCACCGTGTTCATGGTGACGCATGACCTGGACTCGCTGCATGCGATCTGCGACCGCATCGCCGTGCTGGCCGAGAAGAAGGTGCTGGTGGCCGGGCCACTGCATGAATTGCTAGAACACCCGCATCCCTGGATCCGGGAGTATTTCCACGGGCCGCGCGCCCGCGCCGCTCAGAAGACGGCAGATCATGCAGTCCCTGGGCCTGTATCTGAAGGAGGCGGTTCGTAATGGAAACCCGCGCCCACCATCTGCTGATCGGCAGCTTCCTGCTGCTGTTCCTGCTCGGCATCCTCGGCTTCTCGCTGTGGCTGGCCAAGGCTCAGCTCGACCGCGAGATCGCGCGCTACAACATCTTCTTCACCGGATCGGTGGCCGGCCTGGGCATGGGCGGCGATGTGCGCTTCAACGGCATCAAGATCGGCAATGTGAGCCAGATCAGCATCGACCGCGACGATACCTCGAAGGTGCGCGTCACGGTCAATGTCGCCGCCGACACGCCGATCCGCGCCGATAGCATTGCCAGCCTGGAATTGCAGGGCATCACCGGCGTTTCCTTTGTGCAGATCAATTCCGGCACCAAGGCGGCGGAATTGCTGCCGGCGCGCTACAGCGAGGATGTCTCGGAATTGCCGGTGATCCGTTCGCGCAATTCCTCCATCGCCGAGTTGTTCGAGGCGGCACCCGACCTGATCAACCGCGCCGCGCGCATCATGTCGGATCAGAATATCGACAATATCGCCGGCATCATCGGCGATATCCGCCAGATCAGCGTTACCATCGCCAGCCGCCAGGAAACCCTGACCCGCGCCATCGATGGCTTCGACCGCACCAGCGCCGATATCGCCATCGCCGCCCGCGCGGCGCGCGAAGTCGCCGAGCAGTTCGGCGGCATCGTGAAGGAAGCCAACAGTACCCTGGTGGCGGCGCGCAACACGCTGGAATCAACTACCAGGCTGATCGAAGGTGATGCCACCGCCACGGTGAAGGATGCTCAGGTTGCTGTGCAGGATATCCGCGGCGCCATGCAGCAGCTTGAAAGCGTGCTGTCCACCGTGAACGAGATGGTGGCGGAGAACCGCGCGCCGATCAATGCGATCACCACCGATGGCTTCGGCGAATTCCGCCGCTTCATCGCCGAAGCACGCATTCTGGTGGGCAGCCTGGCGCGGGTGGCGCAGCGGCTGGAAGACGATCCGAGCGCGGTGCTGTTCGGCAACCGCGATGCTGAATACCGTAGCGAGGGAGGCCGGCGATGACGGCGATTTTCAACCGGCGCGGCCTGCTGCGCGGCCTGGGTGCCAGTGGCCTGATGGGCATCGGTCTCACCGCCTGCGGCGGCATCATCCCGCAGGCACCGCCTTCCAACCTCTATACGCTGTCGCCGAAGAACACTTTCGCCGCCGACCTGCCGCGGGCGACGTGGCAGCTGGTGGTGGAGGAGCCCTATGCGGCGGGTGGCCTGGATACCCACCGCATTGCCATCATGACCAACCCCTATGAAGTGAAGTATTACGCCGAGGCGCGCTGGGCCGAGCGCGTGCCGCGCATGATCCAGACCCTGCTGGTGGAGAGCTTCGAGAATACCGGCAAGATCATTTCGGTCGGGCGCCAGTCGGTCGGCCTGCGCTCGGACTTCAATCTCAAGAGCGAACTGCGTGAATTCCAGGCCGAACTGGTGCCGAATGATCCGGTGCCGACGGTGCGGGTCGCCTTGGCCTCCAAGCTGATCCAGCAGCCGCGCCAGGAGATCGTTGCTGCCACCAATTTCGAGCGCCGGGTGAAAGCCTCGGGCACCGATGTGCTGTCGGTGGTGCAGGCATTTGATGAGGCGCTCGGAAGGGTGCTGCGCGATACGGTGCAATGGACCTTGCGTAGCGGCAACACTGCCTGAGCCGGGTGGTTGAGCCGGTTATGATGAAGCCCTGACGACATCCGCATAACCCTATATGCGTGTATTTATAATTTAATATATTATATATTGGTGTATATCTCTCCCGATCCCAGGTTCTGAACTGGCCTGGATAGGGGGACGAATGACTGAATTTCGCCGTATGGCCGGTCGTACCGCAATCCTGCTGATTCTGATACTGGCCGCATCGCCGCTGCTGGCTCAAGCTAGCGGGGGAGTGCAAACCCCGTCGGCAAGGCCGGAGGCTTTCTGCGCCTTGCCCGCCACGGCACCCAGCCTGGCCAGCGGCTCGCTCAGCATGAAGACGGAGAAGAACTGGCAGCCGCCCGGCGGGCATATCGATCTGCTGGTCGACCCCCGGGTGACGCTGACCAATAAGGCGCAGTATGTCGCCTGCTTCCAGTGGCGCGACAGCCAGGGCAATCCGCTGCGTGATGCCAAGGGCAACCTGCTGGGTTTCGGCCAGCCGGTGGCGGCGCCGGTGCAGATCACCAAGCTCAGCACCACGAATACATTCGAACTGCGTGTCACCATCCCGGCCTTGCAGGAACCCACGCGCAGTCAACTCGCCGATCACAAGCTGTCGCTCGATACCGAATTGCTGGTGCCGCGCGCCACCCTGCGCCTGATCGCCATCGATATGGTGGCACAGGACGACAAGACCTTTCAGCAGCAGGTGGTGGTGGATACCAGCCTGACGGTCGGCATCCAGAGTCAGTGCTGGGCGGTCGGCGTCGCATTGTTTCTGGTACTGGTGGTGGTGATCATCCTCACGCGTTTCGGCAAACAGGACCCGATGATCGCTAAGGCCAACTGGCTGCTGCGCCTGATTTCAACGGATGGCGGCAATGCCAGCCTGTCGCAATTCCAGATCATGCTGTGGACTTTCGTCGTCGGCTTCTCGGCGGTCTATGTCATGGTGCTGTCAGGCAGCCTGATCGTGATATCGGCCTCTACGCTGGGTTTGCTCGGCATTGCCGGCGCCGCGACCCTGCTGGCGCAATACACGGCGGCGAGCACAAACCCACCGGCAGCGGGCGGTGGCGATCCGTCAGCCAATGTACCGCCAGGGGCGGCGCTGGCTGATCCCGCGCCTGTGGGCGCAACGCGGACGCCGCATTTTTCCGATCTGATCAAGGATACCGCGAGCGGCGCGACCATTGATGTGACGCGCCTGCAAATGCTGCTGTTCACCCTGATCTGCGCCGGTTTCGTGCTGATCAAGGTGCTCACCGGGCATGAAATCCCGGAGATACCGGATGGCTACCTGATCCTGATGGGGCTGAGCAACGGCGTCTATATCGGTTCGAAGAACATCCAGAAAAGCGCCGCCCAGAAGTGACGCTCTAGCCGCCCTTCTTCAATTCGACGATGGGCTTGCTCATCACCGCTTCCTGGTCCCAGGGGAACAGGATCCAGGTATCCTGGCTCACTTCGGTGATGTAGGTGTCCACCATCGGGCGGCCATTGGGCTTGGCGTAGATGGTGGCGAAATGGGCCTTGGGCAGCAACTGGCGCACCGCCTTGGCGGTAACGCCGGTATCCACCAGGTCATCGACGATCAGCCAGCCTTCGCCCTGGGAGGGCAGGGCGGCATCGGCCTGCTTCAGGATGTTCACCTTGGTGCCGCGTTCCAGCTCGTTATAGGTCGAGCAGGAAATCGTCTCGATCACGCGCACGTTCAACTCGCGCGCCACGATGGCCGCCGGCACCAGGCCGCCACGGGTGATCGCCACCACGCCCTGATAGGGGCCGCGCTCCAGCAGCCGCCAGGCCAGTGCCTTGCAATGGCGATGCAGCTCCTCCCACGACACGGGAAAGAACTTGTTGTAGCCGTGGCCCTCGGTCATGGCAGGTCCTCTTGCCCAGTGGGTATTTGCTCGGTAGCTTTGCGGTAGGCCTCGATCGGCTCGCGTATCCAGTCCGGGATGGTCACCGAGCGCACCGCCTTGTCGTCGATGATGCAGGAGACCAGTTCGCCGGTGAAGCAGCCTTCGCCGGCGGCGTTGCGGCCGACGACATGGAAGGTGATGGTGGAACGGGTGAGGCGCGGGATGCGCAGTTCCACGGTGAAGGGATCGGCGGCGCGGATCGGCTTCTGGAAATCCAGCTTCGAACTGACCGTCGGCGAACCGAGATTATGGCGCTGGTGCAGGTGATACCAGCTGATGCCGATCTGCTCGCGCCAGAAGGCTTCCACCGTCTCGATCACATAATCGAGGAATTGCGTGGTGTAGATGATGCCGGCCGGATCGGCCTCGCCCCATTGCACCACGCGCTCGATGGCAAACAGGCGGTCAGGCGAATAGGGCGGCGGCACGGGCTTCATGGCGCCGGACTATACACAGGGCGGGGACGTAAAAAAAGAAGGGGCTCCAACCATTTTGGCGGGAGCCCCGGGGGATTGAATGGAGGTAGCGGTTCAGGCCCGAACGTATTCGAAATCCACCGGCATGTTGTTGATGCCGCGGGCCGGTGGGGCGATCCAGTTGGCATATTTGCCGATCTCGGTGACGGCATGCATCAGGCTGATGACGTAGAGGCGGTCCTCCTCGGTTGGCAGCCACTTGTGATGCCGGGCATCCCATTCGGCCTGGCTGATGATGTGGCCCTGGGGATCGACGCGCAGTTCGGAGAACTGGCCGATCTGGCGGTGGAAGGCACGGTGCGGCAGCTTCAGCTCGAAGTCGATGCCGGCGCGCTTGATGGTCTGGTTCCAGCGCATCACGCCGCGCGCGCAATCGGCCACATAATCATCGCGCAGGCGCTCGTTCAGCGCGGTCAGCGCCGATTCTTCCTTCTCGCGGAAGCCATCGCCATGCACTTCCAGCACCTTGTAGGCCGCATCGGTCAGCTTGTGGTCATCGCTGATGCGGGTCTCATCAAAGCGGCCCTTGATGCCCATGGTGTAGTAGTTGGCGGCGTTGGTGGAGATTTCCGAGCCGAACAGATCGAGCGACACCGAGAAATGGAAGTTGAGATATTTCTGGAGCGTCGGCAGATCGATCACGCCATGCTTGCGCACGTCGTCGGTCTTGAAATCGCGCATGATCTCGCAGGTACGCTGCAGCACGCGGTTGATGCCGGTTTCGCCCACGAACATGTGGTGCGCTTCCTCGGTGAGCATGAAACGGCAGGTGCGCGACAGCGGATCGAAGCCGCTTTCCGCCAACGAGGCAAGCTGGAACTTGCCGTCGCGGTCGGTGAAGAAGGTGAACATGAAGAAGCTGAGCCAGTCCGGCGTCGCCTCGTTGAAGGCGCCGAGGATGCGCGGCTTGTCGGCATCGCCGGAGCGGCGCTGCAACAGGGCCTCGGCTTCCTCGCGGCCATCGCGGCCGAAATAAGCATCCAGCAGGTAGACCATGGCCCAGAGATGGCGGCCTTCCTCCACGTTGATCTGGAACAGGTTGCGCAGATCATAGAGCGACGGGCAGGTCTGGCCCAAGAGGCGCTGCTGTTCCACCGAGGCCGGCTCGGTATCGCCCTGGGTTACGATCAGTCGGCGCAGCACGCCGCGATATTCGCCGGGCACTTCCTGCCAGGCATCGTCGCCCTTGTGGTCGCCGAAATTCACCTTGCGGCCGGCTTCCGGCTCGGCCAGGAAAATGCCCCAGCGGTAGTCCGGCATCTTCACATAGCCGAAATTCGCCCAGCCCTGGGCATCGACGCTGATGGCGGTGCGCAGATAAGCCTCGCGCGCCTGGAAGCCCGCCGGGCCCATATCCTGCCACCAGTCGAGGAATTTCGGCTGCCAGTCCTCCAGCGCGCGCTGCAGGCGGCGATTGTCGGAGAGGTTGACGTTATTCGGGATGCGCGAAGCGTAGTCGATCGCCATGGTCAGACCCTCCTGCGGTCGTAGCTGGCACGCTGGCCGGTGCCATAGAGCTTGAGCGCGCCCTGATCGCCCACCGCGTTCGGGCGCTGGAAAATCCAGTTCTGCCAGGCGGTGAGGCGGGCGAAAATCTTGCTTTCCATCGTCTCCGGGCCGCCGAAGCGCAGGGACGCTTCCATGCCGGTGAGGGCATCAGGCGAGAAGGCGGCGCGTTCCTCGATGGCGATGCGTACTTCGTCTTCCCAGTCGATGTCGTCGGGCTTGAAGGTGATCAGGCCGGCCTCGTCGGCGGCCGCTGCGTCCAGGTCCACGCCGATCTGCCGGCGCAATGCCTCAGCGCGGGACAGATCGTCCAGGCTGCGGCTTTCAAGCCGCGAGAGGCCGTTCACCATCGGATAGGCGCCGAAATTCAGCGCCGTCAGCCGCAGCGTGGCGGGCGGGCGGTTGTCGCCCTCGAACTGGCCGTCCAGCATGTAGGAGCGGTCGGCGGCCAGCACCAGTTCCAGCAGCGTGCCGGTGAAGCAGGAGCCCGGCTCGATCAGGGCGAACAGGCTGCGCGACGACACGTCGATGCGCTTGAACACGCGCTTGAGGAACAGGCGGATTTCGCGTACGCGCCAGTCTGCCTTGTGCTGCTCCAGCAGCGCGTCATAGGCCGCCACCGTATCAGCATCGCCGGTGCTGCGGATCACCCACATGCCGACGCTTTCCTCGTTGGTGCGCAGATGCAGCACCAGGTCGTCCAGTTCGCGCGCCAGGGCCAGCGGCCAGAAGCCGGCATCGATGGCATCCAGCGAAGCGGGAACAGCCGTTTTCGGGCCATGCACGGTAATCTCGGCAATGCCCTTGGCGCGGTCGATTTTCGCATCCACATGGGAATAAGACACGGCATCGCCGTTCACCTGACGCGCCAGTTCCGGCAGGGCGATGCCCTTGGCCGTGGCCGGGCGGTCGGATTTCTCGGCCAGCTTGAGGGCGCGCTCGCGCACGGCTTCGTTCAGCCGGGTGCGCGGCACCACTTCGTCCACCAGGCGCCAGTCCACGGCGCGCTTACCCTTGATGCCTTCTTCCAGGGTGCAGAAGAAATCGGCGCGGTCGCGGCGCACTTGGCGCTTGTCCACCAGGCGGGTGAGGCCGCCGGTGCCGGGCAGCACCGCCAGCAGCGGCACTTCCGGCAGCGATACGGCCGTGTTGCCGTCATCGGCCATCAGGATATGGTCGGCGGCCAGTGCCAGTTCATAGCCGCCGCCGGCGCAGGGGCCGTTCACGGCGGCAATATAGGTCTGGCGCGATTCAGCGGTGGCTTCCTCGATGCCGTTGCGGGTCTCGTTGGTGAACTTGCAGAAATTCACCTTCCAGCCATGGGTCGACTGGCTGAGCATGCGGATATTGGCGCCGGCGCAGAACACGCGCTCCTTGCCCGAGGTGAGCACCACGCTGCGCACGCCCGGATGCTCGAAGCGCAGGCGCTGCACGGCATCATGCAGTTCGATATCGACGCCGAGATCGTAGGAGTTCAGCTTCAGTTCATAGCCGGGGCGCAGACCGCCATCTTCCCGCACATCCAGCGCCAGGGTGGCCACCGGACCATCGACGCTGAGCTTCCAATGCTTGTAGCGGCTCGGATCAGTGCGGAAATCCACCGGCGGCAGCACGGCGGTATTATTGGTTGGCTCGGCCATGGCGTTTCACCCCTTGAACGTGACCGGCATTATAATGCAGTTTTTTAACTGCTCAAGAATTATTTTGCAGGGGCGAGCCAGCCCGGATGTGCCCGCAGGGCCGTCAGCAATTCCGCGCTGGCGGCATCCACCGGCTTGCCGGCGGTATCGAAGGCCATGTCGGCCTTGGCATAGAGCGTTTCGCGCTGGGCCAGGATGCGCTTGAGGTCGCCCATGGCTTCCGACATCCCGGCCATCGGCCGCATGTCACCTTGCGCGATTACCCGGCCCATATGTTCCTCGGGCCGCGCCTTGAGCCAGATGGTGAAGCAATTGGCCAGCAGATGCGCGAAGGTGCCGGGCTCGGACGGCAGCGAACCGCCGCTGGCGATAACGGCGGGCGCGCGTTCGGCGGTGACGCGCTCCAGCGCGCGGCGCTCGAAGCGGCGATAGGCGCCCTGGCCGTAGAGATCGAAAATCTCGTTGAGCGACAGCCCGGCCTCGATCTCGATTTCCTTGGCCATTTCCACAAAATGCAGCCCCAGGCCGGCGGCGAGGCGCTGGCCCAAAGTGGTCTTGCCGGCGCCGCGCAGGCCGATCAGGGCGATATGGCGCTTCACGGCGGGGGCGACGCCGAAGCGTTCGCGGATGACAGCTTGCAGATCCTGCTGCTGCGCCGGGGTCAGTTCCTCGATCTGCTGCAGCAGCAGGGCAAGGTCGACGCCGTATTTCGGCCGGTCGGCGAGGAAATCGCCAATCGGCAAATCCATCGCCTGGGCGATCTGGCGCAGCAGAAGAATCGAGATATTGCCGGCGCCGGTTTCAAGCTGAGCGAGGTAGCGTTCGGAAACCCCGGAATCCCGGGCCAGGATCTTGCGGCTCATGCCGCGCCGGGCGCGGGCATTGCGCACCCGCTCGCCCACCGCCGCGAGGAAAGCCTGGTCTGCGTTATCCGCCGCTGCGGCGACGGGAGATTGTTCCGGTGCTTTGACCATAACATGCATTATAATGCTTTTTGGGCTGGAACGCCAGAAATCCCTGCGCTATATTTCGGCCTCTTTTGGAAAACAGTGGCGTAAGAGGGTGATCATGCAGGTGAGTATTCTGGTCGGCACCATGACCGGCACGGCGGAGATCGTGGCCGGCGATGTGAAGAAGGCGCTGGAGGCCGAGGGCCATGGCGTCGACGTGCTGCTGATGGACAATCTGAAGGCCGATGTGTTCGCCCGCCCGGGCGCCTTCCTGATCTGCACCTCCACCTACGGCCAGGGCGACGTACCCGACAATGCTCGCGATTTCTATGCCGATCTCGACAAGGCGCGCCCGGACCTGACCGGCAAGCTGGCCGGCGTGATCGGCCTGGGCGACACCACCTATGGCGACACGTTCAACAATGGCGGCGCCCAGTTTGAACAGATCCTGCGCGATCTTGGCGCCACCCTGGTGGGCGAGCGCATGCAGCACAATGCTTCCGGCACCACGCTGCCGGAAGAAGATGGCGTTGCCTGGGCGTTGGATTGGGTGAAGGCAGTAGAGCCGCTACAGGCCGCTGCCTAACTCTAAAAAACAAGAAAACGGTTTCTGGGAGGAGACCATGCCGCGCTTTCTCGAACTGCCGCGGCGGTATAACGCCGCCAGCCATTTCGTCGACCGGCATATCGCCGAGGGCCGTGGCACCAAGGTCGCGTTCATCGACGACCGGGGCAGCCACAGCTATGCCGATCTGGCGGCGCGGGTGAACCGTGCCGGCAATCTGCTCAAATCCCTCGGCGTGCAGCGCGAGCAGCGTGTGCTGATGGCGATGCTGGACAGTATCGACTTCCCGGCGATGTTCTTCGGCGCCATGAAGATCGGCGCCGTGCCGGTGCCGGTGAATACGTTGCTGCCTACCGCCGATTATGACTTCCTGCTGCGCGACAGCCGCGCCGTGGTGCTGGCGGTATCGGATGCGCTGCTGGAGAAATTCCGTCCCATCGTCAACGACCAGCCCTATCTGAAGCAGGTGCTGGTCTCGGGCCGCGTGGCACCCACCATCAAGCCACTGGAAACCCTGCTGGCCGAGCAATCGGACCAGTTGGAGACCACCGACACCACGCCGGACGATATCGGCTTCTGGCTCTATTCCTCTGGCTCCACCGGCAAGCCGAAAGGCGCCATGCATCTGCATGGCGATCTGGTGCATACCGCCGTGCTCTATGCCGAGGAGGTGCTGGGTATCCGCGAGAGCGACGTGGTGTTCTCGGCGGCGAAGCTGTTCTTCGCCTATGGCATGGGCAATGCCATGACCTTCCCGCTGCATGTCGGCGCCACCGCCGTGCTGATGGCCGAGCGGCCGACGCCGCAAAGCGTGATGGCGCGGCTGAAGCAAAATGAACCGACCATCTTCTATGGCGTGCCGACGCTCTATGCCGCCATCCTCGCTGACGCGACAATCACGCGCGAGAGCGCCTCGCCCAAATTGCGGCAATGCGTTTCGGCGGGTGAGGCTTTGCCCGAAGATATCGCCCGGCGCTGGGATCAGCGTTTCGGTGTCTCGATCCTGGATGGCATCGGCTCCACCGAGATGCTGCATATCTTCGTGTCGAACCGGCCCGACGACATCCGCCATGGCACTACCGGCAAGGCGGTGCCGGGCTACGATCTGCGCATCGTCGATGAGCAGGGCCGCGATGTGGCTGATGGCGAGATCGGTGAATTGCTGGTGGCCGGGCCGTCCTGCTGCGTCGCCTACTGGAACAACCGCGCCAAGAGCCTCGCCACGTTCCACGGCCCCTGGACCCGCACTGGCGATAAATACACCCGCGACAAGGATGGCTATTACGCCTATGCCGGCCGTTCCGACGACATGCTGAAAGTCAGCGGCATCTGGGTCTCACCCTTCGAGGTCGAGTCCGCGCTGATGGGGCATGATAAAGTTCTGGAAGCCGCCGTGGTGGCGAATGAGGACACCGACAAGCTGGTCAAGCCCAAGGCCTATGTGGTGACACGCGATGGCGTGAGCGCCGATGCAGCCCTGGCCGCCGAGTTGCAGCAATTCGTGAAAGAGCGTCTGGCGCCGCATAAATACCCGCGCTGGGTCGAATTCGTTGCTGAACTGCCCAAGACCGCGACGGGCAAGATCCAGCGTTTCAAGCTCAGGCAATGATGCAGTTCGCAGAGATGCAGTTCGCGCAGATTCCGGGCGGCCGCATCGAGTATCGCTGGATCGGCCCGCAGGACATGGACATGCCTGTGCTGGTTTTCCTGCATGAAGGCCTCGGCTGCGTTGCCATGTGGCGCGACTTTCCCGATAGCGTTGCCGCCGCCACCGGCCTGCCGGTGCTGGTCTACAGCCGCATCGGCTATGGCGCATCTAGCCCTTGCGCGCTGCCGCGCCCGATCACCTACATGCATGATGATGCGCTGATCCATCTGCCGCATCTGCTCGCGGCGCTTGGCATCCGGTGCCATATCCTGATCGGCCATTCCGATGGCGCTTCGATCGCGCTGATCCATGCCGGCAGCAATCCACCACCCGACCTGCTCGGTATTGCCGTGATGGCGCCGCACAGCTATGGCGAGGCGGTGTCATTCGGCTCGATCCAGGCGGCCCATGCCGCTTATGCCACGGGCGACCTGCGCGCGCGGCTGGCAAAATATCACGGCGACAATGTCGATTGCGCCTTCCGGGGCTGGTGCGATTCCTGGCTCAACCCGGATTTCGGCCATTGGAATATCGAGGCGGAAGTGGCGCGGATCACGCTGCCGGTGCTGGCCATCCAGGGCGAGGGCGACGAATACGGCACGCTGCGCCAGATCGAGACGATCAAGACGCTGGCCAAGGGCAGGGTAGAGACGCTGGTGCTGCCGCAATGCGGCCACTCGCCGCACAAGGACCAGCCCGAGGCGGTATGTCAGGCAATCGCCGGATTCACGGCGGCGCTTCGTCGAGGAATGCCACCACAGGGCAATTGACGGTGATGCCGCTCGGCTCCACCGCCTTGCCATCGGGGCCGCTCAAGGCATTGCCATAAAGCCGGTAGATCGCCGCCTGATTGCTCTGGCGCGCATTCTGTCCCGTTGCCACCGCCGCATCGCTCCAGCGCAGCAGGGTGACACTCCAGAGCGGCGAATAGCCGCTGGCCGTCCTGCCGGTGGGAAACGCGGTCAGCACATTGCCCGGCGCGCCGAGCATGGCGGCATTGCCCAGGCTGGCTTCGGCATCGATGTGGCCATGGCGCAGCAGATGCACCAAGCCCTGACCGCTGCCATTGATGAAAGCCAGCAGGCCGATATCGCCATCGCCTTTGCCCAGTTCCGGCACAAAGGTGGCGCGTTCCAATGCGGCCACGCCAGGATCGGAGGCTTCGCTGCTGAAATACAGCACGCGCCTTCCTTCGGCGAAGCCGATGCTGAGCTGCAGCGTCATCTGGCGCCGCGCAATGTCGATGGCCAGCACGCGGTCCAGCGTCGTGTCATGCCGCGCGATCTCGAACGGCCCATCGCCCACGGCAACGATCGGCGCATTCAGCACCGGGCCATCCGGCCCCAGTCGGATGAAAGGCGAGTAGCTGGCTGGTGCCGTGGCGCCGGGCAGGGCGGTAGCGGGCGGAAAGCCTTCCGGCCCCGGCTGCACCTGGCGGCGCGGGGAGAAATCCGGCGCGGCGGTAAACTCGATCACGCCATTCTGCTCGCGCACGCTTTGCACATGGCCGGCGCGTGCCAGCAGCGGCGCATGCACCACGCCGCGCGCCCTGGCATCGGCGGCATCGGATGAATCGGTGACCACATACCAGACACTGCGGCCCTGTGCCGTGCCGCGATGGAGCGGCAGGGTCGCGGTCATGTTGCCGGCATCCACCGCGATGGCGGAAGCCAGCACGATCTTCTCGCGCGGCAGCAGCCTTTCCGGCGCGGTTCCGGGCCTGGCGCAGCCGGCCAGAAAGGGCAGGGCCAGCAGGGCGGCGAGCAGGAAAAGGCGAGGGATCGGCATGGCGGGTGCTGAACATCCTGGGGGTTGTGGGAGCCTCTGTCAAAAACACCGGCACATAAAAATCCGGGTAAAGATGGGAAATTGACAACTTCGTGACCATGCATAATTGCGACTCACTCGCACTTGCGGATGCGGTGGCGTATCGATATTTTACGCGCTGATTATTCTTACTCTCACTCGCAAAAGGAACTAGGGAGTGTCCTCCATGATCAAACATCCGACGCGCCGCGCCGCCGCTGCCTTCGGGCTTTCCGCTGCCGCCCTTGCCGCCATTCTGGCGCTGCCGGGCCAGGCGCTGGCGCAGGGCGAAGTCAATCTCTACTCCTCGCGTCACTACGACACCGACGAGGCGCTCTACACCGAGTTCACCAAGGCCACCGGCATCAAGGTGAACCGCCTGGAAGCGCGCGAGGATGAACTGATCCAGCGCCTCAAGGCCGAGGGCGACAAGAGCCCGGCCGACGTGGTGATCACGGTCGATGCCGGCCGCCTCTACCGCGCTCAGGAAATGGGCTTGTTGCAGTCGATCCAGTCGCCTGTGCTCGACAAGGCGATTCCGGCCTATCTGCGCGAGCCCTCGGGCCAGTGGTTCGGCTTCTCCAAGCGCGCCCGCGTCATCGTGGTGAACAAGGCGCGCGTCTCGCCGGGTTCGATCAGCAGCTACGAGGATCTTGCCGATCCGAAGTGGAAGGGGAAGGTGGTGATCCGTTCCTCCACCAACGTCTATAACCAGTCGCTGGTCGGCGCCATGATCGCTTCCCAGGGCGAGGAAAAGACCGAAGCCTGGGCGCGTGGCGTGGTGGCGAACATGGCCCGTCCGCCGAAGGGCGGCGATACCGATCAGCTCAAGGCGGTTGCCGCCGGTGAAGGCGATATCGCGGTGTCGAACACCTATTATCTCGCCCGCCTGATGGCCTCGACCAAGCCGGAAGACAAGGAAGTGGCCGACAAGCTGGCGGTGATCTTCCCCAACCAGAAGGACCGCGGCACTCATGTGAATGTCAGCGGTGCCGGCGTGGCGCGCTATTCGCCGAACAAGGCGAATGCGATCAAGTTCCTGGAATACATGGCCTCGAAGGAAGCCCAGGGCTATTTCGCCATGGGCAATTATGAATTCCCGGTGGTTGGCGGCGTGAAGCTGCATCCGGTGATCCAGCGCTGGGCCGAATTCAAGGAAGACAATGTCAACGCGGCCGTGTTCGGCAAGAACAACGAAGCGGCGCTGAAGCTGATGGACCGCGCCGGCTGGAAGTAAGCTTCCGGCATCAGCTGGAATAGAGAAGGGCGGGAGATCAACTCCCGCCCTTTTTTGTTTGCTGCGCGCTGTTTTTAAACGCGCTGCGCCGTCACCACATAGCAGGGCACCGGCACGCCCATCTCGACGCGGGCGGCATCCTCGATCATCTGCAACTCGCCGAAGCCGTGTTGCGTCAGCACATCCTGCAGATAGCTGCCGGCATGGGCATAGCGGCCAGTGGGATTGAGGCGGAAGCCTGTCGCCGGGGCCTCGCCATCGATGCGCTCGACGGTGAAGGCGAGCAGGGCGCCCTGCGGCATGCGCGGCGCCAGGTCGGCCAGCAGCGGTGCCAGGTCACCGAAATAGCAGAACACGTCGGCCGCCACGGTCAGGTCGTAGCTCTCCGGCGTGCCGCGCAGGAAGGCGCCGAGTTCGGCTTCATGCAGCGCGTCATAGCCGCGCCCTTCCGCCTTGGCCAGCATGCCGCCGCTCAGGTCGACGCCGATCAGCTTCGCGGCGCGCGGCTTCAGCAGCGGCGCGCAAAGCCCGGTGCCGCAGCCGGCATCCAGGATACTGAGGCCATTGCGGCTGCCGATGCGGGCGGCGATGGCGGCTTCCAGCAATTGCGGCGCGCGGTATTCCAGGCCACCCAGCACCTTCTCGAAATCGGCCGAGAAGCGGTCGAAGGTCTCGCGCACATAGGCGTCGTCGGCGCGGCTCGGTGCGCCTTCGCCGAGTGCCGCCGCGGCCATATGCTGCGCCACGCTGTTGTCTGGATAGGCTGCTGCCCATTCCTTGGCATGGCGGCGCGCGGTCTCCACCTGGCCGCTGCGCATCAGGCCGTAGATCATTTCGCCCATATGGTAATGCAGCATCATGTCATCGGGCTGCTGCCGGAGCGCGGCGGCGGCATTGGCTGCGCCTTCCTCGAAACGGCCAAGCTGGAACAGCGACAGCGAACGGTTCTTCAGCGCCACGAAATGGTTCGGCACCACGCGCAAGGCGGCGTCGAAGCAGGCGGCGGCTTCCTCATGCGCCTTGCGCTGCGACAGCAGGCCGCCGAGATTGCATTGCGCATCGGCATAATCCGGGTGGATGCGCACGGCATCGCGGTAATATTGCTCAGCGGTGGCAAGGTCCTCGCGGTCGCGATAGGCATTGCCCAGGCTGAACAGCGCCATCACATGATCGGGCTGTATCTTCACGGCGTTTTTCAGTGCCGCGATGCCGGCATCATGTTCGCCCATGCGGCGCAGGCAGACGCCGATATTGAAATGCAGCGGCGCATAGCCCGGCGCCACGCTGAGGCCTTCCTTGTAGGCGGTATAGGCCTGGCTCAGCCGGCCCATGGCCTGGAACACGTTGCCGAGCGCCATATGCGGCTCGATCAGCATGCGGTTAGCCTGCACGGCGCGGCTATAGAACTGCGCCGCTTCCTTGGCATCGCCGCGCCGCTGCGCGATCTGGCCAAGGCCGAACAGGGCTTCCGCCGAGCGCGGCTGCTTTTGCAGGATGCGGGTGAAGGCGGCGCCGGCCAGTTCCAGCTCGCCCTTGTTGAGCAGGTCGAAGGCGACCGGCACATCGACTTCGCCGCCGATGCCGGATTGCTGTAGCAGGATGTCGCTGGGTTTGGTCATGGGGTATCCTGTTCTTGGCCCGGGCGGGAACGCGCCAGGGCGGCATTGAGCCACAGCACGGGCAGCAGCCCGGCGGCAACGATGATCAGCGCGCCGGTCGAGGCCTCGCTCAGACGCTCGTCGCTGGAAAGCTGGTAGACGCGCACCGCCAGGGTGTCGAAATCGAACGGCCGCACGATCAGCGTGGCCGGCAATTCCTTCAGCACATCCACGAAGGCAAGCAAAGCGGCGGTGAACAGGCTGCCGCGCAGGAGCGGCGCATGCACCCGGCGCACCACACCCAGCGGGCTTTCGCCCAGCACGCGGGCGGCCTGATCCAGGCTTGGGCGGATGCGGTGCAGGCCGCCATCCATGGCGCTGTGCGTCACCGCCATGAAGCGCACCACATAGGCATAGAGCAGGGCCAGCAGGCTGCCCGAGAGCAGTAGACCCGGCGCCTTGCCGAACACTTGCTGCATCCAGTTGTTCAGCGTGTGGTCGAAGCTGGCCAGCGGCAGCAATACGCCGATGGCGATCACCGAGCCAGGCACGGCATAGCCCATGGTGGCGAATTGCCCGAGCCAGGACAGCAGCCTGCCCGGGGCCAGGCGCTGGGCATAGGCGAGCAGCAGGCCAAGCCCGACCAGCAGCAACGCCGCCAGGCTGGAGAGGATGAAGCTGTTGATGGTGAAGCCGAGCAGGCGGGCGGAGCCGAAGGAGTCGCCTTCGGTGATGGCGAGATAGAGCAGCCGCCCGGCGGGCAGCAGGAAGCCGAGCAGCACCGGCAGCAGGCAGAGCAGCAGCGTGAGGCCGGTCAGCAGCGGGCCGGGCTGTTGCAGTTTCAACGGCCGGCTGCGTGCCGAGGTATGGTGGAAACGCTTGGCCTGGCGGCTGACGCGTTCCAGCATCACCGCGCCGAGCACGAACAGCATCAGCATGCCGGCAAGCTGCGCCGCCGCCACCGGATTGCCCATGCCGAACCAGGTGCGGTAGATCGCGGTGGTGAAGGTCGGCACGCCGAAATAGCTCACGGCGCCGAACTCGGCCAGCGTCTCCATCAGCACCAGGGCGATGCCGCCGGCAATCATCGGCCGGGCCAGCGGCAGGGCGATGCGCCAGAAGCGGCCCCAGGGCCTGATACCCAGCGTGCGGCCCACTTCCAGCACACAGACCGACTGGTCCTGGAAAGCGGTGCGCGCCAGCATGTAGACATAGGGGTAGAAGGCCAGGGTGAGCAGCACGGTGACGCCGCCCAGCGTCATTACATCCGGGAACCAGTAATCGCCCCGGCTCCAGCCGAAGCTATGGCGCAAGGCAGTCTGCACCGGGCCGGCGAACTGCATCAGTTCGCCATAGACGAAGGCCGAGACATAGCCCGGGATCGCCAGCGGCAGGAACAGCAGCCAGCTTAAGGTGCGCCGGCCAGGGAATTCGATCATCGTCACCGCCCAGGCGCAGCCGACCCCGATCAGTGCCGATCCCAGGCCGACGCCGAGCAGCAGCAGCACGGTGTTGAGCAGCATTTCCGGCAGCACGGTGGCGGCCAGATGCGCGAATACGCCCTGGGCCGGCCGGCCAAGATTGGCCAGCACCGCCAGCAGCGGGGCGGCGATCAGCAGGGCCAGGGTGGCGGCGAACAGGGTCCAGGCCAGGCGGCCATGGCCGCGCCGGGCCGGACCCCGGGTGCCGGCAATCGATGAAAAGGTAACCTCGGTCACGGCAGCTTCATGGTTCGGATTGGTATTTCTTTAAAGTATTTACGCCAGCGTCGGAAGGGCGCGGGGCCGGCCCGGTTAACCGGGAGCCTGCTCATGCCTTGGCCATAGCCGACAAAGGGGATGTAAGATGGGAGAAGTGGTAAGATTGATGCGTCACTACCAGCCGCCGGTGGCGGCCGTGGAGCCGGAACCCGTGACCAAGACCACGCCAGCACAGCGCTATTACCTCAAGCGGGGCCTGAGCCAGCCCGGCGGCAAGCTGCCGCTGTTCGATCTCGATGGCCAGCAGATCAGCCTGCAGACCATCAAATCCTGCATCCGCGCCGGCTGGGCCGAGCCGTGGTTCGAGAATCCGATCAAGCCTGACTGGGTGGTGTGCAAGCTGACCGAGGCGGGCCGCGAAGCCCTGCGCGAAGATGGGGTCGAATGACGCGTTTCAGTAAAGCCGCCTGGCTGTTTCTGGGCCTGCCGCTGCTGTTTGCCGGCAGTCCTTCCTGGGCGGCGCTCGGGGTGCAGGACGCCCCGGTCAGCCAGCCGCTGGAACGGCCTGCCGGGGCGCAGCCGAGCCGGCTTGAGCTGCAAAGCCGCGCCGAGGCCGGCGAGGCGGAAGCGCAATACCGGCTTGGCCTGGATTACCAGTTCGGCATTGGCGGCACGCCGGATTGGCCGGCGGCGCGGGCCTGGTTCGGCCGGGCTGCCGCCCAGGCGCATGTGAAGGGGCTGGGGGCTTACGGTTACATGCTGCTTTCGGGCAGCGGCGGGCCGCAGGATCTGCCCGGTGCCGAAAAGGCCCTGCGCCAGGCGGCAGAGGCAGGCGAGGCTTCCGCCGCCGCCAATCTGGCGGAATTGCTGCTGCTGCGCGGCGAGGCGGCGGAAGCCCGCCAGATGCTGGTGCGCGCCGTGGCCGGTGGCGCGGTCAATGCCCGCTACCGCCTGGGCCGGCTTGAAATCGCCGATGGCAAGAGTGCCGAGGGCCTGGCCCTGGTGGAGCAGGCGGTGGAACGCGGCCACCCGGAAGCGACCCTCTATTTCGCCAATCTGCTTGTTGGCGGCGATCTGGGCATGAAAGCCGATCCGGCCCGTGCCGCGAAGCTGCTGCGCGATGCCGCCGAGGCTGGCTACGCTCCGGCCGCCAATGACCTTGGCCGGCTCTACGATCTTGGGATCGGCTTGGCGGCGGACCCGCGCCAGGCCGTCGACTGGTATCGCCGCGCCCTGGGCCAGGGCAATGCCATCGCCGGCTATAATCTCGGCCTGCTGCTGAACAGCCAGCGCCTGGGTGCGCCCGATGCGGCGGCGGCGCGGTCGGCCTATCTGCTCTCGGCGGAAGGTGGATTCGTGCCCGGCATGGGCAAGCTCGGCGAGATGCTGCTGCGCGGGCGCGGCGGTCCGGCCGATCCAGCGGGGGGCATCCAGTGGCTGACGCGCGCTGCCGAGGGCGGCGATGCCGATGCCCAGAACCATCTGGCCCTGGCCTATTTCAATGGCAATGGCGTGGCCCGCGACGAGGCCAAGGCGATGGATTGGTGGGAGCGGGCCGTGGCGCAGCAGCACCCGGCATCGGCCAACAATTTCGCGCTCTATCTGGCGCTGGGTCAGGGCCGGCAAGCCGATCCGGCCCGCGCCGTTGCAGTGCTGAACGGGATGGCGGAGAAGGGCCTGCCGCGCCCGGCCTTCCGCCTCGGCCTGTGGCATGAGGCCGGTTTTGCCGGGCTGAAGCCGGATCCGCGCGCGGCTTTGGCCTGGTTCAAGCGTGCCGCCGAGGCCGGCTCCAGCCGGGGAATGTTCAAATACGCTTCCTATATCGAGGCCGGCGAGGGTGGGGTGGCGCCTGATCCGGCGCTGGCGGTCCGGCTCTATCGCCAGGCTGCCGAGGCTGGCAGTGCCGAGGCCCTGTTCCTGCTGGCGCGCTACAGCTTCAACGGCGAAGGCGTGCCCAAGGACCCGAAAGCGGCGCTCGACCTGTTGCAGCGTGCCGCCCGGCGCGGCAATGCCGAGGCCCTGTTCGTGCTGGGTGACTTCTATTACCGGGGCGAGGGCATGCCCGCCGATCCGGTGGCTGCCTGGGCCCATTGGGCGGTGGCAGAACGGCTCGGCATGGCCGAGGCCGGACCGAACCGCCGCATGCTGGAACGCCAGATAGCGGCCCCGGAGGCCCAGGCAAGGGCGCGGCAACTGGCTGCCGCGCTGCTGGCCGAGGCCGCTGCCGCCCAAGCCGACGAAGATTGATACATAGTCAGGAGGCCCCATGCTCCCGCTTCTCGCCGCTGCCATCGCCTGGGTGGCACTGCACGTCATAGTAGCGGGCCCGCTCCGCCGCGGCCTGATCGCCGGCATCGGCGAGGCACGCTACCGGGGCATCTTTTCCGGCCTCAGTGCGGTCTCCCTGGCCTTGCTGATCTGGGCCTTTGGCCGGGCGCCATATGTGGAATTCTGGGCGCCGTCTCCGGCCCTGGCAATAGTGCCGCTGCTGGTAATGCCGGTGGCCCTGCTGTTCCTGGTGGCGGCCCTGCGTCCCAGCAACCCGACCCTGGCCGGCCCGGACATGCTGCTCAAGGGGGCACTGCCGGTGCTGGGCTTCACCAAGGTGACACGCCATCCGATGCTCTGGGGTTTCAGCCTCTGGGCCATCAGCCACATGGTGGCGAATGGCGATGCCGCCGCCTGGATTTTCTTTGGTGCTTTCCTGATCACCGCCCTGAACGGCATGGTTTCCATCGACCGAAAGAGAGCCGCCAAATTCGGCGAGGATTGGCAGGTATTTATTCGAAAAACCTCGATTATTCCCTTTGCTGCGGTGCTGGAGGGGCGGCAGAAGTTGAAGTTGAATGACATTGGCATGATCAATATTGCTGTTACTATAGTGCTTTATGCTATTATTTTAGCCTTCCATGACATTATGACCGGGGTTCCGGCAATTCCAATATTATATTGAATAACAATATTTTGATTTAATAATATAATCTAATACGAAAGGTTAAGATGGCGCGGCGCGCGGCAGGGCATTTCATTGGTTGGTTCCGGCCCCAGCGCGGTGCCGGCGGCCCCCCTTTGCAAGTGCAATTATATGCCGCGATCCGCGCCGGCGTACTCGATGGCCGGCTCGGCCCGGGGCAGCGGCTGCCCTCCAGCCGGGCCTTGGCCGAGGAGCTCGGCCTGTCGCGCAACACCGTGCTGGGAGCCTATGACCGGCTGGTGGCGGAAGGCTATCTGGCGGTGCGTCCGGCCTCTGGCGTCTATGTTGCCGACGATGTGCCGGCCGATCTCGGCCAGGCCGCCCGGGCGGTATCCGGTCCGGCCGGTTTCTCGGATCGCGGCCACCGCCTGATCGCCGCCGCCCCTGAACGGGGCATGCCTGCAACGGCCCGGCCCTTCGCCGTCGGGCTGCCGGCCCTGGCCGATTTCCCGCTGGAGACCTGGCGCCGCCTTACCAATCGCCGGTTGCGGCGGCCGGAGACCGGGCTGATGGCCGGCGGCGACCCGCAGGGGCTGCCTGTGCTGCGTCAGGCCCTGGCCGGCTACCTGACCGAGGCGCGCGGGCTGGTCTGCAAGGCGGATCAGATCCTGGTGGTTTCGGGCGCGCAGCAGGCGCTCGACCTGGTTGGCCGGGTGTTGCTCGATCCGGGTGACGTGGCGGTGGTGGAAGACCCCGGCTATGCCGGCGCCCGCGAAGCCCTGGCCGCTGTCGGCGCCCGGCTGGAGGCGGTGCCGGTGGATGCCCAGGGGCTGGACCCGGAGCAGGTGGCGCGGCTGAAGCTGGCGCCGAAACTGATCGCGGTGACGCCGTCGCACCAGTTCCCCTTGGGCGGCACCATGCCGTTGGCCCGCCGGCTTGGCCTGCTGGCCCTGGCCCGCGCGCTCGGCAGCATGATCGTGGAAGACGATTACGATTGCGAATACCGTTATGGCGCCCCGCCGCTGCCGGCCTTGCAGGGCCTGGACGACACCGCCGGCGCCGATGGCGGCCGGGTGATCTATGTCGGCACCTTTTCCAAGGTGCTGTTTCCCGGCCTGCGTATCGGCTACCTGGTGCTGCCGCCGCGCCTGGTGGCAGGGTTTGTGCGCGCCAAGACTACCGCCGACGGCCATGGCGCGCTGCTGCCCCAGGCGGTGCTGGCGGATTTCATCGCCGAGGGCCATCTGGCCCAGCATGTGCGGCGCATGCGCAAGCTGTATCGCGAGCGCCAGCAGGCCCTGCTCGGCGCCTTGCAGCGCCATTGCCCGGCGCTGCGCGTCGGCCCGGCCGAAGCCGGGTTGCATCTGGTGGCGGAATTCACCGACCAGCGCGACGACAAGGCGATCGCCACGGCCGCCGCCGCCCAGGGCCTGACGGTGGCGCCGCTGTCGCGCTACGCCATCCGCCGGCAGTTGAGCGGCCTGCTGCTCGGCTATGCGGCTTTCCCGCCCGCCGAACTGGAGCGGGCGGCTCAGGTGTTGGGCAAGCTGCTCAAGTAAGCTGGCAAAGCCGTGCCGGAGGTGAGCAGCGGGTCCGGCACCGGCGCCTGGAAGCCGGTGGCGAAGGGCACCAGGCCGGCCCAGCAGGGGATGCTCATATCCGGCTCGTCATCTTTCGGCGGCCCGACGCGCATCTTGGCCGAAGCCTCGTCCAGCGGCATCGAGAGCACCATGGTCGCCTTCATCTCCTGGGCATCGGGGCCCCGGATTTCCGACCAGCGGCCCTTGGCGATGCGTTCGACGAAATATTCCAGGGCTTTGAGCTTTGCGGCTTCGCCGTCGACACGCGTGAAACGGCCGAGCGCCACCACCGAGCGGTAATTCATGGAATGGTGGAAGGAGGAGCGCGCCAGTACCAGGGCATCCAGCAGGGTGACGGTGACGCAGGCCGGGATACCCTCCGCCAGCATCATGGTCATGCGGCTCTTGCTGGAGCCGTGGATATAGAGGTGGTCGCCCTCGCGCCAATAGGCGGTGGGGATCACCATCGGCTGGCCGTCCTGCACGAAGCCGACATGGCAGACATAACCGGCATCCAGGATGGCATGCACATTCTCGGCATCGTAGCGGCCACGCTCATGCATGCGGCGCACCCGCACGCGGTCGGAGGCAGGCTGAGCAGGGGGCTGGGGAGGCAGGGCATTCATGGGACAACTCCGGGGCAGATATTTTCTGGTCCCCTGGTTAGGCCGATTCAGGCACCAGATAAAGAACCGGAATTTGTATAAATGATGATACCAGAAAGGCGGTGCGGGTTGGCCCGGGCAGGGGCCTCGTGCTACCCCTGATTTGAAACTGGCCACCACGGAGACTCGCTTTGCTGGAAAACCTGCTGATGCTCGGCAAGGGCGGGTTGGCGGGCTTCGTCATCGCCGCCCCGGTGGGGCCGGTGGGCGTGCTCTGTGTGCAGCGGACCCTGGCGCTTGGCGCCGGCAGCGGCCTGATGGCCGGCCTTGGCGCCGCCTGTGCCGACGCGCTGTATGGCTGCATCGCGGCTTTCGGCCTCAGCCTGATCGCCGAGTGGCTGCAAAGCCATGAAGCGGTGTTCCGCCTGCTCGGCGGTGCCTTCCTGCTGTTCATGGGCGTGAAGATGCTGCGGGCGCGCCACGATCCGGCGGCGCCGCTGCCCACGGTGCCACGCGACGATCTGGTGCATGGCCTGCTCTCCACCTTCCTGCTTACCGCCACCAACCCGATCACCATTGTCGCCTTCCTCGGCATCTTCGCCTTCCTCGGCATCGGCGCCGTCGGCGTCGATCAGGCGCAGGCCGGCTGGCTGGTGCTCGGCGTGTTCATTGGTTCCTCGGTATGGTGGTTTTCGCTGGCGGCATTGGCCGGGCGGTTCCGCCGCCAGCTTTCCGAAGGCGGGCTGGTGACCATAAACCGCCTCTCCGGGTTGCTGTTGCTCGGCTTTGCACTGTATGGCTTGGGCAGCGTTCTGTGGATGTGGAGTCAGGGAACCCGATGACCAGTCAGCATGACGGCCTGCCGCCGATTGAACTCACGCCGAAAGACCTTTCCGCCTACCGTAAGGGCAACCGTGGCGTCGATTATGTGCATACCTTCGAGTCCGGCCGGCCCGGGCCTCACGTGATCGTGAATGCGCTTACTCACGGCAACGAATTCTGCGGCATGGTGGCAGTGACGCATCTGCTGGAGCAGGGCATCCGGCCGCGTCGTGGCAAGCTGACACTGTCCTTCTCCAACATGGAAGCCTATGGCCGCTTCGATCCGGCCAAGCCGTTTGAATCGCGTTTCGTCGACCGTGACTTCAACCGGATATGGGACAGCGCGCTGCTGGATGGCCCGGATGACAATACCGAGCTGCGCCGTGCCCGCGAATTGCGCCCGATCTTCGCCGAAGGCGATGCGCTGCTGGATATCCATTCCACATCCTACGCAGTGCCGCCGATGCTGATCCACGAGCCGCAGCCGAAGTATGCGGCAATCTCCAGGCATCTGCACTCGCCGCTGCATCATGTGCTGCTGCCGGGTGTGATGCATCCTGGCCGGCCACTGATTCAATATGGGGATTACGGCGCGGCAGAGAAGCCGCCGCTGGGCCTGGTAGTGGAATGCGGCCAGCATTTCGCCGCCGCCTCCGGCCAGCTTGCCATCGATATCACCATCCGCTTCCTCGATTTCTTCGGCATGGTGACGCCGGAACTCGCCGCCAGGCACCCGGCCGAAATCGGCAATCCGCGGCGCTATGAGGTGACCCGGGTTCTGGTGGCGCAGACGGCGGAATTCCGCTTCGTGAAGCCCTGGGTCGGGTTCGAGGAGCTGGAGGAGGGCGAGCTGATCGCCATGGATGGCGACACCGAAGTGCGGGCGCCGTTCGCCCGCTGCACGGTGATCATGCCGACGCGACGCATCCAGCAGGGCCGCGACGTGGTGTCGCTGGCCCGGCCACTACCATAATTTTCTGGTAATTTTCGCCTATAGACGGCTTGATCGGCTTAACATTATGATCCGAGGAATGTCCGCTGGAGACCGGTAATCAGGGCCGGCACGGCGGGACATCCGATAACGGCTCGCGGGGGTGGGCCACCACTGCTTGCTCACCCCTGGCGAACCGTGGCGCAACGTGAAAAGGACAAGGGGACAATGAAGCCAGGCGCATTCTTCAAAGGAACGCTGATGGCCGCCGTCGCGGCACTGTCGCTGCTCGCAGCAGACATGGCCACGGCGAAGACCTTCAAATGGGCGAATGACGGCGACGTCAGCTCGATGGATCCGTATGCCCGCAATGAGACCTTCCTGTTGAGCTTCAATCTCAACATGTATGAAGGCCTGCAGCGGCGTGACAAGAACCTGAAGCTGGAGCCGGCGCTCGCCACCAAGACCGAGATGGTGAACCCGACCCTGTGGCGCTACACGCTGCGCGAAGGCGTCAAGTTCCAGGGCGGCGAGAGCTTCAACGCCGATGACGTGGTGTTCTCCTATGGCCGCGCTGCCGGCAAGGGCTCGAACGTCACCGGCAATTTCGTGTCGGTGAAGGAAGTCCGCAAGGTCAGCGATTTCGTGGTCGAGATCGAGACCAAGTACCCGGATCCGCTGCTGGCCGACAAGCTGTCGCAGATCGGCATCATGTCGAAGGCCTGGGCCGACAAGAACAACGCCCAGTTCACCGCGGACATGACGAAGAACGAAGAGAACTTCGCCACCCGCAACGCCAACGGCACCGGCCCCTTCATGCTGAAGATCCGCGAGCCGGATGTGCGCACCGTGCTGGTGCCGAATCCGACCTGGTGGGACAAGCCGGAGCATAACCTCACCGAGGTGGTGTTCCAGCGCGTTGCCAACGACGCCACCCGCGTCGCGGCCCTGCTCTCGGGTGAGATCGACATGATCTACACCGTGCCGCCGCAGGATACCGACCGCATCGGCAAGACCGCCGGCCGTCGCGTCCTCGAAGGTCCGGAAACCCGCGTGGTGTTCTTCGGCTTCAACCAGCAGCTCGACGAACTGCCGGATTCCAACGTCAAGGGCAAGAACCCGTTCAAGGACAAGAAGGTCCGCGAAGCGTTCTACCGCGCCATCGATGTGGAAGCCATCAAGCGCACCGTGATGCGCGGCCAGTCGAAGCCGACGGCGCTGATGATCGGCACCGGCCTGAACGGCTACGACGCTTCGCTCGACGTGCGTCCGAAGTTCGATCCGGAAGCGTCGAAGAAGCTGCTCGCCGAAGCCGGCTACCCGCAGGGCTTCGAAGTCGGCCTCGACTGCCCGAATGACCGCTACGTCAAGGACGAAGCGATCTGCCAGGCTACCGTTGCCATGCTGGCCCGCGTCGGCGTCAAGGTGAACCTGAACGCGCAGACGCGCTCGAAGTACTTCGCCAAGATCCTGCGCACCTCGTCGGATATGGAAAAGTCGCCGAACACCAGCTTCTACATGCTGGGCTGGTCGCCGGGCGCCACCTATGACGTGCACAACGTCTTCGAGGCCCTGATCCAGACCCCGAACCAGAAGACTGGCAAGGGCCTGTTCAATGCCGGTGGCTATTCCAACAAGAAGGTCGACGATCTCGCCGATGCCATGGAGCGCGAAAGCGACAAGGCCAAGCGCGATGGCATGATTAAGGATGCCACCAAGCTGTATCTGGAAGACTTCGCTTACATCCCGCTGCATCAGCAGGTCGTGGTGTGGGCGGCCAAGGACAGCGTGGACCTGGTGCAGCTCTCGGATAATTACTTCCCGCTGCGCTTCGTCAAGGTCAAGTAAGTAGTCCGGAGGCGGCCCGGGTAGAACCGGGCCGCCATCCACTTCAAGCAGCCCCAATGATCGCTTTCATTATCCGCCGTCTGGTTCAGTCCGCCCTCGTCATGCTGGCGGTCGGCTTCATCGCCTTCATGATGTCGAACTACGTCGGCGATCCCGTGGCCAATATCGGCGGCACCGACCTGCCTGCCGCTGCCCGCGAGGAACTGCGCAAGACGCTCGGCCTCGATGATCCCATGCCGATACGCTTTGCCCGTTTCGTCGGCAATGCCGTGCAGGGCAAGTTCGGCCTCAGCTACCGCACCACCGAGCCGGTCGCCAAGATGATCGTCGACCGCCTGCCGGCGACGCTGGAACTCAGCCTTGTCGCGGCGCTGATGGCGCTGGCGCTTGGCATCCCGATGGGCGTGTTCACCGGCCTCTATCCCCATCACTGGGCCAGCAGATTCATGCTGACCATATCGCTGATCGGCATTTCATTGCCCACCTTCCTGATCGGCATCCTGCTGATCCTGGTTTTCGCCGTGATGCTCGGCTGGCTGCCCAGTTTCGGGCGCGGCGAGGTGATCCGCATCGGCGGCTGGAGCACTGGACTGCTCACCGTTTCCGGCCTCAAGGCCATTATCCTGCCAGCCTTCACGCTCGGCCTGTTCCAGATGACCCTGATCATGCGGCTGGTGCGTTCGGAAATGCTGGAAGTACTGCGCACCGACTATATCAAGTTTGCCCGCGCACGCGGCTTGAGCAACCGCGCGGTGCATTTCGGCCATGCGCTGAAGAACACCCTGGTGCCGGTGATCACCATCACCGGGCTTCAGCTCGGCGCCATCATCGCCTTCGCCATCATCACTGAAACGGTGTTCTCCTGGCCCGGCATGGGCCTGCTGTTCCTGCAATCGGTGCAGTTCGCCGATATTCCGGTGATGGCCTGCTACCTGGTGCTGATCGGCTTCCTGTTCGTGATGATCAACATGATTGTCGACATGCTGTATTTCGTGGTCGATCCGCGCCTGCGCACCGGAGGGCATAAGTGATGCAGGCCCTTTCTGTTGCGATTGACCTGTTCCACCGCGCCCGCGACAGCGACATCTATTTCAGCTTCAAGCGGTCCAAGCTGGTGGTCGTTGCCTTCTGGGTCACGGTGGCGATTTTCATCGGCGCGCTGTTCGCGCCCTGGATCGCGCCGCATAACCCGCTCGATCTGGCCAAGCTGAACCTGTCCGATGCCTTCATGCCGCCGGCCTGGGACGCATCCGGCATGGCGCAATTCCCCATCGGCACCGATGATCAGGGCCGCGACCTGCTTTCCGCCATCATGTATGGCTCGCGTACCTCGCTGCTGGTCGGCTTCCTGGCTGTGATCTTCGCCATGGTACTGGGCATCACGCTCGGCCTGATCGCCGGTTATGTCGGCGGTGCGGAGGATGCGGTGATCATGCGCTTCGCCGATGTGCAGCTTTCCTTCCCGGCGATTCTCGTCGCCATGCTGATCGATGGCGTCACCCGCAGCCTGCTCGGCAACGACCGCCGCGACAGTTCGGCCCTGGTCGTGCTGATCGTCGCCATCGGCCTGAGCTACTGGGTGCAGTATGCCCGCACCGTGCGCGGCTCGGTGCTGGTGGAGAAGAACAAGGAATATGTGCAGGCGGCGCGCGTCATTGGCCTGTCGCCGGCCTTGATCGCGATCCGCCATGTGCTGCCCAATGTGCTGGGGCCGGTGCTGGTGATCGCCACCATCAACCTGGCGCTGGCGATCATCACCGAAGCCACGCTCAGCTTCCTCGGCGTCGGCCTGCCGCCGACCAATCCCTCGCTCGGCACGCTGATCAGCACCGGGCAGAAATACCTGTTCTCCGGCGAATGGTGGATCACCATCTTCCCGGGCCTAACCCTCGCGATCCTGGTGCTGGCGGTGAATCTGCTCGGCGACTGGCTGCGCGACGCGCTCAACCCCAAGCTCAGGTAGCGGCGCATGGCACGTTTGCTCGAAGTCAATAATCTGCGGGTCGAGTTTCCGACCCGCCGTGGCACGCTGGTCGCCGTTGACGATATCTCGCTGCATATCGATGCCGGCGAAGTGCTGGGCATGGTCGGCGAGTCCGGTGCCGGCAAGTCGATGACCGGTTCGGCCATCATTGGCCTCTTGGAACCGCCGGGCCGTATCGCTGCCGGGGAGATTCTCCTCGAAGGCCGCCGCATCGACAATCTGCCCTATAACGAGATGCGCAAGATCCGCGGCCGCGAGATCGGCGCCATCTTCCAGGACCCGCTGACCAGCCTCAACCCGCTCTACCGCGTCGGCGATCAGCTGGTGGAAACCATCCTGACGCATCTGCCGATGACCCAGGCCGATGCCAAGGCGCGGGCCGTGAAGCTGCTGGAGGATGTGGGTATTCCATCCGCCGCCGAACGCATCACGCAGTATCCGCACCAGTTCTCCGGCGGCATGCGGCAGCGCGTAGTGATCGCGCTGGCGCTGGCTGCCGAGCCGAAGCTGATTGTCGCCGACGAGCCGACCACGGCGCTGGATGTGTCGATCCAGGCGCAGATCATCGCGCTGCTGAAGAAGCTGTGCCGCGAGAAGGGCACGGCTGTGTTGCTGGTGACCCACGATATGGGTGTGATCGCCGAGACCGCCGACCGCGTCGCGGTGATGTATGCCGGCCGCGTCGCCGAGATCGGTCCGGTGCAGGATGTGATCAAGCACCCGCATCATCCCTATACCATCGGCCTGATGGGTGCGATCCCGAATATGGGCCAGGATGTCGAGCGCCTGACTCAGATCGATGGCGCCATGCCGCGCCTCAATGCCATCCCGAAGGGTTGCGCCTTCAACCCGCGCTGCCCCAAAACCATCGACCGCTGCTTCCAGGAGCGGCCTGATCTGATGCCGGCCGGCCAGAGCATGGCCGCCTGCTGGCTGGTGCAGAAGGAGGCGGCGCATGTCTAAGCAAGGCAAGCCGCTGCTGCAGGTCACCGGCCTCAAGCGTTATTTCGACGTGTCGCCACCGCTGCTGAACCAGATTCTCGATGGCCGGCTGCTGAAGCGCCTGACCTCTGGCAGCGGCTCGCTGTGGCAGCGCCTCACCAATGCCCAGGGGCGCCGCATCGTGCGCGCCGTGGATGGCGTTGATTTCACTATCAACCAGGGTGAGACTTTCAGCCTGGTGGGCGAGTCCGGCTGCGGCAAGTCCACCGTGGCGCGCCTCATTGTCGGCCTCTATGGCCTGAATGGCGGCTCGATCAATTTCGATGGCGTCGAGGTCGGCCCCACCGCCGAGCGCGCCAAGCATCCGGAAATCCAGGGCCGGATGCAGATGATCTTCCAGGATCCCTATGCCTCGCTTAATCCACGCTGGCGGGTCGGCAAGATCATCGCCGAGCCGCTGCGCTTCCGTGGGCTTTTGAAGGACAACAAGGCGATCGAGCAGCGTGTCGGCGAATTGCTGGCCCAGGTCGGCCTGTCGCCGCTCGACGCGCGTAAATTCCCGCATGAATTCTCCGGCGGCCAGCGCCAGCGCATCTCGATTGCCCGCGCCCTTGCCGGCGAGCCGGAATTCCTCGTCTGCGACGAGCCGACTTCGGCGCTCGACGTGTCGGTGCAGGCGCAGATCCTGAATCTGATGAAGGATTTGCAGCGCCGCCTCGGGCTGACCTATCTGTTCATCAGCCACAATCTGGCCGTGGTCTATCATGTCTCCGATAAGGTCGGCGTGATGTATCTCGGCCGCCTGGTGGAATGGGCCGACAAGCGCACCTTGTTCGAACGCCCGCTGCATCCCTATACACGCATGCTGCTGGATGCGATTCCAGATCTGGAGATGACCGGCCGTGCCCGCACGCCGGTGGCGGGTGAAGTGCCAAGCCCGCTCAACCCGCCTTCGGGTTGCAGCTTCCATCCGCGCTGCCCGCTGGCCAATGCGCGCTGCAAGTCGGAAGCGCCGAAGCCGCTGCCGGTGGCAGGCGGCGCTGTCGCCTGCCATGCGGTGGAAGAAAACCGCCTGCCGGTGTGGAAGTCTGCGGCCGCCTGATGTAACGGCGGCGTAACCATTCGCATAGCAATGAAGCCCGGGCTTGTTCTGGGCAGGGGGGCGGCAAGCCCCCTTGGAATCCCGCGCCCAAGGCCCTAGATTTAAAGCAACAGTCTCGCCGCGTTGAAAACTGAACCGGATCGGCCAGCCAGGGGGAAGGGCAGGCCGGCAACCGAGCCGAAGGAGGCAGGCGATGAGCTATCGCGACATCACGGTCCATCTCACGCTGGATCCGCGCAACAATGCCCGCACGCAACTGGCCATCGCGCTGGCACGCCGCTTCGCGGCGCAGCTAACCGGCCTCTACACCGTGCCGCCGCCGAACGTGCCCTATTACATGGGCGAATACATTCCCACCGAACTGATCCAGAAGCAGATGGACGATGCGCAGCATGCCTCAGCCGGCACGCGCGAAGCCTTCATCGCCGCCTGCACCGCCGCCAACCTGCCGCATCGCTGGCGCCAGAGCGATCTCGCACCGGTGGAAGCCTTGCGGGTGCAGGCGCGCACCAGCGATATCGTCATTGTCGGCCAGCCCGATCCGGAGCCAAGCGATCCGGGCGCCATTCCCTATGGCACGGATGTGCTGCCGCAGGAGCTGGCTTTGCAGGCCGGCCGTCCGGTGCTGGCGGTGCCGCATATCGGCGCCTTCTCCGATGTCGGCCGCCGCATCCTGGTGGCCTGGAACGGCAAGCGCGAGGCGGCCCGCGCCGTGCATGATGCCATGCCGCTGCTGAAAGGCGCTGAAAGCGTGGTGGTGCTCACCTTCGGGCCGGAGCGCAAGGGCCGCGCGCCGCAGGAGGAAATCGTCGACCTGCTGCGCCGCCACGGCATCCGCGCCGAGGGCGTGATTTCCACCGCCGGCGGTGCCAAGGTCGGCCATGCCCTGCTCACGGAAGCACAGAAGCAGCAATGCGACCTGATCGTGATGGGGGCTTTCGGTCATTCACGGCTGCGCGAGATGGTGTTCGGCGGCGTTACCGAAACCGTGCTCGGCGCCATGACCCTGCCAATCTTACTCAGTAATTAGCGGCTGCTCAGCAACCAGGGCGGCGTTCCCGCACGCCCGGAAACAACCGGCTTTCTTGACCCAGGTCAAGGAGGTTCCCGGTTGTCCATGCCATACTCATACCCACGATGCGGCCACACCTTCCGTCTCGCCACCCGCATCGGCAATGAGGTTGCCATGGGTTACCAAGATATTCTCCTGCATCTCTCCGATGATCCGCGCAGTGCGGTAAAGACCGATGTGGCCTTGCGCCTGGCGCAGAAATTTAAGGCGCACCTGATCGCGCTCTACACCGTGCCGCCGCCGGTGGTGCCGTATTATTCCGGCGAATTCGTGCCGGCCGCCTTCATGCAGCAGCAGGTTGATGAATCGCTTGCCGCCGCCGCCAAGGCGCAGGCCGCCTTCGAGGCCGCAACTGCCCGCGAGGGTGTGGCGGCGGAATGGATCGTTACCGAAGGGGCACCGGTGGAAGCAGCCGCCACGGCGGCACGCGCCGCCGACCTGGTGGTGATGGGCCAGCCCGATCCGTCGCCGCAGGAAGGCATACTGGTGTCGCCCGCCGTCGGCCTGCTGCCGCACGAGGTTGCGCTCAGCACCGGTCGCCCGGTGCTGGCCTTGCCCTATGCCGGCCAGTTCACCAGCATCGGCAAGCGCGTCATGGTCGCGTGGAATGGTGCAAAGGAAGCCACCCGGGCGGTGCATGACGCACTGCCTTTCCTCAAGGCGGCGGAGAAGGTCACCGTGCTCTGCATCAATGCGGACAAGTCGCGCGGCACACCGGGCGCCGATCTGGTGCGCCATCTTGCCCGCCATGGGGTCAAGGTCGAACTGGCCAACACGGTGGCCGACGACATCTCGGTCGGCGAGGCTCTGCTTTCCACCATCGCTGATCGCGACATCGATCTGCTGGTGATGGGCGCCTATGGCCATTCCCGGCTGCGTGAAGTGGTGTTCGGCGGCGTTACCGAAACCATCCTCGACGCCATGACCGTGCCGGTGCTGCTGAGCCACTAGATGGCATCAAGCTAGTGGGGGGCCGGTGGCGGGTATGCGCCGCCGGCATATCGGGCTATCCTTCCGAAAGTTTCCCGCGTGAAGGATAGCCCGATGTCTACGCGCCAGCCGCTGGTTCTGGTTCCCGGTCTTTTGCTCACCGCCGATTTCTGGCGCGAACAGGTGGCACGCCTGAGCGATGTGGCGCATTGCGTGGTGCCCTGCGGGCAGATGCAGCTCGATGATGTAGGCGACATGGCGCGTGCCGTGCTGGCCGAGGCGCCGGATACATTCGCGCTCTGCGGCCTTTCCATGGGCGGCTATATCGTGCAGGAAATCATGCGCCAGGCGCCAGAGCGGGTGACGCGGCTGGCATTGATGGATACCTCGGCGCGGCCCGATACGCCGGAGCAGACACAGCGGCGCAAGGCTTTCCTCGATCTCACCCGGCTCGGCAAGTTTCGCGGCGTGACGCCGCAATTGCTGCCGTTCCTGGTGCACCAGAAAAATCTCTCCAATCAGGCGCTCTGCGACCGTCTGATCCGCATGGCCGACGAGATCGGGCCGGAAGGCTTCATCAAGCAGCAGACCGCGATCATGGGCCGGCCGGACAGCCGCCCGTCGCTGGCCAATATCCGCGTGCCGACCCTGGTGCTGTGCGGCGAGACCGATGCGCTGACGCCGCCGGAACTGCATCACGAAATGGCGGCGCTGATCCCGGGAGCAAAGCTGGAGATCGTGCGTGATGCCGGACATCTGCCGCCGATGGAGCGGGCCGGCAAGGTAGCCAAGCTGCTCAGAGCATGGCTGCGAGCGTAAGCCCGGCATCGCCGGGCGCCACCACCACCCGGTTGCGGCCCAGCCGCTTGGCCTCATACAAAGCCGCGTCGGCGCGGTTGGCCAGTTCTTCCCAGGTCATATCGCCGCTTTCCTCGTCCAGCGTGGCCAGGCCGACGCTGCCGCTGGAGCTGAGCAGCTCGCCGGTCTCAGTCTTGTATTGCGAGGCGGCAACAGCGCGGCGCACCCGTTCCGCCAGCAATTCGCCGCCCTGACGCGGGGTTTCCGGCACGATCAGGGTCAGCTCGTCACCGCCGGTGCGGCCGATATGGTCCTCGCGGCGCAGCAGGTCGCGTACCGAGGCGACAACCTCGCAGAGCAGGGCATCGCCGGCGCGGTGGCCATGACGGTCGTTCAGCGCCTTGAAGCTGTCGAGGTCCACGATGATGATGCTGAGCGGCTTGCGATGCCGCATATAGCGGGCCACTTCCTGCTGTCCGATCTCATCGATACCGACGCGATTGAGCACCCGGGTCAAGGCATCCTGGCGGATCAGGTCTGCCATGCGGGCGCGCAGCCGCTGGTTCACCATCAGCGCCCAGGCGAAGGCCGCCACCACCGCGCCGAGTGGCGGCAGGATGAAGTTCAGCATGTTCAGCGGGCCGGGATCGAAAATCTCGCTGGAATGGGGCGAGCGCCAAGTGGCGTAGAACCGCACGATGTTGAACGCCGCCAGCATCAGGAACACGCCGGCCAGCACGACCTGCTGCACACGCATGCCGGCTTCGGGCCGCCGCGTTACCGATTCAGCGCAGGCCAGTGCGAAGCCGACACTGACGCCGGTATAGATCAGCACGCGAGTGCGCAGGTCTGGATCGAGCAGGGCGAAGTAGACCTGAAAGGCGAAGAACAATGCCAGCAGGATGCCGCCGAACACATAGCGCGGGGCGCGGCGGAAGAATTCATCATGGCCCCACCAGACCAGGCTGTAAGCAATAATCGCCAAGGTGTTGGCTACCGCGATCGACAGCATGTCGTGAATCTGGCCGCGCAGGATCACGAAGCCGATGGCGAAAACGGCGCTGGTGATGCTCAAGGCCCAGAGCAGCGTGGCCCGCTCATCGCGATGGCTGTGCCACAGGAACCACATCAGCGCCGTCAGGATCAGCATGACGACGACGGACATGAACGACAGGGTCGTCACGTCCAGATGTATATTCATGGCCGAATTCTCCGGCTGCCTGTGTTTCTGCCAGGTCAAACTAGCAAGCCGCGACGGTTGCAGTCCACCCTTTAGGCGTCAGTGCTGCCTGCCATGGCGCGGATACCGTCGAATTCCAGCACCGCGCTTGTCGTTGCGGCAAGCGCGGCATTGAGCAGGGCCTGGGCGATGGTGGTGGCCGCGATCGAGCGGTAGCGCCGCAGACTGCCCAGCAGCAGCGGGTTCACCAGGGGATTGAGCTTCTGGAACAGCCATTCCGCCGGGCGGCGCTCGGCGCGGTCGCCGATGATCAGGCCTGGCCGCAGGCGCACCAATATAGGGAAACCGATGGCCTCCAGGTCGCGCTCGGTGTCGCCTTTCACCGAAAGGTAGAAACTCCTGGCCGCAGGATTGGCATCGACCGAGCTAACCAGGGCGAAACGTTCGGCTCCGGCAAGCCTGGCGGCGCGGGCGAAGCCGAGTACCGCGTCATGGTCCACGGCGCGGAAGGCAGCCTGGCTGCCGGCTTTGCGGATTGTCGTGCCCAGCGCGCAGAGCGCGCCATCGAAGCGGCCGAGATCGGGCAGCGGGGAGAGGAAGTCGCTGAGTTGCTGTTCCAGCTTTGGGTGCTGGATCGGCAGCGGCCGGCGGCCGATGCTGACCACCTGATCGACGCGGGCATCGTCAAGCGCGGCCCATAGAGCAATCTTGCCAACCAACCCGCTTGCACCGGCGATCAGCAAGCGCGCCATGGCTAGACGTCGATCTCGCCCGCGAACTGGGCATTTTCCTGGATGAACTGGAAACGCATTTCCGGCTTGCGGCCCATCAGGCGCTCCACCAGATCATGCGCCTCCTCGGCGATATCGGTCCCCACCTGCACCCGCAGCAGAACCCGGTTCTTGCGGTCCATGGTGGTTTCCTTCAATTGCTGCGGCGGCATTTCGCCCAGGCCCTTGAAGCGGCTGATCTCGATCTTGCCACGGCTGCTGAAGGTGGTTTTCATCAGCTCTTCCTTATGCGCGTCGTCGCGCGCATAGGCGGTCTTGCCGCCCTGGCTGATGCGGAACAGCGGCGGCTGCGCCAGATAGAGATGGCCGTTGCGGATCAGCGCCGGCATCTCGCGGAAGAAGAAGGTGATCAGCAGCGAGGCGATATGCGCGCCGTCCACGTCCGCGTCGGTCATGATGATGACCTTGTCGTAGCGCAAATCCTCGTCGCGGTATTTCGTGCCGGTACCACAGCCCAGCGCCTGGATCAGGTCGGCCAGTTCCTGGTTGCCGGCGAGCTTGCCCGAGGTGGCCGAGGCGACGTTCAGGATCTTGCCGCGCAGCGGCAGGATCGCCTGGGTCTTGCGGTCGCGCGCCTGCTTGGCCGAGCCGCCGGCGCTGTCGCCTTCGACGATGAAGATTTCCGTGCCCGCCGCGCTGTCGTCGGAGCAATCGGCCAGTTTGCCGGGCAGGCGCAGCTTGCGCGTCGCGCTCTTGCGGCCCACTTCCTTCTCGGCCCGGCGGCGCAGGCGTTCTTCCGCGCGCTCGATGATGCGCAGCAGCAGGGCGGTTGCCTGCTGTGGCGCGCCGGCCAGCCAATGGTCGAAATGATCCTTGATCGCCGTTTCCACCAGCTTGGCGGCTTCCACGGTGACCAGCTTTTCCTTGGTCTGGCCCTGGAATTGCGGTTCCTTGATGAACAGCGACAGCATCGCGGTGGCGCCGCTGACAATATCTTCTGCCGTGATCTGGCTGCCACGCTTGTTGTTGGTGAGGTCGGCGTAATCCTTGAAGCCGCGCAGCAGGGCCGAGCGGAAGCCGGCCTCATGCGTGCCGCCTTCCGGCGTCGGCACCGTGTTGACGTAGGAATTCAGCCAGCCATCGCCGATTTCCTGCGGCCAATGGATTGCCCATTCGACCTGGCCGCGCTCACCGGCAAGCTGCGCCCGGCCGGCGAACGGCACCGGCGTGATGGTGGCCTGGCCTTCCAGCGCGGCGTTGAGATAATCCTGCAGCCCGCCGGGGAAATGCAGCGTTGCTTCCGCCGGCGTCTCGTCATCGCCCTTCAGCAGGTCGGCAGCGCATTTCCAGCGGATTTCAACGCCGGGATAGAGATAGGCCTTGGAGCGCGCCATCTTGAACAGGCGGCTGGGGCGGAAATGCGCGCCCTTGCCGAAAATCTGTTCGTCGGGATGGAAGATCACGGCAGTACCGCGCCGGTTCGGCACCGGGCCAACCTTGGTCAGCTTGTTCTGCGGTGCGCCGCGCGAATATTCCTGGCGCCACAATTCCTTGTCGCGCGCCACTTCCACCACCAGGCGGTCGGACAGCGCATTCACCACCGAGATGCCGACGCCATGCAGGCCGCCGGCGGTGGAGTAGACCTTGTCGGAGAACTTGCCGCCGGAATGCAGCGTGGTGAGGATCACCTCCAGCGCCGACTTGTCCTTGAACTTGGGATGCCTGTCGATCGGGATGCCACGGCCGTTATCGGCGACGCGCAGGGCACCATCGGCCAGCAGTTCCACTTCGATGCGGTCGGCATGGCCGGCCACCGCTTCGTCCATCGAATTGTCCAGCACCTCGGCAAACAGGTGGTGCAGGGCGCGCTCGTCGATGCCGCCGATATACATGCCGGGGCGGCGGCGCACGGGTTCCAGGCCCTCAAGGACCTCGATGTCTTTGGCGGTGTAGTCCGAGCCGCCCTTGGGGCCGCCCTGGAACAAGTCATTCATCGAATTCATGGGCCGCGCTATACTGCAATCGGACACCCCTGTATAGGGGCAGGCGAATCGTTGGCTACCAAATATAGTATTTTTTGCAGGCGCGAAAAGCACTTAATCCGGCAAGCAGGAGTGGTGGATGACCGAAGCGGCAGTTAAGACCAAGCGGGGCGAACCGGTGATCCGCACCGCGCCGATGCCCTCCGACATGAACGGCAACGGCGATATCTTCGGCGGCTGGGTGTTGAGCCAGATGGATATCGCGGGCGGCATCATGGCGGCACGCCGGGCCAAGGGCCGGGTCGCCACCGTGGCGGTCGATTCCATGACCTTCAAGCAGCCGATCAAGGTCGGCGACGTGGTTTCGATCTATGCCGAGGTCACGCGGGTGGGGCGCACCTCGATCGCCGTGCATATGGAAACCATTGTCGCTCGCCGGCTCGATCCGATGGAGATCAAGGTGACTGAAGGCACCTTCATCTATGTCGCCATCGACGAGCAGGGCAAGCCGCGCCCGATTGCCGAAGTGGCCCCCGGCGGAGCTACGCCGTGATCACGCCCCCGCCGCGCGGCTGGCTGGCCGATGAAGTGCAGGCGCCGGCCCTGGTGGACCTGCTGGCCTGGTATAATGCTACGCGTGGCGAGAAGCCGGTGCTGCCGGTGGCGGCCTTGCCGGCCCTGGCCAAGCTGCCGGGCGGCGATGATCTGGCGCTGATCGAGATTGAGCCCTATGGCGGTTACCGCTACCGCTCCATGGGCGAGGCCTACAAGACGCTGGCTTCGCTGGTGCCTGATGGCGATGACGTGACGCGCGAAAGCCGTGCGGTGATCCGCCAGCATCTCGATCTCGCCAGCCGCGAGGGCCATCCGTTCCATATCAGCATCACGCGCTGGGACGGGCCGAACATCCTGCAATATGACCGACTGATCCTGCCGCTGGATGACGGCCATGGCGCCATCACCCATCTGCTGGTCGGCGAGGCCTTCCTGCGCTACGCGCGCGGCGGGCCGGAGGATGAGCAGGAGTAGGATCCACACGCCATGAGATCCCCGGGTCAAGCCCGGGGATGACGCGTGTTAAATGAGATCGTCACCCTCGGGCTTGACCCGAGGGTCTCATCCTCTAGAACCCCAAGCTCTCGCCGATTTTGAGCGGCAGAACGGCATCCGGCGCATAGCCAGCCTGGCCGCCGGCGGCGCGGAAACGCGGCGCGGCCTCGAAGGCTGGTTCCTGGGTCAGCACCACGGTGCCCCAATGCATGCCGACCAGACGGCGGGCGCCGATATCGCGGCCGATCAGCACGGCTTCCTCCGGCGTTGCATGCGTGGCTTTCATGATCGCCTGCGGTTCGTAGGCGCCGATGCCGATCAACGCCAGATCGACCGGGGCGAAGCGGTTGCCGATCTCCTTGAACGCCGCGCCATAGGCCGTGTCGCCGCTGAAATAGACCCGCTTGCCGCCGCCCTCGATGATGAAGCCGGCCCAGAGTGTGCGGTTGGTATCGAACAGCGTGCGGCGTGAGAAATGCACCGCCGGCACAGCGGTGACCTTGAGACCGTTGCGTTCGGTGCTGTCATACCAGTCGAGTTCAACCACGTTGGCATAGCCGCGCTCGCGGAAGAAGGCGCCGAGCTTCAGCGGCACGATGACGGTGACGCGTTCTTTGTGCGGCAGCGCCTCCACGGTGCGCTCGTCGAGATGGTCGTAGTGATTGTGGCTCACCAGCAGCAGGTCCAGCGGCGGCAATTGCTCGACGCCCAGCGCCGAGGGCACATAGCGTTGCGGCCCGAGGAAATACGGTCCCGCACGGGTTGCGAGGTAGGGATCGGTGATCAGCGTGGCGCCGTTCAGCCGCATCAGAAAGGCGGCATGGCCGAGCCAGGTGATGTGGTCCTGGCCCGCCAGCGCGGCCCGGCCGGCCTGCACCTCGGCCGGGTTCAGCACATGGCCGGGAGGCGGCACGGGCGGATCGAAGGACCGCACGAACTGGCCCAGCAGGAACGGCGCGAAATCACTGAACCCTGCCGTGCGCGGCGGGCTGCCCGGCGGGTTGCGGAAGCGGCCATCGGCCAGGTGGTGATAGGGCTTGCCTTCGGCCTGCGGGGCATCGGGCGAGGGCATGCAGGCACCCAGCAGCAGGGACAGGGACAGCAGCAGGGCGGCCAGGGTGGCGGATTTTATCGTCATGGAACCAGGATAAGGGCCGGCATGGAACCGGCAAACCCCGGCAGGGTTTGAATTTTTAGTGATTTGCAACCGGGATGGGAGAAATCGTTGACGCCGACCCAGTGCAGCACATATCTTACATACAAGATATGCAAAGGCGCCGTCAGGTCATCTGGCCGGCAGGCAGCCACAGGGAGGGGAGCGGGGGCTATGACAAGCAGCCCGCATATACAGGGGACACCATCGGTGCCACTGGAGCAGCGCAGCCGCCAGAGTGGCAGCCTGATTAGCCGTGCCGGCAGCCTTACGGGCAGCCGCAGCGCCACGGCGGCGGCGCGCGTGCATGAGCGGCTGCGCGATGACATCCTCTCGCTCGTCCTGCCGCCCGGCGCTGCCCTCTCCGAAAACGATCTGGCACGCGGTTTCGGTGTCAGCCGCACGCCGGTGCGCGAGGCTTTGCTGCGGCTCGCCGATGAAAACCTGGTGGAGATCGTGCCGAAATCCGGCACCACGGTCAGCCGGATACCCTATGCCAAGCTGGGCGAGGCCATCGTCATTCGCCGCGCACTGGAAGAGGTGGCGGTGCGCAAGGCCGCCGAGCGTGCGTCAAAAAGCCAGATCACCGGGCTGCGCGCCATTATCGAGCGCCAGCGCGAAGCCGAACTGGCCGAGGATGCGGAAGCCTTCCATCATGCCGACGAAGCCTTGCACGCCGCCATCGCGGAAGCCGCCGGCTATCCAGGCATCTGGGTGCTGGTGCGGCAGGTGAAATTCCATGTCGACCGTTTCCGCCGCCTGACCCTGCCGCAGACCGGCCGCATCGCCCGCGTGATCGAGGAGCATGAAGCGGTGGTGGAAGCCATCGCGCGCCACGATCCCGCCGCCGCGCTCAGCGCCATGGATCACCATCTCGATGGCCTGCAGGGCAGCCTGCCGGATATCCGCAATATCAATCCTGATTACTTCACCGAGGAGGATGAAGTCTGACCCGCGCCCCGGAGGTGCCGGGGCATCCGAGTATTCGTTCATAAAAAACTGGAGGAACCGTACGATGAAACTGTTCGCATTTGCCGCCGCCGGCCTGGCTTTGGCCGTCGCCGCCACGCCCGCCCTGGCGCAGACCAAGCTGAAATGGGCGCATGTCTACGAGACCCCGGAGCCGTATCACACCGAAGCCCTGTGGGCGGCGCAGGAAATCGCCAAGCGCACCAACAACAAGTACCAGATCGACGTTTTCGCTGCCTCGCAGCTCGGCAACGAAAACCAGATCAACGAGGCGCTGACGCTCGGCACCGTGGATATCATCTATACCGGTGTCGCTTTCGCCGGTTCGATCCACAAGTCGATCGCGATCTCGAACGCGCCGTTCATCCTGCGCGATTTCGACCATTGGAAGGCCTATCGCGATTCCAAGCTGTTCACCGATATCGCGTCCGGATACGAGCAGAAGACCAAGCACAAGGTGACGGCGCTGACCTATTACGGCCAGCGGCATCTCACCGCCAACAAGGCGATCAACAAGCCGGAAGACATGAAGGGCATGAAGCTGCGTGTGCCGCCGGCGCCGCTGTTCCTGATGTTCACCAAGTCGGTGGGCGCCAATGCGACGCCGATCGCTTTTGCAGAGGTCTATCTTGCTTTGCAGCAAGGCACCGTGGACGGCCAGGAGAATCCGCTGCCGACCATCATGGCCAAGAAGTTCTATGAAGTGCAGAGCCATATCATGCTCTCGGGCCATATCACCGAAAGCCTGCTCAGCATCGTGGGCGGCCATGTCTGGAACAAGCTGAGCGCCGACGAAAAGACTGTGTTCGCCGACGTGCTCAAGACCGCTGCCAGCCGTGCCACGGATCAGATCCGCACTTCGGAACAGAACTTGGCGGCGGAATTCCGCAAGCTCGGCAAGACCGTGGTGGAAGTGGACCGCAAGCCGTTCATCGCCGCCGCCGTGCCGCTGCATAACGATGCTTCCGCCGGTGCTGGCTGGAGCAAGGCGGAATACGACGCGCTGCAGGCGCTGAAGTAAGCCTCAACCGCCCGGCGGCGCAGCCGATATGCAGCGCCGCCGGGTTTTCTTTTTTCACGCCGTGATGACAAGGGGAGTAAAGGCCTGATGCTTCGCAATGGCCTGCCAGTCCCAGGTAATGCCGAGGCCCGGTTCATCCGGCGCCGAAACCTTGCCGTTCGTCACCGTCAGGCGACTGCTCGCCACCGGGTCGAGCTGCGGAATCCATTCCACCCAGGCGGCATTGGGCACCGCAGCGCAAAGCGAGACATGCAGTTCCATGAGGAAATGCGGGCAGATCGCCACGTTGAAGCTCTCGGCCAGATGCGCGACTTTCAGCCACGGCGTGATACCGCCGATACGCGCCACATCGGCCTGTACGATGGAGCAGGCGCGGTTTTGCAGATATTCCCGGAAATGGCTGGGGTGATAGATCGATTCACCTACCGCCACCGGCAGGCTGGTCGATTGGCTCAGGCGCACATGGCCGTCCATATCCTCCGCCGGCAGCGGTTCCTCGAACCAGGCCAGGTCGAGCGCCTCGTAATGCCGCGCGCGTCGGATCGCTTCCGCCACCGTGAAAGCCTGGTTGGCATCCACCATGATTTCAAAAGCCGGACCGACCGCCTGGCGCACCGCGCCAAGCCGCGCCATGTCCTCCGCTACATGCGGCCGGCCGACCTTGATCTTGCTGCCGCCGAAGCCGCCGGCCTTGGCGGCCAGCGCATCATCCACCAGGGCCTGCGGCTCGATATGCAGCCAGCCGCCTTCGGTGGTGTAGACCGGCACGGATTTCTGCGCGCCGCCGGCTTCCAGCCACAGCGGCCGGTTGGCGGCCAGGCAGCGCAGGTCCCAGAGCGCCGTGTCGATGGCGGCCAGCGCCAGCGCGGTGATGGCGCCCACGGCGGTGGCGTGGGTGGAGAAGAACAGGCTTTTCCAGATCGCTTCGATTTGCAGCGGGTCGCGGCCCAAGAGGCGCGGCGCCAGATGATCGCGCAGCAGCGCGACCACGGACGAGCCCCCGGTGCCGATGGTGTAGCTGTAGCCGGTGCCAGTCAGGCCATCGCTGGTGGTGATGCGCACCATCGGCGTTTCCTGAGTGATGAAGGCCTGGATCGCGTCGGTGCGCTTCACCAGCGGCGCCAGATCGACCTGCAGAATTTCCACACGCGTAATCGTCGCCATCCGTTTCCTCCATTTTCTTCCAGTCTAGAGGGTAAGCCATGAGCAAGCCAGAGATGAACCCGTCGCACGGTGAAGACCCGCATCTGATCGAGGTCTCCGATCCGGAAGTGAAGATCGAACCCTATATCGAAGACATGCTGGGCTTCGTGATCTTCTGGGGCCTGGCCTTCGTGGTCTTCCTGCAATTCTTCTCGCGCTACATCCTGAATGATTCCTATGCTTGGACCGAAGAGATTTCACGCTATCTGCTGATGTGGGTCACCTTCATCGGTGGCGCCACGGCGATGCGGCGCGGCACGCATATCGGCGTCGAGGCGATCCAGCATTTTCTGCCCGATATGCTGGCGCGCTGCAGCCGCTTCATCATCGACGTCATCACGTTGTTCTTCATCGCGGCACTCTGCTGGTTCGGCATCACCATCACCGAGCGCATGCAGATCCAGACCATGACCGTGATCGAATGGCCGATGAGCATCGTTTATGGCGGTGTCGCCTTCGGCTGCTTCCTGATGCTCTATCGCTGCGTCCGCGTGGTGTTCGGCAATGCCAAGCGCGGCTGGCGCGAGGATCCGAACAAGGCCAGCCTGATCATCGACTGAATTCTGGATTTAGGGAGTTTCCCGCATGTTTGCTTTGCTCGTCTTTTTCTTCGCCACCCTGCTGATCGGTGTACCGATCTTCGTTGCGCTGGGCGGCTCGTCGCTGTTCTACACGGCGTTTCTTTCCAACATCCCGGATTTCGTGGTGCTGCACCGCATGGCCGGTGGCGTCGATTCATTCCCGCTGATCGCGGTGCCGTTCTTCATCCTGGCCGGCAACCTGATGAATACGGCCGGCATCACCAACCGCATTTATGATTTTGCCACCGCTGCCGTAGGCTGGCTGCGTGGTGGCCTCGGTCATGTCAATGTCGTCGGCTCGGTGATCTTCGCCGGTATGTCAGGCACTGCCGTGGCCGATGCCGGCGGCCTTGGCACCATCGAGATCAAGGCGATGCGGGATCATGGCTATCCCGATCATTTCTCGGTCGGCATCACGGCGGCTTCTTCCACCATCGGGCCGATCATCCCACCCTCGCTACCGATGGTGATTTTCGGCGTCATGGCCAATGTCTCCATCGGCCAGCTATTCGTTGCCGGCATCGTACCCGGCCTGCTGATGGCTGGTGCGATGATGATCTATGTCACCTGGTATGCGCACCGCCATAATATCGGTCGCGATCAGGCTTTCCATATCCCGACACTCGGCCGCAGCTTCCTGCGTGCCATCCCGGCATTGTTCACCCCGGTTCTGCTGATCGGCGGCATGAGCACTGGCGCTTTCACACCCACGGAAGCGGCGATTGCCGCCTGTGCCTGGGCGCTGATCCTTGGCGTGTTCCTCTATCGCTCGCTGAACCTGAAGCAGTTCTACCGTATCTCGCTGGAAACCATCGAGACCACGGCCAGCGTGCTGATCATCGTCGGTGCCGCCTCGCTGTTCGGCTGGGTGCTCACCACCACCCGCATCACCGAGCAGCTTACCAGCGGCCTGCTCAGCCTGACCAATGATCCACTGATGCTGCTGCTGATCATCAACATCATTCTGTTGATCGTTGGCTGCTTCATGGAGACCATCGCGGCGATTTCGATTCTGGTGCCGGTATTCATGCCGGCGATCAGCAAGCTCGGCATTGATCCGGTTCAGTTCGGCGTCGTCATGGTGCTGAACCTGATGATCGGCCTGCTGACGCCGCCGGTCGGCATGGTGCTGTTCGTGCTGTCGCGGGTGGCGAAAATGAGCTTCGATAAGACCGTGATGGCGGTGCTGCCGTTCCTGATCCCGCTGCTTGTGGTACTGGCCGCGATCTCTATGTTCCCGATCCTGACGCTCTATCTGCCGACGCTCTGGTATCGATAGGGCTGGGGTATCGCTGAAAAATCAGGTGCGCCAGAAATAGCGGCTGAACGGGATGATCAGAATGAGAATCTCAAGTCGCCCCGCGAGCATGCCGAAGCTCATCAGCCATTTGGCGGCATCCGGGATTTCCTTGAAGGTGCAGCAGGGACCCGATGTCGGGCCGAGGCCGGGGCCGACATTGCCGAGCGCGGTGGCGGCCGCCCCCAGGCTGTCGAGCAGCGGCATGCCGGTGGCGGCGATCGCCACCGCCAGGAAGGCCATGGTCAGCAGGTAGGTGAAGAAATAGGTGACGACGCCGGCACGCACGGCATCGGATATGGTTTCGCCGTTGAACGTGACGCGGAACGTGCCGTGCGGGAAGATCTGGCGGTGGATCTGCGCGCGCAGGATCTGCACCATCACGAAAATGCGGAACACTTTCAGGCCGCCAACCGTGGAGCCAGTGCAGCCGCCGCTCAGCATCAGCAGCAGCACGATCGCCTCGACGAAGCCGCCCCAGGTGGAATAGTCATAGCCGGTATAGCCGGTGGTGGTTATGGTGGCGACAGTGACGAAGAAGCCTTCGCGCAGCGCCTGCATCACCTCGATGTCGTAATGCACCACGCGCCATAGGGCGATCAGCAGGGCCGCCACCAGGATGATGCCGAGGAACAGCCGCACCTGCTGGTCGCGGTAGAGTGCCTCGGGCCTGCCATAGAGCGCCAGGATATACAGGCCGAACGGCATTGCGCCGAGTGTCATGAAGATGATCGACACCCATTCCACGGCGGGACTGTTGTAATAGCCGATGCCGGCGTCGTGGGAGGAGAAGCCGCCTGTGGCGATGGCCGACATGGAATGGCCGATGGCGTTGAAGGCATTCATGCCGGCAAACCACAGGCTGATCGAGCTGAGGATGGTGAGTGCGATATAGATCAGGCCGATCTGCGTCACCACCTCGACCATGCGCGGCACGAATTTCGAGGAACTGGGCGAGAGGTCGAGGCTGAATAGCTGCAGGCCGCCGATGCGCAGGAAGGGCAGCAGCAATACGGCGATGGTGACCACGCCGAAGCCGCCGATCCACATCAGCAGGAAGCGCCAGAACAGGATGCCGCGCGGCGCGTTATCAAGGCCGACAATGACGGTGGAGCCGGTATTGGTGAGGCCCGACACCGCCTCGAATACCGCATCCGCCAGTGGCAGCTTCAGCGTCGAAAGCATGAACGGCACGGCGCAGACCAGGCAGGCTAAAGCCCAGGTGACCGGCAGCATCAGCAGGGTTTCATTCTGGCTGATGCGCTGCTGTTTGTTATGCGTGGCGATGGCGATGCCGGCGCCGATGAAGATGGTGCCGAGCGCACAGGCGAGGAAGGCGTAGGCATCGCGGTGGCCATCGACGGCATCCACCGCCATCGGCACCAGCATGAACACGCCGAGGCAGCACATCACCACGCTGACGAAATACAGGATCGGCGCCAGGCTGATGCCTTCGGCGCGGCCGCTGGTCGCAGGGGTTTTGCTGATAGGCCGGCGCGCGGTCATTGGCGCGGACTTTGGCCGCGCCATGCCTGAAAAGCAAGCGCCTTAAGCTGGGCCGGCGTTAGCCGCCCGGCCTAAAGCTTTACCGTTGTTACCCGGCAGTGGGCGAAACCACCGTGCAGGTGAGGTTCTTGCGCTTCAGGCTGGAACAGGCATTGCGCGCATCGGCTTCCGAGAGGCCGGTGAGGCGGGCGCGGTAGAGCATACCGCTGTCGGCGCGCAGCGTCTCGATGGTCGGCTCGCCAGCCGGCACCTTGGCCTGCGCCTTGGCAACGGTGGCCTCGGCGGCATCCTGCTTCTTGAAGGCGCCAAGCTGCACCGCCCAGGAGCCATTGCCATTCTGCTTCTTGCCCTTGGCTGCCGGTGCCTTGGCAACGGCGGGCTCGGCCTTGGCGGCCTTCTTCGGCTTGGCGGCGCGGGCGGCACTGCCGGTTTCGGCGGCCTGGGCCGAACTGATCAGGCTGAAGGCCGGGGCCGGCTCCACGGAAGCCATCACCGGATCGTTGCCCGGCTTGCCGATACGCTCGAAGCCGGCATCCAGCAACTGAATCATGCGGTTGTCGCGGGAGACGATGCTCGGGCCGCCGAACACCACGGCCAGCACGCGGCGGCCATCGCGCTTCGCGGAGGCGACGAGGTTGAAGCCGGAAGCGGCGATGAAGCCGGTCTTGATGCCGTCGGCGCCTTCATAGCGCGCCAGCACATGGTTGTGGTTGCGGATGGTGGCTTCCTTCCACTGGAATTCAGCGGTGGAGAAGTAGTGATAGTATTTCGCGTGGTTCTTGATCAGCGCCATGCCCAGCGTCGCCATGTCGCGCGCCGTGGTCTGCTGCTGCTTGTTCGGCAGGCCCGAGGAATTCTTGAAGGTGGTGCGGCTCATGCCGAGCTGATGCGCGCGGCGGGTCGCCATCTGAGCGAACTGCGCCTCGGTGCCGCCGATGGCTTCGGCCAGCACGGCAGTGGCGTTGTTGGCCGACTTGGTGATGGCGGCGAGCACGGCGTCGCGCACGGTGATGGTCTGGCCGGCGCGCAGTTCGATGCCATAGGGCTGGGAAGCGGCATGGGCCGAGACCTTCAGCGGCTGGTTCATCTGCAGCTGGCCGCTGTTGAGCGCGTCGAAGGCCATGTAGAGGGTCATCATCTTGGTCAGCGATGCCGGGTAGCGCAGGGCATCGGCATCCTGTGCGTGCAGCACACGGCCAGAATCGGCATCGACCACGATGGCGGCATATTTACCCTGGGCGAGAGCAGGGCTGTGGCTGAGCAGGACAGAGAAACAAATCGTTACAACTAGGGTCGCAATACCCCGCACCAGAGCGACAACCTGCATCATTGATCCCCCGTAACGATCCTGCTTGACTCGATACACTATTGCTTGACTCAGACGCTGAGCGAGATGGAACGCCATCAATTCGCCCGATTCGCTTGGCATGAGTGTATGAATCGCGATTCGGCTTGTCCAGTGGAAAAGTCTGCCAAACTCTTGATTCAGCTATGATTCAGCATAGCGTTAACCATCAGGCAGAAGCACAACTTATGGAGTCTAAAATGCGTCGGGTTAAGGAATGGTTTGGTCTGGCGGCCCTTCTGGCGCTGGGCGCCTGTGCCTCGGTCGGGCCGACGGACGACCCGGTGCGCCGCCATTTCTCCTGGGACCGCTATGTCGGAGGCGACGATCTGGCGGTGAGCTGCCAGTCCGGCCAGCCTGCGCGCTACCGTCTGGTGTATAATGGCCGCCACGACGAGCAGCGTCGTTCCTATGACTTTTCGGCCCAGCCCGATGGCGGCGTCATGCTGGAGGCACGGGTCATCGGCTCCGGCTCGCTGCTGCGTCTGACGGTGGAGGATCCGCTCAAGCCGTGGCGCGGCGAGCAGGCGCTCTACCGTCTCAGCCAGGCCGAATTCGCCACTGTTACCAAGGCATTGACCGACGCCGGCTTCGAACAGACGGCGAAGCGCGATATGGAACTGCGCGGCGACGACTTCTTCTGGACCGCCAGCGCCTGCCGCGATGGCAAGTTCCATTTCAACGCCTGGGCCGCCGAGGGCTACCCGGCCGAGACCGCCAGCTTCAAGGCACTGCGCTTCCTGGAAGTGCTGGCGCCGTTCGACCGTACCGGGGTGGCGGTGAATCCGCCGCGCAAGGTGCCGCTGCCGCCGTATTCGACCTTGTTCAACGAAACCAGCGAGAAGCCCAAGGTTGTACCGCCGCGCTATATCGTTGGCGACAACGGTTTGGTGTATACCCAGCGGGCGTTTAATTAGGCAATAAGCTGTTGATCGCGCAAGGGAACGCTGCATTGCCGCATTTTTATATTGCGGCGCACAAAAAATCCCTTGACGCAACCCAGGGCGTGCCCATATAAACATCAATGTTGCACCGCAGCATTTTTTCTGCCGCGCCGGTACGCCGGGGCGGCTTTTAGAGCACCCACCCCAGGATCAACAGTCGCTAGAAGGATTATTCCCATGGCCAAGACCAAGACCGTCGCGCCGAAGATCGAAGCGCCGAAGCTCGATAGCGCGCCCTACGAAACCCTGATCTCTGCTTCCAAGGAGCAGATGGAGAAGGCGCTGAAGGCGACCACCGAAGCCACCGAGCGCGCCTTTGCCCAGGCCAAGGATCGCCTGGAAACCGCGGTGAAGAGCTACGATGACGCCGCCAAGTTCTCCAAGACCAACATCGACGCCTTCGTCGCCGCCGGCAACGTCGCCTCGAAGGGCGCCGAAACCATCAACGCCGAAGTGCTGGCTTTCGCGAAGACTCAGTACGAAGACAACCTGGCCGCTACGAAGGCCCTGTTTGGCGCCAAGACCCTGCAGGAACTGATCGAACTGCAGAACGATTTCGCCAAGACCGCCTTCGAAGCCTATGCCGCCCATGCCACCAAGCTGAGCGAAGTGTCGGCCAAGGTTGCTCAGGACACCTTTGCCCCGATCAACGCCCAGGTTCAGGCGGCGGTCGAGAAGTTCGTGAAGCCGCTGGCCGCCTGATTGGGCGCCAAGCCGCACACGGCTTTGTGACAGTGCAAGAGTAGAGGCCCGGCGGCGACGCCGGGCCTTTTTTTGTCCACAGGTCAAGTCAATGCGCTGTACACCATCTTTTTTTAACCGCCGGGTGCTGGTATTTTTTTACCATGTTCCCATATCCTTAACCGATGCGGTGGCGCGGATGGCGCTTTTGCTTTTCGGGCGGAGCACAGGAATGAGCCGCGGCATCAGTGAGCAGGACAGAGTAGAGCCGATGAGTGGGCGGGCATGAGCGAGCGGGATGGACGCGACGGACGCGGGCGTACCGAAATCGGCGTGGTCACCAAGACCAAGCCGAAGACGCAAAAGCCGCCGATGTACAAGGTGCTGTTGCTGAACGACGACTACACACCGATGGAGTTCGTCGTGCATGTGTTGGAGCGTTTCTTCAACAAGCCTCGCGAGGAAGCCACGCAGATCATGCTGCATGTCCATCAGAAGGGCGTCGGCATATGCGGTGTGTTCACCTACGAGGTGGCTGAAACGAAAGTGACCCAGGTGGTCGATTTCGCCCGCCAGCATCAGCATCCTCTGCAATGCACCATGGAACGTGATTAAAGTTTAGTGGAACGTGGTTGATGGAGGCGTAGACCGAATGGCAAGCTTCTCGCGCACATTAGAGCAATCCCTGCACCGGGCCCTGTCCCTGGCCGGCGCCAAGAAGCATGAATTCGCTACCCTTGAGCATCTGCTCTTCGCTCTTACCGAAGATTCCGACGCCATCGCGGTGATGCGGGCGTGCAATGTCGATATCGAAAAGCTGCGCGAGCGGCTCGGCACCTTCATCGATGAAGAACTGCGCGGCCTGGTGGTTACCGGCTTACCGCAGGATGCCAAGCCGACCTTGAGCTTCCAGCGCGCCGTGCAGCGCGCGCTGTTCCATGTGCAATCCTCCGGCCGCGAGGAAGTGACCGGCGCCAATGTATTGGTGGCGATCTTCTCCGAACGCGAGAGCCATGCCGTGCATTTCCTGCAGGAGCAGGACATGACGCGTCTCGATGCCGTCAGCTATATCAGCCATGGCGTTGCCAAGGCGCCGGGCGCGCGCAACGAGCGCCGGCCGGTGCGCGGTGCCTCCGATGCGCCGTCGGGCGAGGAGGGCGCGCGCGAGCAGCGTGCCGAGCGCGAGAAGCCGGGCGCCAAGGATAAAGACAAGGACAAAGAGGCGCTCACCGCCTATTGCGTCAATCTCAACGACAAGGCCAAGGCCGGCAAGATCGATCCGCTGATCGGCCGCGAACCCGAGATCGAGCGCACGATCCAGATTCTGTGCCGCCGCACCAAGAACAACCCGCTCTATGTCGGCGATCCCGGCGTTGGCAAGACCGCCATCGCGGAAGGTCTGGCGCGCCGCATCATCCATGGCGAAGTGCCGGGCATCCTGAAGGAAGCCGTGATCTACGCGCTGGACATGGGCAGCCTGCTTGCCGGCACGCGCTATCGCGGCGATTTCGAGGAACGCCTGAAGCAGGTGATGCAGGAGTTGGAAGCCCAGCCGAACGCCATCCTGTTCATCGACGAGATGCACACCGTGATCGGCGCCGGTGCCACTTCCGGCGGCGCCATGGATGCGTCCAACCTGCTGAAGCCGGCGCTGGCTTCCGGCGCGCTGCGCTGCATCGGCTCGACGACGTACAAGGAGTTTCGTTCCTACATCGAGAAGGACCGCGCACTGCTGCGCCGCTTCCAGAAGATCGATGTGAACGAGCCGACCCTGACCGACGCGGTGAAGATCCTGCGCGGCATCAAGACCTATTACGAAGAGCATCATCACGTCCGCTATACCGACGATGCCATCAAGGCCGCCGTCGAGCTTTCGGCCAAGTATATCAACGACCGCAAGCTGCCGGACAAGGCCATCGATGTGATCGACGAAGTCGGCGCGGCTGAATTGCTGAAGCCGGAATCGCGCCGCCGCAAGGTGATCGGTGTGAAGGAGGTCGAGGCCATCGTTGCCAAGATCGCCCGCATTCCCCCGAAGTCGGTGAGCCGCGAGGACAAGGAATCCCTGCGCAACCTCAATGCCGAACTGAAGCGCGTGGTCTATGGCCAGGATGCCGCCATCGATGCGCTGTCCAGCGCCATCAAGCTGGCGCGTGCCGGCCTGCGCGAACCGGAAAAGCCGATCGGTTCCTATCTCTTCTCCGGCCCCACCGGCGTCGGCAAGACCGAGGTGGCGCGTCAGCTCGCCCATATCATGGGCGTGGAGCTGATCCGCTTCGATATGTCGGAATACATGGAGCGCCACAGCGTCTCGCGCCTGATCGGCGCACCGCCGGGCTATGTCGGCTTCGATCAGGGCGGCCTGCTCACCGATGCCGTGGACCAGCATCCGCATTGCGTGCTGCTGCTCGATGAAATCGAGAAGGCCCATGGCGACCTGTTCAACATTCTGTTGCAGGTGATGGACCACGGCAAGCTGACCGACAATAACGGCAAGAGCGTTGATTTCCGCAACGTGGTGCTGATCATGACCACGAATGCCGGTGCCTCCGAGATGTCGAAGCAGGCCATCGGCTTCGGCCGCGGTTTGAAGGAAGGCGAGGACGAAGAGGCGATCAAGAAGCTGTTCACGCCGGAATTCCGCAACCGCCTGGATGCCACCATCGGCTTCGCGCCGCTGGCGCAGGAAACCATCTCCCGCGTGGTCGACAAGTTCGTCGCCCAGCTCGAAGGCCAGCTTGCCGACCGCAATGTCACCATCGCGCTGACCGACGAGGCCCGCGCCTGGCTGGCCGAGCATGGCTACGACCCGCTCTATGGTGCCCGGCCGCTGGGCCGCGTGATCCAGGAAAACATCAAAAAGCCATTGGCGGACGAATTGCTGTTCGGCCAGCTGGTCAAGGGTGGCCATATCCTGGTGACGGCGAAGGATGGCAAGCTCGGGTTTGAAATCACCGCCGAGAAGACGCCCGCGCCCAAGGGCAAGGGCGACGCCACGGAAAGCAAGGAGCCGGAATACGCGAATTGATATCGCGTATTCCGCTTGCCGGCGGCCTTCCTGGCATAATTTCTGCACGCTTCTGAGGCTGTAACCCCACGCCGTCAAACTGCCGGCGTGGCACCCATCATGCTGTTTGAGTTAGGTCATGGCCGATCAGAATCATCATTTGCAAGTCCATCAGGTAATCGATGGCATCGAGCGCGACGTTCAGGAATTCGGCGCGCAGAACGAAAACATCGCCTTCCAGACCACATTGCTAGCCTTGAATGCCTCGATCGAAGCGGCGCGTGCCGGCGAGGTAGGCCGCAGTTTTGCGGTGGTGGCCCAGGAAGTGAAGGCATTGGCGAACCAGACCGCCGACAATTCCAAACGCTTCCGCGATGTCGTGCTGAAGCGGATCGGCGCCTCCAAGCAGGCCGCCGAGCAGATCGTCACCCAGATCGTGAAGGATCTGGAAGGCCCGCGCCTTGCCGACATGGCCCAGACCATCGTGCAGCTGATCGTGCGGAACCTCTATGAGCGGACCTGCGATTGCCGCTGGTGGGCCACCGACGCGGCGATGTGGCAGGCCCTGGCCGAACCTTCCGAGGAATTATACGCGCTCGCCAGCGAACGCCTCGGCGTGATCAACCGTTTTTACACGGTGTATCTCAATCTGGTGCTGGCCGATGCCTCTGGCCGGGTGGTCGCCACGGCCAACCCGAAATTGTTTCCCCGCGCCGCGCGGGCTGATGTGTCGCGCACGCCCTGGTTCCAGAACGCCATGCGGTCGCGCAGCGGCGACGATTATTGCGTCGACGAGATCAGCCAGAGCAACAGCCATGAGCGCAAGGCGGTGGCGATCTATGCCGCGGCGGTCCGGGCTGGCGGCCAGATCCATGGCGCGCCGCTTGGCGTGCTGGGTGTGATCTTCGATTGGGACAAGCAGGGCCGCAGCATCGTGCATGATGAACCCAGCCTGAGTGCCGAGGAATGGCAGCGCAGCCGGGTGCTGCTGCTCGATGCCAGGCGCCGGGTCATTGCCGCTTCCGATGGTCAGGGCCTGTATCAGCCTTTCGATTTGCAGGCGGCGGAACAGGAGCGGGGGTATTACTACGCCGCCGATGGCAGTCTGGTGGCCTTTGCCCGCACCATTGGCTACGAAACCTATGACGGCCTGGGCTGGTATGGTGTCGTCGTGCAGCAGCCCGGTTCGGGCCCCGGGCGCTGACCTAGGGTAAACGTAAAGGGCAATGAAATTGCCTGATTATCCAAATGAATTTCCTGTGTGGTGCCCCCGGCACCACATGGACTTATATGTCGATTTTACATAAATTCTCCATCAATCGCCGGCCAGACGAAATCAGCCAGAGCCGGCATTGCATGGAGGCAAGACACCAATGGCAACCTTCCGTCTCAAGGCGGCTCTGCTGGCCAGCGCGCTCGCGCTGGCGGCGATCTCTCCCGCAGCTTATGCGCAGGGCAAGACCCTGCGCTGGGCCAGCCAGGGCGACTATCTCACCTTCGACCCGCATAGCCAGAACGAGGGCCTGACCCGCACCGGCTCATTCCAGGTCTATGAGGGCCTGCTCGGCTATTCCGCCGATCTGAAATTCGTGCCGGCGCTCGCCACCTCGTGGAAGGCGATCAACGACACCACCTGGGAATTCAAGCTGCGCCAGGGCGTCAAGTTCCATGGCGGCGAGAGCTTCACCGCCGATGACGTGGTGTTCTCGGTCAAGCGCGCCCAGCATGCCAATTCGGATTTCAAGACCTACATCGCCTCCGTCAAGGACGTGAAGAAGGTCGATGATTTCACCGTGCATGTGATCACCGACGGCGCCAACCCGATCCTGCCGAACCAGATCGCCAACATCTTCATCCTCTCCAAGGGCTGGGCCGAGAAGCACAATGTGCTGAACCCGCAGAGCTACAAGGACAAGGAAGAGACCTATGCCGTGCGCAATGCCAACGGCACCGGCCCGTTCTCGCTGAAGCTGCGCGAGCAGGATGTCCGCACCGTCACCGCCAAGAACCCGACCTGGTGGGGCCTCAAGGACGCGCCGCATAACATCGACGAGATCGTCTACACCCCGGTGACCACCGCCGCCACCCGCGTCGCCGCGCTGCTCTCGGGCCAGCTCGATTTCGTGCTCGACGTGCCGGTGCAGGACGTGGAACGCGTCCGCCGCACTGCCGGTATGCAGGTGAAGAAGACCAACGAAATCCGTTCGATCTTCCTCGGCCTCGATGTCGGCAGCCCGGAATTGAAGTATGCCGATGTGAAGGGCAAGAACCCGCTGGCCGACAAGCGCGTGCGCCAGGCCATGTATCATGCCATCGACATGGAAGCGATCCGCGCCAAGGTGATGCGTGGCGATGCCGTGGTTGCCGGCATGATCACCTCGCCGGGCGTGCACGGGTATGATGCCGCGATCGACAAGCGCCTGCCGTATGATGTCGCCAAGGCCAAGAAGCTGCTGGCCGATGCCGGCTACCCGAATGGCTTCGGTATCACCCTGGATTGCTCGAACGACCGCTATGTGAATGACGAAGCGGTCTGCCAGGCTGTCGTCGGCATGCTGGCCCAGGCCGGCATCAAGGTGGATCTCGCGGCGCGCTCCAAGACGCTGCATTTCCCCAAACTGCAGAAGAAGGACAGCAGCTTCTTCCTGCTCGGCTGGGGCGTGCCGACCTTCGACTCCCACTATGTGTTCTCGTATCTGGTGCAGACCCCGGACGGCAAGAACGGCTCCTGGAACTTCACCAACTACTCGAACCCGAAGCTGGACGGCATGATCAACGGCATGCTCTCGGAGCTTGATGCCGGCAAGCGCGACAAGCTGATCCGCGACGTGTGGGATATTGTCAACGACGAGGTGATCTACCTGCCGCTGCATCATCAGGTGCTGAACTGGGCCATGGCCGACAAGCTGGACATGCCCATCATCGCCGACAATGTGCCGCGCTTCCACTTCGCCAAGCTGAAGTAACCAGCCAACGGGCCGCCCTTCGCAGGGCGGCCCGTTTCCTTTAGAGTCCGCCCCATGCTCGGCTATCTCATCGGCCGTTTGGGCCAGGCACTCGCCGTCATGCTGGCGGTGGCCCTGGTCGCTTTCGTGCTGTTCAACTATATCGGCGATCCGATCAACAACATGGTGGGGCAGGATGCCACCACCACGGACCGTGCTGCCTTGCGCGAGCAGCTTGGCATCGATGATCCGGCCCTGGTGCAGTTCGGCCGCTTCCTGGTCAACGCGGCGCAGGGCGAATTCGGCCTCAGCTACCGGCTCAAGCGCCCGGTCAGCATCCTGATCCGCGAGCGCCTGCCGGCGACGCTGGAACTCGTCGCGCTCTCCGCCATCATGGCGCTGATCCTCGGCCTGCCGCTTGGCGTCTATACCGCGCTCAGGCGCGATAGCTGGTTCACCCGTACCATCCTCACGGCGTCGCTGGTCGGCGTGTCGCTGCCCACTTTCGTCATCGGCATCGGCCTGATCTATCTGTTCTCGGTGCAGTTCGACCTGCTGCCCAGCTTCGGGCGCGGCCAAGTAGTGCAGCTTGGCTGGTGGAGCACCGGCTTCCTCACCAAATCCGGCTGGGCCGCCATCATCATGCCGTCGATCACGCTCTGCCTTTACCAGCTTACCCTGGTGCTGCGGCTGGTGCGGTCGGAAATGCTGGAAGTGCTGCGCACCGACTATATCAAGTTCGCCCGCGCGCGCGGCCTTTCCGATAGCGTGGTGCATTTCCGCCATGCGCTGAAAAACACGCTGATGCCGGTGGTCACCATCATCGGCCTCCAGGTCGGCGGCCTGATCGCCTTTTCCATCGTCACCGAAACCGTGTTCCAGTGGCCGGGCATGGGCCTGCTGTTCATCCAGGCCGTCACCTTCGCCGATATCCCGGTGATGTCGGCCTATCTGGTGATGGTCGGCCTGCTGTTCGTGATCCTGAACCTCACTGTCGATCTGGTGTATTTCCTGATCGATCCACGCCTGAGTGCGCAGCAGGGGCAGGCGGCCAAGGACAAATGATCAAGACCTTCGCCCGCTGGTACGATAGCGACCTGGCCTACAGCTTCCGCCGCTCGCCGGTGGTGGTGGTGGCCGCCATCGTCGCCGCCGTGATGATCCTGTCCGCCGTGTTCGCGCCGCTGGTGGCACCGTTCAATCCTTTCGATCCGGCCTCGCTGAAACTGATGGATGCGCAGACGCCGCCGGCCTGGGTGGAAGGCGGCATGGGCAAGTATCTGCTCGGCACCGACGACCAGGGCCGCGACCTGCTGTCCACCATTCTCTACGGTAGCCGGGTATCGCTGTTCGTTGGCTTCGCCGCCATCGGCTTCGCGGCGGTATTCGGCACGTTGATCGGCGTGCTCTGCGGCTATCGCGGCGGCTGGCTTGATACCGTGGTGATGCGCGCCGCCGACGTGCAGCTTACCATTCCCAGTATCCTGATCGCGCTCACCATCGATGGCATCGGCCGCGCTGCCCTGCCGCGTGAACTGCACGGCGAGATCGCGCTGTTCGTGCTGGTGTTTGCCATCGGCGTGGCGGAATGGCCACATTTCGCCCGCGTCGCGCGCTCCGCTGCCATGGTCGAGCGCAACAAGGATTATGTCGCGGCGGCGAAAGTCATCGGCCGCGCGCCGTGGTCCATCGTCTGGCGCCATGTGCTGCCCAACACGCTCGGCCCGGTGCTGGTGCTGGCCACGGTGGGCCTGGCGCTGGCAATCCTCTCGGAAGCTACGCTCAGTTTCCTCGGCGTCGGTGTGCCGCCGACCCAGCCTTCGCTAGGTACGCTGATCCGCGTCGGCCAGAGCTTCCTGTTCTCCGGAGAATGGTGGACCGTGTTCTTCCCGGCGCTCACCCTGGTGCTGCTGGTGCTCGCTGTGAATGTGCTTGGCGACTGGCTGCGCGACGCGCTGAATCCGAAGCTGCAGTAGAGCTCTCATTCTTTCCGTCATGCCCCGCCTTAGCGGGGTATGACGATTTATCTTCTACCGCAATGCCGCCTCGGCGCGGCCATGCCAGTAGCGGCTTTTGACCATATCGGCGGGAATCCCCGGTCGCCCCTTGGCGAACAGATCAGCCAGTTCATCCATGGCGGCGACATGGCCGGCCAGGGCGGCGCGTTCCAGCCAGCGTGCTTCCTGTTTCGGGTCGCGCCGCAGCCCGTCGCTGCCATCGCCATAGGCATGAGCCAGGGTATAGGCTTCCCGGCGATCACCCAGGGCAGCCGCGCGCTGTGTTGCTTTGATGGCCTGATCGGGCCGTTTCATCATGCGGTAGCAGGTGGCGAGCAAGGCCCAGGACAGGCGATGATCCGGCGCCAGCTTCACTGCGGTTTCAGCTTCGCGCACGCCTTCATGGTATTCATTCACCAGCACCAGCAGGCTGGCATATTCATAATGCAGTCCGGCATCGCCGGGTGCCGCGCGCAGGGCTGCCTGATAGGCGCGGTGGCTTTCCAGGAAGCGGTCGGCGTGGAAATAGGCATTGCCAAGGCGGCGCAGGATTTCCGGATCATCCGGCTTCTGTTCCAGCGCACGCTCGCAGGCACTGGCATCGCCAGTTGTTATGCCGGCCTCGCAGCGTTCCAGCCAGTCGGCGGCTTGCGCCGCCTGACTCAGCAACAGCAGGGCGAGGGCGGCGAGATATTTCACAGGAAGCCTTTGATCTTCGCTGCCATATCGATGATCGCTTCGCGGTCGCCGGGCGTCAGGCTCCAGTTCAGCTTGCCATTGTCGCCCTTGTAGCGCGGCAGCACATGCACATGGTAATGCAGCACCGATTGCGCCGCACCCGGGCCGTTGGATTGCACGATATTGAGGCCGTCCGGTGTGGTGGCTTCCTGCACCGCTGTGGCGATGCGCTTCGCCATCCTGGCCACGGCACCGACGGTTTCCGCCGGCGTGCTGAACAGGTCCGGGTGATGCTCATGGGCGATCACCAGGGCATGGCCGGGCGCGAAGGGATTGATGTCCATGATGGCGAGGCAATGCTTGTCCTCGGCCAGCTTGATGCTCGGCAACTGCCCGGCGACGATCTTGCAGAAAACGCAATCGGCTCCGCTCATGTTTCCCTCTCCCAGTTTGGCATCAGTCTAAGGCCAAGCCGGCGGGGTTTCACTCACTTTCCGGTGTGACTTCGGTCTGGCGGAAGGGGGAATGTTCGTCCAGTGCCGCGATCAGGCCCTGCATATGGGCGCGCTCTTCATCCAGGAAATTTGCCACGGCACGGCGGAAGCCGGGATCGGGAATGTAGTGCAGCGAATGGATCGGGCTGGGCAGGTAGCCGCGCGCCAGCTTGTGTTCGCCCTGGGCGCCGGCCTCCACGCGCTTCAGCCCATGGCGGATGGCGTAGTCGATGGCCTGGTAATAGCAGCATTCGAAATGCAGGAAATTATGCTGCTCGATGCAGCCCCAGTTGCGGCCATAGAGCGTGTCGCTGCCCAGCATGTTCCAGGCCCCGGCAATCCAGTTGCCCGCGCGCTTTGCCAGCACCAGCACCACGCGTTCCGGCATCGCCCGGTGCAGGCGGCGGAAGAAATCGCGGTTCAGATAGGGCTGGCCCCATTTGCGGCTGCCGGTATCCATGTAGAAATCGAAGAAGGCATCCCAGTGTTCGTCGCGCAATGCGTCGCCTGAGAATGCCTCGATTTCGATACCGTTGTTTACCGCCTCGCGCCGCTCGCGCTTGATCGCCTTGCGCTTGCGTGAGGCCAGCGCGGCGAGAAAGGCATCGAAATCGGCATAGCCGTCATTCTGCCAGTGGAATTGCTCACCTAGGCGATGCAGCAGGCCGGTGCTTTCGCCCCAGGCGTTCTCGGCTTCGGTGACGAAGTTGACATGCAGCGAGGAAAGCTGGTGCCGCTTCACGATTTCCAGCGCGCCTTGCAGCAATGCGGTGCGTACAGCCCCGGCATCATTGCCGGGCGCCACCAGGAAACGCGGCCCGGTCACCGGCGTGAACGGCACGGCGGACAAGAGTTTGGGATAATACTGCCCGCCGGCGCGTTCATAGGCATTGGCCCAGCCCTGGTCGAAGATGTATTCGCCCTGGCTGTGGCCCTTGAAATAGAGCGGCATGGCGCCGACCGGCTTGCCGTCCTCCTCGACGATCAGATGCGTCGGCTGCCAGCCCTGGCGTGGCGCGACGCAGCCGGATTGCTCAAGTGCGAGCAGGAAGCCATGCAGCAGGAAGGGATTGTCCGCGCCGGCGCAGGCATCCCACTCCACCGCCGGAATATTGGCGATGCCGCCAATCGACCGGACAGTTAGGCCGCTCACTTCGTGGACAGCTCCTCGAAGATGACGTTATCGGCATGGGCGGCGGCGCGGGCGCGCTGCTCCTTGCTGCGCACCGTCCAGCTGATCACCGGCAGGTTATGGGCACGGTAGCGCGCAGTGAGCGGCGAGGGCAGGTCGTTCACGTCATAGGCCAGGAACATCGGCTCGCCATGGAAGCGGTTCAGCATCCAGCGCAGGCCCAGCTTCTGATACCAGTTCAGGTTCTTGCCCATCTCGGCCAGGGCGCAGGCGATCTGGCCGCGCACGAATTGCGGCGCATGCTCGCGGAACCAGGCCACCGTGCGTGGGCTGAAGGATTGTACGGCAACAGGGCCGGGATAATGCCGCAGCATGTTGGCGACCGCCTGCTCCAGCGGACCGGCGGGATCGGCATTGTCCTTCTTGATCTCGACCAGCAGCGGCACGCGGCCCTGCACCAGGTCGAGCACGTCATGGAAGCTCGGCACCGTCTCGGTGGTGCCGAGGATGGTTTCGCGCTTCAGCGCCGCCAGCGTCATCTCGGAAACGCGGCCGGGCTTGCCGCAGAGCCGGTCCAGCACGGCATCATGGAACACCACGGCCTGGCCGTCTCCGGTGATGCGCACGTCCAGTTCGATGGCATAGCCGTTGTCGATGGCCTGCTGGAAGGCGAGGCGGGAATTCTCCGGCACGCCCTTGGCGATGTCATGCAGGCCGCGATGCGCCACCGGCGTTTTCAGCAGCCATTTCGGGGTGGCTTCGTTCATAACGCTCACCTACTCGCGGATAAGGAACACGGCATCGGCTTCCACCGTGATATCGAAGGGCAGGGACGGCGCCGAGATCGCGGTGCGCGCCGGCCGGCCGGGTTCGCCGAACACTTCCTGCAGCAGGTCGGTGATGCCGTTGGCGACGACCTGCGCCTGCTGGAAATCCGGTGTCGAATTGACCAGGGCGAAAACCTTGAGGCAGCGTTCGATGCGGTCGAGGTCGCCTTCCACGGCCTGGCTCACCTGGGCCAGCAGGTTGAGCGCCGTCAGCCGCGCCGCCGCCACGCCATCGGCCATCGAGGCGGAGCCGCCGAGCTTGCCCTGGTGGCGTACGCTCTGGCCCCAGGTGGGGCCGACGCCGGCGACCCAGACCTCGTTGCCGGCCTTGGTCCAGCCGACATAATTCGCCACCGGCATATGCGCCGGTGGCAGCACCAGGCCCAGCTCCTTGAGGCGCGCGGCGATGCGGCCAGCCAAGGCTCAGGCCAGTTCGAAGATGGCGTCGATCTCGACCGACACGCCGCGCGGCAGCGACACCGCGCCGACCGCATAGCGGGCATGTTTGCCAGCCTCGCCGAATACCTGCACGAACAGGTCGGAAGCACCGTTGACCACCTGCGGCTGCTGGATGAAATCCGGTGTCGAGTTGACGAAGGCACCGACCTTGAGCACGCGCTTGATGCCATCCAGCGAACCGCCGGCCGCCGCGCGCGCCTGGGCGATCAGGTTGAGGCCGCAGAGCCGCGCCGCTTCCACGCCCTGTTCCACGCTCATATCGGCGCCAAGGCGGCCGAGATAGCGCAGTTCGCCATTCCAGATGGTGATCTGGCCGGCGACATAGAGCGTCTTGCCGCTGATGGTGTAGGGGACGTAGTTGGCTGCCGGGGTGGAGGGATTGGGCAGTTCAATGCCCAGCGCCTTGAGGCGCGCTTCATGGCTCTCGGTCATGGGAGGATACCTTTGTGCTTACTGGAGCCGGTATTTGGGGCCGGACTCATTGGGAATAGGCCTGTGATTGGTCTGGGAGGGTCGCCGGTTAGGAGCAAATCGTAGCGCGTAGTGGGACTACGGGCAAGATTTGCGACGACACCCGGCGGCCCTCCCAGACCAACCCTTCGGGCGATGTGCTTTTCTTGCCTGGCGTTGTCGAAAACCCTCACCGATGCACCACATCGCTTTCGGGTTCTCTCCTAGCCAGGCAAGAAAATCACAACGTCACGGGCCTATTCCCAATGAGTCCGGCCCCTGGCCCCAAGCCGCCTTTAATCGCAACCGATGGCGGGTTTACTCACAGGGTCAGCTGATGGGGCGCGTGCGCCGCGTTTCCTTGTGCATGTACATGGCGCGGTCGGAGGCTTTCAGCAGGTTGGCTAGGCTGGCGCGGCCATCATAGCGCACCAGGCCGTAGGAGAGGCCGACGGCGAGGCGGCCCTGGCCCCAGAGCAGCGGCTCGTTGCGGATCGCGGCGCAGAGCGCGCGCAGCCGTGCCTCGGCTTCCGGCACGCTGTTATCGGGCAGCACCAGGGCGAATTCATCGCCATGCAGGCGGGCGGCGAAATCCTCACTGCCGGTGGCCTGGCGCAGATGGCGCGCGGCATGGCGCAGGGCGGCATCGCCGGCGGCATGGCCATGCCCGTCGTTGATGCCCTTCAGGCCGTCCAGGTCGAGGAAGCCGAGCACGCCGCCGCCATTCTGGCGGCGGGCGCGGACCAGTTCTTGGTCCATGTGGCGCTCGAATCCCCGGCGGTTGGCCAGGCCGGTGAGTTCATCGGTAAGGCTGACGCGCTCGAGATCCTCGATACGCTGCTGCTGGTCGGCAAGCTTCTGCTCGCTTTCCGCCGCAACATCGAGGATCTGGTCGAGCAGCGCCAATCGGGCGGGGTCGCTGTCACGGCGCAGTTGCAGCCGCAGGCGCAGCACCAGGCTGGCGAAGCCGGGGCGCGCTGACTCAGGCAGCGCGGCACCGAAGGCCGGGGCTTGGTCGGCACGCCAGTCGGCGAGATTGACCGGCAGATCATTGGCTGGCAGGGCGAAGCTCATGACGAAACCCGTGTGACTTTGTTCCGGGTCTTACTTAGCAATGGCCGTGCCAGAGTATTTTTATTGGAATTCCGGTAAAAATACTCCAGAATCCCTCGGCAAATATTGCCGGTTAAATCGGTCCGCTAGATCGGACTGGGCGGAACCCTGCCGGCCAGCACCGCGTCGATATTGTCCAGGGCGGCGAAACCCATGGCATCGCGGGTTTCCTCGGTGGCGCTGCCGATATGCGGCAGCAGGAATACGTTGTCGAGCGCGGCATAGCCCGGATGCAGGTTCGGCTCGCCGGCAAACACGTCCAGCCCGGCGGCGCGGATATGGCCGGACTTGAGCGCCGCCAGCAGGGCTTCGTCATTCACCATGTCGCCGCGCGCGGTATTCACGAAGATGGCGCCGGGCGGCAGCAGGGCCAGGCGTTCGGCATCGAACAGGCCGCGCGTTTCCGGCGTCGAGGGCGCGTTGATCGAGAAGAACTCGGAAACCGTGAGCAGGCTTTCCAGCGTGTCGTGATACACCGCGCCCAGCGCCTGTTCCGGCGGCAGTGGGCGGCGGTTGTGATAATGGATCTGCATGCCGAAGGCGCGGGCGCGTTGCGCCACCGCCTGGCCGATGCGGCCCATGCCATAGATACCGAGCCGCTTGCGGTTGGGATCGCGGCCCAGCAGCATCGTGGTATGCCAGCCGCGCCATTCGCCGTCGCGTACCAGCTTGTTGCCTTCATGCGCCCGGCGCGCGGCAGCCAGCAGCAGCAACAGGGCTGTGTCGGCGGTCGCCTCGGTCAGCACATCCGGCGTGTTGGTAACGATGATGCCGCGCGCCTTGGCTGCCGCCACGTCGATATGTTCATAGCCGACCGAGAAGGTGGCGATCACCTTCACGCTGGGCGGCAGGTTCGCCACCGCCTCGGCGGTCACGCGGTCGCCGGCGCAGACCAGGATACCATCGGCGCCATGGCTGTTGGCCCGCTCGGCGATGCCTTCCGGGCCGAGCAACGTGTCTTGTGGGTTCGGCAGGGCGTCGTAATCGCGCCGCGCGCGGGCTTCGACATTGGGCGGCAGGCGGCGGGTTAGCAGCAGGCGGAAGCGGCTCATGTCACCAGACGGGTATGTTGTTGGGGATTAGCGTTATTTTTCCATAAGATGCGCGGTGGCATGTTGCGCCGCCGCAGCGCCCCTATATTGTGAAGAGCGGACGTGCCGTGAGCAAGGATTCGATGAAGCGCCTTTTTGCCTGGTTTGCTATTTTGCTGTTGCTGCTGGCTGCCGGCCAGTCGCCCAGGCCGGTTCACGCCCAGGATCAGGCCGATCCCAAGGCGTTACAGGCCATCGGCAAGGGCCTGGTTTCGCACCGCGCCACCTATGGCCTTTCCATCGCCCGGCATGATCCACGCAATTACCGCTCCGGCATCGGCGGCGGCCTCAGCCTGGAATTCCTCAATAGCTGCGATGGCTATGTGCTGAACCAGCGTTTCGTGATCGAAACCCAGACCGAGGATGGTCAGGTGTTGAGCGACATGACGCTGGGTTCCTTCGAAAGCCTGAACGGTCAGCGTTTCCGCTTCCGCCTGCGCGAGCAGTTGAATGGCGAGGATGAGGAGGAGCTGGTCGGCGAAGGCCAGCTCGGGGCTGGCGGCGGCCGCATCACCTTCTCGCAGCCCGAGGATACCACGCTGGACCTGCCTGCCGGCGCGATGTTCCCGACCGATCACACCATCCGCCTGATCGAAGCCGGCCGTGCCGCGCGCAACCTGCTGCGCGCCGATGTGTTCGATGGCTCGGCGGCAGATGGCTTCGCCAGCATCGGCGGCTTCATCGGTCGTACCTTGCCGCCGAGCACGGAAGGCCGCTTCGATGGTTTGAAGCAGCAGCGTTCCTGGCGCGTGCGGCTGGCCTATTTCTCCACGGCGAAGAAAAGCGACACGCCGGATTACGAAATCGCCTTCCGGCTGTATGAAAACGGCATCAGCGATGAAATCGTTTTCGATTATGGCGATTACGCCATCCGCGCCACGCTGCAATCGCTGGAAATCCTGCCCAGGGATCGCTGCTAGCTGCGACTGCTCCTAGCTGAACATGAACCAGATCAGCAGGATTACCGGGATCGGCACGCCGACGAGCCAGAGCAGAATATAGCGCATGGTAGCCCCATGGTTTGTGTCACCTGGGGAATAAACGTGGCAATCGCGATTTAGTTCCGCTCGCCGATGCGCCACAGCCAGGCGGCACCGCGCACGCCGGAACTGTCGCCATGCCGGTTGCGCAGCAGCGGCGTGGTGACGTGGTCGCTGAACGCCCAGCGCTGCCACAGCTTCGGCACATTGGCGTAGAGCCGCTCGATATTGGAGAGGCCGCCACCCAGCACGATGGCATCGGGATCGAGCAGGTTCATCACCCCGGCCAGCGCGCGGGCCAGGCGGCTTTCCAGCCGCTGCAATGCCGCCTCGGCCTGGGCATCGCCAAGCTCAGCCAGCGTTACGATGTCGGTTGCCTGGCGCGGCGTGCCGCTGGCGCGGGCATAATCGGCTTCGAAACCGGGGCCGGAGAGCCAGGTCTCGTTGCAGCCTTGCAGGCCACAATAGCAATCAGGGCCAGGCAATTCGCCAAGTTCGGGCCAGGGCAGCGGGTTGTGGCCCCATTCGCCGGCAATGGCATTGGGGCCGAGCAGGCATTGGCCGTTCACCACGATGCCGGCGCCGCAGCCGGTGCCGAGGATGACGCCGAACACGGTGCGGTAGCCCTGGCCGGCACCGTCGGCGGCTTCCGACAGCGCGAAGCAATTGGCATCGTTGCCAAGCCGCACCGGCCGCTGCAACGCCGCCTGCAGATCGTGATCCATGGCATGGCCGATCAGCCATACTGAATTGGCATTCTTCACCAGGCCGGTGGCGGGCGAGATGGTGCCGGGAATCCCGACACCGACGGGTGCCGGTGGTCCGAAGCGGATGATATTGGCTTCGCTGTCCACCACCTGCACCAGGTCGCGGATGGCGCGGATGGTGGCGGTATAATCGTCGCGCGGTGCGGAGATACGCCGGCGGGCGCGGATCGCGCCATCATCGCCGAGTGCGATGGCCTCGATCTTGGTGCCGCCGAGATCCACGCCGATCCGCATGGATCAGCTGCCCAGTTCGCGGGCCAGGTGCTGCGCCATCGCCGCCCAGGATTCGCCGCGATGCTGGCAATGCTCGCTGGGCGGTAGCAAGGCGGCCAGCCGATGATCGGCGATGAAATGCACCCGGTGCACCGCTGGTGCCAATTTCGCCACCGAGGCATGGTTATGCGGAATATCGTCGATAAAGGCGGCGCGCTTCGGGCCATGGTGCAGCAGGGCGGCCATGGCCGGCCCCTTGGGTCCGGTATTGGCAATGATGGGGTAGGGCATGCCGTGGCGGTGCAAAGCGGTGGCGCGGGCCTCGCGGGCATGCAGGGGCAAGTTGCTCAGCACAACGATATCGGCCAGGGGCGCCAGCGCGGCCAGGGCGTCGGCGGCGCCATCCACCGGCTCCAGCAGGTCGGTGGCGGTGGCGAAGAAGCCATCCAGCAGCGGCCCAAGCTCGGTCTGGGGCAGGACGGCATCATCGGCCCGGCGGCGCACATTCCCGTGCAGCGCGAAGGATTGCCAGTTGAAATAGAGGCCCTGATCCTGCAAATGGCGTTCAAATCCGCGCATGAAGTAGAAGAGTACTTCGTCGGCGTCGACCACCAGCAGCGGCCGGCCGGGGTTCAGGCGCAGCTCGGCCAGTTGCGCGGCAGTTGCCGGGGCTGGACTCGCCGGGGGCGGGAGGGGATTGTTCTCAGGCATGACAGACACATTATACATGATTCGCGGTCTTGAAACGGCTTGGCCCGGTTGCAGCCAAATGCTACATATCGTTGAGATAATATGGATACAAACTGCTCCGCGTGGCGGTGCTAGTCGGGGACAAGCCGGATGAGCAAGACCGTTCTGATCGTCGAGGACAACGAACTTAATATGAAGTTGTTCCACGACCTGCTGGATGCTCATGGCTACCAGACTCTGCAAACCAAGGATGGTATGGAGGCGCTGGCCATGGTGCGCCAGCACCGGCCGGACCTGATCCTGATGGACATCCAGTTGCCGGAAGTGTCCGGCCTGGAAGTGATCAAGTGGATCAAGGAGGATGACAATCTCCGTTCCATACCGGTGGTGGCGGTGACGGCCTTTGCCATGAAGGGCGACGAAGAGAAGATGCGCGAGGGTGGCTGTGACGCCTATATCGCCAAGCCGATTTCGGTCGGCAAGTTCATCGAGACGGTGAAGCACTTCCTGGACGCCAAGAACTGACGCGGTCGGCATGACTGCGCGCATCCTGGTGGTTGATGATATCCGCACCAATATCAAGGTGCTGGAAGCCAAGCTGACCAGCGAATATTACGAAGTCATCACGGCGGCCAATGGGCCGGAGGCACTGGATTCCGCGGTTCATGGCAACCCGGACCTGATCCTGCTGGATGTGATGATGCCCGGCATGGACGGCTTCGAGGTCTGCCGCCGGTTGAAGGCCGACCCGGCGACGGCGCATATTCCGGTGATCATGGTGACCGCGCTCGGCGACCCCGAGGACCGGGTGCAGGGCCTTTCCGCCGGCGCCGACGATTTCCTGACCAAGCCGGTGGATGACGTGGCGATGTTCGCCCGCGTGCGCTCGCTGCTGCGCGTCAAGCTGATGCTGGACGAGTTGCGCATGCGCGAACGCACTTCTGCCTCGCTCGGCGTGCTGTCGCCGCCGGTGCCGAGCCTGGATGAGGATTACGCCAACGCACGGCTGCTGCTGGTGGAAGATAATCCGCGCGATCAGGTGCGGCTGCAGCGCATGATCGAGGGCCAGTTCAAGCTCGACATGCAGTCCGATGGTGCCGGCGCGGTGGCCGAGGCGCGGCGCCAGGAATACGATTCCATCGTGGTCAGCCTCAGCCTCAAGAACCCCGATGGCCTGCGGCTCTGCTCGCAGCTTCGTACCACGGAGGAGACGCGCAACGTGCCGATCCTGCTGCTGGTGGGGCCGGATGATCAGCGCGCCTTGGTGAAGGGCCTGGAAATCGGCGTCACCGATTATGTGGTGCGCCCGATCGACCGCAATGAATTCATTGCCCGCCTGCGCGCCCAGGTGCGCCGCAAGCGTTACCAGGAGCGGCTGCGCCAGCATTACCAGCAGAGCATCGAGATGGCGGTGACCGATCCGCTGACCGGGCTCTATAACCGCCGCTACATGGCCTCGCATCTCGGCACGCTGCTGAGCCAGAGCGCGTCGCAGCACGGCACGGCGGCCTTGATCCTCGATCTCGATCACTTCAAGCTGGTGAACGACACCTACGGCCATGGCGTCGGCGATGATGTGCTGCGCGAGATCGGCGCCCGCATCGTGCGCAATATCCGCGGCATGGACATGGCCTGCCGTTTCGGCGGCGAGGAATTCGTGGTGCTGATGCCCGATACGGCGCTGGAATCGGCCCAGGTGGTGTCCAGCCGCCTGCACCGCGCGATCAGCGAAGTGCCGATCAAGGTGAACGCGCCGGTGGGCCAGCTTATCGTCACCTGTTCCATTGGTCTGGGTTCGAGCCGCCCCGGCGAGCCCGCCGACACGCTGCTCAAGCGGATTGATGACGCCCTCTACAAGGCCAAGACCGCCGGGCGCAACCAAGTGCTCATCGCCACCGAATAGGAGGGCGGGATGCGGCGGGCCGTAGCCAAACGCGAGAAGCCTCCCGAGCCGACGCCATCACTGGCAGAGGCCACGCCACCGCCTTTCGATATGCGCTTCGCCATCATCAACAAGATCGGCATGGTCGATTCGCTGTCGGCCGGTGTGGCCACGCGGCTATTGGAAACCCTGTCGCTGCCGGCGCCGCTTTTCGGCCTGCTGCATCTGTTCGTCGAAAGCCCGGAAACGCCGCGCACCGTCACGGTACTGGCAAAGATGATGCGGGTGCCGCAGCCGGGCGTGACCAAGCGGGTGCAGAAGCTGCTGCAGCGTGGCCTGGTGCGGGAGGAGGCGAGCCCCTTCGATGCGCGCCAGAAGCTGCTGTTCATCACGCCCGCCGGGCAGGAACTGCACCGGCAGGCGATTCGGCTGCTGGTGCCGGCGGCCTGGGAACTTTTCGCTGGCTGGAGTGACGCCGAGCTGCAGCAGATGATGGCCAACCTGGAGCGGATCAAGGCCGCCCTGGAAGAGCGATTCTAGTCTAAGTTATTATTGTGAAAAGGAATTTACTCGATTGGGCCATCGGGTGACGGCTTTTCACGCTCAATAACATTCCTAAGAATTATAATTGCAAATCATTATTACTAGTACTAAATTCCAGCCCCAGCAAAAGTACATTCTGGGGAATGATCACAATGAATCGGCACAGTAAGTTCTGGGTTGCGGCGGCGATTGGCGGGGGCCTGTCGGCTGTTGGCGTCGGGGTAGGCGGGGCGCCGGCACTGGCGCAGGAAAGCGGCAACACACCGACCCTGCTCGATACCGTGCTGGTCAGTGCCTCGCGCGTCGAGGAGCCGGTTTCCTCGATCCCCGGTTCGGTGATCGTGATCGGCCGCGAGGAAATCGAGCGCCAACTGCGCCTGACCAGCAACCCGTCCAAGGTGCTGCAGAAGCTGGTGCCGGGCTACAGCATCAGCAACGAGACGCTGAGCAATGCGTCGGAGAATTTCCGCGGCCGCAACACCCTGGTGCTGGTGGATGGCGTGCAGCGCAACACCCCGCTGCGCGATATCTCGCGCATGCTTTCGGGCGTCGATCTGAACAGTATCGAGCGCATCGAGGTGGTGAACGGCGCCAGCGCCATTTACGGCAACGGCGCCACCGGCGGCATCATCAACTTCATCACCAAGCAGGGCAGTGGCACGCCGGAGACCACGGCCTCCATCGGCCTGCGCGCCTTCACCGCCGATATCGGTGCATCCATCGCGCCGGAACTCTCGGCCGGTTTCCGGGGCGATGCCGGCCCGGTGGATGTGGTGGCGAATCTCACCGCCAAGTATAGCCGCGATGTGTTTGACGGCCATGGCAAGCTGGTGCCGTCCGACGGCATGCTGGGGCAGGGCGGCGCTGACAATGTCAGCGACTATAACGGCCTGTTCAAGGTCGGCAAAAGTTTCGATGCGCGCCGCCTGGAATTCTCGCTGAACGCGATCCATCTCGACCAGGAGCCGGATTACTTCACCAGCTATGCCACGCGCCCGGCCTCGGTGATGACCAATTCGCCCTATAGCGGCCGCAGCGTTGCCGAGCGTTCGGAATTCTACCGCACCAGCTATACCGATGCGGGCTTCGCGCTTGGCTCGCTGCGTGTCGACCTGAGCTACAGCGATGTCGAGCGCCGCGCAGCACTAGCGCCGCTCTCCACCGCCAATCCCTTCGTCTATTACACCGGCGGCTCGTTCACGGTGCTGAACACCAACGGCCAGACCACGCTCTATAGCCAGCAGCTTGGTTTGCAGACGGCGGTGACCACGCCGCTCGATACGATAATGAAGGGTATGAAGCTGACCTGGGGCGCCGATATCGGCCAGGACAGGACCAAGCAGAAATTCCAGGATGGCGTGGATGCCATCGCACCGATGGAGCAGGTGAACTACGCCGCCTATGCCCAGGTCGATGCGCCGGTGCTGGACTGGATGCGCCTGCGCGGCGGTTTGCGCTACGACCGCTTCGAGCTTGACCTCTCCAATTTCCGCCGCCCGGCCTATACCAATGGCGCGGCGCAGCTTGCGCCTGTGAATGTGATCGGCGGTTCCTTCGTCTACGATGCGCTGGTCTACAATGCCGGCATGGTGGTGGATGTGGCCAAGGGGCTGGAAGCCTTCGCCGGCTTCTCGCAGGGCTATTCGCTGCCCGATTACGGCGGCTTCACCCGCCGTTCCGGTTTCCAGGGTGTCGGCACCAACTTCACCACGCTGGGCCCGAAGCCGCAGAAGGTCACCACCTACGAAGCCGGCCTGCGCGGCCAGAACGAGCAGGCCAGCGGCGGCATCAGTGCCTATTTCTCGCAATCCGATCTCGGCACCACCTTCATCGCGGCGTCGAACCAGATTTCGCAGCAGAAGGAAGAAGTCTACGGCCTCGAACTCTACGGCGAATACAGCCTGACCAAGAATGTCACGCTCGGTGGCACGTTGGCCTGGATGGAAGGCCGCTACGACTCCAACCGCGATGGCAGCATCGACAATTACCTGCCGAACAACCGCATCGGCAGCCCGCTCAAGGCGATGATCTATGCCGATTGGGAGGTCGACCGCGACTGGTCGCTGCACGCCGAAACGGTGTACTTCTCCTCGCGCCTGCGCAACGATGGCACCACCCGCTTTGAACTCGACGAGGGCTTCCTGGTCAACGCCATCGCAAGCTACCGGCTTGGCCATGGCACCTTCAGCTTCGGCGTCGAGAACCTGTTCGACAGCTACTATTACAACCCCAGCGCCAGCGCCACGCGCAACAGCTATGTTGCTGCCCTCGGCCGTACCGTGGCGATGCGCTACAGCCATAAATTCTAAGGCATGTTTGCATACGAAACCGAGCGCGCGCCGCTCTATGTGCTTCGCTTCGTCGGCCGTTTCACAGCGGCCGACGAACGTGTTTATCTGGCCACCCTGGAGGATCTGCTGCACCGCCCGCCGGGCTTTGCCCTGGTGGTGGTGCTGCAGAACGAGAACCGCATGTCGGCGGATGGCAACAAGCAGCAGGCGCTGTGGTTCAAGCAGAACCGCAATTGGCTCGGCGAGATATGCCGGGGCATGGTGCGGGTGCGCGAGCACGAGCCTGACCATCACCACGACACCAGCAATTTCCGCAAGGCGATGCCGTTCCCGACCACTGAAGTGGAAACCGAGGCCGAAGGTATTGCCTGGGCGTTAGCCCGTTTAGAGGAAGCCGGGCGTTAGCCCGTCTGGAGGAAGCCGCATGACCATAGCCGATAGCAGCGTGCCCTCGGTGGCGGCGCCCGCCGTTGTGCAGAAGCGCATCCTGGTGGCACTGGTGGGGCTTTATGTCGCCCAGGGCATCCCGATGTATCTCTACGCGGCGGCTTTGCCGGCGATCCTGCGCGATGGCGGCGTGTCGCGCAGTGCTATCGGCCTGATCGGCCTGCTGATGGCGCCGATGATGCTGAAATTCCTCTGGGCGCCGATGGTGGACCGTATGCCGCTGCGGCTGTTCGGCCTCGCCAGGCTGGGCCACCGCCGCTCCTGGATCGTGCCGACCCAGATCGGCGTGGTGCTGCTGCTGGTGCTGTTCGCCTTCCTGCCGCCGACCAATATGTGGGTGGTGATCGGGCTCGGCTTCGTCATCACCATGCTCAGTTCGACCCAGGATATCGCCACCGACGGCTTCGCCACCGAGCGGCTCAAGGCCAGCGAGCGGGCGCGCGGCAATGCCGTGCAGGGCGGCAGCGTGGCGATCGGCGTGGTGATCGGCTCCAGCCTGACACTCTATCTCTACAGCCAGTTCGGCTGGACCACGGCAATCCTGGTGCTGGCGGCATTGTCTGCCGGCACACTGCTGTTCACCCTGCTGATGGATGAGCCGCCGGCCCAGGCGGTTCCCCAGGCTGCGGCAGTGGCTGGGGCGGCGGAAGGGAATGGCGCCTCGCTGCGGGCCGCGCTGCGCGATCCGATCACCTATTCGGTGCTCGGCTTCGCCCTGGTCTACCGGGCGTCCGAAGGCATCACCAAGGCGATGGAGAAGCCCTTCCTGGTCGATAACGGCCTGTCGCTGGAACTGATCGGCTATCTCTCAGGCGCCGCCGCCGTCACCGCCGGGCTGCTCGGCGCGGCGCTGGCGGCCTGGACCATCCGCCGCCTCGGCCTGTGGCAGACCATCCTGGCGCTCGGCCTGCTGCGCACGGCGGTATTCTTCGGCTGTTGGCTCTATGCCACGCTGCCGCTGGATTGGCACCCGCTGCTGATCATCCTGGTGGCCTGCAACACCATCTCCCGCTACATGGAGATCGTGGCGCTGTATTCGCTGTTCATGGGGGCGGCGGCCAGGGAGCGCGCCGGCACCGACTTCTCGCTGCTCTCCTGCGCCCAGCTTTTCGTGTTCATGGCCGGCGCCCTGATCAGCGGCGTGCTCACCGATGCGTTGGGCTATCCCGGCCTGTTCGCCATTGCCACGGTGCTGTCGGTGCTCAGCCTGTGGGCGGCCCTGCGCAAGGTGCCGGCGGACCATCCGGCGATGCAGACCTGACCGGGATCACGGTTAGCCAGCTAGAACGCTGGCAGCCAGGCAGAACGAAAAACGGCGCCGGAAGGCGCCGTTTGCGTATCCAGATCAGAAGTAACTGGATGGTTACTTGATCTTGGCTTCCTTGAATTCGACATGCTTGCGCGCCACCGGATCATACTTCTTGAAGCTCAGCTTCTCGGTCTTGGTGCGCGGGTTCTTCTTGGTCACATAGAAGAAGCCGGTGTCAGCGGTGCTGATCAGCTTGATCTTCAGGGTGGTCGGCTTTGCCATGGCGGTGATTCCAACAGACGGGTGTTAAAAAGTTGGCGCAGCATAGGGATTCGCGGCGCTTTGTCAAGGTAAGGGTAGCTCCGCCGGGCGTGAAACCTGGGGCTTGGCGATTCCAGTGTTTCATGTGAAACAGAGTCGGAACATCAATCCTCCCAGGAAACCACCGGACGGCCTGAGCGATAGCGCCAGAAGGCGGTGCGGGCGGGCTGGGACAGGCTTTCCAGGTCTTTAAGCTGCCCCAGCACGAATTCGGTGATATCGGCCAGCGGCAGCGCCAGGGCCTCATCCAGCGGCCGGAAACCAAGATCGAGCAGTTCGCCGGAACCGCCCAGCTCGCCCGAGGCGGCCTCGGCATCAGCGACGAAGAAGCGGGCGTGGAAACGGATCGGGCTCTGCGCCGGGGTGATGGCACGGCAGAGATAGGCCAAGCCGGAGAGGTCCGGCCGCAGGCTGCCGGAGACCAGCGGCCCCAGCGCCAGGCCGGTTTCCTCCCAGGTTTCCCGTGCAGCGGCGATGCCCAGGGCCTGTGCCGCCTGAAGTGAGCAGCCGTGATTAAGTAGCCGAGTTTCCGTATTCTTATCCAATGGCTTGTGATGGGTATCTGACTTGTCGCTTAAATCAACCCGGCCACCCGGAAAGGCGTAGACATTGGGCAGGAAGCGGTGCTTGCCGGCGCGGCGGCCGAGCAACACTTCCCAGGTGCCGGAAGCACGGCGGCGCAGCAGCACCAGGCTGGCGGCATCGCGCGGACGTGCCGGGCGGGCGCCTTCGGGCAGTGGGGGAAAGCCCAATTCCGGTCGGGCAAAGGGCGGCAGCGGGTTTTCTGGATTGTTCATTCCAGAATCCCGGTCATTCCAGAACCTTGGTCATTCCAGAACCATCATGTCCTTGCCTGAATAACCCCGGCGGTAAAACGGCACGCCGAGATCGGGGTTATGCAGCGCCGGCTCGGCCAGCCAGTCGGGCAGGCGGTGCAGCACTTCCTGGGTGATCGGCGGCAGGTCCAGCCGGGCGGCATCGTCTGGCGTGATCCAGAGCAGGTTGCCGAGTTCCTCCGAGGGCCGCAGCTCGCCAGTTGCGGCGCTGGCCGGGGCGGCGAAGAAGCGGGCATCGAAGCGGCGCGGGCGCTGTGGCGGCGTCACCGCGCGGCAGACATAAGTCAAGGCCGAGGGGTCGGGTGCCAGCAGGCAATCATCCGCCGTGCAGAACTCGCCCCAGCCCTCCGGCGGCTCGCCCTTGAAAGCGCGGCTGGCCGGGCCGGCAAGGCGCAGGCCGGTTTCCTCGAAGGTCTCGCGGATGGCGGCCAGCGCCAGGGCCAGTGCCTTGCGCGGGCCGGTGACGCGGGCGCGGGCGAAGCGGGCGGCGGTGGCGACATTCAGCGGGGCTGCGGGGCGAACGCGGTAATCGGCCAAGTCCAGCCTGCCGCCGGGGAACACATAGGTCTTTGGCATGAAGGCGTTGGAAGCGGCGCGTTCGCCGAGCAGCACTTGCAGCCTGCCGGCGTCAAAGCGGTAGAGGATCAGGGTGGCGGCGTCGCGGATCGGCTGCGGGGGCTTTTTCGGTGCTTCAGTCATCATTCTAATCTAACGCCTGTTAGCCGAGTCGCGGCAACGGCTATGTCAGCGGTTCTTCTGCTTCTTGCCGGTGCGGATGCCCGTGGGGCGGCCAGGCTTCGGCTTCTTTGGCCTCGGCAGTTTCACGTTCGATTGCTTGCGCGGCGAGGCCACGGTCCTGCCATAGGCATTGAGCAATTCAAAGCGCAGGCCGCCGGTCACCGGCGTCGCCTCCACCAGCTGCACCATCACCGCATCGCCGAGCCGGAAGCGTTTCTTGGTGCGGCGGCCGACCAGCGCATGGCGGGCCTCGTCATGGATATAGAAATCATCGCCCAAAGCCGACATCGGCACGAAGCCATCGGCGCCGGTCTCGTCCAGTTCCACGAACAGGCCGAAGCGGTTGACGCTGGTGATATGGGCGGCGAAATCGGCGCCCTCATGTTCGGCCATGAAGGCGGCAACGAAGCGGTCGAGGCTGTCGCGCTCGGCCAGCATCGAGCGGCGCTCGGTGAACGAGATATGCTCGGCGATATTGGCGAAGCTGGTGCGGTCGTCGTCGGTCAGGCCATCCGGGCCGAGCCGCAGGGCGCTGACCAGGCCGCGATGCACCAGCACGTCGGAATAGCGCCGGATCGGCGAGGTGAAATGCGCATAGCGCGCCAGGTTCAGGCCGAAATGGCCCTGGTTCTCGCCCGAGTAATAGGCCTGCATCTGGGTCCGCAAAACCACGGTGTTGACCAGCCGCATATGCTCGCTTTCCTTCACCGCCTCCAGGATGCGGTTGAAGTGGTGCGGGCGCAGCACCTGGCCCTTGGCCAGCCGCAGGTCCAGCGTTTCAAGGAAGCGGCGCAAGGAATCGACCTTGTCGGGCGAGGGCGGTTCATGCACGCGGTACATGCAGGGCGTGCGGTGCTTTTCCAGTTCCTCTGCCGCCGCGACATTGGCGGCGATCATGAAATCCTCGATCACCTGATGCGCCAGCAACGACTGGCGCGGGCGGATCGCGGCGATGGCGCCGTTCGGTGCCAGCACCACGCGGCGTTCATCGGACGTGATGCTCAACGGCTGGCGTGCTTCACGGGCGCGGTTCAACCCCGCATGGCAGGCATAGAGTGGCTTCAGCACGCTTTCCAGCCAGGGTGCTGCGCCTTCATCGGGCGTGCCGTCGATGGCTTGCTGCACCTGGGCGTAATGCAGCCCGGCGGCAACGCGGATGATGGCGCGGGTGAATTTATGCCGGCGCTTGTTGCCCTCGGCATCGAACCACAGATGCACCGCCAGCGAGGCGCGGTCCTGGTTCTCGATCAGCGAGCAGAGATCGGCCGACAGCGCCTCGGGCAGCATCGGCACCACGCGGTCGGGGAAATAGGTGGAATTGCCGCGCGCCCGCGCTTCGCGGTCCAGCGCGCTGCCGGGCCGCACATAATGCGCCACATCGGCAATCGCCACGATGGCATGCCAGCCGCCGGGATTGTTCGGATCGTCATCGGGCGCGGCGAATACCGCGTCGTCATGGTCGCGGGCATCTTCGGGGTCGATGGTGATCAGCGGCACGGGCCGCAGATCCTCGCGGTCTTTCGGCGTCACCGGCTTGGCGGCTTCCGCCTCGCGCATGGCTTCGCCCGAGAAGGCGGTGGGGATGCCATGGGTATGGATGGCGATCAGGCTGAGCGCGCGCGGATCCTCGGCATGGCCGATCACCTCGGTAACACGCGCCGAGCGCAGGCCAAAGCGGCGGCCCGGCAGCGGCTGCGCCACCACCAGTTCGCCGGGCTTGGCCTTGCCGGCATCTTCCGGCGCGATAAGGAATTCATGGCGGATCTTGCGGTCGGTCGGCTGCAAGCGGCCTTCGCCATCCTCGGTAACGGCATAGAGGCCCAGCACCGGCTGCTCGCGCTGTTCCAGCACGCGCACAATGCGGCCCTGATAGCGGTGCGAGCCGGCCTCGCGCACCCGCACCAGCACGCGGTCGCCGACGCCTACGGCGCCGAGTTCACGACTGCGCTTGCCATTGTTGGCCAGGTCGATCTGCGGCGGATCGCCTTCGCCGGTCCATTCCACCGGCCGGGCCACCAGATCGCCATCGCGGGTCTGGCGCACGATATCGGCCATGCAGATTTCCGGCAGCGTGCCGGTGGGCAGCAGGCGCTTGGTGCCTGCCGCGGCGGGCTGCAATTCGCCCTCGCGCTTCATCTCGCGCAACAGGCCCTTGAGCGCCACGCGCTCCGCCGGCGGGATGTTGAACGCCTTGGCGATTTCGCGTTTCCCGACCATGCCGGGGTTATCGGCAATGAAGCGCAGGATTTCCTGTTTCGAGGGCAGGTTGCCGCGCGGTTTCTTCGCCACGACTATTCCGCAGCGTCTTTCTTGGCTGCTGCCTTCTTGGGGGCCGCCTTTTTGGCAGCCGCCTTCTTAGGTGCAGCTTTCTTGGGCGAGGCTTTCTTCGGCGCGGCAGCCTTGGCTTCGCCGGCAGCAGCCTTGGGGGCGGCCTTGGCGGCTGCCTTCTTCGGTGCCGCCTTGCGGGCCGAGCCCTTCTTGCCCTTGCCGCTCTTGGCGCGCGCCGCAATGGCGGCGATGGCAGCTTCCAGCGACAGCGTGGTGTGATCCTCGCCGCGCGGGATCGGCGCGTTGGTGTCGCCGTGCTTCAAGTAAGGCCCGTAGCGGCCATCGATCACGTTCACCGGCTCGCCGTCTTCGGGATGCGCGCCGATGGTGCGCAGCGGCTTCGGCTCCGGCCGCTTGCGGCCCGGGCCACGCGCGGCGGCGGCGGCAATCTTCTCGACGGCGTGATTGATGCCGATTTCCAGCGCCTCCATGGCGTCTTTCAGCTTGGCATACTTGCCATCATGCAGCAGGTAGGGACCGAAGCGGCCCAAACCGGCGAGAATCTCTTTCTGGGTTTCCGGGTGCAGGCCGACAACGCGCGGCAGCGCCAGTAGCTTCAGCGCCAGTTGCAGCGAGATTTCCTCGCCCTGCAAAGCCTTGGGCAGCGAGGCGCGCTTCGGCTTGGTCTTGGCCTTGCCTTCGCCCTCGGCCTCGCCGAGCTGCACATAGGGGCCGAACGGACCCTGGCGCAGCGTGACCGGCACGCCATTTTCATCGGTGCCGAGTTCCTGCGGACCGGACAAAGCCATTTCGTCGCCATTGCCGGCAGAAAGCGGACGCGTGTAGCGGCATTCCGGGTAATCCGAGCAGCCGATGAAGGCGCCGGTGCGGCCGGCCTTGATGCCCAGCGCGCCCTTGTTGCAGGCCGGGCAGAGGCGCGGATTGCGGCCATCTTCGCGTGCGGGGAAGAAGTGATGCTCCAGCATCGCGTTGATGGCATCCAGCACTTCGCCGCGCCGGCCCATCTTCTCGTCGATGCGGGTGATGGCATCCTTCACCGAGGTATGGTCGTCGCTGCCCTGGCTGAAATCGCGCCAGAAATCCTCCAGCACCTTCTTCCAGTCGAGCTTGTGCTCGGCGATCTCGTCGAGCTTCTCTTCCAGATTAGCCGTGAAGTCATAGGCGAAATACTGGTCGAAGAACGAGACCAGGAAGGCGAAGGCAAGCCAGCCGGCATCTTCCGGCATGAAACGCTTGGCTTCCATCTTCACATAGCTGCGGGCGCGCAGCACTTCCAGGATGGCGGCATAGGTGGAAGGCCGGCCGATGCCGAGTTCTTCCAGCTTGCGCACCAGGCTGGCTTCCGAGAAGCGCGGCGGCGGCTCGGTGAAATGCTGGTCCGGCTTCACGTCCTGGGTGTTCAGCTTGTCGCCGATATTCAGCTTCGGCAGGCGCGCGCCTTCTTCGTCATCGCCGCTCTTGTCGTCGACGCCTTCCTCATACAGCTTGAGGAAGCCGGGCGAGAGCACCACGGTGCCGGTGGCGCGGAAGGTGCCGGTATTGGCGCCATCGCGGATGTCGATGGTGGTGCGTTCCAGCTCGGCGCTTTCCATCTGGCTCGCCAGCGCACGGGTCCAGATCAGGTCGTAGAGCTTGAGCTGGGCGTCATCGAGATAGCGCGACATGGCGCGCGGGCGGCGGCGGAAGTCGGTGGGGCGGATCGCCTCATGCGCTTCCTGGGCATTCTTCTGTTTCGACTTGTAGACGCGCCAGCTCTGCGGCACGGCCTCGCGGCCGAAATCCTCGGCGATCACGTCGCGCGCCGAGCGGATGGCTTCGTCGGCCATGCTGACGCCATCGGTACGCATATAGGTGATCAGGCCGGTGGTCTCGCCGCCGATATCGACGCCTTCATAGAGGCGCTGGGCAAGCTGCATGGTGAACTGCGCCGAGAAGCCGAGCTTGCGCGCCGCTTCCTGCTGCAGGGTGGAGGTGGTGAAAGGCGGGTAGGGGTTGCGCCGCGCCGGCTTGATCGAGACATCGGCGACGGAATAGGCGAGGTCCTTCAGCCGCGCCACGGCGGCATGGGCCTTCTCGCCATTATCGAGATCGAACTTGTCGAGCTTCTTGCCGCCCAGCTCAAACAGGCGGCTGGATACCTTCTGGCCGCCGGCATTGAGGAACTCGGCGGAAATCGTCCAGTATTCACGCGCCCGGAAGGCTTCGATCTCGGTTTCGCGCTCGCAGATCAGGCGCAACGCCACCGACTGCACGCGACCGGCGGATTTCGCCGCCGGCAGCTTGCGCCACATGACGGGCGAGAGCGTGAAGCCGACCAGGTAATCCAGCGCGCGGCGCGCCTGCTGGGCATTCACCAGGTCCATGTCGATGTCGCGCGGGTTGCGCATGGCATCGGTCACGGCGGTCTTGGTGATTTCGTTGAACACCACGCGGCTGACCGATTTGCCCTTCACCGCCTTCTTGGCTTCCAGGGCTTCCAGCACATGCCAGGAAATCGCCTCGCCCTCGCGGTCAGGGTCGGTTGCCAGGATCAGGCTGTCGGCGTCCTTCAGGGCCGTGGCGATGGCGCGCATCGAGTCATTGCCCCGCCCGGACATTTCGTAATGCATCACGAAATCCTTGTCCGGTTCCACCGAACCGTCCTTGGCCGGCAGGTCGCGCACATGGCCGAAGGAGGCCAGCACGCGATGGCCGGGGCCGAGGTATTTCTCGATGGTTTTGGCCTTGGCGGGGCTTTCGACGACGACAACTTTCATCGGGTCCGGGGTATCTCGAATGAGGGCCGGCGGGGAGTGCCAGCGGGTGTTAACGGCGGCCAGAACATGGGCAAAAGCCGGGCCGCTGTCAAATCAGATCGCTTTAAGGGCGCCGCTACTTGGCTACTTCTTCAATCGTTTCAATTGGATAAGCGCCAACCAGGAGCATGCGTACCGACTCAGCCCCGCCGGTCAGCGGCAGCACCAGACGTTCCCAGGTGCGTTCCACCTGCCAGGCCGAGCGTTTGTCGCGGGAGGTATAGTCGAAGGTGGCCGTATACTGGCGCGAGAGCGGGATGCCGGCACGCACGGCGGCGGCGTATTCGGTGCGCAGCAGCAAAGCCTGCTGCGGCGGCAGCGCCGAGATCGACTGGCCGGTCATGTCGACCTTGAACTGATCGACGAAAGCCGAGCCGTAGAGCCTATATATATAGTCATCCTCGCCGCTGCGCTCGACCAGCATCAGGTGGCCGAGCCAGGGCCGCATCTCGATCGGATCGATATCGGCGCGGTCAGGCAGGGGCCGGCCCTGCCGCTTGCCGTCCCAATAGGCGTAAAGCGAGCGGAGCAGGGGCAGGGTCAGGACAGGCGCCGGGTCGGCCATCGGCTATTCCGAATCCTCCAAGGGCCGGTGGCGGCGAGATGACCGCGAATCGGCTGATTCATACTTTATTAACTATAACCCGATTGGGCAGATCAGGATACCGTGGGGGCCGTGATTGGAGACGGGGGCATCACATGGGCAGGCGGGTATGGCTGGGATTGCTGCTGCTACTTCTGGGGGCCTGCGCGCCGAGCCTGGAGAAGTATAGCGTGCTGCCGGTGGCCGAACCGCCGCAGGGCGAGGTCGGCGTCGCCTTCCTGGGCGTTTCGACACTGCTGATCGACGACGGCGACACCAGGATCATGGTGGATGGCTTCTTCACACGGCCGGGCAAGTTGAAAACCTTGTTCGGCCGCATCAAGCCGGATGAGCATGTCATCGCGCCGGCCCTGGACAAATATCGCGCCAGGCCGCTGGCGGCGGTGGTGACGCTGCATTCGCATCATGACCACGCCATGGATGCGCCGCTGGTGGCCAAACTGGGCGGCGGCGCCACGTTGATCGGCTCGGAATCCACCCGGATGATCCGCGATGGCCTGGGTATCGATGTGCCGTTCGAGGCGGCCGAGCCGGGCAAGGCCCGCGCCTTCGGGAAGTTCAAGCTGACATTGCTGAAAGCGAGCCATTCCAAACAATCGTCCTGGGTCTCGGCACCGGGCCATCTGACCGCGCCGCTGAAACCGCCGGTGCGCTTCAACGATTATCTCGAAGGCGGCGCCTATGCGCTGCTGGTCGAGCATGGCCCGCGCCGCCTGCTGGTGCTGGGCAGCGCCGGCCTTATCAAGGCAGAGCAGTCATACAAGGCCGATGTGGTGTTTCTCGCCATCGGCGGCCTTGGCCGGGAGAAGGGAGACGTGCCGCGTGATCTTTGGAATAACGCGGTGGTCGGCTCGCAGGCGAAGCGCGTCATCCCGACCCATTGGGATGATTTCACCCGGCCCTTAAGCAAGCCGCTGCAACCTTTCCCCTGGCCGTTCGACGATGTGCCGAAGGCGCTGGACGATCTATGCGCGAGGGCGGGCGGCAAGATCGAAGTAGTGCTGCCGCCCGTGGGCATACGCTTCGATCCGTTTGTGCGGCTGCCGGACCCGGCGGCAGCCTGCGAAGCCGGAAAACCCTGAGAATAGTGGCGCATGCGGTGCATTTCGGACTGCACGACAACTGCTGTGCAGTAGGCGCGGACGATCAACAATAACTATTCCATAAATGTATATAATAATCATTCTTAATTGCTGGATAAATATGACAATAACTATTAAAAGCAATTTGAATCAGGCGATGGTGCAAAAAATCGCTGTTAATTGAGAAAAATGAGTATTTGAGGGGAAGTCATGCGCAAAGTCGCAACGTTTGGAATCTCGGTGGGTCTATTGGCGTTTTATGCAGCCGAGGCCTCGGCACAGCAGGCGGGCGGCGCAAGCAACCCGACGGTGCTGCCGGTGGTGACGGTGGAGGGCGAGGCGATCAACACCGCCGCCCAGCGCGCCATCGAGGACAAGCGGGCCGCGCCGAACGCGATCACCGTGATCGAGGCCGAGCAGCTCAATCAGTTCGGCGACCAGCCGCTGGGCGATGCGCTGCGCCGCCTGCCGGGTGTCAGCTTCCCGGGCGGCAACCGGGCCCGCGACGTGCAGATTCGTGGCGTCGGTGTGGAATATTCCCAGGTGCTGGTGAATGGCCGCGCCCTGATCGATGGCAACTCCAAGCGCAGCGTGCAGGTCGACCGCATCCCGAGTTCGATGGTGGAGCGGGTGGAGATCATCCGCGCGCCGCTGGCCAGCATGGATGGCCAGGGCTCGGCGGGCACGGTGAACATCATCCTCAAGAACCAGAATTTCAACTCGCGCGGCGAAGTGGGCGCCGGCGCCGGCTATCTCGGTGAAAACGGCCCGCTTGGCGATGCCACTTTCCTCCAGGCTTTCGAGGCCGGTCCGCTGCGCGCGGTGCTGTCTGGCGGCGTGCAGCGCCAGCGCCGCAACGAGAGCAAGGATACCTACACCTATACCGGCGCCGGCGGCGCCAATGGCGGCACGCTGGAAAAGAACGAGCGCCGCTTCGACCAGATCAACCTGACGCCGTCCTTTGAACTGGATGCCGGCGACCAGAACACGCTGCGTTTCGAGCCGAGCTATCTGCGCACGCGTGAACTGCGCGATGATGTTTCCACCGCTTTGCTGGCCAACCAGGTGACGGTGAATAACCGCGAAGTGGAAAAGCGCACCCGCGAACGCGAGAATTACGGCTTGTTCGGCGCCTGGACCCATGACTTCAGCAGCGCCACCGACCTGACATTGAGCATGGATTACCAGCAGGCGACCGAGGACACGCTGCGCCGCGCGGTGCGCTACACCGCCGCCGGTGTGCCGAACCGGGTGCGCAACCGTACCGAAATCATCGAACTGGAACGCTACAATCCGGCCCTGGTGCTGAAGCACCAGGTGGATGGCCATGAACTGAAATTCGGCAGCGATTATTCCTTCTCCACCCGCGACGAGGATAACAGCTCGGTCACCAACGGCGTGGTCGATGCGCCGAACCAGGGCCGCCGCTACGGTATCGAGGAAACGCGCTGGAACGCTTTCGCCCAGGACAGCCTGCGCATCGGCCCCAGCGACCGCGTCACCTATGGCCTGCGGCTGGAAGATACCACCACCAAGACCGCTAATTTCTTTGGTGTCAGCCGCGAGCGCGACAATTTCTTCGTGCTGCCGTCGCTGAACTATGTCCACAATTTCGCGGGCGACCTGGATTTCCGCACCGGCGTCGCGCGCACCCTGCGCCGGCCCGACCTGCGCGAATTGTCGCCGAGTGTCGTCACCGCCGGCGGCACTGCCGCAAGCCCGGATACCGGCGGCAATCCAGACCTGGAGCCGGAATCGATCTGGGGCCTGGATTTCGGCCTGGATCAGTATTTCTGGGGCAATCGCGGCCTGCTCTCGGGCAACATCTTCGCCCGTCATTTCACCGACAAGATCGAGAATATCCAGGCCACTGAAGCCGGCCGTATCGTGTCGCGCGGGCAGAATGTCGGCACCGGTCATATGTATGGCCTCGAACTCGAAGGCCGCCTGCCGCTCGGCTTTGTCGGCCTGGAGAACCTGACGCTGTGGGCCAACGCGACGCGGGTGTTCACCGAAGTGGAGGCCAAGGCCACCGGCCAGACGCGGCGTTTCCTGGATCAGCCCGATTATGTCGGCAATCTCGGCGTCGACTGGTTCGTGCCGATGCTGTCCACCACCTTCGGCGCCAGCGTCAACCTGGCCAGCGGCTATGAGCAGAATAACCGCCTGGCCGATGGCACCTCGCAATCCGCCGATGTGCGCGCGGCCGCCCGCGTCGATTTGTCGGCGCGGATCGAATTGACGAAGGAGATGGCACTGAATATCTCTGCGCTGAACGTGTTCTCTGCCACCGAGAAGCGCAACGACCGCACCTACAACGCGGCCGGCGCGATGACCGCGCAGTCGCGTACCGACGAGCCGACCTACCGCTCGATCTACATGCGGCTGATCTCGACCTTCTGATCGTCAAGCAAAGGCAGCCCCACATGCCCGCGACCCCGCCCAATCCGTTGAAGCCGCCGATGCAATGGCGCTGGTGGCATAAATGGCTCGGTATCATCCTGCTGTTGCCGCTGCTGATCGTGGCGGTGACGGCGATCCTGCTGGCGCATGACCGCTCGCTCGGCCTGCGCCAGATGCTGGTGGCGGCGGACTGGCTGCCGGGTTATGGCGAGGCCATGGCGGGCGTGGAAATCCGCGCCGCGCAGCGTGTTGGCGACATGGATTATGTTGCCACGCGCCTTGGCCTGTTCACGGTGCGCAATGGCAGTGTGGAAACCATCGCGGCCCTGCGTGGCACGGAATTGCGCGACCTGGCGGTTGCCGGCGACCGGCTCTATGCCGCTGCCCGCACCGGCATCTGGACGGGCCAGGCGGGGCAGGCGGAATGGCGCCAGCTGCTGAAGGCGGAAGCCTGGTCGGTGAATATCCGTGCCGATGGCAGCGTGGCGGCGGCAACGCGCGAACGCGGCCTGGTGGTTTCGGAAGATGGTGGCGCCCATTGGCGCAGTGAGAGCGGCCTGGCGCGTATTGTCGCCGAGCAGAGCGGCGTCGATCCGGGCGCGATCACCCTCAACCGCCTGATCCTCGATCTGCATACCGGCAAGGCGCTGTTCGGCAAGGATTACGAATGGCTGTGGATCGACATCACCGGCGCGGCGATGGTGTTCCTCAGCGTTTCCGGTTTCATCATGTGGTGGCGCGCCCGCCGCCAGCGCCTGCGCCTGGAAGGGCTGCGGCAGCAAAAGCTCGCGGCGCAGGCAGCCGCGGGCGGTCTAGCCAGCCGGTAACGCCGGGAACAGCGTGGTGACATGGCTGCCGTGTGGCCTGTACATGTCGAGCGCGAAATCCTGGCACATGAGCAGCCGCAACTGGCGTTGCTGGGCAAAGTTGATAAAGGACATCTGTGACGAGATGGTCTGCACCACGCCGCGATCCGTCAGTCGCGGCCCCAGTGCCGCCAGTTGCCGCTCGGTATCTGCCCGGCTTGGGCCGGTTTCATGAAAATAGAGGTCGATGCCGCCGCTCATTTCCGCCAGCATGTCGGCGGCATCGCCGCGCATGATGGTGCCGCGCCCGCCGGGGTAATGCACAAACAGGCTGCAGCTCTGGGCGGGATTGCCTTCGATGCCGATGAAGCTGCCATTCACGCCCTCCTGTTCGTTGCGGGCGAGGGCGGCGCAGATGATGATGGCGCCCAGCCCGCTTTCCACCCCGGCTTCCACAACCAGTTTCGGCTTCAGCGCCCGCACGAGAATATAATTGAGCAGACGGTGACCGGGGCTGAAGCTGGCGTTGGTGATGCCGCGCCGTTCCGAGACGGCATGCCTGGCGGCGACATAATCAGCGAGTTCCTGATTGTTCAGCAACTCCTCCGCATACCTTCGCGCTGCCGCCAGACTGATCCCGGTGACGGCGCTGGCATGCGCCGCCAGCGCCCATTGGGCATAGCGCGTTGACGTGTAGGTGAAGTTGGTAATTTCGCGTGAACGCCACAGCCAGCGCAGGCCCAGTTTGGCCAGCTGGTAGTGATGGCGCAGCAGATGGGCAATGCGCAGCGGCAGGAAAAAGCCCCAGCCATATCTGGATGCGAGGAGAAATCTCCGTAGTTCTGACTTGGAATACCTGGAGTATTTCACCACCCGCATCCTTGCCGCCAAATCTACATAAGCGGCGCTCGCCTTAATCGATGATGCGCTTCTTCACATAGGAGCCGGGTGCGTCCTCGATGGCCTTGGCTTTGCCTTCGCCCGGCACGCGCGCCTTCACCTTCGGGCCGGATTTGGCCGAGAGCCAGGCATCCCAGTCTTCCCACCAGGAGCCGGGATGTTCGGTGGCGCCCTTGATCCAATCCTCGACCTTGGCCGGGTTGGTCTTGGTGTCGTTGGTCCAGTGCTGGTACTTCTTCGCCGCGGGCGGATTGATCACGCCGGCAATATGGCCCGAACCGGCGAGCAGGAAGCGCACCGGGCCGGAATAGAGCTGCGATGCCTTGTAGACCGAGCGGAACGGCGCGATGTGATCCTCGCGGCTGGCCTGCAGGTAGACCGGAATCTTGATCTTGCGCAGGTCGATCTTCTGGCCGCCCAGTTCCAGCCCGCCGGCCTGGGCCAGCAGATTGCGCTGATACATGTTGCGCAGATAGAAGCTGTGCATCTTCGCCGGCATGCGGGTGGCGTCGGCGTTCCAGTACAGCAGGTCGAACGGGAAGGGCTCTTTGCCCAGCAGGTAGTTGTTGACCACGAAGGACCAGATCAGGTCGTTGGCGCGCAGCATGTTGAAGGTATTCGCCATCTCGGTGCCTTCGAGATAGCCCTTCTGCGCCATCAGTTCCTCGAAATACTTGATCTGCTCCTCGTCGATGAACACCGAGAGTTCGCCGGCTTCGGAGAATTCCACCTGGGCGGCGAAGAAGGTGACCGCCTTGATACGCTCGTCGCCCTGCGCCGCCATCCAGGCCAGCGTGGAAGCCATCAGCGTGCCGCCGATGCAATAGCCGATGGCGGTGACTTCCTCCTCGCCGGTGGCCTGCTTCACGGCATCGAGGCCATCCAGGATGCCTTCGCGCATGTAGCTCTCGAAGGTCTTGTCGACATGGCGCTCGTCGGGCTGGTTCCACGACACCACGAACACCGTGTAGCCCTTGGCCACCATCCACTTGATGAAGGAATTCTCCGGCTTGAGATCCAGGATGTAGAATTTGTTGATCCAGGGCGGCACGATATAGAGCGGCCGTTTGTAGACTTCCTTGGTGGTGGGGCTGTACTGGATCAACTGCATCAGGTCGTTCTGGTACACCACCTTGCCCGGCGTGGTGGCGACATTGCCGCCGACATCGAAGGCCTTGGCATCGACCATCTTGATGTTGAGCTTGCCCTTGCCGCGCTCCAGATCCTCCAGCAGGTTGTGCAGGCCCTTGACCAGATTCTCGCCGTTGCTGTCGATGGTCGCCTTCAGCACTTCCGGGTTGGTCATCACGAAGTTGGACGGCGCCATCGCATCGACGAACTGGCGGGTATAGAAATCCACCTTCTTGCGCGTCTTGGTGTCGAGGCCATCGACATCATTCACCGTCTTTTGCAGCCAGCGGGCGGTGAGCAGGTAGGATTGCTTGATGTAGTCGAACAGGTAGCTTTCGTTCCAGGCGGCATCCTTGAACCGCTTGTCGCCCTTTTCCGGCTGGGCGATCGGCTGCGCTTCCTGGCCCATGAAGCGCTGCGCCGAGGAGGTCCACAGCTCGGTATAGGCCCGCCACAATTCGACTTGGGCCTCCACCAGCTTTTCCGGGTTGGTCATCATCTTCGCCGTCATTTCCATGAAGGCGGAACCGATATTGAGCGGGTCGGGAGTGATCGAGGTGGGGGCGGGCATCGGCTCGCTACCCTGGCGGGCAAGGAATTCGGAAACCAGCTTCTGGCTCTGCTCGGCGATCTCGTTCCAGTTCTTGGCCCATTCGGTCGGGTCGGGAAGCTTAACACCACTGTCCGGTTGCTTGTTCATCCGACTATCCCTATTCTCTCAACCCGTTTCCTCCGGGCGGCTGGCCTTGTCCATGGCGCGCTCGCCCGCCGCCGCATGGCGCCGGAACATGAGGTTACGGGATTGTGGGTAATGCCCGCAAGCCATGATGCTAAAAGGCAGATTGGCGCGGGGTAGGTTTCTGGGAGTTCGGTGATGAGCAGCATGAGCCAGTTCAAGGCAGAGACGACCAAGCGCACGGCCAAGTGCACGGTCGGCGCCCGTACCGCCATGCTCGCCGCCGTTTTCGCCGCCCTGCTGGTCCTGCCTGGCTGCTCCACCGTGTCCGATGCGGTAAGCTGGGCCAACCCGATGAACTGGTTTGATGACCAGGATCCGGTTGCGGTCCAGCAGTCGACCAAGCCTGCCACCGCCGCAACCGATGAGCGGTTCCCGAATCTCGGCCGCGTGCCGCCGCGCCCGGTGGAACAGTCCACCAGCGCCGAGCGCCGCCAGGCCATGGGGGCGCTGGCCGCCGACCGCTCCAATGCGCGGTATACGGACGAAGAGCTGCGCGCCCGCCCGGCCACCGGCAACCAGGTGCCGCCGGCCCCGGTCGCACCGCAGACCCAGCTTCCCGGTGTTCCGGGCGGCCAGCAGGCCAGCCAGCTCCAGGGCGGTGCCGTGCCGGCGCAGCAGGTGCAGCGCATGGCTGCCGGCCAGAATGATCCGGTCGGCCAGCGGGCGGTGAATTCGCCCCCGCAGCCGGGCTATCAGGCGCCTGCGTATCAGGCCCCGGCCTATCAGGCGCCAGCAGCTGGTAACGCCGCCGCCATGGGCTCGGTCTACGCCGCCAATCTACAGGCTTCCGCTGCTACCGTGCTGCCGCCGAATCTGGCCCAGGGACAGCCGCAGGTTGCTCAGGCCGTCCCGCCGCAGTTCGCCGCCGGTGCTGCCGCGCCGCCTTCGGCCAGCATGCAGGCTTTCGGCCAGCCGGGCCGCCAGCTTCTGGCGGTGGTCCGCTTCTCGGCCAATTCGGCCACTCTCGATGCCCGCGACCGCACCTTGCTCAAGAATGTGGCTGACTACCAGAAGGGCGTCGGCGGCAAGGGCCGGCTGCGCGTGGTTGGCTATTCCTCGGCTACCGCCGAAGCCGCCGATACCGGCGGCAAGCGCGCCCAGACCGTGGCCGCCGAGTTGCAGAAGCATTATGTGGCAGCCAACATGATGGCCCTGGAGGCCAGGGCAGAGGGCGCACCGGCCTATTACCAGGCCGCAGCAGGCGCTACCGCCGAGCAAAGCCGCCGCGTCGAAATCTATCTCGAAAATTAGACCATATTGAGCTAGATAGCAGCGGCGGCACGGGGCTCCACCGAGTCCCGTTTTTGCCGTTTCTGGTGGCTCATTATCTCCCAGACTGGAACCGAAGCCATGGATACCGAGTTCTACCGCATCAAGCGCCTGCCGCCCTATGTGTTCGAGGAAGTCAACCGGATGAAGGCCCAGGCGCGTGCCCAGGGCGAAGACATCATCGACTTCGGCATGGGCAACCCGGATAACCCGACGCCGCCGCATATCGTCGCCAAGCTGGTGGAAGCCGCCCAGAACCCGCGCGCCCACCGCTATTCCTCCAGCCGTGGCGTGCCCGGCCTGCGCAAGGCGCTGGCGAACTATTACGGCCGGCGCTTCGGCGTGACGCTGGATGCCGACAAGGAGTGCATCGTCACGCTCGGCTCCAAGGAAGGTTTGGCCAATCTCGCCATGGCGATCTCGGCGCCGGGCGATACCGTGCTGGTGCCGAACCCGAGCTATCCGATGCATGCCTTCGGCTTCGTCATCGCCGGTGCCAATGTGCGCTCGGTGCCGATCGGCCCGGGCTTCGATTTCTTCGCCGGCCTGGATCGCGCCTACCGCCACAGCGTGCCGGCGCCGATTGCGCTGATCGTCAGCTTCCCGGCCAACCCGACTGCCATGACCGTGGATCTCGACTTCTACGCGGCGGTGGTGGATTTCGCCAAGAAGCGCAACATGTGGGTGATCTCCGATCTCGCTTACTCGGAGATTTATTTCAACGGCAATCCGCCGCCCTCGATCCTGCAGGTGCCGGGCGCGCGCGATGTCGCCATCGAATTCACCTCGCTGTCCAAGACCTACTCGATGCCGGGCTGGCGCATCGGCTTCGGCGCCGGCAATGCCAAGCTGGTCGGCGCGCTGGCGCGGGTGAAGTCCTATCTCGATTACGGCGCCTTCACGCCGATCCAGGTGGCGGCCACGGCGGCGCTGAACGGGCCGCAGGATTGCGTCGAGGAAATCCGCCAGGTCTACAAGTCGCGCCGCGACGTGCTGGTGCAGGGCCTGACCCAGGCCGGCTGGCCGATCCCGAACCCGGATGCCTCGATGTTCGCCTGGGCACCGATCCCGGAACGCTACGCCCATCTCGGCTCGGTGGAATTCTCCAAGCTGCTGCTGCGCGAAGCCAAGGTGGCGGTGGCGCCGGGCATCGGCTTTGGCGAATACGGCGACAATTTCGTGCGCCTCGCCTTCGTCGAGAATGAGCATCGCACGCGCCAGGCGGTGAAGAGCATCAAGCGCCTGCTGGGGACGCCGTCCAATCTGGAAGAAGCCCCGTTGAAGAAGGCGGCAGGCTGATGGCCCAGTCCAAGCTGATGGCCCAGGCCAAGCAGTCTCCGCTTCGCGTAGGTATCGCGGGCCTAGGCGTTGTTGGCGCTGGCGTTGTGCGTTTGCTGCATGAACAGGCCGGGTTGCTCGCCGCGCGTGGCGGCCGGCCGATCCAGGTGGTGGCGGTTTCGGCGCGCGACAAGCGCAAGAAGCGCGGCCTGCCGGCTGGCAAATGGCGCTGGTACAGCAATGCCGTCGATATCGCCAAGGATCCCGATGTGGATGTGGTGGTCGAACTGATCGGCGGCTCCAGTGGTGTTGCCAAGGAACTCTGCGAGACCGCTTTGCGCAACGGCAAGGGCGTGGTCACCGCCAACAAGGCATTGCTGGCCATGCACGGCGACAAGCTCGCCCTGGCGGCTGAAAAGGCCGGTGTTCCGCTGGCGTTTGAAGCGGCGGTGGCAGGCGGCATCCCGATCCTGAAGGCGATGCGCGAGGGCCTGGCCGGCAACAACGTGAAGCGCGTGCATGGCATCCTGAACGGCACCTGCAACTACATCCTCACCGAAATGCGCGAGAAGGGCGGCGACTTCAAGGCCGTGCTCGCCGATGCGCAGAAGCTCGGCTATGCCGAAGCCGATCCGAGCTTCGACGTGGATGGCATCGACGCCGCGCATAAGCTCACCGTGCTGACCGCGCTGGCCTTCAACACCAAGGTCGATTTCAAGGCCGTGCATGTCGAGGGTATCCGCCATGTCTCGGCGGTGGATATCGCGTTTGCGCGTGAATTCGGCTACCGCATCAAGCTGCTGGCGATTGCGCGCCGCACGGCCCGCGGCATCGAGCAGCGCGTGCATCCCTGCATGGTGCCGGCCAATACGCCGATTGCCCATGTCGATGGCGTGTTCAATGCCGTGGCTGCCGAAGGCGATTTCGTCGGCCCGGTGATGTTCGAGGGCCGTGGCGCGGGCCAGAACCCGACCGCTTCGGCGGTGGTGGCCGATCTTGCCGATATCGCGGCGGGCCGCAGCGGCTTTGCCTTTGGCGTGCCGGCAATGAAACTCGGCAAGCTCAAGGCCGCCGCCATGGCCGATCATGTCGGGCGCTATTACATCCGCCTGCTGGTGAAGGATCAGCCGGGCGTGCTGGCTGATGTTTCCGCCGTGCTGCGCGACCACAAGATCTCCATCGAGAGCCTGGTGCAGCGTGGCCGTGCCGAGGGCGAGAATACCCCGGTGGCGGTGCTGCTGATCAGCCACGAGGCGCGCGAGGCCGACATGGTGCGGGCGCTGAAGCGGATCGCCAAGCTGCGCTCCATGCAGGAGACGCCGCGCCTGATCCGCATCGAGACGCTGTGAGGCGATGATGGCCAAGGCGAAGGCGGCGAAGAGCATTTCGGTGGAGCGCAATCTGACGCTGGAAGCGGTGCGCGTCACCGAGGCTGCCGCCATCGCCGCCGCCGGCCTGATCGGCCTGGGCGACGAGCAGGCGGCGGACGAAGCTGCCTCGGCGGCGATGCTGAAAGCGCTGGAAGCCGTGAATATCGCCGGCAAGGTGGTGATCGGCCTCGGCGAGCGCGATGACGTGCCGCGGCTTTTCGTCGGCCAGGAAGTCGGCAGCGGCAAGGGGCCGGCCATCGATATCGCGCTCGATCCGCTGGAAGGCACCTCCAATGCCGCCAAGGGTGCGCCCAATGCCATGGCGGTGCTGGCCTTCGCCAATGCCGGCTGCTTCCTGCATGCGCCCGATATCTACATGGACAAGATCGCGGTTGGCGCCGGCCTGCCGGCTGGCGTGGTCGATCTCGACCGCAGCCCGGCGGAGAATCTGAAATCCCTGGCGGCGGCCAAGGGCGTGGCGGTATCCGATCTCACCGTCTGTATTCTTGATCGCCCACGCCATATGGAACTGATCAACGCCGTGCGCGCCACCGGTGCCCGCGTGGCGCTGATTTCCGATGGCGATATTGCCGGCGTGATCGCCACCACCGATACCGATACCGGCATCGATATCTACATGGGTTCGGGCGGTGCGCCGGAAGGCGTGCTGGCGGCGGCGGCCTTGCGCTGCATCGGCGGCCAGATGCAGGGGCGGCTGATCTTCCGCAACGAGGATGAGCGTTCGCGCGCCCGGCGCCTCGGCATCGAGAAGCTGGACCGCAAGTATGAGATCACCGACCTGGCATCGGGCGACGTGATCTTCGCCGCCACCGGCGTCACCGATGGCTCGCTGCTCTCCGGTGTGAAGCGCGCCGCCGTCGGCCACAAGGTGCATTCGGTTTCGATGCGCTCCGAAACCCGCACCATCCGCCGCATCGAGGCGGTGATCCTGCACGCGCTCGACTGAGCGATGCAGCCGCAGCCGGAAGCCTTCCTCGGCGTCAACAAATCCCTGCAAGGGCGGCGCTGGCGGCTGCGCAGCGGCGATGACCGCATTGGCTTGGCGCTGGCACAGCGCGCCGGCCTGCCGGAAATCCTGGGCCGTGTGCTGGCCGGACGCGGCGTCGATCCTGAAACGGTGGAGGATTTCCTCAAGCCCTCGCTGCGCCGCCTGTTGCCCGATCCGTCGCGTTTCCACGACATGGATACGGCAGCCGCGCGCATCGCCGATGCCATCCAGCGCAACGAGCGCGTTGCCGTGTTCGGCGATTACGATGTCGATGGCGCCACATCCTCGGCGCTGCTGAAGCGTTTCTTCTCGGCCATCGGCCGGCCGCTGCGGGTCTATATCCCGGATCGCCAGAAGGAGGGCTACGGCCCCAACGCGCCGGCGATGCGCAAGCTGGCCGATGAGGGCGTGCGCGTCGTCGTCACCGTCGATTGCGGCACGCTGTCCTTCGAGCCATTGGCGGAAGCAAAAAAGCTCGGCCTCGATGTGGTGGTGGTCGATCATCATCTGGCTGAACCGCATCTGCCGGCAGCGGTGGCGGTGGTCAATCCCAATCGCCTGGATGAAGCGCCCGGCCATGGTCAGCTTGCGGCTGTCGGCGTGGCGTTCCTGCTGCTGGTGGCGCTGAACCGCACGCTGCGCAGCCGTAGCTTCTATGCGCAAGGTGAGGAGCCGGACCTGCTCGGCTGGCTCGATCTGGTGGCGCTCGGCACGGTCTGCGATGTGGTGCCGCTCACCGGCCTCAACCGTGCGCTGGTGACGCAAGGCATCAAGGTGCTGCGCGGGCGTGGCAATGTAGGCCTCGCGGCCCTTGCCGATGTGGCCGGCCTGAACGAGCCGCCGGGCGCCTATCACCTCGGCTTCCTGCTCGGGCCACGCGTCAATGCCGGCGGTCGTGTCGGCCTGTCCGATCTCGGCGCGCGCCTGCTGGCCTGCGACGATGCGCGCGAGGCGGCCAATCTGGCGCGCGAACTCGACCGCCTGAACAAGGAGCGCCAGGAGATCGAGCAGCTTGTGCTGGCCGATGCCATGCTGGCGTTGCAGGCCGTGCCCGAGACCGCGCCGCTGGCGCTGGTGGCGGGCGAGGGCTGGCATCCCGGCGTGATCGGCATTGTTGCCGCGCGCGTCCGCGAAGCCGCCGGACGGCCGAGCTTCGTACTGGCGATCGAGGATAACGGCCTGGCCAAGGGTTCGGGCCGCTCGGTGCCGGGTGTCGATCTCGGTGGCGCCGTGGTGGCGGCGAAGCAGGCCGGCCTGCTGGTGAATGGCGGCGGCCATGCCATGGCGGCGGGCCTTACCGTGGCGGCAGACGGTATCCAGGCATTGAATGAATTCCTCAGCGCACGTCTGGCGCCCCAGGTCGCCAAGGCCGGCGCCGATGCCAGTCTGGGCCTCGATGGCGCGCTGCATGTCGGCGGCTGCTCGACGGAGCTATACGAGAAGCTGGAACTGCTCGGCCCCTATGGCTCGGGCAATGCCGAGCCGCGCTTTGTCATCACCCGCGCCCGCATCCTGCAGGCCGATGTGGTGGGCGAGCGCCATCTGCGCCTGCTGGCCTGTTCGGAAAGCGGCGAGGGGCCCCGGCTGCGCGGCATCGCCTTTCGCGTCATGGATGGCGGCGGCTCGGCCAAGGGCTCGGACATGGCCGAGGCGCTGATCGCGGCGCGCAGCACCGGCCGCCCGATGCACCTGGCCGGTCATCTGCGGGCCGATTACTGGCGCGGCGAGCGCCGCATCCAGCTCGTCGTCGAGGATGCCGCGCATGTGGCGTAAGGCTTTGGTTTTTCAGTAGAAAAGTGGCGACCCCTACGGGATTCGAACCCGTGTACCTACCGTGAAAGGGTAGTGTCCTAGGCCTCTAGACGAAGGGGCCGGTCCTGGGCCTGCCGCAGATACGGGAGGCGAGCCGGTGAGGCGGGGCAGGGTGTAGCCCGGTTCGGGCGCCAAATCAAGCCGGTGGCTTGGGCAAAATCACGGCATAAAGAAAAAGGGCGCCCTGGCCGGGGCGCCCCTTGGTTGCAATGGGCAGAGGGGTCGCAATGGGCAGAGGAAGCTCCGCCTGCCGGTTTCAGAGTTTGGTGTGGACCACGTTATAGCTGGAGTTTCTGAGCATGTTGTCGAAGGGGTCGGAGAGTCCCTGCACGCCAATGCCGTAGCCGACAATCAGCTGCGCGCCCTTGGGCAGGGTCTCCATCAGCTCGGTACTGATGGAGGATATCGAGCTGGGAGCATCGGACAGGTTGCCGGTGAAAACTGCCGGCGGTGCCTTGCCGGCCACATACGGCACCAGGCCGCCCTTGTCGGTGACGAAAAAGACCTGTCCGTTGGTGACAATGGCCTGAAAGACGGCGCCAGGCTTGCCGCTTTGATTGGGCGGGATCGTCACCGGGATGCTCTGCTGGGGGGCGGCCGTGGCTGTCGTGGTGTTGGCTGCCGTGGTGCCTGTCGCCGTGGCCGGCGGCGCAACGCAATTGCCGGATTTCTCGCAGGCATCGGCGGCATCGCGCAATTGCTGCGCGGCGAGCGTGTTGCCGTACTGCTTTTCCATCTCAGTGGCCATGATGCGGGCCTGCTCGATGGTGAGCTGGCCGCTGGTAATGCGCTGGATCAGGGTCTGGGCGCTGTTCTGCGCCGCCGTTACCGCCGGGCTGGCGCCAGCACCAGGGCAGGGCGGCGGGCAATAGGCGCGGGCATCGCCGCTGAAAAGGCCCACAGAGGCCAGCACCAAGCCGGCCAGGAACAGCGATGCGGCGAGTAGCGTGCGGAAGGACGTCATGGCAGCCTCCAGGGTCAAAGCGTGGCGGTCAGAACTTGGTGGTGACGCTGAGCAGCAGCGAACGCTCGGAGGCTTCGCTCTTGCCCAGCACGCCGGCGAAACCGGCATTGATCGTGGTCGCCTTGGTCACGGCATAGCCGGTGCCGAAGCCGAAGGAGAAATAGTCGCGGTCACTCACGCCGCTGGTGAAATCGCGGCTGCCCAGGTTCCAGCTCAGGTTGGCGTAGGGTTCCCACTGGCCATAGCGCCAGTTCAGGCCGCCGCCGGGGCTGATATAGTGCAGCTTGCTCGATTGCGCATTGACGCGATTGTTGGCGCTGTCGGTATAGCTGTCGGTGCGGCTGGCGACCAAGGTATAGCGCGCCGACAGGCTGGCGGTCAGGTTTGGCGAGACCGGGAACAGCTTGGTCAGCCCAAGGCCGGCGGACCAGAAGATCGTATCGGCATTATAGAGGATCGCTGCGCCGTTATTGTAGCGGTTGTCGAGCGCGACACTGCCAAAGCCCAACGCGCCATCAAGCAGCAAGGTCGGCTCCAGCGCACGCATGGCAAACACGCCGCCAGCATAGGCATCGGAATCGGTCTGGCCGTTATCGAGGCCGGCCTTCGTGTCCGAATTCGTGTAGGCGATGTTGCCGCCAAGGAAAGTGGCATCATCATACTGATACATCAGCGTGGCGGTGCCGGAGATCGAGTCCGTCTTCGATGGGCTGCCGGGCGCCGTCGATTTGGCATGGGTATCCTGCAGGCCGAAAGTGGCGGTCCATTTCGGCGGCGGCGGCGCGAAGGGATTCCAGGATTGGGCCAGGGCCGGCAGCGGGACGGTAACAAGCACCAGTATGAAAGTGCCGATCAGACTGCTGCGCATATGCCACCTACCATCAAAATTGCCCAAGCCGTTCTGCTTGCCGCGCCAACTCGTCGCGAGCCTTGAAAAGGCAGCGAACCCGAACCAGTGCTACGCGAAACCATTACACGTTCTGCGCGTATGCATCAAGGTGCGGGACTGCCCGAATCCAGAGGGCGTAGCGGTAGTGCAAAATGCCCGCAAAAAAGCCGGCGCAACCACAACGTTTTTCGCCTCGAAGCTGAATCGAACCCTGCCTGCCGTGATGCAAAAAGCTGTCATTTCCGCGACATGTTTTGAGTGATTTTACCCGTGTAAGGCAAGTCCGCCGCGCGCCAATTCTCACCAATAGTAACACCACTTGACGTTCGTTTTTGGCCGGTAAAAATGCGTCAAAACAGCCTCTCAGAAAGACGAGTCGACGATGAAACTTTCACAATTACAGCGCGCTGCCCTGGTTGGAGTCCTGGTGCTCGGCGGCCTCGGCGCCACCGGCGTGATTGGCATGAAAGTGGTGGCTGCCGTGCAGGCGGAAGACAGCCTGCCGCTCGCTCCGGTCTCGCGCAACGAATGTATCAATGAAGGCCTGCGCAAGGTGCAGGGCGGCTTCTCGCGCCAGACCGCCTACGATATCGAAGTGCGCTGCGAACAGCTGATTCAGTCGCACGAGGGACGCAAAGCGTCCCTGAAATAAAGGCGTGGACGCAAAGCGTCCCTGAAGTAAGGCTGCGGCACATCACCGCGCAATTGTAGCGGTACATCTCCGCTCTTGAATTTACACGGTCGCCGCCGCCATGCTGCGGCCATGCTCGATACCATAAATCTGCCGCTGATCCTCATTGCCGCTTTGCTTGCCACCGGCAGCCCCGGCCCCGCCACGCTGAATATCGCCGGCACGGCGATGACCGCTGGCCGGCCCTATGCCCTGGCCGTGGCCGGTGGTGTCGCCACCGGATCGCTGATGTGGTCCACGGCCGCCGCTTTCGGGCTTGGCGCGGTGATGCTGGCCAATGCCTGGATGTTCGAGCTGCTGCGCTATGCCGGCGCCGGCTACCTGATCTTCCTGGCTTTCAAGTCGGCGCGCTCGGCGTTGAAGCCGGGCGACATGGCGCCGAAAACTGTTCAGTACACGTCCTTGCGGCGGGCCTATGCCGGCGGCCTGGCGCTGCATCTCACCAACCCGAAGCCGATCCTGTTCTTCGGCTCGCTCTATGCCATCGGCGTGCCGCCGCAGGCTTCGCCGCAGACCCTGCTGATCATCATCGCCGCCATGGCGGTGCAGAGCACACTGGTGTTCAACGGCTATGCGCTGCTGTTCTCCAGCGCCCCGGCGGTGCGCGGGTATCTGCGCCTGCGCCGCTGGTTCGAAGGCGCCTTCGCGCTCGCCTTTGGCTATGCCGGCTTCAAGATACTGACCACGCGCCTGTCGTAGGGCGGCGCTGACCGAATCAGGCCAGGTTGATGGCGAATACCGCCTGCGGTGTCTGGAAGCCTTTCAGCGTGTAGTCACCCATGGCGATGAACACGATGCCGGCATTGGCGCAGGCATCGTGAACCGTGGCCGAGGTAGTGATCTGCCCCGGTATCGCCAGGCCGCAGACCCGCGCGGCAAGCTGCACCGTTGAGCCGAACAGATCGTCGCCAGCCTTGATCGGCTTGCCGGCGGAAAGGCCGATGCGCAGCTTCAGGGGCAGGGCGGGCATGATCTCGTTATGCACGCGCACTTCACCCTGGATCTGCAAGGCGGCGCGCACGGCTTCCAGTGCGCGGTCGAAGGCCACCATGGCACCATCGCCGGTATGCTTCACCCAGCGGCCGTTATGATCCTCCACCGACTGGCGCACGATGCGATCATGCGCCTGCACCAGTTCCATCTGCAGGCTGTCGCCATGCAGCTGGGTGAATTCGGTGGAGCCGACGATGTCGGTGAACATCACCACCACCTGTTCGACGGCGCGGCCATCGCTGCGGCTGATCCAGCGTTCAACCAGGGCAGGGCCGCCCGGCAGGCCCTGGTCCAGCCGGCCATCCCAGGTCAGGCCGGCCTTGTACATCTCCATGTAGCGCGGCTCGGCCAGGTAATCGTCGATGATGCCGGCAAAGCGCCGGGCGCCGCCCGCGTCGCCAAACAATTCCGCCAGGCTGCTGGCCAGCACGAAACGCTGCTCATGTGGCTGCCATTGCTTCAGCTTGCCCGATTGCTCGCACAGGCCGGCCAGGAAGAGATGCAGGCCGAAGCGCATATGGCCGGTGATCTGGCCATTCTCTGCGGCACCAGCCAAGCCGAGCAGCTTGGCCATCCAGGCCCTGGTCAGCACCACGAAGCCCTGCATCACCGCGGAAAGCGAGCGATGCCGTTCCGCCGTCACCAGGCTGCCGGCATCTTCGGGATCAAGCTGTACCAACGCTTCTGGCTCTGGTTCGGCGATTACAGGCTCGGCCGCCGGCATGGCTTCCGGCTGAGTGAGCGGCACCGGCACAGGCACCATCCCGGCAGGCTGCGGCGCTGCCTCGCGTTCACTTAAGAATCGGAAAAGCTGGCTCAGGATGCGGCCGCGCTCATCGGGCGCCGAGGCAAGCAGGCCAAGGCCAAGGGCAGTGGCAACGCTGAAGCCACCGGCCAGGCCGGTAAGCATGGTGGTGGAAACGAAGCCCGCCGCGCCGCTGGCTTTCAGCAGCAGCGCCAGGATCGCCAGGGCGCCGATCACCAGGGCAGCCAGCAGCACCGCCACTGCCTGGCGGCCGCGCGGCGAGAGCGGTTCGGGTTCTGCCATGGCCTCGGCCTGTGGGCCAGTGGCGCTTGCCGTGGCCCTGGCCTTGGACTGGTCGTTGGATGGGCTGCGCGTCGCGACACGGCTGGGTGGCGGCCGGGTCGGCAGCGTATCCACCTTTTTCTTGTTGGCGATCTTGCGCTCGCGCTGGCCGCCATCGGCCTCGCGGGTTTCTTCCACCACGCGATAGGCCAGTACATGCTTCTCGCGATACATGAACTCGGCATACTCGATCGCCGCTTCGCGCTGCCGGCTGTTGAATTGCCGTACCAGTTGCCAGCGGTAATCGGCAAAAATGTAGACGTCGTGGACGGTCTCGCTCATGGTGCGGCAATCTAGCGCCTGAAGTTCCGCGCTACAATTGGTCGATTTTGTTCAGGTAATTTTGGGCCTGATCACGCAAAGCGGCCTGGCGCTCGGCACTGAAGCGGGCCCAGTTGCGATACGGCATGGCAAGCCGTGGATTGCCGGCCAGCTTACGCTGGTTGCGGGCAAGGAAATCCCAGTAAAGCGCGTTGAACGGGCACGCCCTCGGTCCGGTGGATTGGGCCACATCATATGTGCAACCACGGCAATAGTCGGATTGACGCTGGATGTATTTGCCCGAAGCGGCATAAGGCTTTGAAGCCATGCGGCCACCATCGGCGAATAATGCCATGCCATGGGTGTTGGGCAATTCCACCCATTCAAAGGCATCGGCGTAGACGGCCAGATACCATGCCTGCACCTGCTTTGGCGTCAGCCCGGCCAGCAGCGCGAAATTGCCGATCACCATCAGCCGCTGGATATGGTGTGCGTAAGCCTGGCGCAGCGTGTCACCGATGGCATGGCGCAGGCAGTTCATGCTGGTGTTGCCGGTCCAGAAGAATTCCGGCAACGGTCGGTCGGCATCCAGCGCGTTGCTGTTGCCGTAATCCGGCATCTCCAGCCAATAGAGGCCGTGGACATATTCGCGCCAGCCAAGGATCTGGCGGATAAAGCCCTCGGCCGCATTCAGCTTCACGCGGCCTTTGCGGTATTGCTTCTCCGCGGCCTGGATCACCTGCAATGGATCGAGCAGCCCGACATTGATGTAGGGCGATATCACGCTGTGAAACAGCAGCGGCTCATGCTCGGCCATGGCATCCTGGTAGTCGCCGAAATCAGGCAGGGCGTGGTTCATGAACCAGTCGAGTGCGGCTTCGGCATCCGCGCGCGTCACCGCCCAGCGGAAAGGTTCAAGCTGGCCGTAATGATGCGCGAAACGTTCGCGTACCAGGTCCAGCACCTCGCGCGTGATGGCATCGGGAGCCGGGGCAGGGCGTTGTGGGATGGCCAGGCCCTTGGGCAGCGCCTTGCGGTTTTCGGCGTCGAAATTCCACTGGCCGCCCTCTGGTTCGCCGTCGGCATCCAGCAATACCTGGTGGCGCCGCCGCATGGCACGATAGAAGAATTCCATGCGTAGTTGCTGCTTGCCTTCGGCCCAGCGGGCAAAGGCGGCACGGCTGCACAGGAAGCGGTCGTCTTGCCGGATTTCCACCGGCAGGCTCAAGCTATCGCCCCACCGGCGCATGGCATGATCGAGGCGCCATTCCGCCGGTTCGGTAAGGATCAGCCGGGGCGCTTCAAGCTGGGCGATGATTCTTTGCGCCTCGCCGAACAGGCTGCCGCTGTTGGCGGGATCATCGAGACGGCTGTAGTGGACGGTAAAGCCGCGTTTGCGCAGCTCTTCGGCGAAATGCCGCATGGCGGAGAAAATGAAGGCGATCTTCTGCGGATGATGCGGCACATAGTTGGCCTCCTCCATCACCTCGGCCAGCAGGATATGGTCCCGCGCCGGATCGGCATCGCGCAGGCTGGATAACGTCGGGCTCAGTTGGTCGCCCAGCACCAGGCGCAGGCTGGCGGGTATCATGGTGCTGCCTTGCGATTGCTGCCGGCGCGTTTGCGGCAGCCATCGGAGCAATAACGTACCTGGTCCCAGTCACGGGCCCATTTGCGCCGCCATGCAAAAGGGCGCTGGCAGGCTTGGCAGCTTTTGGTTGGCAGATGCGGTTTGCGGTGCACGTCACGCCCCGGTCATGGCCGGCCCCTTGCCGCCATGGAGCATCGGGCTATGATTTGCTGCTGCGGAGGAAATCGACATGCGTGCCATCCTGGTTCTCGTTCTTGCACTGACTATCTGCTGCCTGGGCCGGCCGGTCTTTGCGCAAGGCAACTGGAGCTTCGTTGCGCTGGGCGACATGCCCTACCAGGACCGCGACATCCCCGACATGGAAACCCTGTTTGATGCCATCAACGCCGAGAAGCCGCGATTCTCGGTACATGTCGGCGATACCAAGGGCAGCCATGCCGCTTGCGGCGAAGCCTGGAACAAGCGGGTGCAGACCTGGTTCGCCCAGTTTCAGGCACCGTTGATATATACGCCGGGAGATAACGAGTGGACCGATTGCCATCGGGCAAATCCGCCGAGCGACCCGAATGAGGAATTGAAGCTGTTGCGGCGCATGTTCTTCCAGCGTCCGGACAGCCTGGGTGCCAGGCCAATGCCGCTGGAGCGCCAGAGCAATACTTATCCTGAGAACCAGGCCTGGCGCGTCGATGGCATCCGCTTCGGCACCCTGCATGTAGTGGGCAGCTTCAACAACATGCGCCGCGACCGCGCCGAATATACTGCGCGCAACGACGCTAACCTGAGCTGGCTGCGGCAGCTTTTCTCATCGGCGCGCGGCGACCGCGCATTGGCGATCTTCATGCAGGCCGATCTCTGGTACACGATCGACAACGGCAAGGGCTCGCGCGATGGCATGGATGATCTGATGAAGCTGCTGGAAGAGGAAACCCGGCGCTTCCAGAAGCCGGTGCTGCTGGTGCATGGCGACAGCCATGACTGCGTGATCCAGCCTTCTGCCCCCGGCTTTGGCCCGGACGCGGCACCGATCCCGAATCTACTGCGTGTGGAAGTGCCCGGCGACAGCATCATCGATGCGCTCAAGATCACCGTGAGCCAGGATGCTGCGCAGCCCTTCAGCGTCAAGCCGGTGCTGGGCGTGGCGCGCAACTGCACGCCGAAGAAGAAATGATCTGACGGGGATCAGCCCCGGAAGATCACGGTCTTGCTGCCGTTGATGAAGATGCGGTGTTCGGCGTGGTAGCCGACCGCACGGGCCAGCACCAGGCTTTCGATATCGCGCCCCTGGGCCGCCAGCCGCTCCGGTGAATAGGCATGGTCGACGCGCGCCACTTCCTGCTCGATGATCGGGCCTTCATCCAGATCGCTGGTGACGTAATGCGCCGTAGCGCCGATCAGCTTGACGCCGCGCGCATGTGCCTGGCTGTAGGGCGCGGCGCCCTTGAAGCTCGGCAGGAAGGAATGGTGGATGTTGATGACGCGGCCCTGCAGGTCGGCGCAGAGTTCCGGCGACAGCACCTGCATGTAGCGCGCCAGCACCACGAGATCGATTTTCTCGTCGCGGATGATGTCGCGCAGGCGCTGCTCCTGCGCCGCCTTGTTGTCGTGCGTCACCGGAATGTGGTGATAGGGAATATTGTGCACCGCCGCGCGCTGATACCATTCGCGATGGTTCGAGACGATGGCGGGAATCTCGATCGGCAGCGCGCCGATGGAGTAGCGGTACAGCAGGTCGTTCAGGCAATGACCGAATTTCGACACCATGATCAGCACACGCTGGCGCGCACCTTCATCATGGATTGCCCAGGTCATGCCGAACGGGGCGGCGACATGGGCGAAGGCGGCGCGCACATCCTCCACCACGCGGCGGCTGCCGCTGATGTCGTCAAAGGTCACGCGCATGAAGAACAGGCCGGTCTCGGCGGCGCTGAACTGCCCGGACTCGCGGATATTGAATTGCTGCTCGGCGAGAAAGCCGGACACGGCGGCAACAATGCCGGGGCGGTCCAGGCAGGACAGGGTAAGGATCAGGCCCATGGATTTTTTTGCTGCTAGGAGGATCAGGTCAGCTTGCGGACGGTGGGGTCGGTATTCGGCTTCGCCTTGGCGCTTTGCAGTGCCGCCACGATGCGCTCGAAGAAGTTGCGCGCCTGCGGCGGCTTGGCGACGAAGCCGTTGATACGCATCTTGCGTACCCGTTGCAAGGTTTCCGGATCGGTACGGCCCGACATGATGATGATCGGGATATTCGGATCGATGCCGCGCTCGCCGCTGCGGATACGCTCGATCAGGTCGAAGCCGTCCATGATCGGCATGATCAGGTCCACCAGCAGCAGGTCCATCGGGGTTTCCGAGGCCTTCAGCAGCGACAGGGCTTCCTCGCCATTGGTGGCTTCCAGCACCTGGCCGAAGGAGAATTGCTGCAGCAGCCGCAAAGCGATCTGGCGCGACACGTTGTCGTCGTCGACGATCATGATCCGCCGCACCCGCAGGTCTACCGGCAGTCGGGTCAGATTATCGAAGGCAGGCAGGCGGGTGTTCACGGTCGTTGCCGGCGGTTGCTTAGGTTCGGGCTGGGTTAACAATCCCAGAGTGTGTAAGACCCGGACGATAATTGCAAGATTTGCCTCGCATCTTCGGCGGTGGCTTCCTATGCTCAAAAAAGTTGCGAATCCCGAGGCCTCCAGGGGGTGGCCAGCCTGATGTTCAATGCCGGTCCCGAGTATCTGCGCAAGATGTCCAACATGGTGCTGGATGCCTTGCTCCATGCCCTGGGCGAGAGTCTGGCAACACGGCCGCTCAACCTTGCCGATCTGCAGCGTATCGTTGAGGCAACCAAGGATTCACCCGATCTGGACCACTTCTACCGCGCCAGCTACCAGCAGCTTGAGCGCCTGCAGGAAGAGGAAAAGCAGCGCAATATCCGCACCAACGCCTTTGGCCGGCTGGTGGTGCACCCGCTCTCGGATCATTTCGAGGCCGGTCGACTGGATCGCCGCGTGATCGGCAATTTCTTCTTTTTCATCCGCTCGCTGTTCGGCGACCAGGTGAGCGAATTTGCCGAGACCTGTAGCCAGGTGGCGGAAGAACTGCGCGCCGGCGACAGCCAGGAGGGCTGGGACACGTTCTATGCCGATCCGCGCATGAAGGCGGTTTATTACACGGTGATCGCCCGCGTGGTGAAGGCGTTCCGCGCCTTTGATGTGCGGCGCGACTGGGTGTTGAAGATCATGCAGCATGACCCGACCTCGGTCGGGATTGCGACCAATGTGTTCATCGAGAAGGAATTCGATGGCGAGCCGCTGCCCTTCGGCAACCGCGAATTCTATATCTTCTTCGACAGCCTGGTGCGCCCGCTGCGCGACCTGCAAGGCGCCGACAAGCAGCTTTTCATCGACACCGTGGGCGAAGAGCCGGCCGAGGTGTTCGGCGAATTCATGATCAATCTGGCCCGTTACAAGCCGGCGGATTGAGAGCCAATTCAGCGCTCAGCGTCATTCCCGCGAAGGCGGGAATCCCGTTTCACGTTGGTAAAAATGGGACCCTCTGTAAGCGCGCGAACGCCTAACGGGGTTCGTGGGCGCACAGGCCCGAAGGGCTGGCGCGAGGGTGACAAGTATGTGTAAACGCCATGCCCTGCCTGCGCAGGGCATGGCGTTTACACATGATGAGCCGTCATGGCCCGCTTTAGGCGGGCCATCCACGAGTTCGTTTTTAAACTTTTGGATTAATTCGAATTCGCCGGTTCGCGGTGATCGAGCTTGGCGGCGAACTGCTCGAACAATTCGCTGACGCAGCGCGCCACGGTGCGCTGATGGTTGTCGTTGAGCTGGTCGGCGGCGCGCATGCAGAGATCGGCGAATTTGCGCGCCAGCTGAATCGCCTCGCGGTTCGAGTCCATGCGGATTTCGTCGAACACGGTAACGATGTAGTCGCGCGTCTGGTTGCTCTGGTGATGCGTCACCGGCCGCTCGCCCATCAGGCTGTCCAGCATGGCGTTGAAGGTCTGCGAGGTGTCGATGGCGATCGAGGCCAGGATTTTCTCGATCCGCTCGTTATCCTTGGCCGAGAGGGCGCGCGGCGCGGTGGCGGCAATACGTTCCTTCATCTCATGCTCGGGCAGGCTGGATTTGGAGGACGTGCGGTTCCACATGCAGATCACCTAAAACTGGGCCGGGCAGGCGCGTCACCGCGCTGCCCGCCGGGGCGGATTTCTTCGGCTCAATCCAGCATAGCACAAGACCGCCCGCCGCCTGCAAGCAGCGCGTGAATTTTAGGAAATGACTTCCTTGGCAGCCCGGATCAGGTTGTCGATATGCCAGCCCTGGAACAGGCGGATGCCGGCAGCCTGGCCGGCGCGCAGCGCCTCGTCGGTCTCGCAGCGCGCCATGATCACCCGGTTCGGGTCGGCATCGACGATCTTCTGCTGGATGTCCTTGGCCACCCAGTCGTCGTGATGATCCTTGAAATAGAACAGTTTGATGAAATCGGCGCGCAGTTCCTTGCGGCCGAACAGGCCGAGCAGATCGGGTGTGATGCCGTCGATCAGGATGCGGTAGCCGTTATTCTGCAGGAATTCGCAGGCCAGCAGGTATTCGGCATAATCCCAGAACACGTCCCAACGCTGCAACTCGACAATAATCTGCTCTTTCTTGACGATATTGCCGATGCGGCTGTCGAAATCGCGGAACTGGTCGCTCAGCACCGTCGAGACATTGAGGTTGATCGAGAAGGGGCCGCTGTTGCGGGTGACGAAGCCATCCAGCAGCGAACGGAACACGCGGCTGTCCAGCGTGCGTGTCAGATACTGAAACAGGGCGCGCGAGCCGCGCAGGTTCACATTCGGCGCGATGGCTTGGCGCAATTCGTTCACGCCGACATAGATTTCCTGGAAGATCGGCTTCGGCGGCTGATTGCCGAATACCACGGAAATCGGCTGACGGCGCATGAAGGTGGTAACATCCGCCTTCTTCAGGATGTCTTCGATCTGCTGCAACGCGCCGGGCGTGATCGGCACGCCATCGGTGGCGCCGGCGCCGGTGCCGGCCTTGGCCAGCAGGCGCTTGCGGCGCTCGGAATAGACGCGGAAACGCTGCGCCATCGCGTCCATCCATTCCTGGAGCTCATCCAGGTTATGGTCGAAGCGATACCAGCGCACGGCATTCTCGGCTTCCTCGGGCGTGAGGCCGATGGCGACGTTGTTGCGGGTCAGCACATCATCGATTTCGAGCACCATCTTCTCGAAGCTCTGCTCGAAGAAGCGCTCGGAGAGGCGGGCGAAAAGCACGATGGAATAGTCGTGCAGCGTGTAATAGCTGCCTTCGTATTTCGACATCAGCGAGCGGATCGCGTGCACTACAATGTTGTAGCTTTCGCGGTTACGCTCGAAATTCTTCGGATTGACGAACTGCATGATGGCGCAGATACGGCCGCCAAAGATTTTGCCGCGTACAATGCGGTCGAAGTCCGTGAACATCTTCTCGTCATCGGACGCCGGCGTCGTATTGTTGACCTCGCTCATCATCGACTCGGCCGCTTTCTCCCACCCCGGGGGCTGCACCGCGCCGCCTCCGGTCAAAAATACCGTCTGCGACACTATGACAAATTATGTCCCAGCTAAAAAGCCGGATCATTGGTTAATAACCTTCGCGAGGATAATAAAGCATTAATTTCTCGCCATCTGGCGGGATCACACTGGTGTGACGTAAGAATATTACGCCGCTGGGAGGGGCCGTCAGCGCAGGCGGCGGGCAGCCAGGGCTTCGGCGGTGTCGATGTCGTTCAGCACGGCATCCTCCCCGGCATCCACCTCGCAGACCCAGTCGGAAAGCTGCTCCAGCAGCCGCCGGGCGCCGCTATCTCCGTCCAAGCCTTTGAGTTGATTGAAGAACTGGGCGCCCCAGAGAATCGGGTTGCCACGTTTGGAGCCCACCACCGGTACGCAGATGGCGCGGCCTTCCACCGGGTTGAAGGCGGAAATCAGCTTGTCCAGCACGCGTGCCGACACGTCCGGCATGTCGCCGAGGCAGATCAGGGCGCCGTCCAGTCCTTCGGGCAGGGCGCGGATGCCGGCCACCAGGGAGGTGGCGAGGCCCTCGGCAAACCGGGGGTTATGGGTGAAGCCGAGGCCGTCTGGGGCAGCCGCCCCGGCGAGGGCTGCTGCCTGCACCTCCTCGGCGCGGTGGCCGGTCACCACCAGCACGGGCCGGGCCGGGGAGGCCAGCACATGCTCCACCACATGGCGCAGGATCGGCTTGCCCTCCAGGTCGGCCAGCAGCTTGTTGCCGCCCTGCATACGGCTGGACAGGCCGCCGGCCAGGATCACGGCGGCGATGCGTGGCCGCCTGGGAGTATCGGGTGCCGGGGTCTCCTTGGCGCCGGCCGCCAGTCCTGATCGCGGCATCGGCCGGGTGGGGATTTCCTTCAGCAGGCCGCCGGCCCCCATGCGCATGATCTCGGCCCGGCCAACACCGAGGCCGGCGCAGAGGCGCTGCAACACCCAGTCGAAGCCATTCAGCTTCGGCGAGCGGGCGCAGCCCGGCACGCCGACCACCGGCACTTCGGCGATACGGCCGATCAGCAGCAGGTTGCCGGGATCCACCGGCATACCGAAATGCTCGACAATGCCGCCGGCCGCGACGATGCCGGCCGGCACCACATCCTGGCGGTCGACGATGGCGGTACCGCCGAACACCATGATCGGCGCGCAGCCCTGTTCGCGCAGCTGCGCCACGCAGATGCCGATGGCAGTGGCGTCATGCTCGCAGATCAGGCTGCCGCCGAGATCGCTGCCCAGGCGCAGCAGGCGTTCGCGCAGGGCGGCCTCGGTCTTGGCCAGCACGCTATCCTTGGTGCCGTCCACGCGGGTCATCACCAGACCGACGCGGCGTGCCTCGAACGGCGCCACGCGCACCAGCGGGCCGTCTTGCGCCGCGATTTCAGCCGCGCGCTCTACCACATCGCGCGGCGCGGCAAAGGGGATGATCTTCACGGTCGCCAGCATCTGGCCCGGTTCCACTACCTCGAAAGGCGCCACCGTGGCGATGGTAACGGCTTCATGCAGCAGGTTCAGTTCATCGACGCGGGCTGGCTCCAGCACGGCGATGCCGGCGGTCTCGGCGTAGATATTGGCGCGGCCGGTGAAAGCCGTGGCGGCGCGCGCCGCGCTGCCTGTCGCGGCCTCGGCGATCCGGCTTGCGGCCTGATCCTCGGGCACATCATCCGGCCCCAGCCGGGCGGCATAGACGCTGTCCAGCCCTTCCTGCAGCAAGGCTGCAACATCCTCCGCGCTCAGCACGCGGCCCTTGCGGAAGCGTTGTGTGCCGACGCTGATCGAATGGCCGAGGATGCAGCCCGCCGCCTCGCGTGCCGGAAGGGGACCGAAGAACATGCGTCAGGCCGCGGCGCTGGCGGTGGCCACGACCGGCTGGCGCAAAGCCTGGGTCATCTGACCGAGGATGGAGATGGCGATTTCCGCCGGTGTCTTGGCGCCGATGGAAAGGCCGACGGGGCCATGGATACGGGCAAGGTCGTCCGGCCCGAAGCCGGCAGCCGTGAGGCGTTCGATCCGCGCGGCATGGGTTTTCTTGCTGCCCAATGCGCCGATGTAGAACACATCCGATTTCAGCGCCGCGTGCAGCGCCGGATCATCCACCTTCGGATCATGGGTCAGCGTCACCACGGCGGTGCGGATATCGGGCTTCAACTGCGCCATGGCTTCATCCGGCCAGTCATTCGACAGCCACACGCCGGGGAAGCGCGCTTCGCTGCCAAACGCGCTGCGCGGATCGATCACCGCCAGCTCATAGCCGGCGAATTGCGCCATCGGCACCAGGGCCTGGGCGATATGCACGGCGCCGACCAGGATCAGCCGCAGCGGCGGATTGAACACGTTGAGGAAGAGGGGGCCCTGCTCGGTATCGATGGTGCGCGGCTTGTCTTCCAGCATGGCGGCGCGTGCCGCCTCGCCGATGCGTGGGTCGATATCCTTCAGGCCCTTCTTGCCATAGAGGTAGAGCAGGCGCTGTTCGCCGGTTTCAAGAAACGTCGCCAGCACCACCGGCGTCTTGGCGGCGCGGTCGGCCTGTAGCTGTTCGAGGATTGCCTGTTTCATCCGTCCAGCCGCTCCACATAAACCTGAATCTTGCCGCCGCAGGCAAGGCCGACTTCCCAGGCCTGGGCATCCGACACGCCGAAGCTCAACAGCCGCGGCTTGCCATCCTGAATCGCATCCAGGCCCTCGGTGACCACGGCGCCTTCGATGCAGCCGCCGGAAACCGAGCCGAGGAAGCGCCCTTCATCATCGATCACCAGTTGGCTGCCCACGGGACGCGGCGCCGAGCCCCAGGTGGTGACCACCGTGGCGATGGCGACGCCCTTGCCGCCAGCCTTCCAGGCCAGGGCCTCGGCGAGCAGATCTTCGCGCGCCACATTATTCTCATGCGCAGGATTCATGCCGCCATCCTTCCCAGATTCTGTTTCAGCCGGTTGCCGATCTCGTTCTGGCCGCTCAAGGCGGCAGCGAGTTCGGCCACAGAGTTTAGATTGTGCACGGGACGGAAGTCGTCAACATGCGGCAGAATGGCGCGGATGCCCAGCGCCTTCGGCTCGAAGCCATCCCAGCGCAGCAGCGGGTTGAGCCAGATCAGCCGCTTGCATGACTTGTGCAGCCGTTCCATTTCGCGCGCCAATTGCGGCCCCGGTTCGCGGTCCAGGCCATCGGTGAGCAGCAGCACAATGGCGCCCTGGCCGAGCACGCGGCGCGACCAGAAGCGGTTGAACTCGGCCAGGGTGGCGCCGATGCGGGTGCCGCCGGACCAGTCCGGCACACGCGAGCCGACATCGGCGAGCGCCTTATCGACATCCTTCTGGCGCAGCAGGCGCGAGACATTCGACAGCCGCGTGCCGAACAGGAAGCTGTGCACGCGATGGCGGTCGTTGCTCAAGGCATGCATGAAATGCAGGAACATGCGGCTGTACTGGCTCATCGAGCCGGAGATGTCGCACAGGATAACCAGCGGCGGCTCACGCGTGACGGTGGATTTGCGCACCAGCGGGATGGCGCCGCCGCCAAGCCGCAGCGAGCGCCGCAGCGTGGCGCGCAGATCGATGCGCGGGCCGTTTGCGTCAAGCTGGAAGCGCCGTGTGCGGCGCGGCGGGAAGGGCCAGGCGATGCGCGCCAGGGCATTGCGCGCAGCAGTCACTTCCTCGGCGCTCATCTCGGCGAAATCCTTGGTTTGCAGCAGCTCGCTGGCCGAGAAGGTGAGCGTGGCGTCAAGCTCGATCTCGCGCTCGCCGTTATCGTCCTTCGGCTTGCCCTGGCGGTCCGGCATCAGTGCCTGCTGCACGCGGCGCGACATTTGATGCTTCTGCGGTTCGGCGCCGCCCTCGGCCTCGGGCAGCATCATGCGCATCAGGCGTTCGAGGATTTTCGGATCGCGCCAGAAGATATGGAACGCCTGGTCGAACAATTCGCGCTGGTCGCGGCGGTTCACCAGCACAGAGAACAGCGTCCAGTAGAGATCGTCGCGCCGCTTGATGCCGGCGGCTTCCACCGCACGCACCGCTTCCAGGGCCTTGCCGGGGCCAAGCCGCAGACCGGCGGCGCGCAGCATGCGCACGAAATGCACGATATTCTCGGCGAAGCGACCGCCTTCCGGGCTTTCGCTTGGCGCCATCAGGTTCATTGTTACAGCCCCGCCAGTTCCTGCTGCACCTGGCGCAGGATGGCGGCAGCTTCGCTGCCCTGCATTTTCGCTATATCATCCTGATACTTGAGCAAGACGCCGAGCGTATTATCGATGGTCTCCGGGTCCAGCGCCACCTTGTCGAGGAAGGTCAGCGCCCGGGTCCAGTCGATGGTCTCGGCGACACCCGGCAGCTTGAACAATTCCTCATTGCGCAAAGCCTGCACGAAGCGGACGATCTCCTGGCTCAGCCGCTTCGGCGCACCTGGCACCTTGCGCTCCAGAATGGCCAGCTCGCGCTCGGCATTGGGATAATCCACCCAGTAATAAAGGCAGCGGCGCTTCAGTGCGTCGTGGATTTCCCGCGTGCGGTTCGAAGTGATGATAACGATGGGCGGCGCGGCGGCCTTGATCACGCCAAGCTCCGGCACGCTGATCTGGAAATCCGACAGCACTTCCAGCAGGTAGGCCTCGAAGGGTTCGTCGGTGCGGTCGAGTTCGTCGATCAGCAGCACCGGCGGGCCGGCGGCATCATCCTTCAGCGCCTGCAGCAGCGGCCGCTCGATCAGGAAGTCGCGGGAGAAGATGTCCTTGGTGATCTTGCCGCGATCCTGTTCACCCGCAGCTTCCGCCAGGCGGATTTCCAGCATCTGGCGCGGGTAGTTCCACTCATACACAGCGGAATTGAGGTCCAGGCCCTCATAGCATTGCAGCCGCACCAGGCGGCGGTTCAGCGTTTCCGCCAGCACCTTGGCGATTTCGGTCTTGCCGACACCGGCTTCGCCTTCAAGAAACAGCGGTCGGCCCATCTTCAGGGCCAGGAACAGGCTGGTGGCCAGCGGCCGGTCGGCCACATAGTCGCCGGCGGCGAGCAGGGTTTCGACGGCGTCGATGGAGGCGGGCAGGGCGGATTTGGGCTGGGCGGGCATCGGCTGGAACTTCCGGGCAGATACAGAACGGCTGCGGCGACGGCAGGCTGCCATCCTGCCCCAGGCCAGGGGTGGGGCGCAATTCACCCGGCGCACCAGCGCAGGTTGAGGCGGGGATTTTCAGAAGGGGTGGAGGTCCGGGCCGGAATTGAACCGGCGTACGAGGATTTGCAGTCCTCTGCGTAGCCACTCCGCCACCGGACCCCGATGCATCAGCCGGAAAGAACCGAACTGGCGCGACGGACCTTGTAGGCGGAAGCGGTTGGCCGGGTCAAGCCCCTGGGGGGCTGGCGGGACCTAGGTGGGACCCAGGCGGGACGCTGGCAGGACCTTGGCGGGAGTCGGGGTGCGGCGGCGGCCCGGAGACTGTGACAGATGTCACAGGCCGGCGAGGCTTAAGCCAAACTACGGACATTGTTTTTACCGCAATGCGGCATTATAAACCGAGGGCTAATTCCCTCTGCCCCAAACCGGAATCGTGTAATGGCTTCCGCCGACCGACTTTTCGCCGAGGCCCGGCGCCAGATGGTGCTGACCCAGCTGCTGCCGAACAAGGTGATCGACGAGCGTCTGATCGCGGCCATGTCGGCGACGCCGCGCGAACAATTCGTGCCGAAATCCTACCGCGGCGTGGCCTATATGGACGAGGACATCACGGTCGCCTCGGGCCGCGCGCTGATGGAGCCGCTGGTGCTGGCACGCCTGCTGCAGGAAGCCGATGTGGCGCCCAGTGACGTTGCCCTGGTGGTTGGCTGCGGCACCGGCTACGACCTGGCCGTGCTGGCCCGCCTGGCCAGCACCGCGATCGGCCTGGAAAGCGATGCCGCCCTGGCCGCCGAGGCGACCAAATTGCTGGCCCAGCTTGGCCTCGACAATGCCCCCGTGATCGAAGGCGCGCTGGCCGATGGCCTGGCGAAGCAGGGGCCGTATAACGTGATTCTGCTGGCCGGCGCGGTGCCGGAAATCCCGGCTCAGCTCAAGCAGCAACTGGCCGAGGGCGGCCGTCTGGTGGCGGTGCGCCGCCCCAAAGGCGCTCCGATTGGCCAGGCCGTGGTGGTCAAGCGCGCCGGAAACCTGTTCGCCGAACGTGTGATCTTCGATGCCGGCACGCTGCCGCTGCCGGGCTTCGACCGCCCCGCCGGTTTCGTGTTCTGACGCGATGAGCGCGTTGCCGGTGGAGATCGAGGTTGATGAGTTGTCGCTCTGGCTGGAGAGCAAGGCGGATGTCGCCCTGGTCGACGTGCGAGAGGATTGGGAAGTAAAGCTCTGTGCCCTGCCGGGTGCCACCCATATCCCGCTGGGGCAGTTGCCCGGGCGGGCCGGGGAAGTGCCGCAGGCCAGCCGGGTGGTGGTGTTTTGCCACCATGGCGGGCGCAGCCTGCGGGCCACCCAGTGGCTGCGGGCGAACGGATTTTCACAGGCGATTAACCTCGCCGGCGGTATTCATGCCTGGGCCGAACGGATCGACCCGGACATGGCGACCTACTAGACAGGTTTTGGCGGGTGCCGCCCGGATACGGGGGCCCCAGGGGAAGAATGGTGGTTGGAATGGCGAAGCTTTCAATTCTGCGCGGTGCTCTCCTCAGCGGCGTCATGTCTGCCGCCTGGCTGCTGACCGCGCCGCAGGCTGGTGCGCAGACCCTCAGCGAGGTGCTGTCCAACGCCTATACCAACAACCCGACGCTGGGCGCCGCCCGCGCCGCGGTGCGGGCCACCGATGAAGGCGTGCCGCAGGCCCTGTCCGGCTGGCGCCCGACCGTCAACCTGACTGGCGAAGCCGGCGTGCTGCGCCAGGATTACAAGCCCAACACCGCTTCGACCCAGAGCGACACCATCAACCCGACCTCGCTCGGTGTCTCGGTGAGCCAGCCGCTGTATCGCGGCGGCCGCGTCGAGGCCCTGACCGATAGCGCCGAAGCATTGGTGCAGGCCGCCCGCCAGGATCTGGCGAGCACCGAGCGCCGCGTGCTGCAGGACAGCGTCACGTCTTACATGGACGTGCTGCGCGATCAGGCCGTGGTCGATCTGACCCGCAATAACGAAGGCGTGCTGCGCCGCCAGCTGGAAGCCACCCGCGAGCGTTTCCGCGTCGGTGAAATCACCCGCACCGACGTCGCCCAGGCTGAATCGCGCCTCAGCCGCGCCACCGCCGACCGCATTTCCGCCGAGGGCGCGCTGCTCTCCAGCCGTGCCACCTTCGCCCGCATCTCCGGCCTGCAGCCGGGCCGTCTGGTGCCGCCGCCGGCTTTGCCGACCCTGCCGTCCAATGAGGATGAGGCGATTGCCATCGGCGACAAGGAGAATCCCGAATTGCAGGCGGCGCAGTTCCGCGAGCTTTCGGCCCGCGCCGATGTACGCGCGGCTTCCGGCGCGCTGCTGCCCAGCGTGTCGCTGAATGCCTCGGCCGTCCGCACCACGGAGCAGAGCCGCGCCGATCTGGACCTCAACACCGCCCGCGCTGGCATTCAGGTGACGGTACCGCTGTATGAGGCCGGCGGCGTCTACAGCCAGACCCGCCAGCGCAAGCAGACCTTCAACCAGCGCCGCATCCAGGTGGACGAGCAGCGCCGCCTGGTGCGCCAGAGCGTCACCCAGGCCTGGGAAAACCTCAACACCGCTCGCTCCAACATCAACGCCCGCAAGGCGCAGGTGCAGGCCTCGCGTATCGCCCTTGAGGGCGTGCAGCAGGAAGCCGAGGTCGGTTCGCGCACCACGCTGGATGTGCTGGACGCGGAGCAGGAATACCTCGACGCCCAGGTGGCGCAGGTGCGCGCGGAGCGTGACGAGTATGTTGCCGGCTTCGTGCTCTACTCGGCGGTGGGCCGTCTCTCGGCCCGTAATCTGGCTCTGCCGGTGCAACTCTACGATCCGGCCGAGAACTACAGCCGGGTGCGCGACCTGTGGTTTGGCACCGATGGCGGGCTTGACGTCGAATAATCGCAGATTTTCGGCGAAGGCCTTGCAGTATCGGGAAAAACGCCTTAACCCGGTTTAACAGTTCGGTTATCTTTTGCAGGCATATCATGGTGCTGACGAGTCGGTGTAACCGGCTGGTCGGCACCGTTTCGTGCCGCTAGCCGCGCTACAGGCAGGTTCAAGCAGCCGAACCGGGGAGTATTCCCCGCGACGGGAAGATCGGGCAGGGGATGAGCGACCCTAAGGCAGGGCAGAGCGAACCGACAATGGAGGAGATTCTCGCCTCCATCCGTCGGATCATTTCCGAGGATGGGGCCGAGAACGCTGCTGCGCCGGCGCCTGAGCCCGAACCTGTAGCCGCTGCCCCGGAACCCGAGCCGGAACCGCCGCCGCCCGAGCCGGAACCCGAACCCGAGCCCGAACCGGAGCCGGAGCCCGAGGCACCGCCGCCGCCACCTCCGCCACCCCCGCCGCCGCCCCGCATGGCGATGCCGGAGCCGGAGGAGGAATACGAGCCGCCGCCTCCGCCACCACCCCCGCCGCCGCGCCGTAGGCCCCCGCCGCCGCCGCGCGAGGAAATCTACGACCTCACCGATGTGGTGCGCGACGACGAGTATGATGCTCTCGTCTCGCAGCCGACGGCGACCCGCGCCGCCAGCCATCTTGGTACGCTGGCCGGTGCCGTTGCCGGCGGTCGTGCCATGGGCCTGGGCAACGGCCAGCGCACGCTGGAAGAACTGGTGAAGGAATTGCTGCGCCCGATGCTGAAGGAATGGCTCGACGCGCATCTCGCCACCATCGTACAGCGCATCGTTGAGCGCGAGGTGGCCCGCCTGACCATTCAGGCGGAAGAGGAACAGGATCACCTCTAAATCCGCCGCAATGGTGCTCTCCGGGCTAGACTGACTGGCCCGGATCGTCTTTTATTTGCGCCCATTTTTGCCCCCGAGTTGGACCATGCTGGACAAGACCTATCAGCCGCAATCCGTGGAACAGCGCCTCTATGAGGCCTGGGAGCAGGCTGGCGCCTTCAAGCCCGCCGCCAAGTCCGGCAAGCCCTACACAATTGCCCTGCCGCCGCCGAACGTCACCGGCAGCCTGCATATGGGCCATGCGCTGAATCATACGCTGCAGGATGTGCTGATCCGCTTCGAGCGCATGCGTGGCCGTGCCGCCCTGTGGCAGCCCGGCACCGACCATGCTGGCATCGCGACGCAGATGGTGGTGGAGCGCCAGCTTGCCGCCAAGCAGATGAACCGCCATGACATGGGCCGCACCGCGTTCCTGGAACGCGTGTGGGAATGGAAGGCGGAATCCGGCGGCATGATCACCGGCCAGCAGCGCCGCCTGGGCGAAAGCTGCGACTGGAGCCGTGAACGCTTCACCATGGACGAGGGCCTGAGCGCCGCCGTGCGCAAGGTGTTCGTCGAGCTTTACCGCGATGGCCTGATCTACAAGGACAAGCGGCTGGTCAACTGGGACCCGAAGCTGCTGACGGCGATTTCGGACCTGGAAGTCGAGCAGCACGAAGTGCGCTCGCATCTGTGGTATTTCAAATATCCGCTGGAAGGCCGCGACGGCGAATTCATCACCGTTGCCACCACGCGCCCGGAAACCATGCTCGGCGATACTGGCATCGCGGTGCACCCGGAAGATGAACGCTACAAGCACCTGATCGGCAGTTATGCCATCCTGCCGCTGGTCGGTCGCCGCATCCCGATTGTCGGCGACGAGTATTCCGACCCGGCCAAGGGTTCGGGCGCGGTGAAGATGACGCCGGCGCATGACTTCAACGACTTTGAAGTCGGCAAGCGCCATGGCCTGGAGATGATCAACATCTTCGACAAGCATGCGCATCTCAACGATGCCGTGCCGGAAGCCTATCGCGGCATGGAGCGGTTCGCCGCCCGCAAGAAGGTCGTCGCCGATCTGGAAGCCCTGGAACTGGTCGAGAAGATCGAGCCGAACACCCATATGGTGCCGCATGGCGACCGCTCGCAGGTGGTGATCGAGCCGTGGCTGACCGAGCAGTGGTATGTCAACGCCGAAGTGCTGGCGAAGCCTGCCATCGAAGCGGTGGAGAAGGGCGATATCCAGTTCGTGCCCAAGAGCTGGGACAAGACGTATTTCGAATGGATGCGCAACATCCAGCCCTGGTGCATCTCGCGTCAGCTCTGGTGGGGCCATCAGATCCCGGCCTGGTATGGCCCGGATGGCACGGTGTTCGTTGCCTATGACGAAGCCGAGGCGCAGGCCCAGGCCGACAGGCATTACGGCAAGGCGGAAACGCTGACCCGCGATGAGGATGTGCTCGATACCTGGTTCTCTTCCGCGCTGTGGCCGTTCTCGACGCTCGGTTGGCCGGAACCGACCGACATCCTCAAGGCGCATTATCCGAACGACGTGCTGGTCACCGGCTTCGACATCATTTTCTTCTGGGTTGCCCGGATGATCATGATGGGCCTGCATTTCACCAAGGAAGTGCCCTTCCGCACGGTGTATATCCATGCCCTGGTCCGCGACGAGAAGGGCCAGAAGATGTCGAAGTCGAAGGGCAACGTGCTTGACCCGCTCGACCTGATCGACAAGTTCGGCGCCGATGCGCTGCGTTTCGCGTTGTCGATCTTTGCCGCTCAAGGGCGTGACGTGAAGATGTCGGAGAGCCGCGTTGAGGGCTACCGCAACTTCGCCACCAAACTGTGGAATGCTTCGCGCTTCGCCGAGATGAATGAATGCGCGCTGCCTGCCGGTTTCGATCCGGCGGCAGTGCAGCAGACCGTGAACCGCTGGATCATCGGTCGGCTGGGCCGCGCCGCGCGCGAGACCACGGCGGCGATTGAAGCCTACAAGTTCAACGAGGCCGCCGGTGCGCTCTACCAGTTCACCTGGTCGGTGTTCTGCGACTGGTATCTCGAACTGATCAAGCCGGTGCTGATGGGCGAGGATGGCCCGGCCAAGGCCGAGACGCGGGCCACCTGCGCCTATGTGCTGCGGCAGTTGATCCACCTGCTGCATCCGTTCATGCCGTTCATCACGGAAGAACTCTGGGAACAGCTTTTCGACGGCAAGAGCCAAGGCTTCCTGATGCTGCGCGACTGGCCCACGGATGGCGCCCGCGCCGACGATGCGGCCGCCACTGCCGAGATCGACTGGCTGATCCGCCTGATCGAAGGCGTGCGCACGGCGCGCAGCGAACTCAACGTGCCGGCGGCGGCGAAGATCGCGCTGATCGTCAATGGCGGCGGCGCCGATGTCGCGGCGCGGCTGGATCGCCATGCCGACCCGATCAAGCGCCTGGCGCGCATCGAGACGATCACGCTGGAGCAACCGGTGCCGCAGGGTTCGGCCCGCGTGGTGCTGGATGATGCCACCCTGATCCTGCCGCTGGCCGATGTGATCGACATTGCCAAGGAGCGCGCGCGTCTGGCCAAGGAGCGCGACAAGGCACTGGCCGAGATTACCAAGATCGACGCCAAGCTTGGCGATGCCACCTTCATGTCACGGGCGCCGGAAGCCGTGGTGGAAGAGCAGCGCGAACGCCGCGTGGTGCAAGGCGCGCTGGCCGAGAAGCTCGGCGAAGCCCTGGCGCAATTGGGGTGACATGACGCTCGGGTCCGATGATGCCGATCTGCTGGAAGCCGCGCGCGACCTGATCCGGCGGCGCTATGCCGTCGGCCGGCATCATATCGCGGCAGCCCTGCGTACGCGTTCGGGCAAGATCGTCACCGGCCTGCATCTCGATACCTATGTCGGCCGGGCTTCCGTCTGTGCGGAAGCGGTGGCGGTGGGCCAGGCGATGGCTGACGGCGCCGGCAAGGACGATCCGATCACCGCCATCGTCTCGGTGCGGCATCCGCGCCCGACCGAAGCCAACCAGCAGATTCAGGTGGTGGCGCCCTGCGGCATCTGCCGCGAGATGCTGCGTGATTTCGCGCCCGAAGCACGCGTGATCCTGGATGTGGAAGGCAGCCTGCGCGCCTACAGCACCGCGGACTTGCTGCCGCTGAAATACCACCGCCAGCCTTGAGGCGGGGCGTTACGCCCAGTCTTTCCAGTTTTCTTTGTCACTCTCGCGAAAGCGAGAGTCCCATTCTGTTATGAAATGGGATACCCGCTTTCGCGGGTATGACACATTCAAGAAAAATCACCCGCCAACCGTAGCGGCAAAGACGCGGGCGTAATTGCCGCCGAGGATTTTCTGCACGTCCGCCGGCTTGAAGCCGATGCCCAGCAGCGCATTGGCGAGGTTCGGCAGTTCGGTGTAGCTGTCGAAGGTGGAAGCGCCGACAAGGCCCATCATGTCGGTGCCGATGCCGACATAATCGACGCCGATCAGTTCGGCCACACGCGCGATCCCGGTAGCTAGTTCGGCCATGGTGGCGTAGATGCCGCTGGGCGGCCAGATGCCGATCACGCCGCGCGTGGCGGCGATGAAGCGGGCATGTTCGCGCGAAATCTGCCGGCTGGTCGGGCCGGGCTTGATGGTCATCGAGGTATGCGACAGCACCAGCGGCTTAGCGGTGATATCGGCCACCTGGCGCACCATGTTCATCGGTGCATGGGCCACATCCACCACGATGCCAAGCTGGTTGCAGCGTTTCACCACGTCGGCGCCGAAAGCCGTGAGGCCGCCATGCACGGCGGGTTCGGTCTGGATATCGCCGAGTTCGTTCGGGCGGTAATGCGTCAATTGCAGGTGGCGCAATTGCCAGCGCGTATAGGCTTCGTCCAGCCGCTCCAATCTGCCTTCGAGGAAATCCGCGCCTTCGCTGGCGATGATCACGCCGGGATTATCGGGCCGCGTTGCCGCCAGTTCGGACGCCGTGGTGATGATTTTCAGCCCCTGCGCCTTGGCGAGCGCCTGGGCGCGCGGAAACGACTTGGTGGCGAAGCCATAGAGTTCGCCGGGCTTGGGATCACGGAAGGGCTTGATCTGGCCATTGGCAACCCGGGTCACGGGCGTATCCGCCACCACGGTAAGGCAGACCACAGCCATGCCGCCTTCGCGCATCGGCTCGGCCAGCGGTGAAAAAGGTGCCGCTTCCTCGGTGCGGCGCAGGCCGATCAGCGAACCGCCATGGCTGTGGATGTCGATGGTCGGCAGGGCGGTGAGCAGCGCGCGCATTTCGGTTGCCGGCAGGGCGGGGGCCGCTGCCTGGGCAGCCTCCGGCCGCCAGGCGGAAAGCCCGAGCAGGGCGCCGCCACCGGCCAGCATGGCGCGGCGGGTGAAGCCGGGATGCGGTGCGGCTTCCAGCGGGTCGGCAACCGGGCTGGCCTGGCGGAGCTGGAAGCGCCAGTCATCGGGATCATCGCCGGGCAGGCGTCGCCATTCGCCACGCAGCCGCAGGCGCGGCATATCCAGGCGCAGCGGCAGGGCGGCCAGCACTTCCACGCGCCGCGCCGGATCGCGCGGCAGATGCGCGGCGCAGCAGCCGGGTTCATCCGTGAGGGCGAAATAGTCGCTGCGTTCTGGCCCATCCAGGCCGAGGCACCAGCCTTCCAGTTCCACCCAGGTGCCGTGCAGGCCTTCGGTGCGGCCCGCGCGGATATCCTCCCAGCCGATGCGCATTGCGTCTCCCCCGGTTCGCGGGTGATTATGCGGTCAAGCAAGCACAGAGGAAACCAAACAATGAGTAACCGCCCGGAACAGGACATTCTCGCCGTGGTGCAGACCTATCTCGATGGTCTGTATGAAGGTGATACGAGTAAGCTGGCGCAGGCCTTCCATCCGGCGGCGCATCTCTACTGCACCACGGGCAACACCCTGGTGAATGTGGACCAGCAGCAGTGGTATGACCTGGTGAATTCCCGCCCCTCGGCCAAGTCCAAGGGCCAGGGCCGCGAAATGGAGCGTGTGCTGCTGCTCGATGTCACCGGGCCAAACACCGCCCTGGTGAAGCTGAATTGCGCCATCCTGCCGCGTCTGTTCACCGACTATCTGAACTTCGTGCTGCTCGATGGCCGCTGGCAGATCATTTCGAAGGTTTACCACTTCGAGACGGTTTAGCCCGGTTTTCGGGCTGCAATGCCCAAGTGATTCCATAGTCGGGCCACAAAGCGGCCCCAATCTCGCGGGAACCTCAGGCCATCCAATCAAGGAGGATGGCCATGCGTGCTGTTGCCCTGATAACCACCCTGATGCTGGCTTTGCCGGTTGCTGCTTTCGCGCAGGAGCGTGCGGAACCGCGCCAAATCCCGGGCCAGACTGTCGTGTTTTTCTCCGAGCAGTCGGCGGGCCTGAGCGATCTGGCGCAGCGTGTGCTGGATACCCAGGTGGCGCTGCTCAACGATGCCGAACTGACCCTGACCGGCGAAGCCTCGCTGGATGAAGGCGATGAGGCCGTGCTGCTGAGCCTGGCGCGTGCCGAGGCGGTGCGCGACTACCTGCTGGCGCGCGGCGTCGAGCCGGGTCATGTCGCCCTGGGCGGCAGCCGCATCAGCCTGCCGGGCCAAGGTGGCCCGATGGTGAGCGCCGAACTGCGCCCGCGCCAGGCATTGCTGCTGAATTGAGCTATCGCGCGACAGTGACGCGGCGGATGCCGAATACCGTGAGCGTGGTGGCGGCGAACATCGCTGCGGAAAGCACCAGCACATGCTGCGGCGCGCCGTGGTCGAGCAGCAGCCCGACCGCCAGCGGCGCCATCGCCGAGCCGGCATCCAGCCCGGAATAGACAAACCCGAAAACCCGGCCGGATGCCCCCTTGGGCGCAGCGGCGCGCACGATCAGGTCACGCGACGGCGTGGTGCTGCCTTGCAGGAAGCCGGCCGTGGCAATTGCCGCCACCAGCAGCAGACCCGGCAGGTCGAGGCGTGACACCAGCAGCAGCAGGCCGGCGGCGCTGAGCAGGCCGAAGACGACAATCTTGCCCGGCGGAATGCCGCGATCCGCCGCCACGCCGCCCAGCATCACACCGGCGGAAGCGCCGAGCAGAAAGCCAGTGAGCGCCGTGGTGGCCAGCGTGAGCGGCGTGCCATGCAGCGCATCCAGCGTGGTCGGCAGGAAATTCTGGATCGCCACCAGGCCGATGGCGAGCAGCAGGAAATAGCTGAAGCAGACCAGCACCGGCAGGCTGAGCAAGGGTACCGCGCTGTTTCCGCCCGCCGCGCGGTTTTTTGCACTCACATCCTCGGCCAGGCGGTCGCGGCCGAGCAACAGTAGCACCAGGATGCCGAAGCCAACCACGGCAGCCAGAGCCAGCGCGCCGCGCCAGCCGACCAGCAGCGCGGCGCCGGCCATCAGCGGCGGCGCCAGGGCCCAGCCGAGATTGCCGCCCAGTGTGTGCGAGCCATAGGCGCGGCCGAGCCGGTTCTGGTTCACCGAGGCATTGAGGATCGAGTAATCGGCGGGATGAAACACGCTGTTGCCGGCGCCCGCCAGCAGCGCGATGGGAAACAGCATCCAGAAGCTTGGCGCCAGGCCATAGAGCAGGATGCCGGCGCAATAGAGGCCGAGGCCGCCAAGCAGCACGTTGCGCGCGCCAATGCGGTCGACCAGGAAACCCGCCGGTGTCTGCAACAGGCCGGACGTGACATAGAACACCGTCATCACCGCGCCAAGCTGGGTGTAGCTGACCTGGAAGTCATCCTTCAGCAGCGGGAACAGGCTCGGCAGCACAAGCTGGAAGAAGTGGCTGATGCCATGCGCCACGCCGATCAGTGCCATCACCTGCACATCACGGAAGGGAAGCTCCGGCTTCTGGCCGGCGGGAAGGGCGAGGTCGGTCATGCTGATGCAGTGGGGTGGCGTTTCCATCCCGGCTTTACCGCCGGTTGCATGCAATCTAACGCTTTTTGCTGGAAAACACAGCTTTGGTTGTGAATTTGATGAGATGATCAACAAAGTTCACTTGTGCGACTGCAATCCCTATGGCACAAACTCCTTGTGGTTAGATTGTTTGTGTACCTATTTCTATTGCTGACTGCACTGGGCTTCGGCAGCATCGCCCAGGCACAGCCGCGTGCCCTCATTGTCGGTGTCGAGGACCTCGACTACCCGCCACACTACACCACGCTTTCCGGCACCTATCGCGGTTTTGGCCGTGAACTGTTCGATGCCTTCGCCGCTGCCGAGGGGCTGACGGTGGAATACCGTCCGATGCCGGTGGTGCGCCTGCATCAAGCTCTGATCGAGGGCCGCATCGCCTTCAAGTATCCCGACCATCCAAGCTGGCAGCCGGAGCCGAAGCGGGCCGCAGGCGTGGTCTACAGCCAGCCGGTGGTGGGCTATCTCGATGGCATCATGGTGAAGCCCGAGCGGCTGAAGCAGCCCGCCGAGCCGCTCAATGCCCTGGCCATGGTGCGCGGCTTCAGCCTGCCCGCCGACACGCTCTGGCAATTCCGCGGGCCGGCCCTGATGGAACAGACCTCGCTCGGCGCCGCAATCCGCGAGACCCTGCTAGGCCAGGCGGACGGGCTGTTCGGCAATGTGGAAGTGCTGAAGCATCAGATGCGCTATGTGATGATGCTGCCGGATGACACGCTGGTTTTCGATCCGCGCCTGCCGCATCAGCGCGGCAGCTATTATGTATCCACCCGCGACCACAAAGCCTTGCTGCAACGGCTGGATCTGTGGATGCACCGCGAGGCGGAGATGCTGACCGCGCTGAAACTGCGCTACGGGCTTTCCGACTGAGTGGCTGCCTGGCCTTGCAGCCAGTCGAGATAGGCTTGCAGGATGTAGCCGGCTGCCAGTTTGTCCACCAGTTCGGCGCGGCGTGCGCGGCTCAGATCCGCTTCCACCATCATGCGCTGCACCGCCACGGTGGAGAGCCGTTCATCCCAGAAGCTCAGCGGCAGCGGCAGCAGCGGCGCCAGGTTGCGGGCAAAGGAGCGCGAGGCCTGGCAGCGCGGCCCCTCGGTGCCATCCATGTTCACCGGCAGGCCCAGTACCAGGCCGCCGACGCCTTCCTTGGCGGCGATGCGGGCGAGTTCGGCGGCATCGTCCTTCAGCTTCTTGCGCGCCAGCGTGGCATAGGGCGTGGCGATCTTCCGCCCGGCATCGGAAAGCGCCAGGCCAATGGTCTTGGTGCCGAGGTCCAGCCCCAGGAAACGCTGGTTCTCGCCAAGCCAGATCGGCGCCGCGCCGGGCTTCGGCTGGCGTTTCGGGCCAGGCTCGGACCGGGGGCCGGATGAGGGGGAGGATGGGTTGCCGGGAAGGGTCACGGATGCTACTTTCCGCCGCGATTTTCGTAATGATTCCGACCTGCTAGCACGAACGGACAGCGCATGTCATTGGATAAAGCGACGGTGGCGAAGATCGCCAAGCTGGCGCGGCTGAAACTGGAGCCGGAACGCCAGGAGGCGATGACGGCCGAGTTGAATAAGATTCTCTCCTTCGTCGAGGAATTGCAGGCGGTCAATACCGACAATGTGGCGCCGATGACCTCGGTGGCGCCGATGAAGCTGCGCCAGCGCCAGGATGTGGTCAATGACGGCGGCAACGAAGAGGCGGTGCTGAAGAACGCGCCCGGCCGCCAGGGCAGCTTCTACACGGTTCCCAAGGTGGTTGAATAATGAGCCTCGATCCCGCCCGCCTGACCATTGCCGACGCGCTTGCCGGTCTGGCCAAGAAGGACTTCACCAGCGTCGAACTGACCGAAGCCAGCATCAAGGCGATGCAGGCCGCCAAGCCGCTGAATGTCGTTATCACCGAAACGCCGGAGAAGGCGCTGGAGATGGCGCGTGCCTCCGATGCGCGCCGCGCCGCAGGCCAGGCCGGGCTGCTGGATGGCATCCCGATCGCCGTGAAGGACCTGTTCTGCACCGACGGCGTGCTGACCACGGCGGCCAGCCATATCCTGGATGGCTTCAAGCCGGCCTATGAATCCACCGCCACCGCCAAGCTGTGGGCCGAAGGCGCGGTGATGCTGGGCAAGGTGAACCTGGATGAGTTCGCCATGGGCTCCTCCACCGAGAGCAGCTATTACGGCCCGACAGTGAATCCCTGGCGTGGCAAGGCCGGTGAGAAGCTGGTGCCGGGCGGCTCGTCTGGTGGTTCGGCTGCCGCTGTCGCTGCCGGCTTCGCGCTCGGCGCCACCGCCACCGATACCGGCGGCTCGATCCGCCAGCCGGCGGCGCTTTGCGGCGTCACCGGCATCAAGCCGACCTATGGCCGCGTGTCGCGCTGGGGCATCATCGCCTATGCCTCGTCGCTGGATCAGGCTGGCCCGATGGGCAAGACCGTGCGCGATTGCGCGCTGCTGCTGCAAGGCATGGCCGGCTTCGATGCCAAGGACAGCACCTCGGTGGATCTGCCAGTGCCGGATTACAGCGCCAGCCTGGAAGCCGGCGTGAAGGGCCTGCGCATCGGCATTCCGCGCGAATACCGCATGGATGGCATGAACCCGGAAATCGCGGCTTTGTGGGAGCGTGGCAAGGAATGGCTGCGTGCCGCCGGTGCCGAGGTGGTGGATATCAGTCTGCCGCATACCTACCACGCGCTCGCGGCTTACTACATCGTCGCGCCGGCCGAGGCGTCGTCGAACCTGGCGCGCTATGACGGCGTGCGCTATGGCCTGCGCGTGCCGGGCAAGGACCTCACCGAGATGTATGAGAATACCCGCGGCGCCGGTTTCGGCCGCGAGGTGCAGCGCCGCATCATGATCGGCACCTATGTGCTTTCGGCGGGCTATTATGATGCCTATTACACCAAGGCGCAGAAGCTGCGCACCCTGATCAAGAAGGATTTCGATCAGGCCTTCCAGCGCGTCGATGCGATCCTGACGCCGACCTCGCCGAACGCCGCTTTCCCGATCGGCGCCAACAGCGACGATCCGGTGGCGATGTATCTCAACGACGTGTTCACCGTGCCGATCAATCTGGCCGGTGTGCCGGCGATCTCGGTGCCGACCAATCTGAACAGCGAGGGCCTGCCGCTGGGCCTGCAGCTGATCGGCAAGCCGTTCGATGAGGCGACCCTGCTGCGCGTGGCGCGCAGCATCGAGCAGGCGGCGGATTACAAGGCGATGCCGGAAGCCTGGTGGAGCAAGTGAACATGAGCGAGAACCCGGAAAAGAACTATATCCAGGGCGCCACCGGCGCGTGGGAAATCGTCATCGGCATGGAAGTGCATGCCCAGGTCGCTTCCCAGGCCAAGCTGTTCTCCGGCGCCGCCACCACATTCGGCGCCGAGCCGAACCATCAGGTCAGCCTCGTTGACGCCGCCATGCCGGGCATGCTGCCGGTAATCAACGGCTTCTGCGTCGAGCAGGCGGTGCGCACCGGCCTGGGCCTCAAGGCGCAGATCAACCTTCATTCGGTGTTCGACCGTAAGAACTACTTCTACGCCGATCTGCCGCAGGGCTACCAGATCAGCCAGTATCTCCAGCCCGTGGTGGGCAAGGGCGAATTGCTGCTCGACATGCCCGATGGCAGCACCCGCATCATCGGCATCACCCGGCTGCATCTGGAACAGGATGCCGGCAAGAGCCTGCATGACCAGAGCCCGCGCGAGAGCTTCATCGACTTGAACCGCTCCGGCGTGGCGCTGATGGAGATCGTGTCGGAACCCGACATGCGCAATTCCGAGGAAGCGGGGCTTTACCTCAAGAAGCTGCGCACCATCCTGCGCTATCTCGGCACCTGCGACGGCAACATGGACGAAGGCTCGATGCGTGCCGACGTGAATGTGTCCGTGCGCAAGCCGGGCGGTCCGCTGGGCACCCGCTGCGAGATCAAGAACGTCAATTCCGTGCGTTTCGTGCAGCAGGCCATCGAATACGAAGCCCGCCGCCAGATCGAAATCCTGGAAGATGGCGGCAAGATCAACCAGGAAACCCGCCTGTTTGATACCGGCAAGGGCATCACGCGCAGCATGCGCTCCAAGGAAGAAGCGCATGACTACCGCTACTTCCCCGATCCCGACCTGCTGCCGCTGGAATTCGAGCAGGGCTGGGTCGATGGCATCAAGGCGACGCTGCCGGAATTGCCCGACGAGAAAAAGGCGCGCTTCATCGAGAAGCTGGGCCTGAGCCCCTATGACGCCAGCGTGCTGGTGGCGGAGAAGGAGGCGGCCGATTTCTATGAGAAGGTGGCCAAGGGCCGCGATCCGAAGCTCTGCGCCAACTGGGTGATCACCGAGTATTTCGGCGTGCTGAACAAGTCCGGCCAGAGCATGGCCGACTTCACCATCACCGCCGAGAAGCTCGGCGGCCTGATCGACCTGATCGCCGACAACACCATCTCGGGCCGCCTGGCCAAGGATGTGTTCGCGCTGATGGTGGAGAGCGGCAAGGATGCGCTCACCATCGTCGATGAGAAGGGCATGCGCCAGGTCACGGATACCGGCGCCATCGAGAAGGTGATTGACGACGTGATGGCGGCCAACCAGGACAAGGTGGCCGAGTATCGCTCCGGCAAGGACAAGCTGTTCGGCTTCTTCGTCGGCCAGACCATGAAGGCATCGGGCGGCAAGGCAAATCCGGCGGCGGTGAATGAACTGCTGAAGAAGAAGCTGGCGGGGTAATCCGCCGGCAGCGGGCTTCAGTTTCAGGGATCAATCCATCGTGAGGTGGATTGACCCGGGCGATGCTTCGGCTAGGCTGGCGTTAATGCGGAAATTACGCCTCCTGCCGCTTTTGCTGGCGCTCATGCTGACGCCCTGGCTCGCTTCGGCGCAGCCGGTGAAAACCGAGTATTCCGAAGCGGAACTCGTGGCCGAGCGCGCCGGTATCGCGCCGGGCGAGACGCTGTGGCTGGCGCTGCGGCTCAAGCATCGCGAACACTGGCATTCCTATTGGCGCAATCCCGGCGATTCCGGGCTGGCGACCGAGATCGCCTGGGAGGTTCCCCAAGGCTGGCAGGCGGGTGAAATCCTGTGGCCGGCGCCGCAGCGCATTCCGATCCCGCCGCTGGTGAATTATGGCTACGAGGGCGAGTTCCTGCTGCCCGTCGCGGTGACCGCACCCAGGGATGCCCGGCCGGGTGAGATGGTGACGCTGAAAGCCGCCGCCACCTGGCTGACCTGTGAGAAAATCTGCGTGCCGGAGGAAGCTGAGCTAAGCCTTGCCCTGCCGGTGAATGCCACGCCAGCGGCACCCGATGCGCGCTGGGCCGGGCTGTTCACGGCGGCACGCCAGGCGCAGCCCACAATGAGTCCATGGGCCGCCAGTGTGAGTAGCGATAAGAGCGGTGGGGGGGATCGCATTAGCCTGCGGGTCGAGGCACCGGGCCTGGATGCCGCGCGCTTGCAGGAGGTCTATTTCTTCGCCGCCGATGGCAATGCCGTGCAGCATGCCGCCGCTCAAGGGCTGCGTGTCGATGGCAAGAGTTTAACACTGGATATCGAGCGCGGCATCGACAAGGGCAAGCCGCTGGCGCCGCTGGATGGCGTGCTGGTGCTGACCGAGAAACTCGACGGCACCACGGCACGGCAGGCTTTCACGGTAGCGGCGAAACCAGTGGCGGCATCGGCTTTGTCACAAACGCCTGCTGTCTCGACTTCCAGTGTCACGGCTATCGAGGCGTTGCTGATGGCGATGCTGGGCGGCCTGCTGCTCAACATCATGCCCTGCGTGTTCCCGATCCTGTTCATGAAGGCGCTGGCCTTCGCGCGGCTGGGGCGGGCCGAGCGCGGCGCGGTGCGGCGCGAGGGGCTGGCCTATACCGCCGGCGTGCTGGCTACTTTTGCCTTGCTGGCCGGCAGCCTGCTGGCCTTGCGTGCCGGCGGCGCCGTGATCGGCTGGGGCTTCCAGTTGCAAAGCCCGCTGGTTGTGCTGGGGCTGGCCTATCTGATGGCGCTGATCGGCTTCAATCTCGCCGGCCTGTTCGAGATCCGCTTCGGCGGCAATCTCGGCAGCGGCTTGGCCGAACGCGGCGGCAGCCTGGGGGCTTTCTTCACCGGCGCGCTGGCAGTCGTGGTGGCAACGCCCTGCACGGCGCCCTTCATGGGGGCGGCGCTGGGCTATGCCGTGGCAGCGCCACCGGCCCAGGCGATGCTGGTATTCCTCGGCCTCGGCCTTGGCATGGCCTTGCCGTTCCTGCTGTTCAGTCTGGCGCCCGGCCTGGCGCGCCATCTGCCGCGCCCGGGCAACTGGATGACGGTGTTCCGCCAGGCGCTGGCGTTTCCGATGTTCGCCACGGCTGCCTGGCTGCTCTGGGTGCTGACCCAGCAGGCTGGTGCCGATGCCATGCTGGCCGGCTTGCTCGGCATGCTGCTGCTCGGCTTCGCGGCCTGGGCCTGGGGCAAGGGAGAGGGACTGCTGGCACGTCTGCCAGCGGCGGCGGCCGTGGCTGGTGCGCTGGCGCTGTTACTATTACCGCAGGAGCAGCCGGCAGCGGCGACGGAAGCAAAGCTTGCCGTGCCGAGTTCGGCCATCGCCTGGAGCCGCTTCGATGCGGCGGCCATCGATACAGCACGGCGCGAAGGCCGGCCGGTACTCGTGAATCTTACCGCTGCCTGGTGTGTCACCTGCATCGTCAACGAGGGCGCGGCTTTGTCGTCATCCACCATCGCCGCCAAGCTGGCCGAGCGCCGCGTGCTGGCGTTGAAGGGCGACTGGACGCGGCGCGACCCCGCCATCACGCAGTATCTCGGGCAATACGGCCGCTCCGGCGTGCCGCTTTATGTGCTTTATCCGGCGGACCCGGCGGCCTCGCCGGAAGTGCTGCCGCAGTTGCTTACCGAAGGCATTGTACTGGATGCGTTGAACAGGCTTTGAACCAGACACGTTGAACCAGACACGTTGAACCAGATAGGGAGGACACCATGTTTCGTCGTCATCTTCTGCTCGCCGGTGCGGCTCTGCTCGCTGGCGGCATCGTCATTGGCCAGGCACAGGCCGATACCGCTACTGCCACGCCGGGCAAACCGGCCCCGGCCTTCAAGGCCGTGGATGTGAACGGCAAGCCGGTGAACCTTTCGGATTTCCGCGGCAAGACCGTGGTGCTGGAATGGACCAACCATGAATGTCCGTTCGTGCAGAAGCACTACAAGTCGGGCAACATGCAGAACCTGCAGAAGGCCGCCGCCGCCGAGGGCATCGTGTGGCTCACGCTGCTGTCCTCGGCGCCGGGCGAGCAGGGCCATGTTTCGGTGGAGCAGGCCAAGAGCCTTACCACTGAGCGCGGCGCCGCGCCGGGCAATGTGCTGTTCGATACCGATGGCCGTATCGGCAAGATGTATGGCGCCCAGGTGACGCCGCATATGTATGTGATCGATGCCAAGGGCGTGCTGGCCTATGCCGGCGCCATCGACGACAAGCCTTCCACCCGGCTCGCCGATGTGGACAGCGCGCGCAACTATGTGCGCGAGGCGCTGACGGCGGTGAAGGCGGGCAAGACCATGGACCCGCCGGTGACCCGCGCCTATGGCTGCACGATCAAGTATGTGAGCTAGGCAAGTACGTGAGCTAACCTGGCGTTTCGCTAAATATGGGCGCAAAAGGGCCACGTTCTTGCCCTTATTGAACAATAGACCTCGGAACTGAGACATACAGTTCCGAGGTTTTTTCATGCCCTACCGTGCTTTGGCCGTTTTGGCCCTGCTGGTGGTACTGGCCGGTTGTTCCACAGTGAAGGAAACCGATACCGGCCGCACCGCCACCGAACAGATGCTGCTCTCTACCGCCGCCGACCGCGCGGCCGAGCAGACCGCCGAGAAGATTCCGGCTGGCTCCACCGTGTTCGTCGATGAACGCTTCGTCGAGGGCGCCGATGGCAAATACGCCATTGCCGCGATCCGCGACCATATCCTGCGCCGCGGCGCCCGCCTGGTTGCTGAGCGCAAGGATGCCGCCATGGCGGTGGAATTGCGCATCGGTGCCTTGGCTGTCGATGACAAGAATACCCTGGTCGGTATCCCCGATTTCGGGGTGCCGATCCCGCTGGCCGGCAATGTGAATGTGCCGGAGATCGCGCTATTCAAGAAGCGCCGCCGCCAGGGCGTGATCAAGATCGCGGCGACCACGATTGATACCCGGACCGGCGAACTGGTGCAGGCCGGCGATCCGGTCTACGGCTTCGCGGAAAAGACCGACTGGGCCTTGCTGATCTTCTTCTCCTGGACCCGGAACGACCTGATGCCGGACCAGGACAATGCTTGGGTCGGAAAGTAATCCGGGCTGGAAAATGTTGGCACCGGTCTTGACCTTGCCCCATGGCAAGCCCCAGTTTCAGGGGATAGGAGACAAGATCATGCTGACATTTACCGTTCCCAACATGACCTGCGGCGGCTGTGCCGGTGCCGTGCGCCAGGCCCTGGGCGAGCTGCCCGGTATCGGCAAGGTGGAGATCGACCTGCCGGCTAAAATCGTGCGGGTGGAGCAGGGTGCCGCGCCGGAACCCGCCGTGCGCGCTGCCATCGAGCAGGCCGGGTTCGAGATCGCCGCCTAGTCTGGTAGGATGGCGGCTGGGAATCGATACCCGGCAATCGCTTAAGGGGGCCGCGCCATGAACCTGATGGAAGCCACCATCTTCGCTGTGCTGCTGAGCGGCCCGCAGCCGCCGTTTCAATGCCGCATGACGCCGGACGAGAAAAGCGCCATCTGTAGTTCCGATCTCACCATCGCGGAAGGCGAGAACGGCAAGCTGACCTATTCCAACAATGTGACGGTGGAGAAGAACCGCAAGCGCGAGCTGGTTTTCTCCAATGGCCTGACCAGTTATTTCGACAGCTTCGGCTGGCTGCGTTTTTCCAACGGCTATGCCTTGCGCCGCACCGAAGGCGACATCTTCCGCATCTCGCCGCCGAACAAGGCGAATGACATGCAATGCCGCTACACGCAGCCGAAATTCATCGTCCGCTGTACGCCGGCCTAGGTAGCCTGCCGCTTATCGCTTGAGATCGATCAGCCGTGACAGCATCTGGTCGGCGGCGGTGATCACCTGGCTGTTCATGCCATAGGCCTGCTGTGCCTGTACCAGGAAGGTCATCTGCTCCGCGATATCCACGGTGGATTGTTCCACGGTGGCGGTTACAAAGCGGCCAACGGCGGCGGGATTGTCTGGATCATCGGAATTGCCGTAGATCACATTGCCCGAAGCCGTGGTCGGCTGGAAGGTGGTGTCGTCCAGGCGGTCGAGGCGGTCCGGCTCGCGGAAATTCGCCAGCGTCACCTGATACAGCGTCTGGGTGCGGCCATTGCCGTAATTGTAGATGATGTGGCCGAGTTCGTTGAACGACACGTTCTTGAATTCGGCGCCGGGCAGGCCGTCCTGGCTGAAATCGACATTGGTCGGCAGGCCACCCGGCGTGGTGTACTGGGTCAGGCCGGCGGTGGCGGTGGCGCTGAAGCCGGCATTGAAGGTGCCGAGGTCGAGCGTGATCGGCTGGGCGGCGCCGCCGAATTCCGGGTTCAGCGTGATGGTGGCGGGGCCGCCATCGGTGGAAGGCGTCAGGGTCAGGCCGGCATCGGCGGTGGCCAGGCTTTGCAGGCGGCCGGCGGCAAAGGGTGGGGCGGTGCCATCGGCGAAGGTGACGGTGACGGGGCCGAAACTGGTCTGGCCGGTTTCGCCGGCATCGATCTGCAACTGCCACTCATTGGCCGTGGCGCTCTTGGTCCAGGTGACCTGAAGATCGTGCTGGCCGGTGGTGGCGGTGGAGTTGGGGTCGTAGACCGGGATCGCATAGCGCGATTGCGCGCCGGCGGTGGCATTGGAGGGCAGGTTGGCGGTGAAGGATACCGTGGTGGTGGGAATGGCCTCGATCGGCGAGTCATCCACCTTCAGCAGTTGCGGCGTGGTGCTGCCGAGCGGGCTGGCCAGCAGGTAATAGCCGTTGGAATTGACCAGATAATTGCCGGCATCCATATGGAAATCGCCAAGCCGGGTGAAGTAGGTGGCGCTGTCCACCGTCACGGTGCGGTCGGAGATGCCCCCGGTGGTGGTGTCGACGATGCTGGTGGGGCGGCCGACCGGGATGAAGCCCTGGCCGGAAACCGCGAAATTGGTGCTCTGGAAGGTCTGCAGATAACCGCCCTGGGCGCGGTTTTCGAATTTCGCCGATGCCAGCACGCCGCCCTGCTTGGTGCTGTCGATAACCGGGCTTTCGCCGAGCACCTTGTTATGCACCAGATCGGAAAAGGCAGTGTTCACCACCTTGTAGCCGTTGGTGGTGCTGTTGGCGATGTTGTCCGAGATGTTGCCGACCCAGGTGGCCGCAGCATTGACGCCGGAAACCGCAGTACCGAGCGCGCCGAAAAAGGTCATGGTGATCGCCTCCGAACGGGCAAGATGAATCCTGTTGGACCAGAAGGGAGCAAGCCGCGTGCCAACGCTTAAGTGGCGGAATTCGTTAATATGGGCTGCCGCCGGGCGGGCCGGCTCGGCAAATTTTGCCGGGTGAGGGCGGGGGCCGCGGCAATTGTTGCTGCGCTTGCTTTGCTTAAACGCGGTGGCTGGTGATAATGCGCGCCATCATGGCCGATAGCAGCCTGCACCGTTTGTCCGAAGCCCGCTTCACCCTCACGGGTGAATTCCAGGACGCGCGCGAGGAGCAGGCTTTCCGGGCCAGCATCCTGGAAGAAGCCCGCGACCTTGGCGTCCTGGTGGCAATCATCGCCACCGGCGTATTCGTGCTGGCCGGCCTGCGCGACTACTGGTTCTTCGGCTTGACCGAGCCGTTTTACGACCTGGCTTTGCTGCGCCTGCTTGGCCTTGCCGTGGGAACGGCCATCCTGCTGGCGATCAGGCGTGCCGCCACTACCGATGCATTGTTCATCTGGATCGGGCTCGGCGAATTGCTGCTCAATCTGCATATCCTGGCCTCATGGTATCTCACCCGTGGCAACGGTGCGGACATGCCGGTGATCACGCCACCGGCGATCACCATGGCGGCGGTGTTCGGCTATTACCTGGTGATGCCGAATGGCCTGATCGTGGCCATGCTGAATGCAACGATGCTCTCGCTCGGCTTCCTTGGCTTGTCCGCCACCCTGTTCGGCCATGCGCTGGGCGAGGTCGGGCTGATGGCTTTGCTGCTGCTGGGCGTCAACGTCACCGGCTTTGTCGGCATGCGCAAGATCAAGCTGGCGCGGCGCCGGGCCTATCTCAGCGCCAAGGCCGCCGAGCGCAGCTTCGCCGAGCGCGATGCAGCATTGGCGGAATCGCGCCAGCACGAGGCTTACCGCTCCTGGGCGCTGGATGCGTTGCCGATCGGCGTGGCGCTGTTCGATGCCGGGCAGCGGCTGCATACGGTGAACCAGCGGGCGCTGGAATTGCTGCAATTGCCGTCCGAGGCGGTGCAGCCCGGCACCACGCTGGACGACATGATCCGCCTGCTGGCGCGGCGGCGCGATTTCGGTGACCTGGGGGCGGAGGATTTCCGCTATCACCTGAACCGCCTGGTGGTCGGCGAGACCAGCAGCCAGGCGGCACGCCACCGCCGCACCGGCAAGGTGCTGGATTTCACCGCCGGCAACCTGCCCGATGGCAGCGTCGCCTTTGCCATCACCGATGCCACTGATCGCGATGCCACCGACCGCCGCCTGCGCCATGCCGTGGAAGTCGCCGGCGATGGCTTTGCCATCTTCGATACCGAGGACAAGGTCTCGATCTGCTCCAGCCGCTTCGCCGCGCTTTATGGCCTGACGGTGGAGGAGACCCTGGGCAAGGGCTTCGATGAACTGATCGCCATCGGCTATGAGCGCGGCGTGTTCGATCCGGCGGAAAGCCGGGCCGAGGAGGGCGCGGTGAGCAACGAACGGCTGGACCGCAGCATCCAGGCCGAGCGCACCGCCGATATCCGCACCCGCAGCGGCGAATGGTATCTGGTGCAGGAGCGCGTGACGCCATCGGGCGATCTTGTGGTGGTGCGTTCCAACATCACGGCGCGCCGGCGCATGGAGGATGAACTGCGCCGCGCCAAGGACGACGCCGAGCGGGCGCTGGCGGAGCTGAAGGAAGCCCAGGCCAGCCTGATCCTGGCCGAGAAGATGGCCTCGCTCGGCTCCATGGTTGCGGGCATGAGCCATGAGATTTCGACCCCGCTGGGCATCGGCGTCTCGGCGGCCTCGCATATGGCAGGTGAACTGGAGAAGCTGGCCGGCCAGGCCAAGGCCGGCAGCATGAACCCGGCGGCGTTGCAGGATTTCATCGACAACGCGGTGGAAGCCACCCGCATCATGCAGGGCAACCTGAGCCGCGCCGCCCGCCTGATGCAGGCTTTCAAGCAGGTTTCCGCCGACCAGACCAACGACACCCAGCGCGCCTTCGATGTCGGCGCCTATCTCCAGGAAGTGTTGCTCAGTCTGGCGCCGGCCCTGCGCCGCACGCCGCACAAGGTGGCGCTGGATTGCCCCGAGGGTCTGGTGGTGGAGCACCGCCCCGGCGCGCTGAGCCAGATCGTTACCAACCTGGTGATGAATGCCCTGCAGCACGCCTATGAAGGCCGCAATCAGCCCGGCGTGATCCGGGTGCGGGTGGCGCCGGTGCGCGCCGACCGCATCGCCATCGAGATCAGTGACGATGGCAAGGGCATCCCGCCGGCGATCCTGCCGCGCATCTTCGACCCGTTCTTCACCACCCGGCGCGGCAGCGGCGGCACCGGCCTGGGCATGCATATCGTCTATAACCTGGTGACCCAGGTGCTGGCCGGCCATATCACGGTGCAGAGCCGGCCCAATGGCGGCAGCCGCTTCACCATCATCCTGCCCTTGCAGGCGCCCGCCAAGGCGGCGTGAAAGCTGGTTGCTTCAAGCACTTGGCGCCCTAACTGGGCCATACGGGAGGGGCGTGCGGGTTGCGTGGTTGGGCGGCTTCGCCCACACTCCGGCCCGAGCTAGATCCCAGGGAGTAGACGATGATTGATCTGTATTACTGGCCGACCCCGAACGGGCACAAAGTCACCCTGTTCCTGGAGGAAGCCGGTATCCCCTACACGATCAAGCCTATCAATATCGGCAAGGGCGAGCAGTTCGCGCCCGACTTCCTGAAGATCGCGCCGAACAACCGCATGCCGGCGATTGTCGATCACCAGCCCGCCGATGGCGGCGCGGCGGTTTCCGTGTTCGAGTCCGGCGCCATCCTGCAATACCTGGCGGAGAAATACGGCAAGTTCCTGCCCGCCGACCTGCGCGGCCGGGTTACCTGCACGGAATGGCTGTTCTGGCAGATGGCCGGCCTTGGCCCGATGTGCGGCCAGAACCACCATTTCAATCAATATGCGCCCGAGAAAATCCCCTATGCGATGAACCGCTATATAAATGAAACCAATCGTTTGTATGGCGTTCTCAACAAGCAGCTTGAGGGCCGCGCGTTCATCTGCGGCGATGCCTACACGATTGCCGATATGGCCTCCTATCCCTGGATCGTGCCGCATGAGCGCCAGGGCCAGAAGCTGGCCGATTTTCCGCATCTGAAGCGCTGGTTCGACAGCATCTGGGCGCGGCCGGCCACCAAGATCGCCTATGAGAAGGGCAAGGCGATCAACCAGGGTGTGCCGGCAATGACCGAGGATGCCAAGAAGATCCTGTTCGGCCAGACCGCTGCGGTTGTCACTCAAAGCGATGCTGGGGTGAGGAACTGATGCCTACTGTCACGCTCGCCACCACCGACGCCCAGATCGCCGCCTGCTTCCCGGTGATCCATGAACTGCGGCCGCATCTCAAGGATGCCGCTGAACTCGTTGACCGCGTTCGCCGCCAGGAGCAGGAGGGTTTCCAGCTTGGCTATGTCGAGGAAGCCGGTAAGCCGGTTGCCTGTATCGGTTTCCGCCGCCAGGAACGCCTGGTGCATGGCCCGCTGATCTATGTCGATGATCTCGCCACGCTGAATGCTGTCCGCTCGAAGGGCTATGGCGCGGTGATGCTGGATTGGGTGGAGGCACTGGCCAAGGCCGAAGGCCGCAAGGTGGTGGATCTCGATTCCGGCACCCAGCGCACCGATGCCCACCGCTTCTACTTCCGCCAGCGTTACGCTGTCACCGCCTTCCACTTCCTGAAATATCTCAAATAGGATTAACACCGTGATCGACTTCTACACCTGGGGCACACCCAATGGCCGCAAGGTTTCCATCATGCTGGAAGAAGCTGGCATCAAGTATCAGGTATTCCCGGTAAACATTACCAAGGACGAGCAATTCGCCCCGGACTTCTTGGCCGTGAATCCGAACAACAAGATCCCCTGCATCGTCGACCATGCGCCGCCGGCAGCTTACGGCAGCGAACCCTATGCAGTGATCGAGTCCGGCGCCATCCTGATCTACCTGGCGGAAAAAAGCGGTCAGTTCCTGCCCCAGGACGCCCGGGCGCGCGGCCAGGCGCTGCAATGGCTGATGTGGCAGATGGGCGGCTTTGGCCCGATGCTGGGCCAGACGCATCATTTCGTCCGCTTCGCCAAGGAGAAGGTGCCCTACGCCATCGACCGGTTCAGCACAGAGACCAAGCGGCTCTATGGTGTGCTGAACGGCCATCTCGGCAAGAACGAGTATCTTGCCGGCAAGGACTACTCGATCGCCGACATGGCCACCCATCCCTGGGCCGGGCGCCATGAATGGCATGGCATCGACCTGGCGGATTTACCGCATGTGAAGCGCTGGTTCGACGCCATCGCTGCCCGCCCGGCGGTGCAGCGCGGCTACGACGTGCCGTAAGCAGCGAAGCAAGGCGGGCAGGGCATGGTAACGCCGCTCAGGCTCAGTGTCTGGTTCGATTACGCCAGTCCCTATTCCTATCTCGCGGTGTCGCGGGTGGAGGGGCTGGTGGCGTCGCTTGTCGAGAATGGCCAAGCTATCGAGATCGACTGGCGGCCGTTTCTGCTTGGCCCGATCTTCCAGCGCCGTTCGGCCAATCCCAGCCCGTTCCAGGATGTCTCGCCCTCCGAGCGCGGCTACCGCTGGCGCGACGTCGCCCGCCATGCCGCGCTCTACGGCATCCCCTGGGCCTTGCCGACACGCTATCCGCCGATGGGCCTGAATGCGGCCCGGCTTACCCTGGTGGCGCTGGAAGAGGGCTGGGGGCGGGACCTGATCCGTGCCGCTTACTCGGCGGCGTTTGCCGAGGACCGCGACATTGCCGATCCGCAGGTGCTGCACGCGCTTGCCGCCAGCCTGGGCCGCGATGGCGATGCCGCCTTGCGCAAGGCGCAGGGCGAGCGGGTGAAGATCCAACTTACCCAGCAGGTCGAGACCGCGATCAATGGCGGCCTGTTCGGCGCGCCGAGCTTCGTGGTCGGTGCCGGGGCCGAGGGCACCGGCGGCGAAGTATTCTGGGGCAATGACCGCCTGGAACAGGCGCTGACCTGGGCCGAGAAGCCATGGCTCTAGACGATAACGCTTCCGTACAGCGGGTGCGCCTGGCGCTGGAGACCCATGCGCCGGGTGCGGGCAGCCGCATCATCGCGCTTTCCGACAGCGCACGAACTGCTGCTGAAGCAGCGGCGGGTCTCGGCTGCGAGGTCGGCGCCATCGTCAAGTCGCTGGTATTCGACTCTGGCGGCAAGGCGGTGATGGCCCTGGTGGCCGGCGACCGGATGTGTGACACGGCAGCACTTGGCCGCGCCTTGGGGCTGGAGAAGGCGCCGAAGCGCGCCTCTGCCGATCTGGTGCGGGAAGCCACCGGCTTCGCCATCGGTGGCGTTTCGCCCTTCGGCCATCCCGGCAAACTGCCCATGGCGATTGATGCCTCGCTGTCGCGATTCGAGCTGATCCATGCGGCGGCAGGCCACCCCCACGCGGTTTTCCCGCTCAGCTATGCCGAATTGCTGGCCTGGACCGGCGGGTTGCCGGTGGCAGATTTGGCGCCGAGCGCCTGAGATTCCAGGCGCGGTCAGGCTCTCAGTTTATTGAAAATAAAAGGAAAGTGGCGGAGGGGATGGGATTCGAACCCACGGTACAGGTTTACCCTGTACAACGGTTTAGCAAACCCACTGCTGCCCAATTAGATCAAAGCGCCGTTCAACAAATCGCTCCCAAAAACAGTATGGATTTAGTCGGCCTGTTGAACGCGCACCACCCAGGAATACGCTCCTGTTGCAAATATTGTTCTTATTTGGTTCTAATGCCGGCGATGCCGGACCTTGTGCGCTACATCTCGGATGCGATCCGCCATAGCATCGGCTTTCAGGCTGAATGCTTCCGCTGTCACCACGTCCAGGTGCTGGATATGCGGGCGCTCGCCGAGCATTGCGGCCCAGAGAAATCCATCCGCTGGCTCCGCCGCAAACTGAAATGCAATCGCTGCGGCGCGAAGCATGGCGAACTGGAGCTATGGCCGATCCGGCAGCCGCCGGCCGGGCCAATCGGTGGCGCGTTCGGCGGGGCCTATGATGATGCTGCGGAGATTCCGCGCCGCCTGGAGGCGCTTTCAGGGCCGATACAGGGCCGCAAGAACGGCCGGCGCTAGGAGAGCCAGAGTGCGGCTTCCGCCTCGCGACGGGCCACCAGGCCAGGCAGGCGCTGCCCGCCGCCATAGACCCATTTGCGCAGCTCCGCCGGCACCGCCTCAAAGTCACCCCGGTTGATCAGCGCCCGCATGGTGGAGCCGCGCAGGCGGCCGGAGCCGAGGTTGAAGGTCCAGCTCGTCAGCGCATCGAGCTGCCCAGCCGAGAGCGCCGGCCGGATCAGGCCCAGCACGGCGGCACGCGCCAGCGCCAGATCGCCATCGAGCCAGACTTCGCCCTGGGCTTCATCGGCCAGCGGCTGATCCTGCCGGCAGAGATGACCCCAGGCGATGGTCCAATAGCCGGCAGGGCAGAGATACGGCGCCGCCATCACCGGCAGGCGATGGCGGACGCGCTTATGAAAGCCCTCGGCATACTTCACCAGATCGACCAGCACGCCCATGCTGCCTACCGGCGCCCCGCCGTGGCACTGGCCTCGAAAGTGCGGCCGACGAACCAGAAGCCCAGGATACCGAAGAAGGCTTGCGTATCGGCCGGCGTCCACAGCAGCAGCACGGCATTAGCCACGCCGCTGCCACCATTCAGCGCCACAACGAAGATGGCGATCTTGGCCGCGCCGAACAGCAGGGCGAAATACCAGGTGATGCCGGGCCGTGTGAAAGCGTTGAAACCATCGACCCACCTGATACCGGTGCGCTTGCCTTGCGCCGCCACCGCCGCCGCCAGGGCCTTGGCGCGTTCGACCTCGGCTGCCCACCAGCCCTCGGTTTCCTTTTCCCGGATACGCTGCTCACCCCCGGACATGGCGATCTCGGCATCCAGCTTCCGCATCGCCAGCTCATGCGCGCGGTCGCCCTTGGCCTGGAACAGCTTCAGCACTTCCGGCACCAGGCGCAGCAGGCCGCCAATCAGACCACCCGTGGCACCATTGGCGAAGAAGCCGACGATATCACCAAGCATATCCATATCTCACCCTCCGATTTTCAGCTTGACCGCCAGGCCAGCGCCCAAGGCAACCAGCGCCGCCGTGGTCGACACCTTGAGAATGGTCCGCCAGACCGTGGAACGCGCCGAGCGCCAGGCATCCAGCAGTTCGCGCAGATCGCGCACATCCTTGCCGGCTTCGGCATCATGCAGGCCGACACCCTCCAGCGCCTTCCGCGCACCCATTTCGGCGGCACGCTCTAGCGCCGCTTTCAGTTCATCCACATGAATGATCCGCACGCCGGTATCCGGCAACACCGGGCCGCTCATGCCGCGAACTCATCGACGATCAGCAGGCAGCGCAGCGCGCCGCCGAACAGCCGCGAACTGCTATGGCCGTTGATGTACATGGCCACATTCTGATCGGTCCCCCAGCGCATAGAGAAGCTGGTGGCGGCGGTGCTGCCAGCCGCCTCCTCATGCAAGGTCAGGCAGTGATTGTTGTGCAGCCCAGGGAAATTGCAGACGCCCGTGGCGCGCGCATCGGCGATGGCATCGCGGTAGATCGACAGGACGCCGGTAGCAGCGGTGCCCGAACTAGTCTGGATGAACGGCATATAGGCCGTCACCCGCAGCAGCGAGGCCGCCGATTTGGGTGTGATGCTCACCGCAGCAATTTCCACGCCTTCGGAAATCTGCGGCTTCGTGTCATCTCCGGGGATAACGCTGGTGATGGTCTGGCGCTGATCGTAGATCGCCACTTGGCGCTGCACCCAGCCGCGCCACGCCCAGGCCGGATCATCGGCGCCAGCCACCAGCACTTGCCCGGCCGCGCCCTTTGCCAGCCGCTGCCAGCCAGAGGCGCCACGCACCATGATATCGCCCCGCTGGCTATCAGCCAGGCCGAGCAGGTTCGGATTGATCAGATCGAGGGCCATGGCTCAAGCCCAATCACGATAAGGCGTGGCCGGCGCATCGATCAGCAGGCCGGTGCTTTGGAACACCGGCAGCAGGCTTTCATCCAGCAGCATGATATTCGCGTGCCAGCCGGTGCCGAATTCAGCCGGCGTCACCTCGTTGCCCTCGCCATCGTAAACCGGCGCCGCGGTCATGATCTGGCCGATGGGATCAAGCGCCCATTGATGGGTGGCGCGGATCCAGCGGCCGCCGGCATCGACGAAGTCCGGCAGCGCCGCCTTGGCCTGCTCGCGGGTTTCAGCTTGGAGATAGAGCTTCACAGCGGGGCCTCCGTTAGCGGCTGATATCTTGCAGCTCGGCATTGACCAAGCGGCGCGGGAAATAGGCGATGTGGCGGATATGGCCGTTGATGATGGATGCGCCATTGAAGGCGCCGATATGCAGCGCCGAGGCCGCCGATGGCACCGCGCCGGCACCGTCAGTTACGGGCGTTGCCCCGTTCACCGAAAGGGCGAAGTCATTGAGCTTGTAGGCCAGCGCGGCGGCGGTCTGCACCCCGGCGGCGAACACGCCATCCGCCAGCGTTGCCACGCCGCTGCCGCCGGCGGTGACGACACCGCGCGCCTTGTAGGGCGAGGTGATATCGAAAGCCGCGAAGTTATTGTTGTCGGCATACAGCACGGCGGGAACGACTGCCGTTGCCGGCGCGTCGAACCGCACCAACAGGGTTCCCTCGGCCTGGTTATAGGCAAAGGCGCTCGTGGCCACGGTGAGCAGGTCGGCCGCGCGGGTCACCTGGCTGCCCGCCGTCGCGATATAGCTGGTCGGGATCGAGCCGGCTTCAAGCTGGCCGCCCCAGAGATATACGCCGCTGGCGCCATCACCGGCATAGCTGTCACTGCCGCCGCCATTGATCAGCCGGACGATGCCGCGCACCGTGGCGCCACCACCGGTATTCGGGATGCCGCTGATCCGGCAGCGATACCAGCCGTTACCAACAGGCGTAATGCTGCCAACCGGGGTGCTGCCATTGCCCGTGGTGGTGACGCTGGCAACGGTGCCGGCGCTGACATCGAAGGTGGCGCGGCAGCCATTCCCGCCGTTGTCATCCAGATCCAGGATGAAGCGCCGCGCCGAGGCCATCGCCTTTGCATAGATCGTCAGCGAGTGCTGGTTGCTGGCGGTGCCGGCGGCGGCCTGGTGGATGATGTGGACGCCATTATCGGTAGTCTCGACGATGCTATCAGCTGTCGTGGTGCCATCCGGCGCCACAGCAGCATTGGTGCCAACGGTGACATAGATGACATTCCACGACGTGCCGAATTCGGCGCTGCGCAGCAGCAGGTTGGTGCGGGCCTCTTCAATCAGCCAGCCGAGATAGGCACCCGTCAGCGGGTCGAAATCATGGCGCAGCACGCCGCTGGAAGCACTGACCAGCTTCCCGACAGCGTCGAAGCAGGTTGCCGCGCTGGCGCGGGTGAACGTCGCGATGCTGGGCTTGCCGTTGCTGTCGTTCAGATACAGCCGGGCATCGAGGTTGAGCGAGGGATAGATCATGCTGCTTTCCTAGCTTTTCAGGGTTGCCCAGTTCGGCGCTTGCTGGCTCGGGCCGATGCCGATTTCGAGGCCGATGTAGGCGCGCGCGGCAACCACATCGGCCAGCGCCAGGGCGCCACGGCCATAGGAGGCCGTGCCGGCGAGCGCGATATAGGTGGCGGCGGCATCGGTGCGCGACAGCTTCTCGAAAGCCAGCCGGTAGATTTCCCAGGCGAGATGCTGGAACTTGGCTTCGGCGTCGAGCGCCACGCCCTTAGCGCCGATGATGCCCATGACCTGCCGCGAGCCGGCCGGCGCACCACCCGGGATTGTCAGCGCCGTACCCGCCACGCTATAGGCCGGCGGGCGCTGGAACACGCCACCGACAAACAGCAGCAGGGCATCCGCCGAAGCCGGCGCAACAGGCAGCGTGTAGCCGGTGGCACCGCCATCGAACACGAACGGCACCGGGCCGCCGGTATAGGCCAGCGCGGTATCGCGCGCCGCCTCGGCAGCGGCTTGGGCGGCTTCCGCAGCCACCAAAGCGGCGGCAGCATCATCGGCACTCTCCGCCGCCGCCGCCGCCGCCAATGCGATGCCGTCATTGTCCGGCAGATCAGCCGCGACGTTGCCGCCGGCATCGAAATGCAGCAGCCGGTTGGCGCGAGCCGGCACGGACGGCAAGATAAGGTTTGCGGCCTGGTCATGCGGCGCGGCACTCAAAGACCGCGCAGCCACTTCGCGCGCCTGCTGTAGCAGCAGCACCGCCCGGTCTAGCTCCAGGTTCAGCGCCACCGCCCGGAATTCAGCCCCCTCGACAAAGGCCGTATCGCGACGGTCCGGCATGGCCCGCTGTAGCGTGACGCGCACGCCGTGCGCTGGCGCTGGGGATAGAGTGATGCTGCCGCCAGCTGGATTGCCCAGGCCGGCAACCGAAAATCCGGCCGCCGGCAGGGCATCCAGCCAGACCTTGAGATCGGCACCAGCCTCGACCCTGAAGTCGAAACCGAACACGGTTTGAACGCCATCAGCGATATACTGCACGCGCGGCGGATTGGCATTGACGGTCACGGCTTCGCCCCTTTCTTCGGCGCCGGCACGCCGAACATATCGTTCGCCCCTTGCTCCGCCGCATCGAGCAGGCGCCGGAGGTAGAACAGGTTCTGCATCGGCACCAGGCGCCGCAGCGCGCGGCTATCAGCAGAGGTCCAACCGCGCTTGTCATGCCAGGCGGCATCGGCACTGGCGCCCGCCACCGCGAAAATATCCGCCACCGTGCCAGCAGTCGGCCCCAGCAGCGCGCCGACAGCGTTGCGACTCTGATAGCGCGTGGCGGGCGGGCCACCGGCCAAGGCATGGACGCCGAAATTGCCACTGGTGAACTTTTCCACCACGTTGTTGGCATCGTAGAGCCAGCCGGTCCAGCCGGCCTTGTCGATACCTTCCGCCAGCCACACCGCCGGCTTGTCGGATAGATCACGTCCGGCAAGCACGCCCTGGACGCCATAGGTCATCATGCCGAGGCCAGTCATCAGCAGCAGTCCATTCAAGGCGGCCATGTCGCGCTGTTGCAGTCCAGCCACCGCCACACGCTGCGCCGAGGCAAAGCCGAACGACTTGAACTGACCAACCAGTTTGCCAAGCTCGCTCGACATCCACAGCGGCCGATCCGCGATACCGGGCGTGACAATCACCCGGTCTACTTCCTTTTGCAGCGCGGCGCGGAAAGCGAACACCGCCGAGGCGTCATCCCAGCGTTCGGTCTGCGGCAAGGTCAGTTTGCCGCCATCATCGGCGTGTTGCGCCAGCTGATCGGCGATCAGGCGCGCATGGCCCTCGCTGATCCCGGCAGACGCCAGCTTTTCGATCATCGCCGGATCAGCAGCACCTTTGGCCCAGGCGCGCACACCGTCGATCAGATGCTGGCTGGCGACAGCGCCAGTGAATTGCTTCAGCGCCGCGTTCCACGGCGCCATCAGCGCCACCACGCCGAAGCGATCCGCCATGGCTTTAACACCGCGCTCGAACTTGGTCAGGCGGCCATAGTCATCGCCGATATCGGCAAGGTTGAGCGCGCGGCTATCCAGCACCATATCCAGTGCCGTACCGGCCCATTGCGCCTCGCGGGCCGCCAGCTTGAACCGCGCCGGCTCACTGATCAGCGCCGGAAGCGCCTGGCCCAGCACGCGCTCCAGGCCGTAGACCATGATCGGACGGCCCAGATCGGGGATGGCGCTGGTCGCCATCATGCCCATCATGCGCAGGTAGTTCCAATCGCGCACCACGCGCGAGCCGCGCACAGCCCAATGGTTCGGATCGGCCGGGGCGCCGTAAGTACCGCGCAGCCTATCAATCAGCGCCTCCAGATCGCGCACGGCGCCCGCCGAGGCAGCTTCAATGCGCCGACGCGCCGCCTCGTTTGGCGCCGCCCGCATCATCTGGTTGAACTCGTCGCGGACTTCGCCAATACGGTCAGCGCCGTCGATACTGCCCAGGGCTTTCTTCAACTCGATATCAGGCGCCATGGTGCGGACATACTGCCGGGCGATGACATCGGCATCCGAAATCAGGAACGGTTCGATCAGCTCATCCGGGATATGGAAAGCACGGGCCTGCAACGGCCCGCGTGCGTTCGGATCGCCGACCCGGCGATTGACCGGCATCGGCTCATAGGCCGAGCGGCCACCCTTGGCGCCGATGATGCGGTCATAGATCTGTTCGGCCACATCCACCAACTCGGCACGGTCCCGCGCCACATCGGCCTTGATGATCTGCGCCGGGGTATCACTCTTGCCCGGCCAGCGCGCCACGGCATCGTCCAGCGCATCAGACAGGCCCTCCAGCCGCGCGCCCAGCTCATCGCGCAACGCCTGGAGCCCCGCCACGTCATGCTCCAGGCCGGACAGCCGGTCAGCCAGTTGCCCGAGGCGGCCCCGCAACTTGGAGCCCTGCCAATCCGCCTCATTGCCGCGCAGCTTCAGCCGCCGCAGTTCAGCATCGGCACGGCGGCGGATTGCCTTTGCCGTCAGCTTCTCCGCCGGCAACGCCGCCAGTTCGCGCTCATAGGTTGCCAGCAATTCGCGCCCCCGGCGGAATTCAACCACCCGATCCGCCGCCGGCCGCAGCGCCGCCGTGCCGTCCTCGCTGATCGCCGCCAGCTTGGCGAAGTCATAGAAATCACGCCGCGCGTTCAGCGCCGGCAAGGCCGCGTCACCCAGATCATCCAGCGGCGCCGACAGCCGCTCGGCATCAGCCGCCGACATCTCCAGGCCCATGGCGCGCGCTGCATCGCGCATATCCTCGCGCGCCAGCGCCAGGTACAACCCTGTGTCATCCAGGCCGCGCGGATCGAGGCCGGCCGCTTCCACCTGCTGCCACAGATCATCATGGCGCCGCAGCGCCGCCACCGCATCGGCATCCAGTTCGGAATACCGCTTGGCGCCCGAGAGGTCATCGCGCAGCGCATCCAGGAAATCGTTCACACTCGGGCGCTCGGCATGATCGGGGAAATAGCCGTTCTCCCAGGCGTGCAAAGCCGCATCATCCAGCGCCTTGCCGGACTTGTTATTGACCAGCCCGGGCCGGCCATTGGCGCCGGCCGCGATCAGTTCGCCGCCTTCCTCGCGCAAGCCTCCAGAGCGTTGCAGCCAGGATGCCAGCGAGGCCGGGCGCTTTTCAGGCTCGCGCAGCGCCTCCGGCAGCTTTTCGGCATTGGCCGCGTCCTGGCGGACACGTTGCACCGCGTCGCGGCGCGCACCCAGGTCGAAGCCGCGCCGCACGGCCACCGCCGCCGCACGCTGCGCCTCATCGGCTTTCGCACGGGTTTCCGCCAGCCGCGCATCGCGCCGCTCGACCTTTGCAATCGTGCGATCCAGCAGCCGCAGCGCATCGTCGCGCTCGCGCGCCAGGTCCATCACCTCGCCACGGATCGACGCCTTAAGCTCCTGTTCGCGCGCCAGATGATCGCCGACGATCTGAATGAATTCCGGCTTTCGCGCGATCATGCGCTCGATATCGTAGACGCGGGTGAGATAGCTCACCGCATCCTCGACCTTGACATCCTCGGGCAGCAACTCCGCCTTGATCGCCGCCTCTTTCAGCGGCTCGAATACCTGTTGCCGCAGCAGCTTGGCCGCAGCCGTAACCTCGGGAATGTCATGCTGATCGCCGCGCCGCATGGCACGGCCAACCTCATCCATGAACTGGCGCCGCGTCAGTCCAGCCGGCTGCCGCGCCAGGTCGGCTACCTCCGTGCGCAGCCGCGAGCCCCCCTCCAGGCCGCGCGATTTCAGCCACAGGGCATCCAGATCGCGCAGCGCGAAGCCGAGCGGGGCCTGCCACATCTTCACAGCGGTTTCGACCGCCGTTTGCGTCGCGATGCCGTAGGCGTTCTTGGCATAGGTCCAAGGCGTTTCCGCCAGGGTTTGCAGCAGCGCGCGGGCCTTCACGCTCGGGCCGGTCGCCAGCCGCAGGCCGGGCGAAGCGAAGCCCACCACGCGCTCGAAACCGGCGGCCGATTTCAATTTCTCCGCCAGCAGGCCATCCGACGACGAAGCCGCCGACAGGGAACCGCCTTGACCGCCCAGGCCGCCGGGAGTAAAGCTGGCTGAACTCTGGCCCATCGCGTTGACATCGCCCCCGCCGGCCGCGACTTCGGGGGTGGCACGAAAGGGCTCCGGTCCGCTGGCAGCCGCGAGGGGGGTTCGCTCCCCCTCCCAGAGTTTTACCCGCCCACCGCCGGCAGGATAGCGGTCGCGAAACACCCCGCCCGAGATTACATCCCAGGCCGCGCCATCAGCCGAGCGGTTAAGCCCAACATAGATGGTTTCGGCATGGCCGCCGCGCCGCTGCACCAGCAACAGCGAGCCATCATCAGCGCGCCAGATTTCCGAGAACCGCTGCGCCACCGTTTCAACGAAGCCGGCCGCATCGTCATAACCGGCGCGGCGCAGCTGATCGCTGCGGCCCTCGCGCCAGATATGCGCCTCGCCATGCGCCATATCGCCGCGCGGCAAGCGGATCGGCCCCGGCTCGACGCCGGCACCCAGCGCCACCCGCTGATCGATGGCACCGAAATCAGTGCTGCCGTCATCGAAGGCCACATAGTCACGATTACCGACCTGGCGATACCGCAACGCCGGATCATCCGGCACTTGGCGGGCGTTCAGCCGCGCCAGCGACTGATCCAGGTCCGCGCGCAATTCAGCTTCCGTCACCGGAACGCTATGAGGCTCCGCTACCGGATCGACCAGGCCATCCGGCCGAGGCTGCACCGCGCGCCGCGTCTCGGCTTCAGCACCGGCAGCGACTTCGCGCAAGGATGCACCAGCCATACCCCGCGCCGCGCCGAAGCCCCGGAAGGCCACCGAAGCAGAGCCGCCCAGCACACCCGCGAACACCGCGCCAAAGCCGACAGACTCCGCGCTCTCGCTCCAGGAGCGGGTAAGCTGCGTTGCCTGCAAAGCAAGCTCGGCACCGGCAGCGCCAACCGCGCCGGCCGCACCGACCGAAAGCGCCGAGGCCAGAGCCGTGGTGCCGAGCCGGCCACCACGATAGATGGTGCCGCCCACCGGAATGAAGTTGATCGGATCGAGCAGGCCGGCGGTGAACTGCGCCGCCAGCCCGGACATGCCGGCACCCGCCAGCAGCCGCCGGTCCGCCGTTTCGGCATCGATCCGCGACTTGACCCGCTGCACATCATCAGCAGATGTGGCATCGGCGAAGCGGCCCGCGTGATGCAGATAGCGGTCATCCAGGCCCGCGAGCGGGTCGAAATCAGGATCAGCCGGAGAGCCGGCGGCAAAGGCACCGCGATCAGCGGCGGCCACAATCGAGCCGATGGAATTGTCCTGGCGGAAGGCTGCGGCGAGCAGACGCATCGCACCCGGCGAGTTCGGCTCCGGCACTTTCGGCAACAGGCCATAGCCAGCCGCAGGTGTGAAGCTATCGCGGTCCAGCCAGGGCATCAGGGCACCACCACCAGCGGGGGCGCGTTCAGCAGCTCGCGGCGCCGCTCAATCGCCTGCCGCGCACGCGCCACCAGCCTTTCGCGCGCCGCGCTGCGCTCCCAATCCGGGCGCCAGCGCAGATACTGCCCCTCGGCATCGAGCAGCGGCGCCCAGGCACCATCAGCCTCCAACCGCAACACGCGATAAGCCGGCCGCGCCATACCGCCCAGCTCTTGCGCCGAGAGCGGATCAGCCTCCAGCCGCAGCTTCTGGCCTTCAGCCGGCGCCGCGTTGATCGCCTTCAGATCATCGCGCAGCTGTTCGCCATACCACTCGACACCATGCTCACTGCCATAGACCGCCTCCGGCGCAAACCGCATCCACCGCCGGCCGCCGCCATCGGCTTCCGTCACCGCCCAGATGCGCCTGACCCGCGCCAGCGCCAGGCGCTTGGCCACTTCCGCATCACCTTGGGCAGCGAATTCCTGCTGATACGCAGCATTGAAATCGCCGAACAGACCGTCCGTCACATCGCCGGGCTTGCCTGTGGCCCAGCGCGTCATCACGCCGCCGGTCAACTCACCCTCCAGCCATTTGCGGCGATCCGCGTCCGGCTCATCCTTCAGGCGCTCCAGCCGCGCCTTGGCTTCAGCCGCCGGCACTTCGCGCGCCTTCAGGGCCGCGACAGCCGCAGCACGCGGCTCCAGGCCCAGCCGCAGCCGCTCCATCACCGGACCCGCCAGGTCCACATCCTCGCGCGGCAGATCATTCAGCAAAGCCGGATTGCGCGCCTCCAGCGCCATGACCTGTCCCGCCGCCGCCGCCACGCGGTCAGGATCAGTGGTGCGCAACTCGACCCGCCAGCGCGAAGCCAGCGCCGGCGGCACCAGGCCAATCTGCGTGGCGTAATCCACTTCGCGCGCCGCCCGGATCGGCGCCGGCAGATCGGCCCAGAGTTTGGTCTGGGCCGACTGGAAATGACGATCAACCGCCTGGCGATCCTCCGCCGATTTGGGATCGAGCGGCATCTGCGCCAGCCAGGCTTGATGCACCCGCGCAACGCCGCGCTCGCCTTTGTCTGCCTTCAGCCGCAGTTCGGTTCGTTGCTCGGGCGTCAACAGTCCGCGCGCATAGGCGTTATCGACATCGACCGATCCAGCCTCACCAGCTTCCACCGCCAGTTTCAGATCCGAATGGAAGGCATCGCGATCAGCCTTGGCCTGCTGATCGCGGAAAGTCGCCTCGACCTTTTCCCGGCCAGCGGCGATCCGATCAAGCTCCTGGTGGAAATGCGTGCGCTCCTGCGGCTTAAGCCGGCCATCCTGATAGGCTTGCTCGATATCGCCCGCGCCGCGCTCACCCTTGCCGAAAGCCAGGGTGAAATCCGACAGCCAGCGTTGCCGGCCTTCCTCCGCCCCGGCTTTCGCCTCGGCATCCTGTTCGCGCCGCTGGCGGCGCAGATCGGTCAGATGCGCCTGCATCCAATCGGCGGCCTGATTTCGCATGGTCGGGTCAAGGTCATCGCGACCCCGGACCATTTCGGCATACGCCTCCGCCGACGCCAGACCCTTGGCCTTGGCCTTATCAAAACCGCCAAGCACGAGCTGCCGCCGCCCGGCATCCTGGAGCTTCAGCGCCAGTTCAGCCTTGGCCTGGGGCGTTAAATCCGAACGCGCGTCCAGCGCGATCCGCGCCTTGAGATCAGCCGCCTCGGCTTGCGCCAGGTTGCCCGCACGCCAGGCACCAGCCGCTTCGTCAGCAGCCAATGAGAACGCCTCCAGATGCGTGGCATTGGCCCGCGCCTCGGCATCGCCGCGCACGGCGTGCGCCACTTTCAGCCTGCCGATTTGCGCCTGTCGGTCAAAGTAGACCTGGAAGTCGGGTGCGATGGCCGGCGGCACCACCGCCATCATGCGACCGCGCAGGTCGGACAGCGCCGCATCATAGCCGCCCAGATCGGCCGCCTGGGGCTTGGCGAACTGTTCGACCGCACCCGCCACGCCGACATCGATATCAAGCTGGCGCCGGGTGAAATAGGCGGTTCCTACCGCCTTGTTGAAGGCGAGGTCCGATGCTGCCTGGCTTTGCCGCAGAACCGGCGCGCGGCCTTCATTGCCGGCCGCCAGGCCCTCCGCCACACCCGCGCCCTCGGCTTGCTGGCGCTCCAGTTGATCGCGCTCCTGACCGCCCAGCTCGATCAGGCGCTGCGCCACCAGCCCCAGGCTTTCGCCGAAATCGTCCAGCGTGCGGGCGCGCGAGAACGGCGAGAGCGCCGAACCGATGCGGCGCGGCAGCAACTCGCTGCTACGGCCAGAACGCGGCAGCAGGCCGGCCATCAGCCGCGCCCCAGATAGGCTTGGCCGAGGCTGGCGCCAAAACCGACCAGGCCACCCACCGGCGCCAGGGCGCGGCGGCGACGGGCGTCGCGCGCGCCGAGCAGTGCCTGTGCCATGCCCAGATCGGCGTTGTCCTGGCGCAACCGCGCCATGCTGGACGTGCGCGCCATGGCACCCTCGGCAACAGCCAGGGCCGAGCCACTGCCTGGATCGACGCCGCCGGCATGATAGATGGCGTTCTGCGCCGCCAGCGCCCGGCCCAGTTCGCGCTCGGCTTCGATATCCTCGGAGAGCGCCTGGCGCTCGATCATGCCGCGCTCATATTTGGCCTGGCCTTCCGCCATGCTGGCGCCGCGCGCACCACTCACCGAGCTATAGGCCGAACTGACACCGGAGAAGCCCAGGCCGATAGCCTGTTTCGAGCTAAGCCCTGACCAAGAGAGAAACTGCGACCACATAGAGGGATTGGCAGGACCAGTGCCAAAGGCCGTGGTGGCACCGGCAGCCGCCTGGCCGAGCGCATCCGCAGCCAGCGCACCGCCGGCCACAGTTTCCGTGGCGGCGGCACCGGCCGCCGCGCCCGCCAGCTCGGCACCAGCCAGGCCCGCGCCGGCAGCGCCAGCGCCCGCCGTGCCGGCACCAGCGCCAGCAGCGGCGCCAGCGCCGGCCAAACCGAAGCCGCCCGTTGCGATGGCGAGGATACCGAGGCCAATTGCCGGGACGAGGATTTTCGCGCTGCTACCCATAAGCCACCACCTCGCGCTGCATCGCCAGGATTTCCACTGGCAAGCCGCGCCGGCCAGTCAGGATACCGGTGGCCGGCAAGCCATCGCCGCCGCGCCGCCAGCCAACAAAGCGCCGCTCCAGCGTGCCGGTGACAAGAGGCACGGCAGCGTCCAGAAGGCCACCGAAGCGCGGCAGAACCAGCGGCACCCCATCCACATCCAGTTCGCCCGTGCCATTCACCCGCACCAGCAGCCGCAGCACGCGATACTGCCGGCCCTGAAGGCCCGCGCCGCTATCGTCGCGGAAGGCCGGCTCCAGCGGCTCCAGCTTCCATTCAATAGGCCGACCCATTCGGGCCTGCGTAACGCCATCGGGCAGATCAAGCACGCCATCAGCGCCAGGGGTGGAAAAGCCGATATGGCGCCAACCGGCTTCCGACTGGACATGCACACCGATTTCAACTTCGCGCAGATGCGCCGGCACCGTGACCGAGCCCAGCGGTGTTTCTGAAGCGAAGGACACGGCGCCATCATGCGCGGCGGCCGGATCGAAATATTCCAGCAGCAGCCGGCCTTGGCGCTCGACCGCAACCCAGATGCGGCCCGAGACGGCCGCCGACGCGGTGAAGGCACCGCCAACCGTTCGGTACAAACACCAGGCCGCGATTTGCTGCGCACGGCGGGTATTCAACACCGCTAGGCTGCCATCGCCGCCATTCACCAGGATCAGGTGATTGACCGCTTTCTGGCTCGGCCCGACGCAATAGGCCATATCGCGTAGCGGCGGCCGGATCAGAAACGGCGACAACACGGCCAGGTCATTCGCCAGATAACGTTCCGACTTGTCGTCGAAGATCAGCTCATAGGCGCTTTCGCGCTGTTCGCCCTCACCACCACCGATCATCACCGGAGCGCCCTCGACTTCGACCGGATCGATGGGCGAGGCCGCCACCTCGTTATGCCGACTAGGCAGGAAATCGCCCGGCGTGATGACGCGATCCGGGCAGACATAGACGCCATCGCTGGAGAGGATGAACAGGCGGCCGAGCGAATAGAACCGCCGGATGCCGGCATTGCTGCCCTCGGTCAAGGTCGCCTCAACCGCCTCATCGTCCAGCGGTTCGGCGGAAACGCCGAAATTGAAATACTCGCCGCTCTTGGAGCCGTTTGCCGTACCGCGCCGTTCGACGGCGCCGCCGAAATAGGTCCGGCCGTCATGGAAACCGACCGCAGCCGGCCAGCCGCGCCGCTCACTCCAGACCAGCTCCTTGCGGCCGGCCGGATCGGAAATAGTGCTGCGGTCAAACCACCAATAGCCCGAAGCGAAAGTCGGCGCCGCGAAGGCCACCGTAACCGAGGCCGTGACCTGGGTTGGCGAGACATAAGCCGTGATCGTGGCGCGGCCAGCATCGGCGCCGATGGTGGCGCCGACATCACCCGCCTCGAACCAATCGGCGTCAACGGTGACGGTGCGGCCGGCACCAACCGTGGCGTCCGATAGCGTGATACCGCGCTTCGGGAAGCGCCGGCCAAACTCGAATGTCGGGATATTGGTCAGCGCCACATCCTCGGCTGTCCAGGCATCATCGCGGCCAAGCCGCAGCAGCCGCTTCGGCTTCATCGACGGATGCACGATCAGCAGCGTATCGAGACCCGAGGCGAGGTCGATTTCAGGCAGTTCGGCAGCACCCCAGGGCAGGCCGGTGAGGTGCGCGACCAAGACCGCACCCTTGAACACACGGCACTCGTTCGGCGTGAACACCATCAGATAGGCCACCGGGTTGAGCCGGTCGGGATCGAAGATGAAGCGGCGCAAACGGTGCGGCGTACCGGCGGCCGCCAGATCTGCCGCGTAAGTCAGGCCAGGCCGCAGCGCCAGGCCGCCATGGGTGCGGCTTTCCAGGTTCTCAATCGACGCCGCGCCCTTGGCATACAGATCCAAGTCATCGCGGCCATGCAGACCAGGATCGACCGCGCCCCGCGACCAGACGTTGTTGATGATGGTGGCCTTGCCCACGATCAGCGCCCCTCAAGCAGGCCGAGAGCCGGCGCCAGCACACGCGGCGAGCTTTGCTGCGCGTCGGCCCCCTTGGCGGTGATGAATTTGGTCTGGGCCAAATTGAACAAGCCGCCGCCATCCTGGCCGGTCAGCGCCTTGCAGCAGCGCGCCTCCAGAAAGGCCGCCAGCAGTTCGGCGAAAAAGCCCGGCCAAAGCTGCTCATCGGTGCGCGATATCCAAACCAGCGAGGCCGCTTCACCCATGGCCCGCAGCCGGTTGCCGATTTCACGCCGGTAGTAAACCGCATCGCCGCGCTCATCGAGCAAGGTGACGATGCGCAGGGCATCCGGCGGCACGGCATAGAGAAAAGGATCATCGGGACCGGCCGGCGCCAGGCGCTGCGGCGCAGCGAAATCCGAGGCGAAGGACCACGGATAGAGGCTAAGCAGGCGGTCACGCTCGATTGGGTAGAGCGGCCTGCCGATCTTCGCCGCCGCCGATCCATCATCCCACGACGAGATGGGATCGACAGCGAGCCCAGCCAGCGCGGCATTGAAGATATCGACGGCGGTAAACATCGGCCTGGCGCCTAACCAACCCAGCGCAGCGGCTTGCGTGCCGGCGCCTCATCCTTGGCCTTGTCAGCCTTGGCCTGGGCCTTGTCGGCTTTCGCCTTGGCCTTGGCTTCAGCTTCGGCCTTGGCCGCCTCATCAGCAGTCGAATTGGACATGGTACGATCCTCCACTTAAGTGAACCGGAGTGAGAGACAGCGGCGCCGCATGGCCGGAAGGGAGAGAACCACGCGGCGCCGCCGAGGCCGGCCACCCCAGCCAGCCGGCCACCAGCGCCCCAGCGCGCTAGTCGGTATCGGTGCCGCCGGTTTCGACCATATCGGCCACATCCACCACGCCGCCGGCATTGGCATTGACGACGACATGACCGAATTTCGGCGTGCCGCCGATACCGGCGTGAAGGTAGATATGATCGCCGACATTCAGCATCGACGCCGCGCCGTTGAAATAGCCGGCAGTATCGATCTGGGCGGGCGTATCGGCCGACTTGTAATGCCAGAGGCCGAAACCGTTACCGGAGGCGATCAACGCCAGGTTCTTGACTTGCAGACCCATGATGGAAGTCTCCTAAATGCGAGGGATAGGTGCGAAGGCAGCTTGCGGATTGGCGCGCACGCCGTGCGCGCCAGCCGGATCAGCTTTCGAGGCAGCGCAGCGTGACGACGCCGGTAGCGTCGATCATCACGGCGCCCTGGCTCATCATGTTGTTGATGAAATGCGACGCACGGTCGCCATGCCAGGTGATATCGGACGTGACATCCTTACCCGAGGCATGACCGATGGCGGTTTTGTGGAACCAGTGGCAAAGGCGAACACCACCAGCGGCGGAGAGACCACCAAACGGCACCCAGAGCGTGTTCAGCCACCGCTTCGCCTGGCCGCCATTCTTCCACGGCAAATCCTGATCGCCGACATAATCCGCGTCCTTGAATTCCTCGATATCGAGGAGCTGCGACCACTGGCGCCAGCCGATGACGCAGGTCCGCCCGCCATCATCCGGCACATCGGCAGCGCCGAGCGCCTCGAACGCCGCCAGCACCTTGGCCTTGGTCATACCATCACCGGCGGTCAGCGCATAGTTGGTCGATGTATCCAAGGCAGCGACGATGAGTTCATCCGTCTTGCGACCCAGCGCCCAGGCGCCGGAATTCATCGCAATCTGCTTCTCATCGTTGTTGGTCTTGAGGTCATCCAGCGCGTCATTCCATTCGCCGGCATAGTAATCAGCCAACAAACACTCGACCGAGGAATGATCGACATTCATCACCGGCACCTTGCCGTGCCGCGCCTTGGTCGCGGCGGTGCCCTTGCCAGCCTTCTGGAAGGTAGTGGACGCGCCCTTGACGTTACCCTTGCCGCGCACCAGCCCCCGCAGCTTGGAGCCCTGGCGCTGATAGGCGAGATGCACGCCCTTCTCGTATTCCTTGACAAAGCCACTCTCTACACTCGGATTAGCCATAGCTACCTCCTGTTTCAGCCCAGGCATCGCCCCAGGCACGCGGGCCGGGTTGCGTCATTGCCGCTCCCCCGGCCATCGGGGAGGGCGCGCTTGATAAGCGCCTCAATCGGGATAGAGGCGCTTGAAACCCTCCGTGACCTTGGCGACGTAAGCCGGGTCCGACTGTTTCCAGTAGCGCGGATCACGCATCATTTCGGTCAACTGATCCTCGGTGAGCGCAGGGCCGGCACCCGCGCCGCCGCCGGCACCCGCGCCGCCGCCCTTACCGACCAGCTCGCGGATGCGATGGAGCAACTTGGTGCCGGCCGGCGACACGCGCAGCAGCCGGATTTCAGCCTCCAGATCGGCGTCACCCTTGACGATGCCCGCAGCCCAGGCATCCAGTTCACCAATAACAGCCGGCGCATTGGCGCCGAATTCCTTCTGCAGCGCCGCATTGCCGGCCTTCAATTCCTCCAGCGCCGCCGCCTGATCGGCTTCCATGCCGCCGGTCTGCACCTTGGCATAGGTGGCAACCAGGTCGTTGATGGCCTCCTGATCGAGCACGCCGCCGCGCTTGATAACGCGATCCAGCGCCTGGGCCAGCGGATGATCAGGCTGGGCTTCAAACTTGCCGGCGAATTCCTCCGGCACCGTGATTTGCAGGTCTTTGGCGGCAAGACCAAGTTTGGCCTGGAGATCAGTGCCGAGCTTGAGCGCAGCACCGACATTGACGCCGCCCTTGCCCTCGTTCGCCGCCGCATCCCAAAGCGCCTCCGGCACATCGACCTTGGAGCCATCAGGCATGGCGAACTGGCGCGCCATGCCATTACCGCTGCCGGCCGCATCGCCGCCCTCATTCTTGGCAGCGCCAGCACCTCCAGCAGCGCCAGCATCATTGCCGCCGCCCGGCGTCTTGAAGCCGAGCAGATTGCCACCGCCTTCATTGGTTTCAGTCGGATCCATGGTTCTCTCCCTGGGTGTAGTGAACGACAGCGCCGCGACCCGAGCCGCGATTGACTAAATCCTGGATCATGCCGACCAAGGCGCGCTGGCCTTCCAGGAAGCGCAGTTCGGCATCGGTGATGCTGGGGGCAACGCGGCGGTCAATGGTGATGCCGCGCAGATGCGCCAATACGCGCTCACCGCGCGACCCCGCAAAGCAGCGCGCGAATTCCACGGCGATATCGTCGCGATCTTCAGACACTGCCGAAGCCCTCCGCGATACCACCCATGCCGGCCTCATCGGCCAGACTGGCGCCGGCCTGCCGGCCCAATTCAGTGCCCGCCGCCTTGGCTGCCGCCTCGGCACCCGCGCCAGCCGCAGCCTCCAGGGGGTTTGGCGCCTGGGGCTGGGCAGCGGCGCCCTCGGGCAGCACCGCCTCGACCGGCATCGAGCCGTAATCGAGATACCAGCGGATGAAGGCTTCGCGATCCACCACGGCCATGGTGGTTTCCTGATCGATCGACAACGCCGTGGCATATGTCCGCATCGCCTGTTCGGCCTTGGCCTGGGCGCGCAGCCGCATCAGCGGCGAGATCGGCCAGATGGCGCCGGTCGGGAAATCCTCGACGTGGAAGCGCGAGCCGATCAGATACGGATCGGCCAGCACATCCAGCACCGCCAACACCAAAGCCTCATGCAACTCTTTCAGCACATGCAGGGTACGCGGCAGGTCAAGGCGGGCAGCGCGCCGCTCATCGCGCTCAATCTCGAACGCCGTGCGGCGGGAGGATTTTGCGCCATCGGGCGGCAACGGCCCCTGGATGCCACGCTGCACCTGCCCGCGCGTATCAGCCAACACGACCTGACCGACATCGAAACGCCCGGCCGGCGCCAGCGGCGTAAGGCCCGAGCTGCCGCTGGCCTTGGGAATGATCGCACCCGGCACCAGCTTGATATTCGCCGGGTTCAGCACGCCATCATCTTCCGCCTGCCAGATACCGGAGACCGCCAGCGAGGCGTTCTTCAGCGTCAACTCGACGGTCTTGTTCGCCGTGTGGGCATCAGGAAACACGCGGCGACCCGGCCCGAAGCCCCAGGCGCGCTTTGCCGCTTTCGCCATGCGGAAAGCGATGCGGCGGCGGCGGCGCCGCTCGGCGCGGAAGATCGGCTGTTCGCCATCCTTTTCCAGCGGCTGGACCTCGACGATCCATTGCTTGCGCACGGCGTCATAGATTTCGCCTTCAAGCAGCGCTACCTCGGCATAGGGATCGTCCTGGAGCTGGCGTTCCCATTCCGCCGGCAGCACCGCCTCGGGCCAGACATCCGCGATATCGCATAGTGGCAGCCTACGCAGGCGCCAGGTATCCGTCAGCCGGCCATCACGGCCCTGCGCCACGACCAGATCAGCCGCGCTCACCGCCTCGAAATGCAGCGGGTTGTCGGCTTCGCCCCGGTGCAGCTCGATACAGCCGACCGACATAATGCATTCTTCCAGCGGCTGTTCGATTTCGCTGTGGAAGTTCGACGCCTCAATGGCGTCGTGGAACGTTTCGCGCAGTGCCTGAAGCAGTTCGGCCGGAGCATCCTTGCCGGAAAAATCAGCCCATTCATCGAACGGCGGAAACAGCTTGTCATGCAGATCGCCGGCCCGGTCGGAAACCGCGAGGCTTCCGGTGGCATCGTAATTCTGCGCCGTGTTCGCCGGGTTGGCGCCCTCATCGAAAGCCGGCGCATGGGCCGGCACCAGCAACTGGTATTCACGCTGGAGCAAAGGCCGCATGCGATCCGCTTCCGCCTTGGCGCGCGTGAAGCGGCGGCGGAAGTCGGATTGCTTTTCGGCGGGCGCGGCCATCGCGATCAACCCACCGTGCGGCCGGCGGACTGGAAGCCCATCAGGGCGAGACTGGGATCAGCCGAGCCGGCCAACAGCGCGTTGATGCCGGCGCCACGGCGGCGCCGCGCATTCATCGCAGCGGCGTTCTTCGCCCTCTCATCGGCGCGCTGCTTCTCCAGCTCGGAATTATCCGGCGCCGCCTGTTTGCCGCCCATGATGCGCCTCCTGACAATTGGTCAGAAAGCGCCATAACATGCGCGGAGTCCGCGACAGGCCCCGGCTTCGCTTCAGCCGCAAAATATTTTCCACAGCCCCGGTGCAGGAGAAGTACCCGAAGCGCAGGCCGGACCAGGCCGCCGCGTCAGCTGGCGGCGACACCGGCACCAGTCGCGCCAGGCCGAGCCCTTCCATCAGCGCCAGATCATTGAGATAGGCATGGCCCTTGAGACGCTGCACCGCAAGGCCAGATGCGCGCGGATCAATCACCGTGAGCCCATCGGCATCAGGCAGCACGAGCCAGCAATGCCGGAAGCCCGGCGCCAGGCAAGCCCGCAGCGCCCAATGCAGCAGAAATGCCGCAACGCCATCGCCAGCGCGCGGCGGCTCGTTATCGGCAAAAACGACAAGAGCCTTCATGGCCGGAAATCCGTGTTCGCAATGATCGCCTCGCGGAAAGCCTGGCGGCCAGACTGCCGCGCGCGCAAAGCGGCCATGTCACTGCCGGCCAGCGCGGCATACTGATCGCCATCGGCGATATGGGACCAGCGGTTCTTGATCGGCTTGCCATCCTCGCCAGCGACATACATGCCGGTATAGGCGGCTGTCAGTTGCGTACAGTTCGGCGACAGCAGATAGCCGGGCTGGCGATCCACACGCTGGGTCATCGGGAAGCGTACGGCATCGAGCCGCAATTCGAGATTGTTCGAGCCCGGCGCCGGCCGCACCGGGATACCCAGCGCAGATCCAACATCGCGCAGCCAATCGAACTTGGCACCGCTGCGCTGATCGCGGTTGAACTTGGCGGAAGGATCGCCAACAGCCACGATCTGCTCGCGCCGCCAGCGCGGGTAATGCACCGCCAGATGCGCCTTTGCCATCTCGGCAAAAGCCGCCGGGCCGGTGAACTTGTTTTCCGGCGCGATGATTTCCGACAACGTGCGGGCCTGTCCATTCGGCATGTATTGCCGCGCCGCCATGGCGGGCGTGCCGCCGGCATCCAGGCCGAGATACAGCTTCAGGCCGCGATCCGGCACCAGTATTTCAGAGGCCACCATTTCACTGGCGACGAACTCGGGATAGATCAGCAGGCCATCGGGGTTCTCACCCCATTCACCATCGACGAACCGGCGCACATCATCCGGCTTGTTCTTCCAGGCCAGGGCCATGCGCTCGTAATAGGCCAGCGAGGAATTGCGGCGGTTCTCCGCCTGGGGCGACCGGCCCGATGGCTGGCGATAGAGTTTCCATTCTGGCGATGGCTCCAGCGTCGTGAACCGATAGAGCCAATGCGCCACGCTTGGCGGGTTGAAGGCCCCCAGCACCGCGCCAGGCGCGGCGCCGAAATCATGCGGCGGCGCGCCATAGAGGCCCTGGCGATGCGGTCCCGCCGGGTAACGGCCATTCAAGACGCGACCCAGCGCCATATCCAGCGCCTCGACACGCTGCTGATCGACCTCATCGAACAGGACGAGATTACCCTCCCAGCCCTTGAAAGCATCTTCCGCAGTTTCAGCCTCTGGTCCAACAGCACGGAATTCCACGCGCACATCGACCGGACCGAGGCGGATCAACTGCCCGCGCCGATCCTTCAGCACCAGATCGAGCCGCAGGTGATGCGACGGCGGCGGCGTGGCGATCCAACTGGAGCCCGGCAGGTTACGCGGCAGCCACTGCTGATAGGACGGGATGGTCTTGTCCTTGAGGTTCGGGTAAGTGTCGCGCACCACCATCACCTTGAGGTAACGCACGCCGTCAATCACGCTCGGCGATATGCGCGGGATGAAGTTCAGGACAGCGCCAAAGAGCGAAATGGTCTTGCCCGAACCGAACGGGCCCGTAATCAGCTTGCCCGCCACATGCTCATCGAACATGAAGGCCGAAGCCACCGGCCCAACCGGCGTGAGGTTGATGCCATAGCTCATCGCGCACCCCCACCCCGGCGAGAATGATACGAAAAGCGCACGCCGTGCGCGGCGCTTCCCCCACCCCCGGGGAGAGGTCGCCCCATTTTCGCGCGCGGGCAAAAGCGGTTTTCAACGCCCGAAAAATGCATGCGCGACCCCGGGACGGTGTCATGCAGGCATGGGGGGGGCGCCGGGTGGCCGCAATTGGTGCGGATCGTGGCGATGGCGGATCGGCGGCGGATTGCAGCGCCAGGCGCCATCGGTACAACGGTTATTCGATCCGCTGTCATTGCTCGGTTTCTCCCTGGTCTTTCAAAGGCTTAGCGTCGGCGTTCAACTCATCGGCGTTCAACTCCCGCGCTTGACCGTCGATAACCCATTGATTTTCCTCAAACATGACAACCTCATCCTCGGTCACGCCTTCGCCCGACCGATCCACCACCAGCATCGCGCGGTTGTCCTCGACCTCGATCACCTGCGGCAGCTTCTGGTGGACGAATGGCGCCATCCAGGCGCGCACCCGGTTTTGCTCCTGGACCACGGCAAAGATGCCGACGCCCATCTCCGCCGCCAGGCGCTCGGGATCAGCCGAGACGAAAGCCCAGCCCTGTTGCAGCGGCGTGGTGCCGTAGAACCGCTCCAGCGCGGCGATGCGGTCCTTGGTCTTTTGGTTCTTGGCGCCTTCCGGCCGGCCCGGACCGCGCTTAACCGGCCGCAGGCCATGCAGTTCGGCAGCGGTGCGCGGTGAAATCGCCGACAGCAGCGACAGCTGGAACTCTTTCTCGGCTGGCGGATTTTGTACGGGCGACACCCCCGGTTTCGGCGCCTCTGGCGGCGCCGCCGCGCGCTCGGCAGCCTCTTTCAGCCGCGCCGCAGCGGCTTCCACGGCCTCGGGCGGCAGGATCGCAGCGGCATCGAGCAACGGCAGGTCGCCGAACGGCTGATCATCATCGGCCATGGCAATAAAACCCCCATATTTTATTGGTCCGCAACGCTGTTGCGCCGCTGTTGCGCGCGGCGTTGCGCGTCAAGCTGTTCAACATCTTGAACAATTGACTATTCCCAACGCTCAAACGGTATAGAGATAAATACTCCCACACCCGCCCGCGCATGCGCGCACATGTCGGCGCCACGCCGATAGAGCGTTGCACCGTTGCGTTTCCGCCTATGTGATTGATATGACAGCCAGAGCGCCGCAACGCCCGCCGCAACACGGCCCAACGCTCAAACGCCGCCCCGATCATTCTGCACCCCCACCAGGGGTCGGGGTCGGGGCTGGCGTGGCAGAGGCGCGGTCAAGGCTTAGTTGGCCTTGCTTGGCAGCGCCGCCGCTAATGGCGGCCAGCGGCAGCAAGGTACACCGGATCATCGATCCGTCAAAGGACAAACCATCCCGCGCCTTGGCGCCGGCCACGCGGCGCAGCGACTGCACCCAGCCGCCCGTGGCGCCGGGCAGCGTCTGCCAGCGCGTGGCGGCGAAGATCGTCGCCAATGACTGGTGGCGGTTAGCCACCGCCAGCCAGCGCGCATCGTTTTCCCAGTGCAGCTTCATCCCGAAAGGCGCCAGTGCCTTGTTGGCATCCGACAGCCTGTCACGGCCGATATAGGCGTTCTGGTTGTAGCCTTCGATAACATACGCGATCCAGCCGCCGACCGTGCGCTTGTCATCGCCGCGCCGGCCTTCCACGATGCTGGTCGCCAGGTGCGACAGGCACTGCAAGTCATCACCATCGCCATCTTCGCCGGTCAGGCCCAGATCGACAGGCGCAAAGCCTTCCAGTTCAGCATCCCAGGCCGCGCTTTCGTCCGGCATCGCGTCATGCAGCAGCGCATCGGCCAGCATCAGCAGCGTGCCATACTGATCCGCGCCGCGTGCCGAATGTCCCAGCGCCGTCAGCCGCTCGCGCCAGGCTTGCCAGCGCGCATCGAATTCCGGCCAGATATCCAGCAGCCGCCGCCGCATCGCCGCGCCAGCCAGGCCCAGCGCCGCACTATCCAGCGCCGGCACCTTGGCCCCGGCCTTCAGCTTGTCCAGGTCCAGCACCGCAATTCTGCTCCGGTCCTGCGGGGTCAGGGGCGGGATCAGGATCGAGGCGAACTGGAAACAGCTCTGCGCCACGAACTGGATGCCCTGGTGATCCGAGCCACCCCGCAGCGCACGGCCGCCGGATGCCGCATCACGCGCGAATTTCACCACCGCGTTGATCGCGCGGTTATCTTCGCTCGCCTCGCTTTCCTCGAACGCCACCGGCAGCGTGGCGCGGCCCAGCGCCTGCCGCACACCGGCCGCCGTGGTATCGGCGGTACGCTCCAGCGCGCCGCGTCCGAACAGCAGGTCAAGCAGCTTCTGCATCATCGATTTGCCGGTGCCGCTGCCGCCGGTCAGCCAGATCATCGGCCGCCATTCCAGCGCCCCGCCGATCATCGCCGCCGCGCACCAGCCCAGCATCAGCCGCGCATCCTTGTCGCCGCGCCGCCAGTTCCAGCTTTTCAGTAGCGCCAGCACGCTTTCCGCATACCGCTGCAATTCAGCGCGCGGCATCGTCACCGCCAGCGGCCGGCCCAGCGGCGGCCGGCCCGGATAGACATGCCAGCCCACCAGCCCCGCGCGTTCTTCGCGCTCCAGCGCCATGCCGCTTGCATCGTCGCGCACCGGCCGCACCAGCACGATATCGCCCAGATGCAGCACCAGCTCGCCATCATCGCCGCGCCAGGCGCCCAGGCCGCGCTCGCGGTCGCGCGAATGCCACACGCCGGCATGCGAGCAGGCACGCATCAGGTCTTCCGCCAGATGCTCCGCCGCCCAGCCCGATTGCTCGCCTTCCTTGTTGTATTTCGGATAGGTCCGCCACAGCCAGCCGGTATCCGCGCCCACCAGGCTTTGCAAATTCAGCCGGCCATGATCCTTGGCCCGCAACTCGCGCAGCTGCCGCTGGCCATCGAGATAGAAATACACATCATCCACCAGGCCCAGTGGCACGATTGGCGCGCCATCCAGGCGGATGCGCCAGGCCGCCACGCGACCACCGCCGCCACCCGGACTTGGCGCGACATCGCCACCATCCCAGGCTTCATCGGCACCATTTACCGGCGGCCCTTTTGACCAGGCAGCGCGATCCGGTACCGCGTCGTCATCTATCGGCTCGGCATCCACCACGCCGCCATCAGCGCCAAGCTTAGCGGCTTTCGGCGCTTTCGCGCCGCCAGGCTTCGCCCTCGTGTTCGTCGCCGGCTTCGGCGCCACGGCAACCGGCGCCGCCGCTTCCAGCGCGGCACGGCCCACGGCCTCGCGCCGCTGCCGTTCTTCCTCCAGCCGTGCTTTCGCGGCTGCCAGCACTTCCGCCGGCACCATCTGCGCCGGATCGGCCAGCGGCAGATCGGCAACGCTGCTCACCACATCCACCGGGGTTGGGGACGCAACACCCATGGCCGCAGCCACAGCCTCCAGCGGCACACCACTAGACATAAATCCCCCCACTCACCACCACAGGCGCCAACCCCCAGCCGGCGAGCCACTTGATCCCAGCAAGCAATGCCGGCAGCACAATCCAAGCCATGCCAAACCCGATGGCACAGCCAACCGCTAGGCCCCAATCACGGTCCTTTTCCCGGTGCCGCCGCAACACACACTCCAACGCCTGATCGGTCATCGAATTGCCCGCGCGATGTGGCGAGAATAAACCCCGACAGCCTTCCAATAGGCCGCCATCGGCCCTTTGTTTTTCCGCCAGGAGTATTCCGCTTTCGCCGCCGCATCCGCCCCAAGATCGACAAGAATATCTGCGACAGCCGAACGCACTTCAGGAGGAAGATCGCGCAGCCGATCTACAGCAGGCAACGCAAGCACGGGGTTCTGCGATATCTGCCGCGACTTCACTCCGCTGCCTCCAGTTCCAAAACCCAGCGGCCATGCTTGCCGGGCTCGCGCTTGATCGACACGCCGCGCTGCATCAGCCGCCGCAGCGCCTTGCGCGCCGCCCTGGAGGCCAGGTCCGGCCCGCCATCGGCGGCGCCCGCCCATAATTCATCCACCAGATCGGCGGTCGCCGCCGGCCCGCGCCGCAGCGCATCGAGCAATGCCCGCTCGGTCCGGCCCAGCCGGTTGAACTGCGGCAGCGCGCTCATGCGCCACCACCCCCCCGCTTGACTAGCGTCGCGCGGCGCGCCGTACCTTTGATGCCGGCGAAGCTCATTCTTCTTGGTACCCACAATTATCGCAGATCACCCCGATGGGTTCATCAGCAGCGCCACTTTCGAGCCAAGCATTGTATTCCTCGTCCGTCAGGTATTCCGGCGCCGATGGATAGTCCAAGCCGAGGCTGTGGCTATGGCAGAAGGGACAATGGCCATGAAACATGGCGCCAGAATCTTCGACTTCATCTATCGCGTCGGTCATCGCCTATTCCCCCAACCGCCATCGCAGCCCCGGGCCGAGGCTTGCCCTGCAGAAGATCGTTCCAGTCCTTGAAAGCTTCCGGCGGCAGCGCCTTGCGCACGCCGATATGCCGTTCGGCCAGCCGCTGAAACTGCCGCTCCAATGCGGCATGAACCGGATGCGGCTTGCCTGGGAATTTCGGATGCTCGGCTGGATCATTCTGCCCGAGCCAGACCAGATCATTGCCGCCCAGCGCGCCTTTCAGTGGCACATTGCCGAGGAAACCGACCGCCATGCAGCTCGCCACGCGCCATTCCGGCCGCATCAGCGCCACGCTTAAGCCATCCTCGATACCCTCGGCAGAGCCCAGTTCGCTTGGATCAGCACCCGGCTCGAAGAAGTTGCGGCCATTCAGGCCACGCCACAGCGGGATGCAGCCGCCATCCACCGGGCCATAACTAAGTTTTGCCGTATGCTCGCGCAGCCGGTCATCGCGGCCCGGCTGCAAATAGGTGCGATGCACGCCAAGCTGCGTGCCGCCTTCACCCACCACCAGCGCCACCATGGCCGGAAAGTAACCGTCGCTTTCCGCGTGGTAGCATTGTTCCAGATAGCGCAGCGCGCGCGGCTGTGGCTGCAATCGCGCCAGATCAATCCCGCGCGCAGCCAGATAGCGCCAGGCCGGATCGCCCGGCGCCAGCATCGGCGCACCGTTCCACAGCGCCACGGCCCGGCGCCGCGTCGCCTCGCGTTCTTTCGCCGCCTTTTCCGAAAGCTCCGCCGCGCGGCGTTTCAATGCCTCATCGTCATAGCGCGGGGCAGCGTCCGGCGCGCCATCCAGCCAGCCGAGCCATTGCATCGCCCAGCGCCACGCTTTCTTGTAATCGCCGCCAAACCGCGAAGCCGCAATCAGCTTCAGCGGCCGGCCGGCTTCATCGGAAACGAAGTCCTTCCACAGCCCGCGCTTCGGGCCTCGGCTGCAATTGATTTCCATGCGCCGGCCGGCGCCGCCATCCAGGCCGCCGATATAAAAGCTGTTGCCGCGCCGCTCGCCATGAACAAACAGTTCCTCGCACAGCGCCTCCAGGCGGTCAGTCAGCGCCGCATCCAGTTCCTCCAGGCTCGGAATATCCCGCGTCCGCATGGCTTAGCCGTAATCGTCGGGATCAGGCGGCGGATATTTCGCGCGCGCCACCTGCATTGCCGCGTCCAGCGACGCGATACCAGCCTCCGCCACCGCGCGGATATCGGCCAGCGTCATGGCCGGATGGATCGGCAAGACCATACTGCCTTGCATGCCATAGCCACCCGAATTCCAAACCACCTCGACCGACGAGTGATCGGCGAGATCAGCCACCACCTGCACATTCCCCGGCTGCACAATGCGGCTGGCAACCGTCATCACACCGGCCCCAGGGTTCGGCCATTGCCATCCACGCGCACGCCGTGCGCCGCTGCCTCGCGCATGATTTCCGCTTGCCGTGCCAATTCGATCCGCATCAGGCTCGCGGCCAGTTCATCGAACAGCAGCGCCACTTCCTCCAGCGTCTCATGCCCGAACAACGGCCGGACCGCGGCGTTATGCACCCAGCCCAGCGGCGGCCCCATCAGGCAGACTTTCAGCCGCCATTTGAAAATCCCGCCGCGCAGCAACTCGCCATCGGCTTTCCACCCATCCTCGAATTCCTTGTTCAGCAGCCGCTCGGTCATTGCGCGGCCTCCGAAAAAGCCGGCGCCGAGCCCTGGAGCCCGGCGCCGTTCGAGTTGGAGGAAATATCAGCGGCTGCTGGCTGCTGATCGCTATCTGCCGGCGCCGCCGGCTGATCGAAGAATTTACCCAGGTCGATACCCAGCGCCGCCAGCACCCGGCGACTGTCGCGGCCCAGCGGCTTCTTGCCGGCCTCCCAGCCCGCCCATCGCTGTTGCTGCACACCATGGCGCGCGGCGGCATCGTGTTGTGACAGGCCCGCCAGGCGGCGCCACTCGCGCAACAGCCGTGCGCCCTCATTCTTCGCCGCCGTCCTGCTGTTACGCTTGCCCATCACACCCGCCTTTCTCAACATCTAGTAGGCGTCAAATCGAGTGCCCCCATATGTCGTATCTGGCGAATACTCCCAATGGATGTTATTTGTCAAGCGTGGAAAACGCGGACCAATCCAGTGGATTTTTGAATTTACGCCCGGCGGGAGTTACACCCCCGGACATGGCCGCACGCCCGAAAACCCGCCCGCGCATCCCGAAGGACGCTCCGCCGCCCTGGGAAGCCCCGGACGCGCCGCATCGCCTGGGCTACTGGCTCCAAGCCAAGGGCATGACGCAGCAGACCCTGGCGGGGCTCACCAATTCCAGCCAGCAGCATGTCGGCAACATCGCTAAATTCGCCAAGCCGCTCATGCCACATATGGCGCAGCGATTTGCTGCCGCGCTCGGCATCACCCTCATGCAGCTCTATTTCGGCGCCGCCGCGCCGGATCCCGCCGAACTCGCTTTCCTGCATCGCTTGCGCGCCATGGCGCCGGGTGATCGCGCCATGATCGCCGCCATGGCCGACCGCTTCGCGCCCGCGCCGCCGACGATCAGCGCCCCCGAAGTGCTGGCGCGGATGGCATCGGAAGAAGGCATCGACCTTGGCGATTTCAGCGCAACGCTGTGGCAGAAGCTGGACAGCTACGCGGCCAAGGAACTGGCGACCTATCCCGAGATCGGCGAGATCGATGCGCTGCGCCGCGAACCGCTGGTGGCCTCGCTCTACCTCATCGCCTTAAGCGAGACGGGCCGCGAGGCCGAGCCCGACTACAGCCGCGCCCGGCTGTTTCTGCGCACCCAGGCCGCATCCTTGCGCGCCAGCGGCCGCCGCCGCGCCAACTGATTATCGATCATGCGCCGAACCGCAGCGGCCTTGGCCGCCTGGATCATCGCAACGATTCCGGCCAGCGCAGCGGAGGAGCCCGCATGGCGCGCCACCGATGGCGACAGCCTCCGCCATGGCCGCAGCGCCCATCGCCTATATGGCATCGACGCGCCCGAATTGCGCCAGACTTGCCGGCGCGGCCAGGAGGATTGGCCCTGCGGCGAAGCCGCGCGCGACCGTCTTGCGGCGCTGATCGAGGGCCGCGCCATCGCCTGCGAGACACTGGAGCAGGATCGCTACGGCCGCAGCGTCAGTATCTGCCGCGCCGATGGCACTGATCTTGCCGCCCTATTGGTGCGCGAGGGCCTGGCTGTAGCCTATCTGCGGTATTCCTGGCGCTACCTGCCGGATGAAGCCTATGCCCGTATCCGCCGCCGGGGCGTGTGGTCTGGCGAATTCGAGTTGCCCGAGCAGTTCCGCGCACGCCACCGCTAGGCAAAAATTTCCTGTTGCGCGACCCCGCACAAGTTGCATTAATGCCGGAGCGTTCGCCGGATAACGGCGGGGGCCGGGCCCGGCAAGGCCCGATCCGCAGGCTGTGAACCTGCCCCTGAACAGCGATCAATGATCAAGGCCCGCCGGCCAGCTCTGGCGCGGGCATAGTGGAGGGGTTTGTTCGTGCCGTCGATGCGCCGCCTGTGGGCCACGCTCGCCCAGTCTTTCGAGGATTTATGGCAATCACCCGGCGAGGGCGGCCCCGCTCGGCCAGCGCCCGCGCCGCTGCGCGTCAAGGATCAGCGCCAGCAGCGCCCGATCCTCGAAGCGCCAGGCGTTTGCCAGCAGCCAATACAAGCCGGCGCCAGGCAGCAGCACGCCCGGCGCATAGACCCACCAGATCGATCCGCGCAATGCCAGTTCAGCCGCCAGGATCAGCACCAGGCATAGGCCCAGCGCGATATGCCACAGCCGCCGGCCGCGCGCCTCGCCGGCTTCAAAGTCTGCCGCCGGCAGATCGAACACCAGCCGCTGCCCATTGCTCGGGTCAAACAGCTCCATCCGCCGGAAACCCGGCGGAGATGCAGCGCCGCGAGACAGCATGAAGCCCATGCCAAAGGCTAGGCCAGCCAGGCCATAGCGCCCAAACATCTATTAGTTGTTGACAGTAACTCCCAATGGATGTTATTCCCGCATTGGTTCGACACCAGCGGGGAACACACCCATGACATTCAGCCGCCGCGCACGCCGTGCGCCCCAGATCGCCGAAGCCGCCGCGCCCAGGCTGGATAAGCGCAAGCTCGCCATTGCCGGCGCGGAGGCCACTGCGAACGAACTCCGCAACACCGCGCGCATCCGCCGCCAGGAAGGCGAAGCCGACGAGGCCGCCATGCTGGAGGGTGAAGCCAAGACCCACGACCTCATCGCCAGCCAGTTGCGCGAAAAGCGCATCGGCTACCGCCAGCGCCAGCACGCCGGCTATGTCGCCAAGGCGCTCCGCGCATGAGCCAGGTCGAGAGCGTAGGCATATCTAATTCGCAGGTCATGCGGTCCGAGGATTTCCGCCATGGCTTCTTGGAGGCGCGCCAAGGCCGACCGCTCGATCCTGACTACAAGGCCAAGGACAGCGCCTGGCTCTACGAGTACGGCCGGCTGGCGGCCAACCATCGCGCCTTTGGCGCCTTCATCGCCCCCCCCCCCCATTCAGGTCGCACAGACGCCGGCAAGCTGTTTGTCAGACTGCTGGCCGAACACCACCGCGATATCGCACCCAGCACGCCCGACGCCTGATTTTCCCACCATGGCAGCAAAGGAGAGAACCGCCATGCCAAACCGCAAACCACCGCACCCAATCGATATCGAAGCCGGCCGCCGCCTGCGCGCGGCCCGCCAACTGGCTGGCATCAACCAGACCCAGCTTGGCAACCATGTCGGCATCACCTTTCAGCAGGTGCAGAAATACGAAAAGGGCTTGAACCGCATCAGCGCCAGCCGGCTTTCGCTATTCGGCCAGCTGCTCAATGTCCCGCCGAGCTACTTCTTTGGCGAGGATACCCCCGCCATCGCCGAGCCTGTGCAGGCCACACCCGGCTCACTAACCCGCACCGAGGCCAAGCTGGTCCGCCAGTTTCGCGCCGCGCCCGGCGAATTCCAGCGGGCTGTGTCAGCGATGCTCGACGCCGCCCATCAGGAGGCCGCGCGATGAAAACCACAATCACGACCAGCGGCGATGAGGCCATCACGGTCACAACCTCCACATCCGTTTTCCGCACCACCAACCCGCCGCGCACCGCGAAGCGCGTGCGCCAAGTATGGGTCGAAATCGGCCACAACCTGCAAATCAGCTTGCCGATCTTCGCCGCCGCCGACCTCCATCGGCAATTGGGCGAGATGCTGGAACGGCAACGCACGGCAACCGACATAAACAGGAGCGCGTCATGACCCGCCCCATCACCGAGGCCGCCGGCCGCGACAGCTATGTGGTGCGCGACTGGTCGAGCGGCGACCAGATCGGCGCCGTGGTCGAGCAGGGAGGCCGCTTCATTGCCAGCCGCTTCGGCACGCCACTCGGCTGGTTCCCCAGCCTCGCGGATGCCGCCGACCACATCGCCGCCATCGACGCCCACCGCCTGGAGGCCCGGCCATGACCGCCCCGACTATCGAATTCCTGGCGGATGTGAACGCCGAGCTTTCACGCCACCAGAGCAGCTTTGGCGCCGCCGCAGCCTGCCTTGTCTCATTCCCCAAGCCGCGATTGCGCCTGAAAATCTGGGCCATGGGCGAGGAAATCGACATGCCGGCGGGCCTCACCGCGACGCAGATCGCCGAATTCGCGCAGCTTTGCACCCGGTGCTTTTACGCCGGGCGGAAAGTTGGCGGCGACAACGCCTGGAAACAGCTTCGCGACCTGATCGGCGTGGACCGCCGCGACCCGGAGACACATTCATGACCGCCACTGACAAGACGATCCTTCACCGCCTGGAGGCTGCTATCAGCGCCAGCGGGCGCACCGCGAACGCCGTGCTGATCGAGGCAGGCTTGGCCGAGAACTGCATCCGCCAGGCCCGCAGCGCCGGCACCACGCCGAGCGTAAAGGTTATCTCCGGCGTCTGCGGCGTGCTTGGGATCAGCGCCGATCAGATCATTACCGGCCATCAGCCCGCCGCCAGCTTCGCGCCGCTCTTTGCCATCCGTCCCATGGGCGACAACCCGCGCCAGGATTTCGACCTCGAATTCCTGGAGGAACTGGCGGACAGCATCGAGGCGCGCGGGGTGTTGCAGCCGCTGGTGCTGCGTCGCCTGTTCCCCGGCGAGGAAGTGCCGGAAATGCCCGGCCTGCGCTTCGCCGTGGTGGCGGGCGAGAACCGCTGGCGCGCCTTGATGATGCTGGCGCAGCGCGAACGCTGGGATGGCGAGGCCGCCAATGTGCCGTATGTGCTGAAGCACTACGACACCCCGGCTGATGCGCTGTTCGACGCCCTCACCGAGAACCGCTTGCGCCGCGACATGCCGCCGCTTGATGCCGCCGAGGCGCTGGCGAAGCTGCGGCGGCAGAAATTCAGCCCGGCCCAGATCGCCAAGGCCAGCGGCTGGAAGGTGCGGCGAATTCAGCAGCTGATCAAGCTGGCGACCGACCTGATCCCCGAGGCCCGCACGGCGCTTCGCGAGAATGTCATCAGCTACACATTCGCCCGCGAGCTTTCCGAAACCACACCGGCCATCCAGGCCGCCTTGCTGCCGCGCTGCCACAGCTTCCGCACGTCAGACGACCTCGCACGCACCATCCGCCAGATGGAAGAAGCCAAGGACCCCGGCGAAGCCTACCAGCGGCTGGCGGAGAAGGCGGCACCGCCAGCTAAGCGCGCCGCCAAGCGCGATCCCGAACCGCTGCCGCCCGTCCGCCAGATGATTGCCGATGTGGCCCAGCAGCTGGAATTGGGCGACGACGCCGATGATGACGAGGAAGAAGGCGACACATTCGACGCCGACGAAGCGGCCGAGCCGCGCACAATCGACGACCTCAAGCGCTGCGGCCAGGTGGACATGCTGCAAGAGGTCATCGACTGGATCGGCCCGCAAATTCATGGCGCGCGGCAGAAGGCCCGAGCCGACAAGGAAAGCGCCTACTGGTATGCCAAGGCCCAGGCCGGCGAGAACCTGATCGCCGTGATCCGCAAGTACAAGAAGGAGGCCGGCCATGCCCCGCGCTGATGGAGAACCGATGGCCCAGATCGGCCGCCTGGCGCTACGCCACGAGGGCGAGTGGTGGAACGCCTACTATGCGATGCCCGGCACCATGGAGCGCGCCATCCTGCTCGGCTCCGTTCGTTTCACCGCCGTGGTTGAAAACCCGGCGGTGAAGCAAGGCTTCATGGATCTGATGCGCGAACTCCTCGGCCGCATGATCGAGAAGCAAACCGGCGGGCGCCCCACCTGGCCAGGTCCACAGCCCGCCCCAGAGCATGAGAGGGCCGGCAATGGCTAACGCCGGTCCGCACGAATGACCCACGCCGCAGATAACCCCTTTGATGCCATTCCGATGGAGCGGCTGCCGCCGCCAAGCCAGCCGGAACGGCAGCCCTGGGTGCTTACCTGCGTGCTGGTCGAACTGGCCTATATGTGCACCAGCCAGCGGCAATTGAACCGCTGGCTGGCAGACCACAAGACAACGATCCGCTGGCTTGAAAAACACCACGCCACCTATTACGGCGCCGCCCGCCGCGCCATCAGCGCCTATCGCGATACCCTGCCGCCGGAGCCACCGCCGGAGCAGCACGCGCCATGACCGAGCGCAGCCTGCCGATGCAGATGACCGAGGCCCAGGTGGCAGCCGAATTCGGCGGCCGGTCAGCCCAATGGCTCCGCCGCAAGATCGCAGCCGATCCAGCTTTCGCCGATTTCCCCAAGCGCGACCGCCGAACCGGGCTGTACCGCACCTCGGAATTCATGGCATGGTTGGAGCGCGACGAGGCCCCAGCCGCGCCAGCAAACCGCGCACGCCGTGCGGGCGCCACGCCGCGCAGCGAGGATGACTGGACCCAGGAACTGGTCGGAAGGCAACTATGACAAAAAGCGGCACCCGCATCAGGCACCTTGTCGCGCGGCGCAACAGCGACGGCGCGCTGCGCTTCTATTGGAGCCCGAGCGCCACCCTGAAAGCCGCCGGCTTCGCCGTGGTGCGGTTGCATGGCGACTTGGCCGATGCCGCCGCCCAGGCGGAAGCCTGGAACAGAAAGGCCGATGATTTCTACAAAGGCGTGGAACCGGCCAAGGCACCGGCCAGCAAGAGCATAGCGGGCCTGATCGCCCTGTTCCTCGGGGCGCCCGCCTTCAAAGAGTTAGGCCCGCGCAGCCGCGCCGACCATACCTACTACCTGGGCATGCTGGAGAACTATGCCGGCGACGTTCCCTATGCCTCGTTCAGCCGCATCGCAGCGGAGGACTGGCTATTCAAGGTGAAGGAGAAGCACGGCCCGACCATGCGCTTTCATTGCTACAGCACCGCCCGCCGGCTCTATAGCTGGGCCGAGCAGCGCGGCGTGGTCACGGTCAACCCGTTCTCTAAGCTCGACGTGCCGACACCCAGCCGCCGCGCCGTCACCTGGCGCCTGGAACACCTCGCCATCATGCAGCAGGCGGCGGTAGCAGCCGGGCGCCCATCCATGGCCCTGGCTTGCGCCATGGCCTTCTATCTGATGCAGCGCGAGGCCGATGTGCTGCACATGCTCCGCTCGGCGGATGATGGCGAGGTGATGACGTTCAAGCAGCGCAAAACCGGCAAGGACATGGAAATCCATATCCACCCCGAACTGCGCTCCTGGATCAGCAAGACGCCGAAATCGGATACCGCCATGACATTCGTGGTGGATGAAGCCACCGGCCGGCCTTACAACGAACATACCTTCCGGCGCCGGTTTGCCGAAATCAGAGCCGCTGCCGGCATCCCCAAGGAACTCCAGTTCATGGACCTCCGCCGATCCGGGGCGACCTACCTAGGCGAAAGCGGCGGGACCGAGGATGAAATCGCCAGCATGACGGGTCATGAGAACCGGGAGATGCTGGCTATCTACGTTAAGAAAAATCGCCGCTTCACCCAGAACGCGGTCGTCAAGATGGCCGACTACGCCGCAGCGACGACAAAGAAACAAGGTGAGAACAACTGACCGCCAGTTGAACGCGTTCAACTGCCATATCGGCTTTCCAGTTGAACGCGCGAGCCGCGCGAAAGCATCGGGCCCAAGGCCAAAATGGCCGGTATATTATTGAAAATGAAAAGGAAAGTGGCGGAGGGGATGGGATTCGAACCCACGGTACAGGTTTACCCTGTACAACGGTTTAGCAAACCGCCGCCTTCAGCCACTCGGCCACCCCTCCGCACGCGAGTGGGTTTTACATTACACGGCGTATGCGGGGCCTCTTCTAAGGGCCGAGGGCTGGCCTGTCAATGAGTTGAGACAGCCCACGGGGCCAATCGCTGATGATCGAAAAGCCGGCTTGACGTCATTTGGACGATTGTCCTAGGTTGCCTCTAGGGCGAATGACCTAGAGGCTGCATATGAGCGCGGCAGAGACACGGCGGCAGATTGTCGAGGCGGCGGACCGGCTGTTCTACGAGCAAGGTTTCGAGGCGACTTCGTTTGCCGATATCGCCGCCGCCGTGCAGCTGTCGCGCGGCAATTTCTATTATCACTTCAAGACCAAGGACGAGATCCTGGATGCGGTGATCGCGCTGCGGCTGGAGAATACCCGGCGCATGCTCGATGCCTGGGAGACTGAGGGCGCTGCGCCAGCCGACCGCATCCGCAGTTTCATCAATATCCTGATCATGAACCGCGCCAAGATCATGCTCTATGGCTGCCCGGTCGGTACGCTCTGCAGCGAACTGGCCAAGCTCGATCATGGCGCCAAGGGCGAGGCGGCGAAGCTGTTCGCACTGTTCCGCGACTGGCTGGCGCAGCAGTTCAAGGCACGCGGCCATGGCCGCGAGGCGGAACCGCTGGCACTGCATCTGCTGGCGCGCAGCCAGGGTGTTGCCACGCTGGCGAGCACCTTTCGCGATGAAGCCTTCATCCGCCGCGAGGTGGAGGACATGTGTGCCTGGTTCGAGGCCCAGCAGCCGGCCCAGAAGCCAGTCCAGAATTCTGTCCGGGCGCGGGCTTGAGGTCACAGAGGGAGGGAGAGGGGATGTTTGTCGTCACATTGAAATTCGCCGCCAACAAGGCCGCTGCACCGCGCCTGATGGAAGGCCATAATGCCTGGATCCGGCAGGGCTTCGAGGATGGTGTGTTCCTACTGACTGGCAGCCTCAATCCCGCTGCTGGTGGAGCCGTGCTGGCCCATGGCGTTACCCGCGCGGAGATCGAGGCGCGGGTGGCGGCGGACCCCTTTGTTGCCGAGCAGGTAGTGAGCGCCGACATATTGGAAATCGCACCGGGCCGCCTGGATCAGCGGCTGGCTTTCCTGAAAGGCGCGGCATGAGCGGTACGATTCCTGGCCCCGATGGCAAGCCGCGCTGCCGCTGGTGCGCGGCGGCGCCGGAATTCTTCGCCTATCATGACCATGAATGGGGTTATCCTGTGGAGGATGACCGCCGCCTGTTCGAGAAGCTGTGCCTGGAAAGTTTCCAGTCGGGCCTGAGCTGGCGCACCATCCTGGCCAAGCGCGAGAATTTCCGCGCTGCGTTCCATGGCTTCGATTTTGAGCGCGTGGCGCGTTTCACCGAGAAGGATGTGGCGCGCCTGCTGCAGGACGAGGGCATCGTGCGCCATCGCGGCAAGATCGAAGCCACGATCAACAATGCCCGGCGGGCGAAGGAAATGGTCAAGGCGGAAGGCTCGCTGGCGGCCTATATCTGGCGCTTCGAGCCGGCGCCCGATGGGCTGGCAGCGCCGCAGAGTGCTTCCAGTACCGCCGCCTCGGTGGCGTTGTCGAAGGATTTGAAGAAGCGCGGCTGGGCCTTTGTCGGCCCCACCACGGTCTATGCCTTCATGCAGGCCATGGGCCTGGTGAACGACCATGCGGAAGGCTGCGTGATCCGCGCCAAGGCCGCCAAGGCACGGGCGAAGTTCAAGCCGCCGCGCCCCCGTTGAGCGTGACGCTGCCCTGACGGTTTGCTTGCGCTATGCCAGAGCTTAGACTGCCGCCCTGGCCAAGGAAGCGAGCATGAGCGACGACAGCCGAGAGCGCGCCCGGGAATGGTGGCGCACCGCGATCATCGATATCGAACCGGGCGTGATCCGCCCGCGCGGCTACCCCATCGAGCAACTGGTTGGCAAGGTTGGCTATGCCGAGATGCTGTGGCTGATGCTGCGTGGTGAATTGCCCAGCAAGGCGCAGGCGGCCCTGCTGGAAGCGGCGCTGGTGGCGGCGGTGGATCATGGCCCGCAGGCGCCCTCGATTGCCATCGCGCGCATGACGGTTGCGGCGGGCAACGACCTCAACGGCGCGGTGGGCGCCGGCATTGCCGCGCTCGGCGATACCCATGGCGGCGCCGGCCAGCAATGCATGCAGCTCTATGAGGAGATCGCCGCCCGCATTGCCGGCGGTGCGCCGCTGGAGGCATCGGTACTGGAAGGCGTCGCCTTGTGGCAGGAGCGTTATGGCAAGCATGTGCCGGGCTTTGGCCACCGCTTCCATCCCGTCGATCCGCGCAGCCCGAGACTGCTGGCGCTGGTGGATAAAGCCGTGCAGGCCGGCACCGTGTCGGGCCGCTATGCCGCCATCGGCCGCGCCGTCGAGCAGGCCTTAGCTGGGGCTAAGAAGCCGGTGCCGATGAATATCGACGGTGCCACGGCGGTGATTTTCTGCGAACTCGGTTTTCCGCCGCCGCTCGGGCGTGGCCTGTTCCTGCTGTCACGCGGTGTGGGCATCCTGGCCCATGCCTGGGAGCAGATGAACGAGGGCACCCGCATCAAAGGCCCGACACCGCCGGATTTCCTCTACCAGTATACAGGACCAGTGAAGCGTGACGTACCATGAGTGACAGTCTTCTGCCGCAGCAGCCGGCGCCGGTGACACCGAAGCAGGCAGCCCTCACCGAGCGGTATCTGTGGCCCGCCGAGCCGGAATTGATGCAGACCTTCCTGGCCCTGCGGCGCCAGGCCGATGCCGTGCTGGCGCCCAGGTTTCCGATGGCCAACGGCAAGCCCTGGCCGCTTGGCCGCTGCGATGTGATCACACAGCATGTACAGGGCCTGCTGGCCACGGCTTTGCGCAAGCCGGATACGCCGGGCTTGAAGGCGCTGTCGTCCTTCGTGCTGAGCGGCGGTGTGGTGCGCACCATCTGGGGCGCGCTGCGGGAAAAGTATTTCCAGAATGCCTTCCAGTTCGGCTCAATCTATCTCGATGTTTCCAACGACACCGTGGATACGAAAAAGCCGCCGGTGGAAATCCTGCCGCTGGCCGAAGCGCAGATGGCCGAGATCGCCGATCCAGCGCATTTCGTGCGCATCGCCAGCAGCTATTGGGGCGCGGCGGCCTATGCCAACCATGTGATCCCCAGCCTGGCGCCGGTGCTGCCGATCATCACTGTCGTGCCGGGCCAGGTGCCGACCCTGCAATCGGCCTGCGATTATATGATCGACAAGTTCCGCCGCGATGGCTTTGCCTCGTCCGAAGCCTGGTTGGCCGAAGCCGAGGCGCCGCCGGATGATGTGATCGAGGCGTTGCGCAGCCAGACTCCGGCAGCCATGCGGCCGGCCGATCCGGCGGCGGGCCGCAGCCTGGCACTCGAAGCCTGCCGCGCGGCGCGCGCGGCGAACCGTCAGCATGATGTGACCTGGCGCGATAGCCGCGTGCTGGATTATTTGAAGATACGCCCCGGCGCAGCGGCAGGGGCCTGATGCTGCTGCCGCAGCAGATTGCGCCGGTAAACCGGAAGCAGGTCGGGACGGCGAATGAACGGCGACAGCAAAAAGTAATTTCTGGAATCATGCGCGGATCAAGTCCGCGCATGGCGATGGGAATCAAATGGCGGCGGGCAGGGCGATGCCGAATTTCTCGGCCCAGGGGACAAGGCTCGGCATGATTTCCGGGTGCAGGCGGATGCCGGCCTGCATCTGCTCGGCCTTCAGTTTCAAGCCGCGCTCGCCGGGCAGGCGCACCGGCGGATTGCCGGGCTTCACCGGCGCGGTGCGGCAGGCTTCGGCGATGAAGCCGGTTTCGCGGATGAAGGCATCGCGACCGCCGAAGGCTTCCGGGTCGATGATCTGCAGGAACACGTTGGCGCCCCAATGGCCCGGCTTGTCGGCATGGCCATAGCCGCCAAGCCCGCTGGTCAGGGCCTCCACCATCAGGCCCAGCGCATAGCCCTTGTGGCCCAGATCCATGCCGCCGAGCGGCAGGATGGCGCCGGGCGGCTTGGTGAAGAAGGCGGCCGGATCGTCGGTGGCATTGCCCTGGTTATCCACCAGCCATTGCCCGCCCAGGCGGCGCTGGCCGCCATCGGCCTGGTTCAGCCGGTGCAGCCGCGAGGTCATGCCGTTTGAAGTCGTGGAGGCGCTGATATCCATCACCACGGGCAATCCATCGGTGGGCCAGCCGGCGGCAATCGGGTTTGGCGTGAAGCGGCCGGCCAGCGCGCCATGCGGCGCCACCGAGGAGCCCATCGGATCGGAGGAGGCGAGCAGCAGCATCATGCCTTCGGCGGCAGCCAGCGGCGGATACACCGCGAGGCAGCCGATATGGTGCGACTGGCGGATGACTACCGTACATGTACCATGCACGCGGGCGCGGCTGACGCCCTCGCGGATCGCCTCGCGCAGCAGCCACAGGCCGGGCAGATACTGGCCGTTCCAGGTCAGCGCCGCCGGGCGGTCGGCCAGCACGATCGGCTGGCCGCTGGTCTTCATGTTGCCTTTTTCGATCTCGGCCAGATAGCCGGCGAGCAATTGCAGGCCATGGGTGGAATGGCCCATGCGGTCGCCATCAAGCAGCAATTCGGCGACACAGGCGGCCTTGTCGGCCTCCATGCCGGCTTTCAGCAGCAGGCTCTCAGCGAAGCCGAGCAGCGCGGCATCGGCAAAAAGCGGCGCGCTGTCCGGCGCGTGGCCGCGCCGGTCATGCTCGCGGTCGAGAGAACCTGCACTCACAGGGTGATGGTCTCGACCTTGGCGGTAACGCCGAGCTGCGCGTAGAGCTGATGCAGCAGGATGTCGATCTGGCGGCTGTTGCGCTTGTCCAGCCAGGCATAGCCGTCATAGCCCTTGGTCGGGCCTTCCGAGACATGGATGATGCGGCCATAGCCCTGAGCGCAGGCGGCGCCGAGCGCGATGACGTCTTCCCAGGCTTCGGCCGGGGTGGTGCCCCAATGCCAGCGCATCCAGTCGGCCAGCCACGGGAACACGCCATGCTCGAACAGCTTAGGGCTGCCGGTCAGGGCATCCTTGTGCTCGGCGATCAGGCGCTTGCGGATGGTGGTCTGCAACGGCATCGGCATGTCGTAGAGCGTCTGGAAGCCGTAGGAGCGCACCAGGGCGGGCGTCGGGTCGGCAACCGGGGCCAGCTTGCTTTCAGCGGCCAGCTTCTTGATCAACGCCGAGGTATCGATATGCGGCGCGGCGGAAATCGCGATGCTCATGGCTTGACCCTCCGCAGGAAACCATAGGGATTGAGGGTCATGATGTAGCGTTCGGCGAAGCGCATGTCGGCTTCGAACGACTTGTTCTGCGCCAGGAAGGCATGCGCCGCCGCCTTGGGGCCTTCATTCGGCACCGGGTGGTAGCCCATCACGTCGTTGAGCGAATCCTCGAACACATAATAGCCGCCCACCGGCACCAGCGGATGGTAGAGCAGCGCCTCGTTCAGCACATGAGTCTTCTCATGGTCGGAATCGGCGATGATCAGCACCTTCTTGCCATGGCAGCGGCGGAAGATTTCCTCGCGCGTCTGCTCGGCGGTGGAGGAGCCTTCGATGTAGGAAATGCGCTTGTTGCGGATCTCCTTCACCTTGGAGAGCGTAATATCCACGCCGATCACTTCGCCATGGCCGACGAGATCGAGGATCGAGGCGTAGAAGTGGCTGGCGCCGCCGAACATGACGCCGAATTCCAGCACGATATCCGGCTTGGTCTCCCAGATCAGTTCCTGGTAGATCCAGCAATCCATCGGCGTCTTGATCAGGTCATGGCCCAGCCAGCGTTGCTGCAGGTCCGAGGCGCCATACCGGTAGCCCTGATGGATATAGTAGTAATGGTAGTAGAGGTAATCCTTCAGCGTCATATCCAGCAGCCGCTCGAAATTCGAGTGGTCGCCATACAGCTTGTTGATGGCCTGGATATGCGGGTTGGAATAGAGCAGCTTGGGATGAATGCTGTTGGCCTCGCAGAAAGCCTTGCGCTGCTCGGCATCATCCATGGCGTTGTGGGTGACAAGGTGGCGCAGATACTTCTGCGCGATGTCCTTGTCGAGGGCGGGGCCCGGCGCGGGCAATGGCATGTGGCGTCCTCGTCGTTGACTATTGAATCTGCGCAGCCAGAGCGCGAATCGTCGCATCCAGCGTAGAGTGCGGTTCCGCGCTTGTATAGCGGGACCGGTAGGCCAGCGGGGCCGGTTTCGGCCCCCCGGTTGGACTGGGCCGTTCCACCCGGCCCTGGCCCGGGCGGAGCAGCGCAATGCAATGCTCGGCGAAGGCGTAGACCGTCATGTCGTCAGGGCCAATGGCGTTCTGCACCCGGCAGCGGCCGGGTTCCGGGGGGCTGGCCAGGAAGGCCGCGGCCTCGGCGGCGATGCTGCCGGCGGAAACGAAATTGCGCCGCTGCTCGCCGTCGCTTTTCAGCACGATCCTGCCGGTTTGCAGCAATTCGCGCGGGAACGAGAACGGGATCAGTGACCAGCGTTTGAAGCGGCTCAGGTCCGGCAGCAGGCCATAGACGGCGCAGGGCCGCAGGATCAGCACATCCAGGCCGCGCTGCAAGGCGGCGCGGCGGCAGAGCTGTTCGGAGGCATAATGCGCCAGGGCATAATCGCCGAGCGGATTCACCGGGCGCGCCTCGGTCATGTCGCCTTCCAGCGGGCCATAGACATGGGCGGTGGAGATATAGACCAGCCGCTTGATGCCGGCCTTGGCGGCGGCTTCCAGCAGTGCCTGGGTGAGGCGGGTGGCGCGCGTCCAGGCCGCGGCCGGGTCGGCGGCGAATTCTTCGTCCGTAATACCGGCGGCATGCACCAGCACGTCGCCCTTGAGGTCGGCGGCGGCGATGCTGGCGGCCTCATTGAGGTCGAGCGCGGCGCGGCCCAGGGCATGGGCACCGGGCAGCTTTGCCAGCAGGGCGCTGCCGATCAGGCCGGAGGCTCCCAGGACATGCACGGTCATGCGGCGGGCGTCGGCGCGGAGGCGATGTCGATGCGGCGCGGTCCGGGGCAGTAGACCGTGGCATAGTAGTCGCGGCTGCCATGGGCGGCGGAAGCGCGCTCAAGCTGATCCAGCCACCAGGCCGGCGGCTTCAGGGTGACATGGGCATTTTCGCCACTCGGCAGGGTCTTCTTCGCCGGATAGAAGGCGATGGTGGCAAACACGAAGCGGCGCGAGAGGCGGAACAATTCGTCGATCACCCAGGGCACATCCTCTTCCGGGACATGCTCCAGCACATCGGAGCAGATCACGCCGTCGGCGGCTTCGCTCGGGTAGCTGTCGAAGGCCGGCTGGCCGGGATCGTAGAGCCGGATATCCAGCGGCGCCCAGAATTGCCGCAGGCCGTTCACCTGGCGGCCATCGGGCAGGCGCAGCACGGCATCGCTGTAGGCCTTGGCCTTGCCGCAGCCGTAATCCAGCAGCGAAGCGCATTGATGCAGGCGCAGGTATTTGCTGATGCGGTCGATATGCGGCAGCAGGCTGCGGCCATCGAACATCTGCTCGGCCGGGGTCTGGCTGTTGGGATCGCCCTCGGCATGGAGCTGGCGGTATTGCGCCAGCATGGCCTGGTAGCGCGGCGAGGGATTGCTGCGGGTATAGCCGGCCATGGCGCTTACTCGTCCCGCCAGCGGATGAACTTGGCCGGCGCCCCGGCCATCACGGCATAAGGCTCCACCTTGCCCTGCACCACGCTGCCGGCGGCGATCACGGCGCCCTTGCCGATATGGGCGCCATCGAGAATGGTGCAGTTGGCGCCAAGCCACACATCATCCTCGATCACCACGCCGCCCTTGGAGGGCAGGAAGCCCTGATGCCGGATCGGGATATCGCGGCGGCCATAGGCATGGTTGGTCGGCACGATCATGCAGCCCGGCGCGACCAGTACATAATTGCCGAACTTGATGCCGTTGCCGGAATAGAAGCAGCTATGCGGGTTGATGTAGCAATGCTCGCCGATGATCACGTCGCCGCTGCCGCCGACCGGGCGGATGACGACGAAATCATAGATATGGGTATGGGCGCCGATGACGATGCGGCTGCCGCGCGTAGACGGCGTGATGCGCGCGTCGGGGCTGATCTGCGCCGTGGGATCGATCTGCAACGCCTCGCTCATGCCCAGGCCTCCGCGATGGGTTCGAGTTCCGTCAGCAATGGCTGCACCTTATCACGATCCGAGATGATCGGCTCGCTGACCGGCCAGGCGATGCCGACCTGAGGGTCGTTCCAGCGCAGGCCGCCTTCGAGTGTCGGCGCATACATGCTGTCGACCTTGTAGGTGACCACGGAATTATCGCTGAGGGTGCAATAGCCATGGGCGAAGCCGCGCGGGATCAGCACCATGTTGTGCTTCGCCGCATCCAGTTCGACGCAATCCCATTGCCCATAGGTGGGGGACCCGGCGCGCAGGTCCACGAACACATCCAGCACCACGCCCTGGCTGGCGCGGATCAGCTTGGTCTCGGCGCTGGGCGGACGCTGGAAATGCAGGCCGCGCACGGTGTGGCGCTTCTCGGTGCGGGCTTCGTTTTCCTGCAGCCAGGAGCGGTCGATGCCGGCCTCGGCGAAAATCTGCTTGTCGTAGAGGCGCATGAAATAGCCGCGATGGTCGCCGCGGGGCGCCAGGGTGATTTCATGCACGCCGGGCAGCTTGCGCTTCTCGATCTTCATGCCGCACTCACTTTCGCCGCATAGGCCGCGATCTGGGCTGAGGTGAAGGCGGCCATATCCTGGCCGTCATTGGCGGCGCGATACCAGGCGATGCTCTGCTCCAGGGCTTCTTCCAGGCTCCAGGCATTGGCCCAGTTGAGCCGCGCGGCGGCCTTGGCGGAATTCAGCATCAGCAGGCCGGCTTCCGGGATGCCGTCGCCGCCGGTATTGGCCCATGCGGCGTTATTACCCCAGGCTTTCACCAGGATTTCGACCACGCGGCGCACCGGCGCGGCACTGGCCTGGGAGGGGCCGAGATTCCAGGCGCCGTGGAAATCCTTCGGCGTTTGGTTCAGGCGTTCGGTCAGCAGCAGCAGGCCGCGTGCCGCTTCCAGCACATGCTGCCACGGGCGCACGGCATCGGGGCGACGGATTTCCAGCACGCGGCCCTGGCCGAAGGCGCGCACTGCATCGGGCACCAGGCGATCAGCGGCCCAGTCGCCGCCGCCGATGATGTTGCCGGCGCGGATGGTGGCGAGGCCGGCATCATCCTTCAGATAGCGGTTGGCATAGGCTTCAGCCACCAGTTCGCTGGCGCTCTTGGAAGCCGAATAGGGCTCGTCGCCGCCCAGTTCGTCGCTTTCCAGATAGGCCTGGCCGGTCTCGCGGTTGCGATAGACCTTGTCCGTCGTAAACACGATGGTGGTGCGCAGGTTCGCGCAGCCGCGCGCCGCTTCCAGCGCATGGGCCGTGCCCATCACATTGGTGGCGAAACTGTCCACCGGGTTTTTGTAAGCCTCGCGCACAATCGGCTGGGCGGCGAGATGCAGCAGGATTTCCGGGTCGGCGGCGCGCATGGCGCGCTCAAGATGCGGCGCGTCGCGCACATCGCCTTCGATGGAGTGCAGCCGCTGATGCAGCTTCACATGGCCGAAGAAATGCGGGTTGCTCGGCGGCGGCAGGGCGAAGCCGGTGACCTTGGCGCCAAGCTCCGAGAGCCAATAGCCGGTCCAGCCGCCGACAAAGCCGCTATGGCCGGTGAGGAAAACGCGCTTGCCGCGCCAGAAACTCGGATCGGGCAGCGGTGCCACGGTGACGTACCCTTCTTATGAGCGCAGCCAGGGCGCGCGGCCGCTCTGCCACATCTCGTTCAGCATCTGCATTTCGCGGTAGGTATCCATGCATTGCCAGAAGCCATCGTGATGATAGGCGGCAAGCTGCTTGGCCTGGGTCAGCGGCGGCAGGATATCGGTTTCCAGCACCATCTTGGGGTTTTCCGAGGCACGCTCGAAAACCTGGCGCTCGAACACGAAGAAGCCGCCATTGATCCAGCCGGCGCCGACCTGCGGCTTCTCCTGGAAGCTGTGCACGGTGCCGTCCTGGATGTCGATTTCGCCATAGCGCGAGGAGGGATGCACGGCGGTGACGGTGGCTTCCAGGCCGCGCTTCTCATGCATCTCATGCAGCGCGGCGATATCAACATTGGCCACGCCATCGCCATAGGTGGCGAAGAAACGCTGGCCGCGCACATGGCGCAGCGCACGCTTGATGCGGCCGCCGGTTTGGGTTTCGGCGCCGGTCTCGGCCAGCACCACGCGCCAGTCATCCACATTGGGCTGGCTCAGCAATTCGATGTTGTTATCGGCCAGCGACACCGCCACATCGGCGTTGCGCAGGCGGTAATTGAGGAAATAGTCGCGGATCGCGTCGCCCTTGTAGCCGAGGCAGAGCACGAAGTTACGCACGCCGTAGGAGGCATAATGGCGCATGATGTGCCACACGATCGGGTGGCCGCCGATTTCCACCATCGGCTTCGGCTTGAACTCGGTCTCCTCGCGCAGGCGCGTACCCAGGCCACCGCAGAGGATGACACATTCCATATTGTTCAAGCTGGCCATGGCTTCTCCCGCCGAGTCCGTGGACTCGCCCTTTCTGGCAAAGATAACCGGAGATTGCCGGGGAATGGTTGCTTAAATGTTAAGGGCCGCCGGTTGCCCGGCGGCCCCTGACATGTTCCGGGTGCTGCGGCTCAGCCCAGCGCTGCCTGCACCGCCCGCTTGGCGATCACGCCGACCAGATGGGCGCGGTATTCCGCCGAGGCATGGATGTCGTTGTTCATCCGCTTCGGATCGGTGGCGACACCTTTAAGGGCATCGGCCGAGAAGGACTTGGCGAGCGCCGCCTCCATCTCCTTGTGGCGGAACACGCCCGGGCCGGCGCCGTTGATGGCAACGCGGATGCCCGACGCGGTTTCGGCCACGAAGGCGCCGACCATGACATAGCGCGAGGCCGGGTTCGGGAATTTCACATAGCCCGCGCGCTTCGGGATCGGGAAGGAGATCTTGGTGATGATCTCGCCTTCCTCCAGCGCCGTCTCGAACAGGCCGGTGAAATAGTCGTCCGCCGCGATGGTGCGCTTGTTGGTATGCACGGTGGCGCCGAGGCCGAGCACGGCGCCGGGATAATCCGCCGCCGGGTCGTTGTTGGCGACCGAGCCGCCAAGCGTGCCCATGTTGCGCACCTGCGGGTCGCCGATGCCGCCGGCGAGGTGGCTGAGGGCCGGGATGGCCTTCCTGACCTCGGCGGAGGCCGCAACGGCGGCATGCTTGGTGCCGGCGCCGATGACCACGGCGCCGCCGTCCACCTTGATGCCGGACAATTCGGCGATGCCGCCGAGATCGACCAGGTCGGAGGGCTGGGCGAGGCGCTGCTTCAGGGTCGGCAGCAGGGTCTGGCCGCCAGCCAGCAGCTTGCCGTCGCTGGCCTTGGCCAGCAGGGCAGTGGCGTCGGCGAGCGAAGCGGGGCGATGGTAGTTGAACGAATACATAGGCTGGTTCTCCCTTACTCGGCTGCCATGGCGGGCTTGTGCGCCTGGATGGTCTGCCAGACCTTCAGCGGCGTTGCCGGCATGGTGATGGCTTCGGTGCCAAGCGCATCGGTGATGGCATTCATCAGCGCGGCGGGCGCGGCGATGGCGCCGGCTTCGCCACACCCCTTCACGCCCAGCGGATTATGCGGGCAGGGGGTATGAGTCATGCTCACATTGAAGCTCGGCAGGTCATCGGCCCGCGGCATGGTGTAGTCGAGGAACGAGCCGGTCAGCAGCTGGCCGGTTTCGGTGTCGTAGACCACGCCTTCCAGCAATGCCTGTCCGACACCTTGCGCGATGCCGCCATGCACCTGGCCTTCGACGATCATCGGGTTGATGACATTGCCGAAGTCGTCCACTGCCACCCAGTTGGCGATCTTGGTGACGCCGGTATCGGCATCGATCTCCACCTCGGCGATATGGCAGCCGGACGGGAAGGTGAAGTTGGCCGGATCGTAGAACGCGGTTTCCTCGAAGCCGGGTTCGAGATCGGCCGGGTAGTTATGCGGCACATAGGCGGTGAAGGCCACCGCCGCCATCGGCACGGCCTTGTCCGTACCGGCGACCGAGAAGGTGCCGCGCTCGTAGACCACGTCGTTGACGCTGGCTTCCATCAGATGCGCGGCGATCTTCTTGCCTTTCTCGATCAGCTTGTCCGCCGCCTTGGAGATGGCCGAACCGCCGACCGCGAGCGAGCGCGAGCCATAGGTGCCCATGCCCATCGGAATCTGCGCGGTATCGCCATGCACCACCTCGATCTGCTCCATCGGCACGCCGAGCTTGTCGGAGACCAACTGCGCGAAGGTGGTTTCATGGCCCTGGCCATGGCTGTGGCTGCCGGTATAGACGCAGACCGAGCCGGTGGGGTTGAAGCGGATCTTTGCTGACTCCCACAGGCCGACGCCGGCGCCGAGCGAACCCACCACGGCCGAGGGCGCGATGCCGCAGGCCTCGATGTAGCAGGAGATGCCGATGCCGCGCAGCTTGCCCTGCTTCGCCGACGCCGCCTTGCGCGCCTTGAAGCCGGCATAGTCGATGGCCTTCATCGCCTCGTTCAGCGTCAGCTCGTACTGGCCGCTGTCATAGACGCAGGCAACCGGGGTCTGATACGGGAAGGCATCCACCGGCACGAAGTTGCGGCGGCGGATTTCCGCCGGGTCCAGCTTCATCTCGCGCGCCGCGGCTTCCACGATGCGCTCCACCACATAGGTGGCTTCCGGGCGGCCGGCGCCGCGATAGGCGTCCACCGGCGCGGTGTTGGTGAACACCGCCTTCACCTCGGCATAGATCGCCGGTGTGGTGTACTGGCCGGCCAGCAGCAGGGCGTAGAGATAGGTCGGCACGGCGGAAGCGAAGGTGGAAAGATAGGCGCCCATGTTGGCGAGCGTATCCACCTTGAGGCCGAGGAACTTGCCATCCTTGTCCATCGCCAGTTCGGCGATGGTGAAATGGTCGCGGCCATGGGCATCGGTGAGGAAAGCTTCACTACGGTCAGACGTCCATTTCACCGGCCGGCGCAGCTTGCGCGCCGCCCAGAAGGCCACGGTCTCTTCCGGATAGTTGAAGATCTTCGAGCCGAAGCCGCCGCCGACATCGGGCGCCACCACGCGCACCTTGTGCTCGGGCAGGCCAAACACGAAGGCGCAGAGGATCAGGCGCAGCACATGCGGATTCTGGCTGGTGACATAGACCGTGGTGGTATCGGTGCCACGGTCATATTCGGCCACCGCGCTGCGCGGCTCCATCGGGTTCGGCGAGAGGCGGTTGTTCACCAGCTCCACCTTGGTGATATGGGCCGCCTTGGCGAAGGCTGCCGCCGTTGCCGCCTTGTCACCGAAATCCCAGTCGTAGCAGAGATTGCCGGGGGCATCGCTATGCACCTGCGGCGCATTCGGCTTGAGCGCCGCGCGCAGATCGATGGCCGGGCTCAAGACCTCGTAATCGACCTCGATGGCTTCTGCCGCGTCGCGCGCCTGAGTGCGCGTCTCGGCGATCACCACGGCCACCTGGTCGCCGACATGGCGGGCATATTCCACGGCGATGGCATCATGGCGCGGCGCCTTGTGCGGCTGGCCGTCCTTGCCCTTCACCGTCCAGCCGCAGATCAGGCCGCCAACCTTGTCGGCGGCCATGTCCTGGCCGGTATAGACCGCGAGCACACCCGGCATGGCGCGGGCGGCATCGGTCTTGATCGATTTGATTTTCGCGAAAGCGTGCGGCGAACGCAGGAAATGCGCGTAGGTCTGGCCCGGGCGGTTGATGTCGTCGGTGTAGTTACCCTGGCCGGTGATGAAACGATAATCCTCCTTGCGGCGGACGGAGGTGCCGATAACAGCCTGGTTGGTCATGGCTTCACCCCTTCATTGCGGCAGCGCCGGCCTGAACGGCCTTGACGATGTTGTGGTAACCCGTGCAGCGGCAGATATTGCCTTCCAGCTCGTGGCGGATCTGCTCCTCGGAGGGGGAGGGATTGCGCTGCACCAGATCGACGGCAGACATGATCATGCCGGGCGTGCAGAAACCGCATTGCAGGGCGTGGTTGTCGCGGAAGGCTTCCTGCATCGGATGCAGTGTCTCGCCGTTGGCGAGGCCTTCGATGGTGGTGACCTTGGCGCCATTCGCCTGCGCCGCCAGGATGGTGCAGGACTTCACGCTGTGGCCATCCACATGCACCACGCAGGCACCGCACTGGCTGGTGTCACAGCCCACATGGGTGCCGGTGAGTTCGAGAGTTTCGCGCAGGAACTGGACCAGGAGCGTGCGCGGCTCCACGTCACGCGTCACGGCCTGGCCGTTGACGGTCAAGGACACTTTGGTCATTCGGTTTCCTCCCGTTGGGGCTTACGGATACTGGTACGCAGGAAAGCTGGTTCCGGTTTAGTGAATCAAGTGTGGGCGCATCGCTGCGCAGGCGTCAAGTTGCAAAGCTGTTAATGCTGCAATCGCTGCACTGCGTTTTGCGTGTTGCAACGCGACACAAAGCGCGCGTCAGAATTTCAGCACCAGGGCAGTGATGAAGCCGACCAGCACGATCAGGCCGCCGATCCAGGCCCAGGCCGGCAAGCCGCCGCCTTCCGGCTCCGGTGCCGGGTCGGCGATATGTGGCGCCACCAGCGGCTTGGTAATGGTCTCGCCACTGGTTCCTGCCGCTACGGCAGGAGCCGCGGCCGGCGCGGGAGCATTGGCGGCGACCAGGCTGTTGAAGCTGGAGAAGAAGTCATCCGCCATCTTGGCGGCGGTGGCGTCGATCAGGCGGGCGCCGATCTGCGCCAGCTTGCCGCCGACCTGGGCATTGACCGCATAGGCGAGGCGGGTGCCACCCTCGGCGTCAGAGAGCGACACCTTGGCACTGCCTTTGCCGAAGCCGGCGGCGACACCGCCCTGGGCCTCGCCGGAAATCGTGTAGCCATTCGGCGGATCGATATCCGACAGCGCCACCTTGCCCTTGAACTTCGCCTTCACCGGGCCGAGCTTCACCGTCACGGCGGCTTCGAAACTGGTATCGGAGGTTTTTTCGAGGGTGTCGCAGCCGGGGATGCACTGCTTCAGGATGGCGGGATCGTTAAGCGCCTCCCAGACTGCCGCACGCGGCGCCGGGATCAGCTGTTCGCCGGTCATTTCCATGGCATTCCCTCCGAAAACTGCGCCTGATCTGATTCACCAGTCGTTAAGATTAGCGGTATACTATGCGCACAACTAGGTTCAGGACAATTTTCGCCACTCTGGCGCCGAGGTGATTCCGGCGCCAAGATGTCGGCCCAGGGGTTGTTCCTTGGCCGCAGAGGAGGGCCGCCATGGTTCCGGCGACGCGATCCGGCATTGATGTCAGCTTCTGGCTGCTTGAAAGAGCGGCCTCGGAGCGCATTGTCATGTCGCTGCCCAAACTGCGCTGGCTGCTCTACCTGGCACAGGCGCATTACGCCATTGCCCGCGAAGGCGCCAAGCTGATGCCTGCTACTTTCGTCGTAGGCGAGGAAGGCCCGCTGGAACCGACGCTGGACCTGGTGTTCGTTGCCGGTTTGGAAAACCCCTGGTCGCCGAGTTTCAGCGAAAGCGCCGAGGCCTTCCTTGAAGGTTTCTGGAAGCGCTTCGGCGCATTGCCGACCGTGGCCTTGCACAAGCTGGTGCTGGGCGATCCATCCTGGAAGCGGGCACAGGAAAATGGTCCCGGCAGCGAAATCTATGTCGAGCAGCATCGCGGCAGCGGCCGCGGCACCTCCGCCGGTGCCGGCACGGTGAAGCAGATCACCGGCCGCACGGCAGCCCAGCGTTCCGCCGATCTGCCGCCCTTCGAGGATGAAGTAAAAGCCAAGATCGAGCAGTATTCCCGCGCTCCCGCCGCTGGCAAGCTGGTGCGTGGCAACACGGGTCCGGCAGCGACACCCGGCGCCGCCCCGGCCACCACCGGCAAGGCTGGGGCGCCGCGTACCGCCTCGGTGGGCGAGAGCGTGGCACACCTGCGCGCCGCACCGCCCGACAGCCAGGAAATCCGGTTCACTGCCGATGGCCGTTCGGTCACACGCTGGCGTCCGAAGCGCCGCGTCGATGGCCCGACGATGTAAGCGGCATTAACCCTTCTGCTCCCCCCTGCATACCTCCGTCTGCGCATAATTGCGGCACGGAAATTGGCTTTGCCCACCTCGCCTTAAGCGCGATTCTGGATTTGCACCGGCTAGAAATGGTGTTAGGCTTTTCCGGTTAGTGTGGCATTTGAAGGAATAAAACAGTGGAGCATGGGGGCTTTGGCGTGGACGGCGGTGAACTGATCGAGATTTCCGGCAAGGTGAAGTGGTTCAACGCAGTAAAGGGCTTCGGTTTCGTAAGCCCGATAGATGATTCCGGCGACATCTTTCTGCATCTCTCCTGCCTGCGGCAGGCTGGATACGAGACGCTTGATGAAGGTGTAACGCTGGTGCTCGAAGTCGTGCGCCGCCCCAAGGGCATGCAGGCCGTACGCATTCTTTCTGTCGATACCAGCACGGCGGCACCCTCGGGTGCTGGCGGTGGTGGTGGCCCTGGTGGCCCGCCGCGCCGGCAACCGCGTGAGGACCGTGGCTTCGGCGGCGGTTTTGACCGTGGCGACCGCGGTGGTTTCGGTGATCGTGGCGGCTTCGGTGGCCGTGGTGATCGCGGCGACCGTGGCGGCTTCGGCGGTGATCGTGGTGGCTTTGGCGGCGGTGGGTTCGGCGGCGGCGGTGATCGCGGCGGCCCGCGTTTCCCCTCCGTGGTGGCTACCGGCGAATTCTTCGAAGCCAAGGTGAAATGGTTCAACGCCGTGAAGGGCTATGGCTTCGTGTCGCGCGGCGATGGCGGCCAGGACATCTTCGTCCATATGGAAGTGCTGCGCCGTGAAGGCATCAATGAATTGCAGCCCGGTCAGTCGGTGCGGGTGCGCGTCGGCCAGGGCCCGAAGGGGCCGCAGGTGGCCGAGATCCGCATGAGCTGATCGGCCTCAGGGCCGCAGTGCAACACGCAAATGTGAAAAGCGCCGGGTTTTACCCGGCGCTTTTTCTTTGTGCCCGGCGCTTTTCCTTTGTGCACAGTCTGCTGCCATTGCAGATCAGCCGCGCCGCTTCGGCGGCGGCAACTGCACCCGGTCGAGATCGGGATTGTTGGGGTAGCCGTTCAGCACCATGATCACATCCACGGTCACGCCATCATCCGCGAGCGGAAAGTAGACGCGCTCGGAATCCATGAACTCGCGGTCGCGGAATGGCATCGGGAAGCGGTCGTAGAAAGCCTTGGCGGTATCGACGACGAAATTCATGTTGCCCAGCACGCGCTCGATATAATCGGGCGCTGAGGCATCCTGGACCGTAACGCCGGTAAAGTTATGGCCGATGGCTTCGATATGACGGCTGCCCATCAGGCGATAGCGGAATTCGCGCTCAGTGCCGGAGCGATGCACATCCACCAGCACGATGAATGGCAGCAGCGCCCGCAGGTCGAGCGGATCGAGCTGGCGCCGCGAGGGAAGTTTTCCCGGCGGGGCCAAACTCTCCAGGTAATCGCGCATCCAGGCAAAACGTGGATGCAGCAATTCAAACGGGACGAGCTGCGTTTTCTCCTTGGGCACCAAGTGGCATTCCCCCAGGTGTTACTCCGTGCGCAGATTAGGACTCAACTTACCGCTGCGTCACCTGGAATCTCGCTTTCTATTGCATAAGAAAGCATTTTATCGCCTTTTAAGATTATTTGTTCACACTGGTGGTTGAGTAAGTTCCATCAGCCTATCGGGAATATTACTGACTCCCGGGGAATCAGGGCAATTCCACCGCGTAGGATGCAACCGGCAGCGCCTGCTTGATCATGCCCTGCCTGGTCAGATACTCGGCGAAGCGGGCATAGCGGCGCGTATCCAGCGCGCGCGGGCTCTGTGCAAAACGCGGGATCGTGTCGCGCCAGGCGCGGCGGTTCAGTTCGTCGTTCAGCGTCTTGTTGTTCTTGATGAAAAACTGCCAGCTCTTTTCCGGGTTGTTGTGGATATAGGCGGTGGCTTCTTCCAGCGCATCGAGCAGGCGCGAGAGCCGCGCATCCTTCAGCTTGTCGGCATGCGCCACCAGGATCAGTTCGTCATAGAGCGGCACGCCATGATCTTCGGGATAGAAGGCGCGGCCGGGCTTGCCGGCAATGTCCATCTGATTGAGTTCGAAATTGCGGAAGGCGCCGATCACCGCATCCACTTGCCCGGCGAAGATCGCCGGTGAGAGCGAGAAGTTCACGTTCACCAGCGTCACGTCACTGAGCTTCACGCCATAGCCTTCCAGCATGGTCTTGAGCAGCGCATCCTCGAAGCCGCCGACGGAATAGCCGATCTTCCTGCCCTTGAGATCGGCGAGCGATTTCACCGGGCCGCTGCCCAGCACCACAAGGCTGTTGAGCGGCGTTGCCACCACGGTGCCGATGCGGCGCAGCGGCAGGCCCTGGCCGACCTGCACATGCAGCTGCGGCTGGTACGAGATCGCGGCATCGGCCTTGCCGGCGGCAACCAGCTTCGGCGGATCATTGGGATCGGCGGGTGCGATCATTTCCACCAGCAATTCGTGGCGATCAAAGAAGCCGGCTTCCTTGGCAACGACGAAGGGCGCGTGGTCGGGATTGACGAACCAGTCCAGCAGCAGGGTGAATTTGTCGTGCGCCTGCGCCGGTTGGGCGGCGGACAGGCTCAAGCCGAGCAATGCGGCGAATATGGATTTGCGCATGGATCAGGACTCCTCGAAGCTGCGAAGGGAAAGATGGCTGTCGGCCTGCCAGGGCAGCAGGCGGCGGCTGATATGATCGACGATGGCGTAGAGCGCCACGGCACAGAGCGCGAGCGTGAACAGGGCTGCGAACATCAGGTCGATCTGCACCCGCGCATTGGCTTGCAGCATGACGTAGCCGAGGCCGGCGGAAGCGCCGACCCATTCGCCGATCACCGCGCCGATGGGGGCGACGGCCGCAGCCACTTTCAGGCCGCTGAACAGGCTGGGTAACGCTGCCATCAGGCGGATTTCACTCAACACCCGCAGGCGATGCTGGCGCGCATCGGCGGTCATCACGCGGGCCAGATCCAGCAGCCCGGGATCGGTGCGGCGCAGGCCATCGTAGAGTGTCACGGCAACGGGGAAGAAGATGATCAGCAAGGCCATGGCGACTTTCGAGGCCAGGCCATAGCCGAACCACAGCACCAGCAGCGGCGCCAGGGCGAAAACCGGCACTGCCTGGCTTGCCACCAGCAGCGGCAGCAGCCAGCGCCGCGCCCGTGTTGAAAGCAGCAGCGCCAGCGCCGCGCAGGCGCCGAGTAGGGCGCCGAGCAGCAGGCCGATCAGCATTTCCGCCACGGTGACGGCGGCATTGCGCGCCAGCATCTCGATATGCAGCGCGAAAGCCTGGGCCACGGCACTGGGCGGCGGCAGCAGATAGGCGGGAATGGCGAAACCGCGCACGGCGATTTCCCACAGCACCAGCAGTCCGGCGAGGGTGAGCAGCGGCCTCATGCGGCCTCCGTCAGCAAACTGGCCTGGATGGCGCGCAGGGCGTCCACATGCTCGGGCGCCAGCACGTCGCGCGGGCGGGCGCCTTGCGGCTCGGCGGCCAGTGTCAGGGTCGCGGGTGCGCCGGCCAGGATATAGACGCGGTCGGCCAGGCTCAGCGCCTCCACCGGATCATGGGTGACGAAGATGACGCAGCGCATGCTCAGCAGTTCGGCGCTCAGTTGATGCAGCCTGCGCTTGTTGGCGAGGTCGAGCGCGGCGAAAGGTTCGTCCATCAGCACCAGCGGGCGGTCCTCCATCAGCGTGCGGGCCAGCGCCGCGCGCTGGCGCATGCCGCCGGAAAGCGTCGCCGGCAAGGCGCTCTCGCGGTCCGCCAGGCCGACCTGGCCGAGCAGGGCGCGGGCGCGGTCCGTGTCGGGCGTTTCGCCGCGCAGGCGGGCGCCGAGGCAGAGATTGTCGAGCAGCGGCAGCCAGGGCAGCAGCAGGTCGGTTTGCGCCATCCAGGCGATCCGGCCGCGCAGGTCCGGCGTCACCCGCGCCTGTGGCAGCAGGCCGGCCAGCGCGCGCAGCAAAGTGCTCTTGCCGATGCCGCTGGCGCCGAGCACGGCGATCCAGCGCCCGGGCGCCAGATCGAGCGCGAACGGTGCCAGCACCGCCTGGGAGCCAAAGGCCAGGGCGGAATCGGAATGGACGGAAGAGGGTAATAGGTCGTGCCGCACGCCGCTGAATCCCTTGCGCCGGCATTACCCGGATCAGGTTCGAGGGGTCGTCCGCTTGCGCGAACCTCTCAGCCGACCATCGGCTCCCCCTCAGGGCTTAGGTGTCAGTATAACCGCCGGCACCCTCTAGGCAAGTTGTGGCGGCTCGCTACATTAAGGGCGTGAGCCAGCCCCTGTTCATCGGCAACGAAATCTACCGCCATTCCAGCCTGGGCGGGAAACACCCGCTGTCGATTCCGCGCGTCTCCACGGTGATGGACCTCTGCCGCGCCCTCGGCTGGGTGGATGATGCCAATTACGCCGAGAGCCGACCGGCGACGCCTGAGGAACTGGCGCGCTACCATGCGCCGGATTACGTCGCCGCCGTGCAGCGTGCCGAGCGTGACCTGAGCCTGAGCGAAGCAGAGTCCATCCGTTACAATCTCGGCCGCGCCGGCAATCCGATCTACGGCACCATGTTCCGCCGCCCGGCCACCGGCGTTGGGGCCAGCCTGATGGCGGCGCGGCGGCTGCTACAGGAACCCGGCATCATCTACAGCCCCGGCGGCGGCACCCATCATGGCCGCCGCGCCCAGGCTTCCGGCTTCTGCTATTTCAACGATGCGGTGGTGGCGATCCTGGCGCTGCTGGATGGCGGCCCCGGAATCAAAGGGCTGCAGCGTGTCGCCTATGTCGATCTGGATGTGCATCACGGCGATGGCGTGGAAGAAGCCTTCCGCGACGATCCACGCGTGCTGTTCGTCTCGGTGCATGAGGCCGGGCGCTGGCCGCGTTCCGGCGCCGCCGGGGATCATGGCCTGGGCAACCTGTTCAATTTCCCGGTGCCGCCGGGCATGAACGATACCGAAATGGCGTATCTGATCGGGGAGGCCATCGCGCCGCTGGTTGCCGGCTTCCGGCCCGAGGCACTGCTGATCCAGTGCGGTGCCGATGCCCTGGCCGAGGACCCGCTGGGCAAGCAGCTTCTCTCCAACCGGGCGCTGTGGCAGGCGGTGGCGGCGCTGAAGGGCCTGGCGCCCCGGCTGTTGGTCACCGGCGGCGGCGGTTATAATCCCTGGTCGGTGGCGCGCTGCTGGAGCGGCGTCTGGGCTGTGCTGAACGGCCTGGACCTGCCCGAAAGGCTGCCGCCGGCGGCGGAAAGCCTGCTGCGCTCGATCAGCTGGAACCATTCCACCGGGCGCAATCCGCCGGAAGCCTGGCTCACCACGCTTGCCGATGCGCCGCGCCAGGGCGCCTTGCGGGATGAGGTGAGGGCGCTGGTAACTGAGGCTAAAAGCATTGGTGTATGAGGGGATTATGCTGCGTCGCTGCTTTCTTGCTTTAACTCTCGTGCTGACCCTGCTGGGGGGGCAGGCCGCCCTGGCGCAGCCGCAGACCGGCCTGCCGGTCTCCGACCTGGTGATCAATACGGCGGGCGGGCCGAAGAAATTCCGCATCGAGCTGGCGAATACCGATGCCAGCCGCAGCCGGGGCATGATGTTCCGCAGCCAGATGGCCCCCGATGCCGGCATGCTGTTCGATTTCTTCACCGAACAGCCGGCTTCATTCTGGATGCGCAACACGCTGATTCCACTGGATATGATCTTCATCAAGGCCGATGGCACGATCCTCAATATCCACCAGCGCGCCATTCCCCATGACGAAACCAGCATCAATTCCGCCGGCCCGGTGCGGGCGGTGCTGGAGGTGAATGGCGGCACGGCGGCGCGCCTCGGCATCAAGGCCGGGGACAGGGTCGATCACGCCATTTTCGGCAAAAAGCCCTAAGGCTAAAGCGCCGGTCGGAAAGGCTAGTCCGGCGCCGGGGCGGCATGCTAAATACCGGCGCGATTGCGGGGTGTAGCTCAGCCTGGTAGAGCGCCTGCTTTGGGAGCAGGAAGCCGGAGGTTCAAATCCTCTCGCCCCGACCAGATTTTCTTGAATCGACAAGAGGTTCGCCATGCTTGCGCGCATCTATCAGCCGACCAAGACGGCCATGCAGTCCGGCCGGGCCAAGACCAGGCAGTGGGTGCTGGAATACGATTCCGCCGGCAACCGCTTCGTCGAGCCGCTGATGGGCTGGACCGGTTCCACCACCACGCTCGGCCAGCTCATGCTGAAATTCGACAGCAAGGAGCAGGCGATTGCCTTCGCTGAGAAGCGCGGCCTCCCCTATGAGGTGGAAGAGCCGCATGAAAGAACCCTGGCGCGCCGCGCCTATGCGGATAACTACGCCTTCAACCGCGTGCGCTGATTTTTAAGGGCGCCTCGGTATAATCCACGCCTCAGGGGTTGATTCCGGGCGCCCTTAGCTCAGTTGGATAGAGCAGCTGCCTTCTAAGCAGCAGGTCGGTGGTTCGAATCCACCAGGGCGCGCCAACCTCCAGTCAGGCTCTCCGCCATGAACGCCATTCCCCCCAGCCTGACCCTGGTGCGCGAGGTGAAAGCCCCGCCGGCTTTGGTTTTTGCCGCCTGGACCCGGCCGGAGATGCTGGTGCAATGGTGGGGGCCGCATCACACGAACTGCATCGAGGCCGAAGCCGACCTGCGTGTCGGCGGCAGCTTCCGCACCGTGATCGAGGAACCCGGCGTCGGGCGGCATGAAGTCTCGGGCCGCTACAGCGAAATCGTGCCGGACCGCAAGCTGGTGTTTTCCTGGGCCTGGGCCAGCACGCCTGACCGCATCTCGCGCGTCTCGGTAAGTTTCCGAGCCACGGAACTGGGCACCGAAATCACCCTGAAGCATGACCAGTTCGCCGATGCCGAGGCGGCCACGCGCCATACCCGTGGCTGGATGGAATCGCTCGAACGCCTGATGGCGATTTACACCTGAGGCGCCCGAGCTTCCCGGTATCCTAGCCTTCCTTTTTCTCCAGGCCGGCAAGCAGGTGGTAGAGGATGATGCAGCCGAACGTGGCTGTACCGATGCCGCCGAGCGAGAAGCCGCCGAATTTCAGCGCCAGGTCACCGGCACCCGCCACCAGGGCGACGCCGACAGTGATCAGGTTGCGGCTGGAGGAGAAATCCACCTTGTTCTCGACCCAGATGCGGCCCGCCGTGGCGGCGATGAGGCCGAACACCACCAGTGCCAGGCCGCCGAGCACGGGGCCGGGAATGGTGCCGATCAGGGCGCCGAACTTGGGCGAGAAGCCGAGCAGCAGGGCGAAGCCCGCCGCCACCACGAACAACGCCGTGGAGAAGTTCTTGGTCACCGCCATCACGCCCATGTTTTCCGCATAGGTGGTCATGCCGGTGCCGCCACCGGCGCCGGAAATCATGGTGGCGATGCCGTCGCCGACAAAGGCGCGGCCCAGCAGCGGGTCGAGATTGCGGCCGGTCATCACGCCGATGGCCTTCACATGGCCGAGATTTTCCGCCACCAGGATCACCGCCACCGGGGCGATCAGGGCGATGGCGCTGCCCTGGAATACCGGCGCGGTGAAGTTCGGCAGGCCGAGCCAGGCTGCATTGGCGATGGCGGAGAAATCCACCGGCTTGGCCATGCCGAGGCCATTGGCGCAGAGCACATAGAACAGGTAGGCGACCAGGCCGCCGATCAGGATCGGCAGGCGGCGCAGGCTGCCGGGAGCGGCCACGGCGACGACGCCGACCGCCACCACGGTAAGCAGGCCGATCCACATATCGAATTGCGATGCGGACACGCCCTTGACCGCAATGGGGGCGAGGTTGAGGCCGATGATGGCGACGATGGCGCCGGTCACCACCGGCGGCATCAGCTTTTCGATCCAGGCATGGCCGACTGCCATGACGATGGCGCCGATGATGGCATAGAGCGCGCCGCAGGCGATGATGCCGCCGAGCGCCACGGCGATATTGGCGTTGGGGCCGCTGCCGGCATAGCCAGTGGCGGCGATCACCACGGCGATGAAGGAGAAGCTGGACCCGAGATAGCTCGGCAGCCTGCCGCCGGTGATGACAAAGAAGATCAGGGTCGAAACGCCGGAAAACAGGATCGAGACATTGGGATCGAAGCCCATGATGATCGGTGCCAGCGCCGTGGCGCCGAACATCGCCACCACATGCTGCAGGCCGGCGATCACCGTCTGGCCCCAGGGCAGGCGCTCATCCGGCGCGATCACGCCGCCGTTCTTTTCCGTCCAATTGGTCATGACCATGGCATCCCCCATCGGTGCAAAGCCGCCTCAGGCGCTCCGACTCGGGGCGTCGATTCGCGGCGATTGCACCGATTAGCCCACGCCCCGGGCCGGCATGCAACCGGGCTTTGGCGACTCGGCGCGCCAGGCGGGTAGGCCGGGAAGGGCGCTGGAAGGCACAATCCTTGCCCCTGTATGGCGCCGTCTTTGCCGTTTGTTAAGCTTGTTGGGGAAGGATGAAATCATTCCGTGCCAGCGTGCTTTACCGGCCTATAATCGGGGTGTCTTGGTTAACGGCGAAGATTGCGCGAGCGCGGAAATGCACTAAAATCGCGTAAAGGATGCAGCGTTGCGGAGGTCCCGGAGAAGCCGGGGCTGGGCGCTGGCGGCCCTGGGGGTAGAAGAACTCGAATGAATCCGATGGAAGTGGAAAGGATGCTGGCCCGCCACCGGGAGTGGCTTGGCAAGCGTCCGCGCGGGGTGCGGCTCAACCTGTCGCTCGCCGACCTGCAAGGCTACGATTTCTCCGGCGCCGACCTGCGCGCCGCCAAGCTCTCCGGCTCCAATCTCTCTCGCGCCATCCTCTCCGATGTGAACCTGTCGGAAGCCGACCTGTTCGCCGCCAACCTTGAGCGCGCCGACCTGTCGCGTGCCGATCTTTCCAAGGCCGACCTGCGCGGTGCCTCGATGCGCGGGGCGCAGCTTGCCGGCGCGCGCCTGCTCGGCGTCGATTTCCGGGGCGGCGCCTTGATGCAAGCATCTGAATCCGGCGTCGGTTTCGGCGCCCCCACGGCGGATGGCAAGAAGCCGAAGGCGAATACCCAGGGCGCCGATCTTTCGGAAGCCAATCTGCGCGGCTCGAACCTCACCGGCTCGAACATGGTCGGTGTCAATCTCTCCGGCGCCAATCTGACCAAGGCCAATCTATCGAAGGTGAATCTGCGCAAGGCCAATCTCGCCGGCGCGAACCTGAATGGCGCTTCCTTGCGCGGTGCCGATCTGTCGCTGGCGCTGATCGAGGGCGCGAATTTCGAAGGTGCCGACCTCAAGGGCGCGGTGCTTGAAGACGTCGATATGGATACGGCGAACTTCAAGGATGCCGAGATGTTCGTCGATGTGGCGAGCTTCGGCAATTCCGTTGCTTCCATGTTGCAGGATCACGAACGCTGGATCAAAAGCGATGGCGCCGAGGGGGCGCGTGCTGATCTTGCCGGCCTGGCGATGGAGCGCATCGATCTTTCCGGCAAGGACCTTTCCGGCGCCAATATGAAGGGCGCCAAGCTGGCCGGTGCCAAGTTGCAGAATGCCACGCTGGTGATGACCGATCTTTCGGAAGCCGATCTTACCGGCGCCAACCTGATCGGCGCGCTGATGAACGGCGTGAATCTTGCGCGTGCCATCCTGCACAAGGCCGTGCTGCATCGTGCCACGCTGGGTCAGGTGCCGCTGCGTGGCCCCGATGGCAAGCCGATCGGCCGCTTCTGGTCGGCAAGCCTTGCCGCCGCCGATGCGACGGAAGCCGATTTCTCGGAAGCGGTGCTGAAGGGCGCCAACCTGATCGACGCGCGGCTGGTGCGGGCGCGGCTGCGCAACGCCAATCTCACCGACGCCAAAATGGTGAATGCCGATCTCACCGATGCCGACACCACTGGCGCGCTGCTGCCGCCGACGGATTGAAGGTGGTATTTCAACTGTCGTCATGGTCTGCGTAGGCAGACCATCCACGAGTTTTTTGTGGAACCAATAAAATAACGCGTGGATGCCCCGCCTTCGCGGGGCATGACGGTATCTGTGTTGAGAGAGGAGTGCCTAAGTCCGGCTCACTCCATCCGCACCATGACGTGCTTGGCATAAGGTGCGCGCCGAGACAGGCGTTCGTGCCAGGCTTCCAGATGCGGCAGGGATGGCCGCGTGATCGGGAAATTCAGCCAGCGCTGCACGAAGCAGCCGACCGGAATATCGCCCATGCTGAAGGCATCGCCGGCGATATAGGGACGGTCGGCCAGATGTGCGTCGAGCCGCGCCCAGTATTGTGCCGCCTGCTCCTCGGCCTGCCGCATGGCTTCCGGCACCGCATGGGCCGGATCTCGGATGTAGCCCCAGAACAGCACGCGCATTGGCTCGCCGATGATGGTCAGCGCCCAATCCATCCAGCGGTCGGCTTCGCTGCGCTGGCCGGGCAGGGCGGGCCATAGCGTGCCGGCACCGTAGCGGGCGGCGAGGTAGCGCGTGATGCTGTTGCTTTCCCAGATCGTCACCGGCGCGCCGCCGGGCGTTTCCGGGTCATCCTGGATCGACGGCACCAGGCGGTTGGGATTGAGCGTGCCATAGGCCGCGCTGTCGGTGCCGCCGAACTTGCCACCGACCACGATATGCTCGTAGGCCAGCCCCAGTTCATCGGCGGCCCACAAAACCTTCTGCACATTCACCGAACTCGGTCGGCCCCAGATTTTCAGCATGGCCGGTCAGCTCTGCATGTCGCGCACGCGTTCCATGCGCATGCGGCCGGCATGGTCGATGGCGTCCTTGAAAGTCGGCGGCGCCATGGAGAGCAGCTTGTGATTCAGGTTGCGGGTGAGCTGCCATTCCTTTTTCGGATCGTTCTTGGCCAGCAGCGCCTTCGAGGTGAGGTTGGAATGGATGCGGTCCCACAGCGTCTCGACGCAGAGCGGCAGGCGGCTTTCGGCCAGCAGCTTGTTCACCGCCGCCAGCAGCGGATCGGATTGCGGCGTGGCCGGGATTTCCAGCTTGCCGACGGAAAGCTCGGCCAGTGCGGTGAGCGCATCGGAAAGATTGGCGCGGTGGCCGAGCAGGTCCTGCACCAGCGTGGAAGAGTCGAGGCAGGAAGCCGCGATCTCGTCCAGCAGCACATCATTCTCGGCATGGCTGCGCTGCGCCATCAGCTTCAGCACCCAATCCAGCTTGGCGGCCTGGCTCGGCAACTGGACCAGCACCTTGGAAACCTGGAAGAACGTGTAGAAGCGCGCATCGCCGGGCTGCTGGTAGCGGCCCTTCATGCGCTCGACCAGGGTGTCGAACGGGCCGGTCTCCAGGCTCGGCATGTTCTTCTCGGCCAGCGCATTGCGGGTATGGCTGATCAGCTTGTCGAACAGGGCTTCCAGTTTCTTGCTGCGGTCGGCCTGGCCGGGCAGGCCGGGCTGGGTCTGGGCACCGGCCAGGATGTAGATGCCGGCGCGCAGGAAGTTGCTCTGGTCGGAGAGCTTGCGCTGCTGCTGCGGCGAATGCATCAACTCCACCGCGGTGCAGTTCTGCTTGTCGAGGAATTCACGGAACACGGCGCCGAAGCCGCGGCAGGATTCGCGCGTGGTGAGGTCGTAGACCGTCTCGCAGACCGGGAACACGCCCTTGTATGGCCGCGTCTGCATCACCTTGGGCCGCACCGTGGCGGTCTTGGCATAGATCTCGGTCTGGGTGTTGGATTTGTCCGACGTGCGGATCACCTTCACTGCCGAGAAGTCGCCAACATTGAGCAGGGCGTTGGCCTGGGCGATGGCATTCTTCTCAAGCTGTTCGGCGGCGGCCTTGCCGGTGCCGGCTTCGCCTTCCAGCCGCTTGTCGAGGCGCCAGCGGCCATCAATCATCACATAGATTTCGTAGTCGTAGACCCGCGCACCGAAACCGAACATTGCTACCCCCGTCACAAAGCGTGGAAATCTGTATCGCGCCCTCCGCGCGCTTTGGCAAGGGCCTCTACAAACTACGGCAAGAAACCGGGAAAAGGATCAGGCCCAGGACGCTCAGGCCCAGCGCGCTCAGGCCTTGGGCTCTTTCAGCGCCGCCGCGCCGCCCAACTCCGCCTCGCTGAGCTTGCGCTGGGCGACCTGAAGCTGCTTGGAGAAACGCTCGAAGGCCTGGGCCACCGAAAGCGCAAATTGCCGCTGCTGCGGCTCCGGCATGTCCAGCGCCGCCTGGGCGAAGCGGCGGGCATGTTCGCGGGCGATCTGCGCCACGTCGCCATAGGCATCCGAGCGCACCTGTTCGAAGGTGGCGAGGATGGAATTCTTGGTGATGCTTTCCTCGACGGTCTTGAACGAGGCTTCCTTGACCATGCCGTCTTTCAGCAGATCGAAAACCAGGAAGGTCTCTTCCGAAATCTTGCTCAGGATGCGGTCAACACGCTCCAGGTCCCGGGGCGAGGGGCCCGGGTCGGGAGCCGGCTGCTTGCCGGTGAGGCGCTTGGCGACATTCCGCCACATGCTGCGATCCTTCAGGCCTGTCGTGCTGGATGCAGACGACAGCAAGCCAGTTTGACCCCGGTCTGGTTTACACCGGCTTAATGCGGAAGATCGCCATGATCTTCTGCTTCAACTGCGCCGGCGAGAACGGCTTGATGATATAGGCGTCCACCCGGTTGGCCTGGGCAATGCGGACGAAATCCTCGTTGGCATTGCCGGTCAGCATCAGGAACGGCATGTTCTCCCAGGTCTTGCGCACATGCTTCAGCAGGTCCAGCCCGGTGACATTGGGCATGTTCCAGTCGGAAATGATCAGGTCATACTGGGTGGTGTCGTCCTGGTTGAGCTGGTCGATAGCCGCTTGGCCATCCTTCACCATCACCAGATTGCTGACGCCAAGCTGCTTCAGCACGCTGGCGGCCAGCCGCTGGGCGAAGGCATCATCCTCCACCAGCAGCACCCGCAGCCGCTCGAAACCCGCTACCTTGGTATCCTCAAGCATCCGAAACCGGTTCCCATCGTGCCATCATGCCGGCGCCTGACTAAATATCTGGCGCTGGCGACCCAGCCATTCCATGCCGTCTTTCAGATCATTTTGCAAGACAACCAGTGCTTTTGCGGCTTCCACAGCCTCGCCGCCCCGGCCCAATTCCTCCAGCAGGCCGGCACTGCGGTAGAGGCGGGCCAGCCCCAGGCTGCCGGCGGAACTTTTCAGGCTGTGGGCCCCCAGGCCGATGGCATGCCAGTCGCCCGCCGGGGCCTGGGCGGAGAAATCCGTCTCAAGCTGTATCGCGGCCTCGAAGAAGGCGTCGATCAGTTCCACCACGATCTCGGCCCCCAGATCGGATTTAAGCTGCTCCAGCACGCTGTCATCGAAGGGGGCGGCATCGGCATCCAGTCGTTCGACCAGCGACAAGGCCTCGACCGGCGGCGGGCTGCTGATGTCGCCGGCCAGACCGAGCACGCGGCGCATGGCATCATCCAATGCCGCCGGATTTATCGGCTTGGCGACATAGTCATTCATGCCGCTGTCGAGGCAGGAGCGGATGCCATCGGGGGAGAGGGAGGCCGTGGCGGCGATGATCGGCACGGTGGCGCGGGGGCCGCTGGCGGCGCGGATGGCGCGGGCGGCGGCCCGGCCATCCTGCTCGGGCATATGCACGTCCATCAGGATCAGCTGGTAATCCGCCGCCAGGGCCTTCTCAACCGCCTCGCGGCCATTCACGGCGAAATCCACCTGATGCCCGCCTTCAGCCAGCATGCCGCCGATCACCTTGCGGTTCACCGGATTATCCTCGGCCACCAGGATATGCAAAGCCGGCATCGCCGGGCGGCTGGCAGCCAGCTCCTCGCTGCTTTTGGGCGCGGCGCCGGCCGCGAGGTCGATTTCGAACCAGAATACGCTGCCCTGGCCCAGTGCGCTGTCGACACCGATCTGCCCGCCCATGGCCTCCACCAGCTTGCGGCTGATGGCGAGGCCGAGGCCGGTGCCGCCGAAGCGGCGAGTGATCGACGAGTCAGCCTGGGCGAAGCTGCCGAACAGCTTGCCGATATTCTCGGGCGAGATGCCGATGCCGGTATCGCGCACCTCGAAGCGCAGCCGGTCGCCACCATCCGCAGCATTGCCAAGGCGCGAGGCGGTGATCCAGACGCGACCCTGCTCGGTGAACTTGATCGCGTTGCCGATCAGGTTCAGCAGTACCTGGCGCAAGCGGCCGGGATCGCCCCGGTGGTAGCGCGCCACATCCATCGGGAAATCGAAGCCGATCTCCAGGTCCTTTTCCTCGGCGCGGCTGCGCATCAGCTTCACAGCGCCGCGCAGCAGCGGGGCAAGATCGAAGTCGATATGCTCCAGGTCGATGCGCCCGGCTTCGAGCTTGGAGAAATCCAGGATGTCGTTGAGGATCGCCAGCAGCGCCTCGCCCGATTGCAGCACCGTGCTGGCAAGGTCGGTCTGTTCGCGGTCGAGATCGGTGCGCAGCAGCAGCCGCGTCAAGCCCAGCACGCCATTCATGGGCGTGCGGATTTCGTGGCTCATCATGGCGAGGAATTCGGATTTGGCGCGGGTGGCGGCTTCCGCCTTCTCGCGGGCTTCCTCCACCTCGATCATGGCGGTGCGGAACACGCCCAGCGAACGCGCCATGCGGCCAACTTCATCGCCCCGTTGCAGATGCGGCGGCTGAATATCGCGCTCGCCGCCGGCGAGGCGGAACATCACCTGGGTCATGGCGTTCAGCGGCACCACGATGTCGCGGATCAGCAGGAAGGCGACACCGAAGATCACCAGCACCAGGCCGGCGATCACCAGCAGCGTGCGCTGTTTGGCGCGCTCGACGGCAGCTTCCGCGTCCATGCGGAACACGAAGCCATCGGCGGCGGCGGTCTGGGTGAGGATTTCCAGCTTCTCAAGAATAGCATTGGCGCTGGCCTCGCGGCGCTGCACGGCGGCTTCCAGTTCGCCATGGGTGGCACGCATCTGCAACGCCACCTTGGCGGCGGCCAGCCATTCGGCGTTCAGGCTGCGGATATCAGCCGCGGTATCACGGATGCTGGGTGAGATGCCGCGCTCCTCGGCCACCTGCAGGTCGGCGAGGAAATCGGCGTTGCGGCTTTCCACGGCTTCAACCTGTTCCTGGATGCGCTTGGCATCCCGGGAGTCGAATTCGCGGTTGGCCAGCTCCAGCACGGCGAAGCTGGTCTGCGCCGCGCGGGCATAGTTGATGCTCTGCAGTGGCTGGTCGTACATCCGCACCACCAGGTCTCCGACCCCCCACAGCGCCAGCAGCGCGGCAATGCCAAGGCCGGCGGCGGCCAGCACCGACACCGCGAAAGCGGCGGCCAGTTTGCCCCGGACTGTCATGCCAGCCTTGGGTGCCTGGAGGGTGCTGTAAAAATGGGCAGATTCGCCAAAGTGATACCCGCGCCTCAGCAATTTCCAGGGAATTTACTAGTATTCTGATAGGTTTGCACGCTAGTCAAAAAGGGGAAATCGCTTCGCAATTTCCCGTGACGCTGATATATCGGTAGCGCCTCGACAGGGAGGCAACAATCGCCAGGCCGTACAGGCCGGCATTCCGAGGCCGCGACCCTTGAGCGCGGCGCCGGGTAATGTTATTGCGCGCCCGCCGGCGGGAATGTACCCCGTACCGGTTGGCACTAGGGAAGGGGACTCCCGTGACGATACTGCTCGCTTTGAGCCGGCTGATTGATGCGCTGAACGAGCGCATTGGCCGCCTGGTCTATTGGCTGGTGCTGGCTGCCGTGGTGATCAGCGCCGGCAATGCCTCCGTGCGCTATATCTTCCACACCAGCTCGAATGGCTGGCTGGAAGTGCAGTGGTACCTGTTCTCGGGCGTGTTCCTGCTGGCCTCCGGCTACACCCTGCTGCGCAACGAGCATATCCGCATTGATGTGATCGTCAGCCGCTTCTCCGAGCGCACGCTCACCTGGATCGACATTATCGGCACGGTGCTGTTCCTGCTGCCGATGTCGCTGGTGATCATGTATCTGGCCTGGCCGATGTTCATGGATTCCTGGATGCGCAACGAGATGTCGTCGGATGCCGGCGGCCTGATCCGTTGGCCGGTGAAGCTGCTGGTGCCGGTCGGCTTCGCGCTGCTCTCATTGCAGGGCATTTCCGAATTGATCAAGCGTATCGCCTTCCTGATGGGACTGATCCCCAATCCCGCGCCGAAGAAGGTGGATGCCGAGCTCGAGCTGATCCAGGAGATCCAGCAAGAGCAGCAAGCCGCCAAGCAGCATTGAGCGCGAAGGATTCCTGACCATGGTTGAATTTCTCACCCACAACCTTGCGCCGATCATGTTTCTGGCGCTGGTGTTCTTCCTGCTGATGGGCTACCCGGTGGCCTTCGCGCTGGCCGCCAATGGTTTCCTGTTCGGTTTCGTCGGTATCGAACTTGGCCTGCTGACGCCGGCTCTGTTCCAGGCCCTGCCGGAACGCGTGTTCGGCATCATGCGCAACGATACGCTGCTGGCGATCCCGTTCTTCACCTTCATGGGTTTGATCCTGGAACGCTCCGGCATGGCGGAAGATTTGCTCGATACCATCGGGCAGCTTTTCGGCCCGCTGCGCGGCGGCCTGGCCTATGCGGTGATCTTCGTCGGCGCCCTGCTGGCGGCGACCACGGGCGTGGTGGCGGCCTCGGTCATCTCCATGGGCCTGATCTCGCTGCCGATCATGCTGCGCTACGGCTATGACCGCCGTCTGGCTTCCGGTGTCATCGCCGCGTCAGGTACGCTGGCGCAGATCATCCCACCCAGCCTCGTCCTGATCGTGATGGCCGACCAGCTCGGCCGTTCGGTCGGCGACATGTATGCCGGCGCGATGATCCCGGGCCTGGTGCTGGCCTCGATGTATGCCGGCTATGTCTTTATCGTCTCGATGGTCAGCCCGGCTTCGGCGCCGGCCCTGCCGCCGGAAGCGCGCCCGCTGCGTGGCGCCAAGCTGGCCTACCGTGTGCTGGTGTCGCTGGTGCCGCCGCTGATCCTGATCTTCCTGGTGCTGGGCACCATCTTCATCGGCGTGGCGACACCGACCGAAGGCGGCGCCATGGGTGCGGCAGGTGCCATCATCCTGGCGCTGATCAAGCGCAAGATGACCTGGTCGCTGACCCGCCAGGCGATGGATTCGACCGCCAAGCTGTCGGCCTTTGTGATCTTCATCCTGATCGGCTCGACGGTGTTCGGCCTCACTTTCCGCGGTGTCGATGGCGATCTCTGGGTCGAACATCTGCTGATCGGCCTGCCGGGCGGCGAAATCGGCTTCCTGATCGTCGTCAACATCATGGTCTTCCTGCTCGCCTTCTTCCTCGATTTCTTCGAGCTGGCTTTCATCGTGGTGCCGCTGCTCGGGCCGGTGGCGGAAAAGCTGGGCATCGACCTGATCTGGTTCGGCGTGCTGCTCGGCGTCAACATGCAGACCTCGTTCATGCATCCGCCCTTCGGCTTCGCACTGTTCTACCTGCGCAGCGTGGCGCCAGTGACGGATTACATCGACAAGATTACCGGCAAGCTGATCCCCAAGGTCACCACCGGCCAGATCTACTGGGGCGCGGTGCCGTTCGTCTGCATCCAGATCGTCATGGTGGCGCTGGTCATCATGTTCCCGCAGATGGTCTATGTCGGCCTTGACCGTGGCGTGAAAATCGATCCCTCCAAGATCGAGATCGTGATCCCGAGCTCCGATTTCTCTGATGAGGAAGGTGAAGCGACGGACGAGAGCAGCCAGTCGACGGATCCGAACCAGGCTTTCGGTGGTCAGGCGCAGGAAGAGCAGCCCGGCGAAAGCGAGGGCGAGGCGGAAGAAGAGGAAGAGAAGGCGGACTGACCGCGCTTCCACCGTTCTCACGGCATAAAGAAAACGGCCGGTCCGCAAGGACCGGCCGTTCCTGTTTATGGGCAATGAAGCCGGCGGATCAGGTCTTCTTCTTCGCCGCCTTCTTGTTGCTGGCCGAGATCATCAGGTTGTCGAAGGTGTTCTCGGCAACACGGAACCACTGCACCTGCTCGTCGCGGAACTTCACCCAGCTATCGAAGATCTTCTTGAACTTCGGATTCTTGGCGCAGGTCTCGGCGTAGAGCTCGTTGGCCGCCTCGTAGCAGGCTTCCATAACCGGACGCGGGAAGGGCCGCAGCAGCGTGCCGCCGCCAACCAGCTTCTTCAGCGCACCCGGATTGAGTGCGTCATACTTTGCCACCATGCCGACATTGGCTTCGGCGCCGGCGGCTTCCAGGATCGCCTTGTATTCAGCCGGCAAGGCATTCCAGGCGTTGATGTTGACCATCAGCGAGAGCTGCGGCCCGCCTTCCCACCAGCCCGGATAGTAGTAGTACTTGGCGACCTTGTTGAAGCCGAGCTTCTCGTCGTCATAGGGGCCGACCCACTCGGCGGCATCGATGGTGCCCTTTTCCAGCGCCGGGTAGATGTCGCCACCGGCGATCTGCTGCGGCACCACGCCCAGCTTGGTCAGCACCTGGCCGGCAAAGCCGCCGATGCGGAATTTCAGGCCCTTGAGGTCCTCAACGGTCTTGATCTCCTTGCGGAACCAGCCGCCCATCTGGGTACCGGTGTTGCCCGCCGGGATGGCGTAGCAGTTATATTCCTTGAAGAACTCGTTGATGAGCTGACGGCCGCCGCCATGATACATCCAGGCATTCTGCTGCCGGCCGTTGAGGCCGAAGGGAATGGCGGTATCGAAAGCGAAGGTCGGGTCCTTACCGACATAGTAGTAATTGGCGGTATGGCCGCATTCGACGGTGCCGTTCTGCACCGCATCGAGCACCTGCAGGCCAGGCACGATTTCGCCGGCGGCGAAGGCGCGGATCGAGAACTTGCCGCCGGTGGCTTCCGCGACACGCTTCGACACCACTTCGGCGCCGCCATAGATGGTATCGAGGCTCTTCGGGAAGCTGGAGGCGAGGCGCCATTTCACTTCCGGCAGGCCCTGGGCCAGGGCCGGCGCCGGGAATGAGGCGGCGGTACCCACCACGCCGGCACCAGCCAGCGCAGCTCCCTTGAGGAACTTGCGACGTTGCATTGATTGTTTCTCCCTAGTTAAGACCGTCATGAGCAGTCCGTTTAATGAGCCGGGCTCTCCGGCCCAATCTCCGCGTTCATCCAGCACCCCCAATTTTCTTTGGCCGGATGAAAACGATGCACGCAGCTTATGCATGGGTATGCGTGTGCGGCAATCATAATTCGCATAAACATCGCGAAACGAAAAACAGGGCAGACAAAAGAAACGGGCCCTGATCTTTCAATCAGGGCCCGTAAAATCTGCCGTTTGCAATTATCTGCACACGGCGGAAAGTAACGATGTTACTGCTTCTTCGCCGCCGGCTTGCGGGTCGAAACGTGGGTCATGATGCTGTCGAAGGTACCTTCGGCAACGCGGAACCACTGCAGCTGCTCATCGCGATACTTCTTCCACGGCTCGTAGACCTTCTTGAACTTGTCGTTCTTGGCCGCGATTTCTGCGTAGACCTCGTTGGCCGCCTCGAAGCAGGCTTCCATCACCGGACGCGGGAACGGACGCAGCAGGGTGCCCGAACCGACCAGGCGGCGGAGCGCCACCGGGTTCTGCGCATCATACTTGGCCAGCATCCACAGGGTGGCTTCCGAGCAGGCAGTCTCGATCGCCGCCTGATACGGCTTCGGCAGACCTTCCCACTGCGGCTTGTTGATCTGCAGCGAGACCTGCGGACCACCTTCCCACCAGCCCGGATAGTAGTAGTACTTGGCGACCTTGTTGAAGCCGAGCTTCTCGTCGTCATACGGGCCGACCCACTCAGCGGCGTCGATGGTGCCCTTTTCGAGCGCCGGGTAGATGTCGCCACCGGCGATCTGCTGCGGCACAACGCCCAGCTTGGTGAGGATCTGGCCGGCGATGCCCGCGATGCGGAACTTCAGGCCCTTGAGATCCTCAAGGGTCTTGATCTCCTTGCGGAACCAACCGCCCATCTGGGTGCCGGTGTTGCCCGCCGGGAACTGCACGATGTTGTAGCTCGAATAGAACTCGCGCATCAGTTCGAGGCCGCCACCTAGGCGCATCCACGAATTCTGCTGGCGCACGTTCAGGCCGAACGGCATGCAGGCATCGAAGGCGAAGGTCGGGTCCTTGCCGACATAGTAGTAGCTGACGGTGTGGCCAGCTTCGACGGTGCCGTTCTGCACGGCATCAAGCACCTGCAGGCCGGGCACGATTTCGCCAGCGGCGAACACGCGCATCTGGAACTTGTTGTCGGTGAGTTCGGCCACGCGCTTGGCAACGACTTCGGCGCCGCCATAGATGGTGTCGAGGCTCTTCGGGAAGCTCGACGCGATACGCCACTTAATTTCGGGCAGGGCCTGCGCGATGGCCGGAGCCGGGAAGCTCGCGGCAACCCCGAGGCTGCCGGCGCCGGCAAAAGCCGCGCCTTTGAGGAATTTACGACGTTCCATTGAAGGTTCTCCCTAGGATGAAAAACGCTTCGTTGCCGGCCTTTCAGGGGGAGGACCGGCAAGCGTGCGTGCAGGGGGATCTCTGTGATCCTCCTTGGGCGGATATTTTAAAGAAGCGAAGTTCCCCGCGCAATGCCGCGCGCTTGCGGAAAGCTGCACAAAAACAAGGCTTAAGCGGGGTTTTGCAGTATCTGCCAGCCGTCTGGGGTCAGGGATTCCAGGGGGCGGAAACGGCTCTTATAGGCCATTTTCGGGCTCTCGGCGATCCAGTAGCCGAGATAGACATAGGGTAGCCCCTGTTCGCGGGCCTGCTCGATATGCCACAGGATGATCAGGCTGCCGGGGCTGAGGCGATCAAAGTCCGGGTCGAAGAAGCTGTAGACCAGCGAGATCCCGTCCTGCATCGCATCGGTGAGGCAGACACCCAGCAGGCGGCCATCGGTAAAGCGGAATTCGGTCAGCGCCGTGCGCACCGGACTGTCTTCCACCATGGCGCGGTAGTCGGCGAATTCCATGTCGGCCATGCCGCCGCCTTCATGCCGCGCCGTGACATAGCGGCGGAACACCATGAAATGCTCTCTCGTGGCATAGGCCGGCAGACGGCGCGTGGTGACACCTGCTGTCGATCCGGCGTCGAAAGCCCGGCGCCAGATCCGGTTCTGGCCATCGGAACGGCTGAAGCTGGCGACCGGCACCCGCACCGGCACGCAGGCATTGCACTGCTCGCAGGCCGGGCGGTAGGCGAGATCCTGGCTGCGGCGGAAGCCGGCCTGGCTCAGGGCGTTATGCAGGCCATCGGGATCGTCGCCGGCCAGCAGCGTCACCACCTTGCGCTCCAGCTTGCCCGCCAGATAGGGGCAAGGCGTGGGCGGCGTGGCGAAGAAATGCCGCAAGGGAATTTGCAGACGATGCTTCATGTGATGAGTTTACAGGCATCCCGGCGTTGAGTCGCCAATATGTTAGCGTAATTGACCGGTCGAACCACAGGGGAATCTAGTCAATTCCCACTGCTCAACTGCCGGGACTCAACTGCCGGCGCGCACGACCATGGTGCCGCAGAGGATGTCGTGCAGGCAGCGGCTGCGGTTGTGGAACAGCGGCACCACCAGGATCAGGCCCGCAGTGAGCGTAATCGAGGCGTAAAAGACCACGGTGTGCAGCAGGGCCTGCAGGTAGCCGGGGCGGCCGCCATGCCAGACGCGCACCTCGATGCCGCAGAGCCGCATCCCCGGTGTGGCCGAACGCGGCCCACCGATGCTGAGCGTGTGATAGACGGTCGGCCATAGTGCCAGCAGCAGGCTCATCGGCAGCAGGTAGAGGAACAGGCCGAACGTGGCGATGCCGAGCAGCACGGCCAGGAAGATGAACAGCCAGCCGACCAGCAGGATCAGCGTCAGGTCGATCAGATAGGCGAAGGCGCGGCGCGGCAGCACGCCCTCGAAAGCCTCCGGGCTGAACTCTGTCGGGGCCACGGGTATGTAGCGCGGGGCAGGAACCTCGCCTTGCGGGTCGCTCATCAGCGTGCCGGCTGTATGCGGATGCCGCCGTTGGATGCCCCGCCCAGGCCGGGTGGTGGCGGTGGCGGCGGTGGCGGCGCGACGCTGCGCGACAGCGGCACCGAGGTGGCCGGGCGCGGGCCGTTATTCGCCGGCTGGGCATCGGCAGCGTTGGTCTTTTTCACGTCGCTCAGCACCAGGATGGCGATGCGGCGATTGCGCGGATCGAGCGGGTTATCCTTGATCATCGGATCCTGATCGGCATTGCCGGTCACCTGGCGGATACGTTCCGATGGTACGCCAGCCTCGATCAGCGCGCGGCGGCTGGCATTGGCGCGATCAGTGGAAAGCTCCCAATTGGAATAGTTGCCCTGACCCCGGAATGGCTGGGCATCGGTATTGCCGCTGATCGCCAGTTTGTTCGGCAGCTTCGATACCGCCTGCGCCACCTGCTGCATCAGGCGGCGGGTCTTGTCACTCATCGCGGCGCTGCCGGAGGGGAACATCGACGACTGCTCCTGGTCCACCAACTGGATGCGGAAGCCTTCCGGCGTGGTGTCGAACACGATCTGCTTGGCCAGTTCGGCCAATTGCGGATTGTCGGCGATGGCCTGGCGGATGGCATCCTCGGCCTGCTGGAAGTTCTCGCGCTCGACCTCGGCCATGCGTTCGGCGGCGGCCTGGGCGTCGATCTGGCCCTGGCGCTCATAGAGGCCGGGACCCTGGCTGCCATCGGTGCGGTCCGGGCTCAGGTCGCCGCGCTGGCCGGGCGAGGGCGGCGGCTGGCGCACATCCTGGTATTTCTGATCGTATTGCGGCTGATCCGGCTGGTCGGTCTTTTCCGAAGAGGGGCCGACGATCATCGTCGGCAGACCGAAGGAACTGATCTTGCCGCCATCCTCGATGATGGTGCGGCCGCCCATGACGCCGCCGGCGCCGGAGAAGCTGCGGCTCACGGAAGCCGGCGAGAAATAGTCGGCAACGCCCTTCTTCTGCTCGTCGGTGGTGACGTTGAGCAGCCACAGCAGCAGGAAGAACGCCATCATCGCGGTCACGAAATCGGCATACGCGACCTTCCAGGCGCCGCCATGTGCTGCATGGCCGCCCTTCTTGATCTTCTTGATGATAATCGGGCGTTCGCCGTCGGCGGCCGCCATGGCAGCGTCCTCCTGGGGTTAGACCGCCTGCACCTTGCTGGTGGCTTCTTCGACTTCGTAGAAGCTCGGCCGTACATTCGACATCAGCGACTTGCGGGCGAATTCCACCGACACGGCAGGCGCGTAGCCCTGCAGGTGGGCCAGCAGGCCGGACTTCAGGCAGAGCAGGTATTTGCCGTCATGCTCCTGGGTCGCCTTCAGCGCCGCCGCGATCGGCGACACGATGCCGTAGGAAAGCAGAATGCCGAGGAAGGTGCCGACGAGCGCGCCGCCGATCAGCTTGCCCAGCACTTCCGGCGGCTCGGAGATCGAGCCCATGGTCTTGATAACGCCGAGCACGGCGGCAACGATGCCGAGCGCCGGGAAGCTTTCGCCGAAGGCCGAAACGCCGCCCTGGGCGAGATGATCTTCCTGATGATGGACTTCCAGTTCCATGTCCATCAGGGCTTCCATCTCATGCGGGTTCTCGCTGCCCAGAGTCATCAGGCGCAGATAGTCGCAGAGGAAGTCCATCGCATGATGGTCGCCAGTGAACTTGGGGAACTGGCTGAACAGCTTACTCTCTTCCGGCTTTTCGATATGCGCTTCCAGCGCCAGCATGCCCTTGCTCTTGGCCAGCTTGAACACCGAATAGAGCAGGGAGAGCAATTCGAGGTAATCGTCCTTGGTATATTTCGGACCCTTGAAGGCCTGCTTGAAGCCGCCGATGGCGCCCTTCAGCACCGGCTTCGGATTGCCGACGATGAAGGCGCCAACCGCGGCGCCGCCGATGATGACCAGCTCGAACGGCTGATACAGCACCGCCAGCTTGCCGCCCATGGCGACATAGCCACCAAGCACGCAAGCCATGCCGACAACGGTGCCAATAACGATCAGCATGATTCAACTCCTTATCCCGCCGGGACCCTGACAAGAATCAGGGTCCTCCCGGAGCCGGGATTCGTTCACCTCTTTTTATCGTAGAGGGATGGTAAATAGAATATTGAATTCTTGGTGAATCACGGCCTTTTTGCCGCATCTGGGGCGCCCGCCGGGCGCAGCAGCAGGGTGCCGATGGCGCCAGCCTCGGTATCCGCCGGCCGCATGGTCATCGGCACATACATCACAGTTGCCCAGCTTTGCGCGAAAGACCGGTAAAATGGCGACAGGGGATGGCCCGACTGCCCGGTCGAGTGGATGAACAGCGAACGGTTGAGATCGCCCAGGTCGTAGATCGCCCGCAGCGAGGCGGCATGGACGTTGGCGAAGGGTTCTGCCGCATCATTCAGGGCGTTGCGGCCGACATTAACCGTAAAGGCATCGCCCGGGGTCGGCACGCTGGCCTCGGCCAGGCGGCGCAGCGGCGTGTTGGACAGCGGCCGATGTGTCGACTTGGCGAAATGCGCCTCGCCCCAGCGCCAGCGTGCCGGGTCCTGGCCATAGCGCTGCTTCAGGTCGGTCAGCGCCAGGTCCAGCGCCTCGGCTACCAGGCGGGGGCAATCGGCAGGCAGCCCGGTGTCGCGGTTGGCGCACCAATAGGCCTGGCCTTCGGTGTTGGACAGGATGTTGCGCATCAGCGCCGGGCGGTGCCGCCACAGCCGCTGGAAGTCGTCGCCCAGTTCGTCGGCCAGCACCAGGCGGGTCAACTCGCGATACCAGGCCTGGAATACCAGCGGTTCGACACGATTGGCGCCCATGGCGCCGTCCCAGCCGCTGAGCAAGGCGTGCATGGCGGCCAGATCGCTATTCTGCGGCTGCGATTTCAGCGGTGCGCTCAGCATGTAGGGCAGGATTTCCGCCGCCATCAGCGACACGGTGTCGCCCTGGATCTGCTTGAAGCTTTCCACCGAATGCACCTGGCGCTCACGCAGCAACTGCTCGATGCGTTGTGCGCGATAGGGATCGGCCCATTCGCTGGTGATGAAATAGGGGTAGCTGTCGGGCACGATCTTGTGGTTGGCGGTCACCACTTGGCCCGAAGCCGGATTGTAGGTCCGCGGCAACTGATCGAACGGGATGAAGCCATCCCAGTCATAGCGCGCATCCCAGCCCGGCGCCGGCGCCATGCCCTTGAGGTCGTTTTCCGGCTTGCGCTTCGGCACCATGCCCGGTGCGAAGAAGCCGATATTGCCGGCGGTATCGGCGAACACGATATTCTGCTGCGGCCCGACAAAGCCGCGGAAATTCTCGATGAAACCATTCCAGTCGGAAACATTGTCGAGGCCGGTGAGGCTGTCGGCGGAGCGGTCGTCATCGCGCAGGATGGTCCAGGCGAAGCTGAGCACATAGCCGCTGTCGAGCAGCTTCTGCGCCTGCGGGTTCACATCCGAGATCACCGGGCCGTGCCGCGTTTCGCGCACGCTGAGCACCACGTCATTCTCGCCCTTTACCTTGATGGTCTCGCTGCGCGTGGCGAATGGCTGCGAGCCATCGGGCGTGATGTAGTTCGCCGGATTGGCGGGATCCACCTTCTCGATGAACAGGTCCTGCGTATCCGGTCCGGTATTGGTGAAGCCCCAGGAAATCTTGCCGTTATGGCCGAGGATGACGCCGGGGATACCGGGCAGGGTGGCGCCGATCACGTCGCCATTCGGGCTGGAGAGGTGGGCGAAATACCAGATCGCCGGCGTGGTGAGGCCGAGATGCGGATCGTTGGCGAGCAATGGCGCGCCGGTTACCGTATGCTTGCCGCTCAGCACCCAGTTATTCGAGCCGATGCCATCAGGCCGCGCTTCGGGCAGCCGGGCCATCAGTTCTTCCACATCCAGCGCCTTCGCCACCTGGCGGTAGAGCGGTGTGTAATCCGCCAGCGATACCGGCGCGTCGCCCGGATAGGGCGGGAAGAATTCCTCGATCTGTTTCTTGTCGAGCTTGCGGCTCAAGGCCAGCCGGGCCATCTCGGTGCCCCAGTTGCCGCTCAGGTCCCAGGCCATCATCTTCAGCCAGCCGAGCGAGTCCGTTGGCGTCCAGGGTTCCGGCTTGATGCCCAGCAGCAGGAATTCCGGCGGCAGCATGCCGTCATGCTGTTCGAGGAAGGCATTGACGCCGGCGGCATAGGCATCGAGTGCGCTGCGCGTTTCGGGCTTGAGGAAATCATAGGCGCGGGCGGCGGCGCGGCGCACACCCAGTGTGCGCAGGAATTTATCGGTATCGAGTGCACGCGGGCCGAAGGCTTCCGCCAGCCGGCCGGCGGCAACGCGGCGATTGACTTCCATCTGCCACAGGCGGTCCTGGGCATGGGCGAAGCCGAGCGCGAACAGGCTTTCGTTGCGGCTTGCGGCGGTGATATGCGGAATGGCATTGCGGTCGCGCAGAATACGCGCTTCCTGGCTCAGCACCGAATTGCTCAGGGCGATACTGCCGGCAGTCTGCGGCAGTGAGGCGCGGGCGACGAAATAGGCGGCGATGCCGGCGGCGCCGGCAAGCAGCAGAAGCAAGACAAGCAGACGGAAAACCCAGCGCATGACCAAACCGGACGCTTCCTCGGGCAAGGATTACAGATAGAAACCAGCATTTTGTTGCCGTGGAAAGTTCCCTCGATTGCAAGGGAATCCACCAGCTACGCCCTTAAAGGAAGCACAAAAAACCCGCCGGCGCGAGCCGTGGGCTTTAAAAGCAGCAAGAAACAAATACTTCTGGTGAGCTTTAGGCGACCGCAACCTGACGCGAACTGAAGCCGCTGGTCAGGCCGCTGATGGCGGCGCCGAAAGCGGCGATTGCCGGGTTAGCCGGAGCAGGCGCAGCCCTGCCGGTGCCAACAGGCTTTTCGCCGGGCAGCGGCTGATCACTGCCGCCACCCTGGCCCGCACCGATGATACGGGCTTCACCGGTCGGCTCGTTCGCCGGCTTGCCGAAGCTCGGCAGCGGTGCTTCGCGCGACTGATCGTCCTTGCCGGCGCGCGGCAGGTCGAAATTGTCCGGCAGGTTCTGCGCGTATTCCTTCACCACGCGAGGCGAGGGATACTGCTGCTGGACTTCGCCAGTCTCGGAGTCACGGAATTCCAGGATTGCGAGGCGCGTCGAGGTATCGAGCCGGATGAAAGGGCTGATATAATAGGCTCCCTGCCGAGTACCGCTCTCTTCGGGGGCACTGATAACAGTGCTCCGTTGCGAGAACTCGGAAGAGTTGACGCTGGCAAAACTCGCTGATTCTACGCGGGCCTCGCGTGCTGCCGCGCCGCTACTGCCCGCGCCGGCAACTTGGCCGATGCTATTGAGCGGCATAATGGGTTTCTCCCATTGGATACGGTTTCCTAGTCCTAAATATAAAAAAAATGACAGGCGAATGCAAGCGGCAATTGCGCTGCCTGTGGTTGGGTGCCGCGACAAGACGATTGCGGCCCTTACGGAGCTGTGTCAAAGTCCCCGCCCAGCAACAATACCCAATATAAATCACATATTTAGGGGGAATTATGGCAAAGACCGCATTTATCGGCTTAGGCGTAATGGGCTACCCGATGGCGGGCCATCTGGTGAAGGCCGGCCACGACGTGACCGTGTGGAACCGCTCCGCCGCCAAGGCTGAAAAATGGGCTGCCCAGCATGGCGGCAAACGCGCCGCCACCCCACGTGAAGCCGCCCAGGGCGCCGAATTCGTCATGGCCTGTGTCGGCAATGACGACGATCTGCGCTCCGTGGTTTATGGCGATGACGGTATTCTCGCCGGCCTGGGCAAGGGCGCTGTGTTCGTCGACCACACCACGGCCTCCGCCGATGTCGCCCGCGAGATCTATGCCAAGGCCAGTGCCGCCGGCCAGGGCTTCATCGATGCGCCGGTCTCCGGCGGGCAGGCTGGTGCCGAGAACGGCCAGCTCACCATCATGTGCGGCGGCGACGCGCCGGTATATGAGCGGGTCAAGCCGGTGATCCAGGCCTATGCCAAGATGCAGAACCTGATGGGGGCGGCCGGTTCGGGCCAGCTTACCAAGATGATGAACCAGATCTGCATCGCCGGCCTGGTGCAGGGCCTGTCGGAAGCCCTGGCCTTCGGCCGTGCTTCGGGCCTCGATCTGATGAAGGCGGTGGAAGTGATCTCTAAGGGCGCCGCCGGCTCCTGGCAGATGGACAACCGCCACAAGACCATGATCGAAGGCAAGTTCGATTACGGCTTCGCGGTTGACTGGATGCGCAAGGACCTCGGCATCTGCCTGGCGGAAGCGCGCCGCAACGGCGCGAGCCTGCCGGTCGCCGCCCTGGTGGATCAGTTCTATGCCGAAGTACAGCAGATGGGCGGCAATCGCTGGGATACGTCCAGCCTGATCGCGCGGCTCGAAGCCACCAAGACCAAGAAGTAATCAGAAATTAGGGGCGTCCGCGCGATGTCGCGGGCGCTCATTTTTTCAGAGTAATTGGCTTTTCAGAGTAATTGGCTTCTCAGGCTTCATTGGGATGCAGCCGGCGCGAGCCGCCGGCCTGGCGCAGCGCCTTGATTTCAGTCGCCACCTGCTGGTTCAGCAGGCGGGCTTGCGCCGTCATTCTTTCCAGCGCGCCATCCAGCACGCGCAGTTGTTCATCATCCAGCACATCGACGAGTTGGGCATTCAATTGCGCCACGTCGGGAAATATCCGCGCGTAAAGCTCAAGGCCAGACGCCGTGATCGTTACCACCGCCCGGCGCGGATCGCGGGCTTCAGGTGTCCGGGAGACCAGATTCTTGCTGGTGAGAAGGCCGATTGCCCTTGAGGTTCGGGCGCGGTCGAGCTGGGCGGCCTCCGCCAGTGCCGAGGGCGAAAGCGGGCCGGTTTCCGCAAGCCTGGCCAGCAGCCGCCATTCCCGGCGCGTGATGCCGTGCCGACCTTCGAGCATGCGCACCACAGGGGCCCCGCTCAGGGCAAAGAGCACCTGCAGACGGAAGTTCAAAAGCTGACTCAATCGCTGTGGCGCGCGCAGGGGCGAGGGTGCGGATTTGGTCATGGCCATAGTTGATTAGATCAATTCAAGCTTCAGAGCTTACGCTGGACGACAAATTCAAAACAGGGGGGATGTCATCATGCGCCGGCGTATCCTGCTTCAAGGCTTCCTGATCATCATGCTTGGCCTGCTGAGCCAGCCGGTTCTGGCTCAGAGCGGCATCATCAAGATTATTGTCGGCTATCCGCCCGGAGCGACGTCCGATGCCCTGGCGCGTGTGATTGCCGATGCGATGTCGAAACGGCTGGACCAGACGGTGATTGTCGAAAACAAAGCCGGTGCGGGCGGCATGATCGGCAACCAGGCGGTCAAGACCGCAATTCCGGACGGAACCACGCTGCTGATGACCCCGGTGGCGACGATGTCGATCTTCCCGCATAGCTATGCCGACCGCATTGGCTACGATCCATTCAAGGATTTCGCCCCAGTGGCGCATCTGAGCAATTTTCAGGTCGGCCTTGGCGTCGGCAATCAGGTGCCGGCGAAAAACCTCAAGGAATACGTCGCCTGGGTCAAAGCCAATCCTGAGACGAACGGCTTCTATGGTTCGGCGGCGGCAGGCAGCCTGCCGCATTTCTTTGGCGTCATGTTTGCGAAAAGCGCCGGCATCACCCTGCAGCATGTGCCGTATCGCGGCACAGCGCCGTCCATGCAGGCTCTGGCGGCAGGCGAAATCGCCGCCCTCTCCACCGTGGCTGCCGATATCCAGTCGCTGGTCGATGCCAACAAGGCCCGGCTGCTGGCCGTGGCAGGGGAAAACCGCAGCCCGAAATTCCCCAGCGTGCCGACATTCCGCGAGCAGGGTTATGACCTTGTTGCCACGCCCTGGTATGGACTTTTCACCACGGCAGGTACGCCGCCGGCCACGGTACAGCGGCTGTCAAAGGCTGCAATCGAGGTGATTCAGGACGCCGAGATGCATAAGCGCCTGCTGGCCATGGGAGTCGAGCCGACCGGCTACGGACCGGAGAAACTCGCGGCGATCATGAAAGAGGATTATGAGCGCTGGGGGCCGCCGATCCGCGAATCAGGCTTCAAGCCCGAATAGCTGCCGCCAGGCCGCCATGAACCAGCGCCCCAACATTATCTTTATCGTGGCGGATGATCTCGGCTTTGCCGATCTCGGCTGCTACGGCGGACGTGTGGCTGAGTTTGGTCCCGTTTCGCCGGTGATCGATCAATTGGCGGCCGATGGCCTGCGCTTCACCGATGGTTATGCCAATTCCCCGGTATGTTCACCGACACGCTTTGCCTTGATGACCGCGCGTTACCAATACCGGTTGCGCGGTGCGGCCGAGGAGCCGATCAACAGCCGCAGCAAGGGCAGCACCACGCTGGGCCTGCCGCCCGAGCATCCGACCTTGCCGTCATTGCTGAAGGCGGTCGGCTACCGCACCGCCCTGATCGGCAAATGGCATCTTGGCTATCCGCCGTATTTCAGCCCGATCCGGTCCGGCTATGATGAGTTTTTCGGCCCGATGTCTGGCGGGGTGGATTACTTCAGCCATTGCGGCGTCAATGGCGCGCATGACCTCTATTTCGGCGAGGCGGAACAGGCCGAGGAAGGGTATCTGACCGATCTCCTGTCTCGCCGTGCCGTGGACTATGTGCGGCGGTCCGCTGCCGCAGCCGAACGCGGCGAGCCGTTCTTCCTGAGCCTGCACTACACGGCGCCACATTGGCCCTGGGAGGCGCGGGGAGATGGCGCACTCGCCGCTCAGGTGAAGGGCAACCTGTTCCACCTTGATGGCGGCAATATCCAGACCTATCACCGCATGATCCACCATATGGATGAAGGGATTGGCTGGGTGGTGGAGGCATTGCGGGAAACCGGTCAACGGGACAATACGCTGATCGTCTTTACCAGTGACAATGGCGGCGAGCGTTTCAGCGATAACTGGCCGCTGGTTGGTGGCAAGATGGATCTGACCGAAGGCGGTATCCGTGTGCCATGGATTGCCTGCTGGCCGGCGGTGATACCAGCGGGCAGCTTGAGCCGGCAGCAATGCATGACGATGGACTGGTCGGCCACCCTGGCGGAACTCGGCAGCGCCGAGGCCGCGCCGGGATTTCCTTTCGATGGCATATCGCTGAGCCGTTTGCTACGCGATCCGGGATCCCATTTCGAGCGGCCGATGTTCTGGCGCATGAAGCACCGCCAGCAGCGGGCGATGCGGCACGGTGCATGGAAATATCTGCGCGTCGATGGGGTCGATTATCTATTCAATATCGACCGCGATGCGCGTGAGCGCGCCAACCTGTCGAAGCGCGAACCTGAACGCCTGGCCGCCATGCGTCAGGCTTGGGAAGCATGGGAAGCGACCATGCCGGTCATCCCGCAGGACGCCACCGTCAGCCTCGGCTACTCCCACCTGGACATGCCACAGCGTTGACGTGATCAGTCAGTACTTGTTGGTCAGGCTTGCTTGAAAGCCCGGGCGATGTCGCGGGCGAAATAGGTCAGCACGCCATCGCAGCCGGCGCGCTTGAAGCCGAGCAGGCTTTCATGGGCGACGCGGGCGCGGTCGAGCCAGCCGCGCTCAGCGGCGCCGGTCAGCATGGCGTATTCGCCCGACACCTGATAAGCGAAGGTGGGCAGGCCGAAAGCCTGCTTCACGCGCCAGCAGATATCCAGATAGGGCATGCCCGGCTTCACCATCACCATGTCGGCACCCTCGGCGATGTCGAGGGCCACTTCGCGCAGGGCCTCGTCGCCGTTGCCGGGATTCATCTGGTAGGTACGCTTGTCGCCACGGCCCAGATTGGCCGCCGAGCCGACGGCATCGCGGAACGGGCCATAGAAGGCCGAGGCATACTTGGCGGCATAGGCCATGATCTGCACATGCTGGAAGCCTGCCTTGTCCAGCGCGGCACGGATGGCGCCGACGCGGCCATCCATCATGTCCGACGGCGCGATGATGTCGCAGCCGGCCTGTGCCTGCACCAGGGCCTGCTGCACCAGCATTTCCAGTGTCGGGTCGTTGACGATCTCGTCATCGACGATCAGGCCGTCATGGCCGTGGCTGGTATAGGGATCTAGTGCTACGTCACACAGCACGCCGAGATTCTTCGTCGCCGCCTTGATGGCGCGCACGGCGCTGCATACCAGGTTGTTCGGATTCAGTGCCTCGCGGCCGTCCTCGCTCTTGAGCTTCGGGTTGGTGGCCGGAAACAGCGCAATGCAGGGAATACCAAGCGCCTCGGCTTCGCGGGCGGCCTCGGCGGCGGCCTCGACGGTGAGGCGCTCGACACCGGGCATCGAGGGGATCGCCGCGTTGCCGGGGCCTTCATGCACGAAGATCGGCCAGATCAGATCGTCGACGCCGAGGCGGTTCTCGGCCACCAGACGACGGGTCCAGTCGCTGCGGCGCAGGCGGCGCGGGCGGCTGACGGGAAAGGCGGGAAAGCTGGGCGGCAGGCGGTCGGTGCTCATTCAGACGGCTTTATCATACCGCTCCTGAAAAGCAATCCACACCCAGGGGGAGGTACCGAAGAAACGCCCCAGCCGCATCGCGGTGCCCAGCTTGATCGGGCGCTTGCCGCTGATCACGGCGCGGAACAGGCGCGGCTTGATGCGCGTTTCGACGCGGAAGCGTTCCGGGCTGTAGCCGCGGCTGGCAATGGCCTGGAGCAGCAGCTTGGATGGCGGCGGGGTGATCGGATACAGCGGCAACATGCGGGACGCTCCGGCTGGTCAATGCCGGAATCTTCGCGCGGACCTGGTTAACAGGGGATAAAAACTTCACACGCCAGCGGCATTTAGGCGCTCGATCAATTCGCGGTCCTCGCGCAGCGGCAGGGTGAACCAGAAAGTGGAGCCTTGGCCCGGTGCGCTGACCACGCCGATTTCCCCGCCCATCAGCTGCACCAAGTTGCGGCAGATGGTGAGGCCCAGCCCGGTGCCGCCATAGCGCCGGGTGATCGAGGCATCAGCCTGGGTGAAGGGCTGGAACAGGCGTTCCTGCGCCGCCGGTTCGATGCCGATGCCGGTATCCGCCACCTCGCAGCGCAGCAGGATGGCTTCCGGATCGGCGCTTCTGGGCCGGCTGGCGGTGACACTCACCGTGATACGGCCTTGTTCGGTGAATTTGATGGCATTACCCAGCAGGTTGGTTACGACCTGGCGCAGCCGCAGCGGGTCGCCGATCAGGTGTTCCGGCACATCGTCGGCGATGACAAGCTCAAGCCGGTTGCCGGCGGCTTCGGCGCGCGGCTGGTGCAGCGCGATCAGGGTTTCCAATGCCGGGCGCAGGTCGAAATCGGTATCCTCGATCTTCAGCTTGCCGGCTTCGAGCTTGGAAACATCGAGGATGTCGTCGATCAGCGACAGCAATTCGCGTGCCGACTGCTCGGCCACCTCGGCATAACGTTGCAGATGGTTCTGCAGGCCGGCATCGCGCAGCAGTGTGAGCATGCCGAGCACGCCATTCATCGGCGTGCGGATTTCATGGCTCATCATGGCGAGGAAGCTGGATTTGGCCCGGTTGGCGGCCTCGGCCGCATCGCGCGCCACTTCCAGATCACGGGCAACCTGGGCCAGCCGCTCAGCCTGGGCTTCAAGGATATGCTGCTGCTGCTCCATCTCCATCATCTGGCGGCGCACATCCTCGATGTCTTCCATCGAACCGACCATGCGTACCGGCTTGCCCTGTCCGTCGCGCAAAGCAATGCCGCGGGTCTGGGTCCAGATATAGAGTCCGTCATCACGGCGCAGGCGGAAATCGGCCTCGAACGGCGTGCTGAATCTTAGCTGCTTGTCCATCCGGCGGCGGATCATGTCCTGATCCTCGGGATGCACGCGGTCGAAGAAATCGGGGCTGGAGAAATGGCGCCAGCTCGGTGCCTGGCCGCCGCCGGCTTCGCCCATGAAGCCGGCAATCACCAGGGTTTCGTTGCGCTGGATGTCCCAGTCCCAGATTCCGATACGCGAGGCGCGCATTGCCGCCTCGAAGCGATCATTGATCTCCTGCAAACGGGTCCGGGCATCGGCCATGTCGCGCCGGCGCAGCACCGCGCCATAGGCGAGCGCCACCAGGCCGGCAATCATCGCCGTGGCAAGCAGGCAGAACAGCAGTGTGAGGCCGGCAACGGGCAGGGCCTGAGCGGTTTCAGTGTCGCGCATCTGCGCCAGCCGCAATTGCCAGTCCGGCCCCAACATCGGCAGGGGATAGGCGCGCACCGCTTCCAACGGGAACGCGCCGCGCTGGAACTGCGTCAGGCCTTTTTCCTCAATCCGCAGGGCATAACCGAAGCCGGCGGCGATACTGGCGATGCTGCTGAAATAGCGCGTCAGGTCGATACCGCCGACCAGCAGCAGCGCGCTGCCATCGTCATGCGGCTGGGCCACCATCATCAGCAGGGCAGGGCCGCTGCCGCGATAATACCCGCCAACCAGATAGGTTGCCTTGCCGGCCTTCAGGCTGTTGCTGCGCAAAGCCGCCGCCCAGTTGCCGAGCACGGCGTCATTGATGCTGAGCGTGCCGGCATTGCGCGTTGCCTCGGACCAGAGCCGCTCCAGCTGATCGGCGCTGCCGCCGATACCGCGTGGCCCCAGGCTCCAGAGTTGCAGGTCGCTTACCGTGGCATCCGCCTGCAATACCAGGCCGGCGGCACCGCGCAGCGAACGGTCGTTGCTGGCGGCTTGCGCGCCTTCGCGCTCCATCATGCGTTCCAGGGTGCCAAGCCGGATATCCAGGCGGCGCTCGGCCTCCTGCGCGAACCAGCGGGCATGCTGCGCCACGTCGCGCTCCAGCAGGCGCTCCTCGGCCTCCGCCGTGGCCTGCCACAGGGTGAATGAAACAGCCGTGCCGAAGATCAGGATGCCGGCCACGGCGGCCAGCAATGGCGGTGGTGCGGGCAGGCGGCCCATGGCACGGAAACGCCCGCCCAGGCCGATGCCGATCAACAGCAATACCGGTACGGCGCCGATCACCGCCTGGGTATGGCGCGCCCAGGCGCGGGTTTGCGGCAGCATGTCGAAGGCGCTGAGCAGCAGCATCAGGCCCCAGGCGATCAGCATGGTGGCCGCTGCCCAGATCAGCAGCGGTGGCGGCAGCAGGCGCGATGCCTGCTGGCCTGGGCGGGCGGGAATGGCCAGACCAAGGGCGGCGAACAGGAAGCCGACCGCGGTGACCGGCCCCATATGCCCGACATGGCTCAGCAGGCCGTTGCCGGCCGCCATGATCTCGGCGCTGCGGTCCATGTTGCCGCGCAGGATGGTGTCGCCGAGGCTAGAGAGGGCCAGCAACAGCAGCAGACTGGCGGAAACCCGCCCGATCAGCATCTGGCGGGTGCCAGCCAGCAGGCCCAGGGCCGCGATGGCGCTGCCCGTAATCAGTTCGACATGGATTGGAGGCGGGCCGGGCAGCCAGTCGATCACCCCGTTCTGGCCGGTAACAGCACCCAGCAGCAGTCCCCCGGACAATGCCAGCAGGGCGATGCCGGCGAGGCGGGCAGCGCCATCGCCCCATGTCGCGGCGGCTTTGATGTCCAGAGGCTCGGGCATGTCTGGGTTCTATCGCGTATGACGTTGGCGCGCCAGCGGACTTGCAACCGGGTGTGGTGTGGGCGTGCAGGGTGGGAAAACACCCTCCGTGGGTTGCCCGCAGGCCCGGCGACGGCTATTCCTGATGCCCCCGGAGGGGAGCGATGGGTTTGGGATTATGCCCACCTATTGTGCAAAAATTCCAATACCATGCGGGCCGCCGACCTGCCATATCCTACGGCGCCACATGGAATGTAACTGTTGGCGAACCGCGAAAAGACGCCACAAGGCAAGACGGAGGAACACACTATGACCCAGGCTCTGCATCATTTCATTGGCGGCAAGAAGGTGGCAGGTACATCCGGCCGTTTCCTCGATGTCTACAACCCGAGCACGGGCGAGATTGGCGCGCGCGCCCCGCTGGCGACCAAGGAAGAGGTCGAGGCGGCGATTGCCGACAGCCAGAAGGCGTTCGAAACCTGGTCGCGCACCTCGCCGCTGGTCCGCGCGCGGGTGATGTTCAAATTCAAGGAGCTTTGCGAGAAGCATGCCGACGAGATCGCGCTGCTGATTGCCAATGAGCATGGCAAGGTGGTGTCGGATGCGCGCGGTTCGCTGCAGCGCGGCCTGGAAGTCGTCGAGTTCGCCTGCGGCATCCCGCATCTGCTGAAGGGCGAGTATTCCGACAGCGTGGCCACCGGCATCGACGTCTACTCGATGCGTCAGGCGCTTGGCGTGGTTGCCGGCATCACGCCGTTCAATTTCCCGGCCATGGTGCCGATGTGGATGTTCGCGGTGGCGATTGCCTGCGGCAACACCTTCGTGCTGAAGCCGTCCGAGAAGGATCCGAGCTGCCCGCTGCGGCTGGCAGAACTGATGCTGGAAGCCGGCGCACCTCCGGGCGTGCTGAACTGCGTCATCGGCGACAAGGTGTCGGTGGATACGCTGCTCACCGATCCGCGCATCCAGGCGATCAGCTTCGTCGGTTCGACGCCGATCGCCCAGTATGTCTACGCCACGGCGGCGGCGCATGGTAAGCGCGTGCAGGCCATGGGCGGCGCCAAGAACCACATGATCGTTATGCCCGATGCCGATATGGATCAGGCCGTGGATGCGCTGATCGGCGCCGGCTACGGCTCGGCCGGTGAGCGCTGCATGGCCGTGTCGGTTGCGGTGCCGGTGGGCAAGTCGACCGCCGACCGCCTGGTGGAAGCCCTGGCGCCGCGCGTGCGCGCCCTGAAGGTCGGCCCCTCGGTGGACAAGGATTCCGAAATGGGTCCGCTGGTGACGGCGGAGCATCTGGCCAAGGTGAAGGGCTATGTCGATACCGGTGTGCAGGAAGGCGCCAAGCTGGTGGTGGATGGCCGTGGCCTGAAGCTGCAGGGCTATGAGAAGGGCTTCTTCATGGGCGGCTGCCTGTTCGACAACGTGACGCCGGACATGCGCATCTACAAGGAAGAAATCTTCGGCCCGGTGCTGAGCGTGGTTCGTACCGAGAGCTTCGAGGAAGCCGCCAAGCTGCCGACCGAGCATGAATTCGGCAACGGCGTGGCGATCTTCACTCGCGATGGCGATGCGGCGCGTGACTTTGCCGCCAAGGTGCAGGTCGGCATGGTGGGCATCAATGTGCCGATCCCGGTGCCGCTGGCGTTCCACACCTTCGGTGGCTGGAAGCGTTCGGCCTTCGGTGACACCAACCAGCATGGTCCGGAAGGCGTGAAGTTCTTCACCAAGATCAAGACCGTCACCGCCCGCTGGCCCACCGGCATCCGTTCCGGCGCCGAGTTCAACATCCCGACCATGAAGTGACGCCGTGTCCTTCGGTCTGACCGAGGACCAGCGCGCCATCCAGGAGATGGCGCGCCGCTTCGCTGCGGAAAAACTGCAGCCGGGTGCGGCGAAATGGGATGCCGAGAAGATTTTCCCCGAGGCCGAACTGCGCGAAGCGGCGGCCCTCGGCTTCGGCGGCATCTATGTGCGCGACGATGTCGGCGGCTCGGACCTGACCCGGCTTGATGCCGCGCTGATCTTCGAGGAACTGGCCGCCGGCTGCACGTCCACGGCCGCCTATATCTCGATCCACAACATGGCGGCGTGGATGATCGACCGCTTCGGCAACGAGGAACAGCGCCAGCGTTTCCTGCCCAAGCTGACCAGCATGGAGCATTTCGCGTCCTACTGCCTCACCGAGCCCAATGCCGGCTCGGATGCCGCCGCCTTGCAGACCCGAGCCGTGGATGATGGCGATTACTATGTGCTGAACGGCACCAAGGCGTTCATTTCCGGCGGCGGGCGTTCAGACATATACGTCTGCATGGTGCGCACCGGCGAGCCGGGCGCGCGCGGTGTTTCCTGCATCGTGGTGGAAAATGGCACGCCGGGCCTGAGTTTTGGCGCGCAGGAGAAGAAGCTCGGCTGGAATTCGCAGCCTACCGCCATGGTGATCTTCGAGGATTGCCGTGTGCCGAAGATCAATCGTATCGGCGCCGAAGGCGAGGGCTTCCGCATCGCCATGGCCGGCCTGGATGGGGGGCGGCTGAATATCGGCGCCTGCTCGATTGGCGCTGCCAAGGCCTGCCTCACCATAGCCCGCGAGCATGTCGCCACCCGCAAGCAATTCGGCAATGCTATCGCCAGCTTCCAGGCGACGCAGTTCAAGCTTGCCGACATGGCCACCGATCTGGCCGCCGCTCGGCTGATGATCCGCAATGCCGCCGCCATGCTGGACGCCAAACATGCCGAGGCGACGATGTATTGCGCCATGGCCAAGCGGTTCGCCACCGATGCCGGCTTCGCCATCTGCAACGAGGCTTTGCAGTTGCATGGCGGCTACGGCTATCTGAAGGATTATCCGGTGGAACGCTATCTGCGCGATGCCCGCGTCCACCAGATACTTGAAGGCACCAACGAGATCATGCGCGTGATCGTGTCGCGGTCGCTGCTGTCTGGCTCATTCCTGGATTGAGACAATAAACCATGACCGATGAGATTCTGTTTTCCGTTCAGAACGGGCTAGGCATCATCCAGCTTAACCGCCCGGCGGCACTGAACGCACTGAATCAGGCGATGTGCGTGCCCCTGGAAAAAACCCTGCGGCAATGGAGCGCGGATGCCGCGATCAAGGCAGTGCTGATCAAGGGCACTGGCGAGAAGGCGTTCTGCGCCGGTGGCGATATCCGCCATCTCACGGCGCCGGGTGAGGAAGGCCGTGCCGGTGCGCGCGCCTTCTGGAACACGGAATACCGCGCCAATACCCTGATCGCTGAAATGCAAAAGCCGTTCATCGCGCTGATCGACGGCATCTTCATGGGCGGCGGCGTCGGTCTTTCGGTGCATGGCAGCCATCGCGTGATCAGCGAGCAGGTTCTGTTCGCCATGCCGGAAACCGGCATCGGCCTGTTTCCCGATGTTGGCGGCACCTATTTCCTGCCGCGCCTCAAGGGTGAACTCGGCACTTATCTCGGCCTCACCGGCGCGCGGCTGAAATCGGCCGATGTGCTGCATGCCGGCATCGCCACCCATTGCGTCAAGCGTGCCGACCATGCCGCCCTGGAAGCGGCGCTGATCGCCGCGCCGCTCAGCGACAAGGCGGCGGTGGATGCTGTGATCATGCCGTTCCAGCATGATCCGGGCGCCGCGCCGCTGGCACCGCATCTTGGCCTGATCGACTTGCTGTTCGCCGGTGACAGCGTGGCCGGAATCATGCAGAAGCTTGAAGCATCGGATGGTTTTGGTGTTGAGCAGGCCAAGCTGATCCGCACCAAGTCGCCGACCTCCGTGAAACTGACCTTCGCGCAGCTCCGCCGTGGCCGACAGTTGAATTTCCGCGACTGCATGAAGCTGGAATGGCGCATGTGCAACCATGTGCTCAGCGGGCATGACTTCTATGAAGGCGTGCGTGCGGTGATCGTTGACAAGGATCATGCGCCGCGCTGGCAGCCGGCGACACTGGAAGCAGTTGAGGATGCCTATATCGAAAGCTATTTCGCCGCCCTGCCGGATGGCGATCTGCGCTTCGACTGATTCAGAAATAAAACAAGGGAGAGGGACATGAAGAGCATCGGTTTCATCGGCGTTGGCAATATGGGCGGGCCGATGGCGCGCAACCTGCTGAAGGCCGGCTATGCCGTGAAGGCATTCGACCTCAGTGCCGAGGCAGTTGCCCGCGTGGTGGAAGCCGGTGGCACTAAGGCCGCCACGGCGCAGGAAGCCGCCACCGATGTTGATGCCGTGGTCACCATGCTGCCGGCCGGCAAGCATGTGCGCGATGTCTATACCGGTTCCAAGGGCATTCTCTCGGTGGCCAGGCCGAACACGCTGTTCATCGACTCATCCACTATCGACGTGAAAACGGCGCGCGAAGTTATTGCCGCTGCCGAGGCCAAGGGCATGCGCATGCTGGACGCACCGGTTTCCGGCGGCGTTGCCGGGGCTGAGAATGCCGCGCTCACCTTCATGGTCGGTGGCCGCGACGATGCCTTTGCTGCGGCCAAGCCGCTGCTGGAAAAGATGGGCAAGAAGATCGTGCATGCCGGAGGCGCCGGTAACGGCCAGGTCGCCAAGGTGTGCAACAACATGGTGCTCGGTATCACCATGAACGCGATCTCGGAAGCCTTCGTGATGGGCGAGAAGCTCGGCCTGGCGCCGCAGGCGATGTTCGATATCGTGTCGGCTTCCTCGGGCTCCTGCTGGGCGCTGATCAACCATTGCCCGGTGCCCGGTCCGGTGCCGACCTCGGCCGCCAACCGCGATTACAAGCCGGGCTTTGCCGCTGATCTGATGCTCAAGGACCTCAAGCTGTCGCAGGAAGCGGCGCGTGCCGCTGGCGTCGTCACGCCGCTGGGCGCGGAAGCCACCGCGCTCTATTCCGAATTCGTCAATGCCGGCAATGGCGCGCTCGATTACTCGGCAATCATCAAGTCGGTGCAGAGCGGAACGAAATAATGCTCAGCCTGGAGCGTCGTGGCCGCGTTGCGTTGCTGCGCTTCGACCGTGGCGATGGCCGCAATGCGCTCTCGGTACTGGCAATGCGGGCGTTGCGCGAGGCGTTTGACGATCTCGCCAAGTCGCCCGAGCCGCCGAATGCCTTGGTACTGACTGGTGCCGCCGAGGTGTTCTCGGTCGGCTTCGATCTGAAAGACCCGATGCTGGCGACGATCGCTACCGCCAGCGTGCCGGAGCGCATGCAGGGGCCGCTGGCCGGCGCGGCGATGTGCAAGGCGCTGGCGGGCCTGGAATGCTACACCATTGCTGCGGTTGAGGGCTGGTGCCTTGGCGGCGGCCTGGCCCTGGCGAGTGCCGCCGATCTGGTGGTGGCGGGCGAGGGCTCGCGGCTGGGTCTGCCGGAAGTGGATCGCGGCATGAACCTGAGCTGGACGGCGTTGCCGCGCCTCATCGCGCGCTGCGGTCCGGCCGCGGCGAAGCGGCTTTCGATCCTGGGTGAAGTTTCAGATAGTGGAACATTGCAGCGGCTTGGCGCTGTCGATGAAGTGGTGGCGGATGGTTCCGCGTTGGAACGCGCGCTGGCACTGGCTGAAATCGCGGCAGCGAAACCACCGCTCGCGGTGCGCATGATCAAGCGCGGCGCCAATGCATACACTGAAGGTTTGATTCAGATGTCCTCTGCTCTGGATGCAGAGCAATTCGCTCTGATGACGCTGAGTGAGGATTTCGCCGAGAGCCTGGCGGCTTTCAAGGCCAAGCGCCCGCCTGACTTTCGCGGTCGCTAGGGCGGTCGGAGAATCGGTCAAAATCTGTCATATTGCCGATAAGATGCTGTAATTAATAATAAATATCCAGTTCCCCGGGCCCTGGTAGCGGGCGTATGATCCTTCGCATTCAAATGAATCGGCTGGGTGACGAAGCGGGGGATGCTGCGTCGCACAGTGAGCTTGTACCGTTTATCGGGGGATGACGCGTGACGGCGTCTCGTATGGAAAACAGGCAGCGTCCAAAAGTTGGCTATGGCGAGTTGCTCGCCGCGATTGCCGACCATGAGAAGTATCGTCAGCGCCTCGCTGGCGGACGGCGCTCTATTTTTCAGTTCCGTGATCTTTCCAATCTGACCATGGCCGGTGCCGATCTGGCCGGCGCCGATTTCACCGGCTGCAAGATGCAGGGTGTGAACCTGGCCGAGACCAATCTGAGCCAGGCCGTGCTCTATGCCTGCGATCTGCGCGGCGCCAACCTGCAGGGCGCACGGCTGGAACGAGCCGATCTGCGCGGCGCTTCTTTGCGCGGCGCCGACCTGACCGGCGCGCGGCTGCTGGATGCCGACATGCGCGATGGTGTGGTGGCCGAGCGCGATAAATACGGCAACGTCCATATCAAGAAGCCGGACCATGATCCGGTCGATCTTGGCGGCGCCAAGATGATTGCCGTGGATCTCACCGGCGCCGATCTTTCCGGCGTTGCCGCCGGGCGCACCGATTTCACCGATGCGATCATGGTGAACTGCATCCTGACGCGCGCCAATCTTTCTGCCGCGCGCCTGGAAGGCGCCAACCTCTCCGGTGCTGATCTTTCCGGTGCCAACCTCAAGGATGCCACGTTGCGCGGCGCCGTTATGGTCGGCGCCAAGATGGAAAATGCGCTGCTGGCCGGCACCGATGTGGCAGGCGTGCTGGACGACAAGCCGCAAGGCCGGCCGCTGGCCGATCTTGGTGTGCCGATCGATGAGGCACTGAAGCTTTATGCGCAGTGGCTTGGCACCGGCGGCGAGCAGGGCAGGCTGTTCGATTTCAGCGAACTTGATCTGCGCGCCATCGGGCCGAAGCCCGGTGTGATCCTTACCGGCGCCAATCTCAAAGGGGCGATCCTCCAGGGCCTGAACCTGCAGCGTGCCATGCTGCAAGGCTCCAAGCTGATGGAAGCCGACCTGCGCGACTGCAATCTGGTGGGGGCGGACCTGCGCGGCGCCAACCTTACGGGGGCGCAGATGGTGCGGGCCGATCTGCGCGATGCCAATCTCGGACCACTGGTGATGCCGGGCAACCGGCTGTTTCCGGCCAACATGACCGGCGCGGTGCTGCGCGGCGCCGATATGCGCGGCGCACAGTTGCGCAGTGCGGTGATGGACGAGGTCGATCTTGCCCGCGCCATGCTGGATGGTGCCGACCTGACCGACTGCCGGCTGCCCGAAGCGCCGGTATCCGGGCGCCGCAAGGCCTGATTTCCGCCATAGGCTGAACTGTTCGCCTACCGACGATCTGACCGGATCGGCGAGTAATTTGTTGCGCTTCTGGCTATTTTGCAGTGCGATACATTGTGCTATTCGAGAGAAATCTAACGCGTGTAAGGTAGCCCGACAGGGCAACAGGGGGACGTGTAATGCAGGACATTATCCGGCAACTTGAGGACAAGCGTGCTGAGGCGCGCGCCGGTGGCGGCGACAAGCGCATCGCCGCGCAGCATGCCAAGGGCAAGCTGACCGCGCGGGAACGCATAGACCTGCTGCTCGATCCCGGCTCCTTCGAGGAGTGGGACATGTTCATGGAGCATGACTGCACCGATTTCGGCATGGCCGAGCAGAAGGTGGCCGGCGATGGCGTGGTTACCGGTTCGGGCACCATCAATGGCCGTCTGGTCTTCGTCTTCAGCCAGGATTTCACCGTGTTCGGCGGCTCGCTCTCGGCCAGCCATGCCAAGAAGATCTGCAAGATCATGGATCAGGCGCTCAAAGTTGGCGCACCCGTCATCGGCCTCAACGATTCCGGCGGCGCCCGCATCCAGGAAGGCGTTGACAGCCTTGCCGGCTATGCCGAGGTGTTCCAGCGCAATGTACTGGCCTCCGGCGTGGTGCCGCAGATTTCAGTGATCATGGGGCCCTGTGCCGGTGGCGCGGTGTATTCCCCGGCAATGACCGACTTCATCTTCATGGTGAAGGACAGCTCGTACATGTTCGTCACCGGCCCGGATGTGGTGAAGACGGTGACGCAGGAAGTGGTGACCCAGGAACAGCTGGGCGGCGCGGTGACGCATACCACCAAGTCCTCGGTGGCCGACAATGCCTATGAGAATGATGTCGAGGCTTTGGTGCAGGTACGCCGCCTGATGGGCTTCCTGCCGCTCAGCAACCGGGAGAAGCCGCCGGCGCGCGAAAGCTTCGATCCGATCGAGCGCCAGGAAGCTTCCCTCGATACCCTGGTGCCGCCGAACCCGAACAAGCCCTACGACATGAAGGAGCTGATCGAGAAGGTGGTCGATGACGGCGACTTCTTCGAAATCCAGCCGAGCTTCGCCAAGAATATCCTCACCGGTTTTGCCCGCATCGGCGGCCAGCCGGTGGGCATCGTCGCCAACCAGCCGATGGTGCTGGCCGGTTGCCTCGATATCGATTCCAGCCGCAAGGCGGCGCGCTTCGTGCGCTTCTGCGATTGCTATGAAATCCCCATCGTCACCTTCGTCGATGTGCCCGGCTTCCTGCCCGGCACGGCGCAGGAATATGGCGGCATCATCAAGCATGGCGCCAAGCTGCTGTTCGCCTATGCCGAGGCGACGGTGCCGAAGGTCACCGTGATCACCCGCAAGGCCTATGGCGGCGCCTATGACGTGATGAGCTCGAAGCATCTGCGCGGCGACGTGAACTACGCCTGGCCTTCGGCGGAAATCGCCGTGATGGGCCCCAAGGGCGCGGTGGAAATCATCTTCCGCTCGGAAATCGGCGATGCCGCCAAGATCGCGGCGCGCACCGAGGAATACCGGCAGAAATTCGCCAATCCGTTCGTTGCCGGCCATCGCGGCTTCATCGACGACGTGATCATGCCGCATAACACGCGCTACCGGATTGCGCGCTCCCTCGCCATGCTGCGAGACAAGGAGTTGCAGAATCCGTGGAAGAAGCACGACAACATTCCGCTGTGAGCGAGCGCAAAACCATGGCCAAGAAGACCCAGACCAAGAAAGCTGCCCCGGTCAAACAAGCGTCGCCCACCGTGAAGCCGGGCAAGCTGTTCGACAAGATACTGATCGCCAACCGCGGCGAAATCGCCTGCCGCGTGATCAAGACTTGCCGCAAGCTCGGCATCAAGACCGTGGCGGTCTATTCCGATGCCGATGATGGCGCGCTGCATATGCGCATGGCGGACGAGGCGATCCATATCGGTGCGCCACCGGCTGCCGAAAGCTATCTGGTGATCGACAAGATCGTCGATGCCTGCAAGAAGACCGGCGCCCAGGCGGTGCATCCGGGCTATGGCTTCCTGTCCGAGAATCGCAAATTCGCCGAGGCGCTGAAGCAGGCGGGTATTGCCTTCATCGGCCCGAACCCGAACGCGATCTTCGCCATGGGCGACAAGATCGAGTCTAAGAAGCTGGCCAAGAAGGCCGGCGTCTCCACCGTGCCGGGCTATCTCGGCGCCATCAAGGATGGCAAGGAAGCCACCAAGATCGCACGCGAGATCGGCTATCCGGTGATGATCAAGGCTTCTGCCGGCGGCGGCGGCAAGGGTATGCGCATCGCCCGCAATGACGGCGAGGTGGAGCAGGGCTTCTCGTCCGCCACCAATGAAGCGAAGAATTCCTTCGGCGACGACCGCGTGTTCATCGAGAAGTATATCGAGGAGCCGCGCCATATCGAAATCCAGGTGCTGGGCGACAAGCACGGCAACGTGATCTTCCTTGGCGAGCGCGAATGTTCGATTCAGCGCCGCCATCAGAAGGTGGTGGAAGAGGCGCCGTCGCCGTTCCTGGATGCCAAGACCCGCAAGGCGATGGGCGATCAGGCGGTGGCTCTGGCCAAGACCGTGGATTATGACAGCGCCGGCACGGTGGAATTCATTGTCGGCCCGGACCGCAAATTCTACTTCCTGGAAATGAATACCCGCCTGCAGGTGGAGCATCCGGTGACCGAGCTGATCACCGGTGTCGATCTGGTCGAGCAGATGATCCGCGTGGCTGCCGGCGAAAAGCTGACGATTGCGCAGAAGGACATCAAGCTGAACGGCTGGGCCATTGAGGCGCGTATCTATGCGGAAGACCCGTATCGCGGCTTCCTGCCTTCCACCGGCCGCCTGGTGCGCTGGCGTACGGCGGAAGAATCGCCGGTGATCCGCAACGATACCGGCGTGGTCGAGGGCAGCGAGATCAGCATGTTCTATGATCCGATGATCTCGAAACTCTGCGGCTATGGCAAAACCCGTGAGGAAGCCACCAAGGCGCTGGCCGATGCGCTGGACGAGACCTGGATTTCCGGTATTGGTCATAACGTCAATTTCCTCAACGCCGTGCTGGCGCATCCGCGTTTCCAGTCCGGCAAGCTCTCCACCAATTTCATCGCCGAGGAATGGCCGCAGGGCTTTGCCGGCGCTGATCTGCCGGCGGCGAAGCATCAGGCGCTGACGGCGGTGGCGGTACTGCTGCATCTGCGCGCCGAGCGCCGCGCCAGCCATATCACCGGCAAGCTCGGCCTGCCGGAGAAGGCTGCCAGCGGCGATTGGGTGGTGTTCGAGGGCAAGGTTGAAACCGTTGCCTCTGCTGTCGATGCCGAGGGCGGCTATGACGTGAAGCTCAGCGGCAAGAAGGCCGTGAAGGTGCGCTCCGACTGGCATCCGGGCGAAGCCTTCTTCCGTGGCACGGTGGACGGCACGCCCATCGTTGCCCGTGTAGCAATGCGCCAGGAAGGTTTCCGTATCACCCATGGCGGCGCCGAACTGGATCTGATCGTGCGCAGCCCGCGCGCCGCCGAACTGGCCCGCCTGATGCCGGAGAAGGTGGCGCCGGATATGTCGAAGTATCTGCTCTGCCCGATGCCGGGCCTGGTGGTGTCGATCAATGTCGCGGAAGGCGAACCGGTGAAGGCCGGTCAGGCTTTGGCCGTGGTCGAAGCCATGAAGATGGAAAACGTGCTGCGCGCCGAACGCGACGGCACGGTGAAGAAGGTCAATGCCAAGAAGGGCGACAGCCTGGCCGTTGACCAGGTAATCCTCGAATTCGCTTAAGGGAGAGAAAACATGACTACGACGACGCTTAATCCGACTCTGCTGCAGCATGTCGCGCCCGGTATGAAGGCATGGCGCATCGCGCTGGCGATGCTGGCCGGTTCCGCCTTGCTGGCGATCTCGGCCAAGGTGCAGGTGCCGTTCTGGCCGGTGCCGATGACCTTGCAGACGCTGGCGATCCTCGCCATTGGCATGGCCTTCGGCAGCCGCCTCGGCGTTGCCACCGTGCTGCTCTATCTGGCGGAAGGTTTCGTCGGCCTGCCCGTATTCGCAGGTGCCGCTGCCGGCCCGGCCTATTTCGCTGGCCCCACGGCGGGCTACCTGATCGGCTTCGTTGCTTCCGTCGGGCTGGTCGGCTGGCTGGCCGAGCGTGGCTGGGACCGCTCGCTGCTGCGCTGCCTGATTGCCATGGCAGTCGGCCATGCCGTGGTGTTCGTGTTCGGCGTCAGCTGGCTTGCCACGCTGGTGGGTGTGCAGAAGGCGCTGGCCGCTGGCCTCTATCCCTTCTGGGCTGCCACCTTGGTCAAGACCCTGTTGGGCGTTGCCGTGATGCAGGCCGCCTGGCATCTGGCCCTGAAGCGCCGCAGCCAGGGCTGATACAGCCATCGCAAAGAATAGCCCGGCAGCCGAAAGGCCGCCGGGCTTTTTCTTTGTCAGCCTGATTGCAGATACTGGATCGCGGCGTCGCGCTCGAACAGATAGAGCAAATGCCGCAAGGCCTCGCCACGCGGGGTTTTCAGCGTCGGGTCGCGTTCCAGGATCAGCTTGGCGTCATCGCGTGCGGTTGCCAGCAGATCGGCATGGGCGGCCAGATCGGCAAGGCGGAAATCCGGCAGGCCGCTTTGGCGCGTGCCCAGCACTTCGCCGGCACCACGCAGGCGCAAATCTTCCTCGGCAATGCGGAAACCATCGTCGCTTTCGCGGATGATCTTGAGCCGCGCGCGGGAGGTTTCGCCGAGCTTGCCGTAATAGAGCAGCAGGCAGGAGCCGGGTTTGCCGCCGCGCCCGACACGGCCGCGCAACTGGTGCAACTGCGCCAGTCCGAAGCGTTCGGCATGCTCGATCACGATCAGGGTTGCTTCCGGCACATCGACGCCGACTTCGATCACCGTGGTGGCGACGAGCAATTTGCTGCGCCCGGCGACGAAATCCTCCATCGCCGCATCCTTGTCGGCCGCGGGCATCTGGCCATGGACCAGGCCAATACTGCCGGCACCAAGCCGTGCCTCCAGCTTTTCGCGCAGGGCGGCATGGCGTTCGGCGGCGGCGGCGAGATCGCTGACTTCGCTTTCCTCCACCAGCGGGCAGACCCAGTAGACCCGCTCGCCGGTTTCGATCTTGCGCGCCACCGCTTCCATCACCTCCGGCAGGCGCTCGGCGGCAACAGTGCGGGTATCGACGGGTTTGCGTCCCGGCGGCTTCTCGGTCAGCTTCGATACATCCATGTCGCCATAGGCGGTGAGCGACAGCGTGCGCGGGATCGGCGTTGCCGTCATCACCAGCATGTCCACGCCTTCGCCCTTGTTGGTGAGGCCGAGGCGCTGGCCGACGCCGAAGCGGTGCTGTTCGTCGATTACCGCCAGCCCGAGATTGTGGAAAGCCACATCGCCCTGGAACAGCGCATGTGTGCCGATCACGATATCGATGCCGCCGGACGCCAGTTGCTCCAGCAGTGCGGCGCGGGCCTTGCCCTTGTCGCGGCCGGTGAGCAAGGCCAGCTTCACGCCCAGCTTCTCGGCATAGGGTGCCAGGGTTTCGGCATGCTGGCGGGCTAGGATTTCGGTCGGTGCCATCAGCGCGGCCTGGGCGCCGGCTTCCACCGCCACCAGCATGGAATAGAGTGCCACCATGGTCTTGCCACTGCCGACATCGCCTTGCAGCAGTCGCAGCATGCGGCGCTCGGAAGCCATGTCGCCGGCAATCTCGGCAATCGCCTGGCGCTGCGCGTTGGTCAGCGGCCAGGGCAGGGCCTTATCCAGCTTGTCACGCAGGCGGCCATCGCCGACCAGCGGTCGCCCGGTGAGGCGCTTCAGGCGGCGGCGCACCAGCAGCAGCGCCAGTTGGTTGGCGAGCAGTTCGTCATAAGCCAGGCGCGAGCGCCAGGGCGTGAAAGGTTCCAGGTCCTCGGCTTCTTCCGGTTTGTGCAGGCGATGCAGCGCGCCTTGCCAGTCGCCCCAGCCCTGGCGCTTCTGATACGCCGGATCGAGCCATTCCGGCAGCACAGGTGCGCGGCTCACGGCTTCATCCACCAGCTTGCTCATCACCCGGCCCGAGAGGCCGGCGGTGAGCGGATAGACCGGCTCGACGGCGGCCATGGCCGCAATTTCTGCCGGCGTGCCGATGCGGTCGGGATGGGTCATCTGCGCGCGGCCATCGAACAATTCGATCTGGCCGCTGATCACCCGCGTTTCACCCGGCGGCAGGGCGCGCAGCAGATAATCCTCACGCCCATTGAAGAATACCAGGGTGAGGGAACCGGTGGCGTCGCTGACCGTGATGCGATAGGGCAGGCGCGGTGTGCGCGGCGGGAAATGCTTCTCGACGCTGATCTCAAGCGTGCAGATGCGGCCCGGCTGTGCTTCCGCAATCGTCGGGCGGTAGCGGCGGTCCACCAGCCCCGAGGGCCGATGCCACCACAGGTCCAGCAGCCGCCCGCCGGTCAGCTTCTCGATCAAAGCCGCCAGTTTCGGGCCGCAGCCCTTCAGGCGGTTGATCGGCGTGAAGGCGGGGTTTAGTAGCGCCGGCCGCATTTTGTTCCTGGAAATGCTTGTCGATACCCTAGGGGGCGTACTATATCCTTCAGCACTTTCCCAGAGCTAGGCACCATGTCGGAACCGATTGAAATCCGCCGCAAAAGGCTGATCCACCGCAGCCTGTATACCGGCATGAAGGAAACCGACCTGCTGCTCGGCGGCTTTGCCCGCGCGCATCTGCCGGATTTCGATGCCGCCATGCTGGATCACTATGAGGCGCTGCTGGATACCAACGAGGATCCGCAGATTTATGCCTGGGCGACGGGCCGCGAGCCGGTGCCGGTGGAATTCGACACGCCGGTGATGCAACTGCTCAAAAGCTACACCCCGCCGCGCTGATCATGGCACAGAAGCTGCCCGATATGCTGGGCCGGGCGGGACGCTGGGCCCTTGGCGGCGTGCCGGAAGGCCAGGATGCCCGTCTGCTGGCAGCGTTGGCGCAGAAGCAGCAGCGCGGCCTGATCATGATCTGCCGCGACGATGCCCGCATGGCGGCGCTGGAACAGGCTTTGCGCTTCTTCGCGCCCGACTTGCCGCTGATCGGCCTGCCGGCCTGGGATTGCCAGCCCTATGACCGCGTGTCGCCCAATGCCGAGATCGCGGCGCGGCGCATGGATGCCTTGAGCAAGCTGGCCGGTTCCAGGCCTGAAGGCGGCTGGCTGCTGCTCACCACACTGAACGCGGCGTTGCAGCGCCTGCCACAGGCGGCCTATCTCGATGCCAGCGCGCTCAGTGCTGCCAAAGGCGCCAAGTTGCCGCCGGAAAGCCTGGTCGCCTATCTCAACCGCAACGGCTATACCCGGATCTCCACGGTGATGGAGCCGGGCGAATATGCCGTACGCGGCGGCCTGGTGGATCTGTTCCCGCCCGGTGCCGAGGCGCCCTTGCGGCTGGATTTCTTCGGCGATGTGGTGGAAAGCATCCGCCGCTTCGATCCCGCCAGCCAGCGCACCATCGGCGATGCCGATGGCATGACGCTGGCGCCGATGAGCGAAGTGCCGCTGGATGCCGACAGTATCGCGCGTTTTCGTGGCCGCTACCGTGAACTCTTCGGCACCGTCACCGACGATGATCCGCTTTACGCAGTGGTGTCGGAAGGCCGCCGCCATATCGGCATGGAGCATTGGCTGCCGCTGTTCTTCGAGCAGCTTTCCACTTTGTTCGATTACATGCCGGCGGCACCAGTGCTGCTGGATGCGCTGCTGGATGAAGCAGCCGACGAACGCTTCCGCACCATTGCCGATCACTATGATTCGCGCCGCGCGGCAATGAAATCCGGCCTCGCGGAAGCCGGCTCGCCCTATAAGCCGCTGCCGCCGGATCGGCTGTATTTCACGGCCGGCGAATGGAGCCAGGTGCTGACGAAGCATCCGGTCGGTGCCTTCAATCCATTTGAAGCCGTGGCCGGGCAGGGCGTGGTGGCGCTCGATCTCGGCGCCCGCCCGGGCCGCGATTTCGCCCCGGAACGCGGTCAGGCGCAGCAGGCAGCCGAGCAGAAGAAGGTGGGCGTCAGCGTCTACGAAGCACTGGGCGGCCATCTGGCGAAGCAGATCACCGCCGGCAAGCGCGTGCTGTTCGCGGCCTACAGCATCGGTGCGCGCGACCGCTTGGCCCTAGTGCTGAAGGATCACGGCATCGAGCCGATCGAGGCGGTGGAACTGGCCGCCGATCTGGAGCATCTGCCGCGCAATACGGCGGGCATCGCTGTGCTGCCGCTGGAACATGGCTTCGATGCCGCCGATCTCTGCGTCATCGCCGAGCAGGATATCCTCGGCGACCGCCTGGTGCGCGCCAAGCGCCGCCAGCGTCGGGCCGAGAATTTCCTCACCGAAGCGGCGGGCCTCAGTCCTGGCGATCTGGTGGTGCATGTCGATCACGGCATCGGCAGCTATCAGGGCCTCGTCACCCTGGATATCGGCGGCGCGCCGCATGATTGCCTGTTGCTGCATTACGAAGGCGGCGACCGGCTGTATCTGCCGGTCGAGAATATCGAGATGCTGTCGCGCTATGGCTCCGGCGATGCCGGCGTAGCGCTCGACAAGCTCGGCGGCGTCGCCTGGCAGAACCGCAAGGCGCGGATGAAAAAGCGCCTCAAGGACATGGCCGAGGCGCTGATGAAGGTGGCAGCCCAGCGGGCGCTGCGCACGGCTGAGCGCATTACGCCGCCCGAAGGGCTTTACGAGGAATTCTGCGCCCGTTTCCCGTTCGAGGAAACCGAGGATCAGGCGCGTGCGATCAACGATACGCTGGACGACCTTGGCGCCGGCCGGCCGATGGACCGCCTGATCTGCGGCGATGTCGGCTTCGGCAAAACGGAAGTGGCGATCCGCGCGGCTTTCGCCGCCGCCATGGCCGGGCAGCAGGTGGCGCTGGTCTGTCCGACGACACTGCTCTGCCGCCAGCATTACCGCACCTTCGTGCAGCGTTTCCGTGGCATGCCGGTGCGTATCGAGCAGCTATCGCGCCTGGTGAATGCCAAGGCAGCTAAAGACGCCAAGAAGGGCCTGGAAGACGGCACGGTGGATATCGTCGTCGGCACCCATGCGCTGCTGTCCAAGAGCATCGACTTCAAGCGGCTGGGCCTCTTGATCATCGACGAGGAGCAGCATTTCGGCGTCAAGCACAAGGAGCGGCTGAAGCAGATCCGCTCCGAAGTGCATGTGCTGACCATGAGCGCGACGCCGATCCCGCGCACGCTGCAACTCGCCTTGTCGGGCGTGCGTGAACTCAGCCTGATCGCCACGCCGCCGGTGGATCGCCTGGCGGTGCGCACCTATGTGGCGCCATTCGATCCGGTGGTGATCCGCGAGGCCCTGCTGCGCGAGCATTTCCGTGGTGGCCAGAGCTTCTTCGTCTGTCCGCGCATCGAAGACCTCGAATTCGGCATGAACTTCATCAAGCAGCATGTGCCGGAACTGAAGCCGGTGATGGCCCATGGCCAGATGGCACCGACCGATCTGGAAGACGTGATGAACGCCTTCTACGATGGGCGTTATAACGTGCTGGTGGCGACCAATATCGTTGAAAGCGGACTGGATATCCCGAGTGCGAATACCCTGGTGGTGCACCGCGCCGACCTGTTCGGCCTGGCACAGATGTATCAGCTGCGCGGCCGCGTCGGCCGTTCCAAGCTGCGCGCTTATGCCTATTTCACCTACCAGCCAGGCCGCATGCTGAATGCCAATGCGGATCAGCGCCTGCGCGTGCTGCAAAGCCTGGATAGCCTGGGCGCCGGTTTCACGCTCGCGAGCCACGATCTCGACCTGCGCGGCGCCGGCAACCTGCTGGGCGAGGAGCAGTCCGGCCATATCCGCGAAGTCGGCTTCGAGCTGTATCAGGAGATGCTGCAGCAGGCGATCCAGGATGCCCGTTCCGAGGCGAGGGGACAGAAGGCGGCAGACGAGAAATGGGCGCCGCAAATCCAGATCGGCACGGCGGTGCTGATCCCGGAAGCCTATGTGGCGGATCTGAATCTGCGCCTGCAGCTTTATCGCCGCGTTGCCGATCTGGAAGGCCGCGAGGAAATTGATGCTTTCGCCGCTGAATTGATCGACCGCTTTGGGCCACTGCCCGTGGAGGTACAGCATCTTTTAGACATCGTGGCGATCAAGAAGCATTGCCGTGATGCCGGCATCGCCAAGATCGAGGCCGGGCCGAAGGGCATGACGCTGTCCTTCCGCGACAATGTATTTGCCGATCCGCCGGGCTTGGTGCTGTTCATCCAGTCGCAGCGCGGCAATGCCAAGCTGCGGCCGACGGATCACAAGCTGGTATTGCTGCAGAACTGGCCTGAGCCGGAACAGCGCCTGGCCGGCGTGCTGTCGATCTCCAAGGGCCTGGCGGATATCGCCGACGAAGCCCTGCGCCGGGCAGCGAAAAAGAAGGCTTGACCAAATCAGTAAGGCCGTCATGCCCGCTTCAGGCGGGGCATCCACGCGTTGTTTTCTTTTTCTTTGTTATCTAGGCCCGTTCCCTAATTTTTTATAAAACTGAACACAAGTCGAATATTTCACGATCAATGAGGCGGCGCTTATTGTCACCACCAAAGAAATAATAACCAACAGAAATCTCCAGATATCTGATAATTCATAAGTCGACAAAAGTGGCATCAGTATAATAACACCTGCCAACAATCCTCCCCCAATCTTTGCCCCTTTCCAACAATGCTCGCACTGGCTTGCGGGCTGTGTAAACAGTGTGATCTGGTGGCGCCATATAATTGAAAAACCGAATAGAACAAAAGCGAGAGACACCAGATCCAGTGCAGGTGTTATATTTTTGAGTACTATGCTACTCACGACTCCTAACACTACGATCATGTATCCGAGCCATTTCATACTCGTATTTCTCCGTTTTTTGCTCATTCCTTGAATAACACTTCAGCTATCAATCAATTAAAGAAGTACGTTCAATGTACTGATGCTGTGGCTCAGGCAGGATTTACACCAATCTGTCGCTGGCAGTGGCTGATGTATGACGCCTAGCTTTTCGCGCGCCAGCGTGGCGCGTTCTCCGGGATCACCTGGCCGCATAGGGCCTGGATCACGTTGCTTTCACCATCGACAATCGGCATCAGGATGGCTTCATGCGCCAGGCGGATGTCGCGGAAGGCTATCGGGTAATACAGCCGCATCGGCTTGCGCTCGTCGCGCACCCGGCTCAGGGCCTGGAAGATCACGGCGCGGCGCATCGGATCGGGATGCGCGTCCAGCGGCTTGCCGGTGAGTTCGAAGCCGATGCGGTCGACGATTTCCTGGCCCAGCAGGCGGTAGGTGAAGTAGGGCGGGCCGGGCAGGATATCGAAGATCGTCACCATGCCGATCAGGAAGCGCAGTTTCAGCGGATCGACCAGTTCGCGGCCGGGCAGGCGGTCGCCGTTGCAGGCATCGCGCCAAAGCTGCCAGAGCTGCCGCAAACGCTCCTGCTCGATCACGCCTTCGTCGCAGATCGGCGTGATCAGCTGCGGCGTGGCGCCTGGTTCATTTGGGGGCTCATCCGCCGTCATCGGCTGCCAGGGTCTTGTCGATCACTTCTAGCAGCACTTCCGGCGGCTGGGCGCCGGAAAGGCCGTAGCGGCGCTCGACGATGAAGAAGGGCACGCCGGTGATGCCGAGTTCGCGCGCCATCTTGTCTTCGGCCTCGATCACATCGGCATCGATGCCCTGCTCCAGCTTGCCGAGCACGGCGGCATGGTCCATGCCCGCCTCGGCGGCGATTTCCGCCAGCACGGCGGCATCGCCGATATCGCGGCCCTGGATGAAATAGGCCTGGAACAGCTTTTCCTTCACATCGTATTGCACGCCATCCTCAAGCGCCCAGCGCAGCAGGCTATGGGCGGCGAGCGTGTTCGGCGTGCGCTGGATGCCATCGAAATTGAAGGCGATGCCTTCCTTGGCGCCTTCGCCGGCAACACGGGCATAGATCGCCTTGGCGCGTTCCGGGCCGCCGAACTTGGCTTCCAGATATGATTTGCGGTCGGCGCCTTCGCGCGGCATATCCGGGTTGAGCTGGAACGGCCGCCAGCCGATCTCGAACTCGATATCCGGGCGCAGCGCCATGGCCTTTTCCAGGCGGCGCTTGCCGATAAAACACCAGGGGCAGATGACGTCGGAGACGATTTCGATGCGCATGCGTTCCAGCTTAGCAGAGGGCGGCGTTTTCGGCCAGACGAGGCTTGACCGGGCGGGACGGAACCGGGACCATCCCGGCGGACCATTATCAGGAAACAGTGCTAGGAGAGAGTGTTATGGGTGAGTTGCAGGGTAAGGTGGCGCTGATCACTGGCGCGTCAAGCGGGCTTGGCGAGCGATTCGCGGAAATCCTCAGCGCCGAGGGCGCGGCGGTAGCTCTGGCCGCCCGGCGCACCGACCGCCTGGCTGCCCTGGCCGAGCGGGTGACCAAGGCCGGCGGCACAGCCGTGACCGTGAAGATGGATGTCACTGACATTCCCGGCATCCAGGCCGCTGTCGCAGAGGTTGAACAGAAGCTCGGCAAGATCGATATCCTGCTGAACAATTCCGGCGTCTCGGCCCAGGGCAAGCTGCTCGACGTGACGCCCGACGACTATGACTTCACCATGAACACCAACACCAAGGGCGCCTTTTTCGTCGCCCAGGCGGTGGCGCGCGGCATGGTGGCGCGCAAGATCGAGGGCCGCATCATCAACATCGCCTCGCTGGCCGGCCTGCGCGTGCTGAGCCAACTCAGCGTGTATTGCATGTCGAAGGCGGCGGTGGTGCATATGACCCGTGCCATGGCGATGGAATGGGCGCGCTATGGCATCAACACCAATGCCATCTGCCCTGGCTATATCGAAACCGAGATCAACCGTGATCATTGGCAGACCGAGGGTGGCAAGAAGCTGATGCAGATGTTGCCGCGCCGCCGCGTCGGCGATGTGCAGGATCTCGATGGCCTGATCAAGCTGCTGGCCTCGCCGGGCTCGCGCTTCATCAATGGTGCCATCATCACCGCCGACGACGGCATGTCGGCTTTCTGATCTGAGAGGGGTGCGTTGAGCGAAATCGCCACGATATCGGAAAAACCGCGTATCCTGGTGCTGTTCGCGCACCCCTATCACCGCGCCTCGCGCATCAACCGCGCCATGGCTGCGGCGGCAAAGAGTTTGCCGCAGGTGACACTGCATGATCTTTACGAGCTTTATCCCGATTTCCATATCGATGTGAAGCGCGAGCAGGCATTGCTCGACACGCATGATGTGATCGTCATGCAGCATCCATTCTACTGGTATAGCTGCCCGGCCTTGCTGAAAGAGTGGATGGACAGCGTGCTGGAATATGGCTGGGCCTATGGCAATGGCGGCAATGCTCTGCATGGCAAGGATCTGGTGCAGGCGATTTCCACCGGCGGCCCGGACCACGCCTATCATCGTGAAGGCTATAACCGCGCCACCATGAATGAGCTGCTGATGCCGTTCGAGCGCAGCGCCGAACTCTGCGGCATGAATTACCGCCAGCCTTTCCTGCTGCAAGGCGTGCGCTCCAGAAGCGATCAGGATGTGGCCGATCATGCGGCGGCCTATGTCCGCTGGCTCGACAGCTACCCGCATCCGCGCGATTGCATCGGCTGCGATCAGCCCGATGTGCCTGAGACGGACCGTTGAGCCATGGACGAGCATAGCCTGCTATTCTCAGCTTTGGTCTATCTTGCCGCTGCAGTGATCGCGGTGCCGCTGACCAAGCGGCTCGGCATGGGCTCGGTGATCGGCTACCTGATTGCCGGCGTGGTGGTTGGCCCCTGGGGCCTCAAGCTGATCACCGATGTGGTCGAAATCCTGCATTTCTCTGAATTCGGCGTGGTGCTGCTGCTGTTCCTGATCGGCCTGGAACTGGAGCCGCGCCGGCTATGGCAGATGCGTGGGCCAATTTTTGGCCTCGGCACGGCGCAGCTTGCCGGCTGCGCCCTGGCGCTCGGGCTGCTCGGCCTTGCCTTCGGCTGGCCATGGCAGACCGTAGTGGTCGCGGGCCTTGGCCTCGGCCTGTCCTCCACCGCCATCGGCCTGCAGCCGCTCACCGAGCGCAACCTGCTCGGCACGCCGGGCGGGCGCGCGGCTTTCTCGATCCTGCTGTTCCAGGATATCGCGGTGATCCCGGCTCTCGCCGTGCTGCCGCTGCTGGCGATTGGCCCTGTGGCAGCCGACACATCCGGTCCGCAGGGTTTGCAGGCGGCCGGGCTGGCCATCGCGGTGATCATCGCCGTGATACTGGGCGGGCGCTACCTGACGCGACCGCTTTTCCGCATCATCGCCAGCACGGGCCTGCGCGAAATCTTCACGGCGGCGGCCCTGCTGATCGTGGTCGGCATCGCGGCACTGATGCAGTTTGCCGGCCTATCCATGGCTTTGGGCGCTTTCATCGGTGGCGTGCTGTTGGCAGAAAGCGAATACCGCCACGAACTCGAAAGTAATATCGAGCCGTTCAAGGGCCTGCTGATGGGCCTGTTCTTCACCTCCGTTGGCATGACGGTGGATTTCGGGCTGCTGCGCTCGCATCCATGGGAGGTGCTGGCGGTGGTGGCCGGGCTGCTGCTGGCGAAATCCGCCGTGATTTTCGTGCTGGCATTGCTGGCCAAGATTCCGCGCGGGCAGCTCAGCCTGTTCACCTTCCTGCTGGCGCCGGGCGGTGAATTCGCCTTCGTGCTGTTCGGTGCCGCCGGCACGCTGGGCGTGATGAGTGCCGATATTGCAGCCTTGCTTACGGTGTCGGTCGCGATTTCGATGCTGTTCGGCCCGCTGCTGCTGGTGCTGCATGACAAGGTGATCGAGCCGCGCCTGGTGGTGGTATCGAACCGACCCGATGATGTGATGGAGGACCAGGGCAATCCGGTGCTGATTGCCGGCTTTGGCCGTGTCGGCCAGATTGCCGCGCGCCTGCTGTTCGCCAACCGGATCAATGCCACGGTGCTGGACCATGACCCGGAAACCATCGATGCGCTGCGCATCTTCGGCTTCAAGGTGTTCTATGGCGATGCGACGCGGCTCGACCTGCTGGAAGCCGCCGGCGCCGCCAAGGCCCGCGTGCTGATTGTCGCCATCGACAACCAGGAAGATTCGCTCAAGCTGGTCGATCTGGCGCAGCGGCATTTCCCGAATCTCACCATCATCGCCCGCGCCCGCGATGTATTGCATGCCGTGGAACTGATGAACCGCAAGGTGCCGGTGATCGAACGCGAGACATTCCATTCCGCCTTGCGGCTGGGCGAGGAAACCCTGAAGGCGCTGGGCTATGGTGCCTATTCAGCCCGCAAGCGCGCACTGATGTTCAAGGCGCATAACGAAGCCTTGCTGGCCAACATGCACACCCATTGGGATGAGGGCCTGGATAAGCGCATCACGCTGCAGCAGCAGGCGCGCGCCCGCCTGCAGCAGAATCTCGAAGCCGACGAAGTGGCGGTGCGGGAAAACCGCGAACTGGGCTGGGATTAGCACATTCTCGTCATGCCCCGCGAAGGCGGGGTATCCACGAGTATTTATAAGAAGGAAGGCGTGGATGGCCCGCCTGAAGCGGGCCATGACGGTTTATGAGGCCTGCGTCAACCGCTTGCGCTGCACCTTGCCATTGGCGGTGCGCGGCAGGGTATCGATGAAGCGCCATTCACGCGGGCATTTATAGGCTGCCAGGCGCTCATGGGCGAAGGCATCCAGTTCCTGGATATCCGGCCGGGCGCCGTCGCGCAGAATGATGAAGGCGGCAATCACCGATACATCGGCGCGCACGCGCAGTTCCGTCACGGCGATTTCCTGCACCATGGGATGCTCGGCCAGGGCGGCTTCCACCTCGGCCGGCGAGACGCGGTAGCCCATGGCATTCATCACATCGTCGTTGCGGCCATGGTGCCAGAGATAGCCATCGGCATCGAGCGAGGCGAGATCGCCACCGAGGAACCAGTCGCCGCGATAGACCAGGGCTTCTTCTTCCGGGCGATGCCAGTAGCCGAGCATCAACGAAGGTTCGGAGCGATGCACTGCCAGCAGGCCGGTCTCGCCGTTGGGCAGCGGCTCGGTGCTGTCGCTCTCTATGGGCAGGATGGCGACGCGGCGGCCCGGTTGCGGCTTGCCCGGGCTGCCGGGCTTTATCGTCATGCCGGGGCCGGTGGAGATGTAGGTGGAAATCTCGCTCATGCCGAGGGCTTCATAGAGCGGCTTCTGCATCACCTCCTGCCACTCGGCGAGCAGGGCGGGTTGCAAGGCTTCGCCGGCGGTGCAGCCATGGCGCAGGCTGGAGAGATCGTATTGCTTCACATCGCCGTATTTCAGGATCTGGCGATACAGCGTCGGCACGGCGGCAAAGATGGTGGCGCGGTGGCGCTCAATCAGCTTCGGCCAGATGCCGACATCGCGCGGGCCGTTATAGAGTACCGTGGTGGCGCCCACGGCCCAGGGATCCACCAGGCCGACGCCGAGCGTGTAGGTCCAGTTGAAAGCGCCGGCATGCAGCAGCACATCGCTTTCCTGCAAGCCGAGCCAGCCCTGGTGCATCGGCCGGCGGCCCCAGGCGGCGCGCTGGGCATGCAGCACGCCTTTCGGTTTGCCGGTGGTGCCGGACGTGTAGACCAGGTAGGCCGGATCATCAGCCGAGGTATCGGCATAATCTTCAAGCGGCGCGGTTTCCTTCAGCCGCGCCAGCGTTGCCGGATCCAGCAGCTTCACGCCTTCGGGCAGTTTCAGGTCGCGCGCCAGTTCAGCGGAAGCGGCAACGGCGGCGGCGCCGGAATTGCCGAGCAGGAATTCCGCTTCGGCGCCGGTAAGCTGGGCGCTGGAGGGCAAAGCCACATGGCCGGCGGCGATGGTGGCGAAATAGGTGAGGGCATAATCGGCATCATTGGCCATGCGGATCATGATGCGCGAGCGCGGCGGCAGGCCGAGACCCTGGATGCCGGCGGCGAGGCGGCGCACGGCCAGATCGGCTTCAGCGAAGCTCATGCGGGTTTCACCGGCTTCGCCGACCAGGATCATGGCGGTCTTCTGCGGCCTCAGCCGTGCATTGGCTTCCAGGCAATAGCGCGCGATGTTGAAACGGGCGGCGACAGGCTCGGTCATTGCCGCATCATACCCGGCTTGGCATCGGGTCCCCGCAGATAAAATGCCAGCGCCGAGGCCAGCAGCAATGCTTGCAGCCCGAACACGATGCGGTAGGCCATTTCAGTTGGCTGCGTGCCGATAGGCGTAAGCCAGGCCATCAGGTAACCGGTGAGAATCTGCTGGAAGGCGGCGCCGCCCATGGTGCCGATATTCAGCGTGGTGATGCCGCGCCCAGCCAATTCCGGCGGAAACACGCTGCGGGCATGGGCGAAGATCATCACCGTGGAGCCGTTCATCACCGCCGTAACGGTGAGGATGATGCCGACGGTCAGCACGCTCAGGCCTGAGATCAGCACGATGATGCCGAGGCAGATGACCTGGATGCCGACGCCGACGCCGATCAGCCATTTGCGCGTATTGAACACCCGGTCGAGCGGTCCCCACAGGAAATAGCCGATAGCAGCACCCACAGCCATGAAGATCAGCACCTCGCCGCGTGCCGTGGTGTCCAGCCCATGCACATCATGCAGATAAGGCCCACTCCACAATCCCAGCAGGGAGATGAAGGTGGCATAGGCGGTGAAGATGATGACGAAAAGATACGGGAAGCTCGGGTTGCGCACCACGTCGCCAATGCCGCGGATGGTGTCGGCCAAACTCTCGCCTTGCCTGGTCTTGGACTTGGCGGGAGCGGGATCGTCGCGCAGCACGAACCACGACAGGACGATCAGCAGCACGGTGAAGGCCGCCGAAACATAAAAGGCGGCGCGCCAGCCATAGGTTTGTGAGAACCAGGCCAGGGGCGCGGTGGAAGCGATGACGCCAAGATTGCCAACAGCGATCAGGATGCCGGAAATGGTGGCGAATTTCTCCGGTGCGAACCAGCGGCCGAACAGCACCAGCGGGCCGGTGAGCAGCGCGCCGCAGCCGATGCCGAGCACGATGCGGGCGAGCGTGAGTTCCAGCAGGCCATCGCCATTGGCAAACCACACTGCGCCGATGAAGGCGATGACCAGGGTGGCGATGATGGTGCGGCGCGGACCCCAGCGGTCGAGTGCGATGCCGACCGGGAACTGGCTGACCGCGAAGGTAATGAAGAAGGCGCCGGTGAGGATGCCGAGGTCATCCGGCGTCAGGTGCAGTTCCCGCATCAGGTCCGGGCCGATCACGGCATTGGCCGAGCGGTAGAACTGGCTGATGATGTAGCTCAGGCAGCAGCAGACGAGAATGCGGTACGCAATCGACACATGAGCCTCTTGGGTGCGGCCCCACCGGGGGCCGCACCGCCAGGGTAATGAGATGCAGGGTTACAGGAAACGCCGGATCAGTCGAGCTTCGCGCCGGAGGTTTTCACCACTTCAGCCCAGCGCTTGATTTCCGAGCTGATGAAGGGCGCGAATTCAGCCGGCGTCATGGTCGGGGTATCGGAGCCGTTCTTGGCCCAGATATCCTTCAGCTCGGCGCTGTCCAGCGCCTTGCGGGTTTCGGCATACATCTTCGTCACGATGTCAGCCGGCGTGCCCTTCGGCGCCCACATGGCATACCAGGTGGAAACGACATAGCCATCCAGGCCGGCTTCCTTGGTGGTCGGCACATTGGGGAAGGCGCCGTTGCGCGTCGGCGAAGCCATGCCGAGCGGGATGATGCGGCCGCCGGTGATCTGGCCCGCCGAGGTGCCGAGACCGTCGAACACCATATGCACTTCGCCCGCCAGCAGGCCCTGCATGGCCGGGCCGGCGCCGCGATAGGGCACATGGGTGATTTCGGTCTTGGTCACGATCTTGAACAGCTCGCCCGCCAGATGGTGCGTGGTGCCGTTGCCAGCCGAGCCGTAATCCATCTTGCCCGGATTGGCCTTCAGATACTTGATCAGGTCGGCCAGCGTGCGGGCTTCCACCTTCTGCGGGTTGACCACGATCACCTGCGGCGGCTGCGCGATCACGGTGATCGGCACGAAATCCTTCTCAAGATCGTAGTCGAGCTTCGGATACAGCGACGGCGCGATGGTGTGATGCGCCGCGCCGATGAAGAAATTGTAGCCGTCAGCCGGGGAGCGGGCTGCCACGCTGGCGCCGATGGTGCCGCCGGCACCGCCACGGTTGTCGATCACGATCTGCTGGTTCAGCGCCTTGCCGATCACGGCAGCGAGCGGGCGGGCGAAGGCATCGGTGCCGCCGCCAGCGGGGAAGGGCACCACCCAGGTGATCGGGCGGTTCGGCCAGGCCTGGGCCTGGGCGGCACCGGGTGCGCTGAGGACCGCGAGGGCGGGCAGGGTGAAGGCAATAGCTGCGGCAAGGCTGCGCCGCGTGATGGCCCGAATCATAACGTTCCTCCAGATTTATGTTTTATGTACAACTACTTTAGAGAATGAATGGGGCCGGTCAAGACAAGCTTGCGGTGGCAGCCAGATAGCGCTGCGGCGGCACCCCCAGCGAGCGCCGGAACATGGCGGTGAAGGCCGAGGCGCTGTCATAACCCAGCCGTGCCGCCACCTGCGCCACCGGCTCGCCGCCGGCCAGCCGCGCCACCGCATCGGCCAGCCGGGCGCGTTCGCGCCAGCGGCGGAAACTCAGGCCGGTTTCCTGCTGGAACAGCCGCGCCAGGGTGCGCGGGCTGGCGCCGCTTCTGGCGGCCCATTCTTCCAGTGACAGGCGGCTGCCGGGCTGTTCCAGCAACGCCTCGCAGAGCCGCTTGAGCCTAGCATCCTGCGGCATCGGCAGGCCCAGCGGCACGGCGGGCAGGCGGCGCAGTTCATCCAGGATCAACTGCATGATCAGGCCGGCGCGGCCTTGCGTGTCGTATTCCACCGGCTCGGCGATCGCTTCCAGGATCAGTTCACGCAGCAGTGGCGACACATCCACCACGCGGCATTCCGTCGGCAGTGCCGGATCGGCATCAGGCGCCACATAGAGCGTGCGCATCGCCACTGCCGAAGCCATCCGCACTTCATGGCGCATGCCGGCCGGCACCCAGACGGCGCGCAGCGGCGGCACCACGAAAGCACCTTCCGGGGTGATCACCCGCATCACGCCGCTCACGGCATAGAGCAATTGGGCGCGCGGATGGTCATGCGGCTCGATGTGGTAGCCAGCCGGGAAAGGCTTCGCCATCGCCGCCACCGGGCGGGGCACATGCTGGTAGTCCTGCGGATCGGTGCTTCTGGCGGCCACTGGCAGAATCTCGATAGTATTTGGCAGAACAGATTGAACCGGACAGGCTAGCCTGTCCAGGTAGGAATCGCGTCTCCTCTGGAGTGGTAATCATGAATCTGTCCCGCCGCGTGGTGAACTTCGTCAATATCGGCCACGCCTTCGATCACATGCTGATGCTGATCTTCCCCACCGCCGTGCTCACCATGGATCAGGCTTTCGGCCTGCCCTATGGCGAATTGCTGGCACTTTCTATCGGCGGCTTCATCTCCTTCGGCCTGTTCTCCATTCCCGCCGGCTGGCTCGGCGACCGCTGGAGCCGGCATAAGATGATGACCATCTTCTTCTTCGGCATCGGCAGTGCCACCATGCTTACCGGCCTGGCCCAGGCGCCCTGGCAGATCGCCGTCGGCCTCACCGCCATGGGCCTGTTCGCCGCCATCTACCATCCGGTCGGCGGCGCGCTGCTGGTGGCCAATGTGGAGAAGATGGGCCGCGACCTCGGCATCAACGGCGTCTGGGGTAATATGGGCGTGGCGCTGGCGGCGCTGATCACCGGCGGCCTGGCGCAATGGCTCGGCTGGCGCGCGGCTTTCTTCGTGCCGGGCTTGGCGGCGCTGATTGCCGGTGTGTTCTGGCTGATCATGGTGCCGAACCGCCCGAGTGCGGGCAAGGCGGCGGCCAAGAAGGCCGTGGATGTGCCGCGCGACGTGGTGATCCGCGCCTTCGTGGTGCTCTCCTTGGTCACCATTGCTGGCGGCATCACCTTCAATGCCGGCACCGTATCGCTGCCCAAGCTGTTCGAGGAGCAGCTTCACTTCGGTTCGCTCTCCACCTTCGGCATCGGCCTCACCGCGGCCCTGGTCTACATCTTCGGCGCCATGGCGCAGCTGATCATCGGCAATATCATCGACCGGCTGCCGCTGCGCAGCGTGTTCGTGCCGGTGGCGGCCTTGCAGGCGCCGTGCTTCTTCCTTGCCGGCTGGGCCGTGGGCTGGCCTTTGCTTGGCTTCGCCGCCGGCATCATGTTCGCGCTGTTCGGCCAGGTAACAATCAACGATGCCATGATCGCGCGCTACACCACGGATTCCTGGCGTGCCCGGGCTTTCTCGATCCGCTATGTGATGTCGTTCACCGCCAGCGCGCTCGCCGTGCCGCTGATCTCGTTCCTGCATACCCGCACCGGTAATTTCGAGGCGGTGTATACCGTGCTGGCAGTGCTGGGCGTGTTCATCTTCCTCGGCTCGCTGGCTTTCCCGCACCGGCCTGAGGAGATTGCCCCGGCACCCGCGCAGGCGGCTGCCGAGTAGGAAACAGCGTAGTAAATTTTACTCCGCTGCGTGCGGCGCCGGGCTGTGTCCGGCGCCATGCTCGCCTGACGGCTTGATCGCCATCTTGCTGCGGTCGCGGGCCAGGATCGTGTAGGCGGTCGGCACCACGAACAGAGTCAGCAGCGTGCCGAGCGTCAGGCCGCCGACGATCACCAGACCGATCTGGTTGCGGCTTTCAGCACCTGCACCCATGGCCATGGCCAGCGGCAGGGCGCCCAGCACCATCGCCGCCGTGGTCATCAGGATCGGGCGCAGGCGGAGAGCTGCGGCCTCGATTACCGCCTCGAAGCGGCTGCGGCCTTGTTCCTGGAGCTGATTGGCGAATTCCACGATCAGGATGCCGTTCTTGGTGATCAGGCCCACCAGTGTCACCAATCCGACCTGGCTGTAGATGTTCATGGTGCCGCCGCCGTATTTCAGCGCCAGCAGCGCACCGGTCATGGAGAGCGGCACGGTGAGCATGATGATGAACGGATCGATGAAACTCTCGAACTGCGCCGCCAGCACCAGGTAGATGAAGGCCAGCGCCAGGATGAAGGTGAAGTAGATGTCGCCGGACGCCTGCTTGAATTCACGCGACTGGCCGTTGTAGTCGATCTGCACACCGCGCGGCAGCACGGCGCGCACGGCTTCCTCAAGCTGCGCCAGGGCTTCGCCCTCGGAATAGCCCGGCGCCACGTTTGAGGTGATATCGGCGGCGCGGAGCTGGCTCATGCGGGTGAGTTCGCGGGCGCTCAAGGATTCCCGCACGCTGACCAGATTGGAAAGCTGAACCATCTGGCCCGAGGAGCCGCGTACATAAATCTTGGAAAGATCGTCCGGATTGGTGCGGTCGACATCCGCCACCTGCACGATCACGTCATACTGCTTGCCGTTCTGCTTGAAGCGCGTCACCTGACGGCCACCCAGCATGGTTTCCAGCGTGCGGCCGATGGTATCGACTTCGACACCCATATCAGCCGCCTTGTCGCGGTTCACCGATACCTTGACCTCCGGCTTGTTCAGCTTCAGGCGGGTATCGACATTGGCGAGCGCCGGGTATTTCTCGGCTTCCCGCAGCACCAGCGCCACCATGCGGTTCAGTTCATCGTAATCGACATTGGCCTGCAATACGATCCACACTGCCGGCGAGCGCAGATTCTGCCCCAGCGAACGCGGGTTATCCGCGAAGCCCTGCACGCCGGCCAGTTCGCGCATCTTCGGGTTCAGCTGTGTGACGATATCCTGCTGCTTGCGCTGGCGCTGGTCCCAATGGGCAAGGCGGGTGAAGGAGACGCCCTGCGAGACAATCGGGTTGCCCGAAACGACAAAGCGCGCTTCGGCTTCCGGTATGCCTTCCATGATCTTTTCGACCTGGCGGGCATATTTTTCCATGTAATTGATCGTGGCGCCTTCGGGGCCGTTGAACGAGCCGACGATGGTGCCGCGGTCTTCCACCGGCGAGAGTTCGGGCTTGAGCTGCTTGAACACGAAATAGCTGCTGCCGGCAAAGCCGATGCCGATCAGGATCACCAGCCAGCGCACCTTGAGCGTGCCACCCAGGAAGCGGCGGTAGCCATTGGTGATGCCGTTCAGGATATTCTCAACCACATTGTAGAAGAAGCTGTGGCTGGTTTCGTGCTTCAGCAGGCGGCCGCACATCATTGGGCTGAGAGTCAGCGCGACGAAGCCGGAAACCAGCACGGCTCCGGCCAGGGCCCAGGCGAATTCGGTGAACAGCCGGCCCGTGGTGCCGCTCATGAAACCGATGGGGGCATAGACTGCCGCCAGAGTCAGTGTCATCGCCACAACGGCGAAGCCGATTTCCTTGGCGCCCTTGAAGGCGGCATCCAGCGGCGCCATGCCTTCCTCGATATGGCGGTAGATGTTTTCCAGCACCACGATGGCATCATCCACCACCAGGCCGATGGCAAGCACCATGGCGAGCAGTGTCAGCGTGTTGATGGTGAAGCCCAGCGCCAGCATGATGGCGAAGGCACCCATCAGCGAGGCCGGGATGGTGACCACCGGAATCAGCGTGGCGCGGATGTTGCGCAGGAACAGGAACACCACCGCCACCACCAGCAGCACGGCTTCGCCGATGGTGCGGTAGACCGACTTGATCGAGGCTTCGATGAATACCGAGGTATCGTAGGCGACTTCGGCGCGCATGCCTTCAGGCAGGTTCTCCAGGATGTCCGGCAGCGCCTCGCGCACGCCGCGCGAGATATCCAGCGGATTGGCAACGGCCTGTTTGACGATGCCGAGCGACACGGCGGGCTTGCCGTTGAAGCGCACGCTGACGCGCTCATCCAGCGGCCCGACTTCGGCACGGCCGACATCGCGCACGCGCACCGGATAGCCGTTGACCTCGCGGACAATAATGGCGCCGAATTGCTCTGCCGTGCGCAGGTCGGTTTCCGACAGCACGGTGAATTCCATGTTCTGGCTTTCGATACGGCCAGCGGGTACTTCCACATTCTGCCGGCGCAGGGCGCCTTCCACATCCTGCGGCGTCATGTTGTAGGCGGCGAGGCGGGCGGCATCGAGCCACAGCCGCATGGCATAGCGGCGCTCGCCGAAGATGCGGGCTTCCGCCACGCCGGCGATGGATTGCAGCCGGTCCTTCACATAGCGGTCGGCGTAATCGGTCAGTTCCAGCGAAGTATGGCGTTCGGACGAGAAGGCGATGAACAGCACCGGCTGGGCATCGGCCTCCACCTTGGAAACGATGGGTTCGTCGATTTCCGGCGGCAGCTTGCCGCGCACGCGGCTGACGCGGTCGCGCACGTCATTGGCAGTAGATTCCGCGTCACGCGACAGCTTGAAGCGCACCACCACCAGGCTGCGTTCCTGGCGCGTGATCGAGCGCAGGAAGTCGATGCCTTCGATGCCGGCGATGGATTCCTCCAGCACGCGTGTCACCTGGCTCTCGATCACCTCGGCGCTGGCGCCGCGATAGACGGTTTCCACCAGCACCACCGGCGGATCGATATTGGGGTATTCGCGCACTGTCAGGCGGGTGAACGACACCAGGCCGATCAGCACCACCACCAGGCTCAGCACCGTGGCGAAAACCGGGCGGCGGATGCAAAGGTCGGAGATACCCATGCTCAGCTGCCCTTGATTTCGGTGGCGCGTACATACTGGCCGTCGCGCAGTTTCACCGCGCCTTCCACCACGATGGGTTCGCCAGCCTTGAGGCCTTCCAGGATTTCCACCTCGCCCTCGCGGCGCAGGCCCGGCTTCACCTTGGTCTGTGTTGCCTTGCCATCGATTACGCGCAGCACATAGATGTCACGCCCCGCCGGCACCAGCGCGGTTTCCGGCACCAGCACGGCATTGGCGCGGTCTTCCACCACCAGGGTGACGCGGGCGAACATGCCCGGGCGCAGCTTCTTTTCCGGGTTGGGCAGGCGGGCGCGCAGGATCGCGGCGCGGCCATTCGGATCAATCGCCGGATCGATGGCGAACACGGTGCCATCGAAGGCTGGGCCGGGCATGGCATCGAGCCGCACCCGCACATTCTGGTTCACGGCGATGAGATGGGCGTTGATTTCCGGGATGCGGAAATCGACCTTCAACTGCTCGATGCTTTCGATATTGACCATCGCCTGGCCGGGATTGACGTAGTCGCCGACGCTGATCTGGCGCAGGCCGACCACGCCATCGAACGGCGCCAGCAGGGTGCTCTTGTCCAGCGTCGCCTGGGCCAGGGCGAGGGCGGCTTCATCGGTCTGCAGCTTGGCGGTGGCTTCGTCGCGCGCGCGCTGGGTGCCGGCACCCTTGCCATAGAGTTCCTCGGCGCGGCCGAAATTGGCGCGGCTCAAGGCGATGTTGGCGCGTGCCTGGGCCACCTGGGCGCGGGCGATGCTGGCATCCAGCCGCACCAGCGGCATGCCGCGCTTCACCGGCTGGCCTTCCTCGAACAGGATTTCGGTGACGCGGCCGGCGATTTCGGGCCGCAGGATCACGGATTCATTGGAACGCAGGCTGCCCACGGCCTCGATCTGCTGACGGGCATTGCCGATGCGCGGCACCCGCACATCCACCGGGATCGGGTTGCGCGCGGAACCCTGCTGTGCTGTACCGGCTTGAGGGGCGGCCGCCGAGGCACCCGGCGTCGCCTGGGCGATCATCTCGCGCAGCTGCGGGCCATAGAACATCCAAGCGGCGCCACCGGCTACCAAAAGAGCCAGTACGCCCAAGCCAAAAGCCTTTTTCATCGACGACCTGTTCCCCTAGCGCCGCCCGCGGGAGGCAACGGCAGCGCGAAATTCTATGCAACCTTGATTACTATACTGTATGGTTCAGAAATTGGTAGTTCAAAAGGCGTGGAATGGCCGGGAAGCGAGTGCAAGACTCCGTGAACGGACAGCGGCGGCGCGGCAGGCCCGCCGATGCCGGCAAGCATGCCGAAATTCTTGAAGTTGCAACACAGGTCTTTCTCGAACGCGGCTATGGCGCCACCAGCATGGACCTGATCGCGCGCCGTGCCCGCGTGTCTAAAATTACCATATACGCGCATTTTTCGAGCAAGGAGACTTTGTTCGCGTCGATCATCGATGCTCTGGCCGGCAAACTCACGCAGGGTATCCAGCGGCTGGTTTGTGACGGTTTGCCGCCGGAGCAGGCGCTGAAACAGATCGGCCGGGCTTATCTCAAGCTGGCTTTGGCGCCGGGTTCGCTGGCCCTGCACCGGCTGGTGGTGGCGGAATCAGCCCGCGTGCCGGGCCTGGGCAAGATCATCCACCGCAGCGGCCCGCGCCCCATCGCGGAGACATTGGCCGACTACCTGAAAGGCCGGCCTGAGCTGCGCATCGGCGATCCCGGCCTGGCGGCGGAACAGTTCCTCGGCATGGTCCTGGGCCACAGCCAGCTTGGCCTGCTGCTGGGCGCGCGGCCGGCGGCGGCAACGCGCGCCAGCATCGACCGCATGGTCGATCATGCCGTGGGGATATTCCTCAGCGGTTGCCGCGCCTAGCTTCTGTTCTTGCCGACGGGGAAGGGCAGGTCGGGATCGTCCTCGCTGCCGCGCGCAACCACCTGCGGGCGGGCGGCGCCCATGGCCTGGCTCAAGACCTGTGACGAGACTTCGGCTGCGATGCGCGCGGCGATTTCGCCGGAAACCTGGGCCGCCACCTTGGCCGCGACCTGGGCGGCAATCTGCGCCGGTGAGGGGGCGCCATTGCCAGGGGTAGCCGGCAGGCTGCTGGCAGCCAGCACGGGCAGCACCGGCGCCGTGGGTGCTGCTTCGTTGTTGCCCGGCCGCTCTTCCAGCCGACGGATGAATTCCTGGATGATGCGGCGGTAAAGCTCATCCTTAAGCACGGCATCTTCTTCGCCCTGGTTGATCGAAGGATTGTCGTTCACTTCGATCACCACCACGCCCTTGGGCGTCTGCTTCAGGTCAACGCCATAGAGGCCGTCGCCGATCAGGTTGGCGGCCTTCAGCGCCATCTGCACGATCTCCTCCGGCGCCTGCTCCACCGGCAGGGTGCGGAAACCGCCTTCGGTGAAGCGGCCGCCTTCGCCATGCTTCACCACCTGCCAATGGCCGCGCGACATGAAATACTGGCAGGCATAGATCGGTTGCCCACGCAGGATGCCGATGCGCCAGTCGAAATCGGTGTAGAGATATTCCTGCGCCAGGATCACATCCGACTCCCGCAGCAGACGGCCGGCGCCTTCCAGCAACTGCGTCCGGTTATCGGCCTTGATGATACCGCGCGAGAAGCTGCCATCGGGGATTTTCAGGATCACCGGATAGGGAATTTCCTGCTCCACCGCCTCGATGCCGCTCTTGTCCAGCACCACGGTCTTGGGCGTCGGGATCTTGTTCGCCTTCAGCAGTTCGGCGAGATAGACCTTGTTGGTGCAGCGCAGGATCGAGGTCGGATCATCGATCACCGCCATGCCTTCCTTCTCCGCACGCTTGGCGAAGCGGTAGGTATGGTGGTCAAGTGCCGTGGTCTCGCGGATGAACAGGGCGTCGTATTCAGCCAGTTCGGCGTAATCCTTTTTCTCGATCAGCTCGACTTCCACGCCCATCTGCTCGCCGATGCGCATGAATTTCTGCAAGGTGCGGCGGTCGGAAGGTGGCAGTACGTCTGCTGGGTTATGCAGCACGGCCAGCGAATATTTCGCCACGCTCTTGGCTTTGGGCGCCCGCCAGCCGGCGCGCGTGTAGGCGTCCAGGGCATGCTCGAAGAATTCCTGCTGCTCCGGCTTCAGGTCGCTCAAGGCCATCGGGCGGATCGAGGCGATATGCCAGCCGTCTTCCGGCGAGATATTCAATTTAAGCAGCGGGCAGCGGAATTCATCGAACACGCGCCGCGCCAGGTCGGGGAAGCGCAGGTCGTCGCTGCGGCCGAAGAAGATGTTGATCGAGAAGGGCGCGGTCGGCACCATCACCAGCTTCTTCAACTGCTGTGCCAGCAGTTCATCCAGTTCCGGCAGCGCATGGGTGTAGATGCTGCGCTCGCGCAGTTCCAGGATGGTCTTTACGCTGGGGATTACCTTCTGGTTCCGCGCCTCGGCCAGCAGCGAGCAGTAATAGCCATAGCCGAGGTAGGAATAATCCTTCGACAGGTTGATGATCTTGGCGCGCTTGTCCTGCACCAGGTCTGGCCGGGTGATGAATTCGCGGTTGTTGAGCACCAGGCATCCCGGATTGCGGTAATGGAACTGGGTCTTGCGCTCGACGATAATGACGTGCATGCGGCTTCGGTCTCTAGGGTCCGGACCCATTGGGGCTAGGCCCGGGATTGGTCAGGGAAGGCCACCGGTTAGGAGCAAATCGCAGCGCGTAGTGGGGCTACGGGCAAGATTTGCGACGACATCCGGCGGCCTTCCCTGACCAACCCTTACGGGCGCTGTGCTTTTCTTGCCTGGCGTTGTCGAAATCCCTCACCGATGCACCACATCGCTTTCGGGCTTTCTCCTAGCCAGGCAAGAAAATCACACCGTCACGGGCCTAGCCCCAATGGGTCCGGCCCCTAGCTGCGGGCGGCGAGGCGCTTGATCAGACGCAATGCGTCGGCACCGTCCTGGTAATACTGCCTCAGCCGGCCGGCTTCTTCATAACCGGATTCGCGATAGAGCGCGAGGGCGGCTTTGTTACGGTCTGCGACTTCAAGCCGCATCTCGTCGGCGCCTAATTTTCGGGCGGTCTGCTCCAGGGCCGTCAGCAGCCGGCGGGCCAGGCCATGGCCGCGCCAGTCTGGATGCACGGCGATGGAATAGAGCCTTGCCGCCGACGTATCCGCCCGGGTGAAGATCAGCCCAGCGGCGGCAAGCCGCCCGGCGGCGGGCGCGATCACCCGCAGATGGGCGCGCGGCGAGGCCAGAGCCCGGGCATAGGAACGGCGGGAAAAGCGGTCGGTGGCGAAGCAGGTTTCCTCCAGCGCCACCAGGGCGTCGAGGTCGGAGGCCAGAGCGGGGCGCAGATGAGGCTTGCCCGCTGCCACGGACTTGCCTAAGCCTGATACTGTTTCTGCCGCCACTGGACCCGTCATGCCCTTGTCTGTCGCTTATGATGCTAGCCTCGCTCTATGGCGAAACAAGGGCAAGCTGATGCTGGCGCTTTTTATCTTGCCGCTGACTTTTCTGCTGCCATTGGCGGCTGCCGCCGCGGAACCGCAGAAGCCGGCCCTAACTCCGGCACCGAACGTTGATGAGCGGCCCTGCCGCTCGCGGGATGCCTATTGCCAGGGCTATGTTGCCGGTATCCTCGACAGCCTGCGCATCGCCGGCAGCGTCTGCCTGCCGGAAGCCGTGCCGGCGCCCCGGGTGGAGTTTATCGTGCGTGACTGGCTGGCGCTCAATCCATCCCTGGTCTCCCAGGCCGGCGCCGAACTGATCGCCAATGCCTTGCGAAAGTCGTTTCCATGCAAATAGTACGTGGCCCTGGTAATGACTCAGGCCAGGAGCCGGAAAAAGAGGCCGCCGAAGCCGCCGATATCCAGGCCTTTGCCTGGCTGCTGGCCTATAACCGGCCCGAATTGCCTCTGTTGTTCAAATGGCTGGTCGGGATCAATGTGGCGGTTTTCGTCGCCCTGCTGCCGCTTGGCGCCGGTCTGATCGAGGCCAATTCCTCGGTGCATCTGGCCTGGGGCGCCAATTTCGGCCCGGCCATTGCCGGCGGGCAATACTGGCGCCTGCTCACTGCTGCCTTCCTGCATTTCGGCCTGGTGCATCTGGCCTTCAACATGATGGCGCTCTGGAGCCTGGGCAGCCTGGCCGAGCGGCTCTATGGCCGCTGGCCCTTCCTAGTGATCTATCTCGGCGCGGCGGTGATCGGCAGTCTCGCCAGCGTCTATTTCAGCCCCGACCGCACGGTGAGCGCCGGTGCCTCGGGCGCCATCTTCGGGCTGGGTGGCGCGCTGGCCAGCTTCTGGCTGCGCAACGGCAAGGCGGTGCCGTTGAGTGTGCTGCGCGGGCAATGGGTCAACCTCGCCCTGTTCATCGGCTTCTCGGTCTATATGGGCATCACCGCCAGCGGCATCGACAATGCCGCCCATGGCGGTGGCTTCGTCGGCGGCGCCCTGCTGGGCTACCTGCTCACCACGCCGCTGCAACAGCCGCGCATCGCCGGGCCGCGCCAGCTTACCCTCGGCATTGGCGCCATCCTGCTCAGCCTGGCGGTCATCCTGCCGATCCTGCCCGAGCCGGCCTACCGCTACCCGGTGGAGCAACCCATCGCGGATGCCATCGATGCCGCTTTCCGTGAGGATACGCGGCTGGCCAATATTTCCAAGAAACTGAACGAGGAACGCACCAAGCTGACGCCGCAAAGCTACCGCCAGCGCATCGAGAGCGAGCTGCTGGAACCCTGGCGCGAGGTGGCGCGCAGCCTCAATGGCTACGACACACGGCCGGAAAGCCGGATCGCCGAGCGGCTGCTGGCGGCGCAGCAATATGCCGGGCTGCGGGTGAAGCTCTATGAAGCCTATGTCGCCGGTCTGCGTGGCGACCGCGCCCGGATGCGCGAGGCGGAAGCGGTGGCGGAGCAGTTGCCCGCCGCCATCGCCGCCATCAAACGCAGCCTGGAAGCGCGCTAGGGATCAGCCCTTCGCCACCACTGCGGCGATGGCCTTGCCGACATCCTGGGTGTTGGCCTGGCCGCCCATGTCCGGCGTGCGCGGTCCCGCCACCAGCACTTCCTCGATGGCCTTGAGGATGGCGTCGGCAGCCTTCTGGTGGCCGAGATGCTCCAGCATCATGGCGCCGGACCAGACCTGGGCGATCGGGTTGGCAACACCCTTGCCGGCGATATCCGGCGCCGAGCCATGCACCGGCTCGAACAGCGACGGGAAGGCGCCTTCCGGGTTCAGGTTGGCCGAAGGCGCGATGCCGATGGTGCCGGTGCAGGCCGGTCCGAGATCGGACAGGATGTCGCCGAACAGGTTGGAGCCGACCACCACATCGAACCAGTCGGGATGCAGCACGAAATGTGCCGTCAGGATGTCGATATGGAACTTGTCGACCCGCACATCGGGATACTTCTTCGCCATCTCCACCACGCGCTCGTCCCAATAGGGCATGGTGATCGAGATGCCGTTCGACTTGGTGGCCGAGGTGAGATGCTTCTTCGGCCGCTTCTGAGCCAAGTCGAAGGCGAATTTCAGGATACGATCAGTGCCGGTGCGGGTGAGGAAGGTTTCCTGGACCACGAACTCGCGGTCGGTGCCACCGAACATGCGGCCGCCGACCGAAGAATACTCGCCCTCGGTATTCTCGCGCACGACATAGAAGTCGATATCGCCCGGCTTGCGGTTGGCCAGCGGCGAGGGGATGCCCGGCATCAGGCGCACCGGGCGCAGGTTCACATACTGGTCGAACTCGCGGCGCCACTTGATCAGCGAACCCCAGAGCGAGATATGGTCCGGCACCTTCTCGGGCCAGCCGACGGCGCCGAAGAAGATAGCGTCATGGCCGCCGATCTGCTGCTTCCAGTCCTCCGGCATCATCATGCCGTGCTTGAGATAGTAGTCGCAGCTCCAGTCGAAGCTGTCGAAGCTGAAATCGATGCCGAACTTGCGCGCGGCGGCATCGAGCACGCGCAGGCCTTCGGGGACGACTTCCTTGCCGATGCCGTCGCCAGGGATAACCGCAATTCTATGAGCCATGATGTTGCTTCGCTTTCGTTATACTCAAAATCGGTCAGTCGGCGTATTGACCCGCCGCATTGATGATCGGCGCCCATTTGGCGATCTCGCTTTCCAGATGGGTGCGGAGCGCCGCCGGCGTCGCCCGCTCAGGCGCCACCGGCGTGGTGCCGATATCGTTGAAACGCTTTACCAGATCGGGCTCATGCAGCGCCACCTTCAAGGCCGCCGAGAGCTTCTCGACGATGGCCGCCGGTGTGCCCTTGGGCGCATAGAGACCATGCCAGACATTGACCTCGAAGCCCTTGAGGCCGGCCTCGTCGGCGGTCGGCAGGTCGGGTAGCTGCGGGATGCGCGTCAGCGTGGTGGCGGCATAGGCCTTCACCTTGTTGGTGCGGATCTGGCTGATGGTGTTGGTGGTCTGGTCGCAGGTCAGGTCCAGCGTCTTGCCCAGCAGGTCCTGCATCACCGGCGCATTGCCGCGATAGCTCACGGTGTTGAGCTGCGCCTTGGTGGCGCTCATGAACAGCATGCCGCAGAGATGCGAGGCGGCGCCGATGCCGGCATTGCCGTAGCTCACCTTGCCGCCTTCCTTCTGCACATAGGCGATCAGTTCGGCCAGGTTGTTCGGCGGCAGGTCGTCGCGGCCGATGATGGTCATGGGCGCGTCGGTGAGCAGGCCGATGGTGGCGAAGGCGGTCTTGGTGTCGTAGGGCAACTTGCGGTACAGCGTCGCGGCGGTGGAAATGCCGACATGGTGCACCAGCAGGGTATGGCCGTCCGGCTCGGCGGTGGCGACGCGGTTGGCGCCGATGGTGCCGCCGGCCCCGGTGGCGTTCTCCACCACGATCTGCGCGCCGCCGAGCTGTTTCGAGAGGCCCTGGGCGGTGAGGCGGCCGACCGTATCGGTGGCGCCGCCAGCGGCAAACGGCACCACAATGGTGATGGTCCGGCTGGGATAGCTGGCCTGGGCTTCTGCTTGACCAGTGGCCAGCAGCAAAGCGGCTGTGGCGATCCATGCTGCGCGCATCTCGGTTTCTCCCTGATTGTCCCGGTTTCCCTCGGCTGCTTTGGCCGGGGCTTTTGTCTTTGCGGGGTTGAGACTAGGGTTTCGCCTAAGCCGCCCGCAAATGCCGATCCAGCTTCATTCGATGCCGGATCGGCATAATGGGCCGGGAGGGGAAGAACGGTGGAAATCACCTGGCTGGAAGATTTCGTGGCGCTGGCGGAGCATATGAACTTCTCCCGCGCCGCCGCCGCACGGCAGGTGACGCAGCCGGCCTTCGGCCGCCGTATCTCAGCCCTGGAACGCTGGGTCGGGGCGCCGCTGGTGGACCGCGAGACGCATCGTTTGAGCCTGACCGCCGCCGGGGCACAATTCCTGCCTGTGGCCGAGGAAACCATCCGCCGTCTGCGCCAGGGCCGGCGCGAGGCACTGGATGCCGCCAACATCGCGGCCTCGTTGCGCTTTGCCGCCACCAATGCCCTGGCACTGACCTTCTTTCCCGCCTGGCTGCGGCAATTGGGTGCCCCTGTTTCCAGCAACGCCATCAATCTGGTGGCGGATAACATGCAGGGCTGCGAGCAGATCATGCTGGATGGTCAGGCGCAGTTCCTGCTTTGCCATTACCATGCGGCGGCGGCGACGCGGCTGAACCCAAACGACTTCGCTTCGGTGAAACTCGGCATGGATACCCTGGTGCCGGTGAGCGCGCCGGACGCAAACGGCCAGCCGTTGCATGCCTTGCCCGGCAGCCCGGAGCAGCCGCTGGCTTATCTGGGCTTCAGCGAGCAATCCGGCATGGGCCGCATTCTCAGCGCAAGCTGGGCGCAGGATGGCTGTGCGGCGCATCTCAAGCCGGTATTCACCTCCCATGTCGCCGTGGTGCTGAAATCGCTCGCCGCCGATGGCCGTGGCGTCGCCTGGGCGCCGTTGAGCCTTGTTGCCGATGATCTTGCCGCGAAGCAGAGTCTGGTGCGGGCTGGGGGTGAGGAATGGGACATCGCCATGGAAATCCGCCTCTACCGTCCCCGCGCACGGCAGAACAGCAATGCAGAAGCCTTCTGGAAAATGCTGAAAGAAGCGTAGGGCTGAGATCGTCCTCTGCCATGCCTGTCGAATCAGTATAAAATCCGGGTCTGCTTTCGGCCAATGGGTGCATCAATGAACAGGCGCGTGGTTGCTGGTCTGGCGTTGCTGGTGGTGCTGGGCGGCGTAGCGGTTTGGGTTTTGCAGGCAAGCCACAAGGCTGCACCCGCCATACCTGAAACCACGATTGAGCAATCGCTGCCCATCGCCGTTCTAACCGACAGCCGGCCAGGCGCCTATGATGATTTCCGCCGCCTTGTTGCCTACCTGCAATCCAACCTGGAGCGGGTGGCAGCCGGGCAGGAGCCTTGGCCGTTGCCGGCCAAAGACGACGCCCAGCCATTGACGCTGATCGTGACTGCCTTGGCGCAGTATCTGCGCGGTGATATGGCGGGGATGGATGCAAGCCTGACGGAGATGTATCGCCGCCTGCCGGACCTGCAGCCGGCAGCCATCGAGTGGAATGGCGTCATCGATCTTGCTGAACGGCGCCCAGGGGGTATTCCCGAGGCGGCATTTTATCTCGCTCTTGATCATGCCTCCCGCCAGCTAAGTGATGAACGGGGAAGTGCGCTGGCCCGCCTGTTCGCCGCTTTGCGCAAGGCGGATGCCTGGCTCTATTACCGCCATACCGGGCCGGTTGGGGATAACACTAACCCGCTGATACGCGGCGCGAATTACTACCCCGAACCGATGCTGCTGGCTTTGCCATGCCGTGTTCTGCTGGGACGTGCGGTGGAAATGGCGGCGCTTCACCGGCAATTCGGCCCACTCAGCGTCAATCTGCTGTCTTGCCCGGATTACAAATATGCCGCCGAAGTTGATTACGCCGCGTTGGAAAAGCAGTGGCATGAATTGAAACAGTTGCCGGTCAACGAGCGCAAGGCGCCGGCTGGGAGTGCCGCGCCGCGGTCTCAGGCGCCGCAAGCCACGCCTGCCTTGCCTTGGAATCTCCAGCAAGCCATTGGCTACATGGCCGAGAACCCAGATGCCGCGGAGCCTCTGCTTGCTAAAGCTGCGGAGGAGGCGCCGCGAGGCATCCTGGATTACATCCTGTTCCTGCACGCTTTTCGTTCCGCCGATCCGATGCTGCGGCAGCGGATCGAAGCGCTGAGCAAGAAATTATGGCCGTATCTCTCGCCGTATGACGAAAACAGCAGCGTATCCGGCACATTGGATGAACCGGTGGAGTATGACGGCAGCGATGAATCGCTGATCGCCTTTATCCGCTGGGCATCCTTCACCGGCAAGGATGTGCAGGAGAAGAGTTATCGCAGTTATCTGATTCCCTGTGCCGTGTTGCAGGCCAGGCCGGAACTGATCGAGGCGACCGTGCCGGCTTTCTATAGCGGCAATGATTATGCATTGCCGGCTTCCGGTTGTGGCTTGCGTGGCGATATCCGTGGCTTTCCCACTGAAGCAGTAGAGGCTTTTCAGCAGGCATCGACAGCAGCCGATGGCGACTTCCTGAACAGCTACCAGGGCACAATGGTCAAGGGGCATTATGTGGAGAAGGCCGCGACCTTGAGCCGGGTGGCCCTGAACCCGCGTTATTATCTGGAATTCGAAGATCCTGGTGTTGCCTTTCCTTATGAAATGTGGGGGCTGGCCAGCCTGGCGAATTACCGCATCAGCCTGCGTGTAAAGCAGTATTACGAAAACGCCTTGGAAGCATTGGTGCGCTATTACGCACCGCAGAACCTGAGCGATGATGAGCGCCGGTTGGCCGCCAGGAATGGCCTGTTCAGCCTTGTCTATGGCGCCGATTGCGGAGCCGGCATGATGCAGGATGCCATTGATCTTCCCCAGCCTGCCGCTGGTGTTTCTGGCTCGGATGCGATCCGGCGCGGCTTGCTGGAACGCGCGCCGTTGAGCGAGATCGCCGCCAGAATTGCCGGAAATGAGCTTAAGCAGAAAGCTCAGGCTGCGGGATGTGGCTGGGCCGAACCCTTGCTGCATAGCGCCATCGGCTATCACGAAGCCTTGCCGCTGCTGCTGAAGGCCGGCATTGATGTGAATGAGGGCAATTTCTTTGGCAAGACCGCGCTCATGGCAGCGGCACAATTCGATTTGCAGGAAAGCATGGGCCATCTCCTGCAAGCCGGCGCGCAAGTGAATACCAGCACATGGCTGAGCCAGGATACGCAACAGCCGTTGCGCCATGATGCTCGCACACCGCTGATGTATGCGGCGGCCAATGCTTCCTTGCCGATAATCAAGCGGCTGCTCAGGGCCGGTGCCGACCCATATCAGGCCGACACGCAGGGCAGGCGTGCCATAGATTATCTGCTGGGCTATGGCCCGGTGCCACCGAACCCGAAGCTTTTGCCAGAGGAAATGGCCGAGGCGGCGCGGCTGCTGTTCTAGGACGGCAGCGCGATCACCGCGTCGCGGTGGCTGATGCTGCGGCTTGCGCAATCGAAGCGCATCAGGTCTTCACCCACCAGCACCGGGCCGGTGAAATCGGCGCGCACTTCCGCCAGCAGCTTGGCGCGGTCGAACACCACCGGCACGAAGTGGTTGAGGATCAGGCATTTCACCTGTGCCTCGCGGGCGACCTTGCCGACTTCGGTGGACAGCGTGTGGTAGCTCGCCACGCTCTGGATGGTTTCCGGCCCGCGCACACCGGGCAGGGCCAGCATCTCGCGGTGGATGAAACATTCATGCACCAGGGCATCGGCATCTTTCGCGGCAGCGATCAGTTCCGGGCAATAGGCGGTATCGCCGCTGAAACCGACGCGGTGCTTGCCATCATCGAATACGAAGCCGAAGGCCGCCGTCACCGGCTGGTGCCGCACGGCGATGGCGGTGATGCTCAGTCCGCCTTCACGGATCACCATGCCGTCCTCCAGTTCCGTCACCTCAAGCTGCAAGGCCGTGGTGCTGGGGCGTTTCTCATGGGCGATGCGGGCGTCCAACTCCGGCTTCCACAGGGCCATCAGGCCGGCGGTATAGGCCTTGGTGCCGCGCGGGCCATAGATGCGCTGGGGCTTGTCGCGGCCCTGATGCCAGGAGGAAACGATCAACTGGTAGAGATCGACCAGATGGTCGGAATGCAGATGCGTCAGCAGGATGGCGTCCAGCCGCTTGCCGGCGGAACCGGCGCCAAGCAGCCGCTGGGTCACGCCGGAGCCGCAATCCACCAGATAATGCTTGTCCTGCCAGTCGAGCAGGCTGGCCGGGCCATAACGCTCGGTGGAGACTTGCGGGCAGCCGGTGCCAAGGAGTGTGACTTGCATAATCAGCGCCGCAGTCTGAGGAACGGCACCATCTCACCGGCTTTTACCGGCGGTGCCAGGGCTGGGCGGATCACCAGGCCATCGGCGTCGGTGAGCAGGCGGAGCATGGAGCTATCCTGCTTCGACGAGGCATCCACCGTCACGCGGCCCTCGGCATCCTGGCGCAGCCGGGCGCGCAGGTAATCCTCGCGTTTGTCGTTGGCGGCCAGATCCGTGGCGCTCGGCACCAGTTCGGTCGGCAGGCTCCAGTCGAGGCCCAGCATGGCGAAGATCGCCGGGCGCAGGAACAACTGGCCGCAGACCATGGCCGAAACCGGATTGCCGGGCAGGCCGAGCAGCGGAATGCTGCCTTTGTCGCGCAGATCGGCGCGGCCGAACATCAGCGGCTTGCCCGGCCGCATGGCGATCTTCCAGAAATCGATGCCGCCGCTGCCGGCGCCCAATACCTTGTGGATCAGGTCATGTTCGCCGACGCTGGCACCGCCCAGCGTGATCAGCAGGTCGCAGCCGGCGCCGGCTTCCGCCTTCTCGCGCAAGTCTGCTTCCGTGTCGCGCGCGATACCCAGATCGACGGCCTCGCCACCGGCCTCCGTCACCAGGGCGCAGATGCCGAAATTGTTTGACGACACGATCTGGTTCTGGCCGATGGGATCGCCGGGGCGGGCGAGTTCGTCGCCTGTCGCCAGCACGGCGATGCGTGGCTTGCGCCGCACCGGCAGCCAGGGCCGGTTCATCGCGGCGGCCAGGGCAATATCTGTCGGCCCGAGCAGGCGGCCCTCGGGCAGCAGCGCGTCGCCCTCGTTGAAATCGAGGCCGGCGCGGCGGATCCACTGGCCCGGCTTTGGCGCCTCGCGCACGGTGAGCAGGCCATCGCCGCCCAGATCGGCGTCTTCCTGGATCACGATGGCATCGGCGCCGGCGGGCAGCGGCGCACCAGTGAAGATGCGTACGGTCTCACCCAGGCCGACAATACCCTCGAAGCGGCCACCGGCGGCAACGGCACCGATCGGTGTCAAGGTGGTGGGGATGCTGCCGAGATCTGCCTGGCGCGCGGCCCAGCCATCCATGGCGCTGACGGCGAAGGGCGGCTGGGTACGGCGCGCCGTCAGGGCCTCCGCCAGTACACGGCCCAGACTGCTTTTAAGCGACACCGTTTCAGCCGGCATGCGTGGCAGCGCGGCCAGGATGCGGGCGCGGGCGTCGCTCACCGGGATCATGGGTTTACCGGGATCATTTCGCCTCGAAGGTGCCGGACTTGCCGCCGGATTTATGCAGCAGGCGCAGATCGGTGATGGTCATGCCGCGATCCACGGCTTTCACCATGTCGTAGAGCGTCAATGCTGTCACACTGGCGGCGGTGAGAGCTTCCATCTCCACGCCGGTCTTGCCCTTGAGCTTGCAGGTGGCGGTGATGTCGATGCAGTTGAGCTTGCGCACCGGCTTCAATTCCACCGTCACCTTGGTCAGGGCCAGCGGATGGCAGAGCGGAATCAGTTCATGCGTCCGCTTCGCCGCCATGATGCCGGCGATCCGTGCCGTTGCCAGCACATCGCCCTTTGGCGCATTGCCCGAGAGGATCAGTTTCAGCGTGGCTGCCTGCATATGCACGCGGGCGCCGGCCATGGCTACGCGCTCGGTCTCGGCCTTGTCGGAGACATCGACCATATGGGCATGGCCCTGGTCGTCGAGATGCGAGAGCTTTGCTTTCGCCATGATTATTAAGCCTTGCCGGTCAGCAGCAATTGCGTTGCCGCACGGACATCCGGCTGGCGCATCAGGCTTTCGCCGACCAGGAAGCAATGTGCGCCGATCCTGGCCATGCGGTCGAGATCGGCCTTGGTGTAGAGGCCGGACTCAGATACCAGCGTGTAGCCTGCCGGCACCAGGGCGGAGAGCGCCTCGGAAGTGGCGAGGTCCACATCCAGCGTCTTGAGATTGCGGTTGTTGACGCCGAGCAGCCTCGATTTCAGTTTCAGCGCCCGCTCGGTTTCGGCTGCATCATGCACTTCCACCAGCACATCAAGGCCGAAAGCAATCGCGGCGGCTTCCAGTTCGGCGGCCTGGGCATCGCTTAAACACGCCATGATCAGCAGGATGCAATCGGCGCCCAGCGCGCGCGCTTCGGCCACCTGGTAGGTGTCGAGCATGAAATCCTTGCGGATGATCGGCAGCGGCACGGCGGCGCGGGCCTGCCGGAGATATTGATCGCTGCCCTGGAAATACGGCTCGTCGGTGAGCACGCTGAGGCAGGCGGCTCCCCCATCCTGATAGGCGCGGGCCAGTGAGGGCGGATCGAAATCGGCGCGGATCAGGCCCTTGGAAGGCGAGGCTTTCTTGATCTCGGCGATCAGGCCATAGCCACCAGCGGCAACCTTGGCTTTCAGCGCGGCATGGAAACCACGCGGCGGCACGGTCAGGCGCGCCTCGGCTTCCACTTCGGCATAGCTTTTGGCGGCCTTGGCCTTGGCGATATGCACCAGCTTGTCGTCGCAGATTTTCGCCAGCACGTCACTCACTGGCGACCTCCGGGATGGTCTCGTGGGTGATCTCCACCAGCTTCGCCAGCGTGGCCCGTGCCTTGCCGCTGTCGATGGCATCGGCGGCAATCCGCGCACCTTCCTTCAAGTCCTTGGCGCGGCCGGCAATCAGCAGTGCGGCGCCGGCATTGAGCAGCACGATATCGCGGAAGGCGTTCTTCTCGCCGCCGAGCACGCCGCGCAATGCCACGGCATTGGTCACCGGATCATCGCCTTTCAGCAGGTCGAACGGCACGCGCGAGAGGCCGGCATCTTCCGGCACCACTTCGAAATCCGTCACCATGCCGTTATTGAGTTCCGACACATAGGTCGGGCCGGTGAGGGTCATTTCATCCAGGCCGTCCGAGCCATGCATGACCCAGACGCGCTCGGAACCGAGCTTGCCCATCACTTCCGCCAGCGGCCGCACCCATTGCCTGGCGAACACGCCAAGCAACTGGCGTTTCACAAAAGCCGGATTGGAGAGCGGCCCAAGCAGGTTGAAGATGGTGCGGGTGCCGAGTTCAACGCGGGTCGGGCCGACATGGCGCATGGCGCCATGATGGCGCGGTGCCATCAGGAAGCCGACACCGGCTTCATTGATAGCCTTCTCGATCAACCGCATGTCGCAATCGATATTGACGCCCAGGGCGGTAAGTACGTCTGCGGCGCCGGTCTTGGATGACAGCGCGCGGTTGCCATGCTTGGCGACCGGCACGCCCGCACCCGCCACCACCAGGGCCGAGCAGGTGGAGACATTCCAGGTGCCCTTGGCATCGCCGCCGGTGCCGACAATGTCGATGGCGCCATCGGGCGCCTTCACACTGGTGACCTTGGCGCGCAAGGTCAGCGCGCCGCCGGTGATCTCGTCCACCGTCTCGCCGCGCACGCGCAACGCCATCAGGAAGCCGCCCATCTGCGACGGCGTGGCATTGCCAGACATCATCACGTCAAAGGCGAGGCGGGAATCTTCGACGCTTAAAGAGGCACCGCCGGCCACCTGGTTGAGCAGGCGCTTGAAACTGTCGATATCGGCGCTCATGCCGCCTGGCCCCCAGGCTGACTCTGGCTGGACTGGCCCTGGCTGGCTTGCGCCTTCACGGCCTTTTCCAGCACCTCGTCCTCAACGCCGAGGCCGCAGCCGCGCAGGAAATTCGCCAGCATGCGCAGGCCATGTTCGGAGGCGATGCTTTCGGGGTGGAACTGCACGCCATGCACCGGCAGGGCGGCATGGGCCAGGCCCATCATCACGCCATCCTCGGCATAGGCATTGCCGCGCAGCGAATTCGGCATGGTCTCGGGCGCCACGGTCAGCGAGTGATAGCGGGTAGCGAGGAAATCCTGCGGCAGTCCGGCGAATACGCCTGTGTTGTCATGCTTGATGCGGCTCAGCTTGCCATGCAGCGGCTTCGGCGCGCGCACCACCTGGCCGCCGAAAGCCTGGCCGATGGCCTGATGCCCCAGGCAGACGCCGAAGATCGGCGTGGTATCGGAAGCGGCATGGATCAGGTCCAGGCAGATGCCGGCGCGGTCCGGATCGCAGGGTCCGGGAGACAGCACGATGCCGTTCGGCTTCAGCGCCATAACCTCGCGCACCGACTTCTCGTCGTTGCGGAATACTTCCACTTTCTGGCCCAGCATCCCGAAATAGTGGACCAGGTTCCAGGTGAAGCTGTCGTAATTGTCGATCAATACCAGCATGAGCGCCTCTGCTAAGCGGTCGCACCGTAAAGCATTTCAGCCTTTGGGTGAACCGCCGTGACAGGGGGATTTTACGCACCGGGCCGGAATGGGGAAGGGCTTTCCATATCTGGAATGATATGGAAAGGCATCAAACTATAATCTCAACATACCTTTATTATGATAGAATCTGCGCCTAAACTGCCCGTTAGACAACAAGAAACCAACCAGGGAGTGAAACTATGGGTATCGGTCGTCGCCGTTTCCTGACCCTTGCCGGTGCTGCCGCCGTGGCTTCACCAATGGTCATCCGCAACGCCCGCGCACAGGCGCAGGTGACCTTGAAGCTGCACCATTTCCTGCCCGCCGTGTCCAATGTGCATACCAAGCTGTGGACGCCCTGGGCGAAGAAGCTGGAAACCGAGTCCGGCGGCCGCCTGAAGGTGGATATTTTCCCGGCGATGCAGCTTGGCGGCGCTCCGCCGCAGTTGTTCGATCAGGCGCGCGATGGCGTTGCCGATCTGGTCTGGACCCTGCCGGGCAACACGCCGGGCCGTTTCCCGGGCGTTGAAGTATTCGAACTGCCTTTCGTCGCCGCCAAGCGCGGCATCGCCAATGCCCAGGCGACGCAGGAATTCTACGAGACCTACCTGCGCGAGGAATTCAAGGAAGTGCATCCCATCGTGGTCTGGTCGCATGACGGTGGCCTGATCCACGCCTCCAAGCCGGTCAAGACCATGGAGGACCTCAAGGGCATGAAGCTGCGCTCGCCGACGCGCTTTGCCGGCGAAGCGCTGAAAGCATTGGGCGCCACCGGCATCCCGATGCCGATTCCGCAGCTGCCCGAGGCGCTGGCGCAGAAGGTGCTCGATGGCTGCGTTATCCCGTGGGAAGTGGTGCCCGCGGTGAAGGTGCACGAACTGGTGAAGAACCATATCGAGATCCCGGGTTCGCCGACGCTCTACACCGCCACCTTCATCCTGGCGATGAACAAGGCCAAGTATGCCTCGCTGCCCGCTGATCTGAAGCAGATACTGGACGCCAATTCCGGCCAGGCACTGGCCAAACTGGCCGGGCAGATGTGGGATAACGAAGGCCTCGCGGTTTCCGACATGGTGCGCAAGCGCTCCAATTCGATCACCGCGATCAGCGCCGATGAAGCGGCGCGCTGGCGCAAGACGACGCAGCCGGTGATCGATGACTGGATCAAGGCGATGAAGGACAAGGGCGTCGATGGCGGCAAGATGCTGGAGCAGGCCCGCGCCCTGGTGGCCAAGTACGACAAGGCCTGATGCCGTTTGCAGGTGCAATGAATGCCCGGGTTTCGACCCGGGCATTTCTTTTGCACCGAAGTAATGTGTGTAAACGAAATAGACATGGATGCCGGCGCGGAAGCGTGGCAAGAGGGTTGCGGGGGCAAGCGGCAAACCGCGATGGGTGAGCAGGCATGAATGACAACGACACTTCAGGCGACGAGCAGCGCGCCGTGCTGGCCGGCATCACCCGTCCGCTGGCAATCCTCGGCGGCTTGATGGTGATGGCTTCGGCCTTCGTGGTCATGGTCAGCGTTGCGATACGTGGCAGCGGGCTGGGCGCCATCGGCGGCGATTTCGAGATCGTGCAGATGGCTACGGCGTTGTCGGTCTTCTGCTTCCTGCCCTATTGCCAGGCACGGCGCGGCAATATCGTGGTGGATACCTTCACCAACTGGCTGCCGCGGCGTGCCCGCGATCTGCTCGATGTGCTGTGGGATATCGTCTATGCCGTGATGGCTGGCATCATTTCGCTGCAATTGCTGCGCGGTGCCATGGACACGATCAGGAGCAACACGGTTTCCATGGTGCTGGGACTGCCGACCGGCTGGGCCATCGGCGTGGCTTCCGTGCTGGCCGCCATACTCTGCATCGTCACCCTTGCCACCGCCTGGGCAATGATCCGGAGGAAGCCATGAGCGGCCTGATCCTTGGCCTTACGGCCTTCGTGGCAATGCTGGGGCTGATTGCCCTGCGCATGCCGGTGGGCCTCGCAATGCTGGTGGTGGGCAGTGTCGGCTACACGCATCTGACCAGCGGCGCGATCTTTCTGAACTATCTGAAATCGACGCCGTATCATCTGTTTTCGAACTACACGCTTTCGGTAATCGCGCTGTTCATCCTGATGGGGGCTTTCGCCGAGCGCGGCGGCCAGTCGCGCAACCTGTTCCTGGCAGCGGCGGCAATGGTCGGCAAGGTGCGCGGCGGCATGGCCATGGCGGTGATCTGGGCGGCCACCATCTTCGCTGCCATCTGCGGCTCGTCGGTCGCCACCACGGCTACATTCGGCCGCGCCGTGCTGCCGGAACTGAAGCGCTACAAATACAGCAATGCGCTGGCTACCGGCACGATCGCGATCAGCGGCGTGATCGGCATTCTGATTCCGCCGTCGATCATCCTGGTGGTCTACGCCATCTCTACCGAACAGAATATCGTCAAGCTGTTCTCGGCGGCGCTGATCCCGGGGCTACTGGCTTCCGTGTTCTATACCATCGCCATTGCCTGGACGGTGCGGCGCGATCCTGCCGCCGGTCCGGTGCAGGAAATCCAGTTGCAAGGGCCGGAGCGCCGCCGCGTGCTGCTGCGCGTATGGGGCTTCATGGGCGTGGTGCTGCTGGTTCTCGGCGGCATTTATGCCGGCATCTTCACGCCCACGGAGGGGGCGGCGGTCGGCACCATGGCGACTTTCCTGCTGGCGCTGAGCCAGCGCGAACTGAACTGGGACTCGATCAAGACCTGCCTGCTGCAGACCGGCGAAACGGCGGCGATGATCTTCGCCATCCTGCTGGGTGCCGAAGTGTTCAATGCCTTTCTGGCCTTGACGCAACTGCCGATGCAGCTTGCCGATACCATTGCCGGCTCGGGCCTGCCGCCTTATGGCGTGATGGTGCTGCTGCTGGTGGCCTATCTGGTGCTTGGCGCGGTGATGGACGAACTGGCAATGATCCTGCTCACCTTGCCGATCTTCTTCCCGGTGGTGATGGCGCTGGATTTCGGCATGCCGCCGGACGATGTGGCGATCTGGTTCGGCATCCTGGTGCTGGTGGTGGTGGGCATCGGCCTCACCGCGCCGCCGATCGGCATGAATGTGTTCGTGGTCAGCGCCATCGCCAAGGATGTACCCATCGCAACGACCTATCGCGGTGTGCTGCCCTTCATCGCCGTCGATATTGTCCGGCTGGCCCTGCTCACGGCCTTCCCGGTGATCTCGCTCTGGCTGATGCGGCTGCTGGATTAGGCCGCGCCGTCGGTGCTGAGGGCCACCTGGTTGCGGCCATTGGCCTTGGCCTTGTAGAGCGCCTTGTCGGCCATGGCGAGCTGGTAGGCCAGCGGCGCATCCGACTGTGGTGCGCCGGATATGCCAATGCTGACGGTCGCCTGGACAGGCGTACCGTCGGTCGCCAGGGTTATGGCGGCGGCAAAAGCGAAGCGTATGCGCTCCGCGATGATCAGAGCATTGGCCTGATCGCAATCCGGCAGCATGATGGCGAATTCCTCGCCGCCGAAGCGAGCGAACAGGTCACTGGCGCGAAGGTTCTGCTGCACCACCTGGGCCAGAGTGATCAGCACGGCATCACCGGCGGCATGGCCGAAACTGTCATTTAGCCGTTTGAAATGGTCGATATCCAGCATCAGCATGGCGCTCGGTCTGGACTGCTCGGCAAGCCGGCCGGCGGCGACCTGGCTACGCTCGTCGAAGGCGCGGCGGTTCAGTGCGCCGGTAAGATGGTCGTGATCAGCGATATGCTGCAGGCGGTCGAGTAATTCCTGGCGGGCCGCCATGATACTGGCAACGGTGATCGGCGTGATCGCTACCAGCATGACACCCAGCCGGATCGAGAGCAGCGTTGCGCCGCTATGGGTGGTGCCTGCCTCGCCGATAAAACCGGTCGACAAGGCCAGCAGGGTATAGGCGCTGAAAGCCAGAGCCAGCAGCGCGGTAGTGAAGCGGCCATAGGATACGGCACACCACAGCAATGCCGGCACCGGTACGGCCACGGCGCCGGGGCCACCGATGAATTTTGCGCCGAGGCAGGAAACCACCAGAGCCAGGAAGGGCAGCGGACTGATGCGCGTGGCAAGCCGGAAGGCAGTTTGCCGCCGCTCGATCTGTCCCAACCGCAGATCCGGCGCAGTCAGGATCACCGGCACGATGGCGATGTAGTTCACCAGCTCGGTGACGAACCACAGGATTCCGGTATGCAGCAGGTCGTAGTCGAACATCATGATGCCGGAGCAGGCACCGGCAATTGCGCCGGCAGCGGATGCCCCCACAAGCCCCAGTACCATCTGCAACACCGAAAGCGGACTGTTCAGCAGGCGTATGCTGTTGCTGAACTGCCTGAACACGATCAGGCCCGCCGCGACGCCGGCCAGGTTGACGCTGGAAAGCCATAGCGCCTTGCCTGGCGCGGTGCCCGCAATCAGATCGGCGGCGATATAGCCGCAAGCAGCGGCAATCCAGCCAATCGGTGTTGACCAGGAGGGATTGCGCACCAGCAGGCCGAGCAGCACGGCATTGGCAATCCAGAAGGCGGCAAGCTGACCAATCGGTCGCGTGAAGATGCCGAAGAGGGATGCGGCGAAAACCGCCAGCCCAAGGATACCGGCTTGGAGCAGCGGCGATTTCCAGGTGCCATTTGTGGCCGCAATCTTCTGCTGCTCCAGGATGCTTATGCTCCGCATGTGCCGCACCGATTTCAGGCAGAGATTTGATTTTCTCCCGACAAAATCGCTTGTAACACCGCTTTCTCGTGCGTGTAAACATACCGCATCCGCGCCATTGTAATCAGCGCTTTATTTTTCTTTGTGCTCGCGGAGATAGCGAAACCTACTCAGTCGTATACCGTTTTTTCCCGCGAAAAACCTGGAGTAATGATCATTTCTGGCGTGGCTTATGTGGCCTTTGATGCTGATGAGATTGTGATGCGCCGCGCCCTCAGATCATTATATGCTAGTGCATCAGCCAAGCGTTGGTTGCAGGGGGGCATGGCACTACTATCCGGACAGGTCGCTTTCGAGATCGACGACGACGAACGGCTCACCACCATCGTCTTCCTTGGCCCTGTGACCGATCAGCAGATCATCGATCTCTACACTGCCGGCGGTTTCGATGACGCCGCGATCAGCGGTTATAATTTTCTGTTCGATCTGCGCCACACGCGCTGGATTCCAGATCCCGCAACGGTGCGTCAGCTCGCCTTGCGCATACGCCAGATTCGCGAGCAGGCCGGGGCAGGGGCCGACCAGCGGCGCATCGCCGCCGTGCGGCGTGACAATCCTGAAGTCTATGCCGCTACCCACGGCGCCCGGACGCAAACCGAGGTGGGGCAGGAGCGGCTACGCTATTTCAATGACATTGACGCCGCGCGGGTCTGGCTCAAGGGCTGCGCGTGAATTGAATACAATCAAGCGGTTAGCTTCGCCGCATGTCGGCGTGGTGTTTAAATAGTCAATGTTTTTGAATAACTTATGATCTAATTGCCGAATCTATAGGCGCGACAAAAACTAGGCAGGACCTAGAATGGCGGGAACCATAACAAATGGAGCCTCCCATGCCCGCCACCCGCCTTTCCGGCAAAACCTCCCGCCCCATCCTGAAGCCTTCGCGCCGCGCGCTGCTTGCCACCTCGGCTGCCGCCCTGGCCGCGCCTTTCATGCCGAAGCGGATTTATGCGCAGACGGCAAAGACGGCGGTGAAATTCTCCCTCAACCTGCCGCGCAACGGCACCAACTCGCCGTTCATCTACGCGCTGGAGAAGGGCTACTTCGCCGCCGAAGGCATCGAGATCACCGCCATGGACCCGGCCTCGGGCGCCGATGCGTTACAGCGCGTGGCGTCGATGACCTATGATGCCAGCTTCGCCGATCTCACCTCGCTGAGCGAATTCTATGCCGGCTTTCCGGAGCAGGTGCCGCTGGCGGTGTTCAATATCTACAAGGTGACGCCGGCCGCCATTGTGAGCTGGAAATCCTCGAAGATCGTCAAGCCGGCCGACCTGATCGGCAAGACCGTGGGCGGGCCATTAACGGACAATGCCTTCAAGCTGTTCCCGGTTTTCTACAAGGTGAACGGCCTCGATCCGGCGGCGGTGAAGTTCAATAATGTCGATCTGCGCTTGCGCGAAAGCCAGTTGATCCGCCGCGAAGTCGATGCAGTCACCGGCTTTGACTCCACGGTGTGGCTGAACCTGAAGGGCCTGGGCCACAAGATCGAGGATGTCTCGATCATGCTTTATGCCGATCACGGCCTGGATTTCTATGGCAACTCGGTGGTGGTCTCGCGCAAATTCCTTAAGGACAACGAAGCCGCCATCCCGGGCATCTGCCGCGCCGTTTGCCGCGGCTGGCAGGATGCGATGAAGAATTCCAAGGCGGTGACCGACGCCCTGGTGAAGGCCGATGCCCTGGTGAAGCCGGATATCGAGCAGGACCGCCTGGAATGGGTGCTGACTCATCAGGTCAAAACCGAGGAGGGCAGGAAGCTCGGCCTCGGCGCCATCGATCCGGCCAAGCTGCAGCGTGGCATCAACACCATTGCCGGCGCCTATAACCTGTCCAAGGTCGCCACCGTGGACGCCATCTGGTCGGATAAATACCTGCCGCCCGCCAGTATGCGGGCTATCGCCTAACCCCGGATTGCACCGGAACAATTTAGCTATTCCCCTGCCGCCCGGCGGGCGCTATATCGATGCGGCGTTTTCATCGCCAACCGATAGGAGTGCAGGACCATGGATACGATCCGGGTCGCGATTTTGGGTGCCAGCGGTTATACCGGCGCGGAGCTGCTCCGCCTGCTGGTGCGGCATCCGCGCGTCCGCATCGTGGCGCTCACCGCCGACCGCAAGGCCGGCGAGGGCATCGAGACCGTGTTCCCGCAATTCCTTGGCTATGACCTGCCCAAGCTGGTCACGATCAAGGAAGTGGATTTCAGCGGCGTCGATGCCGTGTTCTGCGCGCTGCCGCATGGCACCACGCAGGAAGTGATCGCGGGCCTGCCCACGCATCTCAAGGTGATCGACCTCTCGGCCGATTTCCGGCTCACCAGCCTGGAAGATTACGCCAAGTGGTATGGCCATGAGCACCGGGCCCCGGAGCTGCAGAAGGAAGCCGTCTATGGCCTTACCGAGGTCTACCGCGACCAGGTGAAGCAGGCGCGGCTGGTGGCCAATCCGGGCTGCTATCCGACCTCGGCGCAACTGCCGCTGATCCCGCTGCTGCAGGCCGGCCAGATCGATCCCGATGACATCGTGATCGATGCCAAGTCGGGCGTTTCGGGTGCCGGCCGCGCGGCCAAGGAAGGCTCGCTGTTCTGCGAAGTCACCGAGGGCGTGCATGCCTATGGCGTTGCCTCGCATCGGCATGGCCCGGAGATCGAGCAGATCCTCTCGGAAGCCACCGGCCAGCCGATCATGGTCAACTTCACGCCGCATCTGATGCCGATGAGCCGCGGCATGCTGTCGAGCATCTATGTGAAGCTCAAAGATGGCGCCACGGCGGAAGACCTGCGGGCCACGCTGGTCAAGCGTTATGCCGACGAAGCCTTTGTGAAGGTGGTGCCGCAGGGCGTGTCGCCGCAGACCCGTCATGTGCGCGGCACCAACCTGGCGCATATCGGCGTGTTCGCCGATCGCTTGAAGGGCCGTGCCATGCTGTTCTGCACCATCGACAACCTGATGAAGGGTGCGAGCGGCCAGGCGGTACAGAACTTCAACGTCATGTACGGCATCCCGGAGACTGTCGGGCTGGATCAGCTCGCGATGTTCCCGTAAGGCCGATTGCCATGCCCGTGACCAAGCCCGTGCAGCAGCCGCTGATCCTGCCCTTCGGCGACCAGTATCCGCGCATCGCGGCGGATGCCTTCATCGCGCCGAATGCCGTGGTGGTCGGCGATGTGGAAATCGGTGCCGGCAGTTCGCTGTGGTTCAATGTCACCGTGCGCGGTGACGTGCATTCGATCCGCATCGGCGCCGGCACCAACATCCAGGATGGTACGGTGGTGCATGTCACCACCGACCGTTTCTCCACCACCATCGGCGACAACGTGTCGGTAGGCCACATGGCGCTGCTGCATGGCTGCGTGCTGGAGGATGGCGCCTTCGTCGGCATGACCGCGACGGTGATGGATGGCTGTGTCGTCGAAGGCGGTGGCATGCTGGCCGCCGGCGCACTGCTCACACCAGGCAAGCGCGTCAAGGCCGGTGAACTCTGGGCTGGCCGCCCGGCGGCGTTCCTGCGTCCGATCCAGGACAAGGAGGTGGCGATGATGCAGAACACGCCACGCCATTACGCCGCGCTTGGCGTGAAATACCGCGCCACTCTGGCTGGTATTTAAGTCAAAAATTTAAGGATTTGTTGACGAATCCAACGGCATTTTGCGGGATGATGGACCCAGGAGGGCCCGATGACCGAGAGTGCCGCTGCCCATGCCGAATTTTTCGACCAGATACGCCAGCACGGCGTATTTCTGGCCAATAAGAATGCGAAGATTCCGCGCGGCAAGCAGCTCACCTTAAGCGGCTCTGATCTCACCGGCATCAAGCTGGCCGGCACCAATCTGCAACGCACCATCTTCCAGGGCTGCCGCTTCTATTGCGCCGATCTGCGCGATGTCGATTTCAGCCAGGCGGTGCTGTCGGGCTGCGATTTCTCCGGCGCGGACCTGACCAATGCGCGCATGATCTGGGCCAACCTGCGCGGTGCCGATCTCTCCCGCGCCATCCTCAAGGGCACGCGGTTCGAGAATGCCGATATGCGGCCGCTTACCGAGCCGCCAACCATGCCGCATGGCAAGGGCGGCACGGTGATGCTGAATGAGAGCAACCTGCACAATACCAACCTGAGCCAGGCCAAGCTGCTCGGCGCTTCTTTTGTCGGCGCCATTCTCGATGGTGCGATCCTGGAGAATGCCGATCTTGAAGGCGCGGATTTCTCCTATGCCACGCTGAACGCCGTGCAGCTCAAGGGCGCCAAACTGCGCGATGCGAATTTCCGCCTCGCCGATCTGTCGCCGGATATGTTCAAGCAGCTCAAGGGCTCCGATGCCCGCGTGCCGGAGCCTGTGGCGCAGCATATCCTGGACGAGACCGTGCGCCAGCATATGCGCTGGGTGGATACCGAGGGGGCCTCGGGCCGCCGCGCCGTGATGGTCGGCTGGTACATGGCCGGCGCGCATCTGGCCCAGGTGAACCTGAGCGGCGCCGATTTGCGCCAATGCAATCTGGCTAATGCCAACCTGCATGGCGCCAAGCTGATCTGCTCCGATCTGCGCGATTCAAACCTGATGTATGCCAATTTCACCGACGCCGATCTGCGCGGCTCGGCGATCGAAGGCGCGCGCGGCATCCCGAACACGCTCAAGACCTGAAACTAGAGAGTAGGCTGGAAGCCTAGCGCCTGCCGTTCGCGGCGGGCCGGCTGCTGGATTGCGCGTTCAGGCCGCGTACGGCCTTGAGGATGCGGCGCCACAGCAGGTGGCCGACAAAATTGCCGCTGGAGAACATCTCGTCCACCCGGGCTGCGGCGTGAACTTCGGCGTGGCGCGCGCCATGGTCTGCGATCAGGTCGCGGGCGGCTCGCCAGATATCGGCATCGCTGGTCATGGCGGCATCCTGCCGGCAAAGGTTAAGCGAAGCGTAAACGCTTATGGTGAACAGGCGTTAAGCCTGTTTCGGCAGGCGGCCCGATTATTCGACCGGGTCCTGGGTCTTGTCCACGGCAATGCGCAGGCTGTCGAGCAGTTCCTTCTCCAGCCGGCCGCCGACCCCGGTGATGCCGCGCGCCAGCACCACATAAAGCGAGTCGATGTGGATCGAGATGACCTCGAACTGGCGGTCGTTCGGCAGCGCCATCTTGCCCATGAAGTCATGCAGCGACTTGGCCAGATGGGTCAGCAGGGGGAAACCGAAGGTGCCGCCCATGCCCTTCACGTCGAAGGCCAGGTCGGTGATGTTGTTCAGGATAAAGATGCGCTGGAATTCGTCGGTCTCGGCTTCGGCCGCCAGGCGGCGCATTTCGCGCAGTTTGCCCAGCACTTCATTGGAGAACTCATCCTTGCTCTCCATGATGGTGGCTTCGATCTTGGAGCGGACCTCGTCGGTGAGGTTCAGCTCAAGCCCGGTCTTGTAATTGACCGCACGCTGCTTGAGGCCCTGGGGAGCCTTGATGAAGCGGGCGCGTTCCTTTCTGGTCGCCATGTCCGTCGAATCGATAACTTCTATGTTAAATGCCACCCGAGGTTATATCGGGGCGGCCGGGCAATGAACAGGGCCAGTTTTGGGGCTAAAATCAGCCGCTTACGGACCATCTGGGCAAAAAAAGGCCCCCGGCAGGATATCCGGGGGCCTCTGGCGGCGGAGACGGGTGAAGGGGTGGGGATCAACTACCCAGAACGCCGCCATCAAGTTTGGTGATCACAATGACCGACGGCCGGGGCGGCATGTCGTCGCGGAAATCCGGCCAGCGGGTGGCCGGATCCTCGAAGCTGGAGACCTTGCCGTTCTTGGTGAAGCTCTCGGCGCCATCGGCGGCCGGGTGCTGCACCGAGACGAACAGGCTCTTGTCGTCGGGGGTGAAGTAGGGGCCGCAGATCTCGGCGCCGACCGGGTTGCGGTAGAACATCTTCGACTTGCCACGGTTCGGGCCTTCGGTTTCCACCGCCCAGATGCCATCGGCGGTGCCGCTGGCCTTCTGCCAGGCTTCACCCTGGTCGGTGCCGACCCAGAAGCGGCCCTGGCTGTCGAAGGCGGCATTGTCGGGGCAGGCGAACCAGCCGTTGACGCTGGTTTCCGGGCCATAGGAGCCGGCCACCGCCGGGTTCAGCGGATCGCCGCCCTTGAGCAGCAGGTTCCAGGTGAAGCGCAGGGCGGCATGGTCGCCATTGGATTCCAGCATCTCGACGATTTGGCCCCATTCGTTGCTGGCACGCGGGTTGCTGCCATCGATCTGGTCGGTCTTGCGGCGATTGTTGTTGGTCAGGATGGCATAGACCTTGCCGCTCACCGGATTGACTTCCACTTCCTCCGGCCGGTCCATCTTGGTGGCACCCAGCAGGTCAGCGGCACGGCGGGTCTCGATCAGCACATCGGCCTGGGACTGGAAGCCGTTGGCGGCGGTCAGCGGGCCCTGGCCAAACACCACGGGCAGCCACTCGCCGCTGCCATCGGCATTGTAGCGCGCCACATACAGCGTGCCGCTATCCAGCAGATTCATGTTGGCGGCGCGGTCACTGGCGTTGAAGCGGCCAGCGGTGACGAACTTGTAGACATACTCGAAGCGTTCGTCGTCGCCGCAATAGACCGCCACGCGGCCATCCCGGTTCACCACCGGCGTGGCGCCTTCATGCTTCACGCGGCCCAGTGCCGTGCGCTTCTTCGGCACCGAGCGCGGATCGTAGGGATCGACCTCGACGATCCAGCCATAGCGGTTCGGCTCGTTCGGCTCCTTGTTTACATCGAAGCGGTCGTGGAACTTGCCCCAGGCATACCAGTTGTCCGGCACGCCGAAACGCTTGTGATTGCGCGCTTCCGGGTTGGCCTCGTCCAGCTTGCCCCAGAAATAGCCGTGGATGTTTTCCTCGCCCGAGAGCACGGTGCCCCAGGGCGTGACGCCGCCGGCGCAATTGTTGAACGTGCCGATGGCGCGGCGGCCCGAGGCATCCGCCTTGGTTTTCATGCGGGCATGGCCTGCGGCCGGGCCGGTGATCTCGAACGGGGTTTCTAGCGCATCGAGGCGGCGGTTATGGCGGCTGCCGCTCACCACCGACCATTTGCCTTCCGGCGTCTTCTGGATTTCCACCACGCTCATGCCATGCGCCGCCATCTCGATGGCGATCAGCTCTGGCGTCATGTCCTTGAAGTTCACTTCCTTCATTTCCTGGCGACCGAGGCCCGGGAACATCAGTTCTTCGTTGGTATATTCGTGGTTCACCACCAGCAGGCCGCGGTTCGGATTGCCGCTGCCCAGCGGCAGCGGCATATAGGCGACATAGTCGTTGTTGTAGCCGAACTGCTTCTGCTGCGCCCTGGCGGTCTGGTTGCGCGGATCGAAGGCCGGCGCATCGGCGGTCACCGGGTCGCCCCAGCGGATCAGCACATCGACAGTGTAGCCGGCGGCCACATGATGGGTGCGGTCAACGCCATGCTTCACTTCGGCGAAGGCGAAGCTGTGGCGGGCCGGTGTTTTGCTCTGGGCTTCCGCCGCATCGGGCAGCAGGGTGGCGGCGGGCAGGGCGGCCAGGGCCGTGGTGGCGGCCAGGCCCTTCAGCAGGTCGCGGCGGCCATAACGGCGCCCGGCGATCTCGGCGAATACATCGGTCGGGGCGGTGTTGATGCCGATATCCTGCGAGGCTTCGTAGGCCTGGGCGCGGGTCTGGCCAACTTGAAGAATATGCGGCTTGGAAGGCGAATCAGTGGTCATGTCGGGGGCTGGTCCAGAGGGGGCATAGGCGAGACGTTGCGCGGGTAAGTGGCTGGATAGCCTGGGCGCAATACAACCCGATGAAGATTCGATGTCCGATCTGTGACGCATGACGCGACGGACTTCGACTAAGGTCGCAGAAGCCTGCTGCCGCTGCTCTTTAAAGGACGTTCCCTGATCGCTTCGGCATGACTAGAATTAGCAAAAAATAACACCCCGGCACCGGGTCTTCGATCCCGCCAGCCAAGGGTGATTTTCCTGGGAGGAAATATGCGGGCGATTTCAGGTTTGCCGTCGGGTTTGCGTGCCGGAGTACCTATTCTGGTGATGGTGGTACTGGCGGCCATGGCGGCCTACACGCTGGGGCAGACAATGGGGCTGGGGGCCCTGTTGGGTATTGTCCTGCTGGCCTTGCTGGGGCTGGTTTTTGTGCTCGGCAGTGCCGGCGATGGCGGTTTCAGCGAGGCGCTGCAGCGCTGGCCTGGCCTGCCGGCCAACGCCCGTCCCACGGCCCATTTCGGCAATTTCGAGCGGCTTGATACGCTATGGGGCGACATGCAGGCCGAGCGCGACGGGCTGCGGCTGCGGGTGACTGAACTGGAACAGGCGGCGGCCGAACAGGCCCGCGCCGGCCAGGCTTCGGTAACGGCGGTGGCCGAGCTTTGCGGCGCCATCGCCGAGGGCGTGCTGCATCGCCGCGTCACCACAGCCGACAACCAGGAACTGGCGCAGAGCTTCAACCACATGGCGGAGACGCTGGATGAAGTGGTCGGCGAATTGAAGCAGCTTTTCGCCCGCATGGCGGAAGGCGACCTCTCTCATGGCATGGACTACACCCAGGGCGGCGATTTCGGCGCCATGCGGGATGGTGCCGAGCAGGCGATCCACCGCCTGAGCGAAGTGGTCGGCACCATTCTTCAGGCGGCGAACGAGATTTCCGCCTCAACCGTGCAGCTCAACCGCGAGGCCACCGGCCTGGCGCAGAAGGCCGAGGCGCAGTCTGACTCCCTGAGCCAGGTGACCAGCGATACCCAGAGCCTGAACGAGGCGGCGCATGCCAACGAGGCCGCCGCCAAGCGGGCCAACCAGCAGGCGGTGCAGACCCGCAATGCGGCCGAGAACGGCGTCAAGGTGGTGAACCGCTCGATCGAGGCGATGAACGAGATGGCGGAAATGTCGCAGCGCATTTCCGAGATCACCTCGCTGATCAACGAGATCGCCTTCCAGACCAACCTGCTGGCACTGAACGCTTCCGTGGAAGCTGCTCGTGCCGGCGAGGCCGGCAAGGGTTTTGCCGTCGTGGCGCAGGAAGTGCGGGCGCTGGCCGGTCGCTCGGCCAATGCGTCGAAGGATATCGGCGCCATCATCAAGCAGTCGAATGACAAGGTGCGCTCCGGCGTCGAGCTGGTGTCGGAAACCGGCACTGTGCTGCAACAGATCGTCGGCGCCATCGACAGCATGGGGCAGCAGCTTATCGATATCGAGACGGCTTCCAGCGAGCAGGTGGACCGCGTGCGCGGCGTTGCCGGCGCCATCCGTGGCCTGGATCAGGGCACCAAGGAATACCTGGCGGTGGTGCAGCGCACGTCGTCATCGATCCAGGTGATCGACAAGCAGGTGGCGGCCCTGGCGGAACAGACCGCTTTCGTCACCACCGCCGCCGATCTGCCCTTCGTGCGCGCCGCAAGGCAGGGCGCGCAGCAGATCACGGAAATCTTCGAGCGCGGCATCGCCAGCGGCGAAATCCGCCTGGAGGAACTGTTCGACGAGAATTATGTGCCGATCCAGGGCAGCAACCCACAGCAGCATATGGCACGCTTCGTCAAATTCACCGATGCCTATCTGCCGAAAATCCAGGAACCGATCCTCTCGGCCAATAGCGGCATCGCCTTCTGCGCCGCCATCGACCGCAACGGCTTCCTGCCGACCCATAACCTGAAATACAGCCAGCCCCAGGGCGGCGATCCGGTGTGGAATGCCGCCAACAGCCGCAACCGCCGCATCTTCGGCGATCCAGTCGGCCTCGCCTGCGGCCGCAACACCAAGCCCTATCTGCTGCAATGCTACCGCCGCGACATGGGCGGCGGCATGCTGCTGCTGATGAAGGACGTGTCGGCACCGATCAACGTGCAGGGCCGCCACTGGGGCGGCTTCCGCATCGGGTTTAAGGTTTAAAAAAAGCAACGCGTGGATGCTCCGCCTTCGCGGAGCATGACGTTTTTTGTTTTCGTCATGCCCTGCGCAGGCAGGGCATCCACGAGTTCATTCTTTTATTCAATCTCCACCCAGACCGGCACATGGTCCGAGGCTTTTTCCTGGCCACGCGGCTGGCGGTCGATCTCGCAGGCCTTGAGCCGGTCGGCGAGATGCGGGCTGAGCAGGAAATGATCGATGCGCAGGCCATGGTTCTTGAACCAGGCGCCGGCCTGATAATCCCAGAAGGAATAATCCTGCACATGCGGGTGCAGCGCGCGCCAGGCTTCGGTGAGGCCGAGATTGAGCAGCGCGCGGAAACGCTGGCGGGTATCGATGAAACAGAGGGCGTCTTCCTGCCAGCCGGCCGGATCATACACATCAGCATCGGTGGGGCAGACATTGTAGTCACCAGCCAGCAGGAACGGCACGTCGCGCGCCAGCAGCGTGGCGGCATGGGCTTCCAGCCGCCGCATCCAGGCCAGCTTGTAGTCATACTTCTCGCCGGGGCGAGGATTGCCGTTCGGCAGGTAGAGACCGCCGAGCGTCATGCCGCCGATATCGGCCTCGATATAGCGGGCCTGCTCATCGGCATCATCGCCGGGCAGGCGGAAGCGCACGGCATCGACGGGCAGCTTCGAGAGCAGGGCGACGCCGTTATAGCTTTTCTGGCCATGCGGGATCGCCTTGTAGCCCAGCGCCTCGAATTCCAGCATCGGGAAATCGGCGTCGACGCATTTGATTTCCTGCAACAGAGCCACATCGGGCTGGGCGCGTTTCAGCCATTCCAGCACATTGGGCAGGCGGGCCTTCACCGAATTGACGTTCCAGGTGGCGATCTTCATGCGGGACTCAAATTATGAAGCGGGCAGGGCGGCCAGAATCGCCGCCGTGTCGCGGATGCTACAATATTCGCCGGCCATATTCGCCAGTGACATGGCATGGACTTCGTCCGCGCGGCGCAGCCGGCCGGCAAAGTCCCGCCGGGCGAAGCAGAAGCAGGCATCCTGCACCAGCGTGGTGTCGAAGCCGAGATTGCCGGCCATGCGCACGGTGCTTTCCACCGAATTGTTGGTCACCACGCCGGCCACCACCAGGGCGGTAATGCCGTTTTGGCGCAGATGGGCTTCCAGGCCGGTGCCGATGAAGGCGCTGTTGACCTGTTTGGCGATCACGGTCTCGCCGGGCAGCGGCAGAGCTTCCGGCTTGAAATCGTTGCCCGGCTGTCCGGGCCGATAGGCGGAATGAGCCAGCACGCTGTCATGCTTCACATGGATCACCGGCCAGCCGCGTCCGCGCCAGGCGGTGAGCAGGGCGGCGATATTGGCTTCGGCTTGGGGATTGTTTCGCGGGCCGTCGGCTGCGTGATAGGGCGCGTCGATGGCCTGCTGCAAGTCGATGATCAGCAGCGCCGGCGCTGTCACGCCAGGGTCAGACGGCGAAGGAATTGCCGCAGCCGCAGCTCGACGTCGCCAGCGGGTTGCGGATCTGGAAGCCGGCGCCGGAAAGGTCTTCCACGAAGTCGATTTCCGAGCCGCGCATGTAATCGGCGGAAATCTGGTCCAGCACCAGGGTGGCGCCGTCGCGCTCGATCAGCAGGTCGTCGCCGGTCACGGCATCATCCAGGGTGAAGCCATACTGGAAGCCGGAACAGCCGCCGCCGGAAACCGCCACGCGCAGCTTAAGGGCCGGGTTGCCCTCGGATTCCACAATGGCGCGGATACGCCGGGCGGCATTGGCCGAAAGGGTCACGGGCAGCGCCCCTGGCATGGCCGCCTGGGTGGCGGTTCCGCCTGCGAGTTCCTGCACTTGCGCGTTCATCGGCCTATTCATCTCCGGTTTACCAAGGCTTTACCCTTGCAAGTCCAGTATTTAGGGAGTTTGGCGCGGATGTCAATTTGCGCCGTCCCGGGCAGGGGCCGGCGTTGCCACGCCCGGCCCTGGTCTATAGTGTCCGCCTCCGCGATTCGTAACGCTTGAGCACTGGAATAAATGAACGTTTTTGCCGATTTCCGCCGCGCCGTCCTGGATGCCGTGCAGCAGCTTGCCGCCCAGCAGGTGCTGCCTGAGGGGCTGCCGTTGCAGGCGGTCACCGTGGAGCCGCCGCGCGACCCCAGCCATGGCGACCTGGCCACTAATGCCGCCATGGTGCTGGCCAAGCCGGCCAAGCTGAACCCGCGCGCCCTGGCCGAGAAGCTGCAGCCGCTGCTTAGCCGCCTGCCTGCGGTCACCGCCGTGGAGATCGCCGGCCCCGGCTTCATCAACCTGCGCCTCGATCCAAGCCATTGGCAGGCCCAGGCCGCCGTGATCCTCAAGGCCGGCACCGCCTATGGCGACAGCCAGTTGGGCCGGAACGAGCCGGTGAATGTGGAATATGTCTCGGCCAACCCGACCGGCCCGATGCATGTTGGCCATTGCCGTGGCGCCGTGTTCGGCGACGCGCTGGCCGCGCTGCTGGAAAAGGCCGGCTACGCTGTTTGCCGCGAATACTACATCAACGATGCCGGCGCCCAGGTGGATGTGCTGGCGCGTTCCGCCCATCTGCGCTACCGCGAGGCGCTGGGCGAGAGCATCGAAATCCCGGAAGGGCTCTATCCCGGCGACTACCTCAAGCCGGTCGGTGCCGCGCTGGTGAAACAGTATGGCGACAGGTTCCGCGACGCGCCCGAGGCAGACTGGCTGCAAACATTCCGCCTGGCTGCCACCGACGCCATGATGGACATGATCCGCGAAGACCTGGCGGCGCTGAATATCCGCCATGCGGCCTTCACCTCCGAGCGCAAGCTACATGAGGATGGCCTGGTGCAGCAGGCTTTCGACCGCCTGCAGCAGCGCGGCCTGATCTATACCGGCGTGCTGGAGCCGCCCAAGGGCAAGCTGCCCGAGGATTGGGAAGCACGGCCGCAGGCACTCTTCAAGGCCACCGAATTCGGCGACGATATCGACCGCCCGCTGAAGAAGTCGGATGGTTCCTGGACCTATTTCGGCGCCGACATCGCCTATCACGACGACAAGTACCGCCGTGGCTTCAAGCAGATGATCGACGTCTGGGGCGCCGACCATGGCGGCTATGTCAAGCGCATGAAGGCCGCCGTGAAGGCGATGTCCATGGGCGAGGGCGAACTGGATATCAAGCTGGTGCAGATGGTCAATCTGCTCGATGACGGCCAGCCGGTGCGCATGAGCAAGCGGGCCGGCACGTTCGTTACGCTGCGCGACGTGGTGGATGAAGTGGGCAAGGACGTTGTCCGCTTCATCATGCTGACGCGCAAGAACGACGCCCAGCTCGATTTCGATTTCAAGAAGGTGACCGAGCAGTCCAAGGACAATCCGGTCTTTTATGTGCAATACGCCCATGCCCGCATCTGCTCGGTGCTGCGCAATGCGCGCAATGACGTGCCGTCGATTGCCACCGATGATGCGGCGCTTAGTAATGCCGACATGACGCGGCTGGGCCATGAGGCCGAACTCGCGCTGCTGAAACTGCTGGCGAACTGGCCGCGCCTGGTGGAAAGCGCGGCGGAAGCGCATGAGCCGCACCGCATCGCCTTCTTCCTGCAGGAAGTGGCGGCGGCCTTCCATGGCCTGTGGAATGTCGGCCGTGACGATGTGACGGCACGTTTCTTGATTGCGGAAGACCTGGAACTGACCCGCGCCCGCCTGGCGCTGATCCGCGCGGTGGCGATCATTATCGCCTCCGGCCTTGCGGTGATGGGCGTCACGCCGGTTGAGGAGATGAGGTAGAGCATGAGCGATCTGCGCACCGACCGGGGCTCGCGCCCGGTACCCAATGCCCCCGCCGCTGCGGCGGGTGGTCCCGGCAGCGCCAAGCGCATGATCACCGCCGGCATCGCGCTCGGCGCGGTTGCGGCTTTCGGTGTCGGCATCTGGTTCGCCTATGACCAGGGCGTGAAGCGCGGCGCATCGGGTGCGCCGCCGCTGGTGCGCGCCGACCAGTCGCCCTCCAAGGTGGCGCCGGAAAATCCCGGCGGCATGCAGGTGCCGAACCAGGACAAGCAGATCTACGAGCGGCTGGGCAACAGCACCGGAAACGCGCAGCAGCAGGCTGAAAAGCTGCTGCCGCCGCCGGAACGCCCCACCGCCAACGCGCCCACCGTTACCCCGGCGCCCGCCGGCAGCGCGCCCGCTGGCGCCAGCGTTACCGTGCCGACCCGCCCGGCCGCTACCGCCGTGCCGAACCAGGCACCGCCCAACCAGACAAATGCACCGACTGCGCCCACGGCGCCGCGTACCGCTGCAACGCCAACCACTCCTGCGCCAGCCCAGCAGCAGCCGGCGGCCCGTCCGGCTGCTACACCGACAGCTCCTGCTACCGCACCGGCAGCCGGCGGCGGTTCGGCCCGCGTGCAGCTTGCGTCGCTGCCGGAACAGGCCCAGGCGCAATCCACCTGGGCTGCCTTGCAGAAGAAATTCCCCGGTGAACTCGGCAGCCTTTCGGCCAGCTACGAGCGCGTTGATATTCCGGGCAAGGGTGTGTTCTTCCGCGTGCAGGCCGGCCCGCTGCGCGACCGCGCCGCCGCGCAGGCCCTGTGCGAAAAGCTCTCGGCGCAGAAGCAGGGGTGCATCGTTGTCGCCCGCTGATCTCATGCGCTACGCGCCTGTCGTCGTCAGTTGCGCCGGCACCGCGCTCACCGCTGATGAACAGGCATTGTTCGCAAAGCATAAGCCGTATGGCTTCATCGTGTTTGCGCGCAACATCGACAATCCGGCCCAGCTCCGCAGCTTGGTTGAAAGTTTCCGCGCCGCTGTCGGCAACCCGGAAGCGCCGGTGCTGATCGATCAGGAAGGCGGCCGCGTGGCGCGCCTGAAGCCGCCGCATTGGCCGGTGTTTCCGCCCGCCGCCCAGTTCGGCAAGCAATTCGCCAGCGATCCGCAGGGCGCCCGTGAAGCGGCCTATCAGAATTCCCGCGCCATCGGTGCTGAACTGCATGCGCTCGGTATCGATGTGGATTGTGCGCCCGTTGCCGATCTGCCGGTGGCAGGCGCCCATGATGTGATCGGCGACCGTGCTTACGGTTTCACGCCGGATGTGGTGGCGGCCCTGGCCGAGGCGGCCATGCGTGGCCTGCTCGATGCCGGCGTGCTGCCGGTGGTGAAGCATATCCCCGGTCATGGCCGGGCGCGTTCCGACAGCCACCTGGAATTGCCGGTGGTGGAAGCCGACCGCGCCACCCTGGAACAGAGCGATTTCCAGCCCTTCCTGGCGCTGAAACAGGCGCCCTGGGCGATGACCGCGCATATCGTCTACACCGCGTATGACAAAGCGCTGCCGGCGACAATTTCGCCAACCGTGATCCGCGATGTGATCCGGGGCCATATCGGCTTCGATGGCGTGCTGATCTCCGACGACCTGACCATGAAGGCGCTGTCTGGCAGCCTGGCCGAACTGGCCAAGGCCTCGCTCAAGGCCGGCTGTGATCTGGTGCTGCATTGCTCGGGCAAGTATGACGAGATGGCCGGCCTGTTCCCGGCCTTGCCGGCGATGAGCCAGGACGCCGCCCGCCGCATCCAGCAGGCTGCCGCGCAAAAGCGTACCCCCGAGGCTTTACCCCGGGCGGCCAGCGCCTAAGATTCCGGGCATGGAGTCCATCGAAAGTTTTCTGATCCAGGCATCGGCCTGGATCCTGCCGGCATTGTTCGCCATCACCCTGCATGAAGCTGCCCATGGCTGGGCGGCCTGGAAGCTCGGTGACGATACCGCCCTGCGGCTTGGCCGGGTCAGCTTCAATCCGCTGCGCCATATCGATCCGGTCGGCACCGTGCTGGTGCCGGGCGCGCTGCTGCTGTTCAAGGCGCCGTTCCTGTTCGGCTGGGCCAAGCCGGTGCCGGTGGATTTCTGGCGCCTGCCCAATCCGCGCCGTGACATGGCCCTGGTGGCTATTGCCGGACCAGGGGTGAACCTGGCCCAGGCCTATGTCGCCGCGCTGCTGTTTCACCTGATTCCGTACTTTGGCATCACGGTTGGTGGCTGGCTTGCCATGAACCTGGAAAATGCCATTTTTATCAATCTGATATTGTTTGTATTTAACATGATGCCTTTGCCGCCGCTGGATGGCGGGAGAGTGGCGGTGGGCTTGCTGCCGCTGCCCTTGGCCCGGCTGCTCGCCCGGGTCGAACCCTATGGCATGGTCATTCTACTTATTTTCCTGCTGGCTCTGCCGCTTGCAGCCCGCACTTTAGGCTATGAGTTCAATCCACTGGCAGAGATGCTGTGGCCTTTGATTGGCAGTTTGCAGGATATCCTGCTTGTTTTGGCGGGCCACAGCGGCTAGAGCAATCCATCCCGTCCGGGCGGCGCCCGGAATCAGAGATTCGCGAGCTTCAGTGACCGAGACCGAGACCGCTTCCACCCCCGCCGAAAGTTTCGAGGCGCCGACCCGGGATGGCCTGGCCGAGCCGGTATCCCTGGCGCAGCAGCTTGTGCTGGAGCTGGACGGGTTCGAGGGGCCGCTGGACGTCCTGCTGACCCTGGCGCGCGAGCAGAAGGTCGATCTCCGCCGCATCTCGATCCTGCAGCTGGCCGAGCAGTATCTCGTCTTCGTGGCCGAGGCGCGCAAGAGCCGCCTGGAGCTGGCCGCCGACTATCTGGTGATGGCCGCCTGGCTGGCCTACCTTAAGTCACGCCTGCTGCTGCCGGAAAAGGACAAGCCGGGCGAGCCGAGCGGCGAGGAACTGGCCGAGCGGCTGCAATTGCAGCTGCGCAAGCTGGAAGCCATGCGCCAGGTTTCCGAACAGCTCATGGGCCGCGACCAGGTCGGCCTTTCTATGTTCCTGCGCGGCATGCCGGAAGGCGTGCGGGTAATCCGCAAGTCGATCTTCACCGCGTCGCTGTTCGATCTGCTCAAGGCCTATGGCGAATTCCGCTCCAGCCGGGGCAGCACCGAGGCGCTGACCATGCGCATGGCGCGGCGCCAGGTGGTGTCGGTGGAAGAAGCCCTGACCCGGCTGCGCAACATGATCGGCGCCATTCCAGACTGGGCGACCCTGCAGGCTTTCCTGCCGCCCGATCTTTCCGATCCCTTCACCGTGCGCTCGGCCCTGGCCTCCACCTTCAATGCCAGCCTCGAAATGGCCAAGCAGGGCCTGATCGAGTTGCGCCAGGTGCAAAGCTTCGGCCCGATCTACATTCGCCGCCAGACCGGCGTGGTTCAGGATAATGGCCCGGAGCCTGCTCCGGCGCAGCAGGAAGAGTAAGCGATGCAGTCCGATCAGCAGGAAGAAACCCAGGTTCCGCAGGACGAGAATCCGGGCCGCGACATGGCCGAGGCTTTCGAGGAAGACACCGCGCCGGAAACGGCAGAGGAGTCTGAAGCCGCTGAGTCCGCGGAAGCTGAGTCAGAAGAAATTGAAGGCGACGCCGAGGCCGAACCGAGCGATGCCGAGGCCGAGTTCGCACAGCAGATGCGCATGGTGGAAGCGCTGCTGTTCGCCGCCGCCGAGCCGCTGGATGAAGCGAGCTTGCGCAAGCGGCTGCCGAAGAATGCCCGCATCAAGGCGATCCTGTCGGCGCTGGAAGACCAGTACCGCCAGCGCGGCGTGATCCTGAAGCAGCTTGCCGGGCGCTGGGCCTTCACCACGGCGCCGGACCTCAAGCATATGCTGGAGCATCACCGCGAGGTGACGCGCAAGCTGTCGCGTGCTGCCACCGAAACGCTCTCGATCGTCGCCTATCACCAGCCGGTGACCCGCGCCGAGATCGAGGATATTCGTGGTGTCGGTCTTTCCAAGGGCACACTGGACGTGCTGATAGAGGCCGGCTGGGTCAAGATCAGCGGTCGTCGCCGCGTGCCGGGCCGCCCGGTCACCTATGCCACCACCGATGAATTCCTGGTCCATTTCGCGCTCGACAGCATCGACAGCCTGCCGGGCCTGGAAGAACTGCGTGCCTCCGGCCTGCTGGAAACCATCCCGGCCAGCGGTGGCCTGCCGATGCCGGGCGAAGCCATTGACGACAGCCCGGTCGATCCGCTGGGCGAGGACGATGATGGCCGCGAATTCCTTGAGCCGCTGATGCCGGATCCGGCGGATGCCGAGAAGGTTGCCGAAGAACAGGCCACCGGGGAACAGGCCGCAGCAGAGCCAGAGTCCGCCGAAGCTGACGCCAACACGGCGGAAGACCCGCAGCGGAATGCCTGATCTCACACTGCGCGATGTCAGCCACCGCTATGGCGACCGGCTTGCGGTCGACCGTGTGGCGCTGACCATCGCGGCGGGTGAGATTTTCTGCCTGCTGGGGCCTTCGGGCTGTGGCAAATCCACCACCTTGCGGATCGCGGCAGGGCTTGAGGATTTGCAGCAGGGTGAAGTCTGTATCAATGGCCAACGCGTAGCAGGAACGGGCCTGAACCTGCCGACCGAAGCCCGCCATGTCGGCATGGTGTTCCAGGATCATGCACTATTCCCGCATCTCAGCGTCGCCAACAATATCGCTTTCGGACTGTCGCATCTCAGCACATCTGAACGCCGCAAGCGCGCCGAACTCTGGGCCGGACGCGTGGGCCTGAGCGGCCATCTCGATGTATTTCCGCACCGGCTTTCCGGCGGCGAGCAGCAGCGCGTCGCCTTGGCCCGTGCGCTGGCCCCTGAACCGGCGGTGATGCTGCTGGACGAACCGTTTTCCAGCCTGGACAACCGGCTGCGCGACCAGATCCGCGACGATACCGTGGCGATCCTGAAACAGGCCGGCACGCCGACCTTGCTGGTGACCCATGATCCCGAGGAAGCCATGCGCATGGCCGATCGTATCGGCATCATGCAGGCCGGCCGGCTGGTGCAGGTGGATAGCCCGGTCGGCATCTACGGCCAGCCGACTTCGCTGTTTGCCGCGCGGTTCCTCTCGGAAACCAATGAAATCCGGGGGCGGGTGCGTTCCGGTCTGCTGGAGACGCCGCTTGGTTCCCTTTCGGCGTCACATCTGGCCGATGGTACCGAGGCCCTGCTGCTGTTCCGGCCCGAGGCCCTGGCGGTCGAGGGCGCCGCCGGCCTGGATTGCGAGGTGGTGCGTGCCCGCTCGCTGGGGCCTTACCGGCGGGTGGAGCTGCGGCTTGCCGGGGCAGGGGAGACGCTGCTGGTTGCACGCCTGGCGCCGGGTCCGCTGCCCGAAGCCGGCAGCCGCCTGCGCCTGGCCCTTGATTTGGCGGCTTGCCATATCTTTCCAAGCAGTTAGAGCGGCCCCTGTGAATTGCCTTGGCGGGGTATTATCTGCCATAGTGCGAGGCGACATGGAAACGGCCTCGGAAATCGCCGATTAGGCCGCTTCAGGGAGAAAGATGATGGGTTCGTTCAGCATTTGGCATTGGCTGCTGGTTCTGGTGGTCATTCTCATCCTGTTCGGCGCTGGCAAGCTGCCGAAGGTGGCCGGTGACCTGGCCTCGGGGATCAAGAATTTCCGCAAGGGCATGAAGGAAGAGCCGGAAGAAGCCAAGGATCCGGCGAAGGATGCCGGTGTGATCCAGCAGCAGGCGCCGGCTACCGGCACCACCAGCACTGCCGGCGCTACCAGCGAGAAGACGGCGCAGCACTGAGCCGTTGATGGTCTAACTGGCCGGCGCGCCTGGAATACAGGCGCCCGGCCTCGTCATTAAAAAGGCGTCGGCGATGTTCGACATTGCCTGGTCCGAGCTTGGGGTTATCGCGGTGGTCGCGCTGGTCGTGATTGGCCCGAAGGACCTGCCGAAGGTGTTGCGCACGGTGGGCCAATGGACCGCCAAGGCGCGCTCGATGGCGCGCGAATTCCAGTCTGGTGTGGACGACATGGTGCGCGAGTCCGAACTGGACGAACTGCGCAAGTCGGCCAAACAGGTCACCGATTTCTCGCTTGAAAACGAGATCAAGAAGACCGTCGATCCCGATGGCAGTCTGGAAAAGACCCTGACCGCCGAGGCATTGCCCTCCTATAACGACCTCGTTTCCCCCGATGGCACCCTGCCGGCCGCCGCGCCGACCGATGCCGTGAGCCTGGCCGAAGCCGATGCTGCCAAGGCGGCACAGGCTGCTGCCGCTGCGGCTGCTGCGCTGGCGCCGACCCCGGAAGCTGTGGCACCAGAAACTCAGGCCCCGGTCGTCCCGGCCAAGGAAGAACCCAAGCCGTGAGCGAGACCAAAACGCCAGAGGATGAAGTAGAAGCCTCCCGCATGCCGCTGCTCGATCATCTGGTCGAACTGCGCAACCGGCTGATGTGGTCGATTGGCGCCATCTTCATTGCTTTTGCCGGCTGCTATTATTTCGCGCCGCAGATCTATGCCCTGCTGATGCATCCGCTGATCGAGGCGATGGGCAGCACTGAAGGCCGGCGCATGATCTTCACCGCGCCGCAGGAAGCCTTCTTCACCTATGTGAAGCTCGGCTTCTGGGCGGCGGCCGTGGTCGCTTTCCCGGTGATCGCGGCGCAGGTCTGGATGTTCGTGGCGCCGGGCCTCTACAAGCATGAGAAGAAGGCCTTCCTGCCGTTCCTGGTGGCGACACCAGTGCTGTTCGGTATCGGCGGCACCTTCGTCTACTGGTTCATCATGCCGCTGGCGCTGAAATTCTTCATCGGCTTCGAAGGCCATGGCGGCGATGGCGTCATCCCGATCCAGCTTGAAACCAAGGTCAGCGAATATCTCTCGCTGGTGATGACCTTGATCTTCGCTTTCGGTCTGGCCTTCCAGTTGCCGGTGCTGCTGACGCTGCTGGGCCGCGTCGGCCTGCTGACAGCGGCGGGCCTGGCCTCGAAGCGGCGCTACGCCATCGTCATCATGTTCATCTTCGCCGCCATTGTCACGCCGCCGGATATCATCAGCCAGATCGGCCTCGCCGTGCCGCTGATCCTGCTCTATGAAATATCGATCTGGATGGTGAAGTGGATCGAGTACGACCGCGCCAAGCGCGAGGCTGCGGAAAAGGCTGCCGAGGAAGCCGCCGACAAGCCGAAGCCAGTAGAGACAGGCGAGGGCGGAGCCAATCCGCCGGCGCCATAAGTTCGGGTTAAAACCATGCATGACATAAAAGCCATCCGCGACAATCCGGCCGGCTTCGATGCGGCCATTGCGCGCCGTGGCCTTGGCGCCATGGCTGAGGGTCTTGTCGCGTTGGACGCAAAGCGCCGCGCCGCCCAGGCCGAATTCGATACCACTCAGGCCCGCCGCAACGCGCTCTCGAAGGAAATCGGTGCCGCCAAGGCGAAGAAGGACGAGGCGCGTGCATCTGAACTGATGGCCGAAGTGGCGGCGCTGAAGGATGCGCTGGCCAGGCATGAAGCAGATCAGGCGGCTTTCGAGGCCGAACTGAAAGACGCATTGAGCCGCATCCCGAACCTGCCGGCTGACGACGTGCCGCCGGGCAAGGACGAGAGCGAAAACCAGGAACTGCGCCGCGTCGGCGCGCAGAAGAATTTCAGCTTCAAGCCGAAGGAGCATTTCGATCTCGGCGAGGGCTTCGGCCTGATGGATTTCAATGCCGGCACCAAGCTGGCCGGCGCCCGTTTCACGGTGATGCGTGGCCAGCTTGCCCGGCTGTCCCGTGCGCTGGGCCAGTTCATGCTGGACCTGCATACGACCGAGTTCGGCTACAGCGAAACCATCGTGCCGCTGCTGGTGAATGACGATACCGCCTATGGCACCGGGCAATTGCCCAAGTTCGGCGACGATCTGTTCCGCACCACCGCTGGCTATTGGCTGATCCCGACGGCGGAAGTGCCGCTGACCAACCTGGCCCGCGACACCATCATCGATGAGAGCCAGCTGCCCTGGCGGCTGACGGCGCTCACGCCCTGCTTCCGTTCCGAAGCCGGTGCGGCGGGGCGCGACACGCGCGGCATGATTCGTCAGCACCAGTTCGAGAAGGTGGAACTGGTCAGCATCACCCGGCCGGAGGATTCCGCAGCCGAGCATGACCGCATGACCGGGGCCGCGGAAGAAGTGCTGAAGCGCCTGGAACTGCCGTTCCGCACCATGCTGCTCTGCGCCGGCGACATGGGCAGCGGCGCCCGCAAGACCTTCGATATCGAAGTCTGGTTGCCGGGGCAGGATCGCTACCGCGAGATTTCCTCCTGCTCCAATTGCGGCGACTGGCAGGCGCGGCGCATGAATGCACGCTGCCGCGCGCCGGGCGAGAAGCAGACCCGCTTCGTGCATACGCTGAACGGCTCCGGCCTGGCGGTTGGCCGCACGCTGATCGCGGTGCTGGAGAATTACCAGGAGGCCGATGGCTCGGTGAACATTCCCGCCGCCCTGCAGCCCTATATGGGCGGCCTCAAAAAGATCGAAAAGGCAGCGTGATGCGCATCCTGGTCACCAATGACGACGGCATCCATGCCCCCGGCCTGAAAGTGGCCGAGGCCATCGCCAAGAAGCTGTCGAAGGACATCACCATCGTGGCGCCGGATTACGAGCAGTCCGGTGCCTCTCATTCACTGACGCTGACCCAGCCGCTGCGCCTGCGCAAGCTGAACGCGCGCAAATTCGCCGTGCGCGGCACGCCGACCGACTGCGTGATGATGGCGGTGCATGAGATCATGAAAGGCAAGCGGCCGGACCTGATCATCTCCGGCGTCAATCGCGGCTCCAATCTCGGCGAGGACGTGACCTATTCCGGCACCGTTGCCGCCGCCATGGAAGGCACTTTGCTCGGCATCCCCAGCGTTGCGCTGAGCCAGAAGATCAATCCCGGCCATCCGGTGAAATGGGCCACCGGCGAGCAGCATGCCCCGGGCCTGATCCGCAAGCTGCTCAAGACCGGCTGGCCGCATGGCGTGCTGATCAACGTGAATTTCCCCGATGTGGTGGCCGATGCGGTTGCCGGTGTGCAGGTGGTGATGCAGGGCCAGCGCGATCTTTCCGATCTTATGCTGGATTGCCGCGTCGATGCCCGCGATGTGCCGTATTACTGGATCGGCTTCCGCCGCGAGAATGGCAAGCCGAAGCGCGGTACCGATCTGCGCAGTATCGACGAAGGCTATATCGCGGTGACGCCGCTGCAGCTCAACCTGACCCATGGCGCGAGCCTGAAGGCGCTCCGCGCCGCGCTCGGCTGACGCCGTGTCGGAAACGCCGGTCGATCCGCGCGTCATCCAGCTGATCATGGAGCTGCGGCACCAGGGCATCAAGGATACCCGCGTGCTCTCGGCCATCGAACGGGTGCCGCGCGACCGCTTCGTGCCGTCGCAGTTTCAGGAACATGCCTACGAGAATATCGCGCTGCCGATCACCCAGGGCCAGACCATCAGCCAGCCCTATGTGGTGGCGTTCATGACCGAGGCGCTGCAGCTTGGCGACCGCATGAAGGTGCTGGAAATCGGCACCGGCTCGGGCTACCAGACCGCGGTGCTGACCCGGCTCTGCCGCCGCGTCTATACCATCGAGCGTTACCGCTCGCTGCTGCTCCAGGCCGAGCGCCGGCTCACCGATCTCGATATCACCAATGTCACCGCCAAGCTCGGCGACGGCAACAAGGGCTGGACCGAGCAGATGCCGTTCGACCGCATCCTGGTGACGGCGGCAGCCGACAAGCGGCCCGACAGCCTGATCGATCAGCTTTCACCGCAAGGCGGCATCCTGGTCGCACCCGTCGGCCAGACCGACGCGGCGCAGGACGTGATCCGCTACACCCGCGACGGCCTCACCGTGCATGAGGAAAAGCTGCTGCCGGTGCGCTTCGTGCCGCTCTTGCCCGGCATCGCCAAGGAAGCGGCGGGGTAGATAAGAAAAGACACTCGTGGATGGCCCGGCTTGGCCGGGCCATCCACGCTTTTTTTGTGTCTTACGAAAACGCCTGAATGCCTGTAATCGCGCGGCCGAGGATCAGGGCGTGCACGTCGTGGGTACCTTCGTAGGTATTCACGGTTTCCAGGTTCACCATGTGGCGGATGACGTGGAAATCCTCGTGGATGCCGTTGCCGCCATGCATGTCGCGGGCGACGCGGGCGATCTCGAGCGCCTTGCCGCAGGAATTGCGCTTGATCAGCGAGATCATTTCCGGCGCTGCCTTGCCTTCATCCTTGAGCCGGCCGACACGCAGGCAGGCGGAGAGGCCCAGCGTGATTTCGGTCTGCATGTTGGCGAGCTTGAGCTGCACCAGCTGCGTCGCGGCCAGCGGGCGGCCGAACTGCTTGCGGTCGAGCGTATACTGCCGCGCCTGGTGCCAGCAGGCTTCCGCCGAACCCATGGCGCCCCAGGCGATGCCGTAGCGGGCATTGTTGAGGCAGCCGAACGGGCCCTTGAGGCCCTGCACGTTGGGAAGCCAGTTCTCATCCGGCACGAACACATCGTCCATGACGATTTCGCCGGTGATCGAGGCACGTAAGCTGATCTTGCCCTGGATCTTCGGCGCCGAGAGGCCCTTCATGCCCTTGTCCAGCACGAAGCCGCGGATGATGCCGTCCTCGGTCTTGGCCCAGACCACGAACACATCGGCGATTGGCGCGTTGGAAATCCACATCTTGCTGCCGGTCAGCTTGTAGCCGCCGGGCACCTTCACGGCGCGGGTCTTCATGCTGCCCGGATCGGAGCCGGCATCCGGCTCGGTGAGGCCGAAGCAGCCGATCCATTCGCCGGTGGCGAGCTTGGGCAGATACTTCTGGCGGGTTTCCTCGGTGCCATAGGCATGGATCGGATGCATCACCAGGCTGGACTGCACGCTCATCATCGAGCGGTAGCCGCTGTCGACGCGCTCGACCTCGCGGGCGATCAGGCCGTAGGAGACATAATTGGTGCCGGCGCAGCCATAGCCGTCGATGGTGGAGCCGAGTAGGCCAAGTTCGCCCATCTCGCGGAAGATCGCCGGATCGGTCTTTTCCTCGCGGAAGGCTTCTTTCACCCGTGGCAGCAGCTTAGCCTGTGCATAATCACGCGCGGTGTCGCGCACCATGCGCTCTTCCTCGGTCAGCTCGGCATCCAGCAGCAGCGGGTCGTCCCACTGGAAGGGGGGGAGGGTGTTGGTGGCCATCGCGTCTATCCTCTCGGGACTCTCATTTCGGGTTGCTTCTGACTCGGCCGGTTCCGGCGGGCGCGAAGCCTATACCAAGCCCAGGGCCTTGGGAAGAAAGCCCATCCATTGATGGTTGACGCCCGGTTTTACGCCAAAAATTTTTGCTGCTTAAACTTGTGGATAGAGTGCGAAAATGTAGCGATACAATGCGTAAAATGGTAACACGGATGGCATGACAGGGACGCAAGGCGGCAGACCGGGCGACGAGGTAATCGTCGAGTTCATCCGGCTCGGTTCGGCACTCAAGGTGGTGGCGGTGGATACCGTTACCGGCCTGGAAGTGTCGATGGTGGGTGACCCGCGCCGTTCGCCTGAGGAAATGAAACGCCTCGCCGCGCAGAAACTGCGCTTCGTCCTGGCCAAGAAACAGCAGGGACAATAGCGCAGCCGGACCGGCGGGGGACGATGGAATATTTCCTGCAGCAGTTGATCAACGGCGTCACGCTCGGCGCGGTCTATGCCCTCATCGCCATCGGCTACACGATGGTCTACGGCATCATTGGCATGATCAATTTCGCTCATGGCGAAATCTACATGATCGGCGCCTTCATCGCCGTGATTACCTTCTCGATCCTTGGCTTGGTCGGCATCACCTGGGTGCCGCTGGCGCTGCTGATCGTACTGGCCGCTTCCATGATCCTCACCGGCCTCTATGGCTGGACCGTCGAGCGCGTCGCCTATAGGCCGCTGCGCGGCTCGTTCCGCCTGGCGCCGCTGATCTCCGCCATCGGCATGTCGATCTTCCTGCAGAACTATGTGCAGATCGCCCAGGGCGCCAAGATCAAGCCGTTGCAGCCGATGATCCGCGGTGGCGTCGAATTGCTGCATGGCGATGGCTTCTCGGTCAATCTGAGCTACCTGCAGATGATCATCATTGCGCTTACCGTGGCGCTGATGATCGGCTTCACCTGGCTGATCCAGGCCACGCCCTTAGGCCGCGCCCAGCGCGCCACCGAGCAGGACCGCCTGATGGCCGGGCTGCTGGGGGTGAATACCGACCGCACCATCTCGCTCACCTTCGTGCTCGGCGCCGTGCTGGCCGCCGTCGCCGGTGTGATGGTGACGCTGTATTACGGCGTGGTGGATTTCTATATCGGCTTCCTGGCCGGCCTGAAGGCCTTCACGGCGGCCGTGCTCGGCGGCATCGGCAGCCTGCCCGGCGCCATGCTCGGCGGGCTGCTCATCGGCCTGATCGAGGCGCTGTGGTCGGCCTATTTCAGCATCGAATACAAGGATGTCGCGGCCTTCTCGATCCTGGTCATCGTGCTGATCTTCCGACCCACCGGGCTGCTCGGCCGGCCGGAAGTGGAGAAGGTGTGATGACGCTCCAGGCCCGCCTCAAGGATGCCATCCTCGCCGGTCTGGTGGCCGGCGTGCTGGCCCTGCCGCTGCTCGGTTTCGAGACTGTCGATACCGGTGGCCCGCTGGGTATCAAGACGCGGTGGCATCTGGTGTTCTATGCCGCCGCCGGTGTTTTCATCGGTCGCCTGGGATTGATGCTGCTGCTCGACTGGCGCCGTGGCCGCGTGCAGCCCCAGGCACAGAGCAAGAAGCGCGACTTGATGGCGGAGTTGGGCCGCAAGGCCGATACCTGGCTGATGCCGGCGCTGATCGCCTTTGCCCTGATCCTGCCGACGCTGCCGTTTGCCGACCGCACCGTGGTCGATCTCGGCACCGTGGTGCTGATCTATGTGATGCTTGGCTGGGGCCTCAATATCGTCGTCGGCCTCGCCGGCCTGCTCGATCTCGGCTATGTCGCCTTCTATGCCGTGGGGGCCTATTCCTACGCGTTGCTGTCGAAGAATTTCGGCCTGAATTTCTGGGAATGTCTGCCGCTGGCCGGCCTGTTCGCTGCACTATTCGGCGTCGCGCTCGGCTTCCCGGTGCTGCGCCTGCGCGGCGATTACCTCGCCATTGTCACCCTCGGCTTCGGTGAAATCATCCGCATCGTGCTGCTGAACTGGCAGAAACTCACCGGCGGCCCGAACGGCATTTCCGGTATCCAGCGCCCCAGCTTCTTCGGCTATCCGTTCAGCGCCAATCCGCCGGAAGGCACCACATCCTTCCACCAGTTATTCGGCCTCGAATTCGCGTCCACGCACCGCATCGTTTTCCTCTATTACCTGATCCTGGCGCTGGCATTGCTGACCAATCTGTTCACCCAGCGCATCCGCAAGCTGCCAGTGGGCCGCGCCTGGGAAGCCTTGCGCGAGGATGAAATCGCCTGCCGCGCGCTCGGCATCAATCCGACCAATACCAAGCTGACCGCCTTTGCCATCGGCGCCATGTTCGGCGGTTTCGCCGGCAGCTTCTTCGCCACGCGCCAGGGCTTCATCAGCCCGGAAAGTTTCACCTTCATCGAATCCGCCGTGATCCTGGCCATCGTTGTGCTGGGCGGCATGGGCAGCCAGGCCGGCATCGTGCTGGCGGCTGCCTTCCTCACGCTGCTGCCGGAACTGGCACGCGAATTCTCGCTGTTCCGCATGCTGGCCTTCGGCCTCGCCATGGTGCTGATCATGGTGTGGCGGCCGCAGGGCCTGCTGGCGCATCGTGAACCGACCATGCGGCTTGCGAAAGCCGGAGCTGGCGGGGGAGGCGGGCCATGAGTCACCTGCTCAAGGTCGAGCATCTCACCATGCGCTTCGGCGGCCTGGTGGCGGTGGACAATGTGTCCTTCACCGCACAGCCGCGCCAGATCACCGCCGTGATCGGCCCCAATGGCGCCGGCAAGACCACGGTGTTCAACTGCATCGCCGGCTTCTACAAGCCGACCATCGGGCGTTTGAGCCTGATGAACGACGGCACCGAGTATCTGCTGGAACGCATGCAGGGGCATGATATTCCCAGGCTCGCCCGGGTGGCGCGCACGTTCCAGAATATCCGCCTGTTTCCACAGATGACGGTGCTGGAAAACCTGATCGTGGCGCAGCATAACAAGCTGATGCGCGCTTCGGGCTATACCTTGCTCGGGCTGTTCGGCTGGCGCGGCTATGCCAGAGCCGAGAAGGCCGCTGTCGAACAGGCACGCTACTGGCTGAACCAGACGCAGTTGACCGACATGGCCGACACACCCGCCGGCAGCCTGCCTTATGGCGGCCAGCGCCGGTTGGAAATCGCCCGCGCTATGTGTACCGAGCCGGTGCTGCTCTGCCTTGATGAGCCTGCTGCCGGCCTCAATCCGCGCGAAAGCGCCGACCTGAACAACCTGCTGCAATTCATCCGCGACCAGCATGGCTGCGGCGTGCTGCTGATCGAGCATGACATGAGCGTGGTGATGCAGATTTCCGACCATGTGGTGGTGCTGGATTACGGCAAGAAGATCGCCGATGGCACGCCGGAGCAGGTGCGCTCCGATCCCACCGTCATCAAGGCTTATCTGGGTGAGGATTTCGGCGTTGAAGAAGCGGGGGCGGCCTGATGCTCTCGATCAGCGGGATCCACAGCTATTACGGCGCCGTCCACGCTCTCAAAGGCGTGGACATGGAAGTGCAGCAGGGCGAGATCGTGGCCCTGATCGGCGCCAACGGCGCCGGGAAATCCACCTTGCTGATGAGCATCTGCGGCCACCCGAAGCCGCGCAAGGGCGATATCCGCCTGCAGGGCGAAAGCCTGCTGGGCGTGCCGATGCATAATCTGGTACGGCGCGGCCTGGCCCATGCCCCGGAAGGCCGCCGCATTTTTCCGCGCATGACAGTGCTGGAGAATCTGCGCATGGGCGCGGTGGCCGGCGATCCGGCACATTTCGACAGCGACCTCGAACGTGTCTATGGCTTGTTCCCGCGCCTGAAGGAGCGCAGCGAGCAGCGCGGCGGCACGCTCTCGGGCGGCGAACAGCAGATGCTGGCAATTGCCCGCGCGCTGATGAGCCGGCCGCGCCTGCTGCTGCTGGATGAACCCTCGCTCGGTCTGGCGCCCCTGGTGGTGCGGCAGATTTTCTCGATCATCGAGGAGATCAACAAGCGCGACGGCGTTACCGTGCTGCTGGTGGAACAGAATGCCTATCACGCGCTCCGGCTGGCGCATCGCGGCTATGTGCTGGTGAACGGCAGCATCACCATGAGCGGCTCCGGGGCTGATCTGTTGGCGGACGAACAGATACGCGCGGCTTACCTGGAAGGAGGCCATGGATGAGCGCGCTGGTTGGTTCCTCGGCCTGGGTTTTCTTCGGCTTCACCCTGCTGCTGGTCGGCGGCTGCGCCTTCCTGATGGGGCAGGCGGTGGCTTCCACCTGGCGGCCGGCCTGGCAGATTCTGCCCTACAGCATCCTGCTAGCGCTGGCCGACCGTTTCCTGGTCTTCGGCCTGTTCGGCGGCCAGCTTGGTGCCGTGCTGCCCTTCATTTTCGTCAGTCTGCTGCTGCTGGTGCTGGCCGGCACCGGCTTCCGGCTGACCCGGGTAGACATGATGGTACGACAATACCCCTGGCTCCATGAACGGGCCGGGCTATTCGCGTGGCGCGATAAAACATCGTGATCTGCTATCGGCTGGTTGCTGCTTTTGGAGTGAACGTCTACAGTTTCTTCATCCGCAACCCCTTTTCGTCTCAAACAACTGGGAGGTTCGACACATGCGTACGCTTTCACTCGGTCTTGGCTTTGCCGCCGCTCTTGGCCTGATGGCCGGCGCCGCGCAAGCGCAGATCAAGATTTCGCTCAACGGCCCGCTCACCGGTCAGCTTGCCTCCTTCGGCGAGCAGATGAAGAAGGGCGCCGAGATGGCAGTGGCCGACCTCAATGCCGCCGGCGGCGTCAACGGCCAGAAAATCACGCTGCTGTTCGGCGACGACCAGTGCGATCCGAAGCAGGCGGTCGCGGTGGCCAACAAGTCGGCGCAGGAAAAGGTCGCCGTGGTGATCGGCCACTTCTGCTCGGGCTCCTCGATCCCGGCTTCTGATGTCTACAAGGAAGAAAACATCCTGCAGATCTCGCCGGCTTCGACCAATCCGAAGTTCACGGATCGCGGCTACAACAACACCTTCCGCGTCTGCGGCCGCGACGACCAGCAGGGCATGGTGGCCGGCGACTACATCGCCGACAAGTTCAAGGGCAAGAAGGTCGCCATCCTGCATGACAAGACCGCCTATGGTCAGGGTCTTGCGGATGAAACCCGCAAGACCCTGAACGCCAAGGGCGTGAAGGAAACCCTCTACGAAGCCATCACCGCCGGTGAAAAGGATTACTCGGCGCTGATCTCGAAGATGAAGGCGGCTGGTATCGAGCTGATCTATCTCGGCGGCTACCATCCGGAAGCTGGCCTGATCGTGCGCCAGGCCAAGGAGCAGGGCCTCAATGCCCCGCTGATGGGCGGTGACGCGCTGGTCGACAAGCAGCTCTGGGCGATTTCCGGCACCGCCGGCCAGGGTACCCTGATGACCTTCGACGCCGATCCGCGTAAGAACCCGGTGGCGAAGCCGATCGTGGATAAGTTCAAGGCCGGTGGCTACGATCCGGAGGGCTACACCCTCTATACCTATGCTGCCATCCAGGTCTGGGCGCAGGCCGCCACCACCGCCAAGTCGGTCAAGACCGCGGATGTGGAGAAGGCGATGCGTGCCGGCACCTTCAAGACCGTGCTGAACGACATCAAGTTCGACAAGAAGGGCGACACCACCAGCCCGGCCTACAAGGTCTATGTCTGGAAGGACGGCGCCTACGACTATGTGAACTAAATCCGGTTCACGGATAGTTCCGGGAAAGCCCGGCGGGAAACCGCCGGGCTTTTTCTTTCCCTACACCCTTGTCACCCTCGCGAAGGCGAGGGTCCCATTTAGGTTCTGAAAAACCATTCAGTTCCTCGAAAAAATGGGATACCCGCTTTCGCGGGTATGACGGGTAACGAATTTTACCGTTTCCGCGCCCCCCAGAGCCACAATCTGGGGCTCTACCCCCAGAGTCATAGTCTGGTGTCCTGCTGTAGCTCGTCATCCCCGGGCGTGCCCCGGGGATCTCAACCCGGAAAAGGCCACTTAATGCCACGCGGCAGGAGATTCCCGGCTCAGGGCCGGGAATGACAAGGCTGTATGTAGAATACCTCGCCGGCTTGATGGAGGCGGAAGCCCTCATTTGCCTTGTGGTGGGTATTGGCTCCCGGCACCGGATATTGTAGTTTCCGGCCATCCTGACCATCCCAGCCCCCGGAGGCAGCCTGCCCATGTCGAAGCCTGTGATCGCCGTGGCCTCCGACCATGCCGGCTTCGAGCTGAAGGGCATCCTGAAAGCCGAGCTTGAAGCCCAGGGCCATGGCGTGCTGGACCTCGGCACGAACGGCCCGGATAGCGTCGATTACCCCGATTTCGGCCGTGCCATCGGCGAGGCCGTGGCGGGCGGCAAGGCGCAGTTCGGCGTCGCCGTTTGCGGCTCCGGCATCGGCATCTCGATTGCCGCCAACCGGGTGCCGGGCTGCCGTGCCGCCCTGGTGCATGATGCGCTCTCGGCGCGGCTCAGCCGGTTGCACAACGATGCCAATGTGATTGCGCTCGGCGCCCGCCTGATCGGCGTCGACACGGCAAAGGATTGCCTCGCCGTATTCCTCAACACCGCCTTTGAAGGTGGCCGCCATGCCCGGCGTGTCGCCAAGCTTGCCTGAAGGAGTAACCGCCATGTCCGCCACCAAGCCTGCCGTCACCCATGCCGGTTTCTTCGAGCGCAGCCTGGAGCAGTCCGATCCGGCGCTGTTCAAGGCGATCACCGAGGAACTCGGCCGCCAGCGCGAGCAGATCGAACTGATCGCGTCGGAAAACATCGTCAGCCGCGCCGTGCTGGAAGCCCAGGGCTCGGTGATGACTAACAAGTATGCCGAAGGCTATCCTGGCCGCCGCTATTACAATGGCTGCGAGTTCGTCGATATCGCCGAGGAACTGGCCATCGAGCGCGCCAAGAAGCTGTTCAATTGCGGCTTCGCCAATGTGCAGCCCCATTCCGGCGCCCAGGCCAACCAGGCGGTGTTCATGGCCTGCCTGAAGCCGGGCGACACCTTCATGGGCCTGGATCTTGCCGCCGGCGGCCATCTCACCCATGGCTCGCCCGCCAACCAGTCGGGCAAGTGGTTCAACGTGGTGAGCTACACCGTCGGTGCGGACGATCATCTGATCAACATGGATGAAGTCGCCAAGCTGGCCGAACAGCATAAGCCGAAGCTGATCATCGCCGGCGGCTCGGCCTATCCGCGCTTCTGGGATTTCGCCCGTTTCCGTGCCATTGCCGACAGCATCGGCGCCATCTTCATGGTCGACATGGCGCATTTCGCCGGTCTGGTGGCGGGCGGCGTGCATGCCAGCCCGTTCCCGCATGCCCATATCGCCACCACCACTACGCACAAGACCCTGCGCGGCCCGCGCGGCGGCATGGTGCTGACCAATGACGAGGCGCTGGCCAAGAAGATCAATTCGGCGGTGTTCCCCGGCCTGCAGGGCGGCCCGCTGATGCATGTGATCGCCGCCAAGGCGGTGGCCTTTGGTGAAGCCCTGACGCCGGAATTCCGTGCCTATGCCGCTGCCGTGGTGGAGAATGCCAAGGCGATGGCCGGCGCGCTGATGGAGCGCGGCTACAATCTCACCTCGGGCGGCACCGACAACCACCTGATGCTGGTGGACCTGCGCTCCAAGGGCCTGAAGGGCAATGTGGTGGTGGAGGCGCTGGAACGCGCCCGCATCACCGCCAACAAGAATGGCGTGCCGTTCGATCCGGAAAAGCCGATGGTGACGTCCGGCGTACGCGTCGGCAGCCCGGCCGGCACCACGCGCGGCTTTGGCGCCGCCGAGTTCCGCCAGATCGGCCAGTTGATGGCTGATGTGATGGATGGCCTGGTGGCCAAGACCAACGATAACAGCGCCGTCGAGCGCGCGGTGGCCGAGAAGGTGGTGGCGCTCTGCCACCGCTTCCCGATCTACTAAAAGCACAGGGCAGGGGAGAAGCGTTTCATGCGGTGTCCGTTCTGCGGCAATGACGATACCCAGGTGAAGGATTCGCGGCCGACCGAGGATAACTCGTCGATCCGCCGGCGCCGCTTCTGCCCCAATTGCGCCGCGCGCTTCACCACGTTTGAACGCATTCAGTTGCGCGAGCTGACCGTGGTGAAGAAGAACGGCCTCAAGGTGCCGTTCGACCGCGACAAGCTGGCGCGTTCGATTCAGATCGCGACGCGCAAGCGCCCGGTGGACCCCGAGCGTATCGAACGCCTGATCAACGGCATCGTCCGCCGCCTGGAAAGCATGGGTGAGAGCGAGATTGCTTCCGATCAGATCGGCGGCCTGGTGATGGATGGTCTCGCGGCGCTCGACAAGGTCGCCTATGTGCGTTTCGCCTCGGTCTACCGCAATTTCCGCGAAGCCAAGGATTTCGAGGATTTCATCGGCTCGCTGAGCGGCGCCGGCAATCACGACGATGACTGACAGGACCGGACAATGACAGATAGGGCCGCCGCCGCCCGCGATGAACGCTGGATGCGTCTCGCGCTCGGGCTGGCGGCGCGCGGTTTGGGCAACACCTGGCCCAATCCTGCTGTCGGCTGCGTGCTGATCAAGGACGGCCATGTGGTTGGCCGTGGCTTCACTCAAGTTGGCGGTCGGCCCCATGCCGAAACCGTTGCACTCTCGCAGGCCGGTGATGCCGCGCGCGGTGCCACCGCCTATGTCACCCTGGAACCCTGCAGCCACCATGGCCGCACGCCGCCCTGCGCCGAGGCGCTGATCCAGGCCGGCATTGCCCGCTGCGTGGTGGCACTGGAAGATCCCGATCCACGGGTCTCGGGCCAGGGCCTGGAGAAGTTGCGCGAGGCCGGTATTGCCGTCGAGCTTGGCCTGCTTGGCGATGAAGCCGCCGAATTGAACAGCGGCTTCCTGCTGCGGGTGACGCAGAACCGTCCCCTGGTGACGTTGAAACTCGCCACCAGCCTGGATGGCCGCATCGCCACTCATACGCGCGACAGCAAATGGATCACTGATCCGGTCTCGCGCCAGCGCGCCCATCTGCTGCGCGCCCAGCATGATGCGATCATGGTCGGTTCCAACACGGCCTTGCAGGATGATCCGGAACTGACCTGCCGGCTGCCCGGCCTGCCCAAAAGGCCCAATCCGCGCGTGGTGCTGGATGGCCGCCTGCGGTTGCCGCTCACCGCCAGACTGGTCGCCACCGCCCGGCAGCACCCGACCTGGATCGTCTGCCGCGAGGATGCCGATGCCACCCGGCGCGAGGCCTTTGCCGCCTGCGGCGTCGAGGTGATTGCCGTGCCGCCGGCCGAGAACGGGCTGCCTGATATCCGCCAGGCACTGGAAGCCCTGGCCGAGCGCGGCATTACCCGGCTGCTGGTGGAAGGCGGGGGCCAGCTGGCCGCCAGCCTGATCCGCACCGACCTGGCCGACCGGCTGATGTTTTTCCGCGCCCCGGCGGTGATTGGCGGCGACGGCCTGGCCTCAATTGCGGCTTTCGGGGTCGATACCGTAGCGGAAGCCCCCCGCTGGCGCCGGCTCAGGGCCGATATTTTGGCCGATGACCTGCTGGAAACCTTCGCCCGCCCGCTCTAGAACTAGGCCCATGTTTACCGGCATCGTCACCGACATCGGCACCATCACCGCTCGCGAGCAGCGCGGCGATACCCGTTTCCGCATCCGCACCGCGTATGACACCGCGACAATTGCCATCGGCGCCTCCATCGCCTGTTCCGGCGTCTGCCTCACCGTGGTGCAGACCGGGGCCGACTGGTTCGCCGTCGATGTTTCGGCGGAGACACTCTCGCGCAGCAACCTGAGTGGCTGGGGCGAGGGCAGCAAGGTCAACCTGGAACGCTCGCTGCGGGTCGGAGACGAACTCGGCGGTCATATCGTCTCGGGCCATGTCGATGCCCTGGCCGAGGTGGTGGAAGCAAAGCCCGAGGGCGACAGCCTGCGCCTGACCTTCCGCGTGCCGGCTTCGCTGGCAGGCTTCGTCGCCGAGAAGGGCTCGGTGGCGCTGGATGGCGTGTCGCTGACGGTCAATGCCGTGGATGCCGACCGCTTCGGCATCAACCTGATTCCGCATACCCAGGCGGTGACCACCCTGGGCGGCCTGAAACAAGGCTCAAAAGTGAATTTCGAAGTCGATACCTTGGCCCGCTATGTGGCGCGGCTGCGTGATTGGGTGAAGCCGTGAGCGATGATCTGTCAGAACTGAAGCGTTACCTCGCCAATTCCGAAGAGATCATCGCCGAGGCGCGGCGTGGCCGCATGGTGATCCTGGTAGACGAGGAAGATCGCGAGAACGAGGGCGACCTCTATATCCCGGCGGCGAAATGCGATGCCGACGCGATCAACTTCATGGCCCGTTTCGGCCGTGGCCTGATCTGCCTGTCGCTGACCCGCCAGCGTTGCGAGCATCTCAAGCTGCCGCTGATGGCGCAGAACAACGCCTCGCGCCATGGCACCGCCTTCACCGTCTCGATCGAGGCGCGCGAAGGCGTCACCACCGGCATTTCCGCCGCTGACCGTGCCCGCACCATCGAGGTTGCCATCGACCCGGCCAGCCATGCCGCCAGCCTGGCGACGCCCGGCCATATCTTTCCGCTGATGGCGCGCGACGGCGGCACCCTGGTGCGTGCCGGCCATACCGAAGCGGCGGTGGACATTGCCCGGCTTGCCGGTCTCGATCCGTCCGGCGTGATCTGCGAGATCATGAATGACGACGGCACCATGGCCCGGCTGCCGGACCTGGTGAAGTTCGCGCAATTCCATAACCTCAAGATCGGCACCATTGCCGACCTGATCGCCTATCGCCGCCGCCATGACAATCTGGTGCAGCGGGTGGCCGAGGGCGCCATCGACAGCGTCTGGGGCGGCGAATTCAAGATGTTGGTCTACCGCAATACGGTGGAATATGCCGAGCATATCGCCCTGGTAAAGGGCGACGTGTCCTCCGGTGGGCCGGTGATGGTGCGTATGCACGCGATGAATGTGCTGGGCGATCTGCTGGGCGACCATGGCGCCCGTGCCGGTGTGCTGCATGAGGCGATGCGGATGGTCAGCGAAGCCGGCCGCGGTGTGGTAGTGCTGCTGCGCGAGCCACGCCCCACCGCCTTGTCCGACACGCTGCGGCGCAAAATGGGCGAGCCGGTTGAAAACCCCGGCCAACTCCGGGATTATGGCATCGGCGCGCAGATCCTGCTTGATCTTGGGGTCAAGGAGATGATCCTGCTCTCCAACGTACAGAGAACCATCGTCGGCCTGGAAGGCTATGGCCTGACGGTGGCGGAAACGCGGCCTGTCGCGGCGCGCAAGGGGGAGATTTGAGCCATGGTTTCGCGCAAGCCGAAAGCGGGCAAGAAGAAGCCTGCCACCAAGATCAAGAAATTCGCCACCTCGAAGTCGCAGGTGATGGGCAGCCTGTCGCTGGATATCCGCAAGCCGCGCGTGCTGATCATCGAGGCGCGCTTCTACGAGGATATCTCGGATGCGCTGTTCGAGGGCGCCCGCGCCGCCATCGAGGCGTCAGATTTCCATTATGACCGCATCGACGTGCCGGGCGCGCTGGAAATCCCGGCGGCGATCCGCTTCGCCATGAACCGCAAGGGCGACATGGCCTATGACGGCTTCGTTGCACTCGGCTGCGTCATCCGTGGCGAAACCTCGCATTACGATATCGTCTCGAATGAAAGCGCCCGCGCGCTGCAGGATCTGGCGGTGAACCATCAGGCCGCCATCGGCAACGGCATCATCACCGTTGAAAACGAAGAGCAGGCCTGGGAGCGCGCCCGCCCGGACAAGCTCGACAAGGGCGGTGGAGCAGCCCTTGCCTGTGTTGCCATGATCGGGCTGAAGCAGCTTTTCGCATCATGAGCAAACCCGTGCAGGGCGAGGACGTGGTGCCCAAGGGCCCGCGTCCGGCAGGACGCCGTTCCGTCGCCCGTCTTTTCGCCGTTCAGGCGCTTTATGAAATCGAGTTTTCCGGCAAGCCCGCTGAAGGCGTGATCCAGGATTTCCGCGAGGCCCGGCTGGGTCAGGAGATCGAGGGCGAGCAGTTCCGCCAGGCCGATCCGGACTGGTTCGGCGAAGTGGTGCGCGGCACGGTGAAGCGCCAGGCCGAAATCGACGAACAGATCAAGGCGGCGATCCCGCGCGCCGATGCGCTGGAGCGGCTGGAAGCCGTGCTGCGCCTGGCGATCCGTGCCGCCTGCTTCGAGTTGCTGGCGCGGATCGATGTGCCGGCCGGCACCATCATTGATGAATATCTCGGTGTCGTGCGCGCCTTCTTCAGCCCGCGCGAAATCAAGCTGGCGAATGGCGTGCTGGACGGCCTGGCGCGCCGCCTGCGCCCGAACGAATTCACGCCGCGCTGACCGGGGACGGCTGCCATGCCGCTCGGGGAATTCGAACTGATCGAGCAATATCTGGCGCCGCTGAGCGCCGGGCTGCCGGGCGCCTTCGGACTCAAGGACGATGCCGCCTGCCTCAGTATTCCGGCAGGCCAGGAATTGGTGCTGACCAGCGATGCCTTTGTCAGCGGCGTGCATTTCCTTGACAGCGACGGACCGGAGCGCATCGCGCGCAAGCTCTTGCGTGTCAACCTCTCCGATCTCGCCGCCAAGGGCGCCAAGCCATACGCTTATCAGCTTGGCCTCGGCCTGCCGCAGGCGCCGGAGCCGGCCTGGATCGCGGCTTTCGCGGCCGGCCTCGCCGCCGATCAGGCGGCGTTCGGCATTCATCTGTCCGGCGGCGACACGGTGAAGTCTCCCGGCGGCATGGTGTTGAACATCACTGCGCTGGGCCTGGTGCCGGCGGGCGGCATGATCCGCCGTGGCGGCGCCAGGGCAGGGGATGCGCTGTTCGTCACCGGCAGCATCGGCGATGCCTGGCTTGGCCTTGAAGCCAAGCTCGGACGTCTGGCGCTGACCGGCCAGGCGGCACGCCATTGCGATCTGCGCCTGCATCTGCCGGAGCCGCGCCTGGGCTTTGGCCGTGGCCTGCGTGGCCTGGCCCATGCCGCCATGGATGTCTCGGACGGTCTGCTGCAGGATGCGGGACATTTGAGCCGCACCGCCGGCTTAGGCGTCGAGATCATGGCGGCCAGTGTGCCACTATCTGAAACCGGACGCGCGTTGCCGGACTTGCTGCCCAACCTGCTGGCGGGTGGCGATGATTATGAAATCCTGTTTGCCGCCCCGCCGGAAATGGCTTCAGCCATCCAGGCACTCGGCGAAGCCACCGCCACGCCGGTCAGCCATATCGGCAGGATGGTGCCGGAACCCGGCCTGCGGCTATTGGATGCGGCAGGCCAGCCCCTGGTCATCCAGGCTGGGCCGGGGCCTGGCCTGGGCGGCTATCAACATTTCTGAACTGGGGTTAGAGTCGGGTCTTAAGGACTCGAGGCTGCCGTGAACAAGATGGTGCTCATCATCGTCGCTGTTGTGGTGCTGCTGGCGCTCGGCGGCGGCGGCGCGGCGGCGTATTTCCTGGTCTTCGCCAAGAAGCCTGCCGAGGTTGTGGAGGAAGCCCCACCGCCGGCGCCGGTGAAACGCCCGGCCTTCATCCCGCTTGATCCGTTCTCGGTCTGGGTCGAGCCGGAAGGGCAGAAGCCGCGCGAAGTGATCGTGATCTTCCATCTTGAGGCGCCGCCGGACAACGTGCCGGAGATCAATGCCAAGATGCATCTGCTGCGCGACCGTTATATCCGCGAATTGATGAAGCTGGACCCGGTGAAGGTGCCGATCCGGTTCGAGGCCAAGGACCTCGTCCAGCTCAAGAACATACTGCGCCAGCCGACCGAGGATGTGATGGGTAAGGGCGTGGTGACGCAGGTATTGTTGCTCAATGTCATCTCGCCGCTGAAGTAGCGGCGGTAAGTCTGGGGTCATCTCGCCGCTGAAATAGTGGCAGTTTAGTCAGGATATGTCCGTGAGTGTTTCCCATTTGGCCGAAGCGGCCGCGAAGCGCAATGTATTCCTGCTGGCGGCCTGCATGGCGCTCGGCAATTCCGCCAACATGCTGCAGGTGACGCTGGGCGGTCTGGTTGGCCATATCCTGGTGGATGACAAGGCCTATGCCACACTGCCGGTGACTTTCGTGGTTGCCGGCACGGCATTGTCGACGATACCGGCTTCGATGCTGATGAACCGCGTCGGGCGCAAGCCTGGCTTCGTGCTTGGCTGCCTGCTGGCCGGCGGCGGCTCGTTGCTGGCCGCCCTTGGCGTCTATCTCGGCCTGTTCTGGCTGTTCTGCGCCGGCGCCTTTGTATTCGGCACATCCAATGCCTTCACGCAGCTCTATCGCTTCGCCGCTGCCGATATTTCGCCGCCCAGCTTCAAGAGCCGGGCGATTTCCTGGGTCATGGTTGGCGGCCTCTGCGCTGCGTTCCTTGGCCCGGAAGTAGCCAAATACACCCGCGAGATGCTGTCGCCGCATCTTTTCCTGGCCTCCTATATCGCCGCCGCCATATTGGCCACCCTGGTGCTGGGCGTGCTCGTCTTCGTGCGATTGCCGAACCCGACCGTGGCGGAAATGACCGAGAAGGGCAGGCCGCTGGCCGAGATCGTGCGCCAGCCCAGTTTCATCGTCGCTGCCATGGCCGGCATGTTTGCCTATGGCGTGATGAATCTGATGATGACCGCCACGCCGCTGGCGATGCAGATCTGCGCGCATCCTTTCGCTGACGCCGCCACGGTGATCCAGTGGCACGTCTTCGGCATGTTCTTCCCCAGTTTCTTCACCGGCAACCTGATTGCCCGCTATGGCACGTTGCGCATCATCCTGATCGGCGCGGCACTCAACATCATCTGCATGGCCGTCGCGCTTTCGGGCCAGGAGGTGATGAATTTCCAGCTTGCCCTGGCCTTGCTCGGGGTGGGGTGGAACTTCATGTATATCGGTGCCACCTCGCTGCTCACCGAGGTCTACCGGCCCTCGGAACGGGCCAAGACCCAGGCGCTGAACGACTTCCTGGTTTTCGGCACCGTTGCCCTGGCTTCGCTCGGCTCGGGTAAGCTGTTGTATTTTTACGGCTGGAACTCGGTTTCCATGGCCTCGCTGCCGTTCATCCTGATGGCCGCCCTGGCCGTGGTCTGGCTCATGCTGGTGCGCCGCCACGCTGCCCGTTTATAAGGCTAAGCCCCTAGAATTCCGGCAAAACTAGCCAAACGCTTGTTATTGCGCGCCTAGGCGGTTTCTGGCATCGTCGCCCGCGCAATAGCCCTGGCGGTATGAGTCGGGGCGGGGGCATCCTGCCTGCCTGGAAGCGCCATCGGCGCACCGGACAGGATCAGGAGGAAACGTTTCTAGGGCAATATTTGAGGGGAATCCCGCCATGACCGAGTTGTGGTTCACCATCGTCTGCGGCGTTATCGCCCTGGCGTATGGCTTTGTAACATCAAAATCCGTGCTGTCGGCCTCGCCGGGCAATCAGCGCATGCAGGAAATCGCCGCCGCGATCCAGGAAGGCGCCTCCGCCTACCTGAACCGCCAGTACCGCACCATCGGCATCGTCGGCGCGGTCGTGTTCGTGATCCTGATTTTCGCGCTTGGCGTCAAGGTCGCCATCGGCTTCCTGATCGGTGCCGTGCTCTCGGGCGCCGCCGGCTATATCGGCATGAACGTCTCGGTGCGCGCCAACGTGCGTACCGCTGAAGCTTCGCGCCAGGGCCTTGCCCAGGGCCTCGACATCGCCTTCAAGTCCGGCGCCGTTACCGGCATGCTGGTGGTTGGCCTGGCGCTGCTCGGCGTCGCCGTCTACTACATGGCGCTGAAGAGCATGGGCGCCTCATCGCGCGAAGTCATCGACGCCCTGGTGGCGCTCGGCTTCGGCTCCTCGCTGATCTCGATCTTCGCCCGTCTCGGCGGCGGCATCTTCACCAAGGGCGCCGACGTGGGCGCCGACCTGGTGGGCAAGGTGGAAGCCGGCATCCCGGAAGATGACCCCCGCAACCCGGCCGTGATCGCCGACAACGTGGGCGACAATGTGGGCGACTGCGCCGGCATGGCTGCCGACCTGTTCGAAACCTATGCCGTGACCATCGTGGCCACCATGGTGCTGGCGTCGATCTATTTCGTCGCTGACGCCGCCACCGCCTCGAAGTTCATGCTCTATCCGCTGGTGATCTCGGGCGCCTGCATCATCACCTCGGTGATCGGCACCTACTTCGTCAAGCTCGGCGCTTCCCAGAACATCATGGGCGCGCTCTACAAGGGCCTGATCGTTACTGGTGTGCTGTCGGCCATCGCGTTGTGGCCGATCACCACCTGGATCTTCGGGTCCATGGGGGCCAGCTTCACCGTGGGCGCCAAGAGCTTCACGGCGATGAGCCTGTTCTGGTGCGGCATCGCCGGCCTGATCGTGACGGCGCTGATCGTGGTCGCCACAGAGTATTACACCTCCACCGAATACCGTCCGGTGCGCAGCGTGGCACAGGCCTCGACCACGGGTCACGGCACCAACGTGATCCAGGGTCTCGCGGTTTCGATGGAAGCGACGGCACTGCCGGCGCTCTTCATCGTCATCGGCATCATCGTCACCAATATGCTGGCCGGCCTGCTTGGCATCGCCGTGGCCGTTACCACGATGCTGGCGCTCGCCGGCATGGTGGTGGCGCTCGATGCCTACGGTCCGGTCACCGACAATGCCGGCGGCATCGCCGAAATGTCGGAACTGCCGAAGGACGTGCGCAAGACCACCGACGCGCTCGATGCCGTGGGCAACACCACCAAGGCCGTGACCAAGGGCTATGCCATCGGTTCCGCCGGCTTCGGTTCGCTGGTGCTGTTCGCCGCCTATACGGAAGACCTCAAGTACTTCTTCAAGGGAGTCACCATCGACTTCTCCTTGAGCAATCCGTATGTGGTCGTCGGCCTGCTGATCGGCGGCCTGCTGCCGTACCTGTTCGGCGCCATGGGCATGACCGCTGTCGGCCGCGCTGCCGGCTCGGTGGTGGTCGAGGTCCGTCGCCAGTTCAAGGAGATCAAGGGCATCATGGAAGGCACGGCGAAGCCGGACTATTCCAAGGCCGTTGACCTGCTGACCGCGGCGGCGATCAAGGAAATGATCATCCCCAGCCTGCTGCCGGTGCTCAGCCCGATCGTGCTGTACTTCGTGATCAACGTCATCGCCGGCCAGGCTGCTGCCTTCGCCGCGGTGGGTGCGATGCTGCTCGGCGTCATCGTTACCGGCGTGTTCGTGGCGATCTCCATGACCGCCGGCGGCGGCGCCTGGGACAACGCCAAGAAGTACATCGAAGAGGGCCATCATGGCGGCAAGGGTTCGGATGCCCACAAGGCAGCCGTGACCGGCGACACCGTCGGCGACCCCTACAAGGACACGGCCGGTCCGGCCGTGAACCCGCTGATCAAGATCACCAACATCGTGGCTTTGCTGCTGCTGGCCGTGCTCGCGCACTAAGCCGAAGCGAAAGCCTCAGATCGAAGGGCCGGGAGCAATCCCGGCCCTTCTTTTTTGCCTTTTTCTTTCAAATGTTTCCGCCGTTTTCCAGGCATTATGCAACACCCCGGGGAACAGATTACCCAGTCGACCGGATTGAAGGTTGCATCACCCAGCGATTTCAAATAGGTAGGTCCTATACCCCTGGGCGGATGGTCGGCTTGGCCATTGGTCCTTACAGGGGCGGTGTCTCGGGATTTTATCCCTGGGAGGACATCGCGACCCTGTCCCTACGGGCCGCAAGGCCTGTCATCGCGGCGCGGCGTCAAAGACCGCACCGATGGAACCAGGAAGGTGATTATGGGCGTGACGGCCTTTACTTCTCCCGTCCCCTACGCGGTGTATCAGCGCCGCCTGGCCTGGGCGGACGACATTCACGCGGATTTCGTGGCCGATGCCGGCGCGTTGCCGGGGCGTGCCCTGGTGCCTTTTGCCGGCAGGGCGCTGCCGGATACGACTTATGGCCTGCGGGTCATGACCACGGAATACCCGCGCCAGCACATCATGCCGGAACTGCTGCTGCGTACGGATATGGAAGGCCGCTTCAATGTCACCCTGGCCCTGCCGGCCGGCGGCTGGTACCTGGCCAACCTGCGGCTGGAAGATGAGAGCATCACCGTCGGGCCGTTCGGTGCCGGCGAAGTTTATTTGGTCGCCGGGCAATCCTTTGTCGGCAACTACCATTCCAGCCGCTTGGCGGTGAGCGAGCCGCGCGGCCGGGTGGCGGCGTTCAATCTGCGCAAACGGCAATGGCGTGTCGCCCATGATCCGCAACCAACCCCGGATTTCCCCGATGAGGGCGAAGGGCGCTGGGCGCATGTGAACAAGCTGCAGACCAAGATGCATCTGCAGCAGCGCTTCGATGGCGGCAGCGTGTGGCCGATGGTCGGCGACATGCTGGTGGGCGTGCTGGGCGTGCCAGTGGGCTTCGCCAACATCTCCTTCGGCGGCAGCCCGATCAAGCGTTGGCACCCGGATCATGGCAAGCTGTTCGATATCATGGCGCAGGCGGCGGGCCAGCTTGGCCGTTTCCGAGCCGTGCTGTGGGCGCAGGGCGAAAGCGACGTGGAGAGCGGCCTGGCTGCCGAGGATTGGGGCAAGCGGCTGAAGCAGATCCAGAAATCCCTGGCCGCTGAACTGGATTTCCGGCCCGACTGGCTGGTTGCCAAATCCACCCGGCATCCTTCCGCCTATGATCTGCCGGAGCGTGAGCAGGCGCTGCGCGGGGTTATCGACCGGCTCTGGCGCCATGACCCGGCGGTGTTTCCGGGGGCGGATACCGACCGCCTGATGGGCGACGAGAACCGCGCTGGCATCGGCGACAGCGCTCATTTGAGCGCCGAGGGCCAGCGCCGCGCCGCCTGGCTATGGTTCCACGCCATCATGGCCCATATCGAGCATCGCGAAGCACTGGCGGCAGCGGCTGAGTAATTAAAACAATAAATTACAGCGAGTATCGAATCTGATTGATCAGTTTATGCCGGCTGATTTCGTCGGTTTGTTCCCGTAATGTTTCACGTGAAACACCCGGCGAACACTCTACAGCGGCTTCGGCGGCAGGTCGGCCAGGGCTTCTTCCAGGGCCTCGAAATCGATCCGGGCATTGTTGCAGTTCATGCGGCCGCGCCGCGCCTGGTCGCTGCCGGCATTGATGCCGTTCTGCACGACCGCCGGATTGATATTCAGACGGTCGGTAAGGGTCAGCACACGGCGGGTCAACATCACCGCCCGGTTCGAGTTCATCTTGCATTCGGCGGCGGCGCCGATCACCCGGCCCATCTCGCCCGGCGGCAGGGTTTGCAGGTTGCGGTTCTGGGCCTCGGCAGAAGCCGCGAACAGCAGCAGGAGCAGGGCTGGAAGAAGCTGTCGCATCAATGCACCACGGCGGTGGCGCTGAGCACCAGCAGGATGGCCACTTCGGCCACCTGCTGCGTGGTGCCGAGCAGGCTGTCATTCTGGCCGCCGAGCCGGCGCTGTCCCAGTGCCCGCAGCAGCAGGGCCACCACGGCAATAGCCAGGGCTACCGCCAGCAGCAGTTTCAGGCTGAGCAACAGCAGGCCGCAGAGCGCTGCCAGCGCAGCGGCCTGGATCGCGGCGGTAAGCGGCACGTCATGGTCCAGACTGCCATAATCCAGTCTGGCCGTGGCTTCGTCATGGTCGGCCGGCGCCGGCGGCAGCAGGAACCAGACCCAGACCATGGCGGCGCGCGAGCCGGCACCGGCCAGCACCAGGGCGATGGTCGCCGCCGTGCCGTAGCTCACGGTGGCCTCGAAATCCTCGGCCACCGCCAGCAGGCTGTTGGCCAGATCCTCGATGCCGCTCGCGCGCAAGGCCAGGCAGAGGATCAATGCCAGCACGGCGTTGAGACCCAGGCCGTGCCCTTCCGGTGCCGCGCCGAGCAGGCGGAAGCCACGGAAACCATCGGCCAAGCGGGCGAGGCCGCGTTCATGGCGGCCGCCGGTGAGCAGCACTTCGCCCAGTATTGCCAGCAAGGCGGCACTGCCGATGCCAAGGCCCAGCGTGATGGCGGCCAGGAAGATCAGGCCGCCGAACAGGCCGATCAGGGCGCCGATGAGCGGATAGGCCCAGGCGGCATGGCCGTCATCGCCGGCCTGCTGTTCCAGGTCCTTGCCGAAGGGCAGGGCGGTCAGGCGGCCCAGCGCGATCAGCATGTCGCGCTTGCGGCCAGCCCAGCCGGCAGGGCGTTTCACATGAAAGTTTTCTGGTTCAGGCGCGGTCATGTCATGGCGCAATCATGGCTGCCAGGTATACCGGCTGGCTGCGAATCAGCGGTTGCTGCGGCCGGTATTCTGATTGTTGAAGCGGCCGAAATTGCCAAGCAGCTGCTCCAGGATGGTCATGTCCTTGCCCTTGGTGGGCGTCTCGCGCTCAACGAAGGCGACCTGGCGGCCATCCTTCATGCCGTAGCGCTTGATCTCCTTCACCTTGCCATCCTTGTCGAAGCTGATGGCCAGCACCTGCTGGTCGATCAGTTCCGGTGCCAGGAAGGCCACCGCCTCGGTTTCCGAGGAGATGTAATACCAGGTGGTGCCCCATTGCTGGAACGTCGAGACCGTGGAGGGCGAGCCGATGGCGGCATTGACCTGCGCCTCGCTGCTGCCGAGCTTCACTTCCTTGACCCGATCTTCATCAAGCTGGGCGCCACGGAAATCCTGGCGCGGAGCGCAGGCGACAAGCACGGCGCTGAACAGCGCCAGCAGCAGCAGGGTGCGGGGCGACGACATAAGCATGGGACCGAGACTCGCGCTTGAGACGCCCAGATATTATCCTCTGCCCCCAGGAAACGCAAATTGCCCCATCACTTCAACTGAAGAGTTCCAGGCAGCCAGATGCTTAAGGCGATTAGTTCATTCTTCAAGGCAAAGCAGCCGACCAGTCTGGCGGTGACGCTCTATGGCGCCATCGTCGAGCAGGCGCGCCAGCCCGGCTTCTACCGCGACCGCGGCGTGCCCGATACGCTGGATGGCCGCTTCGACCTGCTGGTACTGCATGCCTTCCTGGTGCTGCGCCGCCTCAACGCCCTGGGTCCAGAGGGCCAGGCCATGGCGCAGGAACTGGCCGACCTGATCTTCACCGACATGGACGGTAATCTGCGCGAAATCGGCGTTGGCGACCTGAGCGTCGGCAAGCGCATCAAGGCCATGGCGAAAGCCTTTTTCGGCCGGTTGACGGTTTATGACCGGGCGCTGGCGGAAGGCGGCGACGAGCTGACCCAGGCGCTGCTGCGCAACCTTTATGGCACGGTGGCCCAGCCCGACCCGGCCCAGGCCGCCCTGGTGGCCGGCTATGTCCGTGCCGCCGACCAGCTGATGGCCGGGCAGGGCGCCGATATCCTGCTCAAAGGTCAGGTTTCGTTCCCTCCGGCGCCGTGATGCTTTAAGGGCCAACCCCTGGTGCTTTAGGGGATTGACCTGGAGGCGCGGCGCCCCTATGGTCCGCCGCCCAAATCGGCATCCCTGAACCTTTTGGCCTGGAGCAGCATCGGTGGCGCAAGCGCCAATCCGTAACGAATTTACCCATCCCCTCGAAGTGGCCCAACTCGGCCCCGAGGGTGTGAGCCTGCGTCTGACTGCTGGCGAATCCGAGCGCCGGGCGCTCGCCCAGCGTTTCGGTATTCTGGGGATTCTGAAGCTGGAAGCGGAAATCCGCGTGCTGCCGCTGGCGGAAGCCGGGCATTACCACCTCTCCGGCCGGCTGGAAGCCGAGGTGGAACAGGCCTGCGTGGTGTCGCTGGAGCCGGTGCGCGAGGTGGTTTCGGAGGCTTTCGAGCGCGGTTTCGCGCCGCCGGAAGCCGTGGCGGCGGCGCTCGCCGCCCTGCCGGAACTGACCGAGGACGAGGCTGAATTACTGGATCCCGATGCCCAGGACCCGCCGGACCCGATTGAGGCCGGTGTGATCGATCTGGGCGAGGTGGTGGCGGAGGAATTGGCGCTGTCGCTCAATCCCTACCCTCGTAAAGAGGGCGCCTCCTGGCCGGCAGGTTATAGCCCGGACCCCGAGCCGGAAGCCAAGGTGAGCCCCTTCGCGGCGCTCGCCAAGCTCAAGCAGGGGACGGAAAAGTAAGGCAAAGCCCTTGGTCCCCGGGGCGCGTGAGAGTATAAGACGGGGATTCTTGGCCCGCTTCGCGAGAAGCGCCGATACAGGTCGATAAGAGATAGAGAGAGTGTCATGGCTGTTCCGAAGAAGAAGAAGTCCAAGTCGAAGCGCGATATGGGTCGTTCGCATGATGCCCTGAAGGGCAGCTCCTTTATGGAATGCACCAATTGCGGCGAGCTGAAGCGCCCGCATCATGTCTGCGGCGCTTGCGGCCATTACGATGGCCGTGAAGTTGTGGCCAAGACTGAAGCCGCCTAATCAGCGCGATATCCGGGTGAGGTCGCGCTTGTGACGCTGCCAACCCTGACCCTGGCGCTGGATGCCATGGGCGGCGATTACGCCCCCGACATGGTCATCAAGGGCGCCGCGGCAATACTTCCGCGTTTTCCGCAGGTGAGGTTCATCCTGTTCGGCGATGCCGAACAGGTGGAGCCTTTGCTGCGCAAATTTCCCCAGCTGCGCGACCGCTCCGAGCTGCGCCACACGTCCGAGAAAGTCGGCAGTGAGGACAAGCCGAGCCAGGCCGTGCGCCGTGGCCGCAACACCTCGATGCGCCTGGCCATCGATGCGGTGGCCAAGGGCGAGGCGCAGGCCGTGGTTTCGGCCGGCAATACCGGCGCGCTGATGGCGATGGCGAAACTGGTGCTGCGCACGCTGCCCGGCATCGAACGCCCGGCGCTGGCTTCGTTCTTCCCGACGATGAAGGGCGAGACGGTGATGCTCGACCTTGGCGCCAATGTCGATTGCGACAGCCGCAACCTGGTGCAGTTCGCGGTGATGGGCGCCAACCTGGCTCATTCCGCGCTGGGCCGGCATCGCCCGCGCGTCGGCCTGCTCAATATCGGCACCGAGGAATTGAAGGGCAATGGCGCGGTGCGCGACGCGGCCGACCTGCTGCGCGCGGTGCCGAATCCGCCGTTTGAATTCACCGGCTTCGTTGAAGGTGATGACATCACCAAGGGCGAGACCGATGTGGTGGTTACCGATGGCTTCACCGGCAATGTGGCGCTGAAGACCGCTGAAGGCACCGCCAAGCTGATGGGCACCCTGCTGCGCTCGGCCTTCCAGCGTTCGCTGCTCACCAAGCTCGGCTATCTGCTGGCCTATTCCGGCCTGCAGATGCTGAAATCCCGCATGGATCCGCGCTTCTACAATGGCGCGGTGATGCTGGGCCTCAACGGCATCGTGGTGAAAAGTCATGGCGGCACCGATGAAGTCGGTTTCGCCGCCGCGATCGAAGTGGCCATCGATATGGCACAGGACCGCCTGATCGAGCGCATCCGCGCTGATTTCTCCGGCGCTTTTGCCGAAGCTCTCACGTCACCCAGCACCAGTAACAATGGCAAGGACGCCACCGCTGATATCGCGCCCTCCGCCGTCGCGGAGGCTCCATGATTCGTTCCGTCGTCATTGGCTGCGGCAGCTATCTGCCCGAGCGTATCCTGACCAATGCCGAACTGGCGACGATGGTGGACACGACCGACGAGTGGATCGTGGAGCGCAGCGGCATCCGCCAGCGCCATATCGCCGCCGAAGGCGAAAAGACCTCTGATCTGGCGATCAAGGCCGCCGAGCGCGCCATTGCCCATGCCGGCATCCAGGCCAGCGATATCGACCTGATCGTGCTGGCCACCGCGACACCGGACGAGACTTTTCCCGCCACGGCGTGCCGTGTGCAGCATGCGCTCGGCATTACCAGCGGCGCCGCCTTCGACGTGCAGGCGGTCTGCTCCGGCTTCGTTTTCGCCATGGCGACGGCGGATAATTTCCTCAAGGCCGGCCAGTTCAAGACCGCGCTGGTGATCGGCGCCGAGACCTTCTCGCGCATCATCGACTGGACCGACCGCACCACCTGCGTGCTGTTCGCCGATGGCGCCGGCGCCCTGATCCTGCGCGCCGAAGAAGGCGCGGGCGACACCATGGACCGTGGCGTGCTGACCACCCATCTCCATTCCGATGGCCGCTACCACGACATGCTCTATGTCGATGGCGGCCCGTCCTCCACCCAGACCACCGGCCATCTCAAGATGCTGGGCAAGGAAGTGTTCCGCCACGCCGTGGTGAACCTGTCGGATGTGGTGAAGGAGACCCTGGCGGCGGTGAACATGACGGCTGACCAGATCGACTGGCTGGTGCCGCACCAGGCCAACAAGCGCATCATCGACGGCACCGCCAAGAAGCTCGGCATGGGTACGGAAAAGGTGGTTCTGACCGTCGATCACCACGGCAATACCTCGGCGGCCTCGGTGCCGCTGGCGCTGTGCGAGGCGGTGGCCGATGGCCGCATCAAGCGCGGCGACGTGGTGCTGATGGAGGCCATGGGCGGCGGTTTCACCTGGGGCAGCGCCCTGGTGCGCTGGTAACAGCCCCCAATCGCTTTCTGGGGCTGACTTTTCCGGCCCGATTCGGCGTTCGCCCCATTGACGCTATATCCCGGTTAAGTTAGCGTCACGCCAAGATAAATTGCAGAAGAGGGGGCGGCGTATGGCAGACAACACGCTGACGCGCGCGCAATTGGCCGAGGCGATCTACCAGGAAGTCGGGCTGTCGCGCAGCGAATCCGCCACCCTGGTTGAGACCGTGCTCAACGAGATCATCGAAAGCCTGATCGCCGATAACATGGTGAAGATTTCCTCCTTCGGCACCTTCCAGGTGCGTTCGAAGGGCGGCCGCATGGGGCGCAACCCCAAGACCGGCCAGGAAGTGCCGATCGACCCGCGCAAGGTGCTGGTGTTCCGCGCCAGCCATGTGCTGAAGGAAAAGATCAACGCCGGCATGCATTCCTCCAAGAAGGCGCCGGCAGCGGGCTGAAGCCCGGCCCATCCCTATCTGGCTGTCCCATCTGGCCACCCTAGTCGAGGCAGTTGAGCGTGGCGGAAACCGAGTCCAATCCCAAGCGCAGCCGGGCCGAAGCCGCCAAGGCGGCCAGCGCCTTCCGCACCATCGGCGAAGTGGCCGACAGCCTGGGCGTGGCGCAGCATGTGCTGCGTTTCTGGGAAAAGAAGTTCCATCAGGTGCGCCCGGTGAAGCGCAACGGCGGCCGGCGCTATTACCGCGTGGAAGATATCGAGCTGCTGCGCGAGATCCGCAGCCTGCTGCATGATCAGGGCTACACCATCCGCGGCGTGCAGAAGCTGCTGCGCGAAGGCGGCCTGGCCCAGGCGGTGCGCGCCCGCGCCACGGGCAAGAAGCCTGCCGCAGAACCAGCACCCCAGAAACCGGAAAAGGCTGCCGAGAAGGCTCCGAAGAAGCTGCATTCCGACGATCTGCGCCAGGTCTCGATGCCGTTCGACCTGCTGCAGGATATGAACGGGTTGCAGCAGGTGGTGAAGGCCACCCTGGCCGACCTGGAAGTGCTGCGCGCCGAACTCGCCGCGCGCCAGAATCGCTGAAATTCCACCGCTGTATTGCTGTCCTGATCAGGCCCATTTCCGCAGCCCCGCGCGGTTGCGCCGGGGGTAGGGCGTGGCTATAGTGCGCGCCGCTTCGGGCGCCGCCTGCTTATCTGGCCAGGCGTTCCGAACACGGTCGGAGCGTAGCGCAGTCTGGTAGCGCACTTGCCTGGGGGGCAAGGGGTCGTGGGTTCAAATCCCGCCGCTCCGACCATTACTTCCCCCGCCACCATTCAACGCGCCGCTGTCAGCCTGCCTCTCAACCGGTCAGGCCCTCGAATACCGTGACCGATAGGATATGGCTGACCGTGATGCCATCATCGGCCATCGGCGTGTGGCAGAGCTCGATGGTGGCGAAATCGGCCTTGTATTCCAGCCGGGGCGGACCGTAGCGGTAGAGCGCCAGGCCCTCGCGCACCACGGTCTCGCGATCCTCGATCGGATATTTCAGGCTCGGCATGTCGCTGGCCTGGGCTTCGTCCATGTAGCGGTTGGCCAGTTTCAGGCCGATTGCGCTGTTGGTCTGCTCGCCGATCACGGTCAGCTTGAAACGCGGCTTGCCGGTTGCATAATCCACCCGGGTCAGCACCAGATGCGGCAGAAGCTCGGCCACCTCGCGTGGATCCAGGGCGGCGCGCGGTGGCAATTGCCCGGCCGGATGCAGGGCGATCACGGCATCAAGGAACTGCCGCATCAGCGCGTGGCGGGCGATGCCGCGCAGCTCATGCAGGCGCTGTAGGTTCGGGTGCATGGATGAAGTCTAACCAGATTCTGTAAGCCGGGCTTTTTAACAAAATTGTGTTCCTCACGATAAGCCTCCCGGGATTATTGTGTTCATTCCTGCGAGCCGGGCATCGTATTGTCCTGCCGCAACCTCTGGAGGTTTCGATGCGGTACGCGGTGGCAATTGTGAGCGTAGTGGCTGGCCTGATGCTGCGGCCAGAGGCCGCGCGGGCGGCTGACCTGCCGATCTTCGACGCCCATCTGCATTACAGCCATGATGCCTGGGACGTGGTGCCGCCGGAGCAGGCGGTGAAGATCCTGCGCGATGCCGGGCTGCGGCGCGCCATGGTGTCGTCATCGAATGACGAAGGCACCCAGAAACTGCATCGCCTGGCACCCGATATCGTGATCCCGGTGCTGCGGCCCTACCGCAAGCGCAGCGACATCTCAAGCTGGGTGCGCGACGACACGGTGATCGATTATCTCGAAAGCCGGCTGAAGCAGTATCGTTATGTTGCCATCGGTGAATTCCATGTCTATGGCGCCGATGCCGATCTGCCCGTCGTGCGCCGCATGGTGCAACTGGCCAAGCAGCATGGCCTGTTCCTGCATCTGCATGGCGATGCCGAAGCCGTCGACCGCGTGTTCAAGCAATGGCCGGAAGCGCGCATCCTGTGGGCCCATTCCGGTTTCGACCGCCCGGATGCCGTGGCGGCGATGCTGGAGAAGCACAAGGCATTGTGGGCCGATCTGGCTTTCCGCAACGATCAGGCATCCAACAACAAGGTGTCCGATGCCTGGCGTCCGGTTTTCCTGAAACATGCCGATCGCTTCCTGGTTGGCACGGATACCTTCACGCCCGAACGCTGGTACTATGTCACCGAGCACGCCAAGTATTCGCGCGGCTGGCTCGCCGATCTGCCGCAGGATGTGGCCGAGAAGATCGCCTGGCGCAATGGCGATGCGATTTTCGCCAAGCTCTACGCCGGGCAATGAAAGCCGCGCTGATTGCCGCGCTGGTGCTGCTGCCGGGCAGTGCCTGGGCCTGCCTGCCGGGCTTCGAGGCCGCGCCCAAGGCCATGCGTGATGGCGTGACGGTGGCGTGGAAAAGCGAGCCGGCGCAGATCAAGACCGGTGTGCCCTTCGCGCTTGAACTTGCCGTGTGTCCGGCAGCGGCGCGCCTCAGCGTCGATGCCCATATGCCGGCGCATCGCCATGGCATGAACTACCAGCCGAGCATCCGCGCGGTGGGCGAGGGCCGTTTCCGCGCCGAGGGCCTGGTGCTGCATATGCCGGGCGAATGGGAATTCGTTTTCGAGGCGATCAACGCTGCCGGCAAGCTGACGCGGTTGACCACTAAATATCAGGCTCAATGATTAGGGCGCAATGATCCGCTTGCTTGCCGCGCTGCTGCTGCTGGCCCTACCGGCCAATGCGGCTGATTTCAGCGAAGCCGAACGCGCCGCCCTGCTGCGCCATGGGCCATGGCCTTTACCGATTGAGCGCGACGACAGCAACCGGCTCTCCGGCAGCACTGCCGCGATCCAGTTTGGCCAGGCGCTGTTCTTCGATGCGAAGCTTTCGGCCAAGGGCGATATGAGCTGCGCCACCTGCCACCAGCCGGCACGGCGATACAGCGACCACGAGAAGGGGCGCGGCGAATTCCTGCGTAATGCGCCGACCCTGCTCGATATCCGCTGGAACCGCTGGTTCGGCTGGGATGGCGCGCAGGATAACCTGTGGTCCCAGAGTTTGCGGCCGCTGCTCTCGGCTGCCGAGATGGCCGCCACGCCGAAGCTGATCGCCGACCATATCCGCAAGGACGAGGGCCTGAGCTGCCGCTACCGTGCTGCTACCGGCTCGGCGCCGGAAGCCGATGACGATGTTGTGGCGGTGATGGCGTCCAAGGCGCTGGCGGCGTTTCAGGAGACCTTGGTGAGTGGCCCGGCACCGTTCGACGCTTTCCGCGCCGACCTCGCGGCCAACCGCACATCAAGCCTGAACGAAGCGGCGCAGCAGGGCGCCAAGCTGTTCGTTGGCAAGGGGCAATGCGCCATCTGCCATATCGGACCGGGCTTCACCAACCGTGAATTCCACGATATCGGCGTGCCGTATCTGCTGCGTCCGGGTCTGGTCGATCCGGGCCGGCATCTCGGTCTGCGGCGCTTGGGTGAAAGCAAGCTGACCAGGCTCGGGCCGTTCAGTGACGATCCGGCGCGTGAGTCCGTCACCACGCGGCATGTCACTTTGCTGCACCGGAACTGGGGCGAATTCCGCGTGCCGAGTCTACGCAATCTCGTCGGCACCGCGCCCTACATGCATAACGGCAGCAAGGCAACCTTGCGCGACACGGTGCTGCATTATTCCGAGTTGAACGAGGAACGCCTGCATGCCGATGGTGAAAGGCTGCTCAAGCCACTGAACCTCAGCGACCAGGAAATCGACGCGCTGGTGGCGTTTCTGGAAGCCTTGAGCGGGCCGGCGCCGGCGGAGCCGACGGCATTGCCGGCGTGTAAACCGTAAACACAAACCGTCATGGCCCGCGAAGGCGAGCCATCCACGAGTTCCTTATTTTATAGACATGTCAAAAACACTCGTGGATACCCCGCCTACGCGGGGTATGACGATGATTGCTTTATTCCTTCACCGCGCCGGTCATCGACGCGACGTAGTAATCGACGAAGAAGGAATACAGGATCGCCACGGGGAGCGAACCGAACAGCGCGCCGGCCATCAGCGAGCCCCAATGGTAGACGTCGCCTTCCACCAGTTCGGTCAGCACGCCGACCGGCACGGTCTTGTTCTCCGATGAGGAGATGAAGGCCAGCGCATAGATGAATTCGTTCCACGACAGCGTGAAGGCGAAGATGCCGGCCGAGATCAGGCCGGGCACCGCCAGCGGCAGCACGATCTTGATCAGGATCTGCACGCGCGAGGCGCCATCGATCAGCGCGCATTCCTCAAGCTCGAACGGGATCGACTTGAAATAGCCGATCAGCAGCCAGGTGCAGAACGGGATCAGGAAGGTGGGGTAGGTGAGGATCAGGGCCCACATGCTGTCGTAGAGGCCGAGATTGTAGATCATGGTGGCGAGCGGGATGAACAGGATGCTCGGCGGTACCAGATAGGCCAGGAAGATCGCCATGCCGACACCCTGGGCGCCCTTGAAGCGCAGGCGCTCGATGGCATAGGCGGCCAGCACGGAAGCGAACAGCGACAGGGCCGTGGCCACTACTGCCACCACCATGGTGGTGAGCAGCCATTCCGGGTAGGGCGTATCGAACAGCAGCTTGCGGATATTGTCGAAGGTGGGTTTGACCACCCAGAGTGGATTGTTGTCGCGGTAGTTCAGCAATTCGCTGTTCGGCTTGAACGTCGTGAGGCCCATCCAGTAGAACGGGAACAGCAGCACGAACAGGAAGATGCAGAGCGGGATCCACAGCACCACCACCTGGCGCGGCAGGGTTTCCAGGTAGCTCATGCCTTCGCGATTGTCGGCGGCGCCGGAATTCATCGTTGAATCGCTCATCGGCTTAGCTCCCCTGCTGCCATTTCTGCCGCTGCAGCCCGAAGTAACACAGCACTGTCGAGAGCACGAGGAACGGAATCATCGCCACGGCAATCGCCGCGCCTTCGCCAAGCGCGCCGCCATTGATGCCGCGCTGGAAGGCCAGCGTTGCCATCAGATGCGTGGCATTGGCCGGGCCGCCACGCGTGATGGCATAGATCAGCTGGAAATCGGTGAAGGTGAACAGGATCGAGAAGGTGAGCACGATGCTCAACACCGGCAGCAGGTTCGGCACGGTGACGAAGCGGAAGCGCTGCCATGACGTGGCGCCATCGAGGGCTGCGGCTTCATAGAGGCTCGGCGAAATCGTCTGCAAACCGGCGAGCAGGCAGATCGCCACGAAGGGGATGCCGCGCCAGATATTGGCGGCGATCACCGAGGCGCGCGCATTGTTCGGCTCGCCAAGGAATTCGAGATAGGTGTTGATCAGCCCCATCTTGGTCAGCGCCCAGGAGATGATCGAGAACTGGGAATCGTAGATCCACCAGAAGGCAATCGCCGAGAGCACGGTGGGCACGATATAGGGCAGCAGGATCACGGCGCGGATGATCGACTTGAATGGCATGTGCCGGTTCAGCAGCAAAGCCAGCCACAGGCCAAGGCCGAATTTGATCACCGTGGCGACGGTCGTGTAGAGGATGGTGTTGAACACCGAGAGCATGAAGATGCTGTCGCCGATCAGCGAGATGTAATTCTCGAAGCCGACGAAATGACCGACGCGGCCGATCTTGGTGTCGGTGAAGCCGAGCCAGATGCCGAGGCCCAGCGGATAGGTGAGGAACAGCAGCAGCAGGCCGGCAGCCGGCGCCATGAACACGATAGACAGGATGGTGCGGTTTTCGGCAATGCGCTCCCAGAGGGAGGCGCGCCTGATTGCGATGCTCATGCGGCTGCCATCAACAAAGCGGAATGGAAACGGGGCGAAAAAAGCAGGCAAGGAAAGGGCCGGGCGGTCTGCACCGCCCGGCCCCGATCCTGGCTTAGACCTTGTAGACGCGGATCAGGCGCTTCTCGGCCTCGGCAGCGGCTTCCTGCGGCGTCTTGGCGCCGGAGGCAGCCTGCGCCACCATGTTGTTGACGATGTAGTCATTCAGCGCAGCGGCCGAGGAATAGCCGAGCTGGCCGGAATAGCCATGCCACAGCATGTTCTTCACCGTGTCGCGATACGGCAGGTTCTTCGGATCCGACTTCCACACCGCGTTGTTTTCGTAATCCTTCAGCGCATGCGTGATGTAGCCGATCGAGGCGCTCTGCCACGGCTCGTACTGCTCCTTCTCCCACATGAACTTCAGGTAGGCCTTGGCGGCCTTCGGCGCCTTGCAATACTTGAAGACATAGGCCTGGCTGAAGAGATGCAGTTCGGTCGGGCGACCGACCGGGCCGATCGGGAAGCTGGCATGCTCGATATCCTCGACCATCTCCTTGATCTTCGGATCCTGCGAGTTCTTGGCCGCGTAGTAGACCGAGATGCCGTTGTTGGTCAGGCTGATCTGGCCGTCAAGGAAGGCCTTGTTGTTGTTCGGATCAAGCCAGCCGAGCGTGCCGTTGATGAAGGTGGGATAGAGCTGGCGGGCATATTCCAGCGCCTTGATCGTCTCCGGGCTGTTGATGACGACGTTGTTCTTGTCGTCCACCATCTTGCCGCCGAAGGCCCACATCAGCCAGTAGGTCCAGGAACCGTCACCCACGGCATTGCCGAGCGCGAAGCCGGCCGGCGTGCCCTTGGCCTGCAGAGCCTTGCAGAGTTCGAGGAAGCCGGCGGTGTCCTTCGGGAAGGTGGAGAAGCCCGCGGCCTGCATGTGGCTCTTGCGATGCACCATGCAAGCGCCGGCAGCGCCGAGCGGCAGACCGATCCAGTTGTTGCCGCGCTTGGCATACTTCTCGGCCACCGGGAACCAGCCGCCATACTTCTTGCCGAGGTCGGTGGCGATATCGGTGAGCGGCACCAGCTTGTCGGCAAACAGGTGCGGCACGTCGAAGAAGTCGAGCACGATATCCGGGCCGGCGCCGACATTGGCGGCCACCGAGGCCTTCGGAGCCACGTCCGGCCAGGCTTCGCGGTCGACGCGGACTTCAACCCCGGTCAGTTCGGTGAACTTCTTGGTGTTGGCCATCCAGGTGTCGATATCGCCCTGAACGAACTGGCTCCAGCGCAGCAGGCGCAGCTTGGCGCCCTTTTCGACATCAGCAGCCTGCGCGGCGGCTTCGACCGGGGTAAGCAGGCCGGCGCCCGACGCGGCGACGGCGGCGCCGGCGCCCAGCGTGGTCTTGATGACGTCGCGCCTGGTGAAATTGGTCATAGGTATCCTCCTCGGGTGTTGCGGTTTACGTTTCCTCGAACTCGGGCCTTATGCTGGCCTTTTACCGGCTGGGACGCGGTGCTTGCCGCGCGCAACTGAAATATAAGATAGCAGCTGCACGCTTCCGTGCAAACCGTTTCCGGTTGCCGATTCAGTAAATTATGCACCGCATCAGGGTCGGATTTTTAGTAAAATGCCTGATAACGCCGTCACCCGGCCTTACCCTGCTGATTGCAGCCGGGCAGGCCCCTTGCCAGTGATGGCTGTGTCGTTGTAAGCGGAAATCCATGCCGACCCCATTACCCGCAGAGTTGACCAGCCGCCGCATCCTTATGGTAGAGGACGAAGCGCATGCCCGCCGCGTCAATGTCGACGTGCTGGAAGAACTCGGCTTCAGCAATATCCGCCAGGCCATGGATGGCGCCGAGGCGCTGGAAATCCTGGAAGCCACCCGCAGCCCGATCGATCTGGTGATCTGTGATCTGGCGATGCCGAAGATGGATGGCTTCGCTTTCGTCGAGCGGGTGCGCAAGTCGCGGCAATATTACCGTGATACCCCGATCATCATGCTTACTGGCTCGGCCAACGCCGATGCCGTGATGCGGCTGAAAAGCCTCGGCGTGAACGGTTATCTGGTGAAGCCGATGACGGCGGAAGCGATTCTCGATCGCATCAAGTATGTGCTACGCTTCCGTGCCTGATTAAGCGCAGCCATTACCCGGCTGGTAATTGTTCCGCGCCGCGACTGGCGAAAGAATGCCGCCCTCGGCTAGGGAGAAAACGGCAATGCAGTCTGGATCGTCACCTTGGCCGGCGCGGCTGCCATTCTATTACGGCTGGGTGGTGATCGCGGTGGCCTTCGTCACCATGGCGGTGGCGGTTACGGCGCGCACAGCCTTCTCATTGCTGTTGCCGCCGCTGATCGATGAATATGGCTGGGAGCGCGGCCTGGCGGCCGGTGCTTTCTCCTTCGGTTTCCTGGTCTCCGCCCTGATCAGCCCGTTGGCGGGTAAACTGATGGACCGGCATGGGCCGCGCCTGGTGATCGGTGCCGGCGTGGTGCTGATGGCCGCCGGGCAGTTGCTGGCGCCTTATATCGATGCACCCTGGCAGTTCTATGCCACGCTTGGGGTGCTGGTGGGGGGCGGGGCCAACCTCGCCACCTATACTGCGCATTCGCTGTTCCTGCCGAACTGGTTCCTGCGCCGCCGCGCGCTGGCGATCAGCATCGCCTTTGCCGGCGCCGGCATCGGCGCGGTACTGCTGCTGCCCTGGCTGCAAAGTATCATCCAGAGCCAGGGCTGGCGCGCCGCCTGCACCGTCACCGGCCTGCTGGTGCTGGTGCTGATTGGCCCGCTGGTGCCTTTGCTGCGCCGCCGGCCGCAGGATATCGGCCTGCTGCCCGACGGCGACAGTCAGCGAAGCCCGGGGCAGGCGGCTCCGAAACGCAGCAATATTGTTGATCAAGATTGGGCGGCACGGGATTGGACGCTGGCCCGCGCTTTGCGCACTGCACGCTTCTGGTGGCTCGCTCTGGCTTTTTTCTGGATGACCTTCGCCTGGTATGCGGTGCAGGTGCATCAGACCAAATACCTCATCGAGATCGGCTTCACGCCGCTCACCGCCGCCTGGTCGCTGGGTATTGTCGCCATCGTCGCGATTCCCGGGCAGGTGCTGCTCGGCTGGCTTTCCGACCGCCAGGGCCGAGAACTGGTCTGGACCCTGGCCTGCCTCGGCTTCGCCATCAGCTATGCCGCCCTGATCGGATTGGAGGCGGCGCCGAACCTGCCGCTGCTCTATCTCATGGTCGCCGCCCAGGGGCTGCTCGGCTATGCCGCCACCTCGGTAATGGGACCGATTGTGCTGGAGATTTTCGAAGGCCCGCATTACGGCGCCATCTTCGGCAGCATCACCGTGGCGCTGATCGCCGGCGGTGCCGCCGGGCCCTGGATCACCGGCGTGATTCACGATGCCACCGGCAGCTACCGGCTGGCTTTCCTGCTGGCGATTCTCGGCTGTGCCGTCGCGGCTGCGGCAGTCTGGCTGGCAGCGCCGCGCAAAGTGCGAAAGGTGCCGGGACGTTCCTGATTGTTCCGCCTATGTCCGCAGTTCCACAGCCCCGCTCCTTGCAATCAAGGCAGGCGCGGCTATAGTCCCGCTCTCGCGCCGCCGCCAGGGTCCTGGAGAGGGATTCTGACGAGCGGTTTTGCTGAACCTTGGGGAGCTACAAATGCTGATTTCGGAAGCCTACGCGCAGGCCGCTGGTGGCGGTATCGCCGACATGGCCACGCAATTCCTGCCGATAGTGCTGATTTTCGTGGTGTTCTATTTCCTGCTGATCCGTCCGCAGCAGAAGCGCGCCAAGGAACACAAGGCGATGATCGAGGCGGTGCGCCGCGGCGACGTCGTCACCACCTCCGGCGGCATCGTCGGCAAGGTTGCCAAGGTGCAGGAAGATGGCCTGGTCCAGCTTGAGATCGCCGAAGGCGTCAAGATCAAGGTGGTGAAGTCCACCATCGCCGAAGTGCGCTCCAAGGGCGCCGGCGACGACGAAGCCGACTCCAAGTAATCGTAAAAATACTGTCGGGCCGGCCTTGTCGCCGGCCCGATCCAGTCCCTCTTAATGCGTGAGGGCAGGGGCAGACAGACATGCTTTATTTCGCACCGTGGAAAGTTTGGTCCATCATCCTGGTCTGCTTGGCCGGGTTGCTGCTGAGCGTGCCCAACCTGTTCACCCGCGAACAGCTCAACAAGCTGCCGTCCTGGATCCCGACGCATCAGGTCAATCTCGGCCTCGATCTGCGCGGCGGCGCCCATCTGCTGCTCGAAGTCGATACCAATACCGTGCTGCGCGAGCGGCTTGAGGCGCTGGTAGACGGCGCCCGCTCCGAACTGCGCGGCGCCAACATGCGCTATACCGGCATCGCCGCCACCGGCACCAATACCGTGACCGTGCGCCTGCCAGATCCGAGCACCGCGCCGCGTGTGCGCGAATTGCTGCAGAAGCTGGCGCAGCCGGTGCAGTCGAGCCTGATCGGCTTCGGCGGCGGCCAGCTCGACATGGCCGTGGAAGTGGCGCCGGAAGGCAATGCCGTGCGCATGGTGCTGTCGGAAGCCGCGATCCAGGAACGCGCCCGCGCCGCCGTGACGCAGTCCATGGAAATCGTGCGCCGCCGCATTGACCAGTTCGGCGTCAACGAACCCACCATCCAGATTCAGGGCCGCGACCGCATCCTGGTGCAGCTGCCCGGCATCGATGATCCGCAGCGCATCAAGACCCTGGTGGGCCAGACCGCGAAGCTGACCTTCCATCTGCTGGACATGACCGCCGACAGCAACGCCACCGTGGCGCCGGCCGGCTCGATGATCCTGGAATCCGACAAGGACCGCGATGGCACCGGCCGTCCGGTGCGCTTCGTGGTCAAGCGCAAGATCGAGGTGGCGGGCGACCAGCTGGTCGATGCCCAGGCCGGCACCGATCAGCGTTCCGGCCAGCCGATTGTCAATTTCCGTTTCTCGACTGCTGGCGCCAAGCGTTTCGCCGATATCACCCAGGCCAATGTCGGCATGCCGTTCGCCATCGTGCTCGACAACAAGGTGCTGACCGCGCCGCGCATCAACGAGCCAATCCTGGGCGGTTCGGGCCAGATCAGCGGCAACTTCACCTTTGCTTCCGCCTCCGACCTTGCCGTGCTGCTGCGTGCCGGTGCGCTGCCGGCACCGCTGAAGGTGGTGGAGGAGCGCACCGTCGGCCCCGATCTCGGCGCCGACTCGATCCGCGCCGGCCTGATCTCGATTGCCGTCGCCGCCGCATTGGTCATGGTCTACATGGTGCTGGCCTATGGCCTGTTCGGCCTGTTCGCCGATATCGCACTGATCGCCAACCTGCTGCTGACGCTGGCCGCCATGTCGCTGCTCGGCGCCACGCTGACGCTGCCCGGCATTGCCGGTCTGCTGCTGACGCTCGGCATGTCGGTTGATGCCAACGTCCTGATCAACGAGCGTATCCGCGAAGAAACCAAGCTTGGCAAATCGCCGATGGCGGCCATGGAGGCGGGCTTCAAGCGCGCCTTCAGCACCATTGTCGACGCCAACCTGACGACCCTGTTCAAGATGCTGATTCTCTATGCACTGGGCTCCGGCACGGTGAAGGGTTTCGCCGTTACCATTTCACTCGGCATCATCACCTCGATGTTCACCGCCACCGTGGTGGTACGCCTGATGATGGTGACCTGGCTGCGCCGCCGTCGCGTCGCCGCGCTGCCGGTGTAAGGAGGCAATAGCCATGTACAAGCTCCGCCTCATCCCGGACAACACCAACTACCCGTTCATGAAGGGCCGCATCATCGGCCTTGCCGTGTCGGCTTTCCTCAGCCTCGTGTCGGTGGTGCTGTTCTTCCATCCTGGCCTGCATTACGGCATCGACTTCAAGGGCGGCATCGTGATCGAGGCGCGCCTGCCGCAGGCCGCCGATTTCCCGGCTTTGCGCGATGCCATCCACAAGCTGGATCTCGGCCAGGCCGCATTGCAGGAATTCGGCTCGCCGCAGGATGTGCTGATCCGCCTTGGCCGCCAGGAAGGCGATGATGCCGCCGCCCAGCGCGCCGCCGACAAGGTGCGGGCCGCGCTGAACCAATCCTATCCCGGCGCTGAAATCCGCCGCGTCGAAGCGGTGGGCGCTTCCGTGTCGGATGAACTGTTCAAGGATGGCATGATCGCCATGGGCTTGGCCCTGGTCGCCATGTTGGCCTATATCTGGTTCCGTTTCGAATGGCAGTTCGGCGTCGGCGCTGTCGTCACCCTGGTGCTCGACGTGACCAAGACCGTCGGCTTCTATGTCATCACCGACCTGCAGTTCAATCTCGTGGCGGTGGCGGCCGTACTCACCATCATGGGCTTCTCGATCAACGACAAGGTGGTGGTGTATGACCGCGTGCGCGAGAATCTGCGCAAGTACAAGGTCATGCCGCTGCGTGAGCTGATCGACAAGAGCATCAACGAAACGCTGAACCGCACCATCAACACCTCGGTGACGATCTTCCTGTCCACCATCCCGCTGGCGCTGTTCGGCGGCGAGGCGGTACAGGGCTTCGCCATCGTGCTGCTGTTCGGCATCGTGCTGGCGACTTCGTCGTCGATCTTCATCGCCGCGCCGATCCTGCTGTTCCTCGGCGAGAACAAGCTGCGTCGCGGCACCGAGGCGCCGACCGCGCCGCCCCAGGCCGGCAAATCGGCACAGGCTGGCAAGCCCGCCAAGGGTTGATCCGACCATGGCCGACCTGAAGCAGCAGGTCGCCCCGGACCGGCAGACCATCGCCGCCTATGGCGATGGCGGTTTCCGCATCGCCGGCAAGCATTGGCTGGAGCCGGTGCTGGTGCAGCCGCGCCTTACGCTGGCCTGGCCGGTCAGCAGCCTTGCCGGCATGAGCATCGAGAGTTTCGCGCCCTTGCTGGCAGCAGAGGCCAAACCGGAATTGCTGGTGCTGGGCTGCGGCGCTTCCATCGCCCCGGTGCCGCGCGACATCCGCGCCGCCTTGCGCGAGCAGGGTATCGTGATCGAGCCGATGAATACCGGCGCCGCCTGCCGCACCTACAATCTACTGGTCCTGGAAAGCCGCTCCGTTGCGGCCGCGCTGATCCCGGTCTGACACGCACAACAAAAAAGGGCCACCGGAAAACTCCGGCGGCCCTGAATGAAGCGGCCCCTTTAGTGGGGGCTGGTGCTTAGCCGATATTCTGCTGCGCCACCATGCAATAGAGCATCGGCAGCGAAAGCATGAAGTTGGTGCGCGAGGCCAGCATGGCGAAGCGCGCGGCGGCAGCCTTGGCGGCATCATCCACCGGCACGATGCCGAGCGCCTTCTTCTGGTTCGGCCAGATGATGAACCAGACATTGAAGGCCATGAACAGGCCGAGCCACATGCCGATGCCGATGGTGCGGGTGCCTTCCTTCAGCATCATGGCGTCATGGCCATAGCCGTTGAGGACAGACAGCACCAGGCCGGTGACCACGGTGGCGAGCGCCGCCCAGCGGAACCAGAACAGCGCCTCGGGCGCAATGAACTTGCCCACCGCCGGCTTCAGTTCAGCCGGAATCTTCGGCATGGTCGGGATCTGCACGAAGTTGAAATACCACAGCAGGCCGATCCACAGCACACCGGACAGCACATGCAGCCAGCGCACGAAGAAGGCGACATAGGCATGGTCGACACTGCGGTGCAGCAGCAGGAAGGCGAGCACGGTCAGCACCACGCCGGCGCCGAGCGCCTTGTAGAGATTTTCCAGAATCTTTGCCATTGCTGGTTTCCTTGTTGTTATGGGCTTGATTCGACTTGAGCAAGCTATCACAGAATGCAGTGGCAGCAAGACGGGTTACGGCTTATAGCTGACCCGCCATGGAGCTCGACTCGGCCACCCATTGCGGCGACGAACTGCGCCGCCACGACCCCGACCGCTGGCTGACGGCGCTGTTCGCGCCCGACGTTGCACGCCCGGCTTTATGGGCGCTTTATGCCTTCAACCTGGAGATCGCACGCAGCGCCGAGCAGGTGAGCGAGGCGATGCTGGGCCATATCCGGCTGCAATGGTGGCGCGAAACCTGGGATGGCATTCGCGCCGGCACGCCGCGCAAGCATCCGGTGGCCGAGGCTCTGTTTGCAGCCGGCGCCGCTGCCTGGGATGCCGATGATGTGGCGGCGCTGATCGATGCCCGCGAGCGCGACCTGGAGCCGGCGCCGCCGGCGAGCCTCGCCGAACTGCTGGACTATGCCAAGGCAACCACGGCGCCCTTGCTGCGTCTTGCCTGCCAGGTGCTGGGGCAGACGCCGGATGGCGTGCTGCGGGAGACGCTGGATTATGCCGGGCAGGCCTATGCGCTGACCGGCATCCTGCGCGCCGTACCGTTCCACGCCGCGCAAGGCCGCGTGCTGCTGCCCTCCCAAATGCTAGGCGGGCAGGGGCTGGCCTGGGAAAGCATCCTGCGCCAGGAACTGGACCAGCGCGCCTTCACGGTGATGCGTGAAATCGGCCTGGAAGCACGCCGTCTGCTGGTGATGGCACGGCGCCGCCCGGTACCACGACAAGTATTGCCGGCACTGCTGCCACTGACCATCGCGGCTTTGCATCTGAAACAAATGGAGCGCGCCGGTTTCGATCCCAAAGCCAGTGCCGATGTGTCGCAGCCGCGCAAGCACGGCGCCTTGCTCTGGGCAGCTCTGCGGCGGCGGTTCTGACTCAGGCGAAACTGCGCCGCAAACCCTCGGCCAGCGGCATCGGCACTACGCCCAATTGCTGGCGCATGGCTTCCGTTGGAAAAGCCTTGTCCTCGCAGAGCCGCAGGATTTCATCGCGCTGCACGCTGGGCAGGAAGGGCAGCAGGCGGGTGAGGGCGGCCAGCAGCAGGCTGAGCGGCAGCGGCAGCACCAGCGGGCGCCGGCCGATGGCGGCGCCGATGGCGCGCACGAAGTCGCGATAGCGCATGGCCTGTGGTCCTGCCGCCACGATGCTGGCGCTGCTGATCTCGGTATGCAGCAGGGCGGCTTCGATACTGGCGCAGACATCCGCCACATGCACCGGCTGGATCAGGGTGCGGCCTCCGGACGGCAACGGGATGATGCCAAAGCGGCGGATGAAGGCCGCGATGCGGCGCGTGTTCAGATCATCCTCGGCGCCATAGATCATGGTGGGCAGCAGCAGGATACCGGGCTTGCCGCTGTGCAGGAAAGCATCGGCACCAACCCTGAGCCGCGCCGCCAGGGCATCGGGAAAGCGCGTGAACATGCGTGTGGAGCCGATCATCACCAGGCGGCCGGCATGGCCGGGCGGCAGCGCTGACAATATCTGCGGTGCATGCTGCACTTCCAGGCAGCTTACCACCGCCTCGGCATCGGCCAAGGCAGCTTGCAGGCTGGCCGGGTCTTCCAGCCGGAATGGCCGTGCTTCTGCCTGCCAGGCGACATCCTGTTTATGCGGGCTGCGCGCCGCCGCGATCACCTGCCAGCCATTGGACTGCAAACGCCGCAGCAACGGCCGGCCAAGGCGGCTGCTGGCGCCAAGAATGGTGACGCGCCGCTCTGCCATGGCCCCGTTCAGGCCGCCGCGCCTTCATTCCACTGCGCACCAAGCCAGGTGCTGAGGTCGGCCCGGGCACGGAGCGCCATGGCCTTCTTGCGCGCATCGCGGCGCACATCCTCGGGCAGTGGTGGGAACAGGCCGAAATTCACATTCATCGGCTGGAAGGTCTTGGCATCGGCGCCGCCGGTGATGTGGCTGTGCAGCGCACCCAGCGCCGTGGTCGGCGGCGGCGCGACCAATGTCGAGCCGAGATGCTCGGCGGCAGCCATGCGGCCGGCCAGCAGGCCGATGGCGGTGCTTTCGACATAGCCCTCCACGCCCGTCACCTGGCCGGCGAAGCGCAGGCGCCGCATCGCCTTCAGCTGTAATTGCTGGTTCAGCAGCTTCGGCGAATTCAGGAAGGTGTTGCGGTGAATGCCGCCGAGCCGGGCGAATTGCGCATTCTCCAGGCCGGGGATCATGCGGAACAGGCGTATCTGCTCGGCGTGCTTCATCTTGGTCTGGAAGCCGACCATGTTGTAGAGCGTGCCGAGCGCATTATCCTGGCGCAGCTGTACCACGGCATTGGGGCGCTTGGCCGTGCGCGGATCGGTGAGGCCGACCGGCTTCATCGGGCCGAAACGCAAGGTCATTGGGCCGCGCTCCGCCATCACCTCGATGGGCAGGCAGCCCTCGAAATAAGGTGTGTTCTTTTCCCAGTCCTTGAACTCGGTCTTGCCCGCCGCCAGTAGCTCGACGATGAAGGCATCGTATTCCTCGCGGCTCATCGGGCAGTTGATGTAATCGGCGCCATCGCCCTCGGGGCCTACCTTGTCGTAGCGCGACTGGAACCACGCCTTCGACATGTCGATGCTGTCCTTGTGCACGATGGGTGCAATGGCATCGAAGAAGGCGAGGCTGCTTTCGCCGGTAAGGCCCAGCACGGCCTCGGCGAGCGCCGGCGAGGTGAGCGGCCCGGTGGCCACGATCACGCTGTCCCATTCTTCCGGTGGCAAGCCGGCGATCTCGCCGCGCGCCACAGTGATCAGCTTCTCGCCTTCGATGGCGCGCTGCACCTGGGCGGAGAAGGCATCGCGGTCCACGGCCAGCGCACCGCCGGCTGGCACCTTGTTGGCATCGGCTGCCGCCATGATCACGGAATTGCAGCGGCGCAGTTCCTCATGCAGCAGGCCGACGGCGTTGTTCTCGGCATCATCGGAACGGAAGGAATTCGAGCAGACCAGTTCGGCCAGGCCATCGGTCTGGTGCGCATCGGTCTTGCGCTCGGGCCGCATCTCATGCAGCACGACGCTGACGCCTGCGCGCGCCAATTGCCAGGCGGCTTCCGAGCCGGCAAGGCCGCCGCCAATAACGTGAACCGGTTTAGTCATTACTCAGGCTCTCCAACGCTTCAACACTCTCGGCTGCCAGTATACGCCGGATCAAGTCACTTGAAAAACCGCGCCGCGCCAGCGCCGCCATGTCCTTGTTCCGCAGCTCGCGGCGAGACTCTGGATCAGCACGGAACGGCCCCAGCTTGCGGCGCCGGGCATAGGCGATGGCGGCGGGCAGGTCGGTCACCGGCTCGGCGCGTTCCTCGGCCAGATTCTCCAGCGCGGCGCCCGTCATATCCGCCTTCACGCCCTTGGCCGCCAGGGTCTGGCGGATGCGGCTCAAGCTCTTGCCTTCGTCATAAAGCCGGCGGGTGCGCTGTTCGGCATATCTCTGGTCGTTGAGGAAGCCGAGCCGGGTCAGCTTCTCGATCACCGCTTCGATCCAGGCCGCCACCTCGGGCGGTGGGCCATCCTCGCTGCCTTCCGCGCGGCGCCGCACCTTGCGCTGCAATACGCGGCGCAGGTTGGCGGTGGAGGAGGCGTAGCGTTCCAGGTAGAACAAAGCCGCGCGTTCGAGATAGCCGGGATCGACCTTTTTCGGTCGCTGTCCCGGCTTCGAGCGCGGCCCCGGCTTCTGACCCGGCGCCGCCATGCTTACGAGAGCTTCAGCGCCGCGATACCGGCCCGCGCCACTTCCGCATCCTGCGACGAGGCTACACCGGAAACGCCGACCGCACCGATGCAGATGCCATCGGCGATGATCGGTTCGGCGCCTTCCAGCAGCACCAGGTCCGGCACCGAGAGGAAAGCCGTGCGGCCATTGGCGATGATATCTTCCAGCGCCTTGGTGGGGCGGCGGGCATAGGCGGAAGCCTTGGCCTTGCCCTGGCTGATCGCCACCGTGGTGAGGCCGGCGCCATCCAGGCGCTGGAAATGCAGCAGGTGGCCACCATCATCAACGATGGCAATGCTGACCTTCCAATTGTTCTTCACTGCCTCGGCTTCGGCAGCCGCGGCCACCATCTGCACATCGGAAAGGCTCAGCATCTTGCGGGTAAGCATCACGTTGCTCCTGTTTTTTAATTGTCAGCGGCCAGCGGCGCGCTTCTTGGCTGGTGCTGCCTTGGCCGATTGCAGATCGGCCAGGCTGCGCTTGTCGGCGGGTTTGAGATATTCCTTCAAGTACCGGCCGGTGTAGCTTTCGGAAACCTTGGCTACATCTTCCGGCGTGCCAGCGGCCACGATCATGCCGCCGCCATCGCCGCCTTCCGGGCCGAGATCGATCACCCAATCGGCGGTCTTCACCACTTCGAGGTTATGCTCGATCACGATCACCGTGTTGCCGTTATCCACCAGGGCGTGGATCACTTCCAGCAGCTTGCGCACATCCTCGAAATGCAGGCCGGTGGTCGGCTCATCCAGAATGTAGAGCGTGCGGCCGGTGGCGCGCTTGGACAATTCCTTCGACAGCTTGACGCGCTGCGCCTCGCCGCCTGAGAGCGTGGTGGCCGATTGCCCGATCTTGATATAGCCGAGGCCGACCTGCTGCAGCGTTTGCAGTTTCTCGCGGATCGACGGCACCGCCTTGAAGAAATCCACGCCATCATCCACCGTCATGTCGAGCACATCGGCAATCGACTTGTCGCGGTAATGGATATCCAGCGTCTCGCGGTTATAGCGTTTGCCCTTGCAGACATCGCATTGCACATAGACATCGGGCAGGAAGTGCATCTCGATCTTGATCAGGCCGTCGCCCTGGCAGGCTTCGCAGCGGCCGCCCTTGACGTTGAACGAGAAGCGGCCGGCGGCATAGCCGCGCGCCTTGGCTTCCGGCAGGCCGGCGAACCAGTCACGGATCGGGCCAAAGGCGCCGGTATAGGTAGCCGGATTGGAGCGCGGCGTGCGGCCGATGGGCGACTGGTCGATATCGATGATCTTGTCGAGCCATTCCAGGCCCTCGATACGGTCATGGGCGCCCGGAAGATCGCGGCTGCCATTCAGCTTGCGCGATACGGCCTTGAATAGCGTCTCGATGGTCAGCGTCGACTTGCCGCCACCCGATACACCGGTGACGCAGGTGAGCAGCCCGAGTGGAAATTCAGCAGTGACATTCTTGAGGTTGTTGGCCTTGGCGCCGACAACGCGGACGATCTTGTTCGGCACGCGCTGGCGCCGCTTGGCCGGCACGGCAACAAAACGCTTGCCGGAGAGATACTGCCCGGTGACCGACTTGGCCGCTTTCATGATATCGGCGGGCGTGCCTTCGGCGATCACTTCGCCGCCATGCACGCCGGCGGCCGGCCCCATGTCGATGACGTAATCCGCCGTGCGGATGGCTTCCTCATCATGCTCCACCACCAGCACGGTATTGCCGATATCGCGCAGGTAGGTCAGGGTTTCGAGCAGCTTGGCATTGTCGCGCTGATGCAGGCCGATGCTGGGTTCATCCAGCACATAGAGCACGCCGGTAAGGCCCGAGCCGATCTGCGAGGCCAGCCGGATGCGCTGGCTCTCGCCGCCCGACAGCGTGCCGGATGAACGCGCCAGGGTGAGGTAATCCAGGCCGACATTGACCAGGAAGCCGAGGCGTTCGTTGATCTCCTTGAGGATACGCGCGGCGATATCCTGCTGCTTCGGCGACAACGCCTTGGTGAGATCGAGGAACCATTGCCGCGCATCCAGGATCGAGCGGCTGCAGACCTCGCCGATATGCTGGCCGCCAACCTTCACCGCTAGGGCTTCCGGCTTCAGGCGATGGCCCTTGCAGCTTTCGCAGGCGGTGGCGGACTGGAAACGCTCCAGTTCCTCGCGCACCCAGTCGCTCTCGGTTTCGCGCCAGCGCCGCTCCAGGTTCGGGATCACGCCCTCGAACGGCTTCTTGATCGTGTAGCTGCGCATGCCGTCGTCATAGGCGATCGGCACGATCTCCTCGCCCGAGCCTTGCAGGATTACCTGGCGCACCTTGGCCGGCACATCCTTCCACTTGGCGGTGAGCGAGAATTTGAAATGCTTGGCCAGGCCATCCAGCGTCTGCTGGTAATAGGGCGAGGTGGACTTGGCCCAGGGCGCGACGGCGCCTTCGCGCAGGGTCACGTTCTCATCCGGCACCACCATGGCGGCATCGAAATACATCTTGCTGCCCAGGCCATCGCAGACCGGGCAGGCGCCGAACGGATTGTTGAACGAGAACAGGCGCGGCTCGATCTCGTCGATGGTGAATCCGGAAACCGGGCAGGCGAACTTGGCCGAGAAGATTGTGCGCTCGCCCTTATCGGCACCTTCGGCAATGGCGATGCCATCGGCGAGGCCCAAAGCGGTCTCGAAACTATCGGCAAGCCGGGTCTGCACACCATCGCGCACCACCACGCGGTCGATCACCACCTCGATATCGTGCTTCAGCTTCTTGTTCAGCGCCGGCACCTCGGCGATCTCATAAAGCTTGCCGTCCACCTTCACGCGCTGGAAGCCGCGCTTCTGCAGGTCCTGCAATTCCTTTTTGTATTCGCCCTTGCGGCCACGGATCATCGGCGCCAGCAAATAGAGCCGCGTGCCTTCCGGCATTGCCATCACGCGGTCAACCATCTGGCTCACGGTCTGGCTCTCGATCGGCAGGCCGGTGGCGGGCGAGTAGGGGATGCCGATTCGGGCGAACAGCAGGCGCAGGTAATCGTGGATTTCGGTGACGGTGCCGACCGTCGAGCGCGGGTTCTTCGAGGTGGTTTTCTGCTCGATGGAAATCGCCGGGCTCAGGCCGTCGATATGATCGACATCCGGCTTCTGCATCAACTCCAGGAACTGCCGCGCATAGGCTGACAGGGACTCGACGTAACGCCTTTGCCCCTCGGCATAAATCGTATCGAAAGCGAGCGAGGATTTGCCCGAGCCGGAAAGCCCGGTGAGCACCACCAGCTTGTCGCGCGGGATGTCCACGTCCACGTTCTTGAGGTTATGCTCACGGGCGCCGCGGACGGAGATTGTCTTCTGCATGGGACGGCTCACTGACGGGGCTTGGGGAGGACTTGGACGGCTTTTTTTGCTGTAGGTCTTCATTATACGCCGATAAGGTGATACAAGACCAGTTAGAGAACAGATATAAGAACAAATAGTGGAGAACGGCCTATGGCTGGCAGCGTCAACAAGGTGATCCTGGTCGGCAATCTGGGCCGGGACCCGGAAATCCGCTCGATGCAGAACGGCGATGAAGTAGCCCAGCTCTCCATTGCCACTTCCGAGACCTGGCGCGACAAGAATAGCGGCGAGCGCAAGGAGCGTACCGAGTGGCACCGGGTGGTGGTTTTCAATGAAAACCTGGTGAAAGTGGTCAAGCAGTACGTCAAGAAGGGCGCCAAGCTCTACATCGAAGGCTCGCTGCAGACCCGCAAATGGACCGACCAGTCGGGCCAGGAAAAGTACACCACCGAGATCGTGCTGCAGCGCTATCGCGGTGAACTGACCATGCTGGATGGCGGCCGTGGCGAAGGCGGCGGCGGTGGCGGCATGGGTGGTGGTGGTAGTGGCTTCGGCGGCGACGATGATTACGGCGGGGGCGGCGGCTCGGGTTCGGGCGGCGGCTTCGGCGGCGGCGGTGGTGGCCGCAGCGGCGGCGGCAAAGCAGCCCCGCGCCGCGATGACCTGGACGACGATATCCCGTTCTGAGTTGAGGCTACCTAGCAGACAGAAAAAGGGCATCCGTGATGAACGGATGCCCTTTTTGCTTATGAGGGATTAGCTGCGGGTGATCGAGATGCCGCCATCGACGAAGCTGGACGTGCCGGTGACGAAGGCGGAATCCTCGGAAGCGAGATAGAGCACCGACCGCGCCAGTTCCTCCGGCCGGCCGACCCGCTTCAGGGCATGCATGTTGGCCATGGCTTCCGTGGCTTCCGGCGTGGTGTGCATGCCGCGATACATCGGCGTATCGACGGCGCCGGGCAGGATCGAATTGACGCGCACGCCCTGCGGCCCGTATTCGGCGGCCAGCACCTGGGTCAGGCCGATCAGGCCGGCCTTGCTGGCGGCATAGGCGGCAACGCCCGGGAAGCCGATGGTATGGCCGACGAAAGTCGAGGTGAAGATCACCGAGCCGCCGCCGCGCGCGATCATCGCCGGGATCTGGTGCTTGGCGCCGAGGAAGCCGCTGGTCAGGTTGGTGGCCAGCGTATCTGACCAGCCCTGTTCCGATACCTCAATGCTGGGGCCGGCCTCGCCGATGATGCCGGCATTGTTGAAGGCGATATCCAGGCCGCCGAAGCGGCTCACCGCCAGATCGACCAGGGCCTTGGCATAGGCTTCCGACTTCACATCGCCGGCCAGCGCCACTGCCTCGCCGCCGGCCGCTTCGATCTCGGCTACCAGGCTGGCCAGTTCCGCCTCGCGGCGGGCACCGACCACTAGCCTGGCGCCTTCCTGGGCGAACAGCAGGGCGGTAGCGCGGCCAATGCCGGCGCTGGCGCCGGTAACCAAGGCAATCTTGCCATTCAAGCGGTTCATGACTTCTCTCCTTCTGGGTGGCGGCGCCCGATGCGCTCGCCGTTGCCAGCAAGGTATGATTAGCTTTTTACATTTCATAGGCGAATAAAATGCTTATATAATTCAGTTTATATGAATTATGAGAAAGGCTGGATCATGGACCGCCTGCGTGCCTTTGAAGTCTTTGTCAGTGTGGTGAATAAGGGAAGCCTAGTGCAGGGCGCCGCCGCGCTGAACACCTCGCCGGCCAATGTCACCCGCTACCTGACCGAACTGGAAGGCCATCTCGGCACACGGCTGCTGAACCGCTCATCAAGGCATCTCTCGCTGACCGAAAGCGGCGAGGCGCTGTATGAGCGCAGCCGGGCGATCCTGGAGGATGTGAGCGAGGCCGAGGCACTGGCCACGGCTTCCAGCCTGAAGCCGCGCGGCCGCCTGCGCATCAACGCGCCGGTGAGCTTCGGCGTGCTGCATCTGGCGCCGCTCTGGCCGCGCTTCCTGGCGCAATACCCGGAGGTCGAACTGGATGTATCGCTGATCGATCGCGTGGTCGATATCGTTGAAGAGGGCTTCGACCTTGCCATCCGCATCTCGCGCAGCGGCTCGGCCAATCTGGTCGCCCGCCGCCTGGCGGTATCGCACAACATCGCCTGCGCGGCGCCGGATTATCTGGCACAGCATGGCACGCCACGGCATCCATCGGACCTGGCCGAGCATACCTGCGTGATCAATGCCAATTCCTCGATGGCCGATGAATGGCTGTTCAGCGATGCGGCGGGGAAGCCTCACAAGGCGGTGGTGCGTGGCAGGCTGCGCGCCAATAACGGCGATACGGCGCGGGCGGCGGCTTTGGCCGGGCAGGGCATCATCTGGCAGCCGACCTTTCTGATCGGCGCGGACCTGAAAGCCGGGCGTCTGGTGCGGGTGCTGCCGGAATACAGCCTGCCCGATATCGACATCCTGGCGCTCTATCCCAGCCGCCGCTATCTCAGCGCCAAGGTCCGCGTCATGGTCGATTTCCTCGCCGATGCCTTCAAGGCAACGCCTGCCTGGGATGCCACCTGATCAGCGGCGGGCGAACAACGCCACCAGGCTGCCGGCGGCAGCAGCGGCGAGCAGGGCGGTGCCGGGATTCTGGCTCACCAGCGGCCCGGCCTGGGCCAGCAGCGGCTTGGCCTGTGCCAGCAGGTCGGCGATGTCGTTGGCCGGCGTCGGGCGCAGGCGATAGGCGAGATAGCCGGCAAGGGCGGCCAGGGCCAGCAGGCTGAACGCGGCCGTGGCGGCAGCCAGCGGCAGCGGCATCATCGTGCCGAGGCCCAGAAACAGCGACCAGCCAAGCAGCAGCAGGCCGGAGAGCAGGGCGCAGGCACCGACCGCGCCGGCCACGGCAACGACGGCGAGCCGCCGCCGTTGCCGTGCCGATGCGGCTGCCCGCATGCCTTCAAAGGCCAGGGAGAGCAGCGGCAGGCTCATCGCCGCAGCAACAGGCCGGTGAGGACAGCGCCAGCGGCGAAGGCCGCCAGCAGGCTGGTGCCGGGGCGCTCGCGCACGGTGTCTTCCACCATGGTGATGGCCTCCTGCCCCTTGTCCTTGGCTTCGGCGAGGAGGCCCTGGAGATGCTCCTGCATCAGGCCAAGCTCGGCTTCGGCCAGAGTGCCGCCATTCTGCTTCACCTTGGTGAGAAGGGCGCTGAGCTGGTTGCCCAGCTCAGCCACATCCTTATGCAGCGCCTTCAACTCGGCTTCAGGGCTGCGTGTGGTTGCGCGTGCCATTGGCCCGGCCCTTAGTGGCGTGCCGAGTTGGCCGATTTCTCGGCCTTGTGCACGGCATCCATCCACTCGGAGATCTGGCGCTCGGCCTGATCCTTCACGATGCCGTAATGCTCCTGGATCTTGCCCGAGAGCTGGTCGCGGCGGCCATTGATGGCAGTCAGCTCGTCATCGGTGAGCTTGCCCCAGCGTTCCTTGGCCTTGCCGGTGAACTGCTTCCAGTTACCCTCAATGCGGTCCCAGGACGGCAGGATGGCGGAAATCTTCGCGTCGACGCGCGCGGTGGTGTTGGACATGACTATACTCCTGATTTCTGTGTGGAATTGGCTGGGGTAGCTATGCAGCCCGGGTTACGACCTGGGCTTCGTCAGCTCGGTGGCTTCCCAGTCCTTCACCTGGCGCTCGGCCTCGGCCTTGGCGATGCCGTAGCGTTCCTGCACCTTGCCAACCAGCTCCTGGCGCTTGCCGTTGATGACCGTGATGTCGTCATCGGTCAGCTTGCCCCAGCGCTGCTTCACCTTGCCGGCAAACTGATTCCAGTTGCCCTCCACCTGGTGCCAGTTCGGCAGGTCGGCGGCATGGGCGGTGCTGGGCAGCGCCAGCGGCGCGGCGGCAGCAATAGCCAGGGCGGTGAGGGCGATAGTCGCCTTCTTGCGGAAAGAATACGTATGCATAGGGACCTCCTATCATTGTGGGCGCGGGTTGCGCCGAGGTCTCTAAGCTGGCCGCCAGCCATGGCCATTCCAGGGAAAACAAGAGGTTATTGAGAGGCGATATCGCGGCGAATATAAGGCCGGTTGAACGTTAACCCGTTCGAATCGCTTTACTTTCTGTCGAATGCCTTGGCCTGATTCCAGGCTCCATCCATGGTGTTCAGGTCGCAATCCACCAGTTTCTTGCCTGATTGCTCAAGAATACGCTCCATATTACTGAAACGACGTTCAAATTTCCGATTGGCTGCGCGCAAACATTCTTCTGGATCAAGTTTAAGGTGACGCGCCAAGTTAGCAATAACAAAAAGAAAATCGCCGAATTCCTCATGTGATTTGTCAACATCGCCGCTGGCAATCTCGGCTTCCAGTTCGGCGAGTTCCTCCTTGATCTTGCCGATCACCGGCGCCTTGTCGGGCCAGTCGAACCCGACCCGGGCGGCGCGGTTCTGCAGCTTCACGGCCCGGGTCAGGCCGGGCAGGCCGCTGGTGACTCCGGCCAGCACCGCCGAGATGCCGTCATCGCCCTCGGTGGACTTGGCCGCCTTGGCGGCACGCTCGGCGGCCTTGATCGTCTCCCTGTTGGCGGTCACCTGGTCCGGCCGGTCGGCCTCGACGCTGCCGAAGACATGCGGATGGCGACGGATCATCTTGTCGGCAATGCCGGCGGCCACATCCTCGAAGGCGAAATGGCCGGCTTCCTCGGCCATGCGGCTGTGGAACACCACCTGCAGCAACAGGTCGCCCAGTTCGTCCTTAAGCCCAGCCATGTCGCCCCGGGCGATGGCATCCTCGACCTCGTAGGCTTCCTCGATGGTGTAGGGCGCGATGGTGGCGAAGGTCTGTTCCAGGTCCCAGGGGCAGCCGCCATCGGGGTTGCGCAGCCGGGCCATGATTTCGAGCAGGCGGCTCAGCGCGGGCGTCGTGGCGGTCATGGCGGCGTCCTCGGTCCGGGGGAATCAACAGCCGCCATCCTGGCAGGTTTCAGCTCCCGGAACGAGGCCGCTCCCGGCTGGCGCGCTGACGGGCGGCCTCATCGCGGCGATCGAGCAGGTCTGGCGCATTGGGGCAGAAGATCGGGAAACCGACCGGGTGCTTCTGCTCCAGCCAGCGCTGGCAGGGCTCATGCTGGGCGCAGCCTTTGCAGACTTGCAGCATGGCGTCGCGCTGGGCGTCCTTGTGGTGATCGTCCGGTTCACCGACAGGTGTACCGAGCCAGCGCGCCATGCGCCAGAACGGCAGCTTGGCGGTAGTGGCAGCAGCCTCCGGCGTGGCGGCTGTATGCGGGTGGCGGTGCGTGCTGTCAGCACTGTGCTGGGGGGCAACATTGTGCTGGGCGGGCGCCGTTTTGAACAGGCGGGATAAAATGCTCATGCAGCCAGTTTATGCAGGTATTGCCGCCAGCACTTTGCGCCAGGTCAAAATCTGCGGGAAATCGGTGGGCAAGACGGCAGCCAGTGCCTCTGGCAATCCAGACACAAATATCGGATAATGTATATTATGGAAAATACAATATACTGGTTTTCGAGGAAATCCCGCCATATATGGCCCCACAAGCCCCGAATAGCCGATCACACTCTCCGGCACCCCTTAAGCCCCCGATACCATGCCGCCCGGGCTTGCGCTACAAGACTCGCAGCCCGACAGCCCGTGAACCAAGCCCATGAGACCAGCCGCCATGCTCCGCCTGTTTGCTCCAGCCTTGCTTGCCCTGATCTTCGGCCTCGGCGGCGGCTATGCCGGCGCCCATTACGCCAGCCAGGAACTTACCCGCGAGCAGCAGGCCCGCTTTGCCGAGCATGAGAAGCACATGAACGAACTGGCCCGGCGCACCATGACCCTGATCAGCGGCCTGACCTCCCTGGCGGTCGACAGCGAGATCACGGCGGCCGATGTCGCCGAACTGCGCAACCGCATGGACCGCGTCGAGGTGCTGCGCCAGCAGCGGCGCTGAGCCAAAGGTTAACTGGCTAATCCTTGGCGTCCAGCTTGCGCTTGGCCGCCGCCGCCATCGGGTTGCTGGGATCGAGCTTGTTAAGGTTGGCCATCAGGGCCACCCGCAGCGATTCCGCATCGGTCACCGCCAACGGCGTCCAGAAACGCCGGCTCTTGCGGAAGAAGCCGATCTCATCGAGGAACGACACCCCGAAATAATAGGCTTCAGCGACGCTGTTATACGGGTCGTCGGAGAAACGGCCATTGTCGTCGATCGAGACGCCGAGCGAGCGCGACAGCATGATCGCCAGTTCGGCTTCCGAGCGCCGGCGCTGTTCCTCGGTCATGTCCGGCCAGGCCCGGCGCAGCAGCCGCACCACGTCATAGGCATGGTGGTTGTTCTGGGTGCCCTGGTCGCGCCAGCCATAGGGATAACGCTGGGTGCGGATGGCAAACAGCGTATCGGCCAATAGCCGCATACGCGGCGGCCGGTCGTCGCGGTAGCTGATGACATGGAAGGTGATCGAGAGATCATTGGTGCGCTTGATCTCGCCATTCACCTTGTACCAGGCACCCCAGAAGCCGGTTTCCGGGTCCTGCCAGTGATTGTCGATGAAATCGCGCAAGGTGGCGGCCAGTTCGGCACGCCGCAGATCGGCCGGCAGCACGGTTTCCATGCCCGGCAGGAACAGCAATTGCGCCAAGGCAGTCACCGCCAGATTCAATTCCTTGCGGTTGTCATTACTGCCGGCGCCAAGGTCGGACACCAGCAATTCCTGCATCTTGGCGCGCAGCTTCTCCGGCGTGTTCACCGGCTCAAGCAGCCGGAAAGGATATTGCGGCGTCTTGCCGGCATGGATCAGCTCTTTCAGCGGATCGACGCTGGCATGCAGCCGCAGATACCACGCCTTGAAACAGGCGCCCCAGCCGCCCTCTCCCGCCTGCTGCGCGAAGGCGAAACGCTGGTCGCCCTGCTTCAGGCTTTCGCGCAGATCGGCCAGCCGACGCTCCAGGCCCGCCTTGTCGCCGGTGTAATTCATCAGCCAGCGCGCTTCCTCAAGGATCTGCGAGGAACAGGGCATCTCATGACCGCGCTGATTCTCGGCCAGGATCTGGTCACGCAGCGCCGTCAGGTCATTGCGGTAGAGACCGTTCATCTCACGCTTGCGCGGCAGTTCCGGCACGAAGCTCGGCACATAGCGGTATTGCAGCAAGGGCGGGTCATTCACCCGGGTCTGAGAGGCAATCGGCGCCTGGGCCAATGCCGGCCCGGGCCCGAATACCAGGGCCAAAAGCAGGAGCAGCAGAGGCAGGAACCAGGAGCGCATCAGCGCCAACCTAGACGTTCCCGCACTTCGTCCGCAATATGGTCCATATCGTCGAGCCGGGTATTTTCCCACTGCGCCAGATGGCCATCGAACCACTGGATCAGGCCGCGGCGGCGCAGATTCTCGAAAAACGCGTCGAAACGCTTGGAATTCCCAGGCAGCCGGACAACGTAGACCGGCTTGCCGGTAGCACAGGCTTCCGAAATCATCGACACGGAATCGCAGGTAACAAGAATGGCATCGGCCAGGCCGAGGAAGCCGAAATAGGGGTTCGGCCCGCTGCCATCCCACAGATAGGTGCCAGGCATGCTGGCCAGGCCGCCGCGCAGGATGTTGGTCTCGGCCTCGCCGGTGCGGCGCGAGATGGTGGCGAGGATGCCCCAGTTGGCGCCCTGCCCCTGTTGCGTGGCCAGCCCTTGCTGTGTGGCTTGGCGCAGTTGCGCCACGAAACCACCCATCCATTCCGCATCCAGCGTGTAATAGCGGTTGTTGCCGCCGACCAGCACGGCCAGGCGCGGCGACGGGATATGCTCAAGCTGCGGCGCCAATGCTTCCGCCGATGTGCTGAGCTTGGTGCGGGTGACGCGGTGCAGCGCGCCCTTCGATACAAGCACATTCGGCGCCCGGGCGCGGTCATGCTCGGGCACGATCAGCAGGTCCCAGTAGCGCGGATCGGCTTTCGGGTCCTGCACATGGATGCACACGGTGCGGCCGCCGCTCAGCTTCTTCACCGCCAATGCCAGCAGCGCCGACTTGCGGCCGCAGGTGATCAGCAGGTCGGGCCATTGCCCGGCCTTGGCGGCTTCCTCGAATGGTGTGGCGGTATCGGGGGTAAGCGACCTGATACTGGCAAAGGCCGGGGTCATCGGCGCCCAGGTATAGGGCCAGCGGAACGCGACCTCGAATACCTTCGGCGCCTCGAAGCCACCGCCGGCGAACAGGGCTTCGCCCAGGCCCAGCGCCTGGCTCTGCATGCCAACGGCGCCGCGCTCCGATACCGCCCAGATGGTTTTCAACATTCGATCACCATGCCGTCATAGGCCGGCTCGACATTGGGCGGCAGTTCGGCCTTCAGCGAGGCGTAATCGACCTCGAAATTCATGTTGGTGAGAATGGCGCGCTGCGGCTTCACGCGCTCGATCCATTCCAGCGTGCGGGCGATATGGGCATGGGTCGGATGCGGCTTGTGCCGCAGCGCATCGACGATCCATACCTTGATGCCGCGCAGCTTCTCGAATGCCGCGTCGTCCAGGTTCACTACATCGTTGGAATAGGCCAGCGCATCGTTGAAGCGGAAGCCGAGCGAATGAATCTCGCCATGATCCTGGTGGATCGGCGTGATATTCAGTGCGCCGACCTGAAACGGGCCATCGATCAGCTTTTGCTCCAGGATCGCCGGATAGCCGCCCATAGTTTGGAAGCAATAACCGAATTTCTTGGTCAGGCGATCGAGCGTGAACTGGTCGCCCCAGGCCGGCACGCGCTTCTGCGCCGCATAGGCCAGGATGCGCACATCATCGATGCCATGGGTCTGGTCAGCATGGTCATGGGTCCACACCACCGCCGAAACCGAGGTGAGGCCGTTGCTCAAGAACTGCTGGCGCAGGTCCGGGCTGGTATCCACCAACACGCGGGTATCGCCCTGCTCCACAACGATGGAGCAACGGCTGCGGCGGTTGCGCGGTTCGTTGGGATCGCAGGCACCCCATGAACCGTCCACGCGCGGTGTGCCGGTCGATGCGCCACAGCCGAGAATGATGCTTTTCATGGTCTGCTGATCGTCAGGCAGCGAGCGCGGCGCCAACCGCCTGCGGCGGCACCTTGTCGAACAGGCGCAGGAAATTCGCCGTGGTCAGGCGCTGCAGGTCGGCGATGCCGACGCCGCGAAGCTGCGCCAGATAGGCGGCGGTATGGGCGACAAAGGCCGGCTCGTTGCGCTTGCCGCGCATCGGGATCGGCGCCAGGTAGGGCGCATCGGTTTCCACCAGCAGGCTTTCCAGCGGCAACGCCGCCGCACTGGCCTGCACGGCTTTCGCGTTCTTGAACGTCAGGATGCCGGAGAAGGAAACCATCATGCCATGCTGCACGGCGCGCTCGGCCAGCGCATGGCCGGATGAGAAGCAATGCAGCAGCCCCTTGAAGGCGCCCTTGGCCATTTCCTGGTCGAGAATCTCCACCGTGTCGTCATCGGCATCGCGGGTATGGATGATCACCGGCAGGCCGGTTTCGCGCGCCGCCTGGATATGCGCCAGGAAACAGGTTTTCTGCGCCGCGCGGCTGCCATGCTCGTAGAAATAATCCAGGCCGGTCTCGCCGATGCCGACCACCTTCGGATGCCGCGCCAGTTCGATCAGCTTCGCCGCCGCCACGTCCACATGGTCGTCGGCCTCATGCGGATGGATGCCGACGGTGCAATAGACATCGGGAAACCGCTCGGCCACCGCCAGCACCTGGGGGAACTTGTCCAGCCGCGTCGAGATGGTCAGCATCAGGCCGACCCGGGCGGCACGGGCGCGCGCCACCACGGCATCCAGCTCCGCGCTGAAATCCGGGAAGTCGAGATGGCAGTGACTATCAATCAGCATGCCTTAGTCCTTCGCCTCGACGAAGCGCGGGAACACGCCCTGCGGACTGGGCAGCGGCGTGCCGGCGCGCAGGCGGCCGAGTTCGCCAAGATGCGCGAAGCTGCGCGCCGCTTCCGAGACGCCTAGCTGGTCCAGCAGCCTGGCCGCCGCATCCGGTGTTACCGGCTGCGCCAGGATGGCGAGATGGCGGATGGTTTCCAGCAGCACCCACAGCACCGTGTTCATCCGCGCCGGATCGGTCTTGCGCAGGGTCCAGGGCGCGGCCACGTCGATATACTTGTTGGCGGCATCCACCAGATCGTACCAGCTCTGCAAGGCGACATGCAGTTCCTGGCGATCAAAGGCTGCGCGCAACTGCACCAGCAGGCTGCCGGCCTGCGCCAGCAGAGCTTCGTCCAACTCGGTCAGCGGCCCCGGCTCCGGCACCGTGGCATTGGCATTCTTGGCAACGAAGCTCAGCGTACGCTGCGCCAGGTTGCCCATGCCGTTGGCGAGTTCGTTGTTGATGCGGTTGATCATCGACTCGCGGCGGAAATCGCCATCGTTGCCAAACGGCACTTCGCGCATCAGGAAATAGCGCGTCTGATCGAGGCCGAAGGTATCGATCAGCGCCAGCGGATCGATCACGTTGCCGAGCGACTTGGAAATCTTCTGGCCTTCATTGGTCCACCAGCCATGGGCAAAGACGCGCTTATGCGTCTCCAGCCCGGCGGCGAGCAGGAAGGCGGGCCAGTAGACCGCATGGAAGCGCAGAATGTCCTTGCCAACCATGTGGATATCGGCAGGCCAGTACCGCCTGTATTTCTCGGAGCCGGTATCGGGATAGCCGGCGGCGGTGATATAGTTGGTCAGCGCATCCAGCCACACATACATGATATGCGCCGGATCGTTGGGCACCGGGATGCCCCATTTGAAGGTGGTGCGCGATACCGAGAGATCCTTCAGGCCACCCTTCACGAAGCTGATCACTTCGTTGCGGCGGCTGTTCGGCAGGATGAAATCCGGGTGCTCGTCATAGAACTTGAGCAGCCGTTCCTCCCAGGCCGAGAGGCGGAAGAAATACGACGGCTCCTTGACCCACTCCACCGGCGCGCCCGATGCGATCACGGTCTTGCCGTTCGGGCCGTCCTGGAGTTCATCCTCCTGGTAGAAGGCTTCGTCACGCACCGCGTACCAGCCCTCGTAATACCCGAGGTAGATATCGCCGGCTTCCACCAGCTTGTTCCACAGCGCCTGCACCGACTTGAGGTGGCGCTCCTCGGTGGTGCGGATAAAGTCGTCGTTGGAGATGTTCAGCCGCGCCGCCAGCTCGCGGAAATTGGTGCTGACCTGGTCGCAGAACGCCTTCGGGTCCATGCCGGCAGCCTGGGCCGCCTTCTCCACCTTCTGACCATGCTCGTCGGTGCCGGTCAGGAACAGCACATCGAACCCGTCCAGCCGCTTGAAGCGGGCGATCAGGTCGCAGGCCAGGGTCGTGTAGGCATGCCCGATATGGGGCTTGTCGTTCACATAGTAGATCGGCGTGGTGATATAGTAGCTTTTGCGCGTCATGGGCACAAAATAGTGCATCGCCAGCGGCTTAGAAACCGCTTGAGGGTTAATTTTCGAAGCGGAAATCCGGGATCTCGACACAGCGGTCGAGCAGTTTCTTCAGCTTCGCCTCAACCTCGGCCTGCAACCCGGGCAGGTAATCCGGCACCTGGCTCGCCGCCACCTCGGGCAGCACGTTGGTGCGGAAGAATTCCAGGGAATCGATCTGGTTGAGCAGCACCGCCTGGGCGAAGAAATTCACCATGCCGCGCCGGTCCATCCAGGTGAGATAGGCGCCCATGGCGCGCAGCATGGCGGCGTAGCAGCGCATCTTCACGCCGTTCACTTCCGTCAGCACCATCTGCTGTGTCGCCTTGTCGATGCCCTCCAGCCTGCCTTCCAGCACCTCGCAGAAAGAAAGGAATTCCTGCACCTGGCGGAAACTGTCGGTGTATTCAGCAAACGACAGCAGCTGCGCCCGCTCGAAGCTCTCCTGCGAGGCCTCGGCGGCCTGGCGGCCACGCATTTCCAGCACCTGCAGCAGGCGCAGGGCTTCGCCGACCTGGTCGGTCGGTTTGCGGGGGTCGAAATACTGATGCGTTGGTTGCTGCGCCATGTAATCCACTTTAGCGGGACAAATCTTACGGGTTCGTTGCCGCCGCACAAGCGGATGTGTATGATCCCCGCCCAATGTCCGCAAGCCCTTCCTCCGCCCCGCCATCCGGCTCCGCAGGAGCCACCCCGGGGGCGATTTTCCCCCACCGCCATCTCCTTGGAATTGAAGGGCTTTCCGCCCAGGATATCGAAAGTATCCTGGACCAGTCGGATCGCTATGTGCTGCAGAATCGGGCCATCGACAAGAAGCAGGGCAGCCTGCGCGGCCGCACCGTGATCAACCTGTTCTTCGAGAATTCGACCCGTACCCGCACTTCTTTCGAGCTGGCGGGCAAGCGGCTGGGCGCCGACGTGATCAACATGTCGGTCGCCACCTCCTCGATCAAGAAGGGCGAGACGCTGATCGACACCGCGATCACGCTGAACGCCATGCACCCGGACCTGCTGGTGGTGCGCCACCCGGATTCGGGCGCCGTGGCCCTGCTGGCGCAGAAGGTCGGCTGCTCGGTGATCAATGGCGGCGACGGCACCCATGAACACCCGACCCAGGCGCTGCTGGATGCCCTGACCATCCGCCGCCGCAAGGGCCGGTTGCAGGGCCTGCGCGTCGCCATCTGCGGTGACATCCTGCACAGCCGCGTGGCGCGCTCGAATATCCACCTGCTCAACACCATGGGCGCCCATGTGCGGCTGATCGCGCCACCTACCCTGCTGCCGGCCCATGCCGACCGCTTCGGCGTCGAGGTGTTCCACGACATGCGCAAGGGCCTGGCGGACGTAGATATCGTGATGATGCTGCGGCTGCAGATGGAACGCATGCAGGGGTCATTCGTGCCGTCCACGCGCGAGTATTTCCATCTCTACGGCCTGGATGCCGAGAAGCTGAGCTTCGCCAAGCCGGACGCGCTGATCATGCATCCGGGGCCGATGAACCGCGGCATCGAGATCGATACCGAGGTGGCCGACGACATCCACCGCAGCGTCATTCACGAACAGGTGGAAATGGGCGTGGCGGTGCGCATGGCCTGCCTGGAAATGCTGTCACGCCACCTGCCCAACTGGCACGGGGAATAAGCCATCATGCCGCGCCGCCGGACGCTGTATACCAACGCGCGCCTGCTCGACCCCGCCACTGGGCTGGATGTCAAGGGTTCGCTGCTCACCGAGGGCGACAGCATCCTCGATCTCGGACCGCGCCTTGCCGTCACCAGCCTGGGCAGCGAGACCGAGACCATAGACTGCCAGGGACACTGCCTCGGCCCCGGCCTGATCGACATGCATGTCTGGCTGCGTGAGCCTGGCGCCGAGCATCAGGAAACCCTGGCAACGGGCGCTCGCGCCGCAGCCGCTGGCGGCATCACTACTATTGTGGCGATGCCGAATACCGATCCGGTGATCGACGAAGTGGCATTGGTGGAATTCATTTCCCGCCGCGCCGCCGACAATGCCGTGGTGCGGGTGCTGCCCGCCGCCGCTGCCACCAAAGGCACCCATGGCAAGGAAATGACCGAGTTCGGCCTGCTCGCCGAAGCCGGTGCCGTCGCCTTCACCGACGGCGAACATGCCATCTCCGACGCCCGCGTGATGCGCCGCGCGCTGTCCTACGCCACGGTGTTCGACCTGCTGCTGATCCAGCCCTGCGAAGAGCCGAAGCTCAGCACCGATGGCGCCATGAACGAGGGCGAGGTTTCCGCCCGCCTCGGCCTGCCCGGCATCACCTCTGCTGCTGAGGTGATCATGCTGGAACGCGATATCAGGCTGCTGGAAATCACCCGGAGCCGGCTCCATGCGGCACATCTCTCGACCCGCGATGCGCTGGAAGCGGCGCGTCAGGCCAAGGCACGCGGCCTGCGCCTCACTGCCGGCGCCGCCGTGCATAACTTCGCGCTGAATGAATTCGATATCGGCGACTACCGCACCTTCGCCAAGGTGAAGCCGCCGCTGCGCCATGAGGATGACCGCCGCGCCGTGGTGGAAGCCCTGCAGGATGGCACGGTCGATGTGATCTCCTCGGCCCATGCGCCGCAGGACCCGGAAAGCAAGCGCCTGCCCTTCGCCCAGGCCGCTTTCGGCGCCATCGGCCTGGAGACGCTGCTGCCGCTGACGCTCGGTCTTTATCATTCCGGTGACATGCCGCTGCTGCCGCTGCTCGCCTGCCTCACCTACAAGCCGGCCAAGCTGCTCAAATTGGAAAGCGGCCGTCTGGCACCCGGTGCACCGGCCGACCTGCTGCTGTTCGATCTCGACGCGCCGTGGAAGATCGACGCCAAGAAGCTGCGCTCGAAAGCCAAGAACTCGCCTTATGACGGCCGCCGTGTGCAGGGCCATGTGCTGCGCACCGTGGTTGGCGGCGAAACCGTGTTCCAGCGTAAGCGGGACGGCCAATGAGTTTCGAACTGCCCGCTTCCTATCTGATCGGCGCCCTCGCTGCTGGCTACCTGCTCGGCTCGATCCCATTCGGCCTGGTGCTGACCAAGCTCGCGGGCCTCGGCGATATCCGCGCCATCGGCTCGGGCAATATCGGCGCCACCAATGTGCTGCGCACCGGCCGCAAGGACCTGGCGCTGGCCACCCTGATCCTCGATGGCGGCAAGGGTACGCTGGCGGCAATCCTGGGCCAGTATTTCGGCGGCCCGGACATCATGGTTGCCGCCGCTTTTGCCGCCTTCATCGGGCATCTGTTTCCGGTCTGGCTGAAATTCAACGGCGGCAAGGGCGTCGCCACCTTCCTTGGCGTCACGCTCGGCCTCTACTGGCCGCTCGGCCTGCTGTGCTGCGGCACCTGGCTGCTGGTCGCTGCCGTCAGCCGCATGTCCTCGCTCTCGGCCCTGCTCGCCGCCGCGCTGAGCCCGCTATTCGGCTGGTATCTGGTGTCGCCGTCAGTCGCCCTGCTCTGCGCCGTGATGGCGGTGCTGGTATTCATCCGGCATCACGAGAATATCCGCCGCCTGCTCAAGGGCGAGGAACCGAAAATCGGCAAGAAGAAAGCCGCGGATGGTTCAGGCGGCGCGTGAGCTGTCGGATGCCGAAAGGCTTGACTGGCTGCGCCTGACCCGCAGCGAGAATGTCGGCCCCATCACCTTCCACCAGCTTCTCGACCGCTTCGGCAGCGCCGCTGCTGCGCTGAAGGCATTGCCCGATCTGGCGCGGCGCGGCGGCAAGCGCAACCTCAGCGTGGCGAGCCAGGCGCAGGCTGAAGCAGAAGCCGAGGCTGTGCGCCGCCATGGCGCCCGGCTGGTCGCCTGGGGTGAACCCGCCTACCCGGCCCGGCTCTGTGCCATCGACGACGCACCGCCCATTTTTACGTTGCACGGCCAGACCAGCCTGGCGCCGAAACCCGGCGTCGCCATCGTCGGCGCGCGCAATGCCTCGGCCATCGGGCAGCGTTTCACCCGCGACCTCGCCGCCGAAATCGCGCGCCAGGATCTGGTGGTGATTTCCGGCCTGGCGCGCGGCATCGACCGCGCCGCGCATGAGGGGGCGCTGGCGGTGAATGGCGCCACCTATGCCTTCATCGGCGCCGGCATCGACGTAGTCTTTCCACCCGAAAATGCCGACCTGCATCAACGCCTGAGCAATGCCGGCGCGATCTATGCCGAGATGCCGTTCGGCACCGGCGTGAAGCCGCAGCATTTCCCGCGCCGCAACCGGCTGATATCCGGCGCCAGCCTCGGTGTGCTGGTGGTGGAAGCAGCAATGAAATCTGGCTCGCTGATCACCGCGCGTTTCGCGGGGCAGCAGGGCCGCGAGGTGATGGCAGTGCCGGGCTCGCCGCTGGATCCGCGCTGCCACGGCAGCAACGATCTGATCCGCAATGGCGCGGCGCTGATCGAGCGCATCGATGATGTTCTGGCGGTGATTCAGCCGCTGTTGCAGACAGATATGTTCGCGCCCTCGCCGCGTTTCCAGCCGGCACCGACGGCGCCGCTTTCGGATGCCGAACTCACTGCCGCCCATGCCCGCATTGAGGAATTGCTCTCGCCTAGCCCAGTGGATATCGACGAGCTGATCCGCCTGAGCGGTTACAGTCCGGCGATTGTGCAGATGGTGTTGCTGGAGCGCGAACTGGCCGGCCGCCTGCAGCGGCATCGCGGCAACAAGGTCTCGCTCGGCTGAATACCGAATGTTGCAGGATGGTGACGGGATATTGGCAAACAGCACGGCTTTCGCCCAAGCTCCGGCGCTGCATTGCATGGGGCCGACATGAGTGAGATCAGACCGACATTCTGGGAAGCCTTCCGGGTCTGGGCCAAGATCGGGTTCTTGAGTTTCGGTGGCCCGGCCGGACAGATCGCCATGATGCATCGCGTGGTGGTGGATGAGAAGAAATGGGTCAGCGAGCCGCAATTCCTGCATGCGCTGAATTTCTGCATGCTGCTGCCGGGGCCGGAGGCACAGCAGCTCGCCACCTATATCGGCTGGCTGCTGCATCGTGGCTGGGGCGGCATCGTCGCCGGCCTGCTGTTCATTCTGCCGGGCTTCCTGATCATTCTCGGGCTGGCAACGATCTATGCCCTTTGGCGCGAGGTGCCGCTGATTGGCGGCATCTTCTATGGACTACAGGCCGCCGTGCTGGCGATCGTGGCGCAAGCCGTGGTGCGGGTGGCGAAACGCGCCATCAAGACCCGGCTGCTGCTCGCCATCGCGGCTTTGAGCTTCATCGCCATCTTCGTGGTCAAGCTGCCCTTCCCGCTGATCGTGTTCGGCGCTGCCCTCGCCGGCTGGCTGATCGGCCGCGCCAAGCCGGAAGCCATCCTGCCCGGCGGGATCAAGGCTGATAACGATGTGCTGCCCAGCGTGCCGCCGACGCTGCGGCGTAATCTGATTATCCTCACCGTGTTCGGCCTGCTCTGGGGCCTGCCGGTGCTTGGGCTGCATCTGTTTTATGGCGAGAGCCATGTGTTGAGTCGCATTGCGGTATTCTTCAGCGAGATGGCGGTGGTCACGTTCGGCGGCGCCTATGCCGTGCTGGCCTATGTCGGGCAGCAGGCGGTGCAGGCCTTCGGCTGGCTCAGCCCGGCGGAAATGCTCGATGGCCTGGGGCTGGCGGAAACCACGCCCGGCCCGCTGATCCTGGTGCTCACCTTCATCGGCTATCTCGCCAGCTTCCGCTTAAGCGGCATCGAGCCGCAATGGCTGGGCGGCCTGGTAGGCGGCACGCTCGCCACCTGGGTCACGTTCGTGCCGTGCTTCCTGTGGATATTCCTCGGTGCGCCCTATATCGAACGGCTGCGCCATGTCGCGGCACTGAACCATGCCCTTACCGCGATCACCGCCGCCGTGGTCGGCGTGATCCTTAATCTGGCGGTCTGGTTCGGCCTGCATGTAATGTTCAAGGATGGCGCCATCGATCTGGCACATCTCGACATCACGGCTGCGATCATGAGTGCCATCGCGCTGCTGGCGGCGTTGCGTTTCAACCTCGGGCTGGCCTGGCTGCTGAGTCTGGCCGCCATTGCCGGTGTGGCCGTGAAACAGTTGATTTAAGGGCTCGTCCTTAACGCTTCACGCTGAATTGCACAGGCACCACGATCTCCCAACGGTCGCGGGTGATCTCCTCCGGAAAGGCCGGCAATGCCTTGGCGCGCCTGATCATATCCAGCGCCGCTTCATCAAGTATTTCGCTGCCTGAGCTGCGGTATAGCGCAAAGGATATGACCTTGCCTTCGCGGTCGAGCGTGAAGCGCAGTTGCGGCACGCCTTCGAGTTTACGCATCAAGGCACGGCGAGGATAATCCTTGTACTTTTCCAGTGCCATTGAAAGCCGCGCCAGGTATTCCTGTTCGGCATTAGGATTACCAGCCATGGCAGCGGCAGGGGGCGCGGCAATGGCTGCTTGCTGCATGCTTGGCTGTGCCGGGATTGGAGATGGCACCACCGGCACCATCGCCTGCTGCACCGGCTGCGGCGGCGCTTCCACCGGCTTTGGTGGCGGCGGGGTTTCAACCTTCTGCGGTGGCGGCGGCCGTTTCGGCTTTGGCGGCGGTGGCGGCGGGTCCGGCTCGAGCTGTGGCTCCAGTGCCTTTGACTCGATCACCGGCAGCGGCTGTTCCACTACGGGTGGTGGCGGCGGTGCGGGCGGCGGCGGAGGTGGCGGCGGAGGCAGGCTGGCAAGCTGGATGGCGATGCTGGGCAATTCCTCGCCGCGGGCATCCATGAGTTTCGGGCCATGCAGCACCACCAGCAAACCGCCAAGCGCGGCGCCGTGCAACAGCACAGAAATGCCCCAGCTGCGCCACGACATGCCTAGCGCGCCTCACCCTTCTCCTGACCTTCGGCAACCAGTGAAATACGCGAGAAGCCGGCTTCACCGACCAGACCCATCACCTGCATGATGCGGCCATAATCGATCTGCTTGTCGCCGCGCACATAGATCACCTTGTTCGGATCACCGCCGCGCAGGTTGCTCAGGGTCTGCACCAGCGCCGCCTCTTCCACCGCTTCCTTGCGGATAAACAGTTTCCCGTCGCGATCAACGGAAAGCACCAGCGGATCCGGCGTCGGGGTCACACGCTCGGCGCTGGTCTTGGGCAGCTTGAGCGGCACGCCCACCATCATCAGCGGCGCCGCGACCATGAACACGATCAGCAGCACCAGCATGACATCGACCAGCGGTGTCACATTGATCTCGGAGAGCGGCCGATAGCCGCCATCGCCGAGTTCATCCTCGCCATCGCCGGACGGTCCGGCATTGAGGGAGCCCATCGCCATGGCGCTTACTCGGCTGCCCGCGCAGCGCGCGGCTTGCCATCCCGGGCCAGGGCGTTGCCCACCTTGGCGATACCGGCATTGAAACGCTGGCCGACGCGGCCCAGATCGGTGGCGAACTTGTTATAGGCAACCACCGCCGGGATCGCCGCAACGAGGCCGAGCGCGGTGGCCAGCAATGCCTCGGCGATGCCGGGCGCCACCACGGCCAGCGAGGTATCGTTCGACCGTGCAATCGCCGTGAAGCTGTTCATGATGCCCCAAACGGTGCCGAACAGGCCAATGAACGGTGCCGCCGAACCAAGCGTGGCGAGAAACGGCAGGCCGGGTTCGATGCGGCGCAGTTCAGCGGCAAAGCTGGCGCGCATGGCGCGCTCGATACGCTCGCGGCGTTCCTTGCGGCTCTCCTCGCCCTCACGGTCATGCCATTCCGCCACGGCGGCCTGGAAGGCGGCGCGGGCCACCGGGCCAAGGGCTGCTTCCGCCGGCACGCCACTACCCTGCGCCACTGCCGCTTCGAAAGCTTCCGCTTCACGCTTCAAGCGGTGCAACGACACCATCTTGTCGATCATGATCGCCCAGCAGGCGATGGAAGCCAGCAGCAGCAGGCACATCACCGCCTTGACGATGATATCGGCCTGCATGAACAGGCCAAACATGGAATGATCGGTCAAAGCCGGGGTCAACTCGGTCATTACGCTTTCCTCGCGATCACTGCTTCAGGCATCGGCCCAGCGGCGCAGCAGGTTGTGATAGATTCCAGTCAGTCGCACCACCGCCGGATCGTTGAGTCCGTGGCGACCGGCAAGTTCCTGGATGGTGCTATCGAGTTCGAACAGTGTCTGGCGCTGGCCGTCATCGCGGACCATGCTCTGCATCCAGAAGAAAGAGGCGATGCGGGCACCACGCGTAACCGGCCGCACCTTGTGCAGGCTAGATGCTGGATACAGCACCATATCGCCAGCCGGCAGCTTGGCTTCATGGCTGCCATAGGTATCGTCCACCACCAGCTCGCCGCCGTCATACTCCTCCGGTTCGGCCAGGAACAGCGTCGCCGAAAGATCGGTACGCACCCGGTGCGGCGTGCCGCGCACGCCCCGGATTGCATTGTCGATGTGGAATCCGAATGTCTCACCACCTTCATAGCGGTTGAACAGCGGCGGAAAGGTTTTCAGTGGCAATGCCGCCGAGATGAACAGCGGCGCATCGGCCAGGGCATCGAGAATCAGGTTGCCGAGTTCCACCGCCACCGGGCTTTCCTCTGGCAATTGCCGGTTCCGTTTGACCTGGCCGGATTGCTCGCCCGCGGTGATGGCGCCATCAATCCATTCCGCCTGCGCCATTGCCTGCCGGCAATAGGCGACCTGCTGCTTCGACAGCACGGCGGGGATATGCAGCATCATCGCGGGCGGCTCCTTTGTCGCGCCTTAGAACTTGAAGGACGAGGTCAGCAATATGGTGCGGCCCGGCGCCACATGGGTGAATGGCGTGGCACTACGGTAGGTCGCATCATAATAAAGTTCGTTGAGAAGATTCTGGACATTCAGTCGCAGGGATACATTCTCGGTCACCTTGTAGCTCGTCATAGCGTCGAAGCGCCAGTATTCCGGGGCTTCGGTGTCATTCGAGGCCAGCGTGCCGCCCTTGCGCGAACCGACATAGAAGGCGCCCAGACCGAAACTCCAGTCCGGCGTCAGATCGTAGGTTGTCCAAAGACTTAGCTGGTGATCCGCAGTATTGGCAAGCCGCTTGCCCACATCCGCCCGCGTGGTGGATTTAAGGATTTCGGTATCCAGCAGGGCATAGCCGCCAAACACCTTCCACCTGTCGGTGATCCGGCCGGCCAGCTCGATTTCCACGCCTTGCACGCGGGCCTCGCCATCCAGCACATTCTGGCCACCGGCGGGATTGGCCACACGCATGTTGGTCTTGTTGGTGCGGAACAAGGCGGATGTCAGCGCCAGGCCGCCATCGAACAGATCCCACTTGGTGCCGACTTCGTAGCTGACGCTGCGCTCCGGGTCCAGGCCGGTGGTGGCCGTCGAGAAACCGCCATAGGCGGCATCGGTGGCGGCATCCAGATTCTCGCCCGATGGATTGGACGAGGTGCCATAAGACAGATAGACGCTGCCATTCGGCGCCGGCTTGTAGACCACGCCGCCCTGCCAGGAGAAGAAGCGGTTATGGACACCGAGGTTATTCGTCGTGGCTGAATTGGTGTCGATCTTGGCGTCGTAATCGTCGTAGCGGAGGCCGCCCAGAACCTGCCAGTTCTTGTTCAGCTTCACCGTATCGAACACATAGGTAGCGGCGTTCACCGCCACGATATCGGTGTAGTTGGGACTCGGCATAATGGTGCCGGTCCAGGCCCGGAAAGGGTCCGGGCTGTAGATATTTTGCGCCACGCTGGTCGGCGTTACCGTATAGCCGCGATTCTTGGCGCGGTCGCGGCTCACTTCCAGGCCGGTGACCAGGGTGTGATCGAAATCGCCGGTAGCGAAATCCCAGGTCAGGTCGGTCTGGCTGGCAAAAGTGGTGTTGTCCTGATTGCGCGATTTGGCCGAGGCATTGACCGTGCCTGCGGTGAAGTTCGGACTTTCCGGTGCAGAAACCACATAATCGTTGGTGGTGAGGCCAACCCGCATCTGATGGCGCAGCTTCAGGGCGTAGTTGAACTCATGATCAACGCGTGCCGTGAAGATATCCGCCTCCACATGCTGGAAATCGCGATTCACCAGGCCATAGAAATTGTTGCCGAAGGGCTGGCGATTGCGCGCATCCCAAGGCACGCCGTAATCGGGCATCTGGTCGATGGTGATGTGGTAATAGCTGAAGGTCATCGACGTTTCACGGTTCATGCCGAGCGTCAGCGACGGCGCAAAACCCCAGCGGTCACTGTAGACCGGGCCACGGCCCGGAATGTCTCCTTCATGCCACATCGCGTTCACACGCAAGGCCATGTCGTCGATATTCTGATTCACGTCGGCGGTGATACGCTTGGTGTTGCCGTTGCCATAGCTGACATCGCCGGCGATGAAATCCTGTGCCTTCGGTGCTTTCGACACGATGTTCACCGTGCCGCCGGTGGAGCCGCGGCCGGTATAGGACGAACCCGGCCCCTTGCTGATTTCGACGCTTTCGGTGTTGAAGATTTCGCGCACACCAGCGCCGGGATCGCGCTGGCCATCCAGGAACACGTCGCCGCGCGCTTCGAAACCACGGATGATGATGCGGTCGCCATAGGAGTTGCCGCCTTCGCCAGTGCCGAGCGTGATACCCGGCTGGGTGCGCATCGCATCCTTGAAGCTGGTGATGCCCTGCTCCTCGATCACCTCACGCGGGATGATGGTGACTGTCTTGGGCGTATCGGTCAGCGGCTCGGTGAATTTAGGCGACGTGGCGCGGTCGACCTTGTAATCGCCGGGTTTGTCTTCGGGCTTCGGCGGCCGCTTCTCCGCCTCACCTTCCACCGACACGGTGGGCGCCCGTGTCGGCGCTTCCTGGGCCAGGGCCGGCAGGCCAAGGCTGGCGGCAGCGGCGCCGAGCATGGCGGCACGGGACAGCGACATCAGTCCAAGCGCCGAACGCTCGATGCGCGGCGCCACGGAATGCGTGAAGTTTTTACGGGTTGGATTCTGCTCAGTCATGGACAGGCCTCCGGCGATACGGTGAGGGTCTGACCTGGCTGGCTGTCCGGCAGGGGGCCGGAAACTGGCTGGCTGGGCGGCTATATGGGACCGGATCGCACGGGGCCTTGCTCCGGATGCGGAGCTTGTAGCCTGCCAGAAATCTTGTTGCAACTCATTATCAATATAAATTTAAAATAACCAAACCGGCCAGGACTTCAGCCGGCGCAACATAAAAAAAGGGGGCCATCAGGCCCCCTCTTCCTCTTTCATATCCCGGCTGACTCAGAGGCCGACCTGGGTGATGAACTTGGTGTTCAGGTAGGCTTCGATGGCCTCCGAACCGCCTTCCGAACCGAAGCCCGAATCCTTGATGCCGCCGAACGGCACTTCCGGCAGGGCCAGGCCATGATGGTTGATCGACACCATGCCGCTCTCGAAGGCGGAGCCGATCGCCGCCGCCGTCTTGGCCGACTTGGTATAGGCATAGGCAGCCAGGCCATAGGGCAGCCGGTTGGCTTCCCGCACCACGGCATCGAAGTCCGAGAAGGCGCTGATCGGCGCCAGCGGGCCGAACGGCTCCTCGTTCATGATGCGGGCTTCCAGGGGCACGTCGGTCATCACCGTCGGCTCGAAGAAGTTGCCCTTGTTGCCGATGCGCTTGCCGCCGGTCTGGACCTTGGCGCCCTTCGACACGGCATCGCTGACAAACATTTCCATCGCCTGCACACGGCGGTCATTGGCCAGCGGACCCATGCGGGTATCCTTGTCCATGCCGTCGCCGACCTTGAGGCCCTTGGCGAACTTGACGAAGCCATCCACGAACTGGTCGTAGACCTTCTCATGCACGAGGAAGCGCGTGGGCGCCACGCAGACCTGACCGGCATTGCGGAACTTGTTTGCCGACAGCACCTTAACGGCAGTATCTACATCAGCATCTTCAAATACGATGGCCGGCGCATGACCGCCCAGTTCCATGGTGATGCGCTTCATATGCGCGCCCGCCAGCATGGAGAGATGCTTACCCACCGGGGTCGAGCCGGTGAAAGTGATCTTGCGGATCACCGGATGCGGGATCAGGTATTCCGAAATCTCCGACGGCACGCCATAGACCAGCTGCACCACGCCTTCCGGCACGCCAGCATCGAGATAGGCCTGCACCAGGGCAGCGCAAGCCGCCGGGGTCTCTTCCGGGCCCTTCAGGATGATCGAACAGCCGGCGGCAATGGCGGCCGAGCATTTGCGGACGGCCTGGTTGATCGGGAAGTTCCAGGGTGTGAAAGCGGCGACCGGGCCGACCGGCTCCTTCACCACCAGCTGATACACGCCCTCGGCGCGCGGCGGCACCACGCGGCCATAAGTGCGGCGGGCTTCCTCGGCGAACCAGTCCATGATGTCGCCGGCCAGCAGGGTCTCGCCCTTGGCCTCGATGAACGGCTTGCCCTGTTCGGCGCTCATGATCTTGCCGATTTCATCGGCGCGGCTGCGGATGATGTCGGCGGCCTTGCGCAGAGTCTTGTAGCGGTCGAAGGCACCGACCTTCTTCCACACCTGGAAGCCCTTCTCGGCAGCGGCAAGCGCACGGTCGAGATCGGCCTTTTCGGCCTTCGCCACGGTACCGATGGTTTCGCCGGTAGCCGGGTTCAGCACCGGGATGGTGACGCCGGCGGCACCGCCGACCCAGGAACCGCCAATATGAAGCTGGGTATTGGGATACATCTATTTCCTCCTGGCAAAAAAGCCCGCACCGGGACCTAGTTCGGGGTGCGGGCGGCATCGTGTCGGCGCGGAGTATGGCGCAATAGCCAGGCAACCGCTACGGCTTGCGCCACCCCTGCCGCCTCCGCAATATGGCGCCCCCGAGAAAGAAATAAACCCAACAGAAAAACCGTGAAAAAGCCCTCCAAGACCCCTGCTACCACCACCACTCCTGACGCTACCGACATTGCCGCCAGCCTGGCCCGCATCGCCACAGCCCTTGAGCGCCTGGCGCCGCCTTCGGCGCCGGTTTTCGATGACCGCGCCGCCGATGCCTATGTCTGGCATGCCGCGCCGTTTCCGGGCTGGCTGGAGCCGGTAACGCGCATCAACGCCGTCTCGATCAAGCTGCTGCGCGGCGTCGAACGGGTCAGCGACATCCTGCTCGACAATACCCGCCGCTTCGCGCGCGGCCTGCCGGCCAACAACGCCCTGCTGTGGGGCGCGCGCGGCATGGGCAAAAGCTCGCTGGTGAAGGCCGCGCTGGGCGCTGTGAACGCCGACAAGCCGGGCGTGCTGGCGCTGGTGGAAATCCACCGCGAGGACATCCCCACCCTGCCCGAATTGCTGAAGCAGCTGCGCGGCTCGAAGCGCCGCTTCATCCTGTTCTGCGACGACCTCTCCTTCGATGCCGAGGACCAGCATTACAAGTCGCTGAAGGCCGTGCTGGAAGGCGGCATCGAGGGCCGCCCCGATAACGTGATCTTCTACGCCACCTCGAACCGCCGCCACCTGCTGCCGCGCGATATGGTGGACAACGAGCGCTCGACGGCGATCAATCCCGGCGAAGCCGTTGAGGAAAAGGTGTCGCTGTCTGATCGCTTCGGCCTCTGGCTCGGCTTCCATAGCTGCAGCCAGGACGATTACTTCGCCATGCTCGACGCATATGTGGCCGCCTATGGCCTCAAGATCGATCAGAAGCGCCTGCGCGCCGAAGCCGTGGAATGGTCGATGACGCGCGGTTCGCGCTCGGGCCGCGTCGCCTGGCAGTTCATCCAGGACCTCGCCGGCCGCCTCGGTGCCAGACTGGACAGCCCGAAAGTGAAGTAAGCCTTATCCGTCACCCCCGCGAAAGCGGGGATGACGGCAGGCTTTTTAACCGAACGCCGTTTCGCGGTTCTCAAGCATCGCCACGGTGAGGAACTTGGCCGGATCGACGGCCTGGGTGCCACGGCGGATTTCGAAATGCAGCTGCGGCTGATCGACGCCGCCGGACGAGCCGACAGTGGCGATGGCCTGGCCACGCGTCACCTTCTGGCCCTTCTGCACCAGCACGCGGTCGAGATGGGCATAGGCGGTGATCCAGCCATCGGCATGGCGCACCAGCACCAGATTGCCGAAGCCGCGCACTTCGCTGCCGGCATAGACCACCACGCCATTCTCGGCCGAGATCACGCCTGAACCGGCGCGGGCGGCGATGTTGATGCCGTCATTATGCATGCCATCCGGCTTCTGGCCGAAGGTCGAGAGAATGCGGCCACGCACCGGCCAGGCGAAGGTGCGGCCGGCACGCGGCGGCGGCTCGTCATCGGCCTTGGCGCTCGGTGCACCGGGGAAAGTCTGCGGCGGCACCGCAGCGGCAACCGGCGTCGGCACCATCACAGGTGCGGCGGGGATGGCCGGAGCCGTCACGGGGGCCGTCACGGGGGCCGGAGCTACAGCCTGGGCCACCGGAACCGGCGCTTGAACAGCCGGGGCTTGCGCAACCGGCTGCGGTTCGGGTTCGGCTTGTGCCGGCGCTGCGATCTGAACCGGCGCCAGAGCGACTGCCTCCTCACGCACCGGCTCGGCAGCCTGCGGCTTCGGCGCGGCAGCAACTACAGGGGCCGGCTTGGCAGCGGCAGCAACATGACGGGCTGGCGGCGCGGCCTGGGCGGTCGGCGACGGCAATTCCTCCACCATCACACCGGTGCCGCTAAGCGCGGGTGCCACCGGGGCCGGTGAAAGCGCGAAGCCGCCGGAACTGCGCGGCGTGGCTTGAGTCTGTGCGGCCTGGGTCTGTACTGGTGCAGCGGCCACAACAGCCGGCGCCTCGCGCTGAACAACCTGCACGCGGTCATGACTCGCGGCGCCAGCCGGCAGCCGCAACTGCTGGCCGACTTGCAGGTGATAGGGTTCCTGCAGGCCGTTGGCGTCGATCAGGCTGCGGGCCGCAATGTTATGCTGCCGCGCCAGACCATAAAGAGTGTCGCCGCGCTGCACGGTGATATCGCCGCCAAAGCCGGTATCGGCCGCAGCCATGGCGACCGGCGCGGCAGGCGCGGCACGGCGGCTGGCATAGGACGGCTGCTGCTCCTGGGCCGGGCCCAAGCGGTGATTGAAGGTGACGGGAGCCGGCGACTGCTGGCCGCAGGCGGCGAGCAGCAACACCAGGGCGGGTGCCATGAAACGGGCCGGGACAACGCAACGCAGGCTCTTCAGCTTCGAACCAATGGCCACCGGGGTACCCTCTCGCAGGAATCGACTCGTACTTATAGCCCGGGGGTGGTTGCGGAACCGTTAATCCGCGTTAACCGTAGCGGTCTTCCTTCCAGGGGTCGCCCTCATTGTGATAGCCGCGCACTTCCCAATAGCCCGGCGCCTCGCGGTCGAGGAAGGCGATATGCTTCACCCATTTGGCGGATTTCCAGAAATACCAGCGCGGCATCACCACCCGCACCGGGCCGCCATGCTCGCGGGTAATCGGCGCCCCTTCCCAGCTATGGGCCAGCAGCACATCGGCGGCGCTGAAATGCTCCAGCGTCACGTTCGTCGCATAGCCATCATAGCTCTGGAACACCACGAACCTGGCTTCCGGGCGTGGCTTGACCAATTTCAGCAGGTCGCGCGCCAGCACGCCGGCCCAATGGTTGTCATACCGCGACCACGCGGTGACGCAGTGGATATCGGATAGCGTTTCGGTCTGCGGCAGGTCGAGGAAGGCGTTCCAGTCCAGCTTCACCGGATTGGCCACCAGACCACCGACCGAAAGCTGCCACTTATCGAGCAGGATATTGGGCTGCACGCCGAGATCGAGCACCGGCCAGTCGCGCACCTGGCGCTGGCCCGGCGGCAGACGGCGGGTCAGCTGCGGCGCGTCTTTCTCACCCGTAAGGAGCCGGCCATCCTTGGCCCATTGCTGCTTGCTGGCTATCAGCTTGTCCTTGATCTTGCCGACCAGGGTGGGCTTGTAGTCGTTGCCGCTCATGCCTGCCTCGCTTCAGTCCCGCGCGCGCAGCAGCCTCTGCTTCTCGCGGTTCCAGTCGCGTTCCTTCTCGGACTCGCGCTTGTCGTGGAGCTTCTTGCCGCGCGCCAGGGCGAGTTTCACTTTCGCCAGGCCGCGCTCGTTGAAATATAGGGACAGCGGCACCAAGGTCACGCCACCCCGTTTCAGGCTCCCGATAAGTTTACTGATTTCCTTGCGCTTCAACAGCAGCTTGCGCGGCCGGCGCGGCTCGTGATTGAAGCGGTTGGCGCCGGCATATTCCGGGATATAGGCGTTCACCAGCATGATCTCGCCGCTGACTTCCTCAGCATACGAGTCCTGGATATTGGCGCGACCGGTGCGCAGGCTTTTCACCTCCGAGCCGACCAGCACGATACCGGCGTCGAGCGTCTCGTCGAGGTGATAATCGTAGCGCGCGCGCCGGTTGTCGGCCACCGTCTTGGACTGGCCGGCGCGCGGAGCGGCTGCCATGGCTGCTTACTTCTTCTTGCGCGGCTTCTTGATGCCGGCAGCCGCCAGGGCCGCCTTCACCTTGGCCTGGGTGTCCTTGGTGATCGGCGCCAGCGGCAGGCGCACATCGGCCTGGCAGATGCCGAGCAACTGGGCGGCATACTTCACCGGCGCCGGGTTCGGCTCGACGAACAGTGCGGTATGCAGCGGCAGCAGCTTTTCCATGATCACCTGCGCCTTGGCGTGATCGCCGGCGAGGCTGGCTTCCTGCATCCGCGCCACCGGGCCCGGTGCGATATTCGCCGTCACCGAGATGCAACCGACGCCGCCATGGGCATTGAAGGCCAGGGCGGTGGCATCATCGCCATCAAGCTGGCAGAACTTTTCGCCAGCAGCGGCGCGCATGCGCAGCGGGCGCAGGATATCGCCGGTGGCATCCTTCACGCCGGCAATGCGCGGCAGCTTGGCCAGCGCCGCCATGGTCTCCACGCTCATGTCGATCACGCAGCGCGGCGGGATGTTGTAGATGAAGATCGGGATGCGGGTGGCATCATGCAGCGCCTTGTAATGCGCATACAGGCCGGCCTGGTTCGGCTTGTTGTAATACGGCGTCACCACCAGCACGGCATCGGCGCCGGCCTTCTTGGCATGCTTGGTCAGCTCGATAGCTTCGGCGGTGGAATTCGAGCCCGCGCCAGCCATCACCGGCACGCGGCCGCGCGCCACTTCGATGCAGAGTTCGATCACACGCTTGTGTTCGTCATGGCTCAGGGTCGGCGATTCACCGGTAGTGCCGCAGGGCACCAAGCCATGGGTCCCTTCCGCGATCTGCCATTCCACCAGATCGCCGAAGGCGCGCTCGTCCACCTTGCCGTTCTTGAACGGGGTGATCAGCGCGACGAAAGAGCCCTTGAACATGAGCGAGTCCTCGAAAATAAAACAGTCACGGAGCGGCGAACATAGACGCCGGACCGGGCAACGGCAAGCACCTAAACCACTGTTGCACCGCACCGCCACCAGCCCGATACTGCAGCAAAATTGTACCCTTACATCAGGAACTTGCGATGGACTTGCTGCCCCACCTCGCCGCGCTTGCCGGCATGCATCTGCTGATGGCGATGGTGCCGGGACCGAATACAGTTGTGGTGAGCCACTTTTCCGCCGCCCGGTCGCGCCGTCACGGCTTGGCTGCGATGGCCGGCGTGGTGCTGGCCTCGCTGCTCTGGGTGGCCCTGAGCCTCGCCGGCATCGGCCTGCTGCTGCTGGAAGCCGGCGCGCTCTACCGCCTGCTGCGGCTGCTTGGCGCCGCCTATCTGCTCTATGTCGCCTTCCGCCTGCTGCGCAGCGCCCTGCGGCGCCAGGATGCGGCGACCGCTCCGCCCGCGCTCGGCTGGCTCGGCCAGCGGCCCTTTGCCGCCGGGCTTGTCACCACGCTCAGCAACCCGAAATCGGCGGTGTTCTGGACCAGCGTTTTCGCCATCGCCCTGCCCGCCGCGCCGCCGGCCTGGTTCTATGCCGCCGTGATCGCGGTGATCGCCGTGCAATCGGCTTTCTGGTACGGCCTGGTGGCGCTGCTGCTCTCCACCGGCCTGGCGCGCCAGGGTTATGCCCGCATCGCCCGCTGGCTGGATGGCCTGGCCGGCCTTGCCATGCTGGGCCTGGGGATCAAGCTGGGCGACGAGGTGCGGCGCGAACTGGCGCTGCGCCTGCCCTAGCTAAAGGCGAAATCAGGCCAGAACGGGTTTGGCCGCTGGCGGCTGAAATGCTAGGCTGCTCAAGATGTTTAGCCGATTCAACCGCGCCCCGGGCCGCTTCGCTCCGGCCTTGCTCGCCCTGCTCGCCTTTGCCGGCATGGCGGCGCTGCCTGTGCATGGTGCCGAGCCGGTGCCGGCCAGCGCCACCGTGCCCAAGCCGGCAGCCAAGCCCACGGCGGCGGTAAAGCCGGCGCCGAAGCCCGCTACCGCCAAACCGGCCGCGCCGGGCAAGGCCGCCAAGGACGCCGCGAAGAAAGACACCCCGAAAAAGGATGCGGCCAAGCCTGCCGCCAAGGCCGCTGCCGGTGCGGCAGTAGCCGGTGCCGCCCTCGCGCCTGCGGTGTTGCTGAGCCAGTCCGACCAGTCCTGGGGCCGCGAGGCGATGCGGGAAGCCAAGGCCGGCAAGTTCGACAAGGCGCGCGAGGCAGCGGCAAAGGCGAAGGACCCGCTGGTCGGCCGCCTGGTGCATTGGCTGTGGCTGCAAACGCCGAATTCCGGCGCGCCCTTCGAGGCCATTGCCGAATTCATCGAGAAATCGCCCGACTGGCCGGCGCGCGAAGCCTTGCTGCGCCGCGCCGACGAAAGCATCAACGAGGCCGTGGGCGATACCCGCATCATCCAGTGGTACACCCAGCGCCCGCCGGAAAGCGGCCTTGGCTGGCTGCGTTATGCCGAGGCACTGGACCGCCAGAGCCGCAGCGCCGAGGCCCTGGTCGCGGTGCGCAAGGCCTGGACCGATGGCAATCTGTCGCTGCGCGATGAAAACGATGTGTGGCGTGAATTCGGCAACCGCCTGACACCAGCTGAAAATGCCGCGCGCCTCGACCGCCTGCTCTGGGACGGGCAATACGATGCCGCCCGCCGCATGCTGCCGCGTGTCGATGGCGAAGCGAAAACCCTCGGCGAAGCGCGGCTGGCCCTGGCCTTGCGCGCACCGGCCGCCGACAAGATTGCTTCGATGTTGCCGCCGAAGCTGCGCGAGGATGGCGGCTTTGCCTATGAGCAGATGCGCTGGAACCGCCGCGAGGGCAAGGACGACATTGTCGAAAGCCTGCTCTACAACGCGCCCGATGAACTCGGCCGCGCCGAGAAATGGTGGGTGGAGCGGCATTTTCGCGCCCGCAAGGCGCTGATCGACGGCCGCATCTCGGAAGCCTACCGCCTCGCCTCCAACCATGGCCTCTCGGGCGGCGCCAGCTATGCCGAAGCTGAATGGCTGGCCGGATGGATCGCGCTGCGCCTGTTGCAGGAACCGCAGATCGCGGTGAAGCATTTCGCCGCCCTGCAAAGCAATGTGCGCACACCGGTAAGCCAGTCGCGCGCCGGCTACTGGCTCGGCCGCACCTACACCATCACCGGCGATCAGGCGCAGGCGCGGCATTGGTATGCCCAGGCGTCCAAGCACGCCACCACCTTCTACGGCCAGCTCGCCACCTTCGCGCTCGATCCCAAGGCGCGGCTGCAATTGCCCGATGACCCGGAACCGAGCGCAGCGGCGATTGTGCAATTCGACAAGCGCGAAGTGGTGCGCGCCGCCAAGATCCTGGTTGAACTGGGCCAGGAAGACCGGCTGCGGCCCTTCATCCTGCGCCTGGCCCATACCGCCGACACGCTGGAGGAGCATCAGCTTGCGGCACGGCTGGCGCGGATGCTCAACCGCGTTGACCTAGCCGTGGCCGCCACCAAGCGCACGGCACGTTATGCGGGCCTGAGCCTGGTGCGCGAAGCCTTCCCGCTGGTCGAACCGATGGCACAGACCGCGACGCCGGAAACCGCCCTGGTGCTGGCCGTGGCGCGGCAGGAAAGCGAGTTCAACCAGTATGCCGTCTCGCCGGTGGGCGCGCGTGGCCTGATGCAGCTGATGCCCGCCACCGCCAAGGGCGTGGCCAAGGAAATCAAGCAGCCCTACGCCCCGGCCAAGCTGACCGACGATGCGCATTACAACGTGCGCCTCGGCAGCCATTACCTCGATGGCCTGCTGCGCAACTGGGATTCGAACTACATCCTGGCGCTGGCGAGCTACAATGCCGGCGAGGCGCGGGCACGCAAGTGGATCAAGGATTGGGGCGATCCGCGCTATGAAAGCATCGATGCCGTCGACTGGATCGAACTGATCCCGTTCTCCGAAACGCGCAATTATGTGCAGCGCGTGCTGGAATGCGTGCAGGTCTACCGTGCGCTGCTGCGCGGCGCGGCGCCTACCGCCGACCGGCTGCAAGCCGATCTACGCGGCCTGCCCCGCAAGGCCTGCGCCGCCGCCAGTTGCTGACGCCATGATTAAGGCGTGCATCTTCGACGCCTATGGCACCCTCTTCGATGTCAACGCTGCCGCGCGGCAATTGAGCGCCGAGATCGGCCCCGGCTGGCCCCAGCTTGCCGAGACCTGGCGTGCCAAGCAGCTCAACTACACCTGGCTGCGCAGCCTGATGGGCCAGCATGCCGATTTCGAACAGGTGACGGCAGAGGCGCTGGACTTTGCTCTGGCGGCGCAAGGCATCGACAATCCCGATCTGCGCAACCGCCTGATGCAGCTTTATGTGAAGCTGGAAGCCTTCCCGGAAGCACCGGGCCTGCTGCGCAAGCTGAAAGCCGCCGGCCTGATCACCGGGATTCTTTCCAATGGCTCGCCCGCCATGCTGGAAGCCGCCTGCAAAAGTGCTGGCATCGACAGCCTGCTTGATCATGTGATTTCGATTGAGGAAGCCGGCATCTACAAGCCGGACATGCGCGTCTACAAACTCGTCACTGACCGGCTCGGGCTCGCGCCCAATGAAGTGGCATTCCATTCTTCCAATGGCTGGGATGCCCATGGCGCGAAATGCTTCGGCTTCCGCGTGCTGTGGATCAACCGTGCAGGCCAGCCCAAAGAGGGCCTGCCGCATGCACCGGATCACGAATTGAAAAGCCTGCGCGATGTGCCGGCCATCCTGGGCCACGCATGATCCGCGCGCTCGCAGCCCTGCTGCTTTTAGTCGCGCTGCCTGCCCTGGCGCAGCCGGCGCCGGAAGCAGCCACAGGCCACGCCGAGAAGGTGGAAGCTACCGCGCAGCGCCAGATGGTAGCGGCGGCGCATCCGCTGGCAGCCGAAGCCGGCCTTGCCATTCTGCGCCAAGGCGGTAATGCCATCGATGCGGCCATTGCCGTGCAGATGATGCTGACCCTGGTGGAGCCGCAATCATCAGGCATCGGTGGCGGCGCGCTGATCCTCTATTGGGACAATACCAACAAACAACTTCACGCTTTCGATGGCCGTGAGACCGCACCGGCTGCCGCCACGCCGAAACGCTTCCTGAAACCGGATGGCACGCCTTTGCCGTTCCGCGAGGCGGTGTTCAGCGGGCTTTCCACCGGCGTGCCGGGTGCGGTGGCTGCATTGGAGATGGCGCATAAGGGCCATGGCAAGCTGCCCTGGGCGATGCTGTTCCAGCCCGCCATCACCCGCGCCGAGGCCGGCTTCACGGTGACACCGCGCCTTGCCGGCCTTTTGAAACTCGAACAGCGCTTACGGCAAGACGCGGCTGCCGCCGCGCTCTATTACCCCGGCGGAGAACCATTGGAGGCCGGCAGCAGCCTGCGCAACCCGGCGCTGGCGCAGAGCCTGAAGCGTGTTGCCGCCGATGGTGCCAGGGCCTTGCAGAGCGGCCCGCTGGCCGAGGCGATGCTCAGCGCCTTGCAGGCACGCGGTAGCGACATGACGGCGGCGGACCTTGCCGGCTATGAAGCCAAGCGGCGGCCAGAGCTTTGCGGCCAGTTCCGGCTTTACAAGATCTGCGGCTTCGGCCCGCCAAGCTCGGGCGGCATCGCCGTGCTGCAAATCCTCGGCATCCTAGAAGCGCTCGATCCCAGCCCGGCGACCACGCTGGGGGTCGCCGATCTGCACCGCCTGGTGGAAGCCAGCCGCCTCGCCTTCGCCGACCGCAACCTCTATGTCGCCGACAGCGACTTCCTGCCGGTGCCGGTGGCAGGCCTGATCGACAAAGCCTATCTCGCCGAGCGCGCCAGGCTGGTGCGTATGGATGCCAGTCTGGGTAATGCCCAACCGGGCGAACCGCCTGGCCGGCGCGGCGAACGGCCGGCCCTGGTGCCGCATGACGGTCCGCCCGGCACCAGCCATGTCTCCATCGTCGATGCCTGGGGCAATGCGGTGAGCATGACCACCACCATCGAGGATGCCTTCGGCGCCCGCCTGATGGTGGGTGGCTTCCTGCTCAACAACCAGCTCACCGATTTCAGCTTCATCCCGGAGCAGGATGGCCGCGCCGTCGCCAACCGCGTCGAAGCGGGCAAGCGGCCGCGCAGTTCGATGTCACCCACCCTGGTATTCGATCCGCGCGGCGATCTGCTCGGCGTGGCCGGCTCGCCGGGCGGCAGCCAGATCATCGGCTATGTGGCGCAGACCCTGCTGCTGCTGCTCGACAAGGGCTACGGCCCGCAGGCAGCGGTGGCCCTGCCGCATATCGGCAGCCGCAATGGTCCGACCGAGATCGAAACCGGTGCCGATCCAGGCTGGGCCGAAGCCCTCGGGCGGCTGGGCCACAAGACCCAAAGCCTGGAAATGACCAGTGGCCTGCATGTAATCTGGCGCCGCCCCGGCGGGCAGCTTGCCGGTGGCGCCGATCCGCGCCGCGAAGGCGTCGCCCTCGGCGACTGACAATTTCAAGAAAAAGTATCGAGGAAACCACCATGAACGCGCCCGTCACCCTGCCGTCCCTGCCCACCGTTGCGGATGTGGAGGCAGCGGCCAAGCGCCTGCGCGGCATCGCGGCGCCGACGCCGCTGGTGGAAAGCCCGCTGCTGAACGAAATCCTCGGCTGCCGCCTGTTCGTGAAGGCCGAGACGCTGCAACTCACCGGCTCGTTCAAGTTCCGTGGCGCCTATAACCGCCTGAGCCAGCTTTCAGCCGACGAGCGCAAGCGCGGCGTGGTCGCCTTCTCGTCCGGCAACCATGCCCAGGGCGTGGCCTATGCCGCCAGGCTCTGCGGCCTGCCGGCGGTGATCGTGATGCCGTCCGATGCGCCACAGATCAAGGTGGCCAACACGCGCGCCTATGGCGCCGAGGTGGTGCTCTACGACCGCTGGAAGGAAAGCCGCGAAGGCATCGCCACAAAGTACATGCAGGATCGCGGCATGGTGCTGGTGCCGCCTTTCGATGATCCGCATATCATCTGCGGCCAGGGCACCGTGGGCCTGGAAGTGGATGCCCAGCTTGCCGAGCGCGGCCTGGTGCCGGATATCATCACCGCTGGCTCGTCTGGCGGCGGCCTGATTTCCGGCATCGCCCTGGTGATGGAATCGCGCCATCCGAAAACCGAGGTCTATGCCGGCGAGCCGGCGGATTTCGATGACATCACCCGCTCCCTCGCCAGTGGCAGCAAGCAGAAGGTGGCCGCCGATGCACCGCCGAGCTTCTGCGATGCGCTGATGGCGCCGACGCCGGGCGACATCACCTTCGCCGTGATGCGCCGCGTGCTGAAGGGTGGCATCACCGCCACCGATGCCGAGGTGGAAGTCGCCATGGCGACTGCTTTCCATTATCTCAAACTGGTGATCGAGCCGGGCGGTGCCGCTGCACTGGCCGCCCTGCTGCATCGCCGCGACATGATCCGGGGCAAGACCGTGGTCGCGGTCGCCTCCGGCGGCAATGTCGATGCGGCGCTGTTCTCGCAGATCCTGGCGCGCACCGCCCCGCTATCCTGAAATCCGCCATCCTGAATCCGCAACCTGTCAGTCGAGAGACCCTAGGGAGAGACAAATGACAGAAGCCTTCATCTGTGACGCCATCCGCACCCCCATCGGCCGCTACGGCGGCGCCCTGAGTTCGGTACGTGCCGACGATCTCGGCGCCATTCCGATCCGGGCGCTGATGCAGCGCAACCCCTCCGTGGACTGGAGCCAGGTTGACGATGTGACCTATGGCTGCGCCAACCAGGCCGGCGAGGACAACCGCAACGTGGCGCGCATGTCGCTGCTGCTGGCCGGTCTGCCCGACAGCGTTTCCGGCGCCACCGTGAACCGTCTCTGCGGCTCCGGCATCGAAGCCACTTCGGCCGCCGCGCGCTCGATCCGCACCGGCGAAGCCGATCTCTGCATCGCCGGCGGCGTCGAGAGCATGAGCCGTGCCCCCTTCGTGATGGGCAAGGCCGAAAGTCCGTTCTCGCGCACCGCTGAAATCTACGACACCACTATCGGCTGGCGCTTCGTCAACAAACTGATGAAGCAGAAATACGGCGTCGATTCCATGCCGGAGACGGCGGAGAATGTCGCCGAGCAGTTCCAGATCAACCGCGCCGACCAGGATGCCTTCGCGCTGCGCAGCCAGCAGCGTGCCATCAATGCGCAGCGCCTGGGCCTGTTCGAGGCCGAGATCACCCCGGTGACGATCCCGAGCCGCAAGGGCGACCCGACCGTGGTGGACCGCGATGAGCATCCGCGCGACACCACCATCGAGGCGCTGGCCAAGCTGCCGACCCCGTTCCGCCAGGGCGGCACGGTCACCGCCGGCAATGCTTCCGGCGTCAATGACGGCGCCTGCGCCATCCTGCTCGCCTCCGACAACGCGGCCCGCCGCCACGGCCTCACCCCGCGCGGCCGCATCATCGCCACCGCCACTGCCGGTGTGGCGCCGCGCATTATGGGTTATGGCCCGGTGCCGGCCGCCGAGAAGGTGCTGGCCAAGGCGGGCCTGGGCATCCGCGACATGGATGTGATCGAGCTGAACGAAGCGTTTGCCGCCCAGGCGCTGGCCGTGCTGCGCGGCCTTGGTCTGCCCGATGATGCCACCTATGTGAATCCGAATGGCGGCGCCATCGCGCTCGGCCATCCGCTCGGCATGAGTGGCGCGCGGCTGATCACCACGTCGCTGAACCAGCTTGAGCGCACCGGCGGCCGCTACGCGCTCTGCACCATGTGCATCGGCGTCGGCCAGGGCATCGCGATGATCATCGAACGGGTCTGACCATGAGCAAGAACGAGATCGGGCTGCTGCACCATATCGGGCTTGCGGTGCCCGATCTCGACATTGCCAAGGCCTATTACGCCAAGCTGCCGGGCGCCAGCGTGGGCGAGGAATTCACCATTCCCGGCCTCGCCTATCGCCTGGCCTATGTTGAACTCGGCGGCACGCGGCTGGAACTGGTGCAGCCGACCACCACCAGCAGCACGGCGGCACGCTATCTAGACCTGCATCCCGATGGCGGCGTCTACCATATCGCCTATCTGGTGGAGGATGTGCGCGCCTCGGCGGCGACGCTGGTCGAGCAAGGCGCCGCCATCGTCGGCCCATCCGAGCCCCGCATCGAGGGCGACGGCCATCATGTGCTGGTGGTGGATGCCACCAAGACACACGGCACCATCATCGAGCTGCGCCAAGCCGCCTAGCGTTAGCCCTTATGCACCGGCCCCAGCGGCTTCAGCTTGATGCCTGAGCGCAGGCGCTTGTAGGGCAAGGTCTCGGCGCGCTCAATGAAGGCGCCGGGGCTTTCCACGATCAGGATGTCGTGCGCGATATCGGTGAAATCGCCACGGAAATGCACCGTGCTTTTCAGGCCGAGAATCTGGCGCTGCACCGGCTCGATGCCGAGATGACGATACATCTCCTTGTCCGCCGCCTGCACGCGGGTGGATGACACCACGGTATCCACGCCATTGCAGCGCAAGAGCGCCATCGGCCCCAGATTCATCCGCGTGCCGCCGTAGAACGGCCCGGTGCAGAGGAAGCGGCCATCGCCGGTCTTGGCCACGGTGTAGCGTTGGCGGTAGGGCTTGGAGCCGGCGAACAGCTTACCGCCGAGCGGAAACTCGATGCTGCTGCCCTCACCGGCCTGATGCGCCGCCATCGCGGCCTCGGGATCGAACATCAGGCAGATCGCGGCATCGGGTACGCCGGACTCGACCATGGCCTGCAACAGTCCCGTAGTGTCGCAGGTGGCGCCGGCGCCGGGATTATCCTGCACATCGGCCAGCACGATGGGTTTCTTCGCGCCGCCGGTGATCAGCCGGCGTGCTTCCTCGATGGCCTCATGCGGCTTCAGCAGCCGGGTGGCGAATTCATTCTCGCGCTCGGCGATATGGCGGGCCAGGGCATCGGCGGCCTTGTCGGCGGCTTCCTGGCTGTTGGCATAGGCAAACACCGCCGGGCCACATTCGCGGATATCCGCCGGATGGAAACCGGGCGTGAAGCTCATCGACGAAACGCCGCCGAACTCCATTTCCTCGATACGGTCATAGATGCTCTTGCACGGCTCGATGAAGGTGCATTGCGCGGTGAGCGGGATCAGGAACGGCAGCCGGCGCATCGCCTTGGCCTGGCGCGGCCGTTCACGGGTGAGCAGCTTGGCAAGATGCTTGGCGACGCGGCCGCCGGTCACCGCCATGTCGAGATGCGGATAGGTGCGGTAAGCAATCAGCACATCCGCTTCGCGCAGCATCACCTCGGTCATGTTGCAATGCAGGTCCAGGCTGGCGACGATGGGCATGTCCGGCCCGACAATGGCGCGGATACGGCGCAGCAATTCGCCTTCGCCATCCTCGAAATGCTCGGTCACCATGGCGCCATGCAGATCGAGATAGACCGCGTCGATGCGGCCACGCAGCGCCGTGATGCCGTCGCAAATCAGCTTGGCGACATACTCGAACGCCTCGACCGTGACGTAAGAAGACGGCTGCGCCGCCGCCCAGGCAATCGGTTCCAGCACCATGCCAAGACTGGTCGCGGCATTGATGAAGCCGCCAATCGGGATATTGGCCGGCGGGAAAACATCCAAGATGTCCTTGCCCAGGGTCAGCGCCGGCCAGCCCTCGCCGTCGATGAATTTCTTCAGTTCGGCCTTCTGCGGCGCGAAGGTGTTGGTTTCATGCTGGAAGCCGGCAATCGCTACGGTAAAGGGCAGCTGTTTGGTCATGGGGGCGGGCGCGTCCTGTTATCGGATCGTTGGCAGACAAACAATTATGCAGGCCACGCCCCCCGAGGCAACAAAAAAGGGCGCCTTGAGAGGCGCCCTTTCCTGCATTCTTTTTTGCTCTGCCGTCATGCCCGCACAGGCGGGCATCCCATTTTCACCAGACAAATGGGACCCCGGGGCAAGCCCGGGGTGACAATCGACCGACGGATCAGATGTCGGCGTAGACGTGGGTTTCCTTGGCGGCGCCCGGATGGGTCACGGCGCCATGGGCGGCGGTCGAGACGGTCTGGGAATACTTCCAGATCGTGCCCGACTGGAATTCGTGCTTGCGCGGCTTCCACTTCTTCTTGCGCTCGGCGAATTCCTTGGCCGAGACATTCACGCTCAACACGCCTTTCTCGGCGTCGATGGTGATGATGTCGCCATTCTTGATCAGCGCGATGGGGCCGCCGACCGCCGCTTCCGGGCCGACATGGCCGACACAGAAGCCGCGCGTGCCGCCGGAGAAACGGCCATCGGTGATCAGCGCCACCTTCTCGCCCATGCCCTGGCCGTAGATGGCGCCGGTGGTGGCGAGCATTTCGCGCATGCCCGGGCCGCCCTTCGGGCCTTCATAGCGGATGACGATGACATCGCCTTCCTTGTACTTCTTGGCCTGCACGGCGGCGAAGGCATCTTCCTCGCAATCGAAGACGCGCGCCGGGCCGACATGCTTCAGCTTCTTCAGGCCGGCCACCTTCACGATGGCGGCTTCGGGCGCCAGGTTGCCCTTCAGGCCAACCACGCCGCCGGTCGGGCTGAGCGGGTTGGTGATCGGACGGATCACATCCTGGTTCTTCGGGAATTTCACGCCCTTGAGGTTCTCGGCAATGGTCTTGCCGGTAACCGTGATGCAGTCGCCATGCAGGTAGCCGCCATCCAGCAGCTGCTTCATAACCACCTGCACGCCGCCCACCTCATAGAGGTCCTTGGCGACATATTTGCCACCCGGCTTGAGGTCGGCGATGTAGGGCGTGCGCTTCATGATGCGGGCCACGTCCTCAAGATCGAACTTGATGCCGCACTCGCTGGCGATGGCCGGCAGATGCAGGCCGGCATTGGTGCTGCCACCGGTGGCCGCCACGATCATGGCGGCATTCTCCAGCGCCTTGCGGGTGACGATATCGCGCGGACGCAGGTTCCGCTTGATCAGCTCCATCACCATCTTGCCCGAGGCATAGCCGTAATCGTCGCGGTTCTCGTAGGGCGCCGGGGCGCCGCTCGAACCCGGCAGCGCCAAGCCGATGGCTTCGGAAATGCAGGCCATGGTGTTGGCCGTGAACTGGCCGCCGCAGGAGCCGGCCGACGGGCAGGCAACGCATTCCAGTTCGTGCAGCTCGTCCTCGTTCATGGTGCCGGCGGCCACCTGGCCCACGGCCTCGAACACATCGACGATGGTGACGTCGCGGTTCTTGAAGCGGCCGGGCAGGATCGAGCCACCATAGACGAACACGGACGGCACGTTCAGGCGCACCATGGCCATCATCAGGCCGGGCAGCGACTTATCGCAGCCCGCGAAGCCGACCAGGGCGTCGTAGCAATGGCCACGCACCGACAGTTCCACCGAGTCAGCGATCACTTCGCGGCTGACCAGCGAGGCCTTCATGCCCTGGTGGCCCATGGCGATGGCGTCGGTAACGGTGATGGTGGTGAATTCACGCGGCGTGCCGCCGGCGGCCTTCACGCCAGCCTTGGCCTTCTGCGCCTGGCGGCCAAGCGAGATATTGCACGGCGCCGACTCATTCCAGGTGGTAACCACGCCGACCAGCGGCTGGTAGATTTCCTGCTCCTTCATGCCCATCGCATAATAGAAGCTGCGGTGCGGCGCACGCTCGGGGCCGACGCTGACAAAGCGGCTGGGCAGCTTGGACTTGTCGAAGCCGTTGGTCTTCGCCTTGGCTTTCACGGCAGGCTTCTTGGCGACAGACTTCTTGGCGGCTGCCTGCTTGGGGGCGGCGGCTTTCTTGGTTTTGCCCTTCATGGCTCAGGTTTCTCCCTAAAGGCAATGTAAACAGCTGGTTCGCGGCGGAGCATAACCAGAGGCCGCCGCTGCCGCCAGCCTTAGCCAGCCATGGCCAGCGCAGGATTCCCGTTTTCAGGCCGTGCTATAAGGCAACGTGATGGGGAGCATCATGGGGGAAAATGCCAAATAATATTAAATCCGGGGCAGCGCGCCTGCTGGTCCTGCTTGTGCTGCTGCTGGCCGTGGCTGGCGGCGGCTTTTTGCTCTGGCGCCAGAATTTCGCCGCCGGCGATGGCCCCCGCTACCGCATTGCGAAAGTCGAACGCGGCAGCGTCATTGCCAGCGTCTCGGCCTCCGGCACGCTGGCGCCCGTCACCCAGGTACAGGTCGGCAGCCAGGTTTCAGGCCAGGTGAAGGAAATTCTGGCGGATTTCAATTCCGAGGTCCGCGCCAACCAGGTGATCGCCCGCATCGACCCGGAATCCTTCGAGGCCCGCGTTGCCCAGGCCGCAGCCGAACTCGAAGTGGCGCAGGCTGCCGTGCTGATGCAGCGTGCCAGCCTGGACCGTGCCCGCACCGACACCCAGCGCGCCGAAATCACCCGTGTGGATGCCGAGCGCGAATTCGGCCGCAAGCGCGACCTCGCCGACCGTGGCGTCGGCTCCACCGCCGACAAGGACCGCCAGGAGGCCAATGCGCTGGGCGCCCAGGCACAGGTGCAGGGCGCGCGCGCTGCCACCAGCATGGCCGAGGCGCAACTGGCCAATGCCATCGCCGCCGTGCGCCAGCGCGAGGCCGCCCTGCGCCAATCACGCATCGATCTCGACCGCACCTATATCCGCTCGCCTGTCGATGGCGTGGTGATCCTGCGCAATATCGATGCCGGCCAGACCGTTGCCGCCAGCCTGCAGGCGCCGATCCTCTACACCATCGCCGAGACGCTGACCAAGATGCAGGTGGAAACCAGCGTCGATGAGGCCGATATCGGGCGGCTCAGCGAGGGCATGGCAGCGACCTTCACGGTGGACAGCCTGCCCGGCCGCACCTTCGAGGGTCAGATCCGGCAGATCCGCAAGTCGCCGCAGGTGGTGCAGAATGTCGTCACCTATACCGTGGTGATCGCCGCCGACAACCCGGACCTCAAGCTGCTGCCGGGCATGACCGCCAATGTCCGCATCGTTGTAGAACAGCGCGCCAATGTGTTGAAACTGCCCAATGCCGCCTTGCGCTTCCGGGCGCCTGCCGGCGTGACCATCGAAGCCGCCGATGGCAGCCAGCCGGCAGCCAGCAATGCGCCACAGGCCAGCGGTCTACAGGCCGTGCGCGAGCGGTTGGTGCGCGAGTTGCAACTCAATGATGCCCAGGCCCAGGCGCTGGATGATGCCTTCAACGACCTGCGCGGCAAGATCGCCGGACTTGGGCCGGATTTGAACGAAAACCAGCGCCGCGCCGCCATCGAACGCCTGCGCGCCGAGAACCGGCATAAGATCGCCGCCATGCTGACGCCGGAGCAGCGCCAGCGCTATCAGGCCATGACGCCGGCCGCGGCGGGTAGCAATCAGGTGCGTGGCAGCGATGGCCGTGCCTATCAGCCGAAGGGCGCCGGGTTGCTCAGCCAGTCGCTGCGCGTCGGTATCAGCGATGGCAGCTTCACCGAGATCATCAGCGGCAGCCTGAAGGAAGGCGATGAGATCGTGATCGGCGTGCAGGGCGCCGTGACATCTGGTGGTAGTGGCAACACGCCACGCCTGCGGCTCTGAACGCACCGCCATGAATGGCCTGATCGAAGTCACCGGCCTGCGCAAGCTGTTCCATCTCGGTGGCAGCGAGGTGGCGGCCCTGGCCGGCATCGATGTGAGCATCGCGCGCGGCGATTTCGTCGCCGTGATGGGGCCCTCGGGTTCGGGCAAATCCACCTTCATGAACATGGTCGGCTGCCTGGACTCGCCTACCGGCGGTTCCTACCGCCTGGATGGCGAGGATGTGGCCGCCATGGACGAGGATGCCCGCGCCGACCTGCGCAACCGGCTGCTCGGTTTCGTGTTCCAGAGCTTCAACCTGCTGCCGCGCACCACGGCGCTGGATAATGTCGCCCTGCCCCTGCTCTACCGTCGCGGCACGGCGATGCCAGCCACCGAACGGCGGGCGCGGGCGGCACAGCGCCTGAACGAAGTCGGCCTTGCCGAACGCGGCCATCATCAGCCCTCGCAGCTTTCCGGTGGCCAGCAGCAGCGCGTCGCCATCGCCCGCGCCCTGGTGAACGACCCCGCCCTGCTGCTCGCCGACGAGCCGACCGGCGCCCTCGACAGCCGTACCTCGGTTGAAATCATGGCGCTGTTCCAGGCGCTGAACCAGCGCGGCATCACCATCGTGCTGGTGACCCATGAACCGGATATCGCCGCCTATGCCAGCCGCAAGCTGCTGTTCCGCGATGGCAGGCTGGTGAGCGATGAGCGCAATCCGGCGCCGCGCCGGGCGGCAGACGAACTATGAGCCCGCGGCCATGAGCCCTTTGGCAAGCCTGCTGGTCGCCCTGCGTGCGCTGCGCGTCAACATGCTGCGTTCCGGCCTCACCATGCTCGGTATCGTCATCGGCGTTGCCGCCGTGATCACCATGGTGGCGGTGGGCGAAGGCGCCCAGGAGCGCGTGCGCGAGCAGATCAAGAGCCTGGGTTCAAACCTGATCGTGATCCTTTCCGGTGCCGTCACCAGCGGCGGCGCCCGGCTTGGCTTCGGTTCGCAGCTCACCATCACCGAGGATGACGGCTATGCCATCGCCCGCGAGGTCGATCTGGTGCAGGCGGCGGCGCCGGTGTCGCGCGGCACGGCGCAGATCGTGTTCGGCAACCAGAACTGGTCCAGCGTGGTCATGGGTATCACGCCGGATTATCTCGATGTGCGCGACTGGGAACTGGCCTCCGGCCGGGTGCTGGCACAGGAGGAAATCGACAGCGCCGCCAAGGTGGTGATGCTGGGCCAGACGGTGGCCAACAACCTGTTCGGTGACGCCGACCCTATCGAGCAGACCATCCGCATCCGCAAGGTGCCGTTCACGGTGATCGGCGTGCTGGCCAAGAAGGGCCAGAGCATGCAGGGCCAGGACCAGGATGATGTGGTGCTGGTGCCGATCAGCACCGCGCGCAAACGCCTGCTCGGCGGCCAGCAGGCCCGTCAGCGCGCCGTGGTGGCGATCTCCGTGAAGGTGCATGACGGCGCCGACATGGCCGAAGCCGAGAGCCAGATCCGCGACCTGCTGCGCCAGCGCCACCGCCTGCAACCGAACCAGGATGACGATTTCTGGCTGCGCAATCTGTCCGAGGTGCTGGAAACGCAGCAGGCGGCGCAGCGCGTGATGGCGCTGCTGCTGGCCGCCGTCGCCTCCGTGTCGCTGGTGGTCGGCGGCATCGGCATCATGAATATCATGCTGGTGAGCGTTACCGAGCGCACGCGCGAAATCGGCCTGCGCATGGCGGTCGGCGCCCGGCGGCGCGACATCCTGGCGCAATTCCTGATCGAAGCCGTGACCCTGGCCGCCATCGGCGGCATGATCGGCGTCGGCCTCGGTATCGGCGCGGCCATCGGGATTGCCTATTTCACCGACTGGCCGGTGCGCATCGCGCCTGCGGCCATCGTGCTGGCGGTGGGTTTCGCTGCCGCCGTGGGGGTGTTTTTTGGCTTCTATCCGGCGCGCAAGGCCTCAAAGCTGGAACCGATGGAAGCCTTGCGGTTCGAATAGCCGGGCTTTTCATGGAGGTTGCAGAAGCCCAGAAAAATTAACTGGTGTTTAACATCTGTTAACGCTGATCTGACAAAATGTTGCCATGCGTTACATGGCCGACATACCGGGCAGCTCTCCCGGAGGCTATTTCTCCGGCGGCTGCTACATCGTGCTTACGCAGCTCGGCGATAGCTGGATTCTGCGCGCCGCCCATGGCGACATGGAAGCCGCCCAGGCCGAAGCCTTCCGCTGGCGCCGCATCTATGGCCCGGAACGCACCCGCATCGCCGCCGTGAATCAGGGGGCTTCTGCTTCGGTGCTGCCAGATGCCACGCCGGTAGAGACCATCAGCAATCTACCGGTGATCATCGATGTGGTGCCGGAGCCGGCCAACGACATAACCGGAGCCACGCCGCCGAAGCCGGCCATCAGCAAGCCACCGCGCCGCACGGCCGTACCGCGTAAAACTGGCCGCCCGCTCGGCTGGGGTGAGACCCTGCTGCGGGCGCTGCTGCTGTATTTCGTCTATTCCCTGGCCAACCGGCTCATCGACCTCGCCATCCTGATGCAGGGCGCCTAAAGTTCCCGCATGGTCGATGTCATCTTTGCGATTCTGCCGATCTTCCTGCTGATCCTGATCGGCTTAGGGATGCGGCGCTGGAGTTTTCCCGGCGAGGGCTTCTGGCCGCTGGCCGACCGCAGCGTCTATTTCCTGTTCTTTCCGGCACTGCTGATCCACAACCTGGCGCGCGCCGATCTCGGCGACCTCGACCCCACCGGCCTGTTCGGCACTTTGTTCGGCTCAATCCTGCTGATCGCGGTGATCGGCTATAGCCTGCGCCGCCCGCTCAAGCTCGATGGCCCGGCCTTCACCAGCCTGTTTCAGGGTTCGATCCGCTTCAACACCTTCGTCGGCTTCGGCGCCGTGGCGGCCTTATCCGGCAATGCCGGCATCACGCTCTATGCCGTGGTGATCTCGGTGGCGATTCCGGTGCTGAATGTCCTCACCGTGCTGGTGATGATGCGTTTCGGCAGCCATGCCCGGGGCGGCGCTTCGTGGCGCGATCAGTTTATCGCCCTGGCCAAGAACCCGCTGATCATCGCCTGCCTGGTCGGCATCTTCCTGAATCAGACCGGCATCGGCCTGCCGCGCGGCATCGATGCCGTGCTCAAGACCCTGGGCGATGTGGCAGCGCCGCTCGGCCTGCTCACCGTCGGCGCCGCGCTGCAACTCGATGCGCTGCGCCGGGGCGGCCCGGCGGTGGCCGCCACCCTGGTGCTGAAGCTGCTGCTCTATCCGGCAGCGATGTTCGGCCTGGCGCGGCTGTGGCATCTCACCCTGATCGAAACCCAGGTGCTGGTGCTGTGGGCGATGCTGCCGACCTCAAGCGCCAGCTACATCCTGGCACGCCAGATGGGCGGCGATGCGCCGCTGATGGCAGCCATCGTCACCGCCACCACGCTCGGCGCCTTCATCACCATGCCGATCCTGCTCGGCTTGATGGGGCTCTAGATCAAGCCTTGGGGAAGTCGAGGCCCATCGCCTCGTAGCGTTCGGGATCGTCGCCCCAGTCGCCGCGCACCTTCACGAACAGGAAGAGATGCACGCGGCGCTCGAACTGTTCTTCCATTTCGCGCCGGGCATTGGCGCCGATGCGCTTCAGCATCGCACCGCCCTCGCCGATCACGATCTTCTTCTGCGTCTCGCGCTCGATGAAGATCACCTGATTGATCTTGGCCGAACCATCCTTCTGGTCCTTCCAATCCTCGGTTTCCACCGTGGCGGCATAGGGCAGTTCCTGGCGCAGCGCGTTGAACAGCTTCTCGCGCGTGATCTCGGCGGCGAGGAAACGCATCGGCACATCGGTCAACTGGTCTTCCGGGTACAGCCAGGGGCCTGCCGGCATGCGGCGGGCGAGATCGCGGCGCAGGTCGTCAACGCCATCGCCCTTCTCCGCCGAGATCATGAAGGTGGCCGCGAAGGCAAAGTCATTGTTCAGCGCCTGGGTGAGGCCGAGCAGCTTCTCGCGCAGCAGCTTATCCACCTTGTTCAGCGCCAGCACGATCGGCGTGTCCTGGTTCTTCAGGCGCTTGAGGATTTCGCGCGTCTCGTCGTCATAACCGCGCACCGCATCCACCACCAGCAGGATCACATCGGCATCATCCACGCCGCTCCAGGCCGCCTGCACCATGGCGCGATCAAGCCGCCGCTTCGGCGCGAAGATGCCCGGAGTATCCAGATAGATGATCTGCGCCTGATCATCGATGCCGATGCCGGTGATGCGCGCCCGCGTCGTCTGCACCTTGGACGAGACGATGGAAATCTTGGCGCCGAGCAGGGCATTCAGCAGGGTCGACTTGCCGGCATTGGGCGCGCCGACAATGGCGACATAGCCGCAGGTGGTGTTGGTGGTTTCGTCACTCATGTACTTTGCTCCAGGCGGCGCAGCAGCCGGCCGGCAGCTTCCTGCTCGGCGGCGCGCTTCGAGCCGCCTTTTCCTTGTTCCGGTTCACCATCGCCCAGCGCCACCTCGACGGTGAAGCGCGGTTCATGCGGTGGTCCTTCGATGCTGGCGACCTGATAGCGCGGCACATTCTGGCCGCGCGCGGCAGCCCATTCCTGCAGCGCGGTCTTGGCATCCTTGGCAGCACCAGCATAGGACGAATCATCCAGATGCGGTGCCATATGGCGCGATACGAACTGCTCCGCCGCCGCCAGGCCGCCATCCAGATACAGCGCGGCGATCACAGCTTCAAGTGCATCGGCCAGGATCGCCGGCTTGCCGGCACCGCCGGAATCACGCTCCGAGCGCGACAACTGGATATGCTCGCCAAGGCCCAGATCCTGGGCGAACCGCGCCAGGCTTTCCTGCCGCACCAGGGCATTGTAGCGCAGCGCCAGCTCGCCAGCGGCTGCATCCGGGAATGCCTTGGCCAGCAGGGTAGCGACGATCAGGCCGAGCACGCGGTCGCCGATGAATTCGAGCCGGTTATAATCGCGCGCGGCCTCGGTCTTGGCGGCGCCGCGCCGCGCCGATTTGGCACGCGAGCGGCGCGGATTCGCCGAGGGATGCACCAGGGCTTCCTCCAGCAGCTTCGGCTCGGCGAAACGGTGCCCAAGCGCCTGCTGCAGGGTGTCGAGGCCGGGTTTGCTGGCGTCGTCCGACACGTCAGTGAATACTGGTGAAGATGCGCTCGAAGCGCCAGGCGCCGGGCCAGGTCCACGGCTTCAGCATCGAGGCAGAGCCATCCACCGACAGCCAGCGGATATTGGCGCGGCCAACCAGATTCTCCAGCGGCAGGAAACCGACGCCGCCATTGATCACCGGGAAACGGCTATCCTCGGAATTGTCGCGGTTGTCGCCCATCACGAAGAAATTGCCCGCCGGCACGGTGAATACCGCGGTGTTGTCGCCTTTGGTGACGCCCAGGTCGATGGTCATGTAGCTGCGGCCACCGGGCAGGGTTTCCTCATACTGGCGCTCGCGGCGCACCATGCCGTAGCGATCGCGCAATTCGAAATCCGCCACGCGGCGGCGCTGCACCTTCTCGCCATTCAGCCACAATTCGCCATCGCGCATCTGCACGCGGTCGCCCGGCACGCCAATCACGCGCTTGATGTAATCCAGCGACGTATCGCCGGGATAGCGGAACACCACCACATCGCCGCGCTCCGGCTGGCCTTCCAGCACACGGCCCTTGAACAGATCCGGGCTGAAAGGCAGCGAATAGCGCGAATAGCCATAGGCGTATTTCGACACGAAGAGGAAATCGCCAACCAGCAGGGTCGGCAGCATCGATTCAGACGGGATATGGAACGGCTCATAGGCAAAGGTACGGATGCCGCCGGCGATCACCAGGGCATAGATCAGGGTCTGCAGGTTTTCCCACAGGCCGGTACCCTGCTCCCGATCCGCCTTGCTCTTCGCCACTCGCTCACTCCTGCTTTACACTACCCGCCAGACCCAGGCCGGGCGGCAGAACCAAGCGGCATCAAGCCCGCTGGCACAGGTCAAGTCAAGTGACCCAAGTGCCGCAGGCCAAGATATTGGCCGCCAGCTAAGATATTGATTTTATTTTAGGTATTAGCCTCGGATGCGGCTTCCGGCGGTGCCGGTACGGCCGAGATGATGACCAGCGCCTGGGCCAGCGGCGGCTCGTCCGTGATGGTGATATCGATCTGTGCCACATGGCCGGGCGGCAGCATGCTTTGCAGCCGCGCCAGGGCACCGCCGGTCAACTTCATGGTCGGCTTGCCACCGGGCAGGTTCACCACCCCCATGTCGCGCCAGAACACCCCTTTGCGGAAACCCGTACCCAGCGCCTTGGAGCAGGCTTCCTTGGCGGCGAAACGCTTGGCGTAGGAAGCGATGCGGGTGAGCGGACGGCGCTCGGAGCGCGCCTTCTCGGTGGCGGTGAACACGCGGTTGAGAAAGCGGTCGCCGAAGCGGGCGATGGTCTTGTCGATCCGCCTGATGTCGATCAGGTCGGAACCGATGCCCAGTATGGTCATCAGGCGCTCAGGCTGCGGTCGCCGCGCGCCGCATCCATCAGGGCACGCATGTGGCGGATGGTGCCATCCAGGCCGCCGAAGATTGCTTCGCCAATGAGGAAGTGGCCGATATTGAGTTCGACGACGCTGGGGATCGCGGCAATCGGCCCGACATTGTCAAAGCTCAAGCCGTGGCCGGCATGACATTCCAGGCCAAGTTCGGCGGCATAATCGGCCGCCGCGCGGATGCGCTTCAGCTCGGTCTCGCGCGCAGCACCCTCCAGCTCGCAATAGCGGCCGGTATGCAGTTCCACCACCGGCGCACCAAGTGCCTTGGCGACGGCAAGCTGCACCCGCGAAGGCTCGATGAACAGCGACACGCGGATGCCGGCATCCACCAGGCGGGTGATGATCGGCGCCAGATGGCTATGCTGGGCTGCGGCATCCAGGCCGCCTTCCGTGGTGCGCTCCTCGCGCCGCTCCGGCACGATACAGCAGGCATGCGGCTTGTGGCGCAGTGCGATGCCCAGCATCTCGGCGGTGGCGGCCATTTCCAGGTTCAGCGGCAGCTTGATCTCGGCCATCAGCCGGTCGATATCGCCATCCGAGATATGGCGGCGATCCTCGCGCAGATGCGCGGTGATGCCATCGGCGCCAGCGGCAGCCGCCATGATCGCGGCGCGCACCGGATCGGGATGCTTGCCGCCACGCGCGTTGCGGATGGTGGCAACGTGGTCGATATTGACGCCAAGCCGCAGCTTACCCATCTGTCTCTCCTACTTCAGGCCGCGCGAGCCGGGCTTCACCGCCGGCAGCTTCGCCAGTTCCGGCGGCAGTTCATCCTCGCGATAGGCCGGCACCTTGAAGCCGCACAAGGCGAACATCGGCACGCCAAGCTGCACCTCGCCATCCGAGCGGTCGACGATGCAGGAAGCACCCACGGTAATCCCGCCATGCTCGGCGATGCAGTCGATGCATTCGCGGCTCGACTTGCCGGTGGTGACCACATCCTCGGCCATCAGCACGCGGGCGCCCGGCTCGATCTCGAAGCCCCGGCGCAGCGCGAATTTGCCGTCCACGCGCTCGGTGAAGATTGCCGGCACGCCAAGCTGGCGTGCCAGTTCATAGCCCACCACCACGCCGCCCATGGCCGGCGAGCAGACGATATCCACCGGCTTCGGCCCCAGCTTGGCGCGGATAGTGTCGGCCAGCGCGCGGCACATCGCCTCGGCCCGGGCCGGATGCGACAGCACCTTGGCCGACTGCATGTAGACCGGGCTGTGCAGGCCGGAAGTGAGCAGGAAATGCCCCTCCAGCAAGGCGCCGGATTCGCGGTAATGCTGCAAAACTTCGTCACGCGTCATGATCTGGGGTCCCTTACTTGCCGGGCGCAGCCTAAGGGCAGCCGCCCCCGGGTTCAAGACGGCAAGGGCAGCCGGCGCCAGGTGATCTCGCGTTATCGCCACGGCTGTCGGTACGGGTGGTGCTCAAGCTGCCGTCCGGGCCGGGCTTGAACAGGAAACGCCCCCTGCCACTGTCGCGCAGCAACCCGCCGTCCTTTATCTCAAGCGTCCAACGGTTGGTTTCCGGCCTGTCGCCATTGACCCCTTTGCCCAGCCGGTAGACCAGATCATAGCGGCCATCCTTGCGCGGGCGGACATCCAGCGAGGCGAAACGGCCGGATAACCAGATGCCTTACCAGTTGCCGGTGAAGCCATCCTCGATCCTGGCGACGACCTTGGGCATCGGCAGGCCGAAATCAGCCCCTTGCCCGCTCCACACTGCTGATATTCGGGGTGGCCCGCAGCGCCGCGATAATGTTCGAGAGGTGCTTCACGTCACGCACCTCGACATCGACATACATCTCGAACAATTCCTGGGTGCGGTTGGTGATCTTCAGGTTGGTGATATTGCCCTTGTGCTTGGCAATCACCGTACTGAGCGCCGAGAGCGAACCGGGCTCGTTGGCCACCAGCAGGATGACGCGGCCCAGATGCACCTGGCCGCTCTTGTCGCCATCCCCTGGGGCTTCCCAGGCGAGATCAAGCCAGCGTTCCGGCTGGTCGGTGAACTGGCCCAGCGCCTCGCAATCGATGGTGTGGATGGTCACGCCCTTGCCGGTGGTGACGATGCCGACGATGCGGTCGCCCGGCAGCGGATGGCAGCAGCCGGCGATATGCATCGCCATGCCGGGAATCAGGCCGCGGATCGAGATGCCGTTATGCTTATGCTCCGGTGCCTTGTGCTGCTGGCGCGGCAACGGCGGCAGCTTGTCGGCCTCGCGGTCGTTTTCCTTCTCGCCGGGATAGACGATATGCAGCACCTGGCGCGCGGTGACCGAGCCGTCGCCGACGTTGACATAGACATCCTCAACGCCACGGAATTTCAGCACCTTCACCGCCGCTTCTAGGCCCTTTTCGGTGAGCTGCTGATCACGCTCGTGGAAGGTCTTTTTGAGAATCGCCTTGCCCAGTTCGACATACTGGCCACGCTGCTGCTGGCGGATGAAGCGGTTGATGCAGGATTTGGCACGGCCGGATTTGACAAAATTGAGCCAGTTCGGATTCGGCGCCGGTACTTTCGAGCGCAGGATTTCCACCTGGTCGCCATTGCGCAGCACAGTACGCAGCGGCACCACGCGGCCATTCACCTTGGCACCCACTGCCGTGTCGCCGACACCGGAATGTACCGCGTAGGCGAAATCGACCACCGTGGCATCGCGCGGCAGCGCGATCAGGTCGCCCTTCGGCGTGAAGCAGAATACCTGATCCTGGAACATGTTGAGCTTGGTATGCTCCAGGAATTCCTCGGGATCCGAAGCCTGTTCCAGGATTTCCAGCAATTCGCGCAGCCAGCGGTATTGCTTCGCTTCGGCATCCGGTGCGGTGCCGCCGCCATTGCCATCCTGCTTGTATTGCCAATGCGCCGCGACGCCGAGCTCGGACACTTCATGCATGTCCTGGGTGCGTATCTGGATTTCGATGCGCTTGTTTTCCGGACCGATCACCGTGGTATGCAGTGAGCGGTAGCCATTCTGCTTCGGCGTCGAGAGATAGTCCTTGAAGCGCCCCGGCACCGATGGCCAGGTGCCATGCACGATACCCAGCGCCTGATAGCAGGCGGTGATGTCGCGCACCACGATGCGGAAGGCCATGATGTCGGAAAGTTGCTCGAACGGGATGTTCTTGCGCTGCATCTTCTCCCAGATCGAGAACGGGCGCTTCTCGCGGCCCGAAACCCAGGCATCCAGCCCCTGTTCCGCCAGGGTGCGCTTGATCTTGTCGGAAATGCGCTGCGTCAGGCTGCCGCCCTCGCTGCGCAACTGTTCCAGGCGGGTGATGATCGAGGCGCGCGCATCCGTATTCAATTCGGCGAAGGCGAGGTCTTCCAGTTCCTCCTTCAGTTCCTGCATGCCGATGCGGTCGGCGAGCGGAACGTAAATCTCCATCGTCTCCTTGGCGATGCGCTTCCGCTTTTCCGGCGTCTTGATGTAATGCAGCGTGCGCATGTTGTGCAGCCGGTCGGCCAGTTTCACCAGCAGCACGCGGATGTCATTCGACATCGCCAGCAGCAGCTTGCGGAAATTCTCCGCCTGCCGCGTGCGGTCGGATTGCTGCTCGATGCGCGACAGCTTGGTGACGCCATCGACCAGGCGCAGCACATCGCCGCCGAAATTCTTCTCGATCTCCACCGGCGTCGCCACGGTGTCTTCCAGCGTGTCGTGCAGCAGACCGGTGGCGATGGTCTTGTCGTCGAGTTTCATACCGGCAAGGATGCCGGCCACTTCCACGGGATGGGAGAAATACGGATCGCCGGAGGCGCGCATCTGGGCGCCATGCGCCTTCATGGAAAACACATAGGCGCGGTTCAACAGGTCCTCGTTGGCGCCGGGATCGTACGCCAGAACCTTCTCTACCAATTCGACTTGCCGCAGAATCCGAGCACGCGCCATACCGCCCCGCCCTCCTTCAACGGGAAACAATTACACAACACCCTGAATTTTGGGCGAAAATTGGCCGAGGGCAAGACCCTGGAATGATTCTAGAGCCTGATGACGGCATATTGAGGTGCTACGCTGAGGTGAATTGGGCCCTCGGATAGGAGCGCGAGGCACTCGAAGGCTAAGTCCGCCCAGCCGGCAGGGTTTCGCCTTAGGGCGAAACGCAGCGCGTCACTATGATGTTATCAGGCTCTGAGTCGGAAGGACGAGGATTACTCCTCGGTGGCATCCCCAAGGTCGGGTTCGTCACCGCCCTCTTCCTCGATGCCCATGCCTTCGGCCAGGTCGTCCGACTGGTGAACCCCGGACCATTCGGCCGATTCCATCAGGGCGGCCATGTTGTCCTCTTCCGGCTCATCCACCTCGACATGCTTCTGCATGCCGCCGATCATGCGCTGGCGCAGGGTCTCGATATCCACGGTTTCATCAGCGATTTCGCGCAGGGCAACCACCGGATTCTTGTCGTTGTCGCGGTCCACGGTCAGCGGCGCGCCAGCCGACACGGCGCGGGCGCGCTGGGCGGCGAGCATCACCAGCTCGAAGCGGTTCGGAACCTTGATGACGCAATCTTCAACGGTAACGCGGGCCATGGCGGCGAATCCTTAGTGACCATCCGGGGAATTGCGCTTCCTAGCGCCTTCCCCGGCAGCATGCAAGGGCTATTCAACGCCCCTCTTCCAACCTATTGATTTTCATAGGCTCTGCCGCCGCGATCAGGGCCGGCAGGCTGGCGCCGCTGACCGGATGCCGCCAGCCCGGCGCCACTTCCTGCAGTGGCAGCAGCACGAACAGGCGCCGGCTCAACCGGGGATGCGGGAGTACAGCCCGGCCCAGCAGTTCCTCGGGCTGCACCTGTCCGCGGTAATCGAGTATGTCGAGATCCAGCGGTCGCGCATCCCAGCGGCCCACACGACGGCGGCCGAAAACGGCTTCGATGTCATGTAATCGCTGCAACAACGCATCCGGTGCGAGCGCGGTGCGCAACGCCACCACGGCATTGAGATAATCAGGTTGCTCCGTTTCGCCCGCCGTCGGTGGCGGCCAGGCCGGTGAACGCCACAGGCTGGAACGCGCCACAATGGTCAAATCGTTCCCACTCAAAGCATCCATGCCCGCGATGAGTGTGGCGCGAATATCTCCCTGACCCTCAGCGGGCAGATTTGCGCCAAGGGCTATAAAAACTAGATCATTCGAGGGATTTCCGGCCATGGAAGCCTTGTGTAGTCTGAATGATGATTTAATTAGCCCATTATCCATATTTCGATAAACCGTCTTTCTTCGTCTTACAGTTGGAGTGATCCTGATGATGAAATTTTATCCGCAGGAGCGCGTGGCGCTCTTCATCGATGGCGCCAACCTCTACTCCGCCGCCCGCAGCCTCGGCTTTGAAATCGACTACCGGCGCCTGCTCGAACATTTCCGCAAGGAAGCGCATCTGGTGCGCGCCTTCTACTACACCGCGCTGGTGGAAGATGCCGATTACTCGCCGCTGCGCCCGCTGATCGATTGGCTCGACTATAACGGCTACACCATGGTGACCAAGCCGGCGAAGGAATATACCGACGCCACCGGCCGCCGCCGTTTCAAGAGCAACATGGATATCGAACTGGCCATCGACATGATGGACCTGACACCGCACCTGGATCATGCCGTGCTGTTCTCCGGCGATGGCGATTTCCGCCGCCTGGTGGAAGCCGTGCAGCGCCGTGGCGTGCGCGTCTCGGTGGTTGCCACCACCAAGAGCCAGCCGCCAATGGTGGCCGACGAACTGCGCCGCCAGGCCGATACTTTCGTTGAGCTTCAGGACCTGATGCCGAAGATCATGCGCGAGGGCGGTGGCCGCGATCAGGTGCATGCCCAGCGCACCGCCGGCCTCAATGCCACGCTGCGCGTCGGCAACAACACCCCAGCCGGCGCCTATGAAGACGACGACGAGATCGACACCGCAAATCCACGCGGCTACAACCGCTAAGCAACGGCGATGAACGGCCTGTCCCTTGCGGCCGTGCCGGTTCCTGGCCGGGATTGCGATCTCTGCCCGCGCCTGGCGCAGTTCCGCACCGATAACCGCGCCGCCTATCCGGATTTCTTCAATGCGCCAGTACCGGCCTGGGGCGATGCAGACCCGCAATTGCTTGTGGTCGGCCTGGCGCCGGGCCTGAAAGGCGCCAACCGCACCGGACGGCCCTTCACCGGCGACTATGCCGGCGACCTGCTCTACAGCACGTTGAAGAAATACGGCTTCTCCGAGGGCCAGTTCCGCGCCGATCCGAATGACGGTCTGGTGCTGCGCCGCGCCCGCATCTCCAATGCCGTGAAATGCGTGCCGCCGGAAAACAAGCCGACCCCGGCGGAAACCAAGATCTGCCGCAGCCATTTCCTGGCGCCGGAAATCGCCGCCATGGGCAAGCTGCGCGCCGTGCTGGCCTTAGGTCAGATTGCCCATGTGGCCGTGCTGGATACACTCAAGATGAAGCGGGCGGCGGCACCCTTCGGGCATAATACCGCCTATCTATTGCCCAATGGCGCCACGCTGTTTTCCAGCTACCATTGCTCACGTTACAATACCAATACAGGCCGCCTCACCGAGGCGATGTTCCATGCGGTTTTCGACCGTATCGCGGCTCACCTCGGCTAGCTCTCAAGCCCTTTCGCGCCTATTCTAGCGCCGTCGAGAATCCGCCCAGCGGACCGGGGGTGCCATGCTGATCAATTGCGTTGCCTATCAGAACGGCCACAAGCTCGCCGAACCGAGCATCAGCGAGATCAGCGACTATGTCAGCCGCAAGGATGCCTTTGTCTGGGTGGCGCTGAAGGATGCCGATATCACCGAGCTGAAAAAGATGCAGGAGGAATTCGGCCTGCATGAACTGGCGGTGGAAGATGCGCAGCACGGCCATCAGCGCCCCAAGGTCGAAGAATACGGCGACTCCCTTTTTGCCGTGATCCAGCTTGTCGAAATCGTCGATGGCGAATTGCAGGTCGGCGAAGTGGATATCTTCGTCGGCAAGAATTATGTGCTGTCGGTGCGCAACCGCAGCCAGCAGAATTTCCTCGGCGTGCGCGCCCGTGCCGAACGTGAACAGCATCTGCTCAAGCTCGGTTCGGGCTTCGTATTCTATGCCTTGATCGATGCCGTGGTGGACCGCTACTTCCCGATCGTCGATGCACTGGAAACCGAACTGGAGGAAATCGAGGAGCAGATTTTCAGCCAGGGACAGGCACGCTCGAACATCGAGCGGCTGTATGCGCTCAAGCGCAAGGTCCAGGTACTGAAGCACGCCGTGGCGCCGCTGATGGATGCCGTCGGCAAGCTCACCGGCGGCGGTCGCGTGCCCAATGCCTGCACCGACATGCAGGTATATTTCCGCGACGTCTATGACCACCTGATCCGCATCAACCAGTTGACGGACGGTATCCGCGACACCATCAGCACGGCGATGCAGGTGAACCTTTCAATGGTCACCATCGAGGAAGGCGAAGTGAACAAGCGGCTGGCCGCGTGGGCCGGTATTTTCGCCGTCGCCACCGCCTTCGCCGGCATCTGGGGCATGAATTTCGAGGTCATGCCGGAACTGAAATGGGAATACGGCTATCCCACCGCTTTGCTGATCATCGCCGGCGCCGCCGGTTTCCTGTACTGGCGCTTCCGCAAATCCGGCTGGCTTTAGCTTCTGGATGCAACCAGTTAGCTTAGCACCATCTTGTCACTCTCGCGAAAGCGAGAGTCCCATTTGAAATGAGATACCCTGTAAGCGCGCGAACGCCTAACGGCGTTCGTGGGCGCGCAGACCCGAAGGGTGGCGCGGGTATGACATGACAAGGAAAATCTAGCGGCTCTTGCTATGAAGGCTGCCCCTAGAGCAGCTTCAGAAAACGTTCCAGCGCTGCAATCTCGGCCTTGAGGTCGGCGCGGCGTTCGGCCGCTTCCTCATCTTCGCCCCAGAGTCCGGCCTGATGCAGTTCATCGAGGAAGGCGGCTTCATAGGCGGCATCGCTGCTCAAATGGCCTTCCAGCAGGGCCAAGCCGATCACTACCGAGCCGCAAACCGTGGTGGCGGTATGCAATGCGGTCAGGCGCAGCGGATCGAGGCCGGCGCAGAGCCGGTGCAGGCGATCAGCCAGTTCCGGCGGCTGCTCCACCGCCATGATGCTCTTGGTGATGCGCAGGGTGAGATCGTAGCGGCCCTGGAACCAGTCCAACAGCGGCTGCCACACTTCCTCCTGCCGCAACGCCAATTCAGCCTGCATATCCGCACGGTAGCAGAGCAGGTCCGAACCGCTGTAGCGCACGATATCGGCGGTGGCATGGCTGGCGTCGATGGCAACGCGGTCGAGCGCCGTGGCGGCCAGCTTCATCAGCGGCATGGTCTGCGGCTGGATGCTTTCGCCCTGCGCCGCCCACTCCTCGGCAATGGCCTGGGCCAACGCCAGATTCGGCAGCATCATATCCCGCTTCGCCGGCGTCTTGAGCACCCGGCCATCCAGCAGCACCACGGCACCGCCAACGCGCTGCTCGGCGGCAGTGGTCTTGTAGAAACGCTTCATCTTGTCCTTAGAGCTTACTGTGATTAGATTGACGCGCTGCGCCGAGGAGCTTTTGCGTTTTGCGAAGGAGCCCGGCGCAGGGCGTAGTGGGGCTACGGACAAGCCGGGCGACGCGCGCAAAACGCAAAAGCGCCCGGCCCCGAAGGGGTTGCGTCTGGAGGCGGCATCCGCGTCGTCGACGCGCTTGCAGGTACCCCCGGTACCTGCTGCGCGCTTCTCCTAGCGGCCTACCGCCTCCAGACGCAACGCAGTGCATCAATCTAATCACAGTATGCTCTAGCGGCGGAACAGGTTGTTGAGGCTGCGGCCGAGATTCTCGACCGGATTGTTGTTCTGTGCCGGGGCCTGCTGCTGCGTCTGACCCTGCTGATTTGGGCGTGCTGTGCCGCCAGGGATCGGCTTGCCTTCGGCCAGGGCCACCGCCTTGGCGCAAGCCTGCTGGCCGGTCTCACTGCTGCCGCTGCTCACCAGCGGCGAAAGGATCGCCGCCGGCCCGAGCAGGGCGGCGCCAGCCAGCGCACCAACCACGCCCTTGGCGGTCGCCACCGGATCAGGATAGCCGCTGGGATTGGCCAGGGTGCCGCCGATCTTGATCGGCACGGCAAGGCTGGCCAAAGCCGTTTCGCGCGAGGACGGCACGATCTTGAGATCAAGCTGTTCGGTACCGAGGTTAATTGCGCCTTCGCCGGCAATGGTGATGCGGCCGGTCTCGACAAAGAGCGGCTTCGGCGTCGCCACGCCGCCTTTGATTTCCAGCGCCGTGACCACACATTCCAGCTTGGTCTTGGCCGTGGCCTGGCCGATGCGGCCAAGCGTGCGCATGATGTCGGCGCCAAGGAAATCGAGATACTGGTCGCGCAACTCGCCCTCGCCCACCTTCACCAGCACCTTGCCGTTCAGCCCGGCCATCAGGGCGCGCACGCTGCCGCCCTGGCTGGTGAGATCGACATTCAGGTCGGTGCGGGCATCGCGGCTGATGATGTCGCTGATCTTCTCGGCCTTCAGGTAATCGCTGAGGCCGAAATTCTTGGCATCCAACTTCACCGTCAGCGCCTTGCTCTTGCCGTTCAGGCCCAGTTCGCCGCCAATGCTGCCGCCGGAAACGCCAAGCCCGAAGGGCTTCACATTCAGCACGCCATCCTTCAGCGTCAGCGCCACATTGACATTCTGCGCCGCCAGCATCGGAGCACGGAACTTGTCGGCCTTGAAGCGCAGATCGGCATCGGCGGCATTCAAACCATCAAGCGGCAGCGGCTCGTCGCTGAATACGCGGTCGCCCTGCTTCGGCGCCGCAGCCTTGCCGCCACTGCTGCCGCCGCCCGTGCCGCCGGCCTTGCCATCGCCGAGCAGCGGCATCAGGTCGAGCGACTTCGATGCCAGATCGAATTTCACTGCCGGCTTGGCGCCGGCCAGCGCAATCTCGCCATTGCCCGCCAGATCGCTGCCGGCAATATCGGCGTTGATATTGGCCAGCGCATACCGCTTCGGCCCGCTATCCTTCACCTGTGCCTTCAGCTTCACCGGCACGGCCTGCGCCACTTCGGCGCCAAACTTGGCGGCAAACGCCTTGGCATTCGGGGTGGCGAAATCGATGTCGAGCGCCAGCCCCTTCTGCTGCAGCAATTGCCGCACGCTGCCGGCTACGGCCACGCGGCCGATATCATCGCTGCCCAGGCCAGCCTTGAGGTCGAACACGCCCGGCTCGCCGGCATCATCGCGCAGCGTACCGGCGGCACTCAGCGGGCCGAAGCTCGGCGCGGTTTGCTTCGCCAGCGCCGCCAGCTTGGCGATGTCCGGTGCCTCGGCGGTGAATTTCAGCGCATAGCCCTTGCCACCAACGGGATCCTTCACGCTGCCATCCACCGTGGCCTTGAGGCCAGCGGTGGGAATCGCCAGGTTCATCTTCACCGGCCAGGGCTTGGTCGGCGCCATCATCTCGGCCAAGCTGCCAAAGGTACCGTCCGCCGTAATTTCGTTGCCATCCACCTTGGCGGCCAGCTTCGCCGCCAGCGCACCACTGGCGCCTGCCTTCAGCGACAATTCACTCAGCAGCACATCATTCGACGCACCAGCCTGGGCATCGCGGTAAGTCAGCTTGATATTCTTCAGCAACAGGTCGGAAATCGCCGGCATGGTGGGCGTCGCGCCATCGGCTTCCGCCTGCTTCGGTGCCGCCTGGACCGCCTGCTTGGCCGGCTCGCCGAATTCCCAGTTGGCACGGCCCTGGCGATCCTTCTCCAGCAGCAGGTCAACATCGGCCAGCACCAGGCGGTCGATCTTGATCTGCCGGCCGATCAGCGCGAAGAAATCCAGCTCGGCGGAAAATTCGCCCACGGTCAGCATGTTCGGGCGCGACGCCCAGGCCGGGTTGGCCACCGTCACGCCCTTCACCGTCACCGCAGGCTTGGGAAAGATCGCCAGCTTGAAATCGCTGGCAACATCGACTTTACGACCGAGCACGCTCTGCGCCTGCGCCAGTATCTGCGGCTTGAAACGATTGACATCAATGTTCAGCGCCACAACCACGGCACCGCCAATCAGCAGTACCAGAGCAAGTAGAATCCATTTCACATAGCGCATGGCGGCCTCCTCATCAGCGGTCGCGTCCAAACAATTGCTGCACCAGGTCGGGCAATTCGGAAAAGCGGCGAATCACCGTCTGGGCACCAGCCTGCATCAGCTCGGCCGGATCATGATACCCCCATGCGACGCCGATGGCACGCGCTCCAGCATTGCGCGCCATATGAATATCGAATGTCGTGTCGCCCACTACCACAGTGGAACCCGCCGTTGCGCCAGTTTCACGCATGGCACGAAACACCATGTCGGGGTCGGGTTTGCCGCGGGCGATATCGGCGGTTTGCAATGTGATAAAGCGGTTCACCAGATCATGCATCGCCAGCGTTGCATCCAGCCCGCGCCGCGCCTTGCCGGTGGCAATGCCGAGCAGGCAGCCATCGGCTTCAAGTTTATCCAGCACATCGCGCAAACCAGGGAACAACGGTTCCTCGTGATCGGGCCGGTGCCGCATCGAGAACGCGGCCTCACGATAGGCGGCAACAACCTGATCGGCATTGGCCGCGCCAGCCTCCAGCAACCGCCGCACGGAAACATCCAGCGGCAGCCCGACCAGACGGCGCACATCGTCGGCAGCCGGTTCCGGCAGGTTGAAAGCCGCGAAAGCCTGCCGCATGGCGGCAATAATGTGGTGCTGACTATCCACCAGCGTGCCGTCGCAATCGAACAGCACCAGGCGGGGTGGCGAAAACGCATCAGAAGCGGGAATCATCTGGTGAGCAAAGCATGCTCATCGCCCAGGCTCAATGTCGGACCGCGCAAATTCAAGGGATGCAGTGCAACATAAAAGCCCCCCGTCCGGGGGGAACGGGGGGCCTACCTACTCAAAGCCAGTCTGGCCTATTGAAGCCAGCAGAGCAGCGGCTTAGTTCACCGCCTTCTTGGCTTCGTCCTTCTTCACCTCGGCCTTCTTCAGCTCGGCCTTCTTGGCATCCGCCTTGTGCTCGGCCTTCTTGGCTTCAGCCTTGTGGGCATCAGCCTTCTTCTCGACGGCCTTCTTCTCAGCAGCCTTCTGCTCGACCTTGGCCGTCGGGGCCGGAGTCGGCTGGGCGTTCTGCACGGCGACCGGGGCGGTAACGCCGGTGGTAACCGAGGGGGCCGGGGTCTGCGCCTGGGCATAGGCAGCAGCGGTACCGAACGCAAGACCGCTGCTCACCAGCAGGGCGGTCGCAAGGGTCTTGAAACGGGTGGTCATGATGGAACTCCTCCGGGTCGTATCACGCTGGGCTGGGCGGGCTCGCCCTGGCCGGTGCGTGAGACAGGTTATCGCCGCCGATCATGGCGGCCTTAAGCCACAACTGGGGAGAGTGCGGGGTTTTATTGTGACCGAATGGTGGCACGCCTGCCGGGTGCAAAGCGCCGGGCGGGAGGTTATTCTTGGGCAAACAACGAAGATTTCCGTGATGAAAAAAGCAAAAGACGCGAAACTCGCCGGGGGCCTTGGCGCCCTCACCCAGCTCGGCCAGGCCACCCGCCTGCCCGCCTCGCCGGAAGCGGCGGTGCTGGAAACCGTACCCAATCCAAAGCCGGGTCGGCTTTATGCCATCCGCCTGGTACAGCCGGAATTCACCAGCCTCTGCCCGCTCACCGGCCAGCCGGATTTCGCCCATCTGGTGATCGATTATGTGCCGGCCAAGCGGATCGTCGAGAGCAAGTCGCTGAAGCTGTTCCTTGGCAGCTTTCGCAATCACGGCGCTTTCCATGAGGATTGCACGGTCTATATCGGCGAGCGGCTGGCGGCGGCAATGAAGCCGCGCTGGCTGCGCATCGGCGGCTATTGGTATCCACGCGGCGGCATCCCGATCGATGTGTTCTGGCAGACCGGCAAGCCGCCCGCCGGCCTCTGGCTGCCGGACCAGGGCGTGCCGCCCTATCGCGGCCGGGGATAATGCAGAGCAGGTTGACCCGCTCCTTCCTGTTTCTTGCCGCCTGCCTCCTGCTGGCAGGCTGCGGCGGCATGGAGGATTCCATCCGCGACCTCAACCGCAGCCTCTATCGCGGCATGGGTGGCAGCCAGGAACGGCCCAGCGCCGCCGCCCGCAATGCCAGCGGCGCCAGCGGGCCGCTCACCGCCTGCCTCAACACCGAAAACGGCATGCTGTATTTCAGCCAGACCGGCCGCTGCGCGCCGGGCTATGTCGATGTACCGGCCAGCGATGCCGAGCGGCAACTGGCCCGCCGCGACAGCGAAGCTTCCGGCAGCACCGCCTCTGCGCAGCAACAGCGACGCCTGCTGCCATTGCGCGATGGCCCGCTGGCGCCGGAGCAGCCGGCCCAGCCCGCGACACCGCAGGTCGCCACCCTGGGCAGTGGCATCCAGCCGCCCGAAGCCCTGCGCCAGAGCGGCCAGGCGCTTTGCTATGACGAAAGCCGGCAGCAGATTTTCGGTGCCGATCACTGCCCGCCGGGTAGTCGCTGGATCGACACGCCGGAAGCCGAAGCCTTGCAGCGCGCAGCACTGGAACAGGCTGCATGGTGCTACTTCTCCGGCCGCCGTGTGCTCTATCGCAGCCGTGGCTGCCGCCCGGGCGATCAGGTGCTGGCGCTGGCGGAAGCCGACAAGCTCTGGGCCGAACTGCCCGCCGACCGCAAGCCGCGCCAGCGTCCCAGCGGCGGCCAGCCGGCGCTGGCGCCGGTGCCGCAGGTGCAGGCGGCGCCGCGCAGCGGCGTCGATGCAACGCCGCTGCCAGCACCGCGCCGCTGAGATCACCCCGCAGGCTTGATGCTCCCAAGCAGCTTGAAGCCATGCGTCTGATCGGGTGTCAGCACCACGAATTCAGCCTGCTGCGGGAATATCCCGGTAAGTGCCGTGATATTCACCTGGTGCGTCACGATCACCAGGTTGCCTGGTCCACGATGCGCCGCCACACGCTGCCGCAGGGCGGCCGTGCGGCCCTCACGGTCCGCCGCGGTATCGAAAAATGAATTGGCTCCCGGCCAGGTTTCCACCCGCCCGAAAGCCAATTCCGCGGTTTCCATGCACCGGCACCATTCGCTGCTCAGTACAGCACTGATTGCGATGGCGCGGCGGCGAAAGGCTTCGCCAAGGCCGCGTGCCTCGGCCCGTCCGGCTTCCGAAAGATTGCGCTGCGTGGTGCAGTCGCCGATACGGAAATCTGCTGGATCGCCAGTACCCGGCACCGTACTGGCATGGCGCATCACCACCACTTGGCCGCCCTGCTGCAAGGCTCGCCAGGCGACCTCGTTGGCACCAGCTGGCGCTGCCATAAGGAACAGCGCCAGCACCAGGAATCCTCGAAGCATCGCGTTACTGGACGGCGCTGCTATCCGCCACCACAGTGGCGAAACGGTCATTCAGTGCTGCCATGGTGGCGCGATGCACCATATCAGCGGTCTGCACACCGCCGAGCGGATCCGGCAGGTCGCGGGTGGCGCAGGCATTGGCCACCACGCCGACGCGGAAGCCATTATCCACCGCCGACCGCACCGTGGCGGAAATGCACATATGGGTGGCGAAGCCGCCAACCACGATTTCCTTGCGGCCCAGGCCGGTCAGCACATCCTTCAGGTTCGTGTTGGCGAAACCGTTCGGCAATCCCTTGGTGATCGCGGTCTCACCAGCCACCGGCTCCAAGCCAGGAATGAACTGGCCGCCCGGCCCGTCGAGATCGAAGGCGCCGCCCGGTTTGCCCTGATGGCGCACATGCACCACCGGCGCACCGGCCTTGCGCGCGGCAGCGATCAGCAGCTTCAGCTCGGCCACGGCGGCATCGATACCGACCAGCGGCAGCTTGCCGATGGTGTATTCCTGCTGATGATCGATCAGCACCAGGGCAGAAGCCGCCCAGGTCAGCGGCAGCTTCGGCGCACCGGCCATTTCAAGCAGGGTCTTGGGCATGGTCATCGAACTGATTCCTTTGCAAACAACGATGCCCGGAGCCTAATTGGTCGATTTGCGAACCGATAGTCGCTATTGTCGCGCCATGCCTGTGCAAAAACGCACAAATAGCCTCGACTGGAACGATCTGCGCTACCTGCTGGAGCTTTCGCGCCAGGGCAGCCTGTCGGGTGCGGCGCGCGCTCTTGGCGTCAATCACGCCACGGTGGGTCGGCGGCTAGCGGCTCTGGAGCAGCAACTCGGTGCCGCCCTCACCGAACGTGCCGGCCGGCAATGGCGGCTTACGGCACTGGGCCAGGAAGCCCTGGCCGCCGCCTCCCGCATTGAAGAACCCGCCTTGCAGATCGAACGCCTGGCCGCCGGGCGCCATGACAGCTTCGGCGGCCATCTGCGCCTCACCGGCACCGAGGGTGCGGCAATGCTGCTGCTGGTACCAGCCCTGCTGGACCTGCGCCGGCGCCATCCGGGCCTGACCGTCACGCTGCTTACTGACCACAAGCCGCTGAGCCTGGCGCGGCGCGAGGCCGACCTTGCCTTGCGCTGGGCCAGACCGCGCGGCGGCGAGCTATACGCGCGCAAGCTCGGCGACGTGCCGTTCCGGCTCTATGCCAAGGATGGGGCATGGGATGGCTTCCAGACCGGCAGCCTGCCGCTGCCGACACTTGGCTATGACGAAAGCCTGGATGATCTGCCTGAGCAACGCTGGCTGCTGAAACAGCCCGACCGCTTCCGCTTCGTGCTCCGCTGCAACAGCATGCCGGTATTGCTCTCCGCCCTGCGTGCCGGACTGGGCGCCGGCCTGCTGCCGGATTTCGCTGCGCGGCAATGGCCGGATTTGATCCCGCTGGAAAAGGCCCCGGCCTTGAGCCGCGAACTCTGGCTGGTGCGGCACAAGGATACGCGCCAAGCCCCGCGCCTGCGCGCCGCCGCCGATGCTATTGCGGAAAGCGTGACGCGGCTGCTCAAGTCCTGAGTGTCAATGGCTTGCAGCCTTCAAGCTTGTTTCCGAATTCGTATCCTGTAGTACCAATATGCATAGAGGGCTATTCGTCTCCACCCTACTCCCGAGATCGCGCCCAAGAAGCCGGCTAGAAACAGGACCCTCGGCAGCACAGTTTGCGACCGATCATCATAGTATCCCCCCGTTAGAGCGATACCATCATAAACAATGATGAACAGACACGCCGCCGACAGCAGTATCAATAACAGTATCAATCCATATGCCCGCCACGGGCTGATTCCAGTCATCTTAAGCTGAATGCTCTTTCGCTCTTCTGCGGTTTTCCAGAAGATTGGAATACATGGCATGAAAATCATAAGCAGCACGAACAAAGGAATGCTGCATTTGAGGAAAAACCCTGCCTCATCGCTGATCTTGCTGTATCGCATGAGGTAGTCAATTTTTTGGTAGGATGGCAGGATGTGCGATACCTGTTTGAAGAAATGCTGCATGGCCTCGGGTTGAACCCCCGAAACAAAAAAGACCAGATACAAGAACATTGCGGCAAGGATCGAGAGCAGAATTGGTGCTAAGAAAAACGCATCGGCTTCGTCCAAATCACCAAAAGCTTCGTCGTAATAGAAATTCACGCAACCAGTGAAGAAGACAATTGGAACCCTTCCGGCTCGCAGCAGATGCCAGCACAAACACCATCCTGTCGTAGTGCCCCAACAGCCTCCGGTGAACCCGCCAACCCAGAGGCCCAACAGCCCCCCCGCCACACTAAAGACCAGATAGCCCGTTATCCGATATCGGACGACCAGTAAGTGTATTTGACCAATGACTTTTGCCAAAAGTGATTTCCGAGGCAAATCTTGCATGTGCAGTATTCCGTCCTGAAATATGAAGCAGCATCAAAAAAACATTGTAATTACTTGGATACATAACCTTTAGTGCAGGCCGTCCTTCTGCAGGCTGCGGCGCAGACGGCGCAGGCCGAGCCAGACTGTGCCGGCAATGACCGGAATGGCAACGCCGATGGCGATTTCCTTGTTCACCGGCACACCCATCGCATACAGCGCCTGGGCGGCATAGCCGACCAGGCCGACGGCGTAATAGGTGATCGCCGCCACCGACAGGCCTTCGACGGTTTCCTGCAGGCGCAATTGCAGTTTCAGGCGGCGGTTCATGGAATCGAGCTGTGCCACGTTCTGGCGCTCCAGGGCCACATCAACGCGGGTGCGCAGCAGGTTGGCCATGCGCGTGGCGCGGCGTGACAGGCCCTCGATACGCTCGGCCATGGTCTCGCAGGTGCGCATCGCCGGGCTGAGACGCCGCTCCATGAACTCGCCCAGCGTCGGCAGGCCCTCAATGCGTTCCTCGCGCAATTCCTCGATGCGGCGCGATACCAACGCGTGATAGGCACGCGCGGCGCCGAAGCGGAACGGCGTGTCTACTGCCAAGGTCTCGACCTCGGCCGCCGCGCCGGCAATCTCGCGCAGCAGAGTCTGCTCGCTTTCATGGTGGTCCACGTCCACCATGCGGCTGGCGAGTTTGCCCAGGCCCTGCTCCAGCGCGGTGATGCGGGGTGCCACCTTCTGCGCCAGCGGCAAGGCCAGCAAAGCCATCATGCGGTAGCTCTCGATATCCAGCAGCCGCAGCACCAGGCGGCCACGCTGTGCATCGGTCAGGCCGTGGTCATGGATCAGCAGGGTGGTCTTGCCCTGGCGCAGCTTGAAATCGGTCCACACATCGGCACGGCCCGAGACCGCGCGCGACGCGACCAGGGCGTTATCGTCAAACAGCCGCGCCAGCAGGGCGGTATCAGGCGCCGCCTCGCCTGGCGCCAGGATCACCAGATCGGAGGCCGCGATCAACTCGCCCGGCAGGCCGGCAATCCAGGCCTGCAAGGCCGGCGGCAGGTCGGGTGCCGCCTCCACCGATGAGCCGGCGGCACGCGGCAGATAAAGCGTATAGGTGGTGAATTCAGTGCGGCGCTCCTGGATCGCCACATAAGGGCCGAGCGCCAGCACCGCATGCTTGGCAATGGTCTCGGCTGCTTCCGCGCCTTGCGCCAGCGCCAGGCTGCGGAGCGGATCGCCCGTCAGATTGGCCGCGCCGAACAGGACGAAATTGAGCACCCGGGCGGGCGCGGCCAGCGGCACCGGCGGCCGCGCATGCAGCTCATCCACCAGCGCCTGGCGCAGCGGATGGATAGTGGCCGGCATGGCGCCGGCGCTGCTGCTGCCTATTCCAGCCATAGATCGGCGTCGTCCTCTTCTGGATCGAAACCAAGAAACTCCCAGGAAGCAAGCATATGCGGCGGCATCGGCGCGCGCACCTGGAAGATATCGCCATCTGGATGCTGCAGCCGCAGCGCGCGGGCATGCAGGTGCAGCTTGCGGCTGATGCCGCCGGTAAGCTGCTTCTCGGCATCGCCATACTTGCCGTCGCCGGCAATCGGCGTGTTAATGAAAGCGGCATGGACGCGGAGCTGATGCGTGCGGCCGGTGACCGGCGCCATCGCCAGCCAGGCGGCACGGCGACCGGCGGTGGCGACGGTGCGGTAGAGCGTCACCGCCGACTTGCCAGCCTCTGGATCACCAGCCATGCGCTCGCCCAGGGGGCCGGGCAGCTTGGCCAGCGGCATGTCGATCTTGCCCTGGCGCGGGGTGGGCACGCCGGTAACCAGCGCCCAATAGAGCTTATGCGCCTCGCGCTTGCGCAACGCAGCCGTGAGCTTGGCAGCGGCCTTGGCGGTCCGCGCCAGCACCAGCACGCCGGAAGTATCCTTGTCCAGGCGATGCACCAGGCGCGGCCGCTCGGCGGCCTCGAAACGCAGGTAATCCAGCAGGCCGTCGAGATGTTCGTTCAGGCCGGTGCCGCCCTGGGTGGCGAGGCCCGGCGGCTTATTCAGCACGATCACCGCATCGTCCTTGTGCAGCACGGCGGCCTGCAAGGCCTCGATCCGCTCTGGATCGATCTTCAGGATGCGTGGCGCCGGCGGGGCATCGGCGGCCGGCGGCTCGCCCAGCGGCGGGATGCGCAGCGTCTGGCCGGCTTCCAGCCTTGTCGCTGCCTTGGCGCGGCCACCATTGACGCGGACCTGGCCGGTACGCAGCAGCTTCTCCAGCTTGCCATGGCCGACCCAGGGGTAATGGCGCTTGAACCAGCGGTCGAGCCGCAGGTCGGCCTCGTCGTCGGCGACGACGCGGGTGATGATCTGATTCATGGATTTAATCCGTTCAGCGCCAGACGCGGCGCACGGTATCGACGGGAGCCGCCGGCTCCTGCGGCTGGGCCGTTGCCGGCATCTGCTTCTGCTCGCGGCGTTTCACGGCCTGCTCCTCCAGCCATTCCAGGCGGCGCTGCTCGTGACCCTCTACCGATTGGACTTCGAGTTCGCATTCCTGGCCGGCCTGGAAAAGGATCTGCTTGTTGAGCTTGGAGTACCGCGACAGCTTCTCGATGAAGCATTCCTCGCGCGAGGGAATGACGCCGGGCTGATAGAACGGCTTTTCATCATCCTTCACGATGGACATGCCGATATACCCCGAGAGCACTGCAAACAGCAACACGGCACCAAGGCCGGTCAGCAGGCGCGTGACGGGGGAATTCTTGTCTGGCAGCAGATTGGCAAGCTGGGCCATGATGGCGCACCCTATCTCCCTAGCCTTACCAAATAGTTAGGAAGAATTTGGCGGAAGTCATCCCCGGCCTGGGAAAAATCCCCTAGGCGTCGCCCTCACCCTGCCGCTTGGCACGCAATTTCTGCCAATATTCCAATCGCTTAATGATATCCCGCTCAAACCCGCGCTCCACCGGGCGGTAGAGTTGCTGGCGCTCCATGTCATCGGGGAAGTAGTTCTGGCCGGAAAACCCGTCCTCGGCATCGTGGTCATAGGCATAGCCGCTGCCATAGCCGAGCTGCTTCATCATCTTGGTCGGTGCATTCAGGATATGCATCGGCGGCATCAGCGAGCCATGCTCCTTGGCGGCCCGTTTGGCGGCACTCTCGGCCTTGTAGACCGCATTCGATTTCGGCGCCGTGGCAAGGTAGACCACGGTCTGCACCAGGCCGATCTCGCCTTCCGGGCTGCCGAGGAAGTCGTAAAGCTCCTTCGCCGCCATCGCCTGCAGCAAGGCATTGGGGTCGGCCATGCCGATATCCTCGGCGGCGAAACGCGCCAGCCGGCGCATGATGTAGAGCGGCTCCTCGCCGCCGATCAGCATGCGCGCCAGCCAGTAGAGCGCGGCATCAACATCGGAGCCGCGCAGCGACTTATGCAGCGCGCTGATCAGGTTGTAATGCTCTTCCTGGCTCTTGTCGTAGAGCGGCGCACGGCGTTGCAGCAGGGTTGCCAGACGTGCCGGATCAAGGTCGCCGCCGGTGCTCAGGCTGAACACCTGCTCGGCCATGTTGAGCAGGTAGCGGCCATCGCCATCGGCCATGGCGCGGAGCGCCGCCCGTGCCTCGGGCGTCAGCGGCAGCGGCTTGTCCTCAATGGCTTCGGCACGCGTAAGCAGAGCGTCCAGCGCCGCATCGTCCAGGCGATGCAGCACCAGTACGCTGGCGCGCGACAGCAAGGCGCCGTTCAAGGCGAAGCTGGGATTCTCCGTGGTGGCGCCCACCAGCACCACGGTGCCATCCTCCACGAATGGCAGGAAGCCATCCTGCTGCGCCCGGTTGAAGCGGTGGATTTCATCCACGAACAGCAAAGTGCGCTGGCCCTGCTCACGCCGCGCCCGGGCGGCATCGAATGCCTTGCGCAGATCGGCAACACCGGAGAACACCGCCGAGAGTGGCGCGAAGTAAAGCCCTGTCGCTTCCGCCAGCAGCCGCGCGATCGAGGTCTTGCCGGTACCCGGCGGCCCCCACAGGATCAGGCTGGACAGCTTCTTCGCCGCCACCATGCGGGCCAGTGGTCCCTCGCCCTGCAACAGATGATCCTGGCCGATCACCTCGTCCAGCGTCTTGGGCCGCAGCCGGTCGGCCAGCGGCCCCGCCGGCTCCAGTCCCGCCTGCTGGAACAGATTGCTCAAGCGCGGACCTGAAGCTGCAACAGCTGGTCGCCGCGCTTCAGCACCAGCAGCCATTGCTGCGGGCTGTTGCGCAGGGCGCGCTGCAAGCCGGCGACATCCTTGATGTCGTCGTTGTTCACCTTCACCACCACATCGCCCGGCCGCAGCCGGATGCGGTTGGCCGGCGAGCCGCCTGCCAGGTTCAACACGATAACGCCGCTGGTCAGGGCATCGAAGCCAATCTCCTCGGCGAAGGCCGGCGAAAGATTGCCGACAGTGGCGCCGGCAAGCGGATGGTTGCCGCCAAGCTGGGTCAGTTCGCGCGGTGGCGTTTCCGGCGCCTCGGTCAGCGAAATGGTCAGGCTGCGCAGGCGGCCCTGGCGCAGGATATCCAGTGTCGCGGTTTCACCCAGCTTGCGCGTGGCGATGCGGAATTTCAGCGCGCGCGGATCGTTCACCTCGCGGCCATCCACCTTCAGCACCACATCGCCGGTGCGCAGACCGGCACGGTCGGCGGGGCCGCCGGGGAAGGTCTGCCCCACCAGCACACCGTTCGGCCGTTCCATGCCGAGGCCCTGCGCCGCCTCCGAAGTCACCGGCGTGGCATTGGCGCCGAACCATGGGCGGCGGATGCCCTTGCCGGAAAGCGCGCTGGCAACAGTGGCTGCGACGAGGTTGGATGGAATGGCAAAGCCGATGCCGACGCTGCCGCCGGTCTTGGAAAAGATCGCGGTGTTGATGCCGGCAAGGCGGCCATCCATGGTCACCAGCGCGCCACCGGAATTGCCGGGATTGATTGCAGCGTCCGTCTGGATGAAGGATTGCGCATCGGCATCGCCCACATCAGTGCGGCCCAAAGCCGAGACGATGCCCTGCGTCACGGTCTGGCCAACACCGAAGGGATTGCCGATGGCCAGCACCAGTTCGCCGACCTGCAGGTCGTCAGAGTCACGGAACTCAAGCGCGGGCAGCACCTCGCCGCGGGTCTCGATACGCAGGATCGCCAGATCGGTCTTGGGATCGGCGGCAATCACCTTGGCTTCGAACTCACGGCGGTCGGCCAGCGCCACCACGATCTCGGTGGCGCCATCGATGACGTGATTGTTGGTGACGATGACGCCATCGGCTTCCACGATCACACCGGAGCCGAGCGACTGCGCCACGCGCTCGCGCGGGATGCCGAACATCTGCTGGTCGCCGAAGAAGCGGCGGAAGATCGGATCATCGAGCAGCGGCGACCGCTGCACCACGCGCTCCACCTTGCGGGTGTAGACATTCACCACCGCCGGCGCCACCTGGCGCACCAGCGGCGCGAAGGAAAGCTGGATCTCGGTGCGGCTTTGCGGCACGCGCTGTGCGGGCATTGCCGCCTGGGCGAAAACCGCCCCCGCACTCAGCAACAGGGCCAGGGCAGAGAGCAGAAAAGCGGAGAGCGGGGAACGTTTGGTCATGACGGATGATAAGGAGCCGTTGGTGAAAAATTCAAGCCGGGCCCGGCTAGACAAAAAACAGCCGTCCGCCCGGTTTACCGCGACCTCTGCTTGGCTATGCTAGGGGTAATGCACAACCTTCCCCTGACAAGTAACAGACTGCGGCGCCTCTTTGCCTACTGGCAAGAAACCGCCGGCACCCTGCCCTATCCCAGCCGCGCCGATATCGATCCGACCGGGATGACCTTCATCCTTGGCGACCTGATCCTGATGGATGTGCTGGCACAGCCGGGTGGCGGATCGCGTTACCGTTACCGGCTATATGGCTCCAATGTGGTGCAGCGCCAGGGCTTCGATCTTACCGGGCAGTTCCTCGACCTGCATCCGTGGCCGGAATTCGCCGCCGAGATCATCCCCTGCTATGACCGCGTGGTGGCCGGCGGCCAGCCGGAAATCTTCACCCGCGAGCAGGCGCTGAATGGCCGCTCATTCCGCCACCAGTCGCTGCTGCTGCCACTGGGCCAGGATGGCGCCGTCACCATGCTGCTGATCGGCGTCGCCTTCGAGGCGATCCAGCAACTATAAAAAAGGCCGGCGCAGAACGCCGGCCTTTTCGAAGTCTATTGCCTTGAGGCTTACGCCGCTTCGGCTTCCTCGGTCACCTGCACCGGACCCGAATCCAGGCCCTTGGCGGCCGGATCGCGGTCAACCAGCTCGATCACTGCCATCGGGGCGGCATCGCCATAGCGGAAGCCGGCCTTCAGCACGCGGGTGTAGCCACCCTGGCGCGAGGCATAACGGGCGTTCAGGGTCTTGAACAGCTTGTCCACCGCCGACTTCTCGGGGATGAAGGCCAGAGCCTGACGGCGGGCATGCAGATCGCCGCGCTTGCCGAGCGTGATCAGCTTGTCCATCAGCGGCTTCAGCTCCTTGGCCTTCGGCAGCGTGGTGGTGATCTGCTCGTGCTTAATCAGCGCGGCAACCATGTTGCCGAACATGGCACGGCGGTGGGAACTGGACTTGTTCAGCTTGCGGCCGGCATTACGATGGCGCATGGGAAACTCTCCTTAGTCTTTCAGTCGGCCTTGGATCAGTACTGATCCTGATACTTCTTGGCCATCTCTTCGATGTTCTCAGGCGGCCAGTTCGGCACATGCATGCCGAGGTGCAGGCCCATCTGCGACAACACTTCCTTGATCTCATTCAGCGACTTGCGGCCGAAGTTCGGAGTGCGGAGCATTTCCGCCTCGGTCTTCTGGATCAGGTCGCCGATGTAGACGATGTTGTCGTTCTTCAGGCAGTTCGCCGAGCGCACCGAAAGTTCGAGTTCGTCGACGCGGCGGAGCAGGTTCGGATTGAATTCCGGCTCGGCAATCGACTTCTCGCGAACTTCGTTCTTCGGCTCCTCGAAGTTGATGAAGAGCTGCAGCTGGTCCTGCAGGATGCGCGCGGCATAGGCCACGGCATCTTCCGGCTTGATCGAGCCGTTGGTCTCTACCTGCATGGTCAGCTTGTCATAGTCGAGGATCTGGCCCTCGCGGGTATTCTCGACCTTGTAGGAAACCTTGCGCACCGGGCTGTAGAGCGCATCCACCGGGATCAGGCCGATCGGTGCGTCTTCCGGGCGGTTGGCCGAAGCCGGCACATAGCCCTTGCCGGTCTCGACGGTCAGTTCCATGCGGATGGCGGCGCCGTTATCCAGCGTCATCAGCACATGGTCCGGGTCCATGACTTCGATGTCATGGCCGGTCTCGATCATCTTGGCGGTGACTTCGCACGGACCCTTGGCGTTCAGGTACATGCGCTTCGGGCCTTCGCCGTGCATGCGCAGCGCCATCGACTTGATGTTCAGCACGATGTCGGTGACATCCTCGCGCACACCCGGGATGGAGGAGAATTCATGCAGCACGCCATCGATCTTGATCGAGGTGACAGCAGCGCCCTGCAGCGAGGACAGCAGCACGCGGCGCAGCGCGTTGCCCAGCGTCAGACCGAAACCACGCTCCAGCGGCTCGGCGACGATGGTGGCGGTACGGCCCGGCACGGCGCCCGGCTCGATCACCAACTTGTTCGGCTTGATCAGATCGGTCCAATTCTTCTGGATCACCTGCGACCTCGTTCAGTTGCCGCATCGCGCAAGAGCCCCGGCTAACAGCCAAGTGCCCGGCGACGCGGCCGGAATAGAAATCCGGCACCGGCTGGGGGCCGGCGCCGGTAGGGATCAGATGCGGCGGCGCTTCGGCGGACGGCAGCCGTTATGCGGGATCGGCGTCACGTCGCGGATGCTGGTGATCACGAAACCGACGGCCTGCAGCGCGCGCAGAGCGGACTCGCGGCCAGCGCCCGGGCCCTTCACTTCCACTTCCAGGGTACGCACGCCATGCTCGGCGGCGCGGCGGCCAGCCACGTCGGCGGCGACCTGCGCGGCATACGGGGTCGACTTGCGCGAACCCTTGAAGCCCTGGCTGCCCGACGACGACCAGGCGATGGTGTTGCCCTGCGCGTCAGTAATGGTGATCATCGTGTTGTTGAAGGAGGCATTCACATGCGCGACGGCAGAGGTGATGTTCTTCTTCTCTTTGCGCCGGGGGCGCGCAGCCTTGTCCTTGACCATGGCGATCCTACTATCCTTGCATCATTCCTGCGGCAAATACCGCATATGGTAATGGCGGCCCAGGCCGGATCAGCCTGGACCGCCACCAGAATTCTTTAGCGCGGCGCCTTCTTCTTACCGGCGATCGCGACAGCCTTGCCCTTGCGGGTGCGGGCATTGGTATGGGTGCGCTGACCGCGGACCGGCAGGCCCTTGCGGTGACGCAGGCCGCGGTAGCAGCCCAGGTCCATCAGACGCTTGATGTCCATCGCGATCTGACGACGCAGATCACCTTCGACCTTGTATTCGCGGTCGATGGCTTCGCGGATCTGAAGCACTTCCGCGTCAGTCAGCTGGTTCACCCGGCGTTCGGCCGGGATGCTGACCTTTTCACAAATCTCTTTCGCCTTCACCCGGCCAATGCCGTAGATGTAGGTCAGTGCGATCTCGACCCGCTTGTTGGTCGGGATATTCACGCCTGCGATACGCGCCACGCCTTCTCTCCTCGCGTCAACGACTCAAGGCTCACCTGAGTCGGTCAATCCGGGCGACCTGATAGCCAACAGAAAAACTCAACGTAAACAGTAATTTACGCTGAGCGGCTCTCCAGTTGTTTGATCGCACCCGCTGCCCAAGGGGCGCGATTATAGAAACTCTCCGTAACTAGTCAACTCTAAAAGGCTTTTCGCCTCAGATCGATTTCAATACCTCATCAATCTGGCGCGTCACCTCATTGATTTCCGCCATGCCATCAACCTGACGAAGAATACCCTTGCCTTCGTAGTACGGCAGAAGTGGTGCAGTCTGGCCATGATACGCCGTCAACCGGGGAACCACGGTCTCGGCATTGTCATCGGCACGACGGCTGAACTCGGTCGACCCGCAGCGGTCGCATACGCCCGGCTGCTTGGTCGGCTGGAAACTGTCATGGTAGCCGGCGCCGCACTTGGCGCAGGTGAAACGGCCGGTGATTCGCGACACCAGCACCTTGTCGTCGACCTTCATCTCGATCACGGCATCGAGCTTCAGCTTGCGCTCGGACAGCATCTTGTCCAGCGCCTCGGCCTGCTTGGTGGTGCGCGGGAAGCCATCCAGGATAAAGCCCTTGCGGCAATCCGGCTGGTCGATGCGCTCGGCGATGATGCCGACCACGATATCGTCCGAAACCAGGCCGCCCTGGTCCATGATCGCCTTGGCCTTCATGCCGATGGCGGTGCCGGCCTTCACGGCGGCACGCAGCATGTCGCCGGTGGAGAGCTGCACAAGGCCATGGCTCTGGGTCAGACGCTGGGCCTGGGTGCCTTTGCCGGCACCCGGCGGTCCGAGCAGGATAAGCCTCATTTGCGTGCCCCTCTCAGCTTGGCCTTCTTGATGAGGCCCTCATACTGATGCGCCAGCAGGTGCGACTGGACCTGCGCCACGGTGTCCATGGTGACGCTGACCACGATCAACAGCGAGGTGCCGCCGAAGTAGAACGGCACCGAGAAGCGCGAGATCAGGATTTCCGGCAGCAAGCAGACGGCGGCGATATAGATGGCGCCGGCGACCGTGATGCGGGTCAGGACATAGTCGAAATACTCGGCGGTGCGCTGGCCCGGGCGGATGCCCGGCACGAAGCCGCCATGCTTCTTCAGGTTATCGGCGGTCTCCACCGGGTTGAACACCACGGCGGTATAGAAGAAGCAGAAGAACACGATCAGCGCCACATACATCAGCATGTACAGCGGCTGGCCATGGCCCAGCAGGGCCGTGACGGTGGTGAGCCATTCCGGGCCGCCGGAGCCGGCGGTGAACTGCGCGATGGTCATCGGCATCAGCAGCAGCGAGGAAGCGAAAATCGGCGGGATCACGCCAGCCGAATTCAGCTTCATCGGCAGATGCGAGCTTTCGCCGCCGAACATGCGGGCGCCGACCTGGCGCTTGGGATACTGGATCAGGATGCGGCGCTGGGCGCGCTCCATGAACACGATGCCGTAGATCACGGCGACGGCGCCAACCAGCACCACCACGATCACGGCCATGGAGAGCGCGCCGGTGCGGCCCAGTTCCAGGGTGGCGGCAAGCGCGCGCGGCAATTCAGCGATGATGCCGGCGAAGATGATCAGCGAGATGCCGTTGCCGACGCCGCGCTGGGTGATCTGCTCGCCCAGCCACATCAGGAACATCGTGCCGCCGGTGAGCGTCACCACGGTAACGATGCGGAAGAACAGGCCCGGCTCGATCACGGCGCCGACGCCACGGCCGCCGGTCATGCCCTCAAGGCCGATCGCAATGCCATAGGCCTGCACCACGGCAAGCAGGACAGTGCCATAGCGGGTGAACTGGTTGATGCGCTTGCGGCCCGCCTCGCCTTCCTTCTTCATCGCCTCGAATGACGGCACCACGGTCGTCAGAAGCTGCATGATGATGGAGGCAGAGATATACGGCATGATATTCAGCGCGAAGATGGTCATGCGCTCAAGCGCGCCACCCGCGAAGACATTGAACAGGCCGAGGATGCCGCCGGACTGCTGCTTGAAAATGTCGGAAAGCACCGTCGGGTCGATGCCCGGCAGCGGAATGTAAGTACCAAGCCGATAGATGATCAGCGCGCCCAGGGTGAACCAAATGCGCTTCTTCAGCTCGGTAGCCTTGGCAAAGGCCCCAAGATTCAGGCTGGCTGCCATACGTTCTGCGGCCGACGCCATCGTAGCTCCTTGATCCAATGCCCGGGGTTAGGTGCCTGGGGAAACGAAACGGTTAACCAACCATATGGCGTGGGCCGAAGCCCACGCCAAGGGGATGGATTACTTCTTCTTCTTCTTGGCCTTCTCGGCCTTGACCTGCTCCGAGCGGGCCAGCGCCTTGACCTTGCGGGTCTCGAGCACGGTGACCGAGCCGCCGGCCTTCTCCACCGCCTCGCGGGCAGTGGCGGAGATGCCCTGCACCGACACGGCGATCTTGGCCTTCAACTCACCGGTGCCGAGCAGGCGCACGCCATCGGCGGCCTTGCCCGAGATCAGGCCGGCAGCCTTCAGCGCCGCGCCGTCAACCGGCTTGGAAGCATCGAGCTTGCCCTTGTCGATCGCGGCCTGCAGGCGGCCCAGGTTCACCAGGTCGAAATCCTGCGGGTTGAGCGGATTGAAGCCACGCTTCGGCAGGCGGCGATGGATCGGGGTCTGGCCGCCTTCGAAGCCCTTGATCGACACGCCGGTGCGCGCCTTCTGGCCCTTGACGCCACGGCCCGAGGTCTTGCCCTTGCCGGAGCCGATGCCGCGGCCAACGCGCATGCGATCCTTGCGGGCGCCCTCGTTGTCGGCAATCTGATTGAGACGCATGTTCCTAATTCCTTCTTACGGCCGGCTAAATCAGCCTTCGACCCGGATCAGGTGGCTCACCTTGGCGATCATGCCACGCACCGCCGGAGTATCCTCCAGCTCGCGGCTATCGTGCAGGCGGCGCAGGCCCAGGCCCTTGATGGTCTGCTGCTGGTCTTCCGTGCGCTTGTTCGCGGAACGGATCCAGGTGACCTTCACCTTCTTGTTCGCCATGACAGATTACTCCTCGCTGTCGGCGCGGCGGCCGAGGATGTCGGCCACCTTCTTGCCGCGCTTGTTGGCGATGTGACGCGGCGCGTTCAAAGCCTGCAGAGCGGCGAAAGTCGCCTTCACCATGTTATGCGGATTCGAGCTGCCGATCGACTTCGTCACCACGTCGGCGACGCCCAGCGTCTCGAACACGGCGCGCATCGGGCCGCCGGCGATGATGCCGGTACCGGCCGGAGCGGCGCGCAGCACCACCTTGCCGGCGCCATGACGCGCTTCGATGTCGTGATGCAGCGTGCGGCCTTCGCGCAGGTTGACGCGGATCATGTTGCGCTTGGCATGCTCGGTGGCCTTGCGGATCGCTTCCGGCACTTCGCGGGCCTTGCCCGAACCGTAGCCGACGCGGCCCTTCTGATCACCCACCACCACCAGGGCGGCGAAACCAAAACGCTTACCGCCCTTCACCACCTTGGCGACGCGGTTGATGGAGACCAGCTTGTCGACGAACTCGCTGTCGCGCTCACCGCGCTCGCCGCCGCGCTCACCGCGCTCGCCGCGTTCGCCCCGCTCCCGTTGATTACCAGCCATGTCCGAAAACCTTTCTTAGAAGTTCAAGCCGCCTTCGCGAGCCGCCTCGGCGAGCGCCTTGACGCGCCCGTGATAGAGGTAGCTGCCGCGGTCGAAGATCACGTCGTTGACGCCGGCGGCCTTGGCGCGCGCGGCAATCAGCTTGCCCACCTCGGCAGCGGCATCCTTGTTGCCGCCGGCCTTCAGCGTGGAACGCAGGTCCTTCTCCAGCGAGGAGGCGGAGGCCAGCGTCACACCCTTGGTGTCGTCGATGATCTGGGCGTAGATGAAGCGCGAGGTGCGATGCACGCTGAGACGCGGGCGGCCGTGGGCGGCCTCCGCGATCCGGGTGCGGTTGCGGTCCTTGCGGCGCGCGTTCAGCGCATTGAGGCGAGTGAGCTTGCTCATGCGGGCATTCCTTACTTCTTCTTGCCTTCCTTGCGCAGGATCTTCTCGTCGGAATACTTGATGCCCTTGCCCTTGTAAGGTTCGGGCGGCTTGACGGCGCGGATATCCGCAGCCACCTGGCCGACGAGTTGACGGTCTGCGCCGGAGATCTTGATCGAAGTGGGCTTTTCCACCTTGATTTCGATGCCGGCCGGGATCGGGTAGTTCACGTCGTGGCTGAAGCCCATGTTGAGCTGCAGGGTCTTGCCCTGCAGAGCAGCACGCAGGCCGACGCCGTTGATGTCCAGATCGCGGGTGTAGCCGTCCTTCACGCCCTTCAGCAGATTGCTGACCAGCGTGCGCTGCATGCCCCACATGGAGCGAGAGCGACGGTTGACGCTACGCGGCTTGACGGTGACCTTGTTGTCGGCCAGTTCAACCGACAGGTCGTCAACGATGGTGAGCTTCAGCTCGCCCTTTGGGCCCTTCGCGGTCAGGGTCTGGCCAGCCAGATTCACCTGCACGCCCTGGGGCACTGGAACCGGATGTTTGCCGATACGAGACATGGCAGAACTCCTTAGAACACGCGGCAGAGGACTTCGCCGCCAACATTGGCGGAGCGTGCCTCGATATCCGACATCACGCCGCGCGGCGTGGAGAGGATCGAGATGCCAAGACCACCACGCACCTTCGGCAGCTCGGAGATGCCGGAGTAGACGCGACGACCAGGCTTGGAGATACGGTTGATCGCCTTGATCACCGGCTCACCCTCGAAATACTTCAGCTCGATGCGCAGGTTGCGCTTGTTGCCATCCGCAAGCAGCTCGTAGCCGCGGATGTAACCTTCCTTCTTCAGGACTTCGAGCACATTGGCGCGCAGCTTGGAAGCCGGCGATTCAATGGACGACTTGCCGGCCTGCTGGCCGTTGCGGATGCGGGCGAGCAGATCGCCCAACGGATCGGAAAGAGCCATTCTCTTGCCCTCCTTACCAGCTCGACTTCACCATGCCGGGGATCTGGCCATTCGAGGCCAGCTCACGCAGCATGTTGCGCGACAGTTTCAGCTTGCGATAGAAGGCACGCGGACGGCCAGTCAGTTCGCAGCGGTTGCGGATACGGATCTTCGCGGAATTGCGCGGCATCTCGGCCAGCTTGAGGGCGGCCTCGAAACGCTCTTCCGGTTGAGCCTGCTTGTTCTGAATGGCAGCCTTCAGGCGGGCGCGCTTGGCAGCATAACGCGTGGCCAGCTTGCGGCGGTGCTCATTCTTTTCGACGGAACTCTTCTTCGCCATGGTCAGCGATCCTTTCCGGCTCAGTTCTGGAACGGCATGCGGAAACCGGCGAGCAGCGCCTTGGCTTCCTCATCCGTCTTCGCCGACGTGCAAATGATGATATCCATGCCGCGCACATCAGCGACCTTGTCGTAATCGATCTCCGGGAAGATGATCTGTTCCTTGAGACCCAGGGCGTAGTTGCCACGGCCGTCAAAGCTCTTGGCGTTCACGCCGCGGAAGTCGCGGACACGCGGCAGAGCAATATTGATCAGACGGTCGAGGAACTCGTACATGTGGTCGCGGCGCAGCGTCACCTTGCAGCCGATGGCCTGGCCTTCGCGCAGCTTGAAGTTCGCGATGGCCTTGCGGGCGCGGGTCAGCACCGGCTTCTGGCCGGCGATGGCCGCCAGTTCGGTGGCAGCAACCTGGACCTTCTTGGAGTCCGAAGCGGCCTCGCCGACGCCCATGTTGATGACGATCTTCTCGATCTTCGGCACTTCCATCGGGTTGGTGTAGCCGAACTTCTCGATGAGCTGCTTGCGCACCTCGGTCTGGTAGAAGTCTTGCAGACGGGTAGTCATTGTCTGCCTCCTTAGCGGTCGATGACTTCGCCGGAACGCTTCGCGAAGCGCACCTTGCGGCCGTCATCCAGGAACTTGTAACCCACGCGGGTCGGCTTGCCGTCCTTCGGATCCTGATGCATCAGGTTCGACAGGTCGACGGAAGCTTCGCGCTGCTCGATGCCGCCGGCCGCGGTGCGGCTCGGCTTGGTGTGGTGCGTCAGCTTGTTGGCGCCGGCAACCACGGCGCGGCCGCCGTCACGGTCGACGCTCAGCACTTCGCCCTTCACACCCTTGGAGCGGCCGGTGGTCACAACCACCTTGTCGCCCTTCTTGATCTTCAGCTTCTGCGCCATGGCTTAGAGCACCTCCGGAGCCAGCGAGATGATCTTCATATGGCTCTTGGCGCGCAGTTCGCGCGTCACCGGCCCGAAGATACGGGTGCCGATCGGCTCGTTCTGCTTGTTGATGAGCACGGCGGCATTGCGGTCGAACCGGATGGCGCTGCCATCGGCACGACGGATTTCCTTGGCGGTGCGGACGATGACGGCGCGATGCACGTCACCCTTCTTCACGCGGCCGCGCGGAATGGCGTCCTTGACGGAGACGACGATGACGTCACCGACCTGGGCGTACTTACGCTTGGAGCCGCCCAGCACCTTAATGCACTGGACTCGGCGTGCGCCGGAATTATCGGCGACGTCGAGATTGGTTTCCACTTGGATCATTGGACCTGTACCTCGCTTCTACTTGGTGCCGGCTCAGGCCTGGTTCTCGACGACGATCCACCGCTTCAGCTTGGAGAGCGGACGGGTCTCTTCGATCCAGACCACATCGCCCACCTTATGGGCGTTGTTCTCATCATGCGCATGGTAGCGCTTCGAGCGGCGGATGAACTTCTTGTACATGGGGTCCATGATGCGACGTTCGACCTTGACCACGATGGTCTTTTCGCCCTTGTCGCTCACGACGACGCCCTGCAAAACGCGCTTCGGCATCTCTTCGTCTCCTTATGCCCGGACGGCAGCGGTCTGCTTGTCCAGCAGGCCGCGCACACGGGCGATGTCGCGACGCACCTGACGGACGCGTGCGGTGTTCTCGAGCTGGCCGGTCGCCTTCTGGAAGCGCAGGTTGAACTGCTCCTTCTTCAGATCGGTGAGCTTGGCCACCAACTCGTCCTTGGTCTTGCCGACCAATTCGCTGGTCTTCATGGCATTAGGCTCCTTCACCGAGGCGGGTGACGACGCGGGTCTTGATCGGCAGCTTGGCGGCGCCGAGCAGGAAGGCTTCCTTGGCCAGCGGCGCCGGGATGCCATCGAGTTCGAACATCACGCGGCCAGGCTTCACGCGGCACACCCAGAATTCCGGCGAACCCTTGCCCGAACCCATGCGGACTTCGGCAGGCTTCGAGGACACCGGCAGATCCGGGAAAATCCGGATCCACATGCGGCCCTGGCGCTTGATGTGGCGGGTGATCGCACGGCGAGCGGCTTCGATCTGGCGCGCGGTGAGACGCGCCGGCTCCAGGGCCTTGAGGCCATAGGCGCCGAAATTCAGATCGGTGCCGCCCTTGGCGACGCCCTTGATACGGCCCTTAAAGGCCTTACGGAACTTGGTACGCTTCGGTTGCATCATGACGCGTTACTCCGGTCTCAGCCCTGACGGCCGGTGGTCTGTTCGGCCATCCGCTTGTCCTGGGCCATCGGGTCATGGGCCATGATCTCGCCCTTGAACACCCAAACCTTGACGCCGCAGGTGCCGTAGGCGGTCTTGGCGGTGCCACGGGCGAAATCGACATCGGCGCGCAGGGTATGCAGCGGCACGCGGCCCTCGCGGTACCACTCGATGCGGGCGATTTCAGCGCCGCCGAGACGGCCCGAGCAGTTGATACGGATGCCGCCGGCGCCCAGACGCATCGCCGACTGCACGGCGCGCTTCATGGCGCGGCGGAAGGCCACGCGGCGCTCCAGCTGCTGGGCGATGTTTTCGGCCACCAGGCGGGCATCCAGTTCCGGCTTGCGGATCTCGACGATGTTGAGATGCACTTCCGACTTGGTCATCTTGGCCAGTTCGGAGCGCAGCTTCTCGATATCGGCGCCCTTCTTGCCGATCACCACGCCCGGACGCGCCGAGTGGATGGTGATGCGGGCCTTCTTCGCCGGACGCTCGATGACGATGCGGGCGACGCCGGCCTGGGCCAGACGCTGCTCAAGATACTTGCGGATCTTGAGGTCTTCATGCAGCAGCGTGGCATACTCCTTGTCGCTGGCGTACCAGCGGGAGTCCCAGGTGCGGTTGATCCCGAGGCGGAGACCGATCGGATTGACTTTCTGACCCATTACGCTTGCTCCTCGGCCTTGGCCTTAGCAGCCTTCTTGCCCTTCGCCTTGCCTTCTTCCTCGCCGCGCTCGCGCACCACGATGGTGAGGTGGCTGAACGGCTTCTCGATGCGGGTGCCACGGCCGCGGGCGCGCGCATGGAAGCGGCGCATCACCAAGCCCTTGCCAACGCTGGCTTCCGAAACCACCAGACGATCAACGTCGAGCTGATGGTTGTTCTCGGCGTTGGCGATGGCCGACTGCAGCACCTTCTTCACGTCCTGCGCGATACGGCGCTTGGAGAAGGTCAGTTCCGACAGGGCAGCCTCGACGCGCATGCCGCGGATCAGGCCGGCAACAATGCCGAGCTTGCGCGGGCTGACGCGGATGTTGCGACCAATCGCGATGGCTTCGTTCTCGCCGAGGCGGGATTCGTGTGCCTGCTTGCTCATGGTTACTTCTTCGCCTTCTTATCGGCGGTGTGACCCGGGAAGCTGCGGGTCGGGGCGAACTCGCCCAGCTTATGACCCACCATTTCCTCAGTCACCAACACCGGGATGAACTTGTGCCCGTTGTGAACACCGAAGGTCAGACCGACGAACTGCGGCATCACAGTCGAACGCCGCGACCAGGTCTTGATGACCTCCTTGCGGCCCGACGAACGCGCGGTGTCGGCCTTCTTCAGCAGATACCCGTCAATGAACGGGCCTTTCCAAACAGAACGTGCCACGACAGCCTCCTAAGCCGATCAGCTATGTGCGCCCGCCGGACGGCGGCGCAAGATCATCTTCTGTGTACGCTTGTTAGTGCGCGTACGCTTGCCCTTGGTCGGCTTGCCCCACGGGGTGACCGGATGACGGCCGCCCGAGGTGCGGCCTTCGCCGCCGCCATGCGGATGGTCGATCGGGTTCATCGCCACGCCGCGCACGGTCGGGCGAACACCCATCCAGCGCTTGCGGCCAGCCTTGCCGAGATTCTGGTTCTGGTTATCCGGGTTCGACACGGCACCAATGGTGGCCATGCACTCCGCGCGCACCAGGCGCTGCTCACCAGACGGCATGCGCACCAGCGCCATGCCCTGGTCCTTGCCGACCAGCTGCACATAGGCGCCGGCGGAACGGGCCATCTGGCCACCCTTGCCGGGCTTCAGCTCGACATTGTGGATGATGGTGCCGACCGGGATCGACTTCATCGGCATCGCGTTGCCCGGCTTGATGTCGGCCTTGTCGCCAGCCACCACGCGGTCGCCCACCTTCAGGCGCTGCGGCGCCAGGATGTAGGCCACCTCGCCGTCATCGTACTTCAGCAGCGCGATGAAAGCCGTACGGTTCGGATCATACTCGATGCGCTCGACGGAAGCGCCGATATCGAACTTGCGGCGCTTGAAATCGACCATGCGGTAACGGCGCTTGTGGCCACCGCCGATATGGCGGGTGGTCACCTGACCGGAATTGTTGCGACCGCCGCTCTTCTTCAGACCCTCGGTCAGTTCCTTGACCGGGCGGCCCTTGTAGAGCTGCGAGCGATCGATCAGCACCAGACCACGGGTGGACGGAGTGACCGGCTTAAAGTTCTTCAACGCCATGACTTCAGATCCCCGTCGTCACGTCGATCCGCTGGCCTTCGGCGAGGGTGACCATCGCCTTCTTGTAGTCCGAGCGCTGGCCCGGACGGCCACGGAACAACTTGGTCTTGCCCTTCACCCGGAGGGTGTTGACGGCCTTGACCTTAACCTTGAACAGAGCCTCGACCGCCGCCTTGATCTGCGGCTTGGTGGCATCGAGGGGCACGCGGAAGGTCACCTGGTTGTACTCGGAAGTACGGGTGGCCTTCTCGGTGATCACCGGGCTGATGATCACATCGTAGTGGTTCAGAGTGCTCATTTCAGGCGAGCCTCCAGAGCTTCGACCGCAGCCTTGGTCAGGACCAGGGTGTCGCGGCGCAGGATGTCATACACATTGGCGCCCTGCTCCGGCAGCACGTCGATGTTGCGGATCGCGCGGGCGGCAAGAGCGAAGTTGTCGTTCAGCGTCTTGCCGTCGATCACCAGGGCGCTCTGCAGACCGAGGGTCTTCAGCTTGCCAGCCAATTCCTTGGTCTTGGCAGCGCCGATGGCGGTGTCGTTCAGCACCACCAGCTTGCCTTCGGCCAGCTTGACCGAGAGCGCGGTCTTCAGCGCCAGCTTGCGGACCTTCTTCGGCAGGTCGATGGCATGGCTGCGCACCACCGGACCGAAGGCCTTGCCGCCGCCACGGAACTGCGGCGCGCGGATGCCGCCGTGGCGGGCGCCGCCGGAGCCCTTCTGGTTGACGATCTTACGCGTCGAACCAGAGACTTCGCCGTAGGTCTTGCTCTTGTGGGTGCCCTGCTGGCGCTTGGCCAGCTGCCAGATCACCATGCGCTGCAGGATATCCGCACGCGCCGGCAGGCCGAAGACAGCCTTGGACAGGGCGAGCGTGCCGCTCGCCTTGTTGTCCAGGTCCGTCACCTTGACTTCGATGGTCTCGGTCATGGTCTAACCCTTACTTCTCAGCCGACTTCAGAGCGGCCGGCATCGGCAGGTCCTTGGCGCGCGGCTTCTTCACCGCATCGCTGACCAGCACATACTGACCTTCCGAACCCGGAACGCTGCCCTTCAGCATGATCAGGCCGCGGGCGGCATCGGTGCGCACCACGACGAGGTTCTGCTGGGTCCGCTGACGGTCGCCCATATGGCCGGCCATCTTCTTGTTCTTGAAGGTACGGCCCGGATCCTGGCGGTTACCGGTCGAACCATGGCTGCGGTGGCTGATCGACACACCGTGGCTGGCTTCCAGACCACGGAAATTGTGCCGCTTCATCGCACCGGCGAAGCCCTTACCGACGGTCGTGCCGGTCACATCGACGAACTGGCCGACGATGAAATGCTCGACCGACAGTTCAGCGCCGACATCGACGAGGCCTTCCGCGGGGACGCGGAATTCCACCAGCTTGCGCTTCGGTTCCACATTCGCCTTGGCGAAATGGCCTCGCATCGCCTTCGAGACGTTCTTCGGCTTCACGGTCTCAAGACCGAGCTGCACTGCGTTGTAGCCATCCTTTTCGGCCGTGCGCTGAGCAACGACCTGCAGGTTGTCCACCTTAAGCACGGTAACGGGAACATGGCTCCCATCGTCCGCGAACAGCCGGGTCATACCCAGCTTGCGTGCCACCAATCCGGTACGCATCACATCCACCTCAGAGCTTGATCTCGACGTCAACACCGGCAGCCAGGTCGAGCTTCATCAGCGCGTCCACGGTCTGGGGTGTCGGGTCGACGATGTCGAGCAACCGCTTGTGCGTGCGGATTTCAAACTGCTCACGGGACTTCTTGTCGACGTGCGGCGAGCGGTTCACAGTGAACTTCTCGATATGCGTCGGCAAGGGGATCGGACCCCGCACACGGGCCCCGGTACGCTTCGCCGTGCTGACGATCTCGCTGGTGCTCTGATCGAGCACGCGATGATCGAAAGCCTTGAGGCGGATGCGGATATTCTGGCTGTCCATGACTTTCGCTTTCCGATATCCGCTTAAGCGGAGATGCTTGCGACGACGCCGGCGCCGACGGTACGGCCGCCTTCGCGGATAGCGAAGCGGAGGCCGTCATCCATGGCGATCGGCGCGATCAGCTCGACCTGCATGCTCACGTTATCGCCCGGCATCACCATTTCCACGCCTTCCGGCAGCGACACGACGCCGGTCACGTCGGTGGTGCGGAAGTAGAACTGCGGACGGTAGTTGGTGAAGAACGGGGTGTGGCGGCCGCCCTCTTCCTTGGTCAGGATGTAGGCTTCGGCCGTGAACTTGGTGTGCGGGGTGATCGAACCCGGCTTGGCCAGGACCTGGCCGCGCTCAACGTCATCACGCTGCACGCCACGCAGCAGCGCGCCGATGTTGTCGCCAGCTTCACCCGAATCAAGCAACTTGCGGAACATTTCAACGCCGGTGACGGTGGTCTTGATCGTCGCCTTCAGGCCGACGATCTCGACTTCCTCGCCAACCTTGATGATGCCGCGCTCAACGCGACCGGTCACCACAGTGCCGCGGCCCGAGATCGAGAACACGTCTTCCACCGGCATCAGGAACGGCTTGTCCTTCGGACGCTCCGGCTGCGGGATGTACTTGTCCACCTCGGCCATCAGCTTCAGGATCGCGTCGTGGCCCAGTTCCTTGTTGCTGTCTTCCAGCGCACACAGGGCCGAACCGCGCACGATCGGGATGTCGTCGCCCGGGAAGTCGTACTTCGACAGCAGCTCGCGCACTTCCAGCTCGACCAGGTCGAGCAGTTCGGCGTCGTCAACCATGTCGCACTTGTTCAGGAACACCACCAGCGACGGCACGCCGACCTGGCGCGCCAGCAGGATGTGCTCGCGGGTCTGCGGCATCGGGCCGTCAGCAGCCGACACCACCAGGATCGCGCCGTCCATCTGCGCCGCACCCGTGATCATGTTCTTCACATAGTCAGCGTGGCCAGGGCAGTCGACGTGGGCATAGTGGCGGTTCGGGGTCTCGTACTCGACATGGCTCGTCGAGATCGTGATGCCACGCGCCTTCTCTTCCGGCGCCTTGTCGATCTGGTCATACGCCGTAAACGTCGCGCCGCCAGCTTCCGCCAGAACCTTCGTGATCGCCGCAGTCAGAGACGTCTTGCCGTGGTCAACGTGACCAATCGTCCCGATATTGCAATGCGGCTTGTTGCGCTCAAATTTTGCCTTGCCCATGGCTACTTTCTCCGCTCAATACAAAAGTTGTTCTTCGATGCCGTTCAGTGTCTTAGCCGGCCATCTTGGCGACGACTTCGTCAGACACGTTCTGCGGCACCTGCGCATAGTGGTCGAAGGTCATCGTGTAGGTGGCGCGACCCTGGGTCATGGAACGCAGGTTGTTCACATAACCAAACATGTTGGCCAGCGGCACCATGGCGTTCACGACCTGCGCGTTGCCGCGCTGCTCGGTACCCGTCAGCTGACCGCGGCGGGACGACAGGTCGCCCATCACGTCACCAACGAAGTCTTCCGGGGTCACCACTTCCACACGCATGATCGGCTCAAGCAGCTTCGCACCGGCCTTCGGGGCCACTTCGCGGAACGCCGCGCGAGCAGCGATTTCGAAGGCGAGCGCCGAGGAGTCGACGTCGTGGTAGGCACCATCATACAGAGTGCACTTGAAGTCGATCACCGGGAAGCCGGCGAGCACGCCGCTCTCGGCGACCTGCTTGATGCCCTTTTCCACGGCCGGGACGTATTCCTTCGGCACGTTGCCGCCCACCACCGCGTTGACGAACTGAATGCCCGTGCCCGGCTCCTGGGCTTCGAACTTCAGCTTCACGCGGGCGAACTGGCCCGAACCGCCGGACTGCTTCTTGTGGGTGTAATCGATGTCGGCGTTCTTGGTCAGGGTCTCGCGGTAGGCAACCTGCGGGGCGCCCACGTTGGCCTCAACCTTGAACTCGCGCTTCATGCGGTCGACAAGGATTTCGAGGTGAAGTTCGCCCATGCCCTTGATCACGGTCTGGCCGCTCTCATGGTCAACCGACACGCGGAAGGACGGATCTTCGGCGGCCAGGCGGTTCAGGGCGATGCCCATCTTCTCCTGGTCGTTCTTGGTCTTCGGCTCAACCGCGACCTCGATGACCGGCTCCGGGAACTCCATGCGCTCGAGCACGATCGGGTTCAGCGGATCGCACAGCGTGTCGCCAGTGGTGGTGTTCTTGAGGCCAGCCAGGGCGACGATGTCGCCGGCGCGGGCTTCCTTGATTTCTTCACGGGTATTGGCATGCATCTGCAGCATGCGGCCGATACGCTCGCGGTTTTCCTTGACGGTGTTCAGCACGCCCTGGCCGGCTTCCAGCACACCCGAGTAGATGCGCACGAAAGTGAGCGAGCCAACGAACGGGTCGTTCATGATCTTGAACGCCAAGCCGGAGAACGGCTCTTCGTCCGAGGTCTTGCGCACCAGTTCCTGGTCGGTGCCGGGCTTCACGCCCTTGACGCCTTCCACATCTACCGGCGACGGCAGGTAGTCGACAATGGCGTCGAGCAGCGGCTGCACGCCCTTGTTCTTGAACGCCGAGCCGCACAGCACCGGCACGAACTTGTAGCCGATGGTGCCCTTGCGGATGCAGGCGGTCAGGGTCGCCTCGTCCGGCTCGTTGCCTTCGAGATAGGCTTCCAGCGCGGCATCGTCAGCCTCGACGGCCATATCGATCATCTTGGCGCGATACTCGGCCGCCTGTTCCTTCATGTCGGCCGGGATTTCATCATAGTAGAACTCGGCGCCGAGGCTCTCGTCCTTCCAGATGATCGCGCGGTTGCGCACCAGGTCGACAATGCCCTTGAAATCGGCTTCCAGGCCGATCGGCAGGGTGAGCACCAGCGGCTTCGCGCCCAGGCGATCGACGATCATGTCGACGCAGCGGAAGAAGTTGGCACCCATGCGGTCCATCTTGTTGGCGAAGCACATGCGCGGCACGCCGTACTTGTCGGCCTGGCGCCACACGGTCTCGGACTGCGGCTCGACACCGGCAACGCCGTCGAACAGGCAGACCGCGCCATCGAGCACGCGCAGCGAACGCTCGACTTCAATGGTGAAGTCGACGTGGCCGGGGGTGTCGATGATGTTGATGCGATGGTTGTTCCAGAAGCAGGTGGTGGCAGCCGACGTAATCGTGATGCCGCGCTCCTGCTCCTGCTCCATCCAATCCATGGTGGCGGCGCCATCATGGACTTCGCCGATCTTATGCGAACGGCCGGTGTAATACAGGATGCGCTCGGTGCAAGTGGTCTTGCCGGCATCGATGTGGGCCATGATGCCGATATTGCGGTAGCGCTCGTAGGGGGTAGTGCGAGGCATGACGAACTCCGGAAGTGCTCTGGCTTACCAGCGGTAATGCGAGAAGGCCTTGTTGGCCTCCGCCATGCGATGGGTGTCTTCGCGCTTCTTCACCGCACCGCCGCGGCCGTTGGCGGCATCGAGCAGTTCGGTCGACAGGCGGTCGATCATGGTGTTTTCGGAACGGGCGCGGGCCGAAGAGATCAGCCAGCGGATGGCCAGCGCCTGACCGCGATCCTGACGGACCTCAACCGGCACCTGGTAGGTGGCACCACCGACGCGGCGCGAACGCACTTCGATCTGCGGGCGCACGTTGTTCAGCGCATCATGGAACATCTTGACCGGATCGTTGCCGGTCTTGCCCTTGATGCGGTCGAACGCACCATAGAGGATCTGCTCAGCAGCCGACTTCTTGCCGGCATACATCAGCATGTTCATGAACTTGGTGACAACGAGGTCGCCGAACTTCGGGTCCGGCAGAACTTCGCGCTTAACGGCGGCGTGACGACGCGACATCGTAGGTTCTCCTGACCCTTACTTCGGACGCTTGGCGCCGTACTTCGAACGGCGCTGCTTGCGGTCCTTGACGCCCTGCGTGTCGAGCACGCCGCGGACGATGTGATAGCGGACACCGGGAAGGTCCTTGACGCGGCCGCCGCGGATCAGCACCACGGAGTGCTCCTGCAGGTTATGGCCTTCACCCGGAATGTAGCTCGAAACTTCGAAGCCGTTCGTGAGGCGCACGCGCGCCACCTTGCGAAGCGCCGAGTTCGGCTTCTTCGGCGTGGTGGTGTACACGCGGGTGCAAACACCGCGACGCTGCGGGCATTCCTGCAGCGCCGGAACCTTGTCACGCGCCGGATTCGGCTTGCGCGGCTTACGAATGAGCTGGTTGATCGTCGGCATACGAGTCGAAACCCCGTAGTTAGTTCAACACACAAAATGCATCGAGGCGGCCCGCCCGCTTACGCCGGCAAACCGCCCAGTTCTCTCGCTCTAGACCCATGCTCGCAGCTTGCGCCACGGATAGGGGTCAGTATGTCCATCTTGCGAAGGCCCGGCCTCAACGTGAGCGAACGGAAGCCAGAACCCGTTTCGACGAGTGTGTTTAGGTCATGAAAACCTACCACCACCGTCGAATCGCGGGGCGGACAATACTGTCGGACCCCTGCCCCGTCAAGCGCCATTTCACAGCTTGTTCAGAATCCCGCAAAAGCCCTGAAATGGCAGCACTTCTCCCCTTTCACCAACCGCATCCGCCATTGCTGAATACGCCCGCCGGGTAGCTAAAACCAGCGACTCAGGGGGGCAGCGGGCAGGACAGCGCGACGCCACTCAAGATCGGCCCAGCACGAACCAGACAGCGGCCTGGATCGCAGAAGGCTCGGGTTCACCGAAAACTTTACTTTAATCTTCTTTTATTTATTAAATTCAGAAGATTATAACTGATTCTTAATTTAATATTACATGATGGAGCCAAATTCCACAAAATATGCGGCCCACGCAACATGCTGGCGCCATCAAGTTCAGTCGCGCAGTTTTACAAAGATTTCGCCCTCACACCAAAGCTGGAAATATGTAATTTTTGAAATTAGAAAAATAAAATAATAAATTGTTTTTATTAGGATTAACTCGAAAACATGGTGGCGGGTTATACCTTCGGCAAAAACCCGCCAGAGGGGCTTTTCACTTTTACCCCGCGCGTCCTATACTTAAAGCGTAGGAAAACGAAACGAAATTCACAATCCACAGCCTTGGGAGTACCCGCCGATGAGCAAAGCCGGCAGCAAACCTGTCACGCTTAATGATCCGAATACCGGCAAGACTTTTACCCTGCCCGTTCTGGATGGCGCTGAAGGCCCGTCCGTCATCGATATCCGAAAGCTCTACGCGGAATCCGGCTATTTCACCTACGATCCGGGCTTCACCTCGACTGCCAGCACCGAAAGCAAGATCACTTTTATCGATGGCGATGAAGGCATCCTGCGCTACCGCGGCTATGACATCGCCGAACTGGCCGAGCAGTCGACCTTCCTGGAAACCTGCTACCTGCTGCTGAACGGCGACCTGCCGAACGTCAAGCAGAAGGATGAATTCGAGAAGTCGATCACCATGCACACCATGCTGCATGAGCAGATCCACTTCCTGTTCCGTGGCTTCCGCCGCGATGCTCACCCGATGGCTGTGATGTGCGGCGTGGTTGGCGCGCTATCCGCCTTCTACCACGACGCCACCGACTACGACGATCCGAAGCAGCGCATGATCGCGCAGCACCGCCTGATCGCCAAGATGCCGACCATCGCGGCCATGGCCTACAAGTATTCCATCGGCCAGCCGTTCATGTATCCGCGCAACGATCTCGGCTATGCCGAGAACTTCCTGCAGATGACCTTCGGCGTGCCGGCTGAGCCCTACAAGATGAGCCCGACCCTGGCCCGCGCCATGGACCGCATCTTCATTCTGCATGCTGATCATGAGCAGAATGCCTCGACCTCGACCGTCCGCCTGGCCGGTTCCTCGGGCGCCAACCCGTTCGCCTGTATCGCTGCCGGCATTGCCTGCCTCTGGGGTCCCGCTCATGGCGGTGCCAACGAAGCCGTGCTGAAGATGCTGGAAGAGATCGGCTCGGTCGACAAGGTCGGCGAAGCCGTGAAGAAGGCCAAGGACAAGGATTCGGGCTTCCGCCTGATGGGCTTCGGCCATCGCGTCTACAAGAACTACGATCCGCGCGCCAAGGTGATGCGCGAGACCTGCTATGAGGTGCTCGACGAGCTGGGCGTGAAGGATGAGCCGCTGCTCAAGATGGCGATGGAACTTGAGCGGATTGCCCTGGAGGATGATTACTTCGTCTCCAAGAAGCTCTACCCGAACGTGGACTTCTACTCGGGCATCATCCTGCGTGCCATGGGCTTCCCCACCGCCATGTTCACCGCTCTGTTCGCCCTGGCGCGCACGGTCGGCTGGATCGCCCAGTGGAACGAGATGATCGAGGATCCGGCGCAGAAGATCGGCCGTCCGCGCCAGCTCTTCAACGGTTCCACCGCCCGTCCCTATGTTCCGGTTGCCAAGCGGGGCTGATGCTGTAAAAAGAAGGCCACGTTTCCGGGAATCGCGCCGGGGCCTCCGATAACGGGGTCCCGGCAGCGACACAGTAAGAGACGACAGAGTAAAAAAACGACCGCGTAAAAAAGCAGTCAGTCACGGCGCCCAATATCCAGGGAGGAGGCAGCCAATGGCAGTACAAGTCAAACGTCAGGGTAGCAATCAGCCGCCGACAGGCCAGGCGACCACCGGCTATGGCTGGCAGCGCCCCGGCTTCATCAGCCTGCCGCTCGCCGCCAATGACAACCAGCTCACCGCCGCCCGCCTGCTGCGCCAGCCGCGTTTCTGGGCTTGGACTGTCATGGTCTTTGTCGCTGCTGCCTATATCGCCACGCGCATCTGACCCATCGTCACGGCATCAAAAAAGGCCCGGCTTGAAGCCGGGCCTTTTTGTATTCAGCTAAGCCGCTCTGCCTCAGCCCGCGCGCTCGATCAACTCGATCTTGTAGCCATCGGGATCTTCCAGGAAAGCAATGACGCTGCCGCCATGCTTCATCGGGCCGGGCGGGCGCGTGATCTTGGCACCACTGGCCGCCAGCTTCTCGCACAGGCCATAAATATCCGGCACGCCAAAGGCGATATGGCCATAGCCGCTGCCGATGCTGTAGGGCTCCTTCTGGCCCCAGTTATGCGTCAGCTCGATCACCGCATTGGCATCCTCATCGCCATAGCCGACAAAGGCCAGGGTGAATTCGCCCGTGGGGTAGTCCTTCTTGCGCAGCAACTGCATCCCCATCTTGTTGACGTAGAAGTCGAGCGACTTCTCCAGGTCGAAGACGCGCAGCATGGTGTGCAGCAGGCGGAAAGGCTGATCGGTCATCTGGGCTACTCCTTAATAAGCGCGACTATCGCTTCGGCGCATTTAAAAGCCTGCGGCCGCCGGCGGCAACCTTCAGCACCGCCTGCGCGGCCCGCTCGCTCGGGCTTGGCGACTGGCCAGCACCGAGCTGCAACGCCACACGGCGGCAAGCCTCCAATTGCATCTGGCGCACCGCGGGGTCTTCGGCAAGCTGTGTCAGGGCCTCGGCGAGCAAATCCGGCTTGCAGCGTTCCTGCAGGAACTCCGGCATTACTTCCCGGCCTTCCAGGATATTCACCAATCCGGCATGCGGCACACGCAGCAACCGGCGCACGATGGCGGCGGTAATGCGGTTGACGCGATAAGCCAGCACCGTAGGCGTATCGGCGAGGCCGAGTTCCAAGGTGGCGGTGCCGGATGCCGCCAGCGCCAGGTCTGCGGCCAGCATCGCCTGATAGCGTTCGGCCGGAGCCGAGACCACCTGTGCCGGCAGCGCCAGGTTGGGCAAGGTATGCAGCACCATCGATGCCACATTCGGCACCGTGGGGATCACGATGCGCATGCGCGGCTGGCGCTCGGCAAGCTTGGCGATGGCAGCGGAGAAAACCGGCAGCAGTTTCGCCACCTCGCCGCGCCGGCTGCCCGGCAGCATGGCCAGCAGCGGCGCATCGGCGGGAATGTTGAAGCGCTGGCGGAAACTCCTGCCCTCTTCCGCCTCGCGCGCCGCCTGGGCCCGCGCCACGGCAATGGTCTCTACCGCCGGATGACCAATGAATGTGGTGGCCAGTCCCTCGCGCTCGAAATACGGTGGCTCGAACGGCAGCAGCGCCAGCAGGTGATCAACCAGGGTGGCCAGCTTCCTGGCGCGGGCCGGTCGCCAAGCCCATACCGTGGGCGCCACATAATGCACGATAGGGAATGAGCGCCCTTCGAGGCGCTTCGCTAGTCGATGGGTGAAACCAGGGCTATCGATCGTCACCAGCACATCGGGCGGATCGGCACGCAGCACGGCGGCAAGCTGATTGAGGCGGCGGAGAATCTGGCGCGCACGCGGCAGCACTTCCACCAGGCCCATCACCGCCAGTTCATCGATCGGGAACAGGCTGGAGAAACCTTCGGCCATCATGCGCTCGCCGCCCAGGCCGCTGAAACGGATCGGATCGGTGCAGGTGGCGCGCAGCGCACGGATCAGGCCCTCACCCAGCGCATCGCCGGAAGGCTCGCCGGCAACGATGGCGATATGCAGTTCAGCCATCGCGGAACCCGATCAGATAAAGTCCCGCAGCATCGGCGGCGGCAACAGTGGCGCGGCGATCAACGATCAAAGCCGCACCGGCTTCCACGGCAATACCACGCAGGCCGGCGCGCTGCGCATTAGCCACTGTATCAGTGCCGATGGTGGGCAGATCTACCCGCCGCTCCTGTCCCGGCTTCAGACATTTCACCAGTACACCGCCGCGCGCTTTCGGCTCCGCCATCATGCGCCTCAGCAAAGCGTCGGTGCCGCTCTGATCCTCGAAGCCCACAGCCTCGCCCAGCGCCGCCACAACAGCCTGTCCTTTATCTTCCGCACCCAGCGCGCGTGCTGCCGCGATACCGGCATGAATATCGCCCCAATCATCTTCTCCAGGCTGCACAGCACCCAATTGTCCTTCGGGCGCCAGCAGTCCAGCAACAATCTCATCGACGCCAACAAGCCGGAAACCCTCTGCCTCGAAGGTCTCGACGACAACGCGCAGCACGGCATCATCGCCCTGCAAACCGGCCTTGATGAAACGCGGCAGCAGCTTGGCGCCGCGCCAATCGGGCAGCAGCTTGGAAAAATCAGGGCGCGTGACGCTGCCGCAGACCGTTACCTCGGCAACGCCGGCGGCTTTCAGTCCATCGAACAGCTTGCCCACCTGGGTCATGTCGAACCAGCCATGGCCAATACCTGCCTCCGTACCGGCCACGGTTTCCGGATCGCAGAAGCCGTTAAGGGCTGCGATAAAGACGGCGCGGTCGCTGTCGCGGCAGGCCTCCCTGACCAGCAGCGGCACGCGGCCGCCGCCGGCGATCAGGCCTAATTTAGGCTTTGGTCCCATCGGGCAACGGCAGGCAGATGCCGCGCGAGGATGCGTTGCGGGTGAAGTCGATCACTTCCTGCACTAGGCCGATTGCGGCAAAGAGCTGCGCCACATCTTCGATGCGTTCGGCCAAAGTGCCTTCATCAGCGAACAGCATACGGTAAGCGGCTCGCAGCTTGTGAATGTCATCGCGCTCGAAACCACGGCGCTTCAGGCCCACCAGATTGAGGCCGGTAAGATGCGCGCGGTTGCCGATCACCATGCCATAGGGGATCACATCCTGCTCCACGCCAGACATGCCGCCGATCATCGCATGCTTGCCGATACGGCAGAATTGATGCACCGCGGCCAGGCCGCCAACGAAAGCAAAGTCGCCCACCACGATATGGCCGGCCAGCGTTGCGTTGTTGGCCATGATCACATGATTGCCGAGATGGCAGTCATGCGCCACATGCACGCCAGCCATCAGCAGACAGTTGTCGCCAACACTGGTCAGCATGCCGCCGCCTTCAGTGCCGGGATTGAGCGTCACGCCTTCGCGGATCTGATTGTTCTTGCCGATGGTAAGCTTGGAAGGCTCGCCATGGTATTTCAGATCCTGTGGCTGATGGCCTATGGACGCGAAGGGGAAAATGCGCGTGCCGGCATCGATGCTGGTGATGCCCGCCACCGCGACATGGCTGATCAGTTCCACGCCATCGCCCAGTTCAACCTGTGAACCGACAGTGCAGAACGGCCCGATCTTCACGCCGGCACCAAGCTTGGCGCCGGGCTCGACCACCGAGGAAGGATGAATCTGGGTCATCACTTGTCCATGATCATGGCGGAGAACACCGCCTCGGCGGTGAGCTTGCCATCAACCTTGGCTTCGCCGCGGAACTTCCACACCGGGCCGCGCTGCTTCAGGCAGGTAACATGGATATGCATCTGGTCGCCCGGCCCCACTGGCTTGCGGAAGCGCGCTTCATCGATGGTCATGAAATAGACCAGCTTGCCTTCCGACTCCTTACCCAGCGAATGGACCACCAGGATAGCGGCGGTCTGCGCCATGCTCTCCACGATCATCACGCCCGGCATCACCGGCTGGGTAGGGAAATGGCCCGGGAAATACGGCTCGTTGGCAGTGACATTCTTGATGCCGACAGCACTTTCGCGTGGCTTCATGTCCACCACCTTGTCGACCAGCAGCATCGGGTAGCGATGCGGGATCATCTCCATGATACGGAGGATATCGACGCTGGTCATGGCAGGGGCTGCCGGGGTCTCACTCATGGTCCTTGCCTCTCTTCTTCGCCAGTTGGCGCAATGTCGCCACCTCGCGGAAATATTCCTTGGCCGGGCTGGCCGGCGAACCGGCATAGGCCGCCCCAGGCGGAATATCGGTCATCACCCCGGCCTGGGCCGCGACGCGGGCGCCAGCACCGATCTTGAGATGGCCGGCCACGCCGCCCTGCGCCGCCACGATGGCGAAATCGCCTAGCTGCGACGACCCGGCAACGCCAGCCTGGGCAATGATGATGCAGCCGCGACCGAGGGTCACGTTGTGCCCGATTTGCACCAGATTATCAATCCAGCAGCCCGGGCCGATCACCGTATCCGGTCCGGCGCCACGGTCGATGCAACTATTGGCACCGATATCGCAATCATCACCGATCAGCACACGGCCTAACTGCGGTACCTTCACATGGCCAGCCGGATGCGGCGCGAAACCGAAACCATCCTGGCCGATACGCACGCCGGCATGCAGCGTAACGCGGTTGCCGATGATGCAATGGCTCAGCGTCACCAGCGCACCAATACGGCATTGTTCGCCAACGACCACGCCACGGCCAACTACGCTGCCCGCGCCCAAGCTGCTGCCGGCCCCGATTTCGGCCCCCGCCTCCACCACCACGCGCGGCCCTACCACCACGCCGGCACCAAGCCGAGCAGTTGAATCGACCACCGCGCTCGGATCAATGCCCGGGGCGGGCTTCGGCTGAGGATAGAAAAGCTGCGCCGCGCGGGCATAGCCATGATACGGCGTCGGCGTCAGCAGCAGTGCAACACCAGCCGGTGCCTTGTCGGCATGCTTCTCGGCTACGATACAGGCCGCCGCCTTGGTTGCGGTAAAGGCTAAAACGTATTTCGGATTATCGAGAAATGTCAGCTGGCCGGCACCGGCTTGATCCAACGCCGCCAAATCTTCAATCATCACACCGGCCAGAGCCGGATTCGCCAGCTTGGCCCCTATGCGCTCGGCAATGGTGCCAAGGCTGAACGGGCCTGCCCTGTCAAAGAAGCGCGGATCAGCCATGGTCCGCGCACCCCTTTACGGGTTGCCGGGTAGCGTCACCTTCACCGAGGGCAGACGCTGATCAAGGCGCTTTAGCACCTCGTTGGTGATATCGAACTGATCGCTCGCCGGCATCTGCAACTGGGCGCGATCCAGCACCATGTTGAAGCCGCGCTCGGTGCTGAGCTGCTTCATGATGGACACCACTTCCTGGGTCACCTGATCGCGCACACCAGCCAGCATCTTGTCCAGTGACTGCGAACGCTCCTGGATACGCTTCTGCAGTTCGATCACCTTGTTCTGGAAAGCCTGACGGCGCTGCTCGAACACTTCCGGGGTGAGTACCGCACGCTGGCGAGCCAGCTCCTGGTCTTCCTGGCGCAGCTTCTCTTCTTCCTTGACGATTTCGGACTGGAAGTTGAAGCGGAACTGCTCAAGCTGCTGGCGTGCCGCCTTCAAGGCCTGAGCATCGCGGTTGATCCGCTGCGCGTCGATCACGGCGATCACCGCCGGAGGGATCTTGCCGGCCTGCGCCAAGGCAATGCCCGGCAGCACCATCGCGGCGACGGCGATGCAGAGAGCGAGGAAACGGCTAAGGCGAAGCATGAGACTGGACCTTGCTAGCTGAGGCTCATCAGAAACGGGAGCCGAAGTTGACACGGAAGAGCTCCTTCTCGTCGTAATCTTCCTTGATCACCGGGAACCCGATATCAAGACGGATCAGACCAAAAGGCGACTTCCAGGAAACACCTGTGCCGATCGAAACGCGCAGGCCATTGGTATCGCGCACATCCGGGCCACTCTCGGCAGAATGCCATGCCGAGCCGGCATCGGTGAACAAGCGCCCCTTGATGCCGAAGTCGTTGGGCAAGCCAAGGGGGAATGTGAGTTCGGCGGTGCCGACATAATAATACTGCGCGCCGATCGCCTTGTTGTTCACAGTTTCGCGCGGGCCGACGCCACCAGTTGCAAAACCACGGAATGAATCGCCGCCGATGAAATAGCGGTTGGGTAGACGCAAGCGCTGGCCGAAGGCGTGGATCTGCCCAGTTTCACCAGAAAGCGCAAATACTACATCATCAGTGATGCCGAAATAATGACCCGCCTGAAGAGTATTGCGGAAGAACCGCTCGGAACCGCCCAAGCCGGCAAGTTCCTGGCTCAACTTGATGATGTAGCCAGCAGTCGGCTCAATCTTATCGTCGCGGCGATCATAGACCAACGCATTGCCAATCGACGAAGTGGTGTAGCTGCCTGCTTCATCCTTGATGAAACGCGACTGACCGGGATCCACGTCGTCGATCTCGTCGAGACGCAGGCGGTAGAATACCTGATCATCCAGATATTCCGTGATCGGGAAGCCGGCACGCACCGTGCCGCTGGTAGTGGTCTGGGTGAAGCCGCTGCGGCGCACGAGATCGGTACGGCGGCGCAGCAGGTCGAAGCCGGCTGCCAATTCACGGTCAAGGAAATACGGCTCGGTGAAGCCGAGATCGACCTGCTGGCGACGGGTCGACAGACTGAAGCCAAGCCGGAGGTCCTGGCCGCGACCGAGCAGATTGCGTTCGCGGATCGAGACGTCGCCGATCACCGCTTCCGCCGTCGAGTAACCGATACCGAAGGACAATTCGCCGGTCGAACGTTCCTGCACCTCGGCGGTGAGGATGACCTTGTCCGGCGCACTGCCCTTGCTCTCGGAAATCTCTGCCTTGTCGAAGAAGTTCAGACCGCGCACACGGGTGCGGGTACGGCGCAGCTTGGCAGAGTTGAAGGCGTCGCCTTCCACCAGGCGGAACTCGCGGCGGATCACCTTGTCCAGCGTGCGCACATTGCCAACCACGTCGATGCGCTCGACATAGACACGCGGGCTTTCGCCGATCACGAAGGTGACGTCGATGCTGTGCTTGTCGCGGTTCTTCTGCACCTCGGGGCGCACATCGACGAAAGCATAGCCAAGACGGCCAAGCTCACTGGTCAGCGTCTGCACATTCTTTTCGACCAGATCGGCATTGTACCAGTCGCCGCTGGTCATCTCGATCAGCTTGCGCAGGCTTTGCGGATCGACATTCTTCAATTCGCTGGTCAGGTCGATCTTGCCGACCTTGTAACGATCGCCTTCATCCAGTGTGAAGGTGATGAAGAAGGTTTCGCGGTTCGGCGACAATTCCGCCACCGCGTTGGTCACGCGGAAATCGGCGAAGCCCTTGCTGAGATAATATTTGCGCAGCTTCTCGCGGTCGAAGGTAACACGGTCCGGATCGTAATTGTCGTCAGACGACAGGAAGCGCCACCAGACCGATTCCTTGGTCTGGATGGTTTCGCGCAGGCGGCCATCACCAAAGGCGCGGTTGCCGATGAAGCGGATACGGCTGACCGTGGTGACCGGGCCTTCGCTGATCTCGAACACCAGATCGACACGGTTCTGCGGCAGCTGGATCACCTTCGGCTCGACCGTGGCGGCGAAACGGCCGGAACGGCGATAGATCTGCTGGATCCGCTGGGTATCGTTCTGCACCTTGGTGCGGGTGTAGACTTGCCGCGCCTTGAGCGTAAGTTCCTTGGAGAGCTGGTCGTCGCTCATGCGACGGTTGCCCTCGAAAACCACGCGGTTGATCACCGGATTTTCGGTCACACGCACGATCAGCGTTGCGCCCTGCATGCGCAGGTTCACATCGGAGAACAGTCCGGTGGCGAACAACGCCTTCAGCGAACGGTCGGCCTGCTCTTCGGTAAAGGATTCGCCGGGCTGGGCGGTAAGATAGCTTTGGATCGTCGAAGGCTCGATACGCTGATTACCCTCGACCACCACATCGCGCATGATCAGCGACGGGGTCTGGATCGGACCGGCCAAGCTGCCGGGTCCCCCCTGGGGCGGACGCTGCTGCGCCTGGGCAATACCCGCAAAGCCGGCTACCGCCAGGGCGAGAACAACGGCGATTGCCGGCATAAGGCGCCCTTGGGCTGCCCTGCTTAGGCAATTCCTGGCCATGTTAACCCCCGCTTCCATCGCTCGCTCTGGCTGTTTCCACATACCCGTTTTCAGGAAAAAAGCCCAGCGATGAAATTAAAAACCGGCAGGCGATTCAAATCGTTCCAGGTGGCGAACAGGAACAGCGACAGGACCAGGGCGAAGCCGACCCGGAAACCGTATTCCTGCGCCCGTTCGCCCAGCGGGCGACCGCGCACGGCTTCCACGGCATAGAACAGCAGGTGGCCGCCATCGAGCATGGGCACTGGGAACAGGTTAATCAAACCGATGGCAACCGACAGCGTGGCCATCAGCGACACCAGGGCCAGCCAGCCGCTCTTGGCGATATCGCCAGACATCTTGGCAATACCGAGCGGGCCGGAGAGCTGGTCGCCCGATTCCTTGCCTTTGATGATGCGGCCAAGATAGGTGAAGGTGGTGCTGATTTCGGTGCCGATCTGGCGCACAGCCTGCACGATGGCCATGGCCGGGCCATGGCGGACGAATTCCATGGCGCCTGCCGACTGGATACCGACCTGGCCAAGCTTCTGGGTGCCGCCAAAGCCATCCGGCACATCGACACGGCGCGGCACCAAGGTCAGGGCAATTTCCGCACCATCGCGCAGCACGGCAAGACGGATCGGCGTTTCGGCCCGCAGCGCGACATAGGTACGCAGTTCTTCGAAACGCTGCACCGGGCTGCCATCGACGGTGACGATGCGGTCACCCGGCTTGAGGCCGCCAGCCTCCGCCGCGCTGCCAGCCACCACGCCGCCGATCACCGGCGGGGTGTAGGGCTGGCCGACCAAACTGAACAGGCCGGTATAGATCACGATGGCGAACAGGAAATTGGCTACCGGGCCGGCGGCAACAATTGCGGCGCGCTGCGGCAGGCGCTTGTGATGGAACGACACCGCGCGGTCGGCCGCGCTCATGCTGTCGACGGCAGCCTGATCAGTGCTGCTGGATGTGGCATCCGCATCGCCGAAGAATTTCACATAGCCGCCAAGCGGCACGGCAGCGAATTTCCAGCGGGTGCCATGGCGGTCATTCCAGCCGAACAATTCCGGGCCGAAGCCGATGGAGAAAACCTCCACCCGCACGCCGCAGCGCCGCGCCACCCAAAAATGGCCAAGCTCATGCACGAACACGATGATGGTCAGCACCACCACGAAGGGGATGATGTAGCCGGCCAGACCGAGAATGAAATCCATGCTGCCCTATGCCTTGCTCTAACCGGTGCCTTGCCCTGACTCACGCTTCGCCGCGTGGCCGCCGTGCCAGCTTATGCACATTGCCAACGCGGTCATCAGCCAGCGGGTCGATCACCTGGAGCGCGTAGCGCCGCGCCGACTGATCCGCATCCCGCACGGCATCCAGATCACCAAGCATCCGCCGGTTCACCCGTGCCAGCGTCTGCTCGACAATTCGCGCGATATCCAGGAAGCCGATCCTGCCGCTTAAAAACGCTTCCACTGCCACTTCGTTGGCAGCATTCAGGATAGTAGGCGCCGCCCCCCCGCTTTGCAAGGCCCGCCGGGCCAGATTGAGTGCCGGAAAGCGTGCGGAATCAGGCACTTCAAAGGTCAGCTTGGCGATTGCCGCAAGGTCCAGCCGGGCGGCTGGGGCGGCCATCCGCGAGGGCCAGGCAAGCGTGAAGGCGATGGGTGTGCGCATGTCCGGCGTGCCAAGCTGGGCCAGCACCGAGCCATCCATGTAGGCAACCAGGCTATGCACCACGGATTGCGGGTGGATCAGCACCTCGATCCGCTCCTCCGGCACCGGGAAAAGGTAGCTCGCCTCGATCAGCTCCAGCCCCTTGTTCATGAGAGTGGCGGAATCGACCGAAATCTTGGCTCCCATGCTCCAGATCGGATGGGCGATGGCCTGGGCCGGGGTGGCTTCCCGCATTTCCGCCAGGCTGAGGGTGCGGAACGGCCCGCCAGAAGCGGTCAGGATGATCCGGTCAACGCTTTCAGGGGCTTTAAAATCAAAGACTTGGAAGATGGCATTGTGCTCGGAATCAACCGGCAGGATGGTGGCTCCGCACCGCTGCGCCTCGGCCATCACCAACTCACCGGCACAGACCAGGGTTTCCTTGTTGGCCAGGGCCACCATGGCACCGCGGCGCACCGCCGCCAGCGTCGGCTCCAGGCCGGCAGCGCCGACAATCGCCGCCATCACCCAGTCAGCCGGCCGCATCGCCGCCTCGATCAGGGCCTCGCGGCCACCGGCCGCCTCGATGCCGCTGCCGGCCAGCCGGGCACGCAATTCCGGCAGCAGGGTCTCGTTGCCGATCACCGCCACCCGGGCATGCAGCAGCCGCGCCTGCTCGGCCAGCAGCGCCACATTGCCATTCGCCGTCAGGGCCTCGACCGTGAAACGGTCGGGCTCGCGCTGCAGCAGATCGACCGTGGAACAGCCAATCGAGCCGGTCGAGCCGAGCACCGTGACCCGCTTTGCCCCTGTCACAGCCAAGTTCCTTGCGTCATGACCAGACTCCCCGGCCCCAGATCAGCATGCCGAGCGCCACGAAAGGAGCCGCGAACAACACGCCGTCCAGGCGATCCAGCGCCCCGCCATGTCCCGGTATCAGCCCGCCGCTGTCCTTCACGCCGAAACGGCGCTTGATGCCGGACTCGAAGAAATCTCCGGCCTGCGCCACCACCGCCACCAATGCTGCGAAAACGCCAAGCGCCTGCATGGGCAGGCGCGCATCGAGGCTGGCAATGCCATAGCCGGCCAGGCCGGCGCAGAGCATGCCGCCGAGCAGGCCGGCCCAAGTCTTGTTCGGGCTGACCGAGGGAATCAGTTTCGGTCCGCCGATGATGCGGCCAAAGGCATAAGCACCGGTATCCGTGGCCCAGACCACGCCCAGCACCCAGAACACGATCAGGCGGCCATGATCGGGCATGTCGCGCAGCCAGATCAGGCTGAGACAAGGCAATCCGACATAGAGCATGCCGCCCAAGGCCCAGGAGCGCCGCGCCGGCAAGGCCCAGATATAAGCCATGGCAGCCACCAGCAGGACGGTGAAGGAAGCCAGCCGCTGGTCCACACGCATCAGGGCGATGGCCGCCACCAGGCCCAGGCCGCCGAGTGCCAGGGCACGCGGGTCGACCGCAGCAAAACCAGGACCATCAGGCAGGCGCTGCCATTCACGCAGCATCAGCACAGCAGCCAGCGCCACCAGGCCAGCGAATATCCATTTGCCGAACCACAAGGCCGCCAGGGCCAGAGGCAGCATGACGGCGGCAGAGAGGATGCGCTTGGCCAAGGCACTACCGCCCGGGGCACCCACCGCCCCTTGGCTGGCCCCAGGGCCCGCGGAGGGCGGCATTTCAGCCATCGCTGCCGCCAAAACGGCGCTCGCGGCCATGGAACTCGACAATCGCTGCTTTCAGGTCCTCGGCGCCAAAATCCGGCCACAGCTTTTCGACGAATACGATTTCGCTGTAAGCGGCCTGCCAGATCAGGAAATTGCTCAGGCGCTGCTCGCCGCTGGTGCGGATCACCAGATCGGGATCCGGGATGCCGGCAGTGTAGAGATGCCGCTCGATCAACGTGCGGTCGATCTGCTCCGGCTTGAGCTGGCCGGCCGCAACAGCTTCGGCAATGCGCCGCGTCGCCATCACGATCTCATCCTGGCCGCCGTAGGACAGTGCCAGCACCAGGGTCAGGCGCTGGTTGCCGGCGGTGCGCGCCTCCGCTTCCTCGATCATCGGCACGATATCGACAGCCAGCCGGGAGCGGTCGCCGATCATGCGGATGCGCACGCCGTTACGGTGCAGTTCATCCAGCTCGCGGCGGATGAACAGCCGCAGCAGGTCCATCAGGCCGGCAACTTCCGCCGCCGGACGCTTCCAGTTCTCGGTCGAGAAGGCATAGAGCGTCAGATACTCGATGCCGAAATCGCGGCTGGCGCGCACGATATCGCGCACGGTATCAACGCCCTGGCGATGCCCGAGATTGCGCGGCAAGCTGCGCGCCTTGGCCCAGCGGCCATTGCCATCCATGATGATGGCGACATGTCGCGGCGGCGGATTGCCGCTGCCATGCGCCGCTAGCGACGCGGTATCCTGGGCGGCTAGAGCCATGATCAGACCTGCATGATCTCCTTGGACTTGCCGGCCAGCATCTCATCGATCTTCTTGGTGGCTTCGTCGGTCAGGCGCTGGATTTCTTCCTGCCACATCTTGGCGTCGTCCTCGCCGATCTCGTGGTCCTTTTCCAGCTTCTTCAGGCTGTCCATGCCGTCGCGGCGCACACCACGCACCGCCACCTTGGCCTGTTCGGCATACTGGCCGGCAACCTTGCTCAGCTCCTTGCGGCGCTGCTCATTCAGTTCCGGGATCGGGATGCGGATCAGGGTGCCATCGGCCTGCGGGTTCAGACCCAGGCCGGAAGCGGCAATAGCCTTCTCCACGGCCTTGACGTTCGACTTGTCCCAGACCGAAACGCTGATCATGCGCGGCTCCGGCACGCTGATGGTGCCGACCTGGTTGATCGGCATCGTGCTGCCATAGACATCCACTCGCACGGGGTCGAGCATGCTGATCGAAGCACGGCCGGTGCGCAGACCGGCATATTCCTGCTTCAGCACGTCAATCGCCTTGTTCATGCGCCGCTCGATATCGTCGATATCCGGTTCGGCCATGGCTCCCTCTCCTGTAATCCTGATGTGTCTGTTCGTTAACCCGGGTGGCCTACTCGCCCTCGACCACGGTGCAGCGGCCCTCGCCCGTCAGCACTTTGGCGAAGCCACCCGGTTCGTGCAAGGAGAAGACCAGGATGGGAATCTTGTTCTCGCGCGCCACGCTGATGGCGGCGGCGTCCATCACTTTGAGGTCCTTGGCCAGCACATCATGGTAGCTGACCCGCTCATAGCGCGTGGCGGCGGGATTCTTCTTCGGGTCGTCGGTATAGACGCCATCCACCTGGGTACCCTTGAGCAGGGCATCGCAGCCCATCTCGGCGGCGCGCAGGGCGGCGGCGGTATCGGTGGTGAAAAACGGATTGCCAGTGCCGGCGGCGAAGATCACCACCCTGCCCTTTTCCAGATGGCGGATGGCACGGCGGCGGATATAGGGCTCGCAGACAGTATCCATCCGGATAGCCGACTGCACCCGTGTGTCGACATTATGGCGCTCAAGCGCATGCTGCACCGCGAGCGCATTAATCGTGGTGGCGAGCATGCCCATATAGTCGGCGGAAGCGCGCTGCATGCCCTGGGTGGCACCGGCGACACCGCGGAAGATGTTGCCGCCGCCAATCACCAGGCAGACTTCGGCGCCGAGCGACTGCACCGACTTCACTTCCTTGGCGATGCGGTCAACGGTTTCGAAATCGATGCCATAGGGTGTCGGCCCCATCAGCGCCTCGCCGGAACATTTCAGCAGGACGCGACGGTATTTGAAGCTGGCGCTCATGGATGCCTCGGCTTGTGGCCCGGACGGGGCCGGCGCGGAAAACGGGGTCGATTCCCGGCCCCCAACCTTATACGAACAAGGCCCGCGCTCCAATCCGGGCCCAGGCAGGTTCCTGGGCTGGACCGGGACGCGGGCCCTGTAAACGGGACCGGACGGCTGGCTTAGCCGGCCATCTTGGCGACTTCGGCGGCGAAATCGTCCGCCTTCTTCTCGATACCCTCGCCGAGCTGGAAGCGGGTGAAGGCAACCAGTTCGATCGGCGCGCCGGCTTCCTTGGCAGCCTTCTCGATGGCCTTGCCCACCTGGGTCTCGCCGTCGATCACGAAGGTCTGCTCCAGCAGCACCACTTCCTGGTAGAACTTGCGGATGCGGCCTTCGACCATCTTGGCGATGATGTCAGCTGGCTTGCCCGAGGCGGCAGCCTGGTCGGACAGCACGGTGCGCTCACGCTCGACAGCGGCCGGGTCAAGCTCCTTGACCGACAGAGACTGCGGGTTGGCGGCGGCGATATGCATGGCCAGCTGCTTGCCGATACCCTCAAGCGCCTCGCGCTTGGCGGTCGACTTCAGGGCCACCAGCACGCCGAGCTTGCCGATGCCGTCACCCAGCGCCGAGTGGACGTAGCCGATCACGGCGCCGCTCTCGACGGTCAGGCGGTTGACGCGGCGCAGCGTCATGTTTTCGCCAATGGTGGCGATGGCATTGGTGATTTCGTCCTTGACGTTGCGGCCCGAGCCCGGGAAGGCAGCGGCTTCAACGGCAGCCAGATCACCACCAGCCGACAGCGCCACATTGGCGATGCCCGAGGCCAGCACCTGGAACTGCGGGTTGCGGGCAACGAAGTCGGTCTCGGCATTCAGCTCGATCACGGCGCCGCTGTTGTCCTTGATCGCCAGCGCGACCAAGCCTTCGGCGGCAACGCGGCCGGCCTTCTTGGCGGCAGCCGAGAGGCCCTTCTTGCGCAGCCAATCCACGGCGGCATCGACGTCGCCAGCATTCTCGGCCAGCGCCTTCTTGCAATCCATCATGCCCGCGCCAGTCTTTTCGCGCAGGTCCTTCACCAGGGCCGCAGTGATCTCAGCCATGTTGTCCTCTCAGGGTGGAAAGATGAAGGCGGCACCCCCATGGGTGCCGCCTGAACTCATAAAAACAGGCCTGAAATCAGGCCTGTTGCAATCAAGCCTGGGCAGCCACTTCGGCGCCAGCAGCTTCGGCGACGATTTCCGGCACCACTTCGCTCGGCAGATCTTCGGATTCGCCGAGATCGGCGCCGCTGGCGGCGAGATGCTCTTCGATGCCGCCGACGATGGCGAGCGAGAAGAGATCGCAATACAGGTTGATGGCGCGCAGCGCGTCGTCATTGCCCGGCACCGGGAAGGTGATGCCCGACGGATCGGAGTTGCTGTCGAGCACGGCCACCACCGGGATGCCCAGCGTGCGGGCTTCGGCAATCGCGATGTCTTCCTTCACGGTGTCGATCACGATCATGACCGCCGGAAGGCCGCCCATGTCCTTGATGCCGCCCAGCGCACGGGTAAGCTTCTCGCGCTCGCGGGTCAGGTTCAGGGTTTCCTTCTTGGTCAGACCCTGCACGCCGCCGTTGTCATTGGAGAGCAGCTCTTCCAATTCCTTGAGGCGCTTGATCGACTGCGAAATGGTCTTCCAGTTGGTCAGCATGCCGCCGAGCCAACGATGGTTGACGTAGTACTGGCCGCACTTGGCGGCAGCTTCGGCCACGGCATCGGAAGCCTGGCGCTTGGTGCCGACGAACAGCACCTTGCCGCCGCCGGCGACGATGTCGCGAACGGCATGCAGCGCGCGGTGCAGCAAGGGCACGGACTGCTGCAGGTCGATGATATGGATGTTGTTACGGGCGCCGAAGAGATACGGCTTCATCTTCGGATTCCAGCGGTGAGTCTGGTGGCCGAAGTGAACGCCAGCTTCAATGAGCTGACGCATCGTGAACGTCGGGACGGTCATCGTTTCTAGATCCTTTTCCGGTTGGTCCGCCACAGGCGCCGTCTGCAACCCGCCCCTGGGGGCGGACAGACACCGGAACGCTTTACTCGGGATGTCTCCCCGGAAAAGCGCAAGCCTGTGTGTGGGGTTTACTGAACGCCGGGCTTTTAGCCGTTTCCGCCCCCCGGCGCAAGGGGCTGCGTTGATATGCCTGGGCACACCCACAGGATTAGCGGGATAATTTTCTATACAACCGGGATTTTCGGAACCGTCTCGGGCATACTCCGGCCATGAATCTGCAAAAGTTGAAACCCGATACCCTGGATGCCCTGCTGCTCGCCCATGAGCGTTTCTCAAAGGGCCAGCGTGGCGGTAACCGATTGAATTTGCAGTTCTATGATGCCGCCGGATTGAATTTCGCCAACCGCGACCTGCGTCAGGCCAATATGGTCGGTGGCAGTTTCCGAGGGTCCATTTTCCGCTTCGCCAAGCTGGGCACGGCCAATTTCTACGGTGCCGACCTGGAAGGCGCCGACCTTTCTTCCACCGACCTCACCCGCGCCGACCTGCGTGGCGCCAAGCTGCGCGGCGCGAATCTGGAATTCGCCGACCTGACCGGCGCCGATATCCGCGATGGCCGCCTGCTGCGCCCGGATGCCGATGGCAACCTGGTGGCCGTCACTTCCGGCGGTGCGGTCATCGAAAAGGCCCATATGAGCCATGCCAAGCTGATTGGCGCCAAGCTTGGCCGCGCCTTCAGCCAGCATGCCGATCTCAGCCACGCCAACCTGGCCAATGCCAAGCTGGTGGATGCCGACCTGTCGAACTGCGACCTGCGCGGCACGATCTTCGTTGGCGCCGACCTGACCAACACCAACATGAGCAATTGCAAGCTTTCCGGCGCGGTACTGGCTGGCGCGATGCTGAACGGCACGATCTTCGAGAATGCCGATCTGGCCGGCGCCTTCTTCCGCAGCAATGACATGCGCGACGCCCGCACCAAGGGCGCCATGCTGCCGCGCTCCCTGGAAAGCCTGGACAAGCCGCTGCAAGCGATCCTGCGCGAACACCATAGCTGGACCGAAAGCATGGGGCAGAAGGGCAAGCGGGCGGATTTCAGCCGGGTCGATATTTCCGGTGCCAAACTGCACCGGCTGGAACTTTCCGCCGCCCTGTTCGTGCAGAGCACCATGGTGGAAACCGACCTGAGCTTCTCGCTGCTGTCGATGACCGATTTCACCGATGCCATGCTGCTGAATGCCAATATGGCCAGCGCCGACCTGCGCGGTTCCAAATTCTCCGGTGCCAACATGATCGGCGCCAACATGAAACAGGCCAAGATGGGCGCCATGCCGATCAGCAGCCTGCAAAGCAAGAAGTGGTTCACCAGCCTGGAGAATGCCAACCTGAGCCAGGCCAATCTTTCAGGTTGTGACCTGAGCGGCGCCAACCTGACCTATTCCATCCTGATGCATGCCGACCTGCGGGATGCCAATCTGAGCGGGGCAGACCTGTCCGGGGCCGACCTGACCGGTGCCGACCTGCGGGATGCCATCCTGACCGGGGCCGACCTAAAGTCTGCCATCGGGGTCAACTTGTCCTGAGGCGGGCGCCAAGCTAGGCTCTGGCCATGGATAATACCGTCAAGGTCATCGCCCAGTTCGAAATCGACGAGATGTTCGAAGCGCACTCCAACTATGTGAAGGGCGTGCGCGGCGGAAAACGGCTGGTGATGCATTTCCGCGATGCCTCGCGGCTGGATTTCAGCGGCAAGAACCTGGCCTCGGCGGATTTCGTCTCCAGCAAGATGGCCTATGCCGATTTCAGCCATTCGGTGATGACCTCGGCCTCCTTCTTCGCCGCCGACCTGCAAGGCGCCGACATGCGCCGCTGCGATCTGACCAAGGCCGATCTGCGCGGTGTCAACCTGCGCAACGCCAATCTGGAAGGCGCCAATCTCTCCGCGGCCGATATCCGCGACGGCGTGCTGCTGCGGCCGGATGAAGACGGCAACCTGATCGCCGTGCTGAAGCGTTCGGCCAGCATCGACAACGCCAAGATGGCCGGCGCCAATCTTTCCTCGGCCAAGCTCGGCAAGGTGGTGGGTCGCAATACCGACCTTACCAACGTCAATTTCACCAATGCCAAGCTGACCAATGCCGATCTCTCCGGCTCAAATCTTTCCGGCTGCCTGTTCGCCGGCGCCGACCTGACCGAAGCCAATCTTTCCAACTGCACCCTGCATGGTGCGGTGCTGGCCGGCGCGGTGCTGAACGAAACCAATTTCGAAGGCGCCGACCTGACGGCGAGCTATTTCCGCCCCATCGACCTGCGCGATGCCGATATCTCCAAGGCGATCATGCCGCGCAGCCTGGAGAGCCTGGATCGTTCGCTGCAATTCATCGTCAAGGAACATCTGACCTGGATCGACACCCTGGGCAAGCAGGGCATGCGGATCGATTTCAGCCGCTATGATCTCTCCGACCAGAAGCTCGCCAACATCAACTTCTCCGCCGGTGACTTCTCCTACGCCATCCTGCGCAACACCGATTTCTCCGGCTGCCGCTTCGTGCTCTCCGATCTGCGCGGCGCCATGATGCTGAACGCGAATTTCACCGGCGCGCAGATGCAGGGATCGAAATTCGACCGCGGCATCATGACCAATGCGGATTTCCGTGGTTCAAACCTCGCGCCGGTGATGATCAGTGGCGCCTTCCATCGCCGCCAGACCACCAGCCTGCAGGAATGTAACCTGACGCAGGCGAAGTTTCAGGGTGCGGACCTGGAAGGCGTGCTGTTCAACCGCTCGATCCTGACCATGGCGGATTTCCGCTCGGCCAATCTGAAGAATGCGTCCTTCCTGGATGCCGACCTGACCAATGCCGACTTCCGTGGCGCCAACCTGGATGGCGCCGACCTGCGCGGCGTCGTTGGCATGAAGGTTTAAGCCGCCGCTTCCGGCAGCACCTGCAGGCGCGGCACCGGCGACAGCAGGATCACCGCGAGCTGCACGCCGAAGCCCGCAGCCGCCAGCCACATCGCCGCTTCCAGGCCCCAGCCACCGCCTACCCAACCACCGATCAGCGCACCGATGGGCCGCATGCCCAGTGTCGCCACCTGCTGGATGGCACTGACGCGGCCGATCAGCCGCGCCGGCACCAGAGCCTGGCGCAGCGAGGTCTGGCCGATGGTCCACAGCATCGGGCCATAGCCGAAGGCAAAGAAGCCGGCACCCAGCAGCAAGGTTGCCATACTGCCTTCCGCCAGGCTGGCTGAAGCCACCAGCAAGGCCGCCAGGGCCGAGAGCGACGGACCGATCACGATCATCACCCCAAGCGGCAGCCGCGCCTGATAGAGCGGCAGGGTGACACTGGCGAGCAGCATACCGATGCCCTGCACGCCGAGCGCCAGGCCGATGCCCGCCGGACTGAGGCCAAGGCGCTGCGTGGCGAACAGCACGAACACCGCCATCAGCAGGAACCAGGAAAAATTCCACGCCATGGCGCAGCCGGCGATGGCACGCAGCAGCGGCTCGTGCCACACGATGCGGAAACCTTCCGCCAATGCCGGCCCCAGGGACTGGTTCTGGGACTGGCGTGGCTGTAGCGGCACCGGCCGCCTCATTTCAGGCGCCCGCAACAGCCAGGCGGCATAGGCCGAAGCCAGGGCCGAGACCGCCAGCGCGATGGCCGGCGAGGCCCAGCTTGCCACCAGGCCGGCAGCACCCGGCCCCAGAAAAACAGCCGCAGCGCGGGCGAATTCCAACCTGGCATTGGCCGCCGCCAGCCCCTCGCGCGCCACCAGAGCCGGCAGATAGGCCTGGGCGGCAACATTGAACACCACGCTGGCCGCTGCCAGCAGGAAACCGAGCAGGCCGAGGCTACCCAGCCCGAGCCAGCCGGTGAAAGCCAGTAAGGGCAGCAGCAACAGCAGCAGGGAACGGCCAGCCTCCGCGCCGGCCATGAGCCAGTGGCGCGGGAAACGGTCGGCCCAGAAACCGGCCAGCAGCGACAGCAGCAGATATGGCAGGGTCTGGGCGGCGCCGAGCGCACCCATTTCCTCAGGGCTGGCCCCCAGGCTCAGCACCGCCAGCAATGGCAGTGCGGCCAGGCTGAGCTGGTCGGCGCCATGGGCGGCGAGGTTGGCGAACCATAAGCGGTTGAAGGCTGATTTCGAGTCTGGGGTCATGGCTACGGGTCTACGCCAGTGGCCGGCCAACGGCTATCCGGCTCTTGCGAGCTTATTACCCTGTGATGAGGGTCACAGGGTATTTTCTGGACAACCATGTCCATGAATATTACATCTCCGCCATCCGCTCCCCCTGCCCCCGGTAATCCCATGCGCAAGAAGATCGTGCTGACCCTGTTCCTCGCCGCCCTGCTGGGTGGTGGCGGCTATTTCGGCTGGGGCTGGTGGAGCCATGGCCGCTTCATCGAAAGCACCGACAACGCCTATCTCGGCGCCGATATTACCGTGGTCGCCGCCAAGGTGAGCGGCTACATCCAGAAAATGGAAGTGGCCGAGAACCAGCAGGTGAAGGCCGGCGAGGTGCTGTTCCGTATCGACGATACCGACTTCCGCGCCAAGGCGGCGCAGGCCGAGGCCGTGGTGGCGACCAAGCGCGCCGCGCTGGAGATCATCGACCGCCAGCTAGGCAGCCAGCAGGCTTCCATCGCCGAGGCCGAAGCGCAGTTGCGCTCCAGCCGCGCCGACCAGCAGCGCACCGACGATGACTTGAAGCGCTACAATGCTCTCGCCAGCGGGCAATTTGTTTCCGGTCAGAAGCTGGAAGCCGCCCTGAGCGACCAGCGCAAGGCCAAGGCCGCCACCGACCGCGCCGAAGCCGGCCGCGTGCTGCAACAGAGCCAGGTGGCGGTGCTGCGCGCCAACCGCGAACAGGCCGTGGCGATGATTGCCCAGGCCGAGGCCGAACTCGCCATCGCGCGGCTTGATGTAGACAATGCCGTGGTGCGCGCCGCCGTCGATGGCGTGGTCGGCAACCGCACCGCCCAGGTCGGCCAGTATGTGCGGCCCGGTATCCAGCTCATGGTGATCGTGCCGACCGACAAGGTTTATGTGGTGGCGAATTTCAAGGAGACGCAGCTTAAGGGCCTCAAGCCCGGCCAAAGCGCCATGATCAAGGTGGATGCCTACCCTGACCAGATGCTGAAGGCGCGCATCGACAGCCTGGCCCCGGCCAGCGGCGCCAAGTTCAGCCTGCTGCCGCCCGACAACGCCACCGGCAATTTCACCAAGATCGTGCAGCGCGTGCCGGTGAAGCTGACCCTCGACAACGCCGCCGCCCTGCCCTTCCTGGTGCCCGGCATGTCGGTGCTGGTCGAGATCGATCGGCGCGGCTAGGAAAGCGAAGCCGCGCCATGGCCGCCGCCGCAGAAGCCATCATCCTGCCGGAGCAAATGCCGAGCGCCGGTGTGCGCATCGGCTATTTCGCCATGGTGCTGGGCATGTTCATGGCGATCCTGGACATCCAGATCGTCTCGTCATCTTTAAGTGAAATCCAGGCCGGTCTGGCTGCCTCGGCCGACGAGATAAGCTGGGTGCAGACCTCCTACCTGATCGCCGAAGTGATCATGATCCCGTTCTCGGGCTATCTGTCGCGGCTGCTCTCGACCCGTGTGCTGTTCGTCGCCTCCGCCGCCAGCTTCACGATTGCCTCCATCGGCTGCGCCTTTGCCAACAGCCTGGAATCAATGATCGTGATGCGCGCGCTGCAGGGCTTCCTCGGCGGCGCCATGATCCCCACGGTGTTCGCCACCGTCTATCTGATCTTTCCGCGTTCGCGCATGGCCAGCGCCACGGTGGTGATCGGCCTGGTTGCCACCCTGGCGCCCACCATCGGCCCGACGCTGGGCGGCTACCTCACTCAGCTCATGTCGTGGCACTGGCTGTTCCTGATCAATGTGGTGCCGGGCGTGATCGTCTGCCTGCTGGTCTGGAGCTTCATGGATATCGACAAGCCGGATTTCAGCCTGCTGGAAGGCTTCGACTATCTCGGCCTCGCCGCCATGGCGCTGTTTCTCGGCAGCCTGGAATATGTGATCGAGGAAGGCCCGCGCCATGACTGGCTGGCCGACGAGACGATCCGCAATTTCGCCATTGCCTGCGCCATCGGCGGCGTGATGTTCTTCTGGCGCACCCTGACGCATGAGAATCCCGTCGTCGATCTCAAGGCGTTCCGCAACCGCAATTTCGCCACCGGCTGCCTGTTCAGCCTTACCATCGGCGTCGGCCTCTATGGCCTGGTCTACCTGATGCCGCTGTATCTGGCGCGCGTGCGCGGCCTCAACAGCCTGCAGATCGGCGAGATCATGTTCGTTACCGGTCTGGTGCAGTTCATGGCCGCGCCCATTGCCGGCATGATGGCGCGCAAGGTTGATCCGCGCCCGGTGCTGGCTTTCGGCTTCACCCTGCTCGGCCTCTCCACCTGGACCATGGCGCACCTCACCGCCGACTGGCAGTTCAATGAAATGCTGGTGCCGCAGATCCTGCGCGGCGCGGCGCTGATGTTCTGCATCGTGCCGATCAACGTCCTCTCGCTCGGCACCCTGCCGCCCGAGGAAGTGAAGAATGCCAGTGGGCTTTATAACCTCACTCGCAATCTCGGCGGCGCCTTCGGCCTCGCCGGCATCAACACGGTGATGATCGACCGCACTGCCTTGCACTGGAACCGGCTGGTGGAGGCGGTCAATCCGGGGCGCTGGGAAATCCAGGAATACATCGACAATATGGGCGTGAAACTGGCACAGCCGCTGCAAAGCGACGACACCATACTCGCCGCCAAGCTGCTGGGCAGCAAGGTAAGCCAGCAGGCCTATGTCATGGCCTTCGGCGATTGCTTTCTGCTGCTTACCCTGCTGTTTGGCGCTGCCGCGCTGGCCGTGGCTTTCGCCAAGCGTCCGATCCTCGTCGGCTCGGGTGGAGGTGGGCATTGATGACCGCCGTAAAGCCCACGAATACCAAACCAAGGCGCGGCCGTCCCGCTGACCCGGCCAAGCGCCAGGCAATCCTGGAAACCGCGCGGCGGCTGTTCCTGGAACATGGCTACGGCATCGGGCTGGAGACGATAGCAGCGGAGGCCGGAGTCTCGCGCCAGACCATCTACAATCTATTTGAAGGCAAGGACGATCTCTTTGCCGCCATCGTGCAGGCGACAGCGGAAACAATTGTCGCGCCGCTGGCCGATATCGCACCAGGCAGCGGGCCGCGCGAGGTGCTGCAATTGCTCGGTAAAAGTTACCTGCGGGTGCTGACCACGGAACGCTCGACCGGATTCCAGCGCCTGCTGATCAACTCGGCGCCGCAATTCCCCAGTATCGGCCCGACCTTCTATGCCAATGGCCCGGGCAATGGCCTCAGCCGCCTCTCCGACTATCTCAGCCGCGAGGCCAAGGCCGGGCGGCTCAGCATCCCGGATACAAGGCTCGCCGCCGAACAGTTCTTCGGCATGCTGATCGGCCACAACACCATCCGCCGCCTGCTCAAGATCGAGCCCGGCGGAATGGTAGAGGCCGAGATCGAGCGGCGCGTGAGCAGCGCCGTGCGCGTCTTCCTGGCGGCTTATTCCGCCCCAACTGCCTAATCAGCCAGGGACTTGGAAGCGATCTCGTAGGTTTCGCGCGACAGGCCCGGTTGCGCCAGCACGCGCGCCAGTTCCGCCTTCATCTTCGCCTGCCGTCGAGCATCAAAGCGGCGCCAGCGGCCCAATGGCGACAAGAGCCGCGCCGCCACCTGCGGATTGAGCTTGTCCAGTTCCAGCATGCGGTCGGCATGGAAGGCATAGCCCGAGCCATCGGCGGCATGATAGCGCAGCGCATTGGCGGTGAAGCTGCCAACCAATGCCCGCACCTTGTTCGGCTTGGTCATCGAGAAAGCCGGATGCTTGAGCAAGCCCTGCACCTGCGTCAGCGTATCGGGCAAGGCCGAGATGGCCTGCAGCGAAAGCCACTTGTCGAGCACCAGCGCATCATCCTTGTAGCGGTCATGGAACGCCGCCAGGGCCTGCATGCGCTCCGGCACATCCAGGTCGATCAGGATGCGCAACGCCGCCATGCGGTCCGTCATGTTATCCGCCGCAGCAAACTGATCGCTGACCAGCTTGAGGATCGCCTTATCCTCGGCGGCGAATTCTCCGAGATAGCCGAGCGCACCATTCTTCAGGCTGCGCTTGCCGGCCGCAGCGGCATCGGGGCTGTAGGCACCTTTAATGCTGTTCGCCTGGTACAGTTTCAGCAGCAGCTCACGATGCGCGCCGGCGATCTCGCGCCGCAGTGCCTTGCGCGCGGCATAGATTGCTTCCACATCCACCACCGCCATCTGATCGGCGATATAATCTTCCGACGGCAGCACGATGGCCTCGGCGGCAAAGGCCGGTTCCAACGCCTCATCGCGCAGAATCTGGCCGATGGCATCGGTGAAAGCCGGATCATAGGCAGCGGCAGGATCGGTCACCCGGCGCAGCAGCAATTCAGTGGCATATTGCTGCCCGGCTTCCCAGCGCGCGAAGGCATCGCTGTCATGCGCCATCAGGAAGGCACGCTCGGCGCCGCTTTTCTCGTTCTTGATCAGCACCGGCGCCGAGAAACCGCGATTGAGTGACAAAGCCTGCGGTGCCGCCACATTCTTGAAGCGGAATGTCTGCTGCCCAGCACGGATATTCAGCACGCCATCGGGCAGCGGCGCCGCTTCACCTTCCAGGGTCAGCGGCATGTCGCGGCCCTGGGCATCGAGCAGGCCGAGCTTGAGCGGCATATGCATCGCCTGCTTCACCGGCTGGCCCGGCGTCGGCGGGCAGGATTGCGCCACGCTGAGTTCATAAACGCCGCTGGCCGCATCATAGCGCCCGGCAATCTCCAGGTTCGGCGTGCCGGCCTGGGCATACCAGAGCTTGAACTGCGCCACGTCAAAGTTGTTTGCATCCGCCATCGCCGCGACAAACTGGTCACAGGTCGCCGCCTCGCCATCATGGCGCTCGACATAGAGCTTCATGCCCCGCATGAACCCGGCCTCGCCGAGCAGCGTGTGAAGCATGCGGATGACCTCGGCGCCCTTCTCGTAAACCGTCGCGGTGTAGAAATTGTCGATGGCGATATAGGCATCGGGGCGGATCGGATGCGCCAGCGGCCCGGCATCCTCGGGGAATTGCCGCGCCCGCAGCGCCCGCACTTCCTGGATGCGCGCGACAGGCCGCGAGCGCATGTCGGAGGAAAACTCCTGGTCGCGGAAAACCGTAAGGCCTTCCTTCAGGCTCAACTGGAACCAGTCGCGGCAGGTGATGCGGTTGCCGGTCCAATTGTGGAAATACTCATGCGCCACCACCGCCTCGATGCCGGCATAATCGGCATCCGTCGCCGTATCCGGCTCGGCCAGGATATAGCGGTCATTGAATACATTGAGGCTCTTGTTCTCCATCGCCCCCATGTTGAAATCGCTGACGGCGACGATGTTGAACAGGTCGAGATCGTATTCCAGGCCGAAACGGGTTTCATCCCAGCGCATGGAACGCTTCAGCGCATCCATGGCATAGGCCGAACGCGGCGCCTTGCCATGTTCGGTGAAGATGCGCAGGGCGACACGGCGGCCCGATTGCGTGACGAACTCATCCTCGTTGCAGGCAAGATCGCCAGCCACCAGGGCGAAAAGATAGCAGGGCTTTTTATGCGGATCGTGCCATACGGCGTAATGCCGGCCATCCGGCAACTCGCCCTGCCCGACCAGATTGCCGTTGGATAGCAGCACCGGGCAGGACTGCTTCTCACCACGGATGGTGACGCGATAGATCGACATCACATCAGGCCGGTCGAGGAAATAGGTGATGCGGCGGAAGCCCTGCGCTTCGCATTGCGTGCAGTAATTGCCGCTGGATTGATACAGCCCGGTCAGCTGCGTATTGCCCGCCGGATCAATCTCGGTGTCGATTTCCAGCGTGAATTTGGCCGGCGTCCTGTGGATCGTCAGCGTATGCGGCGTGACGGCATACTCATCAGTGGCAAGCGCACGGCCATCGATCGCCAGCCCCAGCAACTTCAGCGCCTCGCCATCCAGTACCAGCGGCCGGCCCGGCTGCACTGCTTCAACGCCGAGCCTAGCCTTCACCTTCGTGGCATGCGGCAACAGATCGAATTCGAGCTCCACCGTCTCGATGCGGTAATCCGGCGCCCGGTAATCCTCCCGGCGGATGGCTTGCGGCTGCTGTGTCTCAGCTAAACGGGCGTCCATGGCTTGAACCTTATATGTCGTAGACTTCCAGCACGCCGGGAAGCACGCGGATCTGGCCGCGTAGCTGCGGGTTCACGGCGAAGGTGGCAGGCAGTTTCAAATCGGCGTCGATCAGTTCGTCGGTAACAAGCTGCATGCCGAGGCGCACTTCGCCGCGCCCCCTGCCCGCTTTGCTGAGCAATTCCTGGATGCGCGGAATCGGCTTCTCGTTCTCGATCACGATGCGGATACCGGCGGCGGCACGCGCCGCCACATCGTCGAGCAGTTCCACCTTCTGAGCCGTGAAGCGGGCCTGCTCACCTTCGATGCGGGCATTGACGGTCCAGACCAGATTGCGGCCCGGCTCCAGCCATTCGCGGTGTGCGGCAAGGATTTCCGAGAATACCATGATCTCGAACATGCCGGTGGCATCCGAGCAACCGACGAAGGCAAACCGTTTGCCCTTCTGCGAGGTGCGCTCCTGGCGCGACACGACCGTGCCCGCAATCTTGAATACCTGCTCGCCGCTATGCAGCAGTTTCATCATCTCGGCATGGCGCTTGGCGCCGACGCGGTTCAGCGTCGCCTGGTAGGCATCGAGCGGATGCGCCGAAAGATAGAAGCCGATGGCCTCGAATTCCTTGGCCAGCTGATCCATGGGATTCCATGGTTCGACATCGGCCAGTTTGGGCTCGCGTTCCTGTGCCGGGCCGCCGCCGCCAAACATCGACACCTGGCTGCTGCCGCGTTCTTCCGCCTTCACCTGGGCATGGCGGATCAGGGTTTCCAGGCCGGCCATGGTCCTGGCGCGGTTCTTTTCCAGCCCGTCGAAAGCGCCGGCCTTGGCAAGATTTTCCAGCATGCGCTTGTTCAGCGCCGTGGGATCGACACGGCTGGCCATGTCGAACAAGCCCTTGAACGGCCCGCCGCTCTTGCGCGCCGCCACCACCTGCGCCATCGCGGCGGCGCCGACATTGCGCACGGCGGCGAGCGCATAGCGGATAGCGCCTTTGCCGTCTGCCAGCTGCTCCACGCCAAATTCAACGTCCGAGCGGTTGATATCCGGCGGCAGCAAGGCAATACCCTGGCGCGAACATTCCTGGCGAAACACATTCAGCTTATCGGTATTGGAGATATCGAGCGTCATCGACGCGGCGAGGAATTCGACCGGGTAATTCGCCTTGAGATACGCGGTATGCCACGCGACCAGGGCATAGGCGGCGGCATGGCTCTTGTTGAAACCATAGCCGGCGAATTTTTCCACACGCTCGAAGATTTCAGCGGCCAGCCCAGGATCGACGCCATTCTTCTTGGCGCCCTCTGCAAAACGCTCCTTCTGCGCGTCCATCTCGGCCTTGATCTTCTTGCCCATGGCGCGGCGCAACAGGTCGGCATCGCCAAGCGAATAGCCGGACAGGATCTTGGCAATCTCCATCACCTGTTCCTGGTAGATGATGACGCCGTAGGTCTCCTCCAGCACTGGCTTCAGCTTGTCGTGCATGTAATCGGGCTTTTCCTGCCCATGCTTGCGGCGGATGTAGCTCGGGATATTTTCCATCGGGCCGGGGCGGTAGAGCGCCACCAGCGCGATCAGGTCCTCGAAGGCGTCCGGCTTCATGCCGCGCAGCATGTCGCGCATGCCGCTGCCTTCAAACTGGAACACACCAACCGCATCGCCGCGCCCGAGTAGGTCGAAGGTCGGTTGATCACTCAAGGGAATGGTAGCCAGGCTGATATCGACGCCGCGCTTGCGGATCAGCTCGATGGCTTTCTCCAGCACGTCCAGCGTCTTGAGGCCGAGGAAGTCGAATTTCACCAGGCCGGCGGCCTCGGCGTATTTCATCGAGAATTGCGTCGCCGGCATGCTGGCATTGGGATCGCGGTAGAGCGGCACCAGTTCCACCAGCGGGCGGTCGCCGATCACCACGCCGGCGGCATGGGTGGAAGCGTTGCGGTATAGCCCTTCCAGCTTCAGCGCCACGTTGATCATGCGCGCCACCGCCTCGTCGCGATCACGCTCCTCGCGCAGGCGCGGCTCCAGATCGATGGCCTGTTCCAGCGTCACCGGGTTGGCCGGATTGTTCGGCACCAGCTTGCAGATGCGGTCCACCTGGCCCAGTGGCAATTGCAGCACGCGGCCAACGTCGCGGAGCGCGGCACGGGCCTGCAGCTTACCGAAGGTGATGATCTGGGCCACGTTGCTGGCGCCGTACTTACCCTGCACATAGCGGATCACTTCGTCGCGCCGCTCCTGGCAGAAGTCGATGTCGAAGTCAGGCATCGACACGCGTTCCGGGTTCAGGAAGCGTTCAAACAGCAGGCCGAAGCGCAGCGGATCGAGATCGGTGATGGTCAGCGCCCAGGCGACCACCGAACCGGCGCCGGAGCCACGGCCCGGCCCCACGGCAACGCCATTGCGCTTCGACCACTGAATGAAATCGGCCACGATCAGGAAGTAGCCCGGGAATTTCATGTTGATGATGGTTTCGCACTCGAAATCGAGGCGGTCCCAATAAGGCTTGGCGGCATCGCCGCTGACGCCGATCTCGACCAGGCGCTTTTCCAGCCCCTCCTTGGCCATGCGGCGCAGCGTATCGGCCTCGCTCTCGCCGGTGCCATCGCCGAAATTCGGCAGGATCGGTGCCCGTTCATCGGCCTTCACGGCGCAGCGCCGCGCGATCACCAGGGTATTGTCGATGGCCTCGGGCAGGTCAGCGAACAGCACCCGCATCTCCTCGGCGGATTTGAAGCGGTGTTCGGGCGTGACGCGGCGGCGATTGGTCTGGCTGATATAGGCGCCTTCCGCGATGCAGAGCAGCGCATCATGGGCGGCATACATGCCTTCATCGGTGAAGTAGCAATCGTTGGTCGCCACCAGCGGGATGTTCAGTTCATAGGCCAGTTCCAGCAGGCCCGGTTCGGCGCGGGCTTCCGCTGCCCAGCCATGGCGCTGCAATTCGACATAGAGCCGGCCGCCGAAAATCTGCTGTAGCCGCAGCAGCGCCGCCCTGCCCGGCTCGGCCTGGCCTTCCGCCAGGGGCCGCGCCACCGGGCCATCGATGCCCCCGGAGAGGCAGATCAGGCCGCCATTCCAGGCTTCCAGGTCTTCCCAGGCAACCTGCGGCGCCTCGCCCTGGGGCACTTCCAGATAGGCCTTGGTGGAAAGCTGCATCAGATGGGCATAGCCCTCGGCATTTTGAGCCAGCAGCACGACGCGGTCCGGGTCGGGCTTCTTGAGCGATTTGCCGAAGCCGCCGGCCTGCTGGTCCAGCCGCGTGACATTGAGCTGGCAGCCGACAATAGGCTGCACGCCCTTGCCGGCCAGCGCCTTGGAGCCTTCCAGGGCGCCGAACAGGTTGTTGGTATCGGTGATCGCCACGGCCGGCATGCGATGGCGCAGGCAAAGATCGGCCAGCTTTTCCACCCGGATCGCCCCTTCGGTGAGCGAATAGGCGGTGTGGACACGGAGATGGACAAAATCGGCGTGGGCCATGGCAGCGTGCGACTCCCGTTCTGCCCGGATACGATACGGCGCCTAGGCGCGTGAAGCCAGAACGGCACCGGGGTGAATCCCAGATGCGACGGGGCATTGAGCGAACAATCCACAAGATTTTGTGCTTGCGCCCGCGTTCTGTGGCCACCGAGTCGGGGCCGATTCGGAACAGGCGCGGACGACTCCCATATCTAGGCGAACGAAGCAGAAAACCATTCTACTCTTTGGGCTTTGGCCGGTCCGGTGTAGTCTCCCCGCCCTTTCGCCCCTTATCCTCGTCCGGAATACGCCATGTCCGTCATCCTTGAAACCCCGCGCCTGATCCTGCGCCCGCCGCAGGCCGATGAACGCCAGGATTGGTACACCTTCTCCGCCGATGCGGAGGCACAGCGCTATATCGGCGGCGCCAAGGACCCGGTGATGGCCTGGCGCAGCATGGCGCTGATTTCCGGCGGCTGGATGGTCAACGGCTATTCCATGTTCTCGGTGATCGAGAAAGCCACCGGCCGCTGGATCGGCCGGCTCGGCCCCTGGCAGCCGGAAGGCTGGCCTGGCGCGGAAGTCGGCTGGGGTCTGGTGCGCGATGCCTGGGGCAAGGGCTACGCTACCGAAGGCGCTACCGCCGCCATCGACTGGGCTTTTGACACGCTGGGCTGGGATGAAGTGATCCACTGCATCGATCCGGCCAATACGCCGTCGCAAGCCGTGGCGCAGCGGCTCGGTTCGCGCATCCTGCGGCGCGGCAAGCTGCCGGAGCCGTTCAACATCGAACTCGATCTCTGGGGCCAGAGCCGCGATGAATGGCGCGCCCGCCAACGCCGCTAGCTTGGCGGCGGTGCCAGGGCAACACGGCGCCATTCCGCCGGACGCAGGCCGGTGACGCGGCGGAACTCGCGGGTGAAATGCGCCTGATCGGCGAAGCCTGAGGCATAGCCGATTTCGGCCAGGGAGGCCGGCCCTGCCAGCATGGCGCGGGTGGCGCGCTTCACGCGGGCATCGCGCTGGATGCCGGCATAGCGCGCGCCGGCTTCCGCCAGCCGCCGTTGCAGGCTGCGTGGCGAGAGGCCCAGTGCGCGGGCAGCCTGCGCCAGGCTCCAAGTCCTGAATGGGTCACCATCGAACAGCACATAGAGCCGTTCGCTCAAGGCCGCCGTCTCCGATAGCGGCTGTATTGCTGCAACAGGCGGCTGCTGTCGCCAGCGCAGGCGCCACACAGCCAGGCTCTCGGTGGGGATCGCTGTATCCAGCAGAATACGGTCGTCACGCAAAGCCGCCAACGCCGTGCCGTTTGCGTCTATCATCTCGATATCCAGGCCACGGCAGCCGATGGCCTGGAACAAAGCTGCCAGCAGGCCCAGCACCACGATATCCTCCACCGGCGTCGGCGGTACCGGCCCCAGCGAGACATGGCGCAGCAATGCGCTGCCGCCATCCGCATCGAAAGCCTCGATCCGCGTGCGGTGATGCGAATGGTGATAGCTTTCCAGCCGCTGCCAGCGCGCCAGCAGGTCGGCGGCACCAGCAGCACGGCGCAGCGCATCCAGGGTTGGATCGGTAGGCACATCATGGATGCCCTGGCCGATGCCGAGCAGGAATCCCGCGCCGCGCTCGATGGCAGCATGGCGCAGCAGCGCACGCTTCAGGGCCAGGGCGACCTGCGCGTTGCCGCCGGGTTGCAAGCCGCGCAAGGCGGGCGCCAGTTCCGGCGGCGGCTCCAGCCCGGCCAGCGCCATGCGCCGCAGGATCAGGCCGACAAAGGCGGCGCTGGCGAAGGAACTCATCGCGGGCGATAGGGCAATTGCGTCACCGGCTTGCCAATGGCGGCGGCGATGCCATTGGCGAAGGCGGCGATCCCGACCATGGCGGTTTCGCCGGCACCGCCCGGCTTGGTCTGTGGCGGTTCGAGCAGGGCAATGCGGATCGGCGGCATCTGGCTGACAGTCGGGATCGGATAATCCGCGAAAGTATAGGCAGCCACCTGCCCGGCCTCAATCGGCAGTTCCTCCAGCAGCACCATGCCCAGCCCCCAATGCAGGTTGCCCTCGATCTGCGCCCGCACCTGATCGGCATCCACCAGCGGGCCGCAATCCTGGGCGCAGACCACTTGCAGCACGCGCGCCTCGCCGCTGCCTGCATCGACAGCCATATCGGCGATCACGGCGGCATAGGCATGATCCTTGTAGATACCGCAGGCGACGCCCCGGCCGCTGCCGGACTGTACCGGCGGCGGCCCGGCCAGTTCGGCGGCGCGGCGCAGGCAATTAGCCAGCCTTGCCTGTTCCGCCCCCAGATGCGCTAGGCGAAAAGCCACCGGTTCCTGACCGGCAAGACGTGCCAGTTCATCCATCGCCGCCTCGATGGCATAGCCATTCGGCCCGGCACCCAGGCCGCGCCATGGCCCGGTATCGATAGGCAGCCGCACATCGCTGAACTCGACCCGGCGGCGCGCGAAAGCATAGGGCGGCAAGGCACCGCGCGCAGCACCGGGATCGGCAACGAAACTGGTGACGGCCTGCATCCAGCGCGGCATCGCCGCCGAGGTGAAGATCACATGCCCGGAGGCAAAGCCATGCCACCAGTCGGTGATGCGGCCCGCCGCATCCAGGCGGGCGCGGATGCGGTGCGAACTCGGCGGGCGGTGAAAGCCCTGCACGAATTCCTGCTGGCGCCGCCATTGCACTTTCACTGGCCGCCCAGCGGCCTGGCTGAGCAACGCCGCTTCCAGTTCAGCACGCACGATGGTGCGGGCGCCGAAGCCGCCGCCGATGCGGCAGGCATGCACCTTGACGGCGTCGCGCGCCAGGCCGAAATGCCGCGCCAGGCTGTCACGCACGAAGAACATGTCCTGACTGCCGGTCCAGACTTCCAGCCGCGTGTTACCCCGAGCAGAACCTTCGCCATGCCAGCAGGCCACGGCGCTGCGTGTCTCGATACCGGCATGAGCGGCGAATGGCACGTCATAGCGCCGGTCCAGGCTCCAGGGCGCTGTATCCTCAATACGGTCACGCAGCAGGCGATGCTCCAGGCTGCCCCGGCGTTGCAGGACATCGATATCCAGGGCTGGCATCGCCTCGGTCTTGTCGACTGATGTCAGCGGCAACGCATGCAGTGCCGCAGCGCGTTCCGCCAGCAGGCCACGCTGGCCATCGCCAAGTTGCACCAGACGCACACCAGTCGGCAGTGCCTCCGGCACTGCCATGCCGGGCGCCAGTACCAGGCCATGCAGCATGCCATCCAAACGGATATCGGCGGCGAAAAGCCGAGCGCCGCTGACAATGGCCTGCAATGCCGGATCATGTGCCGGCATTGCCGCCAGCACCCCTGGCATCTGGCTGTGCAACGTCACCGGCTGTCCATGATCAACCAGCTTGGCGGCCCCGCCACCAGCGGCCAGATGCTCGCGCAGCAGGGCCGCTGCACGCGCCACCGGCAGGGCAAAATCCTTCATGCTGTCGCTGCCCACCGTGGCCCGTACTGGCGGGATGTCATCGCTATCGGGCAATTGCACATCGATCTGCTGCGGCGGCAGGCCAAGCTCGGCTGCGACGATGCGGCAAAGGCCAGCGGCAATGCCCTGCCCCATTTCCTGGCGCGGCAGCAGCAGCGTGACACGGCCCTCGCCATCGCGGTGCAGCCATTGGATGCTCTGGCCTGGCTCCGGCCCGCCACGCGTCGGCAATACAGGCAGCGGATTGAGCGAAGCCGCACAGGCTGGCAAGGCAGCGAAAACGCTGATCCCGGCGGCGGCACGGATGGCACTTGAGCAGAAGCGGCGGCGCGACATGGAGACTGGCGCACTCATTGCGATGCCCCGGCCTGAGCCGCACGGTGGATAGCGCGGCGGATGCGGCAATAGGTACCGCAGCGGCAGAGATTGCCGCTCATCGCCGCATCGATGGCGGCATCATCCGGCTTCGGATTGATGCTGAGCAAGGCAGCAGCCGACATGATCTGGCCGGCCTGGCAATAGCCGCATTGCGGCACGCGCTCGGCAATCCAGGCCTGCTGCACCGGGTGTAACGCTTCCGCACCGCCAAGTCCTTCGATGGTAACGACCGACTGGCCGGCCACATCCGCCGCCGTCACCTGGCAGGCCCGGGTGGCGACGCCATCGACATGCAGGGTGCAGGCGCCGCAGAGCCCGACACCACAGCCGAACTTGGTGCCGATCAGGCCAAGATCCTCGCGCAACAGCCAGAGCAGCGGCTCATCGGCGCGCTCATCCGGCAGCGTGACTTGTTTCCCGTTGATGCTGAGCTGCATGCCAGCCTCCCTGTGTTGGAGGCCGCAGCATGCCGGCGGCATCACCGCCGGTCTTGAACAATCACGCCAAACTGCTGGCTATATCAGGAAGCCAGTTCGATCCGGTTGCGGCCGGCAGCCTTGGCACGGTAGAGCGCCGCATCGGCCCGGCGCAGGGCCTGGCGCCATTCCTCATCGCCGTTGAGCAATGGCGCGATGCCGAAGCTGGCGGTGACACTGATCGCGCCCTTGCCGGTGTCGATGCGCTCATCCGCCAGGCGCTGGCGCAGGCGATCAGCCAGCACCGTTGCCTGGGCGGCATCGGTTTCCGGCAGCAGGATGGCAAATTCCTCGCCGCCAATGCGGGCCAGGGTGTCGATATCGCGAATCTCGTCGCGGCAGAGCGCGGCCACCCGGCGCAGCACGCGGTCGCCGATGCCATGGCCGTATTGGTCGTTGACGCGCTTGAAATGGTCGAGATCGAACAGCAACAAAGCAGCGTCGCGGCCATAGCGCTTGCAGCGCCCCCATTCGGCCAAGGCGGCTTCCTCGAAATGGCGGCGGTTACTGCTGCCGGTGAGTACATCGGTGCGGGCTTCCTGGGCGGCTCGCTGCTCCTGATCCCAGGCACGGCGCAGCGAAGCCTCGAACTTGGTGGCGGTGAGCATCGACAGCACAGTGCCAAGCCCCACCAGGCAGATGATATTGGCAAGCGCCAGACCATGCTCGCCATCAAACCAGGATATGGCAATGATGGCAGAGCCGGAGAACAGGCCGCCGAGCAAAGCATCGCGCCGGCTGGGCAGCACGCTCGGAATCCAGATGTAGATGAAGATGAAATTCGCCAGGCCATAAACCAGGCCCATATCAAGCTGCGCCACCGCCAAAGTCATGCCGGCCGGCACGGTGATGGTGTGGGTCAGCACCAGGCGGCGATAGAGGGCATAGCTTTTCTGCTTCGAGGCGACCCAGAGGCCCTGCACCGCCAGGATGGCGGCGGCGACCGCCAGGCGCCACAGCAGGGCATCGTTGGCATGCACCGGATCAATGAAGCGGTCGAGGATATTGAGGCCGAGGATCAGCAGGCAGAACAGCACCGCCCGGAAGCTGCTGTCGCCGCTGAGGCGCAGGGCAAGGTCATCGTCATAGGAAACTCGGTTCGCCGCTTCCGGCTGTGTCGGCTCGGGCGGCGGCACCGGTTCAAGCGGCGTCATGCGGCGTGCAATCGGCCTTCATGCAGCGTGACAACACGGTCCATACGCTGCGCCAGGGCCAGGTTATGAGTGGCGATCAAAGCACCGATGCCGGTATCGCGCACCAGGGCCAGCAGGGCCTGGAACGCCGCTTCCGCCGTGCGCTCATCCAGGTTGCCGGTCGGCTCGTCGGCCAGCAGCAATTGCGGTTTGGCGATCACCGCACGGGCAATCGCCACGCGCTGTTGTTCGCCGCCCGATAGCCGCGCCGGGCGATGCGTCAGGCGATGGCCCAGCCCCAGCCCTTCCAGCACACGGGTAGCTTCCGCCTTGGCCTTGGCCCGGCTCAAACCCTGGATCATCAGCGGCATGGCGGCATTCTCGATGGCAGAGAATTCCGGGAGCAGATGGTGATACTGATAGACAAAACCGATGCGGCGGCGGCGGATCAGCGTGCGGCCATGGTCGCCAAGCTGGCTGCAATCCTCGCCCCCCACCAGCACACGGCCACCATTGGCGGCTTCCAGCAAACCAGCGGTATGCAGCAGGGTCGACTTGCCCGAACCCGAGGGACCGAGCAACGCCACGATCTCGCCGGCCTTCACTGTCAGATCAACACCGCGCAGGATCTGCAATTCCTCACCAGCTTGTCGGAACGTGCGGACCACAGCTTCAAGGCGCAGCGCATCAGTCATGGCCGCACCCGAACAAATGGGATCCTCGGGTCAAGCCCGAGGATGACGACAAGAAAACAACAGTCATACCCGCGAAAGCGGGTATCCCATTTTGCTTCAGCGCATCACTCATAGCGCAGCGCCTCCACCGGATCGAGGCGGGCGGCACGCCAGCTCGGATAAAGCGTGGCGAGGAAGGACAAAGCCAAACCCATCAGTACGACATAGAGCACTTCGTTGGAATCCACCTTGGCCGGCAGGCGCGACAGGTAATAAATCTCGGCCGGGAAAAGCTGCCAGCCGGTGAGGCTCTGCAGGAACTGGCGGATATGCTCGATATTGGCGGCGAAGCCGAGGCCGAGCAGGAAGCCGAAGAAAGTGCCGATCACGCCGATGCTGGCGCCGGCAATGACGAAAACCCGCAGGATCGAGCCGCGTGCCGCGCCCATGGTGCGCAGGATGGCGATATCGCGGCCCTTGTCCTTCACCAGCATGATCATGCTGGAAATGATGTTGAACGCCGCCACCACGATGATCAGCGTCAGGATCAGGAACATCACGTTGCGCTCGACCTGCAAGGCGCTGACGAAATGCGCGTTGGCCTGCTGCCAGTCGTAATAGCGGTAGCCGGGGCCGAGGGCCTGGATGATCTCGTTGCCGATGCGGCGGGCCTGATCGGGGTTATCCAGCCGCACTTCCACCGCATGGGCGGTATCGCCGAGGCGGAAATAAACCTGGGCGGCCTCGAAAGGCATGAAGACGAAGCCGGAATCATACTCGAACATGCCGACATCGAAGATGCCGGTGATCTGATAGGCGCGGCCGCGCGGCACGGTGCCGAAGGGCGTGGCGGTGATCTGCGGTGAGATCAGCGTGATCTTGTCGCCGACCGTGACGCCGAGCTTGCGCGCCAGCCGGTGGCCGATCACCACCGCATCCTCGCCGGTGAAATCCTTCAGGCTGCCCTGGCGCATGCCCTTGGCGATGCTGGTCTCGCGCGACAGGTCGCTCTGCTTGATGCCGCGCACCATGGCGCCCGAGGCCTGGCCGTTGGCGGTAGCCATCACCTGGCCCTCGATCATCGGATTGGCCTGCAGCACATGCACCAGGCCGCCGACCTTCTCGGCCACCCGGCCATAATCATCCAGCGTGGCGCTACGCTCGGACTGGATCATGATATGACCGTTGAGGCCGAGTATGCGGCCGACCAGTTCGGCGCGGAAACCGTTCATCACGCTCATCACGATGATCAGGGTGGCCACCCCCAGCATGATGCCGAGGAAGCTGAACACCGCGATCACCGAAATGAAGCCCTCCTGGCGGCGGGCGCGCAGATAGCGCAACGCCAGGAGCCACTCGAAAGCGCCGAACGGCATGGCTGCCTATCCCTTCGCGGCAACAAGCTTGGCGATGGCGGCATCCACGGAGAGTTCCTCCTTGGCGCCGGTAGCGCGCTGCTTCACTTCCACCACGCCGGCCTTCACACCACGCGGGCCGACCGTCACCTGCCAGGGCAGGCCGATCAGGTCCATGGTGGCGAACTTGGCGCCGGCGCGTTCGTCGCGGTCGTCATGCAGCACCGTCAGGCCAGCGGCTTCCAGCTTGGCCTGCAGATCGTTGGCGGCCTGGGCGCAGGCGGCATCATCGACCTTCAGGTTGATCAGGCCGACATGGAACGGCGCCACGCTCATCGGCCAGATGATGCCGGCATCGTCGTGGCTGGCTTCGATGATGGCACCGACCAGGCGCGACACACCGATGCCATAAGAGCCCATCTCAAGGGTGATCGGTTCGCCACCCGGCCCCTGCACCACCGCGCCCATCGGCTTGGAATACTTGGTGCCGAAATAGAAGATATGGCCAACCTCGATGCCGCGCGCGGCAAGCTGGCGCTCCTGCGGCAGCGCCCCGAAGCGGGCAGCGTCATGCTTTTCTTCAGTGGCCGCGTAGGGCGCGGTCCAGCTATCGACGATGGGCTGCAGGTCGCTTTCGTAATCGACGCCCTGGCCCAGCACATCGCGCTCCACCAGCGCCTTGTCGCAGAACACGGCGGATTCACCGGTTTCCGCCAGGATGATGAATTCGTGGCTCAGGTCGCCGCCGATCGGGCCGGTATCGGCCTGCATCGGGATGGCGCGCAGGCCTAAGCGGGCGAATGTGCGCAGGTAGGCCACGAACATGCGGTTATAGGCGCGGCGCGCACCGGCCTGATCGAGATCGAAGGAATAGGCATCCTTCATCAGGAATTCGCGGCCACGCATGACGCCGAAGCGCGGGCGCACCTCGTCGCGGAATTTCCACTGGATGTGGTAGATGATCTTCGGCATCTCGCGGTAGCTCTTGATATCGCCGCGCACGATATCGGTGAGCATTTCCTCGTTGGTCGGGCCGTAGAGCAAGGGCCGCTCGTGGCGGTCGGTGATGCGCAGCATCTCCTTGCCGTAATCGTCGTAGCGCCCGCTCTTCTGCCACAGCTCGGCCGACTGGATGGTCGGCATCAGCATTTCCTGGGCGCCGGCGGCATCCTGTTCCTCGCGCACGATCTGCTCGATCCGCTTCAGCACACGATGGCCCAGCGGTAGCCAGGAATAGATGCCGGCGGCATTCTGACGCACCATGCCGGCGCGCAGCATCAGACGGTGGCTGACGATCTGCGCCTCGGAGGGGTTCTCCTTCAGCACGGGCAGGAAAAAGCGGCTCAGGCGCATGATGCTTCCTTGGTGATGCGGGCTATTTGATGATGCGACACTAGGGCGTTTTTAAGGCGCAGCCCCCGCCCCCGCAAGGGCGCCGCCCGGCCCGCTCACCGCTTGGGCGGCAGCTTCGACAGATGGTCGCGGCAGGCCGTCAGCACAGCATCCTCCGCCGGCTTCTCCACCGGCTGATTCTGGAAATTCAGCTTGCCGCTGGCGGGATCGAGTTCGAGCTTGCCTACGCTCACTTCCGCCTGCCGGGCCAGGGCCGGCGCGCGGCTGCCCAGCAATTCAGCCAGCGTGAATTTCAGCGTGATGCCGAAGCGCGGATCGAGAATACCACTGCCATTTTGTGACGGCGGCAGGTCCGCCGGTGTCACCGGGCGGCCATGCACATCGACGCCCGGCACATAATCCGCGCCCGGCACGGCACGCGGCTGTCGCGCCACCAGTTTGCGGCAGGATTCGGTATCCAGGGCCACTACCGTTGGCAATTGTGCTGATTCGGCCTTGGTATCTGGGGTGGTGGAGCGAGTCGCGGGCTTCTGCGCCGGCTGTTGTGCCATTGCCTGCCCCGTAAGCAGGGCTGCCACGAGAATATGCAGAATGCTGTTGCGCAACATTCCAATAACTTAGCCCGGCTCGCTTAACATTTTGTTAGATTTTGTGAAAATACCCGGTGACACGGCTCGTTCTTTTGGCTATAAAAGTATCGCAACCGCTTGGAAACAGGCGGCCCAAGTCTGGGGAGGCTTAAACTTACCCGTGCGAGACGGGAAACGGAGCAGGGTTACATCCTTGCTCCTTATTTTTATGCCTATTTCACAAAAATTTTTGTTTTAATATGCCTAGTAACTAGGCAGTTATGCGGCGAAATCCAGGGAAAACCTGAACACGCGAAACATACTCGTGGATGATCGCCTCCACGGGGCATGACGCTTTAAGTGTGGCCTACCCCACCCACCAAGCCAACCTCCCCCATACCCGGCTTTTTTGTCACTGGAAAAAAGATGCCCGGGTCTAGCCCGGGCATGACGACGGTATCGGGAAATCAATGCGAGGGGTTAATCCCCGCCACGCCCGAGCAGCGCATGGGTGTCGATCAGCCCGAAATAGCCGATGGCGTAGAACAGCCCGAAAATCACCAGGCTGATCAGGAAGGTGAGCAGCACCTTGAAGCCCATGCGCGGATTGGTCGGTGCCGAACTCGCCTGGCCGGGCAGCATCTCCTCGCCGGCCTCATGCGAGGTGCGCACGCCAATCGGCAGCACGCAGAACAGCGTCAGCATGAAGATGCAGGCGAAGGCGACGATGCCGTTGAACCAGGTCATGGGATCAGACCTGCTCCAGCTCCACCAGGGTGCCGAGGAAATCCTTCGGGTGCAGGAACAGCACCGGCTTGCCATGGGCGCCGATCTTCGGCTCGTCGCTACCCAGTACGCGGGCACCTTCCGCCTTCAGCTTGTCGCGGGCGGCGTAGATATCGGTGACCTCGTAGCAAACATGATGGATGCCGCCGGCGGTGTTCTTGGCCAGGAAATTGGCAATCGGCGAGCCCTCGCCCAGCGGATGCAGCAATTCGATCTTGGTGTTGTCGAGTTCGACGAACACCACGGTTACGCCATGGTCCGGTTGCGCCAGCGGCGCCGAGACCTTGGCCCCGAGCGTGTTGGCATAGGTAGCCGTGGCAGCAGCAAGGTCCGGCACGGCGATGGCAACGTGGTTGAGGCGTCCGATCATGGGGGGGGCTCCTTGAAGGCTTTATCGGGTTAAATATCGGGCCGGCGGCTCAATCTGACAAGCGGATGATATGCACATTGCAGATCGGCTTCCGCTCGGTCACTGGTTTCAGTGCCCGGCGCAGCACCTTTATCGCGGTTTCTTCCAGATCGGCATCGCTGCGCTGGCGGCGCGACAATTTGTCCACCGCCTTGCCGATCTGCTCGGCAATCGTATCCGCCAGTTCCTCGGCATCGCCATTGACCACGCCGGACAGTGTCACCACCGGATCCGCTTCCAGATGGCCCTGTTCGTCCACGGCCAGGGATACCTGGGCGGTGCCGTTAAAGCTGAGCTTGCGACGGGTCTGCAACGTGCCGCCCTGCAGCGGAATCAGGTCGTCGCCATCGATGGCCAGGCGGCCCGCCGGTACCTCTTCCACCACTTCCGGCCCATTTGGCGCGATGCGGATCAGGTCGCCATTGCGCGGCACGATGCCATGCGGCACCTGCAGGCTCTGGGCGAAGCGGGCATGCTCCACCAGATGGCGCGGCTCGCCATGCACCGGAATCGCGATCTGCGGCCGGGCCAGGGCATACATCTCGGCCAGTTCATCGCGCGAGGGATGGCCGGAAACATGCACGAAGGCATCCTTCTCGGTGATCACCTCGATGCCGCGCAGCACCAGTTCGTTATGCAGCCGGAACAGGGTGCGTTCGTTGCCGGGAATGATCTTGGATGAAAACAGCGCCAAGTCGCCGGGGCTTAAGGCCACATGCGGATGCTGGTCGAAGGCGATGCGCGCCATGGCGCCGCGTACTTCACCCTGGCAGCCGGTGCAGACATACATCACCTTGTCGCGCGGCAGGTAGCCGGCCTCGCGCTCGTCCACCAGATTGGGTTTGTCGCGCAGATAACCATTCTCATGCGCGGCCGCCGTGAAACGGTGCAGCGAGCGGCCGATCAGGCAGACCGAGCGACCGATCTGCTTGGCTACATCATAGAGGGTTTCCAGCCGCGCCAGGTTGGATGCAAATGTCGTCACGGCGATACGGCCCGGCCGGTCGGCCAGCAGCTTGAGCAAGCTGTCGCGCACCTCACCTTCCGAACCGGAGCGGCCACGGCTGAACACATTGGTGCTGTCGCAGACCATGGCAAGCACGCCCTGGTCGCCGAAACGCTGGATCGCCTCGCGGTCGGTGGCCGGCCCCAGCACCGGATCGGGATCAAGCTTCCAGTCGCCGGTATGCAGCACCACGCCCTGCGGCGTCTCGATGGCAAGCGCCTGGCTTTCAGGCGTCGAATGGGTGATGCCAATAGGGGTGATGCGGAATGGCCCGAGTTGAATCACCTCGCCGGGCTGGTAGATGGTGATCGGCACCAGTTCCTCGATGCCCTTCTCTTCCAGCTTGCGCCGCAGCACCGAGGCCGCGAAGCCGGTGGCCCAGATCGGGCAGCCGAGTTCATGCCAGCAATGGCTGATGGCGCCGAGATGATCCTCATGGGCATGGGTCAACACCAGCCCGAGCAGCTTGTCCTTGCGCTCGGCGATCCAGGTGACATCCGGCACGATCATGTCGACGCCCGGCGCGGTGTCATCGGCGAAGCTGGTGCCCAGATCCACCATGAGCCACTGATCGCGGTAGCCATAGAGATTGAGATTCATCCCAATCTCGTTGGTGCCACCCAGGGGCAGGAAATACAGGCCGTCATCGGCCTTGCGGGCTGCCATGATCAGGTGGCCGGCCGGCTGCGGCGGTTGATCTCGATCAGGCCGCGCGCGGTGATATCGGGCACGATCTGCTCGATCACATCGGTGGCGCCATCGAATACCGGGGCCAGGCCACCGGTGGAGATCACCCGCATCGGGCGGCCGAATTCATTCTTGATACGCGCCACGATGCCTTCGATCAGGCCGACGTAGCCCCAGAACACACCGGAATGCATGCAGGCCACCGTGGTCTGGCCGATCACCTTGCTGGGCTTCTCAACGACAATGCGCGGCAGCAGGGCGGTGGCATTGACCAGCGCCTCGATGGAAAGATTGATGCCGGGCGCGATTACGCCGCCGCAATAGCTGCCTTCCTCGTCCACCACGTCGAAAGTCGTCGCGGTGCCGAAATCGACAATCACCATCGGCGTTTTCGGGAACAGCACCGAAGCGCCGATAGTGTTGCAGATACGGTCGGCGCCGGCACCGGCACCCTTTACCTGGATGCCGTAGACCACATTCGGTTCGCCCAGCACCAGCGGCTCGGTATCGAAATAGCGGGTGCAGAGACGGCGCAGGTTGAAAGTAGCCTGCGGCACCACGGAAGCGATGATCGCCTCGCGCACGGTCTTTGGGTCGATGCCTTCGATCTGCATCAGTTGCAGCAGCCAGACGGCATGCTCATCGGCCGTGCGCATGGCCGAGGTATGCTGGCGCCATTCGCCGACAATGCGGTCGCCATCGATGACGCCGAATTTGACGTTGGTGTTGTTGGCATTGATCGCGAGCAGCATGGCGCCCCTCCTCTTTCTCAAGCGGCAGGAAATACGTCACCGGCAGTGATGGTGCGGCGCGTACCATCGGCCAGTTCCAGGATCAGGCCGCCGCCTTCATCCAATGCAACGAAACGGCCCTGTACTTCTTCGTGGCCCAGCCGGGCTATCGCAGGCTTGCCGATGCCTTGCGCCAGCGCGAGCCAGGCCTGCCGCACCGGCGCGAAACCTTCCGCCTGCCAGCGATCATACCAGAAGCCGAGCCGCGCCAGCAGCCGCGGCAGGAAACTCTCCGGTGTTTCTGCCATTCCCAACGCGGCGAGATTGGTTGCCGGATAGGGTGTATCCGCCGGGTTCCAGACCAGGTTGACGCCGATACCGACAATCAGGTGGTCCAATACCCCGCCTTGGCCGGCGCGGGATTCCAGCAGGATGCCGGAGAGCTTTGCGCCATCGATCAGCACGTCATTCGGCCATTTGCAGGTAACGCGGTCCTGCAAGGCCGGGCTGGCTTCGATGACAGCTTCCGCAACGCAGAGGCTGATCAGAAACGAAAGCGTGGCCGCTTCATGTGCCGGGCGGCGCGGCTTCAGCAGCAACGAAACAAAAAGATTGCCTTCCGGGCTGTCCCAGGCCCGGCCGCGGCGGCCGCGCCCGGCCGTCTGGCGCCGCGCCGTCACCACCAGACCTTCCGCCGCGCCGGCCTCGGCCTGGCGGCGGATTTCCTCGTTGGTGCTGTCGATCTCGGCGAAGCCGAGCGGGCGCCAGAGCAATGCCGGCCCTTACGGGAACAATGCCTTGGCGGCAACGCCGGCGGCGGCCACCAGAGGCGCCGGATAGACAAAGTAGAGCAGCGTGAACAGGCCGGTAATGCCCATCACCGCGCCCAGTTCAGTGCGCACCGGCTTGGCCAGCGGCTCGGCTGCTTCGTCGAAATACATCACCTTGACGATGCGGAGATAATAATAGGCGCCGACGACGCTGGCGAGCATGCCGATCACCGCCAGCACATAGAGCTGTGCGTTGATCGCCGCCATCACGACATAGAATTTGCCGAAGAAGCCGGCGAGCGGCGGGATGCCGGCAAGCGAGAACATGAAGCCGGCCAGCAGCAAGGCCATGCCGGGATGCGTCTTGCCCAGACCGGCGAGATCGGAGACGCCTTCCACCATGCGGTCGCGCTGGCGCATGGAAAGGATGCAGGCAAAGGCGCCGACATTCATCGCCAGATAGATGGCGAGATAGATCAGCACGCCACGCACGCCCTCCTCCGTGCCGGCAGCCAGACCCAGCAGGGCATAGCCGACATGGCCAATGGAGGAATAGGCCATCAGACGCTTGATATTCGACTGCGCGATGGCAGCGAAGGCACCCAGCACCATGGAGAGGCCGCTGATCGCGATGATGATCTGCTGCCAGTCGCCGCTGATGCCGCCGAACGGCGTCAGCAAGGCCCGGCAGAACAGCGCCATGGCGGCAATCTTCGGCGCCACGGCGAAGAAGGCCGTGACCGGGGTCGGCGCGCCTTCATAGACATCCGGCACCCACATATGGAACGGCACGGCGGAAACCTTGAAGGCCAGGCCGGCGGCCATGAACACGATGCCGATAACCAGACCCAGCGAGGCGCCCTGCGTGCCTTTCAAGGCCGCGGCAATATCGTTGAAGCCGGTGGCGCCGGTGAAGCCATAGATCAGCGAAGCGCCGTAGAGCAGCATGCCGGACGACAGCGCACCGAGCACGAAATACTTCAGGCTGGCCTCGGTGGCACGCGCGGAATCACGCTTGAAACCGGCGAGGATATAGAGCGACAGGCTCTGCAATTCGAGGCCGAGATAGAGTGCGATCAGATCGTTGGCCGAAACCATCATCATCATGCCGATGGTGGCCAGCAGCACCACCACCGGATATTCGAAGCGATCCATGCGGTGATGCCGGATATAGCCAAGCGACTGCACGATGGCGAAGCCGGAGCCGATCAGGATCAGCACCTTGGCGAAACGCGCGAAGCCATCGGCGATGAACAGGTTCTCGAAGGCCGGGCGCGGACCGGCGGGCTGCTGCAGGATCAGCAGCACGGTGACGGCGCAGGCCGCGACGCTGAGCCAGGCAACCAGGCGGGTGGAACCCTCCCCCTTGAATACGCCGAGCAGCAGCAAGGCCATGGCGGCGATGCTGAGCCAGAGTTCGGGATAGGCGGGAGCGAGCGAAGCGAAGGTCACGATGCCAACTCCTAGCGGACCGCCACCGCCGCCTTGATGGCGGCAAGCGCAGTTTGATGCTGATCCAGCAGATTCTTAACCGACACCGCCATCACATCGAGGAACGGGCCGGGATAGATGCCCATCCACAGCGCCAGCACCACCAGCGGGGCCAGCGTGGCAATCTCACGCGGGGTGAGATCGAGCATCGACTTGACGTCATCCTTGGTCAGTTCGCCAAACACCACGCGGCGATAAAGCCACAGGGCATAGGCTGCCGAGAGGATCACGCCCGAGGTGGCGATCAGCGCCACCCAGGTGTTGGCCTTGAAGGCACCGACCAGGGTGAGCATTTCGCCGACGAAGCCGGCGGTACCCGGCAGGCCGACATTGGCCATGGTGAACAGCATGAACACAACGGCGTATTTCGGCATGTTGTTGGCCAGGCCGCCATAGCGCACGATCTCGCGGGTATGCAGGCGGTCATAGACCACGCCGACGCAGAGGAACAGCGCGCCTGATACAATGCCGTGGGCCAACATCTGGAAGATGGCGCCCTGCACACCCTGCATGGTGAGGCTGAAGGTGCCCATGGTGACGAAGCCCATATGCGCCACCGAGGAATAGGCGATCAGCTTCTTCATATCCTCCTGCACCAGCGCCACCAGAGAGGTGTAGATGATGGCGATGACGGAGACCGTGAATACCAGCGGCGTGAAGAACACGCTGGCATCCGGGAACATCGGGATCGAGAAACGGATGAAGCCGTAGCCGCCCATCTTCAACAGCACGCCGGCAAGGATCACTGAACCCGCGGTGGGCGCTTCCACATGGGCATCAGGCAGCCAGGTATGCACCGGCCACATCGGCACCTTCACGGCGAAGGAAGCGAAGAAGGCCAGCCACAGCCACTTCTGCACATCCACGTCGAAGCGGAAGGCCATCAGGGTCGGAATATCCGTGGTGCCGGCCTTGAAGTACATGTAGAGCAGCGCCAGCAGCAGCAGCAGCGAGCCAAGCAACGTGTAGAGGAAGAACTTGAAGGTGGCGTAGATACGGCGCTTGCCACCCCAGATGCCGATGATCAGGAACATCGGGATCAGGCCGGCCTCGAAGAAGACGTAGAACAGCACCAGGTCGAGCGCGCAGAACACGCCGATCATCAGCGTTTCCAGCACCAGGAAGGCGAGCATGTATTCCTTGACGCGATGCTCGATGGCTTCCCAGGAAGCCAGAATGCAGAGCGGCATAAGGAAGGTGGTGAGGATCACGAACAGCATCGAAATGCCGTCCACGCCCATATGGTAGTTGATCCCGGCGCCGATCCATTCGCGCTTTTCCACGAACTGGAAAGCCGAGGTCGAATTATCGAAGTTGATCCAGATCAGCAGCGACACCGCGAAGGTGATCACCGTGGTCCACAGCGCCGCGTTGCGGGCATTGCGCGCCACGATCTCTTCCGGCCCGCGCGCGAGCAGGATGAAGGCGGCGCCGACCAGCGGCAGGAAGGTGACGATGGAGAGGAGCGGCATACCGGACATCTCAGTGCGCCCCGATCTTGGTGAAGAAGTAGGTGACCAAGGCCGCCACGCCGATCAGCATGGCGAAGGCGTAATGGTAGACATAGCCGGTCTGCAGCACGCTGGCACGCTTGGCCAGCTTCGCCACCATGGCGGCGAAGCCGTTCGGGCCAAGGCCATCGATGATGCGGCCATCACCGCCCTTCCACAGCACATTGCCAAGCCACATCGCCGGGCGGACGAAGATGAAATTATACAACTCGTCAAAATACCACTTGTTGAGCAGGAAGCTGTAAAGCAGGTGCTGCTGCTTGGCGACCGCCGGCGGAATGGTGGTGTCCCTGACATAAACCCACCAGGCGACCGCGATGCCGATGACACCGACGATGATCGGTCCGACCTTGACCAGGAACGGCACATGATGCGCGTTTTCCATCGCCTTGTTGGCCGGCAGCACCAGGATGGCGTTGCCCCAGAATTCCTGCCAATGATGGCCGACGAAGCCGTTGTAGAAGGTGATGCCCGCGAATACCGCGCCGAAAGCCAGCACGAACAACGGGAACAGCATCACCATCGGGCTTTCATGCACATGCTCCATGACATGGTGATCCGCGCGCGGCTGGCCATGGAAGGTCATGAAGATCAGGCGCCAGGAATAGAAGGCGGTGAGGATCGCCGCCGCCATGCCCATGATATAGGCGTACTGGCCGACGCCGGTGCCGACGCCGAAAGCGGCTTCCAGGATCATGTCCTTGGAGTAATAGCCCGCGAAGATCGGGAAGCCGGCGAGCGCCAGGCTGCCGATCCACATCATCGCGTAGGTCACCTTGATATGCTTCCACAGGCCGCCCATGTGGCGCATGTCCTGCTCGCCATCCACGGCATGGATCACCGAGCCAGCACCCAGGAACAGCAGGGCCTTGAAGAAGGCATGGGTGAACAGGTGGAAGATCGCCGCCGGATAGGCCGAAACGCCGAGCGCGAAGAACATGTAGCCAAGCTGCGAGCAGGTCGAATACGCGATCACGCGCTTGATATCGTTCTGTGCCAGACCGACGGTGGCCGCGAAGAAGGCGGTGGTAGCACCGACGATGGTGACGAATTGCAGCGTCGCCGGGGCATATTCAAAGATCGGCGAGCAGCGCGCGACCATGAACACGCCGGCCGTGACCATGGTGGCTGCATGGATCAGCGCCGAAACTGGGGTCGGGCCTTCCATGGCATCCGGTAGCCAGGTGTGCAGGCCGAGCTGGGCCGACTTGCCCATGGCGCCGAGGAACAGCAGGAAGGTGCCGACGGTGAGGATGTCCCAGTCCTTCCACAGGAAATGGAAGGTCTTGCCGGCGAGATCCGGCGCGGCCTTGAACACGGTGTCGAAAGCCACCGAGCCGGTGGCCCAGAACAGGCACATGATGCCGAGCGCGAAGCCAAAATCGCCGACGCGGTTGACCACGAAGGCCTTGATCGCGGCAGCATTGGCCGACGGCTTCTTGAACCAGAAACCGATCAGCAGATAGGAGGCAAGACCAACGCCTTCCCAACCGAAATAGAGCTGCACGAAGTTGTCCGACGTCACCAGCATCAGCATGGCGAAGGTGAACAGCGACAGATAGGAGAAGAAGCGCGCGCGGTGCGGATCGTGGCTCATGTAGCCAATCGAATAGATATGCACCAGGGCAGACACGGTGTTCACCACCACCAGCATCACGGCGGTAAGCTGGTCGATCTTCAGCGCCCAGTCGACCACGAAGGCGCCCGAGCTGATCCAGTGCAGCACCAGCACATTGGTGGCGCCACCCTTGTAGATCACCGAGTAGAAGGCGAACCAGGACAGGATGGCGGCAGTGACCACCGCGCCGGTGGTCAGCGCCATGGCAGCCACATCGCCGATGCGGCGGCCGCCGAGGCCCGCGATGATCGCGGCCAGAAGCGGCAGGAAAACGATCAGATGGTACATCGTCATCGCCGGCCTCAGCCCTTCATCATGTTGATGTCCTCAACCGCGATGGAGCCGCGGTTGCGGAAATAGATCACCAGGATCGCCAAGCCAATCGCCGCCTCGCCCGCCGCCACGGTGAGCACAAACAGGGCGAAGACCTGGCCGACCAGATCCTGCATATGGGTGGAGAAGGCCACCAGATTGATATTCACCGCCAGCAGCATCAATTCGACCGACATCAGGATGATGATGACGTTCTTCCGGTTCAGGAAGATGCCGAAGATACCGAGCGTGAACAGGATCGCGGCAACGGTGAGGTAATGGCCAAGGCCGATGGTCAGCATGATCAGATTCCCTTCCGCGGCTCGACCTTGCGGATATCCACCGCCTCATCGCGGCGGCGGCCGGTCTGCACACCGATATCCTGGCGGCGCACGCCCGGACGATGGCGCAGGGTCAGCACGATGGCGCCGATCATGGCCACCAGCAGGATCAGGCCGGAGCCCTGGAACAGATAGATGTACTTGGTATAGAGCACCTGGCCCAAGGCGGCGGTGTTATGCACCTTGGCCGGATCGGGGATCGGCAGCTGCGCCTGCGCCGTCTGCGGCACGGCAACCAGGCCACCCAGCACCAGGATCAGTTCCACCAGCAGCACCAGGCCGATCAGCGCACCGACCGGCAGGTATTGCAGGAAACCCTGGCGCAGTTCGGTGAAGTTGATGTCCAGCATCATCACCACGAACAGGAACAGCACCGCCACGGCGCCGACATAGACGATGACCAGGATCATCGCCAAGAATTCAGCACCCATCAGCACGAACAAGCCGGCGGCGTTGAAGAAAGCCAGGATCAGGAACAGCACGCTATGCACGGGATTGCGCGCCGCGATCACCATGACGCCGCTGGCCACCGTGATGGCCGCGAACAGATAGAAGGCCAAGGCCTGTACAATCATACTCTATCCCCCTCGCCCGTTGCCGCGCTCACCGGTAAGGCGCATCGGCGGCAATGTTGCGCGCGATCTCGTATTCCCAGCGTTCGCCATTCGCCAGCAGCTTGTCCTTGTCATAGAACAGCTCCTCACGGGTTTCGGTGGCGAACTCGAAATTCGGACCTTCGACGATGGCATCCACCGGGCAGGCTTCCTGGCAGAAGCCGCAATAGATGCACTTGGTCATGTCGATGTCGTAACGCGTGGTGCGGCGCGAGCCATCGTCGCGTGGCTCGGCCTCAATGGTGATGGCCTGTGCCGGGCAGACCGCTTCGCAGAGCTTGCAGGCGATGCAGCGCTCTTCGCCATTGGCATAGCGGCGCAGCGCATGTTCGCCCCGGAAGCGCGGGCTGAGCGGCCCCTTCTCATAGGGATAGTTCACAGTCGCACGTGGCCGGAACATGTACTTGAAGGTCAGCCACAGGCCGCCGAGCATTTCAGTGAGGAAGATGGCGCGGGCGCCGCGATCGAGCAGTGCCATGGCTTACATCCCTTTCGGCAGGAGGTCGAAGGCAACCAGCACACCAGCGGTCGCGATCACCCAGAACAGCGAGATCGGCAGGAACACCTTCCAGCCCAGCCGCATCAGCTGGTCATAGCGGTAGCGCGGCAGCGCGGCGCGGATCCAGATGAAGATGAACAGCAGGATGAAGATCTTGAGGAAGAACCAGACGATGCCCGGCACCCAGGTGAAGGGCGCGACATTGAACGGCGGCAGCCAGCCACCGAGGAACAGGATCGTGGTCATGCCGCACATCAGGATCATGTTCGCGTATTCGCCCAGGAAGAACAGGGCGAAGTGCATCGACGAATATTCCACCTGATAGCCGGCAACCAGTTCGGCTTCCGCTTCCGGCAGGTCGAACGGATGGCGGTTGGTCTCGGCCAGGGTCGAGATGAAGAAGATCACGAACATCGGCAGCAGCGGAATGGCGAACCATACCGTGCGCTGGGCTTCGACAATGGCGGTGAGGTTCAACGAGCCGACGCAGAGCAGCACGGTGATGATGACGAAGCCCATGGAGACTTCATACGACACCATCTGCGCCGAGGAGCGTAGCGCGCCGAGGAAGGCGTAGCGCGAATTCGAGGCCCAGCCGGCAATGATGATGCCGTAGACGCCGAGCGAGGAAATCGCAAACAGGTACAGCACGCCGACATTCAGGTTGGAGATCACCCAGCCTTCCGCCACCGGAATCACCGCCCAGGCGACCAGGGCGAGGATGAAGGTGAGGCACGGCGCCATGATGAACAGGATCTTGTTGGCGCCCGACGGAATGATCGGTTCCTTGAAGATCAGCTTCACGGCATCGGCGAAGGGTTGCAGCAGGCCGAAGGGGCCAACCACGTTCGGACCCATGCGCAGCTGCATGGCGGCCAGCACCTTGCGCTCCATCAGCGTGAGATAGGCCACCGCGATCAGCAGCGGCACCACCAGCGCCAGGATGTTGGCCAGGATCAGGCCACCCGGCCAGATGTAGCCCTGCCAGAGAGTCTGAAACAGCGTATCAGTCATCGGAGCCCGTCATCGCCAGGGTTTCGCCACGCATCACCGCGGAACACTCGGCCATGGTGGTCGAGGCGCGGGCGATCGGGTTGCTGAGGTAGAAATCAGTCACCGGCGATGCGAAGGGCGCATCGTTCGGCACGCCATTGACGCCGAACACGGCCCAGGCCGCCGGGGTGATACGGTCGACGGCGCCGAAATGCGGCGCCACTTCCAGGATGCGGCGGCGCAGCGCGCCCTGATTGTCATAGGGCAGCTTCTGGCCCAGCACATCGGAAAGCGCGCGCAGGATCGCCCAGTCCTCGCGAGCATCGCCGGGTGCTGCGGCGGCGCGGCGGCCAAGCTGCACGCGGCCCTCGGTATTGACCCAGATCGCGTCCTTCTCGGTGTAGGCCACACCCGGCAGCACCACGTTGGCGCGGCGCGCACCGGCATCGCCATGGCTGCCCTGATAAACCACGAAGGCATTGCCGATCTTGGCGGTGTCGAATTCATCGGCGCCGAGCAGGTACAGCGCCTTGATGGCGCCGCTCTGGGTGCCGGCAATGATGCCGTCGATGCCGCCAGCGGTCGTGAAGCCGAGATCCAGCGCGGCGACGCGGCCGGCCGCCGTATGCAGTACGGAGAAGCCGTTCCATCCGTCTTTCACCAGGCCGCAGCGATCCGCCACCTGCCAGGCCAAGCCCAGCACCACATCGCCGTCAGCGCGGGCCACAGCGCCCTGCCCCAGGATCAGCAGCGGGTTCTTGGCGTTCTTCAGCACCTCGGCAAAAGCATGCTGGCCATCGGCAATGGCCTTCAGCATCGCCGGACCAGTGCCGAGATGTTCATACTTGTAGGTGAGATCGGCGGCTTCGCCGATCACGGCGATCTTGACGTTGCCGCGCAGGTAGCGCTTGCGCAGCCGCGCGTTCAGCACGGCGGCTTCCTTGCGCGGGTTGCTGCCGACGATCAGGATCGCATCGGCCTGATCGATGCCCGCGATACCGGCATTGAACAGATAGCTGGCGCGGTTCGCCGGATCGAGCCGGGCACCATCCTGGCGACATTCGGTCAGGGTCGAGCCGAGCTTGCCCAGCAGGTCCTTCAGCGCCATCACGCTTTCAGCGCAGGCCATGTCGCCGGCAACGGCGGCGATCTCGCTGCCCGAAAGCCCCTTGAGGCCAGCCGCGACAGCGGCAAACGCCTCGTTCCAGGTCGCTTGCTGCAACTTGCCGTTCACCCGGATATAGGGCTGGTCGATGCGGCGCTTCTTGAGGCCGTCATAGGCAAAGCGGGTCTTGTCGGAAATCCATTCCTCGTTCACGGCTTCATTCAGCCGCGGCAGCACGCGCATCACTTCGCGGCCACGCACATCGATACGGACATTGCTGCCGAGCGCGTCCATCACGTCGACGGTCTCGGTCTTGCGCAATTCCCAGGAACGGGCGGTGAAGGCATAGGGCTTCGAGGTCAGCGCGCCGACCGGGCAAAGATCGATCACGTTGCCGGAAAGCTCGGAGGCGAAAGCCTTTTCGAGATAGGTGGTGATCTCGGTATCCTCGCCGCGACCGATGGCGCCCAGATCGGGCACGCCGGCAATCTCGGTGGCGAAGCGGACGCAGCGGGTGCAATGGATGCAACGGGTCATGGTGGTAGCCACCAGCGGACCCATATTCTTGTCCTTCACCGCGCGCTTGTGTTCGTCGTAGCGCGACTTGCCCTTACCGTAGCCCATCGACTGGTCCTGCAGATCGCACTCGCCGCCCTGATCGCAGATCGGGCAATCCAGCGGGTGATTGATCAGCAGGAATTCCATCACGCCTTCACGCGCCTTCTTCACCAGCGGCGTGTCGGTCTTGATCACCATGCCATCGGCGGCCGGCATGGCGCAGGAAGCAATCGGCTTCGGCGCCTTCTCCTGCTCCACCAGGCACATGCGGCAATTGCCGGCGATGCTGAGGCGTTCGTGATAACAGAAGCGCGGGATTTCCTTGCCGGCCAGTTCACAGGCCTGCAACACGGTGGTGCCGGGCTCTACCGTTACCTGGATGCCGTCGATGGTCAAAGTCGGCATGGGCTTACTCCGCAGCCACGGGAAGGACCGGCTTGCCGGCGTGATAAGCCTCGATGCGGCGCTCCACCTCGGGGCGGAAATGCCGGATCAGGCCCTGGATCGGCCAGGCGGCGGCGTCGCCGAGCGCGCAGATGGTGTGGCCTTCCACTTGCGTGGTGACTTCGAGCAGCATGTCGATTTCATGCTTCTCGGCCTCGCCCTTCACCAGACGCTCCATGACGCGCCACATCCAGCCGGTGCCTTCGCGGCACGGCGTGCACTGGCCGCAGGATTCATGCTTGTAGAACTTGGCCAGCCGGGCGATGGCGCGCACCACATCGGTACTCTTGTCCATCACGATCACGGCGGCGGTGCCAAGACCCGAACGCTGGGCGCGCAAGGAGTCGAAATCCATCAGCACGTCATCGCAGATCGACTTCGGCAGCATCGGCACCGAGGAGCCGCCCGGAATGATCGCCAGCAGGTTATCCCAGCCGCCACGCACGCCACCGGCATGCTTCTCGATCAGTTCCTTGAGCGGGATGCCCATCTCCTCTTCCACATTGCACGGCTTGTTGACGTGGCCGGAAATGCAGAAAACCTTGGTGCCGGTGTTGTTCGGGCGGCCGATGCCGGCGAACCACTCGCCGCCGCGCCGCAGGATGGTCGGCGCCACCGCGATGCTCTCGACATTGTTCACCGTGGTCGGGCAGCCCCAGACGCCGACATTGGCCGGGAATGGCGGCTTCAGGCGCGGCTGGCCCTTCTTGCCTTCCAGGCTTTCGATCAGCGCGGTTTCCTCGCCGCAGATATAAGCGCCGGCACCGCGATGCACGAAGACATCGAAATCATAGCCCGAACCGCAGGCATTCTTGCCGAGCAGGCCGGCAGCGCGCGCCTCGTCGATAGCGGCTTCCAGCACGTTGGCTTCATAGTGGAATTCACCGCGAATATAGATGTAGGCGGCAACGGCACGCATGGCGAAGCCGGCGAGCAGGCAGCCCTCGATCAGCTTATGCGGATCGTGGCGCATCATGTCGCGGTCCTTGCAGGTACCCGGCTCGCCCTCATCGGCATTGACGACGAGATAGCTCGGGCGGCCATCGGACTGCTTCGGCATGAACGACCATTTCAGGCCGGTGGGGAAGCCTGCGCCACCACGGCCGCGCAAGCCGGACTTCTTCATCTCCTCGATGATCCAGTCCTGGCCCTTGGCCATGATGTCCTTGGTACCATCCCAGTCACCGCGACGGCGCGCGGCGGCCAGGTTCCACGGCTGCTGGCCGTAGAGATTGGTGAAGATGCGGTCCTTATCCTGCAACATGCCCGGGCTCCGCTTATTCGCCGCCACCGGCCGGGGCGCTACCCTGGGCCGGCGGGTTGAAGCTCTGCAACGTGGTCGGGCCGCCCAGCGGCGCCGAAGTGATGCGGCCATTCTGCGGCCCCGGCTGCGGCTTCTCGCCGCGCTGCAGGGCCTCCAGTATCTTCACCGTGCTGGCGGCGTCGAGATCCTCGTAATAATCGTCAGCCACCTGCATCATCGGCGCGTTCACGCAGGCACCGAGACATTCGACTTCGATCAGGGTGAACTGGCCGTCCTTAGTGGTCTCGCCGCAATGGATGCCGAGGTGCTTCTCGCAGGCGGCGACGATCTGTTCCGAGCCGCGCAGCCAGCACGGCGTGGTGGTGCAGACCTGCACGAAATGCTTACCCACCGGCGCGAGATTATACATCGTGTAGAAACTGGCGACTTCCAGCACGCGGATTTCCGGCACGCTCAGCATGTCTGCGATGTGGCGGATCGCGGCCAGCGGCACCCAGCCATCATGCTGGCGCTGCGCCAGATCCAGCAGCGGCATGGTGGCGCTGCGCTGGCGGCCAGCGGGATACTTGGCAATGAAGGCCTTGGCCTTCTCCAGATTCTCCGCCGTGAAGGCGAAGTCCTTGGGCTGCTGCTCGGGCGGTGCGATATGGACGCCACTCATCGGTCGATTTCTCCGAACACGATATCCATGTTGCCGACAATCGAGACGGCATCGGCCAGCATGTAGCCCTTGGACATGAAATCCGTCGCCTGCAGATGGGCAAAGCCCGGGGCGCGGATGCGGCAGCGATACGGCTTGTTGGAGCCGTCCGATACCAGATAGACGCCGAACTCACCCTTCGGCGCTTCCACCGCGGCATACACTTCGCCTTCCGGCACGCGATAGCCTTCGGTGTAGAGCTTGAAGTGATGGATCAGGGCTTCCATCGAATTCTTCATCTCACCGCGCTTCGGCGGCACCACCTTGCGGTCATCGGACGAGACCGGGCCGGCTTCCGGCATCTGCTCGATGCACTGGCGCAGGATGCGCACGCTCTGATGCATTTCCTCGACGCGGCAGAGGTAACGGTCGAAGCAATCGCCGTTCTTGCCGACCGGAATGTCGAAATCCATTTCCTCGTAGACTTCATAGGGCTGCGACTTGCGCAGATCCCAGGCGACGCCCGAGCCGCGCAGCATCACGCCGGTAAAGCCCCAGTCAATCGCATCCTTGGCCGAGATGACGCCAATATCGACGTTGCGCTGGCGGTAGATGCGGTTTTCGGTGAGCAGGTTCTCAACATCGGTGAGCACCGGCTGCACGCGTTCGCAATACTTGTAGATGTCCTCGGCCAAGCCCTTCGGCATGTCCTGGTGCACGCCACCCGGGCGGAAGTAGGCTGCATGCATACGGGCGCCGGAAACGCGCTCGTAGAATTCCATCAGCATCTCGCGCTCTTCGAAGCACCACAAGGCCGGCGTGGTGGCGCCGACATCGAGGGCATGCGTGGTCACGTTCAGCATGTGGTTCAGCAGGCGGCCGATCTCGGAGAAGATCACGCGCACGAACTGGCCGCGGCGCGGCACTTCCAGGCCCAGCAGGCGCTCGGTGGCGAGCGCGAAGGCATGCTCCTGATTCATCGGCGCGACGTAATCCAGGCGGTCGAAATACGGCACCGCCTGCAGGTAGGTCTTGTTCTCGATCAGCTTCTCGGTGCCGCGATGCAGCAGGCCGATATGCGGATCGCAGCGTTCGACAATTTCGCCGTCCAGCTCCATCACCAGGCGCAACACGCCATGCGCGGCCGGATGCTGCGGGCCGAAATTCAGGGTGTAATTGGCAATCTCGACTTCAGCCATGTTACGCCTTTGCCTTTTCGTCGCCCGGCAGCACATACTTGGCGCCTTCCCACGGGCTCATGAAATCGAAGCGGCGGAATTCCTGCGAGAGCTGCACCGGTTCGTAGATCACGCGCTTCTGCTGATTGTCGTAGCGCACTTCGACATAGCCGGTGAGCGGGAAATCCTTGCGCAGCGGATGCCCCTCGAAACCGTAATCCGAGAGGATGCGGCGCAGGTCCGGATGGCCCGAGAACATCACGCCATACATGTCCCAGGTTTCGCGCTCGAACCAGCCGGCGGCGGAGAACACGCCGGTGATCGAAGGCACCGGGGTATCCTCGTCGGTCTGCACGGTAACGCGGATACGCTGGTTCAGCTTCAGGCTGAGCAGGTGATAGACCACGTCGAACCGCTTCTCGCGTTCGGGCCAGTCAACGCCGAACACGTCGATCAGTTGCACGAACTGACAGTTGCCTTCATCGCGCAGGAAGGTGAGCAGGTTGACGATGCGGTCAGCCGGCGCCTCAAGCGTGAGTTCGCCCAGGCTGACGCGGAAGCTGCTCACATCGTTTGGCAGGCTGACAGCGATATGCTCGCCCAGTTCCTTGAGCGCCAGCTCCTGCTCGGCGGTCAGCGCTTTTTGATCCGTCATGCGGGGCCCCGTTCAGCGCGCGATGGTGGTAGTGCGCAGAATCTTCTTCTGCAGCTGCAGCAGGCCATAGACCAGGGCTTCCGCCGTGGGCGGGCAGCCGGGCACATAGATGTCCACCGGCACGATGCGGTCGCAGCCGCGCACCACGGAATAGGAATAGTGGTAATAGCCGCCGCCATTGGCGCAGCTACCCATGGAGATGACGTAGCGCGGCTCCGCCATCTGGTCATAGAGCTTGCGCAAAGCCGGCGCCATCTTGTTGGTCAGCGTACCGGCCACGATCATCACGTCGGAATGGCGCGGCGAAGCGCGCGGCATGGAACCGAAACGGTCGAGGTCATAGCGCGCCATGTAGGCATGGATCATTTCCACGCCGCAGCAGGCGAGGCCGAAAGTCATCGGCCAGAGCGAACCGGTGCGGGCCCAGTTGGCCAGCTTGTCCAGCGAGGAAACCACCACGCCCTTGTCGGCGAGTTCATCCGACAGGTCCTTGAAGAAGGCATCCTGAGGCGAGCCGAGTTGCATCGCCGTGCCTGGGCCGCCGGCAGCATTGCCCGGGGCAGTCGCGGGGGTCTTGTCCATGGCGCCGCTCACTCCCATTCCAGCGCTCCCTTCTTCCACTCATAGATAAAGCCGACGGTCAGCACGCCGAGGAACACAACCATCGACCAGAAGCCGAACACACCGATATCGCCGAGCGCCACTGCCCAGGGGAACAGGAAGGCGACTTCAAGGTCGAAGATGATGAAGAGGATGGCCACCAGGTAGAAGCGCACATCGAACTGGCGCCGCGAGTCCGAGAACGGCTCGAAACCGCATTCGTAGGTGGAATTCTTTTCTGGATCAGGATTGCGCTTGGCTGCCACGAACGGCAGCAATGCCATCACCAGGGCCAGGACGATTGCCAGGCCGAGAAACAGCAGGATCGGCAGGTACTCCCGCAGTAGGGCGTCCACGGTTGCACTCTCCTCTGTATAGAAAACAGCAAGAAGTCAGCCCCTGGCAGTCCCACCCACCGAAGGCTTGGGGAGTATTAGACCGTTATGTGCCGCACCGCAATAATTTAGCCCCTGGATAATCTCCGTAAACAGCCCTTTGCGAATGACTCGCAGAAGGCGTTAAACGGCAGCAAATCAAGCACCTAGCGGCTTCATCCGAGAGTGCTGCAGAAGGTCGCGCTAACAGCCTGCCAAAGCCTCGGCCAAGCCCCACTCCCCGGCCCCGCCAAAGCCCTGCCGGAAGCCGGGAAAATGTCTTCCGGCAGGCGCCGGAGTCGCGCCGCTCAGCGGTTGTATAATGGGCAACAGGCGTCAGGCCCTGCCGGAGTGAACTGGCTCAGGGGCCGGTTCTGATCGGGAAAGCATCCAGGCAACGAAAAAGGGCGGCCCGAGGGGCCGCCCTTTTCATCTCACTTCGCTGCGTAAGCCATTGAAGAAATGGCGAGAGTGACGGGACTTGAACCCGCGACCTTCGGCGTGACAGGCCGACGCTCTAACCAACTGAGCTACACCCCCGCAGCGGCGGTGGGTGTACCTCCCCGCCCGCCCCATGTCAAGCACAGGGCGGGCGGGCGAGGCGCTTTTTCAGCAATAGGCGCAGTTGCCGGTTTCCGCCTTCACCTTGGCCGGCAGGAAGCCCTCGATCAGCGAGGTTTCGCCGGCCTCGCGGCTGCGCTTCAGCACCAGCCCCTGCAGCTTGGCAAAGGCCTTGGTCTCGATCTGGCGCACCCGCTCCTTGGTGACGCCGAGGCGCTCGCCCAGTTCTTCCAGCGTCACCTTGTCGTCGTTGAGCATGCGCTCGGAAACGATCAGGCGTTCGCGCGGGTTGAGCTGGTCCAGCGATTCGGTGAGCCAGGTGTGGCGCAGCGCGCCGTCATGGCGGGCTTCCGTCTGCTGCTCTGGATTCGGGCCCGGATCGACCAGGAAATCCTGGAACGCCTCGCCGCCCTCCTCGCCGCCCATCGGCTCGTTCAGCGAATGGTCGCGGCCGGAAAGCCGCATCGCCATGGCCGAAACCTCATTCGGCGAGACCTTGAGCGTGGCCGCGATTTCGTCGCGGTTGGCGCTATCCAGCGTCAGACTGCCGCCATTGCGTTCCAGCTTGGCGCGCAGCCAGCGCAGATTGAAGAACAGCGCCTTCTGGCCAGCCGAAGTGCCGGAGCGCACGATCGACCAGTTGCGCAGCACATATTCCTGCATCGAGGAACGGATCCACCAGGTGGCGTAGGTGGAGAACCGCACGCCACGGTCCGGGTCGAAGCGGTTGATCGCCAGCATCAGGCCGATATTGCCTTCCTGGATCAGGTCGGCCATCGGCAGGCCGTAATTGCGGAAGCGGCCGGCGGTGGCAACGACCAGGCGCAGATAGGCGGATACCATATGCTGCATGGCCTGCTGGTCGCCCTGGTCCTTCCAGCGCTTGGCCAGCGACAGCTCCTGCTCCTCAGTGAGCATCGCCTTGTTCATGACCGTGGAGAGGTAGCGGCGGTCGGCGCCTTCCAGGGAGCGGCTCGGGGTGTTGCGCAGGCTCATGGTAGATCCTCCATCGACTTTCCAACCCGTCCGCACTACCATCTCGATTCGATGGGCCGTAGGGACACGGCGAGGGACTGGTATCGGGTCGCTATGATCCTGCACCCGGAACCGTGTTCTGGCAAATGATAATTTAGAGTCGCTACGAACTTGTGATGGCTGTCACACCACTGCACGACATGCCGCTCGAGGCGCCAACGCCGGAGCCCGAAGTTGCCGCAAAAACCATGCTGGCACAAAGGGTTACCCTATTGTTGGACCGCCTGGGCCGCCTCACCCGCGAACTCCAGTTCGTCGACGGCCTGAATCCGGCCCAATGGGAAGTGCTGCGTTTCCTGGCCCAGGCCAACCGCTATTCCCGCACCCCCTCCGCCCTGGCAGATTACCTTGGGTCAACCAAGGGTACAGTGTCCCAGACGCTGATCGCGCTGGAGAACAAGGGCCTGGTCGACCGGGTGAAAAAAACCTGCGACCGCCGTGGCGTGGAACTGCGCCTGACCGATGAAGGCCGGACGATGCTGGCGCGCGACCCGATGCGCACGCTGGAAAAAGCCATCGACGACATGGCCGCCGATTGCGGCTCCAGCCTGGTGCGCGGTCTTTCCAAGCTGCTTTATGAATTGCAGAACCGCCATGAGGTGATGCAATACGGCGTCTGCCAGGATTGCTCGCTGTTCTGCGTCAACCACCTCAACCCGGTCGAGACCACGCATCATTGCGGCAAGACCGGCGACGCGCTGAGCCACACCGACCGCAACCAGCTCTGCGTCAGCTACAAGAGCCACGGCACCGCCGGCAGCGCCGAGTAGCCTGGAGTCCCCCCGCCTTCAGCCTTTCATCCTGCCGATTACCGCAAGGGCAATATTGCGCCGCACGCCCGCGCGCATTAGCCTAACCAGTGTTTGAAACCAACCCAGACCAACAAATTCCAGGAAACGACGATGAAGTTCACCGGTACCGATTCCTATGTCGCGACCAACGACCTGATGGTGGCGGTGAACGCCGCGGTAACGCTGGAGCGCCCGCTACTGGTGAAGGGGGAGCCGGGTACCGGCAAGACCGTGCTGGCGATCGAAGTGGCCAAAGCGCTGAACGCCCCCCTGCTCACCTGGCATATCAAGTCCACCACCAAGGCGCAGCAGGGCCTCTATGAGTATGACGCCGTGTCGCGCCTGCGCGACGGCCAGCTCGGCGAGGAGCGCGTGCATGACATCAAGAACTACATCAAGAAGGGCAAGCTGTGGGATGCCTTCACCGGCGCCAACCGCCCGGTGCTGCTGATCGACGAAATCGACAAGGCCGATATCGAATTCCCGAACGATCTGCTGCTCGAACTCGACCGCATGGAATTCTTCGTCTACGAGACCGGCGAGACGATCAAGGCGGCGCAGCGCCCCATTGTCATCATCACCTCGAACAACGAGAAGGAACTGCCGGACGCCTTCCTGCGCCGCTGCTTCTTCCACTACATCCGCTTCCCCGACCGCGAGACGATGGAGAAGATCGTCGAGGTGCATTATCCCGGCGTGCAGCGCAATCTGGTGCGCGAGGCGCTAAATGTTTTCTACGAACTGCGCGAGACGCCAGGCCTGAAGAAGAAACCCTCGACCTCTGAACTGCTCGACTGGCTGAAGCTGCTGATGGCCGAGGATCTGCCGCCGGAAGCGCTCAAGACCAAGGAACAGGGCAAGCTGATCCCGCCGCTGGCTGGTGCGCTGCTCAAGAACGAGCAGGATGTGCATCTGTTCGAACGCCTTGCCTTCATCGCCCGGCGTGAGAACCGCTAAGGTCTGAACCAGGCATCCAGGGAGGGCGCCATGTTCATCAACTTCTTTCTCGAACTGCGCAAGAGCAAGGTGCCGGCAACGCTGCGCGAATATCTGACGCTGATCGAGGCGATGGAAAAGGGCGTGCCGAATTACAGCGTGGAGGATTTCTACTATCTCTCCCGCTCCGCCCTGGTGAAGGACGAGCGCAACCTCGACAAGTTCGACCGCGTGTTTTCACAGGTGTTCAACGGCCTGGAATTCGTCTCCGATACCATCTCGGCCGAAATTCCCGAGGAATGGCTGCGCAAGCTGGCCGAAAAGACCCTGACGGAAGAAGAAAAGGCGATGATCCAGGCGCTCGGCGGCTGGGACAAGCTGATGGAGACGTTGAAGAAGCGCCTGGAGGAGCAGAAGGAACGCCACCAGGGCGGCTCGAAATGGATCGGCACCGCCGGCACCTCTCCCTTCGGCGCCTATGGCTACAATCCCGAAGGCGTACGCATCGGCCAGGACAAGTCGCGCAACCGCCGCGCCGTGAAGGTGTGGGACAAGCGCGAATACAAGAACCTGGATGACAGCGTCGAACTCGGCACGCGCAACATCAAGGTGGCCTTGCGCCGCCTGCGCAAATTCGCCCGCGATGGCGCCGAGATGGAGTTGGATATCCCCGACACCATCAAATCGACCGCCAACAATGCCGGCTATCTCGATCTCAAGCTGGTGCCAGAGCGGCATAACAAGGTGAAGGTGCTGCTGCTGTTCGATATCGGCGGCTCGATGGACGACCATATCAAGGTCTGCGAGGAACTGTTCTCGGCAGCGCGCGCCGAATTCAAGCACATGGAATTCCTCTACTTCCACAATTGCGTCTACGAGAAGCTGTGGAAGGACAACCGCCGCCGGCACAATGAATTCCAGCCGACCTGGGAAGTGCTGCGCAAATACCAGAGCGACTACAAGCTGATCTTCGTCGGCGACGCCACCATGTCGCCTTACGAGATCGTGCAGCCCGGCGGCAGCGTCGAGCATTGGAACGAGGAAGCCGGCTCGGTGTGGATGCAGCGCATGCTCGATACCTGGCCGAAAGCCGCCTGGCTCAACCCGGTACCGGAAAAATACTGGGACTTCACGCCCTCGGTCGGCGTCGTGCGCCAGCTCATGAGCCAGCGCATGTTCCCGCTTACGCTTGGCGGCCTAGAAAGCGCGATGAAGGAATTGAACCGGTAGCAGCCTGCATCATCATGCCGGCTGCGTCACCAGTGTTTCCGGCTCGATGGTCTTGAAGAACCCTGTCACGGTGTTGCCATCCAGCGAAAGCGGCAGGATCAGGCGCACATAGGTGTATTGTGTTCCGTTAAGCGCCACATAGCTCCGGCGTGCCAAACTCGGCAGCTTAGTTTCGGCAACTCTGCGCATGGACGCGAAGACGATGCGGGCGTCATCTTCGCTGAAGAAATTGCGTAACCGTCTGCCACCACCGGCCTGATTGCTGCGTTCGCCAACATATAGACCGGCAATCCGTACCCGAACATCGGCTTCATCCGGCAGGTAATCAAGCAGCATGGTATAGGGCATCACCTCGGGTGGCAGGGTTTCGACCTCGATCACTGCCGGCAAGCCGCGGCCAGACTGCGCCGCTACCCATGCCTGATGACAAACCGTGAGAGCCGGATAATCCTTCAGGGCTAGCAGCGGCAGTTCCTGGTAACCGCGCAGGCTGAGCGGCTCCATTGCCGTCGCATGCCTTTTGGTAGCAGGGTGATCAGTATTCATCGGAAGCCCCCATCCTCATGGCCAGATCACGCATCGAATGTTCCATTCGGCGGATCAGGCAATTTCGGCCTGGAGAAAATCTCCGGGTCGAAACTGCTATAGCGTGCCACGGCTAATCGCAGAATATGGTCCAGATCGCGTATCCTTACGCCGTCACCACGGCTGCGAGCCTGTTGCCACTGAATGACAATCGGCTCGACATCCAATGCCATGGCGCGCAATTCACCAAGCAGAGTCCAAGCGCGATGCTGCAAGGTCTGCGGCTCCTGTAATAATCGGCGTACATCTGATGTCGCCGCATCACATTGCATGGCACGCTGCGTACCCCAGACAGCAACATTACGCAGCAGCATAGCGGTACGCCGCGCCACATCGCCAACCGGATCGCCTGGCCTCGCTGCGGCAAATTGTGCCATCTCGCCCAGTGTGCGTTGCAAGGTACTTGTCGCTCGACGCACCCAATCAGCCCGGGCCAAGTCCAAAATCACCTGGCGCAGACGCTTCTCCAATGCTTCGGCACTCAGTTGCGGCAGCATGGGCCGCAGTCGGAAGACCATCTGGCGCAGCTCTTCCGCCGTATTGCCGCCCAACTGTGGCGCATTGCCCGCGCTATCCGGCTGCAATGCCCGCCAGACCTGGGCAGCGCCACGTTGCTGCACATGTGCCTGAGGCAGCCAGGACGGGCTGCCATCCGAAAGCTCACTCGGCATCTCGGAGCCAGCCTCAAGTTTCCGCCGATAGCGCAGCGCCAGCGGCACCAGTTCAAGCAACACGCAATCCAGATTATCGGCCGGCAGATTGAGACTGCCAGCCAAAGCCCTCAGCGTCACCGAGCCGGTCAGGCTTCCTATCGGTACCGCCAGCACGGGCTCGCGATTCTCGCCGAGGGTGAAATAAGCCCCAGGACGACGCAATTCTGGATGCGTGAAGTCGAAACGATCCGGCAATGACACAGCCGTATGGATTGAATCGATCATGGCCCTGGCAATTAAAATACTGATCTCCCGCCCGTTGGGGCGTTCACAGCCCAGGAAATAGGTGGGCCGCCGTTTGTTTCAACAGGAGATATACGCAGCCCAACAGCTATTGGATGCTGTCTTAAGCCACGCCGCTCTTTTCGTCGTCGACGACGCGGACGAAGAAGCCATCCTGCGGCGGCAGGATGCGCTCAAGGGCGGCACGGGCTGCCGCATGGGTCGGCGCCGGGATTTCGTAGAAGCGGCCCTCATTCCACTGATAGGCGGTTTCCGAAAGCTGCATGGCGCGCTGGCCGAGCTGCGGGTTATGTGCCATCAGGCGCCAGGACGGGAAGCGCGCATCGACACCTTCAATCGGCGTCGCGGTGTAGAAGAACGGCAGATCGGTCTCGCCATGGCGGCCTTCGAGCGATTCCAGTTCCGAGCGTGCCCGCGAAATCTGGCTTTCGATTTCGCCTACCTTCTTGCGCTCATCGGCCAGGGTATCGTCGTAATGCGACTGATCCTTCTCGGCCTGCTCACGGCGCGACACGATTTCCTGCACCTGGCGTTCGATCAGGCGCCAGCCGGAGCGCAGGCGCTCGGAAATGGTGAGCACCACCAGCAGGAAGATGCCGAGATTGGCGGCGACGACCAGGGTTTCGATGAAGTCGTTCAGAGTCACCGTCAGATCTCCGTCATCTTGATCTTGCCGGTAAACGGACGGAATTCCAGGACCTGGCCCTGCGGGCCGATCCACTGCTTGATCATCTTGTCGGCATTGGCCTGACTGGTGCCCCAGACTAGGAAGCGGGCATAGCGACGGCCATGCACGCCGCTGGTGCCGGAACCTTTGCCATCGAAGGGATACGCGTTGGCCGGACCGACCGCCTTGGCGTAATAGCCGACCGCATTGGGCGTCGGGATGCCATGCTCGAACACGGTGATGTTGCGCGGGTCGGTGAGCTTGATCTCTTCCGCCATCGCGTTGGAATGTTCGTTCTGGAGCTGCAGCAGGCTGCGCTCGCGTTCGGCGCGCTTGTCCTGCTCGGCCTCGATCTGCTGCGCGCGTTCGTTCACCGCATCATAGGCGGCACGCAGGCGCTCGTTCTCCTCATCGAATTTCAGCTCGCGGCGCGCATAATGCTGCGCGGCCTCTTCAAGCCAGTTGGCAGAAATGCCGACGATGAAAAAAAGCCCGATAGCCGGCAGCAAGGCGAAGACCATATCGGCCAGTGTCATGGCGATTATGCTTCCCTGTTGGACCCTGCGGACGAATCCGCTCATTGCGCAGACTGTGGGCGATTCAGTATGGCGAATCAACAGTTGAGTGCTGGTTAAAGCGAAGCAATTGGTAATAGCAACCGCACATAAGCAAAAAGGCCGGGGGTTGCACCCCGGCCTTCGTAGCAATTGGTAGCAATTAGCGGCTTTTGGTCGCTTAGCGCTTCGAGAACTGGAAGGAGCGGCGGGCCTTCGGCTTGCCGTACTTCTTGCGCTCGACGACGCGCGGATCGCGGGTCAGGAAGCCCTGGGCCTTCAGCGCCGGACGCAGTGCCGGCTCGTAATAGGTCAGTGCCTTCGAGATGCCGTGACGCAGCGCACCCGCCTGGCCCGACAAGCCGCCGCCGGAAACGGTGGCGTAGATGTCGAACTGGCCGGCGCGGTTGGTCAGCGAGAACGGCTGCTGCAGCAGCATGCGCAGCACCGGGCGGGCAAAGTAGTCGTTGCTTTCCTTGCCATTGACCACGAACTTGCCGGTGCCAGCCTTGATCCAGACGCGGGCGACCGCGTCCTTGCGCTTGCCGGTGGCATAGGCGCGGCCAAGCTTGTCGACCTTGCGCTCATGAACGGGTTCGGCGGCCTGAGCGGCAGCAACGGCCTTGGTCTTGCTCAGGTCGGCGAGAGTGCGGGACTCAGCCATGATTAGTCAGTCCTCTTGTTCTTCGGATTCAACGCACCGACGTCCAGCTTCACCGGCTGCTGCGCGGCATGCGGATGTTCGGTACCCTGGTAAACCTTGAGCTTGGTGAGCTGACGGCGAGCCAGCGGGCTCTCCTTCGGCAGCATGCGCTCAACAGCCTTCATGATGACGCGCTCGGGGAAGCGGCCCTGCAGGCGCTGGCCCATGGTGGCGCCCTTGACGCCGCCCGGATAGCCGGTGTGCCAGTAGAACACGGACTGCTGTGCCTTGCGGCCAGTCAGACGCACCTTCTCGGCGTTGATGACGATGACGTTGTCACCGGTGTCGACATGGGAAGTGAAGATCGGCTTATGCTTGCCACGCAGACGCATGGCAATCAGGCTGGCCAGACGGCCCAGCACCAGGCCCTCGGCATCGATCAAAATCCACTTCTTTTCGACCTCGGACTCTTTGGCGGAAAAGGTCTTCATTGCACTATCCTAGTTTTGGCCCCTGATCAGGGGGTCAGGCCAAGGGTGGCAAACACCCAGGGCGATCGGGGCCGGGTTATGCGCGCAAACCTGCCGCGCGTCAACAGAAATCCCGCGTTTTTCAATGATTTATAAGGCGGTAATATATTACCGCCGGTCAATATGAATAAAATCAATATGTTAGACTATTTCCTGGCAGGCGGAATGGCATAGGTCAGTGTCGCATGCGCCACCGGCCCCTCTTCCACCCCTTCCGAGTAGATGCCGATCTCCATGATCGCCAGGGTCTTGCCACGTTTCAGCATGCGCGCTTCCGCCGTCATGCGCTTCGGTTCCGGCTTGCGCAGGAAGTTGATGTTCAGATTCGTTGTCACCGCCAGCGCCACCGGGCCGATCTGGCCGAGCAGCAGCAGGTAGGCGGCGCAATCGGCCAGGGTCATCATGGTGGGGCCGGAGACCGTGCCGCCGGGCCGCAACTGCGCCTCGCTCACCGGCAACGACAGCCGCAGCATGTGGCCGTCGAACGCTTCCACCTGCATGTTAAGTGGCGCCATTTGCGGGAATTCGCGTGCCATGAAGCTTTGCAGCTCGGCAATCGTCATCTGCATTTCGGGTCTCCTCACCAATCCCGATTAGCATGTGCCGCAGCGGCCCGAAACCGCCCCTGGGGTGGCGAACGAAATTTTCGAATACAAGGCTTGCGGATCGAGGGAGCCGAGGCTACTTTCCGCGCCGCGCTGATCCCAGGTAGCTCAGTGGTAGAGCAGGCGGCTGTTAACCGCCCGGTCGGGGGTTCGAATCCCTCCCTGGGAGCCACGCTTTCAGCGCGTGGCGCCCATATCCGCGCCCTTCCTCACATTCAATCCATCTAAGTGCTGGCAATACCCTTTGGGGTAACGCGTTCATCATGGCGCCCTGGGGGCTTCGATTCCTGTTGCCGAAGCCCCCAAGTACAGTGAGTTCAGACCTGCGCCAGGCCACCATCGACGAAGACCTCGCCGCCGGTCATGAAACTGCTGTCGGACGATGCCAGGAAGGCCGCCACCGCCCCTGTCTCCGCCGGGTCACCCATGCGCCCGATCGGCGTTGCGGCACCCAGCCCGGCCAAGGCTTCTTCGCCCACGACCTCAAGCGCCAGTTCGGTCCTGGTCGGCCCGGGCGAGAGGACATTGACGCGGATACCGGTGCCGCGCAGATCCAGCGCCCAACTGCGCGCCAGGTTGCGGATTGCCGCCTTGGTGGCGCTGTAGATACTGAATTGCGGCGTCCCCATCACCCCGGTGCTCGAGCCGGTGAGGATGATCGACGCCCCTGATCCCATCAGTGGCAGGGCTTTCTGCACCGTGAATACCAGGCCCTTCACATTGATGTCGAAGGTCTGGTCGAAATGCTCCGGCGTGATCTCGCCCAACGGCGCCAGCGAGCCGGTGCCGGCATTGGCGAACAGGATATCAAGCCCGCCACGCTCGGCCTTCACCGCCGCATATAGCCGGTCGAGGTCGGCCATATCCGTCACCGAGCCTTTCACGGCTCGTGCCGAGGACCCGAGCTGCGCCACGGCGGCATCAAGCGCCGCCTGCCGCCGCCCGAAGAGGTAGACGAAGGCGCCTTCCTCCACGAACCGCTTCGCGGCCCCTAGCCCGATGCCGCTGCCGCCACCGGTCACTACTGCCGTCTTACCTTGTAGTCTGCCCATGATGTGCTCCTTGGTTGGGGTAGCACTGAGCTGGCGCTATACTCACCTATTGACAAGTATGCACCTTTTGGTAAGTATCCTAAAAATGTCATCCGAACATTCAGCGCAGTCTCCCGCCCCAGTCCCCGCACCGGCCCAGAACTGCACCCCGACGATCCCCGGTTTCACCTGCGGCCTGGACGCCACCCTGCGGCTCCTCTCCGGCAAGTGGAAACCGCTGATCCTCTATTTCCTCGCCCAGAACGGACCGATCCGCTATGGCGAGCTGCGGCGCGCCGTGCGCGATGTCAGCGACAAGATGCTGATCCAGCAGCTCAAGGAGCTGGAAGCAGACGATCTGGTGAAGCGCACCGATTACAAGGAAGTTCCCCCGCGGGTGGATTACAGCCTCACGCCCCTGGGCCACAGCCTGGCCGAAGCCCTGGTGCCGCTCTGCACCTGGGGCACGGAAAACATGGCGGAGGTCACCCGCCTTTTCGCCGAACGCGAGGTGTTGAACAGCAACCGGCGCTAAACCGCCCTTGCCCGGATCACTGCGGCAGCCGCCAGGCGGCACGGTAGAAATTCCCGACTTTGAATAGAACTATTGTCGCCCACCCCCTGCCCTGGCGGGCAAAAATCTTGGAATTTGGGAAATTTCCATCGCAGGGATAGAATTAGCTGCGCCTTAATTGTTGGCTTGCGCTACAGTGACGCTTGCACTCCGACCCCGGATTTACCTTGCCCGACACTTATACCGACATTGCCGCGAAAGACGGCTCGACCGACGCACCGGCACCGCCCTGGAAGCTGCTGATCGTCGACGACGAGCCTGATGTACATGCGCTGACCAAGCTGCTGTTGCGCAATTTCACCTACCACGAGCGCGGCCTGGAATTCCTTTCCGCCCACTCCGCCACCGAGGCACGGCCGATCCTGGAGCGCAATCCGGACATCGCCCTGGTGCTGCTGGACGTGGTGATGGAAACCGAACATGCCGGCATCGAGCTGGTGAATTACATCCGCGACGTGCTGGGCAACAAATCCGTGCAGATCGTGATCCGCACCGGCCAGCCCGGCCAGGCGCCGCCGCTGGATGTGGTGAGCAACCACTCGATCAACGACTACAAGGAAAAGACCGAGCTGACGCAGCAAAGCATGCTGCTCACCGTGGTGAAGGCACTGCGCATCTATGAAGAACTGCTGCCAACCTTCGAGGCGGCGGCAAAGCTGGATGAACTGATCGAGCGCGCTCGCTCCGGCGCCGACGACCGCGAATTGCTGCGGCTGCTGCGCGGCGATGCCCAGGGCGGCGACATGCCGGAAACGCCGAGCCCGGCGCCGGACCCGCGCCTGCTGAGCCTCACCGAGCGCGAGCGCGAAGTGCTGAAATGGCTCAGCCATGGCGATTCCAACAAGGCCATCGGCCTGCGCCTGGGCGTGCAGGAAGTGACCGTGAAGGCACATTTACGCCAGATTTTCGCCAAGCTGCAGGTGTTCAACCGCACCCAGGCAGCCTCTCTCGCCCTGCGCATGAACGAGCAGGACTGATCCGGCTAGCACACCCAGCCCGATTCTGCTGCCTTACCAAAACGTCACATCCGGAAAATGATCCGGCGGTGCTTCTCCAGCGTATCCTTGGCATTGAAAGCAGTGACAGGCCGAGGCTTTAGGTGAAACAGTCAAAACAGGCGGGGGCATCCATCGGCACCGCGCTGATGTGGTTCAGGCAGGATTTGCGCCTGGCCGATAACCCGGCACTCGCCGCCGCCGCATCCGGCGGCCTGCCCGTGATGGCTCTATACATCCTTGACGACAGTCTGCCCTGGGCAATGGGCGGCGCCAGCCGCTGGTGGCTGCACCATTCGCTCGCCGCACTGGATGCCGAACTGCAGCGGCAATATGGCTTCGGCCTCACGCTGCGGCGGGGCAAGGCCGAGACGCTGCTGCCGGCCCTGGCCGCAGAATGTGGCGCTGTAGCCGTGCACTGGAATCGCTGCTACGAGCCCGCCGCCATCGCACGCGACACCGCGATCAAAGCCGCCCTGAAGCAGCAGGGCATCGCCGCCGGCAGCCATAATGCCGCACTGCTTTACGAGCCATGGACGGTGCAGACCCAGGGCGGCTCCTGGTTCAAGGTCTACTCCGCTTTCTGGCGTGCCTGCCGTGCGCTTGGCGATCCGCAACCGCCACTACCGGCGCCTAAGACCATCAAGGGCATCACCGGCATTGCCAGCGATACCCTGGAAAGCTGGGCCTTGCTGCCGCGCAAGCCCGACTGGGCCGGCGGTTTGCGCGATAGCTGGGTGCCGGGCAGCCTGGGTGCGGAAACCCTGCTTGGCAATTTTCTCGATCACGCGCTCAATGGCTATGCCGAGCAGCGCGACCTGCCGGCCATCACCGGTACATCGCGGCTATCGCCGCATCTGCATTTCGGCGAGATCGGGCCACGCCAAGTCTGGCAGGCAGTTCGGCTGGCTGTCGATTCAGGATCGAGTGCTGTAGCCAAGCATGCCGAGAAATACTTGAGCGAGCTGGGCTGGCGCGAATTCTCGCATCACCTGCTCTATCATTTCCCGGAATTGCCGCAGCAGAATTTCCGCGCCGATTTCGACGCCTTCCCCTGGAACCGGGATGAAGCTGCCTTGCAACGCTGGCAACGCGGCCAGACCGGCTATCCCATCGTCGATGCCGGGATGCGGGAGCTGTGGCATACCGGCTGGATGCATAACCGCGTGCGTATGGTGGTGGCTTCCTTCCTGGTGAAGCATCTGCGCCAGCATTGGCGCGAAGGCGAAGCCTGGTTCTGGGATACGCTGGTGGACGCCGATCTCGCCAATAATGCCGCAAGCTGGCAATGGGTGGCGGGCTCTGGCGCCGATGCCGCGCCATATTTCCGCATCTTCAACCCGATGCTGCAAGGCGAGCACTTTGATCCCGAGGGCGCGTATGTGCGCCGCTGGGTGCCGGAATTGAAAGCCATGCCGGCACGCTTCATCCACAAGCCCTGGGCGGCACCCGCTTCGGTGCTGCACGAAGCGGGCGTGAAACTCGGCACCACCTACCCGCTGCCGATGGTGGATCATGATGCCGCCCGCGCCCTGGCACTCACCGCCTTCAGTTCGCTGCGCGGCCAGGATGCCGCCCCGGCGGAAGCAACGGCCGGGCGCCCGCGCAAACTGCGGCGAGCATCATGAAAATCGCGATCATCGGCGCTGGAATAGCCGGCCTGGGGGCCGCCTGGGCATTGTCACGGCAGCGGCAGCATGAGGTTACCGTGCTGGAGGCCAATGCCTATCCCGGCGGCCACAGCAACACCGTGGACGTGGACTACGACGGCACACGCATTGCCGTCGATACCGGCTTCATCGTTTTCAATAACTGGAATTACCCGAATATCGAGAAGCTGTTCGCGCATCTGAAGGTACCGTCGTTAAAAAGCGATATGTCCTTCTCGGTCTCGGTCGGCACCGGTGCGCAGCGCGGCCAGCTTGAATGGAACGGCAATACCTTCGGCAGCCTGTTCGCACAAAAACGCAACCTGTTGTCCCTGCGCTTCCATCGCATGTGGCGCGATATTCTTCGCTTCAATCGCCATGCCGTGCTTGATCTCGAATCCGGCCGGCTGGGAGGCCTCACTCTTGGCGCCTATCTTGAGCGCGAAGGCTACAGCGAAAGCTTCATGCTCGACTATCTGCTGCCCATGGGGGCGGCTATCTGGTCGGCGCCGTTGCGCGACATGCTGGCTTTTCCCGCCGTCACCTTCGCGCGCTTCTTCCGCAATCACGGCCTGCTCAGCATCAATGACCGGCCGCAATGGTCAACTGTACTGGGCGGCAGCCGCGAGTATGTGCGCCGCCTGATCGCCGACAGCCGTATCGACCTGAAACTGTCAACTCCGGTGCGCCAGCTGACACGCGCTGCAGATGGCGTGCTCCTGCACACCGACACCGGATCGCGAGGGCCGTTTGATCAGGTATTGCTGGCCTGTCATGGCGACCAGGCCTTACGCATCCTGGGAGAAGAGGCAAGTGAACAGGAGCGAGCGATCCTTGGTTGCTTCCGCTTCCAGCCGAACCGCGCGATCCTGCATCGCGACCTGAACCAGATGCCCTTGCGCCGCCGCGCCTGGGCAAGCTGGAATTACCTGTCCGAGCCACGCCGGGATCTGGAGCGCCGCGTTGGCCTCACCTACTGGATGAACCTGCTGCAAGGCATCGACAATCGCCATCCGCTATTCGTAACGCTCAACCCGATTGAAGAGCCAGATCCAGCCAAGGTATTCGCGCGCTTCGACTACGAGCACCCACTATTCGACAGCGCTGCCGTCGCCGCGCAGAGCCGGCTTGAAGAAATCCAAGGCCGCAACCGCCTGTGGTTCGCCGGTGCCTGGTCTGGCTATGGCTTCCATGAAGATGGCTTCACTGCCGGTCTGCGCGTTGCCGCTGCCCTTGGCGCCACCCTGCCCTTCACCGCTGAATTGGCACCGCGTCATCTGGAGGCGGCATGAACGCCGCAGCACATGAGAAGGCCAGCCTTTATTGGTGCCGCATCATGCATGAGCGGCTGCTGCCCTTCCGCCATAAATTCACTTACCGCGTCTTCTCACTGCTGCTCGACATTGATGCCTTGCCTGAACTGGCACGGCATTCGGCATTATTCCGCCACAACCGCTTTGGCCTCTTCTCCCTGCACGATAAGGATCATGGTCCGCGCGATGGCTCGCCGCTGCGTCCCTGGGTAGAGACGCAACTGCGCCAGCATGGTCTGGATGCGGCGGCGGCACATATCCGCCTGTTCTGCTTTCCTCGTCTGCTCGGTTATGTGTTCAATCCGCTCAGTGTTTACTTCTGCTATGATCAGCTCGATAGGCTGCGCGCCATCCTTTATGAAGTGAAAAACACCTTTGGCGATCAGCATGGTTATCTGATCGAGGTGGAGGATTGCGGCGAAAGGCTGTTGCGCCACGGTGTGGCAAAGCAATTCCATGTTTCGCCATTCATGCCGTTATCTGGTCAATATGATTTCTGCATCCGGCCACCGGCAGAAAACATCGCCATCCAGATTCGCCACACTGGTGCCGAAGGCTTGCGGCTGCTGGCCACCCAAACCGGGCGCCGGGAAGCTTTCAGTGATCGCGCGCTATTGAAGGCCTGGCTGCGCCATCCGCTGATGACTCTGAAGGTTATTGGCGCAATTCACTGGGAAGCCGCGCGGCTTTGGCGCAAGGGCGCCGCTTTCTTTCGCCGGCCGGAGCCTCCGGTCAGCGCCGTCAGTCACATCTCCTCTCCTGTAAAGCATGCCCCCGGAGACTAGCGTATGAGCGACTATGCCGCTGCCTCGGCCGATGCCATTCCCGCCGGCCGCCGCAACAATCCATTGGCTGCACCGATAGAATTGCACTCGCCGCAGGATGCGCTGCGATTGCCCAATGTGGAACACTGGACGCGACTCATGCTGTCACTGGCTCCGCATACCTCGCGTGGCTCCATCACCATCGGCCTGCCCGATGGCAGGCGAATACTGGCGCGTGGTGACCAGCCCGGCCCCAACCCCGAAATCACCTTGCGTAACAACCATTTTCCGAAGCGCATGCTGCTTGGCGGCAACCTCGGCGTTGGCCAGTCCTACATGGATGGGGATTACGATTGCGATGATATCGGTACACTGGCGCACTGGGCCTGTATCAACACCGAACTCGACAACACATTGATGGGTAAACCCTGGTTGCGGCTGCTGCGGCGCATGGCGTTCACATTCAGCAACAACACCAGGCGGGGCAGCCGGCGCAACATTGCATATCACTATGACCTCGGCAACGAATTCTATGCTCACTGGCTCGATCCTTCGATGACCTATTCCTCTGCTATTTTCGAGCATGAGGACCAGGTACTGGAGCAGGCACAACAGGCCAAATATCGCCGCCTGGCCGGCGAGGTTCTGCAACTCAAGCCGGGAGAGCGTGTGCTGGAGATCGGCTGCGGCTGGGGTGGTTTTGCGGAAGTTGCGGCGCGGGATTTTGGCGCGCAAGTACATGGCATCACGATCAGCCGTGAACAGCATGACTATGCCAGCAGGCGCATCTTTGAGGCCGGGTTGGCCGATAAAGTGAAGATTGAACTACGCGATTATCGCGACACGATGGGGCAATACGATGCCATCGCTTCGATCGAAATGATCGAGGCCGTGGGGGAGAAATTCTGGCCGGCATATTTCGGCACGATACGCAACCGGCTGAAACAGCATGGCCGCGCGGGTCTGCAAGCCATCGTGATTCAGAACAAATATTTTGAAAGCTATCGCGGCACCATGGATTTCATCCAGGCGCACATCTTCCCTGGCGGCATGCTGCCAGCACCGATAGTGATTGCTCAGCAGTCTGAGCGCGCCGGCCTGCGGGTGGCTCGCGCAGAAGGCTTCGCGCTCGACTATGCCCGCACCCTCAGGGAATGGACGGAACGCTTCCAGGCAGCCTGGCCGCAATTGCGCGCGCTCGGCTTCGACGAACGCTTCCGACGCATGTGGCTCTATTACCTGGGCTCCTGTGAGGGCGGATTCCGCGCCAACTGCATCGATGTGCAGCAGCTTCGCCTCGATCCTGCTTAAGAAGCCTCAGCTTCCGCAATCACAAACTGGTCGGGTGCCAGCAGGCGATAGCCAACACCAAGTTCGGTGACGATATAGCGTGGCCGTGCCGGATCACGCTCCATCTTCTGGCGCAGCTTGCGCATGAAGATGCGCAGATAATGTCCATCCTCGACATGACTGCGCCCCCAAACCTCGGTAAGCAATTGCTCATGCGTCACTACCTTGCCGGCATGACGGGCCAGGAATTGCAGCAACGCGTATTCTTTCGGCGATAGCTTGATCTCACGGCCTTCCAGAAAAACCTGGCGCCGCACCATATCAACACTCAATTGCCCGACAGCAAAAACCGGCTGACCGGCCACCGCCGGCATGCGGCGCAGCAAGGCATGAACGCGCGCCACCAGTTCCGGCATCCCGAATGGCTTGGTGATATAATCGTCGGCACCAAGCTCCAGCGCCCGCACCTTCTCGGCCTCGCGACTGCGCACCGAAAGAATCAGGATCGGCAACCAGGACCATTCACGGATGCGGCGCAACACATCCAGGCCATCCATGTCCCCAAGCTGCAGGTCCAGCACCACCAGATCCGGATTCGAGGTGGTCACCGCTTTCAAACCCTCGGCGCCAGACTCCGCCTCAACCACCTCGTAGCCTTGCACCGCCAAGCCGGTGCGCAGGAAACGCCGGATCTGCAATTCGTCGTCAATCACCAGAATCCTGCGCGCCCGACTCATGCCGCCACTCCATCCTTTTCAAGCATTGCCGCTGTCATGCGCGGCAATGATACCTGCATCTGTGTACCCTGGCCCGGACCGGCACTTTCCACCACGATATGGCCGCCACAGGCTTCCACAAAGGCACGGGCGATGGTGAGGCCAAGGCCGCTACCATCAGGTTCGCCGCTGCCTTCGGCGGCACGATAGAATTGATCGAAAATCCGCTCGGCCTGATCCGGCGTCAGGCCACGGCCGGCGTCCCGCACATAGAGCCGCACCTGCTCCGGCTCAGACATCGCCCCAACCTCCACTACGGAACCGGCGGGAGAATATTTCGCCGCATTCTCCAACACATTCACCAGCGCCTGCTGCAATAGCACGGCATCGCCGCGCGCCAGCGGCATCTCATCAGGCAACCGCAATTCCACGCGATGCTGTTTCAGGCTCTGGCGCGTCTGGCGCAGGGCCACCTCCACCACTTCCACCAGATCCACCGCCTCACGCTCCGGCTTGAGATGGCCAGCGCGGATACGGGTAAGATCGAACATACGACCAATCATGCGATCGAGATGCTGCGCGCCATCGCGCACCATCCCCAGCAATTCACTACGTTCCTGTTCGGTGCAGAGGTCGATATACTTCTCCAGTGTCGTTGCCGAGCCAAGAATGGATGAGAGCGGCGTGCGGAAATCATGTGAGATCGAGTTGATGATGGCATCGCGCAGCTCGTCGGCCTTGCGATCGACACGGATGCTTTCAACACGCTCGGCTAGCCGCATGCGCTCCAGAACATTGGCGATCAATTCAAACAGGGCTGCCACAAACGCGGTCTCATTCGGCGCCGGAAAACGCATGGCGCCTACAGCCAGGATGCCAACCGGGCGCTTACCGTGGCGGATCACACGTAACAGCCAGTCGGAACTCAGTCCGGCGCGCGCCTTGTCACGCCCTTCAGGTGACTCCTGCCATAGCCATTTCGCCTTGGCGATATCGGCCTGCCCTGGCTGCATGCCACCAGCCACCGCTACCTGCATCAATTCGCCGTTGCGCGGCAGCAGCAGGGCGCAGGGTTTTCCGAGAATGGCATAAAGCTCCTGCGCAATGGCACCAGGCAATTCATCTGTATCAACCACGGCGGCGAAACGGCGGCTGGCTTCGTAGAGTTGGCTCATGCGGAATTCGCGTTCGCGAGTCTCCTTGGCCGAGCGTCGGGCCCAATCTGCCACCGCGCCAACCACCAGCGATATGACACTGAAAATTACCAGGTCGATCACCTGGATTGGATCATCGACCGCGAAACTAAAGATCGGCGCGTAGAAAAAATACGCCGATGAGGCCAGGGTAAGCAGCACAGCCACCAGTGCCGGCAACAGGCCCCAGAGCATGCCAGACAGCAACACCACCGGCACGAAAACCAGCGACAGTGCCACCGCTGGCGTGAACTGTGTCACACTGTATGTAGCCAGTGACGCCAGCCCAATGAGCAAGGTGGTGGCTATATAAGGCTTTAATCGCTGCATGCGCTCAGTCTAGCGCATCAGACATAGCCGCAATAAGCCTTTATACCCTCGGTATTTACAGGATTTTTACAACAATCCCCCCTTCGGTGGGATTGCAAATTTACAGCCTTGCATGGTCCCGTCCGCAACGTGGGATAGGCCGAATCCGGCCGCCGCACAGGGGAAAAATCAAATAGATGCGGATACTTCTGGCCTACAGCACCGCCGTTGACCGCTTCAACACCTGGGTCGGATGGATCGCCAATTGGCTGGTGTTGTTTTCCTGTCTGATCAGCGCCGGCAATGCCTTCTCGCGTTACCTGTTCAACGCCAGTTCCAATGCCTGGCTGGAAATCCAGTGGTACATGTTCGGCGCCATGTTCCTGCTCGGCGCTTCCTACACCCTGAACCGCAACGAGCATGTGCGCGTCGATCTGGTCTATGGCGGCGTCTCCACCCGCACCCAGATCTGGATCGACCTGATCGGCGGTATCCTGTTCCTGTTGCCAGCCACCGTGATCATCGGCTGGCTGTCCTGGCCGATGTTCATGAACTCCTACATGATTGGCGAGGTATCGACCAATGCCGGTGGTCTGCTGCGCTGGCCGATCAAGATCTGCGTGCCGATCGGCTTCCTGCTGCTGACGCTGCAGGGCCTCTCCGAGATCATCAAGCGCATCGCCGCGCTGCAGGGCCACCCCGAATTGCTCATCAAATACGAAAAGCCGCTGCAGTAACCACTGCGCGCAAGCCACAAGGATTCGGCCAATGATCCCGTTGGATTGGATGGCGCCGCTGATGTTTGGCGGCCTGGTTGTATTCATGCTGATCGGTTATCCGGTCGCCTTCTCGCTCGCTGCCGTGGGCCTGTTCTTCGGTTTCATCGGCATCGAGGAAGGCTTCTTCCACATGACGTTGCTGCAGGCGCTGCCCGAGCGCGTGTTCGGCATCATGGCCAATGACCTGCTGCTGGCGATTCCGTTCTTCACCTTCATGGGTGTGATTCTTGAACGCTGCGGCCTGGCGGAAGATTTGCTCGATGGCCTGGGCCAGGCATTCGGTCCGATCCGTGGCGGCCTTGCCTATGCGGTGATCCTGGTCGGCGCCGTGCTCGGCGCCATCACCGGCACGGTGGCGGCCTCGGTGATCGCCATGGGCCTGATCTCGCTGCCGGTGATGATGCGCTACGGCTACGACATGCGGCTGGCCACCGGCGTCATCGCCGCATCGGGCACCATCACGCAGCTGATCCCGCCCTCCCTGGTGCTGGTGGTGCTGGCCGATCAGCTCGGCCGCTCGGTCGGCGACATGTATGCCGGCGCCATCGGCCCCAGCATGATCCAGGTGGCGCTGTTCTGCCTCTACATCTTCGTTGTCAGCATCTTCAAGCCGCAATGGGTGCCGGCATTGCCGCCGGAAGCGCGCACCATCCATGGCTGGGCGCTGGTGGCCAAGGTGGCCTGGGGCATCGTGCCCTCGCTGGTGCTGATCTTCCTGGTGCTCGGCACCATCCTGCTCGGCCTTGCCACCCCCACCGAGGGCGGCGCCATGGGCGCGGTTGGCGCCATGGTGCTGGCAGCGATGCACAAGCGGCTGAGCTGGAATCTGATGTGGCAGGGCATGGGCTCCACCATGCGCATCACCTCCATGGTGGTGTTCATCCTGGTCGGCTCCACCGTGTTCGGCCTGGTATTCCGTGGCGTGGACGGCGATCTCTGGATCGAGCATCTGCTCACCAGCCTGCCTGGTGGCGCCGTCGGCTTCCTGATCTTCGTCAACATCTTCGTTTTCTTCCTGGCCTTCTTCCTCGATTTCTTCGAGATCGCCTTCATCATCATTCCGCTGCTGGCGCCGGTGGCACAGAAGCTCGGCATCGACCTGATCTGGTTCGGCGTCATGCTGGGCGCGAATATGCAGACCTCGTTCATGCATCCGCCGTTCGGCTTCGCGCTGTTCTACCTGCGCGGCATCGCGCCGCCGCAGGTGAAGAGCCGCGACATCTATTGGGGCGCCATTCCCTGGGTGGGCATGCAGCTGATCCTGGTGGCGATCCTGATCTTCTGGCCGGAATCCGTGACCTACTGGCTCGACAAGGACACCATTGTCGATCCCAGCAACGTTACCATCGAGTTGCCAGTGGAAGCTGCCGACTCGGCAGACGATCCGGCACCGCCGAACTACGCCAACGATGGCGAAAAGGGCGAGGCCGACAATGATGCTGAAGAGGAAACTGAAGCCGACTAATGCACGCCGAGACGGCGGCGCAGGAATCGAATGACGGGGCCAAGCAGTGGCAGCCGGCCATAGAACTGGCTGCCAGCATCCCAATGGTCGAGATGCGCCGCGACCCGGCCATCCGGCATGAAATGCAGTTCCGTCACCCCCTCTACTTCCCAGGGCTGCGGCACATTCAGACGGCGCGGCTTGAAGTGAAAACGCCAGATCAGAAACGCCTTGTCCTGCTGGCGCACACTGCCGCTGATGGTGAAGCGTATATCGGTGCAATCTTCGTACATGGCGGTGAAAATCCGCAGCATGGACTCCACACCTGTGACTTCACTGAATGGATCCCGGAACCGTACATCCGGCGTCACCAGATCGCGCAGGCCGGACAGGGTTTCGGGAGACAACGCCTCAAAATAGGCTGTGTAGCGCCCCAGCGCCACGGCGATGGGATCGGCAGCTGTGGCTTCAGACACAGGCATTGGGTGAGTCTCGCTCATCGGATCAGTTTCCGCATCAGGGGCAGATACAGCGCATAAGGCAGCAGTCGCAGGACTTTCAGGATGCAGGCGAAGCGGCGCGGGAAAACAATCTCGAAAGCGCTACCATGCTCCAGTGCCTGGTAGAGCTGTTCGGCGGCGGTCTCTACTTCCATCAGGAAGGGCATCGGGAAATCATTCCGGTCGGTCAGCGGTGTGCGCACGAAACCGGGATTGATCAGGCGCATCGTTACACCGCGCGGCTCAAGCTCGATGCGCAGGCTCTCCGCCATGTTGATCAATGCAGCCTTGCTGGCACCATAGGCCGCAGCCCGCGGCAGGCCGCGATAGCCGGCTAGCGAAGCATTGATGGCAATCTGCCCCTGGCCACGGGACAACATGCGCGGCAGCAAAGCTTCCAGGCAATACGCCACACTCATCACATTGGTTTCCAGCAGACTGGCGACTGTAGCGGCACTGAACTGCTCCGCTGAATCCGGGATATGCGTGCCGGCATTCAGCACTGCGAGTCGGATCGGACCGGCTGTGCGTTCGATGGCATCCACCAATGTATCAGCGCAGCCCGCCTTGGTCAGATCACCAGCCTGAACATGGAAACATCCGGGCTGACCAGCAGCCGCCAAGGCTAGGTTGGAAAGGGTTTCCGTGCGGCGCGACGTGCCGGCGACAGCGCCACCGGCGGCGAGATAACGCTGCGCCAGCGCCCGACCAAGGCCCGAGCCGGCTCCCGTGATCCAGACAACGCCTGGCATGGCGTTCATGGTACAAATCTGCGGCCCCTGCCCGCCTGCTTTGCAGCCTGCGACGGCTGCTCAAGCGCGACAACCGGAACAGCCGGGATCAGGAAGCGAGTCTTGCCCATTGATTGAGTATCCAGCCAAACGGCCCCTGGAAGCGCATCGGCGCATCGGTCACGGCCAGGCAGATGCAGGGTTGGTCGGTCATCGCTACGGGACGGTGTTCGACGCTGCCATCGGCAACCTCGACATCGCCGCGCCGGAAGGCCCCCCGTTCATCGGTGAAACCGCCACGCAAGACCAGGGTCATTTCCTCGCCGCGATGGCCATGCATCGGCATCGACTGGCCTGCGGCAATGCGCAGCAGGCTTACCATCCCGCCACGGGCCTTTGGCAGCGGCAGCGCAACAGAATGAAGCCCGGCACCGCTCCAGCGCCAGGGCAATTGATCAAGATCGTCACCGATATAGGCCGCCAGGGGTTTGGGCATTTCCGTGGCCGGATACCGGGAGGATTGCGGTGGGGCAGGCAATCCGCCTTCCAGCTTGTCCAATGCGGCCTCCAGGCTACCCGGCTGCAAATCCGCCGGCACCGCTCCGTTGAGCAGTTCCCCACCGGCAACTTCCAGGCGGCGCAGTTCGGCACGGCAATGCGGGCAGAGGGTCAGATGGCTGGCAACCACCAGAGACCACGCTTCGGCCAGGGTGCCGGCAGCGTAATCAAGCAGCCATGCGGCTGGGATATGGTGCTGTGGATGCGTGGCCATGGGTCTATCTGTAGAATCAGTCAACAGCTTTACCAAGCGTTGCCCGGCGGATTAAACATTCTACGTTATCAAAACCTTGATGGATCACTGCCCAGGGCAGTGAATTGCCAGGAAGCAATGATCTTCTTTTTCTACGGCACGCTATGCGATCCGGATGTGCTGGCTCTGGTGCTGGGTTACCGGCCTGGCCGGCATCAGCTCAAGCCCGCCATCCTGCCCGGTTTTCGGCGCAAGATTGCCCAGGGACGCAGCTATCCTGTGCTGCGACCGGCGCCTGGTGGCCAAGTGCAAGGCTGGCTGTTCCATGCCCGCAGCCCCGAAGATGGACGGCGCCTGGATGCCTATGAGGGGCCGGAATACCTTACCCGCCGCCGCCTGGTATGGCCGCAAGGTGCTGCGGCACCGCGGCTAGCAAGGCTTTACCTGCCATTTCCCGGTCGCCTCGGCGCCGGCAATGCCGACTGGGAACTGCCGCAATGGCGGCGACACTACAAGGCGGCTTTTATCAAGCTTCTCCTGCAACAGACCGAAGCCGATTCCGCATGCGCAAGAACCCCTCCGAAGGCCAACCCTTTCCCGTCGACCTGATCGAGCAGCGTGCCACCTTCCGTGGCCACCTCAAGATCGATGAACTGCATCTGCGCCATGGCCTGTTCAATGGCGGCATGAGCGAGCAGATGTCACGCGAGGTGGTGTGGCGGCGCGATGCCGTGGTGGTACTGCCCTATGATCCGAAACGCGACGAGGTGGTGCTGATCGAGCAATTCCGCGCCTCGGCCCTGTTCAATGGCGACCGCGCCTGGATGGTGGAATTCGTCGCCGGGCTCATCGAGGATGGTGAAACCCCAGAAGCCGTCGGGGTGCGGGAATTGATGGAGGAAAGTGGCCTGGAACCCCTGGGGGCACTGCGGCACGTCACCACCACCTACTCCACTCCCGGCTTCGCCAGCGAGCGTTTTCACCTCTATTATGCCCCGGTGGACGCGACCAAGGCCGGCGGCATCCATGGCCTGGTGCATGAACACGAGGATATCCGGGTTTTTTCCCTGCCTTTCGCGGAAGCTTATGCATTGTGGCAGCGCGGCGGCGCCCCCAACACCCCGGTCAGCATCGGCATCCTGTGGCTGGCGCTGCACCGCGAGAAACTACAGCAGGAATGGGGCGAACCCGACGGCTTGCCCCACCGCTAGGGGCTGGGTATAGACTGATCCCTCGCGAAAGGGACAGGTGGCATGGATTACCGTAACGGCTTTATCGAGAGCATCGGCAATACCCCGATGATCAAGCTGCAGCGCGCGTCGGAACTGACCGGCTGCACCATCCTTGGCAAGGCCGAATTCCTCAATCCCGGTGGCTCGGTGAAGGACCGCGCGGCGCTGTATATCGTGCGCGACGCCGAGGCCAAGGGCCTGCTGCGCCCGGGCGGCACCATCGTGGAAGGCACGGCGGGCAATACCGGCATCGGCCTGGCCCTTGTGGGCAACGCGCTGGGCTACCGTACCGTGATCGTGATGCCGGAAACCCAGAGCCAGGAGAAAAAGGACTTCCTGCGTCTCTGCGGCGCCGATCTGCGCCTGGTGCCGGCGGTGCCCTACAAGGACCCGAACAACTACGTGAAATATTCCGGCCGCCTGGCCGAGGAAATCGCCAAGAGCGAGCCGAACGGCGCTATCTGGGCCAATCAGTTCGATAATGTCGCCAACCGCGAGGCGCATGTGCAGACCACCGGCCCGGAAATCTGGGCCCAGACCGAAGGCAAGGTGGATGGCTTCACCTGCGCCGTCGGCTCCGGCGGCACCTTCGCCGGCATCCTGATGGCGCTGAAGCAGCGCAATCCGAAAATCCAGGTGGCGCTGGCCGATCCGATGGGCGCTGCTTTGTATAACTTCTACAAGCATGGCGAACTGAAGGCCGAGGGCAGCTCGATCACCGAAGGCATCGGCCAGGGCCGCATCACCGCCAACCTGGAAGGCATCACGCCAGACGACGCGTTCCAGATCCCTGACGATGAAGCCCTGCCAATCGTGTTCGACCTGTTGCAGCATGAAGGCTTGGTGCTGGGTTCTTCCTCGGGCATCAATGTCGCCGCCGCGATCCGGCTGGCCAGGAAGCTCGGCCCCGGCCACACCATCGTCACCATCCTCTGCGATGGCGGCGCGCGCTACGCCAGCAAGCTGTTCAATCCGGAATTCCTGCGCAGCAAGAACCTGCCGGTCCCCCCCTGGATGAACTGACCGCCCCAACCGAACTGACGCCCCGATGACCGACTTCCTGTTCCGCGACGACGCCTACCGCACCGATTGCCCCGCCACCATCACGGCGGTGGATGAGCGCGGCTTCCAGACCGATGCGACGGTGTTCTATCCGCTCGGCGGCGGCCAGCCCGGCGATATCGGCCAGTTGGTGCTGGAGAATGGCGACGTGGTCGAAATCACCGACACGGTGAAGGGGGATGGGCCGGAGGGTATCATCCACAAGCCGGGCGCGGGCAGCGCGGCCTTGAAGGTTGGCGCCCAGGGCGTGCTGAGGCTCGACTGGGAGCGGCGGCACCGCCTGATGCGCATGCATACCTGCCTGCATCTGCTGTCAGTTCTGGTGCCTTTCCCGGTCACCGGCGGCCAGGTCGGCGATGGCAAGGGCCGGCTGGATTTCGATATGGCCGACCAGATCCCGGACAAGGACACGCTGACGGCCAAGCTGAACGAGCTGATCGCCGCTGACCTCGCTGTTACTGCGCGCTGGATCACCGATGAGGAATTGCTCAACAGCCCCGACCTGGTGAAAACCATGGCAGTGAAGCCGCCAATGGGCATGGGCCGGGTGCGCCTGATCCAGGTGGCCGGCCAGGACAAGCCGCTGGACCTGCAGGCCTGCGGCGGCACCCATGTGGCACGCACCGGCGAGATCGGACCGGTGCTGGTGCGCAAGGTGGAAAACAAGGGCCGGCAGAACCGGCGCGTCAATCTCGAATTCGCGGCCCAGTAAGCCGACAGGGGGAAAACGATGACGTATGTGAATCCGGATGCGCTGGTATCGACCGAGTGGCTGGCCGAACATCTGAAGGCGCCGGACCTGCGCATTGTCGATGCTTCCTGGTATCTCCCGACCATGAGCCGCAACGGCCAGATGGAATACCGGGATTCCCATATTCCCGGTGCCGTGTTCTTCGATATCGACGAGATTTCCGACAGCGACAGCCCGCTGCCGCATATGCTGCCGAGCCCGGAGAAATTCGCCTCGCGCATGCGCCGCCTGGGCATCGGCGATGGCAACCGCATCGTGGTCTATGACGGCTCCGATAATCACCTTTCGGCGCCGCGCGCCTGGTGGATGTTCCGGGTTTTCGGCCATACCGACGTGGCGGTGCTGAATGGCGGCTTCAAGAAGTGGCGCGCCGAGGGCCGCTCGGTAGAGGACCTGCCGCCGCTGCCGCGCGAGCGCCATTTTACCGCCCGGCGCAATGACCTGCTGGTGCGTGATGTCGAGCAGGTCAAAAGCAACCTGACCGCCCAGCGCGAACAGCTTGTCGATGCCCGCAGCAAGGGGCGCTTCGAGGCTACCGAGGCGGAGCCCCGCATCGGCCTGCGCGGCGGCCATATCCCCGGCTCGCTGAATGTCCCTTCGTCGCTGATGACCGACCCGAAGACTGGGTTGTTCCAGTCGGCGGACGCGCTCAAGGACATCTTCGGCAAGGCCGGTGTCGATCTCTCCAAGCCGGTCACCACCACCTGCGGCTCCGGCGTCTCGGCCTGCATCCTGATGCTGGGCATGCATCTGCTCGGCCATCGCCAGCTTGCGGTCTATGACGGCTCCTGGACCGAATGGGGCAGCCGCGCCGACCTGCCGGTTGAACGCTGATCCGGGCCCCCGGGACCTCCCGTGACCGACAGCATCGCCCGGCCGATCTTCCGCCTGCCGCCTGCGGGCAAGCGCGCGGATGGGCGCTTCGATGTCACCGTGGTCTACCTGGACATGACCACAGCCCCTGCCGAGGTGCCGAACCCGGCACCGCTGCTGGATGCCAAGCTGGCACTGCTGAAACTGGATAACCCGACGCCAAGCTACTACCGCTACCTCTACACGGCAGTGGGCAAGCCGTGGCATTGGGTGGAACGGCACCGCCTCTCGGATGCCGATCTGACGGATATTATACAGCACAATGATGTTGAAATATTCGTGCCCTATATCGGCGGCGTGCCGGCCGGCTATGTCGAACTCGACCGCCGCGATCCGCCGATCAACGAGAACGGCGCCATCAACATCGCCTATTTCGGCCTGGTGCCCGATAGCCTCGGCCGTGGCCTCGGCCCCTGGTTCCTGCGCTGGGCGGTACAATACGCCTTCTCCAAGGGTATCCCGCGCCTGACGGTGAATACCTGCAACCTCGACCACCCGGCGGCCTTGCCGCTGTATCAGAAGGTCGGCTTCCGGCCCTACCAGAGCCGGGAAGCGGTATTCGATCCCCGGATCTGACGGCCCCCGCCGGCCCGCCCCAGTCACCCTGCCTCGTCACCTTGCTGACCGCCGGCTCCAGCCCTGGAGCCGTGTATGCCTTATGACACGCCCTGATCCGTTAATTCGGATTTACCATTTATTAACCATAACTCTCAGTGGCTTGTGGCAATAACTTAAGCCACCGGCTCCTGCATGCCGATCGCAGCATGGAATGGAGAGGCAACGCAGGATCGAATCGGATAGCCATCCTTAATCTTATTAATTACATCATATATATTTATTATCTTATTGATTTATAGTTATTATTACAATGAAATGGAAGTCGATAGACAGGTTGGATAAAGCTGGCAGCCATGGATAATCCTGAAAATTAACCATGCGTTAATAACTTAGTATTTACTGATTACTAACCATGTTTTCTAACACTTTTGATTAGATCAATTCAGGTTTGCTTCCGTGGGCGAGCGCCAATCCAGAATCTGCCATCCCAGGCCATCCAGGCGGCGGCTGACCCGGTAACGGGTGGCTGGCGCCGGGGTGGTGCGGCAGACCGGCTCAGCCTGACTGAGCAGGCCGCAATGGCGTCCAGCTATAGCGATCTCGGCCTCGCCGCTACCCAGCGGGGCAACCTCGGCCACGCGCCAGCTCCACCAATAGGCCTGGCGGCGCTGCTCTGCCCCAAACAATACCCCCGGAGGCGCGGCGGGCCAGACGGCGCGGCAGAGGGCTTCATCCCGGCGGGAGAAGCAGGCCAGCAGGGTTTCGACTGTACAGAGAGGCGTGGTGCTGCAAGCGCCCTGCCCTGGCTGGGTGGCGCCAAGCAGGCGATAGCCGGCAGGCGGATCGACGGCGGGCCAGTCGGCCGCCTGGGCAGAAAATGACAGAACGGACAGGACGAGGCTTAGCAGCGTGGCGCGCATGGCAGGTTCCTCCCTGCCCGCCAGTATACCGCTCAGACCGCCCCGGCCACCATGTTGATGCTGAGCGCCAGGATGGCGGTATTGAAGAAGAAGGACAGGATGCCGTGCAGCAGGGTCAGCCGGCGCATATGCCGGCCGGTCACCTGCACATCAGAGACCTGGCAGGTCATGCCGACGACGAAACTGAAATAGAGGAAGTCACCATAATCCGGCTTCTCCCGCCCGGGGAAATCCAGGCCGCCCTTCATGTCATCAGGGTCCTGGGTGGCCTTGTCGTCGCCATAGAACAGGTGGGCGTAATGCATGGCGAATACCACATGGATCAGCAGCCAGGCCAAAACCATGCCGGCAACACCGAGGCCCAGCCGCAGCGCCAGGGCCGCCCCCTGCTGCTGCTCCTTCTGCAACACCAGGAAGCCCAGCGCCGCCATGCTGGCAATGGCCGCCGCCACGATCAGCAGCATCACCAGTGCCCCCCGGCCATCCAGCGCCTGGGCGCGGCGGCGGAGCGCCGCCGGGGTGACGCCCTGCATGGCGATCCAGCAAAGCAGCAGATAGGCTCCGGAACCGGCAATCCAGGCCGAAATCAGCCGCAGCCCGGTGTCCAGACTTGCCAGGGGGAATAAATAGGCTGCCAGTCCTAGGGCAGCTGCCAGCAGCAGCCGTTGCGCCGCTGGCATGGTGTGAAGAAAGGGGATCGGTGCCATGGCTGAATGATCCTCCGCCACCCGCCGGCTGGCAAGCCGCCGGCCCCCATGGCACGAGGCAACAAAAAAGCGGGGCACCTGGCCCCGCTTCCTTGGTTTGGCCGGCTTGCCGGAAACTCAGTGCAGGATCTGGCCCAGGAAGGTCTTGGTGCGCTCGTTCTGCGGGTTGGAGAAGAACTCGTCGGGCGTGTTCTGCTCCACGATCTCGCCACGGTCCATGAAGATCACGCGATGTGCCACGGCCTTGGCGAAACCCATTTCGTGGGTGACGCAAAGCATGGTCATGCCGCCCTCTTCCGCCAGGCCGATCATCACGTCCAGCACTTCCTTGACCATTTCCGGGTCGAGCGCCGAGGTCGGCTCATCGAACAGCATGATCTTCGGGTTCATGCACAGCGAACGCGCGATGGCGACGCGCTGCTGCTGGCCGCCGGAAAGCTGGCCGGGGAACTTCTTCGCCTGATCCGGGATGCGCACGCGCTCCAGATACTTCATCGCCGTCGCCTCGGCCTCGGCCTTCGGCTTCTTCAGCACCCAGATCGGCGCCAGGGTCAGGTTCTCCAGCACGGTGAGATGCGGGAAGAGATTGAAGTGCTGGAACACCATGCCGACATCGCGGCGGATCACTTCGATATTCTTCAGGTCGTTGGTCAGCTCGGTGCCATCAACCATGATCTGGCCCTGCTGGTGTTCCTCCAGCCGGTTGATGCAACGGATCATGGTGGACTTGCCGGAACCCGAGGGACCGCAGATCACGATACGCTCGCCCTTGCGGACGTTGAGGTTGATATTGCGCAGCACATGGAACTGGCCGTACCACTTGTTGACGTTGCGCAGTTCGATGGTGGGGGAAGACGGATTGGCCATGCTTGAACTCCTCAGCGCTTATGCCCGGTGGCGAGCCGGGCCTCGAGTGCCTGGCTGTATTTCGACATCGAGTAGCAGAAGGCGAAATAGATGATCGAGACGAAGATATAGGCCTCCACCGAGAAGCCCTTCCAGGCGGTATCGGTGAGCGAAGCCTTGGTGGCGTTCATCAGATCGAAGATGCCGATGATCACCACCAGCGAGGTATCCTTGAACACCGCGATGAACAGGCTGACCATCGGCGGAATCACGATCTTCAGCGCCTGCGGCAGGATGATGCGGCCCATCTTGCCCCAGTAGCTCAGGCCAAGCGCATCGGCGGCCTCATACTGGCCCTTCGGGATCGCCTGCAAGCCGCCGCGTACCACCTCGGCAATATAGGCCGCCGAGAACAGCACGATGGCAAGCTGCGCACGCAGCAGCTTGTCGATGCTGACGCCTTCAGGGAAGAACAGCGGCAGCATGATCGACGACATGAACAGCAGCGAGATCAGCGGCACGCCACGGATCAGCTCGATATAGACCACGCAGAGCGTCTTGATCGCCGGCATCTTGGAGCGCCGGCCCAGCGCCAGCACCAGGCCGAACGGGAAAGCGAAGCCGATGCCGAAAGTAGCGAGGATCAGGGTAAGCGGCAGGCCACCCCAGTTGGTGTTCTGCACATAGCTGAGGCCCAGCACGCCACCCCACATCAGCACCGCGATGCTGGTGAGGCCGCCGACCCAGATATAGAGCAGCTTCATGTTCCAGAAGCGCCGCATGCAGCTGGCGATGATCAGCGCAATGTTGATCGCCGCCGCCAGCAGCGGCCGCCACTGTTCTTCATACGGGTAGAGGCCGAACAGGATCAGGCGGTGCTTCTCGACGATGAAGGCCCAGCAGGCACCACCACTGCCACGGCAGGCATCGGCGGTCGGTGCGGTCCATTTGGCCTTGATCAAGGCCCATTCGATAAAGCCCGGCACCGTCGACAGCAGGATGAAGACGACGAGCAGGGTGAGCATGATGTTGAGCGGCGAGGAGAACAGTTTCTCCCGTGCCCAACCGATGATGCCGGTCTGGCTGGCCGGCGGGCTCATGGTTTCGGTAGCTGCGGCCATGTCAGCGCTCCACCAGGGCGATGTGCTTGTTGTACCAGTTCATGAACATCGAGATCGACAGGCTGACGGAGAGATAGACACCCATGATGATCAGGATGCCCTCGATTGCCTGTCCGGTCTGGTTCAGCGTGGTGTTGGCGATCGACACGATATCGGGATAGCCGATGGCGATGGCGAGCGACGAGTTCTTGGTGATGTTGAGATACTGGCTGGTCATCGGCGGGATGATGACGCGCAAGGCCTGCGGCAGCACCACCAGGCGCAGCACCAGGCTACGCTTGAGGCCAAGCGCCGAGGCAGCTTCCCATTGGCCGTAATAGACCGCCTGGATGCCGGACCGCACCACCTCGGCGATGAAACCGCCGGTATAGATGATGAGGCCGAGCAGCAGGGCGGCATATTCCGGCGTCAGCGTGGCGCCGCCGGAGAAATTGAAGCCGGCCAGTTTCGGCACGTCCAGTTCCATCGGCGCGCCGCCGATCAGCCAGCCGATGATCGGCAGGCCGACAAGCAGCGCGATATTGGCGCGGATCAGGGGGAAAGCCTGGCCAGTCGCTTCCTGGCGCTTGCGCGCCCAGCGTGCGACGAAGATGCAGACCACGATGGCGAGCAGGAAGCCGATGCCGGCAAGATCAAAGGCGAAATGATCGGTTGGCGCCGGCACCTTGATGCCGCGGTTCGAGATGAACACGCCGGTGATCGGGTTCAGCGCCTGGCGCGGGCCTGGCGCGAGTTCGGTGATCAGCGCGTACCAGAAGAACAGCTGCAGCAGCAGCGGCACGTTGCGCACCACCTCGACATAGACCGAGGCGACCTTGGCCACCAGCCAGTTCTTCGACAGCCTGGCGATACCCATGACGGTGCCGAGCAGCGTGGCCAGGATGATGCCGACCACGGCGACACGCAGCGTGTTCAGGATGCCGACCAGAATGGCGCGGGCATAGGTGTTTTCCGGGCCGAAATAGATCGGGCTTTCGCCGATGGCGAAGCCGGCTTCACGGCTGAGAAAATCGAAACCTGACGCGATCTTGCGCGTTTCCAGGTTATGCAGCGTGTTGCTGACCAGGTACCAGATGCCCAGGGCAACAAGCCCCAGGGCCAAGACCTGATACACGACGGCACGCACCGTCGGATCGTTCCAACTCAGGTTGCGCTTTGGTGGCGCCGAACCTGCCATCCCCGATTGAGCCATGTGCCCCCCATGGCTTGAGTGTTGAACTGCCCCGGCGGCGACATCCGACGGGATTTACTCGACAAGCGTTCTTTCGATACGCAAACGGCCTGGGGGAGTCCCTGCCCCCAGGCCGCCGCGCAAACCTTCAGATCAACGGATCGGCCAGGCGTAGAGCAGGCCGCCCTTGTTCCACTGTTCATTCGGGCCGCGATCCAGCTTCAGGGCGCTGCCCTTGCCGACATTGCGCTCGAAGCTTTCACCGTAATTGCCGACCTGCTTGATGATGTTGTAGGCCCACTTCTCATCGACGCCGAGCGCCTTGCCCATGCCCGGGGTGGCACCCAGGATGCGCTTCACGTTCGGATCGGTGGAGGAGGACGCCATCTGATCAACATTGGCCGAAGTGATGCCGTATTCCTCACCCTCGATCATGGCGAAGAGCGACCAGCGCACCACGTCCATCCACTGGTCATCACCATGGCGGACCATCGGGCCGAGCGGCTCCTTCGAGATCACTTCCGGCAGCAGGATATGCTCTTCCGGCTTCGGCGTCTGGGTGGCGCGCACCGAGGCGAGCTGCGAACGGTCCGTGGTGAACACGTCGCAACGGCCAGATACATAGGCGCCCACGACTTCATCCTGCTTCTCGATGACCACCGGCTTGAAGGTCAGCTTGTTGGCGCGGAAGTAGTCGGCGAGGTTCAGCTCGGTGGTGGTGCCCGGCTGCACGCAGACGGTGGCACCGTTCAGCTCCTTGGCGCTCTTCACGCCGAGCTTTGCCGGAACCATGAAGCCCTGACCGTCGTAGAAGTTCACCGCCACGGCATTGAGGCCCAGCGCGGTATCACGCTGCAGCGACAGCGTGGTGTTGCGCGTCAGCACGTCGATTTCACCCGACTGCAACGCGGTGAAACGCTGCACCGGGGTGAGCGCCACGACTTCGAACTTGGCGGCATCGCCGAACAGCGCGGCAGCGATGGAGCGGCAGACGTCGACGTCGATGCCCGACCACTTGCCCTGGCTATCCGGGGCGCTGAAGCCCGACACGCCGGTGGAAACGCCGCAGATGACCTTGCCGCGGGCCTTGACCGCATCCAGCGTCGGGCCGGCATGAGCAGCCGAAGCAGCCACGACGAGGACGGCAGCCGCAGCGGCCGATTTCAGAAAATGCATGGGTTATCCCCTTCCCTGTTGACTAAACAATTGCCGGTTTTGGATTTGGTTCCCACAAACCCTGGCGTGAAATTACACTTTTGCGCCATCACCAGCAACCCAGCCTATTCCACGGTCACCGTAACGTGCAATCACCATGGGCATAGAACCAAGTGCCGGTTTGATTAGCAGTTTTTGTACCAACCGCAAAATCGGCTGATTTTGCGGTGCACAATGGACGGCGGACACAGAACCGGTCCGCCGCCTGCACAGAATCAGCGCGATTGCCCGCGAATGCGGCAGTGCGACTTTAGTCTAGTGCGTTTACCGGATGGGCCAGGCGTACATCAGGCCGCCCTTGTTCCACAGCGCATTGGCGCCACGATCCAGCTTCAGGGCGCTGCCCTTGCCCACATTACGCTCGAAGCTTTCGCCGTAATTGCCGACCTGCTTGATGATGTTATAGGCCCACTTCTCATCGACGCCGAGCGCCTTGCCCATGCCCGGCGTGACACCCAGGATGCGCTTCACGTTCGGATCCGTGGAGGAAGCCACCATCTGGTCGACATTGGCCGAGGTAATGCCGTATTCCTCGCCCTCGATCATGGCGAACAGCGCCCAGCGCACCACGTCCATCCACTGGTCGTCGCCATGGCGCACGAAGGGACCGAGCGGCTCCTTCGAGATCACTTCCGGCAGCAGCATGTAATCTTCCGGCTTCGGCGTCTGGAGCGAGCGTGCCGAGGCAAGCTGGGACATATCGGACGTATAAACATCGCAGCGGCCGGCGAAGAAGGCGGCGACCAGTTCCTCCAGCTTCTCGAACACCACGGGGCGCAGTTCGAGCTTATGGGTGCGGAAGTAATCGGCGAGGTTCAGTTCGGTGGTGGAACCGGACTGCACGCAGACGCTGGCGCCCGAAAGCTGCTTGGCGCTTTTCACCCCCAGCTTGACCGGCACCAGGAAGCCCTGGCCGTCATAGAAGGTTACGCCAGTGGGATTGAGGCCGATGGCGGCATCGCGCTGCAGGGTCAGCGTGGTGTTGCGCGACAGCATGTCGACTTCGCCAGTCTGCAAAGCGGGCAGCCGTGCCGGGGAAGTCAGAGCGGTATAGCGCACCTTGGTGGCATCGCCGAACATAGCAGCGGCCACGGCGCGGCAAACATCGACATCAAGCCCCTTCCACTCGCCTCTGCTGTCCGGCGCGCTGAAACCACCCAGCGAGGTGTTGACGCCGCATTGCAGGACACCGCGCGCCTTCACCGCATCAAAGGTGGCGCCCGCCTGGGCGGTGCCGGCAGCCAGCAGCAAGCCGGCGGTAACCGCCAGCGTCTTGAGGATCGTCATGATGTGTCGCCCCTATTTATTACATTTTTGTGACAGGCGACTTTGGACGGCCCGCGTGCTTATTGCAAGCCTGTGGATTATTGCAGGAGTGCTCCGGCAAGTCCGAGAACCACGGCATAGCGTGCTGTCTTGGCCAGAGCAACGATGGGCAGGAAACGCCAGAACGGGTAACGCAGCAGACCCGCAGCGAAAGTGAGCGGGTCGCCGATCACCGGCATCCAGGAGAGCAGCAGGCACCAGCCGCCATAGCGCTGGAAACGGACCGAGGCGCGCTCAAGCTGCGCCGGCTTAACCGGAAACCAGCGCCGCCCTCGGAAACGTTCAACATAAAGGCCGAGCCACCAGTTGAGGCAGGCACCCAGCGTGTTGCCGGTTGACGCTACGGTAATGAGCAGCCAGAGCGGCGCCCAGCCGGCCTGCTGCGCTGCCACCAGCGCCGGTTCGGACGGCACCGGCACGATGCTGGCCGCCAGGAATGACCAGGCGAAAAGCCCGGCCAGGGAGAGCGCGGATTCGCTCAATTCAGCGGCGAGGCTTCGCCAAGATCCCAGAACAGGCCAGCCATCATCGCCAGGCCCTCACGCATCACCGGCAGCAGCACATGCTCATTGGGCGCATGCTGCGAGCAGGCGGCATAGGAATGCGGCACCCATACAGTGGGCAGAGCCAGGGTTTCCGAGAACACGTCATTGGGCAGCGAGCCGCCGAGATTGGGCAGCAAGGCCGGCTTCGCGCCCGTGGTGCGGGCCACCGAGGCCAGCGCCCATTTCACATAGGGATGTTCGGGATCGAGGCGGGTGGCGCGGAAATACTCGGTGCGCGCCAGTTCCACCTGCACCATGCCAAGGCCCTGGCGGTTGAGATGGCGGCGCAGCGCGGGGAGGAAATCCTCCGGGTTGGTGCCAACCACGAAACGGATCTGGCAATGCGCCGTGGCCTTGCCGGGAATCGCATTCACCGGCGCTTCCGGGTTGCCGGTCTTGAATGCCAGCACATCGAAGCTGCACCAGCCATAGACGCGCTCCGGCGGGCTCAGTCCGGGCTCGCCCCACCAGGCGTCAACGCTGGGTCCATCGGAACCGCCGCCTACTGTGCAATCGGCCAAGGCCGCGCGCACCGAGGCCGGCAATTCCTTCGGCACCCATTCCGGGATGCGTATCTGCCCCGTGGGGCCGGCGATGGAAGCAATGGCATGAGCCAGCAGGATGCCGGGATCGGCCAGCAGGCCGCCCCAGTTGCCGGAGTGATGCGCGCCGGCCCGCAGGTCGATGGAGAGATCGAAATTCATCGCGCCGCGCGAGCCGCAATACAGCGTCGGCCGCTCCGGCGACAGGCGCGGGCCATCGGAGGCGAGAAACAGATCGGCACCCCAGGCCTGGCGCTGCGATTTGCAGAAGGCATCAAGGCCCGGCGAACCGACTTCCTCGCCGGTCTCGATCAGCAGCACCACGTTGAAGCCGAGTGTGCCGCCGCGTGCCTTCAGCACCGCCGCCAGCGCGGCGATGTTCACCGTATGCTGGCCCTTGTTGTCGGCGGTGCCACGGCCATAGAGCTTCTCGCCTTCCTGCACGATGCTCCACGGCGACAGGCCGCTGCGCCATTGCGCATCCTGGCCCCGGATCACATCGCCATGGCCGTAGGAGAACAGCGTGTGCTTTGCCCCCGGCTCGCGCCGCGTGGCGACCAGGAACGGGCCGCCATTGGGCGCCGGATTGGGGAAGGTCTGGCAGGTGAAGCCCAGGGCCTCCAGGCTGCCGCGCATTTCCTTTTCCAGATAATCACCCAGCACCGCCTTGCGGTCCGGGTTCTGGCTCTCGGTCGGGATCGCGACGCGGCGGGTCAGGTCGGCGGTGAAGCCACCCTCGTCCAGATAGGCGGTGGCGGCGCGGATGGCGGCTTCGCGGGTCATATCGGCCTCTCCCAGGAGATCATATCCCTACATACAACCCCGGCCTCGGGCTGGAAAGCGCCAGCCGGCTTTGCGATAGTCGGCCCTCACACGGAGTAAGCCATGCAAGACGAAACCAAGCTCGCCACCCTGGGCCGCGACCCGGAAGGCCACCACGGTGTGGTGAATATCCCGGTCTACCGCGCCTCCACCATCCTGCAGCCCGACCTCAAGACCCTGAAGCAGGTGCAGGCGGCGCGCGAGCGCGATGAGCAGGTGGTCAGCTATGGCCGCATCGGTACGCCCCTGACCTATGCCTTCGAGAATACCCTCGCCGAACTGGAAGGCGGCTATCGCGCCATGGGCTTCCCGTCCGGTGCCGCCGCCTGCGCCGGTGCGCTGCTGGCGGTGCTGAAGGCCGGCGACCATCTGCTGATGGTGGATACCGCCTATGGCCCGACGCGGCATTTCTGCGACACGGTGCTGAAGCGCTACGGCGTCGAGACCACCTATTACGATCCGACCATCGGTGCCGGCGTGGCCGAGCTGTTCCGCTCGAACACCACGGCGATCTTCACCGAAAGCCCTGGCTCGCTGACCTTCGAGGTGCAGGACATTCCGGCCATCGCCGAGATTGCCCATAAGCGCGGCGCCAAGCTGCTGCTGGACAACACCTGGGGCACGCCGCTGTACTTCAAGAGCTTCCAGCATGGCGTCGATCTCTCGATCCATTCGGCGACGAAATACATCGTCGGCCATTCCGATGCCCAGCTCGGCGTCGTCATCGCCACCAAGGAAGCCTGGCCGGCCCTGCGCGAAACCACCCGCGCCACCGGCACGGCGGCGGGGCCGGACGAGGTCTATCTCGGCCTGCGCGGCCTGCGCACCATGGCGGTGCGGCTGGAGCGCCATATGCGCAGCGGCATCGAAATCGCCCATTGGCTGCGCGGCCTGAATGAAGTGGAAGCCGTGTATCACCCCGCCCTGCCCCAGGATCCGGGCCATACGCTGTGGCGGCGCGACTTCCTCGGCGCCTGCGGCCTATTCGCCTTTGAACTGAAAAAGAGCTTTAACGAAGCCCAGGTGGCGGCCTTCGTCGATCACCTGGAACTGTTCGGCATCGGCTATTCCTGGGGCGGCTTTGAAAGCCTGGTCACCGTGGCGGCACCGCACCGGCTGCGCACCGCCAATCCCTGGACCGATAAGGGGCCGCTGCTGCGCCTGCATATCGGGCTTGAGGCGGTGGATGATCTGCGCGCCGACCTCAAGGCCGGCTTCGAACGGCTGCACAAGGCGGGTTGAGCCGGCCAATGGCCTGCTCAGCCGTCATCGTCGTCTATAACAGCGGCGCCGTTATCGAAGCCTGCCTGCAAAGTCTGGCCGGTATCGACGATATCGTTGTGGTGGACAATGCCGCCGACAACCGGCTGCAACAGCGCCCGGGCATCCGCTATATCCGCAACCCGGATAACCTGGGCTTCGGGTGCGGCTGCAATACCGGCGTGGCTGCGGCGAAGCATGACCTTGTGCTGCTGGTCAATCCCGATGCGGTGCTGGAACCGGGCGCAGTGGAAAAACTGCTCGCCGCCAGCCAGGCCTACCCGGAAGCTGCGCTGCTGATGCCGGCGATCCTCACCCCGGATGGCAGCGTCGAGCCGAGCCATGACGCCGGATTGTTCGAGAAGCGCGCCCTGCCGAAGCGGCGCGGCGAGCCAGACCCGGAAGGCGATCTCTGCGCCAATTTCCTCTCCGGCGCCGTGCTGCTGCTGCGCAAGCCGGCCTTTGATGCTGTCGGCGGCTTCGATCCGAACATCTTCATGTATTTCGAGGATGACGACCTGAGCCTGCGGCTGCGTCAGGCCGGCCATGCCCTGGTGCGGGTGAACGCGGCGCGCGCGCGCCATATCGGTGGGGGCTCTTCCGGGCCGAGCGATGCTCTGCAGCGCTTCAAGAACTGGCATTTCGCCTGGTCGCGGCTCTATCTGGAACAGAAATTCAACGGCGCTGCCGCCACCTGGCGCCACGGTCTTTCATTGTTGTTCCTGCGCGGTGTTAAGGCCCTGCTCTACCACATCACCGGCAACCGCAAGAAAGCATTGCGCGACAGTGCCCTGGCCAAAGGCTTCCTGCTGTTTCTCTGCGGCCAAAGACCGCCAACAAAATTCTGAGGTGAGGACAATGAGCGACATCCTGAGCGAGATCCGCGACGGCGTTAAGGTGATCACGCTGAACCGGCCGGACAAGAAGAATGCCCTCACCCTGGCGATGTATGACGGACTGGCCCAGGCGCTGCGCGCCGGTGATGCTGATCCCGCCGTGCGGGCCATGGTGCTGACCGGCGCCGGCGGCAGCTTCACTTCGGGCAACGACCTGAAAGATTTTCTCAACAATGCGCCACGCGGCGATGACCGCCCCTCGCTGCGCTTCCTCAAAGCCATCAGCGAAGCCGAGAAGCCGCTGCTGGCGGCGGTGCGTGGCCCGGCGGTCGGCGTCGGCAGCACCATGCTGCTGCATTGCGATCTGGTCTATGCCGCCCCCAGCGCGCGCTTCAACTTCACCTTCACCAATCTGGCCCTGGTGCCGGAAGCAGCTTCGACCATGCTGCTGCCACGCCTGGTCGGGCATCAGAAGGCGGCGGAACTGTTTCTGCTGGCGGAAGCTTTCGATGCGGCGGCAGCCAAGGAAATCGGCATGGTGAATGCCGTGCTGCCCGAGGATGAAGTGCTGGATTTCACCATGGCGCAGGCTGCCAAGCTGGCACGCAAGGCGCCCAACGCACTGAAATTCACCAAGCGGCTGATGAAGCATCATACCGGCGATGTGCCTGGCCAGATCGCCGCCGAAACCACGCTGTTCGAGCAGCAGCTGAAATCAGCGGAAGCACGCGAGGCGATGACCGCCTTCTTCGAGAAGCGCGCGCCGAAATTTAGCTGAGACTTACCCCTTTGGCGGCCAATCCTGCGCGCCATGCAGCAGGCGGACTATGGATATACCTTCTGAGGTTATCGTGTAGACAAAGAACCATGGCAATCGAGGCAAAACATATTCGCGGCTATCCTGCCAACGCCCTGGCCGGCCACGGAATGGATGCCGCGACAATGCCTGGGGCGCCGCTAGCAGCCGCTGGCCGATCCGGCGTGCCTCAATCGGATTGTCTTCCGCTATATGAGCAATGATCCTGGCGAGGTCACGTTTAGCTGAACTCGACCAGATGATCCGCATGGATCAAGCGGCACTGCGCTTCTTGGCTATTGCCGCTGCAATGATGGCATCCATTTCCGCCGTCACTTCCTCATGGCTGTGAACCCGGCCCGCTGCCAGATCATCCAGCCCTTCCTGTACCTGGGCGCGAACCCAGGCATCGTAGCTTGCATAGCTTTGCAAAGCCTCGGTGATGACGGCCGATTTGCTGCGGCCCTGGCTATCCGCGATGCGCGCCAGCGCGGCGTCCAGCTCTGGATCGATACGGGCGGTGATGGTGTTGCTTTTGACCATGCATTACATTGTAATACAATGTAATACGAAATCAAGCTGCCGCTTTATCCCGGCAATCGCGGCAGAGGCCGACCACTTCGATGGTCTGGCGCTCGACCAGGAATCCGAGCGAGGCGGCATTATGCTGGATGCGTTTGCCGAGTTCGGGATCATTGATCTCGAAGGCGGTACCGCAGGCGCGGCAGAGGAAGATTTCCTGGTGCCGCTCATGCCCCGGCTCGGTACAGCCGATGAAGGCATTGAGGCTCTCGACGCGATGCACCAGACCGCTCTCGACCAGGAAATCCAGCGCCCGGTAGACGGTAGGCGGTGCCACCTTCTGGCCGTCGCGGCCAAGTTCGGCCAGCAGGTCATAGGCGCCTGCCGGCTTGTGGCTGTTCCAGATCAGTTCCAGCACGCGGCGGCGGATCGGCGTCAGCTTGGCGCCGGTGGCGGCGCAATGCGCCTCCGCCTTGCCCAGCGCATCGGCAATGCAGGCGGCATGGTCATGGCCATGGGCATGATGATGCGCATGATCATGGTCGTGATGATGATGCTCGGCGGCCTGTCTCGCGGCCATGACGGAACTCCTGGACGATTCCCCTGCTAATATAGGGTGCCCGGGGCGTTACGTCAGCGCAGGAATTGGGCAATCAGGGCGATCTGCTCCGGAGTATCCAGCGCCGGGGCATGGCCGATGCCAGGAATTTCCACCAGCCGGGCCTTGGGGCCGCGCTCGGTCATGGCCTGGGCCACGCGCGGCAGCAACAGGTCGGAGACCGCGCCGCGCAGCAGCAGGGTCGGCGTTTCGATCTTGTCATAGAGCGGCCAGGCATCGCCGCCGCCGGTGCCCTGCTTGGCCAGTATGCCGGCGATCTGCGGATCGTAATGCGGCGTGACGCGGCCATCGGGCAGACGCCGGTAGGAGGTTTCCACCAGCCGGCGCCAGCCGGCATCGGAAGCAATCCCGAAGGGGGCATAGATGGTGCGGAAGTAGGCTTCCAGCTCAGAGATGCTGGCGAAGCTCGGCGGGTTGCCGGCATAGCTCAGGATACGCTGCACGGCTTCCGGTGCGATCTCCGGCCCGACATCGTTGAGCACCAATTTGCTGACGCGGCCCTTGAGCGTATAGGCAGCCGCCATCATGCCGATCAGGCCGCCCATCGAGGTGCCGACCCAGCGCAGGGTTTCGGCGCCAAGCAGATTGGCCAGTTCCAGTGCCTGCTGGGCATAGAACGGCACGGTGTATTCCTGCTCCGGCGCCGGGCTCCACTGGCTCAGGCCCCGACCCAAAGTATCCGGCGCCACGGCATAGTAATGCGGCGCCAGGGCCTCGCCGAGCGGTGCGAAATCCCAGCTGTTGCGCGCGAAGCCGTGCCACAGGATCACCAGGGGCGCACCCTTGCTGCCCCATGCCTGATAATGCAGTTCACGGCCCTTGAGGGTGACGTAATGCGAGGTAGCGCTGGTCACGGCTTGAGGCTCCGCAATTTGCCGACGATTCCGGTGGGGAAATAATAGACGCTGAGGACGAACAGAATGCCGAGCCAGAGCAGCCAGCGGTCGGCATGGAACAACTGCGGCAGCAGCGGGATACCGGCTTCAGCCGCTGCCTCGCTCACCTGCCCCATCAGCACCTGGAGATAATTCTGCGCGAGGATGAACAGCGTGGCGCCGATCACCGCGCCATACAGCGTACCCATGCCGCCGATCACAACGATCAGCAGGATATCCACCATGATGGTGAAGCTGAGCGTGGTATCGGGATTGGTATAGCCGTTCCACAGCGCGATCAGCACACCGGCCAGCGTCGCCATGCCGGCGGAGAGGCAGTTGGCAAGCGACCGATAAACCACGACGCGGTATCCAAGCGCCTCAGCGCGGAATTCATTCTCGCGGATCGCCTGCAGCACACGGCCAAAGGGCGAATTGACGACGCGCAAGGCCAGCAGGAACAGCACCACGGCGATCAGGAACAGCAGGTAATAGGCGATGATCTTGCCGCTGATGGTGACGCCGAGGAAATCATCCTCGAACGGGCGGAAGGAACGGCGCAGCAGGCTGGGCACCGAGAAGGAACGGCCATCCTCGCCGCCGGTGAAATCCGATAGCTGCGAAGCCAGGATGGCAAAGGCGGAAGCCACCGCCAGCGTGATCATGGCAAAGAAGATGGCGCGGACGCGCAGGCTGAACAGGCCGATCAGCAGCGCCAGCAGGATGGCGATGACCAGGGCCGAGGCGACGCCGATACCGAGCAGGCTCCAGCTCGGCTCTGAACCATAGAGCGCGATGGCGACGCCATAGCCGCCGATGCCGAAGAACATCGTGTGGGCGAAAGAAACGATGCCGGTATAGCCCAGCAGCAGATCGTAGCTCACCACCAGGATGATGAAGATGCAGATTTTCGCCGCCGTGTTGAGCGGCTGGCTGCCATCGAAGATGAACGGCGTGGTGGCAAGCCCGAGCAGGATCAGCAGCAGCACGGCGCTGAGCGGCTTGGAGCGCGGGAAATCGCCGGAGAGCAGGCTATGCAGCATTGTTTTGCCCTCCCCTTACCGCTTCGCCACAGGGAACAGGCCCTGCGGACGCCACAGCAGGATCAGCACCATCAGAAGGATGCTGCTGCCCAGCGCCAGTTTCGGCGCCAGGAATCCGGTGTAATTCGCCACCAGGGCGACCAGCAGTGAGCCGACGAAGCAGCCGCCGACCGAGCCGAGCCCGCCGATGATGATGACAATGAAGATCAGCACATTCACTTCCATGCCCATGCCGGCCGTCAGTGTCTGGCGGTAAAACGCCCAAAGCACGCCGCCAAGACCAGCCAGCGCCGAACCGGCGATGAACACGCCGACGAACAGACGGCGGATGCGATAGCCAAGCGCCTCGACCATTTCCGGATTCTCGACCCCAGCCCGGATCAGCAGGCCGATCTTGGTGCGGTTGAGGCCGATATGCATGGCGATGAACACCGCCAGGCCGAGGATCACGGCAATGACGCGGTATTTCTCCATTGCCGCATCGCCGATTACAAAGGCACCGCGGAAGCTCTCCGGCAGCTTGATCGGGATCGGGCTGGCGCCCCAGATCACATGGATCATCTGCTCGGCGACAATCATGCCGCCCATGGTGATCAGGATCTGCTTGAGATGCTGGCCATAAACCGGGCGGATGATGACGCGCTCAAAGAAATAACCGAGCGCGCCGGTGACAATCATGGAAACCAGGATACAGAGCAGCAGCACCCCGATATTGAGCCAGACATTATCGGCTACGGCCCATGACTGCAGCGGCACCAGCACGATCAGCGCCACATAGGCGCCGAACGAGATGAACACGCCATGGCCGAAATTCAACACGTCCATCAGGCCGAACACCAACGTGAGGCCCGATGCCATCAGATAGATCATCATGCCCATGGCAAGCGCTGCCACCGTGAGCGTGACCCAGGTGGAGGGATTGCCGACCAGCGGCAAGGCGCCAAGCGCCAGGGCGGGCACCAGCAGCAACGGCAGCCAGTCGGTCTTTGCCTTGGGCAAGGCAGCGGTTGCGGCGGTCATTGATGCGCATCCATGCTGAGGCCGAGCAGGCGCTGCTGCAGGTCCTTGTTCTCGGCCAGTTCGGCCATCTCACCACGATGCACGATACGGCCATCATCCATCACCGCGACAGTGTCGCCGAGCATCTTGGCGGCCATGAAATTCTGTTCCACCAGCAGGATCGTGGCGCCGGTCTGCTTCAATTCGCGGAAGGCGCTGATCATGTTCATGATGATGGCCGGTGCCAGACCCTTGGTCGGTTCGTCGATCAGCAGCAGCTGGCGCGGCTCGACGATGGCGCGGGCGATCGACAGCATCTGCTTCTGGCCACCCGACAGCGAACCGGCAGCCAGTGACCAGAATTTTTCCAGCGCCGGGAACAGACCGAAAATCCATTTCAGCCGGTGCGGATCAAGGTCGCCGTCGCGCGCCGCCAGCAGCAGGTTCTCGCGCACCGTCAGATCAGCGAAGATGCCCATATTCTCCGGCGTGTAGGCAATGCCGGCGCGGGCGATGTCGGGGGTCGCCATGGCGGTGATGTCGCGGCCGGCAAAGCTGACGCTGCCCTGGCTGGCCTTCCACAGGCCCATGATGGTGCGCAACGTCGTGGTCTTGCCGGCGCCGTTGCGGCCCAGCAGCATGGTGAGCTGGCCCTTCGGCACGGCGAAATCGACGCCATGCAGGATGTGATACTGGGCGATATGAGTATGCACGCCCTTGAGTTCGAGCAAGGCTTCAGCCATGGGCGATGCCCTCCATCTGGGCATCCGGGCTGATACCGAGATAAGCCTCCTGCACCACCGGCGAGGCAATCACTTCGGCCGGTTCGCCATCGGCGACAAGCTGGCCGTTATGCAGCACGATGATGCGGTCGGCCAGGCTGCGGACCACATCCATCTTGTGCTCGACGAGAAGAATGGTTTTGTTGCCGCGCGCCTTCACGGCCCGGATCAGGTCCAGCACGGTGGGCACTTCATCCACGCTCATGCCGGCGGTCGGTTCATCGAACATGAAGATTTCTGGTTCCAGTGCGCTGAGCAAAGCCACTTCCAGCTTGCGCTGATCACCATGGGGCAGTGCGCCGACGATGGCATCGCGCTTGTCCAGCATGTTGATGCTGGCAAGAATCTCGTCCGTCTTCTCGATCAGGTCGCGGCGGTGGCTCCAAAGCTGCAATAGCTGCATGCCGGCACCGGCCTGGCTCTGCACGCCGAGGCGGACATTCTCCATCACCGAGAGATTGGGGAACAGGTTTGTAAGCTGGAAAGCACGGCCGATGCCGCGCTTGGTGCGGGCCGAAGCCGGCAGGCCGGTGATATCCTGATCACCCAGCAGAACCTGCCCGGCGCTGGCCTTGAGCTGGCCCGAGATCAGGTTGAAATATGTGGTCTTGCCGGCACCGTTCGGGCCGACAATGGCGGTGAGCGTGCCAGGATGGAAGGCACAGCTTACCGCGTTCACCGCCACATGACCGCCGAAGCGGATCGTCAGGTCGCGGGTTTCAAGCGAAGGCTTCATCGGTGTTCCAGTAGAAAAAACCGGAGCGGCGGGTCACGCCGCTCCGGCGGGTGATCAGCGCTTGTTGCGGATCGGCAGCGGCATCTTGTCCTCGGTGATGGTCTGGACCAGTTCGAGGAGGTCGTTGTCGTTCTTGCCGTCCTTCTTGACGCGGAAGTGGTACATCGGCTGCATCGCCTGATGGTCGTCCTTGCGGAAGATCATGGTGCCCTTCGGGGTATCGAAGGCCATGCCCTCCATGGCGGCGATCAGCTTCTCGGTGTTGGAGCCGCCGGCCTTCTGCAAGGCGGTCAGCGTCGCCGAAGCGGCAGCCATGCCACCAGCGGTGAAGAAGTCAGGCGGGCTGTTGAAGCGCTTGGTATGCTCGGCCACCAGCCAGTCGTTCATCGGGTTCTTCGGGAAGTCGTAGTAGTAGTAGACTGCGCCCTCCATGCCCGGATACGGCTTGTACAGCTTCATCACCGGCAGGATGTTGCCGCCCGGCGCGATCTCGATGCCGAAACGCTCCGGCTTCAGATCGGCGATCTTCGGCAGCGGATGCGGACCGGCCCAGATGATCGAGATGATCTTCTTGCCCGGCTTGTCCTTCAGCGCATCGAACAGGCGCTGGGCCGAAGCAGTGAAATCGGTGGTCTGCTGCGGCGCGTATTCCTCGAACACGACCTTCACGTTCGGGCGGATCTGCGCCAGCGCGTCCTTCACCGCCTTCACGCCATCGCGGCCGAAAGCATAATCCTGCGCCAGCATGCCGACATTCACTTCGCCGGTGGCCGGCAAGGCGGCAGCACCCGCATAGGCATCCTGCATCGAGTTGCGGCCGGTGCGGAAGATATAGCGGTTCCAGTTGGCGCCGGTGATGGCATCGGCCACTGCCGGCTCCACGATCAGCACCTTCTTGTATTCGGCAGCGATCGGCAGCATGGCCAGCGCGCCGCCCGAACCGGTGGTGCCAACAGCGATATCCACCTTGTCGTCGGCATAGGCCTGCTCAAGCAGGGTTTTGGCGAGATCGGGCTTGAGCTGGTCATCCTTGGCGATGACGCGGATCTTCTTGCCGTTCAGCGTCATGGTGCCCTTGGTGAGGTATTCCAGGCCCATCATGAAACCGGTTTCGGTCTGCTTCGCGTAGGCTTCCAGCGGACCGGTCTTGCTGGTGATCAGCGCGATCTTGATATCCTGCGCCATGGCCGGCGCAGAGATCATCAAAGCCGGGGCCAGTGCGGCCAGCGCCACCGCCATACCGGCGGCCTTCAACATGCGTTGCATGGTTTCCTCTCCCTTGGTTTGAACGCGAAACGCCCGAATGTCAGCCGGAAAGGTTCCCTGCCGCTTTTGGCGCGGCCTGTTTCCTTCCCAAACATGACAGTTGATTCATGTTTCGTGTATTTGTACTGCTACGCCCCCGGGCCGGTCAATACGGCAAATTTGTTTTCCGCCGCTTGACAAGCCGGCGCCCAGGCGCGACTTCTTACCTGACAAACGATTCATGTTTCACATGACGGCACAAATGACCAAGCCTGGGGGGAAAAAGGCTCTGCCGGCGCCAAAAACCGGGCGCGGCGAGAGCACACGGCGCAAGATTCTCGATGCCGCCAAGCGCGACATCGGCCGCAAAGGCTTTGGCGAAGCCTCGGTCAGCACCATTACGGCGGAGGCCGGCGTCGGCCAGGGCACCTTCTACATCTACTTCCGCAGCAAGGAAGATGTGATGCGCGAACTGGTGCTGCATATGGGCCGCCAGCTGCGCCAGCATCTCACCGAGGCCACCGCCGGCGCCAAGAGCCGCCAGGAAGCGGAAAAGCTGGGCCTGCGCGCCTTCATCCAGTTCGTGCGCAAGGACCCTGACCTCTACCGCGTGGTGGAGGAATCGCAATTCGTCGATGCCGCGATCTATCGCAGCTACTACACAGAATTCGCCCGTGGCTATGGCGCAGCGCTTGCAACTGCTGAACAGCGCGGCGAAATGCGCCCAGGCAAGCAGAGCGGCCATATTGAAGTGCGTGCCTGGATGCTGATGGGCATCGCTGTATTCCTCGGCCAGCGCTATGGCCTGTGGGAGCCAAAGGCACCGCTGGAGGCCGTGGTCGATACCGCGATGGATGCTCTCACCCAGGGCATGTTCAAATGACCCTGGTCCGGCTGGACCGGACCGAGGCTGCCGCCCGCCTCACCCTGGCGCGGCCCGAACGGCATAACAGCCTGGTGCCGGAATTGCTGCATGAACTGCTGGCGGCCCTCCAGGCATTGCACCGCGCACCGCCAGCCCTGCTGGTTCTGGCCGCCGAGGGCCGCAGCTTCTCCACCGGCGGCGATGTTGCCGGCTTCCATGCCGTGCCGCGCGGCCAGCGGCGCGATTACGCCGCCCGGCTGGTCGGCGATCTCAACCGCGCCATCCTGGCCCTGCTCGATCTGCCCTGCCCGGTGCTTGGCCGCGTGCAAGGTCCTCTCACTGGCGGCGCGCTCGGTCTGGTGCTGGCCTGCGATCTGGTTGCGGTCACGCCGCGCGGCTTCCTGCAACCCTATTATGTCGATGTCGGCTTCAGCCCTGATGGCGGCTGGTGCGCGATGCTGCCCGGGCGCATCGGTGAAGCCGCCGCACGCGAAATCCAGTTGCTCAACCGCCGCGTCAATGCCGATGAAATGCTGCACCTTGGACTGGCCCAGGCCGTCGCCGAGGATATCGATGCGGTGATCGGGCAATGGCAGGCCACACTGCTTAGCAAGGTGCCGGCAGCCATTGCCCGCACAAAGCAGCAATTGCTCAAGCCGGAGCGCCGCGTTGCCCTTGCCGCCGCGCTGGAAGCCGAGCGCCAGAGCTTCATCGACCAGATCGACAGCCAGGAAACCGATGCCGGCATGGCGCGCTTCCTGGCCAAGTCGGCGTGACGGGAGGAACCGATGGATTTCGTGCCGGACCTGCCCCTGAAACGCGCCGAGCTGACGCCACAGCGCGTCGCCTTCGCTGATGTTGCCACCGGCCGCGAAACCACCTATGCCGAACTGAACGACCGCGCCGCGCGCTTTGCCGCCGCGCTGCCCGGCCTCGGCATCAAGGCCGGCGACCGCATCGCCATTCTCTGCCTGAACTGCCCGATGTTTTTCGAGGTGTTGCTTGGCTGCGCCAAGGCGAATGTGATCCTGGTGCCGCTGAACTGGCGCCAGCCAGCACCGGAACTGCGCCCGATCCTGGAAGATTGTGGCGCCACGCTGCTCTTGCATGATGCCGAGCATGCCGCGCTGGCCGCCGAGTTCAACATTACCGCCACGCTGTCGGAAACGGATTACGAGGCCCTGCTGGCGCGCACGGCGCCGGGGCAATTCCCCACCCGCTGGGCCGCCGGTCAGGTCTGGTATCTGCTCTATACCTCCGGCACCACCGGCAAGCCGAAAGCCGTGATCCAGACCGTTGGCATGGCCTATGCCAATTACGTCAATGTCGGTCAGGCCATCGATCTCACCGGCCAGGACAGCACGATCAATTTCCTGCCGCTGTTCCATACCGCCGGCATCAATCTCTACACCCTGCCGATGCTGATTGCCGGCGGCCGTGTGAGTGTGCTGCGCAAATTCGATATCGATGCCGTCATGCGCCTGATCGCCGATGGCGCCTGTTCGCTGTTCTTCGGCGTGCCGGCGATCTACCAGGCGATCAGCCTGCACCCGGCTTTCGCCGGCACCGATTTCAGCCGCGTGCGCGCCTGGGGCTGCGGCGGCGCCCCCTTGCCCGAACCGCTGATCCGCCTGTTCGCCACCCGTGATGTGACGGTGTGCAACGGCTTCGGCATGACCGAGACCGGCCCGACGGTTTTTCTCATGGACCGCGCCGAGGCCCGCGCCCGCATCGGCTCGGTGGGCAAACCACAAATCCTCACCGAAGTGCGGCTGGTGGATGAAATGGGCCGCGACGTGGCCGAAGGCGAGCCCGGTGAAATCTGGATGCGCGGACCGAATATCACGCCAGGCTATTTCAACAACGACGCCGCGACGCGCAATGCACTCACCGCCGATGGCTGGCTGAAATCCGGCGATGTCGGCCGCCGCGACTCTGACGGCTATTACTTCATCGTCGACCGCATCAAGGACATGTACATATCCGGCGGCGAAAACGTCTATCCGGCGGAAGTGGAAGCCGTGCTCTACCGCTTCCCCGGCGTGCTGGAATGTGCCGTGCTCGGCATTGCCGACGAGAAATGGGGCGAAGCCGGCTGCGCCGTGATCCTGCCGCAGCCGGATGCACGGCTGGACGCAGAGGCGATCCGCGCCTTCTGCCGCACCAATCTGGCGGCCTACAAGGTGCCCAAGCGTATCGAGATCGTAACGGAATTCCCGCGCACCGCAGCGGGCAAGATCCGCAAGCATATCCTGCGGGACAATCTGCAATGACCGAAATCAGCATTCAGCGCACACTGACCCAGGCCGACTTCAACCACTTCGCCGAAGTGAGCGGCGACAACAACCCGATCCATGTCGATCCGGCCTTCTCTGCCCGCACCCGCTTCGGCCGCACCGTCAGTCACGGCATGCTGCTCTACTCGGTGCTGTGGGGCATGGTACAGGCACGCCATCCCGGCGCCAGGCAGCAGCATCAGAACCTGATGTTTCCGGCACCGGCCTATGCCGATGAACCCTTGCGCTTCACGCTGATCCCGAATGGCCCCGGCCTTTATGGCATCAGCGTGCGCCGTGTTGCCGATGGCACTGAAGTCTGCCGTGGCGACATGGCGATCACGGAGGCTTGAGCCATGCAGGTTGGCGATTTCGCTGAAACCACCCGCGGCTTTTCGGCGGATGACGTGCGGGCATTCCTGACTCTGGCTGGCAATGATGCTGTGGCCAGCAGCGTGCCCGAACCCCTGATCGGCGCGCTGTTCTCCTATCTGCTCGGCGTTGAACTGCCCGGCTTCGGCACGAATTACCTGAAGCAGGAAATGCGTTTTCTCGCCCCGGCACCTGTCGGCCTGCCGTTGACCGCGCGCGTCGAGATCACGCAGCTGCGGCCCGACAAGCATCTCGCCGACCTCACGACGACTTGCACCGGACCGGATGGCACCCGCTATTGCGAAGGCCGCGCCCTGGTGCTGATCAAGGATGTCGGAGCCTGATGGCGATGCATGTGCGCGATATCGGCTCTGGGCCGCCACTGGTCTTCCTGCATGGCTGGTCCTGCCATGGCGGCTTCTTCGCGCCGCAGGTTGAGGCGTTGCAAGGCCGTTTCCGCCTGCTGCTGCCCGATCTGCCCGGCCATGGACAAAGCCCGGCCATTGCCGACCTGACGATCAGCGGCCTAGCCGATGCACTGCATGACATGCTGGGGCAATACCGTGTCGAACGCCCTGTCCTGGTCGGTTGGTCGATGGGCGCCATGGTGGCCTTCGACTACCTGCGCCGCCATGGCTGGCGCAATATCGCCGGCCTGGTGATCGAGGACATGACGGCACGGCTGTTCACTGATGCCGGCTGGCGGCTGGGCCTCGGCGGCGGCTTCGACGCGGCACAGAACGCGGCAACCCTGAGCCTGATGCGGGCCGATTGGCGGGGCTTCAGCGCGGCTTCACTGCCGCATCTCTTTGCCCGCCACCATGCGCCGGAAGCCGCCTTGAAAGACTGGATCGGCGCCGAGATGCCAAAAAACGATCCCGCCATCATGGCGGCGCTCTGGGCCTCGATGGCGGCGCAGGATTTCCGCGACCTGCTGCCGCGCCTGGACCTGCCGTGCCTGGTGATCCATGGCGGTGAAAGCCAGCTATACGCGCCGGAAGTCTCCGAATGGCTGGCGGCAACATTGCCGCGCGCCCGCCGCCTCTGCCTGGAACACTCCGGCCACATGCCGCATCTGGAACAACACGCGGAATTCAACACGGCACTCGCCGAATTCGCTGCTACATTTGCCGCTCCTGAACCTGCCCGCTAAGGCCTGGAGGATGCGCGCATGCCTACTTGGATAAGCCGCTGGCGCCTCGCCGTGCTGCTGAGCCTGCTGCTCACCGCCATGACCTTGGCGATCCTGTGGAGCCATGGCGGCTCCGTGGAAGGCTATCGCGTGGCGATCCGCGCCACCGCCCGCACCTCGCTGCTGCTGTTCCTGCTGGCCTACACCGCCTCGGCCCTGGCGCAGCTTTATCCCGGTACCTTCGCCCGCCGCCTGCTGCGCGAACGCCGCGCGCTGGGTTTAAGTTTCGCCGCCTCGCATGCCCTGCATCTTTACGCCATCATCGTATTCTGGAACACCGACCCCGTGCTGTTCGGCACCCAGAGCAACACCCCGTCGCAAAGCTTCGGCTCGATTGCCTATCTGTTCATCGCCCTGATGGCCCTGACCTCGAATGAGCGCGCCGTGCGCTGGCTCGGGCCGAAACGCTGGAGCCGCCTGCATGCCATCGGCGGCCTCTATATCTGGGGCACCTTCGTGGTCAGCTTCGCCAAACGCGCACCGGACAAGCCGCTCTATTGGGCAGCCGTGATGTTGCTGCTGGCGGTGATGGTGCTGAGGCTATGGGCCAGCCGGCTCAAGCGCCGGCCGGCTGCCGCAGCCGCTTGACCAGCCAACTTGCCACCGGCCAGAACAGAATAGTGAACGTGACTACGCCGAGACCGGCAGAGATAGGCCGCTCGAAAAAGCCCAGCACACTATTGTTGGACTTGATCATGGAGGTAACGAATGTCTCTTCCAGCATCGTACCCAGTACCACGCCCAGGATTGCCGGCGCCACCGGGAAACCATTTTCTTCCATGATGTAGGCCAGTACGCCAAACACCAGCATAACGGTGACACCGAACACTGTGTTGTTGATGGCGAAAGAGCCGACGATGCAGAAAAGCAGGATGGTAGGCATCAGGATATTGCCCGGCACGCGCAGGATGTTGGTGGCGGCCTTGATCGTGGCCCAGCCCAGCGGGATCATGATCAGGTTGGCGATCACGAACACCAGGAAGATGGCGTAAACATTTTCCGGGTTATTGAGAAACAGTGTCGGGCCGGGATTGAGGCCTTTCAGATACAGCACGCCGATGGCAATCGCGGTGATCGAGTCACCCGGAATGCCGAACACCAATGCCGGAATCCAAGCCCCCGCCAACGCGGAATTGTTGGCAGCACCCGACTCAACGATCCCTTCAATATGGCCGGTACCGAATTTCTCCGGCTCCTTGGAAAATTTCTTGCTCATGGCATAGGAGATCCAGGCTGCCATGTCAGCGCCCGCGCCCGGCTGAATGCCGATGATGGTGCCGAGCGTGGAGCCGCGCAACAATGCACCAGGGTATTTCTTCAGCAGATCCCACATGCCGCTAAAGACATTGCCGAGCTTGTTGACCACCAGACGGGCCGGCGGGTCCATGTTGACCACGAAGCGCAGCACTTCCGATACGGCGAACATGCCGACCATCATCGGAATGACACTCACACCGCCCATAAGCTCGGTATTGCCAAAGGTGAAGCGCGGGAAGCCGCCGGGATTCTCCAGGCCGACACAAGCCACCAGCAGACCAATAAGTAGCGAGATACAGGCTTTCAGTGTGCTTGAGTTGCCGATGAACACGGCACAGGACAAACCCAGCACCACCAGCCAGAAATACTCGAAGGAGGAAAATTTCAGGGCGATCTCAGCCAGGGCCGGCGCCGCCAATACCAGCACGGCGGTACCGAACAGGCCACCGATGGCGGAAAACACCAGACCCGCGCCCAGCGCCAGTTCCGCCTGCCCCTTGAGGGTCAGTTGGTAGGCTTCATCGGTATAAGCAGCGGAGGCTGGCGTGCCGGGAATACGCAGCAGACAGCCCGGGATATCGCCGGAAAAGATCGCCATGGCGGTGGCGGTGACAATGGCGGCAATCGCCGGCACCGGCGGCATGAAGAAGGTGATCGGCACCAGCAAGGCAGTGGCCATGGTGGCGGTGAGGCCTGGAATGGCGCCCACCACTAGGCCAAAGATCGATGCGCCCAGCATCACCAAAAGCACATAGGGATCGAATACCAGGCTGAAGGCCTGCATCGTGCTCTGCATCATGGCGCGCCCTCCCCGCCTACCAGATCATGCCTTGCAGCAGCCCCCAGGGCAGCGGCACGCGCAGGAATTTGTAGAACAGCGTATGGATGATCAGCGTGACGATCAGCGCCACCGGCAGAATCATCACGGTCCGCACACCCAGGCCATAGAACAGCACCGACAGGATGATCAGGCTGCAGGGAATGAAGCCGAGCGTATCTGCGCACAGGATGTAGAAGATCAAGCCGCCGATCACGGCGAGGCAGTTCACCAGATGCCGTGGCGACGATACCCAGGCGCCGAACTGCACCAGCGGTATGCGCGGCCCGCGCAGGCCCTTGACGATCAGCAAGCCGCTGCAGCCCAGCAGCAGTACAGCGACCAAGCCAGGAAATGCGGCGGGGCCGATTTCCTGGCCCGGGATGGTGGGGTACTTGCTGACCGCGACCAGCACGGCGATGGCAAGCAGCGCCAGCACGGCACCGCTCAAGGCATCATGGAGACGCATGGATCACTACTCCGGCCGACGCGAAAACGAAAACCGGCGCCGTGTTCATCGCACGGCGCCGGCACTGCGTTACTTGGCGATACCGACCGCCTTCATCACTTCACCCATGTCCTTGTCGGACTTGGCCATGAACTTGGCGTAGTCATCCGGGCCGGCCCAGATCACACCGAAGCCGCGCTGCGCCATGAAGTCGTTGAACTCCTTGCCGTCATGCACCTTCTTCAGCGCCGCCAGCAGCGTGTCGGCAACATCCTTGGGCAGGCCCTTGGGCGCCGCGATGCCGCGCCAGGCCGCCATGGTCCAGTCACTGCCCGTGGCGCTCTTCAGCGTCGGCACATTGGGATAGAGTGCCGAAGGCTTGGCATCCATCACGGCCAGACTCTTCACCTTGCCGGCATCGATCAGCGCGCGTGCCTCGGGCAGCGACACCGGAGCGATCTGCACGCCGCCGGCAATCATGTCCTGCAGGCCCGGCGCGGCACCGTTGCTCGGCACCCAACCAACCGAAGCCGGATCGATCTTCTGGTCACGCAGCATGCCGGCGAGCGCCAGATGCCAGATGCCGCCCTGGCCGGTGCCGGAAGCCTTGAACTTGCCGGGCGCGGCCTTCACCGCCGCCAGCAGGTCGTTCACCGTCTTGTAGGGTGCGTCAGCCGGCACCTGCACGCCGGCCGGATCGGCATTCACCAGCGCGATCGGGGTGTAGGAAGACGGCGTCAGTTCGGTGAGGCCCTGCCAATGCATCATGGCGATCTCGACCGTGATCATGCCGATGGTGTAGCCATCGGCCGGCGCCTGGGCGATGGCGGCATGGCCGACCACGCCGCTGCCGCCGGTGCGGTTCACCACGTTGATCGGCTGCTTCAGTTCCTTTTCCATCAGGCTGGCGATGATGCGCGCCGTGGCGTCAGTGCCGCCACCCGCGCCCCACGGCACGATCAGGGTGATCGGGCGATCTGGAAAAGCCGCCTGAGCAGCGCCGGCGGCAAGCAAAGCCGCACCAGCCACCAGGCCGGTCATGAATGTCTTGAAGCCACGCATGGCTTATCCCTTCCTGCTTGTTTCCTCCGCGGCCGGGCTTTTGCCGCCCGTACCGTCCACGGATTACTATCTAGTATATAAGATGGCAGGTCAATGGGATGTGTAAAGCCGGGCGGCACTCACCGCTCTCGTCATCTCACATGATATCAAGTAGTGGGATCGGCATGGCGCGTATCCATGCGCGCCACAGACTGCTCAAGCACCGAGCGGTCGTTCAGGTAGTAAGTCTTGTCCTTGCGCTGGATCAGGCCGCCATCCATCAACTGGCCCAGCACGCGCGCCACGGTTTCACGCGTGGTGGCGGCGCGGCGCGCAATCTCATGCTGCTTCGGCATCGGATAGATCAGCCAGCCGGTCGGGTTCACCGGATCGCGGCGCGACAGGTTGATCAATTCGCGGTGCACGCGCTGGATCGCGCCCAGCGTGGCAAGATCCATGATCTTCTCGTTATTTGCCCGGATGATGCGCGCCATGCGCCGCATCACATCCAGCGCCACCTGGGGCGAGCGCGCCAGCAACGCCTCGAAAGCCTTCGGCGGCATGGCGGCCAGGCGGCAGGCGGTGACGGCAACGACGCTGGCCGAGCGGCGTTCGCCATCGATGGCGGAGAGTTCGCCGAAATAGCCGCCAGCAGGCACCGTGGCATAGGAAATCTCGCGGCCGTTGCCGGAGTAGTTGATCACCTCGACATTGCCTTCGACGACGAAATAGACATCGCGGCTGTCGGAATTGCGGTCGACGATCTGCTCGCCGGCGGCCAGGCGGCGCCATTGGCAGGCACGCTCCACCTCCTCCCGCGCCGAGGGCGAGAGTGATTGCAGCAAGGGAATCGATTCCAGCGAATCACGCTGTGGCGTGGCCGCGCGCGACTTGCCCTCGCTCCGTCCTGGATCGGTCTTGACGACCATGGCCCCCTCAGCGCTGCGCCGTCGCGGCTTCCGCGGCGCGGCCCAGTATCGCGAACAGGTTCAATAGCAACTGCTTACGGTCGAGATTGACCGATTCCCCGCGATCCAGCAAGCGGCCGATGGTTTCCCAATCTTCGGCCCAGCGGTCCGGCGCCTGCCAGGAAGCCAGCCGCGCCGCCAGAGCCGCCTCGCCCTGGAACAGTTCCGCCCAGGCGCCGCCGCCCACCTTGCCGGCCGCCGCCGCGCGCACCAGCCGCGCCAGCCACCAGCGGAACAGGTCGATCATGACGCGGAAATTCTCCGCGCCCGAGGCACGGCCCAGCTTGTCGCCCAGGCTGTGCAGCTTCTGTCCATCGGGTTTCGGCAGCCCGGCGATGAGATCGAGCAGTTCACGGAGCAGGTCCAGCCCGCCCTGGGCGCCGAGCGCCATGGCACGCCCCGGCGAGCCTTCCGCTGCCACCACCAGGCCATGGCGTTCGGCTTCCGACAGGTCCGGCAGCAGGCCCTGCAGGGCTTGGCGCATCGCACCGTCTTCCAACGGCTGAAGGACCAGGCGGCGGCAGCGCGAACGGATGGTCGGCAGCAGGCTGCCCGGCGCATGGCTGATCAGCAGCAGCACCGCGTTCGGCGGCGGCTCTTCCAGGATTTTCAGCAGTGCGTTGGCGGCATTGATATTCATGTCGTCGGCGGCATCGACGATGCAGACGCGGTAGCCGCCTTCCGCCGCTGTCTTGCCGAAGCGGTCGATCACCGCGCGCACATCCGGCACCACGATCTCGCCGCGCCAGCGGTCGTTCTTGTCGTCCCAGCTGCGCTCAACGGTGATCAGGTCGGCATGGCCGAAACTGGCCACGCGATGAAACACCGGATGCTCCTCGGCCACGGCCAGCGATTTCGGCAATGGCGGCGGATCGCCGAACAGGCTCGGGCCTTCATCGGCAGCCGAGCCGGCAATGCCATTGACCAGCAGGAACCGCGCGAACCGAAACGCCAGCGTCGCCTTGCCGACGCCGCGCGGCCCGGTGATCATCCAGGCATGCGGCAGGCGGCCGGAACTCCAGGCTTCCAGCAAGGTCGCCTCGGCAGCCGCGTGGCCGACCAGATGCGCCGCGTGGCGTGGTCCCCAGGAGGTGAAATCCTTGCTGTCGAAGCCGCTCATGCGGCGAGATTAAACCGCGCCGCGAGCCCTGCCCATAGCGCCACGGCAACGCTGTCGGGGTCTCCGGCGGCATCCACCACCTGGCAGCGCCCCGGCTCGCGCTTTGCAATATCCAGGAAAGCCGCGCGCAACGCCTCATGGAACTGAAGCCCCATGCGCTCGTAGCGGTCCTCGTTGCTGCCCGTGGCGCTGGCGCGGGCGCCGGCACGGCGCAGGCCTTCCGCCACCGGCAGGTCCAGGATCAGGGTAAGATCGGGTTGAAAATCCCCCAGCACCAGCTTGTGCAGGGCGGCGATGCGCTCGCGGCCGACCTGCCCGGCATAGCCCTGATAGGCCATGGTGCTGTCGGCGAAGCGGTCGGATACCACCCAGGCGCCACGCGACAACGCCGGCTTCACGGTCTTGGCGACATGCTCGGCGCGGGCGGCATAATGCAGCAGGGCTTCGGTATCGGCTTCCCAGCGCGCGGTATCGCCGGTGACCAGCAGGCCACGGATCGCCTCCGCCCCTGGCGTGCCGCCCGGCTCGCGCGTCTGCACGACCTCAAGGCCAAGGCCTTGCAGAGCCACCACCAGGCGTTTGATCTGAGTGGACTTGCCGGCCCCCTCGCCGCCTTCCAGCGTGATGAACCGGCCGGGCTTCACACTCACTTCTTGCCTGCGCCCCAGAGCAGATGGTTCAGCGCCGCCGAAATGCGGCCGCCAAAACCAAGCTGCGACACCGAGGCACCGGCCAGCAGCGGCACTTCTACGGGCTGCATTTCCGGCGCGGTGATCAGCAGCGTGCCGAGCGGCGCGCCCTGCACGATCGGCGCGGCAATCGGATTCTCGTAACGCACCACCACCTTCATGCCGGTGCGGCTGCGCCGCGCCATGGTGATGGCAAGGTTATCCTTGATCACCAGCGGCACCTTGGCCTGCTCCCCGAGCCAGACATCGGCTTCTTCCACAACGCTGCCGGCGGCGAACAGCTTGTAGGTATCGTATTCGCGGAAGCCGATTTCGAGCAGCCGTTCGGCTTCGCGCGAACGCTCGTTCATGCTCTTGAGGCCGTTCACCACCAGGATCAGCCGGCGGTCGCCGCGCTTGGCCGAAGCCGTGAGGCCATAGCCGGCGGCCTCGGTATGGCCGGTCTTGAGGCCATCGGCACCAATGTCCTTGTACAGCAGCGGATTGCGGTTGCCCTGCTTGATCGGCCGCTTGCTGATCGGGTCGATGCCGTAGGTGAAATCCTTCTCGGAATAGAAATGGTAATATTGCGGGTAGCGGATGATGATCTGCTGCGCCAGCGTGGCAAGGTCGCGCGCGGTCATCATATGGTCGGGATCGGGCCAGCCGGAAGCGTTGCGGAACACGCTGTTGGGCAGACCGATCTGCTTCGCCTTCTCGTTCATCATCTCGGCGAAGCGTTCCTCGCTGCCGGCGATGCCTTCCGCCAGCACGATACAGGCATCGTTGCCGGACTGGATGATGACCCCGCGCAGCAGGTCTTCCACCTTCACCCGGTCGCCAACATGCACGAACATCTTCGAGCCCTGCATGCGCCAGGCCTTCTCCGATACCGGGAACACGTCGTCCATGCGCAGCTTGCCGCTGGCGAGCTGCTCGAACACCATGTAAGCGGTCATCAGCTTCGACATCGAAGAAGGCGGCATGCGCTCGTCGCTGCTCTTCTCGAAGATCACGGTGCCGGTTTCGGCGTCGATCAGCAGCATCTGCCGCGCCAGGGTATCGACCTGACCGATCTGCGCCTGCGCCTGGGGCGCGGCAAACAGCAGGGAAATGGCGAAAGCCGCAGTCGCGGCGAGCTTATTCGACGATGATACGCGCATTGGTCTGTCCGATCGAAAGCATCTGCTGCAGCGCCGCGTCGGCAGAGGATACCTGATCGTACGGCCCAAGGCGGACGCGGAAGAATTCCTGGTTGTTGACGACGCGCGACGAAATGCCGACGCGGCCATAATTCGAGATCGAAGCCGCGGCACGGCTGGCATTCTCGTGCTGTGTGAAGGCCCCTACCTGCACATAGATATTCTTGCCCCCGGCCACCGCCACGGTCTGCACCGGCTGGCGCGCCAGTTCGGCATTGGGATTGCCGCGCGGCGCGTTGCCGGAAGTCGGCGCGGCGACCGGGCCCTGATTGGTATTGGCCATGATCTGCACCGAACTCGGCTGGCTGCTGGTGGTGGAATCCACCACGTTCGGGCTGGAACTGTTGCGGGCCGCGTTGTTGCCGCGCGGACTCGCCGGCGGCGGCAGGGCTTCCGAAACCACGGCGCCACGCGGCGAAGCCGACGGACGTTCCTCGTTGCCGCTGCGCTGTGCGGCGGCGGAAGCCACCGCCGTGGTGCCATCGGCCAGCGGTGCCGGGCCGACATACTGCACCCGTACCTTGGCAGTGCCCTGCCGATCATAGCCAAGCAGCTGCGCCGAACGGCGCGAAAGATCAATCACACGGCCATTCACATACGGCCCGCGATCATTCACGCGCACCACGATGGAGCGGCCATTTTCCATGTTGGTGACGCGGACCAGCGAGGGCATCGGCAGCGTGGTATGCGCCGCCGTCACCTCGTTCATGTCGAACACTTCACCATTCGCGGTGGCGCGGCCATGAAACTGCTCGCCATACCAGGAACCGATGCCGGTCTCGTCGTAATTCGCATCTTCCTTGGGGTAATACCAGACACCGTTGATCTGGTACGGATTGCCCACCTTGTAGATGCCGGTGCCGCGCCCTGCCGGCGCCGAAACCGGCGGTGTCGGGTCCGGGCGCACCACGCTCTTGGTCGCATGGGCGACAAGCTGGGTCTCGGCGCAGCCGCTCAGGCCCAGTGCGGCCAGGGCCAGAAACATGGTTAACCGCAGTCCCTTGGCCGGAACAGTGGTGCCGGGTTGGAACCCAGCTATGGCGTGGTGTTTCTGCGGCATGGCTATATCTTGTGAAATCTAGCCTATCGCGGGCGATTCGTGAAAGCACCGCGAGATACTGAATTTAGCCTGCCAATGATGAGGGAAAGGTTACGCTGCAGCACTTTCCGCGTCTGGCGGATTTCAGCGCCGTTTTGCAGCAATCAGGCCAGCCACACCGCTGCAAGCGCGAGCACAGCCGGCACCGCCTGCACGAACAGGATGCGGCGGCTGAAGCTGTATGCGCCATAAGCCCCGGCAACGATGACGCAGAGCAGGAAGAAGGTCTTGATCTGCAGCGCCATCTCGGGCGCCGGATGCAGCAGGCCCCAGATCAGGCCAGCGACCAGGAAGCCATTATAGAGTCCCTGATTGGCCGCCAGCACGGCAGTCTCGGCGGCCCGTTCGGGCGTGTTGCGGAAAGACTTGAGGCCGAGCGGCCTGGTCCAGAGAAACATCTCCAGCACCAGGAACCAGAGATGCAGCGCGGCAACCAGGGCGGTAAGGATGGTTGCCAGCAGCATCATGGCGGTTACTGCCCTTCGATGCGGTCCGCCAGCATGCTGACGGTAAGGGCGTAATGGTGGGCGCAGTTATAGCGCAGCACCGAGCGGTAGTTGGCATAGACCAGGAAGGTGGGGCCGTTGGCGCCATCGGGCTGCACCAGGGCGCCGGTCAGATTCACCTTCGGCAGTTCGCCGCCATCACCGCGCTTCACGCCCAGCCGCGCCCATTCGGACAGCGGCAGGTCGCGCGTCATCTGGTCGATGGCGCGGCAACCCGAGCGGCCTTCACGGGCGAATTCGCCAAGCCGCGCCTGGAAGCCTGGCGGCAGCTTCACGTCGCGGCCCCAGGTCTGGGCCGAGGACCAGCTATGCTTGGCCAAGTAATTGGCGATCGAGGCGAATGTATCGGCCTGATTGTTCCAGATATCGCGCTTGCCATCGCCATCGAAATCCTCGGCATAGGCGAGATAGCTCGACGGCATGAACTGCGGCTGGCCCATGGCGCCGGCCCACGAGCCCTTCATGCTGGCATAGTCTATATAGCCGCGATCCATCATCTGCAAAGCCGCGAACAATTCGTTGCGGAAGAAGGCCGCACGGCGCTGGTCATAGGCCAGGGTGGCAAGTGAATTGAACAGCGGGACATCGGCCTTCACCGCGCCATAGCGGGTTTCAATACCCCAGATGGCGAGGATGAAACGGGGCTGCACGCCGTAGCGCTGCGCCACCTGGCCCAGCAATTCGCGGTGCTGGTCGCGCAGGCGGCGGCCGCGCTCGACATTGGCCGGGGTGATCACCCGGTCGCGATAGGTGGCGAAATCGATCTTGAATTCGGCCTGGTTGCGGTCGCGCTCCAGCACGCGCGCCACCGGCTCCACATTGGTCAATGCCTGGGTCACCACTGTCGGCTTGATGCCCTTGCCGAGTGCTTCCTGGCGCAGATCTTCAAGGAATTTCTGGAAACTGGCACGGTCAAAACTGGCCGGCAGACGGGCTTCCAGGGCCGGCTGTGCAGCAACCGGGGCCGGCGCGGCAGCCGGACGCTGCGCCGTGGTCTCGGCCGGGCGCGCGGCGGTATTGGCATTGCCAGCGGCAGCCTCAGCGGGCTTGGCTTCGGTACCGGCGCCACGCCCCTGGGAGGCGGCGGCGGCAGCCTCGTTGCGGGCCTGGATACGGTCGGAGCGGCTGTCGCCACAGGCCATCACGCCGCTGACCAGCAGACAGGCCAAGGCCAGCCTCGAAACACCCTTCAACCGGTTCAGTTTCCGCCCTGCAACCATTGCTCAACTCCACCTTTTACAAACTGCCGAGACGGCATAACCCACGGCGGCGAAACAATCTAGCGTTCCGGCAACAGGCTCCGGGTATGCCCCAGCATGCGATACACGGCCAGACCAAGCCATTCCCGTGTGGCAAGATTAAGGCTTCGCAAAGCCCATAACGGATCGAACCAAGGCCACGCCTCAGTTGCGCCCATCGTGACGTAATCTACCGGATAGGGCAATACTGGCCAGCCCACCGCCTGGAAACAAGCAATCGCCCGCGGCATGTGAGAGGCCGAGGTGATCACGATCCAGGTTTCGCCCGGCTGTGGTTTCACCAAATCGTAACTCAGCCGCGCATTCTCCGCCGTGTTGCGCGACTGCCGTTCCAATTCCAGCCGCGCCGGATCGAGCCCAGCGCGGGTGAGAATCGCGGCCGCCACATCCGCTTCCGCCACACCAGCCGTGTCGCTGACGATACCAGCCCCGGTATAGAGCAGCCTGGCTTCCGGGTAGCGCCGGGCAAGATCAAGGAAGGCGAACAACCGCTCGGCGCTGCCATTCACATGCGGTTGGCCGCGCGCCGCCATCATCGCCGGCTGCTCGGCACCGCTCAGCACCACGATGCCATTAACCTGAGCCGGCAGGTCGGGCTGCGGGAAATAATCTTCCAAAGGCCGGATCAGCCAGTGAAACGGGAAGATCACCACCACCAACAGAGCCAGGATGCTAAGGCCGAGCAGCCGCCGCGCCGCCTGTTCCAGCTTAAGCGGCAGCAGGGCACCGAAAACCCAGCCCAGCCCGCCAAGCAGCAGCAGTCCCAGCAGCATCGAGACGGGATTGAGGATGGGCCAGAGCAGTTTGGTGATAATTGCCGACATCAGGTTGGCCGTGGCGGGAATCGGTCCGGGATGCTAACCTTTTATTAATTTGTGCCGCAACGCGGTCCCTGCCCTTGAATCTGTCTCATGGACAGCGGCCGTTTCCGCCCTGGAGCCTGCCATGTCGCTGCCCACCGTCACCGCCGCCTTCGGTATTGCCGTGATCGCCTCCACCGGCGTCTTCGGCATCGCTACCAGTGATCCGATCCTGCCGAGCGACACCGCGCCGCGTGCCGTGGCGGTGCGGGTGGCCAGCGCCGATGCACGCCAGCCGCTGGGCCAGTATCTCAGCCCGCAGCAGGTTGCAGTGGTACCGGCAGCCCTGCCCGAGCCCCAGCAGCAGCGCCTGGCAGTCACCAATGAGAACGAGGTGCCGACACCGAGCGGTCGCCGTTCCAACACGCCAACCCAGTTGACCACGCCCCCCGCCATGCGCCCCGCACAGCCAGCCACCCAGCCAGTGCCTGGCCCGGCGATGCGCTATCCGTCGCCGGCGCAAAACACCATGCCGAGCTTCGATCCGGCCAATGCGCCCGGCATCATCTCGCCCGGTTCGTCAGGCGTCGTGGTGCCGCCGCGTCCGATGCCGGCCTCCGCCCCGGCACAATCGCAGCAGCGCATGACCCAGCCGGTACCGGTGCCCACGCCGGCCGCCGCACCAGCTCCCACGCCGACGCCAGCACCGGCACCGCAGCGCATGGCAGCACCGACGCCAATGCCGGCCGCGCCTGCCGGCATGCCACGCCAGGTGCATGCTTTCGACGGTATCGTCGCCAGTGAACGCCAGCTTTTGCAGCGCACCGCCAGCACGGCTCGCTATGAAGCCCATATCGCCTCCACCCGCACCACGGAAGAAGCCGAGAAGCTGTGGGCCGACCTGCGCGCCAAGCTGAGTGAGCGCCATGCCGGTGCCGCCATGCATATGAAGCTGATCGAAGTGCCTGAACGTGGTCGCTTCGTGCGCGTGCTGGCTGGTGACTTCACCGATGCCGGCGCCACGGCGGATTTCTGCCGCGCGGTGATCGCCGCCGGCAAGGATTGCCGCATCCTGCGCAAGCTGGAAGACCACGCCGGCTAAAACTCCGGAGCTCGCGAAAGTTATGTCTGTTGCCGTGTTGCGCCGGGCCTTGCTGCTGGGACTGCTGGGGCTGTTGCTGACCGATGGCGTTTTCGCCCAGGCACAGCCGGGCGGCCCGCAGGGGGCGGTGCGCAACCGCTATTGCTTCAACGACAAGGAAGCCGAGGCCGAGGCCGAGGTGCGGGCCGGACTGGCGCTGCGGGAAACCCTGCGGCGTTGCGCCAAAATCGACCCCAACGGCCAGGAATTCCTGGATAGCTGGTACAAATTCGACCAGGAGAATGGCGAGCAGCTGCGTGGCGCCGTGACCCTACGCAGCACGGCGATCAAACGCCTATACCCCAAACGCACGCAACAAGAGCAGTGGGACAACGATGCCTCTATTGCTACGCGCGCCGCCCCGGAAGTGGATGCCGGCGTGTGCAAAGCGGCCTATGATGTGGTAGATCGGATCAAGACCGATGGCTGGCCTGGCTTCAAATATTACGCCAAGCTGCAGCAAAGCCTGCTGGTGACGGAAATCCCCATCTGCCGCTAGCGCCAATACTGCGAGACGATACGCGTGCCATTAAGAATCCTCCTTGTCGAAGACCATGAGGGCAATGCCGTCACCATGACGGCGATGCTCAACGCTCTCGGCTATCCCCGTGTGTCGCGTGTCCGCGATGCCGAGGGCGCGATCAACGCCCTGAAGGAAGGCGCCTACGATCTGCTGTTCTGCGACTACCTGCTCGGCACAGTGAGCGGCCTTACCCTGGTGAAGATGATTCGCCGCCATGAGGGCCTGGCCAATCCCATGGTGCCGATCATACTGGTGACCGCCCATGCCGAAGGTGCGCTGGTGAGTGAGGCGATGGGCGCCGGCTGCAACGACGTGCTGGTGAAGCCGGTGCTGCCGGAGGCGCTGCTGCGCTGCCTCGACCAGGTGTTGAACCGGCCTCGCGCATTTGTGAAGAGCAAGCAGTATACCGGACCCGACCGTCGGCGCAGGAAAACGCTGGATAATCCCGGCCGGCGCGACGAAGATCAGACAGGCCAACGCAAACTTGGCCGCAATCCGTGGATCACGCCCCCCAAGACCTGAGGTCCTGATCAATGCCCCCAGCCGCCGCCCTGCTTGTCGCCTTTCTGGTCTTGCTTGGCAGCGGTCTACCGGGGACGGCCTGGGCGGCTTGCCTGGGCGCAGTCGCCAATGCCTCGCCCAGCTTCCTGCAGCCGGCCAGCTTCCGCCGGCCAGCCGGCGGCGGCGCCCTGCCTTTCCAGCTCGCCCAGGAACGCAGCCAGGGCCTGCGCGGCGCTCCGCCCCAGGGTCAGGTGCGGCTCACCTTTGTCGGCCATGCCACTTTCCTGATCGAGACGCCCGGCGGCGCCACCGCCGCCACCGACTACAATGACTACCTGCGGCCCGATGTGACGCCGGACATCGCCACGATGAACCATGCGCATACCACGCATTTCACCAACAACCCCGATCCCGGCATCAAGCACCTGCTGCGCGGCTGGCCCTATGACGGCAAGCCGGCGCGGCACAATCTCTCGTTCAAGGATTTGCGGGTGCGCAACGTGCCAACCAATATCCGCAACTGGGGCGGCGGCACCGAGTATGACGGCAATTCGATCTTCATTTTTGACGCAGCGGAAATCTGCATCGCCCATCTCGGCCATTTGCATCACCGCCTGGAACCCGGCCATCTCGCCGATATGGGGCGGATCGATGTGGTGCTGGTGCCGGTGGATGGTGGCTACACGCTGAACCAGGGCGAGATGGTGGAAGTGATCCGGCAGTTAAAAGCGCCCCTGGTGATCCCGATGCACTATTTCGGCGAACACACACTAGAACGTTTCCTGGCGCAGCTGCGCGAAACCCATGCGGTGACACTCAGCGACAAGAATTTCATCCAGGTCGGCCGCCCCACCCTGCCGCCGAAACCCACCGTGGTGATCCTGCCGGGGCCGCACTAGGCCGGATCAAGCCTCGACCGGCGTCTCCGCCACGCGGACGCAGTTGCGCCCTTCTTCCTTGGCTTGATAAAGCGCGTCATCGGCGCGCGTCAGCAGGTGATCGAGCAGTTCATCCGGCGCCAGCGAGGCAACACCGAGGCTGACGCTGGCGGTGACGATGCGGCCGCCGACATGGAATTCGGCATTCTCGATCACTTCGCGGATACTCTCGGCGATGCGCTCGCCATTCATGATGTCGCAGTTCCGCAATACGACAAGGAATTCATCACCGCCCCAGCGGCAGACCAGATCGGAGGAGCGCAGCGCGGCACGCATGGCATCGGCCACGCCGCGCAGCACGCGGTCGCCGGCAACATGGCCGAAACCATCGTTGATCAGCTTGAAACGATCCACGTCCACCATGATGACACAGAGCGGCAGATCATGGCGCTGGGCATCACGCATCGCCTGCTGCATCAGCAATTCATAGGCATGCCTCGTCGCTAGGCCGGTAAGCTGGTCGGTGGTAGCCATTTCTTCCAGCCGCCCCTGGAAGCGGTTTATCACCTGGCGCGAGCCATACAGCACCAGCAGGGTGATGCCCAGGCTGATCAGCAGGTTCCAATAGAGCGTGCGGGTGATGCCGGCCAGCGCCGCCTCATCCGACTTCTCGACAAAGAGATACCAGTGCAGCTCGTCGATATAGCGCACATTCAGCAGCCGGGCCTCGTCGTTGTATGTGTACTGAAACGACTTGGTCTCGGTCTTGGACAGATGCGGCAGTACATTGGCCATATCGCCGCGCATCGAGATATCGGTCTCCGGCACCTGCCCGCCCTGCCCGACCATCGCCACCTTGCCGTTCAGGTCGACAAAGTAGACTGTGCGGTTGAACCGCAACTGATAATCATCGAGCTTCTTGCGCACGGCATTGACGGTAAGGCCGATGCCGGTGGCGCCGATGAAATTGCCGTCATAATCGCGGACACGGTAATTGATGAAAATCGTCAACGCGTCTGAATTCGCCATATCGGGATCGACGTTGATCTCGTAATCCGCCTTCATGTCGCGGACCCGGAAATACCAAAGATCGCGCGGCTCGTCCGGGTGCACTTTCTTCAGCACGCCGTCGGCGTGGTAATAGGTATAGGTGCGGTCGGAAACGAAGAAGCTGGTGAAGGCGTTGTAGCGGGTCTTGATCTCCTTGAGATACTGCTCGACCAGCTTGTCGCCGTGCTCACCCTCCAGGATCCAGTTGCGCAGGAAGGTATCGCTCGCCATCAGCGATGAAATCAGGATCGGCCGGATCAGGTCGTTCTGGATTTCGGAATAGATATTATCCGAAGTGAGCGGCAGCTCGGTTTCGGTAATGGCATTGCGCAGGCTCTGGCGCGAAACCCAGTAGCTCGCCAGGCTGGTGGCCACGAAACCGACCAGCAGCAGCGCACCTACCACCACTACCAGAAGACGCCTATTGTAAATCGGTTTGACCAAAACGAACCCCCGCCTCCCTTTAACATTAGCATCCGTACCGGCGCGGCGAAAGAGTAAGAGATCGAAGTCTTGCTACCTTTAGCGGCGTCAAAATGCCGCCATGGGTTGAGATAGCGACGGATTGAGACGGTTGACCGGGTTGAGCGAGGCGGCTATTGCCTGCCGGGACGGATGGGTGGCCGAGTGGTTTAAGGCAGCGGTCTTGAAAACAGATGCCACCCCAATCGGATCAAAGCCACGTTCAACACACAGGATCCATTTCCCATGCGGATCGAATCGGATTGTTGAACGCAAAAAAAGCTGTGGGTAATCGCTCAAATCTATGACCTCTTTCCCATTTTAGGAGGCCGCTCCTAGGATGGGAATTCCATCCGATTGACGCGGCTTTGGGCCCGGCTTTTCATCGGGCCATGGCACGCATCCGGATCTCAGGCGGCGATATCGATACAAAGCTGTGGACCCTGCTGGACTGGCAGGCCAGCGGCAAGAGCCTGTTCGCCAGGTGTGAACCCTGCGAACGCACCGTACTGGTCGATCCGGCCCCGCTGGTGGCGCGGTATGGCGCCTATAACTTCGTCCAGCTCTTCGGCCGCTTCAGGTGTCAGGTCTGCCACCGGCCGCCCGACTTCAGCCTGCGGCGCTTCGGCAAACCCCGAGATCCACGGCAGGCGGACATGCTGGCTGGCCAGGGCCGGCCGGATTAAAGGCCGCCATGGCGCATGAAAAAGCCCGGCTGGTTACCCAGCCGGGCTACATAGGCCGAAATGCCCAACCCAATCAGGCAACGACCTCGGGCGCAGGATGCAGCGCCTCGTAGCCGAGATCGTTCTCATCGCCATCCTCGGCGCGCAGCACCGCGGCAGTGTTGATGGAAGAGATGGTGTCCTTCAGACCGTCCGGCCGACGGCCATAGAACGCCTCCACCGAGACATTGCAGTAGTCTGTCCCGCCGTAAAGCTTCGTGACTTTGGCCGGGATCAGAACGACATCGCCCTCCTTAAGCGGGCGGCCCTTTGCATCATGCATCACACTTCTCCTTCACATTGCCGGGGACCGCCGGCTCGGTATCACTTTGCCTTGTTGCCGAACTTCTCGAAGGTGCGCAGACCGGCGAGGCCGAGCATGGCGATAACCAATTCCATCAGCCCGGAGATCTCGGTAACCGGGTACGGCTCAAGCTGGCGCAACTCCCAGCACAGCCGCACCCACATCACGGCGGCCAGGCTGAATTGCGGCCAGTAGAAGAAGGCCAGCGAAATGGCGCAGACCCAGCCTATGGCCGGGCGCCAGCCGCCAATGAACAGCGAACCGGAAGCCGTCTCCATCTTGTTCAATTCGACCTGCAACGCGCCGGGTTGCTGCCGCAGCTTCTCCATCACGATGTTGGCGGCGGCGCGTTCGTCATCGGAGGTGAACAGCTTATCGAGGGCGTTGCCGACAGCTTCGACCGGCGCGGCGATGGCGGCGCCGGCATCAGCACTGCCGAACAGCTTAGTGAGCAGGCCCATCACCATCAGCCCTCCCCGGCCAGGCCGGCGCCGACATCGAGCGCCAGGCGGAACAGCCGCCGGCTCCAGCCGAGGCCATGGATATGCACCGTTGGCGCGGTGCGGTTATGCTCGGCGCGGCGCGCCAGAAGGTCGATCACCAGGGAGCGAACCGTGTTCGCATCGCAATAGCGCCGCACCGCCTGCAGCGTCACCGGGCCAACAACGCCATCGGGCTTGGCACCGATGGATTGCTGCAGCCAGCGCGCCGCCGCGCCAGGCCCGGCATTCACCGCGGCATCGAAGGTCACCAGCGCCACCGCCGGCGGCAGGTCGGCCCCGTGGATCTTCGCCCAATAATCGGCGCGGTAGATCTCGCGCGCCTGATCAACGGTCAGGTTCACGATATCGAGTACCGGATAGGCCGCGGCCGAAATGCCGAACTTGGTGCCGCGCAGCTCGCCATGGCCTATCTCGCCGCCGGTCCAATTGCCGCGGTCGCGGCGGTCATCGCTATAGCCGCCCTCGTGTCCGAGGATGGCGGCGAAACAGATGTTGAAATAGTCGGTCATGCCATGCCTCGCAGGTGGAGCAGTTTGTCGATCTTCTCTTCCAGGCGGTCGAACCGCTTGTTCATCGTGTCGGCAACAGCGAAGCGTTGCTCGGCCGCCACCTTGTAATCCGCGAGGTCCTTGCGCTGCTCGGCCAGGGCCTTCCAGATTTCATCACGGTCCTTATCGTCCGCCGCCTGCACCTGGCCGATGCGGCCCCAGAGCAGCCAGAACGCAGCTGTCACCGCCGGCACCATGATGCCGGTGACCACACCCCAGATCGGCACACCGCCGGCGTCGAGCGTCATGGCGCGTACTCGTCGATGGTGAGTTCGGTGAACATCGTGCCGCCGAAGAACCGCTGCGCGGCCGAACCATTCCATATCCCGTTGACGACGAAATCGACCACCGAGGTCATCCCCATGCGCAGCTTGAACGTGGTGGTGCTGGTGCTGCCGGCCGCCACATCGGCTGCAATCTCATGGGTGTAGTTCGTGCTGGCATCGCCCTCATGCCAGGTGGTGCGGATGGCGTCCGCGCCGGCATCGCGGCAAAGGAACAGCACGGCGGTGCTGTTGCCGGCGAACATCTGAAACGGCACCGTGGCGCGCACGATCAGCCGGTTGCTGGCGTGCTTGGGCGTGATCGAGCAGGTAACCATCTCATGCCCCTCGGTGGCCTGCGGGATGGTGTCATCGCCCGGTACGGTCTTGCCGGTAGAGGCGTAATGCGTTGCGACAGCAAAGGTGGCGCGCTGGCGATCCACCCAGCCGCGCCAGGCCCAGGCGGGATCCGTGGCGCCGGCGGTCAGCACCTGGCCCTGGCTGCCGAGACCGAGGCGGCCGCCACCGCTGGCGCCACGCACCACGATATCGCCACGCGCGCCGCCGGCCTGGCCGGCCATCAGATCGATGGGGAGAAGATCAAAGGCCATGGCTCAAGCCCAATCGCGGTAAGGCGTGGCCGGCGCATCGATCAGCAGGCCGGTGCTTTGCAGCATCGGCAGCAGACTTTCATCCAGCAGGAAGATGTTACCGTGCCAGCCTGTGCCGAATTCAGCCGGCGTCACCTCGTTGCCCTCGCCATCGTAGACCGGCGTCACGGTCATGATCTGACCAATGGGATCCAGTGCCCATTGATGGGTGGCACGGATCCAGCGGCCGCCGGCATCGACAAAATCCGGCAAGGCTGCCTTGGCCTGGTCGCGGGTTTCAGCTTGCAGATAGAGCTTCACAGCGGGACCTCCGTTAGCGGCTGATATCTTGCAGCTCGGCATTGACCAAGCGGCGTGGGAAATAGGCGATGTGGCGGATATGGCCGTTGATGATGGACGCGCCATTGAAGGCGCCGATATGCAGCGCCGAGGCCGCCGATGGCACCGCGCCGGCACCGTCAGTTACCGGCGTCGCACCGTTCACCGACAGGGCGAAGTCATTGAGCTTGTAGGCCAGCGCGGCGGCGGTCTGCACCCCGGCGGCGAACACGCCATCCGCCAGCGTTGCCACGCCACTGCCGCCGGCGGTGACGACACCGCGCGCCTTGTAGGGCGAGGTGATATCGAAAGCCGCGAAGTTATTGTTGTCGGCATACAGCACGGCGGGAACGACTGCCGTTGCCGGCGCGTCGAACCGCACCAACAGGGTTCCCTCGGCCTGGTTATAGGCAAAGGCGCTCGTGGCCACGGTGAGCAGGTCGGCCGCGCGGGTCACCTGGCTGCCCGCCGTCGCGATATAGCTGGTCGGGATCGCGCCGGCCTCAAGCTGCAGGCCCCACAGATAGACGCCGCTGGCATTATCGCCCGCGTAGTTATCCGCGCCGCCGCCATTCACCAGGCGGACCAGGCCGCGCACCGTGGCGCCGCCGCCGGAATTAGGCGTGCCGGAGATGCGGCAGCGATACCAGCCGGCGCCGATTGGCGCGATGCTGCCGGTGGCACCCGTGCCGCTGCCGGTGCCGGTAACGCCACTGACAGAGCCAGCGCCCGGGTCGAACAGCGCGCGCACGCCGTTGCCGCTGCCGTCGTCGAGATCAAGCAGGAAGCGGCGCGGACTGGCGGTCGCCTTTGCAAAGGCCGTCAGTGTGTAAGGATTGCTGGCGGTGCCGGCGGCCGCCTGGTAGGCCAGATGCACGCCGGTTGCGGAGTCTTCGCGCAGTTCGTCGGCGGTGCTGGCGCCATCGGGCGCCAAAACATTCGTCACCGGCACCGTGGCGTTCAGCTTGGTCCAGCTCGCGTTGTCGATAGCCTCGCTGCGCAGCAGCAGGTTGGTGCGGGCCTCTTCAATCAGCCAGCCGAGATAGGTACCCGTCACCGGATCGAAATCGTGACGCAGCACGCCGCTGGAAACACTGACCAGCTTGCCGACAGCGTCAAAGCAGGTTGCCGCACTGGCGCGCGTGACCGTCGCGATGCTGGGCTTGCCGCCGCTGTCGTTCAGATACAGCCGGGCATCGAGGTTGAGCGAGGGATAGATCATGCTGCGTTCCTAGCTTTTCAGGGTTGCCCAGTTAGGCGCTTGCTGCGTCGGGCCAAGCCCGATTTCGAGGCCGATATAGGCCCGCGCCGCGACGGCATCGGCCATCGCCAGCGCACCACGGCCATAGGCAGCCGTGCCGGCCAGGGCGATGTAGGTGGCGGCCGCATCGCTGCGCGACAGCTTCTCGAAACCCAGCCGGTAAATTTCCCAGGCGAGATGCTGGAACTTGGCTTCGGCGTCGAGCGTGATACCGCGCGCGCCGACAAAGCCGGCCACCATGCGGGTGCCGGAGGGCGGCGCGCTGGCAAAGGTGACGGTGCGATTGCTAAGCGACCAGGCCGGCGGGCGGCTGTAAAGCCCGCCGACGAACAGCGCCAGGGCATCGGGGTTTGGCGGCGTGACAGGCAGATCGAAAGCCACCGTCACGCCGTCGCCATCGAGCGCGAAGGCCACCGGGTTGCCGGCATAGGCCAGCACGCCGGCCAGAGCCGCCTCGGCTTCATCGGCCGAGGTCGCCGCGGCACCAGCTGCGGCCGTGGCAATGCCTGCCTGCGTCGTCGCGGTGCCGGCGGCGGCCGTGGCGATGGCCGCCTGGGCTGTCGCCACCACGGCGCCCTGTTCCATCTCGGCAATGGTCAGCGACGAGGCCACCATTTCGCCGGCGCCATCGAAACCGAGCAGCTTACCGGCGCGCTGCGCCAGGGCAGGCAAGGAGAAGTTCGCCATGCTGTCAGTATCGGCAATGCCGATCTTGCGGCCGACGCTGCTGAACAGCTGCTGCACCAGCACGGTCAGCTTATCGAAAGCCTCCGTCACCTGTTCGGCCGGGAAGCTGTTGAACGCCGGGAAGTTCTTGGTCTGCGTCGCCGGCACATCGCGCACCAGCAGCACCGGGATGCCATCGGCAGGCGCGACGCCAAAGGTCACCGCGCCGGTGCGATCGGCATTGATGCTCACGGTGTAATCGACACCGAGCAGCTTGAGCGCGCCGCCGGCATAGACCTTGAGATCGCCGGTGGCGAACACGGCGCCATCGAAACCGAACACGGTGGTGATGCCGTTGCCGGTGTAAGGCCAGCGGTTGATTGAGTTTGAAATCGGCATGGTTGGCCCCTTCCCTATCGGCCCGGCATCAGCGGCCAGATGCGTTCCTGGCGGTATTGCCTGTAGCGGTCACGCTGCTGGCGCTGCAGGTAGCCCGGGCTAAGCCCTTCCTTCATGGAATTCAGGACCAGGAAATCCAGGGCCGGCCGCGCGTACCAAAGATTGAGGAATGGCGTGTTCTGCAGGCCCCAATTCAGCCATTGCCCTGCCCGCAGATTGCCGTCGCGGGCTTCCTGGAATATCGCGTTAAGCCCGGTATCGCGGGCGCCGGTGAGCAGATTGACCGCGCCACCGACGGTGCCGAGCGTCGGACCCGCCACGGTTTCGACGAATGTGTTGCCGAAGCGGCTGGCCTGGCCGAAGAGAAAATCGCCATAGATGCCCAGGCCGCCGCCCTGCTGCATCGCCGCCAGCCAGGTGGCGGGCTGTTTCGGATCCCGCGTATCCCAGCCGCGCAGCGCGTCCTTGGCCGTCATGCTCATGTAGCCTGCGATGGTGACACCGGCGATGAGATGGCCGAGATGCCCGGCATTGTTCAGCAGCCGCTGCGCCGTAGTGTCGCCTTCCGCGCCATTGATGGCGCGGCCGAGCACGCGCTGGGTGAAGGCGATGGGATAGCCCTTGAACTGCATGACAAAGCGCAAGGCCTCGCCGGCCAGGGTGCCGGCGGGTGCGGCGGTATTCAGCAAAGCCAGGCGGCGCGAGGCCTCGTCGGTTTCCACCACGGCGAAATTGGTTTCATCGGCGATGTAGCGCCGCACCGCGATTTCCAGGTTGTCGCGCTTGCGGGCGGTCTCGGCCGCCAGCCAGCCATCGTAGCGCGCCTGGCGCTGCGCCATCATCTCGGCCGCCACCGGCACGTCCTTGCCGAATTGCTTGTGGGTGGCTTCATCCAGCTTGAAGGCGGCGCGGGCATTGGAAATCTCGGCATCCGAGATCAGCGCACGCACCACGTCATCGGGCAGGTCGCCGATGCGGTCGCCGGTCACATAGGTTCGGCCATTCAGTTCGTGGAACCGCGCCTGGCGCAGCACGTTCCATTCAGGCTCGCCAATGCCATGCAAACCCAGCACGCGCTGCAGCTTGGCCGGCAGCGCCGTATGTTCCAGCGCCGCATTCTCACCCAGCCAGGCCGAGAGCATGCGCGCGGCGCCGGCGCGGCGGGCATCGGTCCACCAGGTGAGGCCGCTCCAGCGGAAAAAGGTTTCCATGCTGCGCGCCACGGCGCCGGGTGCACCATCGCCGGCAGTGCTGTCCACCACCATATGGCCGATGATGCCATCGAAGACCTCACCAGCCAGCATGGCGATTTGCCGCTTCTCGGCATCTCCACGCCCAACAAAGAGTTCTTCAAGCTGCCCCGCCCAAGCCTGACCAATCGGTTTACCATTGTAGGTCAGGTTCACCGCCGTGGTGGCGAGATCGGAAATCGACGAGATCACGGCGCCGCCGAGCTTGGCCATGCTCTGCACCGCGCGGATGCTGGCGCCGATGCGGGCGGCGGTGACATTGCCGGGCGCCAGCGTCAGGCCCTGCATTTCCGCCACAGCGGCAGCGATGCGGCCCATGCGGCCATCCAGCGCCAGCGACTTGATCGCGGCTTCCTTGTCACCAACAGGAAACGCTGCATCGTTGCGGATGCGATCCTTCACCCGCTCCAGCGCGCCATGCAGCGTCGCCTCCGGGTTCGGCCCCAGCACCTGCAGCTGCGCCGCCACCCGCGCGGCGCGGTTCTGGTGCGCGATCATGGCATCGAAGATGCGGCCATGGCCCGCCAGCTTGTTGTACTCGATCCAGCTATCGGCATCGCGGAAATGCAGCACGCGGTGCTTTTCCAGGCCGCGCGCCAGGTTGGCCGGGCCTTTCGCCGGTTCAGACGGACGCGCCCGGTTGTCACGGCCGGAAATGATCGTGTCATACGCCTGGCTCAAGAATTCGCGCGGATCCTCGATGCCGGGCCGCAGGCCATCGCCCTGCAGCGCCAGGCGCTGCAATTCGGCCTCGGCCGCCGCGCCGCGCAGGCGGAAATCCTCGGCATCCTGCGTCCGCCCGGCAACGATTTCCTGCAGCTGCTTGATGCGCGCCTCGCCGGCGGCGATCTGGCCATCAATGCGCTGCAGCAGGCTTTGCCGCGCCTCGGTCTTGTTGCGCAGCCGGGTTTCACCCACGGCATTCTCGCGCATCTGCTGCTGGCGCCGGCCGGCATGGGCTGCGCCGGCGGCGTGGCGATCCTGGATCTCATGGCCGATCTTGCCGGCCAGGGCATCGGCCTCATTATCCATGTAGCGCGCCAGGTTATCGCCGCGCTCGGCCTGCAATTCCTCATGCCGCGCCGCCACGGTTTCGCGGCGGCGCACCAGGATCTCCTGCCGCTCGGCAAGCTGCTGCAGCCTGATCGCGCCTTCCTCGGCATGGCGCACGGCGGCGCGCTGCTGTTCGCCGGCCTGGTGCCAATCCTGCCGTGCGCGGGCCTGGCGCTGCGCCAGATCATCCAGCGCCACGGCATCGCGCCCGAATGTGCGCTGCTGATCCAGCTTGGGCAGGATGAAGTTGATCCAGGCATCCTTGCCCAGTTTCAGCAGCGCCTGCGGATCATGCTCCTGCGGCCCGGCCCAGCCTTCCAGGTTGCCGATCGCGGCGCCCAGCTTGTTGAGCTGGCGCCGGCTCACATCCGAGTGATCGCGGAAAACCTGCGCCACCTTCAGCGCATCGGCATTGCCGCTCTGGCCCGGCTGGCCATTCGGCCGCAGCTCGAACATCTCGCGCACCACATCGGCGAGGAAGACTTCATCGCGCAGCATCTTCTTTGCATGAGGCAATTCGCGGGTCAGCCGTGCCATCATGTCGCCAACGAACTTGCCCTCGTAAGCCAGCCGCGTGGCGGCAACGGACGCGCGGGCATTGGCGACGCCGCGGGTGGAGCCTTCCAGCACCGCCAGCACGGCATGAACCGGCGATAGCCCGCCGGCGAGGTGCTCAATGAGCGCGGTCTCGACGCGCTCGGTGGCCAGGGCCTGCAGCATGGCTTGGCGCTTTTCCAGCGCCGCCGCCAGCTTGGCCTTTTCGCCCTCGCGCTTGGCAAACTCGGTCAGCCGCGCCGCCAGATCGTCGAGCCTGCCTTCAGACTTCAGGCGCAGCCGCTCGGCCTCCAGCCGGGTGACGATGCTTTCGATGGCATCATCGGAAAGCCGGCCGCCGCCGGCGGCGCGGATGGTTTCAATGCAGTCTTTAGCCGACATCAGGCGGTCCTCCGCAACAGACAGGCCGCGGCCGCTTCCATCCCGGCGGCTTCATCATCGGCGGCCTTGGCCAGGGCTTCGGCAGCGCGAACCGTGTTCGCATCCTCGGGCGCCAGGCGGCCGGCATCCTGCAGCTGCTGGAAGCCGGGCGCTTCCGCGACATTGCCTTCCAGGTCAACGCCATGCTCGGCAGCCTCGGCCGCGATATCGGCTTCGGGCTTCGGGCTGGGCTTGGCCGCCGCCGGCGCTTCGATCTCGGGTTCGGGCAGCGGCGTGGCATCCAGGCGCTTCTGGTGGCCGAGGATCTCCAGCGCAGAAACCGGCTCGCCAAACAGCCGCGCCCCGGCGAGGTTCAGCTGCGCCTGTTCGGCGTATTTGCCCAGGGCCTCGGCCAGCTTCTGGCGGCCGATGGCGCGGCGCAGTTCCGGGCCATACATCAATTCGAGGAAGGCGCGGGTTTCGGCGGCCTGGGGCTGGAACATATCCAGCTGATCGGCCAGCAGGCGCACGCTGGTGCCGCTGTCGCGGGCCTGGCGCACCAGGCCCAGCGCCCGCAGCAAGGCGGCGGTCTGGTCCATACCGGCCGGCACGGTGCCATCGGCGGCGGCCTCGCGCAGGCGGATCCAGTCCGGCGCCACATCGAGCAACGCACCGCCGATCGCCTTGGCGTTATCGTCGGTGGCCTCCAGCAGATGACCGACGAGCGCGGGATCTTTATAGGCCCGGGCCAGCAGGGCGGCTTGCAGGCGGCGGGCGCCGTCCTGGCTCAAACGGCCCTGGTGATCGAGCAGGTTGCCGCGTTCGGCCGCCGGCAAGCCCTGCAGCCAGGCGGCAACGAAATCGCGGTTACCGGCGCTGGCCAGCTCGCCACCACGATGCAGCGCCAGGGCATCGGCATTCAGGCCGGCGGCATCGGCCATGGCGCGTTCGCTGGCGCCCATCGCGAGGGTGGCGCGGTCATTGGCCTCACGCGCGAAAGCCACGCGCTCCGGCTGTGAGAGATCGTCCAGCCGGCGCCGCACCAGCACCGGCTGGCGCAGGCCGTCAGCCTCAAAGCCCTGGCTGGCCAGCCAGGCGCGGTAGCGTTCGGCGCCCGGCAGGTCCTGCGCGAAAGCACGGCGCAGGGCCAGCACGCGGCCATTGCCGCTTTCCACCACGCCATCGGCGCCGATGATCGGCGCGCCCTCGCCGGCCGAGGCGGAGCGGCCGAGCAACTCGGGATCCAGCTTGCCGGCGATCTCGGCAATCTGCGCCGCCGAAGCCGCGCGGTCACGCCGGCGCGGCTGCAATTCGGCGGGAAAGGCCGGGTTCACCGCCAGGTCATCGGTCTGGCTCGGCACCAGGCTGGAGAGTTCAACCACCTCGTAGCGCACAGCGACACGGCGGCCCGAGGGCGTGATCGCCACACCGCCATCGCCGCCGCCACCAGAGGGCGGCGCCTGCCCGAGCCAGCGCGCGAAAGCCGCATCGAAGGCGGCGGCGAAACGCGCCTGGCCTGCGGTGAATTCGCGCAGCTGGTCGGTGCTGAAATCGGTGACGCCGCGCCAGGCGGCATAGAAATCATGCGAGGATTTGAGGATGTCGCGGAACGGCGCCGGCACCAGCTGCACCTCGGCAGAGAGGCCGTTGCCAAGCTGCACCTGCAGATGCAGCGCGCGATACCCGCCCTGGCGCGCGGCCTGCAGGAAATCATCAACATCGACCAGCCGCGTCATCCCGCCCAACTCGGCAGCGGCGCGGCGCAAGGCGCCGGGACTGTCGGCAAACAGGCGGCCGCCGAGATAATCACCGAGGGTGGCCAGCGACCGCTCGCTGCCCTTGCGCTGCAGCTTGGCATCGAAGCTGGCGCGGTCCTTCACCCTGGCGCCGGCGAAATGCAGGCCATCCAGGCGGCCGGCAAGGGCCTGCAGATCGGCGCGGAAACCGGGCGCGGCGGACTCCGCCAACGCGAAAAGCGCGTTGCCATCGGCGGTCGGCTGGACTATCTTCTTCCCGGAGGACGCATCAATGCTGCCTAACCCTGAAAAATCCAAGCCCGCCGTTGCCGTACTGTCCGGCCCCGTGGCGCTTTCCGATGACACGCGGATCGCGCGGATGGTCTCATTCGCCGATGGCGGCGGCACGGTAGAGACCTGGGATCCAAAATCCGGCGCCTGGCTGCGCGGCACCGGCGTGTCGGTCGGCGACATATTCATGGGCACGGCGCTTTCGCCCGTCGCGCTCAAGCGGCTCGGCGTGACCGAGGACCTGCCGCCCGCGGCCTGATCGCTGCGCAACGCTGCGATTTCTTCCTCTACCTGCCGCCGCGCGGCGAGGATATCCCCCAGTTCAAGCTGCGGCGCCCGCCCTTCCGCAAGATCGGCGGCCGCTTTAGACAGCGCCTCGGCACCGGCCTGCTGGGCTGGCACCGAATGCACGCCGCCGCGATCGCGCCAGGCCCGCCAGCCGCCATGGGCGGCGCCGAACCCTGCGCCGAACAGCGCGCCGAAAGCGATGTTGGCGACGGCATCGGCATAGCCGACATCATCGCCGAACTGCACCTGGCTCGGCAGCACCAGCGGCTGCGCCAGCGCGGTGCCGGCGGCGGCCTCGCCGGCCTGTACCAGGGCGCGGCCGCCGATACCGCCATACCGCGCCACGGCTGCGGCGCGGGCGGCAGGGCCGGCAAAGGGAATGAAATTCAGCGGCTCGGCAAAGCCGCCGGTCAGCAGCTCGGCACCGAAGCCCAGGAGGCTGCGCGCCCCGGTGGGACTTTGCTCGATCAGGTGCCGCCGCACCGCATTCTCGTCGTGGATCTCGGCCAGCGCCTGCGCCCGCGTGGCGCTCATGCGGGCATCCCATTTCAGGCCCGGGCGGAAATGTTCGCTGGCTTTCCAGGTGGCCTCGTCCAGCAGATCATCACGCGTTGCCGGCTGTGCCGGCGCGCTGGCGGCAGAGCGCGGATCGGCGGCAGCGGCCTGGCGCAGGATCTCGACGGTATCGGCCGCGGTGCTGGCACGCAGCTGCGCCAGGCCCTGGCCGATGCTGGTGTTCCAGAAGCCCTCGCCGGCCTTGGCCGACAGGTAATCGCCCAGCGGCGTAACGAAGCGTTCCTGTTCGGCCAGGCGGTCGGCGGCATCAGCGGCGGCGATCTCGGGGAACGGGCGCAGCATCATGGCGTCGGCATCCCCAACACCGGCCGCTCGTCGCGCGCCGCCTGCACCTGCCCAGCGGCGAGGATCTCGGACAAGGTGAACAGGCGTGGCTGGCCATCGGCGCCCGCAACGGCCTTGCCGCTGCCGGGCCGCAATAGCACGAAGCCCTCGCCGGCATTGATGAAGCTGGCGGCGCGCCTGAAATCGGCCAACGTCGAACGCTCGAATACCAGGGCGGCCGCCTTGTCTTTCGGCCGCTCGGCAACAGCCAGGGCATCGGCAGCCTGGTTGCGCAACGCCAGCAGGCCGCGTTCGACGGCGGCGGCATCAGCATCGCCCGGCAACAGCACGGCCGCCAGGCGGTCAAGCTGCAGCGGCTTGAGATGGCCGAACAGATCGGCATAAGCCGAGCCGGCGGCATCATCCAGGCCGGCCGCCGTGCGGGTGCGGGTGACATGCTGCAGCACCTTGGCATCCTGCTGCTGGCGGTCGGCAAAACCGGCATTACCGGTGAGCGCATAGGCACGCGACAGCACGCCACCGATGCCATCGCGATAGGCGCGGTCAGCCTGTTGCACCACGGTCTTGAGGTCTGCGTCGGTGAGGTTCACCTTGGCCGGCGCCGATGACAGTTCGGTGAGCAGACGCCGCGCGGTAGGCAGCCGCGCCGGATCATTGCCGACTTCAAGGGCATATTGCAGCGGCTCGGGCAGCTTGGCTTCGATCAGCGCGGCATAGGCACGGCGCCCGAGCGCCTCGTCGCCATTGCCGCTGGTGACGGCCTGCAGCAAGGCCAGCTTGGCATCGGGCGTGGCGGCATTGTTGACGCGCTCGACAATGGCGGCGGCATCATTCTTGGCCAGCACCATGCGCTGGTGCGGCGGCAACCCGAGGGCGCCCTGCTGCTCTTCCAGGCCGCGCATGTAGCGCGCCAGGTCGGCAGCCTGGCCGGTCTCGAACGCCTTGGCGCGCTGCGCTTTCAGCCCGGGCGAAATCGCCAGGGCGAATTCGGCGCTGTCGCGATTGATCGCCTGATGCTTCTGCGCCTGCAGGTTCAACAGCCGGTCACGCGCGGCGGCGGTGTTGGCGTAGTTGTCTCCGGCCGGCGTGAAGCGATCAATGATCGACTGTTCTTCACCCAGCGGCGCCGCCATCAGTTCGGCGCGGGCTGCCGCGGTGGCGAGGTTGGTGTTGATCTTCTTCTCGAACCGCTCGACGACATCCGGGCGGTCTGGATAGGCGGCGCGGACCTCGGAGAGCTTCAGGCCGGTGGTGCGGCCTTCCGCGCTGGCGACTTCCTCGTCGCGGATGCGATCGGCGAGATCAAGCCGCAGATCCATCAGGCGCTGGCGTTCTTCGGCGCGGCGCTGTGCCGCTTCGGCCTTGGCCTGGGCATCGCGGCGCCGCAGTTCGCCCTCGTTGTCATTCACCAGCGCGTGCTTGGCATCGGGTGTCAGGTGGCGATCGAGGAAGCCCTCGCGCAGCCATTGCTGCGCCTGCGCCGGATCCTGCTCGTTGAGGCCCTGCAGGGCGGCGCGGGCGATGGCATCGCCGTAGAGCTTCTTCGCCTTTTCCTTCGCCGCCGGCGACAGGCTGGAGCCATCGATGGCCTCTTCCGCCGTGGCCAGCGCATCGACGACCTCGCCCGGGGCGACGCGAACACGGTTCGCGGAGAGGTTCATCACCCTGGCGAGATCTTCCGATTGCCGCGCCAGGTTGAGCCCGGCGGCGAAGCCCTGGGCTTTTTCCAGATAATCGGCCTCCAGGTCGGCAAAGCGGACAGCGACGAGCGGCCGGGCGCGTTCGCTGGCGCCTTCAAGGCGCTGCTTGAGATCGGCTGTCAGGGCCTGGCGCCGGCCCTCGACAAAGCCGGCGCCATCGGCAGGCGCATCGCGCTGCGCATCGAGCAGCGATTGATGCGTGGCGACGCGGGCTTCGGAATAGATCCGGGCGGCCTCGACCTGTGCCGCCTTCTGCGCCTGCTGCTCGGCTTCGTGCTCCATCACCCGCGCGGTCTGGGCAAGCTGCTCGCCAGCGGCGGCCAGGCCGCGCGCCAGGCCGCTGTCACCCTGCATCCTCGGCATCGGACCGGGCTGCGACAGGCGGGTTTCAGATGGCGGCGGCGTGAAGCGCATCAGCCGTAAGCTCCCCCGCTCCACAGGTTCTGTTTCGGCTGTGGCGATGGCGCCGGCGTTTGCGGTGCCGGCGGACCATAGAGGCGCTGGATGGAGCTTTTGCCGCCGGCCACGGTAGCGCCGGCGCCAAGGATGCCGCCGATCAGCGCGCGCTGGCCGGACCAGCGATCCAGTGAGGCCTGGGCACGCAGGCGGGCCTCTTGGCTGGAACCGCTGTAACGGATTGCCAGGGCGTCGAATTCGGCATTGGCCGCGCCCTCTTCCATCGCCAGCAACGGCGAGCCTTCCAGGTCGACGCCCGAAGCGGCGATGCGGGCGCGCTGGGCCGAGAGCACCGATTGGGCGCGAATGCGCTGGCGCTGTTCTTCCACGGCGGCGGCGGCGCGGGTTTCGTCTGCCTGGCGCTCGGCCATGGCCGCGTTGTATTTGCCCTGCTGTGCTCCAGTCACGCCCTGCATCAGCATCGAGCCGGCCTGCATGGCAATGGCGAGATAGGCGGGCGCGGCCATCGCCATCAGACGATCTCCTGTTTTGGCGCAGGCGGGCAGAGCCGGCCATAGACCCAGTAATCGCGGCCATCGGGCCCCCAGCAAGGATGCAGGCCCTCGGGCACGAAGCGGAGATGCCGCATCAGCACATGGCCAGGCGGCCAGCCATCGAGCACATGGGTCTCGACGCGCCACCAGGCCGGATCGGCGAGCGCACGCTGCAAGCGGCCCTCCATGACCGCGGCGATGCAAGCCCAGGCGCGCGGCGGGATGGCCGGCGTGATTGCTGCCCAGGCGGTGAGCACGCCCTGCCATTTCGGCAACAGGCCCGCACAGGCGCGCGGCGTGCCGTCGAGCCACAGCGTCATGGCACCCCAGCGATCAGCATGGCGTGCCAGTTCGGCGCCATAGGCGGGGTCCTGGAAGTAGGCCGCAAGCTGCCCCTGCTCGGGCTGGAGATCCAGCAGCTGCAGGTCGGCCGGCGTGAAAGGCTTGATTTCGATCATGCCGAGACCACCAATTCTGGAGTGATGCTGGCCAGCGTGAGCGGCAGCGGCGCGGCCTGTGCCAACACCACCTCGGCCGAGAGCTGCCAATCCCCGGCGTAGTCGATCTTCTTCAGGCCGGTAAGCAACGGCTCCGGCGCGTTCATCGGATCGGCCGCGGTGCGGTAGACGATGGTTTCGAGCGTATCTTCGCTACGGCCCGCCATGCCACCAAGCGAGCGCAGCAGGCGCAGCACCAAGGCCTTGATGCGCTGCAGCTTGCTGGAATTGCCGGCGAACCGCCCGGCCTCAATCGGCAACAGCTTGAGCAGCGATTGGAATTCCAGGCCGACATGCACGATGCTTGCGGGCACATCCAACGTGATGGCGCCAGCGGTGACGGCGCGCGGCGGCTGCACCGCGCCATCGGCGAGGATCTGCACCACCTCGCCTTCCAGATGATCCAGGCCGGTGAGCCCGGCAACAGTGAGCCGCCAGGCAGAAGCAGCGATCTGGCCTTCCGGGAAGGCCTTGAAGATAGTGGCGGTGACTTCCGTGCCGCTGGTATAGCCGGTGATGGTGGCGATACCCTTCTCGCGCGACGAGATCCACAGGCCCTTGGCATTGCGCCGGCGCCAGATCCAATCGGCGTGGATCTGCTGCCCGACATGGCCGGGCTGGAACACCGCGCCGCCCGCGGTGAAAACAACACCGGCGCCGGGCTGGGTGGCGGCAGGCTGCAGCGTGGCGGCGATGCTGTTTTCCAGGCTCAAGCCGCAATCGACATAGAAGCTGCGATCCTGGCGCGCATCGAGGGCCAGTGGCGGTTCAAGCACTTCGATATAGCGCACGGCCAGGCCATCGATGACGCGCAGCACTCCGAGATAGAGCACATCGGCGCCGCCGCCGGCGGCATCGCGGGCCGGGATGCAGCACAGCGTGCGCACCATCGCATCCGCCGCCTGGCTGCGGCCGAGCGGGTGGCGGTGCCAGGCTATGACATCCTGTTCCGGCAGATAGGTGCAGCCGACGAGCTGGCCATCATCGCGCGCCGCCCAGATGATGCCGAAGGGCTGCTCCTGATAGGCGAGCTGGCGCAGGCCGGTGCCGGTGATGTGATCGGCGAACAGGGTGAGTTCGGTAGGCTCGAAGCGATCGGCCTCCAGGCTGTAGCGATAGGCGAACAGCTTACGGCGATGACGGTGCAGGTAAACCACATCATCCAGCACCAGCGGCCGGATGGCGGCGGCCGAGGCGCGGCCATTGGCCTTCACCTGGAAATTCGTGGGCGTGATCGGGGCGCCGGCGGCATCGGTGCGGCCGACGAAAGCGCCGCCCAGCGCGCCGCCAGCCAGCACCGAGGTGCTGGCCAGCCAATATACCTTGCGCGTGCCGGTGTTGTAGCTGAAGGCATCGGCGTCATTCACGCCCGGCGTGAAGGTCTCGAAATCGCCGGTCTTGGAGCCATCCAGCCGCGCCGGGCGGATGCGCGCGCCGCCGAAGACCAGGCGTTCCTCGTGAAACACCGGCGCCAGCGGCCAGCCGTTGGCATCGGTGTAGAGCCCGAGGCGCCAGTCAGCCACCGCGCCGGTGGCGCCGAAGGCGGTGCGGATATGTACCTTCACCGCCGTGGTGGAGGTGATCTCGGTGATGCGTGCCCAGCCCCAGGTGGTGGAATGCTTTAGGCCGATGGCGCGGCCAAGATCATCGGCCTGGAAGCCCTTGCCGCCATTGATGCCGGCAACCGCGCTGGCGGTGACGACGATATCGGTGCCGGTGGTGGCAGCCGGGGTGAGCGTGGTGGCGGTGCCGTTCTGCGGCAGGTAGGGGCCATCGATCAGATCGACCAGCACCAGCGACCAGCTGGTGTGGCCATAACGCTGCAGCTTGGCCAGCGGCTGCTCGCCCGCGGCGCAGAGATAGAGCACATCGGCGGATTGGTCATAACCGAGACGCTGCACCTGGGCCTCGGTGAAGGGCGTGACCAGTTCGAGCGGCTGATCATCCAGCAGCACCACATTATCCAGCCAGGCGGTGCCGGCGCGGGTGGCGAATTCCAGCCAGGCAGTGCCGGCGGTGGGGGTGAAGGCCAGCAGGTGCCAGCCGGGCAGCAGCTCGCGGTCAGCCAGATACTGCGCACCATGCTGGCTGGAGCCGACCCGCATTGTGAGGCTGTCACGGCCCACAATGCCGCCAACATAGCAGGCGATGACATGCAGAACGTTGGCCGGCACGGCGAGGCTCTGTTCGAGCAGGCCGGCCGAAGCGAATTGCGCGCGGCCGCCGCCAGTGGCGGCATGGGAAACGTTGGCGGCGGTCCAGCTGGCGAGATCTACCGCAAAGCTGCCATTGGCGATGGCGGCCGTGGTGGCCGGCACCACGATCGGCGCCTTGTCCATCAGAAACCGGATGTAGAGGTGGCCGCATTCCAGCGCATAGGCCTGTTCGTCGTTGAACTCGAAATCGACAAGCTGGAAATCCCGGTCCGGGAATTTAGCGGCGGCAACAAAGCGCGTCCCGCCGCGCCGATCCACCGGCCCTTGCGGCAGGCAGATGAAGTTCTCGACGGTGGCGGCCGAGACATAGGTGCGCTTGTGGTCTTGCCGGCCATACATGAACGGCGAGACTTCGCCGCCGGCGAAGCTGGTGATGATGGGGGTGACGCTATCGAGCGGCATGGTCAGCGCCGCGCCGCGAGAAGGTAGCTCGCCTCGGCCTCGGCCGGCGGCGCCGATTGGGCGTTGATCGCCCGCGCATCGGACAAGCTACGCTCATAGAGCCGCCACATATCGGCGACGACTTCGCGGGAATTGGTGACGGCGAAACCAATCTCGGCAGCCAGGCGATAGCCAAGCGCGCGGCCGAAATGGCCCGAGGCCTGCGCCAGATCCACGCGGGCGATAAAGACCAGCTGCAGCGGCCCGGGTTCGTTGGCCAGGATATCGCGGCCCTCGACGGTCCAATCGTCGCCGGCATCGCGGCCGCCAACCTGCAGCGGGCGCAGGCACCAGGGAGCGGTTGGCAAAGGAAAGGCATAGCCCCAGCCGAAATCCGGCGCCGTGCCGCTGGCAGCCAAGGGGGCGCGGCGCTTGGCGAAATGCCAGGGATGAGCCTCAAGCACTTCATCAACCAGCATGGCCATGGCGGCCTGGCAACGGCGCGCATTGGTGCTGGACTCCCCGATATCGGTGAGCGTCTCGGCACCGAGCGCGTTGAGCGCCTTGTTGGCGGCCTGGGTCGGATCAAGGGCCATGATAGGGCTGCTGTTTCACGTGAAACACCAACGGCACCGCGAACATGGTTCGCGATGCCGCGGCGGGTTTAGTCGAGGACGTAGAGGATATGGCCGGCGAGGATCTTGGTGGCGGCCAGGGCCTCGGTTTTCACCGTGGCGAGGATGGTGGTATCGGCGGTCATCAGGTCGCCATAGGCCAGCGCCACGGTGTTGCCGAAAGCGGTGGAGCCGGCGGCATCGATACTGGTGGTGCCGAGATACTTGGCGGCGGAAGCCGCCGTACCGATCTGCACACTGGCGTTGGCGCCGCCGGTGGACATGGCTTCATAGGCGAGATGGCCGCCGATCATGCGGGCACCCAGCGGCAGGGTGGTGAGGGCGATGGTGTCGTCAATCGCCGCATCACCAGCGGGCACGGTGAAGCTGAAATAGGCGACGCGGACACGGCCATGCAGCTCGGTGGTATCGAGCGGCTTGGGCGGGATGGCGGTGCGCTTGGTTTCCTGGATGGACTTGTGAGCGGTCATGGCGGGATCTCCGATTGAAGGATGCGGGGGACGCAGCCGGCGGCATTACCTTCGCCGCCGGCCTGGACCTGGCGCGGTGCCTTACGGCGCCTCGTAGCTTTCGACGACGACGATCTTCTTGTCCTCGATGCGCGTGGCATCGGCGGACATGGTGCCGAGCAGCTGGGTGGCATTGCCCTTGTCGGGCCGCGGGTCGATCGACACCGAGAAATCCTCTCCGACCGCGATGCCGATGGCATTCTTGCCGTAGAAGCCGCAGCGCCGCATGTTGCCGGTCTTATTCAGCCGCTCGATGCGGATGAAACGGAAGCCCATGAAGTCGTTGATGCGGCCCTCGGCCAACGCCTTCACGGTGTTGTAATCCGCCGACTTGATCTCGGTGGTGTTGAGCAGGTCGGTGATCTGGCGGCTGCCGACCACCGCAGTGCGGCCCTCGTCCTCGTCGATCTCGGCGGCGTCGAGGATTTCCTTGACCTTGAGCAGCTTGGTGACGGTGAGGCCTGCGGTGCCGCCCTCGGTGATGATCTGCCCATTCGGCAGCGCGATTGGGGTCGCCGCCATGTTTTCATCGACGCTCTGGGCATTGGCTTCCCAGGCATTGATGATGATGTCGTCCTTCTTGCGGTTGGCCGCCGCGATCATGTTCTGCATGTACTTGCCCTGCGGATCGGCGACGAGACGCATGACATCCTGCTTATCCAGCAGGTGCGGCAGTTCGTAATCCGCCAGGGTGATGCGGCGGCGGGAATGCGGCACTTCGACCACGCCGGTATCCTGGTGGCGGCTGGTGCGCTGGTACATGCTAACCGAGCCGATGTAGTCGTAATAGCCGAACCGGCCCTGCAGCATATCGGGGTCGTGGCGCACGGTGTTCCAGAGGCGGCTTTCCTTCTGCTGGCTTAGCAGGATGTAATCGCCACGGAACTTGTCGACAAAGCCGACAGGAATGGTGCTAACGGGCATTGGGCCCTCCTTGCGTTCGGCCGCGGCGTCCAGCCACGGCATCGGGTTGCGCTTATCTTCGGAGGGGTTGCCTGCCGGGCGGGTGACCGCTCACAGACCCACAGCCTTGCCGGATGACGCTCCAGCCGGAAGCGGCGCGACTTACGCGCGTGCGCCGGAGGCAGCAGCCATGATGGCCGCCACCTTGCCCGGTCAGTTCTTGCCGCCGCCTGCGCGCAGCGTGTAAAGCCTGGTCATGCGCTCGTGCAGCGCCTTGTGCTCGGGGTGATCGCGATTGACGTAGGCGTGCGATTTGTCGCCCGCGGCTGCACTCATGATCTTCCTGATTTCGGCATCAGCTTCGGCCGGCGTGCGCGGCTCGCCTGCCACGGCGCCGCCGCCATTGGCGCCGCCGCCATTGGCGCCGCCGGCACCAGGCAGCGATGCCGGCTCGGCCATCAGCTTGCCGGCCGCGGCGAAGGCCTTGGCGATCGCGGGATTATCCAGCAGGTAGGTGCCGTCCATCAGGCGGATATCCTTGGCCGCCGCCAGATCCTCGCCGAAAGCAGCCTTCACTAGGCGGTTGGCGTGATCGAGGTTGACGTCGAAATCCTTGCCCCAGGTTTTCTGCAGTTCGGCTTTGGTAAGCTCCGGCTGCTTGTCAGCCGCCTGGCGCAGACCCTGGAACACTGCCGTGTTGTCTTCATTCAGGATGCCGGCGACACCGACGAGCTGCGCCTGGGTGAGGCCGAGCGCGTGCAGCTTCGGCATGGCGGCCTTGAAGCGGCCATCATCCCACGGCACGCCATCGGTGGGCTTGAAGCCGGAGAGATCGTATTTATCGGCAGACTCCGGCCGGCCGAGCTTGTTGTAGACCGCATCCCAAGCCTCCGGCTTGGCATCCTTGCCGGGCAGCACCAGCTTGTCGGCGCCCAGGGTGCGTTCCAGCGCGCTGTAGCCATCGAGCGCGGCATTCCAATCGGGCTTGCCTTCCTTCATCCAGCCCTTGGTGGTGAGCAGCGCGTTGTGGGCATCGGAGAGAACGAAGCCGCCAGCATCGCCGCCGGGCGTGATGGCGGAGGCTGCCGCGGCCCCGGAACCGCCAGATGCGGCGGCCGCACCTCCGCCGCTTCCGGCGTCAGCGGCACGATGAATGGTTGGGAACTGGCCAGGGCGCAGCATGGCTTAAGCCTCCGCTTCCTGCACTGGCGGCGGATCGGCCTGGGGCGCATCCGGGTGCATGGCGGCGATGCCGGCCAGCAGCGCCTTGGTATCATCGAGATGCTGCTGCGCCAGGGCGAGCTGGTTTGACGGCATGGTCCGCATGCGCTCTTCGAGCAAGGCCTGGCCCGAGGAGACATAGGCGCCAAGACGGTTGAGCAGCGCTTCGCCGGCCGAAGGGCGACCCTCGGCCTGGGCCGGATCAGCAGCACCCGGATCAGCAGCGGCATCAGCGGTCGGATCAATCGTCGGTTTCTTCGCCACGGCGGGCCTCCTCAAGTTGTTGCGACAGGCGGAGCAATTCCGCGTCGCTCATGTTGGTGAAAGCGGCGATGCGGCGGACCACCCGCTGCATACCGAGATTGAAATAAGTTGCGTGGGTGTCGCTGCCGGCGGTGGGATTGGCGTGAAGCCCCGAAAACGCGATCAGGTCGCGCAACACGAGCTGGCCGTCTTCGCTGGCGAACAATGTTCGGTAGGCGTGGGTGCGGCGCATCAAGTCGCCGACTTTACGCGCCAGGCCGCGGACACTCATGCGGCACCCCCGAGGGCTTCGGTGGGCGATTGCAGCGATTGCGTGATAGCCGGCAGGGCGCTGGCGGCATCGGCGGCGGCGCCAAGACCCTCGTTCATCGCCACGCGCTCGTTCTCGGCGCGCTGGGCATCGGCGCGGGCCTGGCGGATCTGCGCCACCTTACTGCGAGTAACGAAATATTTCTGCGGCAGGCCGAGCACGGCGCCGGTATCGCGGAACACTTCATCGCCATCCAGGTTGTCGAGCAGGTCCGGCTTGGTGGCGATCAGCGGCTGCATCAGCTCGGTAAGCTGTGCCACGCCGCGGGCCTGCGCCACGCGCTGGCCGCGCGCATCGGGCGAGGTGTAATCCGGCACCATGCGCTCGCCGCGCAGGGCGTTCGGGCGCGGAAGGAAGGCACCACCGCGCTCCATGATATCGAACAGCCGCAGCAACAGCGGGCCGAGATCTTCGGACTGCAGGTTGCCGAGATACGGGCCCATGACACGGGCGGCCTCGGCCTTTACTTCGAGTACCTCGGTGGCGGTCATCCGGTCCTTGCGCACCATTTCGATCAGCGGGCGGAAGAACGCGATATCGATGCGCTGGCGGATCCCCGCCATCATTTCCTCGCCGATATCGGTGCGCGCGCCGGTGAGCAACGGCTTGGCCGGATCGCGGCCCTGGGAGTAGGCATCGGTGCGGGCATAGTTCAGCCGGCCATTGCCTTTGCGGAAGGTGCCGATGATGCCGTCGTCGGCCAGCATCCAGGCCGGGTCGAGATTGTTTTCCGCGCCCTTGATCGTGACGCCGGCCGTGCGCTGCAGCAGCTTGATATCGGCCAGCGCGACATCGCCGGGGCCGCGGCCCCATTCATCGCCGGCGCGGCGGCGCCAGCGCGGCGTTTGATACGGCATGGAGTGGAAGCCGGCGGCTTCGATCTCGTGTTTCTCCGACACATTGACCATAAGGGAGGCCAGCGGCAGATTGCGCGCCAGCATGCTGCCCGGCACGAATTCATCATTCGGCAGCACGGCATGGACGAAGCGGAAAGTGGTATCGGCCTTTTTCGGGTCGGCCGCATGTTCCAGCACCTTGGGCCCGGCATTACGTCCCCAGAGCCGGGCGGCCCGCAGCGCGGTAAGTTCGAAATCGCGATGCACGGTATCAACCTTGCCGTAGGCATCCTCGCCGATCAGCACCTGGCGCAGCGGCACGGAGGTGAAGCGGATGCCGACGCCAGGCACTTCAAGGGCTGCACTGCAACCCAGCGCCATGCCGGCGGCGTCCTGGTATTTCATGTGCTGCACAGCGGCGAAGCCGGTATCGGGATCGCGGATGGCACGCAGCATGCGCCGGCTGCAATCCTGGCTCCAGCCGGCGTTTTCATCATCCTCACGCAGGGCCTCGTTGGCCGGGATCATCTGGAACCAATCGATAATCGACGGCGTGCAGATGCTGACCAGGGCGGCCGCCAGGCGTTCGTGGGCCTGCTCGCCGGAATTGTCGATCACCGCGTCGCGGTTTTCCATCGCATCGGCGGTGGTGATGGCGGCAGACATCGGGATGACGTAGGTGAGGATTTCCTGCCAGCGGCTTTCACGCCGCGAACGGCGCGCCCGCATGCGGTCGGTGCTGGCAATGATTTCCTGCACCCGGTCAGTCATTCAGGTGCCGAGCATGGATTTGCGGCCAAGCGGGGCCTCGGAGGTATCGCCCTCGCCGCCGGTAATGACGGTGGCGGCGCGGCCCTGCGCCTTGCGCTCGGCAGCGGCCTGCGCCGCCCGCGCCTGGGCAATCGCTGGATCTTCAAGAGTGGGGACTGGCGTAGGTGGCGGCACTTTCGGGCCGCTGAAAACTCCACCCATTGGGGGCCTCGGGCTTACAGGGATACACGGTCTTGATTTTCTTGCCTGCCGCCAGCGTGCCGGGTCAAACCCGAAGATGTCGGGAAATTAATTTCCCGACATCTTTTCCGGGCGGATGTATTCCACCAGGGTGGAGCGGTGCGCCCCGAACTGCGCTTCGAGATCTTTCCATGGCCGCCGTTCGGCACGCAGGCGCGAGAGTTCGGCGGCCTGTTCGGGCGTCAGCTTGCGCTTGCGGCCGGCGCCGCGCTCATTTTTTGCCGCATTCATTCCGCTTCATATCCGCAATTGCCGCAGATCACGCCGATAGGCTCATCCGCATCGCCGCTTTCGAGCCAGGCATTGTATTCATCATCAGTCAGGTATTCCGGCGCTGTTGGGTAGTTCAGGCCGAGGCTGTGGTGATTGCAGGCTGGGCAGTGGTCATGAAACATGATCGGATCCTCGCTTAGCTGTCATCGGCGTATTCCTGGCGCGGCGCCTCGCGGCGCCAGTCGGCTGCGGCCATGGCCGGGCCGCCCCCATACGGCCCGGGGCCGCCAATGCCGTGGCGGTTGCCGCGGCCGCGTTCGTATTCGGCGCGGTGGGTGTCGTCTTCCGCGCGGACCTGGCGCGGCGCCTGGGCCTGGTGGCGGTAGCGGTCGATCGCCTGGCGGTGATAGCCGAGGCCGACCGCGACATACTGCACAGCGTCGTGAACGTCGCTGTAGGGGTGGTTCTTGTCGGCTTCCGGGATGATGCGGCCGGCGGCGTCTTTCGTGCGCTTGAGGCGATAGGCGCCGTTGAAGCCGCGCACCAGCTTGCGGCAGCGGTTCGACACCAGCAGGCCTGGGGCGCGCTTGCCATCGATGACCAGCGGCATGAGCAATGCCGAACGCACCGCCAGCTGGCGGGTTTCTGGCAGGTTGGTTTCGCAGGCGCGGAACGAGATGCCGGTGACGGCCTGCATCACCATGGCCCAGCTGCGCTCATCCGTGGCGCTACGCGCGTTGCCGGCGGGATCATAATAGCAGCATTCGACGCGATGCCCGGGATAGCGCTGGCGCAGCACGGCATTGACGAGCTGGCCGAAGGCCTCGGCGCCCATGCCGCTATCCGGCGCGATGATCTCTTCGAGCACGCGGAGCTGGCCGAACAGATCCTGCTGGCAGACGACGACGGCGGAATGCAGCCCGGCATCGCCACCGAGCACCAGCGGCAGGCCCGGGATGGCAGGCAGGGCGCCGGGGAAGAGATGGAAGGGTTCGTCATACTCGGTGTAGACCGGGTCGCCATCGCGCAGGCCGGCCCATTCGTTGAGCAGCTTGGCGCGGATGAACCAGGCCGGCTGGCCGGCGACCTGGCCCTCGTAGTAGCCCGGGCGCAGGTTATCCAGGTTCTCGGCCGCCGGATTGAGCGTGAAGCCGGCGCCGGCGCGCAGCAAGGCCGGCGGCTGGCGGAAGAATTCCCAGCCCTCGGGGCGGGCTTCGACGAACTTATCGTAGAGCCAATGCTGATCATCGACGCCGTTGAAATCGAGACTGATCCCGGCCCAGCTGGCGCCCTCGAAACCGATGGCCGCTTCGCGCGCCGGATAGCGGCCGACACGGGAGCGCAGGTAGGTGAGCACCGTTTCGGGCAGGCCATCGGCCTCGTTCAGATAGCCGCTGGAGCCCTCCCAGCCCGGCAGCGCCTCGTCGGGCTTCTTCTCGCCCAGGCCGACGAATTCCTTGACCAGCTGCGCCGCCGTGCCGTCGCCGAGATCCCAGAGCAGCGTGTGGGTTGCCGGCACGCCGCCAGAACCGCCGGTCCAATGCCCCATGTTCTTCGGGCACCAGTAGAGCCAGGAGGGAATGGTGGTGCGCTCGAGATCGCGCTGGGTGGAACGGATGACGGCGTGCTTGACCTTGCGCAGATACAGGCGCTGGCCACCGACCAGCTCGTAATCGCGCGGGTGCGGCGCCTGGCGCATGACGCGGTAGACCGGATCGATCAGGCAGGCGCCGGTCTTGCCCGAACCGACCGGGCCCATGATGGCGCGCACATCGGCATTGCTGCGCAGGAACCGCTGCAGCGTCTGCGCCTTGGTGGTGTAGTTGCGGAAGCCGCTCATGCCCGCCCCCCGCCCCAAGCTGGATGCGAACCGTGTTCGCGGCCCGCGCCCGAGATCCCGGCGCCCCGGTGTCCCGGGCCCGCGAACCCGGCCGGTCCTGAATTTCGCGCCGGAAAATTCGGGGGGTATTTTGCACCAAGGGGCGGCAAACAGGGCGCGGCGGCTTGGGGGGGTGCCCCCTCGCGAAACGCATGCAGCCGGCGCATGGCGCGTGGCGCGAGCTGCGGATGGCGCATGGCTGGCGTCCGACCGACGCGCACAGCGGTTATTCGATCCGCCGCCTGGATCATGCTTTATCCCCGTTTTCCGGGCCGGATTGGTCCGCGTTCAACTGCCCGGCGTTCAACTCGACCGCCTGACCCTCGATAACCCCTTGATTTTGCTGGATCGGCACCATCGCCCCGAGATCGGGCAGCGCATCGCCCTCGGCCTGGCCCAACCAGCTGCTCGGATCGGCCAGCATGAGCACCGGCACGTTGCTGGTCACCTGCACCTCTACCGGCATCTTGCCCTGGACGTAGGGCAGCAGATCGGCGGCGGCCTCGCGCTGCAGCTTGAAGGCCTCGTACCGCGTGCAGCCCAGTTCGGCGGCCAGATCGCCGGTATCGCGGCTGTAGGTCTCGGCCAGCACCAAGGCCGGATGGCGGTAGCGCGAGAGGATGAATTCCCGCATCGCGCCGGTGCTCTTGTTCGTGGCGCCAGGCGGACGGCCGCGCCGCCCTGGCTCGCGCAGGACAGCGGTGCGATCCGCGCCAGCGGGCAGCGCACCGAGCGCATCGGCCGGATAGAGCGGCAGCTGCATCGGCGCCGGTTCGGGCTCGTGCAGCGCCTCGGCCTGCCCCAGCGCGGTCTTGAGCCCCGATTTCGCCCCCTCGCCCATTAAAACCCCAATATTTTATTGGTTTTCGGCGCAGACGCGGCCAGCAGGCAGGCAGGCAGGCACAGCGGCCTTACAGCGGCATGACTGCGCGTAAGACGCGTGTAATTCTGTAAGTCATTGGTCTTATTCATCTATTCACCATTTCTTACAATCTTACAAACTTACAATCACCATCCACCCGCCTGCGCCCGCACGCGCGCCCGCACATCTGCGGCTTGCCGCGTAAGTATGTAAGAGCGTAAGACCATTGATATTGTTGACTAAATCAACAAAACCGGCCTTACAGCGGCCTTACACTCCCCCAAACCCGGGCGCCAAGCCCACAACCAACGCGCGCAGGCGGCGCCAAACCGCGCGCGGATACCCTGTGTGACCGCCCACGGGCCGGGGCGAGGCAAAAAAATTTAAAACGGGAGATCATCATCTTCTCCCGGGCCTGGGCCTGCGGCCGCACCTCCGCCTGGCCATGGCTGGTCGAAGGGTAATGATGCGTCACCGCCCGCCGCGCGCCCCGGCGCGGCGTCCGCCGACCCGTTGCCATACTGCGCGGTGGCCGCACCGGCCGGCTGATCGCCGGCCTGGCCACCGCTGCCGGAGCCCGCCCCTCTGGCATACAGGGGCACGAGCACCACGCGCACAGCACCGCCGGCGATGGCATCGCCTTCGCCGCCCGACAGCCACAGCGGCCGCGGCGGCACCAGCGCACCAGGCAGGCGTTTCAGCGCCTGTGGCCACACGCCAGCGCCCCAGCGCCTATCCTTGAACACGGCCGCCAGGGCCGGATGCTTGTTGGCCACCGCCAGGAACGGCACGGCGATGCCGGGCGGCGGCTTATTGCCATAGAGCCGGTTGAGTTCCTTGAGGCCACACAGCCGCATCCCGAAGCCCTGCAGCACGGTCTGCGCCTCGGCCGCCTCGGTCATGGTGTACGGGATCTCGCGCCCCTCCGGCTTGGCGCCCACCGCCCGCTCGATCCATTCCGAAATCAGCTTGCGGCCGCCGCTGCGATACGGATCGATCGGCGAGAACATGAGATGCTGCCAGCATTCCTCTTCATCGCTCTGGCCGCCCGAGGTTTCCGACAGCTCATCGGCGCGCAGATGCTTGGCCCAGACGGTGAAGCCGTCATCGTCGGCATGTGGCAGCGCGTCATGCAGCACCAGGTCGGCACAGGCCAGCAGCGTGCCGAAAATATCGGCGCCGCGGCCGTCATGGCCGCCGCCGCCCTCGGCAATCGGCTTCATCAGCAGCGCGCGATACAGCGCCAGCGTCTCATCGAAGCGATGCCATTGCTGCGCCAGGCGGTCAGTCACCGCCTGTCCCATGGCGCGCCAGCGATCAGCCGCCATGTCCGGCGGCTGCTGGCCGGCCTTCAACTGCCCCAGCTCGACAATCAGCATGCGGCTGCGATCCTGCGGCATCAGGTTGGGCATCAGGATGCTGGCGCTCATGAACGAGCTGCGCGCCACGAACACCACGCCCTGGTGATCGCCGCCGCCGCGGCCGAAGCGGCCGCCGCTCACCGCGATGCGCATCAGCTGGATCATGCCGCGCACCCGCTGCGGGTTGCCCTCGTCACCATCATCGCCGTTCTCGTCCAGCAGCACCGGCCGCGTCGAGTATTTCAGCTGCTGGCGCACGCCGGCCTCGGTGGTGTTTTCCAGCTTCACCACGCCATGCTCGCCACCATGGAAATCATTGATGGCCTTCACCAGCCCGGTCTTGCCGGTGCCGCGCGAGCCCGTCAGCCATACCGCCGGCCGCACATCCAGCGCGCCGCCGATACGCTGGCTGGCCACGGCGCCGAGCAGCAGATGCGCGTCGATCTCGCCGCGCGCCAGGTTCCAGGTGTTGAAATCGGCGAGCAGCGCATCGCCCGGGTTCAGCGGCCTGCCCTTGGCATTGCGCGCGCCGCCGGCCGGCACCGGCCTGGCGCGCGGCCGCAGCTGCGCCTCGCCGGTGGGATAGAGATGCGGGCCATAGGTGCCGGCCTGCAGCCAGGTGGCGCTATAGCCGCTATCGCCGGGCTTGGCGCCGATGTAGATCTCGCTGCCGGCATGGATGATCAGCTCGCCGGCCGCGCCGCGCCAGGCGCCCACGCCGCGCACGCGCTCATACGGACTCCAGATCCCCAGCTTGCTGGCTTCCGCCACCAGCGCATCAGCCGCCTCTTCCGGTTTCCAGCCGGTAACGATCCAGTCTTCCTCGCCGGTATCTGGATCTTTCACCTTTTTCTTGCGCGGCCAGAATTCCTCCAGCAGGTAATTCTTGGTGCCGAACATGCCCATGATGTTGTTGCGGCTGTGATCCTTCCAGCTCAATTCCTGCAGCTGCCCTTGGGCATCCAGGTAGTAGCAGAGCTTGGCCATCACCCCGAGCGGCCGCACCGGGCAGCCATCGGGCAGGCGGTAGCGCCGGCCATCGTCATCCGGCGCGTCTCCGCCACCATCGTTCGGCGGCGCATCGCTTTCCAGCGGCGGCGCATCCTCGGCGCCCTCGCGCATAGAGCGGATATCCACCACCTTATTGTCGGTCATCGCTTAAAACTCCCCAGCCACCACAGCAACAACACACCCAGCCCGGCCAGCAGGCCGAGCGCACAGAGCAGCCGCAAACCCAGGTCTGTCATGCCGATTTCTCCCGCGCACTGGCCTGCAGCCAGTCATTCACATCCTTGAATTGCGGCGGCGGCCGGCACAGCCGCACGCGCTTGCCCTGCCGCTGCCACGCCTGCACCACGGCATCGGCGGCCATCTCGGCCGGCCCGCCCTGCTTGTCGTTCTGGCGCCAGAAATTCACCGTCGACACATTCTCCGGCCAGTCGATGCAGCCCATGTTGGAAAGCGAGATGCCGACGACAACGCGCGCATCCTCGCAATGCATCGCCACGCTGCCGCCGTCCTCGATGCCCTCGGTAATGTCGATCACCACATCGCCGCCGGCATCGCGCAGCGGCAGGCCGGGTTTCACTTCGCCGGTGGCGGGATCCACGCGCGTCCCGCGCCATAGCGGGATGAACCCGCCGCGCATCAGGCCCTGCACCTTTTTCGCATCCGGCACTGGCGCCTTGCCGACCGAGCCATCGGCCCGCGGTGCCAGCCAGGTGCGATGGATCGCCTTGAAGCGGCCCTCGAAATCGAAGATCGGCGCCACCATCGCCGGCCAGGTGCCGAGCAACTGCGGCTTGTCGCCACCGATCCAGTAGCCCAGGCCGGGATGGCAGCGCAAAGCCGTGATCCGCCCGGTCAACCGGCTGAAATCGATGCCGCGGCCGCGCAGATATAGCTCTGCCATACTGCCCGCGAAACGCGCGCTGCCGTTCAGCGTGCGATAGGCCTTCTCCCGCTTCTGCCTCGCCGAACGGTCAGGGCCTGGATCCCGCTTCTGCAAAGCCACCGCCTGGCGCGTGCGCGCCAGGGCATCGGCATCGCCGCCATCGATCCCCAGCCAGGCCTTGGCCCAGCGGATGGCCGCGACCTTGTCGCCGCCGCACACCGCCATGCGCACGAATTCCAGCATGTCGCCATGCATCGGCGCGGCCGAATTGAATTGCTTCCACACACCCTGCTTTTCGCCGGCGATGCACACCGACAATTCCGTGCCGGGCGCGCCGCTGAAATCCTTGGCCACCCATTCGCGCCCCTGGCGGCGGCCGCCGCGCAAAAGGTCCTGGCACAGATCCAGCGCGCGGGCATCCAGCATCCGCGCGATCTCGCCAACGCTGTGCAGGTGGCGGTTCTCACTCATCGCCCCGCCTCCCGCTGCTCAATCGCCTCGCGCGCCAGCCGGTCGGCCAGCACCTGGCGCGCCTCGGTGATGATGCAGGCCGCATTGCGTTCAAGTTCGGCGGCCCGCGCCAACACCGGGTGATGGCCAAAATCCATGCCGGCATCGAGCAGGCACTGCGCGCCGCCGTAGCGTTTCAGCGCCATCGACAGCACGCTGCAGCCCAGCGACACCTCGGCCTCCAGCTGCGGCGGCGCCAGCAGCACCCGCAGCGCCACCACCCGCGGCACGTCATCCCAATGCAAGGCCACCAACACCGGCCAGCCGAAGTAATCCCAATGCACCGTGATACCCAGCGCCGGCGCCGCCTGGGGAAGCTGCAACGGCACCGCATCGAGCCGATGCCGGCGGCGGCGAGCTTCCTGCGCCGCGCGCGCGGCCGGATCATCCGCCAGCGTTTCGCTGGCCCCCGGCATCGGCGGTGGCGTCACGCCGCTATAAAACATCGCCACCCCCCTCGCCCGTTTGCGCGCCGCGGCCCTCGCGCAGGCCCCGAACACGGTTCGCGCAGAAGGCTGCCAGGGCATGGGCATGCTCGGCCAGCCACAGCAGCGCATCCTCGGCCAGCCGCGACAGGCTATCGATGGCGCGTGCTGGCCACATCAAGTCCGCTCCCGCCGCAGCAGCGCCAGGTCGGCGCCCAGCGTGGCGATGCGCGCCTCCAGGCCGATCAGCGCCGCTTCATTCAGCGCAGCGCGCTGCGCCGCATCGTCGGGCGCCAGCACTTCGCCCACCAGGGCCGCGCCATGCAGCCGCCAGCCGCGCATCAGGTATTTGGCATAGGGTGCCTGGCCGCCGAGCCAGGCCTCGGCCGTGCGGGTTTCGCAGTCGAAATCCCGCGCGATCCGCTTGGCCTGGTGCGCGCCCGGATAGCGCCGCCGCAACGCCGCCGCCCAGCGCGGCCCGATTTCCGGCTCGGGGAAAGCGCCCGTAACCTGTCCCATGTCTTTGCTCCCATCGCTGCGCCAAAGTGAAAGGCGCAGCGGGAAACCGCCGCCTGGAGGCTTCAGGGACACGGTCAAACCCAGAGCCAGCTGCCGCGCCGGGGCTCCACCCCCGGCCGGCAGCAACTTCCCGAAAAGGTCACGGCCATAAGGATCGGCGTCAGCCATGCCCGCCTCCGCTACAATCGCGCTCCACCGACTCGGAGACAGAGATGGACAGCGAAGAAGCCCGGCGCTTCACCTTGAACGTCGTCGCGCAGCAGACGATAACGCGTGCGATACTGGTGCAGATGTTGCGCCACCACCCCATAGACCTCGACCCGGTCTGGCGGATGGTCGACGACATGCCGGCGGAATTGCGCGGGCTCTGCACCACGCTGCTGGCGGCGGTGGCGGAAGAAGCCGCCATGTCGCGCCACAACTGACCGGCACCGCCGGCCGGCAGCGGCAGATACCGCAGGCGCCCAGCCTCATCGTAATAGGCGATCGGGCCATCCGCCGGCACCAGCGGCCGCGCTCCCTTGCCGGGCCAGGCCAGTTCAAGCTGCCGGTTAAGATCGGCCCAATCGATATCAGCCATTAACCGCCTCCAAAAAATGCCCGGCCGGAGACTGCGCCCCGGCCGGGACCTGGAGTTGCCCATTCAAACCATGGGGAGGAACGGGTTTGAGCCCGGGCGGCAACAGGTCATCGGCAGTCACGCCGCCATCCGTCGCACCGATAATCCGGGCTTGTGTCGACTGGCTGCAGCCACCGCCATTGACGATGCGCCAGACCTGCATCCGCGACCTGCCGATCTGCCGGGCGAAGGCCGGAACAGTGATATCGTTTTTGTCGAGCCACTCGCGCAGGGTCACAACCGGGCCGCTAGTTTGGTTAAGATGGCCCGAAGTAACATTTTCAGTTACCCAATGTCAAGATGTAGTAACGATATCGGTTGCCGACTACCGTATCGTGCGGTGTTACATTGCCACCATGCGTAACCGACTGCGTGACCTCCGCCTTGACCGAGGCCTGACCCAGGAAGAACTGGCCGAGAAGCTTGGCACCACCAAGCAGCATCTGGGCCGGCTGGAGAACAGCAAATCGCGCCTCTCCACCGAATGGATCGAACGGCTGGCCGAGGCGCTGCAATGCCACCCGCTTGAATTGCTTGAGGATACGGTGCCGGCAGTGACGCCGGATGAAAAGGCCGTGCTTGAGCTGTATCGCGGCCTCGCAGAAGCCGACCGCAGGGCTTTTTTACAGATTGCTTCTTCGCTTCCGAAATCGGCCGGCAGCAATGCAGACGATGAAGGAGACCCCGCCTCGCGCCCTAAGCCGGCCGCGGCTTGAGCCGAGTCTGCGCCTCTTCTCAACCCATGGCGGCATGGCCGAGGATTGACGCTGCGCTAAAGCGTGCGGCGCGAACCATGTTCGCCCTGCTGTGCCTCTGCCTGGCCGGCAATGCACGCCTGCCTGCCGCCCTGGCCGCCGATATCACCGGCCCGGCTCAGGTGAAGGATGGCGACAGCCTCTACATCGCCGGCCGCGAGATCCGCCTGTTCGGCATCGATGCGCCGGAATGGCGCCAGGATTGCACCCGGCCGGGGCCGGATGGCAAGCCGCAGACCTGGCGCCCGGGCCAGCAGGCGGCGGCCTGGCTGAAATCCTGGCTCGCCGAACGCAGCGTTTCCTGCGCCACCGAAGCGATCGACAAATACAAGCGCGTGGTCGCCACCTGCTTTGTCGCCGGCGATGATATCGGCGCCCGGATGGTGTCCGAGGGCTGGGCTTATGCCTATACCCGCTATTCGCCGCGCTATGCGCCGCTGGAGGCCGAAGCCCGCGCCGCGCGGCGCGGCCTGCATGCCGGCAGCTGCGATGCGAAGCCCGAAGCCTTCAGGCACGGAGGGTGAGATGCTGCGTTATGTAGTGCCGATGATGCTTGTGCTTTGCGCAGAACCAACCGCAGCGCAATTCACCCTCAGACCTTTTCCAGAAATTCGTTCGGGGGCCACAACTCCTGAAGGCCGGGATGTCGAAAACTGCCTTTTTGCCGGCAGTTATCCAACTCTTACAATTTGCCGAGCCATCATCGTCGAAGCTGACCCTGTTCCCAAAATTTGGGAGTGGCTTAGACGAGACTGCCTGGATCGTCCGGATTTCTCCTATTGCAGCAAGTGGATTACAGCTCGCGCACCTCGTGACGAGGAACTAAGCATGACGTTCATTGGGAAGGCGCGCCTAGCCTTGATCCAGGCTTGCCGGGAAGAGAGTGACAGACCTCCCGGGTGCGGCTTCTTTTCTAGACGGTAACTATTTACGTTACTTTTTCACTTGACGCTTTGTAACTTATTGCGTTACCGATTAGGCCTCTCAACCCACGGAGGCCGAACATGCAAGTTTCACCCGTTGCCAGGAAATTCCCGCCAAGGGCGGTCAACGCCGAGGACGCCGCCATCGGCGGCCGCCTGCGTGCCGCCCGCGTGCTGGCCGGCTTGAGCCAGACCGTGCTGGGCGGCCGCGTCGGCATCAGCTTTCAGCAGATCCAGAAATACGAGAAGGGCCACAACCGCATCGGCGGCAGCCGGCTGCAGCAATTCGCCGAAATCCTGAATGTGCAGCCGGGCTATTTCTTCACGGCGACAGCCACAGATGCCGCCGCCCTGCCGGCCGAAAGCTTCGCCAACCGCCGCGAGGCGATCGAGATGATGCAGCTGTTCGGCGGCATCCAGGATCCCGCCGCGCGCCGGGCGCTGCGCACCATCGCCGCCGCCCTGGTCGGTATCAAGCTGGAGCCGCAGCCGATCGCCGTTGTAACCGAGGCGCGGGCGGCGCTGCCGCCCACCATCGACCTGGAGGCCGCATGATGGCCGCCAAGGTGGAGCATGCCCAGCCGGCGATAGACGGCCGCCACTTCCGCAGGCTGATGCGCAACGCGGCCGAGGGACCAACCCGCGACTGGCTCGGCGGCCTGGCCGGGGCACTCGTCGCTGCCACCCTCAAGGCCCTGCCGCCGGCGGACCGCATCGCCATGCTTGATGAAAGCGGCCCCAATGGCATCGGCATCGAGATCATCGCCTCGGCCGAACAGCGCGCCGCGCTGCTCACTCTGGCCGAGGCGATGCCGATGAAGCCGGCGCAGCAATCCGAGCGGAGGGCGTCATGAGCCGGCGCGGCAAGGCTAGCGTACCCGCGCCTGGCGTGATGCGCACACCCATCCCGCGCCAGCTCACCGAGGCCGAACAGGCCGATGTGGTCGCCCGCTATCTCGAAGTCGCCGCCAACCGCCACATGGCGCGCGGCAACGGCTTCAAGAGCGCCGGCGACAACGACGCCGCACAGGACGAGTTCGATTGTGCCGTGGCGCTGGAAAACGCCATGCGCATCCTGCGCCAGCACCGGCTGCTGCCACCACTCGAACAGCCGCGCGTGCCTCACAGCGGCCGGGTGTCGGCATGACCCCGGCCGCCGCACCCATCCACGACTGGCAGACCATGCGTGTCCTGTGCCGCCTGGAAGGCCGCTGCCTCGTCCGCCGCGCCGATAACAGCGCGGTCTGGATCATCACCCGGCCAACCCTCACCACCACCGCCACCACCGAAGCCGCCGCGAACACGGTTCGCCCCTTCGCCACCAGGAACACGGCCTGGCACGCGGAAGACATCCCTTACTGAAATCCGACCGAGGAAAACAGCCATGACCACCAAACTCCACCCCATCGACCGCGTGCTGGCCCTTATGCAGGCCCAAGGCATGAGCCAGCGCGGCCTTGAAACCCTCGCCGACCTCGGAACCGGCACTTTAAGCAAGGCCGCCAGCAAGACCGGCGCCGACCGCGCCGATGCCCTGTCGCTGCCCACCTTACGCGCTTTGGCGCACACGCTTGGCAGTAGCCTCTCTGCCCTGCTCGGCCTTGAGGGCCCGGCCGCCGCCAGTGTCGTCGCCGCCGAACAGGATCCCGCCGTCAGCCTGGTGCCACTGGCCTTGCTGCGGGCATCGCTGCTCAATCCGCGCAAGACGTTTGACCCGGCGGCGCTGGAAGAACTGGCCGACAGCATCGCGGCCCAGGGCCTGCTGCAGAACCTGGTGGTGCGCCAGGCCGGCGAAGGCGCCTATGAAATCGTTGCCGGCGAGCGCCGCTTCCGCGCGCTGGAAATCCTGGTGCGGCGCGGCACCATCGCCGCTGATTATCTGGTGCCGGTGCGCATCGTCACCGTGGATGATGGCCAGCACCTGGCCATGGCGCTGATCGAAAACCTGCAGCGCCGCGACATGGACCCGATCGACGAGGCCAACGGCTTCCTGCAGCTGCAGCAGCTCGACCCGAAAGCCTGGTCGGCCAAGAAGATCGGCGCGGCGCTGGGCTTCTCCGACCGCTACGTCCAGCAGCGCATCGCCCTGGTCACCAAGCTGCCCGAAGAGGCGCGCCAGGCGCTGGCGGAAAACAAGATCACCGTCAGCCAGGCCCGCGTCATCCTGCAGGCGCCGGAGGGAAACAAGGGTGATGTTCTATCCCGGGCGCTGCGGGAAGGCGGCGCCACAGTGGCCGAACTCGTCGGCGTTGCCAGCGATGACATGGTGCCGGTGGCCTATGCGATTTTCGACACCCGCGACTGCGGCCTGGAGACGACCGAGATTGGCGAAGACCAGTTCTTCACCGACAAAAAAGCATTTCTGAAACTGCAGATGAAAGCCGCCAGGGCCAAAGCCATTGAGCTGCGCAAGAACCACCACTTCGCCGAAGTCGTCGAGCATTTTGTCAGCTGGGAATACCCCGAGGCCGATGCCTTCACGAACCCTAAACTGGTCGGTGTGGTTCTTGTCGTTAATCCCTGGGATGGCGAATTCAGCCTGCACGAAAACCGCATCCGCCGGCCGGTACCTCGCGCCGCGGGTCCGATGAGCCCGGAAGCGCAGAAGAAGGCCGAAGACAAGGAAAAGGAATTCGAGCGCCAGCGCCGGGCGGTGATGAAGGCGAACGACCAGCTGCGCGCGGCGCTGCTGGCCGATCCGATCAACGCATTGCGGCTGGCTCTGCTGGATACCCTGACCGAGGATCCAATCTTCAACGCCCTCGGCGAAATGCCCTTCGATACTGCCGCCGCCAAGGAAGCCGGCATCACCCGGCACCTTGATGGACACACGGCCAAGCCGGGCAGCCTGGATGCCATCTGGCAGCAGCTTAAGACCCTGTCGCCATCCGCGCTCGCGCGGGTGATGGGCCTGGCGCTCGCCGCCAGCAATCCGGCCCTGTGCTACAGCGGGTCGAAGGAACTGGCGCCAGCCGCGTTCATCGCCGCCGAAGTATTCGGCGTCGAACTGCCGAAGCACCTGCTGCCCGAGCAGACCGACATTGAAACCGAGGCCGCGAAGGCTGGCGCCAAGACCACCGCCAAGAAGAGGGCCGCGTGATGGGCGCGCCAGAAGCCGACATTGTTGACGTCACCCCCAACGACGCCCACCGGGCTTTCCTCAAGGACCTGGCCGCCGCCATCACCGACGCCCACCGCCGGCATACCAACCTCAACAACCTTGAGGTCTTCGCCATCGTGGCGCAGCTGCTCGGCTGTCAGACGGTTGCCATCGCGGAAGCCAAACTGGTGACGGCCGACGAGGCCGTGCGGCTGCTGAACGCCAACATTGCCGAGGGCATCCGCCAGGCGCCGGCGGGCAAGTCGGCAAAGGCGGTGCATTGATGACCGCCTCGCCTCCGCCGCCCTGGGACTTGCGGCCGCCGGTGCCGGCGACGGTGCAGTCGCCGGCACCGGAACCACCACCGGCCGCCGCCGCTCGCAAAACACGCCACGAGCCAAGCTATCGCGGCCCGCGCGCCGCCAAGGTGTTCATGGGCGAAGGCGCCCGTGAACGGCCCTGCCTCTGCTGCAGGCGGGTCTTTCCCAGCGCCGGCAACCACAACCGCCTGTGCGACCATTGCGGGAGCCGCGCCGAATGAGCCATCCACCCGCCACCATCGTGGCCACCGCCACCAGCCTGCGGCTGGCCGGCCCGGCCGACCGCTTCCGCGTCTCGACCCACGGCGCGGACATGATCATCCGCATCGCCACCAGCGATGCCGGGCAGGCCGAGGCTATCGCCTTCGAGCTGGCCGAACAGCTCGCCACCGGCACCGCCCGCCTCACCCTCGAAAGGACCTGACAGATGAAGATGTATCTCGTGAAACTCCGCGGCAAGGATGCCGCGCTGTTCGCCGATGAGAGCATGGCGCATCACGCGGCGGGCCTGTCGGCCCGCACCATCTACTCGCCGCTCGCCGGCGCCATCGAGGACCTGCGCAAGGACCACCACGAACCCGGTGCCATCTACGACGTGATGACGGTTGATGTTCCCGACACCTGGTTCGGCAGCCGCCCCACGCCGATCACCCCCGAGAGCCGCATCGAGCGGCTAAACGCGGCCATCGATTTCGCGCTCGACGCCAACCACGAACCGGGCAACGGCGATGCCCTCGAATGGCTCCGGGATTGGCGCGATGGCGATGCCGAGGCCATGGCCGAACTTGAGCAGTATCTGCTGCAGCGTCAAAAGGAGGCCAGCCATGCCACGAGCTGATGGACAACCGCTTGCCCAGATCGGCCGCCTGGCGCTGCGCCACGAGGGCGACTGGTGGAACGCATACTATGCGATGCCCGGCACCATGGAGCGCGCCATCCTGCTGGGCTCCGTGCGTTTCACCGCCGTGATTGAAAACCCAGCGGTGAAGCAAGGCTTCATGGATCTGATGCGCGAACTCGTCGGTCGCATGATCGAGAAGCAAACCGGCCAGCGCCCCATCTGGCCAGGCGCCAGGCCAGCCCCAGAGCACGAGAGGTCCGGCAATGGCTGATAACATCAAGGCGTTCCGGGCCGATGGCCACACCGAACATTTCACCTGCACTGACTGCGGCCAGGAAGTGTGGCGGCTCTGCGCGCCGATGAACAGCCCGGCCAAATGCATCCACTGCCTGGAGTTTCCCGGCTGGCAGCAGAATGAGCAACTGGCGAGGATATTCGGCCATGGCTGACCCCGTCATTCCAGGCGATATCATCTGCACCTGCAAAACCTGCGTGACGGCCAGGCAGGCAAGCCAGACCAGCGTTCACACGTTCCAGCTCACCGGCACACCGCCCTACTGGACCTGCAACGAATGCGGCCGCAAGGTCTACAGCCATTGCAACCCGAACGGCCCGGCCATCTGCGACAGCTGCGCCGCGGAACCGGGCTGGCACCTGGCCGAAGATGCCGAAGATGACGAAGATGATGATTACGAGCCCGCCGATGACTGACGGCGTGATGCAGATGCCGGCGGCCGCCAAGGCGCCGGCGGCGGTGCTGCAGGAGCTTGAAACCCTGCGCACACTGCTCGGCTTCACCCTCGGTCTGTGCCAGAGCAAGGCCGAGGTGAATCACTTCCTGCGTACCAGCAAGCCGGCGCTGGCCTTGCTGGAGCAGAAGCTGCCCATCACCTTTGCCGCGTTCAAGGAATGTGTCATCGCCTTCCGCGCGGCGCTGCCCGATACATTACCCGAAGGCCAGGGCACCGGCGGCTTCACCCTCGCGCTTAGCGCGCGGACGCCACCCCAGCCGCCGGCCCTGCCCGATGCACCGCTCGACAGCGGCGAAGCCGACAGCGACCACCAAGGCACCGGCGACGAGGCCGCGCAGTGACCGAGCGGCCGTTGCAATGGACCATGGCCCAGGTGGCCGCCGAATTCGGCGGCCATTCAGCGCAATGGCTGCGGCAGCGGCTGAAAGACCATCCGGCATGGGCCGATTTTCCCAAGCCGGACCCGCGCACCGGGCTTTATCGGGTGTCGGAAGTCGTGGCATGGTCTGACCGGGCGGCGCCGGCGGCCATCCGTACCGGCCGGCAACGGCCGGAGCCCCGCACCGAGGCAGAGGTGACGGCAGCACTGGCAGGGAGACAAGTATGACCCAGATCAAGGTGCGGCACCTGGTGAGCCGCCGCAACAGCGACGGCAGCCTGCGCTACTACTGGAGCCCGAGCGCCACCTTGAAGGCGGCCGGCTTCGCCGTGGTGCGTCTGCCCGCCAGCCTGCCCGAAGCGATTGCCGCGGCCGAGGAATGGAATGCCAAGGCCGACGACTACTACCAGGGCACGCCGGCGCCGGCGGCCGCCAAGCCCGGCAGCATCGCCGCGCTGATATCGCTGTTCCTGCAATCCGACGAATTCAAAGCCTTGAAGCCGCGCAGCCGCGCGGACCACGAATACTATCTCGGCAAGCTCGAAGCCTATGCCGGCGAGCAGCCGTTTCAGCTGATCGGCCGCAAGGCCGCCAAGGAATGGCTGCGCAAGGTGAAAGCCAAGAGCGGGCCGGCGATGGCCTATCATTGCTACAGCAGCGCGCGGCGCCTGTTCAGCTATGCCGCCGACGAGGAATGGCGCAAGGACAACCCGTTCGCCGGCCTGAAAATCCCGGCGCCGAAAGAACGCGACGTGGTGTGGACGCCGGAGGAATACGAGGCCTTCCGCGTGGCCGCGGTGGCGGCCGGCCGGCGATCGATGGCGCTTGCCGCTACCATCGCGTTCAACCTGGCGCAGCGCGAACAGGATGTGCTGGCGATGAAATGGCCTGCCTATGACGGCAGCCGGATCCGCTTCGACCAGCTGAAAACCGCCAAGCCGATCGATGTGCGCTGTCTGCCCGACCTGAAAGCCTGGCTGGATGAAACCCTGGCCGCGCTGGCTGATGAGAACGTGCGGCCGCTGCACATCTTGATCGACGACAAGACGGGCCGGCCCTGGAACACCAACTCGTTCCAGCATTATTTCCCCGAGATCCGCAAGGCGGCCGGCCTGCGCAGCGAATTGCAGTTCAACGACTTCCGCCGCTCGGGCGCCACACGCCTTGGCGATGCCGGCTGCACCGACGACGAGATCCGCGCCATCACCGGGCACAAGACCCGCAACGTCGTCAGCCGCTATGTGCGGCCGACCACCACCCAGGCGGATAATGCAATGGATAAGGTGGCATCCTTGACCGCGGCGCGCGCGGCCCGTAAACAGTCCGGCGACCGCTGAAAGTTGAACGCGTTCACATCGGGTTCGGATTTTCAGTTGAACGTCACCGCTAGAATATAGCGGTAATCCGGCAAGGATGGGTGGCCGAGTGGTTTAAGGCAGCGGTCTTGAAAACCGCCGTACTCGCAAGGGTACCGTGAGTTCGAATCTCACCCCATCCGCCATCTCACAACCCCAGGCCATTCGTACTTCCGAGACGTCAGCATGCAGCGGCAGACCGCAGGCTGACCATGCGACATGCCTGCTGCTTACAAAAGCGCCAGGCGCCTATCCCCGATATGTCGATTGGATGGTTGTCTATGGCAGGCGGTATATGGCCTTCACATTCTCTACCGCCACCTTCTGTGCCAATTGCGGCGGCAGTTGCGACAGCAGATTTCGTGCTGCCTGAGTGAGCGGCACCGTCCGCTCCATGAAGATACTGCCAGCCGATGCTCTCTGGTTCTGTGCACCGGAGCCGCGCAGCCCGGTTGCCGACGAACCATAAAAGCGGTCGGTGCCAATCACGAACCGATCTGGAAATTCGGCGATAAGCCGTCGCCATTCCGGTCGCAGCCTGCCCTCGCCCGCCAGCGGCATGCTCGGCTGCGGCGATTGCGGCAGAGCTTTCAGGCTCATGTAAAGGTTCGGATGTTCCTGCATCATCCGCCGGATCAGGTCCACGCTTAGATCGCCGGTATGGTCGGCGCCGGCATGCGCCCAGACAATGCGAGCCCCCCGCTCATGAGCAAGAAGCCTCTCGAACTGCGCCAGATTTGGCACCAGCATCGGCGGATTACGCTGCGAAAGTTCCTTGAATTTTGGCAACGGCGGCATCGGCTGGATCACGAGATCCATATGCAGGTCGATCACCACATTGCGTTTTGCCGCGATCTCGACCAAGAGCAGGAAAAGCGGGTGATCCGGGCGTGCGCGGTGATAGGCATGGGCGTCGGCGTGGGATAAGTGGGTGGCTGCCATTTCGCCAAAGCCAATAGCGCCCGCGTCAATGATGCCATTGGCGATATCGGTAAATTTCTGTTTGGTGGCCTCACTCACCATCTCGGCATCGGGATCGAGCAGGATCATTGGATTCAGCGTGCCGCCGCCGCCAAGGAAGGTGAAGCGGTCTGGGTGCTTTTTAACCGCATCGGCAAAATCGGCGATATCGTAGACATTGCCGCCAGGCGGCTGCGGCGTCGGCATTATGATAGCCAAGCCGATATCATTCTTATCCATGTCGGCCAAGGCAACGCGCACCGCTCCAACCCAGTCGCCGGTGGTATTGGTTACACCACTGACCAAGTGCACATGGGTATCAAGCCAGCGCGGCACCTCCCCTTTGATCCGTGGGCCAGCGCCCTCCTCCCGCGCCATGCCACCCTGGCCGCCGCCCTGGCCGCCGCCATGTGCGCCACCTGCTGCGGGGCCTTCGCCTTGTTGCATGCCCTGGCGGCGCATCGGCTGCGCTTCCGCCATCGATACGAATGCCAAAGACAAGACGCCCATCCCGACGGCCGCTGCTATACAGGTGCCAGCCAGCGTTTTCTGCAAACTCTTCATCATCATTTTCCCTGTGAATGCGGCATTTCTGCCGGACCACTGCTGCAACGCCGATTCATGCAACACAGCCACTGTGTGAAATTACGCGACTGAAACAGGAAAACAAGCAAGACAGGTCTAATACTGGCTGGATTTCCGCAAAAAATGTGAAGAATGGGTGTGCAATGCCAGGGGGCAAAGTTACTTTGCAACAAGCAGGTTGCAGCCTGGAAAACCAACAAAGCCAGAGAGAGCAAAGTTGAAAAACTTAATGGGCCAAAACACCCAGCCCTCCCGAATCAAGGGCTGACCGACTCCACCGCCTGGCTATCGGTCGCGGGGTGAAAACTGGTCCAGTGGTTTGAGGCAGCGGTCTTGAAAACCGCTTGTATCCCTGGAAGTTCAACCTTTTCTTGGTTTCCAGCAGGATATAGCGCGCTCGATGACTGACAGCGGAACACTCGACACAAATACCCCAAAGTCCAAAAAGCATCATGCCCGGGCGATGACCCGGGCATGATCCGCAATCGGCATACTGAAGCGCCGGTATTACCAGGTGCTGTTTGTCTTTGTCAGCGCAGTCGACTTCACCTTGCCTTCCGGGTCGTAGGTAACCGTCAGCATATTCATCTGCACCACCTTGCGCTGATAGCTGGTGAAGGTGTGGGAAAAGATCTGAACCGTCGTGCCGTCGGAATTGCTCGATGTCGTCTTCGGCACGCCCAGCGACTGCATCACGCGGTCGCGGCCAGTGCCAACGGGGAACATCGTCTTGAGCATGTTGTCGTCAGCCGAAGCCAAAATCACAGGGCCTTCGGATTTGTCCGCCAGCGCTCCGCCTGGAGCGTACATGTTATAGGTCGGATCAGGATAGACGCACCCATTGAGAACCAACCCGCAAAGCAGCACAGCACTCACTGTTACAAACTTCTTCACTGCATCCCCCAATGTTTCTAAAACTGCCTTGGATACCATGTGCGAATCCAAGTACGCGGCAATTCTCGACGTAACACTGTGCCCGTACAATCATGTGAACAGCATGCATGAGAGTCGGCGCGGCTAATTTCGGAGACGTTGCCGAAATGCCACATTTTGCACATGGGATAAATTGCAATGATCTAACAAGTGCAATTGAAAGGGAGGAAATTTATGGCTTTTTTAGATGCTGTATCGTCACCGCACAGCTTGCTGCAAAACCCTCTGCAATGCCACACCAACACTTCGGCATTCACAATCTCAAGGCGAGCACATGCTTGTATCTGCGAATGCGCATCACTCTATTTCGTAAAGCGTCGATACTGATGGTGAAATGCTTGGATTCGGAAACCAGCCAATACGAACTTATCATTCTTCCGCAAAAATCGCCGCGAGGTCCGGCTCCTCGGGCGTGCCGCGTTCGAGGTTCAGCCGGCTTTCGATATGGCTGAAATGCTCGCGTGAAAGCCTGAGTGCCGCCGCGAGATCGCGGGCGCGCAAAGCGGCGACGATGGCGCCATGTTCATCCACGGCGCAGAGCGAGGATTGCGCCGGTTCATAGACCGACACCATCAGCGATGAACGGCTGAGCAGTTCGCGCAGGAAACGCGACAGCTCGGCATTGCCAAGCTGATCCGCCAGCAGCAGGTGGAAGGCGCCGGAAAGCCGCACCGAGGCCGCGCGGTCGCCACGCTCGGCAGCATCACGCTCGGCGGCAAGATGCGCCTCCAGCGCCGCCAGGATGCGCTCATCCAGCACGCGCAGGAGCTGCTCGATGATACCGGCCTCGAACACGCGATGCGCTTCATACACCGTGCGCACATCCTCGACGGTCGGCTTCGGCACGAAGCAGCCACGGTTCGGGATGATTTCGAGCCGGCGCTCGGCGGCCAAGCGGTGCAGCGTCTTGCGGATGCGCTCGCGCGATACGCCGAACAGGGCGGCCAGGCGCTGTTCCGGCAGCTTGGTGCCGGCCTTCAGGCGGCCATGCAGGATGGCCTCGGCGATCCTGGCATAGATCGCCTCATCCAGGCCGGCATCGCCTTTCAGCGCGCTTTTGGTGCGTGGACGTGTACTCAAGGCCCCTGCTCTGCTCCAGATAAACGCACCGCCCAACAAATGTGCACAATTTGAATATTTTTGTGCACATTATCATGCTAGGCTGTGCCGGCAGCTTTCAATACGAAGATGAAAACCCATAGCTGCCAATTATTTATATAAAATGTGCACACTTGGCACAAGGCTTGCGTTGTCATTTGCAGGGGTGGCGCCGGGCTCGGCGCCGCAGCAACGGGGAAAGGTGGCGCGTATGACGATCAAGCGGACTTCTCAATCCATGGCACTGACGCGCCGGGCAATGCTGAAGGGCGGCCTCGCCGCCTCGGCCCTGGCGAGCTTCGGCGCCCCGGCCATCGTGCGGGCGCAGGGCAAGGAGATCGTGATCGGCGGCCCGGCCGGCGCGGCGAAATATTTCAACGCCGATATCTTCCCGCTGATGGAAAAGAAGATCGGCGCCAAGATCCTCTATGAAGGCACCAATTCGCTGACCAACCTGCAGAAGATGCAGGCCGACAAGGCGGCGCCGAAAATGTCGGTGGTGGTGATGGACGACCCGGTGATGATCGCCGCCGCCGACCAGGACCTGATCGAGAAGATGTCGCCCGCCGCCGTGCCGACCATGGCCAAGCTGGCCGGCACCGCCGTGCACCGCGACGGGCTGTGGGTGAACTACCAGCAGCCCTGGGCCGGCATCGCCTTCAACAGCACCCGCATGAAAACGCCGCCGACAAGCTGGACCGACCTGTGGGCCGCCGGCAACAAGGGCCGCATCATCGTGCCGTCGCTGAACAACACCGAGGGCTACTGGACCCTGCTGGTAGCGGCGCATCTGGAAACCGGCAAGCCGTTCAAGGAAGCGCAATACGAAATCGACGCCGCCTTCAACAAGTTGAAAAGCCTGAAGCCGAACCTGCTCAACATCTACACCAACGCGCCGCAGGCGATTAACCTGCTGGAACAGGGCGAGGCAACGCTGATCGCCGGCCAGTTCTCGGCCTATACCCTGATCCGCAAGGCGGATGGTTCGCCGATCGATCTGGCAATCCCGAAGGAAGGCGGCTTCGCCATGCCGTCCGGCCTCGCCAAGGTGAAGAGCGGCCCCAACCCCGGCCTCGCCGATGCCACGCTGGAAGCCTTCCTCAGCCCCGAGGTGCAGAGCGTGCTGGCGGCCAAGGCTTTCGTGGCACCAGTAAACCCGGCAGCCACCAAGCCGGCGGGCTTCCCGGATTCCGCCACGCTGTTCGCGCCGGACTGGGCGCATTTCGCCAAGGGCCGAGCGGGCTGGATCGAACGCTGGAACCGCGAATTGCTGTGAGGCCACGGCCATGAGCAGCCAGGCGGCCGATCTTTCGATCAGGGGCGTGAGCAAGCAATACGGGCCGACGACGGTGCTCGACCGCGTCGACCTGGAAGTGGCAGCAGGTGAACTGGTAACGCTGCTCGGGCCTTCGGGCTGCGGCAAAACCACACTGCTGCGTGCCATCGCCGGCCTGGTGACACCCGATAGCGGCAGCATCAAGATCGATGGCCGCGATGTGACCAGCCTGCCGCCGCATAAGCGGCAGGTCGGCGTGGTGTTCCAGAACTACGCACTGTTTCCACATCTCTCGGTCGCCGGCAACATCGCGTTCGGCTTGCGGCTGAAAGGCATGGATGCCAAGGCCATCGGGGCCACCGTGGCGCTTTATCTCGAACTGGTGCATCTCGGCCATCTCGCCGAGCGGCCGATCTCGGCGCTTTCCGGCGGCCAGCAGCAGCGCGTCGCCCTGGCCCGCGCCCTGGCGGTGCAGCCAAGCGTGATCCTGTTCGACGAAGCCTTGAGCGCATTGGACCGGAATCTGCGCGAGGAAATGCAGGTGGAACTGCGCCATCTGCTGCGCCGCATCGGCACCACTGCGATCTTCGTCACCCATGACCAGGACGAAGCCCTGACCATGTCTGACCGTATCGCCGTGATGTATCGCGGCCGCATCGAGCAATATACCGATCCGAAAACGCTCTATGCCGCACCGGCCAGCCTGTTTGCCATGAGCTTCATCGGCCAGTCGACGCAATTGCGCGGCGAAGTGCTGGGCTCTCCGGGCCACGGCATGGTGGAGATCAAGACCGCGCTCGGCCGGCTGCGCGCGGCGGCGAATTTCGCGCCGGGCTCCCCGGTGGTGGTGGCGGTACGGCCGGAATGCATCGGGCTTGGCGACGCTCCATCGACGGAAGTGAACACCATTTCCGGCCGCATGACGGCGGCGATCTTCCATGGCGCCCATAGCATGCTGCACCTCGCCGCTGAAGATGGCGAGCGCGTGGTGGCACAGCTTTCCGGCGGCCATGCCCTGCCCGCCGAGGACAGCGACATCAGCCTGCATTGGCCAGTGGCGCAGACCTTCGTCTATCCGGCGGCGGAGGCGGCGTGATGCTGAGCCGCGAGCAGCGCCCCTGGGCAGCCCTGCTGCTGCCGGCCCTGGTGCCGCTCTGCGGCCTGTTCCTGCTGCCGCTGGCCCTGCTGCTGCCAATCAGTCTGACCAGTCCCCAGGGTTTGAGTCTCGCGGCCTATGGCAAGCTGTTCGGCGATAGCTACTATCTCGGCATCATCGGCAATTCACTGAAATTCGCCGCACTGACGACCATCTTCGCGCTGCTGATCGGCTACCCGGCCGCTTTCGGCCTCACCTATATCAAGGGCCGCCTGCGCAGTGCGCTGCTGCTCAGCCTGTTCCTGCCGCTTTCCATCGGCGTGATCGTCAAGTCATTCGCCTGGACGGTGCTGCTGCGCTCCACCGGCGTGGTGAACAAGACGCTGATGGCATTGCACATCATTGACGAGCCGGTGCGCCTGATCTTCACCCAGACGGCACTGATCGTCGGCGCGGTGAACATCTTCCTGCCCTTCATGATCCTGTCGGTCTATGCCGTGGTGGCGCAGATCGACAAGCGGCTCTCGGAAGCTGCCGCCACACTCGGTGCGCCGCCTCTGCTCTGCTTCCTGCGCGTCACCCTGCCCTTGAGCCTGCCCGGCATCATCGCCGGCACGGCCTTGGTCTTTTCACTCTCGGTTTCGGCCTATGTGGTGCCGACCCTGCTGATGGGCGAGCGATACCAGACGCTGCCGACCCTGATCGCCAAATCCTTCCTGCTTACCCGCGAGCCGGCTTTCGGCGCCGCCGCTGGTGCCGTGCTGCTGGCCATCGCCCTGGCGGTGGTGATCCTGAGCAGCAAGCTCGGCAAGCCGCGCGGCTAGAGGGGAGCAGAGCATGACGCAACGCCTTGCCACCGCTTTCGCCATCCTCATGGCCTTGCTCGCCGCCTTGTTCCTGCTGGCACCGCTGCTGGTGATCGTCGCCACCAGTTTCTCGCCCACGCCAGTCTTTGACCTGCCAAGCGGCGCGCTCTCCACCCGCTGGTATGAGCGCATCGCGCGGCTGGATGGCTTCTGGCCGGCGCTTTACCTAACCCTGGAAGTCGCCTTCATCTCCACCACGGCTGCCCTGCTGCTCGGCACGCTGGCGGCTATCGGCATCCAGCGCGGCAAGCTGCCGGGTGCCGATATCGTTGCGGCCCTGCTGGTCTCACCGCTGATGCTGCCCGGCCTGGTGATCGGCATTGCATTGCTGCAATTCTTCCGTGGCGCGGGGCTTACCGCCGCCCATCCGGCTCTGCTGCTGGCACATCTGATCATCACGCTGCCGTTTGTCGCCCGCACCATGCTGGCCGGCCTGTCACGCTTCGACTTCACCCTGATCGATGCCGCACGCTGCCTGGGCTGCAATTTCCCGCAGGCGGTAGTGAAGGTGATGGTGCCGGCACTGGCGCCCTCCTTCTTCACCGCCGGGTTCTTCGCTTTCCTGGCTTCTTTCGACAATTACCCGATCTCGATTTTCCTCACCGACGCGCGCACCAAGACACTGCCGATCAAGATGCTGCAATATATCGAGGAAGCGCCGGACCCGACGCTGGCCGCACTATCCTCGCTGATCCTTGCCGCCACTTTTCTGCTGTTGCTGCTTGGCGATCGCCTGGTGGGGCTGAACCGCATGGCTGGAACCGGAGATTGATGCCCGTGACGCGTGACCTGATCGGCTATGGCGGCAAACCGCCCGCTCTGCGCTGGCCCGGGAACAAGGCCGTGGCGGTGTCGTTCGTGGTGAATTTCGAGGAAGGATCGGAATTCACTGTTTCCGGCGGCGATGACCATAACGAAGCGATCTATGAAGTGATTCATGGCCTCAAGGGTCGCGACCCCTGTATCGAAAGTCATTTTGAATACGGCACCCGCGCCGCCTGGTGGCGCATCATGGATCTGTTCGACCGCTATCAGGCCAAGGCAACGGTAAGTGCCTGCGGTTATGCCGTGGAGCGTTCGCCACAACTGGCTCAGGATGCGGTGCAGCGCGGCCATGAGGTTTCCGCCCATGGCTGGCGCTGGGAAAGCCATGCCGATCTATCCGAAACGGAAGAACGCGAACGCATCCGCCGCACCGTGGCCGCCATCGAATCCGCCACCGGCCAGAAGCCGCGCGGCTGGCATACCCGTTCGGCTTCATCGCCGAATACGCGCCGGCTGCTGCTGGAAGCCGGCAATTTTCTCTATGACAGCGATGCCTACAACGACGACCTGCCATATTTCGTGACCGTTGCGGGCCGGCGGCATCTGGTATTGCCCTATGCCTTCGACACCAACGACATGCAGTTTCAGAATACGCAACGCTTCGCCCTTGGCGCCGATTTTGCCACCTATGTCTGCGATGCTTTCGACTGGCTGGCGCAGGAAGGTTCCAGTGCTCCGCGCATGCTCTCCATCGGACTGCATCTACGCATGATCGGCCGTCCTGGCCGCATCGGCGCACTGGATCGTATCCTGCGCCACATCACGCAATCAGGCGTTGCCTGGATCGCAACACGCGAGCAGATCGCGCGCCACTGGCTGTCGCAGCAAGCATAAACCGCACAGATCAACTGCAACGGGCGCAGCTTGACTTTGCTTAGGCGCTGCCCTGATATCATCCGCACAATCGATCTTTGGGCCTGGGCAACCAGGCAGTTATCCCCGCACCGCCATCCATATGGGCAGGGCATCTAAGCTACCCGTGGGAGCTTTCAAAATTCCGGTTGTCGTCGTCTGGCTTCGCTGAGCCGACGATTGCTACTTCAATTGCCGCAGAGGAGTCTCCTATGGCGAACGGTACCGTTAAGTGGTTCAACAACACGAAGGGCTTCGGCTTCATCCAACCGGCCGATGGCGGCAGCGACGTGTTCGTGCACATCACTGCGCTGGAGAAGGCGGGCCTCACCACACTGAACGAAGGCCAGAAGGTGAGCTATGAACTCGCGACCCAGCGCGGCAAGACCGCCGCGGTGAATATCAAGCCGGCCTGAACGGTCAGGACTTCGAAGAATCAGAGCGGCGGCATCGGAAGATGCCGCCGTTTTTTGTTTCACCTGTCTCAAGATCAGTCGCGGTCAGGCGCGCCGAGCGGAAATAGTGGCCGATATGGCCTCGCCTCATCCACCGCACGGGCAAAAGATGGACGGGCCAGCAGCCGGGCGCGGTAGGCGCGCAGCACCGGATAGGCATCGGAGATCCGATGCGTCCAGTCAGCATAGAAAAGCGCGGGCGCAGCGGCGCAATCCGCCAGCGTGAAAGCCTCTCCAGCTGCCCAGTTTCGGCCCGCAAGCTGGCCTTCGAGCCAGCCATAGCTGCGCTCCAGTTTCTCCACCGCCACTGCCAGCCCATCCTGGCGCTTTACCGGATCACCGGTCAGGGCCGCATCCACGGCATGCTGTACCACGCTCATCACATGCAGATCGAAGCAGCGGTCGAGAAAGCGCACTGCCAATGCCGCCGCCGAATCATCCGGCAGCAGCCGCACCGGCCCAGGATAAGCCTGCTGCAAGTACTCGATGATAATGCTGGTCTCGGCCACTTCATGCTCACCATCCAGCAGCAGCGGAAACTTGCGGATCGGCCAGCGCCTCAGCCAATCGGCAATATGCTGCGGCGTATCCGGCCCGATGCAGCGGAATTCGAATGGCGTAGCGTTCTCATAGAGAGCGATCAACGCCTTCTGGGTGTAGGAAGAGAATGGATGGCCATAGAGCGCGAGCGCCATCGCGGAAGCTCCTCATGCTGGCGGGTGATTTTCGCAAAGAGCGGCAGCCTATGCTTCGCGGCTTCGGCCTTGCAAGCAGTGAGGGGATTGCTAGATCGTCAGCAGGATAGCGGCGCCGACCTGATAGGGCCGCACCGGCTTCGGATTGCGGCGGCCATCGGCCAGCACCCGGGTCATCGCCTTGGCCACGTCTTGCGCCGCCCGCTCCTGGCCCAGACAGGCCAGCATGCGCGCGCCGGCATTCAGCAGCCCCAGGTCATGACCGGCCTCGTCGGCCATCGGCATGAATACCGGCACCGAACTATCATGGCCGCGTGGCAGCGGCGATGTGGCAAGCACGGCATCGCCGCGCCAGGCGCCTGCATCCTGTGCCTTGGCGCGGCCAAGGCGGCGCCAGCGGAAGCCGAAACCATGGCGGCGGCCGGCTGCTTCCAGCACTTCCTGTGCCACGGCCAGGGCCTCGGCACTGGCGGAAGTTTCAGCGGGCAGCAGGATGGTGTAAGTGATCATCGGCTCTGGCGAATTGCGCGTCGAAAGAAACTCGCGCAAATCGTGCCAGGATGTCAATATCGCGCGAATATCAGCAGCCGAAAATCTCGCGTGGCTCGGAGACACCCCGCAAGGCATGATGGCCGAGCGAGACCATACCTCCCCCCTGCCCGGCAGCAGCGGCAAAACTGCCGGAAGCCAGCAAATTCCGGTTGAGCGTGCCGCAAAAATTCTCGATCCGCGCGGCCTCGTTCACCGCCGCCCCGATCAGGGTGAAGTCCAGCCGGTCGGCGGTGCCGACATTGCCATACATCAGGTCGCCGAGATGCAGCGCGATATCGAGCTGCAGGCAATCCAATCCCTGTGCAGCACGCCCGCTATTTAGTTGCTCTACCGCCGCCAGCCCCGCCTTGGCCGCACGCAAAGCCGCCTGGCAGAGCTGGGCAGGATCAAGCGGCGCCGCCTCTTCCGGCTGGAAGCTGGCCAGCAGGCCATCGCCGAGGAATTTCAGTACCTGGCCACCTTCTGCCGCGATAGCCGGCCCCAGGCAATCAAAATAGGCGTTCAGCGTTTCCACCAGCGGCTCGACAGCCAGCCGGTCGGCCAGGGCCGTGAAGCCACGCAGATCAGCATAGAGAATCGCGGCCTCGATACGATGTGCCATGCCCCGTCGGATATCGCCGGACAACACATGACGCGCCGCGTCGTTGCCAAGATAGGCCGCCATCACGTCACGCGTGGTAGCCATTTGTACCGTCGCCTTGATCGCCAGCGCCAGCAGCGGCAGCAACGAGGCAAGCCTCGCCTTCTCTGCCTCATGAAAACCGCTTGGACGGTCGGTGGTGATCGAGCAGATCATGCCGATCTCGGCCATGCGTGGTGTCATCGGCAGATGCTCCAGCGACCAGCCGAAGCCAAAGGCATAGGCCAGCCAGTCGGTGGCGCCCTGCGCGGCGAATTCATGCAGCACCGGGAAATCGAGCTGTGCCTGCAGCCCGACAAGGCGGCGATGCAGTTGCCGCACATCGTTGCTCAGCATGTAGCGGAACGGACTCTCACGCCACGCCTGGGTCTCATCCTGCGGCGCGCGGTGCGGCATCTCCTCGTTGCCGATTTCCGCCTGGTCGCGCTGCCAGGTGAAGGAGCGTGCGCGAATAAGCGGGTGCAGGGCCGCCAGCGACACATGCACACGGGTCAGCGCGAAGCCCTCGGCTTCCAGCCGGCGGCAGAAACCGGCCAGCAGGTCGTCCACGGCTTCGCCACGCAAGCCGGCTTTCATCAGCCAGGTTTCCAGCGACCCTGGATCGTTGGCGGGAGTTTCGAGTGCAACCATGATGTCAGCTTACACGAAAACGGGCGGGAAAGCCTGCGCCTCCCGCCCGAAACGTGATCACCATCGCGTGGTGAATGCTTCCCTAGCGCTGGCTGTGATGCGCCTTGATCGCGGTTTCGCGGATCTGGGTGAGCGATGCACGCGGCGTCAATGCCTCCGGGTCCACCCGCACCTCGATGATCGCCGGCTTGCCCGATTGCTGCGCCCGCTGGAAGGCAGGGCCGAAATCCTCGGTGCGTTCGACGGTCTCGCCATGGCCGCCATAGGCGCGAGCGATGGCGGCGAAATCCGGGTTGAACAATTCGGTGCCGCTGACCCGTGTCGGGTATTCGCGCTCCTGATGCATGCGGATGGTGCCATACATGCCATTATTCATCACCACGACGATGATGTTGGCGCCGAATTGCCGCGCGGTGGCAAATTCCTGGATGGTCATCTGGATGCAGCCATCGCCAGCAAACGCGACTACGGTACGCTCCGGCTGTGCCAGCTTGGCCGCCACGGCCGCCGGCAGGCCATAGCCCATCGAACCTGAAGTCGGCGCCAGCTGCCCGCCATGGCGGCGATAGCGATGGAAGCGGTGCACCCAGGTGGCGTAGTTGCCGGCGCCATTGGTCACCACTGTATCGGCCGGCGTGTTGGCGGCGAGCCAGCGCACGATCTCAGACATCTGCACCGGGCCAGGCGACTGCGTCGGCTGCTGCCAGGCTTCGTATTCGGCACGCGCCTGCTTCACCTGCGCCGCCCAGCGACTGCCATCAATGGGGCCGAGCTTGCGCGCGGCGGCGATGAAGGCGCGCGAGGAAGCCTGGATCGCCAGGTCGGCCTGATAGACACGGTTGAGTTCTTCCGCACCGGCATGGATATGCACCATCGGCTGGTTCGGACGCGGAATGCCAAACATCGTGTAGCCAGCCGTGGTCATCTCGCCCAGCCGCGCACCGAGCACGATCAGCAGGTCCGAATTCTTCACCCGCTCGGCCAGCTTGGGATTGGGGCCGATGCCGATCTCGCCGACATAGTTCGGCCAGTCATTGTCGATATAATCCTGGCGGCGGAAAACCGGCGCCACCGGCAGGTTGGCTGCCTCGGCGAAAGCCTGGGTCTCAAGCCGCAGAGCCTCGCTCCAGCCGCCGCCACCAACGATCAGCAAGGGCCGCTCGGCCTGTTCCAGCATCGCCTTGAAGCGCTGCATGTCCTCCGGGCCGGGATGCGCTTCCGGCACGCTCACCGGCGGCGCATCCAGCGCCTCGGCTACTTCGGTCAGCATGTCTTCCGGCAAGGCCAGCACCACCGGCCCGCGGCGGCCGGACTGCGCTACCGAGAAGGCACGGCTGATATATTCCGGGATGCGCGACGCATCGTCGATCTGCGCCACCCATTTCGCCATCTGGCCGAACATGCGGCGATAGTCGATTTCCTGGAACGCCTCGCGCTCGATCATGTCGCGCCCGACCTGGCCGATCAGCAGCAGCATCGGTGTCGAATCCTGGAAAGCGACATGCACGCCCGCGGATGCGTTGGTGGCACCGGGACCGCGCGTCACCATGCAGACGCCAACCTTGCCGGTGAGCTTGGCATAGGCATCGGCCATCATCGCCGCGCCGCCTTCCTGGCGGCAGATCACATAGCGCATGGCATTGGCATGGTCATGCATGGCATCCAGCACCGCGAGGTAGCTTTCACCTGGCACGCCGAAGGCCATCTCGACGCCCTGGATGCGCAGTTGCTCGACCAGAATCTGGCCGCCGGTACGCTTGCTCATGACAAGTCAGCTCCGCTTGACCGGCGCAAACGGCGCCGGGGTCATCAGCTTGTTTTCCTGCGCCACCAGATTGCCCTCCGCAGCGGAGGCGGCAATGAAAGCCTGCCATTCCGGATCGGCCAGCATCGCCGCCCGCTTCTTCGAGCGATCGGCGGCATCCTCATAGACCCAGATATGCATGTAGGTGTTGATCGGCCCGGTCTCGGTGACCAGGAACGCCAACGGTTCGCCGAGATGGCGCTTCTGTGCCGCCAGCCCCATCTTCTCGTAAAGATCGAGCTGCGGCTTCAGGCGGCCGGGCCGGCAGGTGTAGGTGCGCACGTCGAGCAGCATGATTCCTCCTAAGGCGTTGGCGGCAGACTAGATTCCTGCCCCGCTCTTGTCGACCATGAGGAAACCCGGCATAAACTTTGGCACCAGTAAATGGGAGGAATACATGCAGATCGCCGCGCGTATGGACCGGCTGGGCTCGGAAAGTGCCTTCGAGGTGCTGGCACGGGCCAAGGCGCTGGAGGCCCAGGGCAAGTCGGTGATCAACCTCGGCATCGGCCAGCCGGATTTCTCCACGCCGCCGCATGTGGTGGAAGCCGCCGTGAAGGCGCTGCGCGATGGCCATCACGGCTATACCCCGGCCAACGGCATCCTGCCCCTGCGCGAGGCCGTGGCCGCCGATATCGCGGCGCGGCGCGGCGTGACTGTGGATCCCGACCGCATCGTCATCGTGCCCGGCGGCAAGGTGACCATGGCCACCGCGATCCAGATGTTCGGCGAACCGGGCGGCGAGATCATGTATCCCGACCCCGGTTTCCCGATCTATGAATCCCTGGTCAACTTCACCGGCGCCACCGCTGTCGGCTATCCGCTGCTGGAAAAGGATGGCTTCGCCTTCCGCGCCGAGGACCTGCTGGCCCGCATCACGCCGCGCACCAGGCTGCTGATCGTCAACTCCCCGGCCAATCCCACCGGCGGCGTGGCCCCGGCAGCGGAAGTGAAGAAGCTGGCCGAGGGCCTGGCCAAGCACCCGCATGTCGCCATCATGTCGGATGAAATCTATTCCCGTCTTGTGCTGGATGACGACAAGCCCTACGCCAGCTTCATTCCCTATACCGATCTGCATGACCGCCTGATCATCCTGGATGGCTGGTCCAAGACCTATGCCATGACCGGCTGGCGCCTCGGCTGGGGCCTGTGGCCCAAAAAACTGGCGGAACTGGCCACCAAGCTGGCGATCAATGTTCATTCCTGCGTCAACGCCCCCACCCAGTTCGGCGGCATCGCCGCCTTGCAGGGGCCGCAGGATGCCGTGGAGCATATGCGCCAGGCCTTCATCCGCCGCCGCGCGCTGACCGTGGCGGGCCTGAACAAGCTGCCGGGCGTGAGCTGCATTCAGCCCGCCGGCGCCTTCTATGCCTTCCCGAACATCACCAAGACCGGCTATTCCGCCAAACAACTGCAGGATGCGCTGCTGGAGGATGCCGGGGTGGCGACCATCGCCGGCACCAGCTTCGGCCGCCATGGCGAAGGCTATGTCCGCTTCTCCTTTGCAGCCGACGATGCGGCTATTTCGGAGGCGCTTCAGCGGGTTGGAAATTGGCTGGCGGCGCACAAGGTGAATAATTGAGCAAGTATTTGCCTATTTACGCGGCATATTGCTTAATATTCGCACTTTTGCACACCATGCCCTTCACCGCACCCTCGGGGTTGTGCCGCTTTTCAGCGCGTTAACAACCCCTTAAAGCTGGCACACTCCGTGCATACAGTTAGGGTGTTCGTTTCAACGCCGACGGTTATCGGAAAACACCAGAAGACCCATGAAAAAGATCGAAGCCATCATCAAGCCGTTCAAGCTCGACGAAGTGAAGGAAGCCCTGCACGAGATTGGCCTGCAAGGCCTGACCGTGACCGAGGCGAAAGGCTTCGGCCGGCAGAAGGGCCATACCGAACTCTACCGCGGCGCCGAATATGTGGTCGATTTTCTCCCCAAGGTGAAGATCGAGGTCGTGCTGGATGACGGCATGGTCGAGAAGGCCGTGGAGGCCATCACCCAGGCGGCCCGCACCGGCCGCATCGGCGACGGCAAGATCTTCATCTCCACCGTCGAAGAGGTCATACGCATCCGTACCGGTGAAAAGGGCACGGAAGCGGTCTGACGGTTGGGCGGGTCGCCACCGCCTGATCATTATCACCAACCCAGTTAACCTGACATCAGGAAAGAGCAGCAGGAAAAAGCCATGGCTGACGCGAAATCCATTCTGAAGCAGATCAAGGACAAAGACGTGAAGTTCGTGGACCTCCGGTTCACGGATCCGCGCGGCAAGTGGCAGCATCTTGCCATCGACATCGCCATGGTCGACGAGGACCTGCTGAACGAAGGCACCATGTTCGATGGTTCTTCGATCGCTGGCTGGAAGGCCATCAACGAGTCCGACATGCTGCTGAAGCCGGACCTCAACAGCCTGACCTACGATCCGTTCTCGGCGCAGACCATGATGGTCCTGTTCTGCGACGTGCTGAACCCGGGCGACGGCACCACCTACAACCGCTGCCCGCGCTCGATTGCCAAGGCCGCCGAAGCCTTCATCAAGTCGAGCAAGACCGCCGACGTGGCCTATTTCGGCCCGGAAGCCGAGTTCTTTGTGTTCGATGACGCCCGCTTCAAGGTGTCGATGAACGAAACCTTCGTCTACCTCGACGACATCGAAGGCGCCTACAATTCCGGCAAGTCCTATGAAGGCGGCAACATGGGCCACCGCGCCCCGATCAAGGGCGGCTACTTCCCGGTTGCCCCGCTCGACCAGGGCAGCGACCTGCGCGGCGAGATGCTGGCCACCATCGCCGGCATGGGCGTCACCGTCGAAAAGCATCACCATGAAGTGGCGAACAGCCAGCACGAGCTGGGCATCAAGTTCGCCCCGCTGGTGAAGTCGGCTGACTCCATGCAGATCTACAAGTACTGCGTCCACAACGTGGCGCATGCCTGGGGCAAGACCGCGACCTTCATGCCGAAGCCGATCAAGGGCGACAACGGCTCGGGCATGCATGTGCACCAGTCGCTGTGGAAGGGCGGCAAGCCGCTGTTCGCCGGCAACAAGTATGCCGGTCTGTCGGAAATGGCCCTCTACTACATCGGCGGCATCATCAAGCATGCCAAGGCTCTCAACGCCTTCACCAACCCGCTGACCAACAGCTACAAGCGCCTGATCCCCGGCTTCGAAGCCCCTGTGCTGCTCGCCTACTCGGCGCGCAACCGCTCGGCTTCCTGCCGCATCCCGTTCGGCGCCGGCGAGAAGGCCAAGCGCGTCGAGGTCCGCTTCCCCGATCCGGGCGCGAACCCCTACCTCGCCTACGCCGCCATGCTGATGGCCGGCCTGGATGGCATCAAGAACAAGATCCATCCCGGCGATGCCATGGACAAGAACCTGTACGACCTGCCGCCGGAAGAACTGGCCAAGGTGCCGCAGGTTTGCGGCAGCCTGCGTGAAGCCCTCGAAAGCCTGGACAAGGACCGCGCCTTCCTCAAGGCCGGCAACGTGTTCAACGACGACTTCATCGATGCCTACATGGAACTGAAGTGGGAAGAGGTTTACGCCTTCGAGCACACCCCGCACCCGATCGAGTTCTCGATGTACTACAGCGTCTAATCGACGCCTGATCGCTTAATAGAGAAGCCCCGCCGGGAAACCGGCGGGGCTTTTTCTTTGCCCTTAGGCAGTCAGACTAAGACAATCCATCACCTGATGAATTGGTCTCAAGAATTTGAATCTGAGGATAAATTTAAACTACTCGGCCACCGCCGTGCAGTACCGGCCGGGGCCGCCGAGCTTGGCACAGGCCGCATCGGCCTCGGCCTTGCTGGCGTAGTTGCCGGCCACCAGGCGGGCATAGGAGCCACGGTTCGGCAGATCGACCCACAGGATCGCCGGCTCCAGTTCGGTATAGGCCTGCGGGTTGGCCTTGAGCCGCGCCTGCCAGTCGTTGATCGCCGCTTCCTCGCTGCGATGCGAGGCGAGATGGGCATGCCAGCGGCCGGGATTGGCGGCAGTGGCCGCCATGGTTTCCGCCGGCTTCGCCGCCGCGGCAGCTGCGGCCGGCGCGGCTTTAGATGCAGGTGCGGCTTGGCGTTGAGCCTGAGGCTGGGATGCCGCAGGCGCCGGTCGGCTTTGCTGGCTGCCGCGTGTGTTCCGGGTGGTGGCTGGCGGTGGGGGCGCGGCAGCAACCTGAGCCGCCTTCTCTTCCGCTGCCTTGCGCTCGGCGGCGCGGCGCTCCTCGGCTGCCTTCTCCTGCGCCGCGCGTTCCTCGGGCGACACCCAGCCGACTGGCGTGGTATTGGTCTGCTCCGGGTAACCGCGCGGCTGGATCGGATAGGGCTGCGCCACCCGTGGCGTGGTGGCGGGTTGCGGCTTGGTCAATGTCCAGGTCGAAGGATGTAGCGGCTGCGCCTGGGCCTGGGCCTGTCCCTGGGCCTGCCCCTGAACCTGTCCTTGGGGCGGGGCATCCGCCGTATCGCAGCCGGCCAGCAGCCCCAAAGCCAGGGCGGCGGGAAGCAGGCGCAGCAGGGCAGCAGCGTTGCGGCGGGGCGAATCCTTCATGGCGGCGATGATGCCATCGCCCCCGCCCTTTGGCGAGGCTTGATCCGGCAAGGCTTGATCCCATGCGCCCCAGGCCCGACACTCAAGCCACAAGACTTTTCAAAAGCCCACATTCAAGCAGTTCGGGGGAAGGCAATGCCCAGCGTCGATATCAAGGCGGAAGTCACCGGCAAGGTATGGAAAATCGAGACCCAGCCGGGCGACAGCATCGGTGCCGGCGACGTGGTAATGATCCTTGAATCGATGAAAATGGAAATCCCGGTCGAGGCGCCGAAAGCCGGCAGGCTCTCGGCCCTGCTGGTCGCCGAGGGCGACAGCGTCAAGGAAGGCCAGGCGCTGGCGCGGCTCGAGGTTTGAGCCTCGGCACCTCTTAGGCACAACCGTCATGGTCGGCGCAGGCCGACCATCCACGCGTTCTTTTCAAACCTGCCAAAACAAAAAAACACTCGTGGATGCCCTGCCTGCGCAGGGCATGACGGTATTTTTATCATGCCCTGACTTGGCCGACCTTACCGCAAGGCCGCCGCGATATTGCCGCCATCGACCACAGCGACACCGCCGGTGGTCTTCTGCGCCATGGCGAGCTGCACGAAGGCCTGGGCCACATCGGCGGCCTTGACCTCGCGGCCGAGCAGGTTGCCCGACATGTATTCCTTCTCCGACAGGCCGCGCGCCTTGGAGCGCTTGGCCACCATGTCGTCGGTGAGCAGGCCGGAGCGGATACGGTCGGCATTGACCGCGCTGGAGCGGATGCCGGCAGCGCCGTAATCGAGCGCATACTGACGCGACAGGAACAAAGTCGCCGCCTTGGGCAGGCCATAGGGGCCGAAATCCGGACCCGGATTCACCGCCTGCTTCGAGGCGTTGAACAGCAGGCAGCCGCCGGTCTTCTGCTTCAGCATGATCGCCACCGCCGCCTGGGCGACATACTGATGGCTGAAGAAGTTGAGATCGAAGCTCTTGCGCAAGCTCTCGTCGCTGACCTCGCCGATACGCGCGCCCCACGCCGCACCGGCGTTCGACACCACGATATCGACGCCGCCGAAATGCGCCGCCACCTTGGCGAAGGCCGCGCGCACATCGGCCTGCTTGGTGACATCGCAGGCAATGCCGATGCCGCCGAGCTTCTTGGCGACTTCAGCCGCCTTGGCGCCATCGAGATCGAGCACGGCGATTTCCGCGCCTTCCGAGGCAAAGGCCTTGGCGGTGGCGGCGCCGATGGCCCCTGCCCCGCCAGTGACCACCACCACCTGGCGTGCCAGCGGCTTTTCACCGCCCTTGCCCAGCTTGGCCTGTTCCAGCGACCAGTATTCGACATCGAAGATGTCGCGCTCCGAAATCGAGGTGAACTTGCCGATGGCTTCAGCCCGTGTGATCACCGCCACGGCGGTCTGCGCGATATCGGCGGCGATGCTGGCTTCCTTGCGCGACTTGCCGACGCCGATCAAACCGAGGCCCGGCACCAGCAGGGCGCGCGGCATCGGATCGAGCATGATCTTCTTCGGCTGCGCCACCGCATTGTTACGCTCGAAATACGCCTTGTACTTGGCGATATAGGCGTCAACTGCCTTCTTCGCCCCGGCGGCGAAGACATCCAGCTTGCCAGCTTCCGGCGCCGGCAGGACCACCGGCCAGGGCTTGGTGCGGATCACATGGTCCGGGGTCACCGTGCCGGCCTGGCTGTAGCGCGCCACATCCTTGCCGTTGACGAAAGCATCAATCTCCGGCGTCTGGCGGCGATCAAACACCCAGCGGGCATACTGGCCGTCATCGGCATTGACCGGCAGCGCCAGCAGGCCGCGCAGGATCGGCAGCACCTCTTCCGGCGCGGCGATCTTCTTCGGCTGCTTCGCTTGCGCAAAGACCGTCTTCTTGCCCTTGGCCAGCCGTGCCTCAGCCATCGAGACATACTCGATCATCCGGTTATAGGCCTGCTTGGCGGTATCGCCCCAGGTGAAGATGCCATGCTTCACCAGCACCAGGCCCTCGGCATCGGGCTGCTTGCGGAAGGCTTCCGCCGCCTTCTTGGCCAGACCGAAGCCCGGCATTTCGTATTCAACCACTACGATGCGCTTGCCATACAGCTTCTTCGCCTGCTCGATGCCATCGGGCTGATCGGTCAGCGCCAGCACTGCATCGGCATGGGTATGATCGATGAACTTGTGCGGCAGGAAGGCATGGAACAGCGTCTCCACCGATGGGTTCGGCGAGGTCGAATCCAGCAGGTTGCAACGCTGCACGTTGACCATGTCCTCATCGGTCAGCACCTTGAGGTCGATCAGCCCCTGCAATGGCTTCAACCGCACGGCGGGCAGCCCCGGCGGTTCGATCACCGCCATGTCCCAGCCCGAGCCCTTGACGCAGAGCACATCCACCGGGTTACCCAGAATGTCGAGCATCTTGGTCTTCACCGAGGTGTTGCCACCGCCATGCTGCACCAGGGCCGGCACGCCGCCGAGCAGCCGCGTGGTATAGGTGCGCACCGCCAGATCTTCATTCACGCCCTGCAGCGCATAATGCTTGATGGCGGCCTTGGCATCGCGGTCGGACCAGAGATTCTTCATCGGGGCAGCTTTCTTAAAGAGCGTGTTCGGGGAACAGCGAGACCAGGCCGGCCTCGGAGGCCGGGCAGATGCCGCGTTCAGTGATAAGACCGGAGACAAGCCGGGCCGGTGTTACGTCGAAACCATAATTCGCGGCGCGGGTGGCATCGGGGGCAACGCGCACCGACACGATCTCGCCGCCGGCGGTCTTGCCGCTCATCACGGTGACTTCGGACTCGGCGCGCTCCTCGATGGGGATTTCGCGCACGCCATCGGCAATCGTCCAGTCGATGGTGGAGCTGGGCAGCGCGACATAGAACGGCACGCCATTATCCTTCGCCGCCAGCGCCTTCAGGTAGGTGCCGATCTTATTGCAGACATCGCCGCGCCGTGTGGTGCGGTCGGTGCCGACGATGCAGAAATCCACCATGCCATGCTGCATCAGGTGGCCACCGGCATTATCGACGATCAACGTATGCGGCACGCCATGGCTGGCCAGTTCCCAGGCGGTGAGCGAGGCGCCCTGGTTGCGCGGCCGGGTCTCATCGACCCAGACATGCACCGGGATGCCGGCATCATGTGCCTTGTAGATCGGCGCCAGCGCCGTGCCCCAGTCAACGCAGGCCAGCCAGCCGGCATTGCAATGGGTGAGGATGTTCACCGGGCGCGAGCGGCCGATCTCGGCATGCATCGCCTGGATCAGGCCGAGGCCGTGATTGCCGATGCTGGAGCAGACCTCCACATCCTCGTCGCAGATTTCGGCGGCCAGCCTGTAGGCGGCGGTGGCACGGTCCTTCGGTACCACCGGCTCCAGCGCCTTGCGCACGCGGTCCAGCGCCCAGCGCAGGTTGATCGCGGTCGGGCGGGTTTCGACCAGCACCTCATAGGCCCGCGCCAGGGCTGCATCGGAGGGGTCGTGGCGCATCGCCAGCGCCAGGCCATAGGCACCGGTGGCGCCGATCAGCGGCGCGCCGCGCACGATCATCGCCTTGATGGCATGTGCCGCCTCTTCCATCGTGGTGAGGCTGGTGGTGATAAAGCGGTGCGGCTGCCCGGTCTGGTCGATGATGCCGACCGACCAGCCGTCGTCATTGACCCAAATCGTGCGGTAGGCTACGCCGTTGACCTTCATGGCCGGCCCTTTTCGAAAAAGCGGAAAATCGGGCCGGAAAATAGCGGGTTCGGCCCGCCCTAGCAATCGCCGGACGAACCACCAAACGGGGCCGGGAAACCCGTCATAAATGAGACATTTTTCATGCTGGGCGTAATTTTTCTATCGGTGGTGGTCGATCTGATCGGCTTCGGCATCGTGCTGCCGCTGCTGCCCTTCTACGCCATCAGCTTTGGCGCCACGCCGGCCACCGTGGCGCTGCTTGCCGCCGTGTTCTCCATCGCCCAGTTCCTTACCGCGCCGCTGCTCGGCGCCCTGACCGACCGGGTTGGCCGGCGGCCGGTATTCCTGGCCTGCATGATGGTTTCCTGCTGCGCCTATATCGCCCTGGCCTTCGCCGACAGCCTGCTGGCGATCTTCCTGGCCCGTATCGCCGCCGGCATCGGCGCCGGTAAGATCGGCATCGCCCAGGCCATCATCGCCGACAGCACCGGGCCGGAAAACCGCGCCAAGGGCATGGGCATGGTAGGCGCCGCCTTCGGGCTGGGCATGATCCTGGGGCCGGTGCTGGGCGGACTGCTCACCGGGCCGGACCCGCTCAACCCGAACTACCACCTGCCTGCCTTCGCCGCCGCCGCCGCCTCCCTCACCGCCTTCGCCTTTGCGCTGTGGCGTCTGCCGGAAACCCGGCCGGCGGGTAACGGAACCCTGCCGCCGGTCAGCCGCAACCCGCTCAAGAATCTCGACAAGATCAACCGCATCGCGCTGGGGCTGATCCTGGTGCAGTTCGCGATCAATTTCGTGTTCGCTCAGATCGAGGTGCTGTTCCCGCTTTTCGCCCGCGCCCGCTTCGACTGGCACGCGTTCGAAGTCGGCATCGCGTTCGCCTGCATCGGCTGCATCGTGCTGGCGATGCAGGGCGGCATGATCGGGCCACTGACCCGCCGCTTCGGCGAAAACAATCTCCTGCGTATCGGCATCCTGGGATTGAGCTTCGGAACCCTGCTGGTGGTGTGGGTCGTGAATGTGCCGATGCTGGCACTGAGCGTGCTGTTCACCGCCACGAGCTTCGCGATGATCAACCCCAGCCTCGCCAGCCTGATCAGTCGTGCCGCCGATCCGGAACATCAGGGCCTCACCATGGGGGCAGCGCAGAGTTTCGCAGCACTCGGCCGCGTGCTTGGCCCGCTGCTGGGTGGTTACCTGTTTGAAACCGTCAGCCTTGAAGCACCATATATTGTTGGCGGCGTGTTGCTGCTGTTGACCCTGGTGGTATTCTATCGGCCGATCAAGGGAAACGCCGGGTAGACGCCGGATGAGTGGTGCCGTGTACACAGTTCTTGAATGCGTGCAGTTGGGCGTGCCGGATCAGGCTCTCGCTTTCGCCACACGGCCGCGCGGGCCATTGCCGCCGGGCCATGTGCGCGTGGCGGTGCGTGCCGCCGGCATCAATTTCCCCGATCTGCTGATGCTGGCCGGTGAATATCAGCACAAGCCAAGCCTGCCCTTCATTCCTGGCTTCGAAGCTGCCGGTGATATCGTCGAAATGGCGCCCGACGTGATGGGCTGGAAACTTGGCCAGGCGGTGCTGGTGCATTGCCGCACCGGCGCCTTCGCCGAGGAGCTGGTTGCGCCCGATACCAGCCTGCTGCCAAAGCCGGCGCACTACACCTACGAGCAGGCTGCGGCCTTCCCGGTCTGCGCCAGCACTGCCTGGGCTGCCCTGGTGGCACGCGGCGATCTGCGCAGCAACGAGCGCCTGCTGGTGCTGGGGGCCGGCGGCGGCACCGGCCTTGCCGCCGTGGCGCTGGGGCATCAGCTTGGCGCGCGCGTCATCGCGGTTGCCTCCACCGAGGAAAAGCGCCGCGCGGCGCGGCAGGCCGGCGCGGATTTCGTGCTGGATTCCGGCAAAGCCGACTGGGCCATGGAGGTGATGAATCTCACCGACCAGCAGGGTATCGATGTGGTGTTCGATCCGGTAGGCGGCGATGCCTTCCATGCAGCCTGGAAAACCGTGGCATCGAATGGCCGCTATCTGGTGATCGGCTTCGCTTCCGGCGATCGCCCGAGCGTGCCGGCCAACCGCCTGCTGCTGCGCGGTGCTTCACTGATCGGTGTGCGGGCCGGCGAACAACTGCGCCGCAATCCCGCATTGGAGCCATTGCAACGCCAGAGCCTCGCGGCCTGGTTAGCCAGCGGCAAGGGGCGCCCGCTGGTGAGCGAGGTCCATCCCTTCAACCGTGCCGCCCGCGCCATCGCCCGCCTGGGCGAGCGCCAGGCTGTCGGCAAACTCATACTCCGCATCCCCTGAAACCTGGTGTGGCAGCAAGGTCGCAGCACGGCGCCGATCCGGCGGCAGCGAAACGGTAACGGTGGTGCCGATACCAACCTCGCTGTCGATGGCCAGCCGGCCGCCATGCAGTTCCACCAGACTGCGGGTCAGCGCCAGGCCAAGGCCAGTGCCTTCATGGCCGCGGCTCAGTGCGGTCTCCACCTGATTGAACGGCAGCAGCACGCGCTCGATATCGGCGGCGGCAATGCCGATGCCGGTATCCGATACCGCGATAGCGACGGCACCATCCTCGCCAACTGATACGTTCACATTCACGCGCCCGTCAGCTGGCGTGAATTTCACGGCATTGGTCAACAGATTGATCCATACCTGTCGCAGGCGGCGGGTATCACCCCACACAGTCGGCGGCAGCTTCGGCAATGTCTTGGACAGATGGATGCTGCCTTGCGCGGCACGTTCACGCACCAGCAGCAGCGCGGCATCGATACTGTCTTCAAGATCAAGCCATTCCTCATCCAGCGCCATCTTGCCGGCCTCGACCTTGGCCATGTCCAGGATGTCGTTGATCAGGGCCAGCAGATGGCGGCCGGAAGCCAGGATGTCGCGGCAATACTCGGTATATTTCGCGTTGCCGAGCGGCCCCAGCATGCCCTCGGAGAGAATCTGCGAGAAACCGAGGATGGCATTCAGCGGCGTGCGCAGCTCATGGCTCATGTTGGCGAGGAAATCGCTCTTGGCGCGGTTCGCCGCCTCAGCCTGATCCTTGGCCTGCATCAGTGCCTCTTCCGAACGGCGCTGACTGGAGACGTCGCGGAACATGCCTTCGATCATCACTGTATTGCCGCGGTCATCAACCACCCGGCGCAGAGTCTTCGCTACCCAGATGATGCTGCCGTCACGCCGCCGCATCTGCGAGCGAAAATCCTGCACTGTGCCGTTGCGTTCCAGCAGGTCCATCAGTTCGCGCTGGCGCGTGCTCTGCAGATAAAGCTGGCGTCCGACATTGGTGACTTCGCGCAGCATCACTTCCGGCGCCGCATAGCCGAAAACCCGCGCGCCCGCCTTGTTCACCGAAAGGATACGCCCCTCTGGCGTCACCTGTAGGATGCCTTCCTGCACGTTGTCGAATATCTGACGGTATTTGGCCTCGGCATGGCGCAGGCGAAGCTGCGCCCGCTTGCGCGCGGTGATATCGCTGAATACCGAGACATAGCCGCCATCGCCAAGGCCCCCACCCTCACCAAGGCCAGGGGGCAGGCGGCGCCAGTCGAAGCTCAGCCATGTGCCATCGGCCAGCCGCACTTCCTGCTTGCGATCAGCACGGGTGGAAGCATCGACATAGGCTTCCACCCAGGCTTCGGCTTCCTCGGCACGCAGGTTGACCACGCCCTGGTCGATCAGCAGGAACAGGAAATCCTTGGCCGAAATGCCGGGCGCCAGATCGGCTGGCCCGAGACCGAAGATTTCCGGCAGGCGGCGATTGAAACGCAGCAGCCGTGGGCCAGCATCCCACACCGCCAGCGCCTCGCCGATGCCGTCCAGCGCGGCAAGAAACAGATCCGAAGTGTCATCGCGGGAGCGAAGCTGAACCGGCGCCGTATCAAGCTGTTCGCGGCTATGGCGTACGCCCAGGGCCAGCAGGAAATCGTCATCCCCGCCAGCACTCATGGGAAATTCCTCGCGGCGTGGAAAACCACCCGCTCCCTCACGGAACCATCCTCGACTTTAGAAACATTCCACTCACCCCAGTTCCGCGCAGCCCGGCGCTTTTGCGCCTGGGGCGGGCCATGGCCGCCCGCCGTTTTTTATTTTTGAGGAGCCAGCCTCTCCTGCTGATTCCGGCAAACTGTCAGAATCACACAAAATTTGTCACACAGCTTGACGCTTGCGGCAAGCAGAATTGGAATAAAACGCGCAGCAGGGGTTATATTATGCAGCCTTTAGTCGCAGCCGGGACCCCGGAGTCCGCCAAGCGGTAGTCCGGGGTCCCGGCGCGAAAAAGCGGGTATCGCCAGGGCATTGCGCCCAGCGCTACCCGCCTCAGATTCGCTGCTTAGATGCAGTAGCTCTTCAACGGCGGAAAGCCGTTGAAGCCCACCGAGGAGTACGTGGTGGTGTAGGCACCGGTCGAGAGGATCTGCACCTTGTCACCGACCTGGAGGTCGAGCGGCATCTGGTAATCAGCCTTCTCGTACAGGATGTCGGCGCTGTCGCAGGTCGGACCCGCGATCGAGACCGGACCGGTGGCACCGCCATCGCGCGGCGTCACCAGGCGGTACTTGATCGCCTCGTCCATGGTCTCGGCCAGGCCGGAGAACTTGCCGATGTCGAGATAGACCCAGCGGCGGTCCTCGTCATAGTCCTTGCGCGAGATCAGCACCACCTCGGCCTGGATCACGCCGGCATCGCCGACCAGACCACGGCCCGGCTCGATGATCATTTCCGGCAGCTTGTTGCCGAAATGCTTGGTCATCGCGTCCGAGATCGCCTTGGCATAGGCCTCAAGCATCGGCACGTCCGAGCGGTAGCGGGCCGGGAAGCCGCCACCGAGGTTGATCATGCGCAACTCCACATCCGCTTCCTGCAGGATGGTGAACATCTGCGCCACCTGGGCCACAGCCTTGTCCCACTGGCCGAGATCGGTCTGCTGCGAGCCGACATGGAAGGAGATGCCGTAGGGCTCCAGGCCGAGACGGCGCGCCTGCACCAGCAGGTCCGCAGCCATGCGCGGCGAGCAACCAAACTTGCGCGACAGCGGCCATTCAGCGCCCTCGCACTCCATCAGCACACGGCAGAACACGCGCGAGCCCGGCGCCACGTCGGCCAGCTTCAGCAGCTCGGCTTCGGAGTCGAAGGCATAGAGGCGCACGCCCTTCTCGAAGGCGGCAGCAATGTCGCTGCGCTTCTTGATGGTGGAGCCGTAGGAAATGCGGTCAGCAGTGACACCCTGGCTCAGGCACAGATCGATTTCACCCATCGAGGCGACGTCGAAGCTGGAGCCCATGTCGGCCAGACGGCGCACGATCTCCTCAGCCGGGTTCGCCTTGGTGGCATAGAACACCTTGGCCAGCGGCAGCAGACGGCGCAGCGTCATGTAGTTCTGCTCGACGATGTCCACATCGACCACGAGGAACGGCTCGGTGTCGCGGCACTCGGCAAGGAACTTCTGCATTTTCGGGGTAATCTGCCCCTGCTCAATACGCTTTGCGGGCGTGCTTCGCAGACGGGTCTTCACGCGGCCACCATTGGCTGCAATCATCGAAACCTCCCTCTCGGACCGGCTCTGAACCCGACACAGCTTGCGCTGTGCCACCAAAAGAGACGCGTTCGTCGTTGCATAACCTGCCAGGGGCCATCGGCACGTGCGGGTGCGTCACATGAGGTGCTATTTACAACATTTGCCCCCCAACGCAATAGCAAACTGCCCCCTCGCGAAATTTTTTTTCGCTCACTGTGTCCCGGGGGGCACGCCCAGGGGCGGCACAGCACTCCTGGAAATGCAAAAAAGCCGCAATCCATGCGGCTTTTTCGACAGTATGAGCGCTGCAGAAATTACGCGCCGAACTGTGTCACAAAACGGCGCCTGCGTGGTTAAAAACCACGACTGTTCCCCAGGTCAGGCCGCTGCGTAGCAACCTGAAAACGAGTCGGCTCAGCGCGAGGCGACCTGCGAGACGATACCGGCGAAGTCCTTCAGGCGCTCGGCCGGCAGCATGGCCGGGCTGCTCGGGCTGCCCAGGCCCTGAATCCGGGTGGCGAGGCCCTGGCGATCCAGGCGCACGCTGCGGCCACCGAAGCCGGTAACATCGGCCCGGCCGGGGCTCAGCATCACAACATCGGTCACATCGGGGGTGACACGGCCGGCCACGGCGGCGGCACGGATGCCGACGCTGCCCGACGGCAGCACCACATAGACCAGGCCGGGACTGGCGGAATCGACGTGGAAGCTGCCGCGCTCCAGGCGCAGCACGATGCGGTCGGGCGCGTATTCATCGACGCTGAGGGCGCTGTTCGGACCGATCACTACATTCGTGCCATCGGCCAGCTTCACGGCAATACCGGAGCCAGGGCCGGCGGCCAGACGCTGGCCGAGTACCACCGATACGTTGCGGCGCTGGTCATGTCCCACCACGCGCGGTACCGGGCTGGCGGCAATCGCCAACGGCTCAGCCGACAGGCTATCCGGCGAGGCGGCAAAAGCCGGCGCGGCAAGGCCGGCAGCGGTGGCGACGGCAAGAGTGAGTCCGATGCGGACGAGGCGGCGGTAGAGGAAGGCCATGGCACGTTCCTGTGTTTTGTCTGGGTTGGCGTAGTCTTAGCCCGACAAATGGGAGCGTGGGGACGCAAGTCGAGGGCCGGCCTGTGACAGCCGACACAATCGGTTCCAATGTGAAGAAGCTTTTGCCGCTACTTGGTGCCGTAGAGCCGGTCGCCGGCATCGCCGAGGCCCGGCCGGATATAGCCATGGTCGTCGAGCTGGCGGTCGATGGAGGCGGTGTAGACCGGCACATCCGGGTGGTTGTCGTGGAACACGCGCAGGCCTTCGGGCACTGTGAGCAGGCAGACGAACTTGATCTGTGTGGCGCCGGCCTGCTTCAGCCGCGACACGGCTGCCGCCGCGGAATGGCCGGTGGCGAGCATCGGGTCCACCACCACGACAAGGCGCTGGCTCACATCGTCGGGCAGCTTGAGGTAATACTCCACCGGCACCAGCGTGGCTGGATCACGGTAAAGCCCGACATGACCAACACGCGCCGAGGGCACCAAATCAAGCATGCCATCCAGGATGCCGTTGCCGGCGCGCAGGATGGAAACGAAGCAGAGCTTCTTGCCGAGCAGCAGCGGCGCCTGCATCTGCTCCAGCGGCGTCTCGATGGTAACCAGCTCGGTGGGCAGATCGCGCAGCACCTCATAGGCCATCAGCAGGCTGACCTCACGCACCAGACCACGGAACTCGGCGGTCGATACTTCCTTGCGGCGCAGCAGCGTCAGCTTGTGCTGCACCAGCGGATGATCGATCACATGCACGTTCGACATTGCAAACTCTCCCTAGAAAACCGTGCCGTCGCTGATGATGTTGAGCGGCGGCGGACCGCCCGGCCGGCGCTCGGCGGCGATACGACGCCCCGCTGCCCAGGTGCCACCTTCCAGCAGGCTGGCCAGCGGCAATTCAGCCTGGGTCTTGCCAAGCCGGCGGCGCAACGGCTCGGCGATGCGGTCTAGCAGCGCCACTGTCAGCGCGCGCCATTCCACCACCGCCTCATGGGCCGGCGGCAGACGCTCTGCGGCCAGGGCCGAATCCTTCAGGCGCAAAACGCCGAGATCAAGGAACAAGCCACCATTGCGGTATTCCGGCAGGCCGGTAAGCGCATCCAGATCGACAACCCGGATACCCGCTTCTTCCAGCGGCTCAACCAGTGAATAGGCCAGCCATTGCGACAGCTTGTGGAACGGCACTAGGCCATCGCTGGCATCATGCGCGAGTGCTGCCGGATGGCGCCAGCAATCGCCGAGATTGACGCCCTCGAAATCGATCCGGCCAGGCCAGACCGGGCCGAGGCCGCGCAGCAATGCCTTCAGAATGGCATCCGCCGGCAACACGCCTTCCCTGGCCTGGGCTTTCAGGTGATCGAACAGGAAACCAATGCGCGGCACGTCATCGGCATGGCCGAAATAACCCGGACTCTTGCGCAAAGCAGCGCCAAGATCGCGCAGCAATTTGGTGCGCCCTTCCAGGCCATCGAGCGGATTATCCGCCGTCACCTGGAAAGCCTGGGCGATATCTTCCGTGGTGATGCGCTCCAGCCCCTCGGCATCGGCACGGCAGGGCAAGGCTTCCGGCAGACGCGAGAACACACCCTTCTGGAAGGCATGCAGGCTGGCCACTGCCAGACCTTCGGAGCGCGCCAGCACCTGCTCGCTGCCCGGTTCGACATATTTCCATGCCGCGCCGGCGCCGGCATCGAGCAGCACCGACACCACCGCGAGATCGAAACGGATGCGCGCCAGTTCATCGGACTGGATGCCCTGGAAACGCGGCGCCAGCTTGTCCCAGCGGTCGCCGAAATGCCGCCAGCGCGCATGATAAGGAATCTTCAGGCTGGGATAATTCGCGCGGATCACCTCGGCGACATAATCCGCAGCCTGTTCCAGCCGGCCGGCTTCGAGCGTGAAATACGCCGACTTGCCGGCAGCAACATGGGCGTAGAGCTGCTCGGCGCGGGCACGGATCGCAACCGGGCTGAGCAGCCAGTCAAGCAGCTCACTCATCCAGCCGGCGGCCTTTGCTCTGCTTCAGTTCGGCGGCATCGGGCACCTTGTCGGTGAAATAGCCCGCCGCCTTCTTGGCATCCATCTCCACCCGCGCATCGGCGGGAATCAGATCATCCGGGATCGGGATACGCTCCACCACCTGGATGCCGCTATCCACCAGCGGCTGGAACTTGAGATTGCTCATCGACACCAGCTTGTCGACACGGGCAATGCCGAGCCAGTGCAGCACATCGGGCATCAATTCCTGGAAGCGCATGTCCTGCACGCCGGCAACGCATTCGGTGCGCTCGAAATAGGCCTCGGCACGGTCGCCACCCTCCTGGCGCTTGCGGGCATTGTAGACCAGGAACTTGGTCACCTCGCCCAGCGCCCTGCCCTCCTTGCGGTTATAGACAATGACGCCGACGCCGCCCTGCTGCGCCATCTCGATGCAGACTTCTATTCCATGGGCGAGGTAGGGCCTGCATGTACAGATGTCGGAGCCGAATACATCGGAGCCGTTGCATTCATCATGGATGCGGCAGGCGATGCGGGTTTCCGGCTTGCCCAGCTTGTGGATATCGCCGAACAGATACACCGTCATGCCGCCGATGGGCGGCAGGAAAACCTTGAGATCGGGCCGCGTCACCAATTCCGGGAACATGCCGGCGGTCTGCTCGAACAGATTGCGGCGCAGATCGGTCTCGCTGATCTTGAACCGTGCCGCCACGCCCGGCAGCCACCAGACCGGCTCGATGGCGATCTTGGTGACGCGCACGTCGCCATTCGCCGCCAGCACCTCGCCATCGGCCTTGAGCCGGCCGGCGCGCATGGCGTCCAGCAATTCCGGCATGTTGATGTGCGCCTTGGTCACCGCGATGCTGGGCCGGATATCGGCGCCAAGCCGGATCAGGTCGGCATAGGCTTCGCTGACCATGTGGCCGAAGGGATCCATCGACACGATCTTCGCCGCATCGGCCCATTGCGGGAACGGTCCGATGGCTTCGGCCGGCGCGGTGTTGGTGAGGTCCGGCTTGTGATCGGCCTTGAGCTGCCCGGCGGCGATGGCAAGTGCGCGGTAGAGCGCATAGGCGCCGGAATGGGTGCCGATGGCGTTCTTGGCGGCGATGCTGGCGCCCTCGCCGGCATGCACGGTGGCGATGATCGGGCCACGGCGCAGGGGATCAGCAGCCCCCCAGTCGATAGGCAGGGGTTTCGGGCCGCTGCCGCCGGGATGCGAGGTGAGAACGATGGGCTTGATTGCCGGCTTCTTCGCCGGCAGGTCGGTCTCGGTCTTCATCCCCCATCCTAACGCCGGATCGCCGGATCGCCAAGGCGCCCAACCAAGCATGGCGCCCCTAGACCATGGCGCCTAGAGTACTATTTCATCTCCCGGTTCCGCCCCGCGCCGAAGTGTCAAAAAAAGCAGAACAAGGACTTGTACTCATGTCGTCTATGCCCGGCGCTGCGGCCAAGCCGCCCGGCGGCGCGGAAGCTATTCCCGCCCATAAACTCTGGACCGCGCTGGGTGTCGTTGTCGCCGCGCTGCTGACCTGGTTCCTGACCAAACAGCATATCCCGCAGGAGATGGCGCTGACCGCCGCGCTGGGCGTGTTCGGCATCGGCCTGTGGGCCAGCGGCGCCCTGCCGGAATACTGGACCACGCTGGCCTTCTTCCTGTTCGCCGTGCTGCTGCATGTGGCGCCGCCGGCCGTGATCTTTTCCGGCTTCCATTCCACCACTTTCTGGCTGGTGCTGGGCGGCCTGGTGATCGGTGCCGCCATCCGCTTCACCGGCCTGGGCCAGCGCATCGCGCTGCTGATGGCGCGCGCCCTTGGAATGCGCTACCGCAATATCGTGCTCGGCATCGCCCTGGTTGGCCTGTTGCTGGGCTTCCTGATGCCTTCCTCGATGGGCCGCGCCGTGCTGCTGGTGCCGATCACCATGGCGCTGGCCGACCGCATGGGCTACGCGGAAGGCCGTCCGGGCCGCATCGGCATGCTGCTGGCTGCCTGCTTCGGCAGCCATGTGCCCACCTTCTCCATCCTGCCCTCCAACATCCCGAACACGATCCTGGCCGGCAGTGCGGAAACGCTTTACGGTTACACGACCACCTACGGCCAGTATCTGCTGCTGCATTTCCCGATACTGGGACTGCTGAAATCCGCCGTGATGGTGGTGCTGATCCTGTGGCTGTTCCCGGACCGTGACGCGGAAGTAACCAAGGACGACGACAGCGCCGCGCTGGGACCGATGACGGCGCCGCAATGGCGTTTGAGTGTCATCCTTGGCCTCAGCCTGATCCTGTGGATCACAGACGCGCTGCATCATGTCTCGCCGGCCTGGGTCAGCCTGGGCGCGGCCCTGGTCTGCCTGCTGCCAAGTCTGGGGCTGACCTCGAAGCGGGTTTTCAACGAGGAGATCGGCTTCGCATCGCTGTTCTTCCTCGCCGGCGTGATGGGGCTGGGCGCCATCGTCGCTGGTTCTGGCCTTGGGCCGCTGCTGGTGCACGGCTTCGAGCGGGTGGCGCATTTCTCGCAGGATACACCGTTCTGGAATGTCGGCATGCTGGCAACCGTTTCCAGTGCCATCGGCGTCGTGACGACCCTCGCCGGCGTGCCGACCATCATGACACCGATGGCCGAGGAACTGGCGCGTGCCACCGGCCTGCCGCTGGCCAGCGTGCTGATGAGCCAGGTGCTCGGCTTCTCCAATATCCTGGTGCCTTACCAGTCGCCGCCTTTGCTGCTCTCAACGCAGCTTGGCCGTGTGCCGATGGCCGCCGCCACCAAGCTCTGCCTGTGGCTGTTCGCCATCAGCACATTGGTACTGCTGCCGCTGGACCTGCTGTGGTGGCGCCTGCTCGGCTGGCTCTAGACGCGAACGATGGTGGCAAGCGCGGTGGCAACGATCTTCTTTGTGCCCTGGTGTTCGGCATACACATCGGCACGGGTGACAACCTGTGCCTTGCCGGCCTTGATCACCGTGCCGGTGGCATAGAGGCGCTGCCCCACCGCCGGAGCCAGCAGGTTGAGTTTGTATTCGCTGGTCACCACATCGCCGGCGACGGAGGCCGCCGCCCAGGCGCAGACCGTGTCCGCCATGTAGCCGACCACGGCGCCATGGGCGAAACCATGATGCTGTGTCATCTCACGGCGCAGATTGGCGGCGATCTCGACCTGCCCCGGCTCGAAATGCAGCAATTCGGTGCCGATCCAGGTGGTGAACGGGCTGGTTTTCATCGCGGCTTCAAGCAATTCGCGCGAGGGCGGCAGCTTGGCGATATCAGTCATTGCAGGATTTCCTCCAATTGCCGGCCGATACCGCGCAGCGGTTCGCCGGAAGCCTGCACGCGGCAGAGAATCATCGCGCCTTCGAAGGCGGCAAGAATGAGTTCGGCGCGTGCCTCGGCACGCTGCTCGCTGCGCCCTTCCGCCAGCAGGGCCGCGCTGAGAATGGCAGCCCATTGCGCATAGCCCTGGCGGCAGGCTTCGCGCAGAGCCGCGTTGAAGGCGCCGGTCTCCACCGCCACGATGGTAAGCGGCGAGCCATCGCGGAACGCCGATTTCTCTAGCCAGCCGGCAACGCGATCAGCCGTGCGGCGGATCGCCACCGCCACGCTGGGGGCGATGTCGATTTCCTCGCGCAATGTGTCGGTGAAGCTTTCCGCCGCCCAGGCCACGGCTTCAGCGGCCAACTGCTCCTTGCCGTCCGGGAAATGGTGATACAGCGAACCTTTCGGCGCACCGCTTTTCTCGATGATGCGGTTAAGCCCCACTGCCGCATAGCCATGGCGCGAAAACAGCTTCGCCGCCATTTCGACGAAGCGATCACGGCTCGATTGCGTACGTTTTGCCATGACCAAAATTATACAGACTGGTCTATTTATGACAAGGGTAAATTCCTCTTATCGTCATGCCCGGGCTTGACCCGGGCATCTTCCTGTTTCCATGCGCAAGATGCGCGGATCAAGTCCGCGCATGACGACCGGAAAAATATCGTCAGGGACGATACGGCAAAGCCGCCGGTCCGGCCTGCCGCAACGGCGCCGCAAGGTTGGCGAATTCGCAGAGCAAAGGCCTTGTGTCGCGCGGATCGATGATTTCCTCGACCCAGAAACTCTCGGCGGTGCGGAATGGCGAACGCACGCGGTTGAGCCGCTCCTCGATATCCGCTTTCAGCGCCACCGGATCGGCGGCAGCTTCGAGATCGGCGCGGTAGGCTGCCTCGATGCCGCCTTCCAGCGGCAGGCTGCCCCAGTCGCCCGACGGCCAGGCATAGCGGTAATGCAGCCGCGCCGCATTGGCATTGGCGGCGCCGGCAACGCCGAACGCCTTGCGCACCAGGATCGAGCACCATGGCACGCTGGCCTGATACACGGCGGCCATGGCGCGCGCGCCATGGCGGATGGTACCGGCCTTTTCGGAATCGAGGCCGATAACGAAACCCGGAATATCCACCAGATGCACCACCGGCAGATGGAAAGACTCGGCCAGATCGACGAAACGCTCGACCTTGATCGAGGTATCAGCCGTCCAGCCACCGCCATAATGGTAGGGGTCGCTGGCGAGAATGGCGACCGGCCAGCCATCCAGGCGCGCCAGGCCGGTGATGGCCGAGCGGCCATACATCTTGCCCATCTCGAAGAAGCTGCCGGTATCCACCAGCATGTCGATGATCTCGCGCATCTTGTAGACGCGGCGGCGATCACGCGGGATGACCGAGATCAGCTTCTCCTCGCGGCGGTCCGGCGGATCGATCAGCGGCCCACGCGGCGGCAGTTCATGCACTGAACTGGGCAGGTAGGACAGGAAGCGTTTCGCGGCAGCAAAGGCTTCCGCCTCGCTGCTCACCGCCAGATCGATGGCACCGGAGCGGGTATGGATATCGACGCCACCCAATTCCTCCTTGGTCAGCGTCTCACCGGCGCGCGCCACCACCGGCGGACCGGCAATGAACATCTGCGAGATACCCTCCACCATCACCGAGAAATGGCTGCTGACGGTGCGCGCGGCGCCAAGGCCGGCGACCGAGCCGAGTGCCAGCGACACCACCGGCACGATGCCGAGATTGGCCACCACATGATCCCAGCCCGGATTGGCCGGCACATAGGTGCGCCCCTCGGTTTCCAGCGAGCGCACCGAACCGCCGCCGCCGGTGCCATCCACCAGCCGCACGATGGGGATGCGCAACTCACGCGCCATCTGCTCGCTCATCACCTGCTTCTGCCAGATCGCGGCATCGGCGGCGCCACCGCGCACGGTGAAATCATCGCCGCCTACCACCACGGGCCGGCCATCCAGCTTGCCGCGCCCGAACACGAAGTTGGTCGGGCTCAGATCAAGCAGTTCACCGTTATCGCCATAGCGGGCACGACCGGCGATAGCCCCGATCTCGTGGAAACTGCCGGAATCGAGCAACTGCGTGATGCGCTCGCGTACCGTCAGCTTGCCGCCATCATGCTGGCGCTTGATCTTGTCCGGCCCGCCCATCTGCCGGGCGAATTCCTCGCGCCGGCGCAGTTCCTCGATTTCCGCTTCCCAGCTCATGCCCGCCTCGCCTCAGTAGGTGCCCGGATAATTGCCGCCATCGAGCAGGATATTCTGGCCGGTGAGATAGGCAGCGCGTTCAGAACACATGAAGGCGCAGACTTCGCCGAATTCCCGCTCCGTACCGAAACGACCGGCGGGAATGGTCGCCGCCTGGCGGGCAAACTCTGCTTCAAGCTCGGCGCCGCTCTTCTTGCTCTGAGCCGCGATGGTGCCTTTGAGGCGATCCGTGAGATAGCGGCCGGGCAGCAGGCCGTTGATGGTGACGCCATGCGGCGCCACTTGGCGCGCCAGGCCGGCAACAAAGCCGGTAAGACCGGAACGCGCGCCGTTGGACAGGCCGAGAATGGCAATCGGCGCCTTGACCGAAGACGAGGTGATGTTGACCACGCGGCCCCATTTGCGCGCGATCATGCCATCCAGTGTCGCCTTGATCAGTTCGATCGGCGCCAGCATGTTGGCATCCAGCGCCTTGATCCAGGCATCGCGGTCCCAGTCGCGGAAATCACCGGGCGGCGGGCCACCGGCATTGTTCACCAGGATATCAATCGGACCGGCGGTGCCGAGCGCATCGGCGCGGCCCTGCACCGTCGCGATATCGCCGGCCACAGTCTTCACCGTGACACCGGGAGCGACCGAGCGCACATGGGCGGCAGCAGCTTCCAGCACGTCCTTGCCGCGTGCCGTCATGGTGATATTGACGCCTTCCTTGGCCAGCGCCTCCGCGCAGCCGAGCCCGAGGCCCTTGCTGGAGGCGCAAACCAATGCGTTGCGGCCTTTGATACCGAGATCCATGTCTTCCTCCCAAAATGAAACTTAAGACTACTGTGCCGTGAGGCCACCATCGAGCACCAGTTCGGCGCCGGTCATGAAACTGGACTCATCGCCGGCAAGATAGAGTATTCCGCGCGCGATTTCCTCTGCCTGGCCCATGCGGCCGATGGGATGCAGGCGCTCGAGATGCTTGCGCGTGCGCTCCGGCTCTCCACCGGCGGCGATATGCCCTTGAACCATCGCGGTTTCGACATAGCCGGGATGCACGGAATTGACACGGATATTATTACGCGCGGCGGCACATTCCATCGCCAGCGCCTTGGTGAACAGCGTAACCGCGCCTTTCGAGGCACAATAGGCCGCCATCAGCGGTGCACCAACCTTGCCGGCGATGGAGGCGACATTGACGATGGAGCCGCCGCCGGAACGCTCCATGAGTGGAATGGCGTACTTGCAGCCCAGGAACACCGCATCGGAATTCACCGCCTGCACCCGACGCCATTCCTTCAGGCTCATCTCGGTGACGCTACGGAACACGCCAATGCCGGCATTGTTGACCAGGACATCAAGCCGCCCTTCCGCAGCGGCAATGCCGTCGATCAGCAGCGGCCAGGAAGTCTCGTCGGTTACATCCTGCTCGACAAAACGGCAGCCGAGTTTGGCTGCCGCTGCCTGCCCCGCTGCCGCATTGCGGTCGGTTATGATGACGCGTGCGCCTTCGCGCAGGAACAATTCAGCGGTGGCGCGGCCAAAGCCGGACGCGCCACCGGTAATCAACGCAACCTTGCCGGCGAGCCGGCTCAAGCCGCCGTACCGAGGGCACCGGCAGCCGCAGCAGCCGAGGTATCGATACCCCATTCACTGAGCGCTGCGCGGCCATCGGCAATCTTGTCGGTACCTTCCGCACCAGGCGGGCCACGGCGGATGGCGCCCGGCGTGCGCGAGAAGCGCGGCGCCGGATTGGGCTGAGTCACGCCATCAAGAGTGGCGAAGGTGTTGCGTGCCTGCATATGCGCATGCTGGGTCGCTTCTTCCAGGTTCAGCACCGGCGCGAAGCAGATATCGCTGCCTTCCATCAGCTTGCACCATTCCTCGCGGCTGCGGGTGCGGAAGGTGGCGGCAAAGGCAGCGCGCAGGTCGCCCCAGCGGGCGCGGTCATGCTGCTTCGGCAGCACCTTGGGATCGAGGCCCAGTTTCTCGATCAGTTCGGCGTAGAACTTGGTTTCGATCGAACCGATGCAGATATAGCCGCCGCAGGCACATTCATAGCTGCCATACCACGGCGCGCCGCCATCCAGCATGTTGACGCCGCGCTGATCCTGCCAGCGGCCCGAGGCGCGGAAGGCGTAGAACATGGTCATCAGCGAGGCGGCACCGTCCACCATGGCGCTGTCCACCACCTGGCCCTTGCCGCTGTTCTGGCGCTCGAACAGAGCCGCCAGCAGGCCCATGGCGAGATAGAGCGAACCGCCGCCGAAATCGCCAACCAGATTGAGCGGCGCCACCGGCGCACCGCCGGCCGGGCCGATGGCGCCCAGCGCGCCGGTCAGCGCGATATAGTTGATGTCATGGCCGGCGGCCTGGGCCAGCGGGCCATCCTGGCCCCAGCCGGTCATGCGGCCATAGACCAGGCCCGGGTTGCGCTTCAGCGCCACATCCGGCCCCAGGCCCAGGCGTTCCATCACGCCAGGGCGGAAGCCTTCCAGCACCACATCGGCCTTGCCAAGCAGATCCAGCACCATGGCAATGCCGGCAGGGTTCTTGAGATCCACCGGCACGGAACGTTTGCCACGTGCCAGCAATTCGTATTTCGGCTCCACCGGCAGGCCAAGGCCGGAATCGCCCAGGCGCTCCAGACGCAGCACATCGGCACCAAGATCGGCCAGCAGCATGCCGCAGAACGGCACCGGGCCGATCGCCGGCATTTCAATCACCTTCAGGCCGGTAAGCGGACCACTCATTTGTTTTCTCCATGCTGCTTGGGCGCCCAGGCTACCGTGGGCAGGCCCTGTTTCTTCCAGGCGCCGAAGCCGCCATCGATATGCGATACCTTCTCCAGCCCCATCCGCTTGGCGGTATGGCCGGCCAGCGCCGAGCGCAGGCCACCGGCGCAGAAGAAGACGTATTCCTTGCCCTCGGCAAAAACCGGCTTGTGATACGGGCTTTCCGGATCGATCCAGAATTCCAGCATGCCGCGCGTGCAATGGAAGGTGCCGGGCACCGCGCCATCGCGTTCCAGTTCGCGCGGATCGCGGATATCCACCAGCACCACATCGGGCTGGCCGAGCTTGGCGGCGGCTTGTTCCGGCGTCAGCGTGACGATCTCCGCCAGCGCTTCGGCCACCATCTGCTTATAGCCTATGGCCATGGTCTGTTTCCTCCCAACTCCAGGGTTGGCGCCAAGGTTAGCAAGCCCGAGCGGGGCTTTGCCAGCCTTACCTAACGAAAGTTTGATTCTGCCGAAAAACCCGGCAGCGGCATCGGCTTAGAACAGGCGCGGCTGCCATTGCCAGCCGGCAGCCAGCACGGCGGCGCGTGCCACATCGCGCAAAGCCCCATCATCAGGCCCGAGGCCGGCCAGATTGAACCAGCGCGCCGGCGGCAATGGCGGCTGGCCCGCCATCGACGATCCCTGCAACCGGCCGGCAAGGCGCAGCACCGATACGCTCCTGGCGGTGTCATCGAAGCGCAATTCCAGCGCCGCGACGAAGCGGCCGCCCTCGCTCAGATCCAGCAGGTCGGCCAGGCGCGGATCATCAACGCGGCGTTCGATCCGCAGGACATCGCCCTCCTCGGTCACGCGCAGCACGCTCCTGCCCTCGCCCAGCGCCTGCAACGCGCGGCGCAAGCCAGCCTCATCCTGAACCGCAGCACCAGCCAACGGCCTTGCTGCCTGCACCCGTTCCAGCAGCGGCACCAGGCCAGCCCCCAACAGCAGCAGCCAGAGTCCTGCCAGCAACGAAAAGCCGGCACGGCTGCGCAGCCAGACAAATACCGGCAATATGGTGCGCTGCTGCAGGCAAGGCAGCTGCCGCCGGCGCTTGGCAAGCGAGGCCGCATCCGGGCCATATACCGCCAGCAAGGTATCTTCCACCGCCAGCCATTGCCCCAGGCGGTAGCGTGCGCGTTCGCCGGGTTCCGCCGTGGCGAAAGTCAATCCGGCCTCGCCGATCTCGACACCGGCAGCGGCGAAGCTGCCCAGCGAACGGCCATTGCCGCGTTCGATCTGCGCCCGTGCCTGGGCCGGATCATTGAAGCGGGCGACGATGCAGGCGGTTCCATCCCCATAGCGCGCCATCTCGGCCGCTTCAGCACCCGGGAACATCGGCTTGAGGTCGCGGTAATCCGTGGCGCCACGGCCAAAGACCGCCCAGGAATTCATGAAACCGCCATAGCGGGTGGCAAGCGCCACGCGGTCGATGGCGAGATGCGAAGCCGCCCAGCGGTCGAGCAGGTCAAACACCGCCAGCAGCAGCCCCAGCCCCAGCAACAGGCCCAGCAGGGCCAGCCAGGGGCCGTCCTGCTGCCAGTCGATGCTATCGATCACTGCCTGCAACGCTCATCCTCCGTGAGGCTCATCATGCCTCCCCGCGACTCAATCAGCCCATATTAACGGTTTGTTTGCCAACGGCGATCAAGCTGCGAATCGGATGACTCTAGCCGTAAAGAGACCATGGCCGCGCCGATCCCACCCAGCTCCCTGACTACCCGTCCCGACCATGTCCGGGTCGGCCAGCATAAGGTGAGCACTGAAATCCTCGACACGCTGCGGCAAGCCAGCCGCAGCGCGGGGGTGGATTTCGCCTATCTGGTATCGCAGGCGGCCCAGGAAAGCGGTTTCCGCACCGATGCCCAGGCCCGCACCAGTTCGGCGCGCGGCATGTTCCAGTTCATCGAGAGCACCTGGCTGGAGATGGTGCGCGACAACGGCGCCAAATACGGCCTGGCCGACCAGGCCGCCAAGATCACCACCGGCAGCGATGGCCGACCGCGCGTCGCCGATCCGGCCGACCGCCAAACGATCCTGGCCCTGCGCGACGATCCGCGCATTGCCGCTGCCATGGCCGCCGAATATGCCCGTGGCAACCAGGCCATGCTGTCACGCGAATTCGGCGTCGAAGTTGGCAAGACCGAGCTGTATCTCGGCCATTTCCTCGGCAGCAATGGCGCCACCAAGTTCCTCACCGCGCTGCGCGACCGGCCCGACATGCCGGCTGCCGACCTGCTGCCGGATGCCGCAGCGGCCAATAGCGGCGTGTTCTTCGACAGCATGGGCCGCAAGCGCAGCGTCAGCGATATCCATGCCTATTTCACCCGCAAGCTGGAAGCCCATGCCGAGGGCCTGGAGCAGGTCGCGGAAACACCGTCGCAGACCACGGCCTATGGCCCGCAAGGCACCGGCGCCACCAGCGTGGCGCAGCAGATGGCCGAAACCCGCGCCAGCGTCGATCACATGGCCAAGATGATGGCCTTCGAGGCGCTGCGCGACCTGATGATGCGCGCCGGCCGCATCGGCCGCAACAACGACTCTTCCTGGTAGCCAGCCCTACTTCGCCAGCCGCGCCAGTATCGCGATAGCCGGATTGCTGTTGTCGCGCCGCCAAGCCAGATGCAGTTCGGCGCGATGCACTAGGGCCGGCGCGAAACCGCGCAGCACCACGCCCTTGAACCGCAGATTGGCCGCCGCGCGCGGCACCAGCGCCAGCCCCAGCCCGGCACGCACCAGGCCCAGGATCGAGTGGATCTGGCTGATATGCTGCACATGCACCGGCGTCACCCCTGCCGTGGCGAAGATGCCGGCCAGCAGATCGTAGAAGTAGCGCGCCTCGTAGGGCGAATAGGCGATCACCGGCTGGCGGTCCAGATCGCTGATCGCCACTGCCGCTGCCTCGGCCAGCGGATGCGCGGAAGGCAGCGCCAGCATCATTTCCTCGCGCACCACGCAAAGCGACTGGAATTCGCGGCGGCTGAACGGTGGCCGCACCAGGCCGGCATCGATGCGTCCGGCAATCAGCTCCTCCACCTGATCCGCCGATACCATTTCCTTCAGCACCAGATCGACGCCCGGCGCCTCGGCACGAAACGCTGTGATCAGGCGCGGCAGGAAATCGTAGCCGGAGGCTGCCGTGAAGCCGAGCGTAAGGCTGCCTGCTTCGCCCAGAGCCGTGCGCCGTGCGGCCAGGGCGGCAGCATCAGCCAGCCGCAGCAGGCGGCGGGCCTCGGGCAGGAAACCCGCACCAGCCCGGGTGAGTCGCACCGAGCGGCTGGAACGCTCGAAGAGCTGCACCTCCAGAATATGCTCCAGCAACTGGATTTGCCGGCTGAGTGGCGGCTGCGTCATGTTCAGGCGCTGCGCCGCGCGGCCGAAATGCATTTCCTCGGCCACGGCAACGAAACAGCGCAACTGGCTCAGTTCGAACATTGGAGGCCATTAATCCAAAAAAGGTATTGATCCAGCCGATAATTAAATCATTGAGGTATCATTCGTCCATTAGAATCCCGTCCGTTGAACGGCGTAAGACCGTCACATCGACGTTCGGGAGGAACGCACATGAAGAACCGTCTGCTGGCAGCCCTTGCCCTGGCGCTGCCCTTTATCGCTTCCATCGCGCCGGCCACAGCGCAGGACTTCAAACGCCCAGTCCGCATCATCGTGCCCTTCGCGCCTGGCGGCACCTCTGACATCCTGGCCCGCCTGATCGCGCCGAAGCTGCAGGACGCCATCGGCCAGTCCGTGGTGGTGGAGAACAAGCCCGGCGCTGCCGGCAATCTCGGCGCCGACACGGTGGCCAAGGCCACGCCCGATGGTCACACCCTGCTGCTGATGGATGTCGGCTCGCTCGCCACCGCGCCCAGCCTGTTCCCCGATCTCACCTTCGACGTGCGCAAGGATCTGCAGCCGGTGAGCATGGTGATGTTCGGCCCCTATGTGCTGGCGGTGCATCCCTCCGTGCCGGTCAAGTCGGTGCAGGAATTGCTGGCCCATGCCAAGGCCAATCCCGGCAAGCTGGCGGTGGCCAATTCCGGCGTCGGCGCAGTGAACCACATCACTGCCGTGAGCATGGCGAAGTCGCTCGGCATCGACTGGAAGTCGGTGCCCTATCGCGGCGGCGCAGCAGCTTCGCGCGCGGTGATCTCGGGCGAAAGCCAGGTGATCGTGAACGGCACCACCGCCACCCTGCCCTTCGTGATCGATAAGCAGATGGTGGGTCTGGCCGTTACCGGCAGCGAGCGGCTGCCGAATGCGCCTGACCTGCCCACCTTCAAGGAGGCCGGCCTGCCGATGGCTGATGCCGGCACCTGGCAGGGCCTGCTCACCACCGGCGGCACGCCCGCCCCCGTGGTGAACAAGCTGAATGCCGAACTGCGCAAGATTCTCGCCATGCCCGATATCGCGCAGAAGATCGGCGAACAGGGTGGCGTGGTGCGCGCCGGCAGCCCGGATGATTTCAAGGCCTGGCTGAACACCAATATCGAAAGCTGGGGCGGCATCATCAAGGAAGCCGGCATCAAGCCGCAAAGCTAAGCGTAATGACCCGCCGCCGGGTGGACCTGCCTGACTTGCTGCTCGGCCTGTTCCTGCTGCTGGTCGCGACAATAGCCCTCGTCGCGACCAGGAAGCTGGCCCATGGCACGGCAGCGGATATGGGGCCGGGCTATATGCCGCGCGCCATTGCCGTGGTGCTGGCCGGCTTCGGGCTGTTCTTCGCCGGGCGCGGCCTGCTGCGACCGCATGTCGGCATTGCCACGGTGATGCTGCGGCCACTCCTGGCCATCGCTGCAGCGGTGGCAGCCTTCGCCCTGTTGGCGGAACGTGCCGGACTGGCCGTGGCGGCGCTGGCCACCATCCTGCTGGCCGGTCTGGCAACGAAGGAATCCCGTTTGTGGGAAAGCCTGGGCTTCGGCGTCGTGCTGGCGGGTGCCGCCGTGCTGCTGTTCGTGCAGGTGCTGAAGCTGCCGATCCCGGTCTGGCCGCCAGGATTGTTCGAGTAAGCCATGGACCTGTTCGCCAACCTGCTGCTTGGCCTTTCCACTGCCCTGCAGCCCACGAACCTGATGTTCTGCCTGATCGGCGTACTGATCGGCACCGCCATCGGCGTGCTGCCCGGCATCGGCCCGATCCCAACCGTGGCCCTGCTGCTGCCCTTCACCTTCGGCCTCGATCCGGCCTCCGCCATGATCATGCTGGCCGGTATTTTCTATGGCGCGCAATATGGCGGCTCCACCACGGCGATCCTGGTGAATGTGCCGGGCGAAACCTCATCGGTGGTCACCTGCCTGGATGGCCATGAAATGGCCAAGCAGGGCCGCGCCGGCACGGCTTTGGCGATTGCCGCCATCGCCTCCTTCGTCGCCGGCACGCTGGCCACTATCGTTATTGCCCTGCTTAGCCTGCCAATGGCCAAGCTGGCGCTGAAATTCACCGCCGTTGAGTATTTCAGTCTGCTCACCCTTGGCCTGATCGCGGCGGTGGTGATGGCGCATGGCTCGGTGCTGAAATCGCTCGCCATGGTGCTGCTCGGCCTACTGCTGGGCATGAGCGGCATCGATGTGAATTCCGGCGTCGCACGCCTCACCTTCGGCATCCCTGATCTGTCCGATGGCCTGGATTTCGTGCCGGTGGCAATGGGCCTGTTCGGCCTGGGTGAAATCATCGCCAACCTGGAAAAGCCCAGCGACCGCCGCGTGGTGAGCCAGCGGATACGCGACCTGATTCCGAGCCGCGACGATTTCAAAGCCTCCTGGGCGGCGATGCTGCGCGGCACCGCCATCGGTTCCTTCCTTGGCGTGCTGCCGGGCGGCGGCGCAGCCTTGCCACCGTTCTCTTCCTATGCGCTGGAAAAGAAACTGGCGCGTGATCCCAGCCGCTTCGGCAAGGGCGCCATCGAAGGCGTGGCCGGCCCAGAAGCCGCCAATAATGCCGGCGCGCAGACCAGCTTCATCCCGCTGCTGACGCTGGGCATCCCGGCCAATGCGCTGATGGCGCTGATGATCGGCGCGCTGATGATGCAGGGCATCCAGCCCGGCCCGCGCGTGATGACTGAACAGCCGGCCCTGGTCTGGGGCCTGATCGCCAGCATGTGGGTTGGCAACGTGATGCTGCTGATTATCAACCTGCCGCTGATCGGCATCTGGGTATCGATGCTGAAAATTCCCTACCGGCTGCTGTTCCCGGCCATCGTGCTGTTCTGCTGCATCGGCACCTATGGCCTATCCAACAGCCTGTTCAATGTCTGGCTCATGCTAGGCTGTGCCCTGGTCGGCTATTTCTTCATCAAGATCGGCGTCGAGCCGGCACCGCTGCTGCTCGGCTTGGTGCTGGGGCCGCAGCTGGAAGAGAATTTCCGCCGCGCATTGCTGCTTTCGGGCGGCGATTTCAGCGTCTTTGTTTCACACCCGATCAGCGCCGGGCTGCTGGCGGTCGCCGGCCTGCTGCTGCTGGCGATGCTGTCGCCCGCCATCCTGCGCAAACGCAAGCAAGCCCTGGCGGAGTGATCAGCCCGCCATCGCCTTGTCCAGCGCGGCATGGAACCAGCCGCAGGGATGCTCGAAGCGGCCGAAAGTGATGTGGCTGTTGGCGCCGGAGCGGAATCCGGCCTGGATCGACTGGCCCATCTGGAAATCCTCGTCCAGCGCGTCCCAGAATATCTTCACATTCTTGTCCCAATGCGCCCGCGCCTTCTCGGTCTGCGCCGGTTCCGGGATCAGCGCCGCGCCCTGGATCATGCAGGCATCGGTGCCTTGCGGAAACGTGATCATCACCGTGGCATGATCGGGTTGCACCAGCACGATCATGTTGGGGAAGAAGAAGTACAGCGGATTGCCGAAATCGCGCACGCGCAGGCCATCGAGCGTCTGGTGCTTCAGCTTCGCCACCTCGCGCTTGGTGAAATACAGCCGCGCATGCGGATCGAACCGCTCCATGATGCTGATATTGTCCAGGAACATCGGCGCGATGGTGCGGCCATGGGCATGGCGCACATGATAGGTTTCCAGCCCGCCCTCGATCACCACTTTCCAATTGCAGCGCAGGCCGATCTCGCGCTCATCGTAGACGACATGGCTCGACAGGCCAAAATTTTCCATATCGCGCTTGAGCGGGCCTAAAGCCGTATCGAGATCGAGTTCGCCACCTTGGCGCGGCAGCACGAATACCACGCCGAAGGCTTCCGCCACCGGCAACCGCACCAGGCCATGCGCCCCCTTGTCGAGATCGCCGAAGCCGGCTTCATGCGGCAGGCTCAGCAGCCTACCGGCATCGTCATAGGTCCAGGCATGGTAAGGACAGGTGAAGCGGTGCTTGCCGCAGCCTTCGCGCGCCGCTACCAGCCGCGCGCCACGATGACGGCAGACATTGAGAAATGCCTGCAACTGCCCGTCACGTCCGCGCAGCAGCAGCAGTGGCAGGCCGAGATGATCATGGGTGACGAAATCACCGGGCCTGGCCAGCTTGGAGGAAAAGCTGACGGCAATCGGATGATCACGAAATACCGTGTCGCGCTCGCGCGCCAGGAAAGCCGGATCGGTGTAACGCTGCACGCCGATGCGCGTCACGGCTTCGCCCTGGTCGGTGCTGCCGCTCTCGATATGCTTCAGCGTGCGCGAAAGCCATGCCGCCTGTGTTGCCTGATCCATCCGCCCCTCCCTACTCCGCCGGCACTATCTTGAACCGTGCCATGGCGGCGATGAAATCCCAAAGCTGCGCCGCGATACCGGCCTGATCCGGGCGCACCGCCTGGGCCAGAGCCTGGCCGATGGCCTGGCGCAAACCGCCAAGGATCATGGCGCCGAGCTGATGCGGATCGAGGCTGGCCGGGATTTCGCCGCGCTTCTGCGCCAGCGCGATATTCTGTGCTGCCAGTTCGATATGCGCCTGCAGCCGGCGAGCCTCTTCCGCCGCCACTTCCGGCTCGCGGCTCAAGCGTGCCAGCACGATGGGCGAAAGCGGCTCGGCATAATGGAAGGCCACCATGGCTTGCAGGCGGCGCTGCTCACGCCGGCCCCAATCGACACCGGGCTGCGGATTGATCGCCATGACACTGGCATCGAAGCGGTCGTAGAAATCCTCCACCACCGCCGCGATCAATCCGGCCTTGGAGCCGAAATAGTGATAGCTCAGGCCGACTGACACGCCGGCGCGGCGCGCCACGTCGCCGATCTCCAGGGCACCATCGCCAGCCACCAGTTCAGCGGCAGCGGCTTCCAGCAGGCGGCGGCGGGTATCGGCGCGGCCGCGCTCAACACCGGCACGCACGGGCGGCGGCACGCTGCCCGCGACGGCATCGTTGGCCGGCCTGATCTTCTCTGCCTTGGGTCGTCTCATGGATTGGGATTTTAATTGAATTCAATTCAACAAACAATACGGGATCACGCTATGATGGGTGTGCGTCCCATCTTTCAATTAATCCAACAGGTTACTTGGGCGGTTCGAGGCGTTCCGGCGGCACGATGACGCCGCAGGAGATGATCAGCTTCATCGCCTGATCGACGCTCATGGAGAGCACCTGGATATCCTCGCGGGGGAAATAGACCATGTAGCCGCCGGTCGGATTTGGCGTCGTCGGCACATAGCAGGCAATCATGTCTCGCCCCAGGCGGCTGCCGACTTCGCCGGTCAGTTCGCTGGTGACGAAAGCCAGTGTCCATGAGCCCTTGGCCGGCCACGGCACCAGGGCCACTTGGCGGAAGGATTGGCCGGACTGGCTGAACACGGTTTCGAAAATCTGCTTCAAGCCGCTGTAGAGGCCACGGATGACCGGCATGCGCCCGACAAGGCCTTCGCCAAAGCCGAGCAGGCTGCGGCCGAGGAAGTTGGTGAACAGGAAGCCGATCAGCGTCAGGATAAAGATGGCGCCGACGACGCCAAGCCCCGGGATGCTGAACGGCAGGTTCGGCGGCAGCAGGCGCTCCGGCTCGAAACCATGCGGGATCAGGCTTTTGACGTTGCGGTCAATCGCCTCGATGGTGATGACCACCAGGTAGATGGTGAGGCCGATCGGCGCGGTGATGATGATGCCGGCCAGGAACCAGTTGCGCAGCCTGGCCCACAGGCTCGGGCGCGGCGGCGGCAGAATGATCGCCGGCTTGTCCGGGTCGGGCTGGTGCTGGGTCGACATTGTTGCTGGCTGTCCTATCAGGCGAAAAAGGCATTGAGCGCGCGGAAAGTCTCTTCCGGTGCTTCCTCGGGCAGGAAATGGCCGCAGGGCAAGGCTTCGCCGCGAACATCGCGGGCCTTCTCGCGCCAAGTGCCGAGCACGTCGTAATTCTTCTGCATGGCGCCGTTGCCCCCCCACAGCACCAGAAACGGCGCCTCGACGCGCATATGGGAATCGGCGCGGTCATCTTCAAGGTCGATGCTGGCACCGGCGCGGTAATCCTCGCAGGTGGCATGGATGCAGCGCGGATCGCGGAAGCAGCGTTTGTATTCCGCCAGCGCCTCCGGCGCATAGATTTCGGATGCCGCCGACGACCAGGCGCGCAGTTTGCTTTCCAGATAGTAATCCGGATCGGCGCCGATCATGCGCTCTGGATGCGGGCTGGGCTGCGCCAGGAAGAACCAGTGGTAATAGGCCGTCGCCACGGTCTGGTTCACGGTATTGAACAGCGTCAATGTCGGGATGATGTCCAGCACCGCGACGCGTTCAACGGCGGCCGGAAAATCCAGCGCCAGGCGGTGCGAGACACGGCCGCCGCGGTCATGCCCGGCGAGGCGGAAGCGCGGATAGCCCAACGCCTGCATCACCCGCACCATATCGGCAGCAGTGGCGCGCTTGGAATAGACCCGGTGCGCGGCGTCCGATTCCGGCTTCTCGGAATCGCCATAGCCACGCAGGTCAGCGCAGATGACGGTGAATTTCTCAGCCAGCCGCGGCGCCACCTTGTGCCACATCACATGCGTCTGCGGGTAACCATGCAGCAACAGCAGCGGCGGGCCGGAACCACCAATGCGGCAGAAAATCTCAGCCCCGGCACCGGCGATCCGTCTGGTTTCAAAACCCTCAAACAGCATCGCCCTGGCTCCCCGCCTTGTTTTCAGTGCTTAAAGAAATCCGGCTGCTCCGCCACCGCCTTGGCATCCCAGATCACCATGACGCGGCCGCGCTTGGGCTGGACATAAACCGGCTTCGGGCCGGTAGCGAGGCGCTCCTCGGTGTAGCGCGCCACCACCAGGCCGGTGGGATTGGCGACGAACCACGCAACGATTTCGCGATACGGCACTTCCGGCAGCGGCTTGGTCAGGCGGCCGAGGAACTGGTATTCGCCATGATAGTCGCCGGCGAAGGCGACTGGGTGGCCGGCATCCTGGGCACGCTTGATTTCCTGCGCCGCCGGTGCGCCGTCATAGCTCAACCGTGCCGGCGGGAATACCCCGAGATGCACGGTGAGAAACAGGCCCGCACCAACCGTGATCACCGCCGCGATCTGGCGCAGCATCGTCGCCTTGAGCGACAGCAGGATCGCGACCAGACCAACCAATGCAAGCGCCGAGACAACGCCGAGATGCTGTTCCAGCGCCCAATCGGGCAGATCGAGTTTGCCGGCAAGCCGTGCATGACGCTCCAGCAGCCAGGGCAGCATGGCGAGGGCGATGGTGAGCACCAGCAACACCGCAATCACCGGCCAGGCATCCCAGCGGCGTGTCTGTGTGCGGCCAACCACCAGCCCATGAGCCAGGATCAGGGCAAAGGCCGGCGCCAGCGGCAGCAGGTAATGCGGCTGCTTGCCGCTGATCGCCGAGAAGATCAGCAGGCCGCTGACACCGACGATCATGCAGAAACGCAGGCCGCTGTCGCGCCAGGCGCCATTGTTCAGCCACAGCGCGCGCCAGCTCGGGCGCCAGAACAGCCAGGGCAGCAGCAGTAGCGGCAGCATCGGGAAATACCAGAAGAAGCCGCGCTTGTGCGCGAAGCTGTCCTTCACACGGCCCGCAGTCTGGCCCCAGAGCAAAGCCTGCTTGAATTCCGGCCCGCCAGCTTCCGCCGCCGGCAGCGCCCAGGCCAGGCCGATGGCGGCGCCCAGCACGATGCTGCCGAGCAGCCCGAGATACCAGACCAGCCAGCGCGGCCGGGTGCCAGCCTCGGCCCAGAGCGGCGCCAGCACAGCCGGCGGCAGCACATAGACCAGGATCACCGGCCCCTTGGCCAGGATACCAATGCCGATGGCAAGGCCGGTGAGCAGCAGGCCGCGCTTCATCTGGCCGTGGCGCAAGGCCAGCGCCAGGCCGATCCAGCCGGCCAGTGCGAAGAAAGCCACCATCAGGTCGAACATGGTGAGCGTGGCAAACAGCATCCACCACGCGCCGGTCAGCAGCAGCAGCGGCGCCAGCGCACTGACATCACGCCCCACCTGCCCCGGCCACAGCAGCCGCGCCAGCACCACGCTGAGGCCCAGCGCGCCGAGGCCGAACAGCGGCGCCACCAGCCGCGCCCAGGTCTCCGACACGCCGAAGATCATCCAGCCGATACGGATCAGCCAGAACAGCAGCGGCGGCTTGTGGTGATAGGCCTCGCCATTCAGCAGCGGCACCAGCCAGTGATCGGCCAGGTGCATTTCCCAGGCGACGGTGATGTAGCGGGTTTCGTCGATCGGCATGATCGGCCGCGCGATCAGCGCCGCCACTACCACCAGCAGCCAAAGCGCCAGGGTGGCGGGCAGCAGCGGCCGGGTGCCGAGCGGCTGCATCAGGTGATCTCGGCAGCGAGCCGGCGGCGCTCGCGGTAGATCAGGTGCAGATTGCGGACATAGACCACAAGGCCGCTGACCTGACCGATGATGAACACCAGGTCAGCACGATGCACGGCATAAACCAGCAGCGTGACGCCGCCGAACAGGCTGATATACCAGAAGGCCAGTGGGATCTCGCTGCGGCGCACGCGCTCGGCATGGATCCACTGCACGATGAAGCGCGAGGCGAAAATCGCCTGGCCGCCAAAGCCGACAATGGCCCAGAAGCTCAGGTTATCGACCACACGGTCCAAGAATTCCGCCAGCATGGCGCTACTCCCAAATTATCCCGGCATCACGCCAGGGGATCGCTGCCACCGCTGTCACGCCAGCGGCGCTGCAACCAGATAACCCCGGCCATATCCACCAGACCGGCCTTGAGGCGGCCCCAGGTGCCGTAATGCGAAGCGCCACCGCCGCGCGGGCGGTGATTCACCGGCACCGAGCGTACCCGCCCGCCATGGCGCAGCACCAGGGCCGGCAGGAAACGGTGCATGTGATTGAAGGCGGGCAGTTCCAGGAACAGTGACCGCGACAGCATCTTCAGGCCGCAGCCGGTATCCGGCGTGGCATCGCCGAGCAGACGGGCGCGCACGCCATTGGCGATGCGCGAGGAATAGCGCTTCACCCAGGTATCGCGGCGCTTGGTGCGATGACCGGCCACCAGCAGGCGCTCGCCGCCATCGGTTTCGGCGCGCAGCATCGCCCACAAGGCCGGCAGGTCGGCGGGATCGTTCTGGCCATCGCCATCCAGCGTAGCGATAAAGGCTGCGCGAGCAGCACGCACACCGCTCAGCACCGCCATCGACTGGCCGGCATTGCGGCGATGGCGGATCGGCCGCAATTCGGGCATGGAGCCGGCAAGCTGCTTCAGCAATTCGGTGGAGCCGTCATTCGAGCAATCGTCCACGGCCACGATCTCGAAGGCGATGCGGCCCCGCAACGCGGCGCACACTTCCTCCAGCAACGAACCGATATTGGCGGCTTCGTTGTGCACGGGAATGACCACAGACAAATCCGGGCCAGATGCGACCGCCGCGGGCTGTCCCGGCGGGGTTTCTATAGGCTGCATCGGAATTGGAGAACGAATCCGCAAGAGAGGGCCGGAAAACGCGTTTTCTATAGTCCTCCCAGGCCCTTGAGACAAGGAGTTTCCAGGGCTTAGCGAACATGGCGGATTGTCGCAGCCAAGTCCGCCTGTTACGCTGGCTGTAATGAAAATAACCTTGGGCCTGAACCTTAGGATTGCCGTTCTACTCCCCCTGCTCGCTATCGCCGCCCTCGCCCTCTGGGCCATGGCCGATATCGCGCGGGAGCGTGAGGCAACGCGCCGCCTGGGGGAGACCGAAGCAGCGGTAAAAGCCGAAGCCATGGCCGCTGCGATCCGCGAGGCCCGCCATATTGGACAGGTGGTGGATGGCCTGGCCAACCTCACCACGGCGGCGGAAGGCCTGCTGCTGGTGGGCGGCCCAACCCTGGCCGACGTGCTGCAAGAGGGCCAGTCGGTGCACCTGGTTGACCGGACGGGCCGCAGCATCAGCAGCATCGGCGAACTCCCACCACCACCAGATATTCCCGGTATTCTGCGCCAAAGCAGATCCGTCGAGCGCACCGAGGGAGACCGGCTCGGTTTGCCTTATGCCTGCGGTACGCAGCTTTGCGGCTCTTTCATGCATGCCATCTCCTACCAGGGGGCCAGCGCGCCGAGCGACTGGGTGATTGTCGGCTTCCGGCTGCCGGAGGCGGCAACCTGGCTGGCCAATACCGGCCTCAACCTGCATTGGCGGCTGCCAAGCGGCACCACATGGCTCGGCCTGCCGCTGCTCGGGGATGACCTATGGTTCCGCCTCAAGCCACCGCAGCTTGAGGATTACGATCTGGAACTCGACGTTGCCTGCCCTACGGAAAATGCCCTGGCGCTCTGGTGGCGGCTGAATGGCCAGCGTTTTTTACTGCTGGCGGTGGTGGTGATAGCCTGCTTCGGCGCCGCCGGCCTGATGGCGACCCGGCTGACGCGCATCCTGCGCGAGCATCGCCGCGTACAATCCGATCTGGTGGCGCGTGAACAGCAGATCCGCGCTGTTTTCGATCTGGTGCCCGATGCCTTCATCGTGCATGACCTGGGCCGCGTGCTGTTTGCCAATCCAGGCGCGGTACACATGCTGCGGGCCCAGAATCTGGCGCAATTGATTGGCTGGGACCTGTTCGAAATCGTGGAACCTGAATTCCGTGCCATTGCGCGGGAGCGGACGCGGCGCATCCAGCAGGAAGGTGTCGTACCGGAACTGGCCCGCATGCAGGCGCATCGCCTGGATGGCGAGCCGATGACCATCCGCGTGCAGGGCCGCCCGATCCTGTTCGATGACCGCCAGGTGGTGTTGAGCGTGTTCTACGACATCACCGAGCAGGATCGCATCGAAGCCGAACTGGAGGGCGCGCGCGTCGCCGCCGTGACGGCGAGCAAAGCAAAAGGTGAATTCCTGGCACACATGAGCCATGAATTGCGCACCCCACTGAATTCCATCATCGGTTTCGCCGAACTGCTCGACCGCCAGCATCTCGGGCCTCTTGGTGCCGCCAAGTATCAGGAATATGTCCGCGACATCCTGGATAGCGGCAAGCATCTGCTGGCACTGATCAATGCCGTGCTGGACTGGAGCCGCGCTGAAGCCGGCAAGCTGATATTGCACGAGGAAGAAATCGACTTGCTGGCGCTCGGCCGCATCTGCCTGCGCTCGATGCAGGAAATTGCCGAGAGCCGCTCGCTGAAACTGGCGGATCAACTCGATATCGGCCCGGAGCCGCCGCTGCTGTTTGCCGATGCACGCATGAGCCGCCAGGTGATCCTCAACCTGCTGTCCAATGCTACCAAGTTCACGCCGCCCGGCGGTGAAGTTGCCATGGGCATCAGCCGCAGCGAGGATGGCGGCCTTACCCTTACTGTGCGCGACACCGGCATCGGCATCGAAAAGTCGGATCTGGCGCGCGTGTTCGAGCCCTTCGTACAAGCCGATGGCTCGCATAACCGCCGTTTTGAAGGCAGCGGCCTGGGCTTGCCGCTCTCGCGCCGCCTGATGGAAGCGCATGGTGGCAGCCTCACGCTTGCAAGCATACCGGGCCAGGGTACAGTGGCCACTATGACTTTTCCGTCGGCTCGCGTCATCGACATGCCGGCGCATATCTAGAAACGGCATCCGGAGGAATCAGCATGCGTTTGGCGAATAAGGTGGCGATCGTTACGGGCGGTGGTTCCGGCTTCGGCGAAGGCATTGCCAAGCGTTTTGCCGCCGAGGGCGCAGCTGTAGCCGTGGCCGATCTCAACCTCGCCGCCGCCGAGCGTGTTGCCAGCGAAATCAAGGCCGCCGGCGGCAAGGCTATCGCTGTAGCCGTGGATGTCAGCCAGGCTGGCCCGATGCAGGCCATGGTCGCCACCACGGTAAAGGCCTTTGGCGGCCTGGATATCGTGATCAACAATGCCGGCATGCCGCAGCGCAATGCCCCGCTGCTGAATACCGATGAAGCCACCTTCGATAAAATCTTCGCGGTAAATGTGAAGAGCATCTATCTCTCGGCAATGCATGCTGTGCCGGAAATGCGCAAACGCGGCCGCGGCGTATTCATCAACATCGCCTCTACTGCCGGTGTGCGCCCGCGCCCCGGCTTGGTGTGGTATAACGGCTCCAAAGGCGCAGTCATCACCATCACCCGGGCCATGGCAGTGGAACTGGCGCCGGAGCAGATTCGCGTCAATGCATTGAACCCGGTAGCCGGCCTTACCCCGATGTTGAAGGAATTCATGGGCGGCGAGGAAACTGAGGAAATGAAGGCGAAATTCGTTTCGACAATTCCGATCGGCCGTTTCAGCACGCCACGCGATATCGCCAACGCCGCGCTTTACCTAGCTTCCGATGAAGCTGATTTCATCACCGGCGTCTGCATGGAGGTGGATGGCGGCCGATGCATCTGATCCGCGCAAACGCAACGCTTCTGGTGCTGCTTGGTGCCGGTACTGCCCTGGCTCAAGCACCCGCCCAGACTCCGGCTCAAACGCCCGCCCAAGCCCCTGCTCAGGCGCCAGCCCAGACTCAGCAGCCAGCGCCCGCGCAGCAACCGGCACAGCAGCAGCGTCGCCCCGCCACCGGCGCGCCAGCCAACACCATTGGCCTGCCAAACCCGACGCCGATTGCCGAAATCCCGCGTGGGCAGACCGTGCTGCTGGCCGGCATGCTGTCATCACCGCAGCCGCGCACCTTCGTGCTGAATGACGGGAATTCATCCATTGTGGTGAATCTGGGACCTAGCTGGCAGGAGCTGACCCGGCTCAAGATCGGCGACCGCATCCGCGTCGTCGGACAGCTTGATCCCTACGGCGCCTCGGTATTCCGCGCCGGTTCCATTGTGCTGGATAACGGCCGCGTCATCGTCGTGCCGAATTAACGGTCACCGCGATCGTTGCGCGTCCTGCATTTCGGATAGGTGTTCTTCACTCGGCCCAGTTCCGTGCGCTGGGCATGTTTCACCAGATCATTATATTCGGTGAAGCCGTTCAGCAGCCTGCGGACAACATGACATTCCTCATCCGCCATGCGTTGCAGACCGGTTGAGGCGATCAGGCGGGAATCGAGCCGCAACGCGATATCGGGCACATCGGGATAATTGCGTACCAGCGCATCGCCGCGCAGCCGTGCCGCCGCCTGAATCTGTTCAGCATTGGCCTGATCGAAAGCCTGCCACGCCGGCAGCAGGCTAATATCGACGCGGCGGCGCTGACATTCGCGGCCGATCTCGCGCATGATGATACCGGTGCGGATCAGGGCTTCTGCTTTCTGCTCGCGGTCATCCATGCAGGGCATCACGCGCTTCGGGCGGCTGCCGGGGCCGAGGCCGAAAGCCGGGTCCTGCTGTGCCTGGGCATCGCCAGCTACTGCGAACAGCAGACCGAGCAGCAGCGTGGCTTTTGCAGCCGCCGCGCACCGCATCAGCGTTTGTTGTGGGTTATGGCGGCAACGAAGGTGGCAGCGGCATCCGCCGCCTGCTCGACCACCGCCGCAGCCACAGCAGGGCTTTGATCCATGGCCTGACGGATCGCCTGCGCCTCTTGCGGCGGCAGGCGGTTCAGAATCACGTTAGCGCGCTCAGGCCCTGCTGCACGCAGGAAGGCGACCAGCTTGTCGCGGCTCATGGCCGGAACATCCCTTCCTCTCGCATCCGTCCCGGCATGAATGATCAGCGCGACTTCGGCGCCGCTTTCATCATCGCCAGATACATCGGCATCACCACATTGGTGAATTTGTTCGAACCATATTGCAGCTCTTCCATCGCCGCCTTCACCATATCCACCGTGGGGTAATACGGCACGATGACATAGCCATTCTGGCGCAGGGCCTTGATCACGGCATTGGACTGCTTGGTGTAGTTCTCGAAGAAGTAACTGGTATCGGCACCCTTGATCGCCTCGGCAATCACCTGCTGCGCGGCAATCGGGCGGATATTCTGCGGCTTCCAGTTAAGCTGTTCTTCGCCGCCTTCTTCATCGGTATTCGCTGCCATCGGCCAACCTGCCCCGCGCGATCAATTGGCCGGCACGCGACGGCCAGCCGGCCAGGTACGCGCCGTATCGGTGAGCGGCGGCAGGATTTCGCTGCCCTTGGAATCCGACTTGCCATCCAGCTTGCGCACGGCGGTGGCGAGCTTGCGCTCCATGCCGGCAGGGGCCATGCCGCCACCAAGGCGGAAATGCTGATGAGCCTCCTTGAGGGCCTCGGCCACCTTGTGCTCGGTGCCGCCACCCAGGCCGGTCAGCTTGCGCCGCACCACCACGCTGATGGCATCGATGTTGAGACCGATGATCTTGTGCAGCCGCGGATTATTCTCGTTAAGATTGGCCGTGAGCTGGCGCAGTATGTCGGCGTAAGTGGTGAGCAGCGGATAGTTGAACAGCCCACCCTGCCCCTTCATCTCCACCGCCAGATCATGAATCCATTCATAATAGCTGGCGCGGCCGACCTGATTGAACGCGGCAGAGGAGTAGGCGTCACGCATGTTGCGGAGCGCATCATCCGCCGCCATCTCGAAATCGCTCTGGGTTTCCACGATCACCTTCTCGATCTTGTCGCGCATTTCCGGCGTCAGTCGGAGTTCCTGGCCGCGGCGGAAATTGACAGCGCGCCGCTTCAGGTCGCCTCGATTGGCGATGATCTTCCCTGATGACTGGGCATTGAGCATAGCGCAGCTTCCGTCCGGCGAGGACACCGATTCGCCCCCGCACAATAGTGTATTGTGACGACAGAAGCCCTTATCAAGTCTTTAATGCCAGCACGAATAAGCCGGGGCCGCCGCGCCAGACCGGCCAGCGGCAGCCAGCCGGCAGGGTCAGTCGCGCTCGAATACCCGCAGACGGTGGTTGCAGATGTCGATCTTCTCGGCCATGCGGGCACGCCAGACCTTGTCTGCTTCCCGCTCGGAATCGAACGGACCGTAGCTCTCCTCCGTGCCGGGAAGCGGCTTCGGATCGGCTAAATCCTTGAAAATGCCGCCTTCGACGTAAAATTTCGCCATCGCCGGCCTCCTTACCTCGCAGTTACGAACGCATCCAGTTGTCCGGCCACCTGGCCGACAACGCCAGCCCAGTCTCCCGGAGCCGCCTGCCGGAAGCAAGTGACTGTTGAGTAATATGGTGTATCGGTACGCTCCAATTGCCAATACCACAAAAGGCCATGGCCCGGCGCCGGCAGCAGCAGCCAGGTGGGAACCCCGAGCGCCCCGGCCAGGTGCACCGCCGTGTTGCTCACCGTGATCACCAGGTCCAGGCAGCCAAGCTGGGCGGCGGCGGCATCCATGTCCCGCAGCGGGTCCACCGCCGGGTCTTGCCAAACCGGGATGCCGGTTTCAGTCTCGACTTCGGCGCGCTCCGCTGCCGTGTCGCCATACTGCACTGAAACGAACACCAGACCGGGCTGCCGCAGCAGCGGCGCCAGGGCACCAAGGGAAAGGGATTTATGGGCACCGAAGGCCGCATTGGCACTGCGCCAGGAAAGCCCGATGGCTGGACGGCCGGACAAGCCGAGCGCGGCCTTGTGCGCATCGAGCCGCGCCCTGGCCGCAGCCACCTGATCCTGATCGGGCAACAGATATCCCTGCATGGGCCCAATGTAGCGCCTGGGCGGTGCCTGCCTCAATGAGTAGGACGCAAACCGCACAAGAAGCGATCCAGGCCGGCCTGGACGCCCTCCGCCGTGATGATCTGCCGCAGGCCGCGCAGGCTTTTCAGCACGCCCTGGCCATGCTGCCGGGCAATATCGGGCTGCTGCGCAGCATCGCCACCCTGCAATCGCGGCTCGGTGACTATGCCGCCCTGAATAGTCTCTGCATCGAGGGCCTGCGCGCCGCGCCGCAGGATGCCGTGCTGCGCGACCACTGGCTGGAAGCCCGCGCCCGGCTGACGCCCGGTGACACCCCCCTGCTGGCGGAAGCGGAGGCATGGGCAGCGGCGGCGCCCCGCGAACCGCGTGCGCAATATCGCCTCGGCGACATCCTGCTGCGCGCTGGCCGCGCCGCTATGGCGCTGACGCCTTTCACACGTGCCATCGAACTGATCCAGGATACGCAGATGCTGCCGGCGTATCTCAGCGATGGCGCCGAAGCCGCTTATCAGGCAGGCGACATTGCCCGCGCCAGGGCCTGGCTGGACCGTGCCGTGGCGCTGGCACCGCAGAACCGCTCGGCCCGGCTGGCGCGTGCCACCATCCTGCTCAGCCTCGGCGAATGGGACCAGGGCCTGGAAGATTACGAGGCCCGCCTGCTGCCAAGCGACACGCAGCGCATCGAGCGCGACCTGATGCTGCCGCGCTGGCAGGGTGAGCCATTGGCCGGCCGCCGGCTGCTGGTCTGTGCCGAGCAAGGCATCGGCGACCAGATCCGCTTCGCGCGGCAATTGCCCATGCTGCGGAATCTCACCGGCGGCCTGGTGGTGGAATGTGCCGCGCGGCTGGTGCCGCTGCTGGAACGCAGCATGCCGGGCCTTACCGTGCATGCGGCACAAGAAGAGCGCATCGGCAACCGCCATGTCTTTCGCTACGATTGGCTGCCCGCCACTGATTCGCCGGCCTGCTATATCGAATTCGGCAGCATTGCCCTAAGGCTGCTGCAACAGGGCATCCCGCCCGAAAGCCTGAACTGACGGAGACCGCCATGGACAAGGAAATCACCGCGCTGACCCGCATGGCCGAAGTGGCGATGGATTTCCTGGTGCGCTACGGATTGCAGATCCTCGGCGCCCTGGTGGTGTTTTTCATCGGCCTCAAGCTGGCGCTGTGGCTGGGCGCCCGCACCACGATGCTCGCCGAGCGCAAGAGCATCGACATCACCCTCGCCCGGCTGTTCGGCAATGTGGTGAAGATCGGCGTGCTGGCGGCGGTGGTGCTGATCACGCTGGGCAATTTCGGCATCTCGATCGCGCCGCTGATCGCGCTCGCCGGTGCCAGCGCATTCGGCGCCACCCTGGCGATCCAGGGACCGCTGTCGAATTACGGCGCCGGCCTCGCCATCATCCTCAGCCGGCCTTTCGTGGTCGGCAACACCATCGCGGTGAAGGGCGTGAGCGGTGTGGTGGAGGAAGTGTCGCTGGCCGCCACGGTGCTGCGCAATCAGGATGGCGAAGAGATCACGGTGCCGAACAAGTCGATCAACGGCGAGATCATCGTCAATTCGCGCGCCCATCATGTGGTGGAAACCCGGGTGCACCTGGCCACCGATGCCAACCACGAGCGCGCCGCCGATGCCGTGCGCAAGGCATTGAACGGCTTTCCCGAGATCATCGCAGGCCCACCGGCACAGATCGGCATCCATGAATTCACCGCCACCGGCATCGTGCTGGGGGTGCGCTACTGGGTGCCCAGCCGGCAGTATTTCCAGATGCGCTACGCGGCAAATACCGCGATTCTTCAGGCCCTGCGTGATCAGAAAATTATGCCGCAGGCCATATAAGGCTCATATTTTCACCGGAAAACCGGCAAAATAGCACAGCTATCCGTTCAGGGATTGTTAAGAACTGGGCCTTAGAACTAAGCCATCGTCAAAGGCCCAGAAAGGAACCTTAACAATGGCAAACTCAGTTAATACCAATGTTGGCGCGCTCGTCGCTTTGTCGTCGCTGCGCTCGACCAATGCCGAACTCGACAAGACCTCGAAGCGCATCCAGACCGGCTTCCGCGTTGCGGACGCCCAGGATGACGCCGCCGTTTTCGCCGTTGCCCAGGGCATCCGCGGCAACGTGAAGGCCTATGCCTCGGTGCAGTCCTCGCTGGCTGCCGGTGAAGGCCTCGGTCAGGTTTCGGCAGCCGCCCTCACCGGCATCTCGAATCTGGTGGGTGACCTCAAGGCCAAGTTCGCCAACCTGGCGGACGGCTCGCTGACCACGGACCAGCGCACGACGTATCAGAACGACTCGACGCAGATCCTTCAGCAGATCACCAACTTCATCAATCAGGCGACCTACAACGGCAAGAACCTGCTGAACACGGCCAACACGGTGACTTTCGTGGCCGACGTGTCCGGCACCACCCTGACGCTGCAGACTGGCACCGCGATGGTCAATCAGGCGACCGATCTCGGCACCGTGATCACCAACTTCACCGATGCGGCGCAATACTCGGCCTCGCTGGCCAACCTGAGCAGCTTCGAAGGTCTGGTGAACTCGATCTCCGCGCAGGTTGCCGCCCAGAGCCGCTCGCTGACTCTGCAGCGTAACTTCGTGAACGACCTGGTGGACGCGACCAAGAAGGGCCTCGGCGCCCTGGTGGACGCGGACGTCGCCGCCGAATCCGCTGCCCTGCAGTCCCTGCAGGTCCGTCAGCAGCTCGGCGTCCAGGCGCTCTCGATCGCCAACCAGCAGCCCAACACCCTGCTCAGCCTGTTCCGCTAAACGCGCGAACCTTTTTTGGCCTGACGATACGGCGACTCCTTTCGGGGTCGCCGTTTTCGTTTCTGCCATCAGCGCTTGCCGGAAAGCACGGCGCTCGCGCCGAAAGCTTTATAATTGCTGGATTTTGGCGCCTTTCCGAGCGGTTGACGGGGCATGGAGCGGCCTTTATGGTCCGCCGCGCGTGACCCCGTAGCTCAGCTGGTAGAGCAAGCGACTTTTAATCGAGAGGTCCCGGGTTCGAGTCCCGGCGGGGTCACCATTCTCTCCCTTTGAATGAATTTGGATTGGACGCACACCCGTGCGCTCGATAGGCTTTGCGTCAGTATGAGGCTGCGCGGGAGTCGCGGCGATGCCGGGGGATGGCATTATCAATCCAAAATACGGCCTGCTCGCTGCCGGTGAGCAGCCTCGGCATCCATTGTTGCAACGGCTGCTGGCGGATTGGCGTGCCGCCGCGCCCCAGGACGGCCTGCCGCCGCCGGCCTTCATAGACCCGCTGAAGCTGAACTACCTGCTCGGCAGCCTCACGGTGATCGGCGTGGTACGCGATGCCGATGGTGGCATGCGCTTCAATTACCGGCTGGTCGGCACCGACCTGGTGGCGCGACGCGAACGCGACCATACCGGCGGCTGGATGCATGAGCATGAAGACCCGATGGTTGCCGGCATCGGCCCGCTGGTCTGCCGCCTGGCGGTAGAAGCATGTCAGCCGGTGCAGATGCAGGCGCAGCGCAGCTTCGAGGGCCGCCGCTATCCGGTGGATTACCTGCTGCTGCCCCTGGCCCCCACAGGGAAGGGCGGCATCGACCGCCTGCTGATCGCGCAGCTCTACAGCACCGAGATGCCCCGCCTGCCCTATCGGGGCAAAAGCTAGTTCCACCAGCCCCGCGTCAGCCACACCACGCCATGGGTGAGGCCATAGGCCAGCATCGCGAATACGAAGGCGATGGCAAAAACCCGGGCGTGACGGCGCAATTTGTCCATTCACGCCTCCCCCATTCAGAGCGGCTCTATATCGCCCGCCGCCTCGCCGGCATGGAAATCGGCGGCGAAGGCAGCCAGTTGCCCTGCCGCGATGGCGGCGCGCATGCCGGCCATCAGGTCCTGGAAATAGGTCAGGTTATGCCAGGTCATCAGCACGCTGCCGAGGATTTCATTGGAGCGGACCAGATGATGCAGGTAGGCGCGGCTATGGTTGGCACAGGCCGGGCAGCGGCATTGCGCGTCCAGCGGCCGCGTATCCTCGGCATGGCGGGCATTGCGGATATTGACCGTGCCGCGCCGGGTGAAGGCCTGGCCGGTGCGGCCCGAGCGGGTCGGCAGCACGCAGTCGAACATATCGACGCCGCGCTGCACCGCGCCGACCAGATCGGATGGCTTGCCTACGCCCATCAGGTAGCGCGGTCGCGCCTCGGTAAGATGCGGCACGGTTTCTTCCAGGGTCTTGAACATCGCCTCCTGCGGCTCACCCACCGCCAGGCCGCCGATGGCATAACCGTCGAAGCCGATCTGCTGCAGGCCGGCGGCGGATTCTTCCCGCAAGGCCTGGAAGGTGCTGCCCTGCACGATCCCGAACAGGCCATAGCCGGGCCGTGCATCGAAAGCCGCCTTGCAGCGTTCGGCCCAGCGCAGGGACAGCCGCATGGCATCCGCCGCGCGCTTCTCTTCCGCCGGATAGGACACACATTCATCAAGCTGCATGGTGATGGTGGCATCCAGCAGATGCTGGATCTCCACCGAACGCTCCGGCGTGAGATCGTATTTCGCGCCATCGAGATGCGACTGGAAGGCAACGCCGCGCTCGGTGACCTTGGCCAGCGGCCCCAGCGACATCACCTGGAAGCCGCCGGAATCGGTGAGGATCGGCCCCGGCCAATGCATGAATTTATGCAGTCCGCCGAGCTTTGCTACGCGCTCGGCGCCGGGCCGCAGCATCAGGTGATAGGTGTTGCCCAGGATGATCTGCGCGCCGGTGGCGGCAACCGCCTCGGGCGTCATCGCCTTTACCGTGGCCGCCGTACCCACCGGCATGAATACCGGCGTGTCGATCACGCCATGGGCAGTCTCAAGCTTGCCGAGGCGCGCGGCGCCATCGCGGGCATGGACAGTAAAAGCGAGGCTCATGGGGCAGACCTGAACAGCAGCGAGGAATCGCCGTAGGAGTAGAAACGATAGCCTTCCGCGATGGCCTTGGCATAGAGGGCACGTTGCGCCTCCTGGCCGACCAGGGCGGCCACCAGCATCACCAGCGTGGAACGCGGCAGGTGGAAATTGGTCATCAGCGCGTCCACGGCACGGAAACGGAAGCCGGGCGTGATGAAAATATCGGTGTCGCCGCGCCAGGGGCGCAGTTCGCCATGCTCGCGCGCCGCCGTTTCCAGCAAGCGCAGGCTGGTGGTGCCCACTGCCACGATGCGGTCGCCGCGCGCCTTGGCGGCACGGATCGCCTCGGCTGCCGCCTCATCCACCTCACCCCATTCGGCATGCATGCGGTGCTCTTCCACCCGCTCGGCCTTTACCGGCAGGAACGTGCCGGCGCCGACATGCAGCGTCACCGTGGCACGGCCAATGCCGCGCTCATCCAGCCGCCGCAGCAATTCGGGCGTGAAATGCAGCCCAGCCGTGGGCGCGGCAACGGCGCCGGCCTTGGCGGCATAGACTGTCTGGTAATCGGCATGGTCGCGGGCATCGGCCGGACGCTGCGCCACGATATAGGGCGGCAGCGGCATGGCGCCGGCCTGCTCCAGCAGTGGCAGCAATTCGGCATCGTCGCGGTCGATACGCAAGCTGAGGCCATCGACGCCGGGCAGCCTCTCCGCCACCTCGGCCACCAAGCCGCCATCCAGCAGCAGCCGGTCGCCGGGCTTGAGCCGGCGGGCCGGCCGTGCCATCGCCGACCACAGCCGCTGGCCCAGCGACTTCAGCAGCAGCACCTCCACCGCCACCAGCGGATCACGCTCGCGACGGCCGAACAGCCGTGCCGGGATCACCTTGGTATCGTTGAATACCAGCAGGTCGCCCGGTCGCAGCAGGTCCGGCAGATCACGCACATGATGTTCGGCCCCATCGGACGGCCAGAGCAGCAGGCGCGCGGCATCGCGCGGCGACACAGGCCGCTCGGCGATCAGGGACGCCGGCAGGTGGAAATCGAAATCGTCGACCAGCATGGTTCGATACCGGGCGCGCAGCCCGGCGGATCAGACGTCGGCGGCGACGCGCAGCGAGACGATCTTGTCTGGATCGCTCACCGAGCCGTTATCGCGCTGACTGCCCTTCTTGATGCCGTCAACACGCTCCATGCCATCGGTGACCTGGCCCCAGACGGTATACTGGCCATCGAGGAAGCTGGCATCGTCGAAGCAGATGAAGAACTGGCTGTCGGCGCTGTCCGGGTTCTGCGCCCGCGCCATCGAGCAAGTGCCGCGCTGATGCGACTCCTTGTTGAATTCGGCCTTGAGATTCTGGCCCGAACCGCCGGTGCCGGTGCCGCGCGGACAGCCGGTCTGCGCCATAAAGCCATCGATCACGCGATGGAACTTGAGGCCGTCATAGAAATGCTGCCGCGCCAGTTCCTTGATGCGGGCCACATGCTTCGGCGCCAGATCAGGGCGCAGCGCGATGGTGACACGGCCATCCTTGAGTTCGAGATAGAGGGTATTCTCAAGATCGGCGCTCATGGTGGCGGCTCCAGCTTATAGGGTCAGGATTTCACGTCGGCGGCGACGCGCATGCGGACGATCTTGTCCGGGCCATCCACCTGGCCACTGCCCGGTGCGCCCTTCTTGATGCGGTCGACGAATTCCATGCCCGATACCACCTTGCCCCAGACCGTGTAGTTGCGGTCGAGGTAGGATGCGGTATCGAAGCAGATGAAGAACTGGCTGTCAGCACTGTTGGGGTCATTGGCCCGCGCCATCGACACGGTGCCGCGCACATGGCGCTCGCCACTGAATTCAGCCGGAATCTTCTGCCCCGAACCGTTCATGCCGGTGCCGGTGGGATCGCCGGTCTGGGCCATGAAGCCACGGATCACGCGATGGAACACGATGCCGTCGTAGAAGCCCTTGCGGGTCAGTTCCTTGATCCGCGCCACATGGCGCGGCGCCAGGTCCGGGCGCATGGCAATGACCACGCGGCCCCATTCCAGGTCGAGATACAGGGTATTCTCCGGGTCCGTCACCTGGGCCTGCGCGGCAAAGGGCAGCGCGGCCCAAAGGGCAGCCCCAAGAGCGGCCGTGGAGGCAAGGAACTGGCGGCGGATCATTCTGAACGGCCTTCCTTCAACACGGCAACGCGCGCCAGCAGCCGCTCGGCAACGCGCGGCGACACGAAGGGCGCCACATCGCCGCCCAGCATGCCGATCTCCTTGACCAGGCGCGAGGCGATGAACTGGTGGTTATCCGAGGCCATGAGGAACACGGTCTCGATTTCGGAATTGAGGCGGGCATTCATGCCCACCATCTGAAATTCATATTCGAAGTCGGATACCGCACGCAGGCCGCGGATGATCACCGCCGCGCCGATATCCATGGCGAAATGCATCAGCAGGTTGGAGAACGGCTTGACCTCGAACTCGGTGGCGCCGGGCATCAGCGGACCGATCTCCTCGCGCACCATGGCAACGCGCTCTTCCAGCGAGAAAAGCGGCCCCTTGCCAGCATTCACCGCCACGCCCACCACCAGCTTGTCCACCAACTTGGCGGCGCGCTTGATGATATCGTAGTGGCCCTTGGTAACCGGGTCGAACGTGCCCGGGTAGAGACCGATACGGGTCTTGCTCATGCCTCGCTTCCCTCTTCTCCTCCCGGCGCCGTATCCTCGGCGCCGCCCTCATCACCCTGGCCAGTATCGGTCAAATGCGCAACCGATGCCACCTTCTCGCCTTCCGCGAGTTTGAAGATGATCACACCCTGAGTGTTCCGCCCAGCGATACGAATGTCGTCCACCGGGCAGCGGATCAGCTGGCCGCCATCGGTGACCAGCATGATCTGGTCGCCATGCTCCACCGGGAAGGTGGCAACCACATCGCCGTTCTTGGCCGTGGTTTCGATATTGATGATGCCTGAACCACCGCGGCCGGTGACGCGGTATTCATAGGCCGAGCTGCGCTTGCCGTAGCCCTTCTCGGTGACGGTGAGCAGCACCTGCTCCTGCACCTGCAGTTCGGTGAAGCGCTCGGCGGTCATTTCGCTCGGCAGTTCCACGCCGGTCTCGCCGGCCTCGATCCGCTCCAGCGCCGATTTGCGGCGCTGATAAGCCTCGCGCTCCTCGGACGTAACCTCGACATGGCGCAGGATCGACATCGAAATGACGTGGTCGCCATCGGCCAGCTTCATGCCGCGCACGCCGGTGGAGGAACGGCTCTGGAAGCTGCGCACCTCAGAAACCTGGAAGCGGATGCACTTGCCCTGGTGGCTGGTGAGCAGGATATCGTCCTGGTCCGAGCAGGAGCGCACGGCGACCAGCTGGTCATCGGCATCCTCGCCCTCGAACTTCATCGCGATCTTGCCGCCGGCATTGATCGAGACGAAGTCGGACAGGTCGTTGCGCCGCACATAGCCCTTGGCGGTGGCGAAGGCGACATGCAGGTTGCCCCAGCTCGCCTCATCTTCCGGCAGCGGCATCACCACGGCGATCTTCTCGCCCTCGGACAACGGCAGCAGGTTGACGAAGGCCTTGCCGCGCGATTGCGGCGTGCCGATCGGCAGGCGGTAGATCTTCAGCTTGTAGACGCGGCCGATATTGGAGAAGAACAGCACCGGCTGATGCGTGTTGGCCACGAACAGTTCGGTGACGAAATCCTCTTCCTTGGTCGCCATGCCAGCGCGGCCCTTGCCGCCACGCTTCTGCGTCCGGTAAGTGGAAAGCGGCGTGCGCTTGACGTAGCCGGCATGGCTCACCGTCACCACCATGTCCTCGCGCTGGATCAGGTCCTCGGCATCGGCCTCGAATTCCACATCCTGGATTTCGGTGCGGCGCGACACGGCAAAACGCTCGCGCACCGCCACCAGTTCATCACGCAGCAAAGCCATCAGCTTGGTGCGGTCGCCAAGGATCGCCAGATATTCGTTGATCTGCTCGGCAAGTTGCTTCATCTCGTCGCCGATTTCATCGCGACCCAGGGCGGTGAGGCGCTGCAGGCGCAGTTCCAGAATGGCGCGCGCCTGGGTTTCGGAAAGGCGGTAGAAGCCGTCTTCCACGCGATGGCTCGGATCGTCGATCAGCGCGATCATGCTGGCGACTTCACTGGCCGGCCATTGCCGCGCCATCAACTGCTCGCGCGCCGTGGCCGGATCCGGCGCGGCGCGGATCACGGCAATGATCTCGTCGATATTGGCCACCGCGATGGCCAGGCCGACCAACACATGGGCGCGGTCGCGCGCCTTGGCCAGCAGGTAGCGGGTGCGCCGCGCGATCACTTCCTCGCGGAAGTTCACGAAGGCGCCGAGCAGCTGCTTGATATTCAGCAATTCCGGCTTGCCGGCATTGAGCGCCAGCATGTTGACGCCGAAGGAAGTCTGCAACGGCGTGAAGCGGTAAAGCTGGTTCAGCACCACCTCGCCCATGGCATCGCGCTTGAGTTCGATCACCACGCGCACGCCGTCGCGGTCGGATTCATCGCGCAGATCGGCAATGCCCTCGATGCGCTTCGAGCGCACCGCCTCGGCGATCTTCTCCACCATCGAGGCCTTGTTCACCTGATAGGGAATCTCGGTGACGACGATGGCCTCGCGGTCCTTGCGGATTTCCTGGATGGTGGCGCGGCCACGCACCACCACGGAACCGCGACCGGTGTAAAGCGCGGCCTTGGCACCGGCACGGCCCAAGATGATGCCGCCGGTGGGAAAATCCGGGCCCGGCAGGATATCGAGCAACTGGTCCAGCGTGATCTCGGGGTTATCGACATAGGCGCAGGCGGCATCGATCACCTCGCCGAGATTATGCGGCGGGATATTGGTGGCCATGCCGACGGCAATGCCGTTGGCGCCATTCACCAGCAGGTTGGGGAACCGTGCCGGCAGAACCGAGGGTTCCTCGCCGCTATCGTCGTAGTTCGGCTGGAAATCGACCGTGTCCTTGTCGATGTCATCAAGCATCGACTCAGCAGTGCGGGCCAGGCGCGTTTCGGTATAGCGCATCGCCGCCGGCGGATCGCCATCCATCGAGCCGAAATTGCCCTGGCCATCCAGCAGCATCAGTCCCATGGAGAAAGGCTGCGCCATACGCACCATGGCATCGTAGATCGACTGGTCACCATGCGGGTGATACTTACCCATCACGTCACCGACGATGCGCGCCGATTTACGGTAGGCCTTGTCGGCGGTATAGCCGCCTTCCTGCATGGCGTAGAGGATGCGGCGATGCACCGGCTTCAGGCCATCGCGTGCATCGGGCAAGGCACGCGACACGATCACACTCATCGCGTAGCCGAGATAGCTGCGCTGCATCTCCTCTTCGATGGAGATGGGCTGGATATCCTGCGGAAGCGAAGGCTGATCGGTCACGGGACGGGGTCCGATTCTGGTCGGGAACAAGGCAGAAATGGCCTCGACTCGCCCCGGTTTTCAGCGGTGGAATCAGGCTGGGAAAACTACCATATCCGGGCTTCTCGGGGCAACGCCGGGGGCCCCGTCGGAGGGGGCGAAATCAGTGGTCGAAAATGCCCGATTTCAGCCAGTTCCAGGGGTCTTCGCCGCAAGCCACAACCAGCGGGCTGCCCCAGGGCTTGTCAGCGGCGCGATAGCGGCTGCCATCGAGCCGCTTTGCTACCCCGCCAGCCTCGGTGATGAGCAGGCAGCCGGCAGCATGATCCCAGGGCAAGGCGCGGTTATAGACCGCGTAATGGATCTGGCCTTCGGCGATGGCCATGTATTCCTGGCCGGCACAGCGCAGGATCAGCATGCCGGCGGTACGGTCGAGCCGATGCGCGATGCGCGCGGCGAAATCGCGCTCGCCATAGCGGATATTCGGTGCGCCCGAGATATGCGCCAGGCTGGCCGGTCTAGGCAGGCGGAATGGCCGCTCACTGCCATCGGCTTCCAGCATCCACGAACCTTGGCCGCGCCGCGCCATAGCGGTGACGCCACGCACCGGATCATGAATCCAGCTCGCCTCCGCCTCGCCATCGCGCACCATGGTGACCATGACCGCGAACAGCGCTGAGCCAACAGCGAAATTCGCCGTACCATCCACCGGATCGATCAGCCAGACGGTGCCAGGGCGGCGCAGCGCCTCCATCACGCTTTCATCGGCGCTGGCGGCTTCCTCGCCGACAATCACCGAGTCCGGCGCCAATGCTTTCAGCTTCGGGCCAAGCCAGGCCTCGGCGGCGCGGTCGGCAATGGTAACGATGTCATGCGGCCCGGACTTGGTATCCACCTCGCCAGCCTTGAGCCGGCGGAAATGCGGCAGGATGGTCTCCTTCGCCGCGTCCACCAGCAGGCGGTTCACCGCCGACATGTCGATCATTCCCGGGCTCCCTGCTGCCGCTTCTGCCAGCGGCCATATTCACCGGGGCTGAGGCTGACCGCCAGATGCAGTTCGCCGTCTTTCTCCGCCATGCTGCGCACCTCGCCATGGCGGTGCAGCCAGGCCAGCGCGGCGCCATCGGCGGCCGGCAGGGTAAGGTCCAGTTCCACGCGATCATCGCCCAGGCGGTCATCGATATGGGCCAGCAGGGCATCGCAACCGGTGCCGTCCAGGGCCGAAATCGCCACTACATCATCCTGCCGCTCGGCCTGATTCAGCAGCGTGTCGCGCTCTTCCGGCGCCATCTGGTCGATCTTGTTCCAGGCCTGCATCAGCTTGTGGCCCGAGGTCGCCGTGACCCCGAGCGAGGCCAGCACGGCATCAACATCGCTGCCCTGCGCCGCCCAGTCAGGATGCGCCATGTCGCGCACATGCAGCACCAGATTGGCCGCCACCACCTCTTCCAGCGTGGCACGGAAAGCGGCCACCAGATGGGTCGGCAGGTCCGAGATGAAGCCCACGGTATCGGACAGGATCACCTTGCGGCCCGAGGGCAGCTTCACCACGCGCATGGTGGGATCCAGCGTGGCGAACAGCAGATCCTTGGCGAACACATCCGCCCGGGTCAGGCGGTTGAACAGGGTCGATTTGCCGGCATTGGTATAACCAACCAGGGCAACCACCGGATACGGCACCTTCTGGCGTGCCCGGCGATGCAGGCCGCGCGTGGTCACCACATGCTCAAGCTCGGCCTTGATGCGGGTGATACGGTCGCCGATGATGCGGCGGTCCATTTCGAGCTGGCTTTCGCCGGGACCACCGAGGAAGCCGAAGCCGCCGCGCTGACGCTCAAGATGGGTCCAGGATCGCACCAGGCGCGACCGCTGATAGGTCAGATGCGCCAGTTCGACCTGGAGCCGGCCTTCACGCGTGCGGGCACGGGCGCCGAAGATTTCCAGGATCAGGCCGGTACGGTCGATCACCTTGGTCTTCAGGCCGCGCTCCAGATTGCGCTGCTGCACCGGCGTGACGGCGGCATCCACCACCACCACATCCACCGGCTGCTCCTGGATCAGTTGCGCCAGTTCTTCCACCTTGCCAGGCCCGATCAAGGTCGCCGGCCGCCAGGCCGAGACGTTGATCACCTCGGCATGACGCACCTCAAGCTCGATGGCACGAGTCAAGCCGACAGCCTCCGCCAGCCGGGCTTCCGGCTGTCGCTTCTCGGGCGCGGCGCCCTTCAGAACGGGGTGGATGACCAGGGCCCGTCCGGCGCCATTGCCGCCGGACGGGCTCGCGGGTTGATCGCTCAAGGCGTCAGTCGTGGTGTCCGCCAGCGCTGCCACCGGCAGCACCACCCTGGGCGGCGCCACCCTGGGCAGCCGGGTCGAACAGCTGAATCGGACCAGACGGCATCACGGTCGAAATCGCATGCTTGTAGACCAGCTGCATGTGACCATCACGGCGCAGCAGCACCGAGAAATTGTCGAACCAGCTGATGATACCCTGCAGCTTCACGCCATTGACGAGAAACACAGTGACCGGGGTCTTGGTCTTGCGGATGTGGTTGAGGAAAACGTCCTGGACGTTTTGCGGCTTTTCGGCGGCCATCGTTGGACCTTTCTTTTTTGTTTGTTGTTATCGCATTCTTGTTTTTGTTGTCGGGATTGCCGAAAGAACGGCGCGGCTATACAGGCTGCCGACCGCGCAATACCCATGTTGCTAACATAGACACGAAGTATGGCAAAACAATGGCTCAACTCCGCCGGGCATCCCCCCGCGACGCCATGCCGCACTGCAACATAATACAGCGATCAGGGCGCCAGGTAAGGCGCCGAGGGCAGCTCTCCAGCCGCCTGGGAATTGGCATAAATATCGTAAATCGCTCGCATTTTACTTGCGAGCAGGCCCGGAGCGCCATTGCCGATGGAACGGCCGTCCAGGCTGGTGATCGGCATCAGGAAAGCCGTGGTGGAAGTGACGAAGGCCTCCCGCGCCTCATAAGCCTCGGCCGGCGTGAAGGCACGTTCCTCGATCGTCAACCCCTCGGCCTTGGCCAGGGCCAGGATGGCCGAGCGGGTGATGCCGCTGAGGATGCCGTTATCAAGCTGGCGGGTGACCAGGGCGCCGTCCTTGGTGACGATCCAGGCATTGGATGACGAGCCTTCCGTCACCCTGCCCTCGCCATCCACCAGCCAGGCCTCGAAAGCACCGGCCTCCTTGGCCTGCTGCTTGGCGAGCGCCGCCGGCAACAGGCCGACACTCTTGATATCGCAGCGCGCCCAGCGCTGGTCGCGGGTGGTGATGGCAGCAACGCCCTTGGCGGCATTGGCGGCGATCCTCGCCCGGTCCAGCGGCTTGGCGATGGCGATGAAGCTGGGGCGGATGCCGGCGGGAAACGGGAAATCGCGCCGCGCCGCGCCGCGCGTGATCTGCACATAGATGCTGCCGAAATCGACCCGGTTGCGGCGGATGGTTTCCTCAAACACTACCTGCATGGCGGCACGGCTCATCGGATGGGCGATGCGCAGTTCATCCAGGTTGCGCTCAAGCCGCACGATATGGCCTTCCGCATCCACCATGCGGCCGCCAATCACCGCGATCACTTCATAAACGCCATCGGCGAACTGGAAGCCGCGATCCTCCACATGTACCGAGGCTTGGTGGTAGGGCTGGTAGCGGCCATTGACATAGGCAACGCGCGACATCGCGATATCCTCAATCGATCAGAAGAATTCAAGCCGCACGGCGAAGAGCTTTTCCACCTTCTTCACCGCATCCTTGCGCGCGAACAGGATCAGCCGGTCGCCGGCCTCGATCTCGGAATCGCCGCGCGCGATTTCCACATCCTCGTTGCGCACGATGGCACCGATCATGATGCCGGCGGGCAGATGCAGTTCACGCAGCGGCTTGCCAACCAGCGCGCTGGTCTGAATAGCCACGGCCTCCACCACTTCCGCCGCGCCATCGCGCAGGCTGTGCACGCCCCGGATACGGCCGCGCCGCACATGCTGCAGGATCGACGATACCGTGGTCGAGCGCGGGTTCACCACCACATCGATGCCGAGCGGGCCTACCAGGTTTTCATACGCCGGATTGTTCACCAGCGTGATAGCACGCTGGCAGCCGGCGCGCTTGGCCAGCAGCGAGGTGAGGATATTCACCTCGTCGTCATTGGTCAGCGCGATGATCGCCTCGGCGCTGCTGATCTTGGCTTCGTTCAGGATATCCATGTCCAGCGTGTCGCCCTGGATCACCACGGAATCCTGCAACTGGCCGGCAATGCTTTCGGCGCGGGCCCGGCTGGCCTCGATCAGCTTCAGCTTGACCGACTTCTGTGCCTCGATCTCGCGCGCCAGGAACAGGCCGATATTGCCGCCGCCGGCCAGCACAATACGGCGCGCTTCGCGCTCCTCATGGCCGAACAGCCGCATGGCGCGCTGCACATGGTTGGTCATGGAGAGGAAATAGATCTCGTCCCCCGCCTCCATGTAGTCATCAGCCTCGGGCACGATCATCTCGTCGTTGCGCACGATGCCGCAGATGTTGATGTTGAGGTCCGGGAACAACTCGGTGAGCTGACGCAGCGGCGTGTTCAGCACCGGACATTCTTCTTCCAGGCGTACGCCGATCAGGCGCAGGCGATCGCCGGCGAAAGGAATCATGTCGAAGGCGCCAGGCGTGAGGATGCGGCGATGAATGGCGCGGGCCACCTCGATCTCCGGCGAGATGATATAATCGATAGAAATATTCTCGCCGTTGAACAGATCGGACCATTCCGGCTTCAGGTAGCTCTGGGCGCGGATGCGGGCGATCTTGGTCGGCACCTTGAAGATGGCGCGGCCGACTTCGCAGGCGATCATGTTGACTTCATCGGCATAAGTCACCGCGATCAGCATGTCCGCATCGGCGGCACCGGCGCGGTCGAGCACATCGGGATGCGAGGCATGGCCGACAATGGAACGCAGATCGTAGGTTTCGGCCACTTTGTGCGCCTGCTCGGCGGACTGGTCGATCACCGTCACTTCGTTGCCCTCGGCGGCAAGCTGCCGGGCAATCGTAGTGCCGACCAGACCTGCGCCGCAGACGATGACCTTCATGGTGCGGGGGCCTTCATGGCCTAGCTGCCGTTGCGGTCGAGATTGGCAACGCCGAGCGCCTTGAGCTTGCGATGCAGCGCGGAACGCTCCATGCCGATGAAGCTGGCGGTGCGCGAGACATTGCCGCCGAAGCGGGTGATCTGCGCCAGCAGGTATTCGCGCTCGAACACCTCGCGTGCATCACGCAACGGCAGCGCCATCACTTCCGTGGTGGTCTCTGGCCGCAACGCCACCGGCGGCGTGGCGCCAAGATCGGCCGGCAGCATGTCGGCATGAATAGCGCCGCGCTGCTCGCCCGGCATCATGATCAGCAGCCGCGCCACGGCATTGCGCAGTTCGCGCACATTGCCCGGCCATTCCGCCGATTGCAGCGCCAGCAGGGCGTCCTCGGCCAGTTCGCGCTCCGGCACGCCCTGGCGCTGCGCCTCGAACTTGACGAAATACTTGGCGAGTTCAGGAATATCCTCGCGGCGGTCGCGCAAGGCAGGCACCTTCAGCGGCACCACGTTGAGGCGATGATAGAGGTCCTGCCGGAACAGGCCCTGCTGCACGCGGGCGGCAAGATCATGGCTGGTGCCGCTGACCACGCGCACATCCACCTGCACCCGGGTACGGCCACCAACGCGTTCGAAACTCTGCTCGGTCAGCACCCGCAGGATCTTGGCCTGGGTTTCCAGCGGCATGTCGGCCACTTCATCCAGGAACAGCGTGCCACCATGGGCTTCTTCCAACACACCGACGCGATGCGAGCCGCCAGCCGCCTCTTCGACACCGAACAGTTCGGTTTCCATCCGGTCCGGCGTCATCGCCGCCGCGTTGAGCACCACCAGACGGCCACCGGCACGGCGCGAGCGGGCGTGCATCAGCCGCGCCACCAGTTCCTTGCCGGAACCCGGCGGACCGGAAATCAGCACGCGGCTGTTGCTCGGCGCCACGCGTTCCACTGCCTGGCGCAGTGCATTGATCGCCGGCGAATGACCGATCATCTCGGTGATGCTGCCCGAGCGCTGGCGCAATTCCTCGTTCTCACGGCGCAGGCGGGCCTGCTCCAGGGCGCGCTCCACCAGCAGCAGCAGGCGGTCGCTCTTGAACGGCTTCTCGATATAGTCGTAGGCGCCACGCTTGATCGCCGAGACGGCGGTTTCGATATTGCCATGGCCGGAAATGATGATCACCGGCACATTGGGATGGTCGCGGGCGATGCGGTCGAGGATTTCCAGGCCATCCAGCCTGCTGCCCTGCAGCCAGATATCCAGGATCACGGCGCTGGGGCGGCGGGAATCAACTTCGCGCAAGGCGGCGTCTGAATCGCCGGCCATGCGGGTTTCGTAGCCCTCATCCTCTAAGATGCCGCCGATCAGGTTGCGGATATCCGCTTCGTCATCAACGATCAGAATATCACGCGCCATGACCGCTCACGCCAACCATCTGCTTCGTCGTCTCGGTGTGCTTCGTGGTATCCGCCGGCCCGCTGCCGCTTTCCTGCTGCTGCCCGATAGTAAGCACGAGCGGCAGTCGAATCCGCGCCAAACTACCACTTTTCGCTTCCGGATCAAACGCCCGGGCATCCTCCAGGGTGATCTGGCCGCCATGCTCCTCAATGATCTTCTTCACGATGGCAAGGCCGAGGCCGGTACCTTTGACGCGGGTGGTCACATAAGGTTCGAACAGCCGGCCGCGCAGTTCCACCGGCAGCCCCTTGCCGTTATCACAGATCAGCAGCTGCGCCTCGGTCTGCTCCAGCCGCAATTCGATCCGGATACGGCCCGGCGGCAATGCTGTATCATCGAGCCGTTCGCGGCCATCGATGGCATCCAGCGCATTCTGCAACACATTGGTCAGCACCTGGGCGATCTGGCGCGCATCGCATTTCAGCAGCACCGGATCAGCCGGGAAGCGGCTGTCGAAACCGACATCGCCGCGCGCCACCTGCTGCATGAATACCGCCTGACGCACGATCTGAGTCAGGTCTTCCTCGCGGTAGACCGGACGCGGCATGCGGGCAAAGTCGGAGAATTCATCCACCATGCGGCCGATATCGCCTACCTGGCGGATGATGGTATCGGTGCATTGCGCGAAGATTTCGGGATCGGTACTCACTTCCTTGAGGTATTTCCGCTTCAGCCGTTCGGCGGAAAGCTGGATCGGGGTGAGCGGGTTCTTGATCTCATGGGCAATGCGGCGGGCGATATCGGCCCAGGCGGCATTACGCTGTGCCGCCACCAGTTCCGTTACGTCATCGAAAGTGACGACATAGCCCAGCAATTCATTGCCCGTGATCTCGCGGGCCACACGGACCAGCAGGGTACGGGCGGCTTCTCCTCGCTGCACCACCACCTGGCCGCGCGCCACCTGCTCTGCTGGATTATCCCGAAGTTGTAGAAAGAGTGGCGTCATCTCAGGCGCCACCTCGGTGAATGTCTTGCCCACCACATCGTCAAATCCAGTGGCCAGCAGATGCAGGGCCGAGGGATTCGGCAACGTGACCTTGCCGCCCATGTCTACGCCGATGACGCCGGCAGAGACACCAGCCAGCACCGTCTCGGTGAAACGGCGACGCTCGTCAAGCTGGCGGTTGGCGCTGATAAGCTGTGCCTGTTGCGCCGCAAGCTGCCCGGTCATGCGATTAAAGGCGCGCCCCAGATTGCCGATCTCATCTTCACCCGGCCGCTCGGTGACGCGCACCCCCAGTTCACCGGTACTGATGCGTTCCGCCGCCGACACCACCTCGCCGATCGGTGTTGCCAACCGGGTGGCGATGGTGAGGCTGAGCCAGATCGAGGCCAGCAGCAGCAGCAGCGATACCAGGATGAACAAGCCGGCGAAGCGGACTTCCAGGCCGGAACGTTCCTGCTCCAGGCGGTTATACTGCGCCGCCGCCGCACGGGTACGGTCCAGATTCGCCACCACCTGCGGATCGATAAAGCGGCCGACATAAAGGAAGGCATCAACGAAGCCATCCAGCTTCATCAAGCCGCGCACACGTTCATCGGAATCAGCCGCGATGAAAACCAGCTGGCCGTTGGCGGCATCCAGCAGCATGGGGTCAGTGATCTGGTCGAGATCGAACTGCATGCCGAGCCGTGTCTGAGCCAGGATTTCCCGCGTCGAGGTGAATACCATGGCTTCGCCCAGGCCGCGCAGCCGTGCCAGGGTAAGCACCGCCTGCTGGAACAGGATCGGGTTGCGCGCCAGACGCGGCGCGTCACGGTTGATATCCACTGCCATACCAAGCATGTCGGCACGGATGGTCTTGCGGTGCTCCTGGGAATAGGCTTCCGCCACCGCCACGGAGGCTTTCACGGCAGTGTTGACGCGGTCGCTGAACCAGGTCTGCAGCCCCAGGCTGAAAAACAGCACGGCGAATACCGACATCAGCACCGCCGGCAGCGATGACAAAACGGCAAAGATCACCACCAGGCGGGCATGCAGGCGCGAGCCGGCGGCTCCACGGCGGCGATCCATCCACAGCATCACCAGGCGGCGCGCCACCACGGCGATCAGCGCCAGCAGGGCCACCAGGTCGGAAAGCAGCATGAACTGGATTTCGCGCGGACTCAGTTCGCGCATGGCGCCCGGCGTCATCGCCACATAGGTGACGATGCCCAGCGCCAGGGCTGAAACCGCGACCGCGATCTCGACATAGCGCAGCACCCGGTGGCGGTCGATCCAGGCCATCAGGCGACGCCAGAGCTGCACGCCAGGGGCTACCCCGGCGGTCTCGGCGGACGGATCGTTTACGGCAGGGTCCAGGCTCATTGGCTGGACAGTCTATACCAGCCGGTGGCGCCTGTTAATCAGCGGGCCCGGCCAAGCAAGCCTGCCCGGCGGCCTATTTCAGACCACGGATGACCTGGATGTTGTGGTCGCGGATCTTCTTGCGCAGCGTATTGCGGTTCAGACCCAGCATCGAGGCGGCCTTGATCTGATTGCCCCGGGTGGCTGCCAAGCTGAGAGAGATCAGCGGGATTTCCAGTTCACGCAGCATCCGGTCATACAGGCCGTTGGGCGGCAGGTCGTCGCCATGGGCGGCGAAATACTTGGTGATATGGCGTTCGATGGCACCAGCGAGGGTTTCTTCCTCGTTCGGCTCCGGCGCACGGGCAGCCTGGGGCGGCTCGGCCAGTTCGTTTTCGATCACCTCGACGCCGATAACATCCTCGGCATAGAGCGCGGCGAGACGGCGGACCAGGTTTTCCAGCTCGCGCACATTACCCGGCCAGCGGTAGCGGCGCAGTCGCTCCATGGCTTCCGGCGACACAGTCTTGAGCGGCAGGCTCTGGGCATGGGCCTGGTTAAGGAAATGCCGCACCAGGTCCGGGATATCCTCGCCACGCTCGCGCAACGGCGGCAGACGCAGCGGCACGACATTCAAGCGATAGAACAAATCCTCGCGGAACAGACCCTGGTTCACCAGCTGGCGCAGATCGCGGTTGGTGGCGGCAACGATACGCACATCGGTACGGATCGCGGTCCGGCCGCCAACAGTGGTGTATTCACCCTGCTGCAGCACGCGCAGCAGACGGGTCTGTGCCTCGATCGGCATGTCGCCGATTTCGTCCAGGAACAGCGTGCCGCCTTCGGATTGCTCAAAGCGGCCGGCATAGCGCGCATTGGCGCCGGTAAAGGCACCCTTCTCATGGCCGAAGAGTTCGGACTCGATAAGCTCGCGCGGAATCGCCGCCATGTTGATGGCCACGAAGGGACCGTTACGACGCTTGCCGTAATCGTGCAGCGCGCGCGCCACCAGTTCCTTGCCGGTGCCGCTCTCGCCCGAAATCAGCACCGTCAGGTCGGTGCCCATCAGGCGCGCCATGACACGGTAGATTTCCTGCATCGAGGGCGAGCGGCCGATCAGCGGCAGCTTTTCCTCGTCATTGGCCGCCTCGGTGGCTTCCGACGGCATCGCCTTCGGCTGGCTCAGCGCGCGTTCGACGACGCGCAGCAATTCCTTGAGATCGAAGGGCTTGGGCAGATAATCATAGGCGCCGCGCTCGGCTGCCTTCACGGCGGTAAGCAGGGTTTTCTGCGCGCTCATCACGATGATCGGCAGATCCGGCCGGATCCGCTTGATGCGCGGCAACAGGTCGAGGCCATTCTCATCCGGCATCACCACATCGGTGATGATCAGGTCGCCCTCACCTTCCGAGGTCCAGCGCCACAGCGTGGCTGCATTGCCGGTGGAACGCACCTGATAGCCGACCCGGCCCAAAGCCTGGTCCAGCACGGTCCTGATCGAGCGATCATCGTCTGCGACCAGGATCGTACCTTTGTTGCTCATGCCTGCTCTCCAATTTCGTCTGCCGTGATCGCATCCACCGCAGTGGTATGGACCGGCAGCCGCGCACTAAACACCGTACGGCGGGGACGGCTATCACATTCGATAACGCCGCCATGGTCGCCGATAATCTTCGCCACCAATGCAAGGCCCAGGCCAGAACCCTGCGGCTTGGTGGTCACAAATGCGTCAAACAGGTAAGGCCGGATATCCTCGGGCACGCCGGGGCCATTATCCTGCACCGTCACTTCCAAAGGCAGATGCAGACGATCACGCGAGCCACGCACCGCCAAACGCACGCCATGGCGGTAGGCGGTGGTGAGAATGATCTCGCCCCCCGGATCGCCATCGATGGCTTCGGCAGCGTTCTTCACCAGATTGAGGAATATCTGCACCAGTTGATCGCGGTTGCCATAGACCGGCGGCAACGACGGGTCATAGCGTTCGATGAAGCGCACATTCTTGCCAAAACCGGCCTGCGCCACGCGGCGCACATGCTCCAGCACCTGATGGATATTCACCGGGCCGCGCTCGATCGGGCGCTTGTCGGAGAACACTTCCATGCCATCAACCAGGGCACAGATGCGGTCGGCTTCATCGCAGATCAGGCGCGTCAATTCGCGGTCTGCCTGATTGACGCTGGCTTCCAGAAGCTGCGCCGCGCCACGGATACCGGACAGCGGATTCTTCACTTCATGCGCCAGGATCGCGGCCATGCCGGTGACCGAGCGGGCGGCACCGCGATGCGTCAACTGGCGGTCGATCTTGGCCGCCATGCTGCGCTCGTCCAGCCGCAGGATGACGAAATCCTCTTTCTCCGGCACCGGCGAAACCTGCACGTCGACCAGGCGTTCACCCAGACGCGGCGAGCCAAGATCGACATCGTATTCCGACACGACATAGCGGTCGCGCTGCACCTGGCTCACCAGTTCCAGGATCGGGCTGCCGAACGGCACCACGTCGCGGATATTCTGCCGGTTCAGCACCGCCTGGCCGGAATCGAAGAACTGCTCGGCAGCGGGATTGGCATAGCCAATATCGCCGCTGCCATCCAGCACGAGGATCGGATTGGGGATGGCGCCCAGCACCAGGGAAGGATCAAGCATACTGCGTTTTTCGGCGGTCTCGGGCATCGCGGTCACGCCGCCAACCGGTCGAGCTGCGGCGCGTAGAAGTCGCGCACGGCACGGCGCACATCATCCGGCTGCTCGATCTGCATGATGCGGGTGCGGAAATCCGCCGAGCCCGGCAGGCCCTTGGAATACCAGGCGACATGCTTGCGCGCGATCTTCACGCCGGTCTGCAAGCCGTAGAATTCCAGCATCGCATCGTAATGCTCCAGCACGATGCGCTCCTGCTCTTCCAGGCTCGGATCGGCCAACACCTTGCCGCTGCGCAGATACTCCATCACCTGGGCCAGGAACCACGGGCGGCCATAGGCGCCGCGGCCGATCATCACGCCATCGGCGCCGGATTGATCCAGCGCGGCACGGGCCTCTTCCAGCGTGGTGATATCGCCGTTCACGATCACCGGGATCGACACGGCTTCCTTCACGCGACGCACGAAGCCCCAATCGGCGCGGCCGTTATACATCTGGCAGCGGGTGCGGCCATGCACGGTGAGCATCCTGATGCCCTCGCCCTCGGCGATGCGGGCAAGTTCCGGCGCGTTTCGGCTCTGCTCATCCCAGCCAGTGCGCATCTTCAAGGTCACGGGCAACTTCACGGCATTCACCGTGGCGGTGATCAGGGTCTTGGCATGATCCAGGTCGCGCATCAGCGCGGAACCGGCATAGCCATTCACCACCTTCTTCACCGGGCAGCCCATGTTGATGTCGATGATGGCGAAGCCCTTGTCCTCGTTCAGCTTCGCCGCTTCGGCCATGACATGGCCCTCGCAGCCGGCAAGCTGCATCGAGAGCGGGAATTCCTCAGGCGTGTTCTCGGCCATCTTCAGCGACTGGCGCGAGGCGCGCACCATCGCCTCCGAGGCAATCATCTCGGACACGACGAGGCCGGCACCGGAGCGCTTGACCAACCGGCGGAACGGCAAATCCGTCACGCCAGACATCGGCGCAAGGATCACCGGATCCTCGATCTTCACCGAACCAATTTCTATGCTCATTTTTTAGACATCAGCCTTAGCTGCCCACTTGTTGACCATATTACTGGGGTTTTTACTGCGCTGCAACATGATTCCAGCGCTCCCCTACGATTTGCCAGACCCGCCCCGCCTCGGTTAGGGTGCCGGCCATGAAACATGCCGCCCTGATCGTCGCCGGGGGCCGCGGCCTTCGCGCCGGCGGCGGAATCCCCAAGCAATACCAATATCTTGGTGGAATACCTGTGCTGCGGCACAGCCTGCTTGCCTGCCTCGCCCATCCGGCCATCGGCAAGGTGCAGGTGGTGATCCACCCCAACGACCAAGACCTCTATCATGCGGCGATACAGGGGCTGCCGTCTGCTGAAAAATTGGCCGCTGCCTGTTTTGGCGGCGAAACCCGGCAGGAGTCGACACGCCTGGGCCTTGAGGCCCTGAACGCCCTGCCTGAACCGCCCGCCACCGTGCTGATCCATGATGCCGCCCGGCCCTTCCTGAAGGCCGCCGCCATTGACCGCCTGCTCACCGCCCTGGGCCAGAGCCCGGGCGCGATCCTCGCGGTGCCGGTGGTGGATACGCTGAAACGCGCCGCAGGGCAAGATGGCCTGATCCAGGGCGGCGCCGACCGCAGCGGCCTGTGGCGTGCCCAGACCCCTCAGGCATTTCATTTCGGCGCCATCCTCGACGCCCACCGCACTGCTTCGGCTGCAAACCTGACCGACGATGCGGCGGTGGCTGAACAGGCTGGCCTGGCAGTGCAGCTGGTGCTTGGCGAAGAAGAAAACTTCAAGCTGACGGAACCCGGCGATTTTGCCCGCGCCGAACGGCAGTTACTGCTTGGCCTTGCCGATATCCGCATGGGCCAGGGCTATGATGTGCATGCCTTTGGCGACGAACCGGGGCGCAAGCTGATGCTGGCCGGCATCGAGGTGCCGCATAGCCGGTCGCTGGCCGGCCATTCCGATGCCGATGTCGGCCTGCACGCGCTGACCGATGCCATTCTCGGCGCGTTGGCCGATGGCGATATCGGCAAGCATTTCCCGCCCAGCGACATGCGCTGGAAGAACGCCGCCTCCGACCGCTTCCTGCAGCATGCCGCCGAACTGGTGGCGGCGCGCGGCGGCGTCATCGCCCATCTCGATCTCACCTTCATCTGCGAAGCGCCGAAGATCGGCCCGCATCGCGAAGCCATGCGCGCACGCATCGCCGAAATCTGCCACCTGGATACTGGCCGCGTGGCGGTGAAGGCCACCACCACGGAAGGCCTTGGCTTCACCGGCCGGCGCGAAGGCATCGCGGCGCAGGCACTTGCCACCATCCGGCTGCCGCTGTGAGTCTCAGCTTCCTCCTCGCCACCTGGTTCGGCCTCGGCAAGCTGCCAAAGGCGCCCGGCACCTGGGGCTCGCTCGGCGCCCTGCCCTTTGCATGGGTGCTGCAAAGCCTGGGCGGCCCGCTGGCGCTCGGCATCGGCTTTCTGGTGATCTGCGCCATTGCCTGGTGGTCGATCACCGACTTCCTGCACCGCTGGCCAGGCGAGGACCCGCAGGAAATCGTCATCGACGAAGTGGCCGGGCAATGGCTGGTGCTGCTGTTCGTGCCGCCCGATCTGCTGCTCTACGCCATCGGCTTCGTGCTGTTCCGCGTGCTGGACATCACCAAGCCCTGGCCGGCCTCCTGGGCCGATGGCACACTCTCCGGCACCGCCGGTGTATTCCTCGATGATGTGCTGGCGGCGATTTATGGCGCCATCGCCATGGCGCTACTCGTGCATTACTGGTGGTAACGATGCTGACTGACGAAAATCTCCGCCTCGCCGAAGCCCTGCTGCAAGCCTGCCGCGAGCGCAAGCTGAAGCTCGCCACGGCTGAAAGCTGCACCGGCGGCCTGATCTCCGCCACGCTGACCGAGATCGCCGGCTCGTCCGATGTATTCGAGCGCGGTTTCGTCACCTATTCAAATGAAGCCAAGTCGGCCAGCATCGGCGTGCCGGCGGAAATCGTTGCCGGCCACGGCGCCGTCTCGGAGCCGGTGGCCCGCGCCATGGCGGAAGGCACGCTGCGCCGCAGTCTCGCCGATATCGCCATTGCCTGCACCGGCGTTGCCGGCCCCGGCGCCTCGGGCCGCAAACCCGCCGGCCGTGTGCATATCGCGGTGGCGCGCAAGGGCGAGGAAACGCGCCACGCGCAGATGGATTACGGCGATATCGGCCGCGGCAAGGTGCGCCTGGCCACGGTGCGCGATGCACTCACCATGGCAATGGAAGCGGTGGCGGCCGCCCAGTAAACCATCATGGTCCGCGCAGGCGGACCATCCACGAGTTCTTTCATGCATTTATAAAAAAACAACGCGTGGATGCCCTGCCTACGCAGGGCATGACGAATGGATTTATATATCCGCCTGGCGTTTTACTTCACCCGAAGCGGCGATGCTGCCATCACGCACGAAGCGTTCATGGTTGGCATCGATCTCATCTAGCCGGTAGAGATAATTCACCATCAGGCCAGCGGATTCCTTGAAGCCCTTCTTCGAGCGGTCGCCGAGCCAGTTGAGGCGATGCACCTGTGAACCATTACTCAAGTGGAAGCGCGCAACGGGATCCCGCGGCTTGCCTTTGCTCTGTGCGGTGAGCAGGTAACGCGCGCCAAGCCGCAGCAGCGGCGCCTTGAGCGCCGCCGCCAGTTCCTCATTATCCGCCCAGGCATTATCTGCCAGGATTTCCGGCAGCATGCCCTTGGAGAAACGCTTGCCGAGCGCAGCCGACAGCGTATCGCGTTCCGCACTCTTCACCACATTGGGCAAACCTTCGGCGATGGCTTCCTTGAGCCAGGAGCGGAAACCCGGAATGGGCGACAGCGTCGAGAAGGTTTTCAGGTTTGGCAATTCGCGGCTCAGGTCATCAACCACGCGCTTGATCAGGAAGTTGCCAAAGGAAATGCCGCGCAGGCCAACCTGCGTGTTCGAGATTGAATAGAAGATCGCGGTATCGGCGGCGGCGGCCTCCAGCACCGGCTGGCTCTGATCCAGCAATGCCTGCACATTGCCGGCAATGCCGCGCACCAGCGCCACTTCCACGAAGATCAGCGGTTCCAGCGGCATGCGCGGATGGAAGAAGGCATAGCAGCGGCGGTCGCTATCCAGCCGGTTGCGCAGATCATCCCAGCTTTCGATGGCATGTACCGCCTCGTAGGCGATCAGCTTTTCCAGCAAGGCGGCCGGGCTGTTCCAGGTGATGCGCTGCAATTCTAGGAAGCCGATATCGAACCAGGCCGCGAACAGATCCTCCAGGTCGGCATCGAGGATCGCCAATTCCGGTGCCTGCCTGGTGAAGCGGTTGGCATCGGCCCGCATGTCGACCAGGAATTTCACGCCCTGCGGCAAAGCCGTGAACTGCGTCAGCAGCCGATGCCGTGCCGGTGTCAGCGACAGGCGCAGCCGGCGCTCGGCCTTGTGTCGTGTCACTGGATCATCGGCTTTCAACACGGCATCGATGGCGCTTTCGACACCTGATGGTGCCGCGCCGAAATCACTCGCCAGAGCCTGCAGGAAAGCGAGCCGGCCTTCTTCGTTCAAACCGAGATAGAGCCGCCCCAGCGAAGCGGCGCGGGCCCGCGCCGTCACTTCGCCGCCGCGTTCTTCCAGGCAATCGCGGAACAAGGCCAGCAGCCGCTCGCGGTCTTTCGGCCCCAGTGCGCCATCGCGGCCCAGGCTGGCTTCGCTGCCGGAAATGCCGCGCCAGGCATCGCGCAGGCCCCGGAGGCCCTTCTCGATCAGGGTGCTGGAAAGCAGGTTGCCGGCGGCCGGCGGCAGGGCAAGCATGGCGGACTCCCATCGTTCGGTGGGCGGGACGCTTACTTCTTACCGTATAATGCCTCGGCGCGGGTTTCAAAAGCCGCGACCATGCGCCGCACGGCTTCACTGAACAGTAATTCTATCGTCTTTTGCAGGATGCGGTTGCGGAACTCGAAATCGACAAAGAACTCGATCTCGCAGCCCTGTGGATGCGGGTGGAATATCCAGTGGTTGCGCAGGTATTTGAACGGCCCGTCGCTATAGGCGACATCGATGCGCTGCTTGGTCGGGTCCAGCGTCACGCGCGAGGTGAAACGCTCGCGAAACATCTTGAAGCCGATGATCAGGTCGGCCACCAGCAGGGCCTCGCTACGCTCGCGGATACGGGCGCCGATACACCAGGGCAGGAAGGTCGGGTAATGCTCGACAGCGGCCACCAGGTCGTAAAGCTGGTCCGGGCGATACGGCAGCACCCGCTTCTCGGCATGGGTCGGCATTATTCCGCAGCAGCCAGCTTGGCGAGACGGGCAGCTTTCAGCGCGGCGAAATCCTCGCCGGCATGATGCGACGAGCGCGTCATCGGCGACGACGCAACACGCAGGAAGCCCTTGGCGAGACCCAGCGTCTTGAATTCCAGGAATTCCGCGGGGGGGACGAAGCGTGCCACCGCCGCATGCTTGCGGGTCGGCTGCAGATACTGGCCGAGGGTAAGGAAATCCACATCCGCCACGCGCAGGTCATCCATCACCTGCATCAGTTCCAGCTTCTCCTCGCCCAGGCCAACCATCAGGCCAGACTTGGTGAAGATCGCCGGATCAAGCTCGCGCACGCGGGCGAGCAGTTGCAGCGAGGCGAAGTAGCGCGCGCCCGGCCGGATCGTCGGATACAGGCGCGGCACGGTTTCGAGATTGTGATTGTAGACATCGGGCTTGGCTTCCACCACCGCCTCGATAGCGCCGGGCTTGCGCAGGAAATCCGGGGTGAGCACTTCAACCGTGGTATCCGGCGAGGCACGGTGGATCGCCTGGATGGTGCGCACGAAATGCTTCGCGCCGCCATCGGCCAGGTCGTCGCGGTCCACCGAGGTGATCACCACATGATGCAGGCCGAGCTTGCCGACAGCTTCGGCGACATGCTCCGGCTCATCGTGGTCAATGCCGACCGGCTTGCCGGTGGCGACATTGCAGAAGGCGCAGGCGCGGGTGCAGACGGCACCGAGGATCATCACGGTGGCGTGCTTCTGCTTCCAGCATTCGCCGAGATTCGGGCAGGCCGCTTCCTCGCACACGGTGTTGAGCTTCAGGTCGCGCATCAGCTTGCGCGTCTCGGCCACTTCCGGCGAGGTCGGCGCCTTGGCGCGGATCCATTCCGGCTTGCGCAGCACGGGCGTATCCGGCTTGTGGGCTTTCTCAGGATGACGCAATTGCGACGTTACTTCAGTCACGATTTCCTCACGCTACTCTCGGGCGCCAGCACGGCTTCCAGCAGCACATCCAGGTCGCCGCGCAGCCTTGTGGCGGTCAGGCGGGCCGGCGGCAGGATCGCCTTGCGCTCCGTACTGCCCAGCGACAGCCGCATCACATAACTAGCGCCGTCGAGGCGATAGGAAAGCGCGTAATGCTTGCCATTGCTGCGCTCCACCACCACTTCCGCCAGCGGCGGCAATTCGGTGGCACGCTCAAACATACCGGCATCGAAGCGCGGCTTCACGACTATCCGACGTTCGGCCAAAGCCTCGGCGAAAGCCAGGAATGGCGGCATCGCCACGGTATCGAGATGCAGCCCCAGCCGGTCGAAGTCCTCGCGCTCACGCCGCGCCTTGGCATGAGCCAGGCGCTCCTGGTCATCCGTGGTCTGGGCGTTGCGCTTTTCGATCTCCGCCAGCTTGCGCAGGAAATGCTCTTTCATGACTCACTTAGATAGCACGTTGCGCCCAAGCCTGCGATACCAGCAGAAATCCCTAGAAATTCAATACCTTGCCATAGGCATCCAGTACCGACTCATGCATCATTTCGCTCAAAGTCGGATGCGGGAACACGGCATGCATCAGTTCCGCCTCGGTGGTTTCGAGCGTCTTGGCTATGCCGAAGCCCTGGATCATCTCGGTCACTTCCGCACCGATCATATGAGCGCCGAGCAATTCGCCGGTCTTGGCGTCGAACACGGTTTTCACCAAGCCCTCCGGCTCGCCCAGCGCAATCGCCTTGCCATTGGCCAGGAACGGGAAACGGCCGACGCGCACCTCATGGCCCTTGGCCTTGGCCGCCGCTTCGGTGAGGCCAACCGAGGCGATCTGCGGCGAGCAATAGGTGCAGCCCGGAATGTTCGAGGTATTGAGCGGATGCACATCCTTGAGGCCGGCGATCTTCTCGACGCAGATCACGCCCTCATGGCCGGCCTTGTGCGCCAGCCAGGGCGGGCCGGTAAGGTCGCCGATGGCATAGACGCCCGGCTCATCGGTGCGGCTGTATTCATCCACCACGATATGGGTGCGATCCACCTTCACCTTGGTGCCTTCGATGCCGATATTCTCGACATTGCCGACGATGCCGACGGCGAGGATGACGCGCTCGACCGTGACGGCGGTTTCCTTGCCAGCCTTGTCCTTCAGCGTGGCGGTGACGGTATCGCCGCCCTTCTTCAGCGCGGTCACCGTGGTGCCGAGATGGATTTTCATGCCCTGCTTCTCGAAAGCCTTCTTGGCCAGGGCGGAGATTTCCTCATCCTCCACCGGCAGCACGCGGTCCATCACCTCTACCACCGTCACTTCGGCGCCAAGCGTGCGGTAGAAGCTCGCGAATTCGATGCCGATGGCGCCGGAACCGACCACCAGCAGCGACTTCGGCATGGCCTGCGGCACCATGGCTTCCTTGTAGGTCCAGACCAGCTTGCCATCCGGCTCCAGACCGGGCAGCGAGCGCGCCCGCGCGCCGGTCGCCAGGATGATGTGCTTGGCGGTCAGGTCCGCCACCGGCTTGCCGTCCTTTGTCACCTTCAGTTTCCCGGGGCCGTTCAAGGCGCCATGGCCGTCGAACACCGTGATCTTGTTCTTCTTCATCAGGTGCTTCACGCCGCCGGAAAGCTGCGCCGCCACTTTGCGCGAGCGTTCGACGATCTTCGGCCCGTCAATCGTGACCTTGCCTTCAACCTTGAGGCCGAAAGCCTCGGCATGCTTGATGTGGGAATAGATTTCCGCCGAGCGCAGGAGCGCCTTGGTGGGGATACAGCCCCAGTTCAGGCAGATGCCGCCGAGATGCTCGCGCTCGATCACCGCGGTCTTGAAGCCAAGCTGCGTGGCGCGGATCGCCGTGGTGTAGCCGCCCGGACCGCTGCCGACGACGATGACATCGAATTGCGTGTCGCTCATGGCTCTCTCCTAGAGGGCTCTGTACTAAAGGGACCGGGTGATGCCGCCATCCACGCGCAGATTCTGCCCGGTGATGTAGCCAGCGGCGTCAGACAGCAGGAAGCTCACCGCGCCCGCGATTTCCGCCACGCGGCCATAACGCTGCATCGGAATGCGCGCCTTGCGCTCGGCCTTTTCCGGCAGGCTGTCGATAAAGCCCGGCAGCACATTGTTGATGCGGATGCCCTTGGGTGCATACTGGTCGGCATAAACCTTGGTGAAAGCCGCCAGCGAGGCGCGCACCGGACCGGAGACCGGGAAATCGGCTTCCGGTTCCAGCGTCGCATAGGTCAACAGGTTGACGATGGAACCGCTGCCCTGGCGCTCCATCACCGGTGTGACCAGGCGCAGCATGCGCACGACGCTCAAATGCACCAGTTCGAACCCCTGCAGCCAGGCGTCGTCGGTGATTTCCAGCAACGGGCCTTTCGGCGGATGGCCGGTATTGTTCACCACCGCATCGATGCGGCCATAGGTATCAAGCGTCAGCTTGACCAGTGCTTCGGTATCCGCCGTCACCGCATTGGAGCCGGCAAGGCCGATGCCGCCGAGGCTTTCAGCCAGCGTCTTGGCCGCACCGGAAGGCGACATGGCGGCGACCTTGTAGCCCTCGCCGGCCAATTGCTTGAGGATGCCGGCGCCCATGCCCTTGCCGGCACCGGTAACAATCGCGACTTTGCTCATACCGATTGCCTCACAGCAGCATGGTCAGCGGGTCTTCAACATAGCTCTTGAAGACCTGGAGGAATTCGGCGCCGACGGCACCATCGACGACGCGATGATCAACCGACAGCGTGCAGCTCATCACGGTGGCGACAGCCAACTGGCCGTTCTTCACCACCGCGCGCTGCTCGCCGGCACCAACCGCCAGGATGCAGCCCTGGGGCGGATTGATCACGGCGGCAAACTGCTTGATGCCGAACATGCCGAGGTTGGACACCGAGAAGGTGCCGCCCTGGAATTCCTCCGGCTTCAGCTTGCCATCGCGGGCACGGGCGGCGAGGTCCTTGGTTTCGGCGGCGATCTGCGCCAGCCCCTTGCCTTCCGCCGCCTTGACGATGGGCGTGATCAGGCCGTTCGGCGTCGCCACCGCCACCGAGATATCGGCATGCTCGTAATACATCAGGCCGGTCTCGTCGTAGGAACCATTGGCCGCCGGCACCTTCTTCAGTGCCAGGGCCACGGCGCGGACCACGAAATCATTGACGCTGATCTTGCTCTCCGCCTTGGCGTTGAGCCGCGTGCGCAGGCTGAGCAATTCATCCAGCTCGCAATCGATGGTGAGATAGAAATGCGGCACCGTCTGCTTGGACTCAGTGAGGCGCCGGGCGATGGTCTTGCGCATCATCGACAGCGGCTCAAGGCGGTACGGCATCTTGAGCAGATCGGCAAGCTGGCGCGCGCCCGGGCCAGCCGGCGCCGGCACGGCAGGCTTCGGTGCCGGAGCACCGGCAGCAGCCGGCGCGGCCTTCTTGGCGCCGCCGCCAGCCTTGGCGGCTTCAACATCCGCCTTCACGATGCGGCCATGCGGGCCGGATCCTGCAATCGCCTTGAGGTCGAGACTGGCATCCGCCGCAATGCGGCGCGCCAGCGGTGAAGCGAACACGCGCTCGCCGCCATGGGCCGGTGCAGATGCCGGTGCAGATGCTGCTGCCGCAGCGGGCGCTGGCTTCGGGGCCGGAGCAGCAGCCGGTGCGGCAGCTGCAGGAGCAGCGGCAGGCGCGGCTTTCGGTGCCGGGGCAGCGCCGGGCTTCTCATCCTCGCCACGCAGCAATGCAATGGGGGTATTCACCGCCACGCCTTCGGTGCCTTCGGCGATCAGGATTTTTTCCAGCACGCCTTCATCTACGGCTTCGAACTCCATCGTCGCCTTGTCGGTTTCGATCTCGGCCATCACATCGCCAGCCTTGACCGTATCGCCTTCCTTGATCAGCCACTTGGCCAGCTTGCCTTCCGTCATGGTCGGCGACAGCGCGGGCATCAGGATTTCTATGGGCATGATGCGCTCCTTCAGCGATAGCAGACGGCGCGCGCCGCCTCGATCACTTCAGCCACACTTGGCAAGGCCAGTTTTTCGAGATTGGCCGCATAGGGCATCGGCACATCCTTGCCGGTGACACGTAGCACCGGCGCATCGAGATGATCGAAAGCCTGCTCCATGACCCGGGCGGCGATCTCGGCACCGATGCCGGATTGCGGGAAGCCCTCTTCCACCGTCACCAGACGGTTGGTTTTCTGCACCGATGCGATGATCGTGGCGGTATCCATCGGACGGATGGTGCGCAGGTCGATCACCTCGGCCTCGATGCCCTGCTCGGCCAGCTTTTCGGCGGCCTGCAGGCAATAGCCGACCGAGATGGCATAGCCCACCAGGGTGACATCCTTGCCGGCGCGAGCGATGCGCGCCTTGCCGATCGGCACGACATAATCATCGAGCTTCGGCACCTCGAAGCTGCGGCCATAGAGAATCTCATTCTCCAGGAAAATCACTGGATTCGGATCGCGGATCGCCGCCTTGATCAGGCCCTTGAAATCGGCGGCGCTGTAGGGCGCCACCACCTTGAGGCCCGGGATATGCGAATACCACGCGGCATAGCACTGGCTATGCTGCGCCGCGACGCGGGCAGCGGCACCGTTCGGGCCACGGAACACGATGGGGCAGCCCATCTGGCCGCCAGACATGTAGAGCGTCTTGGCCGCCGAATTGACGATCTGGTCGATGGCCTGCATCGAGAAATTGAAGGTCATGAATTCGACGATGGGACGCAGGCCGCCGAAAGCCGCGCCGACACCAAGGCCGGTGAAGCCCATCTCGGTGATCGGCGTGTCGATCACGCGCTGCGGGCCGAATTCATCCAGCATGCCCTGACTGATCTTGTAGGCGCCCTGATACTGGCCGACTTCCTCGCCCATCAGGAACACACTCTTGTCGCGGCGCATCTCTTCCGACATGCCTTCGCGCAAGGCTTCGCGCACCGTCATGGTCACCATCTCGGTGCCCGGCGGAATATCGGGATCGGCCAGTTCCTTGGCCGGCTTGGCCGGGCTGGTCACCACAGCGGGCGCAGCCGCCGGTGCCGCCACAGGGGCCGCGGCCGGCGCAGGAGCCGCCTTGGCTGCAGCCGGGGCCGCTGCCTCGCCCTCGCCGCGCAGCAGCGCGATGGGTGTATTCACCGCCACGCCCTCGGTGCCTTCAGCGATCAGAATCTTTTCCAGCACGCCTTCATCGACGGCTTCGAATTCCATCGTCGCCTTGTCGGTTTCGATTTCAGCCATCACCTGGCCGGCCTTTACCTCGTCGCCTTCCTTGATCAGCCACTTCGACAGCTTGCCTTCCGTCATGGTCGGCGAAAGGGCGGGCATCAGAATCTCAATAGCCATGGTTATGTCCCTTCCCCGGCCTCAGGCGTCTACCGTGATGTCAGTCCAGAGTTCCGACGGATCGGGCTCGGGGCTGCTCTGGCTGAAATCGGCAGCCTTCTGCACCACTTCCTTCACTTCCTTGTCGATGGCCTTGAGCGCATCCTCGTCGCACAGCTTGTTGTCCAGCAGCATCTGGCGCACCTGATCGATCGGATCATGCTCGGCGCGCATCTTGTTCACTTCTTCCTTCGAGCGGTACTTCGCCGGATCGGACATCGAGTGGCCGCGATAGCGGTAGGTCATCATTTCGAGAATGACCGGCCCCTTGCCGGCGCGGCATTGCGCCACGGCTTCGGCACCCGCCTCGCGCACGGCGAGCACATTCATGCCATCGACCTGACGGCCCTGCACGCCGAAACTCTCGCCGCGCTTGTACAGCGCCGGCTGCGCCGAGGCGCGGGCCAGGGAGGTGCCCATGGCATACTGGTTATTCTCGATTACATAGACCACCGGCAGGTTCCAGAGCTCCGCCATGTTGAAGCTCTCATAGACCTGGCCCTGGTTGGCCGAGCCGTCACCGAAATAGCAGAAGGTCACATTGTCAGTGCTGTTGTACTTCTGCGCGAAGGCCAGCCCGGTGCCGAGCGGCACCTGGGCGCCAACGATGCCATGGCCGCCATAGAAATTCTTCTCGCGGCTGAACATGTGCATCGAGCCGCCCTTGCCCTTGGAATAGCCGCCGATGCGACCGGTCAACTCGGCCATCACGCCGCCCGGGTCCATGCCGCAGGCCAGCATATGGCCGTGATCGCGATAGGAGGTGATCACCGCATCGCCCTGCTTGGAGCAGGCCTGCAAACCCACCACCACTGCTTCCTGGCCGATATAGAGATGGCAGAAGCCGCCGATCAGGCCCATGCCGTAAAGCTGGCCGGCCTTCTCCTCGAAGCGGCGGATCAGCAGCATGTCGCGGTAATAGCCAAGCAGCGTGTCGGCATCGGGCAGCTTGGGCGCAGCAGCGGCCTTGCTCGGGCTTTTCGCCATCGGATTTCCTCCCGGGAAATGTCTTCAACCGGGAGCCAGGATGGCGATAAATTAAGTTAAAACAAGGACTTTCTGGTACTTAACCAAAAGTCGGTTAATCGGCGAAATTTTCAGTCGAAAAGTGCCGTTGCTAGCGTCCGAGAATTACCAATTCGCGGTTCGCGAGCAGGCCGAGCGAGCGGTGCGCCTGCTCTTCCAGCATGTCGGCATCCAGTCCACTGGCGCGCAGCAGGGTGACGCGGCGCTCAAGCTGCTTACGCTCGGCGGTGATCTCGCCCAAGGCAGCCTTGGTATCGTGGATTTGCACGGAGAGCCGGGTATAGGCGTTCAGCCCATGCTCGCCTTCCACGGCGTGATAGCCGAAATAGGCGATGGTGGCAAAACAGATCACCGGCACGATGGCGGCCAGTGAGTGACGTTTAATCTCGCGCAAAGCTCCCATGGCCTGAATCGAATCATATCCGAGTCGCGGGGTCAACAACAAAACTGTGATAACCGTCGATTCATGCCAGAGAGTCAAAGTCTTAGCCTGATTCCACCGAGTTTGAATCCTGGGCGTGCCGGCAAACCCGCTTTTGCAACCTGCAACACCCGCCTATGCTCATGCCATGCGCCGTGCCGAGACCCCGCCGCACCCCGATTGGCAGAGCCACCAGGCCGTGCTCGGTCTGGTCGATTCGGACGGGCCGATGCTGAATGATGCCTACAGCCTCAGCGCCGGCGAAATCGACCAGCTTGAGGCCGCCGCCGCGCATGTCGAGGAACTGACCCTGGAAGCCGTGGCCGCGTTGCTGACGGCCGGTGTGCCGGCGGAATTCGGCCTGGAGGAACCGGTCATCGCCATGGCGGCGGAAAGCTGGTCGCGGCAGGACAAGAACCTGATCGGCCGCCTCGACTTCGCCCTCACCGCCGATGGCGTGCCACGCCTGCTCGACATCGATGTGGTGGCCCCGCGCGGCCTGCTCCAGGCTGGCGTATTGCAGGCGGAATGGCGCGACTGGCACCGCCCCGACGACCGCCAGTTCAACCAGATTCATGAGACCCTGGTGCAAGCCTGGCGACATTTCGGCCTCTATGGCCATCGCGTGCATTTTCTTGAAGCTGCCCCATCCGAACAGATGGTGCTGACCTATCTGCGCGAGACCGCCTTGCAGGCCGGTGTCGAAGCGGTGGCGATTGCCGCCGACCAGCTGGCCTGGAATGGCCGCCGCCTGCTGGATCAGTGGCGCCGCCCGATCACCCGGCTCTGCGTGCAACGGCCCTGGCAGGATCTGCGGGTCGCCAACCTGCTGCGCCCGAGCGGTGTGCGGGTGATCGAGCCGGCCTGGAAGGCGCTGCTCGCCAGCCCGGCCTTCCTGCCCTGGCTGCGCCGCCGCCATGGCGAGGAAGCCTTGCTCAGCCCCGCGCCCGTGGGCGGGCCGATACTCGGCATGTGGATGATCGCCTCAAGGCCATCGGGCCTGGGTATTCACGACCCGGCCACCGGCCAGGTGATCCCGCATTTCGTACCCGGCTGACGCCCCAGTAGAGACCAAATGGCCTAGCGGCAACGCTGCAAACGGCGATCGCTCTCGATGGCTTCGTCGAGCACCACCAGGCGGTTGGCGGTGTAGTCCAGGATATGCAGCATCCAGGGGCGGTCCGGCTCGTCATTGGCGATGAGCGTCACGCGGTCGCGCGCCAGCTTCCAGGTGCCTTCGCGCGGCTCTTCCTCAAGCTGCGAGCGGAAACTGCCATCGCGTTCGAAGGCGATGAATTCCAGGTCGCATTGCCCCTGGCTCGACGCCCAGCGGCCAGCCAAGTCTACGGATTGCGCCGAGACGGGGGCCGCGAAGAGCGCCGCCGCGAGAAAGAGAAAAGCGGCGGCGCGCATCTGTATCAGGCCCGCTTCAGGGCAGCGAGGCCCGGATAGCGCGCGGCGCGGCCGAGTTCCTGCTCGATGCGCAGCAGCTGGTTGTACTTCGCCAGACGGTCGGAACGCGCCAGAGAGCCGGTCTTGATCTGGCCGCAATTGGTGGCAACCGCGAGGTCGGCAATGGTGCTGTCCTCGGTCTCGCCCGAGCGGTGGCTCATCACGGCGGTGTAGCCGTTCTTATGCGCCAGTTCGACGGCTTCCAGCGTTTCCGACAGCGTGCCGATCTGGTTCACCTTGACCAGGATCGAGTTGCCGACGCCCTGCTTGATGCCATCGGCCAGCCGCTTCGGGTTGGTGACGAAGAGATCGTCGCCAACGAGCTGCACTTTGCCGCCGATGCCATCGGTGAGCAGCTTCCAGCCGGCCCAGTCGTCTTCCGCCATGCCGTCCTCGATGGAGACGATCGGATAGCCCGAAACCAGGTCCTTCCAGTAGGCGGCCATGCCGGCGGGGTCGAGGGTCTTGCCCTCGCCTTCCAGGTGATACTTGCCGTCCTTGAAGAATTCGGTGGAAGCCGCATCCAGCGCCAGCATCACATCGACGCCCGGCTTGTAGCCGGCATCGGTGATCGCCTGCATCACGAAATCCAGCGCCGCGCGGGTGGAAGCGAGGTTCGGCGCGAAGCCGCCTTCGTCGCCGACATTGGTGTTGTGGCCGGCGGCTTTCAACTTCTGCTTCAGGGTATGGAACACCTCGGTGCCCATGCGCAGGCCTTCGGCGAAGCTGGCGCCGCCCACCGGCATGATCATGAATTCCTGCACGTCGATGGGATTATCGGCATGGGCGCCGCCGTTGATGATGTTCATCATCGGCACCGGCAGCCAATGCGCCGCGGCGCCGCCGACATAGCGATACAGCGGCAGGTCGGCCTCGTCGGCCGCCGCCTTTGCTACTGCAAGGCTCACACCGAGAATAGCATTCGCGCCAAGGCGAGCCTTGTTCGGCGTGCCGTCCAGTTCGATCAGGGTGCGGTCGATGCTGAGCTGCTCGGAGGCTTCCAGGCCGGAAATGGCATCGAAGATCTCGCCGTTCACGGCCGCGACCGCCTTCTGCACGCCCTTGCCGAGATAGCGCTTCTTGTCGCCATCGCGCAGTTCAACGGCTTCATGGGCGCCGGTGGAGGCGCCCGAGGGCACGGCCGCGCGGCCCGAAGCGCCGCTATCCAGCACCACATCCACCTCAACGGTCGGGTTGCCCCGGCTGTCGAGAATTTCACGCGCCACGATGTCGCGAATACCGCTCATGTCTGCTGCCCCTGGAAGCTTCGGAAAACCGCGCGAAGGGATAGCCCGCCAGGGCGATTCGGGCAAGGGACGGGCTGCCGCTATAGCGGCCCCTGGGCAGATGTTTCCCGCCGCGAAAGCATGGCTCCTCTTCTCTCCCCCGGAAACGGAAAGAGAATATCGCCCCCCGAAATACCATTACTTTGCGGAATCCGGCCCGGGCTGGCCGCGCCTGCCGGTCAATTCCTGGCTTCGCGGATGCTCAGTCGCAGCGAGCCGGTGGGCATGGGCAGGGTCGGAGCAGCGCCGCCGCCGGAAGTCATCGGCACCATGACGCTGCCGATCATCACAGGCACCATCACCATCGGAGTGGTTACCGCACGAGAATCCTGCTGACCAATGGCGCCGGCATAGATCACCATATAGCGGGGCTGAAAGTTCTCGGTGTTGATCTGGATACGGGCTTCCAGACCAGCCCCTTCGAACAGACCCTCGCGGGCATAGCGGAAGGCGGATTGGTCGATGGCCATAATCTGCTGCTTGTTGGCATCCAGAAACAGCACCGATGGATGCAGGATCGGCATATGCTCCTGATATGGCGCATAGGCAAAATAACTGCGCAGGCTGAGTACGGCTGGCTTCGGATCAGCCGGCAGCTCATAGGCAGCGATATAGCGATTGCGGCCTAAAACTTCATAAACCGGCGATGCCGGGGTGATTTCCACAGAGATATTCTGTCCGCTTGGCGCTTTGGCAAAAGGCAGTTCGTCCAGACGCGTGCAGCATGGTTTGGCCGCGTCGAGCTGCGACACCTGCTGCCGGGCCGTCTCCTGCGTGACACATCCTGCAAGTCCGGCCAGAATCGCAATCAAGGAGAAAAATTGGCGCATACAACCCTCAAAGAATTTATCTCTGCCGAGATAATATCCTCAAGAGTTGCAATCGTCTATCTATGCACGACGTACGGGCGTCAATACGCCTTCGCCAGATGGTCGAATTCGAGCAGCTGCTCCAGCACGGCTTCCATCTGGTCGAACGGCACCATGTTGGGGCCGTCGGAGGGGGCTGAGTCCGGGTCCTTGTGGGTCTCCATGAACACGGCGGCCACGCCGATGGCGACCGCGCCGCGCGCCAGCACCGGCACGAAGCGGCGGTCGCCGCCCGAGGTGGTGCCGCGGCCGCCCGGCTGCTGCACCGAGTGGGTGGCGTCGAACACCACCGGACAGCCGGTCTCGGCCATGATCGGCAAGGCCCGCATGTCGTTGACCAGGGTGTTGTAGCCGAAGCTGACACCGCGCTCGCAGAGCATCACATTGGGATTGCCGACATGGTCGAATTTCTCGACGATGTTCTTCATGTCCCAGGGGGCCAGGAACTGGCCCTTCTTCACATTCACCGGCAGGCCGGTCTGGGCGGCGGCCACCAGCAGGTCGGTCTGGCGGCAGAGGAAGGCCGGAATCTGCAGCAGGTCGACGCTATCGGCGAGTTGGCCGCACTGCTCGGGCGAATGTACATCGGTGATGACCGGCAAACCGAGCGTATCGCGGATTTCCTGGAACACCGGCAGGGCGGTTTCCAGGCCGATGCCGCGATTGGAGCGGATCGAGGAGCGGTTCGCCTTATCGAAGGACGACTTGTAGATCAGGTTGATGCCGAGCTTGTCGGTAAGGTCCTTCAAGCTGCCGGCCATGTCCAGCGCATGCATACGGCTTTCCATGGCGCAGGGGCCGGCGATCAGCACCAGCGGCATGTCGTTGCCGATCTGGAATTCGCCAACCTTGACGTGGCGCACGGGGGGCAGGTTTTCGTCTTTGCTCATAGCCCCAATATAGGGGATTCCCGAAATATTTCCATCCGTCCTGCATGGCCATGGAACCGGGAAATTGCATCCCCCTGGTGGCGTTCACCGCGAAGCGGAAAGCACCTGATACAACACCGCAGCCAGCACAGCCGAAAACAGCGGCAGGTACAGTGCAGTCACCGCCATCACGGCACGGCCCTGCCGCATGGAATAGCCGGCAAATAGCAGGCAGATCATGCAGGCCAGCGGAAGAGCGAGCATGCCGGCCACCCCGAACATCCGGGATATCGCTGACAGCATGTTGAGGGGGAAAAATGTCGTGCCGCCAGCGCCGCTGCTCACCGCCAGCAGCAGGAAATACGCAAGCAGCAACAGGAAATTCAGCATCAGCCCGAGCGTGAACAGCCCAGGCTTGTCCATCACACCAGCCGCGCTTGCTCCAGCGCCGCTTTCACGAAGCTGGCGAAAAGCGGATGCGGCTGGAACGGCTTGGACTTCAGTTCCGGATGGTATTGCACGCCGATGAACCAGGGGTGGTCCGGGAATTCGACGATTTCCGGCAGCAGGCCATCGGGCGACATGCCGGAGAAGACCATGCCGCACTGCTCCAGGCGATCACGGTAGGCGGTGTTGACCTCGTAACGGTGGCGGTGGCGTTCGGAGATTTTCACGCCGCCGTAGATTTCCGCCACGCGGCTGCCGGGCTTCAGCGCCGCATCATAGGCGCCGAGCCGCATGGTGCCGCCGAGATCACCCGCCTTGGAGCGAGTTTCCAGCTCGTTGCCGCGCATCCACTCGGTCATCAGGCCGACCACGGATTCCTGGCAGGGGCCGAATTCGGTGCTCGACGCGCCATTGACGCCGGCAAGATTGCGCGCCGCCTCGATCACCGCCATCTGCATGCCGAAGCAGATGCCGAAATACGGCACGCGGCGCTCGCGCGCGAAGGTCGCCGCGCGGATCTTGCCTTCCGAGCCGCGTTCGCCGAAGCCGCCCGGCACCAGGATGGCATGCACGCCTTCCAGCGCCTGCACGGCGGTGTCGTCACGCTCGAAGATTTCAGACTCGATCCACTCGATATTGACCCGCACGTTGTTGGCGATGCCGCCATGGATCAACGCTTCCGCCAGCGACTTATAGGCATCCTTGAGGCCGGTATACTTGCCGACGATGGCAATGCGCACTTCGCCTTCCGGCGCCACCACGCGGCGCACGATGTTGTGCCAGGATTCAAGCTTCGGCGCGGCATCGGCGGCCAGGCCGAACGCCTTCAGCACCTGCACATCAAGGCCCGCCTCGTGATAGGCCAGCGGCGCGCGGTAGATGGTATCGACATCCAGTGCCGGGATCACCGCCTCTTCGCGCACATTGCAGAACAGCGCCATCTTGCGGCGGTCGGAAACCGGAATCTCACGGTCGGCGCGGCAGAGCAGCAGATCGGGCTGGATGCCGATAGAGCGCAGTTCCTTCACCGAATGCTGCGTCGGCTTGGTCTTCAACTCGCCCGAAGCCGCGATATACGGCACCAGGGTGACATGGATGTAGATCGCGGCGCCGCGGCCGACTTCCAGGCCAAGCTGGCGGATCGCTTCCAGGAACGGCAGGCTCTCGATATCGCCGACCGTGCCGCCGACCTCGACGAGCATGAAGTCGACCTTCTCGTCATTGTCGTCGCGGACGAAATCCTTGATCGCGTCGGTGACATGCGGGATCACCTGCACGGTGCCGCCGAGATAGTCGCCGCGCCGCTCCTTGGTCAGGATGGTCTGGTAGATGCGGCCGGTGGTGACGTTGTCGCTCTTGCGCCCCGGCACGCCGGTGAAACGCTCGTAATGGCCGAGGTCGAGATCGGTCTCGGCACCGTCATCGGTGACGAACACCTCGCCATGCTGATACGGGCTCATGGTGCCCGGATCGACGTTGAGATAGGGGTCCAGCTTGCGCAGCCGCACGCGATAGCCGCGCGCCTGCAGCAGGGCACCGAGTGCCGCCGAAGCCAGACCTTTGCCAAGCGAGGAAACCACGCCGCCGGTGATGAAGACGTACCGCGTCATGGGCGTCCTGTATAATCAAAAGCGGCGGCTGGCGGAAGCCTTGTCCGCAGCAGCAATCGCTAAATTTAAGTGACGGGTTTAAGCTGCTTTCTCAATCACTTACTGAGAGAGCGGCACGGCCGGGCGGCTCGGCTGGGCGGGCGCCGCCGGAGCCGAGGTGCCGGGCTGGTCGAGAATCGAGCGCGAACGGGACGGCCCGCCGGCGAGAATCGCCAGGATGATGCTGGTACCGATGAAGCAGGTAGCCAGGATCGCCGTGGTGCGGGTGAGCAGGTTGGCCTGGCCACGGGACGAGAACAGGCTGCCGCCACCGCCGCCGCCAATGCCCAGCGCGCCGCCTTCGGAACGCTGCACAAGGATGACGCCGATCAGCGCCACGGCCAGCAACAGGTGCACCACCAGGATAAACGTAATCATCTCGTCCTACTCCGCATCGGACCCGGCAAGAGGCCGTTCCGGCGGGGCTTTTACACCAGCCGCCGCCTGGGGGGAAGCCCCCTCGCCATAGGCGTGGACGCAGCCCCAGGGATCGGAGACCCGCCATTCGCCGTTTTCGGCCTTTTCCGCATAGAGCGGCCCGACCGGCACCTTGCCATGTCCGCCGGGGATATCAAGGATATAGGTCGGCTGCGCCAGGCCGGAAAGCCGGCCGCGCAACCGCGCCATCAGCGCCTGCCCCTCTTCCAGCGGCACGCGGAAATGGCTGGTGCCACGGGCGCGGTCGAGATGGTTCAGGTGGTAGGGCTTCACCCGCGCGGTCAGCATGGCGCGGAACAGGCCGGAAAGCGCCGCCTCGCTGTCATTCACGCCGCGCAGCAGCACGCTCTGCCCCAGCAGCGGCAGGCCGCCATCGGTGAGCAGCGCACAGGCCTGCCGCGCTTCGGCTGAGAATTCCCGCGCATGGTTGGCATGTATCACCACATAGACCGGCTTGGGGCCACGCAGGGCCTCCACCAGTTCCGGCGTGATACGGCCAGGATCGACCACCGGCACGCGGGTATGGATGCGGATGATGCCGAGATGCGGGATGGCGTTCAACCGCGCGATAACATCCTTGAGCCGCCGCGCCGACAGGATCAGCGGATCGCCGCCGGTGAGGATGACCTCGAAAATCTCCGGCCGCGCTGCGATGTAATTCAGCGCCGCATCCAGTTCGTCGCCGGTGAGGCCCTGGTTGCCGGGACCGACCGTCTCGCGGCGGAAGCAGAAGCGGCAATAGACCGGGCAGACATTCACCAGCTTCAGCAGCAGACGGTCGGGATAGCGATGCACGATGCCGGGCAGCGGCGAATGTGTTGCATCACCGATCGGATCGGCGAGTTCCTCCGGCGCCTCATGCAATTCGGCGATACTGGGATCGAATTGCCGCGCGATGGGATCGGCATCGTCGCAAGGATCGATCAGGGCGCGGATATGGGGCGTCACGGCGACGGCAAACCGCTCGGTCACGCGCTTCAGCGCGGCCAGGTCGGAATTGCTGTCGAGTTCGTGCGCGCCCAATGGCTTCAGCCCTTTGCCGCGATAATAGGCCAGAAATCAGCCGCCTTGAGGCTGGCGCCGCCAACCAGTGCGCCATCCACTTCCGCCACTGCCATCAGCGCCTTGGCATTATCCGGCTTCACCGAACCACCATAGAGGATGCGGAAGCCGGCGCCATCATCGAAACGCGCGCGCAGTTCCTGGCGGATCAGCGCATGCACCTCGGCCACCTGCTCCAGGGTCGGGGTGCGGCCGGTGCCGATGGCCCAGACCGGCTCGTAGGCGATCACGGTATTGCTGGCGGAAGCGTCATCGGGCAGCGAGCCGCGCAACTGACCGGCAACAACCTTCAGCGTCTCGCCGCCATCACGCTGTGCCAGGGTCTCGCCGAGGCAGACGATGGCAGTAAGGCCGGCGCGGTGTGCCGCCGCCGCCTTGGCCTTCACGGCGGCGTCGGTCTCGCCATGATCGGTGCGGCGCTCGGAATGGCCGACGATCACCATGCTGGCGCCGGCTTCCTTCAGCATCTCGGCGGCAATGTCGCCAGTATGGGCGCCGCTGGCCTTGGCATGGCAATCCTGGCCGCCGACCGCGATGCCGCTGCCGGCGAGCCAGCCGGCAAGTGCTGCAACCAGCGTTGCCGGCGGGCACAGCGCCAGATCGGCCACCGGCTTTTCGGCCCGCACCCGCTCGGCCAGGGCACGCGCCTCGGCCTCGCCCGCCGCAAGGGCGCCGTTCATCTTCCAATTGCCGGCAATCAGCGGCTTCCGGGCCTGGCTCATAAGGGCTCACTCCTGCTCAAAAAAACCGCGTTTCTCTAGCATCTTCCGGGCAAAAGGCAAAGCCCGCACGGCTTGCCCCGCCCCGCCTCGCCCTTTAGTATCCCGCGACTTTTTAATTTCCCAAGTTTCGGGTGGTACATGCTTGCACAGATGCGCAAAGGCGCGGGTTCCTGGGTTGCGAAGATTCTCATGCTGCTGCTGGTGATCAGCTTCGGCGCCTGGGGTATCGGCGACTATGTCCGCAGTTCCAATTCAATCCCGCCGGTGGCCAAGGTCGGCCGGCAGGAGATTTCCGCCGCGGAATTCTCCGATGCGCTGCGCCGCGAGAGCCAGCAGCTTTCCCGCCGCCTCGGCACGTCCATGACCCGAGAGCAGATGCAGCAATTCGGCCTCGACGAGAGCGTGCTGAACGGCCTGATCGCCGCCCGCGCCTATGAGCAGCAGGCGCAGAAGCAGGGGCTCGCCGCCACTGCTGGCGTAGTGCGCGACTACATCACCCGGGCCGATGCCTTCAAGGGCACGAACGGCCAGTTTGACCGCCTGCGTTACGATACCTTCCTGCGCAACGAAGGTTACTCCGAAGCTATGCTGGTGGAACTGGTGCGGCGCGACCTGCTGCGCGAACAGCTTCTCGGCAGCCTGCTCTCCGGCATCGAAGCCGTGCCGACGCTCGCCATCGACAGTGTGCTGGCCTATCGCCTGGAAACCCGCACGGCGGATTACATCCGGCTCGAAACCGCCAAGCTGCCGGCACCGGCGGCACCCACCGATGCCGAGATCGAGGAATTCTACAAGGCCAACGCGTCGCGCTTCACCACGCCGGAGCGCCGCGATGTCGCCTGGGTTGCCTTCACCCCGGCAACGCTGGCAGGTGAGATGGCGGTAAGCGACGAGGAAATCACCGAGGAATACGAGGCGCATAAGAGCGCCTATGTCGAACCCGAGCGGCGCCAGGTGCAGCAGGTGGTGTTCGATAATGAGGAAGCCGCCAAGGCGGCACGCCAGGCCGTGCTGGGCGGCGAGGATTTCCTCGCCATGGCGCAGCGTACGCGGCAACTCAAGGAAGCCGATACCTCCCTTGGACTGGTACAGAAGGAACAGCTGCCGCCCGATCTCTCGGCGCCGGTCTTTGCCCTGGCGCAGCCGGGCGTTGCCGAGCCGGTGAAGAGCGCCTTCGGCTGGCATCTGTTGCGGGTCACTGCCATCCAGCCGGGCAAGACCACCACGCTTGCCGAGGTGAAGGACCAGCTGCGCCAGCAGGTGGCGCTGCACAAGGCCAGCGATGCGCTGCTCAAACTGCGCCCGCAGGTGGAGGACATGATCGCCGGCGGTATGCCGCTGGCGGAGATCGCCAAGACGCACAAGGTCACGGTCTCGACCCAGGCCGGCCTGGATGCGCGCGGCAGCGATGCCGGCGGCAAGCAGATCGAAACCCTGCCGCAGACCCAGCCGGCTTTCCTCACCGAAGCCTTCCAGCTTGCCGAGAAGGTCGACCCGCTGATCCTCGATCAGAATGATGGCGGTTTCCAGTTGCTGCAGGTGACCGCCGTGCAGCCTTCGGCGCTGAGGCCGCTGGCTGACGTGCGCGAGCAGGCCAGTGCCGCGGTGACCACCGCGAAGCGCGGCAAGGCCGCCGACCAGATGGCATTGCAGATCGCCGAGCGGCTGCGTGCCGGCGGCGACCTGCTGAAGGAAGCCCAGGCCCTGAACCTGGTGGTGCAGACCACACCGCCCTTGAGCCGTGGCGGCCAGCCTGCCGACCGCGCCTTCTCGCCCAGCGTGGTGAGCCTGCTGTTCAGCGCCAAGCAGCCCGGCGAAGTGGCTGTCGGCCCGGCAAGTTCGGGCGGCGATGTGATCGTTGCCCGCCTCAGCCGCATCGTGCCGGCGGATATTGCCGCTATGGCGGCGCAGCGTGACCGCACTGGCCAGCAGCTTACCCAGGGCCTCGTCGGCGAACTGGAAGAACGCTACCGCAAGCAGGTCGAAGCCAGTCTCGGCGTATCGGTCAATGCGGCGGCGCGCCAGCGCGCGGTCGCTTTCTAAGCGGCAGTCCGGCGCATGAAGCTCACGCCCGATTACGCCGCCTTCGCACAGCGCTACATGGCCGGCGAGGCCCAGGTGCTGTCCACCACGCTGGTGGCGGACCTGGAAACGCCGGTCTCGGCGTTCCTCAAGCTGGGCAATGGCCGGCCTTTCGCCTCGCTGCTGGAATCGGTGGAAGGTGGCGCGACGCGTGGCCGCTATTCCATCATTGGCCTGAAGCCTGACCTGCTGTGGCGCTGCCGGGGCGGCAAGGCGGAGATCAACCGCCGCGCCCGCTTCGACGCGGAAAGCTTCGAGCCCTGCCCGGAGCCCGCCCTGCCCGCGCTGCGCCGCCTGCTAGCCGAGAACCATATCGACCTGCCGCCGCATCTGCCGCCGATGGCCGCCGGGATCACCGGCTATATGGGCTACGACATGATCCGGCTGATCGAGCCGCGCGTGCCGGATGCCAATCCCGATACACTCGGCCTGCCCGACGGCCTGCTGATGCGGCCTACCCTGATGGCGGTGTTCGATTCCGTGCTCGACGTCATCACCCTGGTGACGCCGGTGCGCCCGCAGGCCGGCATGGATGCCCGCGCGGCCTATAATCTCGCCTCCGAACGCCTCGCCGATGCGGTGAGCGACCTCGACCGTCCGCTCGGCGCGGTGCGCGACCAGATCGCCGATCTGGAAGCCCTGCCCGAGCCGCAATCGAACATGTCGCCCGAGGACTACATGGCGATGGTGGCGAAGGCGAAGGAATACATCGCCGCCGGCGATATTTTCCAGGTAGTGCTGTCGCAACGCTTCTCGCTGCCCTTCCGGCTGCCGCCCTTCGCGCTCTATCGTGCGCTGCGCCGCACCAACCCGTCGCCGTTCATGTTCTACGTCAACCTTGGCGGCCCCTGCCTGGTTGGCTCAAGCCCTGAGATCCTGGTGCGGCTGCGCGACAATACCGTCACCGTCCGCCCCATCGCCGGCACGCGCAAGCGCGGTGCCACGACCGAGGAGGACAATGCGCTGGCGGCAGACCTGCTGGCCGATCCGAAGGAACTGGCCGAGCATCTGATGCTGCTCGACCTGGGCCGCAACGATGTCGGCCGCGTGTCGCAGATCGGCAGCGTGCGTGTCACGCTGCGCAACACCATCGAACGCTACAGCCATGTGATGCATATCGTGTCCAATGTCGAGGGCAAGATCCGCCCTGAACTGGACGCGCTGGACGCGCTGTTCGCCGGCTTCCCGGCCGGCACGGTTTCCGGTGCGCCGAAAGTGCGCGCCATGGAAATCATCGACGAACTGGAAAGCGTGCGGCGCAGTTTCTACGCCGGCGGCGTCGGCTATTTCTCCGCCAATGGCTCGATGGACACCTGCATTACCCTGCGCACCGCGCTGGTCAAAGATGGCACCATGTATGTGCAGGCCGGCGCCGGCATCGTTGCCGATAGCGACCCGATGTCGGAACATGTCGAATGCGTCAACAAGGCCAAGGCGCTGATGCGTGCCGCCGAGGAAGCCGAACGCTTCGCGCAGGGCGGCAGCCGGGGACAATAAGCCAGAATCTGGAGGCAGCATGGCAACCGCGTTCAAGACCATCTGGGCGCGTGCCGCCAAGCGCAAGGGCGGCGACAAGGCATTGCAGGCGCTGCTGCCCAAGGCGGCGGACCAGAAGGCACTCGCCAAGCTGGCCGATGACCGCGTGCTGGCCGAAATGACCAAGCGGGTTTTCTCCGCCGGCTTCGTGTGGCAGGTGATCGACGCGAAATGGGATGGCTTCGAGGCCGCCTTCCTGGATTTCCAGCCGAAGAAGTTGCTGCACAAGCCCGATGAATTCTGGGAGAAGCTGACCTCGGATACGCGCATCGTGCGCAACGGCCAGAAGATCATGACCGTGCGCGCCAATGCGAAATTCGTGCTCGACATCGCCGCCGAACATGGCAGCTTCGGCAAATTCCTCGCCACCTGGCCGGTCGCCGATCAGGTCGGGCTGATGGAACTGCTAGCCAAGCGCGGCGCACGGCTCGGCGGCAATACCGGGCAATACCTGCTGCGCTTCCTTGGCAAGGACGGCTTCGTCACCTCCAACGATGTGATCACCTGCCTGCGCGATGCCGGCATCGAACTGAGCCAGACCGCCTCGTCGAAAAAGGACCTGCGCAAGATCCAGGATCAGTTCAACGCCTGGGCCAAGGAATCCGGCCTGCCTTACATGCATGTCTCGCGTGTCTGCGCCATGTCTGTCGGACAAAACTACGATACCGAGACATTGAAGAAGATGCGCGGCGACGAATAGGACTGGCGCGGCGGCGGACATCTGCCTAATTTGCCTTATGTCTTCAGAAGCACCAGAAGATGCCGCCCTGCTCTGGGAGCAGCGCGGCATCGCCGCCCGGGACGCCAAACGCTACGATGAGGCCATGCGTTATTTCCGCGCCGGCCTTGCACTGGCCGACCGCCCGATCTCCTGGCTCGGCCTCGCGCTTTGCCTTGCCCGCACCGGCCAGCATGACGAAGCCCGCGAATGCTTCGAGAAAGCCCGCGCGCTGGCGCCCAATTCCGGCGTGATCCGCCATCTGGCGGATGCAGCGGCCGGCGCCAATCCGGCGCGGATGCCAAGCGCCTATATCGCCTGGCTCTACAACACCAACGCCGCCGATTTTGATAACGAGATGGCTTCGCTCGCCTATCGCGGCCCAGATATGCTGCGCCAGCTCGTCACCCGCATCTGGCAGCCAGAACAGAAACTGGCTCTGCTCGATCTCGGCTGCGGCACCGGCTTTTCCGGCCTGCCGTTCAAGCCCTATGCCGCCACCATGGATGGCGTCGACATTGCCCAGCGCATGCTCGACCAGGCGGCTCGCGGCGGCAACTACACCCGCCTGTTCTGCACCGATGCCCATGTCTTCCTGCAACAAACCGATCAGCAGTATGACGGCATCCTGGCCGCCGAGATGCTGAACTATGTCGGCGACCTGACCGAACTTTTCACCCTGATGGCGGCGGCGCTCAAACCCCAGGGGCAGATTTTCGTCACCACCGAACGCGACCTGACGCCACCAGCAGACGCGCCGGGCTATCGGCTGGCGCCAAGCGGACGCTATCAGCATGACGAGAACCATATCCCCGTGGTTGCCGCCCAAGCGGGCCTGATGGTGGCAGACCGGGTAGACGAACCTCTGCGGGTGGAAGCCGGCCAATTGGTGCCAGGCACCGCCTACCGGCTTTGCCACAAAACATGATCTGACGCCGCACCAGCGAACCGGGTTTGTTGCCGCGCAATATTCCCGCTGTCGGAATTTACGCTGGCTTTATCGGCGGTTTACATTAGATAATCAGCATCTAGGAAGAATTCCTACGGACGGACCTCACCCATGCGCTTCGCCGAACATATCGACGAGCCCGATCTGCGCTGGCTCTATCTATACTGGCTGAAGCGCAAGGCCGGGCGTTTCCCGCCGCCGCGCGACCGCATCGACCCGGTGGATCTGCGGCATCTGCTGCCCAGCCTTTTCGTCATTGAAGTGGATCACGAGCAGGAGCGTTTCCGCTACCGGCTGGCCGGCAGCGATGTGGAAAGCCTGGTGCTGACCAAACTGCATGGCCGCTGGCTGGATGAAGCCGTGATCAGCCCGTTGCGCGAATTCTTCGATGAAAGCTTCTGCATCTCCGCCTTCCAGCGCAAGGTGCATTTCCGCCGCAACACGCTGCATCTGGCAGGCCGGCCCTATATCCGCTACGCCCGCATCCTGCTGCCGCTGTCCAATGACGGTGAGAAGATCGACCACCTGCTTGGCTGCATCAAGATCGACCAGCGTTTCTCGCGCGGCAATCCCACTGCCGTATCGGAAAGTGAAATCACCATCGCCGATATCGCCACCTTTGAACTCGACGCCTATGACGACGGCGTGATCGCGCCGAAGTAAGGTTCAGTTCGAGGCAATGCGCTCCGGGTTGCGGTTGCGCAACACGGTGGTCACCGGCACCAGGCTGAAGCCGCGCGCCTTGGCATCCTTTACCCAGCGTTCCAGCGCATCCAGCGTCGCGCCATGCGGATGGCCGATACCGATGGCATCGCCGTTGGCACGCGCGATACGTTCCAGCGCGGCAAGCTGTGCGGCAACGCCACCCGACTGGCGTTCGTCATCCAGGAACAGGTCGCGTCCGGTAGCGGCAAGACTGCGCTTATGCGCCAGCGGCAGGCCGGTGGAATTCGGCCCCGTATGGCTGTCGAGCCAGAAGCGGCCACGGCGCTGCAATTCCTCCAGCACGATAGCCATGCCACGCGGATCGGCGGTGAAGCGGCTGCCCATGTGATTGTTGACACCGGCATAATCGTCGAAGCGGTCAAGCGCCCAGTTCAGCCGGCGGCGCAGTTCGCCCTCTTCCATGCCGACATAGAGCGCGTTCGGGCCGGGATCGTTGCGCTTGGCATCCAGCGGCTCCATCGGCAGGTGCAGCATCACCTCATGGCCCTTGGCGCGGGCCGAGGCGCTCTGCTCCGAGAGTTCGTTGGCATAGCTCATATAGGACAGCGTCAGCGGACCCGGGATATTCACCGCGCGGGCCGAATTGCGCCGATCAAGGCCCATATCGTCGATGACGATGGCGATATAGGGCGGCTTGGCATCCAGTGGCGCCGGCACGGCAAGCTGGCGCCAGCGCTCGGTGCCAGGCAGTGGCGCGGCATGGTTGGCCGGCGGCACGAAACTTTGCGGCGGCACCGGCAGGGCTGCCGGCTTGGCCGCTTTGGCAGCAGCGGCAGGCGGCGCGGACGGCAAGGCGGCGACCTGCTGCGGTGCGGCTAGTTGTGGCGCCACGTCTGCCGGCTTCGGCAGTTCGGCCTGCCCCAGAGCCGGCACTGGCACTGGAACAGCCTGCTGCACTGACTCAGGAGCGGTCCCAATGGCAGGCATCGGCAATACTGGCGGCGGAGGCGGCGCCAGGGCCGGCCGTTCCTCGTTCTCCGACGGCAAACCGCGCGGGTTCCAGCCAGCCGGCAGATGCAGGGTAGCCTCGGCGGTGCGGTTCTCGGGCAGCGCGACCTGCGGTTTGGCTATGGCCTGCGGCACCACACTGACCATGCGCGGGGCCTGGTTCTGCACCGGCATCACCGGGCCGCCCAGCATGGTACCAAGCACCACACCACCGCCCAGCAGCAGGAAGGCGCCGCCCCATAGCGACCAATGCGCCAGCGCGGCAAACCGCGCCGGCTTCGCCGCCGCCGTTGCGCTATTCCCCAGCGGCGCACCGGGCGCGACCCGCGCCATGGTGGCGCCATAAGCATTGGCAACATGGGCGGGTGAGCCGCCACGCGGCTGATCCTGGCGGCGCAGCCGCAGACCATCACTCATTGCCGCCCCCAGACTTTGTCACCCATGTCCAGCCACATACCGCATCTCCGATTCGGCAGCCCGATTCGCTGCTTTGTTCGCAGAATGCCCTCAAAAGCTGAGCAAGAAGTTAACAAAGTCCTGCAAACCGCCCTCAGGCGGCGGATTGCACAGCACCGGTCTTGAAGAAGGCCACCAGTTCCGCCAGCCCCTTCGCCTGATCCGCCATCGACTGCGCCGAAGCCGTGGTCTCCTCCACCAGGGCACCGTTGCGCTGGGTCATCTCATCCATCTCGGCTACCGACTGGTTCACATCGTCGAGGCCAGAGGCCTGCTCCTGGCTGCCGATGGCGATTTCCTCGATGATGCCGGCAACGCGCTTCACGGCATCAACGATGGCCTCCAGGCTGGTGCCGGCCTGGCGTACCAGCTTGGCGCCCTCGCGCACTTGGCCGTTGGATTCCGAAATCAGTGCCTTGATCTCCCGCGAGGCTTCCGCCGAACGCTGGGCCAGGTTGCGCACTTCCTGCGCGACGACGGCAAAGCCCTTGCCGGCTTCGCCGGCACGCGCGGCTTCCACGGAGGCATTGAGCGCCAGCAGGTTGGTCTGGAAGGCGATCTCGTCGATCAAGCCGACGATATCGACGATCTTCTGGCTGGAGCCTTCAATGCGGCCCATCGCCGTCACCACCTCGCCGACCACGCGGCCGCCGCCTTCCGCCGTATCGCGAGCCGCCACCGCAAACTGGCTGGCCTGGCGTGCATTATCGGCATTATGCCGCACGGTCGCGGTGATCTCCTCCATCGTCGCCGCCGTGCGCTGCAGGCTGGCGGCCTGGGCTTCCGTGCGCTGCGCCAGATCATGGCTGCCGGCGGAAATCTCGGCCGAGGCATCGCGCACCAGGCCGGCGGATTGCCCGAGCCGGCCGGCGAATTCGGCCAGCCGCTCGGCCAGCGTATTGGCATCCACCGCCAGACGCTCGAACACACCGCGATAGCCGCCATTGATGCGGTGATTGAGGTTGCCCTGCGCCAGCGCGCCCAGCATGCCGCCGAGATCGCCAAGCGCGCGTTCCACCGTGCCAAGCAGGCCGTTGACGCCAATGCCGAGCGTGCGCATCACGCCTTGCAGGGCATCGGCATCGATGCGGCGGCTCAAGTCGCCGTCATTCGCCGCCGAAACGATCTGGCCGATGGCCTGCTCCAGCAGGGCCTCCTGTTCCTGGCGCTCGCGCTCGAAGGCAACACGGCTTTCCTCCACTTCGCGCTGCAGGCGTTCATTCTCCTGGCCCGCAGTCTTGAATACATCGACGGCACGCGCCATGTCGCCGATTTCATCGCGCCGCGTGGTGTCGGCCAGCGTCACCGACCAGTCGCGATCTGCCAGCCGGCGCATCGCATCGGTGAGGCGGCCAATTGGTGCTGAAACCTGCGGCCCGACGAAGAAACCGCCAATCGCACCCGCCGCGATCAGGCTGATCAGCGCCAGCACGCCCAGCACCACCAGCACCATGCGGCCCTGGGTGGTAGCGGAAGCGGCGGCAGCATCGGCACGCTGGGAAGCGGCACCCACCACCACTTCGATCTTCTCGGCAAGCTGGGCTGCGCCATCACGCGCCTGCTTCAAGGCCACACCGGCAGTCATTCCCGTGCGCAATTCGCCACGACGCAGCTGGAACAGACTGTCGCTGGAAGAACCATAGGCCTGCAGATTGCCGGCTGCCGTGCGAATAGCTGAAACATCCATCTGCTGCCCGGCCAATTCCAGATCCTGCAGGATGATGTTGTTCAGCGTGGCGAACTCGCCCTGCAGCTTGGTCAGGTCGTCATTGCTTGGTGCCTGGGCGGCAACGCTCAGCACGCCAATCATCTGGTTGACCGCTGCGGCGGTTTCCATCAGCGCACGGGCCGCACGGACCATGCTGCCACCGGCACCACGCCCGATATCGTCGATGGCCTTGTCGGTCAGCGGCTTCACCAGCGCCTGGAAGTCCGCGAAATCAGCGGCGAGCTTGCCTGATTTCTCCTGCCGTTGGGCAATCCAGTCGAGCCGCGCCGTCACCGACCGGTTGATCTGCGCGATACGGCCCTGCAGGAATTCCACCGCCTTGCCGATCTCTTCAAGCTGCGCCGGTTCGGCGCCGCTCAGCTTGATCACCTCCAGGGTCTGCGCCAGGCGTTTCTGCAAACCTTCGAGTTCGCCAAGGACACGGACGCGTTCGGCATCATCAGCCGCCGCCGCCAGGGCCGGCGCGGCCGAGGTGAGTTCCGCACTCAAGGTCTTCATGCTCAGCGCCGCCACCACATCTGGCAGGCTTTCGCCGGTGATGCCGGCATAAGTCTCCTGCACCCGGCTGAAGAACAGGGCGGCCACACCATTGGAGAGCAAGGTGATCGCCGCCAGCACGGCAATGGCAATATTCAACTTCTGTCGGATACCGAGTCCCATGGCACTCCCCCTCCATTACAGCAGCAACGGCTTATCCGGCCCTTGTTCTGGCATGACAGGGCCTTTGACCAAGGTATAAGGGAGGCAATTGCCCGCTGCCAGCGACAGCCTCATGAAGAATACATATATCTAGGGTCGGCAACGCCACTCCTCCGCAACCTGTGGAGCCTGTGGAAAAAAGCCCTTGACCATCAGGCAGAACCAATTTAGAACATCGGTCGGGTTTCAATTTCGTTCCAAATCAGTGCTCCCAATCTTCTGGTTTCCCAGGCCGGAAAAGCACCGAGGCGGAACATTCAGGGCAAGGGAGAAAGCGGATGCTCACCCGCAAGCAACATGACCTGCTGATGTTCATTCACGAACGGCTGGAGACCTCTGGCGTCTCGCCTTCCTTCGAGGAAATGAAGGAAGCGATGAAGCTGAAGTCGAAGTCGGGCATCCACCGCCTGGTCACCGGGCTGGAGGAACGCGGCTTCCTGCGCCGCCTGGCGCATCGCGCCCGTGCGCTCGAAGTGCTGCGCCTGCCGGATTCGGCAGTGCCGCTGCGGGGTGGTACCGGCGCTGCTGTGGCCACCGCCTCCCGCGCCGCCCCGGCCCGCAACCGCCTGATGCCGCGCGGCACCGGCGACATGATGCAGCCGATGCAGGGTACCCCCGTCACGGTGAGCCCGTTCAATGCGCGCGACATCGTCACCCTGCCACTCTATGGCCGCATCGCCGCCGGTACCCCGATCGAAGCGCTGCGCGATCTCTCGACCCAGATCGACGTACCCATCGGCCTGCTCGGCAATGGCGACCATTACGCACTGGAAGTGGCCGGTGACTCGATGGTGGATGCCGGCATCCTGGATGGCGACACCGTGGTGATCCAGCGCAGCGACAATGCCGAGAATGGCACCATCGTGGTTGCGCTGGTGGATGAACAGGAAGTGACCCTGAAGCGCCTGCGCCGCAAGGGCAACTCGGTGGCACTGGAAGCCGCCAACACCGCCTATGAAACCCGCATCTTCGGCCCCGACAGGGTCAAGGTGCAGGGCCGCCTGGTCGGCCTGCTGCGCCGCTACTAAGCAGCACAGCGCAATCTTTCAGCGAAGGGCGCCGGCAACAACGGCGCCCTTTTTTTGTCTTCACGCTTCGCGGTTCTTTTATGGCTCGCCGCCGCCAAGATCGTCCATCGGCACCATGCTCTCGCCCCTGCCCGTCTGCGTCCCATTTGCCGCGCCATGGCCACGCGGCGGTGACCACGGCTTCAGGCCGCGCTCGGCGGCAACCTTGCGCAAGGTGAAGCGGCCATCGTCATGCAGATACAGCGCATGAGCGCCCTCGCGCCACAGATCGAAACGGTCGATCACCAGCCTGGCGCCGGCACAGCGGCCCCGCACCGGAAACGGCGCCACGACGATATCGGCGCGGCGGCAATCTTCCGCCAGCGCGCGTTCCTCGCGCGGCAGCGCAATCACCCAGCCTTTCAGCCGCGCGGTGCAACCTTCCGGTTCGCAGCGCAGGGAACCATCGGCACCCGTGGCCGGCGCGCGCCGCGCATTCGGCCAGGGCAGCAGGGCCGGTGCGCCAAGCCGGCGCCACCAGGTCTCGGCCTCGAAACCACGCGGCGCCGCATGAGCCGGCAGGTTGGCCGGGCTGCTGAAATAATAGCGCTCGGCATCATTGCCGCCGCGCAGGGCAATGCGGCGCGCATCACCACTGATCATCAGATCCGGCAGCGGCGTGAACAGCGGTGAAGCCAGGCCGGCGCAGATTGGCAGCAGGCCGAGCCAGCGCCAGGGCAGACGCCACAGGCAGAGCCATAAACCGCCGATAGCCATGGCGCCCAGGCTCCAGGCCGGCATCGCCGGTATGGTTGCCACCGCCCCCGGCCAGCCGGCGACCCACACGGCAATCGCGATCAGACCTTCAACACCCCAGCCCATAGGCACCAGGGCCAGGGCTTCGAGGCCGAACGGCATCAGCGCGAAGGCCAGCATGGCCAGCGGCATGATCCAGAACGATACCAGCGGAGAGGCAATCAGGTTGGCGATCAGCGCATAATCGGCGAAGCGGTTGAAATGATAAGCCGCGAAAAGCCCCGAGCCGATACCGGCGACGAAACTGCTGAGCAGCACGCCAGCGAGCCAGAATCCCGCCATGCGCAGCGGCCCGGCCTGCGCCCGCCAGCGCGAGAGCGGCTGCTCCAGGGCTTCATAACTGGCGATCAGCGCCGCCACGGCACCGAAGCTCATCTGGAAACCGGCATCGAGCAGGCTTTCCGGTGCCATCATCAGCAACAGCAGCGCGGCCAGCGCCAGACTGCGCAGACTGAGCGCCTGACGATCCAGCAACACCGCACTCAGCGCCAGAGCAACCATGAGAAACGAGCGTTGCGTCGCCAAGGCCGAGCCGGAGATCAGCATATAGGCAGCGGCGCCGATCAACGCCGCGATGGCGGCGATTTTCTTGATCGGCCAATGCAGCGCGGCATAGGGCGCCAGCGCCAGCAGGCCACGAATGACTGCGAACAGGATGCCGGAAACCAGCACCAGATGCAGGCCGGAAATCGAGAGGATATGCGCCAGGCCGGAATCGCGGAAAGCATCATCGATGGATTCCGGGATCGGGCCACGCACACCGGTCATCAAGGCGGCAGCAATCGCGCCATCGGCCCCATCGAGCGCGGCAAGGATGCGTTCGGTGAGCCGCTGCTGTGTATTGGCAAGACCAAGCCGCCAGGTATCGCCCCAGGCATCAAGTTCGGATGCCGGCAGTGGTGGCAGGATTTCCACTGCACCATTGGCGGTGCCTATCGCGCCGATGCGCTGGAACCAGGCGCTGCGTGCGAAATCGAAGGCACCCGGCATCACCGGCGCCGAAGGCGGCCCGAGCACGGCACGCAGGCGCACACGTTCGCCGGGCCGCAAAATTTCACCGCCCTGGCGCAGGGTGACGCGCAGCCGCACCGGTGTCGCTTCCGGCTCCAGCCTTTCGATCCAGGTCTGATCCAGTGTCAGGCGGTGGCCATGGTCGCGCGGCTCCACCAGCAGCACGCGGCCTTCGACCCAGCTTGCCGGCAACCGGCGTTGCAACACCGGCGCCGCCACATCCTCCGCCCGCTCTGCCGCCAGCCACAGGCCGCCGAGCACCAGCACCAGCGGCGCGCAAGCCACAGCCCAGGCGGGCCGGCGCCAGATCAGACCGAGCAGCAGCAGCAAGCTCAGCGTGAAGGCGATGCGCAACGGCAATGCCGCCGGTGCGCCGGGCAGCAGGAAATACAGGGCGATGCCAAGCCCAAGCAGAACCGGCAGCCACAGGAACCAGCGCTCGCGCTCGGCCAGCAGCACCGGCCAGGGGCGGAAGGCAGCAATCGCCTGGAAGCGCAGCAGCAGCCCATGCCGCAGGCTGGGCCAGAAACCGGTAAAGGGTGAGGATGGCGGCGCCATGGCGCGATCCTGTGCCGGATCGGCTGGCGGCGGCAAGCCGGCTTAAATCGGGAACGCCGACTTTAGTGGATCAGCGTTCCGGCCGCACGCGGCGGGCCTGCTCGCCCATGAACAGTTGTAGCTTGTCGACTGCCTGACGCGGCATCGGATCCTGACCACTAAGCATCAGCGACAGGGCCACGCGGCTCAAACCCAGCCGATTGGCGAGTTGATCGATCGAGATCGATGCCACCTTGCAGGCCTGCGACACCGCCACCAGCGAACCCTTCTCGACATAGAAGCGGCCCCAGGTTTCCTTCACATTCACCTTCTCCGGCACCACCGGCAACAAAGGCTGCCGCATGCGCGCCGGATCGAGGCGGATGCTTTCCGAGATCGAATAGCTGCTGGCCGGCGCCATGGTCGGCTGCATCGGCGTCGCGGACGGACGTGGCAGCGAAACACTCGGCATCGAGTTGGTGAATTCTTCCAGCCGTGGCGCCTGCTCGATGCCGGCGCGCAGCAGCTTCTCCACCGCTTCGATCAGCGCCTGGGCCGGCGGCGCCAGTTCATGCTCTTCGCCGAAGCGGTCGTAGTATTGTGAAATTTCCGACAGGCGTTCGAGCCGTCGCACCAGGAACTCGCGCGCGCCCAGCGGCAGCTTGCGGCCCGACTGGGTGATCTTCACCAGGTAGATACGCGTGGTATCTAGTTCCAGGATGATGACCTTCCAGCGGATCTTCGACAGGTGCTTGTTCAGCGGTTCCCGCTTGGCGATGTCGAATTCCGGAATACGGCCTTCCACCAGATCGACGAAGACATAGAAATGCTCGATCTTCTCGACGAAGCGCTTGTAGTCCTGGAAATGAGGGCTGGAGTTCGAGGAATCCTGGCAGAATGCCATCAGCTCACGGCTCTGGTTTTCCACCACGCCGATAAGCCGGAGGGTCTCCTGAACGACGGACTTATTCACCGTCACGCGACGTCAATCCTTGCGTCTGGGGGCTTATTTAGAACGATACTAGATGGGCAACCCTGGAACTGCAACCACGGACTGCGCGTGTTATCTGGGCGTTCAGCCGGCGTTCGGCAAGGGGCCAGAGTTGGGCAAGGAATGCGGCGCGCAGAACAGGCCTTCGCGGCGCATGTCATAGCAATAGGCGCGCGCACCATCGCGATCGATGAAACCGCCCAGCAGTACGCGCACGGTCTTGCCCCGGCTGCCACCGAGATCAACCTCGACATAACGGGGTGTCAAACCCTGTAGAATGGAAAAACGCTTCGATAAAGCAACCCAGCCGCGTTCAGCTTCACCCTGGTTCTTGAAGCTGGCAACATGGCCCGCGAAACGCGGTACCGGCGGCGGCGCTACAGGTGGCGGCGGTGGGGCCGGCATTGGTTCCGCCTTCACTTCCATCACCGGCGGCGGTGGCAAATCGACCGGCAAGGCAGCGGCGACCGGCAGTTCCGCCGGCTTGTCGGCATCAGCTTTCAGGCCGGAGCAACCTGCCAACAGCAGCACCAGGATCAGCGCGGCAGCGGCTGGCCGGTACGGCATGGCGTGGATCACTTGTCGACGAGGCGGAACATGTGGCGGTCGAGCAAGGCGCTGACCGAAACAGTCTTGGTGCTGCTGGCATCGCGCTCATTGATGAGCTGCACATGCACCACATCTTCGCTCGGAAATTGGATCAAGCGCGCCACCCGCCAGATGAAGCCCTGGGGCTGCTCGAAACGTTGGCCCGGAACGATGTCGGAAGCGGTGAACTTTGCCATCAGGCATCCCTGTAACTGTTGTTGCCAGCGTAGCGGATTCGCCACAGCCTGTGAACGCCCGCGAAGCACCTCAGCTCAAGCCGGATGTTGAATATTGAAAGTATAAATGCCGTTTGCCTCGGTGGCGCTCAGCAGCTTGAAACCAGCCGCCTCGCACAAAGCCGGAATATCGGCCTGGGTTGCCGGATCGGTGGCCTCCACGATCAGGCTTTCGCCTTTCGGTACCGCCTTCAGGGCCTTCTTGGTGCGCAGCACCGGCAGCGGGCAGTTCAGCCCGCGCAAATCCAGAACCTGGCTCATCGCCGCAACCCCATTTCACCCATCAATATGCAAGATTGGCCGAAACTTCACTTTCGCCCTGTTGTTTATATAATCACGGCGATAATTTTGGAAACCCTTGGCACCAGGCAGCCAGGACAATTGAGGGAGCCGGCCGCGATGAATGAGGTTTCGACGGCGCTGCTGGTGAATGGCGGCGGGTTGCTGCTGGGTGTAGTGTTCGGCGGCCTGGTGCAGCGGACCAATTTCTGCACCATGGGGGGCATCAGCGACCTGGTGCTGCTGGGCGATGGCAGCCGGTTCCGCGCCTGGCTGCTGGCCATCGGCACGGCCATCCTGGGCGCCCAGGGCCTGCATCTGGCCGGCCTGGTGAACCTGGATGGCGCCATCTACGCCACCACCAATCTCGGCTGGCTCGGAGCCCTGCTCGGTGGCCTGGTATTCGGCTTCGGCATGGTCCAGGCCGGCGGCTGCGGCAGCCGCACCCTGGTGCGCTTCGGCGCCGGTAACCTGAAATCCCTGGTCGCCCTGCTGGTGCTGGGCATCACCGCCTATGCCACGTTGCGCGGCATCATCGGCCCGGCGCGGCAATGGTTCGAGGGCCTGACCGTGATCGACCTCAAGGCGCGCGGCATCCCGACCCAGTCGCTGCCCGACCTGCTGGCCGCGCTGGGCCTGCCGGCCCGGCCCATGCGCATCCTGCTGGCGCTTGGCATCGGCGGCGGTCTGGTGGCCTATGCCTTAAGCAATGCCCGCTTTCGCGCCAAACCGAAACTGGTGCTCGGCGGCATTGGCGTCGGGCTGATAGCTGTGGCCGGCTGGGCCGTCACCGGCATCCTCGGCAATGATGAATTCGATCCGGTGCCTCTGGCCTCCGTCACCTTCGTGGCACCGGTGGCCGACAGCCTGCTCTACCTGATGACCTTCACCGGCGCCACCTTGAGCTTCGGTATCAGCACGGTTGGCGGCATGATCCTTGGCGCCTTCATGATGGCAAAACTGGATGGCAGCTTCCGTATCGAAAGTTTCTCCAGCCGCGATGACCTGATCGGGCATCTGCTGGGCGGCGCGCTGATGGGAGTCGGCGGTGTCTTCGCGCTCGGCTGCACCATCGGCCAGGGCCTCACGGGTTTTTCAACGCTGGCTCTCTCCAGTGTGATCGCCTTCGGCGGTATCTGCCTTGGCGGCGTGCTGGGCGTGCGCTATCTCGAAGAGGGCAATCTGCGCGATGCATTGCGCGCCCTGTTCGCGCCGCGCTGAAGGAATCAGATGAACGGTCTCGATGTTTCCTATGCCGTCGCCGCCGGTGCCGGTGCGCTGAGTTTCCTCAGCCCCTGCGTACTGCCGCTGGTGCCGGCCTATCTCTGCTTCGTCGCCGGCACCTCGCTGGACGAGATGCTGGAGCGCACCGAGATCGACAAGGCGGAAATGCGCCGCGTGCTGATGGCGGCCATCGCCTTCGTGCTCGGCTTCTCCACCGTATTCGTGATCATGGGCGCCTCGGCTTCGGCGATCAATCAACTGGTGGTGCAGCATCTTGAGATCATCGGCAAGATTGCCGGCGTGGTGATCATCCTGTTCGGTCTGCATTTCATGGGTCTGCTGAAAATCGGCCTGCTTTACCGCGAAATGCGTATCAATCCGGAGAACCGCCCGACCTCCTGGCTCGGCGCCTATGTCATCGGCCTGGCTTTCGCCTTCGGCTGGACTCCCTGTATCGGGCCGATCCTGGCCAGCATCCTGACCATTGCCGGCAGCCGCTCGGACCTCAGCTACGGCGTTTCCCTGCTCGCCACCTATGCCCTCGGCCTCGGCATCCCGTTTCTGCTCGCGGCCCTGGCGATGAAACCTTTCATGCGTTTCATGCAACGTTTTCGCCGCCATATGCGCAAAGTGGAAATCGCCGCCGGCAGCCTGCTGGTCATCACCGGCCTGCTGATCTTTACCAACAGCCTCGGGCAATTCAGCTATTTCCTGCTGGAAACCTTCCCCTGGTTCGCCACCATCGGCTGAACCGCAGCACCATGAACGCACCGCAAACCGGCCTTCGTCTTTACGCGGCCGGCAGCCTGCGCGCGGTGATGACTGAACTCGCCGCCACCGTCGGCATACCACTCGATCCGGTTTATGGTGCCTCGGGCCTGCTGCGCGAGCGCATCGCCGCCGGCGAACCCGCCGAAATCTTTGCTTCCGCCAACCTGCATCATCCGCAAGCCCTGAGCCAAGCTGGCGGCTTCGGGCCAGTGCAGGTTTTCACCAGGAATGAGATCTGCGCGCTCACCGGCCCGGCAGAACCCGCAACCACCGGCACACTGCTTGAGCGCATGCTGATGCACGATATCCGGCTCGGCATGTCGACACCGAAAGCCGATCCATGCGGCGATTACGCGCTTGAAGTGTTCGACCGGGCCGACCGGGTGCGACCGGGGGCGCGGGCGGCTTTGCACGCCAAGGCCCTGCAATTGACCGGCGGACCGGACTCTCCGATGCCGCCTGCCGGCCGGAATGTCTATGCCTGGCTGATGCAACAGCGCCAGGCCGACATACTGCTCACCTACCGCACCAACGCCCTGCTGGCGATGCATGAGAACCCCGCCCTGCGCCAGGTTCCGTTGCCTGCCGGGCTGGCGGTCAATGCCGATTACGGCCTTGTGATCGCCTGCTCTGCCCGCCCCGAGGCCCGGCGCTTCGCGGAATTCGTGCTAAACAGCAACGGACAGGCTATTCTGGCACGGCATGGTTTCGCTGGCCTGACCGGGAGATGAAAATGAAATTGAGCGCGCGCAATGTGCTGAAGGGCAAGGTGAGTGATGTAACCAAGGGCAAGACCACAGCCATGGTGAAGTTGAAGGTTGGCGACGCCGATGTCACCGCCTCGATCACCATAGAAGCCCTGAAGGAACTCAAGCTCAAGAAAGGTGACACCGCCTATGCGGTGATCAAGGCTTCCGACGTCATCATTGGCAAGTAAGCATGATTACGCGGCGGCATCTGATCGCTGGCGGTGCAGCCGTGGCTTTCGGAATGCCGCGTCTCGCCTGGGCGCAGGGACAGGCGGCCCCAGCGCGCGAGATCCTGGATGATGCCGGGCGCCGTCTGCGACTGCCGGCCAATGTCAACCGCATCTTCGCAGCCGGCCCGCCGGCTTCGCTGCTGCTGCATGCCCTGGCGCCGCAGAAACTGCTCGGCTGGACCACGCCGTTCCGCGATGCGGAGAAACCCTTCATGCCGGCAAGCTCTCTGGCATTGCCTGTGCTGGGACGTCTTACCGGGCGCGGCAACAGTGCCAATCTTGAAACTGTGCTGGCGGCAAAGCCGGATCTGATCATCGACTATGGCAGCGTCAACGCCACCTATGTTTCACTGGCGGATCGCATTGAAGGCCAGACCGGCATCCCCTACCTGCTGCTGGATGGCAGCCTCAATCGTCTGGATGAAAGCGTGATCGCGCTGGGGCTGGCGACCGGCGATGAAGGTCGCGCCGTGGAACTGGCCGCCTGGCTGCGCGACAAGATCGGCGACCTGGATGCGCGCCTGGCCCGACGCCAGGGCAAGCCGCCACGGGTTTATTATGGCCGTGGCCCGCGCGGCCTCGATACCGGGCTTGGCGGTTCGATCAACACCGAACTGATCGAGCGACTGGGGGCGGAAAATGTCGCCGCCGCGCTTGGCCGTGGCGGGTTGGTGCAAGTGAGCATCGAGCAAGTGCTGACCTGGGCGCCAGATGTAATCATCACAATCGATCCGAATTTCTTCGCCCTGCTGCGCCAGGACCCGATCTGGCGCAACATGCCGGCGGTCCGTAATGGCCGCGTGCATCTGGCCCCCGCCGTGCCGTTCGGCTGGATTGATTTTCCACCCGGCCCGAACCGCATCCTTGGCCTCGACTGGCTGGCGCGGCGGCTCTATCCCGACGTGTTCGATGACGATCCGCGCGACTTCGTCAGCGCAGCCTACCGCCAGCTTTACCACCGTGCGCCGGACAAGGCGCAGCTCGATCAGCTGCTGGCATGAGGCAATCGCCGGCATGAAGCGGCCACTCTTGGCTTTCATCCTGGCGGGTTGCGCACTGCTGCTGCTGGCCGTGCTGGGGCTGGCCGTCGGGCGTTATCCGATCAACTTGTTCGCCTCGCTGGATGCCACGGCGCAGGACGTGCTGTGGCGCATCCGCGCGCCACGCGTGCTGGCCGCCATCCTGGTCGGCGCGGCACTCTCAGGCGCAGGTGCCGCCTATCAGCAGCTTTTCCGCAACCCGCTGGTGTCGCCCGATATCCTGGGCGTTTCGGCAGGTTCGGCGCTTGGCGCGGTACTCGGCATCTTCCTGTCGCGCGATGTCGTCACCATCCAGGCCATGGCCTTTCTCGGCGGCATCGCCACGGTTGCCTTGGTCTACAGCATCGGCAATGCCATGCGCGGCCATGATCCGCTTTTGACTCTGGTGCTCGCCGGCGTACTGGTCGGGGCCTTGGCTGGTGCCGGCGTCGGCTTGCTGAAATACATCGCCGATCCTTACAACCAGCTCCCTGCGATCACATTCTGGCTGCTTGGTTCTCTATCCGGCATCGCACCGCCGGATTTGCTTTCCACCCTGCCTGCCGTGCTGATCGGCCTGTTGCCGCTGTGGCTGCTGCGCTGGCAGATCGACACGCTGTCACTGGGCGATGAGGAAGCCCGCGCGCTCGGCGTGGCGGTGCGCCCGGTGCGGCTCAGCGTAATTGCCGGCGCCACGCTGATCACGGCGGCAGTGGTATCCGTATCCGGTATCATCGGCTGGGTCGGCCTGCTGGTGCCGCATATGGCACGCCTGCTTGTCGGGCCACGCTTCGTGCTGCTGCTGCCGGCCTCGCTGCTGCTGGGTGGCGGCTACATGCTGGCCGTGGACACCCTGGCGCGTGGCAGCGTGGCGATGGAAATCCCGCTCGGGATTCTCACCGCGCTGATCGGCACGCCGGTATTCATCTGGGTGTTGCTGAAAGCACGGCGGAGCTGGCAATGACACTCAGCGCCAGCAATCTCGGCATCGGCTATCCAACACGGCGCATTGCCGAGAATCTCGACGTGACGCTGGCGCCGGGTGAAGTGGTCTGCCTGCTGGGGCCGAACGGCATTGGCAAGAGCACGCTGTTCCGCACCCTGCTCGGCCTGCAGCCGGCCTTGGACGGCAGCGTCACCATCGACGGCTCGGCTATCGCCAGCATGAGCCCACGCGACCTGGCGCGGCGCATCGCCTATGTGCCGCAGGCCCATGCCGGCTATTTTCCCTTCACGCTGCGCGACATGGTGCTGATGGGCCGCACCGCCCATCGCGGTATTTTCTCCGGCCCTGGCAACCAGGATCGCGCGGTGGCCGAGGCCGCAATCGATCGCCTCGGCCTGACGCATCTGGCCGAGGCGATCTACACGCGGCTATCGGGCGGCGAGCGGCAACTGGCGCTGATCGCCCGCGCGCTGGCCGTGGATGCCCGGCTGATGCTGCTGGACGAGCCGACCGCCAATCTCGATTTCGGCAACCAGGCGCGCGTGCTGGCGGAAATCCGCCGGCTTGCCGCCACAGGCATTGGTGTGCTGTTCACCACCCATGATCCTGACCAGGCGCTGGCTCATGCCGACCGCGTGCTGCTGATGGGGCCCGGCAGTCTGCTGGCACAGGGCAGGCCACAGGAAATCCTGACCGCCGAGAGCCTGCAGCGGCTTTATGGCATTGAAGTAACCCTGGTCGATCTGCCATTGCCCGGTGGCGGCAGCCGGCGCGTCTGCCTGCCTCTTCCAGATAGCGGGAAAACCGCATAACGTCGCGCCATGCTGTGCCGGCTTCTGCTCCTTCTGCCGCTTCTACTGGCTGCCGGTACCGCACCAGCGGCAGAGCCGCTGCGGCTGGCAACCGGCACCGATTATGCCCCTTTCGCCGATCCCAAATTGCCGGAAGGCGGCGCCTTGACCGAACTGGTGCGGGCGGCTTTCAAGGCATCCGGGCGGGAAACCACACTCACGCATACATCGTGGAATCGCGCCCTCGAAGAAACCAAGCTCGGGCGCTACGACGTTGCCCTGCCCTATGTGCCTTCCCCTGAACGGGCCGAGAGCTTCTTCTTTTCCAGCGTGCTGTTCAATATCGACAGCTATGTGCTGAGCAGCAGCGACCGTGATGCGGCAGCGAAAGCCATCGGCCCCGGGATGCCAGGACCACGTGCCTGCCTGCCCCTGGGCTGGACACCGCAGCCGGTTCTGCGCGGTTTGCTGGAAACCGGTGTGGCACAGCGGATCGACACTGCTGCCGCCGCCAGTTGCCTCAAGATGATCCAGGCCGATCGCATCGATTTCTTCATCGTCAGCAAGCCCGTTGCCTGGCACCTGATGCGGGGCGAGGAATTGCCGCGCCAACTGTTCCGCTTCTCGGACCAGCCGGTTGCACGCTCGTCACTGCATCTGATGGTGGCGCGCTCCAGGATCGGGGCTGAAAGCCTGCTGATGGAATTCGAGCAAGGCCTGGAACAGATCCGTAAGAATGGCATCGCCAGCGATATACTGGGGCGCCATGGACTGATTGAATAACCCAGCATGTGCGGTCGTTTCGCCCTTACCGCTACGCTGGAAGTGCTGGCGCAGATGTTCGATGTACCCGAACGGCCCAATCTGGCGCCACGCTGGAATATCGCGCCGACGCAGCAGACATGCGTGGTAACTCAGGATCCCAGTGGGCGGCATCTGGCCAGCATGCGCTGGGGCTTCGAGGGACCAAACGGCGCGCCCTTGATCAACGCACGATCAGAGACCGCTGCGGTCAAGCCGAGTTTCCGCGCCGCGTTAGCTGAGCGCCGCTGCCTGGTGCCGGCGGATAGTTTCTATGAATGGCAGCACCTGGACGAGAAGCGCAAGCAGCCCTGGCGCATCGGCATGAAAGGCGGCACGCCGTTCGCCTTCGCCGGCTTGTGGGAGAATGCCACAGATAAGGCCGGCCAGCCCTTGCAGCGCTTCACCATCCTTACCTGCGCGGCGAATGAATATCTGGCGCCGTTGCATGAGCGCATGCCGGTGATTGTGGCACCGGAAGATTACGCCCGCTGGCTGGCACCCGGCCCGGCGGCTGGCGATCTGCTGCGCAGCTTCCCTGACGAGCCGATGGCGCGCTACCGCGTCTCTGACCGGGTCAACAGCGTGAAGCATGACGATGCCGGTTGCTTCGAGCGGCTGGCGGCGACGGCGCTGCTCTAACCGCTAGAGCTTCAGCACTTCGCCCTGCACCCGCACATGATGCGATTTCAGGTCGCGCGGGCTCTTGCAGCCGCAGGCATGGGCGATGGCTTCCACATCATGCTGCACCGCCTTGGCGTAATTCGCCACACGCACCGCCTTGCGTGCCGGATCGAGGCCGCGCATGAAGCGCGGCTCGTTCGAGGTCACACCTGTCGGGCAGTGGCCGGTATTGCACTTCATCGCCTGGATGCAGCCCAGCGCGAACATGTAGCCGCGCGCCGATACAACGAAATCGGCGCCCTGGCACAACGCCCAGGCAACTTTGTCCGGTGTCAGCAGCTTGCCCGAAGCAATGATGCGGATGCGGTTGCGCAGGCCGTATTGGCGGCGCTTCTCGGCCAGCAACGGCAGAGCCTGCACGATGGACTGGCCGACATAATCGGCCAGCGGCGCCGGCGCGGCGCCGGTGCCGCCCTCGCCGCCATCAAGCTGGATGAAATCCGGTGCCTCCATCGGGCGCTCGCGCAGATATTCGAACAGGGCATCGATGAAGCGCTCGTCGCCCAGCGCCATCTTGATGCCCACCGGCTTGTTGGTGACATCGCGCACCCGGCCGATGAAATTGACTAGGCTGCGCACATCGGTGATTTCGGGATGCCGGCTGGGTGAGATCGAGGCCTTGTGCGCTTCGATCAGGCGGATGCCGGCAATCTCGTCATTCACCTTCGCCGCCGGCAGGATGCCGCCGCGTCCGGGCTTGGCACCCTGGCTGAGCTTGACACAGAACATCTTCACCTGCGGCAAGGCCGCGATGGCCGCCAGCTTGGTTTCGTCGAGCCGACCCTCCTTGTCGCGCACGCCATACTTCGCCGTGCCGATCTGGAAAATCACGTCGCAATTGCCCTTGAGATGATACGGCGACAGGCCGCCTTCGCCGGTATCGAGCCAGATGCCGGCAAGTGCCGCGCCCTCCGACAAAGCGGTGACGGCGGCGGATGACAGCGCGCCGTAGGACATGCCGGAGATGTTGAAGAAACTGTTCGGCTTGAACGGATTGCTCACCACACCCTTGCCGATCCACTTGCCGGTATAGGGTTCTGCTTCGTCGTCATTCACCGGGAAGGCGGAATGCAAGAAGTAGATATGGCCGGGCTGCTGCGCATCGACTTCGGAGCCGAAGGCGACATAGTTCGACACCGCCTTGGCCGAGCGGTAGACCCAGGCGCGGGTCAGCCGGTTGAATGGGCGCTCCTCCCAATCGGCGGTGAACCAGTATTGGCGGAAGTATTCGCCCAGGTTCTCCATGATGTAGCGGAAGCGGCCATAGATCGGAAAGTTGCGGCGGATCGCATGATCACGCTGCACCCAACGGTCATAGACATAGAAATAAGCAAAGGTGCCGCCAGCAATGGCGACGATCCCACCCAGCACCCACCACATGCTGCCCCCTCTAATAAGGTGAGACTATTCACTTTGTCGTTGCCGTGAGTATAGGCGGGCGGGTGCTGATTCGACCAGCACAGATGCGTGACGGTTCAGTTAGGCTTCCGCCACAACCATGTCAGTTCATGTTTGTTATGGTGCAGGTGCAGCAAAACGCCCCCGGGAATGGCGGCAAAGGCCGCTGCCGTGGCGTGGTCGGTCTCGCCCTGGAACTTCAGCGTGCAGATCATCCGCCGCGCCTTGTCGGCTGCAATCCAACGCTGCACCAGGGCGAGCAGCCGGGCGGGATAGCAGATCACGTCGGAGCAGAGCCAGTCGACCGCCGGTTCCTGGCGCGGATCGAGCGCGAAGGCGCTGCCCTGGCGCCAGGTGACGCCTGGCATGGCCGCCACATTGGGCGCCAGCGGCGCCTTGTCGATGGCATCCACCCGGGCGCCCAGGCTGGCCAGCACCCAGGTCCAGCCGCCGGGGCAGGCCCCCAGATCGATGGCCGTCTCACCCTGCTTTGGCATCTCGCCATGCAGCAGGGCAAAGCGGGTCAGTGCTTCCCAGAGCTTCAGATAGGCCCGGCTTGGCGGCCCCTCTCGATCCTCGGTGAAACTCCAGTCGCCATGGGGCAGCAGGCTTGAACATTGCCCCGATGCCAGCATGCGATCCGGTGCCAGCAGGGTGAAACCGCCCATTGGCGCTTTTGGCGGCAGGTCGCCGAAGCGCAGCGGCTTGGCCGAGACATGCGGCAGTTTTTCCTGGATCAGCTTGGCGCGGCGGTGATGCAGCGGCGCATAAGCCGCCCAGTTGCGCTGGATGCCTTTCAGTATCCCAGCCGCTTCGCCAATTGAGACAATCGGGAATTCCTGCGGCTGGTGCCAGATATTCGCGGCCCAGGCCGCTGCCACGGGCTGGCCTTCCGCCAGCAGCAAGCGGCCATGTTCGGCAACGATGTGCCGGTCCTGCAGTTCCTTGCGCAGTTCGGCCTCAAAGCCCTCTGCGGCGAGATAGCCGGTAAGCATGCGGCGTGACTACCGCGCCACCGCCAGCGATGCAAGCATTGTCGAATTAACGGCGGTTGCCACCCGAGCTGCGTGGCGGCGCAATCCCGGCGCCGGAAGCCGCGCCGGCGGCGGGAGACACGGTCATGTCAACCTTTGCGCCATAGAGCGACTGCTTGCTTATCAGGATCGAGGCGACACGGTCTCCGGCGGCCGAAAGATACGTCAACTGGCTGATCTCCGAGCGCACCACGGCCACCTCGGTCCAGCCATAATTCAGCATTTCGCGGCGCATGAAGTCGAACATGTCGTCGGAACTCGAATTGATCGAGTAGGACAGCCGACCGATCCAGCGATCACCCTCGCCAAGGATGATCGTGCGGTTGGTATCGAGATTATAGCCATCTGGCAGCGCAATGCCGGCAATCTGCGGCGGCGCGGCACGCGAAGCATTGTCAGCGCGGGTGCCCCCGCCGCTGCTGGTCAGCTGGTTATTGGCGCAGCCGGTAACTGCAAGGCTTGCGACTAGCAGTGCCGTCAGGCCAATGGCTCGAGTTTTCATGAACATACTCTCTCGGTCCCAGCGAATCGGATAGCGAAGAATTTACCATACTTGGACGTTCTCTGCTGCCCTGCAATTTCAACCCTGCCGACTAGGGTTTAGCCGAGCAGAATATCCTTGGCCCGGTTGATCTGGGCCGCCAGATAGGTGGAACCGCCATGATCCGGGTGGGCGCTGCGCATCAGGCGGCGATGCGCGGCGCGGATTTCCTCTTCCGGGGCGCCGGGCTGCAACCCGAGGATGGCATAGGCCTGGTCACGGCTCATGGTTGCCGGATCACCGGCAGCCTCGCCGGGTGGCGGCGCCTGATCGCGCCAATCCGCCCCCAGACGGCGCTCCAGATAGGCTTCAAGCAGCGCCACGCCATTCGGGTCTTCCACCGCCAGGGCAGTATGCAGCATGAACAGGCCCTGCGGATCCACATCATCCAGCCGCCGCCCTGCAAGCGGCCCCCGCAGCACCTCGCCTGTCATGGCACCGCTGGCATGATCCAGCCGCATGCGCAGCCAAGCTGTTTCGACGGCCGATTGCGGCGCGGCTTCAGCGGTGCTGCCGCCAGGCCCGCCGCCAGCTGCATCATAGCCGGTACGGGCGCGGTTCCAGGAACTGGCGCCGGGGCCGCCGAACCAGCCGCCGAACAGGCCAGCCAGCCGGCCCTTGCCGAACATCGCCGCCGAGCCAAGCGCCAGCAGGCTGGCCATGTCGATGCGGCCGCGCAGGAACAGAAAGCCGGCAAGACCACCGAGGGCGATGCCAAGCCCGATGCGAATACCCTTGGCCAGAACCTTGGGATCGGTCTGCATGAACAGCTTGCCGCCGAACAGGAACAACGCCAGCGCGGCCAGCCCGATGCCAAGGACAAGCGCCATCGGCTAGCCCAACTGGCTGGTGAGCCGGCGCACCTCGGCACCGGCATTGGCGGAATACTGGCTCAGTGCCTTGTAGCCACCGGCGGCATAGACCGCCACGGCGGTGAGCAGTTGCAGCAGCACCGACACCGAGCTGGCATCGAAGGCGCCGAAAGCGCCGCGCGTCAGCCGCGCCATATCCTTGAAGCAGGCCCGCGCGCGCGGCTCCTCGCCTTCCTGAAACGCGAAGATCGGCACGCCGAGCAGGCCAAGCTCGCCGGCCCGTGCCGCCACTTCATCGGGGCTCTCCTCCAGGCAATCGCCGACATAGACCAGCGCATTGACGCGGGCGCCATTCGCCACCGCCTCGCGCGCCTCGGCAGCAGTGTGACGCAGCACGCGCTCGATCTGGGTATGGCCGCCGACACATTCGACCTGGCGCATCAGCCGCAGCATCGCCGGCGCTTCCGACACCCAGGGCGAAGCCCGACATTCGCCCATGCCACGGAAAAACACGAGCTGGATATCCAGCCCGCCAAGACCAGCTACCGCCTTGAACATTTCAGCCTGGATTTTCTGCGCCTCGGTCCAGGTGGCGCCTCGGCTGGCAGTAGCATCCATGGCGAAGATCAGCCGGCCACGGCCGGTCTGCGGCGCCGGGCGCGGCGCCAGTGCCGCTTGACGCAGGAAAGCATCCACCGCCTTCGTATTCGCGGCAGCGGGCATCGATTGTCCTGGCTTGCCGCTCGGAGCATCGGTCATGCCAACAGATATAGAGAGCATGGCGCCGGTTTGCCAGGGCAGCGACGTCAGACCACCCAACCTCTGGGGGATTTTGGGGTTGGCCTGGGGCCTCACAGTGGCTAAGGTTGTCCCCGGCGGGGTGCTACGCGGCGCCCAAGACCGAATAAGAACCATTGGAGGAACACCTGATGACGCGTTTCACGCCCTTGAAAACTGTTGCGCTTGCGGCCATCGCCGCGCTCGGCCTCGCCGGCACCGCGCTGGCGCAGCCGAAGTCGCTGACGCTTGGCACTGCCTCGGTCGGTGGCACCTACTTCATCTATGGCGGTGTGGTGGCGACCCTGCTCACCGACACCATCGGCATCAATGTTTCGACGCAGCAGACCCAGGGTCCGAACCAGAACATCATCCTGGTGGAAGGCGGCAATATCGAACTCGGCATGACCACCATGGGCATCGCGCTGCAGGCCTGGAATGGCACCGGCGACTGGACCAAGGGCAAGAAGTTCACCAACATCCGCGCCCTGTTCCCGATGTATGACACGCCATTCCACTTCGTCACCACGGAGAAAACCGGCATCAAGACCGTGGCCGAAATGGCCGGCAAGAATATCGGCGCCGGCCCCAAGGCAGGTACGCCGGGCACCTACTTCCCGCTGATGTTCGATACCCTCGGCATCAAGGCTAACTGGCGCTTCGGCCAGGCTTCCGACATGCAGAACCAGCTCGCCGATGGCCTGCTGGATGTGTTCGCCTTCGCCGCTGGCCTGCCGATCGCCTCCTATTCGGAAATCGAAGCGCAGCGCCCGGTGCGCTTCATCTCCTTCACCGATGCGCAACTCGACATGCTGAAGAAGGCGATGCCGGAACTTTCCGACAGCGTGATCCCGAAGAGCACCTACAAGACCATGCCCGGCGACCAGAAGACGGTCGGCGTGTATAATTTCGGCATCGCGCACAAGAGCCTGCCGGATGACGTTGCCTACAAGATCGTTAAGTCGGTGCTGGAAAACAACGACCGCATGGTCAAAGGCCATGCCGCCGCGGTGGAAACCATTGCCGCCAATGCGTCGCGCAACGGCTTCCTGCCGTTCCATCCGGGCGCGGTGAAGTATTATCAGGAAAAGGGCATCAAGCTGAATCCGGCTGCCATGCCGCCGGCGAGCTGATCGCCTAAATCCTGCAACTATAAGGGCGCCGCCATCGTGGAAAACACGATGGCGGCCTCTTTGTATCAGGTGCTTGCGTAAACAAAAAAATATACGGGGGAAGTTAATGGCAACGGCACAGCAGGAAAGCGTCGATCTCGCCGCCGCTGACAAGTATGAATTCACCGGCTTCAAACGCGAATTGCCGGGATTGCCTGGGCATCTGTTCTACTGGCTCTGTGTCAGCTTCACGGTATTTCACCTGCTGGTGCTGAACGCCTTCCCCATCGACTCCATCATGTTCCGCGCCATCCATGTCGGCTGGGGCGGCGTGATCTGCTTCGGCCTCTATGCCGCCAAAGCCGGCCGCTCGCTCAACCGCGTGCCGCTGCTGGACTGGCTGTTCATCCTGCTCTCCATCGCCTGCGCCGGCTATGTCTCCTACTTCATCGACGAATTGCAATTCCGTGCCGGCGCACTCTATGAACCGGGCGATGTCGCCGCCGGCTTCGTCGGCACCTTGCTGATCCTGGAGATGACACGCCGCACCGCTGGACTGGCACTGCCGATCATTGCCAGCGTATTCATTCTCTATTGCTTCATCGGCCCCTGGTTGCCGGGGATGCTCTATCACAAGGGCTACAGCCTGCCGTTCTTCTTCTCCTACATCTATTCCGACCAGGGCATCTTCGGCGTCACCACCCAGGTTTCGTCCAGCTACATCGTATTGTTCATCACCTTCGGCGCCTTCCTCACCGCGTCGAAGGCCGGCGACTACATGAACGACCTCGCCGTGTCACTGGTCGGCTGGGCGCGTGGCGGACCCGCCAAGGTGGCCGTGCTTTCCGGCGTCCTGTTCGGCACCATCTCCGGCAGTGCGGTTGGCAATGTGGTGGCCAGCGGCATGATCACCATTCCGATGATGCGCCGCGTCGGTTATGACCGCTCAACCGCCGGCGCCATCGAGGCAACCTCATCGACCGGCGGCCAGATCACACCCCCGGTGATGGGCGCCGGCGCCTTCCTGATGGCCGAAATCACCGGTATTGCTTACACCGAAATCGCGCTGGCGGCGGTGATCCCCTGCCTGCTGTTCTATATCGCCTGCTATGTGCATTGCGATCTGCATGCGGTGAAGCATGGCCTGCGTGGTCTGCCGCGCAGCGAACTGACGCCGATCACCAAGATGCTGCGCAAGATCTACCTGCTGGCACCGATCGTGGTACTGATCTGGGCGCTGATGGCGGGTTACTCGGAATTCCGCGCCGGCACGCTGGGCCTTGTCTCCGCCCTGGTGGCAAGCTGGATCAGCCGCGAGCATCGCATGGGGCCGCGCGCCACGCTGGATGCCCTGGCCCTGGCGGCGCGCGAAACCGCGCAGCTTGTCGCAATCTGCGCCTGCGCGGGCATCATCGTCGGCGTTATCGCGCTCACCGGTGTCGGTGGCCGTTTCTCGCATCTGATCCTCAGCATTGCCGGCCAGAACCAGGTGCTGGCGATGTTCTTCGCCATGCTGATCTCGCTGGTGCTGGGCATGGGTATGCCCACCACGGCGGCTTATGCAGTGGCTGCTTCCGTTGTGGCACCGGGCCTGATCCGCATCGGCATCGAGCCGCTGGTGGCGCATATGTTCATCTTCTACTACGCGGTGATTTCATCCATCACGCCGCCGGTGGCACTGGCCTCCTTCGCCGCCGCCGCCATCGCGCAGGCGGATCAATGGCGCACCTCGATCATCGCGGTAAAACTGGGGCTTGCCACCTTCATCGTGCCGTTCATGTTCTTCATCAGCCCCGCCCTGCTGGCGCAAGGCGATCTGCTCACCATCCTGCATGTCGTCGCCACCGCTTCGGCGGGCGTGTTCTTCCTCGCCTGTTCCACCGAAGGCTGGCTGAACGGCCCGCTGAGCTGGCCGCTGCGCGTGGTGCTGTTTGCCGGTGCGATCTGCCTGATCGTGCCGGAAACCATCACCGACTTTATCGGCCTGGGCATCGGCATCGGCATCTGGGGCTTCCAGCGCGCCCGCAACGGCAGCGATCCGGGCGCCCATATCCCCTCGCCCGTCGGCCTGCGCTAGAGCAGCCATGCGGGCGGCACTCCTGGCCCTCGGCCTGCTGGCGGTTTCCACCGCCGTGCAGGCCGAGCCAGTGGAGGTGCTGAGTTTTGGCAGCTTCACGCCGCAGGATTACGCCGGGATCATCAACGGCACCTACCGCCAGAGCCCGGTGGAATTGCAGGGGCATCTTTCGCTGCCGCCATCAAGTGGCAGACGCATTCCGGCGGTGGTGATCGTGCCGGGCAGCGGCGGCTATGCGCAATGGATGCAGGATACCGTGGCCGCACCACTGAACCGCATCGGCATCGCCACGCTGATCGTTGATAGCTTCAGTGGCCGTGGCGTGAAGGAAACTGCCCGCGACCAGGGCCGGGTGCCGATGGCCGCCTCGGTGCTGGATGGTTTTCAGGCACTCGCCATGCTGGCACGGCATCCCGGCATCGACGGGCAGCGGATCGGCATCACCGGCTTTTCGCGCGGCGGCGTCGCGGCGCTGTTCACGGCCGAGCGCCGCCTTGCCGATGCCCTGGCCGCAGGCAATCCGGGGCAGCCGCGTTTCGCAGCCCACCTGCCCTTCTATCCTGGCTGCTCCACGCAATGGGACAATCCACGTCCGGCGGCGGCGCCACTCCTGCTGCTGCTCGGCGCGCGCGACGACTACACGCCGGCGGCGATCTGCCTTGCCTATGCCGTGCGGCTGCGGCTGGCTGGTGCCGATGTGAACACCAGGCTCTACGACACCGCCGGCCATGCCTGGATGGCAGATTACCCGGCCCGGCGCAGCAACGTGCAGACCTTCGGCGAATGCGATCTCAGGATTGAGGATGACGGCCAGATCCGGGATGCGAAATCCGGCGCCAGCAGCCGCGAAGGCTGGAAGGAATTCGCAGCCAAGGTAATGACCTCCTGCGGCGGCACGGGCGCCACCATCGGCGCCGATGCCGAGGCCCGCATCGCCGCCACCGCCGACATGGTGGCGTTCTTCCGCCGCACCCTGCGGCCCTGACCGGAAACAGAGAGCCCGGAAAAGCAAAGGGCGCGGCCCCGGAAGGCCGCGCCCCTGTATTCAGGCATCCAGGGAAGATCACTCTTCCTGGAAGGCTTCCTCGCGCTTCTTTCGGATCGCCGGCATCAGCACCACCGCCAGCGCCAGCGCCGCCAGCACCAGCATGGTGGCGCTGATCGGGCGGGTGAAGAACACGGTGGGGTCACCACGCGACAGCGTCATGGCGCGGCGCAGGTATTCCTCCATCATCGGGCCGAGGATGAAGCCGAGCAGCATCGGTGCCGGCTCACATTCCAGTTTGGCGAAGATGTAACCCAGCACGCCGAACCCGGCCATCAGATAGACATCGAAGGCCGTGTTGTTGAGGCTGTAAACACCGATGGCGCAGAACACCAGGATGCCTGGGAACAGGATGTGGTAGGGGATGCTGAGCATCCGCACCCACATGCCAATCAGCGGCAGATTCAGCACGATGAGGAAGAAGTTGCCGATCCACATCGAGGCGATGATGCCCCAGAACAAGGCCGGCTGTTCCGTCATCACCGCCGGGCCGGGCTGGATACCCTGGATGATCATGGCGCCGATCATCAGCGCCATCACCGGGTTGGACGGGATGCCCAGCGTCAGCATCGGGATGAACGAGGTCTGTGCGCCGGCATTGTTGGCCGATTCCGGCGCCGCCACGCCCTGGATGGCGCCCTTGCCGAAATTCGCCGAATTCTTCGACATCTTCTTTTCGAGCGAATAGGCGGCAAAGGATGACAGCATGGCGCCGCCACCCGGCAGGATGCCGAGCGCCGAGCCGAGCGCGGTGCCGCGCAGGATCGGCGCCACCATGTCCTTGAAGTCCTGCTTGGTCGGCATCAGGCCGGTGACGTTTTTGACGAACACCGCGCGCGTGCTCTCATCTTCGAGATTCTTGATGATCTCGCCGAGGCCGAACATGCCCATGGCAACCGCGACGAAGCCGATGCCATCGGCCAGTTCAGGCGTATCGAAAGTGAAACGCGGCACGCCGGAATTCACGTCAGTGCCGACCATGCCGAACAGCAGGCCGATCACGATCATGCCGATCGCCTTGAGCAGCGAGCCATGCGCCAGCACCACCGAGGCGACCAGGCCGAGCACCATCAGCGAGAAATATTCGGCGGGACCGAATTTCAGCGCGATCTCGGCCAGCGGTGGCGCGAACACGGCGAGCAGGAAGGTGGCCACCGTGCCGGCGAAGAAGGAGCCGAGCGCAGCAGTGGAAAGCGCCACGCCGGCGCGGCCCTTGCGCGCCATGGCATAGCCATCCAAGGCCGTGATCACCGATGAGCTTTCGCCCGGCAGGTTGATCAGGATGGCCGTGGTGGAGCCGCCATACTGGGCGCCGTAATAGATGCCGGCGAGCATGATCAGCGAGGAAACCGGCGGCAGCGCGAAGGTGGCCGGCAGCAGCATGGCGATGGTGGCGACCGGGCCGAGACCCGGCAGCACACCGATCAGCGTGCCGAGGAATACACCACCGAGGCAATAGAGCAGGTTCAGCGGCGTCAGCGCGGCGTCGAACCCGATAGCGAGATTTTGCAGCAGTTCCATGGTTCGATCCTCAATTACCGCCGAGCCAGGGGCCCAGGATGGGGATCGGCAGCCCCAGCGCCTTGACGAAGACCAGGGCACAGAACACCCCCAGCACCACGATCATGATGACGGTGTTCTTGAGCTTGAAGTGCACCGAGGCAACCGCGCTGATCAGGGTGAGCAGGCCGACGGCGGCAACCAGGCCGGCACCGCGTACCGTGATGGCAAAGACGATGCAGCTTACCGTGACCAGTACCAGCCCCTTGAGCGCAAAGCCGGTTATCGGCTCGCCACGGCCGATAACGCCGCGCAGGATCACCGCCACGCCGATAATGCAGAGAATGGCAGCCAGCAGTGTCGGGAAGAAAGCCGGCCCCATGCGCCGCGCCGTGCCGAACGAATAATCCTGGCCGATGATTAGGAAGCCGAGGCCAAGGACGAGGAACAACACCCCCGACCAGAAATCCTTCGGATTGCGGATCAATCCCTGCATCATATCCCCCTTGGTGACGGCCGTTCTTTTCTGGCCGCTGCTATCTGGCTCCCGGCCCGTTCCACTGACGGCCCTGTTTTACAGGCGGCAAGGCCTCCCTGCCCTCCGCCATACGCTTACGCCTGCCCCGCTGCAAGCGGAACAGGCGTATCGTTTACGACAAATTATTGAGATACGGAACTTATTAGTCGGCGTACTCGCCGGCCGCCTTGATCACCGGCGCCCACTTGGCGATTTCGGCCTTGAGATGGGCAGAAAGCGCGGCCGGGGTGGCCTTGTCCTGCGCCACCGGCTCGGTGCCGAGTTCGGCAAAGCGGGTAACAACCAGCGGATCCTTCAGCGCCGCCTGGAGCGCACCGGCCAGCTTGTCGATCACCGGCTTCGGCGTACCCTTCGGGGCGTAGACGCCATGCCACACCGCCACTTCAAAGCCCGGCAGGCCGGAGCTGTCCATGGTCGGCAGGTCCGGCAGCGCCGGCACCTTGGTCTTGGTGGTGACGGCATAGGCCTTGATCTTGCCGCCCTTGATCTGGCCGGTGGTGTTGGTGGTCTGGTCGCACATCAGGTCGATCTGGCCGCCCAGCAGGTCGTTCATGGCCGGGCCGGTGCCCTTGTAGGGCACGGTGGTCATCTGGGTCTGCAGGGCGCTCATCAGCATCAGGCCGCAGAGATGCGACGCGGCGCCAACGCCGGCATTGCCGTAGGAAATCTTGTCCTTGTTGGTCTTGATGTAAGAGACCAGTTCCTTGAAATCCTTCGGCGGCAGGCCGGTCTTCGCCACCAGGGTCATCGGCACGTCAGTGACCAGGCCGATGGCTTCGAAATCATTGATGGTGTCATAGGGCAGCTTGCGGTACAGCGTGGCGCTGGTGGCATGGCCGATATGGTGCAGGAAGATGGTGTAGCCATCGCCCGCCGAACGGGCCACGCGCGCCGCGCCGAGAGTACCGCCGGCGCCGCCGACATTCTCAACGATGATCTGCTGCTTCAGCGTGTTGCCCATCGACTGCGCCAGCAGGCGGGCAACCGTGTCAGTCGGGCCACCAGCGGCAAACGGCACCACCATGGTGATGACCTTGTTCGGGTAATCCTGCGCCTGGGCGGCGCTGCCAGCCATGGCGATCAGGCCGGCGGCGATGCCGGCAAACAGCTTCTTCATAGGGTGTCCCTCCTTAATCGCGCCCTCTCATTAGGACGCCTTATATCGGTCGCTAATATTGTTGCGCAGAGGCTCGCTGGCAAGCCTTTTCCGCAATGTAAGGCTGCATTTAGCGGAAATGCCTAATCCGTAACCAGATTGAGGCCGAGCAGCAGATTGCGCACTTCCTGGCGCGCGGCGGCCTGCGCCATCGAGAGGCCACCGCCGGTCTTGTCGAGGTCCAGCAGGGTCAGTCCGGAGAGGAACAATTCGCGGAAAATCACGCGTTCTGACAGGCCGGGCAGAAAGCGGAAGCCGATCCGCTTTTCCAGCGACTGCAGCACCTGGCCGACATGGCGCTTATTGCGGGCGTCGAGATGCGACACGCGGTTGCGAATCACCACCCAGTCGATGCTCTGGCGGTCACGGTTGAAGCGCTGCTTGCGCTGCTCCCAGACCATCTCGGCATAGCGGCTGGGCTTCAGCACCCGCAGCGTCTCGGCATCAACGGTGGCCAGCAGGTCGACATCGATGAAGCTGTCATTCACCGGGGTAAGTAGCTGGTCGGCAAAAGAGTGACCCAGCCTGGAGAGATGCGTATCGGCACCGGGGCAGTCGATAAGGATGAAATCATGCTCCGGCGCGAAACCATCCAGCGCGGCGCGGAACCGCGCGGCCTCGTCGGCCTCGGCTTCAGTGCGGGTCTCATGCTCGCTCGGCGTCACCACGGCGAAGGACGGCATCGCCAGCCGCACGCCATGGCGCGTGATATAGGCCTGCCGGTTCTCCAGGTAGCGCGCCAGGGTGCGCTGGCGACCATCGAGATCAATCGCCGCCACCCGGCCGCCTTCCAGCGCCAGGCCGATCAGCACATGCATCGAGGTGGTGGATTTGCCCGAGCCGCCTTTTTCGTTGCCGACAACAATGACGCGCGGCATTCAGAGCAGACCCAGACTACGCAGTTCAGCGATCAGCTTCGGCGGCAGGTCTGCGGCGCCTTCGCCAGCCTTGCTGAGATCGGGCGGCGCATCGGCATCTTCCAGATAGCGCCAGCCCTGATGCGGACGGCGCGGCTGCGGCAGCACCGGAATCAGCTTGGCTTCCAGCTTGATGGCGCAATGCGGGCCATCATCCAGCGTCACTTCATCAAGCGCGAGAATACGGGTGCGGGCGCAGAGCTGACCCTTCACCACCCAGTAGAGCGAGCCGCCATCCAGCACTTCCTTGTCGCGCTTCGGGCGATGGCGTGTCACATGGGTGAAATGCCCAGGCTGCTGCTTGCCCTTGGCGCCTTCCGCGCGCGCCTTCAGGCGTTCGCGGAAATGTTCCAGGCTTTCAATACCAACAGCAAGCTTGAGCAGATGAACCGGCATCAAATCTTCGATTTCAAGGCCTTGGCGACACTCGATACCGGCGGACGGCCGAGCTTCTCGGATATCCACCAGGCGGTGCGCACCAATTGCTTGAGATCGAAGCCGCTGTCAATGCCGAGGCCTTCCAGCATGTAGACCAGATCCTCGGTGGCGAGATTGCCGGTGGCGCCCGGCGCATAGGGGCAGCCGCCGAGGCCGGCGACCGACGCATCATGGCTGGTGATGCCCATTTCCAGCGAAGCATAGGTATTCGCCAAGGCCTGGCCGTAGGTGTCATGGAAATGCATGCCGATGCGGTCGAGCGGAATGAATTTCGCGGTTTCCTCGATCACCCGCTTGGTCTTGCCGGGTGTGCCGGTGCCGATGGTATCGCCCAAGCCAATATCGTCGCAGCCCATATCGGCAAGCTGCTTGGCGATGCCAGCCACCTTCACCGGATCGACCTCGCCCTCGAACGGGCAGCCCAGCACCACGGAAACGAAGCCGCGCACGCGCACGCCATCGGCCTTGGCCTTCTGCACCACCGGGCGGAACCGTTCCAGGCTCTCGTCAATCGAACAATTGACGTTGCGCTGGGAAAAACTTTCGGAACCGGCTGCGAATACCGCGATGGCACGGGCGCCATACTGCTTGGCGGCGTCGTAGCCTTTCTCGTTCGGCGTCAGCACCTGATAGGTGACGCCCGGCTTGCGCGTAATCCGCGTCATCACATCGGCCGCATCACCCATCTGCGGCACCCATTTCGGCGACACGAAACTGGTTGCCTCGATATAGGTGGCGCCGCATTCCACCAAGCGCTCGATCAGTTCCACCTTCACATCGGTGGGCACCACGCCCTTCTCGTTCTGCAAGCCATCACGCGGACCGGCTTCCCACAGGCGAATCTTGCTCGGCAGGCTCATGGCATCATCCTTCCGCTTCGAGCGCGATCAATGTCGCACCCTCGCTCACCTGGTCGCCGGCCTTGAAGTTCAGCTTGGCGACCTTGCCGCGCGACGGCGCCGCGATGGTGTGTTCCATCTTCATGGCTTCCAGCACCATCAGGGCCTGGCCCTTCTCCACGGCAGCGCCTTCCGCCACCAGCACCTGCACTACCTTGCCCGGCATCGGCGCGGTAAGCGCGCCGCCGGCGGCTTCATCCAGCTCACCCGCCGCCAGCGGATCGATCAGGCTCAGCTTCTGCACCCGGCCGGGCAGCAGCAGCGTGAGGTCCAATCCCTGGCGCACCAGGCCGATGCTGCAACGGCGCTCATCCACCACCGCCTCCAGGCTGCCATCCTGCAGCTTGCCGGACGCCATGACCACGGCACCGCCCGGCAGCTTCACCCGGATGGCATCATCGGCGGCATATTCGATGCGCAGCCTGGTCTCGCTCTCGCCTTCGCGGAAGCTGAGTTCATCATAGCCCTGATCATTGAGGCGCCAGCCATTCACCGCCGCCCAGGGCGACCACGGATCACCCTTGCTGCCGGCCCGCTGTGCGCGGCGCTCCAACACCACGGCAAGGGCCGCGAGCGCCAGGGTGCCGGCATCGGCAGGCTGCTGTGGCGGAATCAGGCCATCGCGGAAACGCTCGATGAAACCGGTATCGAGGTCGCCCTCGCCGAAAGCCGGATGGCCGGCCAGGGCGATCAAAAATGGAATATTCGTGGTGACGCCAGCCACCTGATACTGCGCCAAGGCCTGGCCCATGCGGCGCAGGGCGGCGCCACGGTCATGATCCCACACGATCAGCTTGGCGATCATCGGATCGTAGAACGGCGTCACACTGTCATTCTCGCGCACGCCAGTATCGACGCGCACATGCGCATCCTCCGGCGGCGGCCGCAGGCGATGCAGCTTGCCCACCGAGGGCAGGAAGTTCTTGTTCGGATCCTCGGCATAGATGCGCGCCTCGACCGCATGGCCGTCGATGCGCAAAGCCTCCTGGCGCAGCGGCAGCGGATTGCCGGCGGCAACCCGCAACTGCCATTCCACCAGATCCTGGCCGGTGATCATCTCGGTCACCGGATGCTCCACCTGCAGGCGGGTATTCATTTCCATGAAATAGAAGCGGTCCGGCTTCAGGCCGTCGCTGACATCGGCAATGAATTCCACCGTGCCGGCGCCGACATAGCCAATCGCCTTGGCAGCATTCACCGCCGCCTGCCCCATCGCCTGGCGCATCGCCGCCGGCATGCCCGGCGCCGGTGCCTCCTCCAGCACCTTCTGATGCCGCCGCTGCACGCTGCAATCGCGTTCGAACAGATGCACAGCATTGCCTTGCGTATCGGCGAAAACCTGGATCTCGATATGGCGCGGCTTGATCAGATACTTTTCCAGCAGCACACGGTCATTGCCGAAAGCATTGGCGCCCTCGCGCTGCGCCCCGGCAAGAGCTGACTTGAAATCGGCGGCCTTGTCGACCCGGCGCATACCCTTGCCGCCACCGCCGGCCACGGCCTTGATCAGCACCGGCCAGCCGATGCGCTCAGCCTCGCCCAGCAGGAAATCGGCATCCTGGTTGTCGCCGTGATAACCCGGCACCACGGGCACGCGGGCTTCCTGCATCAGCGCCTTGGCGGCGCCTTTCAGGCCCATGGCGCGGATGGCGGAAGCCGGCGGACCGATGAACACCAGCCCGGCCCCGGCCAGGGCATCGGCGAATTCGGCGTTCTCGGAGAGGAAGCCATAGCCGGGATGGATCGCTTCCGCACCGGTGGCCTTGGCGGCGGCGATGATGGCATCGGCACGCAGGTAGCTTTCGCGTACAGCAGCCGGGCCGATGCGCACGGCCTCATCGGCCATCGCCACATGGCGCGCGCCGGCATCGGCATCGGAATAGACCGCGACGGTGGCGATACCCAGGCGCCGTGCGGTGCGGATCACCCGGCAGGCGATTTCGCCGCGATTGGCGATCAGGATTTTGCGGAACATCTGCTTCTCCCTATTCGCCTCAGGCCGTCCAGGCCGGCTTGCGCTTGGCAAAGAAGGAGGCAAGCCCTTCCTGGCCTTCAGCGCTGGCGCGGCGGTCGGCAATATTCCTGGCGGTGAACTGCATCACCGCCTCGGTGACATCGGCTTCATAGGCGACTTCACGGATCAGCAGCTTGCTGTCCATGATGGCGCCCGGCGCGCCGAGCAGCAGATCGGCTACCACGCGCTCGCCGCGCGCCTTGAGGTCATCCACATCCTCGGCCAGTTCATGCACCAGGCCGATGCGCTGCGCTTCCGCGCCATCGAACCGCTCGGCGGTAAGGAAATAGCGCCGCGCCTGGCGCGGGCCGATGGCCGCCACCACGTAGGGCGAGATCGTTGCCGGACTGAGGCCCAGCCGCACTTCGGTCAGCGCGAACTTGGTATCGCGCACGGCAATGGCGATGTCGCTGCAGGAAACCAGGCCAGTGCCACCGGCCATGCAATTGCCCTGCACCAGCGCCACCGTTGCCTGCGGCAGGTCGTTCAGCGTCTTGAACAGCCGCGCCAGCACCATGGTCTGCGCCAGGTTGGTGGCATAATCCTGCTGGCCGGAACGGCGCATCCAGTCGAGATCGCCGCCGGCAGAGAAGCTCTTGCCCTCGCCCCGGATCACCACCACGCGGATATCGCTGCGGCCCTTGATCTCGGTGAAGATCGCCAGCAGGCGATCGATCACCTGATCGTTGAAACAGTTATGCACCGCCGGGCGGTTCAGCGTGACGCTGGCCACGCCGCGGGCATCCACATCGAAGAGAACCAGTTCGTCGCTCGGTTGGTTGCTCATGGCGGCCATCACATCCGGAAGACGCCGAACTTGGTCGGCGCGAAGGGGGCGTTATGCGCGGCACTCAAACCCAGGGCCAGCATCATGCGGGTATCCAGCGGATCGATGATGCCATCGTCCCACAGCCGGGCCGAGGCATAATAGGGATGCCCCTGGCGGTCATACTGCGCGCGGATCGGGTTCTTGAAGGCCTCCTCATCCTCGCGGCTCCACTGGCCGCCGGATGCCTCGATGCCATCACGCTTCACGGTCGCCAGCACACTGGCCGCCTGCTCGCCGCCCATCACCGAGATGCGCGAATTCGGCCACATGAATAGGAAGCGCGGCGAATAGGCGCGACCACACATGCCGTAATTGCCAGCGCCATAGGAGCCGCCGATGATCACGGTGAATTTCGGCACATTGGCGCAAGACACGGCGGTAACCAGCTTGGCGCCATCCTTGGCGATGCCGCCGGCCTCGTATTTCTTGCCGACCATGAAGCCGGTGATGTTCTGCAGGAACAGCAGCGGGATGCCGCGCTGGCAGCATAGCTCGATGAAATGCGCGCCCTTCAGCGAGCTTTCCGAGAACAGGATGCCATTATTGGCGATGATGCCGACCGGATAGCCATGGATGCGGGCGAAGCCGCAGACCAGGGTGGCGCCATAGAGTTTCTTGAATTCGTCGAATTCGGAATCATCCACCAGGCGCGCGATGATCTCGCGCACATCGAAGGGCACGCGCCCCTCCTTCGGGATGATGCCGTAGAGTTCCGCCGGATCGAAGCGCGGCGGCTTCGGCGCCCGCACATCGCCCGATACCTGCTTGGTGGAATTGAGATTGCCGACGATGCGGCGGGCAATGCCGAGCGCATGAGCATCGTTCATGGCGTAATGGTCGGTGACACCGGAGGTGCGCGAATGGACATCGGCACCGCCAAGGTCTTCCGCCGATACCACCTCGCCAGTCGCCGCCTTCACCAGCGGCGGGCCGGCCAGGAAGATGGTGCCCTGGTTGCGCACGATCACGGTTTCATCCGACATCGCCGGCATGTAGGCACCGCCGGCGGTGCAGGAACCCATCACCACCGCGATCTGCGGAATACCATCGGCGGAGAGGTTGGCCTGATTATAGAAGATGCGGCCGAAATGCTCCTTGTCGGGAAACACCTCGTCCCAGGTCGGCAGGTTGGCGCCGCCGGAATCGACCAGATAGATGCAGGGCAGCCGGTTCTCGCGCGCGATCTCCTGCGCGCGCAGATGCTTCTTCACCGTCATCGGGAAGTAGGTACCGCCCTTCACCGTGGCGTCATTGCAGATCACCACACATTCGCGGCCCATCACACTGCCGATGCCGGTGATGATGCCGGAAGCGTGGATATCGCCGCCATACATGTCATAGGCGGCGAACTGGCTGAGTTCCAGGAAGGGCGAGCCGGGATCGAGCAAGGTGCGCACGCGGTCGCGCGGCAGCAGCTTGCCGCGCGAGAGATGCTTCTCGCGCGCCTTCTCGCCGCCGCCCTGCTTGATCATGCCGACCTTTGCCTTCAGGTCGGCGACCAGAGATGCCATATGGGCGGCATTCTCCTGAAATGCGGCGGATCGCGGGTCTAGCTGGGTGCTGAGCGCGCTCATGGACGGCCTTTTGCCTTGCTCTTGGAATAGGTTCGCTCTCGGGCGTTGAGGCAAACCATGCCAGCCCCTTCCAGGCCCTGCAAGGGGGAGCCGGGGAATTGCCCACCCCTGGCAATTTTCCTTTTCTATCGCGATAATCGACGCCAACTATGGAGGAAGCAGAGCAATGAGCGATTTCGATCTTTCCGGCAAGGTGGCCCTGGTTACTGGCGGCAACGGCGGCATTGGCCTGGGCATGGCCGAGGGGTTAGCACGGGCGGGCTGCGATCTGGTGATCTGGGGCGGCAATCCGGAGAAGAACGCCGCCGCCGAGGCCAAACTCAAGGCCTATGGCCGCCGCGTGCTGGTGCAGCGCTGCAATGTGGTGAACGAGGCGGAAGTTGAAAGCTGCTTCGCCGAGGCGTTGCAGACCATGGGCCGGATCGACGGCTGCTTCGCCAATGCCGGTGTGAGCCAGAAGCGCGCGCCCATGCACCAGTTGAGCACCGAGGAATGGAAGCGCGTGCTGGGCGTCAACCTGGATGGCGCCTTCTACACGCTCCGCGCCGCTGCCCGCCACATGGTGGACCGCGCCAAGAACGGCGATGCCTTCGGCCGCCTTGTCGGCATGGCTTCCACCGCCGGCATCCATGGCGCTGCCGGTGCCACCTCCTATGCCGCCACCAAGGGCGCCATGCTGTCGGTGGTCCGCGCCCTGGCCGTGGAAATGGCGCGCTACAATGTCACCGCCAATTCCATCCTGCCGGGCTGGATCGAAACCGAGATGACCGCCGCCGGTGTCGCCGATCCGAGATTCGCCGGTGCCGTGCTGCCGCGCATCCCGGCGCGGCGCTGGGGCCAGGGCAATGATTTCGCCGGCATCGCGGTGTATCTGATGAGCGACACCAGCCGCTACCATACCGGCGACAGCTTCGTCATCGACGGCGCCTATACCATTTACTGATGCCGACCATCGCCGCCTATATCAGCGCGGCTTTCGCCGAGATCGCCGGTTGCTTCGCCTTCTGGGCCTGGGCGCGGATGCACAAATCCGCGCTCTGGCTGCTGCCCGGCGTGGCATCGCTGGTATTGTTCGCCTGGCTGCTGACCAAGGTGGACAGCGACGCGGCGGGCCGTGCCTATGCCGCCTATGGCGGTGTCTATATCGCGGCTTCGCTGCTCTGGCTCTGGGCCGTGGAAGGCATGCGGCCGGATCGCTGGGATGTCGCCGGCAGCCTGCTCTGCCTGATCGGTGCCGGCATCATCCTGTTCGGGCCGCGCACCGCCTAGGTCAGCCCGGCCTCAACCGCAGCCACTGCATGCGCAGGATGCCGGCCAGGATCACGGCGCCGCCGATGATCTGCTGCGGCGACACGGCCGCGCCAAAGAACAGGGCCGCTACAATCACCGAAAAGACCGGCGCCAGATTGCCATAGAGCGATGCCACCGGCACGCCGACATGGCTGACGCCGTAATTCCACAGCACGATGGCGGCACCGGCGCCGCCCAAGGCCATCCAGGCCAGCATGAACCAGGTGCCGGTGCTCGGCCATTCACTCGGCAGGCGGCCCGGCGAGACTGCGTTGATGATGATGAAAGCCACCACGATGTAGCCGGCTCCGGCCAGCGACGTGAGGAAACTGATGCGGAGCTGGCTCCAGCCTGATGGCGTCAGCCATTCCTGGGCTTTCAGCGAATAGAGCGTCCAGCTCAACTGCGCGCCGATCAGCAGGATTTCGCCGAGATAGGGTATATTGCCGCTGGCCTCGGCACGGGGCCGCACCGCATCCAGTGCCACCATGGCACCGCCGATCACCGCCGCCAGCAGGGCAATCCCGAAGCCGCGCGCCAGCGGCACGCGGTACAGCAACTTGCTCAGGATCGTGGCGATCAGCGGGCCGCAGCTGATCACGATGGCGGAACTGATCGGATCCGACAGCATGATGCCGAAGGTGAACATCAGCGAGAAGCAGGCCATCATGGCACCCAGCCGCACCAGCGGCTTGCGCGGCAAAGGTCCATTGAACGGGGAATGCCGATCAACGACGTGGCACAGCAGGAACAGCGGCAAGGCAGGCAGCAGGTAGCGGATCAGGGCCAGGAAGAACGGATCGAAGACTTCCGTTGCCAGCGCATGGGTCATCGGGATCATGCCGCCCCAGAGGAGCGACGTGAGCACCAGACCACCAATGGCCAGGCCGCTGCCCGCTTTGGGCGCTGGATTCACGTGTTTTCCTTCATTACCAGCCGCCCCGCCTACCAGCCGCCGCTGCTGAGCCAGCGATCCAGCATGTCGAAGCGGTCCGCACCCCAGAAAGGCTCGCCATCGGCGAACACGAAGGGCGCGCCGAACACGCCACATTCTGTCACCGCCGCTTCCACCGCCTGCTTGAACGCCGCCTTGGTCTCGGCACTTTCGAAACCGGCCCGCAGCGCGGCGCCATCAATGCCAAGTCCCTCGGCAATCGCCACCACGGTATCGGGCGCGGAAATATCGCGGCCATCGACAAAGTAAGCAATGTAGACCGCCTTGATGAAGGCCGTTGCCTTATCGGGTTGATGCTGCTGCAGCCACAGCGCGCCACGCGCCGCCGCCTGGGTGGCAATCGGGAAATTCGCCGGCATGTTGAACGGGATGCCAAGCTCGCGCGCCGAACGGTCGAAGTCGCGCCGCGAATAGTCACCTTTCAGCGGATACTGAGTCAGCGGCTGGGTGCCGGCGATCTTGAAGGCGACGCCGAGCAGCATCGGATGCCAGTTGACGCCACGGCCATGCTTCGCCGCCAGCGCCTCGATGCGCATCGCGCCGATATAGGCGTAGGGCGAGGAAAAATCGAAATAGAAATCCAGCGGGGCAGCCATGGCTCCTCCAAATAGCGCCAATTTTTATATAGTCTAGCCGAAGCGGAACAATTGCCGGAAGCGGCGGACTACCGGATGTTCCTCCGGCTCCAGCTCAAGGCCGACCTGGGTGATGCGGGTACCCTTGATCTCGCGCACCACCAGCTCCACCGGGCCAAGCCGCACGCGGTCACCCACCACCGCTGCGTGGCGCAGGCGGCGGCGGATGAAGGCGCCAACCAGTTCATCACGGTAGCGCGCCTCGACTTCAACTCCATACATGACACTGAGCGAACCCAGCAGCGTATCGGCCGGGATGGTGAATTCACCGAACACTTCGTCACCCGGCACATTGGCGCGCTGCTTGCGGTCCGGCAGCGCGAACAGACGGTCGAGGGAGAAAAGCTGCTCCGGCGGCGCCAGCACCAGCACATAGTCACCAGCTTCCAGCCGCTCCAGCTTGGCACGGTCCATCACCGTGCCGTCACGGATCACGGTAATGATACGGGAGCGTCGCGGCAGAGGGATTTCGGCATAAGGATAACCTGCCGCAATACAGCGCGGTTCCACCCGATAACTGGCGATATCACGATCCAGGGCATTGCCAAGGTCAATGTCGGTACGGGTCGGTGCCTCCACCGGCGGCGGCAGTTCGAGGCCGAACAGCCGCGCCGCAACGCCGATGGTCCAGCCTTGCAGCAGCAGCGAAGCGACGACACAGAAGAAGGCTATGGAGATATAAATCCCGGCATTCGGCACCCCGGAAAGCACCGGGATGGTAGCCAGGAAGATCGGCACCGCGCCGCGCAGGCCGACCCAGGAGATGAAGCCGATCTCGGGCAGCGTGTAGCGGAAGGGCAGCAGGCAGAGCCCCACCGCCAGCGGTCGGGCGAACACGATCAGGATGATGGCGACCGCAATGCCAGGCACGATATCGGGCTTCATGGCGCTTGGCGTCATCAGCAGGCCGAGCAGCAGGAACATGACGATCTGGCCGAGCCAGCTCAAGCCATCGAAGAAGCGCAGGATCACCTGGGCGCCACGATGGCGCCGGTTGCCCAGTACGAGGCCGGCGACATAGACCGCGATATAGCCCGAGGCGAGGATGAAATGGGCGCCGGAGAAAATCAGCAAGGTCGCCGCCATGGCAACGATGGGATAGAGGCCGCCCGCCACCGGCACGCGGTTGAACAGGGCCACCAGGGCAAAGCCGCCGGCAGCGCCGATCAGGGCACCGCCCAGCATCTGCGCCAGGAATTGTATCGCCAGCGCCAGACTGGTCGGCGGCTGCCCCAGGCTTAGCAACTCCACGCAGGCCATGGTGAGGAAAATCGCCATCGGATCGTTGAGGCCGGATTCGACTTCCAGCGTGCCGCTGACGCGTTTCTGCAATGCCAGGCCGCGCACATTGAGCAGGAAGAACACCGCAGCCGCGTCGGTGGAGCCGACGATGGCACCGACCAGGAAGGATTCCAGCCAGCCGATGCCGGCGATCCAGTGGGTTGCCACGGCTACAAGGGCGGCGGTAAGCACCACGCCGACCGTCGCCAGGCTCAGGGCCGGCCCGGCCACCAGCTTCACGGTAGAGAATTTGGTGCGCAGGCCGCCATCGAACAGGATGATCGCCAGGGCCGCCGAGCCGACCGAATAGGTCAGGCCGAAATCGCTGAAATCGATGCCGCCGGGGCCGTCAATACCGGCCAGCAGGCCAAGGCCGAGGAACACGAGCAGGAAGGGCACGCCGAAACGGCTGGAGGCCGAGCCGGCGAAAATGCTGACCAGGATCAACAGGGAGGCGATGAACAGTATGTTATTGGCCTGGCTCAACCCACCCTGTCTCCCTCTGCTGTTTTATCCGCTGCCGGCAAGCGAGCGGCTGATCACCAACCGCTGCACGTCGCTGGTGCCCTCGTAAATCTGGCACACCCGCACGTCGCGGTAGATTCGCTCCACCGGGAAATCGGCAAGATAGCCATAACCGCCATGGATCTGGATCGATTCGGAGCATACCTGCTCGGCCATTTCAGACGCAAATAATTTGGCCATGCTGGCTTCTTTCAGGCAGGGCTGGCCCGCATCCTTGAGCCGTGCGGCATTGTGTACCATCAGCCGCGCCGCCTCGATCCGGGTGGCCATGTCGGCCAGCCGGAAGCCGACCGCCTGGTGGTTGATGATCGCGGTGCCGAAGGCCTGACGCTGGCCGGCATAGGCCAGCGCCGCCTCGAAAGCCGCCCGCGCCATGCCCACCGACTGCGCCGCGATGCCGATACGGCCGGATTCCAGATTGGCGAGTGCAATGCGGTAGCCCTCGCCTTCCGCGCCGAGCAGGGCATCGCCCGGCACCACCAGGTCCTCGAATACCAGCTGGCAGGTATCGGAGCATTTCTGCCCCAGCTTGCTCTCGATGCTGGCGACCCGGAAGCCCGGCAGGTCGGTGCGCACCAGAAAGCAGGAAATGCCGCGCTTGCCGGCTGCCGCATCGGTAACGGCAAAGATCAGCGCCGCCTTGGCAATGCTGCCCGAGGTGATGAACTGCTTGGTGCCGCTGATCACCCAATCGTTACCCTGGCGCCGGGCCTTGGTCTTGAGATTGGCGGCATCCGAGCCGGCCTGCGGCTCGGTGAGGCAGAAGGCGCCGATCCACTCGCCGCGCGCCAGCGGCTGCAGGAAGTCGCGCTTCTGCTGCTCGTTGCCATAGCGCAGGATCGCTGCGCATACAGGACTGTTGTTGACAGACATAATGGTGCTGACGGCGCCATCGGCGGCGGCGATTTCCTCCAGCGCCAGCACATAGCTGACGAAATCGGCTCCCGCCCCACCCCATTCCTCCGGCACCCCCATGCCGAGCAGGCCAAGGCCGCCCATCTCGCGCAGCAGGTCCATCGGCGGCTTGGCGCTGCGGTCGCGCTCGGCGGCCCCAGGCACTAAACGGTCCCGGGCGAAATCCCGCGCCATGTCGCGGATCATGCTCTGGTCCTGGTTCAGCATGGCTAGTTCTCCCCCGTTTGCTTCACGCCCAGGCTTTTCGCCAGTTCGGGCAGGTCTTCCAGCGCCAGCGGCTTGCCGGCCTTGGCGCAATACAGCGCATCAAGGCGCAGATTGCCTTCGGTCATCGGCTCGGCCTTGGTCTTGCCGCTGGGCGGTTCCGCCGGCTCGGCGCTGGCGGCATAGAGCCCCAGGCTCAGGCATTCGCGCACACCCAGCGAAAAGCGCCGCGCCGATGCAAGGCCGAGCCCCGTGAACAACACCCGGTCGGCCTGATCGAGCGGTTTCAGCGGCGGCGTTTCCAGGCCTTTCAGCAGGGTCGCGGCGCTCTTTTGCAGATCGACGCGGCCGCCGATGTAATGCTCGCTGTCGGTGAAGTCACGCAGGCCCGCCAGGGCGAAGGCGCCGCCGGTTTCCTGTGCCTTCCAGAAATAGCGCTCGACGCGGTAGCCGATGGAACTCGCCATCGCCTCGGCCTTCTCAGGCTGCGCCTGCAACCCGGGCGCGCGCCAATGCAGCCGCGCTTCCGCGCCGCGCAGCACCTGCCAGCGCTCCTCGGCCCGGGCTTCCGGCACAGCCAGCGCGGCGATCAAACCGCAAATCAGCAGCAAATGGCGGATCACGCCGTCTCCTGGAAGATTTCGCGGCCGATCAGCATGCGGCGGATTTCCGAAGTGCCGGCACCAATCTCATACAGCTTGGCATCGCGCAGCAGGCGGCCAGTGGCGTTATCGTTGATATAGCCATTGCCGCCCAGAATCTGGATCGCATCCAGCGCCGCCTTGGTCGCCTTCTCGGCCGCGAACAGGATCGCGCCGGCGGCGTCCTTGCGCGTGGTCTTGCCCTTGTCGCAGGCCTTTGCCACGGCATAGACATAGGCCCGCGTCGCGTTCATCTCGGTATACATGTCGGCCAGCTTGGCCTGGATGAGCTGGAAGGTGCCGATCGGCTCGCCGAACTGCTTGCGATCATGCACATAGGGCACAACGATATCGAAAGCCGCCTGCATGATACCGATGGGGCCGCCGGACAGCACGGCGCGCTCGTAATCCAGGCCGCTCATCAGCACATTGACACCGCGTCCGATGCTGCCGAGCACATTCTCTTCCGGCACTTCGCAATCCTGGAACACCAGTTCGCCGGTTTCAGAACCACGCATGCCGAGCTTGTCCAGCTTCTGCGCGATGGAGAAGCCCTTGAAGCCCTTCTCGATCAGGAACGCCGTGATACCGCGCGGGCCGGCCGCCGGATCGGTCTTGGCATAGACCACCAGCACATCGGCACTGGGGCCATTGGTGATCCACATTTTCGAGCCGTTGAGGATGTAGCGGTCGCCCTTCTTGTCGGCGCGCAGCTTCATCGACACCACATCGGAACCGGCATTCGGCTCGCTCATCGCCAGGGCGCCGAGATGCTCGCCGGAAATCAGCTTGGGCAGATAGCGCCGCTTCTGCTCGGGCGAGCCGTTACGGCTGATCTGATTGACGCAGAGATTGGAATGGGCGCCATAGGACAGGCCGACAGAGGCCGAACCCCGGCTCACCTCCTCCATGGCGACGACATGCTCAAGATAGCCGAGCCCGGAACCGCCATATTCCTCTTCCGCCGTGATGCCATGCAGGCCCAGTTCACCCAGCTTCGGCCACAGGTCGCGCGGGAAAGTGTCGGTGCGGTCGATCTCGTCGGCGCGCGGCGCCAGCTCGGCCTCGACAAAGGCGCGGGTCGATTGCCGCAGCATGTCGGCGGTTTCACCGAGGTCGAAATCGAGCGTCGGATAGCTGTTGGAGATCATGGCGGGGTTTCCTCAAGACTCTTCAAGCGGGCTGGATTCTAGCGGGTTGCCCGGGGGCTGTCATTTACCGGCGGGGATCACTTCCCCAGAACGATTACTTTCGCGGTGCATCCGGGCGGCCAAGCAGACACATCATGGTAGCTAGGCCGGTGGCGCAGGCGATCTCGCGGCCATCGCGGATACCCACCACGTCCATGGTGCAGATCGTCAGGGTGCGGCCATGCTTTGTCACCTGGCTGCGCGCCAGCAGGCGGTCGGCATCGGCGGGCGCCAGCAGGTTGAGCTTGTATTCCACCGTCAGCACTGTGGCATCAGCGGGAAACAGGCTGTAGGCGGCATAGCCCGCCGCGCTGTCGGCGATCATGCCGACCATGCCGCCATGCACGAAGCCATGCTGCTGCGTCACTTCCGGGCGGCGCAGCAGTTCCACTTCGCAGAAGCCCGGGGCGATCCGGCTCATGCTGGCGCCGATCAGGTGCATCGCCGGCTGGCGGTTGAAGCTGTCGCGGCAGCGGTCAGCGAAATCAGGGTCCTGGGCGGTAAAGCTTGGCATGGTCTGCGGCCTTTGGCGTTTCCATGCCTCCCATGCTAGCCATCCGGCAAAAATAGAGGAAATCGATTGTTTTTATCTGGCAGATAGGCTTTCTCTATGCCGCATGAACATCAGCCAGATCCGCTACTTCATGGCCGTGGTGGAAACCGGGAATTTCACCAAGGCGGCCGAACGCGCCAATATCACCCAGCCGACCCTTTCCGCCGGCATCAAGCGCCTGGAGGAAGACCTGGGCGCGGCGTTGTTTGATCGCGGCCGGGGCGCCGCCCTGACCCCGGCCGGTGCCCGCTTTCTGCCACGCGCCAGGGTATTGTTGCAGGAATGGACCGCCGCACGGCGGGAACTGCGCCAGGCCAAGCCGGCACGGCAACGCCTGCGGCTCGGCCATATGCCCGGCCTGCCCCTGCGCGGCCTGTCCAGCCTGCTCGGCGGCTTCGCGGCTTCGCAGCCCGATGTGGCGCTGGAAACCCTGGAAGCACCGGCAGCCACCTTGAAGCGGCGGCTGGAACTCGGCCGCCTGGATGCCGCCCTGCTGCTGCTGCCCGAGACCGCCGGCAATACTGCCCTGCCGCTGTTCCGCCAGCGTTACCGCCTGGCAGTGCCGGCACGGCATCCGCTGGCGCATCGTGCGACGGCGCGCATCGCCGAACTGCATGACCAGGCTTTCGTGATTCATCCCGATGCGGCGGTGATGCCGGTATCCGAGCGGCTGTTTGCTGAACACAATGCGCGCCCGCGCATCGTCGGCAAGGCGGAAAGCGATGCGGCCCTGCTGGCGCTGGTGGAAGCAGGCCTTGGGATTGCCATCGTGCCGCATTGGCTCGGCCATTCGGAAGCCGTGGCCAGCCTCACCCTGCCGGAACTGAAGTCCGACCACCGTATCGGGCTGCTATGGCAGGGCGAACCCGGCCCGGCGCTGGCGCTGTTCACCAGCTACGCCGCCAGCCATGCCTGGAGCATGGCCGAGACGCCGATAGGGCATTAGGCGGCGATCAGCCCTGATTGAGTGAGCGCAGGCTCTTGCCCATCAGGCCATCGGCATGATCCTGAGCATCGACCACGGCAACGGCGCTCATGTTGACCAGGCCGCGCACGGTGACATTGCGCGACACGATATGCGCCGAGCGCGCCATGCCCATCAGGATCGGGCCGACATAGAAGCCCTGCTCAAGCTGACGCACCAGGTTGGCGGCGATATTGGCCGCTTCCAGGTTGGGCATGATCAGGATGTTGGCGGCACCGCTGAGCTTGTTGTTCGGCATCGTCTTTTCGCGGATCGCCGCCGAGAGCGCGGCATCCGCCTTCATCTCGCCTTCGATTTCGAGATCGGGGAATTCCGCCTGCAGCAGGCGCACCGCATCGCGCATCTTGCGCGCGGCGGCAGAATTGGACGAACCGAAATTGGAATTGGACAGCAGCGCGATCTTCGGCGTGACACCGAAGCGCAATGCCTCCTCCGCCGCCAAGCGGGTGATCTGCACCACTTCCGGCACCGTCGGATCGGCGGCCACGTTGCTGTCGGCAACGAAAATCACACCCTGGGGCAGCACCAGCAACTGCATCGCGGCCGGGCGCGACACGCCGGAGCGCAGGCCCAGCACATCGAGCAGATGCGGCAGGTGGTGGTCATACTGGCCAACCGCGCCGCAGATCATCGCATCGGCATCGCCGCGATGCACCGCCATGGCGGCGATCACCGTGGTGTTGGTGCGGATGATGGTACGGGCATCGTCTGGCGCCACGCCACGGCGGGCCATCAGATTGAAATAGCCGGTCCAGTATTCGTTGTAGCGGTCGTCGCGCTCGGGATCGACCAGGTCGACATTCTCGCCCAGCTTGAGGCGCAGGCCGAGCTTTTCGATACGGCGCTCCACCACGGAGCGGCGGCCGATCAGGATCGGCTGCGCCAGCTTGTCATCCACCACGATCTGGGCGGCGCGCAGCACGCGCTCATCCTCGCCTTCAGCATAGATCAGGCGCAGCGGCCGGCGTTTCGCGCGCTCGAAGATCGGGCGCATGATGAAGCCGGTGCGGTAGACGAAGCGTTCCAGGCTCTGGCGGTAGGCATCCAGATCGGCAATCGGGCGCGTCGCCACGCCACTGTCCATCGCCGCCTTGGCGACGGCCGGCGCGATCTCCAGGATCAGGCGCGGATCGAACGGCTTCGGAATGAAATAATCCGGGCCGAAGCAGATATCCTCTTCCGGGCCATAGGCACGCGCCACCACATCGGTGATTTCCGCCATCGCCAGATCGGCGATGGCACGCACGGCGGCCATTTCCATCTCAGTGTTGATCGTGGTGGCGCCGACATCGAGCGCGCCGCGGAACAGGAACGGGAAGCACAGCACGTTGTTGACCTGATTGGGGTAATCAGACCGTCCGGTCGCCATGATCACATCCGGCCGCGCCGCCTTGGCAACTTCAGGCAGGATTTCCGGTGTCGGGTTGGCCAGGGCCAGGATCAGCGGTTTTGGCCCCATCTTGGCCACCATCTCGGCCTTCAGCACGCCACCGGCGGAAAGGCCCAGGAACACATCGGCGCCGGCAATGGCATCGCCCAGGGTGCGGTGGTTGGTCGGGCGGGCATAACGCGCCTTGAACTCGTCCATCTGCTCGGTGCGGCCCTCATAGACCACGCCGACAATATCGGTGACGACGATATTCTCGCGCTTCACGCCGAGTTCGACCAGCAGGTCGAGACAGGCCAGGGCAGCAGCGCCGGCGCCGGAGGCGACCAGACGCACATCTTCCAAGGTCTTGCCGACGACGCGCAGGCCATTGAGAACCGCGGCAGCCACGGTGATCGCCGTGCCATGCTGATCGTCATGGAATACCGGGATGTTCATGCGGGCGCGCAGGGCACGCTCCACCACGAAACATTCCGGCGCCTTGATGTCTTCCAGGTTGATACCGCCGAAGGTCGGCTCCAGCGCCGCCACAATGTCGATCAGCTTCTCGGGATCGGTCTGGTTGACCTCGATATCGAACACATCGATGCCGGCGAATTTCTTGAACAGCACCGCCTTGCCTTCCATGACGGGCTTGGAGGCGAGCGGGCCGATATTGCCGAGGCCAAGCACGGCAGTGCCGTTGGAGATCACGGCAACCAGATTGCCGCGCGCGGTCAGCTCGGCGGCCTGGGCCGGATCCTCGGCGATGGCGCGGCAGGCGGCGGCAACGCCGGGGCTGTAGGCCAGGGCCAGGTCACGCTGGGTGGCGAGCGGCTTGGTGGCGGCGATCTCAAGTTTACCCGGCCGCGGCAGCCGGTGGTATTCGAGGGCTGCGCGATCAAGCTCGTCTGTCATGTGTCTGGTGCTTCCGGGGAAGGCCCCGGCGGCTTACCCGCTTCGGGGGCAAATAATGGTGCGGTCGAAAAGACTCGAACTTTCACGGCCTTTCGGCCACAGCGACCTCAACGCTGCGCGTCTACCAATTCCGCCACGACCGCAAACCGGGCGACGCGGGGGTGTAGCAAATCCTCACCCCGCCTTCAAGGACCCTGGCGGGCCGATTTAGGCAAATTAACTGCTCCGTCAGTCGTCGGACATGGTGTCGGTGATCGACACCGCCACCTTCTCGCCGGAAATCACGATTTCGCCACGGGCAATCAGCTTGTTGTTGGCGAAAATCCAGGCATGGTCGTCGACGCTGGCATCCAGTTCGATGACGGCGCCACGGCCCACTTTCAGCACCTGGTGGATCGGCATGGTGGCCTTGCCGAGCACGACCGAAATCTCGACCGTCACATCATTGACGGCATTATTGGCGGGCATGGCAAACCTTTCCCCGGCCTTTCCTTCGGCAGCCGGCACCGCTACATAGCCCTACATAACCCCTTCTACATAACCGGTGTCTGGTTAGTATATGGTAAATCCATGCAAGTGATACCCCCCGCTTCCGACCGCCTGGAAACCGAGGCCGGCGCCATCGACTGGGCCGTCAGCGATGCCCCGGTGTCCTATGGGGAGGCCGTGGCGGCCATGGAAGCCCGGGTGGCCGCGATCCATGCCGGCCAGGCCAACGAACTGATCTGGCTGCTGGAACACCCCCCGCTTTACACCGCCGGCACCTCGGCCAAGCCGGGCGACCTGCTCGATTCCCGCTTCCCGGTATTCGCCAGCGGGCGCGGCGGGCAATACACCTACCATGGCCCCGGCCAGCGCATCGTCTATGTGCTGCTCGACCTTGGCCGGCGCGGCCGCGACCTGCGGAATTACGTCTGCGGACTGGAAGATTGGGTTATTCACACTCTGGCCAGATACAATATCCGTGCCGAGCGCCGCGACGGCCGCGTCGGCGTCTGGGTGCCGCGCCCGGACCAGGCACCGGCAGGCCGCGAGGACAAGATCGCCGCCATCGGCGTGCGGGTCCGCCACTGGGTCAGTTTCCATGGCCTGAGCCTGAATGTGGAGCCCGACCTGAGCCATTACGGCGGCATCGTACCCTGCGGTATCCACAACCAGGCCGCGACACCCTTCGGCGTCACCTCCCTGGTCGATCTCGGTCTGCCGGTAAGCCTGGCGGATGTCGACAACCAGCTCCGCGCCAGTATCGATGGCAGTCTGTTCGCCCGGCTGAGTGCCTCGCGCTGCGGTTAATCTAAATTTTCAGATTAATTTAATACTGTAAATAATTAACTTTACTTGTTTTTCTTTCTTTCAATGGCGCGACGCTGCTGCCGCGACAGGGTCGCCGGATCGACCTCCTGACCCTTCTCGGCCCGGATCGCCCGGCCTGACAGATAAAAGACGTAAATCGCTGTAATAACAGCAAGAACACCGCCACCAAGCCAGACATTGCCGGTGAGATACCAGGTAACGCCGCCGCCGGTCATTGAAGCGGCATAGCAGGTAAGCCATTGCTGCCAAGTCAGTTTAACTGGATTTTTCTTCTTTTGCATAAGCTTACACCAATTTCACGAGAGGTTACTGCGTCTGGTCGAAGCTATGGGTGGCCAGCAAGGTGCTCTTGCCCTCTTCGGCCAGTGGCACCAACTCGACGCGGTCGACCCGGGCCATCGCCGGCCCCTCCCAGAGCTGGCCGGCCAGCATATCCAGGTTGTAGGGCTGGCCCCGGGCAACGACCTCGACCCCGCCATCGGCGCGGTTCTTCACCCAACCGGCGAGGCCGAGCAGCCGGGCCCGGCCAACGGTCCAGAAGCGGAAGCCGACGCCTTGCACTTTGCCGGCGATCAGGTAGCGGCGCATTTCCATCCGGGGACCTTACGGTCGTGCCGTCCGGTTCACAAGCTGGATGCCCGCGACGATAAGAAGACCGGCTGCCCGGCCTGGAATCGGCACAATTGGGCCGCATTGCTGCCTGAATTGGCAGGCAGACTATTCGCCGTATAGGGGTGATGCGGCCCGCTAACGATTGGGTAAGCCCGGTAATTTTTGGGTAAGCCCTGGCCGTTACACTCGCTCCACGGAGGAAGCGGCAGGCCATGAGCAATGCCCGATTGACCCATCTGAGCATCCGCCAGGCCTCGGCGAAGGACGCCCCTGCCCTGGCCGCCCTGCATGTGGCGGTGTGGCAGAGCGCCTATCGCGGCATCATGCCGGACAGCTACCTGGACGCCCTTTCGGTGGAGCAACGCACGCAATTCTGGGCCGGCCTGCTGGCCGAGCCGGATCCGGATCGGCTGGTCTTATTGCTGGAAGCTGAAAATGGCACGCTCGGCGGCTTCCTCTCCGCCGGCAAGCCGGTGGACCTGCCGCCCGGCGGTGCCTCGGTGTTTCGCGGTGAAGTTCACGCCATGAACATCCTGCCCAGCCTGCAGGGCCGCGGCCATGGCCGCCGCCTGCTGGTTCATGCCGCCAACTGGCTGAGCAGCCGGCGCCTAACGCCGTTTTTCCTCTGGGTGCTGGCGGACAACACCCGCGCCCGCGACTTCTATGAAATCCTCGGCGGCATGCCGACATCGCGGCGGCGCATCACCATCGGTGGCGCGCCGCTTACCGAGATCACCTACCAGTTCCTTTACCCCGACCAGATCGCCAAGCTGGCGCTGAAGGCGGTTGCCCGGCGCTAGCAGTAGCGGGCCGGCAGCGGCTGGCCGGCAAAATGGGCGGCGAGGTTGCGCACCACCAGGTCACCCATGGCGGCCCGGGTCTGGTTCGTGGCGCTGCCGACATGGGGCTGCAGCACCACATTCTCCAACTTGAACAGGGCTTCGGGCACCTGCGGCTCGTTGACGAACACATCCAGGCCGGCGCCCTTCAGCTTGCCCTGCACCAGGGCCTCGACCAGGACTGGCTCGTCCACCACGCTGCCGCGCGCGATATTGATCAGATAGCCCTTCGCCCCCAGGGCGGCGATCACCTGGGCATCCACCAGCTTTTCGGTCTCCGGCCCGCCCGGGCAGGCGATCATCAGGATATCCACCGCCGCCGCCATCTCGGCAAGGTCGGCGTAGTAACGGTGCCCGGTGCCCTTGTCGCGCGGGCCGCTATGCACCACGGTGACGCCGAAAGCCTCGGCACGCTGGCCGATGGCCTGGCCGATACGGCCGAAGCCGAGGATGCCCATAGTCTTACCGCCGAGCTTGTCGGTGAGCGGGAATTTGCCACCGGGCCATTGCCCCGCGCGCACGAAGGCATCGCCCTGGGGAATCCGGCGCAGGGTCGCGAGCGTCAGGCCAATGGCAAGATCGGCCACCTCATCGGTGAGCACATCGGGGGTGTTGGCGACGATCACGCCCTTCTTCTGGCAATGGGCGGTATCGATGGCATCGACGCCGACACCGAAGCAGGAAACGATCTCCAGCTTCGGCAGAGCATCAACCAGGGCGGCGCTGGCGCCGGCATTGCCCGAGGTGGCGATGGCACGCACGCGCGGCGCAATCTCGGCCAGCAGCGCGTTGCGGTCTGCCGCCTGCCACAGGCGATGAACGGTATAGGTAGCGTTAAGCACCTGCTCGACGCTCGGCAGCAACGGCCCAACCTGCAAAATCTCGATCGACATTTCCACCCTCTGGCATCTGATACGCAACCAGAGGCGAGCCTAACCAGCGCTCGGGGCAGGTTCAAGCCGCGCGGGCAACCGGCTCGCGGATCGGGGTGAGATTGGCCAGGAATTGATCAGTGCAGGCATCCCAGGAATATTGCAGCGCCAAAGCCCGGCAGGCTTCCGGCGACTTGCCGAGCGCGCCTTTGATCGCCTCCCCCAGATCCTCATGCAGGCAGCCGACTTCCGGATGCGGCCCAACCACATCAAGCGGGCCGGTGACCGGATAAGCCGCAACCGGGATGCCGGAAGCCAGCGCTTCCAGCAGCACCAGGCCGAAGGTGTCGGTGAGGCTCGGGAACACAAACACGTCGGAAGCCGCGAAGTAGCTGGCCAGCGCCCCATTCTCCAGATAGCCGGCGAACACCGCTTCTGGATACTTGGTGCGGTATTCCTCAAGCTGCGGCCCGATCCCGACCACCAGCTTGGTGCCCGGCAGGTCGAGCTTGAGGAAGGCTTCGATATTCTTGTCGACCACGACGCGGCCGGCATAGAGATGGATCGGGCGCGGCAGATCGAGCAGGCTCTTGTCGCGCGGCCGGAAACGCTCGGTATCGACGCCGCGCGACCAGGTGCGCATGTTGCGGAAGCCACGCGCTTCCAGGCTCTCGGCCAGGCTCTTGGTCGCCACCATCACCGCCGAGGAACCGCCATGGAACCAGCGCATGAAGGCATAGGACCAGGACAGCGGCAGCTTGGCGCGCTCCTCGACATATTCCGGGAATTTCGTGTGGTAGGCGGTGGTGAAGGCCAGGCCGTTGCGCTGGCAATAGCGCCGCGCCGCCAGTCCGAGCGGGCCTTCAGTGGCGATATGGATGGCATCCGGCGCGAAGGCTTCGATCCGCTTCACCAAGGCCCGGTAAGGCAGGATCGCCAGTTCGATCTCAGGATAGGTGGGGCATGGGATGCGGCGGAATTCGCTCGGGCCGACCACTTCGACGGTGAGGCCGCGCTTGAGCAACCCCTCCACCGTCTTGGTCAGCGTGCGTACCACGCCATTTACCTGCGGATGCCAAGCATCCGATATGATCAATATCCGCATGACGACCGTTCACCCTCAATGCAACACGCGATGATTGCATCGCAGTTCGGTGACAGTGGCGTGACAGTCTGTGGATAAATTGGTGAAGCCTTAAGCCTTCACCTTCTCGCGGAGCGTGACGAATTCTTCCGCCGCCGTTGGGTGGATGCCCACGGTGGCGTCGAAATCCGCCTTGGTCGCCTTGGCCTTCACGGCGATGGCAATGCCTTGGATGATCTCGCCCGCTTCGGGGCCGACCATGTGGGCGCCGACCACGCGGTCGGTCGCCGCATCAACGATCAGCTTCATCAGCACGCGTTCGTCGCGGCCCGAAAGCGTGTGGCGCATCGGCTTGAAGCTGGTGCGGTAGATATCCACCTGGCCATATTTTTCACGCGCCTGCGCTTCCGAAAGCCCGACGCTGCCAACCGGCGGCTGGCTGAACACGGCGGACGGCACGTCGTTGTGGTCGGCCTGGCGCGGCTTGTTGCCGAACACCGTATCGGCGAAGGCATGGCCCTCGCGGATCGCCACCGGGGTGAGGTTGATACGGTTGGTCACGTCGCCCACGGCATAGATATGCGGCACGCTGGAGCGCGAGTAACCATCCACTTTCACCGCGCCCTGCCCGTCCAACGCCACGCCCAGCGCTTCGAGGCCAAGGCCTTGGGTGTTCGGCTTGCGGCCCGTGGCCGCCATCACCGCATCGGCCTCAAGCTGGGTGCCATCGGTGAGCGTCAGGCGCAGACTGCCATCAGCCTGATTGTCGACGCGGCTGACATCGGACTTCAGCCGCAGATCAATGCCGCTTTTCACCAGTTCATTGGCCAGGTGGTTGCGCACATCATCATCGAAGCCGCGCAGGATCTGTTCGCCGCGATAGAGCACCGTGGTTCTGGAACCCAGACCATTGAAGATGCCGGCGAATTCCAGCGCGATATAGCCGCCGCCCAGCACCACGATACGCTTCGGCTGGCTCGGCAAGTGGAACGCCTCATTCGAGGTGATCATATGCTCGGCGCCCGGCACATCCGGCTTCACGGCAGCGGCGCCGGTGGCCAGCAATATGGTGCCGGCGGTGACACGCTGGCCGGCAACTTCAATAGTGTGCGCATCAAGCAGAGTGGCGCGGCCATCGAAGGTCTTGCACCCGGCATTCTCGAACAGGCCGCGATAGATGCGTTCCAGGCGGCCAATTTCCTTGTCCTTGTTGGCGATCAGGGTGGCCCAGTCGAAGCGGGTTTCGCCGACACTCCAGCCGAAGCCGGCAGCATCCTCGAAGCCATGAGCATATTCGGAAGCATAGACCAGCAGCTTCTTCGGCACACAGCCACGGATCACGCAGGTGCCGCCATAGCGGTACTCCTCGGCCACCGCGACGCGGGCGCCGTGACCGGCTGCGATACGGCCGGCACGCACGCCGCCCGAGCCGCCACCGATCACGAAGAGGTCAAAATCATACTGGCTCATGGCGCCTCGCCCGTCCTTCAGGGGCCGGCGGGCACTTCGTGTCCGCGTCCGACCGAATGCATCAGATCGCACATATCGGCATGCTGCCGTGCCACGGCAAGATGGTGCGCTTCCATGGCCGCGACAAGGGCGCCGCCATGGCCCAGCATGCGGTCCGCCTGGCGGATCATCAAGCTGTTCGGCCAGGAACGCGGACGGATTCCCGCCAGCGCCTGGAATACCTCGGCCTCGCGGCCCTTGTTGCGCAGTGCCATCAGGATAGTGGCGGTAGCGGTGGAGCGCGAGATGCCGGCCCAGCAATGCACCAGCACATGGCGCGGCTGGCTATCCAGCACCCGCTCGCAGGCCGAGATAATCGCCGCCATATCGGCGGCACTCGGCGCCAGGCGCAGCGCGTCAGGCACCACGATATCGTGGAAGCGGAATTCGCTCATATGAACCGGGGCCACATCCTGATAGGCCTCGGGCCGCCGCGTGCCGGGATCAAGAATGCCGATCAGATGCGACACATCGCGGCCGGCAAAGCCCGGCAGTTCGCTGACACCGCAGACGCTGACTTCAAAGGGTAGCAGGCCAAGGGCTAGGGCGCTCATTCGACTGTCACCGATTTAGCGAGATTGCGCGGCTGGTCCACATCGGTGCCTTTCAGCACCGCGACATGATAGGCCAGCAGCTGCACCGGGATGGCATAGAGGATAGGCGCCACGAAAGGCTCCACCTGCGGCAGCCCCACGGTGGCGAAGGTGCGCTCATCCACATGCGCCAGGCCGGGCTTGTCGGACATGAAGATCACCTTGCCGCCGCGTGCCATCACCTCCTGCATGTTCGAGATGGTCTTCTCGAACAGTGCATCGGTCGGCGCGATCACGATCACCGGCACCTGCTCGTCGATCAGCGCGATGGGGCCGTGCTTCAATTCGCCGGCGGCATAGCCTTCGGCATGGATATAGGAAATTTCCTTGAGCTTCAGCGCGCCTTCCAGCGCCAGCGGGAAACACGGGCCGCGGCCGATATAGAGCACATCGCGGGCATCCATGATCTTCTCGGCCAGCGCCTTGAGTTCATCATCATGGTTCAGCACTTCCGCCGCCTGGGCCGGCACCTCGATCAGCGCCGCCATCAGGCGGGCGCTTTCTTCCTCGCTCAGCGCCTTGCGTGCGCGGGCGACGGCCAGGCTGAAAGCCGCGAGCGTGACCAGCTGGCAGGTGAAAGCCTTGGTCGAGGCCACGCCGATTTCCGGCCCAGCCATGGTCGGCAGCATGCCATCGGCTTCGCGCGCCATGCTGCTCTGCGGCACATTGACGATGGCCAGCGTGCGACCGCCTTCCTGCTTCACATAGCGCATCGCCGCCAGTGTATCGGCGGTCTCGCCCGATTGCGAAATGAAGATCGAGAGGCCGTTGGGATCGACCGGTGCTTCGCGGTAGCGGAATTCGGAAGCGACATCCACTTCCACATTGATCCGCGCGTAACGCTCCAGCCAGTATTTCGCCACCAGGCCGGAATAATACGAGGTGCCGCAGGCAACAATCGTAATGCGGCTGAACTTGGCGAGGTCAATGCCAAGATCGGGCAGATGCACCCAGCGGTCGGTCGGGCTCAGCACGGTGTTGATGGTGTCGCCGATCACTGCCGGCTGCTCATAGATTTCCTTGAGCATGAAGTGGCGGTAATTGCCCTTGCCGATCATCGCGCCGCTGATCGCGGTGGGGCGGATTTCACGTTCGACAAGCTGGTTGGCGGCATCGAAGAAACGGGCATTGCCGCGCGTCAGCACCACCCAGTCACCTTCTTCGAGATAGGCGATCTTGTCGGTGAGCGGCGCCAGCGCCAGCGCATCGGAGCCGAGATACATTTCGCCATTGCCGAAACCCACCGCCAGCGGCACATTGCGCCGCGCGCCGATCAACAGGTCATCCTCGCCATGGAACATGATCGCCAACGCGAAGGCGCCGCGCAGGCGGCCGAGCGTGGCTTTCACCGCCTCCTCAGGCTTCAGGCCTTCCAGCAGATACTGGTCGATCAGGCAGAGCGCGACTTCGGTATCGGTCTGGCTCTGGAAGCGATGCCCCTTGGCAATCAGTTCATCGGCCAGTTCGCGGTAATTCTCGATGATGCCGTTATGCACCATCGCCACGCGCTCGGTGGCATGCGGATGCGCATTGGCTTCATTCGGCACGCCATGGGTAGCCCAGCGGGTATGGGCAATACCGATCAGGCCCTGCAGCGGGTGTTCTTCCAGCCGCGCTTCCAGGTTGATCAGCTTGCCCTCGGCGCGGCGGCGCTCGATGGTACCATCGCGCATCAGGGTAGCAACGCCGGCGGAATCATAGCCGCGATATTCCAGCCGCTTCAGGCCATCGACCAGCAGCGGCACCACATCACGGGTACCGATGACGCCAACAATTCCACACATGGGCGGCTCCTGAAAAACTGGACGGAAAGCTACTTGGACTTCTGCTGCGACTTTTTCTTCTGGGCCGCGCGCTGCGCCCGGATCCGCACGGCAAGGCCGGGCTTGGTTTCCTGGCGGCCACGGCCCAGTGCCAGCGCATCGGCCGGCACATCCTGGGTGATGGTGCTACCGGCAGCGATCAGCGCGCCATCGCCGATCTTCACCGGCGCCACCAGCGACGAATTCGAACCGACAAAGGCATTTGCGCCGATATCGGTGTGATGCTTGTTGTAGCCATCGTAATTGCAGGTGATCGTACCGGCACCGATATTGGCCTTGGCGCCGACGCGCGCATCGCCGATATAGGTGAGGTGATTCACCTTGGCGCCAGCCTCGATGCGCGCCTGCTTCACCTCGACAAAATTGCCGATATGCGCTTCCGCGCCGATCTCGGCACCGGGCCGCAGCCGCGCATAGGGGCCGATGATGGCGCCGGATGCCACGCTTGCGCCCTCGATATGGCTGAAGGCACGGATCGTCACATTGTCGGCAATCTCGACACCGGGTCCGAACACCACATGCGGTTCGATGGTGACATCGCGGCCCAGTTTCGTATCGGCGCGCAGATAGACGGTATCCGGCGCGGTCATGGTGACACCGCTTTCCAGCGCCGTCAGGCGCAGGCGGGCCTGCATGTGGCCTTCCGCGATGCTGAGTTCGGCGCGGTTGTTCACGCCCATCACATCGATCTCGGAAACCTCGACGGCGCGGCAGGCCCAGCCCTTGGCGCGGGCAAGCTGCACCAGGTCGGTAAGGTAGTATTCGCCCTTGGCGTTATTGTTATCGAGCTGCTTGAGCAAAGCCGGCAGGCGGGCACCATCCAGCAGCATCATGCCGCCATTGCAGAAGCCAATGGCGCGCTGCTCCGGCGTGCAATCCTTGAATTCGACGATGGCTTCAAGATTGCCTTTGGCATCCTGCACCAGGCGGCCATAGGCCGCCGGATCGGCGGGCCGGAAGCCTGACACCACGACTGCCGGGTCCGCCTTGGAACGACGCGCGGCAACCAGCTGCTTCAGCGTCTCGGGCGTGAGCAGCGGCGTATCGCCATAAAGCACCAGCACATCGCCCTTGAAGCCCTTCAGCGCCGGCATCGCGGCCTGCACCGCGTGACCGGTGCCGAGCGGCGGATCCTGCACGGCCACGGAGATCGGCGCGAAGGCTTTGGCCACCGCTTCCATGCCCCGGCCCAGCACCAGCACATTGCGCTCGGGTTTCAGCACGGCGGCCGCGTTCAGCACATGCCGCAGCATCGGCAGGCCGGCCACCGGATGCAGCACCTTGGGCAGGCCGGACCGCATCCGCGTGCCCTGCCCCGCCGCCAGCACAATTACTGCTAGTGAGTGTTTCGCCATGACCGAATGCCGTCTACAACCAAACAAAGTGAATCGCCAGCCTCCGGGGCTGGCAGTGTTTGTCTCATATCCTTGGGCCGCAGCGGAAATCAAAAGGTTTTTCCGAGTGTTTCAAGGTTTTTCCGAGTGTTTCAGACGCCATGAAAGCAATCCTGTTCGACCTTGACGGAACCCTTGTCGATACCGCGCCGGACCTTGCCGCCGCGCTCGATCATGCCTTGACCAGCCAGGGCCGGCCTGCCGTCGGCCTGGATGCCGTGCGCAGCATGGTGGGAGATGGTGCCGTGGCACTGGTGGAGCGCGGCCTGACCGCCACCGGCGGCATTGCCTCGGAGCAGCAGTTCAAGGCGGCGGTGGATGCCTTCTTCGTCTATTACGCCGCCAATCTCACCGCCACCAGCCAGCCCTTCCCCGGTGTGATCGGCTGCCTGGAAGCATTGCGCCGCGATGGCTACCGGCTCGCGGTCTGCACCAACAAGGCGGAAACCTTCACCCACCCACTGCTCGAACAGTTGCGGCTGACGCCGTATTTCGATGCGGTTGTCGGTGGCGATACCTTCCCGGTGAAGAAGCCAGATCCCGGCCATATCACCGGCACCCTGGCCCGCCTTGGCGGCAACATCAAATGGGCGGCGATGGTTGGCGATTCGCCAAATGACATCAATGCCGCCAAGGCGGCTAAACTGCCGAGCGTGGCGGTGAGCTTCGGCTATACCCGCGTGCCGCCGGCCGAACTCGGCGCCGACAGGCTGATCCACCATTTCGACGATCTGCGCGCCGCGCTGGACGCGCTGCAGGCGGACTAGGCCCGCACGCGGCCTGCCTTAGCTCCGCACGCGGGCTGGCGGCAATTCGATGCTGGCCGTGGTGCCGATGCCGGGCTGGCTCTCGATTTCCAGCCTTCCGCCCTGCAGGCGGATCAGGCGATCGACCAGCGGCAGGCCGAGACCGGTGCCGGGCTGATCGCGGGTCAGCGCGTTCTGCACCTGATAGAACGGCTCCAGCACTTTGGCGAGCTGCGCGCTGGTCATGCCGATGCCGGTATCGCGCACACTGAAACGCAGGCCACCCGAAGCGGTAACGGCAGCGGCCAGTTCGACGCTGCCGCGTTCAGTGAACTTCACGGCGTTGCTCAGCAGGTTGAGCAGCATCTGCAACACGGCGCGACGGTCGGCATGCAGCTTCACCGGCTGATCCAGCGGCCGCAGGATCAGGGTCAGGCCATCGGTTTCCGCCTTCTCGCGCACCAGCCGGATCGCGGCCCGCATCACCTCGGCGGCATCGAATTCGGCATCCACCAGTTCCATCTTGCCGGCCTCGACCTTGGAGAGATCGAGAATGTCGCTGATGATCGCCAGCAGATGCTCGCCGCTGCCATGGATATCGGCAGCATAATCGCGGTAACGCTTCTGGCCCACCGGCCCCAGCATCTCATCCTTGATCATGGTGGAAAAACCGATGATGGCGTTGAGCGGCGTGCGCAGTTCATGACTCATATTGGCAAGGAACTCGCTCTTGGCCCGATTGGCCTCCTCCGCCGTCCGCTTCGCCGCCAGCAAGGTCACCTCGGCATCCTCGCGCAGTTCCAGCAGCACGCGCTGGCGGTAAAGCAGCAGCACCAGACCCAGCACCAGCAAGGCGGCAAAGGCCGTCAGCAGTGCAACGCCTAGCGAGAAGCGGTCCAGCCTTGCTTCCTGCACCAGCAGTAATTCGCGGGCACTGTCACGGCCCTCGCCGAGCAGCAGGATCAGCCGCGCTTCAGCATCGCGGGCGCGTCTCTGCATCAGCCATATGGCGGGCAGCGAGCCAGCAGGCTGCCCCATGGCGCCATCGACGAACCAGCGTTCGATATCCTGCAAAGCCGGCCGCGCCACGGCAAACATGCCGGCAGCGCCGACCAGATTGTCGAGATTGTAGTTGGTGCGCAGAAGCTCCGTGCGCTTCACCGCCACCTGCAGCTGTTCGCGCACCCGCTCGCGGTTATCCTCACTCGGCTGCACACGCCAGAATTCGATGGCCCAGGCAAGATTGGCCATTTCCCGGATCAGGGTTTCGGCATCGCGCTCCTGGTCCAGCAGGGTCACCGGCAGATCGCGGGCGATGGAACTCAGGCTCTGCTGCACATAGGCGCCGATCACGAAGGCAACAGCGATCACCGCAATGATCGCAGCGGTGATCTGACGCCGGCCAAAGCTCCAGTGCTTCAGCGGTGGTGGCATCAGCGGGCCGCTGCCGCGTCTGGGCCGGGGTCCATCCCGACCGAACGGTAGAAGCGCGCGGCGCCTGAGTGCAGCGGAATGCCGCGGCCTTCCAACGCCTTCGCCAAGGCCACATCCGCGCCACGCGGATGGCCGGCACGGATCAGCGTCTGCCCACGCTCGCTCCATATCTGCCGCAGCACCGCCTCCACCAGCGTATCGGCAAGATCAGCCCGGGCCAGCAGCTGCGCCGAAACGGTAACGGTTTCCACCGCATTGACGCCGGTATACATGCCGGCGGGAATGGTGCCTCGGCTCAGGAAGGGATTGCGCTGCAACAGGTCGGCCGCGGCCTCGCCCTGCACCGGCAGGATATCGACATGGCCCGCCGCGGCGAGATCGGCCACCGAGCGCACCGGCCAGCCGCCAACGAAGAAGAAGGCGTCGAGCTGGCCGGCAGCCAGGCGCGGCGCGGCAAGGTCCGGCTTCACATATTCCGGGCGCAGCCTGCTCTCCGAAAGACCATGGGCGGCCAGCAGCATGCGCGCCATGGCGAGCGTGCCGGAACCGGGTTCGTCCAGGCTGACACGCTTGCCGGCCAGATCAGCAATCTTCCGGATGCCGGCATTACGCCGCACCACCACATGCACCGCTTCCGGATAAAGCCGTGCCAGGAAACGCAGGCGCGAGGCATTCAGCTTGCCGGCAAAAATACCGGTGGCATTGAAGGCGCCATGGGCAATATCGGATTGCACCAGCCCTGCTTCGATGGCGCCTGCCTGAATCGCCTCGACATTCGACACCGAGCCATTCGAGGTCTGTGCCACTGCCAGCAGGCCCGGCACGCCGCAGGGCTGCGGCACTGGTGGCGGGCAATCCGGCGCACTATGGCTTTCCGCCACCACCCGCGCGATCAGCGAACCGAGCGGAAAATACACCCCGGCGGTGCCCCCGGTGCCGATGCGGAAGAAGGCCGGCATCGCCGGACCATCGGCCTGGGCCTGATGGTCCGCACGCGCCGGCCAGGCAAATCCAGCGGCAGCGGCGGCAAAAGTAGAGAGCACGTCGCGGCGGCGCATCGGCTATTCGGCGTCCGGCTGCTGGTCCGGCGCGGCGTGGCGGAAGGCGTCGAGCGTGTTGCAATGATCGGAGATGCGCACCACGGTGGGGCAGCCGGAAAGGTCGCAATTGAAGCGCCGGCCATTGGCCACCTGCGGCACCAGGCATGCATCCGCCAGGCTGGGCGTCGCACCGAAGCAGAAATCACCCGTCTGGGAAGACTGGCGCAGCATCTGCTCCACGGCGGCAAGCCCGGTTTCAACCCAATGGCGATACCATTGGTTTTTCTTGTCGTCCGACAGCCCCATATCGTGCACTAGGTAGCGCAGCACGCGAAGGTTGTTGATCGGGTGGATATCACAGGCGATGGCCTGGGCCATGGCCCGCACTTGCGCCCGCAGCACCGGTTCCCTGGGCAGCAAGGCCGGCTTCGGATGTACTTCGTCGAGATATTCCATGATGGCCAGTGACTGGGTCAGCACCGCGCCATCCACTTCCAGGGACGGCAGCAGTTGCTGCGGATTCAGCCGGGCATAATCCGCCGAGAGATGTTCATTCTTCTGCAAATGAAGCGGCACCAGTTCGTAGTCCAGCCCCTTCAGGTTCAGGGCGATTCGAACACGGTAGGCCGCAGACGACCGGAAATAGCCAAACAGCTTCACGCCGTCCTCCTGTTTTGCCGCAATCCTAACCCAGCGTTGAGCCGTAACAAAGAGATAGTACAGCTCGGGTTCACGGAGCGGTTGCCCCTGGGGGTGCAGGTCTCTATTGTCGGAACGCCCGGCAGCCCCCATGTGATAAGGCGGCACTGGGAGGGGTTAGAGGAAGAGCAGGACAAATGCGGCTGTCGATTAACGGTGAATCCCGTGAAATGAGCCAGGCGGGCAATGTTGCCGAGTTGCTGGCCATGCTGGAACTCGATGCGCGCAAGATCGCTATCGAGCTGAACCGCGAGATCGTGCCGCGCTCGGCCTATGGCGCCACGCCACTGAAAGACGGCGATGCCATCGAAATCGTGCATTTCATCGGTGGCGGCAATGCCGCGCAGCACCCGGAAGACGATTACTTCGAGGTTGCCGGCCTGCGCTTCCGTTCCCGCCTGCTGGTCGGCACCGGGAAATACAAGGATCTGGCCGAGACCAAGGCCGCCATCGAGGCCTCGGGCGCCGAGATCGTCACCGTGGCGGTGCGTCGGGTGAACGTGCTCGATCCGAAGCAGCCTATGCTGATGGATTACGTCGATCCGAAGAAATACACCTACCTGCCCAATACCGCCGGCTGCTTCACCGCCGATGATGCGCTGCGCACCCTGCGCCTGGCGCGCGAGGCCGGTGGCTGGAAGCTGGTGAAGCTGGAAGTGCTGGGCGACCAGAAGACGCTCTACCCGGACATGGAACAGACCCTCGCGGCCACCAAGATTTTGGTCAAGGAAGGCTTCGACGTCATGGTCTACTGCGCCGACGATCCGATCGCGGCGAAGAAACTGGAAGACCTGGGCGCCTGCGCCATCATGCCGCTGGCGGCGCCGATCGGCTCCGGCCTTGGCGTGCAGAATCCGGTGCAGATTCGCATCATCAAGGAAAATGCCCGCGTGCCGGTGCTGGTGGATGCCGGTGTCGGCACGGCATCGGATGCCGCCATCGCCATGGAACTGGGCTGCGACGGCGTGCTGATGAACACCGCCATCGCCGAGGCTGGCGATCCGATCCGCATGGCCCATGCCATGCGCATGGCGGTGGAAGCCGGCCGGCTGGCCTATCGCGCCGGCCGCATGCCCAAGAAGCGCTACGCCGACCCTTCGTCCCCGCTCGCGGGCCTCATCTGAACCCGTAGCGCAAAGGCCCCGCCAGTGGACCTCGATATCTACAAGCTGATCGAAGAGTATCGCGATCTCTTCTACGTCATCACCTTCATCTGGACCTTCCTGGAAGGCGAGACCTTCGTGATCTTCGCCGGCGCTGCCGCCAGCCAGGGGATGCTGAATCAGTATATCCTGATCGCGGCGGCCTGGCTCGGCAGCTTCTGCGGCGACCAGCTTTACTTCTGGATCGGGCGCAAATACGGCCATCGGCTGCTCAAGCGTTTCCCCCGGCTGCAGGGCGGCGTCAACGTGGCGCTGGGGATGCTGCACAAATATCACATCGGCTTCATCCTCTCCTTCCGCTTCATCTACGGCGTGCGCAACTTCTCCTCGCTGGCCATGGGCATGAGCCCGATAGGCTGGCCGCGCTTCGCCGCGCTGAACTTCATCGCCGCCGGCCTTTGGGCCAATGCCTTTGCCTGGGGCGGCTACCTGCTCGGCAAGACCTTCGAGGCCGTGCTCGGCGATGTCGCCAAGGATTTCGGCTTTGTCATGCTCGGTGTCTTTGCCTTGGTCGGCGTGATCCTGTTCTTCACGCACCGCCGCAGCAAAGCCAGCTTCGAGCGCAAGATCGCGGAGCAGCAGGCCGCCGAACAGGCCAAGCTGCCGGAAACCAAGCCTGACACCAAGGCTGAATAGAGTCTGGCAGGTCCTAGCTCTAAGCCAGCTTTGTCAGCTTGCCGATCACGCGGTCGAGCACCGCGCGCTCTTCCGCCGTGAGCGCCGCCAGCAGGCCGCGCTCATAGCCCAGCGCCAGCGGCACGATCTCGCCATAGACCTTCTCGCCTGCCTTCGAGAGCGTGAGCCGCGCCTTGCGCTTGTCGCCATCGTCGCGGCGGCGCTCTACCAGCTGCTTCTTTTCCAGCGCCGCCACGGCACGGCTCACCGTCACCTTGTCCATCGCCGAACGTTCCACCACCTCGTTGGCGGTGATGCCGGGATGGCGGCCCAGATTGGCGATTACCCGCCACTCGGGAATACCGATGCCGAACCGCTCGGCATAATGCCGGCTCAAGGCATCGCTGATCCGGTTGGTCATCACCGACAGCCGGTAGGGCAGGAAATCCTCCAGCACGAGTTGTGCCTTGGGCATGGGCGCGGTCTCCGCTTGATTTAGTTACAAATGTAACTAATATGCAGGGCAGATGCAATTTGCCTGATGGAGGAAACCAATGGCCGATCTCTGGGACAACCCGATGGGCACCGACGGCTTCGAATTCGTGGAATATGCCGCGCCGGAGCCCGAGAAGTTGGCTGCCCTGTTCGAGCGCATGGGCTTTGTCGCCGTCGCACGCCACCGTTCCAAGAATGTGACGCTCTACCGCCAGGGCGACGTGAACTTCATCCTCAACGCCGAGCCGGCGAGCTTCGCCCAGAGCTTTGCCCGCATCCACGGCCCTTGCATCTGCGCCATCGCCTTCCGCGTCAAGGACGCGGCCTTTGCCTACAAGCGTGCCGTCTCGCTCGGCGCCTGGGGCGTCGAGAACAAGGCCGGCCCGATGGAGTTGAACATCCCGGCGATCAAAGGCATCGGCGACAGCCTGATCTACCTCGTCGACCGCTACGGCTCGCGCGGCACCATCTACGATGTCGATTTCGTGCCGATCGAAGGCGCCGACGGCAAGCCGGTGGAGCGCAATCCCGCCGGCTGCGGCCTCACCTATATCGACCACCTGACCCATAACGTGCATCGCGGCCGCATGGGCGAATGGGCGGATTTCTACGAGCGCCTGTTCGGCTTCCGCGAGATCAAGTATTTCGACATCGAAGGCAAGCTGACCGGCCTGAAATCCAAGGCCATGACCAGCCCCTGCGGCAAGATCCGCATCCCGATCAATGAAAGCTCCGACGACAAGTCGCAGATCATGGAATACCTGCACGCCTATCATGGCGAGGGCATCCAGCATGTGGCCCTGGGCAGCGACGACATCTATGCCACGGTGAGCAACATGCGCGGCCGCGACGTGCCGTTCCAGGATACGCTGGAAACCTATTATGACGGCGTGGAGAAGCGCGTGCCCGGCCATGGCGAGAATCTGGACCGGCTGCGCGAATTGCGCATCCTGATCGATGGCGCCCCCACTGCCGGCCCCAATAGTGATATGGGCCTGTTGCTGCAAATCTTCACCGACACGGTGATCGGCCCGATCTTCTTCGAGATCATCCAGCGCAAGGGCAATGATGGCTTCGGTGAAGGCAACTTCAAGGCTTTGTTCGAATCCATCGAACTCGACCAGATAAAGCGCGGCGTGCTGAAGGCCAACGCGTAAAGCAGGAAATCACGGAGGAAGCACCATGGCAAAGACCTGGATTCCGATGACCCATAGCGAGGGCAATGCCTCGCGGCAGGCCCATGTCGCCCTGCCCGCCGGCAGCTATGAACGCGAGATGGGCAAGGAGGGCTTCTTCGGCCCGGCAGCACATTTTTATCACGCGCACCCGCCCACTGGCTGGATCGACTGGGAAGGTCCGCTCAAGCCGCGCGCCTTCGACACCACGAAATTCACCGGCCAGGGCAATTCGCCCTGGGATGCGCATCTGCTGCTGGGCAATGCCCATGTGAAATACCGCACCGGCACCATCGCCCAGGCGATGGATCATCTGGTGCGCAACGGCGATGGCGATGAACTGCTGTTCGTGCATGCCGGCTACGGCTCGCTCTACTGCGATTTCGGCCATCTGCGCTACACCGAGGGCGACTACATCATGCTGCCGCGCGGCACCATGTGGCGCCTAGAGCCTTCGGCGGAAACCAGGCTGCTGCTGATCGAGGCAACCAACGACAGCTACCGCCTGCCGGAAAAGGGCCTGGTGGGGCCGCATGCCATCTTCGATCCCGCCGTGCTGGAAATTCCGGCATTGGACGATGCCTTCAAGGCGCAGCAGAGCAGCAGCGAAACCTGGCGCGTGGTGATCAAGCGGCGCGACCGGCTTTCCACCGTCACCTATCCGTTCAATCCGCTGGATGCCATCGGCTGGAAGGGCGACCTCGCGCCGGTAAAGCTGAACTGGCGCGACATCCGGCCGCTGATGAGCCACCGCTACCATCTGCCGCCCTCGGCCCATACCACCTTCCTGGCCAGCCGCTTCGTGATCTGCACCTTCGTGCCGCGCCCGGCGGAAAGCGATCCCGATGCGCTGAAGCTGCCCTTCTTCCACAATAACGACGATTACGACGAGGTGATCTTCTATCACCACGGCCAGTTCTTCAGCCGCGACAACATCCATCCCGGCATGATCACGCTGCATCCCTGCGGCTTCCCGCATGGGCCGCATCCCAAGGCGTTCCAGATGGCGACCAAAGCGGCGCAACAGGCGGCCGATGCACACGCACCGCCGCGCATGCTGGACGAGGTGGCGGTGATGCTGGATACGCGCGACGCCTTGGATGTCTCGCCTGCCGCCGAAAGCATTGAATTTGGCGGCTATGTCGCCAGCTGGAATCCGCAGGGCTTCCGCCACGCCGCTGAATAATCAGGATTTGATCAGATGAAACTCGCTTCGCTGAAACATGGCCGCGATGGCCGCCTCTGCGTCGTCAGCCGCGACCTCTCCAGGCTGCTGCCGGTGGATAGCCTGGTGCCGACCATGCAACTGGCACTCGACTCCTGGGCCGTGGCGGCGCCGAAACTGGAAGCCGCCTCTGCCGCGCTCAATGCCGGCGAGGCCGGTGGCGCCATCGCCTTCGATGCCACCAAGCTCGCCGCGCCACTGCCGCGTGCCTTTCAATGGTGCGATGGCTCGGCCTATCTCAATCATGTCGAACTGGTGCGCAAGGCGCGCGGGGCACAGATGCCGCCGGAATTCCTGCATGATCCGCTGATGTACCAGGGCGGCTCGGATGATTTCCTCGGGGCCACCGACGACATCCTGGTGGCCGATGAAGCCTATGGCATCGACCTGGAAGGCGAAGTGGCGGCGATCACCGATGACGTAGCGATGGGCGTCTCACCGGAAAATGCCGCTGGCCATATAAAACTGCTGCTGCTGGTCAACGACGTGTCCTTGCGCAACCTGATACCGAATGAACTCGCCAAGGGCTTCGGCTTCTTCCACGGCAAGCCATCCACCGCCTTCTCGCCCGTGGCGGTGACGCCGGATGAACTCGGCGATGCCTGGAAGGGCGAGAAGATTCACCTGCCGCTGGTCAGCCATATCAACGGCAGCAAATTCGGCGCACCGGAAGCCGGCGACGACATGCAGTTCAGCCTGGCGCAGTTGATCGCCCATGCCGCCAAGACGCGGCGGCTGCGTGCCGGCTGCATCGTCGGCTCCGGCACGGTATCGAACCGCGATGCCAGCCGTGGTTTCTCCTGCCTCGCCGAAATCCGCATGATCGAGACGATCAACGAGGGCAAGCCGAAAACCGGTTTCCTGAAATTCGGTGATCATGTGCGGATCGAGATGCTGGACCGTGCCGGGCACTCGGTCTTCGGCGCCATCGACCAGCGCGTGGTGAAATACGCCGGGCCTTGAGGGCGCGAAGTTGGCCCACAGCAATTAGTTCTTCGTCATGCTAGGCGAAGGCCGGCCATCCACGCGTATATTTAATTCCTCAGGAAAATCACTCGTCGATGCCCTGCCCCCGCAGGGCATGACGTTTTTGGTGGGATGAAGGTCGCAGCCTAAACCCCTACATCAATCCGCACGCCCAGCGTGGCGCCGATGCGGGCGCTGCCGGGGACGACATTGCTGCTGGCATTGCTGTTGCCAGCGGTGCCATTGCTGGTGGCTGGCGCCGGCGGGGCGAAATTCTGACGCTCCTGGCCCAGCAGCGGGTTCGAGCGGTCCTGGCTGCCGGTGACGCGCGACTGGCTGCGCTCATTCTCCTGGCCTCGCTCGCTCTGCTGACGCTGCACCGCGCGGCCTTCGCCACCATCACTGCCCTGCGCGGCAGCACCAGGCGCCAGCGCCTGCAGGTTCGGCACCGGCCCGGGCGCGGTGCCCAGCGCAATCAGCGGCCGCAGCGAATTCGCCGCCAGGCTATAGGCTTGCGCCGCACGCGAGGCACTGTCGCTATCGGCCGCCGTATTGCTGCCGTTCAGTTCCGGCGCCACCTGGGACCGCAAGGCGTTGTCCTGCAGGGTCGCCAGCGTGGAATTGCTCAAGGTCGGCGCATTGAAGCGCACAAGCGACGACGCCCGCTGCTGCGCCTGTTCTTGGGGCGAAGGCAACGGGGACGGCAGGACCAAATTCTGTTGGGCCAGATTGCGCGCCGCAGCTGAGGCCGGAAAGACTGCGAGCAGATTGCTGCCCGTGACCGACTGAACCATGGTTAATATTTACCATGATTTCCCTGCCCTGGCACGCGAAAAAGGGTAAATAATCCTTTAACAACCAGAACTTACGGGCGAGCCTAGGCCAACCCTAAAGCGATATCGGACACGAAGGGGTTGCTGCGGCGCTCGGCCCCGAAGGTGGAAAGCGGGCCATGGCCGGGCACGAAGGTGATGTCGTCGCCCAAGGGGAACAGCCGCTCGCGGATGGCCTTGATAAGCTGCTCGTGATTGCCGCGCGGGAAGTCGGTGCGGCCGATGGAGCCGCGGAACAGCACGTCGCCGACCAAAGCCACGCGGCTCTCGGCATGCACGAACACCACATGGCCCGGCGTATGGCCGGGGCAATGGTAGACATCCAGGGTCAGGTCGCCGAGCGTGACGGTATCGCCCTGCTCCAGCCAGCGGCCCGGCGTGAAGCTGCGGCTGGGCGGAAAGCCGTATTGCTGCGCCGCCTTCGGCATGCCGTCGATCCAGAACTGGTCCTCGCGATGCGGCCCCTCGATCGGCAGGTTCAGCTTTTCCGCCAGTTCCATCACCGCGCCGGCATGGTCCAGATGGCCATGGGTGACCAGCAGCTTCTCCAGGGTGACGCCATGGCGCGCTACCGCCTGCAGCAGCTTTTCCGGTTCGCCGCCGGCATCCACCAGGGCGCCGCGCATGCTGGCGGTACACCAGACCAGGCTGCAATTCTGCTGGAACGGGGTGACCGGGATGATTTCGATCTGGAGGGGCGGTTTCTCTGTCATGACAGGGGTTTATCGCAAATCCCCCGGATTGATGCCAGGGTCGTTGCAGGGCCGGCCTTGTAGCCGCCCTGCCCAGCCCCCATCTAGGCCGGAAACCACCAAAACCCGCCTTCCGGGCGCCTTAGAGGCCCCGGCAGTTGCCCCGGCAGGGGGGAATGGTGTAGGGCAATCCCCCAGGGGTGCAGAGCATCCCGTTCGACTTTCGTAGGAGTGGCCGGGATGGCACAGGCAGGCAAGCAGAGTGGCAGCGGGCGCAAGGCCGCGAAGCCGCTGGTCTATGTGCTGAATGGCCCGAACCTGAACATGCTCGGCACCCGCCAGCCGGAAATCTATGGCCGCGATACCCTCGACGATGTGGAAACGCTGTGCCGCTTCACCGCCGACCGCCTGGGCCTGGAAATCGACTTCCGCCAGACCAACCATGAAGGCGTGCTGGTCGACAGCATCCAGGAAGCCCGCCTCAAGGCCGCCGCCATCGTCATCAATGCCGGTGCCTACACTCACACTTCGGTAGCCATGCTCGATGCGCTCAACGCCTTCGACAAGCCGGTGATCGAGGTGCATCTCTCCAACATCTTCAAGCGTGAAGCCTTCCGGCATCATTCCTATGTGTCGCCGGCGGCACGCGGCGGCATTTTCGGCCTCGGTCCCAAGGGTTATGCCCTGGCGCTGGAAGCCCTTGCCGATATCATCGCCTGACAGCAGACAGCAGCAGAAAAAGGATTTCCAGGATGGCGTCGACGCCTGCCAAGGACAAGAAAGAGAGCCGCATCGACCAGCAGATGATCCGCGATCTGGCGGAACTGCTGAATGAGACCGGCCTAAGCGAGATCGAATGGAATGAAGGCTCGCTGAAAGTGCGTGTTGCCAAGGCCGTGGCTGCCGTCAGCGCCCCGGTTTATGCCGCCGCTCCTGCCGCTGTTGCCGCCGCCGCACCGGCTGCCGCTGCCGGCGATGATGCCGCCAGCCATCCGGGCGCCGTGAAGTCACCGATGGTCGGCACCGTCTATACCGCGTCCGAGCCCGGCGCCGCGCCGTTCGTCTCGGTCGGCAGCAATGTTTCCGCCGGCCAGACCCTGCTGATCGTCGAAGCCATGAAGACGATGAACCCGATCACCGCGCCGAAGGGCGGCCGCGTTGTCCGCATCCTGATCGAGAACCAGCAGCCGGTCGAATTTGGCCAGCCCCTGCTGGTGATCGAATAACCGGCAAGCGGGACCGCGCCGATGTTCGACAAGGTGCTGATCGCCAATCGCGGCGAGATCGCGCTGCGCATTCACCGCGCCTGCAAGGAAATGGGCATCCATACCGTGGCGGTGCATTCCACCGCTGACGCCGATGCCATGCATGTGCGCATCGCCGATGAATCCGTCTGCATCGGCCCGCCGCCATCCAACCAGAGCTATCTCAATATCCCGGCGATCATCTCGGCCGCCGAGATCACCGGCGCCGATGCGATCCATCCCGGCTACGGCTTCCTCTCGGAGAATGCCAAGTTCGCCGAGATCGTCGAGGCCCATGACATCACCTTCATCGGCCCGACCCCGGAACATATCCGCCTGATGGGCGACAAGATCGCCGCCAAGGAAGCCGCCCGCTCGCTGGGTATTCCCTGCGTGCCGGGTTCCGACGGCGCCATCGCCGACGAGGCGGAAGGCCGCAAGCTGGCCGACGACATGGGCTATCCGGTGCTGATCAAGGCCACGGCCGGCGGCGGTGGCCGCGGCATGAAGGTGGTGCGCAGCCCGGAGGAATTCGCGCCCGCTTTGGCCCAGGCCAAGGCCGAGGCGCGCGCCGCCTTCGGCAACGATGCGGTCTATGTCGAGAAATATCTCACCCGTCCGCGCCATATCGAGATGCAGATTTTCGGCGACATGCATGGCAACGCCGTGCATCTCGGCGAGCGCGACTGCTCGCTGCAGCGCCGGCATCAGAAGGTGCTCGAAGAAGCCCGCTCTCCGGCGCTGAATGAAGAACAGCGCAAGCAGATCGGCGCCATCGCCTCGAACGCCATCGCCAAGCTCGGCTATCGCGGCGCCGGCACCATCGAGTTCCTGTACGAGAACGGCCAGTTCTATTTCATCGAAATGAACACCCGTCTCCAGGTGGAGCATCCCGTCACCGAGATGATCACCGGCCTGGACCTGGTGCGCGAACAGATCCGTGTCGCCGCCGGAGCGCCGCTCGGCTATAGCCAGGACGACATCAAGTTCAACGGCCACGCCATTGAATGCCGCATCAACGCCGAGAATCCGCGCACCTTCGCGCCCTCGCCCGGCCGCGTCAGCGATTATCATGTGCCCGGTGGCCTCGGTGTGCGCGTCGATAGCGCGCTCTATACCGGCTATCAGGTGCCGCCGCATTATGACTCGCTGATCGGCAAGCTGATCGTGCATGGCACCAGCCGCAATGAATGCCTGATGCGGCTGCGCCGGGCGCTGGAGGAATATGTCATCGGCGGCATGGAAACCACCATCCCGCTGCATCTCTCGCTGATCCGCGACCCGGATTTCGTCAACGGTGCCTACGATATCCACTGGCTTGAGGAATTCATCGCGCGCCAGGGGTAAAGCCTCGGGTCGTCATGCCGCATAATCCGCAGCCGCTGACCACCGACCTGCTGCTGCATGCCTATGCCAGCGGCTACTTTCCGATGGCCGACAGCGCCGATGACCCAGGCTATTTCTGGGTCTACCCGGAATTGCGCGGCGTCATCCCGCTGGATCGTTTCCATCTGCCGCGCTCGCTGGCCAAGGCCGTGCGCGGTGGCGGCTTCCGCGTCCATGTCGACCGCGACTTCCCGGCCGTGATCACGGCCTGCGCCGAGCCCTCGGGCGACCCGTTGAGCCAACGCCGCAACACCTGGATCAACGCCGTGATCCGCGACGCCTATATCGAGCTGCACCGCCAGGGCTTCGCCCATAGCGTGGAATGTTACGATGCCGAGGACCGGCTGGTCGGCGGCCTCTACGGTGTGCGGCTCAAAGGTGCCTTCTTCGGCGAAAGCATGTTCAGCCGCGCCACCGATGCCTCCAAGATAGCCCTGGTGCATCTGGTAGCCCGGCTGCGCACCGGCGGCTTCGCGCTGCTGGATACGCAATTCCTCACCCCGCATCTGGCACGTTTCGGCACCGAGGAAATTCCGCGCGGCGATTATCTGCGGCGGCTCGGCGCGGCGCTGACTATCGCGCCGGATTTCCACCACCTGCCCGTGGATGCCGATGCCGCCACCGTGCTGGCGGCATTGCCGGAAAGGACCGCGCGTGGATAGCGTGACACAGCTTCTGTTCGGCGGCGTGCTGGGTGCCGCCGCTTTCCGCAACAGCCTGGGCCGGCGTGCGGTGGCAGCTGGCGGCTTGATCGCCACGCTGCCTGATCTGGATGTCTTTGCCGGCCTGTTCGGCCAGCAAAGCGTGGTCGATACCTGGCAGGATCACCGGGCCATCAGCCATTCCTTCCCCGCCACGCTGGTTTATGGCGCGGCGGTCGGCTGGATGATCTGGAAGGCCGAGCGCCTGCGCAGCAAGCCGCCAAACCGCTCGGCCCTGGGACCCGATGACAGCCGGTATCGCCGCAGCAACTGGATGTGGCTTGGCGCGCTCTGTGCCGTCACGCATCCGCTGATCGATCTGTTCACCGCCTATGGCACGCAGCTGCTGGCGCCGTTCAGCACTGTACGCTTCGCCATCAACGCGATGCCGATCATCGATCCGGTCTATTCGCTGCCGCTGCTGGCGGTGTTCCTGTTCGCCCTGGTGAACCGGCGCCTGGCCGGTGCGGCGCAGCGCGCGGCGCAATTGGCCCTGGTCTATATCTTCCTCTACACCACGATGGCCTGGGGCATCGGCTTGCACCTGGAACAGCGGGCGCGCGGCGAACTGGCGGCGGCATCGCCCGATGCCACCGGCGCCCGCATCAGCGCCTATCCGGTGATTTTCCAGCCCTGGTGGCGCCGCATCGTGGCTGACCTGCCCGATGCCATCCTGGTCGGCTTCATCTCGCCCTTTGCCGACAAGCCCATCGCCTGGCAGCGTTTCCCGCGCCTGGCGCCAAGCCCGGCGCTGGATGCCGCCCGCGCCAGCTACGAAGCCAAGGTGTTCACCTGGTTCTCAGGCGATCACCTGCATTGGACGGTGAAGCCCGGCCTGCCAACCATCGTCGAAGCGCGCGACTACCGCTATGGCATGCCCGGCGACAGCATCCTCGGCTTCTGGGGCCTGCGCTTCCGCATCGATGCCGAGGGCCGCCTGCTGGGCGAGCCGGAACGGCTGTCCGAGCGGCCGGCCTTCACCCGCACCGGCCTTGCCGAAGTGTGGAACGGTATGCTGGGGCGCTAGATCTTAGCGAGCCGCCTTAACGTCCTGGCGCCCGCTGCGGGCGGCAGTCGATCACCCAGACATCGTAGACCGGGTGTTCCAGCGGATTGAGCGCCGGGCTGGAGGCGAACATCCAGCCGGAGAAACGCTGCACCGGCGTCTCGCCGGGGCGCTCTTCCACGATATCGAGATAGGCAGCACTTTCCGGCGGATATTCCGGCGGGCGTTTGCGGCAGACGCGCGGCGTCACCTTGAGCGTGCCGAAGCCGACAGTCTGGCCGATGGCGACTTCCAGCGTGTAGATGCGCGCGGTGATCTTATCCAGGCCCTGCAGGATCGCCAGCGGCATCGGGCTGCTCGGCATGCCGTCATTGGCCGGCGCCGGCTGTGCCATGGCGCCAGTGACGGCGCAAAGCAACGCTGCCGCCACTACAGTGGCGCGCAGCAGGCGTGGCGCTTGCCGGAACATGCTGGATTACTGCGCCTTGGCCTTGTCGCCGTTACCCGGACCCGTAGTGGCGCTGAAAATCGCCTGGCCGATCAGGTCGAGCAGGCTGACGGAGCCTTGCGTGAACTTGATCGCTTCACCCGGCTTCAGCATCACATCGCTGCCGCCCGGCTCAATCGACAGGTAATTGCCGCCGAGCAGGCTTTCAGACGCGATCTTCGCCGCCGAATCCTCCGGCAGCTTGTAGCGGCCATCAACGGTGAAGGTGACCACGGCATCATAGGTCTTGGCATCCAGCGCCTGGCTGGTGATGGTGCCGATCTTGATGCCGGAAAGCCGCACGGCGCCGCCGGTGACCAGGCCATCGGCGCGGTTGAAGCGCGCCTTCAGCTCATAGCCCGAAACGCCACCGCCAACACCGGCGGTGGAATAGGCGAAAGCCAGGAAGAAAGCAGCCACCGCGAGCACCACGGCGCCGATCAGGGTCTCGACGAGATTACCTTGCATCAGATGCCCCGCCTACTCGGGCTTCCAGGCTTCGTAGTCGCCTGTGGCCTTGGGCCGCATGCCGCCGCCCTGCCCTGCCGGATGGTAGGCATAGGGCGTGCCGGTCAGGTTCGGCAGATGCTCTTTTTCCCACACATGCTTCTTCACGCCAGCGACCGGCGCGTCATCAATCGTGTGGTGCAGCCAGGCATGCCATTCCGGCGGGACCTTGGAGGCTTCCGGCCGGCCATTGAAGATCACCCAGCGGCGGCGACCGCCGCTGCGCTCACGGAAATACTTGTTGCCGAAGCTGTCGCTGCCGACCGCTTCGCCTTTCCACCAAGTATAGAGCTTCGTGCCGATCAGGCTCATGGTCTTACTCTCTCCGCGCTGCTAGTGCGCTGATTTCCGGGCGGACTATGGCATCGCCGGAACAAAGCGTAAAGCCTTATTCGGCCGTCCTATTTCATCACCAGGAGGCCGATTTCCGTGGCGAATTCGCGGCCCAGTTCATTGCGCGCGGCAGTCTCGAAGGCCGGGTATTTCGACACAACCTTTTCGAGCCCCGGCCGTCCGGCAAAGTCCTCAGCCCGCAGCAGATCACCCTGCTTCAGGTTGCCGCCGCGCCCCACCGACATCAGCGCCCGGCCCACGGCGGTGGCGATCAGCCGCTGGCCGTCATCGCTGGCGAAGAACTGGTCCAGGGCGGCGAGTTCGCTACGGTTGTAATGCGCTGCCGCCGCATTGGTGACGGCCCCCCGGAAACGCGAACCAGCGCCGGGCGCCCGCTCGCGCAGCAGCCGGGCGCGGGCCTGCTCCTCTGGAGTCGATTGCGGCATGAACTGCAAATAGAGCTGCACGATGGAGTCGACCCGCTTTTCCAGGGTCAGAGTCTCCATCAGCTTCTCCGCCGCCTGCCGGGTCGGGCGGTCCTGGGCCCAGGCGGCAGCGGGAACAGCGGTGGTAACCGTCAGGAGAAGAATCAGCAGCAGGGAATGGATGGTGCGCATGGCCCGATTCTAGCACATATATGTCGGCGGAAATAAGGCCATACCTCCTTCGAGTGATTGACCCGGCCGCCGCCCTTCTCCTAGATTTAGTCGACTTGAGGCCGCCGGGCCACCAGATTTGGTGGTTCTTGCGGCCTCAAGTCTTTGATTCAGTGGCGATTTCCAGGGCATGAGGCAGGCGGCGATGCGTATTGAACGGCACTACACGAATGCGGCAGCAGAAGCCTATGACGGCATCGAGTTCCGCTTCACGACGAGCGAAATCCGCAACCCGGACGGCTCCGTGGTGTTCCGCCTCGACAAGCTGGAAGTGCCGGCCGACTGGTCGCAGGTCGCCGCCGATGTTCTGGCGCAGAAGTATTTCCGCCGTGCCGGCATTCCGGCTGCCCGCCGCGCCGTGCCCGAATCCGACGTGCCGCAATGGCTGTGGCGCCAGGAGGCCGACGAGGCCGCGCTTGCCGACCTGCCCGAAGCCGAGCGTTACACCCAGGAGACTTCTGCCCGGCAGGTGTTCGACCGCCTGGCCGGCACCTGGGCCTATTGGGGCTGGAAGGGCGGCTATTTCGATTCCGAGGAAGATGCCCGCGCCTATTTCGACGAGATGCGCTACATGCTCGCCGCCCAGGTCGGCGCGCCGAACTCGCCGCAATGGTTCAACACCGGCCTGCACTGGGCCTATGGCATCGATGGCCCGGCCCAGGGACATCATTATGTTGATTACCGCACCGGCAAGCTGGTGCAGTCGGCTTCGGCCTATGAACATCCGCAGCCCCATGCCTGCTTCATCCAGTCGGTGGAAGACGACCTCGTCAACGAGGGCGGCATCATGGACCTGTGGACCCGCGAGGCGCGGCTGTTCAAATACGGCTCCGGCACCGGCTCCAATTTCTCGCGCCTGCGCGGCGAGGATGAAAAGCTTTCTGGCGGCGGCAAGTCGTCTGGCCTGATGAGCTTCCTCAAGATCGGTGACCGCGCCGCCGGGGCCATCAAGTCTGGCGGCACCACGCGCCGCGCCGCCAAGATGGTGATCTGCGATATCGACCATCCCGATATCGAGGCCTTCATCGACTGGAAGGTGGTGGAGGAGCAGAAGGTGGCGGCCCTGGTCGCCGGCTCCAAGCTGTCGCGCCAGCATCTCGGCCGCGTGCTCGCCGCCTGCAACGAGGCCGGCGGCTGTGACCCGAAGCAGAATCCCGCCTTGCGCAAGGAAATCCGCGCGGCCCGCGCCGCGATGATCCCGGAAAACTATGTGCAGCGCGTGCTGCAGATGGCGCGCCAAGGCTATGACCAGCTTGATTTCCGCGCCTATGACACGGATTGGGATGGCGAAGCCTATCTCACCGTCTCGGGCCAGAACTCAAACAATTCCGTACGCGTGCCGGATGACTTCCTGCTCGCCGTGCAGGGCGATCAGGACTGGACGCTGACGCGCCGCACCGATGGCAAGGCGGCCAAGACCCTGCCGGCGCGCCAGCTGTGGGACAAGATCGGCCAGGCCGCCTGGGCTTCCGCCGATCCCGGCCTGCAATACGACACCACGATCAACGACTGGCATACCTGCCCCGAGGATGGCCGCATCAACGCCTCCAACCCGTGCTCGGAATACATGTTCCTCGACGACACGGCCTGCAATCTCGCGTCGCTGAACCTGATGTGCTTCCGCCGCGACGATGGCCACTTCGATACCCAGGGCTACGAGCATGCCTGCCGTCTGTGGACCGTGACGCTGGAAATCAGCGTGCTGATGGCGCAGTTCCCGAGCCGCGAAATCGCCCGCCGTTCCTATGAATTCCGCACCCTGGGCCTCGGCTATGCCAATCTCGGCGCGCTGCTGATGAGCTGCGGCCTGTCGTATGATTCGGATGCAGGCCGCGCGCTCTGCGGCGCCATCAGCGCGCTGATGACCGGCACCGCCTATGCCACCTCCGCCGAGATGGCCGCCGAACTCGGTGCCTTCCCCGGCTATAACCGCAACGCCGACCAGATGCTGCGCGTGATCCGCAACCATCGCCGTGCCGCCCAGGGCCAGCTTGCCGGCTATGAGGGGCTGCATATCGCGCCGCTGCCGCTGGATCATGGCAATTGCGCCGATGCCGCCCTGCGTAGCGCGGCTCAAGCCGCCTGGGACCGCGCGCTGGAACTCGGCGAGGCGCATGGCTTCCGCAACGCCCAGGTCAGCGTGGTCGCCCCCACCGGCACCATCGGCCTGGTGATGGATTGCGATACCACCGGCATCGAGCCGGATTTCGCCCTGGTGAAGTTCAAGAAGCTGGCCGGCGGCGGCTATTTCAAGATCATCAACCGCACCGTGCCGCTGGCGCTCCGCACCCTCGGCTACACCGAGGGCGAAATCCGCGCCATCATCGATTATGCCGTTGGCCATGGCACGTTGCGCGGTGCCCCGGGCGTCAACCACAGCAGCCTGAACGCCAAGGGCTTCACGGCGGAAGCCATCGCCAAGGTGGAAGCCGGGCTGCGTACTGCCTTCGACATCAAGTTCGTGCTCAACCGCTTCACGCTCGGCACCGCCTTCTGCACCGCTACGCTGGGCATCCCGGAACAGCGGCTGAATGCACCGGATTTCGACCTGCTGACCGCCATCGGCTTCACGGCGGAGGAGATCACTGCCGCCAACCTGCATTGCTGCGGCGCCATGACGCTGGAAGGCGCGCCCTATCTGAAGGACGAGCATCTGCCGGTGTTCGATTGCGCCAATCCCTGCGGCAAGGACGGCACGCGCTTCCTCTCCTCGGCCAGCCATATCCGCATGATGGCCTCGGCGCAGCCCTTCATCACCGGCGCCATCTCCAAGACCATCAACATGCCGAACTCGGCCAGTGTCGAGGAATGTGCCGAAGCCTATCTCTCGGCCTGGAAGCTCGGCTGCAAGGCCATCGCGCTCTACCGCGATGGCTCGAAGCTGAGCCAGCCGCTGCAATCGCAGCTGCTCGACGATGAAACCGACGCGGCGGACGATACGCTCGACCGCGTGATCGAGGCGCCCGCCGCCGCCCGCGCCCAGATCGTGGCCGAACGCATCGTCGAGAAGTTCATCGCCGGCCGCCAGCGCCTGCCGCTGCGCCGCAAGGGCTACACCCAGAAAGCCGTGGTTGGCGGCCACAAGGTGTATCTGCGCACCGGCGAATATGACGACGGCAAGATCGGCGAAATCTTCATCGACATGCACAAGGAAGGCGCCGCCTTCCGCAGCCTGATGAACAATTTCGCCATCGCCATTTCCATCGGCCTGCAATATGGCGTGCCGCTGGAGGAATTCGTCGATGCCTTCACCTTCACCCGCTTCGAGCCTTCGGGCATGGTGGAAGGTAACGATGTGATCAAGATGTCGACCTCGATCCTGGATTATGTGTTCCGGGAATTGGCGGTGAGCTATCTCGGCCGCACCGACCTGGCCCATGTGCAGCCGGAGGACCTTCGCCCGGATGCCCTCGGCACCAAGGAAGCCCATACCACCGAAGCCGCGCCGGCTGCGGCGGTGGCGCTGGCCTCGAACGGCTATATCCGCTCGAACCTCTATGTACTGAGCGGCGCGGCTGCTGGCATGGGGGCGGCCACAGCACAATTGCAGGCAACCGGCACCGATGGCCTCAACATCACAGCAGCAGTGAATGTGCTGGGCGGAGGCTATGACGACAACGCCGGCGCCAGCCGTTCCAGCCGCATCCGCGAGGCGCGGATGAAGGGCTATGAAGGCGATGCCTGCCCGGAATGCGGCAACTTCACCCTGGTGCGCAATGGCACCTGCCTGAAATGCGATTCCTGCGGCGGCACCACTGGGTGTTCGTAAGGCGGGTGTTCGTAAGGCGAGCATTCGCTGCTTTGCTGCTGGCGGCGGCGTTGCTCTCGGGCCAGTCCGCCTGGGCGCAATCTACCGGCGGCGATGAGGCCCGCGCCCTGCTGGTGGCGGTGAACGCCACCCGCGCCAAGGCCGGGCTGGATACATTGCGGGAGAATCCGCAATTGCGCCGCGCCGCCGCCGATCTTGCCGACGACCTGCCGCGCTGTGGCCGCTTCAGCCACCAGGGCTGCGATGGCAGCGACTTGCGCGAGCGCCTGGCCCGCGCCGGTTATCCGCTGGCCTTCGCCGCCGAGAACCTGGCGCATGGCCCGGCCAATGCCGCCGATACCCTGGCCGCCTGGCTGGAAAGCCCGGGCCACCGGGAAAATCTGCTGCGGCCGGAATTGCGCGAGGCCGGCATCGCCGAGGGCGAATTGCTCGGCCAGCCGCTCTGGGTGATGGTACTGGGCAGCCGGCGCTGATGCGTTTACCAAATCATCCCGACCGCCCTATACTGACGGCATGACCGGCCCGAGCTATGCCCCCTGCCCGACCGACCTTGGCGACCGCCTGGATTCCCATGCGCGGTTCACACTTTCCATCGGCACCTCGGTGAAAGTCGGCCGGCAATTGAAGCTGGCCCGCACCGATCTCGGCTCCACCAAGCTGACGCGCCGCAACCTGCGCCGCATCGTGCTGCAGCAATGCCGGCTGTTCTGCACCGACATGCGCGGTGTCGATGCCGTGGAGGCAGAATTCAACGGTAGCGACATGACCGCCGCCGACCTCAGCGAAGGCAATTTCGCCCAGGCAATGATGCGCGGCGTCGATCTGAGCCGCGCCATCCTCAACAACACGCGCTTCGACAGTGTCGATTTCCGCCCCTACACACCGCCGGAGAATGTTGCCGATGGCCAGCAGGCAACCAAACTCGGCGGCGCCACGGCACGCGGCGCCTCCTTCGTGGCGGCGACGCTGAACGACACCATTTTCGACAAGGCGAATTTGCAGGATGCCAACTTCGCCTATGCCAGCATCACCGGCCTGTCGCTGAAAGGCGCCGATCTGCGCGGCGCCGATTTCTCTATGGCCGACATGCCGGGCGAACTGAGCGAGCAGATCATTTCCGGCGGTGGCAAGGTGCCGAAGGCGGCAAAGCCCGCCGCCGTCTACATGGCGCTGGAATCCCATGCCTCCTGGGTGCAGAGCGATGGCAAGGTGGGCCAGCGTGCCGATCTCGCCAACTGGAACCTGGCCGGGCTCAACCTCGATGGCGCCGAACTTTCCGGCGCCAGCCTGGTAGGCGCCAACATGGCGCGCTGTTCTCTGCGCGGCGCCAAGCTGATCTGCGCCGACCTGCGCGGCGCCAACCTCTCCGCCGCCGACATCCATGGCGCCGATTTCCGCGGCGCCATGCTCGATCAGGCCTTCGGCTTCATGCCGGCGGGGAGTGTGTAGAGTAGAGCAGCTGACTCTTAATCAGCGGGTCCCAGGTTTGAACCCTGATGCGCCCACCATTCTCCCCAAATGGTTGCCATTGGTGAGTGCAAGCTGATCAATAAGTTGGCTTGAAATGCAGATGAAAAGGCTCGTATCTCTCCGGGCTTTTTGCGTTGAAACGTCTAACTTTGGGTTGGACGCGTCCAACCCGTCCGAGTCGCAAGTGTCTGAAATCCCGCGTCGGGCCACTGATAAAATTTGGATAAGCGGCCGATTCTTGCTTCGCTGTCGCGGAGATAGGAATAGTTGCAGCGGCAAGAATATTTTCAGAATTTCGATTCGATCCAACATAGTTTGAGGCAGCACGGGGCTATTGTTTGACCTTGTGGGGGATCACATGAAAACCGACGTACAACGCTTCATGTTTGGCACTGGTATGATCATCGACGGTGAAGTCAATTTGCGGCCGGGCGCCGTGATCAGACCGGCCAGTCTAGCAGGCGATGCCGTATATTTGCAGAAAAGGGCAGCTGACCAGCGCGTTCTTGGCATGCTCTACGCGTTGCATGAGTCAATTACATTTGAGTTTCAGATATCAGCATCAAGCGATCAAGCTGCCGCAATCGATATATGGAATGCTCAGTGGGATCTAATTTTTCTATCAATTATTGCGCGGCACCCTGTGTACTGGCCATTCGGTTCTGTCGGAGACTGCTCCGATAATGACAAAAGTATCTTTCTCAATAATTTGGTTTTTAGTCGTTGGGCATACCATCCCGCAAAAAAGATGCAGCAGAATCATTGGCAAACATATGCCGAGTTGATCGTCAATTTCAAAAACCTTCTAAACGATCAAAGATTCATTCATGCTACTTCGGTGGCGGCGACCCACTACAACATTATGAATGGTTCGGTGCGCATGGCTGCGATCTGGTCTGCGATAGAAGCGTTGTTGGGCTTTGATCACGAGTTGAGTTTTAGAATATCTTCCGCTGTTGCTGTTCTCTTGGAAAAGGATGCCGAAAATAGAAAGAGACGATTTCGGCAAATAAAGAAGCTTTACAATATTCGGTCAAGGTCGGTGCACGGCGGCAAAATAGAAAATGAAAAAGCTAATGCCGCAGCGGATCAGTCGCATCAAGTTCTTTGCGAATTGTTGATCGATTTCATTCGACGCGGCCGCCTTCTTAACCCTGAAGAGGCAGAAGTACTTTTGCTGGGTACCTAAAATTTGGAATGGGACTATATCTCCATGCCCAAGACTCAGCTTTCGTGGAAAGTACTGAAGAGTTGAATGCACTAAACATTCGAACATCTTGAATATTTAGAGGGACATAAACTCTTAATCAGCGGTTCTACAGACCTGCCTTCAGCGCCGCGCCCATTTCGGCCAGGGCCTCGCCGGCCTGCGGCAGCACCTTGCCCATGGTGATGAAGCCATGGATGGTGCCGGGGAATTCGCGGAACAGCACCTTGTTGCCGGCGGCCTGCAAGGCCTGGGCATAGGCCGCGCCTTCATCGCGCAGCGGATCGTTGCCGGCCACCACCAGATAGGCTGGCGGCAGATTGACCAGCGATGCCGCTTTCAGCGGCGAGGCGCGCCAATCCTCGCGGTCATCCGGCCCGTTCAGATACATCATCTGGAACCAAGTCATGCTGCTATGGGTGAGCAGATGGCCGGCAGCGAATTTCTTGTGCGACTCCGTCTCCATCACCATGTTGGTGGCGGGATATATCAGCAGCTGGTACTTGATCGCCGGCTTGGCCGCATCGCGCGCCATCAGCGCCACCACGGCGGCAATATTGCCGCCGGCAGAGTCGCCGCCCACCGCCAGGCGTTCGGGATCGATGCGGAGGTGCTTCGCCTCTTCCACCACCCAGACCAGGGCGGCATAGGCATCCTCGATGGCGGCGGGGAATTTGAATTCCGGCCCCATGCGGTAATCAACGCTGACCACGGCGCAGCCGGCATTATTCGCCAGCGTGCGGCAGACGACATCATGGGTATCGAGATCGCCAATCACCCAGCCGCCGCCATGGTAGAATACCAGCACCGGCAATACGTCTTTCTTATCCGCTTCAACGGGACGGTAGTAGCGCAGCGGGATCGGACCATTCGGTCCCGGGCAGGCGAAATTACCGACTTCGGACACTTCCGGCGGCTCGGGCGACACCGCGCCACGCGTCTCTTTGTAGAGCTTGCGCGCCGCTTCGGCGCCAATGGCTTCATAAGCCGGACGGTTGGCGGCGGCCACCGCATCAAGCAGGGCCTTGGCTTCGGGGTCGAGCATGGCTTGGTGCCCTCTGATTGCCGTTCAGTATGGATTTTTATTCAGTGCAGACCGGGGAACAGCCCACGCAGGCCGTTGGCAAAAATCTGCACTGCAACGGCAGCCAGCAGCAAGCCGAAAATGCGGTTGAGGATATTCAAACCGGTGCGGCCCATGCGCTGGCCGATGGGAACCGCCAGCCGCAGCACGATCCATACCGCAACGCACACAACCATGATGGCAAGAACCACAACGCCCTGATGCAGGAAGCCATCGCCGCTCTGCATGGTGATGATGGTGGCGGAGATGGAACCAGGACCAACCAGCAGCGGCATGGCAATCGGCACCACGCCAACGGCATCGCGCGCACCGGCTTCCGCCGCCTCTTCCGGCGTCTGCTGCTGCGGGCTCATCTGCGCGTTGACCATGCTGAGCGCCATCAGGAACAGCACGATGCCACCGCCGACCTGGAAGGCGGCCAGGCTGGCGCCCAGCAGCCGCAGGATCATGTCACCCGACAAGGCCGAGACCACCAGCACACCGAACACGGCGATGGCCGCCGTGCGCGCGGTCTTCGCCTTCTCGGCCGCCGAGCGGCCTTCCATCAGCATCAGGAAAAGCGGGATCGCCGCGAAGGGATCCAGAATCGAGAACAGCGTGATGGCGTAGCGGATATATTCGAAGCTATCGCGCATACGCCATCCTTTTCGATCCGGTTATTTCTTGTCGACTTCGGGTGCGTGGATGCGGATATGCAGTTCGCGCAGCTGCTTCAGCGTCACTTCGCTGGGCGCCTGCATCATCAGGTCCTGCGCCTGCTGGTTCATCGGGAACAGCACGATCTCGCGGATATTCGGCTCATCGGCCAGCAGCATGACGATGCGGTCGATGCCCGGCGCGATGCCACCATGCGGCGGCGCGCCATACTTGAACGCATTCAGCATGCCGCCGAACTTGCCTTCCACCACTTCGGGGCCATAGCCGGCAATCTCGAACGCCTTGTACATGATTTCCGGCTTGTGATTGCGGATCGCACCCGACGACAGCTCCACGCCGTTGCAGACGATATCGTACTGATAGGCGTTGATGGTCAGCGGATCCTGATTGTTCAGGGCCTCAAGGCCGCCCTGCGGCATCGAGAACGGGTTGTGGCTGAAATCAACCTTCTTGTCGTCCTCGTTATACTCGAACATCGGGAAGTCGACGATCCAGCAGAACTTGAAGACATTCTTCTCGCAGATATCGAGTTCGTCGCCGACGCGGATACGCGCCTGGCCGGCCAGCTTGGCGGCGGCGGCTTCCTTGTCGCAGGCAAAGAAGATGGCATCGCCATCCTTCACATTGCCGAGCTGCTTCAGCTTGGCGATGCGCTCGGCATCCAGGAACTTGGCGATCGGGCCCTTGGCCTCGCCATTGTCAAAGATGATGTAGCCGAGGCCGGCAGCGCCTTCCTGGCGCGCCCAGTCATTCATCTTGTCGAAGAAGCTGCGCGGACGGCCAGCCGCACCCGGCGCCGGAATACCACGCACCACGCCGCCATTCTCGATGCTGCGGGCAAACACGCCGAAGCCCGAGCCACGGAACGCCTCGGTCACATCGGCGAGGATGATCGGGTTGCGCAGGTCCGGCTTGTCGGAGCCGTATTTCAGCATCGATTCACGATACGGGATGCGCGGGAATTCAGCCGGGCCACAATCGCGGCCATTGGCGAATTCCTGGAACACGCCATGGATCACCGGGCCGACGGCGTTGAACACGTCGTCCTGCTCAACGAAGCTCATCTCGACATCGAGCTGGTAGAATTCGCCCGGCGAACGGTCCTTGCGCGCATCTTCATCGCGGAAGCAGGGCGCGATCTGGAAATAGCGGTCGAAGCCCGACACCATGATCAGCTGCTTGAACTGCTGCGGCGCCTGCGGCAGGGCGTAGAACTTGCCGGGATGGATGCGGCTCGGCACCAGGAAGTCACGCGCGCCTTCCGGCGAGGACGCCGTGAGGATCGGGGTCTGGAATTCCATGAAGCCCTGATCGGTCATGCGGCGGCGGATCGAGGAGATCACCTTCGAGCGCAGGATGATGTTGTTGTGCAGGCGCTCGCGGCGCAGATCGAGGAAACGGTACTTGAGGCGGATTTCCTCCGGGTATTCCTGGTCGCCGAATACCGGCATCGGCAATTCCTGCGCCTCGCCCAGCACTTCCACGTCGCTGACCACCAGTTCCACACCGCCGGTCGGCAGATTCGGGTTCACCGTCTCCGCCGTGCGCGCCACCACCTTGCCGGTGACCGCGATGACGAATTCGGAGCGCAGCTTTTCCAGCGCCTTGAAGGCATCCGAGCCGCTCTCGGCCACCACCTGGGTGATGCCGTAATGGTCGCGCAGGTCGATGAACATCAGGTTGCCGTGGTCGCGGCGGCGATGCACCCAGCCGGCCAGTTTGACCGTGGCGCCGACCGATTCAGCGCGCAATTGGCCACAGGTATGGGTGCGGTAGCGGGACATGGGGGAATCCTGAATAAAAGCCGTGAAAACGAAGGGGAACAGTCGCGAAACGGGGGGGAAAGTCAAGCCGCCTGGGGTCGGTTTTTCCCTGCTGATTGTATTGGGTTGTCGCCCTAAGCGTGTTATGAGGGCCGGGATATGAACGCTGATCCGACTCCGATTACCACCACCGACGCCCTGGCCGAATTCTGCGCTTCGCTGAGCCAGGCCGAGTTTGTCACTGTCGATACCGAATTCATGCGGGAAACCACCTTCTGGCCCAAGGTCTGCCTGATCCAGGTGGCCGGCCCGGAGGAAGCCCGGGTGATCGACCCGCTGGCTGACGGCCTCGACATGGCGCCGCTGTTCGAACTGCTGCGGAACAAGAATGTTCTGAAAGTGTTCCATGCGGCCCGGCAGGACCTGGAAATCTTCGTCCGCCAGATGGGCGAAGTGCCCGCCCCCTTGTTTGATACCCAGGTGGCGGCGATGGTCTGTGGCTTCGGCGATCAGGTGTCCTACGAGACCCTGGCCGGCAAGCTGGCCAATGCCCAGATCGACAAAAGCTCGCGCTTCACCGACTGGGCGCGCCGGCCGCTGACCGCGAAGCAGATTCTCTACGCCCTGTCGGACGTGACCTATCTGCGCAAATGCTACGAGAAGCTTTCTGCCAAGCTGCAAAAGAGCGGCCGGGCAGAATGGCTGAACGCCGAGATGGCGACGCTGACCGATCCGGCGACCTATGACCTGGCGCCGATGGATGCCTGGCGCCGCCTCAAGCCGCGCGTCACCCGCCCGGAATACCTTGCCGTGCTGCAGGCCGTGGCGGCCTGGCGCGAGACCGAGGCGCGCCAGCGCGATATCCCGCGCCAGCGCATCCTGCGCGATGAAGCCGCCATGGAAATCGCCGCCCATCCGCCCAAGAGTTCGGAAGACCTCGGCCATATCCGTGGCCTCTCCAAGGGCTTTGCCGAGGGCAAGATGGGCCAGGGCCTGCTCAGCGCCATCGCCGCCCGCATGGAGGCGCCGCGCGACACCTGGCCGCAGATCGAGCGCGAGGCGGAATTGCCGCGCGGCATCGGCCCGATTGTCGAATTGCTGAAAGTGCTGCTGAAGCAGAAATGCGACGAGCATGACGTGGCACAGAAGCTGGTTGCCGCCTCTTCCGACCTCGACAAGATCGCCGCCGATGACAATGCCGATGTGCCGGCCCTGCAAGGCTGGCGCCGCGAATTGTTCGGCAGTGATGCGCTGCGCTTGAAGCGCGGCGAACTGGCGCTGGCCGTGAACGGCAACCGCATCAAGCTGGTCGAACTGAAGAAGTAGGCGGCTCTGTTGCCCAGAGATGCCCGGATCAAGTCCGGGCATGACGTTTTTTATACTCGTCACCCTGGCGAAAGCCAGGGTCCCATTTCATGGCACAAAAATGGGATTCTCGCATGCGCGAGAATGACAAGCAAGGAGAGCAATCACCCTCACCCCTTGGCGATGCGGATATCCCAGCCGCGATTGAGCGCCTTGGCCAGTGCCTCGACGCGGCGCTGCACCTGCTCGCCATCGAGCACGGCGAGCTGTGACGACAATTCCAGCACCAGGTTGCCATTCAGGAAACGCAGGCGGCAATCGCGCAGCAGGCCCGGCACACCGCCGGACAGCGTCTGGCCGAGCCGCAGCCCGAGGCCGATGGCGAGCGCATAATCCGCCTGCCGGGTTTCCAGCATGCGCCAGGCCGGCGAGGCCACCGGATCGCTCACCGTGCCGGCATAGCGCGCGAACACGGCAAGGCCAAGCAGCGCGCGTTCATGCTGGCTGATACCGCCAAACGGCGCATGCAGGATCAGGCCCAAAGCCTGCTCGCCGCGATAATCCGGGTGTACGCGCCAGGCGATATCGGCCAGCATCGCCGCCGCCAGCCGCAGGCGCTTCTCGGCTATGCTTTCCTTCTCGAACAGCGGCGCGATGAAGCGGTCGAGTTCGGCGCCGTGCTCGGCATAGCGGCCCTCGCGCGCCGCCATATGGGCGCAATAGCTCAGCAGCGGATCGAGCGCCTTGGTCGCGTCATCCAGCATCGCATAGGCCAGGCCCTCGCGCAGGCCATGGGCGGAAAACACCACCTGGCTCGGCTGCAATACTTTCAGCAGCCGGCGCATCACCAATGCGGCCAGCGGCAATGAATCCTGGCGGCGGCGCGGCACGCCTTCCATACGGCTGACGGATTCCTTGCCCTGGCGGCCGAGCAGCCGGGTGAATTCCAGCGCCTCGTCACGGCCCATGCTGTATTCGTGAATGATGTGCAGCGGGCTCTGGGTCTGCGCCATATGCACGCGCGCGATGGCGCGCCAGGAGCCGCCCACGGCATAGAGCGGCTTGCCCTGCATGCGTTTGAGCCACGTCACCTCGCCATAGCGGGCGTCGATGAAGGCCTTGGTCTGATTGTAGTTGCCGATACCGCCCAGGCGCAGCGGCCCCAGCGGCAGGGTAACGCTGTCACCGATGCGGCGCTTTTCCACGGCGACCAGTTCCAGGCTGCCGCCACCAAGATCGCCCATCACGCCCTCGGCATCGGGGATGCCGGACAGCACGCCGAGTGCCGAATACTGCGCCTCCTCGGTGCCCGATAGCAGCCGCACCTTCACGCCGGTTTCGCGCTCGATGCGGCTGATGAAATCCGGGCCATTGCTGGCATCGCGCGAGGCGGCGGTGGCCACCACCTGCAACTGCTTCACCTGCATGTGACGCGCCAGCGCCACGAAGCGGCGGATGGTGGCGAGCGCCAGGATGACGCCTTCCTCATGCAGCTTGCCGGTTTCGCCCAGGCCACGGCCCAGGCCGCACAGCACCTTCTCATTGAAGCGCGGGGTGGGCAGGCGCAGAGGCTCGTCGAACACGACGAGGCGCACGGAATTCGAACCGATGTCGATCACACCCAGCGGCAGCAACTCTGCCGCATTCTTGCGGGCGGCGATCGGCGACGGCGCGAAATGAATGGCTGTCATACTATCCAGACTTAAGCTGTAGACGCGGGATCGCGCCCGGCGACTTCAGCGCCTTGCCGCGACCCGAGAGACTGGGGTTGGTCATGAAGTAGGTATGGGCGCTGAAGGCGTCAAGTTTGGCGCTGACGCGCGAATACTTGTCGTCGGCGCCGAGCGACCAGCTCTGCGCCTGGTCCTTCAGGCTGGCAACCATGATCTGGTCCAGCACCTGCTCGCGGACCGTGGGATTGCCCACCGGCACCAGCACTTCGACGCGGCGGTCGAAATTGCGCGGCATCCAGTCCGCCGAGGTGATGAACACCTTGGATTCCGGCGATGGCAGGCCATGGCCATTGCCGAAGCAGATGATGCGCGAATGTTCCAGGAAGCGGCCGATCAGGCTGCGCACTCGGATATTCTCTGAGAGGCCTTTCACGCCCGGCCGCAGGCAGCAGATGCCGCGCACCACCAGATCGATCTGTACGCCGGCCTGGCTGGCGGCATAAAGCGCATCGATGGCCGCCGGATCGACCAGGCTGTTCATCTTGGCCCAGATCGCCGCCGGCCTGCCCGCCTTGGCATGCTCGATTTCGGCATGGATCAGATCAAGCAGGCGCGGCCGCAGCGAGAAGGGCGAAATCGCGATCTGCTTCAACTGCTCCGGCGCGGCATAGCCGGTAAGGAAGTTGAAGATATAAGTGGCGTCGTGGCCGAGATCAGGATCATCGGTGAAGAAGCTCAGGTCGGTATAGACCTTCGCGGTGATCGGATGATAGTTGCCGGTGCCGAAATGCACATAGGTATTGAGCGAGCCGCCCTCGCGGCGCACCACCAGCGAAATCTTGGCATGGGTTTTCAGCTCGATGAAGCCGAACACCACCTGCACGCCGGCGCGCTCCAGGTCGCGCGCCCATTTGATATTCGCCGCCTCGTCGAAACGCGCCTTCAGTTCCACCAGCGCGGTCACCGACTTGCCAGCTTCCGCCGCCTCGATCAGCGCCTTCACGATCGGGCTGTCGTCGGAAGTGCGGTAAAGCGTCTGCTTGATCGCCACCACCTGCGGATCGGCCGCCGCCTGGCGCAGGAACTGCACCACCACGTCGAAGCTCTCATAGGGGTGATGCACCACAAGGTCCTTGTGGCGGATGGCGGCGAAGCAATCGCCGCCGAAATCGCGGATGCGTTCCGGGAAGCGCGCGATGAAGGGCGGGAATTTCAGCTCGGGGATGTCATCCACGATCAGCCGCTTGGTATCGGCGAGGCCGAGCAGGCCATCCACCGGCACCACCGCCTGCGGGCTCACTTCCAGTTCCTCGCAGACGAAGCGGCGCAAATCTTCCGGCATGTCGGCGTTGATCTTGAGGCGGATCACGTTGCCACGGCGGCGGCGCTTCAGCGCCGTCTCGAACAGGCGCACGAGGTCCTCGGCTTCTTCCTCGATTTCAAGATCGCTGTCGCGCGTGATGCGGAACAGGCCATGGCCGATGCTTTCATAGCCCGGAAAGAGCTTGTGCATGAACAGGCCGACCAGATTCTCCAGCGAGACGAAGCGGATCTTCTCGCCCGGCAGGCGGGTGAAGCGATCCACCTGCCCCGGCAGCGGCAGCAGCGCGTTCAGGCTGCGACCGTCACGAATCCGTCGCATTTGCATAACCATCGCGAAACCGAGATTGGGTATGAACGGGAACGGGTGCGCGGGATCGATCGCCAGCGGCGTCAGCACGGGAAAGACATGGGCGAGGAAATAATCCTCAAGCCATTTGCGGTCGTCGTCGGTGAGTTTCTCCGGCTCCAGCACCGCAATGCCGGCCTTCTCCAGTTCAAGGCACAGCTTGCGCCAGCAAGCCTGCTGCTTGGCCATCAGGTCGGCCGCGGCCTCATTGATCAGCACAAGCTGCTGCGCCGGGGTGAGGCCATCCTGGCTGATTTCCTCGACACCCGCCCGCACCTGGCCATAGAGGCCGGCGACGCGGACCATGAAGAATTCATCCAGGTTATTGGCCGAGATGGAGAGGAAGCGCAGCCGCTCCAGCAGCGGGTAGCGCTTGTTGTTGGCTTCCTCCATGACCCGCAGATTGAAAGCCAGCCAGGACAGTTCGCGGTTGATATAGCGTTCGCGCGCCGGCACCGCAGCCACCGCCGGCGGCGGCACGAAGGGCTCTGCGGGGGTGTGGCCGCCCGGGGCAAATTTCTCAAGCGCGGATGGGCTGCTCAACGGCATGTCGGAGTTTCCTGCCTTGTCCGACCGGCCCAGTGGCGGTATGCCAGGGCCCGGTTCGGGTATAGGTGTAACGGCGGAATATGTCAAAGCCGCGACTCCCACCCTGTATCAGACAAATTTTCAGTATTTTTCGTGTAATTCCAAGGAGATTCCCATGTTGCGCCTATGGCTGCTGCGGCACGCTAAATCCGCCTGGGAGGACCCCGGACTGGACGATTTCGCCCGTCCCCTGGCGCCGCGCGGCAAGCGCGCCTGCCGCCGCCTGGCCCGCCACCTGGCCGAGCGCGCGGTGCAGCCCGACCTGGTGCTGTGCTCGCCGGCCCAGCGCACCCGGCAGACCTGGGAGCGCCTGACCAAGCGGCTGGGGCCGGAGATCGAAACCCGCTTCGACCACAGCCTCTATCTCGCCGAAGCCGCCAATCTGCTGGCAACCTTGCGGGCGGCGCCGACCAATTGCCGCGAGTTGATGCTGATCGGCCATAATCCCGGCCTGGAAGACCTGGCCGTCAGGCTATGCGCCAGCGGTGCAGGCGATGCCCTGGAGCGGCTCAAGACGAAATACCCGACAGGCGGCCTGGCCGAGATCAGTTTCGCCATCAAGCGCTGGGCGGATGTGGCTCCGAAGTCGGGTTTTCTGGCAAGCTTCGTCGTACCCGCCATGCTGGATGAAGAAGAGTGACGCCGTGGGCGACATCGTCAACCTGAACAAGGCCCGCAAGGCCAAGGGGCGCGAGCAGAAGGCCACCCAGGCAGCGGCCAACCGCGCCCTGCATGGCATGAGCAAGGCCGAGCGCGAAAAGGCCGCCAAGGAAGCCGAGCGCATCCGCCGCGAGATCGACGGCAAGAAGCTGGACGAATAGCGGCGCTAATTCGCCGCCACCCTGGCCTCACCTTCCTTGAACGGCAGGCCGCGTGCCGCCAGATAGCGTTCCACGTCGGCACCCCAGATTTTCGGATAGAACACCAGGGCATGGCCATCCACGCGCTTGGGCAGGGTGTATTGCCGGTATTCGGCATGGCCGCCGGCCTTGATGAACACCTCGAAATTGCTGCGGTAATAGTCTTCCGAGCAGTAGGAGTCATTCTCGCCATAAAGCCACAGCATGGGCAGTGGCGTGGTGGTGCCGCGCACCATCAGCAGGCGGTCGATATAAGGCGCTGATTTGTAGATCACGCGGTTGCAATCCTCGCCAACCCAGCCGCCGACGAAATTCAGCACGCCACGATAGAGCCCGGGATTGCGGCCGGCATGGGCGACGCTGAGCACGCCACCGCGCGAATGGCCGCCCACCACCACCCGCGAGCGGTCGACGAAGGACATGGCCAGGATCAGATCGGTGGCCGCATCGACATCGCGCAGCGCGCGGTCGGCACCAGGGATCGAGCGCGCTGGCTGGCAGCTATAGCCATCGGAGCGATCCTCGGCAAAGCCTTCGTCATAGACGCCATCCGAGCCGCCACGGCCCCGGCGCGACGGCAGCACCACGGCCCAGCCATGGGCGGTGAACCATTCCGCCAACGGCTTGGGATCGAACACGGCGGCGAAATGCTGCGGGTTGGTGCCCCTGAAGGTGGAGCCATGATGGAAGATCAACGTGGGGAACGGCCCCTTGCCGGCGGGCCGGTAAATCTGCGTCGAGAGGCCGACATATTCGCCGTCCACCATCAACGGCAGGCGGATGGTTTCCTGCGCCTGAGCTTGCGCTTGGGCAGAAACCATCCAAAGCATGGCGAGGCATACTACCGGGAACAGCAGGAAGCGGCAGCGAGAGCGTGGCGCAAGCATGACGATCACCCCGTTTGCATTTGCCTGGGTGATCAGAGTTGGCCGCCGGATTCGGGCCTCGGAACGGCACGAATGAAACCATATTGTGGCATCCGCACCCGCCGAAATAGTGGCGGCCACAATGTTGCCGGATTCCAGCCCCGCCCTATACTGCGCCGCGCCGATGGAACCCGTTACCTCCCCACCCGATCAATCGAAGATGGCTGCCGCTGCCTGGGTGCTCGCGGCCTCGCTCGCCTTCTCGCTGCTCTATGCTTCCGGCAAGCTCACCGGCGGCTTGCTGCCGGCATTGCAGATCGTGTTCATCCGCTATCTTTCCGGCTTCGCCACCGTCTCCGGCATCGCCGCCTATCAGCGCCTGACACCGGCGCGCGCACTCGGCACCGGACGGCGCTGGCTGCATCTGCTGCGCGCCTGCTGCGGCGTGTTCGGCGGCGGCTGCTCGATCTACGGCGCCACCCATATGCCGCTGGCCGATGCCTCGGCGCTGGCGCTGCTGCAGGGCCTGTTCGTGATGCTGCTGGCGGTGCTGCTGCTCGGCGAACGTTTGCGCCGCGCGCAGATCGTGGCGGCCCTGGTCTGCCTAGCCGGTGCCTTCGTCATCGTGCGCGGCAACGCGCCCAATGGCACATTCGGGGGCGGCAGCTTCGCCAACCTGCTCGATCATGGCATCGCGCCGCTGGCGGCGATCCTCGGCGCCCTGCTCACCGCCTGCGAGATCATCCTGATCAAGTATCTGACACGGCATGAAACCATGCTGTCGATGCTGCTGCATGTGAACGGCTTCGCCGTGCTGCTGCTGTTGCCGGCCATGCTGTGGCTGTGGACCGATGCGGATTGGGCCACGCTCGGCGCGCTCTGCCTGCTGGGGCCGATGGCGATCCTGGGGCAGATGTGCAATGTGCGCGCCTACCGCCTTGCCGATGCCGCCTGGCTGGCGCCGTTCGGCTACAGTTCCGTGGCCTTCGGCGCGCTGATCGGCTGGATCGCCTTCCGTGACCTGCCGGGTGCCGCCACCTGGGCCGGTGCCGGCCTGATCATCGGCGGCTGCCTGCTGCTGGTGCGGCGCGGCTAGCCGGCGCCTTCTGCTTCCAGCAGCTTGCGCGCCAGGGCGATGGTGACGGCGCGCTGCTCGGCCAAAGCCGCCGCATCCAGCCGTGCCACCCAATGGCGCGCGGCATGAAACGACCGCTCGATGCGCGGCAGCAGATAGGCAATCACATCCTGGCCGACGATCAGTTGGCGGTCAGCAAACAGCTTCACCATCACGGCGCCGAGCAAGGCATCATCCGGTGGCGCGATGGCAGCCACCGGCATCGCTTTAAGCCGCGACGCAAGATCCGGCAACGCCACGCCCCATGCTGCGGGTGGCGCGGCAGCCAACAGCAGCAGGCCATGGCCGCGCTCGCGCATCAGGTTGATCAGGTGGAACAAAGCCGCCGGCTCCACTGTCGCCGCTTCGGCAGCGCCTTCCAGCACCAGGGGGCCCTGTGCCAAGGCATCGACGCTATCGACACGCAGATCGGCAGACGCCGCGAACCGCGCACCCGCACGCGCCGCCCAGATATGGCCCAGATGGGTTTTGCCGCTGCCTTCCGGGCCATGCAGCACCAGGATGCCGTTCGGCCAGTCGGGCCAGCGGTCGAGCCAGGCCAGCGCGGTTTCATTGCCCGGCGCGATGAGGAAATCCTCCCGCGCCCAGGAAACCGGCAGCGCGAGGCCGAGCGTCAACTGCGATTTGGTCATGGTCCGGGAGGAGAGCCGGCTGGCGGTTCGGGCAGAGTAGCAGCCTGGGCATCAGCCTTGGGCGGACCGCCATGATAGAGCGCGCTGGTGCGGTAGCGTTCCAGCGTGAAGCGGGTCAGCACGCCGATCACGGCGCAGACCGGCACGGCGATGAGCATGCCGACGAAGCCGAACAATGCGCCACCGGCGAACAGACCGAACATGATCCACACCGGATGCAGGCCGACACGGTCGCCGACCAGCTTGGGCGTGAGGAAATTACCCTCGATGAACTGCCCGATGCCGAACACGGCGGCGACGATGGCGATCATCGTCCAGTCAGGCCAGAACTGCACCAGGGCCACACCCATGCTGATGGTGAAGCCGAGTATCGTGCCGACATAAGGAATGAACGATACCGCGCCGGCACCCAGGCCGATGACCAGGCCGAAATCCAGGCCGACCAGCGACAGGCCGATGCCGTAGAAGCTGCCCAGCGCGAGGCAGACCATCATCTGCCCGCGCACGAAGCCGGCCAGCACGCCATCGATGGCGCGGGCCTGGGCGCGGATCACCTCGGCCTGACGGCGCGGCAGATGCTCGTCGATGCGCGCCAGCATGGTGTCCCAGTCGCGCAGCAGATAGAACGACACCACCGGCGTCACCACCAGCAGCGACAGCAGGCTGAGCACCGCCTGGCCGCCGCCCAGCACACCGGCCACCAGCTTGCTGAGCACGCTGGCAGCCTCGCCGGCATGCTGGCCGATGGCGGCTTTCACATCCAGCTTCAGCGGGATGCCGAATTGCTGCGCCAGTTCCATCAGGTTCGGCAGCAGGTTGTTGCGGAAGCTGTCGACATAGCCGGGCAAGCGGCTCATGAAGCCATTGAGCTGGCTCACCAGCACCGGCACCAGGGCAATCACCACCAGCAGCAGCACCAGGAAGAACACCCCGGTGATCAGCGCCGTGGCGACGGTGCGACTGACGCCCTTGGCTTCCAGGCGGTCGGCCACCGGATCAAGCAGATAGGCCACCGCCATGGCGGCGACGAAAGGCAGCATCACCGAGCTTAACGCCATCAGCACCAGCAGGAAGCTGGCGATGATCAGCACCCAGATGGCGATATGCTGCTGCCGGCTCATGGTTTCAGCGTCCCGCGCAGGCCGAGTTCCCAGAAGCCGTCACGCTGGCGCAATTCCACATCCTTCTGCGCCAGGGCGACACTGAGCTGCTGCGGCTCGCCGAAGAAGCCGAGATGCACCTGGGCATCGCGATGGGTCAACCGCAATACTTCGATGCGGCGGATCGAGGGGATTTCGGCCAGGCGGTCGCGCAGCTTCACCCAATCGGCCAGATTCTTGAACCCGGCGGCGGCACTGATCTGGCCGGGCTTGTCGAGATCAAGCCGCGTGGCGCGCTTCCAGCGGTTCTCGACCCGGCGGGCCAGTTCGGTGGCAGCGGCGCTCAGCGCCTCCTCCACCGTGGCGCCCTGGGTGGCGAATGGCTCCAGCCGGTCGGTGCTGGCTTCGCCCGCATCGAAATACGGGAAAATCTCCACCCGCGCGCCGCTGCCTTCGGGCGAAACCGGGCTGGCCGCCACCACCAGCGTATCGCCGGCATTGCGCTGGCGGGCCAGATTGGTGAGCTGCGCGCTATCCACCAGCAGGCGGTCGATCGGCAACGCTTCCGGCGCCGTGCTGGCTTCCGCGATCACGAACGGCACCAGGCCATCCGGCTCGGCGCGGCGCTTCCAGGCATCGCGCCAGGGATTATCGGCTTCCCACAGCTTTGCCCCTTCCGCCGTCTGCCACACCGGCAGCACCAGCACCGGGCGGCTCTGCACCTCGGCATAGCCCAGGCGTAAATTCTGCAATAGGTGGCGCACCGCATCGGGCCGGAACCGCACGGTGATGCGGCCAAGATAGCGCGTGGCCGAGGCGCGTTCCTCGTCGATCTCGAAGCCCGCAATGGTGTCGTTCAGCAAAGCCTCGGTCGGCTGCGGCAGGCGGCCACGGTCTTCGATCAGGGTCAGGCGCTGCAAAAGCTGGCTGAAGGCGCGGCGCTGGCCTTGCGCCAGGGCAATGGGCCGGGCGGCGGCGCTACTATCGGCGGAGGCATCCACGGCCACGCCGCTGACGACGAAAACCGAGGCTGACTGGGCGATCGGTTGGGCTTGGGCCGTGGTTTGCGCCTGGGCAGCGGAAAGCGGGCAAAAAGCCAGCGAAACCGCGAGCATGAGCGCAGCAGGGGCGGTGCGCCATGGCATGGCGGAGGGGGGCATACGGGGCATTGCAAATGGGGGTGAAATGGCTATGGTGGCGCCGTCAAATCTAGCCGATATGTGAGGGCGCCATCAACACGTCGCCGCTTTATAAAGCCGCTGGTGTCGATATCGATGCTGGCGAGGCTCTCGTCGATGCCATCAAGCCGCTGGCCGCCTCCACCCGCCGCACGGGTGCCGATGCCTCGTTGGGCGGTTTTGGCGCGCTGTTCGACCTCAAGGCCGCCGGGTTCCAGGACCCGATCCTGGTTTCCTCGACAGACGGCGTCGGCACCAAGCTGAAAATCGCCATCGAGACCGGCCGGCATGACGGCGTCGGCATCGACCTCGTCGCCATGGTGGTGAACGACATCCTGGTGCAGGGCGCCGAGCCGCTGTTCTTCCTCGACTATTACGCCACCGGCAAGCTGGAAGTGGATGTCGCCAAGCGCGTCGTCGCCGGTATCGCCGAGGGCTGCCGCCAGGCCGGTTGCGCCCTGATCGGCGGCGAAACCGCCGAAATGCCGGGCATGTATGCCGCCAAGGATTACGACCTCGCCGGCTTCGCCGTCGGCGCCGCCGAGCGTGGCCGGCTGCTGCCCCAGGATGTGAAGCCGGGCGACGCGCTGCTGGGCATCGCCTCCTCGGGCGTACATTCCAACGGCTTCTCGCTGGTGCGCAAGGTGATCGCCGATAACGGCCTGCATTTCGAAAGCCCGGCGCCCTTCAATACGGCCAAGCCGCTGGCCGATATCCTGATGGTGCCGACCCGCATCTATATCAAAAGCTGCATGCCGCTGGTGCGTTCCGGCCAGATCAAGGCCATGGCGCATATCACCGGCGGCGGCCTCACCGAGAATATCCCGCGCGTGCTGCCCGATGGCACCCGGGCGGTGGTGGATGCCTCGGCCTGGACCCTGCCGCCGGTATTCAAATGGCTGAAGGCGGCGGGCAAGATCAGCGACACCGAAATGGCCCGCGCCTTCAATTGCGGCATCGGCCTTGTGGTGGCTGTTGCCGCCGATCAGGCCGATGCGGTGGCCAAGGCGCTCACTGCTGCCGGCGAAACCGTGGCAAAGATCGGCCATATTGAGGCGCTGCCTGACGCCAAGGCCGAGCCCTATACCGACATGATAAACATGGCGGGCGCCTGGAACTGACCATGAGTCAGGCCGGCACCACGCCAGGCGGCATTAAGCCAGGCGACATCAAACCAGTCGGCATCCTGATTTCCGGGCGCGGCAGCAACATGGCCGCGCTGATCGAAGCGGCGAAGCAGCCCGGCTATCCCGCCCGTATCGCCGTGGTGATTGCCAACCGCGCCGATGCCGAGGGCCTCACTATTGCGCAGGCCGCCGGCATCGCCACCGAAGTGATCCCGAGCAAGGGCAAGGAACGCGCCGCCTTCGATGCCGAACTGGATGCGGCGCTCAAGCGCCACGGCATCGAGATCGTCTGCCTCGCCGGCTTCATGCGCCTGCTCACGCCCGGCTTCGTTGAAGGCTGGCAGGGCCGCATGATCAACATCCATCCCTCATTGCTGCCGGCCTTCAAGGGCACGCGCGTGCATGAACGGGTGATCGAAAGCGGCACGCGGATCACCGGCTGCAGCGTGCATTTCGTGGTGCCCGAAATGGACGAAGGCCCGGTCATCCTCCAGGCCGAAGTGCCGGTGCCCGATGGCGTGACACCCGAGCAGCTCGCCGACCTGGTGCTGCTCGAAGAACACAAACTCTATCCGCAGGCGCTACGGCTGCTGGCGGAGGGCAAGCTGCGGGTTGAGGACAATCAAGTGCAAGTGCAGTAAAGGGCCAAATCTACATATTCGCGGGGAGATCGATGAACAAAAAATACCAAGTGTTTATATCATCGACGTTTCGCGATCTCGCTGAAGAGCGCCAGGCGATCACAAAGATGATCCTTGATCTCGGCCACATCCCCTCAGGTATGGAACTATTCCCTGCCGCCGACATTGAGCAATTCACTTACATTAAGCGTGTCATAGATGAATGCGATTACTACGTCTTAATCATCGGCGCGCGATACGGCTCAGTTGACAATGATGGGATCAGCTTTACGGAGCGGGAGTATGACTATGCGGTCGAAACGGGGAAAACCGTTCTCGCATTCATCCACAACGACACTAATAATATTGTCGTCGGCAAAACCGACACAGCACCAGAAATTATCGCCAAGCTGGAGATATTTCGCAGCAAGGTGAGTACCGGCCGCCTAGTGAAATTCTGGAACACCCGCGAAAATCTACAGGCACATTTCGCTGTTTCGTTTATTGCAGCAACCAGCCAATTCCCTGCTATCGGCTGGATTCGCGGCAATGCCGTAGCTAGCGAGGACCTTCTGGGTCAACTGAATGCGCTACGAGATCAAAAAGACGCTTTAACAAATGAGGTTATGCAGTTGCGCTCACTTGCTCACCCCCGCCTTGATGGGTTGGCGGGAATCGATGACAAGTTCACAATTACATGTAACTGGACATACACATATCATGGCAACCTGCGTCAAAAAAGCGAGCAGGTCACAATGACATGGCGTGAAATATTTATTGGTGCATGTTCCCAACTCGTTAGCCCAAAAACTCCTGAGATCGTGAAAATTTCCCTGCAAAAATATATTGCTGAAACTCATGATTATATTTCGGACTACGCGAAGATTACTGACGCTCAGTTTAGTCAGATAAAATTTCATTTAATGGCGCTTGGCTTGACGAAGCTTAGTTCTCGTCAAACCGTAAAGGGCGGACTTCACGAATTTATGGCCCTCACCAATGCAGGCACTCTCCGTCTCCAAGAATCTCTCGCGGTACGAAAGGCATAGGCCAGTGTAAGTGATGGGTCGTCAGATATGAGACTTTTGATATTTTGGACTTTGAATCTCTCATGCTTACACGAGCGAGGGTACAGCAAACGGATCGACTGGATTCCCGCCTTAGCGCGAACGATGACGGAGCGCAGCAAAAAAAAGGCCCGGCATCGCTGCCGGGCCTTTCTTGATTCAGTGATGCTGAAAGTTCAGCCGACCAGTTCGAGGCCGGAGAAGAAGTAGGCGATCTCGACGGCGGCGGTTTCGGCGGCATCCGAGCCATGCACCGAGTTGGCTTCGATGCTCTCGGCGAATTCCTTGCGGATGGTGCCCGGCGCGGCATTGGCCGGGTTGGTGGCGCCCATCACTTCGCGGTACTTGGCAATGGCGCCTTCGCCTTCCAGCACCTGCACGACCACCGGGCCGGAGATCATGAAGCTGACCAGATCGTTGAAGAACGGACGCGCCTTGTGCACGCCGTAGAAGGTCTCGGCCTGGGCCTTGCTCATCTGGATGCGCTTCTGCGCCACGATGCTCAGGCCGGCCTTTTCGATCACGGCATTGATCGCGCCGGTCAGGTTACGGCGGGTGGCGTCCGGCTTGATGATGGAAAAGGTGCGCTCGATGGCCATGGGATTGGTCCTTAAATCCGTTTGGTGGGTGTTGGCTAAAAATCGGTGGCGGGTATATAGAGGCTCCGCCCGAAAGCCGCAACCCGCCCGGTTAGCGTCCCGGCCCCCCGCAAAACCCGGCCACCCTCCCCGGCCAGACTTATAAGTAACTGGAAATGCTTGTTTTTCGCGACCTGACCTACCGCATTGCCGGCCGTGTACTGCTCGACCAGGTGTCGGCGACGATCCCGGCTGGGCATAAAGTGGGCCTGGTGGGGCGCAACGGCACCGGCAAATCGACGCTGTTCAAGATCATCACCGGGGATTTGCAGACCGAAACCGGCGGCGTGGAACTGCCCACTGACTGCAAGATCGCCAAGCTGCCGCAGGAGCCGCCGGGCGGCGCGCAGAGCCCGATTGCCTATGTGCTGGCCGCCGATACCGAGCGCGAAGCCCTGCTGATCGAGGCCGAGGAACTGGAAGAGTCTTCCAGCATGGAAGATGCCGAGCGCATCGCCGCCGTACACATGCGGCTGGCCGAGATCGACGCCCATGCAGCACCAGCCCGCGCCGCTGTCATCCTCGCGGGCCTGGGCTTCGACGAAGAGATGCAGAACCGCGCGCTGGATACCTTCTCGGGCGGCTGGCGCATGCGCGTGGCCCTGGCCGGCTGCCTGTTCGCCGAGCCTGACCTGCTGCTGCTCGACGAGCCGACCAATCATCTCGACCTCGAAGCCTCGCTGTGGCTTGAAGGCTATCTGAAAACCTATCCGCGCACGTTTCTGCTGATCAGCCATGACCGGCATTTCCTGAACTCGGCCATCGAACATATCCTGCATATCGACAACACCAAGCTGGTGCTCTATCGCGGCAATTACGACACCTTCGAGGCCGAGCGCCGCGCCCGCATGGAGCAGCAGAATGCTTTCGCCGCGCGCCAGGCCGAGCAGCGCAAGCATATGGAGGATTTCGTCAACCGCTTCCGCGCCAAGGCGTCGAAAGCGCGCCAGGCGCAAAGCCGCCTGAAGATGCTGGCGAAGATGCAGCCCATCGCGGCCGCCGTGGAAGACCCCAACGTGATCTTCCGCCTGCCCGACCCGGAGGAATTGCCGCCGCCGCTGATCGTGCTGGACAACCTGACGGCGGGTTACGCCGCCGATAAGCCGGTGCTGCGCCATCTCGATATGCGCATCGACATGGAAGACCGCATCGCCATGCTCGGCGCCAATGGCAATGGCAAATCCACGCTCGCCAAGATTCTGGCCGGCACGCTGAAGCCGCAGGCCGGCAAGCTGCAACGCTCCGGCAAGCTGCGCGTCGGCTATTTCGCCCAGGACCAGGACGATATCCTGGATGAGAACCGCACACCGGTGGAGCATCTGCAGGACCTGATGGAAAAGGCCACCATCGAGCAGCTGCGCACGCGCTTGGGCAGTTTCGGCCTGGTGCGCGACAAGGCGCAGACTGTCGCCGGCAAGCTTTCCGGCGGCGAGCGCGCGCGCCTGCTGTTCGCCATGGTGACGCATCACGCGCCGCATCTGCTGATCCTCGACGAGCCGACCAACCACCTGGACATGGATACCCGCGATGCGCTGGTGCAGGCGGTGAACGAGTTCAAGGGCGCGGTGATCCTGGTGAGCCATGACCGCCACATGGCGGAAGCCTGCGCCGACCGCTTCTGGCTGGTGGGCGACGGCACGGTGAAGGATTTCGACGGCGACCTCGACGATTACGCCAAGCTGCTGGCCGACAGGCGCCGCGCGGCTGCCAGCGTGAAGCTGAAGGGCGGCGCCGGTGCTACTGCCGCCGCGCCCGCCGCCGACCGCAAGGCGGACCGCAAGGCCGCTGCCGCCGCACGCCAGGCGCTCGCCCCGCTGCGCGTCGCCGTGCATAACGCGGAAAAAGCCACCGCCAAGCTCAGCGCCGAGAAGATGCGCCTGGATGCCATGCTGGCCGACCCGGACACCTACACCAAGCTCAGCCCGGCGAAGCAGACCGAGTTGCAGAAGCAGCATGGCGATGTGGCGAAGAAGCTGGAAGCCGCCGAAGAAGCCTGGCTCGATGCCCAGGCCAAGCTGGAAGCAGCCCAGGCTGAGGATGCGGCGTGAGGCTCAGGGAGCCGCTGCTTTAGCCGCACGAACCGTATTCAGCACCTTCTCGGCTTCGGCGACGAATTCGAAGGTGGGGATTACCGGGCGCCCTGTCCATGCTCCGATACCCGGACCCGATGCCACAGGCCGCAATTCGGGACCGAACACTATTGTGCCGACATGGCTTGCCGTTTTCTGCAGATGAATTTCATTGAGCCCTGACAACTCAATGCTTTTCATGCCTCGGGCATCAACGATCAGCACTCGCTTATCGGTGACCCCGTAAACGGTCCTGCGCCGCCGCATGGCATCGTGAACGAAGCGGCCGACGGTGATGTACAACCCCGCCAGAATGAACGGTATGCCAAAAAAAGGGAAAACTGGATCTACGGCCTGCAGTGCCTTCCATTCCCAAAAAATGGCAAAGACAAGAAAAAACAACGAGAAGGGAATCAGCGTGGCATCACTGCGACGCAGAACAAAACCTTGTTTCGGTATACCCCACCAGAGCAATTTCTCGCCTGCATCCAGGGTCGCCGACAATGCCGACGGCACCCTGGCAAAGTCCTGGGCGTTCAGCATGTTCAGCCCTCCGCCGCCTTTACCCAGCCGTTATCACCCTGCTGCCAATAGGTAAGCGTGTGGCCGGCGGCCTTGGCACGTTTCCAACGCTGTCGCGCGCTCTCCACAGCCTCTTCGTCGTTGCCGTCGAACAGGTCGCAGACGCGGGTGAAATCGCCATGCAGGGCGGTATCGGCGCCATCGACCAGGAACAGCACCTCGGCCTTGTTGGGCCGTTCATCGGCCGCCGTCAGCCAGATCGGCTGACGCTCGGGGTGGCCATCGAGCCTGGTACCATGGGGCAGGAAAGCCGCCTTGTCATAGGTCCAGAGTTCGCCCGCCAGCGCCTCGACACGCTCGGCATTGCCGCATTTCACCACCGCGCGCCAGCCGCGCTGGAGCGACCGCCCGAGCAGGTCTGGCAGCACCTGCTCCAGGCGCCGGCGCGTCAGGTGGTAGAACAGCAGTTCGGACATCGCACCTACCTAGCGGGAGATGCCCGGGTCAAGCCCGGGCATGACGAAACCTGGTGTCAGCCCTCGTAATTATCCTGCACCAGGCGGTTCAGCAGGCGCACGCCGAAGGCGGTGGCGCCGCGCGGCACGGTCGGCTTGTCCGCCTTGCTCCAGGCGGTGCCGGCAATATCGAGATGCGCCCAGGGATACTTGTTGACGAAACGCTGCAGGAACTGCGCCGCCGTGATCGACCCCGCGCCGGCGCCCGGGCCGGCGATGTTCTGCACATCGGCGATGGGCGAGTTGATCGCGCGGTCATAGGCATCCGACAGCGGCAGGCGCCACAGCGCCTCGCCCTCGGCCTTGCCGGCCTTGGTGAGCTGTTCGGAGAGCTTGTCGTCGTTGGAGAACAGGCCGGCATGCTCATGGCCGAGCGCGATGATGATGGCGCCGGTCAGCGTGGCAAGATCGACCATGAATTGCGGCTTGAAGCGGCCCTGGCAATACCACAGCGCATCGCACAGGATCAGGCGGCCTTCGGCATCGGTGTTCAGCACTTCGATGGTCTGGCCGGACATCGAGGTGACCACGTCGCCTGGGCGCTGCGCGTTGCCGTCCGGCATGTTTTCCACCAGCGCCACCACGCCAACCACATTGGCCTTGGCCTTGCGGCCGGCGAGCGCCGCCATGGCGCCGATCACGGCCCCGGCACCGCCCATATCCCACTTCATCTCCTCCATGCCGGCGGACGGCTTGATCGAGATGCCGCCGGTATCGAAGCAGACGCCCTTGCCGACGAAGGCCACCGGCTTGGTGCCCTTCTTGCCGCCATTCCACTGCATGACCACGAGCTGCGATTCGCGCACGGAGCCCTGGCCGACACCGAGCAGCGCGCCCATGCCGAGCTTCTTCATCTCCTTCTCGCCCAGCACCTCGACCTTGACGCCGAGCTTGGAGAGCTTGCGACATTCGGCGGCCAGGGTTTCGGGATAGATGATGTTGGCCGGCTCGCTCACCAGGTCGCGGGTCAGGGTGACGCCATCGGCGAGCACGCTGAGCGGGGCATAAGCCTTCTTGGCGGCGGGCAACGAATCGGTCAGCACCGTCACGGTTTTCAGCGACGGCTTCTCATGGTCCTTGCGGGTGGTGCGGTATTTGTCGAAACGGTAGCCGCCAAGCCGGGCGCCGAGCGCGGCGCGGGCGGCGGCTTCCGCCACGTCGGCCTTGGCGCCGGCCGGGAACTCGACCGCGATCGCCAGGGCGGTTTCGCCGGTCAGCGCCAGGCGCCGCACCGCTTCGCCGGCCACGGCTTCCAGGGCTTCCGGCTTGATATCGGCGGGCTTGCCCAGGCCGGCGATCAGCACGCGGCCCAGACCGGCGCCGGGGCCAAGCACTTCCAGCACCTGGCCGCGTTCGCCCTTGAAGCGCGGCGCGCCGGCAATGGCGCGGCCCAGGGCGCCACCCAGGGCCTTGTCGAGGCCGGCGCCAAAGGCGCTCAGCTTGCCGCCATCGGCGGCCAGAACGACAAGGGCACCCTGCTTGGGGCGGGCGAGCGAGGCAAGGTCGATTTTCATGATTTCATCCCGGGGTGGATAAGCGGTGTCGAGCCGCCACTATAGCGGCGCGGAAGCCTCCGGATCAACGCAGCCGGAGCCTGTTCCGACAGGCCCGAAAAAGCCTGCGGCGGGTGGCATAAGCCCTGGAAATGGCTATACTCCCGCCCCATGCGGGGCATCACCCAATACATCATCCGGCAGGTCGCCTGGCCATTGCTGTTCGCGTCGCTCACCCTGGTCGGGGTGATCTGGCTGACGCAGTCGTTGCGCTTCATCGACCGCATCGTCAACAACAACCTCTCCATCGGCTCGTTTTTCTATCTCACGATGCTGGTGCTGCCGGGCGTCACCGCCATCATCCTGCCCATCGCCGCCTTCTGCGCCACGCTCTATGCCTATAACCGCCTGGCCGGCGATTCCGAACTCGTGGTGCTTTCCGGCTCGGGCTTCAGCCGCCTCAGCCTGACCCGGCCGGTCTGGATCCTGGCCGGCAGCCTGGTGCTGCTGCTCTATGCCATCGGCCTGTTCTTTGGCCCATTGAGTGCCCGTACCCTGCGCACCACGCAGTATGAATTCCGCACCGCGCTTGCTGGCATGGTGATCATGGAAGGCGTGTTCAACACGTTGTCGAACAATCTCACCGTCTATGTGCGCGAGCGCGATGCCGAAGGCGAGATGCGCGGCATCCTGGTGCATGACAGCCGCGATGCGCAGCGCCCGGTCACCATGATGGCGGAACGCGCCATGCTGGTGCTGACGCCGCAGGGGCCGCGCTTGGTGATGGCGAACGGCAACCGCCAGCAGGTGGAACAGGGCCGGCGCTCCTTGAGCATCCTTTATTTCGACAATTACAGCCTCGATCTCTCGACCTACAGCAAGCAGGATGGCGAAGGCTGGCGCGAGCCATCCGAGCGCTACCTGCACGAACTGTTCTGGATCAACGAGAAGGATCTGGATGATGTTGCCAACCGCACCAAGCTGATGGTGGAAGGCCACCGCCGCCTGACCGCGCCGCTCTACACCCCGGCGCTGATGATGATCGCCATTGCCGGTGTGATCGGCGGCCAGTTCAACCGCCGCGGCCAGGGCATGCGCCTGCTTGGTACTGCCGCTGTCGCCATTGTGGTGCAGCTTGCCAGCCTTGGCGTTGCCCAGGCGGCGATGCGTCAGCCGCTGCTGATCCCGCTGCTCTACCTGGCGCCAATCGGCTTCCTGGCCGGTGCGCTGTGGCTGCTGCGCGAACCCGATAACCGACGTACCCCGGCCCTGCCGCCAGCATTGCCGCCGACAGGGGCCACCTGATGCGTATGTCCTGGACCCTGGCGCTGTATCTCGGCCGGCATTACCTGGCGGCCATCGCCATGGTGTTTGCCGTGCTGGTGGTGCTGGCCTACAGCTTCGATACCATCGAATTGCTGCGCCGCTCGGCCAGCCGGGCCGAAGCCGGTGTCGATACCGTATTCGCCATGTCGCTGCTGCGGCTGCCCAATCTTTCGATCAAGCTGATCCCCTTCGCCGCCCTGTTCGGCGGCATGCTGGCCTTAAGCCGCCTCACCCGCAGCCAGGAACTGACGGTGACGCGCGCCGCCGGCGTCTCGGTGTGGCAATTCCTGGCGCCGGCGATGGCCCTGGCGCTGCTGATCGGCAGCTTTGTCATCACGGTCTACAATCCGCTGGCTTCGGCGCTGCTGTCGCGCTACGAGGCCATTGAAGCCCGCGTGCTGCGTGGCCGCGCCTCAATGATGGCGGTATCCAACACTGGCCTGTGGCTGCGCGAGGCCGATGCCCAGGGGCAGATCGTGGTGCATGCCCTGCGCGTGGCGCAGCAGGGCGTGGAACTGCGCGATGTGATCCTGTTCTACTATGAAGGCACCGACCGCTTCGTGCGCCGCATCGATGCCACGGAAGCCTATCTGCGCGATGGCTTCTGGGAATTGCGCAATGCCACCACCAGCTACCCGGACCGCGCCGGCAGCTTCAACCCGGTGCTGGAAGTGCCGACGACGCTGACCTTCGACCGCATCCAGGACAGCTTCGCCTCGCCGAACACGATTCCGTTCTGGCAATTGCCATCCTTCATCGCCACGCTGGAACAGGCCGGTTTCTCGGCCTTGCGGCACCGGCTGCATTTCCAGACCCTGCTGGCCGCCCCCTTCCTGCTCTGCGCCATGCTGCTGATCGCCGCCAGCTTCTCGCTGCGCCTGACCCGGCGCGGCGGTGTCGGCGTCATGCTCGGCCTGGGCGTCGGCGTCGGCTTCCTGCTCTATTTCACCATCGAACTGGTGCAGCCTTTCGGCCTCAACGGCACCCTGCCGGTGGCGCTGGCGGCCTGGGCGCCCACCGGCATCTGCCTGATGCTCGGCCTCTCGATGCTGTTCCACCTGGAGGATGGCTGAGACCATGGCGCAGCCTCCGCTTTTCGCCGCTCTGCTGCTTGCCGCCACCTTGATCGCCGGCTCGGCGCTGCTTGCCAGGCCGGCCCTGGCGCAATCGGTGATCAACAATCGTGAGCCGGTTCTCGTCACCGCCGGCAGCCTGAGCTACGACCAGAATCTCGGCATCGTCACCGCGCGCGACAATGTCGAACTGGCGCAGCAGGGCCGCACCCTGCTGGCCGATACGGTGAGCTACAGCGAGCGCGACGGCAAGGTCATTGCCTCGGGCAATATCAGCATCATGGAAGATGATGGCACGGTGCTGTTCGCCGAGTATGTCGAACTGACCGATGGCATGCGCAACGGCTTCATCCGCGATATCGGCATCCTGCTGTCTGACAATTCACGCGTTGCCGCCGCTTCCGCCACGCGCACCGGCAACAACAAGACGACGATGAACAAGGCGGTCTACACCTCCTGCACGCTCTGCGCCGCCGATCCGACGCGGCCGCCGCTGTGGCAGCTCAAGGGTGAGCGCGTCGAGCATGATGAAGCCGCGCAGCAGATCACCTACCAGGATGCGACACTGGAGATGTTCGGCATACCGGTGCTCTACACGCCGTATTTCAGCCACCCCGATCCGACGGTGCGGCGCAAGAGCGGCTTCCTGTCGCCCAGCGCCAGCACCAACAACTATTTCGGCGTCGCGGTGCGCACGCCCTACTACTATGTGATCGACGACAGCGCCGACCTGACCCTGACGCCGCAATACTCGACCAAGGAAGGCCCGTTCCTGATGGGCGAGTATCGCCAGCGCACCGCCAAGGGCGAGTTGCGCATGGATGCATCCGTCACGCGGGCAAATCTGCGCAATGCCAATGGCGACCGTACCGACGACGACTACTTCCGTGGCCATCTGCGCGCTGACGGCATCTTCCGCAACAGCAGCGACCTGACCTACGGCTTCAACTTCTTCCGCGCCAGCGACGACACCTACCTGTCGCGCTACCAGATCCCGGACCGCGCCAACAACAATGTGCTGACCAGCCGGCTGTTCGCGGAGAATATCAACAACCGCAGCTTCATGGCGGCCAATGCCTACAGCTTCCAGGGCCTGCGCCCCACCGATGTGCCGGGCCTGACACCCTTCGTGGTGCCGCTGCTGGATTATTCCTATATCGGCCAGCCGGGCGCCTATGGCGGCCGCTGGGCCATCGACAGCAGCATGGCGGCGCTCTACCGCACCGGCGGCACCGACAGCCGCCGGCTTTCCACCACGGTCTCGTGGTCACAGCCCTATTTCGCGCCGTCGGGCGAAGTCTACACCGCCACCGCCCTGCTCAAGACCGATGGCTACTGGGTCAACGAATTGCAGGACCGCCCCTATCTTGCCACCAACGATGCCGATGCACGCTTTGCCGGCCGCGCCATCCCGATGCTGGCGCTCGACTGGCGCTACCCGCTGGTGCGCGACAGCGGCAGCATCCGCCAGCTGGTGGAGCCGATTGTCGGCGTGGTGCTGGCCCCCTATGGCGGCAACCCGCGTACAATTCCCAACGAGGATTCGCTGAGTTTCGAATTCGACGAAACCAACCTGTTCTCCTTCAACCGCTTCCCCGGCTCCGACCGGGTCGATGGCGGACCCAAGGTGAATTATGGCCTGCGTACCGCCGTCTATGGCAGCCGTGGCGGCTATTCGGAAGTGCTGATCGGGCAATCCTACCGGCTGCGCAACGACGATACCTTCGGCCCCGGCACCGGCATCAGCGAACAGTTGTCGGATTATGTCGCCCGCGTCACCATCTCGCCGAACGAATACCTCACCTTCTCCGACCGGCTGCGCATCTCGCCGAACAGCCAGTCGGAAATCCAGCGCCAGGAAATCAGCGTCGGCATCGGCCCGAAGGCGATGCGCCTCACCCTCAGCTATGCCGATATCGCCAACAACACCTTCACCGGCGATATCGGCGAGCGTGAAGCGGTATCCGGCATCCTTAAGGCCCGACTTGGGCAATACTGGAACTTCGAGGCCCGCCATATCCGCGACCTTGGCGAGCGCGGCGGCTCGCTGCTGAACTTCCTCGGCCTGCGCTACACCGACGAGTGCTTTGACGTCATGTTCTTCGCCGAGCGTACCTTCACGGTCAATCGCGATGTGCAACCCGCCACCACGTTCGGGCTGCGCTTCCGTCTGGCCAATTTCAATTGAGTCGAGGCGGCCGATGCGATCCCTGCTCACATTCCTTCCGCAGCTTTCCCGCAGCATCCTGCTGGCCACTGCCCTTCTTGCCACCCTGACACTGCCGACCTCTGCACAGGATGGCAGCCTGCGCATTGTTGCCGTGGTGAATGACGAAGTGGTATCGGTGCGCGACGTGGTCGAGCGCATGCGCATGACCTTCGCCACCACCGGCATCCCGGACACGCCTGAAATCCGCCGCCAGCTTCGTGAGCAGGCTTTGCGTGTGCTGGTCGACGAACGCCTCTATATGCAGGAATCGAAAAAGCGCGGTATCAGCGTGTCGCAGGAGGAACTGGACCGCACCATCGAGTCCGTGGAGCGGCAGATGAACATTCCACCAGGCCGCTTCGATCAGGTGGCGCCACGCATGGGTATCGATCCCGGCGCCTTCATCGAGAATGTGCGCGCCAACCTGACCTGGAGCCGCCTGGTGCGCGCCCGCTTCTTCGCCGGCAGCACCATCAGCGAGCCGGAAATCGACGAGGCCGTGGCCAAGCTGCGCGCCAGTGCCGGCCAGACCGAAGACCTGCTTTCTGAAATCGTGATCCCGGTCGATAACCCCGAGCAGGAGGAAGCCGCCCGGCAGACGGCTACCCAGGTTTCACAGCAATTGCGTGAACGCGGCAACTTTGCTGCATTGGCGCGGCAATTCAGCCGTGGTGCCACGGCGGCGAATGGCGGTGATATCGGCTGGGTACAGCGCGGCAGCCTGCCGGATGAACTTGACGCGGCAATTGCCAAGCTGGAGCGTAACAGCTTCACCGAGCCGGTGCGTTCCACCGGCGGCTATTACATCATGGGCCTGCGCGACCGCCGCCGCATCGCCGAGGCTTCGCCCGAAGATGTCAAGATTGGCTTGAGCCAGATCATGCTTGGCCTCGCGCCCAACGCCCAGGCAAGCGATGTGGAGGCCACCATGGCCCTGGCCCGCACGGTGCGGGACTCGATCTCGAAATGCGAGGATATCGAACCGTTGGCCCGTGAATTGAAAGCTCAAGGTTCGGGTGCCATCGGCACCGTACGCCTGACCGACCTGCCTGATAATTTCCGCGCCGCGATTGCCGACCTCAAGGTCAACGAGACCTCGCAGCCGGTGGCCGTGCCGCGCGCCGTGCATCTCTTCACCGTCTGCTCCCGTGAGGAGCCGAAATCCGGCATCGACCGCAATCAGGTGCGCAACACTCTCCTGCAGCAGCGCCTGGCGCTGATGAGCCAGCGTTACCTGCAAGACCTGCGCCGTGACGCAACCATTGAATTCCGCTGACGCGGCAGAAAGCACCGCTGCCGCTGTGGTGAATTCCGCTGAATTGCCCTTGCCACCGCTCGCCCTCACCATGGGCGAGCCGGCCGGCATCGGCGGCGAGATCGCGCTGAAGGCATGGGCACAGCGCAAGGCCGCTGCCCTGGCACCTTTCCTGCTGCTGGATGATCCGGCGCGGCTTACCGCCCTGGCAAAAATCATTGGGCTTGATATCCCCATCGTGGCGATTGCCAAACCGGCGGAGGCGCTCGCCTGTTTCGATACAGCGCTGCCCGTGCTGCCGCTGAAACTGGCGGCGCCGGTCACGCCCGGCCAGCCTGATGCCGCCAATGCCCCCCTGGTGATCGCCGCCATCGAGCGGGCGGTGCGCCTCACGCAAGCTGGCGAGACGGCGGCGGTGGTGACCAATCCGATCCACAAGGCGGCGCTCTATGGCGCCGGCTTCAAGTATCCCGGCCATACCGAATTCGTCGCCGCGCTCTGTGACAATGCAGACGTGGCGATGATGCTGGCCGCGCCGCAGCTCCGCGTCGTGCTGGTGTCGATCCATGTTTCGCTGCGCCAGGCCATCGAGACGCTGAGCACCGATGGCATCGTCAAGATCGCCCGCATCGCCGATGCTGCGCTGCGCCGCGATTTCGGCCTGGCGAAACCCCGCCTGGGCATCGCTGGACTCAATCCACATGCCGGCGAGGCCGGCAGCATGGGCCACGAGGATGCCGCCATCGTGGCGCCAGCCGTGGCGGAACTGCGCCGCCTCGGCATCGATGCCCATGGCCCGATGCCGCCCGACACCATGTTCCATGCCGAAGCCCGCCAGGGCTATGATGCCGCCATCTGCATGTATCACGACCAGGGCCTGATCCCGCTCAAGACGCTGGATTTCGACCGTGGCGTGAATGTCACCCTCGGCTTGCCGATCATCCGCACCTCGCCCGACCATGGCACTGCCTTCGATATCGCCGGCAAGGGCCTGGCCAAGCCCGACAGCCTGATCGCGGCGCTGCAATTGGCCGGCGAGATGGCGCGCCACCGGCTTCGTGGATAACCGCCGCAATGGATAACACGGCTATCGAGGCATTGCCGCCGCTGCGCGAGGTGATCGCCGAGCATGAACTGGCGGCGAAGAAATCGCTTGGGCAGAACTTCCTGCTCGACCTCAACCTGACACGCAAGATCGCCCGCGCCGCCATGCCATGGAGCGGTGGCACCGTGATCGAGATCGGCCCCGGCCCCGGCGGCCTGACGCGTGCCCTGCTGCTGGAAGGCGCACCACGCGTCACGGCTGTCGAACGCGACGAACGCTGCATCGCCGCGCTGGCACCACTGGTCACCGCCTCGGCGGAGCGCCTCAGCGTGATCGCAGGCGATGCCCTGGAAGCGGACCTGCCAACCCTGGCCGGCAGCCCCTATCAGGTCGCCGCCAACCTGCCCTACAACATCGCCACCGCGCTGATCCTGCGCTGGCTGTTGGGACCACAGCCGCCGGCCAAGCTCACCCTGCTGGTGCAGAAGGAAGTGGCCGAGCGCCTGGCCGCGCCGCCGAACAGCGAAGCCTACGGCCGGCTCTCGGTGATCGTGCAATGGTGCGCCGAGGTACGGATGCTGTTCGATATCGGCCCCAAGGCTTTCGTGCCGCCGCCGAAAGTCACCTCCACCGTGGTGGAACTGGTGCCGCGCAAAGCCCCTCTGGCGGAAGCCGAAACCGCGAAACTCGAACGCGTTACCGCCGCCGCCTTCGGGCAACGACGCAAGATGCTGCGTGCCTCGCTGAAAAGCCTGTGGCCCGATGCCGAAGCGCGGTTGCAGGCCCTCGGCATCGACGCCACGCGCCGCGCCGAAACGCTTTCAATTGAAGAATTCTGCCAGATAGCGCGAACGCTTTAGCGTGAGCGCGCAAAGCCAAGATGTGCGCGGACGCTTTAAGGCTTAATGCCCTTCGCGCAGCTGCTTGACGAAATCGACCAGGCCGATGCCGCGATGGCGCTTCAGCCGTTCGGCACGCAGGATGGCATCCACCTCGGCCAGGCAATGCTCCACATCGTGGTTCACCACCACATAATCGTATTCCGCCCAATGGCTCATTTCGTCGGCGGCCTTCGACATGCGCTTGGCCACCACCTCGGCGGAATCCTGTGCGCGGGTCTTGAGCCGCTTCTCCAGGTCGCGCGTCGATGGCGGCAGGATGAACACGCTGACCAGATCGTCGCGCGCATGCTGGCGCAGCTGCTGCGTGCCCTGCCAGTCGATATCGAACAGGATGTCCTGGCCGCTCGATAGCCGCTTTTCCACCTGTTCCTTCGGCGTGCCGTAGTAATAATCGAACACCTTGGCGTGTTCGAGCAGTTGCTGGCGGTTCACCATCAGCCCGAATTCCTCGTTGCTGATGAAATGGTAATGCGTGCCATCCACCTCGCCCGGGCGCGGCTTGCGCGTGGTGACGGAGATCGAGAGATACAGTTCCTTGTCGCCTTCCAGCAGGCGGCGCGAAATCGTGGTCTTGCCTGCGCCCGAAGGTGAGGACAGCACCAGCATGAGGCCGCGCCGCGCCAGTTGCATCGGTTCACTCATGGCTGCGCCTATTCCACGTTCTGCGCCTGCTCGCGCAGGCGGTCGATCACCAGCTTGAGGTCAAGGCCGATCCGCGTCAGCGCCGGATCGAACGCCTTGGAGCAAAGCGTATTGGCCTCGCGGTTGAATTCCTGCGCCAGGAAGTCGAGCTTGCGACCGGCACTCTTGGCTTCCTTACCCGAGAGCAGCGCGCGGGCCGCCTGGATATGGGCGCGCAGCCGGTCCAGTTCCTCGCGCACATCCAGCCGCGTCACCTGCATCGCCAGTTCCTGCGCCAGGCGCTCGGGCGCCACCGGCGGATTGAGGCCAAGCAGTTCTTCCATCTGCTGCTGCAGGCGGCGGCGCAGGCCATCGGGCCGCGCGGCTTCGGTTTCCGCCGCCTTGGCGACAAGGCTCTCGATTTCATCCAGCAGGCTGGCGAGCAAGGCGGCAAGCTTGGCGCCTTCCGCCGCGCGGGCGGTCGCCAGCTTGTCGATGGCCTCGGCAAAGCTGGCGCTCAACGCCTTTTCCAGCCTGGCCTGGGCTTCGGCATCGGCGGCTTCCGCCACCGGCTCGACCACGCCGCGCACGGCCAGCAGACCATCCAGGCTCGGCGCGCCGACACCACGCGTGGCCAGTTTGCCCGACAGCGCGATCAGTTGATCCAGTAACGCCTCGTTCAGCCGGTAGCTCGGTGCCGCCGCCGCATCGTCGAGAAAATTCAGGTTGAGCGTGACATTGCCGCGCCCGAGCTTCTGCTGCGCCAGACCGCGCGCTTCGGCTTCCACCGCCTCAAGGCCGGAGGGCAGCCGGAAACGCAATTCCAGGCCACGGCCATTCACCGACTTCAATTCCCAGATCCAGGCACGGCCCGGCGGACCCGGCACGCGGCCATCGGCCCGTGCGAAACCGGTCATACTCTGCAGCGACACGAAAGCGCCTCCCTGGTATTTTGGTCTGGTAATCTGGAAACCCAAGTATACCGCAGGGAAACGAGGCGAAGCCATGGCCGAATCGACACCGCCCAACAGCCTGACGCCACGCCGCATCCTGATTACCGGCGGCTCCAGCGGCATCGGCGAAGCCCTGGCGCTGCATTACGCCGCCCCCGGTGTGCGCCTGGTGCTCACGGGCCGCGATGCCGAGCGGCTTGAGGCAGTGGCGGCGGCCTGCCGCGCCAAGGGTGCCGAGGCCAGCGGCCACACAACCGCCGTCACCGACCGCGAGGCCATGGCGGCATTGATCGAGGCCAGCATGCCGCTCGATCTGGTGGTCGCAAATGCCGGCGTCTCGGGCAACTTCAAGTCATGGGACGACTTCGACGCCCATGTGCGCGGCATCGCGGCGGTGAATATCGATGGCGTGTTCAATACCGTGAACCCGGCGGCGCGCCTGCTGGTGGCGCAGGGCCATGGCCAGATCGCGGTGGTGGCCTCGATGGCCAGTTTCATCAGCATGCCGGGCGCGGCGATCTATTCAGCCTCCAAGGCCTTTGCCCGGTTCTATGCCGAAAGCCTGCGCGGGCAACTGGCGCGCCATGGCGTGCGTGTCTCGGCCATCTGCCCCGGTTTCGTGGTCAGCCGCATGACGGCGAAGAACCGTTTCCCGATGCCGTTCCTGATGGATGCCGAGCGCGCCGCGCGCATCATCGCCAAAGGGCTGGCGCGCAACCAGGGCCGCATCGCCTTCCCCTGGCGCATGCTGGCCCTGCTTCGGGTGCTGGAATCCCTGCCCTATCCGCTCACCGACTGGCTGATGCGCCGCGCACCGCAGAAGTGATCTCAGCGCCCCTGGCTGGCGCGGTAGGCGGCAACATTGCGCAGATGCTGCTCGTAGGTCTCGGCAAAAACGTGGCCGCCCTTGCCATCGGCAACGAAATACAGCGCCTTGGTCGCCAGCGGATTGAGTGCCGCTGTCAGGCTGGCGCGGCCGGGATGGTTGATCGGCGTCGGCGGCAGCGCGTCAATCGTATAGGTGTTCCAGGCGCTCGGCTGCGCCAGGTCGGCGCGCGTCAGCGGGCGATCCAACTCGGTCAGACCCTTGGTGATGCCATAAGCGACCGTAGGATCGGATTGCAGCTTCATGCCGCGCCGCAGCCGGTTGATGAACACGCCGGCCACCTGCGCCCGCTCGGCGGCCACCGGCGTCTCGGCTTCGATGATGGAAGCGAGGATCACCGCCTGGGCCGGGGTTTCCAGCGGCAGGTCGCGCGCCCGCTGCGCCCATAGGCGGTTGAGCAGGTCATCGCGGCTGCGGGCCATGCGCTGCATCAGCTCGGGCCGCGTGTCGCCCCAGCTATAGAGATAGGTTTCCGGCAGCAGCGTGCCTTCCGCCGGGGCTTGCGCCACCTCACCCTGCAAGGCTTCGGCCTGAGCCAAAGCCTGCATGATTTCGGCGCTGCGCCAGCCTTCAACCACGGTGAATTTGCGGAAATGCACGCGGCCCGCCGCGATGCGGTCGATCAATGCGCGCGGGCTGTCGCCTGGCTCAAGCGCATATTCGCCGGCCTTGAGCAAAGCCGCCTTGCCGGTCCAATGCGCTGCCAGTTGCCACAGGCGATGCTCGCCCACGGCGCCGGCCGCTTCCAGCCGCAGCGCGATACCATCAACGCCGCTGCCGCGCGGCAACTGCACCAGGGCCGGTGCTTTCAGTGGCCCCGGCTTATCAAGCCAGGATTGAAACCAGAGGAAAGCGCCGCCGCTGGCTGCACCAGCCACCAGCAAGACTGCCAGCAGCAGGCGCACCAGGCGCGGCATCAGGAATCGTAGCGCTTCAGCACCAGCGAGGCGTTGGTGCCACCGAAGCCGAACGAGTTCGAGAGCGCGGCGCGCACCTCGCGCTTCTTGGCCTGCTTCGGCACCAGGTCCATGCCCTCGGCGCCATCGCAGGGATCATCGAGATTGAGCGTCGGCGGCACGATGCCGGTCTTGATCGCCAGCACCGAGAAGATCGCTTCCACCGCACCGGCGGCGCCGAGCAGATGGCCGATGGCCGACTTGGTCGAGGACATCGACAGGTTGGCCACCGCATTGCCGAACAGCCGCTTCACGGCCTTCAACTCGATCTCGTCGCCGAGCGGCGTCGAGGTGCCATGGGCGTTCACATAGTCGATATCGCCCGGCGTCATGCCGGCGCGCTTCAGCGCCATCTGCATGCAGCGGAAGGCGCCATCGCCGCTCTCATGCGGCGCGGTGATGTGGTGGGCATCGCCGGAAAGGCCATAGCCGACCACTTCGGCATAGATCTTGGCGCCGCGCGCCTTGGCATGTTCCAGTTCTTCGAGCACCACGCAGCCGGCGCCCTCACCCATCACGAAGCCATCGCGGCCCTTGTCCCAGGGGCGCGAGCCGGCGGTCGGGTTGTCGTTGAAGCCGGTGGACAGCGCACGGGCGGCGGCAAAGCCAGCAATGCCGAGCGGGCCGATGGTGGCTTCGGCACCGCCGGCCACCATCACGTCGGCATCATCCAGCATGATCAGCCGGGCGGCATCGCCGATGGCATGGGCGCCGGTGGAGCAGGCCGTGACCACGGCGTGGTTCGGACCCTTGAAGCCGTATTCGATGGAAACATGGCCGGACACCAGGTTGATCAGGCGGCCGGGCACGAAAAACGGGCTGATGCGGCGATGGCCCTTTTCCTTCAGGGTGATCGCGGCTTCCTCGATGCCGTTGAGACCGCCGATGCCGGAGCCGATCAGCACGCCGGTGCGGCAGCGCTGTTCTTCATCGGCCGGCTGCCAGCCGGAATCGATCACCGCCTGCTTGGCGGCGGCCAGGCCATACACGATGAAATCGTCGACCCGCTTGCGCTCCTTGGCTTCCATCCACTGGTCGGGATCGAAGGCATCGGCGCGATCCGGGAAATCCGCCTTCAGCGGCACCTGGCCGGCGATCTTGGCCGGCATTTCACCGACATCGAAACGGGTGATCGGACCAAGGCCCGACTCGCCATTGATCAGGCGGTTCCAGGTGGCTTCAACACCGCTGGCCAGCGGCGTGACCAAGCCTAGGCCTGTGACGACGACACGACGCATGGCGGGGCCTCTTTGAATACAAGCTGGTAAAAACGGGAAACCGGCGCGGTAAACCGCGCCGGCTCAAGCGATCGGCAGGAGGCCAACCGGCAGTCCCTTAGGCGGACTTCTCGGTGATGAAGTCGATAGCGTCCTTCACGGTGAGGATCTTCTCGGCCGCATCATCCGGAATTTCGACGCCGAATTCTTCTTCAAAGGCCATCACCAGCTCGACCGTGTCGAGGCTGTCAGCGCCCAGATCGTCGATGAAGCTCGCGTTCTCGGTGACCTTCTCGGCCTCGACGCCGAGATGCTCGACGACGATCTTCTTAACGCGCTCACCAATGTCGCTCATTGTCCTAAGTCCTTGTGTTTCGTTGCTGCCTGGGCCGTCTTATGCAGGCTGGCCGGCAGTTGGGGGCCTCCCTTAGCATAGAACGCCGGGGCTTCCAAGCACCCTGTTACCCCGGTCCGCCGGGTGATTCCCCGACCGTTCCGGCTCAAATCATGGCCATTCCGCCGTTGACGTGCAAGGTCTGGCCGGTGACATAGGCGGCCTCCGTGGAGGCAAGGTAGACCACCGCCGAGGCGATTTCCGGGCTGTGGCCCAGGCGGCCCGCCGGCACCTTGGCCAGGATGGTGGTTTTCTGCTGTTCGTTGAGGGCGTCGGTCATGGCGGTCTCGATGAAACCGGGGGCGACGCAGTTCACTGTGATATTGCGCGAGGCGACTTCCTGGGCCAGCGACTTGGAGAAGCCGATCAGGCCCGCCTTGGCGGCGGCGTAATTGACCTGGCCCGGATTGCCGGTGACGCCGACCACCGAGGTGATCGAAACGATGCGGCCCCAGCGGCGCTTCATCATGCCCTTCAGCGCAGCACGGCTGAGGCGGAAGGTGGCGGTCAGGTTCACATCCAATACCTGCTGCCAATCCTCGTCCTTCATCCGCATGGCAAGGCCGTCGCGGGTGATGCCGGCATTGTTCACCAGGATATCCACCTGGCCCATCGCCGCCTCGCCCTGGCCGATCAGCGCATCCACGGCAGCCGCATCGCCGAGATTGCACGGCAGCACATGCACGCGGCTCCCGAGCTTGGCGGCGGCTTCCTGCAGTACCGCTTCGCGGGTGCCGGAAAGCGCCACGGTGGCGCCCTGGGCATGCAGGGCAGCGGCAATGGCGCCGCCGATGCCGCCGGTGGCGCCGGTAACCAGCGCGGTCTTGCCAGTAAGATCGAACATCATCGTCTTCCTTCTCTTAAACCGTCTTGGCTCTTAAACCGTCTTGGCCCAGGCTTCGATTTCGGCTGGCTGGCCGAGGCTCAGCGGCTCGATTTCCTTGTCGATGCGCTTCAGCAGACCGGCCAGCACCTTGCCGGAGCCAAGCTCGACAGCCTGCGCCACGCCCTGGCCCTTGAGCCAGATCATGCTTTCGCGCCAGCGCACCAGGCCGGTCACCTGCTGCACCAGCAGCTTCTTGATATCGGTCGGATTGACCTCGCCCTTGGCGGTGACATTGGACACGATCGGCAGCCGCGGCGGCTGCACCGTGGCATGTTCCAGTGCCTCCGCCATGGCATCGGCGGCGGGCTGCATCATGGCACAATGGAACGGGGCGCTCACCGGCAGCAGCATGGCGCGCTTGATCCCCTTGGTCTTGGCCACCTCGATGGCGCGCTCGACGGCACTCTTCTGGCCCGAGATCACCACCTGGCCGCCGCCATTGTCGTTGGCACAGCCGACGATTTCGCCTTCAGAAGCTTCCGCCACCACAGTCAGCGCCTGCTCCAATTCGGCGCCGAGCAGGGCCGCCATCGCGCCCGTGCCCACCGGCACCGCCTTCTGCATCGACTGGCCGCGCAGCTTCAGCAGCTTGGCGGTATCGCTCAAGCTGATCGCACCCATGGCGCAGAGGGCCGAATATTCGCCCAAGGAATGGCCGGCGGCATAGGCGCCCTTGGCCGCCAGGTTGACGCCGAATTCCTGCTCAAGCACCCGCACCACCGCCACGCTCACCGCCATCAGGGCCGGCTGGGCATTTTCGGTCAGGGTCAGGTCGGCTTCCGGGCCTTCGAACATCAGCACCGAGAGCTTTTGCGACAGGGCGTCGTCCACTTCCTGGAACACATGGCGGGCCGCCGCGAAGGCCGCCGCCAGATCCTTGCCCATGCCGACGGCCTGGCTGCCCTGGCCGGGAAACAAAAAGGCGCGTGTCATTACCGCGGACTCCCTCTGAAACATCGAAAAACCGGCGCCAGTGATAGACGGCTACCCGGTGGTGTCAACCCTCGCCTTCCTGCCTAGTCCCGCCCCAGGGCCAGGTTCCGGGCCGCCGCTACCGCCCCGGCAGAGGCCGGGCGCAGCCAGCGGGCCACCACATGCTGGTCCGGACGCAGCAGATAGGCGCTGCCGGCCCGGGCGCCATAGCGCCGGGCGGCCAGGCCATCCGCCGGCAGGTCCACCCGGGCAACACCCGGGGGCGCCTCCGGCGCCTCGGAACCGAAGCGCAGCAGGGTGAATTGTCCCTGCTGCCCCCCCTCTTGTCCCTGACAATGCCGGAGCAGCCAGGAACCATCCCCCAGCGGGGCATCGGGCGCCGGGGCGCCGGGCGGCGGGCCGGCCTGGAAGCCAGGATCGTCAGGCTGGAACAGGCTGGAACCGGCATAGCTGGTGGGCAGCGACAGGCGGCCGGAATTGACCAGACGGCGGGCGAAAGGCTGCGCCGCGGCCAGTTCCAGCACCGCATCGCGCCACAGCCGCGCCGCCTCGCCCTTCGGTGCGATGAAATCGGTCGAGCGCGTCGAGTTCAGGATATTCTCGTCCGCCGCCGCCATGCGCTCCGTGTCATAGCTGTCGAGCAGCGCGTCGCCAGCTTCGCCGCGCAGCACGGCGCTGAGTTTCCACACCAGGTTATCCGCATCCTGCACGCCGGAATTGGCGCCGCGCGCGCCGAAGGGGGAAACCTGATGCGCCGCATCGCCGATGAAGAAAACGCGGCCATGACGGAAACGTTCCAGGCGGCGGCATTGGAAGGTGTAGACGCTGACCCATTCCAGCTCGAAACGCGTTTCCGGCCCCAGCATCTGGCGCAGGCGCGGCAGCACGCGCTCGGGCTGGCGCTCGATTTCCGGATCGGCATCGGGACCTAGCTGCAAGTCGATACGCCACACATCATCCGGCTGCTTATGCAACAGGGCCGACCCGCCGCCATGGAAGGGCGGTTCGAACCAGAACCAGCGTTCGGTCGGGAACTGGGCCTGCATCTTCACATCGGCAATAAGGAAGCGGTCCTCGAAAACCTGGCCACGGAAATCCAGGCCCAGGCTGCGGCGCATGGAGGAGCGTGCGCCATCGGCGGCCAGCACATATTCGGCATCGATCTCGTAGGCACCATCCGGCGCCTCGATGCCAAGCCGCGCGCCGCTGTTTTGGTGGGCAATGGCAAAAGCCTTGTGGCGCCAGCGCAGTTCGATCAGCGGCTCGCGCATGGCCGCCGCCACCAGCACGGTTTCGGCATGATATTGCTGCAGGTTGATGAAGGCGGGAAAGCAATGGCCGCTTTCCGGCAGCAGGTCGAAACGATAAAGCTGGCGTTCGCCATGGAACACCTTGCCGACCTGCCAGGTGACGCCACGTTCCAGCATCGGCGCCGCAACACCCAGGCGGTCCCAGATTTCCAGCGTGCGCTTGGCATAGCAGATGGCGCGGCTGCCGGTGCTTACCGTGTCGTCATCATCCAGCAGCAGCACGGCGATGCCATGCCGCGCCAAATCCAGCGCCGCGGTCAATCCCACCGGACCGCCGCCCACGATCACCACCCGGCGCTGTTCCACCGCACCGTGCGCCAATACCGGCCTGGGCGTGGCTGCGAACTGCGTCGCCCCCAGCATGCCTTTCCTCCCGTGATACAATTGAAACAAAAATAGGCGTGATACCCGACACAATAAAGCGCTAAACAGCCTTGCCGCCGCCGGGCGGTGAGTCGTAAAATCAGCCCATCGCTTCAGAAGGAGGCATTGATGACCGCGATTTCCCAGGAACTGCAATTTGTCGGGCTTAAAGTTGCCCGCGATACGCAGCTCAGCGTGCTCAGCGCCGTTTCCGCCAGCCTCGACAACATCAAGCAGATCACCGCCGCCGCCAACCAGGGCGGCGCCAAGTCCGCTTCAGGCCCGCTGCCTGAAGGTGTTGGTGGTCAGGTGGATGTGTCGGCGTAACGCGCCCAAGCACCAATCCGCATGAACATACAGGGCAGCCAATGGCTGCCCTTTTTCGTTGCCGGTTCTATTGCCGGCATAAACGACAAACAGCACCGGCCGCAAACGCAGCCGGTGCTGTTTGAGAAACTGAATTTCGACGCTGCTGCTTCAGTGCAGCAATGACCCGTTACTTCGGATCGAAAGCACCCGAACGGATGGTATCCGGCAGCTTCTCCAGGCCGTGAGCGGTCACTGCCTTGCCGAAGATGGCCGTGAGCTCAGCCAGCGCCATGCTCATGGCAATCGCCGCAACGATCTCGCGCGACACGCCGCCATTCACCAGCGCTTCCCACGAAGCCACGAAGGCTTCGCGCGTCACCTTGCTCTGTTCCTCTTCCGACATCGCCATGGGCAAAGCCCCCTTTTTCAAGTTATTCCCGGCTCAATCGAGAGCCTACGCTGTCTTCTTCCCACAAACTAGTTGACCATTTGTAAATACGGTTAACGTTACCGAGACTACCATTCAATTGGCGGTTACTGCGCGAAAATCCGCCAGCCAAGCCGGGAACTCCGCCATTCTGCGCTGCACCTGCACGGCCAGGGTCTCGTTCGGCAGGGACCGCAACAACCGGAGGCTGCTGTACCACGGCGTCTCGGCGCCCTCCCGCCCCCAATACCATTGCACCCCGCGGCCACTATGCGGCAACAGCAGCCAGGTCGGCACGCCCAGCGCACCGGCAAGATGCACGGCGGAATTGGAGGTGCTGACCACACGCTCCAACGCCGCGATCTGCGCCGCCTGATCTTCCAGCGAGCGCAGCGGATCGACTTCATCATCGTGATGCAGCACCAGGCCGTGGGTTTCGCGCAAGGCGGCGATCTCGGCGGCATTGTTGCCGTATTGAAGATTGATGAAGCAGCAGCCGGGCTGGCGCAGCAAGGGCGCCAAATCGCCGAGTGTCAGCGATTTATAAGACCCCTGCGCTGCATTGGTACTGCGCCAGGCAATACCGACCAGTTTGTTGCCACGGGCCAGTGCGGCATATTTGGCGCGGAAATACCGCACCCGCGCCGGGTCGGCGGCGAGGTAGCGGCCGCGTTGCGGAAACGCCATGCGGTCCGGTCGCATCAGCGCACCAAGATCGCCAGCCGCGATCTGACGCGTGATGCCTTCGGCTTTCGGCATGAAGCCCGGCTGGCGACCAGCCACATCGATGCCCGGCAGCGAGCGGGAAAAAAGCGGCGCCAGCCGCGGATCGGTCAGCAGCAATGGCCGCACCTCACGCACCAGCAATCCGCTGACAATGCCGGCGAACATGATCTCATCACCGATGCCCTGTTCGCCCCAGATCATCAGGCGGCCCTGCGGTGCGGTCTCCTCCGGGCGCCAGGCCGGCAAACCATAGCTGAAATCGGCACTGATGCGCGGCGTCACGCGATGCCGCCAGGCAAAGCCGCGCCAGCCTTCGACGTAATTGCCGAGCGAAAGATCGAGCAGGCCGAGCATGTAGTGGATGCGGGGATTGTCCGGCTCCAGCGCCAGGGCACGGCCATAGAACTGGCGCGCCGCATCGCTATCCCCCGCCTCGGCGGCGAGCTGCCCCTTGGTGCCAAGGGCGATCACCTGCTTTGGATCCATCTTCAGCGCCAGCCGGCTGGCCGTGCCGGCCTCCTCGTCGCGGCCGAGCTCGATGGCGATGGCGCTGAGCAAGGCCCAGGCCTCGGCGCGCTGCGGCGACTGGCGCACCACTTCGCGCAAGGCTGCCTCGGCCTGGAGAAAATCATGCTGCATGTAATGCAGCCGCGCGGTGCCGAGCAGTAATTCCACCGGCTGGTCGCCACGCTGGCGCAGCACATAATCCAATGCGGAAAGCGCGGCACGGGGGCCGCTCTGCTGCAGCAGGCAATCAGCCAGCGCCAGGGCCAGCTCGGGATGCTCGATCGCCAGTGGCAGCGCCGGCTCCAGCAGGGCCAGCGCCTCCTGCAGCGCGCCGCCATGGCGCAGTTGCAGCGCCAGCTGGCGCAGTACATGCGGATTACCGGGGGCGATGGCTGAGGCTTCGCGCAGCAGCGCAGTGGAAGCGGCCAGATTGCCGGCCAGGCGCGCGCTCTTGGCTTCCAGCCACAGCTTCTCTACAGCTGCGGCATCCTCGCGCGCATCATTCATCGGGCCTTACTTCAGGCCTTCCATGACATTGCGATTGATCGCGATCAGCGGCTCGATATCGGTCGAGCGGGCTTCGGTAATCTCATCGGTGCGCTTGTTGACGAAGATACAGATATTGATCAGCGACAGCTTGAGGTCGCGGCTCATCGTATTCTTCTCGTCCAGCACTTCCGGCATCAGGTGATTCCAGACGTCGCGATTCCAGCCGATGGCATAGGCGACGCGTGCTACATCGCCGGGATGCTTGCTCTGCATCAACTGGCGCACATCCATCAGCGCCCGCGTTACCGACGAGAACAGCCGGTATTCAATCTGGCGCGGTGTCTCAAGGACGTTCTGGGATTTGGTGTACGGATTTATTCCCGACATCGAGCAATCTCCTCTCCACTTCGATCAGCCGACGGGCGTGTTTCAGGAGGCGGAAGAAATCCTGTTGCGCCAAGGCCGCACCGATACTTGCGATCAGAGCATTGGTACTCGGAGCGGCATTAACGAAGTCCAAACAAAGCTGCTTGATCTGGGGATAATATTCTTCGAAGCGATCTTCCCACAAATAGGTGAGCTGGCACAGATAGTAGATTTTCTTGGCCGGGGTGACCGCGTCTTCCAGGCGCATGATGTGTTTTTCGCGCAGGAACGAAGCCTTGTTCTCGATCACGATGCTGGCCGATTTGGACAGGCTCAGCACCGCCCGGTTCAGGATGAACTTCTCGCCTGCTTTAAGCGTGATGATGAGCGGCACGGACAACCTCCGGGCACTATCGCGAGCCCCCGGTCCTCTTTCTGCATGGACGTTATTGGCTGGACGCTAGACGATTGTCAGCAGTTAGGGAAGCACCGCGCGCGGTTTCCCTCCCGGCCGTCACAATATGGCAAAAACACCGCTCCCAAAAGAAATGGCTGAGGCAAAAGAAAAGGGGCCTTGCGGCCCCTTTTCCGCCGGCTGGTGCCGGCAATCGGTTTAGCGTGTCCGCTATTAGCGGAACAGGCTGAGCAGGGTGTTGGGCTGCTGGTTGGCGATCGAGAGCGCCTGGACGCCGAGCTGCTGACGGACCTGCAGGGACTGCAGGGCAGCGGATTCGGCGGCGACGTCCGCGTCCACCAGGGCGCCGAGGCCCTTCTTGGTCGCGTCCACCAGGTCGTTCACGAAGCCGCGCTGCAGCGAGAGCGAGCGGCTCTGGGCGGCAACCTGCGCGGAGACGGAGTTCACCAGGCCTTCGAAGGTGCTCAGGTTGGCCAGCGAGGCCGAGTACTGCGCCGCATCGGTGAAGTTGGTGATCACGGTGCCGAGGTCGGTGGCGGTGTTCAGCACGGTCGAACCGGTCTGCAGCGTCAGGGTGGTGCCCGACACGTCGGCCACGAAGGTCACCGTGGCAGCAGTGTTCAGCAGGTTCTTGCCGTTGTAAGTCGCCTGATTGATGAAGTTGGTGATCTGCTGAAGGATCTGGGTGGCATCGTTCTGGTAGGTGGTGCGCTGATCAGTGGTCAGCGAGCCGTCCGCCAGGTTGGCGAACTTGGCCTTGAGGTCACCCACGAGGTTCGAGATGCCGGTCAGAGCGGCGCCAGTCACCTGGCCGAGGCCTTCACCGGCAGCCAGCGAGGACTGCACCGAAGCGTAGGCCTTGACGTTGCCACGGATGCCCTGGGCAACGGCGAAAACGGCGGCGTCATCCTGCGCGTCTGCAACGCGGAAGCCGGTCTGGATGCGCTTGGAGGTCTTGTCGAGGTCGGCATTGGTCGAGCGCAGCGAAGAAAGCGCGACGAGGGCACCGACGTTGGTGTTGACTGAATTTGCCATTTTAAATCACTCCTGTTCTAGGATTGAGGTCAACTCCCTTTTGGAAGTCGGGGTGAGATTAGCCCTGGGGAGCACACCCGTCAAGCGATTTTTTAACAGTTTGGTTAACGCTTCGCCCAAAATATCCCCGAAAACCGGAATTGTTACAGAGAATCAATCCTCTAGCTCGGGTTGAGACGAGCAGCAAGGTTCGCTATGGGCGCGCGCCAATTACTCTTTACAGTTTGATGCCACAGCCGCAGCGAGTGATACCAGCGGCTTTCTTGCCCAGAATCGGTCCCGGCAACAGCCCCTGGTATTGGCCTCGGCCAATACCACAGCCGCCCCGCCCCGCAGGGCAGCAGCAGATCGCAGGGGATGCCGAGCGCACCCGCCATATGCACCGCGCTGTTGCTGATCGACACGATCCCATCAAGCGCCGCGAGCTGCGCCGCGAAGCCATCCAGATCACGCAGGGAGTCGATGGTGTCATCAACCCGCACCGGCGCGCCGGTGGCATTTATCTCGGAGGCTGCATCGCCATATTGCACGCTGATCCAGGTGATGCCGGGCAAGGCGAAAAGCGGCGCCAGTTCCTGTAATGCAACGCTCTTGTGATCGGCCAGCCGCGCATTGGCGCTGCGCCAGGAAATGCCCAGCAGACGATCCCCCGGCCGTGCCCAGCCTACATAGCGGCGGCGCAACGCATCGCGCCGCACCGGATCGGCCCGCAGATAGGCGCCGTCATGCGCCGCGAAATCTTCCGGCGCGCGGCGCAGCAGGGCACCGAGGCTGGCAAAGGGGCAGTGCAGATCGGCCTGTGCCGCCGCGCCCTCACGCAGAGTCACGGCCACATCGAGATCGCTGAGCGCTCGGGCATAAAGCGGCACCAGGCGATCCGTGACGGCAACGGTGACTCGCCCCCTGCCCGCGCGTGCAATCGCCTCGCGCAGCATGGTGCCATAGAGAATCTGGTCGCCGATACCCTGCTCGCCCCACAGCAGCAGATGGCGGCCGGCCAGTTCTTCGCCGCGCCAGAGCGGCTTGCCCATGCCCCAGTCGCGCTCAGGGTAGAGGCCGCTCTGCCAGCGCGATTCATAGAGCGCCCAGCCCGGCTCGAAGCGGTCACGCCCCAGGCAATAGAGGCCGTAATGCATGCGCAATGCATGATCCTGCGGCGCCAGGGCCAGCGCACGCGCGAACAGCGCATCGGCCTCCGGCGCGTCATGCTCCTCCCACAGCAGCATGGCGAGGTTATGCAGCGCATTGCGATGCAGCGGCTGCAAGCGCAGGGCCGCGCGGAAGGCGGCCTCCGCCTCATCCAGCTTGCGTGCGTTGCGCAACAGGTTGGCCAGATTGTAGAGCGGTTCGGCATCGCCGGGATCAAGCGCGCAGGCTTCGCGATAGGCCGCCGCGGCGCCATCGCTGTCGCCCAGCGCCAGCAAGGCATTGCCGAGATTGCAATGGAAACCGGGCGCAAGCGGGCTGGCGGCGATGGCGCGGCGGATCAGCGCCACGGCTTCGGCATGCCGCCCCTGCTGATCCTCCAGCACGCCGAGCAGATGCAGCGCATCGGCCTGCTCCGGCTGCCGCGCCAGCACGGCCTGGTAGCCAGCCCGCGCCGCCGCCAGATCGCCGGCCTGATGCCGCGTCAAAGCCGCCTGCAACAGGGCTTGCAGCGTTTCAGCCATCGCGCAAGGCTTCCGCGATTGCCGCCACCGGCTGCTGCCACTGGCCCGGCTGCTGCTGGTGCCAGAGACGCACCGATTTGTACCAGCGGCTGCGTTCGGCGCCGGGCAGTTCCGGCCGCGACCAGTACCATAGCCGGCCAGGGCCACGCGGCAGCAGCAGATCGACGTGCACGCCCAGCGCCGCCGCGAGATGCACCGTGGAACAGCTGACCGCGACAACACCATCCAGCGCCGCAAGCTGTGCCGCATGCCCATCGAGGTCACGGAAGCTGTCGATTTCGCTGTCGCTGTGCAAGGTCACGCCGCTGGCGGCGATTTCTTCCGCCACGTCGCCATGTTGCAGATTCACCCAGGTGATACCGGGCAATGCGAAAACCGGCGCCAGATCGGCCAGCGACAGATTCTTCGACTTGGCAAGAAACGGATTGATGCTGCGCCAGGCGACGCCGATCAGCCGGTTGCCCGGCCCCCAGGCCTGATAGCGACGGCGCAGGTCGTCGCGCCGCGCTGGATCGGCGCGCAGATAGGCACCATCCTGCGCCGCGAAATCGGCTTCCGCTCGGCGCAGGATGCCGCCAAGGCTGCCGAAGGGGCATTGCAGATCGGCTTCTATCACCGGGCTCTGGCGCGGCATCACGGCGATGCTGAGCTGCGGCAAGGAGAAATCGGCCAGCGCGCGTTCGAACAGCGGCATCAGCCGGTCGGTGACAGCGATGGTGACCCGGCCAGCACCGGCACGCAGCAACGCATCGCGCAGCATGGTGCCATAGAAAACCTGATCGCCAATGCCCTGCTCGCCCCAGAGCAGCAGATGGCGGCCCGCCAGTGCCTCGCCCTGCCAGCGTGGCAGCGCGCCGCCCCAATCCGGTTCCTTGAAGGCGCGGCTGCGCCAGCGGCTCTCGTATAACTCCCAGCCGGTGGCGAAATCGCCGCGCGACAGCCGGAACAGGCCGAAGTCCATGCGCGTTTCGTTGTTCTTCGGCTCCAGCACCAGCGCCTTGGCGAAAGCGGCCTCGGCCTCATCCAGCCGGCCCATGACACCCAGGTTGAAGGCATAATTCTTGCGCGGCACCGGTTCCGCTGGCGCCGCCTCGGCAGCGCGGCGGAACCATGCCGCCGCGGCAGGCACATCATTGGCATCCTGGGCCAGCGACCCCAGGCCGTTCAGCGCCTGGAAATTCAATGGTTCGAGTTTCAGGGCGTAGCTGAAGGCGGCCGAAGCGCCGCCGGCATCGCGCAGCATGCGGCAGACGACGCCAAGATGCACCCAGCCCTCGGCAATATCGGGCCGCACCGCCAGGCCGTCGCGCAGCGCCTGCGAGGCCGCCGCGAAATCCTCCTGGCAGAGTTTCACATGGCCGAGCAGCAGCAGCACTTCGCCATGGCGCGGCGCTGCACGCAGCAGCTTGTCGCACAGTTTGGCGGCGCCGACGAAATCGCCGACTCGGATCATCTGTTTCGCCGCCGCCAGGGCTTCGGCGATGGCGCTATGCAATTCGGTGGGCATCTCTCGACCGAATAGGCCATAACCTGTAACGAATGGTAAACCCTGAAGCCCAGGGCCAGACAACGTGCAGGAAGATGAACACCGCCGATTTGCACAGCCCGGAGGAATTCCGCCTCGCGCTCTACCGCGATTTCGGCGGCTACCTGGTTTCCATCGGCCTGCTGGCGCTGGGCAACCTGCTGTTGCTGCCGCTGATGATTACCGCATTGTCGCCGCAGGATATCGGGCTGTACAGCCTGGTGGAGGCCGGCGCCATCCCCGGCCTCACCCTCAGCCTGCTGGGCCTGAAATTCGCCTATCTCTACCACCATGCGCGCCAGCCCGAATCGGCCCGCCCGGCCCTGCTCGGCACCGTGCTGCTGGTCGCCCTGGCTTCAGGCACCATTACCGGCAGCGCCCTGGCGCTGTTCTATGGCAGCAGCCGGGCCATGGCCCTGTTCGGTGCCGCACCACTTGAATCTGCCTGGCTGCTGCTGCCGCTGATGCTCAGCGGCGCGGTGCAGACCCTGCTGATCACCGAATTGCGCGCCGAGCGCCGCGTCGCGCTGGCCGGTTTCCTGGCCGTGGGCAACCTGGCCATCTGGCTGCTGGCGAGCTGCCTGCTGGTGCTGTGGGCCGGGCTTGGCCTGCCCGGCCTGCTGATCGGCCAGACCTGCGGCCAGACACTCGCGGCCCTGATCGGACTGGCCGGCATCCGGCGCCGCCCGCTTTTCGCCTGGGACGGCAGACAGGTGCAGCCGCTGCTGCGCTATGGCGTGCCGCTGATGCTCGGCCTGCTGCTGCGCTATTCGCTCGATTCCCTCAGCCGCTTCCTGCTCGCCGCCTGGGTCGGCATCGAAGCCGCCGCCGATTACCTGATCGCCGCACGCATGGCGGTGCTGTTCGACGCACTGCTGGCGCTGCCCTTCTTCATGGCCTGGGGCGGCCTGGTGCATCATGCGCTGCAACGTCCGCGCGCGGCGGCGATCATCGGCATGATCTCCAACCTCAGCATTGCCGCCGGCGGCCTGCTCTACCTGCTGCTGGTACTGTTGCAGCCCTGGCTGTTCCGGCTGTTCACCGGCGATGCGCGGCCAGACCTGGCGCCGCTTTTCGCCGCCCTGCTGCTGAGCCAGTATCTGATCCTGATCAAATCGCCCTTGAGCGCCGGCCTGCTGCGGCTGCCCGACACCACCTGGGCGGCGAAAAACAACCTGCTGGCGCTGGCGCTGTATGTGCCGCTGGCCTGGCCGCTGATGCAACTCAGTGGCGCCGGCGGCGCGGCGCTGGCCATTGCCCTAGTGAACCTGATCACCGGCGTGGTGGTGTATGTCCAGGGCCGCAGGCTCTGCCCGCAACAGCCGACGGCAGGGGCCTGGTTGCTGCTCGCATTGCTCGTGCTGCTGGCCCCTTTCGCACTCTGGCATGGCAGCCTGCCGTTCTGGTTGCCGCTGCCCCTGCTGCTGCTCGCCAGTTGGCAGATGTGGCAATCTGGCAATGTCAGGGTAACAGGCGACGGGGTATAGTGGCGCCATGACGATCCGCAATCTCGACAAGCTGTTCAGTCCGCAATCAGTGGCGGTGATCGGTGCTTCCGACCGCCCGGCGCGGGTCGGCACCGTGCTGCTGAAGAACCTGATCGATGGCGGCTTTGCCGGGCCGATCTGGCCGGTGAATCCGAAATACCGCCAGTTGGGCGGCCTGCCCTGCTTTGCCGCGATATCGGCCCTGCCGGCAGCACCGGATCTGGCGGTGGTGAGCGTGCCGCCCGATGCCGTGCCGCAGGTGATCGCCGAACTCGGCGCCAAGGGCTGCAAGGCGGCCGTGGTGCTCACCGCCGGATTGGGCAGCAACAAGGCGCCCGATGGCCGCAGCCTGGCGCAGGCGATGCTGGATGCGGCCCGCCCGCATCTGCTGCGCATCCTGGGGCCGAACTGCGTCGGGCAGTTGATTCCCGGCATCAAGCTCAATGCCAGCTTTGCCCATACTTCCGCCGAGCCGGGCCGGCTGGCCTTCGTCAGCCAGTCGGGCGCGCTCTGCACCATGGTGCTGGACTGGGCACGCGAGCGCGGCATCGGCTTCAGCCATTTCATCTCGCTGGGTGATTCCGCCGACGTCGATTTCGGCGATGTGCTCGACTACCTCGCCAACGATGCCAATACCCGCGCCATCCTGCTCTACATCGAGAGCGTGAAGCAGGCGCGCAAGTTCATCTCCGCCGCCCGCGCGGCGGCGCGCACCAAGCCTATCGTGGCGGTGAAATCCGGCCGCAATGCCCGCGCCGCCCAGGCCGCCGCCTCGCATACCGGCGCATTGGCTGGCGGCGACGATGTGTATACCGCCGCCTTGCAGCGCGCCGGCATCCTGCGCGTGGATGGCGTGGAAGAATTGTTCGACGCGGTTGAAACCCTGGCGCATATGCGCAAGCTGCCGGGCGAGCGGCTGGCGATCATCACCAATGGCGGCGGCCCCGGCGTGATGGCGGTGGACAAGCTGGTGACGTATGGCGGCCGGCTTGCCGATCTATCGCCCGAAACCATGACGGCGCTGAACGCCGCCCTGCCGCCCACCTGGTCGCATGGCAACCCGGTGGATGTGATTGGCGACGCCCCGGCGGAACGCTATACCGCCGCGCTCGATATCGTGCTGGCCGATCCGAATGTGGATGCCGTGCTGGCAATGTATGCGCCCACCGCCATCGTGCCGCCGATCGAGCCGGCCAAGGCAGTGGTGGCGGCGGCAGCCAAGACCGACAAGAACCTGCTGGCCTGCTGGTCCGGCGGCGCGGCGGTGCAATCGGCGCGGCGTGCTTTTGCTGCGGCGAATGTGCCCTCCTACGATACGCCGGACGCGGCGGCGCGTGCTTTCCAGCACATGATCGACTACCGCCGCAACCAGAAGAACCTGATGGAAATTCCGGCCGAGCTGCCGGAGGATTTCATCCCCGACCAGGCGGCGGCGCGTGCGGTGATCGAACTGGCCTTGCGCGAAGGCCGCAGCATGCTGAACGAGATCGAAGGCAAGCGCATCCTCGCCGCCTACGGCATCCCTACCGTGCCGACCGAGAAGGCGGAAACCGCGCAGGCGGCGATGAGCGCGGCGCGGCGGCTGGGCTTCCCCGTGGCGCTGAAGATTCTCTCGCCCGATATCACGCATAAATCCGATGTCGGCGGCGTGGCGCTGAACCTCGATGATCTGGCGGAAGTGCGGGCGGCGGCGGAAGGCATGCTGGCGCGCGTGAAACGCCTGAAACCCGAGGCACGTATCGATGGATTCACGGTGCAGCCGATGGTGCGCCGCGCCCGAGCGCATGAACTGATCGTCGGCGCGCTGACCGATCCGATCTTCGGCCCCGCCATCATGTTCGGCCAGGGCGGCGTCGGCGTCGAGGTGATCGGCGACCGTGCCATCGCCCTGCCGCCGCTGAACATGCATCTGGCCAATGACCTGATCGAGCGCACCAAGGTAAGCCGGCTGCTTTCCGGCTACCGCGACTTCCCCGTCGTCGATCGCGCCGACCTGGCGCAATTGCTGGTGCGGGTGGCACAGATGGTTTCGGATCACGCCGAGATCCAGGAACTGGATATCAATCCGCTCTTTGCCGATGACCAGGGCCTGGTGGCGCTGGATGCCCGCATGGTGGTGGCGCCGAGCGCACTGCATGGCCCGGACCGGCTGGCGATCCGGCCCTATCCCACGGCGCTGGAGGAAACCATCGAGCTGCGTGACGGCCGCCGCGTGCTGCTGCGCCCGATCCGGCCCGAGGACGAACCGGCGCACCAGGATTTCCTCGCCCGGGTTTCGCCCGAGGATTTCCGCCTGCGCTTCTTCTCGCCGATGCGCCGCCTGCCGCACCGGGAACTGGCGCGCTTCACCCAGATCGACTACGAGCGCGAAATGGCCTTCATCGCCACCCACGCGCTGCCGGGCGGCGGCACCGAAACACTCGGCGTGGTGCGCGCCATCACCGACCCCGACAATCTGCGGGCCGAATTCGCCGTGCTGGTGCGCAGCGACCTCAAGGGCCAGGGCCTGGGCGACGCCCTGATGCGCAAGATCATCGATTATTGCCGCCAGCGCGGCACCGGCGAGATCATTGGCGACATCCTGCGCGAGAATCAGGCCATGCGCAGCCTGGCCGCCGAACTCGGCTTCCAGACCCTGCCGGTGATGGGCAGCGACGCCATCGAGGTGCGCCTGCCGCTCCACCCCAGACCGGCGGACGGCAAGCCTGTTGACGGGAAAATATCCTGAACAGGCGCGGTTGCCGGGGGGCTTCAGCGGCCCTATCTTGGGTCACATGGAAATGCCCCATTCCACCATGACCGCACCATGATCGACCCGTTTGGCCGCAGCATCAGCTATCTGCGCGTTTCGGTTACCGACCGCTGCGACTTCCGCTGCGTCTACTGCATGGCGGAGGACATGACCTTCCTGCCCAAGGCGGATGTGCTGAGCCTTGAGGAACTCGACCGGCTGTGCAGCGCCTTCATCCGCAACGGCGTGCGCAAGCTGCGGCTTACCGGCGGCGAACCGCTGGTGCGGCGCGGCATCATGACCCTGATCGACAGCCTGGGCCAAAAACTGGGGCATGGCCTGGACGAGCTGACGCTCACCACCAATGGCAGCCAGCTTGAGAAATACGCCGAAGGGCTCTACCGCGCCGGCATCCGCCGCATCAACGTCTCGCTCGACAGCCTCGACCCGGCGAAATTCACCGAACTGACCCGCTGGGGCAAGCTGGAGAAGGTGCTGGCCGGGTTGCAGGCGGCGAAGGCCGCCGGCCTGGCGGTGAAGATCAACGCCGTGGCATTGCGCGGCGTCAACGACATGGAATTCGACCGCCTGATCCAGTGGTGCGGCGAGGAAGGCTTCGATCTGGTGCTGATCGAGGTGATGCCGATGGGCGATATCGGCGAGCAGCGTGTCGACCAGTATCTGCCGCTCTCGATGGCGCGGTCGCAGATCCAGAAAACCTGGACCCTGGACGAAACCGATTACCGCACCGGCGGCCCGGCACGCTATTACACCCTGCGCGAAACCGGGCGGCGGCTCGGCTTCATCACGCCGATGACGCATAATTTCTGCGAAAGCTGCAACCGCGTGCGGCTGACCTGCACCGGCATGCTCTACATGTGCTTAGGGCAGGACGATTCCGCCGACCTGCGCGCGCCGCTGCGGGCGTCGGAAAGCGACGAAAAGCTCGACCGCGCCATCATCGAGGCCATCGCGCGCAAGCCCAAGGGCCACGATTTCGTCATCGACCGCCGCCGCCCGGCGGTTTCGGTGCCACGCCACATGAGCGTGACGGGCGGCTGAGTTTTTTTCGTCATGCCCGCGAAGGCGGGCATCCCATTTGTTGTGAAAATGGGATACTCGCTTTCGCGAGTATGACGGTGAAGACAAACAGTCCCTACCTGATCTCGATCTGATGCGCGAATGTGTCGCCATCCGAGATGGTAAGCTGCTCGAAGCCGAGCATGCGGGCGAGATCGAGGAAGGTGAACAGGTCCTCCACGGCGAAATCGCGCAGCAACTGGCTGGTGCGAGACACGGCGGTGAGTTGCGCCAGCAAGGCGCGCGCCTGGTAGATACCCCGGAAGCCGGTATCGCCGATTGAAACGATGATCATCTTCTCGGCATCCTCGCCCTTGGCGAAGATGGCGAAGTTCGGCGGATAGGGCCGGCTCATCTGCTGCTGCGTCAGGCCGGTGACGAAGGCGAGCCGGGTTTCGCGCGTCGCCTGCTGCAACACCTGGCCGCGCGCCTTGTAGACTTCGGTCGAGGTCAGCGGCGGATAGTAATAGCCGGCATGGCGGTTATCCTCGTTGTTCACCACAACGCCGCCGGCCTTGGACTGCGCCCCCGCCGGCTGTGCCATGCCCGTGCCGGCACCAACCAGCAGCAACGCCGCCAATGCCCCCAGTATCCGCTTCACCCTGCCCCCAAGCATACGCCCTGCTCCTGTATCGATCCCCTGGCGGGGCTGGCTTGCCCCAAGCCTATGGTTATACTGCCTTTGCCGGCGGTTGCGAGCCGGTGATTTAGCCGCAAGAGTCGGATGGCGTCATGACCCAGTTGCACCGGATCGCCTTCGTGGCCGCCAAGGGCAGTCCTGCCGAGGCGGCGCGCGAACGCCTGATCGCACGCTATGGCGGGGTGAAGCCGGACGAGGCCGAGGTCATCGTGGCGCTCGGCGGCGACGGCTTCATGCTGCAGACCCTGCACCGCTACATGACCCGCAAGCTGCCGATCTATGGCATGAATCAGGGCACCATCGGCTTCCTGATGAACGAGTATGAGGAAGAAGACCTGCCCGCCCGCGTTGCTTCGGCCAAGGCCGCGACCCTGCATCCGCTGCGCATGAAGGTGCAGTCGGAATCCGGCGGCGAGCGCGAGGCGCTGGCGATCAACGAAGTGTCACTGCTGCGCCAGACGCGCCAGGCGGCCAAGCTGCGCATCACGGTGGACGACCGCGTGCGCGTCGATGAACTGGTCTGCGACGGCGCCCTGCTCTCCACGCCTGCCGGCTCGACGGCCTATAACCTTTCCGCCCACGGCCCGATCCTGCCGCTTTCCGCCGGCGTGCTGGCGCTGACGCCGATCAGCGCCTTCCGCCCGCGCCGCTGGCGCGGCGCGCTGCTGCCGCGCACCGCCCAGGTGAAATTCGAGGTGCTGGACAATTTCAAGCGCCCGGTAAGCGCCACCGCCGACGCTTTCGAAGTGCGCGACGTGGTGGAAGTGGAAATCGCCGAGGCACGCGACATCGCCATGCAGCTGCTGTTCAATCCCGGCCATGACCTGGAAGAACGCATCCTCGCAGAACAGTTCGCGCCGTAGGACTCCCGTCTCAATCATCTTTACGTCATGCCCGCGCCACCCTTCGGGTCTGTGCGCCCACGAACGCCGTCGGGCGTTCGCGCGCTTACAGGGCATCCCATTGTATCGACAAAATGGGACCCTCGCTTTCGCGAGGGTGACGGCTTGTTTACTGCCCCCCCAAACGAAAAAACGCCGCGGGATCGCTCCCGCGGCGTTCTGGTGTCAGCGCGTGGCTGCTTAGTCCTTCACAACGCCATTGGCGAGCGTGAACTGGTCGGCGCGTGCCTTGTAGGTCAGGCCCTTGCGGGTGGCCCAGGGCGTCACTTCGATATGCAGCGGGATCAGGGCGTAATCGTCCATCGCCATCTTGGAGCCCTTCTGCAGCAGCGCCTCACGCTTCTTGTCGTCGACGGTGCTGAGCGCCTCTTCCAGCACGGCATCCATCGCCGGGTTGGAATAGCGGCCCTTGTTGGTGGTGCCCATGCCCTTGTCGCGGTTCGGCGTGGCGACCAGCGCGCGCAGCGGATCCGACATTTCGCCGGTGCCCGCACCCCAGCCCGCGAGATAGGCCGAGTACTTGAACTCGTCGCGGTTCTTGAAGAACACGTTGCGGGTCACGGCATCGACCTTGGTCTTAACGCCGATGCGGGTCCATTGCGAAGCCACCGCCTGGGCCACTTCGGCATCGTTGATGTAGCGGTCGTTCGGGGTGCCGAGCGTGATGGAGAAGCCGTTCGGATAGCCGGCTTCGGCCAGCAGCTTCTTCGCCGCCTCGACATCATACGGATCGATCTTGGCATCCTTGCGGGTGCCGAACATCGGGAACGGGATGAAATCGGCGGTCGGCTGGCCAAGGCCCTCCATGATGCGGCTGGCGATGGCATCGCGGTTGATCGCCTGCGACAGCGCCTGGCGCACCTTGCGGTCCTTCAGCGGATTCTTGCCCGCCGGCACGTCGGAAACGGTGACCGGAGCATCGGTGAAGCTGTCGAGATGAATGTAGATCAGACGGTTCGACACCGCCTGGCTGATCTTCACATTCGGATTCTCGCGCAGCTTCTTCATGTCGGCCGGCGGCGGGTTCTCCACCATGTCGACATCGCCCGCGAGCAGGGCGGCGACGCGCGAGGCGTCGTTTGACATCGGGCGGAAGGTCACCTTCTCCCAGCGCGCCTTGTCGCCCCAGTAATCCTTGTTGCCGGCCAGCACCAGGCGGTTGCCGCGCACCCATTCAACGAACTTGTAGGGGCCGGTGCCAACCAGGCCCTCGCCCTTCGACAGGGCTTCGGTGGTCATGCCTTCGGCCACATCCGGCTTGGCGGCCTTCGACGACATGATGTAGACGCGGCTCATGTCGGTCGGCAGCAGCGGATACGGCGCCTTGGTGGAGAGATGCAGGGTGAACTCGTCCACCACCTTGATCTCGGTGATCGGGCGCGTGTAGATCGACAGCGACGACGGGCTGTTCGGCACCTTCGGCGGACGGTTCAGCGAGAACACCACATCGGCGGCGGTGAAGGGCGAGCCGTCATGGAACTTGACGCCCTTGCGCAGCTTGAATTCCCAGGTCGTTTCGCTGATCGGCTTCCAGCTTTCGGCCAGGCCCGGCACCAGCTTCTGGTTCTCGTCCTGGAAGGTCAGGGTATCGAACAGATGCTGCGCGATCTGATGGTTCGGGGTCAGGTTATGGTAATGCGGGTCGAGCGCGCTCGGCTCGGCCGACAGGCCGATCTTAAGCTCCTGTGCCTGGGCCTGGGCCGGCAGCACGGAGAGCGCCATGCCGAGGCCGAAAACAGCCGTGCTGGCGAGTAGATGGAAAGACCTGCGGGTCGGGTGGCGTCGCATCGTTACAACCTCCTGTCAGGGCGCGTTTATGCGCCAGTTACCAGAAGATTGCCCCAGCCCCGCCTGTGAATACAAGAGCCCAGAGAGCCTACCGGGAGAGGAATCAGGCCCCTACCCCAGTGGCGATGCCTGTACCGATGGGGCAGGACACGCCGGTGCCGCCAAGGCCGCAATAGCCGCCCGGATTCTTGCCCAGATACTGCTGGTGATAATCCTCGGCGTAATAGAAGAGCGGCGCGTCCAGGATTTCGGTGGTGATGCGGCCCCGCTTGGCGGCGTTCAGCGCGCCCTGATAGGCCTTGAGCGACGCTTCCGCCGCGCTTCGTTGTTCGGGCGTGGTGACATAGATGCCGGAGCGGTATTGCGTGCCGACATCGTTGCCCTGGCGCATGCCCTGGGTCGGGTCATGGCTTTCCCAGAAGGTGCGAAGCAAGGCATCGAAGCTGACCAGCTTGGGGTCATAGACAACCAGCACCACTTCGTTATGGCCGGTGAGGCCGCTGCATACTTCCTCATAGGTCGGATTCGGCGTGTAGCCGGCGGCATAGCCGACCGCCGTGCTGTAGACCCCGGGAAGCTGCCAGAACTTGCGCTCGGCGCCCCAGAAGCAGCCCAGGCCGAAAATCACCTGCTGCAGCCCTTCCGGGAACGGCGCCTGCAACGGCCGGCCATTGATGAAATGCTTCTGCGGCACCGGCATGGTCTCGGCGCGGCCCTTCAGGGCGCGGGCCGGCTCGGGCATGGCGGTCTTGTGGCGCGGAGTCATGAAGAACATGGCGGACCTCCTGGGGGTCTTGTCTCTCTGTTACTGCCAATGTGGCCCTTGTCCGCCCAGGGTCAAGCACCCTTTCCATTCACAGGCCAGTTACATACCGGAAGTAGCCAATTCTACCGCCCCAGCCCTGTTCAGGGCTGGCAGGCGGGGTTAGGGTGCACACGAACGATCCCCCCGTTCAATATCCCCCATCCAATCCCGGCCCGACGCTTAAATCCCCGCCCGAGAAATGTCCCTGCTCACCCCGCTGTTCGGCCAAGGCAACCGCCGTGGCGTCATGTCGATGGTCGTCGGCATGATGCTGTTCGTCTCCAACGACACGCTGATCAAGCTGGCTGGCGAGCATACCTCGCTGGGCCAAGTGCTGCTGGTGCGCGGCATCGTCGCCAATCTGCTGATTCTGCTGCTGGCCTGGAGCAACGGCCTGCTGCCGCAGCTCGGCCTGGTGTTGCAGAAAATCGTGATCGGCCGTGGCATCCTCGATCTGCTGGCTTCCGTGCTCTACCTGGCGGCGCTGTTCAAGATGCCGATCGCCAATATCAGCGCCATCGGCATGACCTCGCCGCTGGCGCTTACCGCCGTGGCAGCGGTGGTGCTGCATGAAAGCGTCGGCTGGCGGCGCTGGACCGCCGTGGTCTGCGGCTTCGGCGGCGTGCTGCTGATCGTGCAGCCGAGCGCGGAAGGCTTCAATGTCTGGTCGCTGGTGGCACTGGCTTCCGTGGTGTTCATCGTCGCGCGCGACATGATCACGCGCCAGGTCAGCCTCGGTATCCCCTCGCTGATCGTCACCATGGGCACCTCCGTGCTGGTGATGATCGGCGGCGGCATCATGACGGTGGCGGAAGGCTGGCAGCCGATGGACCTGCATACCCTGCTGCTGCTGGCCTTCGCTGCCTGCTTCCTGATCGGCGGCTACCAGATGGTGATCGATGCCATGCGCCATGGCGATTTGTCGCTGGTTTCGCCGTTCCGCTATGTGGCGCTGATCTTCTCGCTGCTGTTCGGCTACCTGGTCTGGGGCGACTGGCCCAACCTGTGGGCCTGGATCGGCATCCTGGTGGTGGTCGGCTCCGGCCTCTATGTGCTGCACCGCGAACGCGTGCGGCGCCTGCAACTGCGCCAGAACCAGCCATAAATACTGGCGGTTTTCCGCCACAGCCCAGCGAGTTCCGGTTCCCGCCCGGGTTTCCCCGGATCAGGCTGGATATGACAGCCGTTTTGCAATACCTTCCGCCCGCACCCGGAGGGACCCGGGCAGGCTCATTTTCATTTATCTTCGGAGGAAATCATGGCGTTGGTGTCGATGCGGCAGCTTTTGGATCACGCCGCCGAGCACGGCTACGGTCTGCCGGCTTTCAACGTCAACAACATGGAACAGGTCCGCGCCATCATGGACGCGGCCAACGAGACCAACAGCCCGGTGATCCTGCAGGGCTCGGCCGGCGCGCGCAAATATGCCGGCGAGCATTTCCTGCGCCACCTGGTGGTCGCCGCCGTCGAAGCCTATCCGCATATCCCGGTGGTGATGCACCAGGATCACGGCGCCTCGCCGGCGATCTGCATCGCCGCGATCCGCTCGGGCTTTTCCAGCGTGATGATGGATGGCTCGCTGAAGGAAGACGCCAAGACCCCGTCCGACTACGAATACAACGTCGCCGTGACCAAGAAGGTTACCGACCTGGCGCATAGCATCGGCGTCACCGTGGAAGGCGAACTCGGCTGCCTCGGCTCGCTCGAAACCATGCGCGGTGACAAGGAAGACGGCCATGGCGCCGAAGGCACCATGACACGCGAGATGCTGCTGACCGATCCGACCGAAGCGGCCAATTTCGTCGCCGAGACCCAGTGCGACGCGCTTGCCATCGCGATTGGCACCTCGCACGGCGCCTACAAGTTCTCGCGCCAGCCGACCGGCGATATCCTCGCCATCGACCGCATCAAGGAAATCAACAAGCGCATCCCCAACACCCATCTGGTGATGCACGGCTCCTCCTCGGTGCCGCAGGAATTGCTGGCCGAGATTCGCCAGTATGGCGGCGAACTGAAGGAAACCTACGGCGTGCCGGTGAGCGAAATCCAGGAAGCCATCAAGTATGGCGTGCGCAAGGTGAATATCGACACCGATATCCGCCTCGCCATGACCGCCGCGATCCGCAAGCACCTCGCCACCAAGAAGAGCGAGTTCGACCCGCGCAAGTATCTCGCCGATGCCCAGAAGGCGGCGACCGAAGTGTGCAAGGCGCGCTACATCTCGTTCGGCTGCGCCGGCATGGCCGGCAAGATCACCCCGGTGGACCTGGAAGAGATGTCGCGCCGCTATGCCACCGGCAAGCTGAAGCAGACGGTGAACTGATTTCCGCCGCTGCGGGCGGAGGTGAACTGATTTCCGCCGCACCAGCGCGGAACCTGAAAAAGCCGGGGCGGAAACCCCGGCTTTTTTGTCGCCCGGGCAGCGCCAAGGTCGCTTGACAAGGCGGCGCCACGCTCTTATGTCTGCCGCCGCGCCTGAGGCTGCCTATGGCGGGGTAGCTCAGTGGTAGAGCAAAGGACTCATAAGCCTTGGGTCGGCGGTTCAATCCCGCCCCCCGCTACCACTCAAATCGCCTACCCTGAACTCTTTGGGTACACGGTATGGATTTGAGTGGTAAGACTAGCTGTCTCTGGCGCATATCTTAATGAAATCAGCCGGTTGGGTGGAAAACACCCAACCGGCTGATGCCTTTTTAGCCCCCAGGAATACGCTCCTGTTGCTTTTGCGCCGCCGTAGACCGTATGGCAAGACGCTCTACCTTGCTAAGCTCGTCCGCCTTGCTGAAGAGTCTCCCACTTCGCGATGGCGGCGCGAATTTCCGCCAGCTTCTCGTGCGGCACTCGGATCGCCAGGGGGTATCGATTTGGTGTCACCTGGAAAGCCAGTGCAATTTGTCCCTCGGCTGAAGGGCTGGTGGCAAATCCATAGCATGGCAGATCAAGGATATTTGGCGCGGGCATAGCGGGAGCGTGGCCCATGATAGCGGCGATCAGGGCAGCGCCGCTCATCCCATCCAGCCGCAGCGTCACAACCTCGCTGCCGCCGGCGTTAATCTCCACGTCAATCGTCGTCTCGGTGCGGCCCGTGACCCTAATCCTCTCAACGCCGACTGCCATTTCTCCCTCCATCTAGGTCGCTTGCAGCATATCGCGACCGCCATGCCCCTGCCACTTGCTGCTTAATGTCGCGCACAACAAGTATGTCGCCAATCCGCCGTTTCTAAAGGTAGGCTATCAGAGGAAAACTGGCCCCCCCCCGCACCAGCCTCAGGCGCCGATTTCCCCTGAAAAATCTGAATTGATCTAAGCAGCCAGCGTTAAGCCGCCCGCGCCGCCGTCTCCCGCGCGATCCAGCCGCCGCCGAGCAGGCGTTCGCCGTCATACATCACGCCGGCCTGGCCGGGTGCGACGCCGTATTCCGGCTGCGCCAGGTCTAGCCGCGCTTCGCCGGGGGCGCTGCCAGGATAGAGCACCGCCGCCACCGCCGGCTGCGCCGAGCGCAGCTTCACCTGCACGGCGCGGCCCTGCTCGCTGAGCGGTTCGGCGGCGAGCCAGTTGAGGCCGATGAGGCGCACATGGCTCTGGGCCAAAGCCGGCTTGGGGCCGACGATGACGCGGCGCTGCCCGGCCTCGATGCGCACCACATAAAGCGGTTCGTGATGCGCGATGCCGAGGCCCTTGCGCTGGCCCACGGTGTAGTGGATCACGCCCTCATGGCGGCCGAGCACCTGGCCATCGATATGCACGATATCGCCGGGTTCGGCTGCCGCCGGGCGCAGCCGCGTCACCACGCGGGCATAATCACCTTCCGGCACGAAACAGATATCCTGGCTGTCCGGCTTGTCGGCCACCAGCAGGCCGAGATCGGTGGCAATCGCCCGCACGGCGGGCTTTTCCATGTCGCCGAGCGGAAAGCGCAGGTAATCGAGCTGCTCGCGTGTCGTCGTGTAGAGAAAATAGCTCTGGTCACGGCGCGGGTCGCGGCCCTGATGCATCTCGGCGCCATGCGGCCCCAGCAGGCGGCGGACATAATGCCCGGTGGCGAGGCAATCGGCATCGAGGTCGCGGGCAGCAGCCAGCAGGTCGCGGAACTTGACCGTCTGGTTGCAGCGGATGCAGGGAATCGGGGTTTCGCCGCGCATGTAGGAATCGGCGAAATCGTCGATCACGCTCTGGCGGAAGCGGCTTTCGTAATCCAGCACATAATGCGGCATGTCGAGCCGGGCGGCGACGCTGCGGGCATCGTGGATATCCTGCCCGGCGCAGCAGGCGCCCTTGCGGCGGATCGCCTCGCCATGATCGTAGAGTTGCAGCGTGATGCCGACCACGTCATAGCCCTGGCGCTTCAGCAGCCCGGCCACCACCGAACTGTCGACGCCGCCGGACATCGCCACGACCACGCGGGTCTGGGCTTCAGGCTTGGCAAAACCGAGGGAATTCATGGGGGCGCACTATAGGGTGGCCGGCCCCCGAGGCAAGCGCGGATCGTTAATCCGGGTACAAAAGAGGGTAAAAAGCGCTTGCGGGCGGTCCGCCGATGTGTATAGTCCGCCGCCTACATAGCTCCTTGCTGGGGTTCCGCCTGGAATCCCGGCTAGGTCCGACCCGCCGGCGCATGGGGCGTTTGGCATCGGACCGCTAACAGCCAGAAGGAGAGCTGCACGATGGCGTTCTACGAGAACGTTTTCATCGCACGTCAGGATATCTCGACCGCACAGGTCGAGACCATGGCGGCGCAATTCACCGACATCATCAAGGGCCAGGGCGGCGAAGTCACCAAGACTGAAAATTGGGGCCTGCGCAACCTGACCTACCGCATCAAGAAGAACAAGAAGGGCCACTACGTCCTTCTGAACATCACCGCCGAGGGCGGCGCGGTGGCCGAGTTGGAGCGCAACATGCGCATCAACGAAGACATCCTGCGCTACATGACCGTGCGCGTGGAAGCTCTGGAGGAAGGCCCCTCCGTGATGCTGCAGAACAAGAACCGCGAAGACCGTCCGCGCCGTGAAGGCGACCGCTTCGACCGCGGTGACCGTTTCGATCGTGGTGACCGCGGCGACCGTGGTGATCGTGGCGACCGTCGCCCACGCGACCGTGATGACTCCACCGGGGAGACTGAATAATGGCTTTCCAGCAGCGTGGTTCCTCGCAGGGTGGTGAACGTCGTGGTGGTGCCGGTGGCGCAGGTGGTGGTGCTGGCGGCGCGGCGCGTCGTCCGTTCTTCCGCCGTCGTAAGACCTGCCCGTTCTCCGGCGCCAATGCGCCCAAGATCGACTACAAGGATGTGAAGCTGCTGTCGCGCTTCATCTCCGAGCGCGGCAAGATCGTGCCGTCGCGTATCACTGCAGTTTCGGCCAAGAAGCAGCGCGAGCTGGCGACCGCCATCAAGCGCGCGCGCAACCTGGCCCTGCTGCCGTTCGTCATCAAGTGATGTGAGTAAGGCCGGGCGGCCCCAGTTCTGGTTCCGCCCGGTTAGTGTGGCGTCGCGATGACTCGCAGTCTCGTCTTCGGCCTGCTTGCCGGCATAGCCAGCGCCCTGCTGGTGATGACCGCTGCGGTTGGCCCGCTTGGATTGATGCTCGGGTATCTGGCCCCGCTGCCGTTGTTCTTCGCCGGCCTTACCAAAGGCGTTGGCGCGGCAACCTGGGCGGTGGCTACCGGCACGCTGGTGTCGGGCTTCAATGGCCTGCAGGCTTCGGTGGTGTTCGCACTGCTGTTCGGTCTGCCGGCACTCTGGCTGGTGCGGCAGGCCCTGCTCGCCCGTCCGGCCGAGGAAGCGGAAAGCGGCGCCAATGTGGTTGATGGCCTCGACTGGTATCCGGTCGGCGGCCTGATTTTGCGGTTGGCGGGTTGGGCCGGGCTCCTGTTTGCCCTAGCCCTGCTTGCCACGGCGGGCCGCGAAGGCGGCTTGCCGGGCGTGCTGCAGCCGGTGCTGGCGCAGTTCTTTGCCGTGATGCAGCCCGAAGGCGGGCAGCAGACGGCGCAGGACCTGGCGGCAACGGCCTCGCGGTTGATGCCGGCGGTGGTGGCCATGAGCTGGCTCACCATGCTGACCATCAACGGCACCCTGGCCCAGGGGCTGGCGGTGCTGGTGAAGCAGAACACCCGGCCGACGCCGCAATACGCCGCGTTGACCTTGCCGCGCTTTCTTGCCATAGCACTGGCGGGCGCGGTCGGGGTGGCGCTGCTGCTGCCGCAGGAGACGCGTTTCATCGCTGCCACGGCGGCGGCGATCCTCGCCTTCCCCTATTTTCTGCAGGGGCTGGCGGTGGTGCATGCGCTGGCCGGCAGGGCGCCGGCGACGGGTTTGATTTTGGCGGCGTTCTACGCGGCCTTGGTGGTGGCTAGCGCACTGGTTGGAATACTGGTGGTGGGCCTGGGATTGATCGAGGAATGGGCGGGTTTCCGCCGGCGTGTCGCCGGGGCAGGAACCAGCCGGGAGAGTGACTGATGGACGTGATCCTTTTGCAGCGGGTCGAGAAGCTCGGCCAGATGGGCGATGTGGTGAAGGTGAAGGACGGCTTTGCCCGTAACTTCCTGCTGCCGCGCAAGAAGGCGCTGCGCGCCACTGCCGCCAACAAGGCCCAGTTCGAGACGCAGCGGGCCCAGCTCGAAGCGCAGAATCTGGCGCAGCGCGGCGAAGCCGAGAAGGTGGCCGAAAAGATGGCCGGCCTGTCCGTGACCATCCTGCGCCAGGCTGGCGACAGCGGCCAGCTCTATGGCTCGGTCAGCGCCCGCGACATCGCCGAAGCCGCCACCGAGGCCGGCTTCACCATCGGTCGTGGCCAGGTGGTGCTCACCACCCCGATCAAGACCATCGGCATCTCGGAATTGCAGGTCGTGCTGCATCCGGAAGTCAGCCTCAGCATCAAGGTGAACGTGGCCCGCTCGGCCTCCGAAGCCGAAGCCCAGGCCGGCACCGGCGAAGCCTTCTTCGAGGCTCCGGAAGCCGAGGAAGGCGAAGAGACCGAGGAAGCCGAGGCGTAAGCCTCGACGACCGCGCATCGGCGCTCAAGATCAGCCCGCCGGAATCTTTCCGGCGGGTTTTTCTTTTGCCGCAATCGTACCACTCGTCACCCTCGGGCTTGACCCGAGGGTCTCCTGCCCGGCTATACACGCTCCTGCTGTAGCTGTGGATAAGCATCCGCAAGGCATTGATATTCGTGGGCTAGTTTTCCACTGCCACGCAGTGGTGGATAAACCACCGAATACCTTCGCGCTCCCACGCCCGCTTCCCTTTAATGCCGCACCCGGCTTCCCTCGTCATCGGTCTGTCATTCCGCCGTCATGAACGCACCTGTATCGCTCCCCGCCTCTCCCGCCGCCAACAGCGACGAGCCGGCCTATCGCACGCCGCCGCACAACCTGGATGCCGAGCAGGAACTGCTCGGCGCCGTGCTGGTGAACAACGACGCGGCGCACCGCGTCTCGGGTTTCTTAAGGCCGGAGCATTTCCACAACGAGGCGCATCGCCGCATCTATGAAGCGGCGCTGACCCTGGTGGAGCGCGGCGAGATCGCCAACCCGGTGACGCTGAAGGCGTATTTCGAGCGCGACGAATTGCTGGCCCAGGTCGGCGGCACCTCCTACCTCGCCCGCCTCGCCGCCGCCGCCACCACGGTGATCAATGCCGAGGATTACGCCCGCGTGATCCACGACCTTGCCATGCGGCGCGAACTGATCCGCGTCGGCGAGGACATGGTGAACCGCGCCTATGATCCCAAGGTGGATGAAGCGGCGCGCGGCCAGATCGAGGATGCCGAGCAGCAGCTGTTCAAGCTTGCCGACGAGGGCAATGCGGAAGGCGGCTTCATCGCCTTCAAGGATTCCATGCGCCAGTCGATCGAGATGATCGACGCGGCCTGGAAGAAGGGCGGCATGAGCGGCGTCGAGACGCTGCTCAAAGACCTCGACGGCAAACTCGGCGGCCTGCACAAGAGCGATCTGCTGATCCTCGCCGGCCGCCCCTCCATGGGAAAAACGGCGTTGGCCACCAACATGGCCTTCAATGCCGCCAAACTGTATTTCGAAAGCGGCGGCGAGCGCGGCGCCCCGGTCGCCTTCTTCTCGCTCGAAATGTCGGCCGAGCAGCTCGCCACGCGTATTCTCTCCGAGCAGAGCGGCGTCACCTCGGAAAAGCTGCGGCGCGGCGAAATCAGTGAAGAGGAATTCAGCCGCCAGATCGTGCCCACGGCCAAGCTGCTGAGCCAGGTGCCGTTCTATATCGACGATACCGGCGCGATCTCGATCTCGCTGCTGCGCAGCCGCGCGCGGCGCTTGAAGCGCACCGCCAATATCGGCCTGATCATCGTGGATTACCTGCAGCTGGTGCGCGGCTCGAATTCGCGCCGCAACGACAACCGCGTGCAGGAAATCTCGGAAGTGACCCAGGCGCTGAAGGCGCTGGCGAAAGACCTCAACGTGCCGGTAGTGGCGCTGTCGCAGCTTTCCCGTGCCGTGGAAAGCCGTGACGACAAGCGGCCGCAGCTTTCGGATTTGCGTGAATCAGGCGCCATCGAGCAGGACGCCGACGTGGTCATGTTCGTCTACCGCGAAGAATATTACGAGATGCGCAAGCAGCCCACCGAAGGCACGCCCGAGCATGCCGTGTGGCAGGACAAGATGGCGCGCATCGCCAATCTGGCCGAAGTGATCGTCGGCAAGCAGCGCCATGGCCCGATCGGCCGCGTGGTGCTGCATTTCGAGCCGAACCTGACCCGCTTCAGCGACTATGCCGGCCCGGATCACTTGCCCGAAAGCTACGGTGATTGACCTGCGTCAAGGCACGGCTGGCAAGGCCGTGCCATGCTGTTTCCATCGCGCAGAGAAGGAAGCAGCCCATGTCGCATTACCACGCCGTCGTCTGGCTCGACCATGCCGAAGCCCGCATCTTCCAGTTTAGTCGCGAGGAAGCGGAAAAGCTTACCGTGCATGGCCACAAGCATCACCTGCACCACAAGGCCGGCAAGCCCGGTGCCGGCAAGCAGGCCATCGACCCCGGCTTCTTCGATGCCATCGCTGCCGCGCTTGATGGCAGCAGCGAAATCCTGGTGCTCGGCCCCGGCAATGCCAAGCTGGAATTCATCCGCTACGCGCATCGCGCCAAGCCGCAGCTTGAAGCTCGCATCGCCGGCGTCGAAACCGTGGACCATCCCACCGATGGCCAGATCGTTGCCTATGCGCGCAAGTATTTCATCGCCGAGGACCGCATGCGGCCGCTGCTGGCACACCCGGCCTGAGCCGCGATAAGCCCGCCTTATCGGTTGCCATAGCAAGGAACGATTTGCGCGCCTCCCGGTCTCTGGCCGATGCTGGGCCCTGCCCTTCATCCTGCCGGAGCCGTCATGGCCGCCAATCCCGATGCCATCGCCGCCTATGCCAGCCTGCTGACGCCAGCGCAATGCGGCGCGGCGCTGGTGTTCATGCCCGGCAGCGGTGCCGGCCTCGGCTCGGCGGCGCGCGCCCATGGCCGTTTCCTGCTCGATGCCGATGCACTGGATGGCTGGCTGCTTGGCCTGCTGCTGCCCGGTGCCGACCGTTTCGCCGCGCTGGCGACGCCGAATTATTTCCTCGCCGCGCATCTCGCCAGGCATCGCCCGGATCTCGGCATCCGCTATGTCGCCGCGCTTGATCTCACCGGCTGGATCGCAGCACAGCTTCCCAGCCGCCACCGCATCGGCCTGATCGGCGGCGGCGAGATGCCGGCCTGGCTGCTCACCGGCCTGCAAGCCGCCTTGCCGCAAACCACCCTGGCGCAAGCCGCATGGCTGGCGCTCGATACCGAAGCGCATCGCCTGCGCCAGGCCAAGGCGCCTCGTGACCTAGCACGGCATGAAGCCGCCGCCGCGCTCTGCGACCACCTGTTCGCCGCCATCCCGGCGTTTCTGGTGAAACAGCCCGGCGCGCCGCGCCTGCAGGAACTGATCCGCCGCGAAGCCTATGACCAGGGCTGCAACGATTGCCGCTCATGGATTTCATACGGGCCGATGGGCAGCGATGCCGATATCATGGCGCCCGATCCGGCGCAGCGCCTGGACAGCAGCACCAGCAGCGTCACCGTCGGCCTGATGCTGACCCTGGATGGCGCCTTCGGCCATGCCATCCGCAGCTACAGTCTCGGCCCCGCCCCTGCCGCGCTGCTGGCGGCGCATGACGCGCTGCTCGCCGCCGGCGACCGGCTGTTTCAGGGCCTGCGGCCCGCCTATGCAGGGTCCGGCAATGCAGGGTCCGGCCCGAACGCGGCCCAGCACATCGCCACGCTGGGGGCCGAGGCCCGCGCCGAGCTGGCGGCGCGCGGCTATCCTCAAGGGTTTGCCTTCCGGCTCGGCCATGCGCTGGGCTATGCCTACGAAGACCCGCCGCTCTCCGCCCTGTTCCAGCAGCCTTTCGACCGCACCAGCAACCATGCGGTTGCCGCCGCGCCGGAAACCCTGGTGGCGCCGAGCCTGTTCGAGCTGCATCCCAGCCTGCAATTGCCCGGCCTCGGCCTGATCGCCCAGGGCGACATGCTGCTGGTGGAGCCGGAGGCCAACCGCTGGGCGCTCAAGACCCCACGCGCCATCATTCCGGTGTGAAACAGCCGAAATCAGCGTGAAACGGCGAAATGTTCCCGGAGTGTTTCACGTGAAACACCGGTAGTGTCTCAGTTTGAAATGGGAAAGAAGTCAGGGCAGTTTTGCATCCGTAGGTAGATAATCCGCTTTCGGACTATTTGTATGAGTGGTTAACTTTCTCAGCTTTTTGAGGGAGTGATTCGTGACGAACCAACTTTCTTTAGACTTCGTGGATCACGTCCATGGGGGTGAAGTCATCCGTCAGCGGGCGAGCGACGGCTATGTGAATGCTACGGCAATGTGTAAAGCCGCCGGTCGCGAATGGCGTAGATACGCCGAACTTAAAACCACCAGCGAATTTATTGATGCTCTGGCGCTGGATGCCGGGATTCCCGGCGCCCAGCTTTTCCACACGACCTACGGCACCCCCGGCGGGGATGCCAGAAATCAGGGAACGTGGGTCCATCCTCAGATTGCGATCCACTTAGCCCAATGGCTTTCTCCACAATTCGCAGTGAAGGTCACTCAGTGGGTGTTTGAGTGGATGTCGGGGATGGGTTCCCCGATGGCCACCCGACGCGCTAGCTACGATTTTATGAAACGGTATCACCTGAATGCTGATCGGGTTGATCACGGATACTTTTCCATCATCGGAGAATTATACGTCCGCATTCATGGCGAGTTAGAACACCTCGGATATGTGCTACCAGAGCGCGCACCGGATGGCAAAATCCTGCGGCCTGACATCAGTGTCGGGCAATCCTTCCCCAAGTGGCTGGAAGAGAAATATCCGGGCATGTCTGAGAAGCGGAAAAAATATGGACACGTTCTGCCTGACGGCATGATTGTCGAGGCATGGCAGTATCACAACTCCGTTTGGCCTCAGTTCGTGGAATTTATGAAAACTGCATGGCTACCGCAGCGAGCCATAACTTATTTCAAAGAGCGTGATCCAGAAGCCATTCCGTTCATTGAACAGGTAGTTGCGAAATTGCCTGCCCCTGAGAATTACCCCGCATTGCCTCCGTCTTAATCCGCCAGCGCCGCGATTTCTTCCAGCGACCACACATGATCGGCAACACCGGCCTGCATCGCCGGGGTGACGCGCAGGGTCTTATGGATGCGGCCAAAGTTGTAATACATGAAATGCAGCGAGACGGCCAAAGCGTGGTTCTCGACCTTCTTTGAAAACGCATTGGTCAGGCGAGTAGACCGGCGCATGGACATACGCATGGTCAGGTTCTGCCGTTCAACATGGCTGGTGCTGATATGCGCGATAGAGGGGTTGCCCTCAATCACGTCCTTGCGGGCGCCAGTGCAGGTAGCCGGGCTGTAGCGGCGCTGGCCTTCCACGGTCTGGCTGTACCGCCTCACCCCAGCCCGGCCCCTTGACGGAAGCGGGGCACGGAGGCCATACCGGCATGGCCTATGGATATAGTTGCAACCTTCGCAGCCCCGCTCGCCGCCCTGCCGCCCTTCTGGGCCGGCCTGGGCGCCAGCGTGTTTGCCGGCGTGGTGATGACCGGCCTGGGCGCCGCCCCGGTGTTTTTCATCAACCGCATCCGCCCCAGCGTGCAGAATGCCATGCTGGCCTTTGCCGCCGGCGTCATGCTGGCCGCCACCTTCTTCTCGCTGCTGCTGCCGGCCCTGGATGCCGCCGAGATCGGCCTGGGCAGCCGGCCAGGTGCTGCCGGCGGCGTGATCGCCGCCCTGCTGACCGGCGCGCTGCTGATGCATCTGGCCCATGGCCTGGTGCCGCATGAGCATTTCCAGAAGGGCCGCGAGAATGCCGATGCCTCGCGCCTGAGCCGCATCTGGCTGTTCGTTGCCGCCATCGCCATCCACAATTTCCCCGAAGGACTGGCTGTCGGCCTGGCGGCGGCAAGCAACGATCCGGTGGCCGGCGTCGGCGTCATGCTCGGCATCGGCCTGCAGAACATGCCCGAAGGCCTGGCCGTGGCCATCGCGCTGCGCGGCGAGGGCTACAGCCGGGGCCGCAGCTTCCTGGTGGCTTTCTTAAGCGGCGTGGTCGAACCGTTCGGCGGCCTGGTCGGCGCCGGGGCCATCGTGATGTCAGCCGCCCTGCTGCCCTGGGCGCTGGCGTTTGCCGCCGGCGCCATGCTGTTCATCATCTCGTCGGAAGTGATCCCGGAAACCCATCGCCACGGCTCCGAACGCGGCGCCACCGCCTCACTGTTCGGCGGCTTCGTGGTGATGCTGTTCCTGGATGTAACGCTGGGCTGATGTAACCCTGGGCTGACAAGTCTTAGCTTGTCTGGGGCGGTGCGCGGTTGGCACGCCATTCCGCCAGCAGGATGCCGCCCAGCACCAGCACCAGCGACACCACATGATACAGCGCCAGCGTCTCGCCCAGGATCAGCATGGCGAAGCCGGCGCCGAACAGCGGCACCAGGTTGGAGAACAGGCCGGCGCGGCCGGCGCCGATCAGTTCCACGGCGCGGATGAAGAATATCTGCGACAGCAGCGACGGGAAAATCGCCACATAGATCAGCAGCAGCCAGCCCTTGGTGCTGGGCCAGAAGAATTCACCCGTCGCGATCTCCATTCCCAGCGGAATGAAGGACGAGACCAGCGCCGCCGGGGTCATCGCCGCGAAGAATACCAGGCTGGGCACCAGCGGCCGCTTGCGCAGCAGCACCGAATAGCCGGAATAGAGAATGGCGGCGATCAGGATCAGCAGGTCGCCATGGTTGATGCTGAGATCCAGCAGATGCTGCACATCGCCCTTGGCGCCGGTAAGGATCACGCCGGCCATCGATACCAGCATGCCGATCCATTGCAGCGCCGTGACACGCTGGCCGAAGAAAGCCAGGGCGAAGATGAAGATCAGCGCCGGCATGGCGCCGTTGATGATGCTGATATTGATCGCGGTGGTGCTGTGCGCCGACCAGTAGAGCAGGATGTTGTAGCTGGTATAGCCCAGCGCACCCATCAGGGCGAGATAGACCATGCGCGGCTTCAGCACCGGCCAGTATTGCCGCAGGCCGGCGCTGCTGAAACCGAGCATGATGCCGGCAACGATGAACCAGCGCAGGAAGGTGAGCGAGGCCGGCGAGATTTCACCCACCGCCAGGCGGCTCACCGCCGCATGGCCGGCCCACATCATCATGGTGAGGGTGAGCAGCAGGTAAGCGTTGCCGTAGAAACGCCCGAACAGGCTGGTAGTTTCAGCGGAAGCAGGGGACGGGGCCATGAAACCTCGGACTGGATACAGCCTGGTGCTGCATGAAAGACTGGATCAACGCATGTTCTGGCAGCCATCTTCCGTGGCCGGCCCCCGATGCGGCCAGTCTGCCCTGCCCGCCCTGCGGGGGCAAGCTAGGCCTGTCGCTTTTCTGGCGCTTAAGCTAAACACAGGCCATGAACAGCATTTCCGGCGACAAGATTTTCGGCGATCGGGGAATTCTGACCATCGACCTCGCGGCGCTGGTCGCCAACTGGCGCTATCTGGCCGCTCAGGCACCGGATGCCGAATGTGGCGCGGTGGTGAAAGCCGATGGCTATGGCCTGGGCGCGGCCGAGGTAAGCGCTGCCCTGTTCGAAGCCGGCTGCCGGCGCTTCTTCGTCGCCCATATGGAAGAAGCCATCAGGCTGCGCCAGGCACTTCCCAGGGAGAACTTCCCCAGGGCCATAATCCACTGCCTGCATGGTATTCCCGCCGGGGCCGAGACCGATTGCCTGATCGCCGGCATCGTGCCGGTGCTGTCCACCCCGGAGCAGATCGCGCGCTGGCGCGGTGCCGCCAAGGCCGCCGGTCGCGCCCTGCCCGCCGCGCTCCAGGCCGATACCGGCATGAACCGCCTGGGGCTGCAGCCCAGGGAAGTCGATGCCCTGCTGGCTGATCCTTCGGCCCTGGACGGCATCGCGGTGGATTTCGTGATGAGCCACCTGGCCTGTGCCGACGAGCCGGAGCATCCGCTGAACCAGGCGCAGCGGCAGCGTTTCGATGCCCTGCGCCAGCGTTTTCCCGGCCTGAAAGGCAGCTTCGCCAATTCCGCCGGCATCTTCCTGGGCCCCGCCTACCATAACGATATCCTGCGCCCCGGGATCGCGCTTTATGGTGCGAGTCCGGCGCCCGGAATCAGCATGCGGGAAGTGGTGCGGCTGGAGGCCGCGATCCTCCAGGTACGCGACATTGACTTCCCCGAAACGGTTGGCTACGGTGCCGCGTATCGCGTTGAAAAACCGAGCCGAATTGCCACCCTGGCGGTGGGTTACGCGGACGGTTTTCTCCGCTCTCTCTCCAACCGTGGCTTTGCCGCGCTCAAGGGAACAGGACCGGATGGGCAAGCGGGCGAAGTGCGGGTGCCGCTGGTCGGCCGGGTCTCCATGGACATGATCACGCTGGACGTTTCCACCCTGCCGCCGGAGCATTGCCGCCCAGGCATGCGCGCCACGCTGATCGGCGGCGCCGTGCCGCTGGATGAGCAGGCGGCGCTGGCCGGCACCATCGCCTATGAATTGCTGACCGATCTCGGCAAGCGTTACGCACGGGTCTACCGATGAACCCGCTTGCCGCCGTCGGCCGCATCTTCCTCAATTTCCTGGCCTCGATCGGGCGCCTGGCGATGTTCGCCGGCACCGGCCTGCGCCATTGCGTCACCCCGCCCTTCTATGGCCGGCTGATCTTCCGCCAGATGATGGTGATCGGCTATTACTCGCTGCCCGTGGTCGGCCTCACCGCGCTGTTCACCGGCATGGTGCTGGCGCTGCAGATCTATATCGGCTCCTCGCGCTTCAATGCCGAGAGCGCCGTCGCCACCATCGTGGTGATCGGCATCACCCGCGAACTCGGCCCCGTGCTTGGCGGCCTGATGGTGGCGGGCCGCGTTGCCTCCGCCATGGCTGCCGAAATCGGCACCATGCGCGTGACCGAGCAGATCGACGCGCTGACCACGCTGTCCACCAACCCGTTCAAGTATCTGGTGGCGCCGCGCCTCTATGCCGGCATCATCACGCTGCCGATCCTGGTACTGGTGGCCGATATCATCGGCGTGATGGGCGGCTATGTCGTCGGCACGCAGAAGCTCGGCTTCAACCAGGGCACCTACCTGAAGAACACCTTCGACTTCCTGGAAACGCTGGACGTGGTGTCGGGCCTGGTGAAGGCGGGCGTGTTCGGCTTCATCATCGCGCTGATGGGCTGCTATCACGGCTTCAACTCCAAGGGCGGCGCCCAGGGTGTCGGCCGCGCCACCACGGATGCCGTGGTTTCCGCCTCGATCCTGATCCTGGTGGCGAACTACTTCGTCACCGAACTGTTCTTCGCCACCAAATGACCGAGCTGAAACTCTCCCTCAAGGATGTGAAGAAGCGCTTCGGGCCGAAGACGGTGCTCGATGGCCTGTCGCTGGATGTGCGCAAGGGCGAATCCGTGGTGGTGATCGGCGGCTCCGGCACCGGCAAGTCGGTAATGCTGAAATGCGTGCTCGGCCTGATCCGGCCGGACTCTGGCAGCATCATGATCGATGGCCAGGAAGCCATGAAGTTCAGTGCCGACGAGCGCGAGGAAGCGCTGCGCAAATTCGGCATGCTGTTCCAGGGTTCGGCGCTCTTCGACAGCCTGAAAGTGTGGGAGAACGTGGCTTTCGGCCTGATCCAGGGCCGCAAGATGGAACGCACCAAGGCGAAGCAGATCGCGCTGGAAAAGCTGGCCCAGGTTGGCCTCACGCCGGATGTCGGCGAACTCTCGCCATCAGAACTCTCCGGCGGCATGCAGAAGCGCGTGGCCCTCGCCCGCGCCATCGCCGCCGAGCCGGAAATCATCTTCTTCGACGAACCGACCACCGGCCTTGATCCGATCATGGCCGATGTGATCAACGACCTGATCGTCGCCTGCGCCAAGAAACTCGGCGCCTCCACGCTTTCCATCACCCATGACATGGCCTCGGCACGCAAGATCGCCGACCGCATCGCCATGATCTACAAGGGCCGCATCATCTGGCAGGGGCCGGTGAGCGAGATCGACAATTCGGGCAATGCCTATGTCGATCAGTTCATCCATGGCCGCGCCGAAGGCCCGATCAAGATGGACGTGCTGAAACCCTGATGGCGCGCGCCTCGGATAGCTTCGTCTGCCAGGATTGCGGCGCCGTCTATCGCAAATGGCAGGGCCGCTGCGATGCCTGCGGCGCCTGGAACCGCATCCAGGAGGAAGCCGCCGCAGCCCCCGTGCCCAAGGGCCTCTCCTCGGGCAAGGGCAAGGCGCTGCATTTCTCGGCGCTGGATGCACAGCCGGAAAACGTCACCCGCACGATTACCGGCATCAACGAATTCGACCGCGTGCTCGGCGGCGGCCTGGTGCCCGGCTCGGCGATCCTGATCGGCGGCGATCCCGGCATCGGCAAATCCACCTTGCTGTTGCAGGCCACTGCCGCCATCGCGCGGCGCGGCGTCACGACTTTGTACATCTCGGGCGAAGAAGCGGTCGGCCAGATCGGCATGCGGGCGCAGCGCCTGGGCCTTGCCGATGCGCCGGTGAAGCTGGCCTCGGCGAATTCCCTGCGCGACATCCTGGCCGGCATCGACAGCGTGACCGGTAAGGGCGCCGGTCCGGCAGTGATCGTCATCGACTCGATCCAGACCATCTTCGCGGACAATATCGATTCCGCGCCCGGCACCGTCACCCAGGTGCGCACCTGCGCCCAGGAACTGATCCGCGCCGCCAAGCGGTCCTCGGCCGCCGTGTTCCTGGTCGGCCATGTCACCAAGGACGGCCAGATCGCCGGCCCGCGCGTGGTCGAGCATATGGTCGATACCGTGCTGTATTTCGAGGGCGAGCGCGGCCACCAGTTCCGCATCCTGCGCGCCGTGAAGAACCGCTTTGGCGCCACAGACGAGATCGGCGTGTTCTCGATGACCGATGGCGGCCTCTCAGAAGTCGCCAATCCCTCCGCGCTGTTCCTCGGCGGTGCCGAGAATGCCGACAAGACCCAGCCGATGAGCGGCGCCGCCGTGCTGGCCGGCATGGAAGGCACGCGTCCCCTGCTGGTGGAAATCCAGGCCCTGGTCGCCCCCTCGCCGCTTGCGACACCACGCCGCACCGTGGTCGGCTGGGATTCGGGCCGGCTCGCCATGGTGCTGGCGGTGCTGGATGCCCGCTGCGGCCTGCGCTTTGCCGGCTGCGATGTCTATCTCAACGTCGCCGGCGGCCTGCGCGTGGTGGAACCCGCCGCCGACCTGGCGGTGGCCGCCGCCCTGCTCTCGGCGCTCGCCGACAGCCCGGTGCCGGAACGCAGCGTGTTTTTCGGCGAGGTCAGCCTGGCCGGCGAGGTCCGCCCGGTCAGCCAGGCCGAAGCCCGGCTGAAAGAGGCGGCGAAACTCGGGTTCCAGCAAGCCATTATGCCCGTCGCGGGCAAAAGTAAGGTAAAAGGCATCAAGGGCGTGGAGCTGATTCGCCTGGGTGAACTGGTGGAACTGTTCCCCGATGCCCGCCGGGCTTCCCAACGCCTGGGCCGCCATGGCGGCCGTTCGGGCCCAGCGGACGACGAGGAGTGAGAGGCTGATGGACAAGCTGCCGATCAACCCGGTGGACCTCGGCGTTTTCGCCATTCTGCTGGTTTCGGCCCTGCTGGCGCTGTTCCGGGGCTTTGTCGGGCTGGTGCTGTCCACTGCCGGCTGGATCGCCGCGGTAATCGCCACCTGGTATTTCTTCCCGCCCGCCGAGGCCTTTGCGCGGCAGTATATCCAGTCCGGCCTGCTGGCCGGGATTGCCGCCGGCGCGGGAATTTTCCTCCCCACCCTTATCTTTTGCTCGATACTGACCCATCTCATCGCCGAGCGGGTCCGAAGCTCGGCGATCAGCGCCATAGACCGCTCGCTGGGCTTCCTGCTGGGTTTGGCCCGGGGCGCGCTGATCGTGATCGTGGCCTTCTGGGTCCTGGATAAGTTCGTGATGAAACCCAATGCCGAGCCGGGCTGGTACACCGAGTCGCGTACCCGGCCCCTGGCTACCCAAGCCTATACCTGGCTGTATGACCGGGTGATTGAGCAACTTACCGGCAGCCGGAGTGCCGGTGCGGCCAGCCCCGCCGCACCTGCCAGCCCGGCGCCGGGGAGTGGCGGCCGTCCAACGCCGGTGCCGAATCGCACGCCGATCGGCAGCGGCGCTGACTCCAGCCGCGATTCCGGCTATAAGACCGAGGAACGCCGGGGCATCGAGAGCCTAATCCGCACGCAGGACAAGCCATGAACCGTCCGTTGGCGCCATGCCATCGGGCGGCGGAGCAATGATGATGCTGCACACCAACCCCTTCGATGACGACAAGCTGCGCGAGGAGTGCGGCATCTTCGGCATGTATGGCACGCCCGACGCGGCGGCCAATACGGTGCTGGGGCTGCATGCCCTACAGCATCGCGGCCAGGAAGCCGCCGGCATCGTCACCTTCCATGAAGGCCGCTTCAACAGCCACCGCGCGCTCGGCCATGTGGCGCCGAACTTCTCGTCGGAGAAGGTGATCCGCGAACTGCCCGGCCTCACCGCCATCGGCCATGTGCGCTATTCCACCTCGGGCGCCACGCTGCTGCGCAACGTGCAGCCGATCTATGCCGATCTCGAAGGCGGCGGCATCGCCCTGGCGCATAACGGCAACCTGACCAATGCGCGCCAGATCCGTGACGACCTGGTGGCCAAGGGCTCGATCTTCCAGTCCACCATGGACACCGAGGTGATCACCCATCTGGTGGCACTGAGCCGCAAGGGCACCGTGGTCGAACGCATCGTCGATGCGCTGAAGCAGATCGAAGGCGCCTATGCGCTGGTCTGCCTGACGCCGAAGAAGCTGATCGGCGTGCGCGATCCCTGGGGCGTGCGCCCGCTGGTGCTGGGTACGCTGAAGGGTGCGCCGATCCTGGCGTCTGAGACCTGCGCGCTGGATATCATGGGCGCCGAGTATGTGCGCGACGTGGAGCCGGGCGAGCTGATCGTGATCGATGCCGATGGCATCCACAGCCACCACCCCTTCCCGCCGGTGAAGCGCCGCTTCTGCATCTTCGAATACATCTACTTCGCGCGGCCGGATTCCCAGGTCGAGGGCTTGAGCGTCTATGAATCGCGCAAGCGCATCGGCGCCGAGCTGGCGCGCGAGAATCATGTCGATGCCGATGTGGTGATCCCGGTGCCCGATAGCGGCGTGCCGGCAGCCATCGGCTATGCCGCCGAGAGCGGCATCCCGTTCGAGCTGGGCATCATCCGCAACCATTATGTCGGCCGCACCTTCATCGAGCCGACCGACCAGATCCGCCATCTCGGCGTCAAGCTGAAGCACAATGCCAACCGCGCCTATATCCAGGGCAAGCGCGTGATCCTGGTGGACGATTCCATCGTGCGCGGCACCACCTCCACCAAGATCGTGGAAATGGTGCGCGAGGCCGGCGCCAAGGAAGTGCATATGCGCATCGCCTCGCCGCCGACGACGCATAGCTGCTTCTACGGTGTCGATACGCCGGAACGCTCCAAGCTGCTGGCCGCGACTCATTCGGTCGAGGAGATGACCAAGTTCATCAAGGCCGACAGCCTCGCCTTCCTGACCATGGATGGCCTCTACCGCGCCATGGGCCGCAAGGGCCGCGAGCCGGGCAATCCGGCTTATTGCGATGCCTGCTTCTCCGGCGACTACCCCATCGGCCTCACCGATGAAGCAGATCGCAACGCGCGCGGCCCGCGCCAGCTCACCCTGTTGGCCGAGACCGGCTGATCGCTGAAAGTTAAACATAATGCGTCTCAAGGACCGGATCGCGCTGATCACCGGCGCCAGCCGCGGCATCGGCGCCGCGATTGCCAAGCAATATGCCCGCGAGGGTGCCCACGTCATCCTGGTCGCCCGCACCGTCGGCGCGCTGGAGGAACTGGATGATGAAATCCGTTCACTCGGCGGCAGCGCCACGCTGGTGCCGATGGACATGGAAAAGACCGAGCTGATCGACGGCCTGGCCGCGCCGCTGTTCGAACGCTTCGGCAAGCTCGACGTGCTGGTGGCCAATGCCGGCATGTTCGGCAAGCTGACGCCGACGCCGCAATATCCGCCGGACCTGTGGGAGAAGGTGTTCAAGCTGAATGTGCATGCCAACCAGCGGCTGCTGCGCGCCACGCATCCGCTGCTGCATGCCTCCGGTACGGGCCGCGTGATCTTCGTTTCCTCCACCGTCGCCCGCGCGCCGCGCGCCTATTGGGGCGCCTATGCCGCCAGCAAGGCGGCGTTGGACAACATGGCGCTGACCTATGCCCGCGAAGTGGAAGCCGGCAGCATCCGCGTCAACGTGGTCAATCCCGGCGGCACCCGCACCGACATGCGCGCCGCCGCCTTCCCGGGCGAAGATCCGCTGACCCTGCCGGCGCCGGAAGACATCGTGGAGCTTTTCGTATCACTGGCCGAAGCCGGCAATACGCGCCATGGCGAATGGCTGAACGCCCGCGATTTTAAATAATGCTGCCAGGCTTCAAATGCTGACTGGAGAGCAGCGCGCCGCAATCGCCGCGCGGCTGCTCGCCGCCCGCCAGGGCGGGCCGCTGCTGGATAGCAGCGGCATCGCGCTTGATCTCGACGATGTGTATGCCATCCAGGCAGCGGTGATGCCGGCATTGGGGCCGGTGGGCGGCTGGAAGGTCGGGCGCGGCTCGGTGCATGAACCGATCATCTTCGCGCCGATCCGCCACAGCGGCATCGCCCCCTCGCCCTGCCTGTGGCCGCGCGCGGAATCCCTGCTCTGCGGCCTGGAACTGGAAATCGCTTTCCGCATCGATGGCCCGCTGCCGGCGCTGGATGCGCCCGATTATGCCGCGCGGCTGCAAGCCTGCGTCACACCGCTGCCGGTCTTCGAGGTGGTGGACAGCCGGCTCAGCGACCCGGAAACCGCCGATCCGCTCTGGCGCCTCGCCGATTTCCAGCTCAATACCGGATTGATCATCGGCAAGGCACACGAGAAGCCGTGGCGGCCGGACGATTTCATCCGCGTGCCGGGCGAATTGATCGCCGACTCAAGCACCATCGCCGAAGGGATGCTGACGCAGCTTGGCGGCTCGCCGTTTGAGTTGCTCATGCTGCTGCTGCGCCAGATCGGCAATCATTGCGGCGGCGTGCAGCCGGGCCACATCGTCACCACCGGCTCCTTCACCGGCCTGCGCTTCTTCAAGCCCGGCACGCGCCTGCGCGGCACCATCGCCGGCATGGCGCCACTGGAGATGATGTTCGGCGCCTAGCGCTGCATCATCCCTGCTTGTCACTCTCGCGTATGCGAGAGTCCCATTTCCTTTGACGACACAATCAAATGGGATACCCGCGTTCGCGGGTATGACGTAGGGGGGCGCGGGAATGACAGAAAAGGCAGTACACTACTCCGCCTTCATGCCGGCGGGCGCCACCATCGAAGCAGTCAGCCCCATGGCATCGAGCGATTTGCGTACGCTGCCATTGGCCTTCTGTTCCTCGATGAAGCTGTTCACATAAGGCAAGGCCGCAGCCCCCTTGCCGCGCGGCACCGCGACCGAGGTGGTGGAGTTGAGGAAGCCGCCATCCAGCACCTTGGAATTCGGCACCTTGCCGAGCAGGCCGAGCAGCGATTCACGCGACAGCCCGATGGCTTCGGCATTGCCGCCATTCACCAAAGCCACGGCATCATCGACGCCACGCACCCAGACCACCTTGGCCTGCTTGTAATAGGCGGAAGCGGCGCGGCCCGTGGCGGTACCTTCCACGCCGGCAATGCGGATATCGGCGCGGTCGACTTCCGCCAGCGTATTGGCCCTGGCGCGTTCGACCACCAGCAGCGTGCTTTGCAGCAGGTGATAGGCGGCGCCGAAATCCACCAGCTTGGCGCGCGCCGCGTCATGCGGCATGAAGGTGACGTCCCAGGCATCCTTGTCGCCGACGGCCGTGATCTCGCCGGTGGAGGCGTAATCAACGAATTGCAGCGGACGGCCGATCTTGGCGGCGAGCGCACGGCCGAGATCGACGGTGACGCCCTTGAACTGGCCGCTGGCGTCTTTCACCGCATAGAGTGCCGAAGGCGCGGGCGAAATCGCGATGGCGACGCGCAACGGGCCTTTTGGCGCCAGCACATCCAGCGGCGGCGCGACGGACTGGGCCATGGTTTCTCCCGATATCAGCAGCGCAGCCGCCAAACCAAGACGCGACAATAAACTACGCATTGCGAGAATACGCATCGTTTCCTCCCGCCGTCTTGAGCGCGGCTGATGGAAAGTCTAGGCGGAAAATGCTCACCAGCCATAGCGTTTTTCCACCCCATCACGCGGCTTTCATCATTCGGCGGGCCATGCCAAGGTGACGGCCCGGCAGCTTACCTTCGGTCGTCGTCATGTCGTCTCCAAGCTTCACCCGCTCACCGCTTTTCGGCATGGCCCTGGTCGGTTTCGGCGCCATCGGTTTCGGCATCATGCCGCTGTTCATCCGCATGGCTTATGAGGAAGGCCAGTCGCCACTGTCGCTGCTGGTCTGGCGCTTTGCCATCGCGGCGGCCTGCTGCCTGCCGTTCCTGCCCGCCATCCTGAAGAACCGCCGCGACTTCGTTTTCGCCTTCCTGGCGGGTGCCGCGTATATGAGCTCGATGCTGTTCTACTTCATCGCGCTGCAATACCTCACCGTGGCGCTGACGGTGCTGATCCTGTTCACCTATCCGCTGTTCACCATCCTGCTCGGCTGGCTGGCCTTCGGCGAGAAGCTGACCCGCGCCAATCTGATCGCCGCCGCCCTGGTGTTCATCGCGGCCGCCCTGATCCTCTCGCCCGATGCGGTGGCCGGCGCGCCGTTGCTGCCGGTGCTGCTCTGCTTCATTCCGCCGGCGGCCTATTCGCTGTTCATCCATGTCGCGGCGCGGCGCCTGAGCAGCATCATCGTGCCGGTGCGGCTCGGCGGCGTGTTCATCGGCGGCTTCCTGGCGATGCTGGGGCTGTGCCTGGCCTGGGAAGGCGGCGTCACCATACCGACCAGCTTCAAGGCCTGGGGCGCGGCGGCGGCGCTGGCTATCCTCAGCACCTTCGGCGCCCTGGGCCTGCTGCTGCTGGGCGCGCCCATCGCCGGGCCGGAGCGATCGGCGATTGCTGGCGCGGGCGAATTGATCACCTCGCTGCTGGTCGGCCTGCTGGCTTTCTCGGAGCAGATTTCCTGGCCGATGGCGGCGGGCGCCGGGCTGATCCTGCTGGCCATCGTGGTTTCGGCACGCGCAAGCCCCGAACCACAAAAAACATAATTTCTTTGTTTAATTAATCTAATCACAAACGAAGTTGATTGAATTTTTACTCTGGGATAGCGTCCTCCCGGTTCGTCACCAGGAGGATGTCGATGTACCGCCCCACCATTCTCGCCGCCCCCAGCCTTGCCATTGTGCTCGCGGCCGGCCTAGGGCTTGCTGCCCCGTCCCAGGCGCTGGCGCAGCAGGCCCCGCAACAATTGTCGGAAGCCGCCTTCGCGGCCCAGACCTGCAACCTCTGCCATGGCAGCCCCACCTATGTGTCGCCGACCATGCCGCCGATCCATGGCGTGGATGCCAAGACGCTGTATGAGGCGCTGATCGAGGTGAAGACCAACAAGAAGCCCTCCACCATCATGGGCCGCATCGCGCGCGGCTATTCGGACGATCAGCTCAAGGCGATCGCCGAGCATCTGGCGCGCAACTAAAGGGGGATGCCATGACCGACTTCAATCGCCGTCAACTGCTCGGCGCCGGCCTTGCCGCCAGCGCCACCCTCACCCTGCCCGGCTTCGCCGCCGCCCAGGTCAACCGCAATGCCCCGGCCCGCGTCGTCGTGGTCGGCGGCGGCTTCGGCGGCGCCACCGCGGCGCGCTATCTCAAGCTGTTCGATCCCAGCCTTGAGGTGACGCTGATCGACCGCGACGCGCTCTACACCACCTGCCCGTTCTCCAACTACGTGCTGGCCGGCGTGCGCAGCCTGGACTCGATCCAGCATCGCCGCGATCCCTTGCAGCAGCGCTGGGGCGTAAAGCTGGTGCGCGCTTCCGCCACCGCCATCGACACCGGCGCCAAGCGCGTGCGGCTGGCCGATGGTGCCGTGCTGCCCTACGACAAGCTGGTGGTGGCACCGGGTATCGAACTGAATTACGGCGGCGTGCCGGGCTACAGCGAAAAGGGCGCCGAGCGCGTACCGCATGCCTGGAAGGCCGGGGCGCAGACCGCTTTGCTGCGCCGCCAGCTTGAAGCCATGCCCGATGGCGGTACCGTGATCATCGCGCCGCCGGCCAATCCGTTCCGCTGCCCGCCAGGGCCGTATGAGCGGGTGAGCATGATCGCCTGGTATCTCAAGACCAAGAAGCCGAAGTCGAAGATCCTGATCTTCGACGCCAAGGATGCCTTCTCCAAGCAGGGCCTGTTCCAGGCCGCCTGGGAGTCGGAATATCCCGGCATGATCACCTGGGTCGCCGGCAAGGATGGCGGCAAGGTGGAGGAAGTGGATGTCGCCAATCTCAGCATCAAGGCCGGCTTCGGAACCGAGAAGGCCAATGTGCTGAACCTGATCCCGCCGCAGACCGCCGGCAAGATCGCCATCGATGCCGGGCTGGCCGAAAGCAATGGCTGGTGCGCGGTCGATCCGAAGAACTTTGCCTCGCGCAAGGCAGCCGATGTGCATGTGCTGGGCGACGCCTCGATTGCCGGTGCGATGCCGAAATCCGGCTCGGCGGCGAACAGCCAGGCCAAGGTGGTGGCGGCGGCTATCGTCGCCTCGCTGCGTGGCCAGGCTGCCCCGCCGGCCGTGTTCCACAACACCTGCTACAGTCTGGTGTCGCCGGATTACGGCATCTCGGTCACCGGCACCTACCGCCCCGGCGAAACCGTGGCGGAAGTGCCGAACAGCGGCGGCGTCAGCCCCGCCCGCGCCGATGCCGCCTTCCGCAAGCAGGAAGCCGAGCATACGCTGGGCTGGTATGCCGGCATCATCGCCGACAGCTTCGGCTAAGGCGCACTGCATCGCTTAACGAAAGCCCGGCCCTCACAGGCCGGGCTTTTTCGTTTTCAACACCGCCACCTCATTGTCATACCCGCGAAAGCGGGTATCCCATTATGGACTGAAATGGGACCCCCGCTTTCGCGGGGGTGACGCCAAGACGCGAAGCGACCTCAGTCTCGCCAAGGATCACCGCCAATGCCGATATGGTCAACAATCTGTGGTCTTGCGGGGGCAACATTCAATCCCCTAAGGTCATGCATGCTATGCCACCGGATACTGAATTTGCCGCAATCGATGCCGCACTAGATCAGTGGGTGCATAAACGTGGCCTACGCTTGGCCAAGACCTTCAAAGATTATTCGGTCCGCTCCATACCGATAGAAACCTCACGGGGTGAATTGATTGGCCAAATATGGCTGACACCATCGGATGCAAATCGTTGGGCGGTGCATTTGAGTCTCATGATTAGGGGAGAAGAAGTGGCTGAAAGCCATTCCACTTCCCCAGAGGGCTTGCCTGACTGTCTTGAGCAACTATGGCTGAGGGTTGTACAGGCCCAGCAGTGACGGCCTGAATGCCCCCTGGAGGGCCAAGTCCTTCGGGCCTCTGCACCCACAACGCCTTCGGCGTTGCGCTTAGGGCCTCAAGCCGTGCGCTGATGCGCGCCGGTCATCAATTCGCGCAGCTTGCGCTCGATGGCCGGGGTGACCGGATCGATGCCGCGCAGGATCAGGCTGAGCGCCATGCGCGAGAGGCCGACCTTGGGAGCGATATCATCCAGCGTGCGACCCTGATCGGCGCACCAACGCGCGACGATCACGTCGGTATCCTTCGGGAAGAAGCGCTGGCTGCCAAAGATGAATGATTCGGGAAGCATGGTTCCGGGATAAGCCAGTTCGCCCGGCAATGCAACACTTCTCCGTCGGCGCCGCCGCGACGACTCTTCCTAGGATTGCTTCGGCGGTACCAGGAAGTCAAAATCGCAGCCACCATCCGCTTGCAGCACCGTATCCATGTACAGCTTGGCATAGCCACGCGTTGGCGCTTCATGCGGCAGCGTCACCGGCTCGGCGGCGCGGCGTGACAATTCGTCATTATCCACCAGCAGATCGATGCGGCGCTTTGCCACATCCAGGCGGATGCGGTCGCCGTTGCGCACCAGGCCGAGCGGACCGCCATCAGCGGATTCTGGTGTGATATGCAATACGATGGTACCGAAGGCGGTGCCGCTCATGCGCGCATCGGAGATGCGCACCATGTCCTTCACGCCCTGGCGCGCCAGTTTTTTCGGAATCGGCAGATAGCCGGCTTCCGGCATGCCGGGCGCGCCTTTCGGGCCGGCATTGAGCAGCACCAGCACGTCATCGGCGGTCACATCCAGCGCCGGGTCATCGACGCGGTTGGTCATGTCCTCCACCGAGGTGAACACCACGGCGCGACCCTCATGCTGCATCAGCTTGGGCGAAGCCGCCGCCTGCTTGATCACCGCACCGCGCGGCGCCAGGTTGCCGTGCAGCACCGCCATGCCGCCCTCGGCCTTCAAGGGATTGCCGCGCGGACGGATCGCGGTCTGGCCGCGCACTTCCTCGGCGCCAGCCACCACATCGGCCAGGGTGCCGCCGGCCACCGTGGGCGCGGAAAGATCCAGCAGGTCGGCCAGTTCACGCATCAGGCGCGGCAGGCCGCCGGCATGATGGAAATGCTCCATGTAGTCGTTGCCCGAGGGCTTGAGGTCGATCAACACCGGGGTGGAGCGGCCGATCTCGTCGAAGCTGTTCAGATCAAGCTCCAGCCCGGCACGGCCAGCCATGGCGGCGAGATGCACGATGCCGTTGGTGGAGCCGCCGATGGCTTGCAGCACCACTTGCGCGTTACGCAAACTGGCCGGCGTCATCAGCTCGCTGGGCTTCGGCCCACCACTCTTGGCCATTTCAGCGGCGCGCTTGCCGGAGGCTTCCGCGATGCGGCGGCGCTCGGCATGGGGTGCCGGCACGGTGGCGCCAAGTGGCAGGGTGAAGCCGAGGGCTTCGGAAATGCAGGCCATGGTGGAGGCGGTGCCCATCACCATGCAGGTGCCGACCGACGGCGCCAGGCGGTTCGACACCGCTTCGATCTCGGCTTCCTGCATCTGGCCGCCGCGATAGCTGCCCCAGAGCCGGCGGCAATCGGTGCAGGCGCCGAGCACCTCGCCCTGGTGATGCCCCACCACCATCGGGCCGACGGGCAGGAACACGGTGGGCAGATCGGTGCTGATGGCGCCCATGAGCTGCGCCGGCACGGTCTTGTCGCAGCCGCCGATCAGCACCACGGCATCCATCGGCTGGGCGCGCAGCATCTCCTCGGTATCCATCGCCATCAGATTGCGCAGGAACATCGAAGTGGGATGGGCGAAACTTTCATGGATCGAGATGGTGGGAAACACCATCGGCAGCGCGCCCGACAGCATGACGCCGCGCTTCACCGCCTCGATCAAATCCGGCACATTGCCATGGCAGGGATTGAAATCGCTGTAGGTATTGGTGATGCCGACGATGGGCCGGTCCAGCGCATCGTCGGAATAACCGGCGGCCTTGATGAACACCTTGCGCAGGAACAGCGAGAATTCGGCATCGCCGTAGCTGGTCAGGCCCTTGCGCAATCCTCTCTTGCTGGCGCCCTGGCCCCTCTTGCTGTCACCCTGGCTCATGACCGGCTCACTTCTTCTTCGAGGCTTCGTAGCGCGCCTTGGTGGCTTCGTTCGGCGGATAGAGGCCGGGCAGCGGCACGCCGGCATCAATCTCGCCCATGATCCAGGCTTCCTGGCGCTCCTGCTCGACGGCCAGCGGCAGCACGGCTTCGAGCAAAGCCTGCGGGATCAGCACCGCGCCATCGTCATCCACCACGATGATGTCGTTCGGGAACACGGCGACACCGCCGCAGGCAATCGGCTCCTGCCAGTCAACAAAGGTGAGGCCGGCCACGGAGGGCGGCGCGGCATAGCCATCGCACCACACCGGCAGGCCGGTGCCGAGCACGCCGGCAACATCGCGCACCACGCCATCGGTGATCAGGGCGGTGACGCCGCGCTTCTGCATGCGGGCGCAGAGGATGTCGCCGAAGATGCCAGCGTCTTTCACGCCCATGGCATCGACCACGGCAATGCAGCCCGCCGGCATCGCCTCGATGGCGCCCCGGGTGGATTTCGGCGAGGCCCAGGATTCCGGTGTTGCCAGATCCTCGCGCGCCGGCACGAAGCGCAACGTGAAGGCACGGCCGACGAGGCGCGGCTGGCCCGGCTTCAGCGGCTTGGCGCCGCGCAGCCAGACATTGCGCAGGCCCTTCTTCAGCAGCACCGTGGTCAGCGTGGCGGTGGTGATGCCCTTCAGGGTTTCGATCACCTGGGGATCGAGCGGCTGCGCTTCGACGGACATGGGCGTGTTTCCTCCGGCTATGTGTTGCCGCCACTATAGCAACCGGCCCGGCGGTTGGAACCGCGCAGCGGCACGGGTCGGAACGAAAAGCCAGGCGTGGGGCCAAAAAAAACCCCGGCGCCGAGTTCCGGCGCCGGGGGTCCCATGGAGGAGAAAAATCGTGGGGGAAGCCGTGGATTACCGGCTGCCCACGCTGGGAAAACTAGAATCTATTCGTCGTCGTCATCCTCGCCCGGGCCGGCATCGATGGCAGCGGCCACCACGCCGGCATTGGCGCGAACCGCAGCCTCGATCTTGGCCGCGACTTCGGGATTCTCTTTCAGGAAGTTCTTCGCCTGCTCACGGCCCTGGCCGATGCGCTGGCTGTCGAAGGAAAACCAGGCGCCCGACTTCTCGACCACATTGGCCTTGACGCCGAGATCGACCAGCTCGCCGGTCTTGGAAATGCCTTCGCCATACATGATGTCGAACTCGACCACCTTGAACGGCGGCGCCACCTTGTTCTTCACTACCTTGACGCGGGTCTGGTTGCCGACCACGTCGTCCTTGTTCTTGATCGCGCCGATGCGGCGGATATCGAGGCGCACGGACGCATAGAATTTCAGCGCATGGCCGCCGGTGGTGGTTTCCGGGTTGCCGAACATGACGCCGATCTTCATGCGGATCTGGTTGATGAAGATCACCATGCAGTTCGACTTGGAAATCGACGCGGTGAGCTTGCGCAGCGCCTGGCTCATCAGGCGGGCCTGCAGGCCGGGCAGCGAATCGCCCATCTCGCCTTCCAGTTCCGCCTTCGGCACCAGGGCGGCGACGGAGTCGACCACCAGCACCTCGATGGCGCCGGAACGCACCAGGGTATCGGCGATCTCAAGCGCCTGCTCGCCCGTATCGGGCTGCGAGATCAGCAGGTCGCCGATATTCACACCGAGCTTGCGGGCATAGGCCGGGTCGAGCGCGTGTTCGGCATCGACGAAGGCGCAGGTGCCGCCGCGCTTCTGGGCTTCCGCCACCACATGCAGGGCCACGGTGGTCTTGCCCGAGGATTCCGGGCCGTAGATTTCGATGATGCGGCCCTTGGGCAGGCCGCCGATGCCGAGCGCGATATCCAGGCCGAGCGAACCGGTGGAGATTTCCTCCACCTCCATGCTCTGGCGCTGGCCGAGGCGCATGATCGAGCCCTTGCCGAAGGAACGCTCGATCTGGCTGAGCGCGGCTTCGAGAGCTTTACCCTTATCCATGTTGTCTTTGTCCACTAAACGGATGCTGGCGGAAGTAGCGGCGGCAGAGGCTGCCATTGGTGGACCCCATCCTTTCACGGCCCCCGCGGAATTGCAACGAGGCTCGGTTAACCCCGTATATGTTCTAACTTTGTATGCCCTGTCCAGCGAAATTTATAACCCGCTGGTTTCCCTCATTTTTTTGCTTTGTTCTGGGAACAATCGCGGCTCTGTTCCGGCCCGTTCCTGTTTCCTGGAGCGGAACAGCGATTCCCATGGAACGGCCACAGGCTGCGGCTGTCAGCCCATCACTTCCTTCAACTTGCCGGCGAGCTGGCTGAGCGAGAACGGCTTGGGCAGGAACGACACGTTGTCGGCATTGGCGAGGCCGCGGCGCAGGGCATCCTCGGCATCAACCAGCATCTCGATGCGGTCGAGTTCGGCTTCCGGCAGGCTCAGCCTCGTGCTCGCCGGAATTGACCTCGATCACAGCGTAGCCCTTGTTGCGCAGCGCCCAGGCGGCGCTCGATCAAACAAAGGCTACTCCTTAGAATTCATCGTTGTGAAATGTCAGATGGACTTGTACGGCCACGATCCTGCGCGCCCACGACGCAAAGAGCATCGTCAAGTAGCAAAAAACTAAGTAGAAAAAGGCAGGCAGGGGGTTCGAGGCAAAACTGCCGAAGCGGCCACCAGGACTCAAAAACAACTGCCCATCAAAAATGGAAAATGCGAGCAGTGCTTCTCCAAGGATGAGGCTGATAATCACTTTGCGCACCTCGGCATTTACGCCGGAGAATGCCCTCCTCAAACGAGGTAGCTGCCGAAGAACAAAAGCAAGGGCATAGAAATTATATAAAACAGCCACTGCGAAAGAGATGCCGAACATGAACTTCAGCAGCTCCCGTTCGGCTCTTGAATAGGAACTACCGAAGCGGTCGACATTCTCAACAGCCCATATCTTGTCGACCGCATAGCCATTGAACGCATCGGTCAACGGCGAGAGCCAGCCAGGTAGTGCGTTTGCCTGTTTCAAAAAACCGAAGCTGAGCACAAACAGGCCGACAATGAAGAAGCCGATCAGTGCCAGGCAGAGCGGCTTGAAATCCATATACAGCCAGAAGTTCGATAGCTTCCTTTCAGCGGGAAGTGGGGAGATCATCTTGCTGCTCATCGGGAAGCGGACCTCACATTGTTGCGGAAGAACCGTAGCCCTCGTCAGCCCATCACATCCTTCAACTTGCCGGCGAGCTGGCTGAGCGAGAACGGCTTGGGCAGGAATGACACGTTATCGGCGTTGGCGAGGCTGCGCCGCAGCGCATCCTCGGCATAGCCGGAGATGAACAGGATCTTCAGATCCGGGCGGCGCTGGCGCATGTGTTCGGCCAAGGTCGGCCCGTCCATGTTCGGCATCACCACGTCGGTCACCAGCACCTCGACGCGATCAAGCTGTTCCTCGGGCAGGCTCAGCGCCTGCTCGCCGGAATTGGCCTCTATCACGGTATAGCCCTTGTTGCGCAAAGCCCGGGTGGCGAAGGCGCGCACCGCATCCTCGTCCTCCACCAGCAGCACCAGGCCCTGGCCGGTGAGATCGGGCGCGGCAACCGCCGGGCTATCCTCGCGCGCAGCGGAACGCTCGGTGGCGCTCGGCTCATGGCGCGGCAGGAAGATGCGGAAGATGGCGCCCTGCCCCACTTCGCTTTCCACCTGGATGAAGCCGCCGGTCTGCTTGATGATGCCGTAGACCGTGGAAAGCCCCAGGCCGGTGCCGGCGCCCACCGCCTTGGTGGTGAAGAAGGGATCAAAAATCTTCGCCAGATTCTCCGGCGCGATGCCATGGCCGCTGTCGCTAACCTCGATCAGCACATAATCGCCGGGTGGCATCATTTCGCCGCCGAGCGTCAGGCTCGGCTGCTGCGGCCGCCAATAGGCGGTGCGGATGCGCAATTCGCCGCCCCCGCTTCCACTGGCGCCAGTACCCTGCAGCATGGCATCGCGGGCATTCACTGCCAGATTGATGATCACCTGTTCAAGCTGGCCCTGATCGACCCGCACCAGGCCGAGATCGCGGCCATGCACCAGGCGAAGCTGGATGGTCTCACCGATCAGGCGGCCAATCAGGTTGCGCAGATCGGCCAGCACATCGGTGACATCCAGCACCTTGGGCATCAGGGTCTGCTGGCGCGAGAAGGCGAGCAGCTGGCGCACCAGGTTGGCGGCGCGATTGGCATTCTGCTTCACCTGCATGATATCGGCGAAGCTCTGGTCGCCCGGCTGGTGGCGTTGCAGCAGCAGGTCGCAGAAGCCGATCATGGCGGTGAGCAGGTTGTTGAAGTCATGCGCGATGCCGCCGGCAAGCTGGCCCACCGCCTGCATCTTCTGGCTCTGATTGAATTGCTGTTGCAGGTTGCGCTGGTGCGTGGTGTCGACCAGATAGACCAGCTGTGTCGCCTGGCTGTCGGCACCGGCATCGAGCGAAGCGGCGAACAATTCCGCGATGCGCGGTCTCGCCGCATCCTGGCCCGGAAAGCGCACTTCCAGCGGCCGTGTCACGGCTTCGTTGCGCCGCACCGCCATGAGATGGCGGTTCAGTTCGGCGCCATCCTCCTCGCGCACCACGGCGGCAAGGCGCTGGCCCGGCCAGTCATGGCGGCCGCAGAGCACGCCGAAAGCCGCGTTGCCCTCGATGATGCTGCCGGCGGCATCCAGCACCAGGATGCCAATCGGCGCCTGATCGAAGAAGCGGCGGAACTCGGCTTCCACCGGCCGCAGCGTGCCGCGCACGCGCAATTCGCGGCTCAGGTCATGCACCACGGCGGAATAGCGCGCGACATGACCATCCGGCCCCGGCACCGGCGTCTGGCTGACGCCGACCAGCCGCAGCGGCTCGGCGGCCGAGCCATGCGCGGTGCCGGGCGGGCTGAGCTTGGCCTCGCCGCCTTCCCAATCCGGCGTGATGGCACGGCCAGAACCAGTACCAGTGCCAGTACCCGACTCATCGGCGGGCAGCAGCACGTCATTGAGTTTCAGCGCGCCGCCGGTCAGCGCATCCGGGGAAAGGCCGAGCCAGGCCGAGAAGGTGCGGTTGGCGAACAGGAAATGCCCATCCGGCGCGATGGAATAAAGCCCCACCGGGGCGTTGTCGAGAAAACCCGCCAGCGCATCGCGCTGCACCGCCATGTCCATCAGCGCATGATGCTCATGGGTGATATCGGCCAGGTCCCAGATCAGTTCGGAAGGCTCGTCGGGCCGCACCATGACGCTGACCGCCAGCCACAGTTCAGCACCATCGGCGCGGCGCAGCGTCACCTGATCGGTCACCGCGCCGGAAGCCGGCACCCGGCGGCTCAAACGCTCAAGGGCTGCTTGCACCTGGCTGGCGAGTTCCAGCGGCGAGACCCGTTCGGGCTGGCCGCAGCTTTGCGCCAGGCGGCCATAGATGGCATTGGCACAGACGACGACGAGGCCCTTGCCCGAACCGGCACGGGTGATGACGCGGGCATGGGGCGCGGCATCGGCGATCACCTGCGCCAAAGCCGCACGGTCCGGGGCGGCATTGCCACCCAGCAGGCCGGACAACCATGTTTGCGCCATAACCGACTCTCCATAACCGACTCTGCGGCTTTCCGCAGCTTCGGTTATGGGCGTTGCCGTGCTGGGGCGTCAAGCAGGCTGTTTCACTGGCCCGAAACGGTGGCGGGGACGCTGGCTGGGGCGCAGGGCGGCGTGGATTGATCGACCATGATCAGCGCCGCGGTTTCAAACCCCAATGCCCGCGCCTGTTCGATCAGCCGCGCCTGCGTTGCCGCATCCAGTTCGGGCCGCCGGGCCAGTATCCACAGATATTCCCGCGACGGACCGGAAACCATGGCCCAGGCATAATCCTGCCGGTCGAGGGCAAAGACGTGATACCCGCCCGAGAACGGCCAGAAGAATGTGACGCTGAGGCTGGCGATGGAGGGCGCGCCGAGAAACCTGGCCTTGCCCTCGGCCTGTTTCCACTTGCAGGTGTCGCGCTCCAGGCCCCGATTGATGACACGCAGGGTGCCATCCGCATTGGCCTCATACTGCGCCGTCACATTCGCCAGGCCGCGCTCGAAGCGGTGATCCAGCCGGGCTATCTCGTACCATTGCCCGAGATAGCGACCGGTATCGAAATCAGATACCGGCGTCACGCCATCCGGCGGCGCGGTGCAGCCAAGCAACAGCGCGGCGACGGGAACCAGGAGCAGATTGCGCAAGCGTGAGATCATGTCCCCAGAGGTAAGCCACTGCACCGGCATTTTCAAACCCCCGGCTATTCAAATCCCTGCGCTTCAAACTCCTGGCCCATCAAATTCCGGACACCGGCCCGGTATGACACCCTGCTGCTCGGGGCAGCAGAGTGTCACGCGTCGGCAGGCTGGCGCGACAGCACTACTTCATCGGGATCGATACCCAGCTTGCCGATCACCAGATAGGCCTTGCCATCCACGGTTTCGACCGCATCGACCACGCCGCGCACCAGCACATCGGTTTCCAGCTTCTCGCCCTTGGCATCCTTGGCCGTCACCTCGACCTTGTAGGCGCCGCCATCTGGCTTCTGCACGCCTTCGGTGGTTTTGCCATCCCAGGTGAAATCATGGCGGCCATTGGCGGTGTTGCCAGCCCCGGTATAGAGCAGTTCGCCATCCTCGTCGTAGACCTTGATCTCCACCGTGACCGCGCCCTTGGGCACACCATAGGAGAATTTGGCCTCGCCATCCTCCAGGTAATTCACGTTGCCCATCGCCTGCACTTCCTTGCCGATATAGGCCAGCGCGTCACTCGACTTGCTGCCATCCAGCGCGGCAAGAATCTGGTCGAGCTTGCCGGTCTGCTGGATCTGCTGCTCGATCTGCGAGAACTGCACCAGTTGCTCGGTGAAATCCTTCGGGTCCATCGGATTGGTCGGGTCCTGGTTCTTGAGCTGCGTGGTGAGCAGCTTCAGGAAAGTCTGCATATCGGCGGTGAGCTTGTTGGATGAAGCAGTCTGCGCCGTGTTCTGGGTGTTGCTGCCGGTGCCGACAGTGGAAATCATGGTCATGGTGTTGTTCCTTTTGTTTGCGCGGGTGGATCAGCGGCTGATGTTGAGGGTTTCCTGGAGCAATTCGTCGGCCACGGTGACCAGCCGCGCATTGGCCGAATAGGCCCGCTGCGCCACGATCATCTTGGCGAACTCCTCGGCGATATCGACGTTGGACTGCTCGATGGCCGAGGCGACGATATTGCCGACGCCGCTGCCGCCGGCCTGGCCGAGCACGGCACTGCCCGATTGCGGCGTGGCGACGAAGGCATTGCCATCGACGCGGTCGAGTTCGGTGGGATCGCGGAATTTCGCCAGCGGCACCTGGAAGAAGGTTTTCACATTGCCGTTGTCGAAGGTGACCGAGACCATGCCGTTGGCATCGATCGCCAGGCTCTTGTAATTGCCCTGCGGCACGCCGTTCTGCTGCAGGTCGTTGAGCTGCAGCGTGGTGCCGCCGAACTGCGTGGTGCCGTTGGTGGAGCCGAAGGCTCCGAGATCAAGCTGCACCGCCTGCGGCCCCGAGCCGAAATCGAGATCGAAGCTGAAGGCGGCATTGTCGCCCAAAGCCGTGCCGATGCTGCCATTGAGGCCGCCGGCGGTGCCGAGGCCAGAGATGGTGCCGGCTGGCGCGTTGGTGCCGTTCACATCGCCGCCGAAACTGACCGTGGCCGGGCCGAAGCTTGCCGGCGTGCTGCCCGGCGCGTCGATGGTCAATTCCCATTCGCTGGCGGCGGTGCGGGTCCAGGTCAGGTTCACCGTGCGGGCATTGCCGAGCGCGTCATAGACCTGGAAGGAGGAAACCGGCAGCGTCGCCGGCAGATTGCCATCGGTATCCACCGCATTGGCCGGCAGCGTGGCGGAATACTCGATCAGGCTGGTCTGCACCGGCTGGTCGAGCAGGTCGGAGACGCGGATTTCCCGGGTCTGCGAGCTATCCACCACGCCGGTCACCGGATCGACCGCCCAGCCTTGCAGGTAGTAGCCCGACGAGTTGACGAGATAGCCCTTGGTATTCTGGGTGAAATCGCCGACCCGCGTGTAATACGCCGTCTGCTCGAAAACGGGCTGGCCATCGGCGCCGATGCCGACCTGCTTCGAGACCGGGATGAAGCCATCGCCCGAGACCGCGAAGGAAGTGCCCGACGCCACCTGCTGGATCGGCCCTTGGGCGTTGTTGGCGAAGAACGGGCGGTTCTGCACGCCGCCCGGCGAATGGCTGTTGGCCTGCGCGCTGGATTGCGTGATCAGCGTGGAGAAACGCGACTCCACCTTCTTGTAGCCAGGCGTGGAGGCATTGGCGACGTTGTCGGATATGAAGCCGATGGCGGCGGCCTGGCCGTTCAGGCCGGCCAAGGCCGCCTGCATCGCGGCACTGATGGACATGCTGTCTCCTCTCGTTCGGTTTGGCCCCCGGGGATTCGGGTGCGCGGTGGAACCGCAACCTCTGGAGAGCAAGGCGCATGCCAAAATAGGAAAAAATACTTAAGTCATTCAATCTTAAGAATTATTACCGCAGGGTTAATCAGGGTTAACCTAAAGCTGTGGATAACATCCCGGCAGATTGTGCCGGAAGCGGCAAAAAATGCATAGTTTACCGCTATTTACCATAGTTCCGGCGAATCGCATGGTATGCCGCTGTCAAGTCCTGCCGCAACGTCAGGGCGCAGAAAAGTTATCGGCCGGATGGCTCCGGCGGATCAAATAAGAACATTTTGTGAAATTAACGATGGCGGGCCGGCTGAACCACTGTCCGGTATAGCCTTGCCAGAGTAGCCGCTGACCTTACCCGCAACAAAGACCGTCATGCCCTGCGGAGGCAGGGCATCCACGCGTTCCTTTTATTGCAGTCAATCAAGCAACAGACTCGTGGATGGCCCGCCTACGCGGGCCATGACGGGTTTATTGTTGGCACGCGCCTAATTCAGCTTGTCTTTCAGCTTCATGACGTAGCTGATGACATCGGCCACCGCCTTGTAATGCTCCACCGGGATCGGGTTGTCGATCTCGACCAGGAACAGCGCGCGGGCCAGCGGCACATTCTCGACAATCGGCACTTCATGCTCGGTGGCGATTTCGCGGATGCGCTTGGCGATCAGGTCGGCACCCTTGGCCACCACCATCGGCGCATCCATCTTGCCGATCTCGTATTTCAGCGCCACGGCATAGTGGGTCGGGTTGGTGACCACCACGCTGGCCTCCGGCACTGCCGACATCATGCGCTGGCGCACGCGCTGCATGCGCAACTGGCGCAGGCGCGCCTTGATATGCGGATCGCCTTCGCTTTCCTTGTATTCGTCCTTCAACTCCTGCTTGGTCATGCGGAGCTGCTTCATGTGGTTGTAGCGTTGGTAGAGATAGTCGGCGACGGCGACCACGAAAACGATGGCCAGCATGGCGCCGAGCAGCTTGAACACGATGCGGATCGTGTGTGGCAGCATCAGGTTGATATCCAGTGCCACCAGGGTTTCCAGCGAATCAAGTTCAGGCATGATCAGGTAGACCAGCAGCACGCCGATCACCGAAATCTTGATGATGTTCTTCACGAACTCGACCAGGGTCGCCACCGAAGCGATGCGCTTGATGCCGTTCAGCGGATTGAGCTTGTTGAGATCGGGCATCAGCCGCTCGGGGCTGAAATGCAGCGGGTTCTGCATCAGGCTGCCGGCCAGGCCGAACACCGCGAACAGGCCAAGGATCGGCAGCAGCACGGCGCTGATATCGAACACCATGTCCAGCGCCAGGTGGGTGAGATGCGCGGGATCCATCGGGATCTTGTGCGGCGACTGGAAGAATACCGTGGCGGTGCCGGTGAAGCGCCGCACCAGGGTATCGCCCAGCATGTACATGCCGATCATGGCGGCAAGGAAGGTGAACCAGTGCCCGATTTCCTGCGACCGCGCGATGTTGCCTTTCTCTTCGGCATCGCGCAATCGCTTCTCAGATGGGTCTTCGGTTTTAGATTCGGGATCGGCATCTTCCGACATGCGGCGGCCTCCCTACTCTAGCGCGGCACGGCCGGCGCCAGGAACTGGGCGACGGTCTGCTCGAAATATGTGGTATAGGCAATGCCGATGGCGGTGAGCGTGAAGCCGAACAGCAGGAAGGACAGCGCGATCTGCGGCGCCTGCATGATGAAGAAGATCTGCAGCGTCGGCATCAGGCGGTTGAGCAGGCCGAGGGCTACGTTGAACACCACGCCATAGACGATGAAGGGCGCCGCCATGCGCATGCCGAGCGAGAAGGCATCGCTGAGCAGCTGCACGGCGACCTGGGCGAAATCGCCGAAAGCCGGCACGCGCAGCGGCGGAAACAGCGTGTAGCTGTCATGCACCGCCTGCAGCAGCACCAGATGCATATCGGTGGCGAACATCAGCGCGGTGCCGAGGAAGATCAGCGCGCCGCTGAGAATGGCATTCTGGCCACCCATATTGGGATCGAAGAAGGTGGCGGCAGAGAGGCCGGCCTGCATGGCGATCACCGTGCCGGCGACATGCATGGCGGTGAGCAGCATGCGCGTGATCAGGCCGAGGGCGAGGCCGAAGCCGATTTCGGTGATCAGCAGGAAGGCCAGGTTCATCGGCTGCACTGGCAGCGGCGGCAGGCTCGGCCCCAGGATCGGCACCAGCAGGGCAGACATCAGCAGGGCCAGGGTGAGGCGGACGCGCGGCGGGATCGAGGCCTCGCCGATGCCGGGCAGCGACATCATGGCGCTGCCGATCCGGCACAGGATCAGCATGAAGACGAAGACGTTGCCGGCGACGATCTGCTGCAACATGGCAGACCGCTAATTCAATCCGGCGATACGCTGAGCCAACTGCTCCATGAAGGCCACCATGGTGCCGATCATGAACGGCATGGAGATGATGAGGGTGCCGAAGATCGCCAGGATCTTGGGAACGAAGGTGAGCGTCGGTTCCTGCAACTGGGTCAGTGCCTGGAACAGCGCAATCGCCAGGCCGATCACCAGCGAGACAGCCATCGCCGGCCCGGAGACCTTGATCAGGACCCAGATCGCATCGCGCATCACATCTGTAACTTCAACTGCGGTCATCGATTCGCTCGTTTCCGCAGTGTATACCTGATTCGCAGGATGCAGCCCATCAAATGGGCATGCGCATGATTTCCTGGTAGGCGTTGATCACCTTGTCGCGCACCGCGATCACCGTATCCAAGGCCACTTCGGCGTTGGTCACGGCGGTGACGATCTCGGTGACATCGGCCTTGCCGTTCACCGCCTGGGTGGACAGGGTTTCGGCCTTCTGCTGGGCCTCGACGGTGGAATTCAGCGCCTGACGCACCAGATCGCCGAAGCCGGTGCCGCCAACAGAGGTGGCGCCGCCGCCCTGGGTGGCGCGGCCTACGGTGGCAAGCCCGTCTGCCAGCCCACCGATGCGTATATCAGCCATGCTTCAGGCCCTCGCCTCTATCAGTTGCGCAGCAGGTCGACGGTGCGGTTGACCATCGCCTTGGCGCCTTCGATGACGTTCAGATTGGCTTCGTAGGACCGCTGCGCTTCGCGCATATCGGCCATTTCGATCACCGGGCGCACATTCGGCAGCTTCACATAGCCATCGGCATTGGCGGACGGATGGCCCGGATCGTATTTCAGTTCGAAATCCGAGCGGTCGCGGGTCGGCGGCTTGGTTTTCACCATATTGACGCCGGTGGCGCGGTCCAGTTCGTTCTTGAAGCTCACCACCTTGCGGCGATACGGGTCGGCGCCCGGGGTCTTGCCGAGCGAGTCCGAATTGGCGAGGTTTTCCGCGATGACCTTGAGGCGGTCGCTCTGGGCTTTCATGCCAGAGGCGGAAATCTTCATCGCGTCCTTGAGTTCCATCGCCTGCTCCTATGCTTACTGCTGGCGCGGCCCGAGGGCCTTGCGCAGCAGACCGACCTGCTTGCGATACAGGTTGGTCATCAGATTATGTTCGCCCTGGTTTTCCGCCAGCATCATGGTCTGCTGCTCCAGGTTCACCGCGTTGCCGTTCGGCGCCACCTCGAACTCGCCCTTGGCGCGTTCCACCTTCCAGCTGCCGTTGCCGGCGCTGGCGGAACTGCGGCCGATATGGCCGGGCTGGGTGGTGGCAATCGCGGCGCGCGGGTTCGGCCCCTTCACCAGATCGGAGAAGCTGGCCTTCTTGAGATCCTTCGGCTTGTAGTTCGGCGTATCCGCATTGGCGATATTCTCGGCCAGCACACGCTGCCGCTCGCCGGTATATTCCATCCGGCGGGTAATCGCTTTCATGATGTTGATGCGATCCAGGTCCATGGCGGCGACTCTGCCCTGAATCATTGAATCATTTATTAACGAATTGCCGGGATATATTAATAAATGAAACCGCCCGAAAGCCCGCGAAATGGCTGACGAGACTGGAAAACCGCCAAAAAAATTGAAGGCCGTGGCTCTGCGCTACGATGCCGCCAAGGAAGATGCGCCCCGCGTGGTCGCCAATGCCCAGGGGCATATGGCGGAACAGGTGATCCGCATCGCCATGGATAACGGCATCACCATCCGTCAGGATTCGGACCTGGTGGAAATCCTCGGCAAGCTCGATATCGACACCCTGATCCCGGTGGAAGCCTTCGCCGCGGTGGCGGAAATCCTCAGCTACATCTACCGCACCCAGGGCAAGACGCCAGGGAACTGAGGCGGCCGTTGAGCCGACCAATCTAACTTGACCCGACTCGGGCGCGGCAAGCACAGTCCACTGAATTCGGGAGCATCATGGAACAAATCGATTATATGCGTGTCGGCATCGGCTTGGGCGTCGTGCTCATCCTGCTCGGTGCCTTCTACTGGGCGATGAAGTATTTTGCCGGCAACATGCGTGTCGGCAAATGGCGCAACGGCCAGCGTATCGGCGTGATCGAACTGGCGCCGGTGGATGGCACCCGTCGTCTCATCCTGGTGCGGCGCGACAATGTCGAGCATCTGCTGCTGCTCGGCGATGATGGCGACGTGGTGATCGAAACCGGCATCCCGGTGGTGAAAACCGAAACCGATGCCACGCCCAAGGCGCCGATGTTCCCGTCGCTGCGCATGCCGAGCCGCGATCCGAACAAGGACGGAGCCAGCGGTGCGGACTGATCCTGCCGCCAGCAACGCCTGGGTATACCGGGCTGCCTGGAAATGCCGTGAAACCTGGATGCACCGCGCCGGCTGGCTGCCCGGCAGCATGGTGATGCTGCTTTCCGGCGCCGCACTGGCCTATGCCGTGCTGGCCTTCTTCGGCCCGGCCATGGCGCAATCAATCAATATCGATCTTGGCGAAGGCGGCGGCTCGCTCACCGGCCGCGTGATCCAGCTTGTCGCGCTCACCACCGTTTTGACCCTGGCGCCATCGATCCTGATCGTGCTCACCAGCTTCATCCGCATCGTGGTGGTATTCTCGATCCTGCGCACCGCGCTCGGCACCCAGTCGACGCCGCCGAACACGGTGCTGATCAGCTTGGCGCTGTTCCTCACCTTCTTCATCATGCAGCCGACCTTCGAGCGCGCCTATAACGATGGCATCCAGCCGCTGATCGAGGAGCGTATCGACCAGCAGACGGCGTTTGACCGCGCCGTGGCGCCGTTCCACCAGTTCATGCGCGGCCATGTGCGCGAGAAGGACCTGGCGCTGTTCGCCAGCTTCGCCAAGCTGGCGCCGCCGGCAACCCCGGAAGCCATCCCGCTGCGCGTGCTGATCCCGGCCTACATGATCAGCGAATTGAAACGCGCCTTCGAGATCGGCTTCCTGCTGTTCATCCCCTTCATCGTCGTCGACATGGTGGTGGCCTCCATCCTGATGTCGATGGGCATGATGATGCTGCCGCCCGTGGTGATATCCCTGCCGTTCAAGCTGATCTTCTTTGTGCTGGTGGATGGCTGGAATCTGGTCTGCGCCGCGCTGGTCGAAAGCTTCATGGGCGGACCACCGGCAAACTAGCCGGGTAACAGAGCGGACAAGTCAGAAATGGGATGCCCGCTTTCGCGGGCATGACAGGGCTTTTTCTTACTTGTCATCCTCGCGAAGGCGAGGATCCCATTTTTGGTTTTACTCTCCTATCAGCGGCAGGAGACCCGCGGATCAAGTCCGCGGGTGACGCCTGTAGCGCGGCCGCCCCTACTCCCAGTACACCGCCGACAGATCGTTGGCGAAGATCGGCGCGCTGGACCAGAAGCCCTTGAGGTTGGCCTTATAGATGGCAACACGCGAGGCATTGTAGAGCCACACATTCACCGCATCGCGCGACAGCACGCGCTGCATGCGCTGCATGATCTCGGTGCGCTCCTTCACATCCAGCGTGGTGTTGGCCTGGGCCAGCAGGTTGCGGAATTCCGGGCTGTCATACTGCCAGTAATAATTCGGCTCGGCATACTTGATGATGTCGTTCGGCTCGACATGGTTGATGATGGTCAGGTCGTAGTTGAAATTCTTGAACACCACGTCCAGCCACTGCGCCCATTCCATATTCTCGATCTTGGCATTGATGCCGGCCTCCGCCAGCATCGCCGCCACCACCTCGCCGCCACGGCGGGCATAGGCCGGCGGCGGCAGGCGCAGGGTGAGTTCCAGCTTGTCCAGCCCGGCTTCCTTCAGCAGCGCACGGGCCTTGGCCGGATCATACGGATAGGCATTGGCGAGATCGACATAGGCCGGATCATGCGGCGGGAAATGGCTGCCGATCACCGTGCCATAGCCGGAAGCCACCGCCTCGATCAGCGCCTTGCGGTCGATGGCATGGGCCAGCGCGCGGCGCACGCGCAGATCGTCCAGCGGCTTGCGCTTGTTGTTGACCGCCAGCATCACCTCGCCCTCGGTGGTGCCGGTGGTGACGCGGAAACGCTTGTCCTTCTGGAATTGCGGCACATTCTCGCCGCTCATGCCGATAGGGAAACCATCGATATCGCCAGCGAGCAAGGCCGCCACCTGGGCCGCCGGATCGGCGATGACGCGGAAAGTGGCGGTCTTGATGCGGATCGCGGCCGTATCGCGGAAATTCGGCTGGGCGGTCAGCATGATCGAGTCACCCTTCACCCATTTCTCCAGCTTGTAGGGGCCGGTGCCGATGGGATTGGTGGCATTGCCGGCGCGGCTGGCCGGCGTGGTGATCACGGCCGTGTTCTCACCCAGCGAAAAGAGGAAATTGGCGTCCGTCTCCTTCAGCTTGATGGTGACGGTGAGCGGATCGGGCGTGCCGATCTCGGCCATGTTGGTGAACACCGCCTTGCGCTTGTTGGTGCTCTGCGCGCCGCCATAGGTCTCGAATGACGATTTCACTTCCGCCGAGGTGAGCGGCGTGCCGTCGCTGAATTTCACGCCAGCCTTGAGCTTGAAGGTGAATTCCTTCATGTCGGTGCTGGCAGCCCAGCTTTCGGCCAGCAACGGCGCCACGGTGCCATTCTCGCGGATGCGGGTCAGGCCCTCGAAGATATTGAAATGCGTGACCTCGCCGATGGCGGCGGCCGGCGCCGTGGTGGGATCGAGCCCCGGCGGCTCAAGTACCATGCCCAGCGTCACCGCATCCTTTTTCGCCTGCGCCAGAACACCTGCGCCGGGCAATGCCAGCAGCAGGGCCGTGATAGCTAGGGTGCCGGTGAGGAAATAGCGTCGCAGCATGGTGATGCCTCCTGACTTAGCTTGGTTCAAACCCGTTGCAGAATCTGCTTCGCCGCCGGCAGCGTGCCAAGCGGTTCGGCTTCCCAGACACCGCGCGCCACGGCGCGGGCCAGGCAATCGGCGGCGATGCTGCCGATGCGTGCCACCAGGCGCGGCAGAATGGCAGCATCCTCCGGCTGCGCCTGCCATGACGGCAGCGAAACCGAGAATACCGTATCGCCATCGAACGGCGTATGCACCGGGCGAATGGCACGCGCCAGGCCGTCATGCGCCATGGTTGCAACATGGCGTAGGCAACTCTTGTCGAGCCGCGCATTGGTGGCCACGGCCGCGATACAGGTATGGCCAGCGATGCGGCCTTCCGCCGCCAGTTCGTGATCGATGCTGCCGCTCTGCGGATCGACACCGAGGCCACCGAATTCGCTGCCATGCTCCCCCCAGACCTGCTCCCAGGGCGCGGCCCAGAAAGCGCGGTTGCCGGGCGTGAGCACGCTGCCGACCGCGTTCACCGCCACATAGGCGCCGACGATCAGGCCATCATCGCTGACCCAGGAAGCGGAACCAACGCCGCCCTTGATGCGGCCCGCCGCGGCGCCATAGCCCGCCCCGGCATTGCCGAGCGCGAAATCGGCGCGTGCCTCGGCGCAAGCGGCGGCTCCCAGGCGGCGATACGGCGTTTCCTCGGGCCAGTCCTTGTCGCCGCCATTCATCAGGTCGAACAGGATCGCGGCCGGCACGATCGGCACGCGCAGATGCGCCATGGCGAAGCCCTTGCCCTGGCGCGCCAGCCAATGCACCACGCCGGAAGCGGCATCGAGGCCGAAGGCCGAACCGCCGGACAGGCAGATGGCGTCGATCTCAGGCATCATCGCCTCGGGCCGCAGCAGATCGGTCTCGCGCGTACCCGGTGCGCCGCCCCGGCAATCGACGCTGGCGGCGAAACGCCGGTCGGCAAAAATTACACTGACGCCGCTGCGCACGGATTCATCGGCAGCCTGGCCTACCAGCAGGCCCGGCACATCTGTTATCCGGTTGAGCCGCCCTGGCGCGCCCATTCCATCCCTCCCGCAACTGCGAAGGCGGCATGCTAGCCAACTAGAGTATGGCGGGCCAGGGCTATGGCAAAGCTAGTTTGTTTGTGAGCGTGCTTTAGGAAAGCGTGTAGAGGAAATAGCGTTCCGGCGGGATGTCCACCGGCGGCGTGATCACGCTGAGCCGCGCATGGGCCAGACGCTGATCCGACAGCACGATGGCGCCTTTACAGCCCAGTGTCGGCACCAGATCGGACAGCCAGGCGGCCTGGCGCGCATTGGCCGCCGCATCGCCCGAGCCGGTATCGCAATGGATCAGCGCCGCCACGGCGCCGTGGTGCGCGGCGAAAGCCGGCAGCGTGGTGGAGAATTCGCCCAGCACCAGCAAATCGCCCGCCGGCTTGGATTGCGGATGCGCATTATCGGCGCGGTCGAAGGCATAGATATCGCGGCCGGGCAGCTTTTCGCGCAGGTGATCGAAGGTGCGGCCATTGCCGAGACCGATCTCAAGGACCGGCCCGGGAATATCGCGGATCGCCTGCGCCGCCCAGTCCAGCACGCTGCGCTGCGCCGAAAGACGGCGGATGAAACTGTCGAGACGGCTCACGCGCTACACACCTTGCTTATGTTGCCTGTTACGAGTTCTTCGCCGCGGCGGCGCGCAGATCGGCGGTGGTGCGCTCCAGGCGCTGCGCCAGCACGCGCATGATCTCGATGGCGATCTGCGGGAAATCGTTGATCAGGCGGAAGAACAGGTCCTTGGCGATGCGCAGCGTCACCAGTTCGGTCTTGGCGGTGACGGTGGCGGTGCGCGGCACGTCGCAGAGGATGGCGATTTCGCCGACGAAATCATTCTGCTTCAGCCGCGCCACGGTGAGCGGGCCGTTCGGCGTGTTGACCGAAACATCGGCCTCGCCGCCGAAAATGACATAGGCGGCATCGCCGGGATCGCCCTGATTGAACAGCACGTCGCCGGGCTTGTAGGTGATGCGCTGGCTGGTGAAGGCCAGCAGTTTCAGCTTGGCCGGCTCGATCTTGGCAAACAGCGGGATGCGGCGCAGGGCTTCCACTTCTTCGTTCAGGCTCATGGCTCAATCCTTTCGAAAAGCGGCGGCTCAGCCAACCAGCAGATGTTTGAATTTCGCATTATGCTCGGCCAGTTCGGCGAAATTGCCCTGGGCAACCAGATGGCCTTCCTCGAATACCAGTACAATATCGAAGCCAGCCGCGTCGGCGGCGCGCTGCAGCGACCAGACCAGGCCAGCACCCTGGCGCTGCGCCAGCATTTCCCGCAGCACGGCGGCATGGCTGCGCGGATCGAGCGAGGCCGTGCTTTCCGAGAGCATCAGCCAGTCCGGCTGCTTCAGCAAGGCGCGGGCAATCGCCAGTTTCTGGCGCTGCGCGGCGCCCAGGCGGGCACCGGCGATGCCGACCTCGAACTGGAAGCCGACCGCGATGATCGGTTCGCGCAGGCCGCCATGCTCGATCACATCGGCCATCACGCGGCCGATCTTCTCCTGCGCCTGCGCCTGGCCATAGGCGACGCGGCCAAACAGAATGTTGTCGACGATGCTGGCCGAAGCGTTGAAGGTCTCGGGATCGAAGAAGGCGATACTGGCGCGGCGCTCCGCCGGCAGCGTATCGGCGAAAATCTTGCGCGCCTTCAGAATCTGTCCGCGCTCGGCCTCGTCGAAATGGCCCAGGCGATGGCGTGCCAGGATCAGCTTGAACGGCAGCGACATCAGCCGCACGCGGTCTTCCTCGCGCAGCTGGCCCAGAGCATCAGGCCGCGCACGCGCCAGCATCTCCTTGTATTCCGGCAGATCTTCCGAGGAGATGAAGCTGAATTGCTGGAAGAATTCATGATCCGGCGGCAGGTCGGCGAACAATTCGACCATGGTGGAGGCCACTTCATGGCCGATCTGCACGAAGCGGTCGCGCAGGCCCACCTGGTCCAGCACCTGCAGGATATGCGGATCGCGCGCCAGGTTATCGACATCATAGGCGCCGTCGCGCGCGGTGCCGAACATCAGGTTCTCGGCCACCGTGGCGTTGCTGTTGTAGCGCTCGGGGTCCCAGCCTTCGACCAGATCGGCGATATCGCTATCGGCCAGCTTCGAGCGGAAGGCACGCCGCGCCTCCAGCACCTGCTCGGCGAGGCGGAATTGCTGCTTCGGATTGATCGTGCCGCGCATGCCAAGCTGATAGACGTCTTCGTCAAAAGCCGAGACATGCAGCGCCTGAATGGCGCGCTGGGTCAGTTGCTCGGGACTGTCCGCGCCGGCGCGGCGGTAATCGGTCCAGTCGGCATCGACATCGTAAAGGATGTTGCCCGAGGCCTGGAGTTCGGTCATTTCGCGCTCATAGAGGCGCTTGGCTGCGTCATCGCGCTGCTTCTCATGCACCGGACGCTGGCGCAGGCCGAGGAACAGGTTGTCGCCCAGCGAGGCATTGAAGATATGCGCCGAGGCGCCGACATAGGCGAGCTGGCGGCCGGTGACGGTTTCGGGCAGATCGCTTAACGGCCGGCCATTGATCGAGACCTTGCCACGGCTCGGCTCATGCAGGCGGGCCAGGGTCTGGAGGAATTCCTCGCGTCCGCTGCTGCCGACCACGGCGACACGCGCCGGCCAGGGCAAGGTGACGCCGATATTGTCCAGCACCGTCACGCCCTGATCGTCGCTCAAGGCCAGATTGCTGGTGACAACCGGGCCGGCCAGCGACACCGGCTCGGCGGGGTCCTCCAGAATGTCGGCCGCCGGCTTGAGGCCCTGCGGCTCGAACTGGCTCACCACCTGTTCGTATTTCTGCTTCACATCCTCGCGGGTCTGGTAGTGGTTCAGCAGTTCCTTCCAGGGCGCCGCCATTTCCTTATGCGCGTTCACCGCCGCGATCACGGTACCCACATCCATCTGGCCCTTGATCACGAAATAGCCGCCGATGGTGTAGAAGAAGAACGGCCCGAGCTGCTGGATGAAATTGTTGACGAACTTGATGACGAACTTGCGCTGGAAGATTTCGACGCGGATCCAGTAGCTGACGCCGAGCTTCTTGGAGAAATCCGCCAGCATGCGGTTGGAGCCGTCATGGGTATGCAGTTCCACCACACCGGTCACGGTCTCGCCGATGCGGTCGGAGAGGCGGCGCTGGTTCTTGATCCGCTCCTTGCCCAGCGCCCGCACGCGGCGCTGCAGCTTCGGCACGATGTAGAACTGGATCGGATACAGCGCCACCGCCGCCAGCGCCATCACCGGGTTCTGGATCAGCAGGAAGCCGAAGATCACCAGCAGCATGCCGCCCTGGAAAATCGGCAGTGCGAAACTTTCGCCGATGAAGCCGCCCACCGGCTCCACTTCGGCAATGATCATCGGAATGATTTCGCCCTGGCTGGTCTTGCGGAAGGTCGGCAGCGGGAAACGCAAAACCTGACAATAGAGGTCATAGCGCAGGCGGCGCAGCATGCGCTCGCCGGCAATGCCCTGAAACACGTTGATGGCGTATTTGAATCCTTGCTGTACTAGCACAAGGAACAGGAAGCCGAGGCAGAGGACCAGCAGGTAATCCACCTTGCCAAGATCCAGGATGCCGAGGCCGAACAGATCGACAGGGTAATGCACACCCTTGCCCGAGATGCCCTCGTTGATGATCGTCTTGGGCATCGACAGGTAGTAGTAGTACGGAATGAACGACGCGACAGACAGCAGGGTGATAATCACCTGCTGGCGCATCGAGTGCTTGATGATGAATTTGTAAAGGTTCTTTTCCACGCCATGCCCCCTGCGGGTTCCGGCCACTCTATATCAGCCGGCAGGCCCCCGCCAACCGGCGCCCGGCTAACCAGATTCTTATACTTGTGTATGGAATATTAACACGTTAGCGGTCCACCTTACCCCTTGGCCGCCCCCCGGCCCGCATGCCATAGTCGGGGCAAGTCTCGACCCTCGGGGGGTTCTCTATGGTGTCGCGTAGCGACGGAACGCGTGTGCTGATCTATAGCCACGACACGTTCGGCCTCGGCCATTTGCGCCGGTGCCGTACCCTTGGCCATGCCCTGGTCGAGAATAATCCGGATATGTCGGTGCTGATCCTGTCCGGCTCGCCGATCATCGGCAGTTTCGACTTCCGCAGCCGGGTCGATTTCGTGCGTATCCCGGGCGTGATCAAGCTGCGCGACGGGCAATACACCTCGCTCAGCCTGCCGATCCATATCGAGGATACGCTGAAGCTGCGGGCCGAGATCATCCAACATACCGCCCAGGCTTTCGACCCCGATATCTTTATCGTTGATAAGGAGCCCCTGGGGTTGCGCGGTGAGGTTGCCGACACCCTGCGGATGCTGAAAGCCCGGGGTACCAAGCTGGTACTGGGCCTGCGCGACGTGATGGACGAGCCGAAGGCGCTGGAACCGGAATGGCGGCGCAAGAATGTGATGCCGGCCCTGCGCAATCTCTACGACCAGATCTGGGTCTACGGCCTGCCGCAATTCTGCGACCCGCTGGAGGGCATCGACCTCCCCGAGAAGGTGGCGCGCAAGATCGTCTATACCGGCTACCTGCCGCGCACCTCCTCCGAGCCGCCCAACGAGCATCAGCTGCCCGAGATCACCCAGCGCCCCTTCCTGCTGGTGACGCCGGGCGGCGGCGGCGATGGCGAGGGCCTGATCGAATGGGTGCTGCGCGCCTATGAGAGCAACGAGATGCTGCCCTACCCGGCCCTGCTGGTGCTGGGGCCGTTCATGCAGCGCGAGCGGCGGGCGGAATTCCTTGCCCGCGTGGCGCGGCTGCCGCGCGTCGAGGCCATCACCTTCGATGCCCATATGGAGCATCTGGTGCAGAATGCCGTCGGCGTCATCGCCATGGGCGGCTACAACACCTTCTGCGAAATCCTGTCGCTGAACAAACGCGCCATCATCGTGCCGCGCAAAAAGCCGCGCATGGAGCAGTATATCCGCGCCGACCGCGCCCAGGAGCTGGGCCTGATCCGCATGCTGGAAGATGACGAGCGCTACGACGCGGCCGAGATGGCGGCGGCGATCCGCGCCCTGCCGCGCCAGCGCCTGCCGTCCGAGGTGGTGATCCCCGGCCTGCTGGAAGGCCTGGAGAACGTGAACCGCCTGGTGCAGCCCTGGCTGCGCCAGACCCCGCGCGAAGCCCCGACCGGCCAGGTGGTCGAGTTCCGCGCGTGAGTCCAGTTCCCGTCGCTTTTGTGCTTAAGGGCTATCCGCGTCTCTCGGAAACCTTCATCGCCCAGGAAATCGCCGCGCTGGAGCAACTCGGCCTCGACATTATTATCGTCTCGCTGCGCCATCCCACCGACAAGAAGCGCCATGCGCTGAACGACGCCATCCACGCGCCGATCCTGTATCTGCCGGAATATCTCTACCAGGAACCTTTGCGCGTGCTGCGCGGCTGGTGGCGTGCCCGCCGCCTGCCCGGCTATGGCGCCACGCTGCGGCTGTGGTGGCGCGACCTGCTGCGCGACCTGACGCCGAACCGTGGCCGCCGGCTCGGCCAGGCCCTGGTGCTGGCCGCCGAACTGCCGGAACGCTACCGCCATATCCATGCGCATTTCGTGCATACGCCGGGTTCGGTGGCGCGCTATGCGGCGCATTTGCGCGGCCTGCCCTGGACTGCCTCGGCCCATGCCCGCGACCTCTGGACCACGCCGGCCTGGGAGAAGCAGGAGAAATTCGCCGATTGCCAATGGGCCGTCACCTGCAACGCGCACAACATCACCCATCTGCGCGGCATCGATGCCGCCGACAAGGTCAGTCTGGTCTATCACGGCATCGATACCAGCCGCTTCCCGGCCCCGCCCGAAAGCCGCCCGCCGCGCGATGGCGGCAAGGCCGATGATCCGGTGCGGCTAGTCTCGGTCGGCCGCGCCGTGGCCAAGAAGGGCTACGACATCCTGCTCGATGCCCTGGCAAAGCTGCCGCGTGACCTGCACTGGCGGCTCGACCATATCGGCGGCGGCCCGTTGCTGCCGGCCTTGAAGGAACAGGCCGAACGGCTTGGTCTGGCCGGGCGCATCATCTGGCAGGGTGCCCAGGCACAGGATGCGGTGATTGCCGCTTATCGCCAGGCCGACCTTTTCGCGCTGGCCAGCCGGCGCGACAGCGAAGGCGACATGGATGGCCTGCCGAATGTGCTGATGGAGGCCCAGAGCCAGGGGCTGGCCTGCGTCAGCACCAAACTTTCCGCCATCCCGGAGTTGATCGAGCCGGACCAGACCGGCCTGCTGGTGCCGCCTGATGACGCCACGGCCTTGGCCGCTGCCTTGCAGCGCCTGATCGCCGATCCGGCGCTACGCCAGCGCCTGGGCGATGCCGGTGCGAAACGGGTGCGCGAGCGGTTCAGCATGCAGGCGGGCATCGCCGACCTCGCCCGGCGCTTCGGCCTGAAGGCGGCTTGAGATGCGGATCGGATTCTATGCGCCGCTGAAACCGCCGGATCATCCCTCGCCATCCGGTGACCGCCGCATGGCGCGGCTGCTGATGGCGGCGTTGCAGGGCATGGGCCATGAAGTGCAGGTGATTTCCGACCTGCGCACCTATAACAGCGATGGCAACCCGGCGCGCGAAGCCGGCATCGCCGAGGCCAGTTCGGCTGAAGTCTCGCGCCTGACGCGGCTTTTCGCCGGGCCGCCGCAGGCTTTGCCGGACCTGTTCTTCACCTATCACGTCTATCACAAGGCCGCCGATTATATCGGCCCGGCGCTGAAGCAGCGCTTCAACAAGCCCTATGTGATCGCCGAGCCCTCGGTGGCGCCGAAACGCGCCAATTCCCCCTGGGCCAGGGGCTATGTGCAGGCGGCCAATGCCATCCGCATGGCCGATGCGCTGCTCTGCCTCACCAACCTGGACCGCACCTGCGTCGAATTGCTGGCTGGGGCAGAGCGTGTATACGCGCTGCCGCCCTTCCTTGATGCACAGCCCTATACCCGCGTGCTGTCGCACCGCGATGCCCTGCGCCCGGCCTGGGGGCAACGCTACCGCCTGCCGACTGAGGAACCCTGGCTGCTCGCCGTCGGCATGATGCGGCCGGGCGACAAGCTGGCCTCGTTCCGCGCGCTCGGCGATGTGCTGCGCCGCGCCATGCACAAGCCCTGGCGGCTGCTGGTGGTGGGCGATGGATCGGCGCGGGCCGATGTGGAAGCAGCCCTCGCACCGCTCGGTGCACGCGCCTGCTTCACCGGGTTGCTGACACCGGAAGAACTCGCCGGCGCCTATGCGGTGAGCGACCTCTATGTCTGGCCGGCGGTGAACGAGGCCTATGGCATGGCTTTGCTGGAAGCCCAGGCCTGCGGCCTGCCGGTGCTGGCTTCCGATACGCGCGGTGTGCCCGATATCGTCAAGACCGGCGAAACCGGCTGGCTGACGCCGATGGATGACTGGCAGGCGATGGCAACCGCGCTCGGCGATCTGCTGGATGCGCCAGGCCGGCTGCAACGCATGCGCGAGGCGGCGCTGGCTAATGTCGCCATCGAGCATGACATCCCGGCGGCGCAGCGCCATTTCCGCGCCGTGTTCCAGAAACTGGGCCTGCCGGCATGACCCTGCTCGCGCTTTACCGCCACACCCGCACATCGTGGAACGAAGCCGGCCGGCTGCAAGGCCGCGCCGATATTCCGGCACTCGACAGTGCATTGGCCAAGCTGGGCAGGCAGAAGATTCCCACGCCCTATGATGCCTGGCCGTGGTTCACCAGCCCGCTTACCCGCACGCGGCAGACCGCAACTGCCCTCGGCCTGGAACCGCTGCCGGATGCCGCGCTGATCGAAACCCATTGGGGCGATTACGAGGGCAAGACGCTGGATGACCTGAGCCATCTTGGCGATTTTCTGGAAAATGAATCGCGCGGCCTGGATTTGCAGCCCCCCAATGGCGAAAGCCCGCGCCAGGTGCAGGACCGGCTGAAACCCTGGCTGCGCCTGCGCGCGGCAGCCGGCGTGAATTGCGGCGCCATGAGCCATAAGGGCGTGATCCGTGCCATACTGGCGCTGGCCTATGACTGGCCGATGCTGGGCAAGCCGCCGGTGAAGCTGGACTGGGCCTGCCTGCATGTCTTTCGCCTGGAGGCCGATGGCTTGCCGCGCCCGGAACAGATGAATATCCCCCTGGTGCCGCGATGAAGCGCAAGATTCTCATCTATGTGCAACATCTGCTCGGCGTCGGCCATCTGCACCGCGTCGCGGCGATTGCCCGCGCGCTGGCGCGTGCCGAATTCGAGGTGCTGCTGGTATCGGGCGGCTATCCCGATCCGACGCTGGGCAAGCTGGATGGCATCCGCTTCGCGCAATTGCCGCCGGCCCGCGCCGCCGATGCCAGTTTCCGCATCATCCTGGATTTCGCCGGCAACCGCGTCGATGACGCCTGGTGGGAGGCGCGCCGCGCCGAACTCTATCGCCTGTTCGATGAATTCCGCCCCGCTGCGGTGATCACCGAACTGTTTCCCTATGCGCGCCGCCCGATGCGACATGAATTGCTGCCCTGGCTGGCGCATGTCCGTTCCGCCAAGCCGCGCCCGCTGGTGCTGAGTTCGGTGCGCGACATCCTGGTCGATCGCACCAAGCCGGAGCGCGACCTGGATGTGCTGAACTGGCTGGCGGCCAATTACGATGGCACGCTGATCCATGGCGATCCGAACTTCATCCCGTTCGAGCAGACCTTCCCGCTGGCCGGCCGCATCACCACGCCGCTGCATTACACCGGCTATATCGTCGAGCAATCGGAATTGCAGCCGACGCAGGCCGGCCGCGATGAAGTGCTGGTCTCGGCCGGCGGCGGCGCTGTCGGCATGCCGCTGTTCCGCACCGCGATTGCCGCCCGCCCGCTGTCGCAGGCGCGCGACCTGACCTGGCGCCTGCTGGTGAGCCGGCAGGAAACCGCCGAGGACGTGGCCGCGTTGCGCGCGCTGGCGCCGCCCGGCGTGATCGTGGATTGGGCCAGGGCGGATTTCCCCAGCATGCTGCGGCATTGCCGGCTCTCGATCAGCAAGGCGGGCTACAACACGGTGATGGAAACGCTGGCCGCCCGCGCCCGCGCCGTGGTGGTGCCATTCTCCGGCGGCGATGAAACCGAACAGGCTTTGCGCGCCGAGCTGCTGAGCCAGCGCGGCGCCGTGGCAGCCTTGCGGGAATCCGACGCTACGCCGGCGGCTCTGGCCCAGGCGGTGGACCGCGCCCTGGTGATGGCGCTGCCGGACAAGCCAGTGCTGGATTTGAATGGCGCCGCCAATACCGCTGCCCTGCTCCATCGCTTGCTGCAATGAGCAACTGGGCCGCGCTGGATGCCGAACTCGATGCCTGGGCGGCGGCTGGCCGGAAAGCCCTGTTCTGGTGGCGCGACGACGATGCCGGCACGCTGACTCCCGCCCTGCAACGCCTGCTCGACCTGCAGGCGGCCAACGAAACACCGCTGAGTCTGGCGGTGATCCCGGCCCGGGCCGACGCCGATCTGGCCGAAGCTTTGCGCCGCCGCGATGCCATTGCTGTGCTGCAACATGGCTTCGCGCATCACAATCATGCCCCCATGGGCGAAAAGAAGGCCGAGTTTCCCGGCAGCCGCCCGGCCCAGGCAGCCCTGGCCGATCTGCGCCAGGGCCGCGAGGCCTTGAAAAAGCTGTTCGGGTACAGCCTGCGCCCGGTGCTGGTGCCGCCCTGGAACCGCATCTCGGCAGCCTTGCTGCCACACCTGCCGCGCCTGGGGCTGCATGGCCTTTCCACCTTCAAGCCGCGTGGCGAAGCCTGGGCGGCGCCGGGCCTGATGCAGGTGAATACCCATCTCGACCCGATTGACTGGCGCCAGGGTGCAGGATTCCTGGGCGAAACCGCCTGCCTGGACATAGCCATTGCGCAGCTTCGCCAGTCACGGGAAACCGCCGATGCCGAACCGCTCGGCCTGCTGACCCATCATGCCCAGCAGGACGAAGCCACCTGGGCCTTCGCCGCGCGCTTCATCGCCCATACCCGGGCACACCGCACTGCACTCTGGATCGATATCGACAGCGCCTTCGGCGCCGGGCCGGCGGCTTAAATCCAGCATGATCAAGGTGGCGTAATATCCCTGTCATGGCCCGGCTGTACTACCCGCTGCATCACCTCTGGCGCGACCATCTCCGCGCCTGGCCCGCGCTCGCCTTTTGCCTCGCTCTGATGTTGTTTAACTCCCCGATATCTGTCATCTTTTTCCTCCTTGGCGGCGTGAGCCTGCTGCTGGCTTGGCTGGGCGGCCACACGCTGTGGCGCCAACAGATCGAGTTCGAACTCGACGAGCTGGGCGTGGCACGGATCAGCCGCTGGGGCATGGCGTCGCGGCGGCGCGTGGCCTGGGAGGAATTGCGGGGCGTCCGGCTGCGCTACTACTCCACCAGGCGCGACCGCAGCGGCGGCTGGATGACGGTGACCATAGCAGGCCCCGGGGGAACAACGTTGCGCGCCGATAGCGATCTTGAGGGATTCGAGCGTCTTGTGGGCGTGGCCCTGGCGGCTGCCGACAGGCTCGGCCTGCCGCTGGATGAAGCGACCCGGAACAACGCCCGGCTGCTGCAAGGCGGCATGAAGTGGCAAGAGGCCCATGAATGAGTGGTGTTGACGATACGCCGGTGATCGATGTCCGCGACCTGCGGGTGCATTTCCGCGTCGCCGAGGGCGTGATCAAGGCGGTGGATGGCGTCAGCTTCCGCGTGCCCCAGGGCAAGACTGTGGCGCTGGTGGGTGAATCTGGCAGCGGCAAGTCGGTGGTGAGCCAGGCGATCATGGGCATCCTGCCGCGCGCCGCGGATATCACCAGCGGCGAAATCCTGTTCCGCGACCCGGGGCAGAACGGCGCCATCACCGATATCGCCAAGCTGGAACGCGGCGGCGAGGCCATGCGCAAGCTGCAGGGCGGTCGCATCTCGATCATCTTCCAGGAGCCGATGACCTCGCTGTCGCCGCTGCACACCATCGGCAACCAGGTGACGGAAGCGCTGCGGCTGCACCGCAATGCCAGCCAGGAAGATGCTGACCGGCTTGCCACCGACATGCTGCGCCTGGTCGGCTTCCCCGATCCGGCGCGGGCGATGAACACCTATGCCTTCGAGCTTTCCGGCGGCCTGCGCCAGCGCGCCATGATCGCCATGGCGCTGGTCTGCCGCCCGGCCCTGCTGATCGCCGACGAGCCGACCACGGCGCTGGACGTGACGATCCAGGCGCAGATCCTGAAACTGATCAAGGACCTGCAAAGCGAACTCGGCATGGCCGTGCTGATGATCACCCATGATCTCGGCGTCGTAGCCAACATGGCCGACGAGATCGTGGTGATGTACCACGGCAAGGTGATGGAGCGCGGCTCGCTCGACGACATCTTCCGCCATCCCGAGCATCCCTATCTCAAGGCGCTGCTGAACGCCGTGCCGCGCTTCGACATGAAGCCGGGCGAGCGGCTGGTGCCGATCCGCGAGATCAAGGCCGAAGTCGGCGGCCTGCTGAAGCGCCGCCCTTCTGTAGCAGAGGAAGCCGGCAAGCCGCTGCTGGAGGTCAACAGCCTGACCAAGCGGTTCTCGATCCGCAAAGGCGGCTTCTTCGCCAAGCAATCGAATTCGGTGGCGCTGGCGGTGGATGACGTGAGCTTTGCCGTGCAGCGCGGCGAATGTCTGGGCCTGGTCGGCGAAAGCGGCTGCGGCAAGACCACCACCAGCAAGATGATCATGCGGGCGCTGACGCCGGATGAAGGCAGCATCCGCTTCCATGGCGGCGGCCAGCCGGTGGACGTGCTGCAACTGGAAGGCCAGGCGCTGTTCGACTACCGCCGCAAGGTGCAGTTCATTTTCCAGGACCCGTTCTCCTCGCTCAATCCGCGCATGACGGTGTTCGATATCGTTTCCGAGCCGCTGGTGATCCACCAGATCGGCGACGAGGCCGAACGTTTCGAGCGCGTGAAGGAGCTGATGACCCTGGTGGGTCTGGATGTGCGCCATCTGCGGCGCTATCCGCACAGCTTCTCCGGCGGCCAGCGCCAGCGCATCGGCATCGCCCGCGCCCTCGCCCTGCAACCTGAATTGCTGATCTGCGACGAGCCAGTTTCGGCGCTCGACGTGTCGATCCAGGCCCAGGTGCTGAATCTGCTGAAGGACCTGAAAAAGGAACTCGGCCTCACCTACCTGTTCATTTCGCATAATCTCGCCGTGGTCGATTACATCGCCGACCGCATCGCCGTGATGTGCGCCGGCCGGCTGGTGGAACTGGCGCCGCGCGAATTGCTGTTCAAGCAGCCGGTGCATCCCTACACCAAGGCATTGCTCGCCGCCGTGCCGAAGCCGGACCCGAATGCCCGGCTCGATCTCAAGCTGCTGATGGAAGGCAAGGCTTCCATTCCGGCAGCCTGGCCCGCCCCCTTCACCATTGATGGCACCACGCGCCCCGCCCTGATTGATCTCGGCGAGGGCCATTATGTACGGGCTGCGGCTACCGCCGATGCCCGGGAGCTCGTGGCATGAAAACTTTCGCCCTCGCCGCAATTCTGCTGACCGCCGCCTTCTCTGCTGCCCCCACTTCAGTGGCCTGGGCGCAGATGACGCTGAAGGAAACCACCTCGCTCGCCGCCGAAGTTACCGCCGGCAAGCTGCCACCGGTCGAAAAGCGTCTGCCGGAAAATCCGATGGTGGTGCAGTTCACCGCGCCCTACAAACTCGGCCAGCAAGGCGGCGAGATGCGCACCCTGATCGGCCGCGCCCGCGAACTGCGGCTGCTCAACACCATCAGCTACAACCGCCTGGTGGTCTATAACGATAAATACGATTTCGTGCCCGATCTCTGCGAACGCTTTGAAGTGCAGGACGAGCGCGTTTTCACCTTCCATCTGCGCAAGGGCCATAAATGGTCCGATGGCTCGCCCTTCACGGCGGAAGACTTCCGCTATTACTGGGAGGATGTCGCCAACAACGCGGAGATCAGCCCATCGGGTCCGCCGGTGGACCTGCTGGTGGATGGCGAGCGGCCGGTGGTGGAATTCCCCGATGCCTATACCGTCCGCTATAGCTGGAAGCAGCGCAATCCGAAATTCCTGCCGCGCATTGCCGGCACCTCGGCCTTCTATCTCTACCGGCCTTCGACCTACCTGAAGAAGTTTCACGCCAAATACGCCGATCCGGCGGCGCTGGCCAAGGCGGCGGCTGCCGAGAAGCGCGCCAACTGGGCGGCGTTGCATAACAAGATCGACAACATGGTGGAGAACGACAACCCGGATCTGCCGACCCTGGATGCCTGGATGATCCAGACCCGGCCGCCCTCGATCCGCTTCGTCGCCGTGCGCAATCCCTATTACCACCGCGTCGATAGCAATGGCGTGCAGCTGCCCTATCTCGACCGCGTGGTGCTGGCCCAGGCCGATCCGAAGCTGATCCCGGCCAAGGCCGGTGCCGGCGAAGCCGACGTGCAGTTCCGCACCATCGCCTTCTCCAACTTCACCTTCCTGAAGGAAAACGAGAAGCGCGCCGGCTACCGCACGCTGCTGTGGAAAACCGCCAAGGGTTCGCATTTCACGCTGTTCCCGAATTTCAACGTGAATGATCCCGCCTGGCGCAAGCTGGTGCGCGATGTGCGCTTCCGCCGCGCGCTGTCGCATGGCATCGACCGCGAAGCCGTGAACCAGTCGCTGTTCTACGGCCTGGCCCAGGAAGCCAACAACACCGTGCTGCCCGACAGCCCGCTGTTCCGGCCGATGTACCAGACCCGCGATACCGAATTCGATATCGCCAAGGCGAACAAGCTGCTGGATGAACTGGGCCTCACCAAGCGCGGCAGCGATGGCATCCGCCTGCTGCCCGATGGCCGCCCGATGGAAATCATCATCGAGACCGCCGGCGAGGTTTCCGAGCAGATCGACATTCTGGAACTGATCGCCGAAAGCTGGCTCAAGGTCGGCATCAAAATGTTCCCCAAGCCGAGCCAGCGCGACGTGCTGCGCAATCGCATCTTCGCCGGCGAGGCGCTGATGAGCGTGTGGTCGGGCCTGGAGAATGGCGTGCCCAATGCCGCTGCCAGCCCGTCTGAACTGGCGCCGACCTCGCAGTTCCAGCTGCAATGGCCGAAATGGGGCCAGTTCTATGAGACCAAGGGCCAGAATGGCGAAGCGCCGGACATGGCGGAAGCCAAGGAACTGCTGAAGCTGAACGAGGACTGGAACGAAGCCGGCGACCTGACCACGCGCGAGCAGGTATGGCACCGCATGCTCACCATCCATATGGAGCAGATGTATACCATCGGCGTGATTACCGGCGTGTTCCAGCCCATCGTGGTGAACCGAAAGCTGGCCAATGTGCCCGATGAAGGCATCTACAATTGGGACCCCGGCGCGCTGATCGGCATGTACCGGCCGGAAAACTTCTGGATGAAGCAGTGAGCGCCACGACATGTTGATGTACCTGGCCCGCCGGCTGCTGCTGATGATCCCGACGCTGCTGATCATCAGCGCCCTGATTTTCATCATCATCAAGCTGCCGCCCGGCGACTTCCTCAGCAACCAGATCGCGGAGCTGCGCGCCCAGGGCGAAGGCTCGGCGATGGAGCGTGCCGAATTCCTGCGCCACCAGTATGCGCTGGACCGTACCCTGGTGGAGCAATACGCCATCTGGATGGGCTTCATCCCGGGGCCGAACGGCTTCGCCGGCATGCTGCAGGGCGATTGGGGCTGGTCGTTCGAGTATAACCGGCCGGTGAGCGAACTGATCGGCGACCGCCTGCTGATGACGGCGGTGATCAATTTCTTCACCATCCTGTTCGTCTACATTGTCTCCTTCCCGATCGGCGTCTATTCCGCCACGCGGCAATATAGCTGGGGCGATTACGGCTTCACCCTGCTCGGCTATCTCGGCCTCGCCACGCCGAATTTCCTGCTCGCCCTGGTGATGCTGTACTATTTCAACATCTGGTTCGGCATGAGCATCGGCGGCCTGGTGGACGAGCATCTGATCGATGCGCCGTGGAACTGGGAGAAGTTCAAGTCGCTGATGGCGCACATGATCGTGCCGGTGGTGGTGATCGGCACGTCCGGCACGGCGGCGATGATCCGCCGCCTGCGCGCCAACCTGCTCGATGAATTGCAGAAGCAGTATGTCACCACCGCGCGCGCCAAGGGCGTGCCGCCGATGAAGCTGCTGGTGAAGTATCCGATCCGCATGGCGCTGAACCCGTTCATCGCCGATATCGGCAACCTGCTGCCGCATATGGTCTCCGGCTCGGTGATCGTGTCCGTGGTAATGAGCCTGCCGACTGCCGGCCCGATGCTGCTCGGTGCGCTGCAATCCCTGGATCAGTATCTCGCCGGCTCGTTCCTGATGTTCCTGGCGGTGCTGACCGTGTTCGGCATGCTGGTATCCGATATTCTGCTGGCGCTGCTCGATCCGCGCATCCGGCTCACCGGTGGCAAGGCGAAGTAGCATGACCGACAGCACCAACGATACGCGCCTGCAACCCAGTTCTTCCCTGGGGCATTGGGTTTCCAAGGAACCTTTCGATCCCTATTCCGTCGAGAAGCTGTCGCCGGAGCAGGAACGCTATTATCAGGCGTCGCAATGGCAGATGATGTGGTGGAAGTTCAAGCGCCACCGCCTCGGCGTCTGGAGCGCCGTGATCCTGCTGCTGATCTATGGCTCGACGCTGATTTCCGAATTCATCGCGCCCTACAATGTGCAGACCCGCAATGCGCGCGCCATCTACGCGCCGCCGAGCGAGATTCACCTGTTCCATGAGGGCGAATTCGTCGGCCCGTTCGTCTATGGCCTGCGCTTCAAGCTCAATGTCGATACGCTGAAACGCGAATACACCGAGGATACGCGCCGGGTGCTGCCGCTGCGCTTCTTCTGCCAGGGCGACGCCTACCAGTTCTGGGGCGTGATCCCGATGCGCTTCCATTTCGTCTGTCCGTCGGAGGACGGGCATTTCTACTTCATGGGCACCGACCGATTAGGACGCGACATCTATTCGCGCATCGTCTACGGCACCCGCATATCGCTCACTGTCGGCCTGATCGGCATCGCCATCAGCTTCATCATCGGCATCGTGCTGGGCGGTATCTCGGGCTATTACGGCGGCTGGATCGACAATGTGATCCAGCGCATGATCGAAATCATCCGAAGTTTGCCCGAACTGCCGCTGTGGATGGCGCTCTCGGCCGCCCTGCCGGTCACCTGGTCGCCGATCGTGGTCTATTTCGGCATCACCATCATCTTGGGCCTGCTCGACTGGCCTGGCCTCGCCCGCGCCGTGCGCTCCAAGCTGCTGGCCTTGCGCGAGGAGGATTTCTGTACGGCCGCCCAGCTGATGGGCGCCAGCCCCAGCCGCATCATCGGCCGCCACCTGATGCCCAGCTTCATGAGCCATCTGATCGCCTCGGCCACGCTCTCGATCCCGTCCATGATCCTGGGCGAGACCGCGCTGTCCTTCCTCGGCCTCGGCCTGCGCCCGCCGATCACGTCCTGGGGCGTGCTGCTGAACGAGGCCCAGAATATCAACGTGGTGGCGCTATATCCCTGGCTGATGGCCCCGGCCATTCCGGTCGTGCTGGTGGTTTTGGCCTTCAACTTCTTCGGCGACGGGTTGCGGGACGCCGCCGACCCCTATCGCTGAGCGCCTTGTCAACCGCCTAAAAGTTCAGCAACCCCTAGTGGTTGTTTTCCCTTTCCATTTCCGTGGACGGGGAGCATCATGCGGCAAATGTCGTTGGCAAGCGGGGATGGCTTAGGTGCCTAGAGTCGAATTTCTCCGGCACAAGGAGAATACCGACGAGATACGCGTTCACCAGGCGGTGCATCTGGTCAAGATGGTGCCGTTCATGGTCTTCGGCAACCTGCTCTGCATGGCTGCCAGCATCCTCAATGCCCCCAATGTCTTCCTGAACCACTACGTCTACCTGCCCTACGCCATCATCACGCTGCTGATGCTGCCGATGCTGATGAACTGGCGCAAATTCGCCGATGCGCCGGCGCCGATGCGGGTGAGCCGCGGCCGCGTGCGCCGCGCCAGCATCCACGCCCTGCTGCTCGGCCTCGCCTGGTCGGCGGCCTGCATCATGACCTTCCCGCATCTCGATGCCCAGCAACAGTCGATGTTCGTCGGCATCATGGGCGTGATGATGGTGGGCGGCGGCTCGGCACTCTCGCGCATGCCAACCAGCGGCGTCAGCTTCGGCCTGCCGCTCGGCATCGTGCTGCTGGTCTGCGGCGTGGTGTTCGACCGCACGCCTAACCGCGTCGTCACCTTCGGCGTGGTGATGGCCATCATCGCCTATGCCCAGGTGCTGCGCTTCAACTGGCTGGCTTTCGTCGAGCATGTGCGCACCGATGTGTCGCGCCGCGCCCTGCAGGATCGGCTGAATGCCCAGGAGGCCATCGCCAGCGCCCAGCGCGGCCTGATGGAAGCACTGCCCTTCCCGCTGGTGGTGACGCGTGGCGAAATGGCCCTATTCGCCAGCCCCTCGGCGATGCAGGTATTCGGCCTCAAGCCGCAGGACCTGAACAACCCCGATCTCTCCAACCGCCGCTACTTCGCCCGCGACGAGGATTTCCGCTATCTCGCCGGCTGCCAGTTGCGCAACGAAGCCGTGCCGGAAATGCAGGTGCTGTTCAACGGCGCCAATGGCACCACCTTCTGGGCGCTGGTTTCGTGCAAGCCGATCAAGTTCGGCGGCGGCGAAGCCTGGATCAATGCCATCATGCCGATGGAAGAGCGCATGAAGGTGGAGCGTGAACTGGCCAAGGCCAAGGAGCATGCCGAACTGGCGAGCAATGCAAAGACCGATTTCCTCGCCTCGATGAGCCATGAGCTGCGCACGCCGCTCAACGCCATCATCGGCTATTCCGAAATCCTGCTGGAGGAAGCCGAGGAGGAAGGCAACAAGATCTATGCCGACGACCTGGGCAAGATCCGCACCGCCGGCCGCCATATCCTGGCGCTGATCAACGACATACTCGATATAACCAAGATCGAGGCCGGCAAGATGGAAATGACGCCGGAGCATGTCACCTTGCCCGACCTGATGGGCGATGTGAGTGCCGTGATCCGCCGCCTGATGGAGAAGAACGGCAACCAGTTCACGATGGAGAACGATGCCAGCGTGGAAGCGCTGTGGACCGACGTGACCAAGGCACGCCAGACCATCATCAACCTGCTGTCCAATGCCGCCAAGTTCACCCGCGATGGCAGCGTGGTGATCCGCGTCACCTCGGAACAGCGCCAGGGCAAGGACGGGGGCGAGGCCGAGGACTGGCTGCGCTTCACCATCACCGATACCGGCATCGGCATCCCCGAGGACCAGATCGAGAATATCTTCGATGAATTCAACCGCGGCGACAGCAACACCGCGCGGCATTTCGGCGGCACCGGCCTGGGCCTGGCGCTGAGCCGCAAGATCGCCCGCCTGCTCGGCGGCGATATCACCGCCCGCTCCAAGGTCGGCGAAGGCTCGGTATTCGAATTCACCATGCCGGCGCGGCTGGCCGAGGTGGAAACAGCATGACCAAGATCCTGATCGTCGAGGATAACGAGATGAACCGCGACATGCTGGGCCGCCGCCTGGCCAAGCGCGGCTTCGCCATCTGCTTCGCCATCACCGGCGAGGAATGTCTCGACGTGGCGCCGCGCGAGATGCCGGACCTGGTGCTGATGGATATCGGCCTGGGCGAAGGCATCGACGGCCTGGAAACGACACGGCGGCTGAAGGCCGATCCGGCCATGGCGCAAATCCCGGTCATTGCGCTGACCGCCCATGCGCTGGCTACCGACCGCGAGAAATGCCTCGCCGCCGGTTGTGCCGATTACGACACCAAGCCGGTGGACCTGGATCGCCTGCTGAGCAAGATCGGCACCCTCCTCTCCAACGACACGCCGCCCGCATGAACCGCCAATCCTTCGCCGCCTACCGCGTGCTGGTCGTCGATGACCAGCATGAGATGATTGATCTGCTGTCACGCATGCTGCGGCGCATGGGCTTCACCGATCTGCATACCGCCCACAGCGCGCGGGAAGCGGAAGAACTGCTGAACAAGCAATCGTTCCACCTGCTGCTCACCGATTACGCCATGACCGGCAACAGTGGCGCCGCCCTGGTGGCCAAACTGCGCTCCGGCGACCTGCCCTGGGCAACGCCGAGCGATACCCCGGCGATCATGATCACCGGCCATGGCGAGCGCGACTTCGTGATCCAGGCGCGCAATGTCGGCGTCAATGCCTATCTGGTGAAGCCGGTGACGCCGCAGCAGCTTGAAGCCAAGATAGCCGTCGTTTTGCGCGGCTAGCGCACACCCAGCGTAAAACGGTTGCGCGGCTAGAGCGTTACAGGCGCGTCAGCCAGATACTGGCGGGATGCGCGCCCTTGGCACGCGGCAAGGCGCCTAGCGCCTGATCCACATCACGGCTCATCCGCGTAGCAGCATAATGGCTGGCGAAATCCAGTTGCCAGCCGCCGCCGGCCAGCAGCAGCGGCAGGGCCTGCTGCTCGTTATAGCCGCGCCAGAGCCAGTCGGCGGGATAATCATCGGGCAGAAAGATATCGTGGATATGCACATGGCAGCCGGAAGGCAGCCGGGGCAGCACACGGTTGAACAGCCAGTCCACATCACTGCCGGGCATCAGGATATGGCTTGAATCGATGAACAGCAGATCATTGCCTTGCAAGGCATCGAAGATCGCCGGATTGGCGCTCTGGGCAATGCCGGGGCGGAAATCCACCGCCAGGCCTTTCAGCGAGGCACGCGGCGCCGGGTCGATGGCGGTAATGCGTGTGGGCAATGCACCATCCTGGACAGCGCGGGCCATGAAGCGCGTCGAATGGCCAGAGCCGACTTCGACGATGCGCTGCGGCTGCCAGCGGCGCACCAGCGTGTAGGCCGCTGCCGCATCCAGGGTCGGAAACCAATCCTGCTCGAAACGCGGGCTGCCACGGAAGGCGGCGAAATCCGCCGCATGGCCCGCGATGCCATCCAGCACCGCGCGGAATGCCGGCTCGCCCGCCTGCATCAGCGCCGCCATCTCGGCATAGAGCGGCTGCTCGGGCGCGATGCCATCGGCATAGCGGTAGGGAATGAAAAAGCCCTGGCGGCGGATGCCGAACAGCGTTTCAAGCCCCATGCGCAGGCGGCGCCAGTAGATACGCGGCGTCATCAGGGCCGCAGCACCATGCCCTCGCGCGCCACTACCGAGCCGGGCCGCGCCGCCTCGACATCGGCGGCAATGGCATCCATGGCGGCATCGTCATGCTCGGGCTCGTGGTGGAACACCACATAGGTCTTGGCATGGGCGGCATTGCAGAGCGCGATGCCGGCTTCCCAGGTGGAGTGGCCCCAGCCCTTGCGGGTCTTGTACTGCGCCGGGGTGTACATGGAATCGTAGATCACGATATCGGCGTCGCGCACGAACTCGGCCAAGCTGGCGCAGAAGCCTTCCGGCGGATGCTCGGTGTCGGTGAGGTAGCAGATCGACTTGCCTTGGAATTCGACGCGGTAGCCGGTGGCGAGATCGGGATGGCTGAGCGGCGCGGTATGCACGCGGATGCCCGGCGCCGGCTCGATCACCTCGCCCTGGTGGAAATCATGGAAACTGAGATTGGCCTGGAAGATTTCCAGCGGCACCGGGAAAAGCGGCGAGGTCATCATCTGCTTCAGCACGCTCTTGATGCCACCGGTATCGGTAACATGGCCGGCATGGACCCGGAAGGTATTGCGCGGATCGAACAGCGGGCAGAAATGCGGAATGCCGCAGACATGGTCGTAATGCGTATGGGTGAGAAAGAGATCGGCATTCAGCGGCGCGCTGCGCTGCAGGACATTGCCCAGCGCGCGGATGCCGGTGCCGCTGTCGAAAACCAGCACATGCTCGCCGCAGCGGATTTCCAGGCACGAGGTATTGCCGCCATAGCGCATCACATCGGCCGAACCGACGGCAATGGAGCCGCGCACGCCCCAGAAGCGGACGTAAAAATCCTGGCTCATGTGACTGCCTCCCGGCTGCCGCTTGCAGCCATCGCCGCGCTATGCGGAAATACCCCCATCCTCTCCAAAAACGAGCCCCAGAACGCCATGTCCGACGCCTTCATTGTAGAGACCCAGGCCGACCGCGCAACGCTGACCCTGAACCGGCCGGAGAAGCACAACGCGCTGGATATCAACGATCTGGATGCGCTGGACGGCATCCTGCTGGAGCTGGCGGCGAAGCCCGAATTGCGGCTGCTGGTGCTGCGCGCCAAGGGCAAGAGCTTCTGTTCCGGCGTCGATCTCGGCGATGTCGGCAGCCATGACTGGCGCGACAATCCGCTGGAGCGCGTGGCCGACCGCATCGAGGCCTTCCCCTGCCCCACGCTCTGCGTGCTGCAAGGCGGCGTGTATGGCGGCGGCACCGATATCGCGCTGGCCTGCGATTTCCGGCTCGGCGCCGAAGGCATCCGCAGCTTCATCCCGCCGGCCAAGCTGGGCATCCAGTACCATCCGCATGGCTTAAGGCGTGCCGTGTCGCGGCTCGGCCTGAGTGCGGCGAAGCGCCTGTTCCTGGCCACCGAGACCTTCGATGCCAATGAAATGCTGCGCACCGGCTTCCTCGACTGGCTGGTGCCGGCCGCCGAACTGGAAGCCCGCGCCGAGGCATTGACCGGCACGCTCACCGGCCTGGCGCCGCTGTCGCTCAAGGGCATGAAGCAGACGCTGAACGAAATCGCCAACGGCATCCTGGACGAACGCGCGGCGCGCGACCGCTCGGCCAATTCCTTCCGCACCAGTGATGCCGTGGAAGGCCGCCTGGCAATGGCCGAGAAACGGCCGCCGCGTTTCCAGGGCAAATAAGCGGACGCGACAGGTTTCATGGCGACAGCCGGTAGCCGCCCGGCTCGGTCAGCAGCAGCCTGGCTTCCGCCGGGTTGCGCTCGATCTTCTGGCGCAGGCGATAGACATGGGTTTCCAGCGTGTGGGTGGAAACCCCGGCATTGTAGCCCCAGACCTCGGTAAGCAGGGTTTCGCGCGGCACCGGCTTCTGGCCGGCGCGCAGCAGGTATTTCAGGATCGCGGTTTCCTTTTCCGTCAGCCGCACCTTCTTGCCCGCCTTCTCGTTATCGAGCAGCAGCTTGTTGGCCGGGCGGAAGCTGTAGGGCCCGATGGCGAAAACCGCATCCTCGCTCTGCTCGAACTGGCGCAGCTGGGCGCGCGAACGGGCCAGCAGCACGCCCATCTTGAATGGCTTGGAAACATAGTCGTTGGCGCCGGCTTCCAGGCCATGAATGGTATCGGCATCGCTGTCGGCGGCGGTGAGCATGATCACCGGAGTACGCACATTCTGCCGGCGCAGTTCGCGGCAGACCTCGCGGCCATCCAGATCCGGCAGGCCGACATCCAGCAGGATCAGATCGAACAGCTCCCGCTGCACGATATCCAGCGCCGCCTTGCCATCGTTGACGCAGGTGGTGGCGAATTCCTTGGTCGCCTCCAGCTGCTCGGCGAGCAGGGCTTGCAGGGTACGGTCGTCATCGACCAGCAGAACGCGCTTCGGACCACTCATGCGCTATGCGCTCCTCGCTGCATGGCTCCAGCCGGCCCGCCAAACGGACAAGGCCCGGCCCGGGTTTCCCCGGAAGGATCAGTATAGCGAAAAGGGCGGAAAATAGCTCTGTGACCGCCGTCACGGCCCGGTCTGTAACGCGGCCAGGCTGCCTGGGCGGAATTACCCCCTATGAGGGTAATTACTTGAAGCTGACGGAAACGACCTCGTAGCCCTTGGCGCCGCCCGGCGCTGACACTTCCACGCTGTCGCCGGCGCTCTTGCCCATCAGGGCGCGGGCCAGCGGTGCGGTGATCGAGAGCAGGCCGGCCTTGATATCGGATTCATCGGCGCCGACGATCTGGTAGGTCATCTTCTCGTCAGTATCCTCGTCGGCCAGCACCACGGTGGCGCCGAACTTGACGGTGCTGCCGGTCAGCTTCGACACGTCGATCACCTCGGCGCGGGCGAGCTTGTCCTCAAGCTCCATCACGCGGGTCTCGATCCAGCCCTGCTTTTCCTTGGCAGCGTGGTATTCCGCGTTTTCCGACAGGTCGCCATGCTCGCGTGCCTCGGAAATCGCCCGGATAACCTCCGGCCGTTCCACGCTCTTCAGGTGCTTCAATTCCGCTTCCAGGCGCTGATAGCCCGAGGCGGTCATGGGGATGCGCTGCATGGTTCCCTTCCTCGCAAACCCTAAAAATAAGCCTGCAAGGGGGCAACGGCAAGGCTTCCGGCGCGCAGTGCCTCGATGGCGCGCACGGCGGCTTTTGCACCGGCCACGGTCGTGAAATACGGAATCTTGTTCATCAGCGCGGTGCGGCGCAGATCGAAGCTGTCACGGATCGAGGCGGCGCCTTCGGAGGTGTTGAATACCAGCTGGATTTCGCCGTTCTTCATCGAATCCACGATATGCGGACGGCCTTCCATCACCTTCTTCACCACCCGCACCGGGATGCCGTGGCTCTCGAAGAAGCGCGCCGTGCCGGCGGTGGCCACCACCTGCATACCCATGGCCACCAGGCTGCGGGCAGCCTCCACCAGGGCCGGCTTGTCGCCATCACGCACCGAGATGAACACGCTGCCCTCGCTCGGCAGGATGGTGCCGGCGGCAAGCTGCGCCTTGGCGAAGGCCATGCCGAAATCGCGGTCGATGCCCATCACCTCGCCGGTCGACTTCATTTCCGGGCCGAGGATGATATCCACGCCGGGGAAACGGGCGAACGGGAACACGGCTTCCTTCACCGCGATATGGTCATGGCGCTTCTGCTGCAGGCCGAAGCCGGAGAGCTTCTCGCCGGCCATGACGCGGGAAGCAATCTTGGCCAGCGGCTCGCCGATGGCCTTGGCAACGAAAGGCACCGTGCGCGAGGCGCGCGGATTGACTTCCAGGATATACACCACGCCGTCCTTGACCGCGTATTGCACATTCATCAGGCCGACAACCTTGAGCGCGCGGGCCAAAGCCTGGGTCTGCGCCTTGATGTCGTCGATGATCGCCGGGGCCAGGCTGTAGGGCGGCAGCGCGCAGGCGCTGTCGCCGGAATGGATACCGGCTTCCTCGATATGCTCCATCACGCCGGCGACGAACTGCGTCTCGCCATCGGCCAGGCAATCCACGTCGACTTCGATTGCGTCAGAAAGGTAGCTGTCGATCAGCACCGGCGAGGTGCCGGAAACCCGCACCGCCTCGGTCATGTAGCGTTCAAGCTGGGCGTTGTTGCGCACGATTTCCATGGCGCGGCCGCCCAGCACATAGCTCGGGCGGATCACCACCGGATAGCCGATGCGGGCAACCACTTCGCGGGCCTCGGCTTCCGAACGGGCGATGCCGTTGGTCGGCTGCTTCAGGTTCAGCTGCTGCAACAGCTGCTGGAACCGTTCGCGGTCTTCCGCCAGGTCGATGGCATCCGGCGAGGTGCCGAGGATCGGCACGCGGGCGGCTTCCAGGCCAGCGGCAAGTTTCAGCGGCGTCTGGCCGCCAAGCTGCACGATTACGCCATGCAGATTGCCGTTCGACTGCTCGACGCGCACGATCTCCAGCACGTCCTCAACGGTCAGCGGCTCGAAATACAGGCGGTCAGAAGTGTCGTAATCGGTCGACACGGTTTCCGGGTTGCAGTTGACCATGATGGTCTCATAGCCCGCCTCTTTCAGCGCATAGGCGGCATGGACGCAGCAATAGTCGAACTCGATGCCCTGGCCGATGCGGTTCGGGCCGCCGCCGAGGATGATCACCTTCTTGCGCTCGCTGGGCTGCGCCTCGCATTCGGCGCTCTCGCCGAATTCGTAGGTGGAATACATATACGGCGTGCGGCTCTCGAATTCGGCGGCGCAGGTATCCACCCGCTTGAACACCGGATGCACCTTGGCCTTGGCGCGCGCGGCGGCCACATCGGCTTCCCTGGTGCCGGTCAGTTCAGCCAGGCGCGGATCGGAGAAGCCCATCTGCTTGAGCTGGCGCAGGGCAACGGCATCGCTGGGCAGGCCGTTCTTGCGCAGGCCCTGTTCGGTGCGCACGATCTCCTCGATCTGGCGCAGGAACCAGGGATCGAACTTGCAGGCGCCCTGGATTTCCTCGACCGTCAGGCCATGGCGGAAAGCCTGGGCGATCACCAGCAGCCGGTCCGGCGTCGGCCTGGAAAGCGCCGCCTTGATCAGCTCCTTGTCGTCATCCTCGACATTCGGGATCACCAGTTCATTCAGGCCGGTGAGGCCGGTTTCCATGGAGCGCAGCGCCTTTTGCAGGCTCTCCTGGAAGCAGCGGCCCATCGACATCGCCTCGCCCACCGACTTCATCGAGGTGTTGAGCAGCTTCTCGGTGCCGGGGAATTTCTCGAAGGTGAAGCGCGGCATCTTGGTGACGATGTAATCGATCGTCGGCTCGAAGGACGCCGGCGTCACCCCGGTGATGTCGTTCATCAGTTCATCGAGCGTGTAGCCCACCGCCAGCTTCGCCGCCACCTTGGCAATCGGGAAGCCGGTGGCCTTGGAGGCCAGCGCGGAGGAACGCGACACGCGCGGATTCATCTCGATGACCACCATGCGGCCATCGTCGGGATTGACCGCGAATTGCACGTTCGAGCCGCCGGTCTCAACGCCGATCTCGCGCAAAACCGCCATCGAGGCGTCGCGCATGATCTGGTATTCCTTGTCGGTGAGCGTCAGCGCCGGGGCAACCGTGATGCTGTCGCCGGTATGCACGCCCATCGGATCGATGTTTTCAATCGAGCAGACGATGATGCAGTTGTCCTTGCGGTCGCGGACAACCTCCATCTCGTATTCCTTCCAGCCGAGCACCGATTCATCGATCAGCACTTCGGTGGTCGGCGAGGCATCCAGGCCGCGCAGCACGATTTCATCAAACTCATCGCGGGTATAGGCGATGCCGCCGCCGGTGCCTGCCAGCGTGAAGCTGGGGCGGATCACCGCCGGCAGGCCGGTCTCGGCCAGCACGGCGCGGGCTTCGTCCAGCGTATGCGCGGTGGCGGATTTGGGCATGTCGAGGCCCAGGCGCTGCATCGCCTGGCGGAACAGTTCGCGGTCCTCGGCCATGGCGATGGCGTCGCGGCTGGCGCCGATCAGCTTCACCTTGAACTTTTCCAGCGTGCCATTCTCGGCCAGCTTCATCGCGGTGTTCAGCGCGGTCTGGCCGCCCATGGTGGGCAGCAGCGCGTCCGGCCGTTCCTTCTCGATGATCTTGGCGACGATATCGGGCGTGATCGGCTCGATATAGGTGGCATCCGCCAGGCCCGGATCGGTCATGATCGTGGCCGGGTTGGAGTTGATCAGGATGACGCGGTAGCCTTCCTGCTTCAGCGCCTGGCAGGCCTGGGTGCCGGAGTAATCGAATTCGCAGGCCTGGCCAATCACGATCGGCCCGGCGCCGATGATCAGGATGCTCTGGATATCGGTGCGCTTAGGCATGGGAAACCTTCAATTCCAAACCAGCAATCGTCAAGCCCGGGGCGACGGCATGGGGGATAAACCGGCTCACTTCACCTTCTCCATCAGATCGACGAAGCGCTGGAAAAGATAGTGGCTGTCCTGCGGGCCGGGCGAGGCTTCCGGGTGGTACTGCACCGAGAAGACCGGCTTGTCGGTCAGCTTGATGCCTTCGTTGGAGCCGTCGAACAGCGACACATGGGTGCGCACGACATTGGCCGGCAGGCTTTCCTCCACCACGCAGAAACCATGGTTCTGGCTGGTGATTTCCACCTTGCCGGTTTCCAGGTCCTTGACCGGATGGTTGGCGCCGCGATGGCCGCGCTCCATCTTCGCGGTCTTGCCGCCGAGCGCCAGTGCCAGCATCTGGTGGCCGAGGCAGATGCCGAAAACCGGCTTGCCGCTATCCACCAGCGCCTTGATCGTCGGCACCGCATAAACGCCGGTGGCCGCCGGATCGCCGGGGCCGTTGGAGAGGAAGATGCCGTCCGGCTTGTGGCGCAGCACATCGTCCGCCGTGCTGTTGCCGGGCAGTACGGTGACGCGGCAACCGACGCTCGCCAGGTTGCGCAGGATGTTGCGCTTGATGCCATAATCCAGCGCCACGACATGGTATTTCGGCGCTGTCTGCTTGCCGTAGCCCTGGCCCAGGGTCCACAGCGTCTCATCCCAGCCATAGGTCTGGCGGCAGCTTACATCCTTGGCCAGGTCCATGCCTTCCAGGCCCGGCCAGGCCTTGGCCTGGGCGGTGAGCGCGGCGATATCGAACTTGCCGTCCTTGCGGTAGGCGATCACGCCGTTCGGCGCACCGAGATCGCGGATGCGCCGGGTCATGGCGCGGGTATCGATGCCGGACAGGCCGATCAGGTTGCGCGCCTTGAGCCAGGCATCCAGGTGATGGTCGCTGCGGAAGTTGGAGGGCGCGGTGATCGGCGCGCGCAGGATCAGGCCGCGTGCGGCGATGCCCTGGGTTTCGATATCTTCCGGGTTGGTGCCGGTATTGCCGATATGCGGAAAGGTGAAGGTGATGATCTGGCCGGCATAGGAAGGATCGGTGAGGATTTCCTGGTAGCCCGTCATCGAGGTGTTGAAGCAGATTTCGCCTTCCGCAACGCCCTCGGCGCCGAGGCCATGGCCGCGGAAAACACTGCCATCGGCCAGGACGACGATTCCCGTCAGCCCTGGTTGCGGCGGCTGCGGGTCGATCGGCTGCGGCGACATGTCCGGTACTCCATCTGGCGCCGCTGGAGGCGCAGTATTTGGGCCGCATGAAGCTGCCGGAGCGGGTTTAAGCGAACCTCGGCTCCGGGCTGCTGACGGCCCTGTTGTGGATGAGCGGCCGGGCGCTGACTTGCCCCGCCGACCGGGGCCGGACCATAGCAAATCACGCCATTCCGTCAAGTCGCAACATGTATCGAAACATTCAGAGTTATCAACAGGTTATAGTTTTTGCCTGGAATCGGATGTTCGAGTATGCTCGCCCCTTTCCGGTATGCTTTTCGTGGGGATAAAAACGATGTTGCGGACAACCCTGAGCGACGCCCTCAAAGAGGCGATGAAGGCCAAAGATGCCCGCCGTATCAGTACCTTGCGGCTGATCCTGGCGGCGCTCAAGGACCGCGATATCAACGCCCGCACCGATGGCGCCGACCGCACCGGGATTCCGGAGCAGGATATTCTCGCCATGCTCCAGACCATGGTGCGCCAGCGCCGCGAATCGATCAGCGCCTATGAACAGGGCGGCCGCCCCGACCTGGTGGACCAGGAAAAGGAAGAAATCGCCATCATCGAGTCGTTCCTGCCCAAGCAGATGGAGCAGGCCGAGATCGAAGCCGCCGCCAAGGCCGCGATTGCCGAAGTGGGCGCCACCGGCATCAAGGATATGGGCAAGGCGATGGGCGTGCTGAAGGGCAAGTATGTCGGCCAGATGGATTTCGGCAAGGCGTCGGCGGTGCTGAAGGGCCTGCTGAGCTGAAGCAGGTATAGACTGGAAGGGCCATGGCCCAATTTCCCGAGTCGTTCCTTGAGGAGCTGCGTAACCGGGTATCGCTGCCTGGCCTGATCGGCCGGCATGTGCGACTGACCAAGCGTGGCCGCGACTATCTCGGCCTGTGCCCGTTCCACAACGAAAAGACGCCGTCCTTCCACGTCTACGACGATCATTACCATTGCTTCGGCTGCGGCGCCCATGGCGACGCCATCGAATTCCTGAAAAGCAAAAGCGGCCTCTCCTTCCACGAATCCATTGAGCAGCTGGCGGGCGAAGCCGGCCTTGCCGTGCCGCAGCAGCGGCCCGAGGACCGCGAGCGCGACAAGCAGGCGGCTTCGCTCAACACCGCGCTTGAGGAATGTGCCAAATGGTATGAAGGCCAGTTGCAGGCCGCCGTGGGCCGCGAGGCGAAAGCCTATGTCGAGCGCCGTGGCCTGTCGCGCGAAACCATTGCGCGTTTCCGCCTCGGCTATGCCCCGGCTGCCCGCACGGCGCTGAAAGAAGCCATGCTGGCGCGGCAGATCCCGGAAGCATTGCTGATCGAGAGCGGCATGCTGATCAAGCCCGATGATGGCGGCCAGAGCTATGACCGCTTCCGCAACCGGGTGATGTTTCCGATTGCGGACCGGCGCGGCCGGGTGATCGCCTTCGGCGGCCGCGCGCTGGACCCGGATGCCCCGGCCAAGTATCTCAACTCGCCGGAAACGCCGCTGTTTCACAAGAGCCACACGCTCTACAACATCGCGCTGGCCCGCGAGGCGTCGCGCGAGGCCGGCACCGTGCTGGTGGCGGAAGGCTACATGGACGTGATCGCGCTGGCCCAGGCCGGCATCAGCCATGCCGTGGCACCGCTCGGCACGGCGCTGACCGAGGACCAGATGGCGCTGCTGTGGCGCATGGCGGCAGAGCCGGTGCTGTGTTTCGACGGCGACAAGGCCGGCCTCAAGGCAGCGCTCCGCGCCGTGGACCGCGCCCTGCCCTTGCTGGAACCGGGCAAGTCCTTCCGCTTCGCCCTGCTGCCTGCCGGCCAGGACCCGGACGATCTGGTAAAGGCAGGCGGGCGGGCCGCAATGGAGGAAGTACTCGCCCAGGCCCTGCCGCTTTCCGAGATGCTGTGGCGCAAGGAAACCGAGGGCCAGGCCATCGACACCCCGGAACGCCGCGCGGCGCTGGAAAACACGCTCAAGGCCGCCGCCTTCCGCATCAAGCATCCAGGCGTGCAGAACCACTACCGCGAGCATCTGCGCGAGCGGCTGCGTACCCTTTTTGCCCCTGCCCGCCCCAGCCGCCCAGGCGGCCTTAAGCAATTCGGCCCCGGCCAGATGCGCCCAGGCTGGACCGGGGAACGCTGGACCGGCGGCCGGCCCGGTTTTGGCCGCCCGGTGGGGGATATGGCCGCCCCCCAGGCCCCGGATACCGGCGACCGGCGGGAAAAAGCCCTGCTTATGGGATTACTCCGCCATCCCTGGCTGGTAGAAGACCATGCCGAGGCGGTGGCGCGGCTGACATTCCCGAATCACCTGCTTGACAGCCTCAAGATGCGGATTCTAGAAGAAGCCTCCCGCCATCCCGGTCTTGACGGCGAGGGTCTGGCGTCCCATCTGAGGGGCCAGGGCCTTGGCACGTCGCTCGACCTCGTGTTCGGCGAGGAATATCGGGTGCTTGAGCCATTTACCAAGGCCGAGACCCTGCGAGACAAGGTTGAGAGAGGCTGGTTCCAGGCCGTGCAGCGTTATCGGTTGAACGAGCTGGAAAAGGAACTGGCGGCCGCCCAGGCGGAACTCGCCGATGATATGAGCCCGGATGCCTGGCGCCGTTTTTCGGCATTGCAGGCGGAAGTGGGCGCGGCCCGAAGCCAGGTATCGGCCTCGGACGACGAGTGATGATGAGACTGGAGCCGTTCCTCGCGGGGCGGCTCCGTGTGTTTTGGACAGGCCCGGTGCATAAAGCATCGCGGTAACGGTTTAGGAAGCGGCATGGCGAAACAAGCAGCGGCACCCGATGCCACCGAAGCTCCGGAAAAGGAAGACACGGCCGATACGCCGTTGATCGACGCTTCCGTTGCCGCGATCAAGCGCATGCTGACCCGCGCCAAGGAGCGCGGCTACGTCACCTACGACGAGATCAACGCGGTGCTGCCGCCGGAGCAGGTTTCCTCCGAGCAGATCGAAGACACCATGGCCATGCTCTCTGAAATGGGCGTGACCATCGTGGAGTCGGAAGAGCAGGAAGACGCCCAGCCGGAGAAGGAAGAGGCCGAGGCCGAAACGCCTGAGGGCGAAGCTGGCGAAACCGCCGGCCCGAAGGCTGAGTCCGACCGCACCGACGATCCGGTGCGCATGTATCTGCGCGAAATGGGTTCGGTGGAGCTGCTGTCGCGCGAAGGCGAAATCGCCATCGCCAAGCGCATCGAAGCCGGCCGCGAGAAGATGATCTCGGCGATCTGCGAAAGCCCGCTGACCATCCAGGCCATCGTGCAGTGGCGCGACGACCTGGTGGAAGGCCGCCTGCTGCTGCGCGACGTGGTGGATCTGGAAGCCACCATGGGCGGCGGCGTGCCTGAGAGCGGGCTGGAAGAGGAAGAGGAAGCGGCCGCGGCGGAAGCAGCCGGCCAACCGTCCAAGCTCGACCCGAAGCCGCTGGCCAAGCCGGAAACCGCGCCGAAGCTGGTGGTGAAGGCCGAGGCCCCGAAGGCCGCCGGGCTGCCGGGCGGCGCCCCGGTCGGCCCCGATGGCGCCCCGGCGCCGGAGGAAATGGACGAGGACGACGAGGCCAATCTCTCGCTCGCCGCCATGGAAGCGCAGCTCAAGCCGCAGGTGCTGGAAGCCTTCGACGCCATCGCCAAGCATTACAAGAAGCTGCAGAAGACCCAGGAAGAGCGCCTGCAATCGGCGCTGGCGCATGAAGCCATCGATCCGAAGCGCGAGAAGGCCTACCAGAAGCTGACCCATGAAATGGTGCGGCTGATGGAATCGGTGCATCTCAACAACACCCGCATCGAAAGCCTAGTCGAGAATCTCTACGGCCTGAACAAGAAGCTGATGATGCTGGAAGGCCGCATGCTGCGCATCGCGGAGGGCTACAAGATCCCGCGCGAAGAGTTCATCAAGCAGTACGAGAATAACGAACTCGATCCGAACTGGCTGTCCAAGGTCGGCAAGGTCAAGGGCCACAAGAACTGGCCGCGCTTTGCTGAATCCGGCGCCGCCCAGGTCAAGCCGATCCGCAACGAGATCGCCGTGGTGGCCACCCAGATCGGCCTGCCGGTTTCCGAGTTCAAGCGCATCTACAAGCAGGTGCGCGAGGGCGAGCGCGAAGCCAGCATGGCGAAGAAGGAGATGGTGGAGGCCAACCTGCGCCTCGTCATCTCGATTGCCAAGAAATACACCAACCGCGGCCTGCAATTCCTCGATCTGATCCAGGAAGGCAATATCGGCCTGATGAAGGCGGTGGATAAGTTCGAATACCGCCGCGGCTACAAGTTCTCCACCTACGCCACCTGGTGGATCCGGCAGGCGATCACCCGCTCGATCGCCGATCAGGCGCGCACCATCCGCATCCCGGTGCACATGATCGAGACGATCAACAAGCTGGTGCGCACCAGCCGCCAGATGCTGCACGAGATCGGCCGCGAGCCGACGCCGGAAGAACTGGCGACCAAGCTTGGCATGCCGCTGGAGAAGGTGCGCAAGGTGCTCAAGATCGCCAAGGAGCCGATCAGCCTCGAAACGCCGATCGGCGACGAGGAGGATTCGCATCTCGGCGATTTCATCGAGGACAAGAACGCCGTTCTGCCGCTCGATGCCGCGATCAATTCCAACCTGCGCGAAACCACCACGCGGGTGCTGGCCACCCTCACCCCGCGCGAGGAACGCGTGCTGCGCATGCGCTTCGGCATCGGCATGAACACCGACCATACGCTTGAGGAAGTCGGCCAGCAGTTCAACGTCACCCGCGAGCGTATCCGCCAGATCGAGGCCAAGGCGCTCAGGAAGTTGAAGCACCCGAGCCGCTCGCGTAAATTGCGCTCGTTCCTGGATACCTGAGGCGCGTTAAGCGCCTCGGGCATGATACCTGAGGGGTCAGCCCCTCAGGCACCGGGCCTGTAGCTCAACTGGTTAGAGCCGGCCGCTCATAACGGTCTGGTTGGGGGTTCAAGTCCCTCCGGGCCCACCATTTTCCTGCCGGTTTCCGCTGCGTTTCGCAGCCGCCGTCACAGTTTCCGGCGCTTTTCCGCCCTCCCCTGTTCCGGGTTGGTGGGGCTATACTGGTATCTGTACGCCGCGCCAGATGAGCCAGAAGAGACCGCCCCATGCCAACCGATGCCGGTCCGAGTCCCCCTGATCAGAAGCCACCCGCCGCTCCCCAGCGCCCGCTGCCGCGCAAGCTGACCACGATCTTCTGCGCCGATGTGCAGGGCTACAGTGCCCAGGTGGAGGCCGACGAGGTCGGCACCGTGCAGCGGCTCAAGCTCTATCGCGGCGAGATGATCCAGGAGATCGAGCGCCATCATGGCCGGGTGGTGAATACCTGGGGCGATGGCCTGCTGGCGGAATTCTCCTCGCCAGTGGAAGCCGTGTTCGCCGCCGTGGAGGCGCAGCGCCGCGTCGCCGCACGCAATGCGGCGCTCAAAATTGATGCGCCCGGCACACCGGCGCTGCAATTCCGCATCGGCATCAATCTCGGCGACGTGATGGTGGATGGCGACGACCTGCTCGGCGATGGCGTGAACATCGCCGCGCGGCTGGAATCGCTGGCCGAGGCCGGCGGCGTGTGCATTTCCGGCACGGTGTTCGAGCAGGTGCGCAAGAAGCTGGATTTCGGCTTCGACTTCATCGGCTCGCGCGAGATCAAGAATATCGCCGAGCCGGTGCCGGCCTATCGCATCCAGGTGGATGAAGCCGCCCGCGCCAGCGCCCAGCCGCCACTACGCCCGCAGCAACCTATGCGCCAGCAACCGCAGCAGGATGAAGCAGGCGGCGAACCTTTGGATACAGCGCAGGCGATCCGCAAATGGCGCCGCAATGCCATGCGCGGCGCCGTGGTGATCACCTTCCTGGCGCTGATCAACCTGTTCACCAGCCGCCACAGCATCTGGTTCCACTGGCCGCTGCTGGGCGTGTGCGTGATGCTGGCGCTGCGCTATCCCTACGGCGTCGATCCGCGCCGCATGTGGCCGCTCTGGCGCCAGGATTAGCGCCTGTTTAGATCAATGTGACGTATTCTGGCGCAACGCTACAATTTTACATATCACACGGTTAAATATCGCTAATGCCTTGCAGACGTTAGCGGATTGTCACTGGGTCAAAATTATTCCCGGGTCTAGAGGGGAGTTACCGGACAGGCGCAGGACGCGCTTGCCCGCCAAACACCTGGCATTCCGGAGACCCCCATGTTGCGCTTCCTGAACAACACCAAAATCCTCACCCGTATCGCGGCTCTGCTTATCCTGATGTCATTCGCCACCATCGGCGTTGGCGTTATGGCCCGCTACATCATCGATGTCTCCGACCAGGTGACCGATGACATGGCGAATGCCGCGACCCGCGCGCTGTACAGCGATAATGTATTCGCCCTGAGCCAGACCGCGATCGCCGATTCCCGCGGCCTCTATATGGCGACCACGCCAGAGGAAACCGAGCGCTACGCGAAAGCCATCGAAGCGACCCTGAGTGAGATGGACATCAAGCTCAATGCCTGGGGGAAGATTCAGCCTGCCGACGAAAAGGCAAATTTCGCAGAGACCCGTCGCATGGTGGATGCTTTCGCAGCCTCGCGTCACGAAATCTCGCGCATTGCCCGCACCGAAGGAGCACTGGCGGCGCGCACCTACCAAACCCGGCCGGAAGTTGGCGCCGTGCGCGATGCCGCCGTGACTAACCTGCGCAATACCGCCACCACCCTGAACAAGGCGGTAAACGATTTGAACGACAACGTGACGGTGCTTTACCGTCAGCAGCGCGTGATGCTGCTGATTGCTGTGGCGGCTGCCGTGACGATCGGCCTGCTGATTGGCGGCTTCACCGCCATCGGCACTATCATCCGCCCGATCCGCGCCATGACCGGCACCATGACCACGCTGGCCGGCGGCGATACCACGGTTGCCGTGGATGGCGCCCAGCGCAAGGACGAGATCGGCGCCATGGCCCGCGCGGTGCAGGTGTTCAAGGACAACATGATTGCCCGCGAGAAGGCGGAAGCCGATATCGCCGAGCAGCGCCGTGTCACCGAGGCGCAACGCACCGAGCGCGAGGCCCGCGAGCGCAAGGCGATCGAGGAAATCTCCCAGCTTTGCGACAAGGCTTCGGCTGGCGACCTCGGCACGCGGCTGAACGAGACCGGCAAGGAAGGCTTCCTGCTCACCATCAGCCAGCAGCTCAACGGCCTTACCGGCATGTTGCAGCAGGTGACCGGCGAAATCGCCACTGTTGCCGGCGGCATGGCCCAGGGCGATCTGAGCAACGACATCCGTGGCAATTACCAGGGCGTGTTCGGTCAGCTCAAGATCGACATGAACCGCATGGCGGTGAAGCTGCGCCAGATTGCCGGCGATCTCGGCTCAAGTGCAGCCAATGTGAATGATGCGGCGGCGGAAATCTCCAGCGGCAGCCAGGATCTGGCGCAACGCACCGAGGCACAGGCTGCCGCCATCGAGCAAACCGCGGCATCGATGCATGAAATCACCACCACGGTGAAGCAGAATGCCGATAATGCGCAGGCCGCGAACCAGCTGGCCGAAACCGCCCATGGCGCGGCCGAAAATGGTGGCAAGGTGATGCGCGATGTGGTGAGCGCGATGGGCGAGATCGAGACCTCGGCCACCCGCATCACCGATATCGTCGGCCTGATCGACGAGATCGCCTTCCAGACCAACCTGCTGGCACTCAATGCCAGCGTGGAAGCGGCGCGTGCCGGCGAAGCCGGTAAGGGCTTCGCTGTCGTGGCGCAGGAAGTGCGGGCGCTGGCGCAGCGTTCCGCCAATGCCTCGAAGGACATCAAGGCGCTGATCAACCAGTCCAACGCCCAGGTGCGCGAAGGCGGCAAGCTGGTTGGCGAAGCCGGGCGCAGCCTGGAGGATATCGTCAAGGCGGTGCAGAAGGTCTCCACCATTGTTGCCGAAATCGCTGCCGCCAGCCGCGAACAGGCACTGGGCCTGGAGCAGATCAACACTGCCGTCGGCTCGATGGATGAAATGACCCAGCGCAACGGCGCCCTGGTGGAAGAAACCTCGGCTTCGGCCCAGGCGCTTTCCAACCAGGCCAGCGACCTGGCGAAACTGGTCAGCTTCTTCAAGGTCGGGCGTCCCCAGACGCTGGCCCGGGCGGCCTGAACAGGAGGCATGAAACATGGAAACCTTCGACGCCCTGCTGGTGACGCTTGGTGAGCAGGCCTATGCCCTGCCGCTGCTGCAGATTCAGGAAATCCGCGGCTGGACCACTGTCTCCCCGCTGCCCAGTTGCGATCCAAGCTGCCTCGGGCTGCTGAACCTGCGCGGCCAGGTATTGGCGGTACTGGACGCCCGCCTGCTGATGGGCAAGCCGGCCCCTGCCCCCAAGCCGCAGGATGTGATCGTGGTGGCGGTGCTGGATGGCAAGCCTTTTGGCCTGCTGGTTGATAGCGTGTCCGATATCATCATCATCGACACCGAGCAGATCACCCGTGCCGAAAGCGGCGAAGCCTGGTCATCCCGGCTGGTGGATGGCGTGGCCAGCATCGGCGACAAGCTGGTGCCGATGATCTCGCTGCAGCATATCGGCAGTCAGCAGACGGGCGCCCAGCCCCCTGCTCTGCCACAGGCGGCATAATCCGTTCTAGGCCGCCTTGCCTGCTACCGAAAACAGCAGCGCAAGGCCCCAGAACAGCACAGCCAGCAGCATGGCGAACAGCGCATAGCGCAGATAGGTCTCATGCAGCGCCTGAGCGATCAGGCGCTGCGCGTGCACCGGCAGCAGGTCGATCTGACGGCCGAGCAGGATCCAGACTTCCGTATGCTTGTAGGAGGCCCGGCGCACGATCTGCGCCTTCAGCACCAACACGGCCGCCACCAGCATGGTGAGAATGGCGCCGCTTTTCAGCGACAGCACCGGCTCGTAGATCAGGCCGATCATGGTGCACCAGATCGCCAGCGCGGCGAAGAAACAGCCACGCCCCACCGAGAGGCCGGCCAGGCGGCGGATGCGCTGGTCGATGGCCTCGATATCTTCTTCCATCCGAATCCGTCAGATCAGGCCGGGCAGGGTGAGCAGGAAGGCAGCGCCGAGCCACACCAGCATCGACAGGGTATCGGTCATCTGCCGGCCGGTGAAACGCTCGAACAAGGCCGCCGGCACACCGGAGACGATCAGCGTGGAGATAGAGACGATCAGAGACGTGCCATAGAGAATGGCGATGGGGGTCTGCGGCGCGAATTCCGGCATCCAGACCGGCGCCCAGAGGAATACCAGCGGCACGATCGGCGAAACAAAGCCATTGATCAGCGTGACGCCGAGCACAGCAACGAAAAGCGTTTGCGTGTTCAGCATGGCGTCAATTCCCCAGGGTCGGCGCCAGGCCGTAGCGCGCGAACAGCACATAAGCGACATAGCGCAGCAGGAAGGCCCAGAAGGCCGTGACCAGGGGCAGGATGCGCGGCAGCACGAAAGCCGGCGTGAAGAAGCCGACGAAAAGCACCGGCCAAGCGGTGAGGCGCACGAACCAGCGATAGATGTAGTTCGGGCTGTCGGGTGGCAGGAAGGCGCTCATCAGGAAGCGACCGACGCAGGTCCAGCCAATTGTCGCCAAGCCATAGGCAACGATCCAGAAGGGCAGAAAATCCCAGAAAAAGTCAGGCTTCGCGGGCATCGACAAACCTTGTTTACAAACGCAGGAAATCTGCGGGCAAAAAGAAAGCGGCGGGGATCATCATACGATCCCCGCCGCCTGTTACAAGCCAGTGACGCCGATTAGTGGCTCACGGCATCGCGTGCATCAGCCAGCTTCACCTCACCAGCCGGAACACGGATGGAGTCGATGAAGTCCTGCATTTCCTTGGACGGCGCAGCGGTGAACAGGCTCACCACATAGGTGGTGATGAACGCCGCCGGAATACCGAACAGGCCACAGGAGATGTTCTTGACGCCAAACCAGAGCGGTGCGCCATAGAACTGCGTGGTGACGAGGTAGTACACGCAGACGCCGTAGCCCACGATCATGCCGGCAACCGCCGCGCTGTTCGTGGTCCGCTTCCACCAGATGCCCATGACCAGCGCCGGGAACAGGCCCGATGCCGCAATCGAGAAGGCCCAGGCCACCATCGCAAGGATGGTAGAGGGCTTGGTCGAAGCGACATAAGCCGAGGCGATGGCGACGACGATCAGCAGCACGCGGCTGATGATCAGACGACGGGCAGTGGGTGCCTGCGGGTTGATCATGCGGAAGTAGATGTCATGACTCAACGCGTTGGCGATGGCCAGCAACAAGCCATCAGCGGTGGAGAGCGCCGCCGCCAGGCCACCAGCGGCCACCAGGCCGGCAATGACGTATGGCAGACCGGCAATTTCCGGTGTGGCAAGCACGATGGCATCCGCAGCGATACGGAACTCATTGAGCTGCAGGATACCGTCCGCGTTGCCCTTCACGCCTTTGCAGAGCGCGTAGATCGTATCGGCATTGGCGGCATCGCAAGCGCCGACCAGGCCGATAGCACCCCACGACTGCACCCAGGCAGGCAAGGCAGTGATCTGCTGACCAATCACGTTCTGATACACTTCCAGCTTCGCGAAAGCCGCGTAGGACGGCGCCGTGAAGTAGAGCAGGAAGATGAAGAACAGCGACCACGCCACCGACTTGCGGGCATCACGCACGCTCGGGGTGGTGAAGTAGCGCATCAGGATGTGCGGCAGGGCGGCGGTACCGACCATGAGACAGAAGATCAGGGCGAAGAAGTTCAACCCGTCGGTGAAATTCATCTGTCCCTTGGCATCGGCAAAGACGGCGGTGTGGCCCTTGACCACGCCCAACGTCTTTTCCAGCACCTCGATCTTTTCCAGCGCCTGACCATACATGATCTGCGGGATCGGTACGCCCGTGGTCTTGGCCGAGAGGATGACCACCGGGATCAGGTAGGCGATGATCAGGATGATATACTGCGCCACCTGGGTCCAGGTGACCGCACGCATACCGCCCAGCATCGAGCAGACCAGAATGCCGGCGAGGCCGACGAACACCGCGACCTCGAACGAAATCCCGAGGAAGCGCGAGGCGATGATGCCGACACCGAAGATCTGCGCCGTCACATAAGTGAAGGACGCGGAGATCAGCACGATCACACCGGCGAAGCGGGCCAGATTGCCGCCGTAACGGGCACCGAGGAAGTCCGGCACCGTATACTGGCCGAACTTGCGCAGATACGGCGCCAGCAGGATCGACACCAGCAGGTAGCCGCCGGTCCAGCCGAGCACGAAGGCGAGGCCATCGTAGCCGAGCAGGTAGAGCGAACCGGCCATGCCGATGAACGACGCGGCACTCATCCAGTCGGAACCGGTGGCCATGCCGTTGTAGAGCGCCGGCACGCGCCGGCCGGCAACGTAGTATTCACCCATCTCGGCGGTGCGCGAGATCACACCGATCAGCGCGTAGACGCCGATGGTCATGAACACGAACAGGTAGCCGATCACCTGGTTCGACACACCCATCCGCTCAAGGATGGCAAGGAAAACCACGAAGGCGGCGAAACCGCCGGTATAAATACCGTAGATCCTGCCGAGGTTATTGATGAAACCGCCACTTTGCGAATTGTTAGCCATGGCTGTGCGTCCCCTTATTCTTCTTCAGCCACGCCGAACTCTTCATCGATCTCGTTCTGCTTACGGGCAAACCAGAACAGCGACACGACGAAGATGATCAGCGAGCCCTGCGCGGCCATGTAGAAGCCGAGCGGGAAACCGATGATGCGGATGCTGTTGAGCTGCGGCGCGAAGAAATGCACGCCGAAGCCCGCCAGGAACCAGATCGCCAGCATGGTCCACATCAGCCCCGACGTGCGGGACCAATAGGCTTGAGCCTTATCCGGTGAGAGTTGAGTCATATTTGGCGCTCCTACCCCTTTAGGTTTGTGTTGTTGTTGAGACAGCGCATGGAGAGGCATTACGAACCCCTCGAATCCTCCCCAATGTCACGCAAACTATAACCACCATGTAAACTTTGACTTATTAGACCAAGGTCGAAAGTCTAATGCGAACGATTTTTCCTTTCTGTATAAATCTTTAGTAAATTCATACCGGGATGGGTGAATTTCCCGTGCATGGCGCCGTCCGCGCGGTTAAACCGGACGAAAAGTCGGGGAGTGAAAATGGACCAGGGATTGGCCGAGCGCGGCCTGCTGCAGCGCAGCATCGATTTCTTCTTTCCGCCCAAGGTGGCCGACATCGCCGCGCTGCGGCAGTTCGTTGCCGGCGAGGCCGCCTACCTGGCGCAGAAATCGGTGATCGGCTATTGCCGCGTGAAGACCCTGCTGGCCTTCGAGAAGCTGATGAAGGAGAAGATCTTCACCGAGCTGCTGGAAATCTGCCGCTGGGAAGCCTTCTCCATGACCCTGGCCGATACCCTGATCGTCGCCGAAGGCTGCCTGCGGCCGGCGGATATGAGCGCACGGCAAGCCTTGGCAGCGCATCTGGCGCAGCTTTATGGCGATATCCTGAACGAGCATAAGCCGCCGCACCGCCCCGACGGCTGGGCCGACCGCATCGCGGCGTTTCAGGCCCGCTTCGCCCTCAGCAGCCAGGCCGCGCCACAGCCGCCCGAGCAGGTGATCAAGGATACCGCCGCGCTGATCCTGGAACTGGCGCCGATCCACACCAAGCTGAAGCGCAACGACCTTGAGGTCATTGCCGGCGATCTCGGTTTCAACATGGTGGCTTTGCGCACCAGCATGGGCAAACGCTTCCGCGCCGACGACCTGCTCGCCGCCATCACCCGCCTGCCCGCCGCAGCCTGAACTTCCAGCCCCGCGCCTTGCCACGATGCAATCCCGATTGGCACCAAACACAATTACAGATTGTTTACACTATTTATACATCAGACATAATTTTTTCCAGTGCCGATAAACCTGAAACTCGACGCCAGAGGCATAGTTTGTTTACATATAATTTATACTAAATCATAAAATAATTACATCAAATCAATATCTTATAACCACTCCAGGCTAGACTTTGGTTGAATGGCGACGCCCCCCGAATGGGGCTAATCCTGCGCCTGAACTGCCGTCGCCACACTCGTGGAGATTTAACAACAACCGGCAGCTAGGGAGATTTCAGACTCATGACCGAACTAGCCATGCAACAGGAGCGCAGCTCGCGCATGCTGACCAAGGAGGAGCGCAAGGTCATCCTGGCGTCCTCCGCCGGCACCATCTTCGAATGGTACGACTTCTACCTCTATGGCTCGCTGGCGGGGATCATCGGCGCCCAGTTCTTCTCCTCCTTCCCGGAGGCGACCCGTAACGTCTTCGCGCTGCTGGCCTTTGCCGCCGGCTTCCTGGTGCGCCCGTTCGGCGCCCTGTTCTTCGGCCGTCTGGGTGACATGATCGGCCGCAAATACACCTTCCTCATGACCATCCTGATCATGGGTTCGTCCACCTTCCTGGTCGGCCTGTTGCCCGGCTATAACAGCATGGGTGCCGCAGCCCCGATCATCCTGATCGCGCTGCGCATGCTGCAGGGTCTGGCCCTGGGCGGCGAATATGGCGGTGCCGTGGTCTATGTGGCCGAACACGCCCCGCGCAACCAGCGCGGCTACTTCACCTCCTGGATCCAGACCACCGCGACGCTGGGCCTGCTGCTCTCGCTGCTGATCATCCTGGTGGTGCGCACCTATACCGGCGAAAAGGACTTCGCCGAATGGGGCTGGCGCATCCCGTTCCTGCTCTCGATCTTCCTGCTCGCCATCTCGCTCTATATCCGTCTGTCGATGGAAGAGAGCCCGGCGTTCAAGAAGATGAAGGAGGAGGGCCGCCATTCGAAGGCGCCGCTGGCGGAAGCCTTCGGCCAGTGGAAGAACGCCAAGTTCGCCCTGCTCGCCCTGCTCGGCCTCGTCGCCGGCCAGGCCGTGGTGTGGTACACGGGCCAGTTCTACGCCCTGTTCTTCATCCAGTCGGTGCTGCGTGTTGACCTGTTCACCTCCAACATCCTGATCGCCTGGTCGCTGATCCTCGGCACTGGCGGCTTCATCGTGTTCGGCGCGCTGTCGGACAAGATCGGCCGCAAGAAGATCATCCTGGCGGGCTGCGTGCTGGCCGCGATCACCTATTTCCCGGTGTTCAAGTTCATCACCGCCACCGCCAACCCGATGCTGCATGCCGCGCATCAGCGTTCTGAAGTGGTGGTGATTGCCGCGAAGGATGACTGCTCGTTCCAGTTCAACCCGACCGGCACCTCGAAGTTCACCTCATCCTGCGACAATGCCCGCTCGCTGCTGGCCCGCTCGTCGGTGAACTACCATGTCGAGAACGCACCGGCTGGCTCCGTCGCCAAGGTGAAGATCGGTGACAAGGAGATCACCTCCTACGACACCACCAAGCTGACTGGCGACGCCGCCAAGGCGGTACCGGGTGCGTTCACCGCCGCGATCAACGCGGCCCTGGCTGATGTCGGCTACCCCGCCCCGGGCAAGCCGAATGACAGCGTCGTCAAGGTGACCAGCTTCTTCGGCGTGTTCAACGGCCAGGCTTTCCCGCTGGTGCTGGCGCTGACCTATCTGGTCATCCTGGTCACCATGGTATATGGCCCGATCGCGGCGGCGCTGGTGGAACTGTTCCCCACCCGCATCCGCTACACCGGCATGTCGCTGCCCTACCATATCGGTAACGGCTGGTTCGGCGGCCTGCTGCCGGCGACCTCGTTCGCGATGAACGCGGAATCCGGCAATATCTACTTCGGCCTCTGGTATCCGATCATCATCGCGCTCGCGACCGTGGTGATTGGTGCGCTGTTCGTGCCGGAAAACAACGGCAAGGACATCACCGCCGACTAAGGCCGGCGGCTTAAGCTTCCTGCTTAACAGGCCCCGCCCGGAGCGATCCGGGCGGGGTTTTATTTTGCCGTTATGCCGCATACAGTCTGCGGATCATGGCCCGTCCGACATCCTTGCCGCGCCGGCTGCTGCAATCCTGGCGCAACCGCTTCGCCGCCCAGCGCCGCGCGCCGGAAACCGGGCCGGGCCTGCCCCTCACCCTGTCGCTGCATGACCTGCCGCTGGCGGCACTGGATACCGAGACCACCGGGCTCAATCCGGCGCGCGACCGCATCGTCAGCATTGGCGGCCTGCATTGGCGCGGCGACCGTGCCGAGGGCGCCCTGCTCGACCTGCTGCTGCATCCCGGCCGCCGGATTCCCGCCAGCGCCACGGCGATCCATGGCATCGATGATGCCATGGTGGCTACCGCACCGCCCTTCGCCCTGGTCAATGGCGCGGTGCAGGGTTTCTGGCGCCATCGCGTATTGCTCGGCCACAATATCGGCTTCGATCTGGCGCTGCTGCGCGAGGAAGCGGCACGGGCGCGGACAAGTTTTCAGCCGCCGCCGGCCGTGCTGGATATCGGCCTGCTTTATGCCGGCCTGCATCCGCGCAGCCGTGATTGCGGTATCGAAGCCATCGCCGGCCATCTCGGCCTGCGCGTCGAAGGCCGCCATTCCGCCACCGGCGATGCCGAGACGGCGGCCAGGCTGTGGTGCGCGCTGCGGCCGCAGCTGATCGGCCATGGCATCGGCACGCTCGGTGGCGCCCAGGCGGTGATGCGCCGGGCACGCGACCTGATCGACGGCCAGCAGCGCGCCGGCTGGGCGATTGATCTGGTATTGCCGCATGTCTGAGCCCGGCGGGATGACTCCGCAATTGCGCGACCTGATGCCCTACCGCCGGCGCCTGGCCGACGTGATGCGCCAGCCCGCCACCAGTGTCGATGCCGACGCCCCGCTTGTGGCTGCGGCACAGATGATGACGGCGGAGAATATCGGTGCCCTGCTGGTGCGCCGCCATGATCAGGTGGTGGGCATCCTCACCGAACGCGACCTCACCCGCGCCCTGGCGCAGCATGGCGCCGCCAGCGCATCCTTGAGCGCCGATGCGGTGATGACTGCGCAGATTGTCAGCCTGCCCGCCGACAGCCTGCTGTTCCGCGCCATCGGCCGCATGCGGCGCCTCAACCTGCGCTACCTGCCGGTGACCGACGGACGCGGCGCCTATATCGGCATGGTTTCCGCCCGTGCCCTGCTGCGCCAGCGCGCCGCCGAGGCGCAATCGGTGGCCGATGCCATCGAGGCGGCGACCACGGCGGAAGAACTCGGCGCCGCCCGCGCCAGCCTGCCGGCGCTCTGCCGCATGCTGCTGGAAGAAAAACTGGAGCCGGTGGAAATCGCCGCGGTGATCAGCGGCATCTACAGCGATATCACGGCGCGCGCCGCCGCCCTGGTGGAACAACACATGGCCCCGGCCCCCGCTCCCTGGTGCCTGCTGATGCTCGGCTCCGGCGGACGCGGCGAAAGCCTGCTGGTGCCGGATCAGGACAACGCCATCATTCATGCCGGCAGCAGCGAGGATGATGGCTGGTATGCCCGCGCCGGCACCGAGCTTTCCGATCTGCTCAATGCCGCCGGGATTCCCTATTGCAAGGGCGGCGTGATGGCGATGAACACCGCCTGGCGCGGCGCCCAGGGACAATGGCGCGCCCGTGTCACCGAATGGGTGCGGCGCCATTCGGCGGAAGCCCTGCTCAATGTCGATATCTTCTTCGACCTGCAGCCGATCCATGGCGAGCGGCGGCTGGGCGAGAATCTGCGCCGCGAGGCACTGGCGGCGGCACGCGCGTCACCGCTGTTCCTGCGCCTGCTAGCGGAACAGGCGGCCCAGATTCATCCCGCCATCGGCCTGTTCGGCCGCCTGCGCGAGAAAGCAGGGCTGATCGACCTCAAGCTCGGCGGCCTGCTACCTCTGGTCAGCGCCGCGCGCTGCATGGCGCTGAAACTCGGCCTCACCGAAACCGGCACCCAGGCCCGGCTGCGCGCCGCCGCCGCGCGTGGCCTGATCGAAACCGCTGATCTGGAGGGCCTGCTGCAAGCCCATGACCTGATCCTGCGGCTGCTGCTGCGGCAGCAGTTCAATGCCATCGCCGCCGGTACGGCACCGGGCAGCAGCCTGCCGCTGGACCAGCTGCCGCGCCAGGACCGCGCCAGGCTGAAGGCGGCCCTGCGCCATCTCGAATTGCTGCCCGACATGGTGCAGAACGTGCTCACCGCGCCCGCTACCGCTTGATCAGGATCAAGGCGGTAAAGCCGCTGCTGCCGCGATGATGGTATCAGCCAAGGGGCCGGACCCTTAAGGAGATACTGTTATGAGCGCCTATCAACTGGTGAACCGCCATGTGCAGGCCGCCCTGGCGGAAGCAGCACAAGCCGCCATCGCACCGGATGTGGTGGCCACCAACCTGCTGGCGGAAGCCGTGCGCATCCTGAAGGAACAGCGCCAGCCCGAGGATGTGCGCTCGGCGCTGCAATTCGCCATCGACAATCTGGAAGACCGCGACTGGGAATTCATGCGGCCTTAGCCGCTCCTTATTCGTCATGCCCGGATCAAATCTACGGGTGTCCAGTTTAATTTTCCAAGAATAGCCCCTGACCTTACCCCACAACAAAAACCGTCATGCCCTGCGGAGGCAGGGCATCCACGAGTTACTTTTATTTCAGTCGATTAAGGAAAAACTCGTGGATGCTCCGCCGGAGCCTGTGCTCGGGTCGGCCTTCGGCCGAGCCCGGGTGCGGAGCATGACGGCTTTGAGTATGGGAGGAATGAGCATGATCTTGCGCGATCCGTGTTCGAAAGCATCAAGGGTCTGAAATCCGAGCTTTCACTTGCGGTTTCATCGCGGCAGAAAAAGCCAAACTGAGCCCCTGTAGATTTGATCCGGGCATGACGCAGTATGGCAGGACTTCACACCTGCTCCGCCAGCTTCTTCGGCGCCACCTGGCGGTAGCTGCGGCGCACCAGTTCGGCCACTTCGCGCCAATCGGCCTTGCGGTCGATCCACATGCCGATCCAGCCTTTCGGGCCGAAATACGGCGGCACGAAGAAACGCTCCGGGTCGGCGCCGACCAGAATCTCCTGGCTGCCGGGCAGGCCCTTGCACCAGAAAGCCAGACGTCCGTCTCGCGCCACTTCCATGGCGAAAATCTTGCCGCGCACACGATAGGTCGGCAGGTCCCAGGTTTCCTGCTCGATGGCCTCAGGCAGGCCGAGGCAGATGTCGCGCAGGCGCTGGCCCGGTGACTTGGCGGCTTTTGCTTTCGCCATCAGAACAGACTCCCCTGCCGGGCATCTTTCGCGGGCGGCTGGAACAGATCGCTGCGCAGCCGCAGGCGGCTGGTGTTGAAGCCGAGCTTGCGCGTGGCCAGCATGAAGCGTTGCGCCACCAGTTCCATGTAAGGCCCCTCGCCGCGCATGCGGTTGCCGAATTGCGGCACATAATCTTTGCCGCCGCGCGCTTCCTGGATCATCTTCATCACCCGCGCGGCGCGGTCAGGATAATGCTCGGCCAGCCATTCGCGCCACAGCTCCTTCAATTCCAGCGGCAGCCGCAGCATGACATAGCCGGCCTCGCGCGCGCCGGCGGCATGGGCCTCGGCCAGAATGCCCTCGATCTCCATGTCATTCAGCATCGGGATGATAGGCGCCACCATCACGCCCACCGGGATGCCGGCATCGGCCAGCATGCGGATCGCTTCCAGCCGTTTCGGCGGTGTCGAGGTGCGCGGCTCCATCCTGCGCGCCAGCTGGCGGTCCAGTGTGGTGACGGAGAGGAAGATCTTCACCAGGCCATCGCGTGCCATGTCCTTGAACAGATCAATGTCGCGGGTGACGAGATGATTCTTGGTGACGATGCCGAGCGGATGCCGGGTTTCGCGCAGCACCTCGACGATCTGCCGCGTGATGCCGAGTTCGCGCTCCACCGGCTGATAGGGATCGGTGTTGGTGCCCATGCTGAGGGTCGCCACGCGATAGCTGCGGCTGGCGAGTTCCTGGCGCAACAGGCTGGCGGCGTTGCGCTTCACCATGATCTGGGTTTCGAAATCCAGCCCCGGCGAGAAGCCGAGATAGGCATGGCTCGGCCGCGCGAAGCAGTAGACGCAGCCATGCTCGCAGCCGCGATAGGGATTGATCGAGCGGTCGAAGGGAATATCGGGCGACTTGTTCCAGGCGATGATGCTGCGGGTGGTGTCGTCATGCAGCACGGTCTTGAGCGGCTCGACTTCATCCCACACGCCCCAGCCATCATCCTGGCGCTCACGCCGCAGCGTATCGTAGCGGCTGCCGACATCGCTCAAGGCGCCCCGGCCGCGCCGGGCATCCGGGCGGGCCTGGTCGGCCTCGGTGGCTATGGCGCGGGGGGTGATCTTCTTCAACGGGGCGCTCCGGCCCCGCCATGGTCAGCGGAGCGGCTTAACTGGGTTTGCGGCGCTCATGTTCGCGCAAACGAGGGAACAATTCAACAAAATTACAGGGACGATGGCGGTAATCAAGCTGGTCTTTAAGAATTAAATCCCATGCATCGCGGCAAGCACCAGGGGAACCCGGCAGCGCGAAGAGGTAGGTGCCGCGCGTCACGCCCGCCGTGGTGCGCGACTGGATGGTGGAGGTGCCGATCTTCTGGAAGCTGAGCATGCGGAACAGCTCGCCGAAGCCGGGAATCGATTTCTCATACAGCGCCTCGAAAGCCTCGGGCGTCACGTCGCGACCGGTGACGCCGGTGCCGCCGGTGGAAAGCACCACGTCGATGCCCTCATCCGCGATCCACTCTCTCATCTTGGCCTGGATCGCCGGAATATCGTCGGTGACGATGGCGCGCGCCGCCAGTTCATGGCCGGCCTCGGTCAGGCGGTCCACCAGGGTCTGGCCGGATTTGTCATCGGCGGCATTGCGCGTATCCGACACCGTGAGCACGGCGATACGGCAGGGAATGAAGCGGCGTTCGGGCTTGGCTTCGGTCATGGCACACTCTGTGATGAAGGCTGCACGGGGAGCTGTAATGGAGGGCTGCAACGAGCGGACTGTAATGTGGTTACAGAGCCAGCCTGCGCCATCAATACGCCATGATCAAGCCGCAGCCTCGTGGCATGGTTTCATCACGAGACCGGTTGGTTGGGACCAGTTCCCTTGAGGAGATGTGTCATGAACAGGCTTTTCGCGCGCGGCAGGATGCTGACGCTGGCTGCCACCGCCGCCCTGCTGGCAGGTCTGGCGCTGGCACCGCAGCCGGCCGCAGCCGACAGCTTTTCCTTCGGCTATTCCAGCGGCCCGTGGCATAGCCGGCCCTGGTACGACAACCACTACCGCCACGGCCCGCGCCATGGCTATCGCGACAGCTACGCCTATCGCGGCGGCTATTGGGGCCCGCCGGCCTATCGCCCGCGCGTTGTCGTGGTGCAGCCGCCGCCGGTGCGCTATTACGCGCCGCCGCCGCCGGTGGTCTATGCGCCCGCGCCCTATGGCGGGCCGAATATCTCCGCCGTGCCGGCCTCGCCGGTCTATCAGGCGCAGAACGGCCAGTATTGCCGCGAATACCAGGCCACCGTGGTGGTGGCCGGCGTGCCGCAGGCAAGCTATGGCACCGCCTGCCTGATGCCCGATGGCGCCTGGCGCGTGGTGAACTGACAGGCGTGAACTGACAGGCCGTGTACTGATCGGCGAGAACTGATCGGGTGAATGGTGCCAGGAATGCCGCAGCGGCGGCCTGGCTGGGGTGCCTGGATTCGAACCAGGGATGGCGGTACCAAAAACCACTGCCTTACCGCTTGGCTACACCCCAGCAATACCGCAGACCGGCTTGGCACCGGCCTCCGTAGGCGGAGCGGAAGATAGTCGGAAGCCCCCTGTTTTTCCAGCCCCAGGGCCGGCAATGGTAAACTTTGCCGGACGCGCTGGCTTGTTTTGCACTCTTGCCTCGACCCGCCTAGGATGCGGTGGAACAACGGAGGCAACCTTGCCCGACCGAAGCCCTCTCCCCCGCGATCCGACACCTGACGGGCAGCAACCGAACATGGTGGCATTCGGCCATGTGGTGGCGGCGCCTTTGCGGGAACTGCTGGCCTTTTACCTTGGCAAACGGGCCGGGGCCAAAGTACCGAAACGCTCCAGCATCAGCCCGGTGGATTTCCGCAATCTGCTCTCCGGCGTGTTTCTCTATGAGTATGACCGCGCCAACACCGACTTCCAGGTAAGACTGGCCGGCAACGATATCCGCGAGATGGTGCAGACCGTGCGCCAGGGCTCGCGCCTCGACGAGATGTTTCCGCCCGAAGCGGCGGCGGCGGTGCGCCAACGCTATGCCAGGGTCTGCGACGAAATATGCGTGATGCATAATATCGGGCAGGTATTCGAGAAGCTGGGCGGCACCGGCCATGGCGAGCGCATCGCCCTGCCGCTGTCCGATGATGCCGGCGATGTGCGCTTTCTGATCGGCGCCACGGTTTACGATCTCGGCCGCTCGGCGGAGATCAGGCCCGGCACAGAAAAAGTCACGATCACCTTCACGCCGCTCTAGATCGCGGTCGCCACCACCCACCAATCGGGATGCGCGCGGGCCAGCATACGCGCGGCATGCTCCGCCAGGCGCTGTTCCGCGAAGAAACCGAAGCAGGTGGCGCCCGAGCCGGAGAGCCGGGCCAGCAGGCAGCCGCTCTGCGCCTTCAATGCCGCCAGCACCGGATCAATGGCGCTGCTCAAGAACCGCGCCGGCGCTTCCAGGTCGTTGCGCCGCTCGCGCAGCAGGATCGCCAGATCGGCGGCGCTGGCCGGCGGGCGCGGCAGCGGCTGCGCCGGCCCCGTGGCGCCATTCAGCGCCATGAATACCTCGCGCGTCGGCAAGGCAATGCCGGGATTAACCAGCACCAGCCAGGCCGGCGGCAGGCTATCCAGCGGCGCCACCTGCTCGCCGATGCCGGTCATCACCGCCGGCTTGCCCTGCACGCAGACCGGCAGATCGGCGCCAAGCCGCAGGCCGATCCGCGCCAGGGCTGCCGTATCATGGCCAAGCCGCCATTGCTCATTCAGCAGATGCAGCACGGCTGCCGCATCCGCCGAGCCGCCGCCGATGCCGGAAGCGACGGGCAGGTTCTTGGTCAAGGTCAGCTTGGCGCCGAGTGGGTTCCCATCGCGCCGCAGGTCGCCGCGCAGCAGGTGCGCCGCCCGCAGCACCAGATTGCCGTCATCGGCTGCAAGCCCGGCGGCGAAAGGCCCGTCGATGGCGAGCGTCAGATCAGCGGCGGGCGTCACCGTCACGCGGTCGGCGGCGGCTTCGTCACGGGCGAATACCACCAGGCTTTCCAGTTCGTGGTAGCCATCGGGCCGCCGCGCGGTGATATGCAGGAACAGATTGACCTTGGCCGGCGCCAGGCGCCAGGCGCCCCGCACGCCCGCTGCTTCAGACACGGTTACTTCTGCGCAACCGGATCAAGGCCGGTTTCGAGCTTGCGGCGGATCTGCTGTTCCAGTTCGGCCTCGGGCTTGAGGCCGAGCGCGCGGCGCCACTGGAACTGTGCCTCGGCGCGGCGGCCGACCTTCCAGTAGGCATCGCCGAGATGGTCGGTGATCACCGGATCGCCGCCCTTCAGTTCCACGGCGCGCTCAAGCTGCACCACCGCTTCGTCATAGCGGCCGACGCGGTAATAGGCCCAGCCGAGTGAATCGACGATGGCCCCATCATTGGGCCGCAACGCCACGGCACGGCGGATCATGTCAGTGGCGCGGTCGATGTTGCGGTTCATATCGACCCAGGTATAGCCGAGATAGTTCAGCACCATCGGCTGTTCCGGCTGCAATTCCAGCGCCTTCAGCATGTCCGGCTCGGCCTTGGCCCATTGCTTCGAGCGTTCATAGGTGATGCCGCGGCTGAACAGCAGGATCCAGTGGCGGTTCTCGATCACCGGGATGCGCTCGAAGGCGGCGGTGTATTCATTCGCCGCCTCCTGCCAGCGTTCCATCTGGCGATAGAGGTCGCCCAGCGTGATCAGCGGGCGCGGATCGCTGCGGCGGTCGCGCGCGATCTTGCGCAGCATGCGCACGGCGGCATCGTGGTTGCCGTCCTCATTCATGCACCAGGCGATGCGCAGCTGCGCTACATCGGCGAAGGCGCCATCGGGCAGCACCTTGCCATAGGTCTGGATGGCGCGGTCCCATTGCTTGCGGCTCTCGTAGATATCGGCCAGCGTGACGCGGGCATCATCCAGATCCGGGCGCAGCGCCAGGGCAAGCTGGAGATGCAGTTCGGTCAGTTCGCCGCCATCGTTGCGGCCAAACGCGGTGGCCGCCGCCAGCAGGCTTTCGGCAAAGCCTTCATTGGCATTGCCGATCATCGGCGCGACATTGCTGCTCGGGCTGCGCAGCCGGCGCTCGGCGCGGGTGAGCGTGCCGTTATCGGGATTGAGCTTGAGCTGCGCGGCGATGATGGCGCGGGCTTCATTGGCGCGGCCCTGGCGCTCCAGGAAACGGGCATAGGCATCGGCCATGCGGATGCCGACGCGTTCCGGCTTGGCCAGCGCCTCGCGGTAGTCCGCCTCGGCCTCGCGGGTGCGGCCAAGCAGCTCCAGCAGCATCGGCTTCAAGTGATCATGCACGCCGCCGAATAGCGGGTTGCGATCCAGCCGCCCCAGCGCCTCAAGCGCACGGTCGGCCTCGCCCTTGCCGGCATAGGCCCAGGCGGCGATCAGCGGGTTGAAGGCGGAATGGATACCCGAGGTCGGCCCTTCCGCCACCACGCGCAAGGCCGAGTCATAGTCGCGCCGCAGCATCGCGCCGGTAACCACCGAGATGCGCGCCATATGGTCGGCGGGATTGTTGTCGCGTAGCACCGGCGCCAGTTCCAGCGCCTGCGGCACGCGGCCATCGGCCAGCAGCGACAGGAAGGCGCCCTGCGCCAGCAGGCCGGAGCGCGGCTCCTCGCTCAGCGCCTTGAGGTAATAATCGGCAGCAGCCGTGTAATCGAAGCTGAGGCGGGCATGGCGCGCGGCCAGGAAATGGCCATAGGGCGACAGCATGTCGGATGGTTCCGACACCACCATGTCCACAGCCGGGGCCGGCTGCGGCGCCCGCGTAGTGCAGGCCGAAAGCAGCAGCGGCGCCAGCAGAACCGCCAGCGCCGCGCGATACTTCATCCCCTGGTATTTGATCCGGGGCAAACCCGAGCCAGGGTTCCGGCTGTAGCTGGTCGTGACGTTCGCTTCGGCCGGACGCATCAAGCTGCCTCGTGTTTTGAGAGACTACATATTCGGGTAGTTCGGGCCGCCGCCACCTTCCGGCACGGTCCAGTTGATATTTTGAGCCGGATCCTTGATGTCGCAAGTCTTGCAGTGAACACAATTTTGCGCGTTGATCTGGAACCGGGGATTGCTGCCATCGGCTTCCCGCAGCACTTCGTACACGCCCGCCGGGCAGTAGCGCTGGGCTGGCTCGTCATAAAGCGGGAGATTCTGGGCAATCGGGATGCTCGGGTCCTTCAGCCGCAGATGGATCGGCTGATCTTCCTCATGGTTGGTCGAGGACAGGAACACCGAGGACAGCTTGTCAAAGCTGATCTTGCCGTCCGGCTTCGGATACTGGATCGGCTTGCATTGCGCCGCCGGCTTCAGCGTCTCATGGTCCGCCTTGCCATGCCGGGAAGTCCAGCCGACCAGGAAGCCGAGGCCGAGGTCGTTCAGCCACATATGGGCGCCGCCGATCAGGGTGCCGAGCCACATGCCGTATTTCAGCGCCGGCTTGACGTTGCGGACCTTCCACAGGTCCTTCCAGATCCAGCTTTCGCGCACCGCCTCGTTATAGTCGGCCAGTTCGACGCTGCCATCCGAGCCGCCCTTCAGCGCCTCGAAAGCCGCTTCCGCCGCCAGCATGCCGCTCTTCACGGCGTTGTGGCTGCCCTTGATGCGCGGCACGTTGACGAAACCAGCCGAGCAGCCGATCAGCGCGCCGCCCGGGAAGTTCAGCTTCGGCACCGATTGCAGGCCGCCTTCGTTGATGGCGCGGGCACCATAGGCGATGCGCTTGCCGCCTTCGAAATATTCGCGCACGGAGGGATGCGTCTTGAAGCGCTGGAATTCATCGAACGGCGAGAGATAGGGATTCTCGTAGTTCAGGTTGACCACGAAGCCGACGGCAACCTGATTGTCTTCCAGGTGATACATGAAGCTGCCGCCGGCGGTGCTGCTGTCCAGCGGCCAGCCCTGCGTGTGCACCACCAGGCCCGGCTTGTGCTTGGCCGGATCGATCTGCCACAGCTCCTTGATGCCGATGCCGAACTTCTGCGGATCGACGCCATCGCGCAGATTGTACTTCTGCTGGATTTCCTTGGCCAGCGAACCGCGCACGCCCTCGGCGATCAGCGTATACTTGGCACGCAGTTCGACGCCGGGCGTATAGCCGCCCTTCTTCTCGCCATCGCGGCCGATACCCATGTCGCCGGTGGCGACGCCGACCACTTCGCCCTTGTCGCCATAGAGCACTTCGGCGGCGGCGAAGCCCGGGAAGATTTCAACGCCGAGTTCTTCCGCCTGGCTCGCCAGCCAGCGGCAGACATTGCCGAGCGAGACGATGTAGTTGCCGTGATTGTCCATCAGCGGCGGCAGCATGAAATTCGGGATATAGATGTGGTTCGCTTCGGTCAGGATCAGGAAGCGGTCCTCGGTCACCGGCGTGTTGAGCGGTGCGCCCTTTTCCTTCCAGTCCGGAATCAGCTCGTTCAGGCCGATCGGATCGACCACGGCACCGGACAGGATATGCGCGCCGACTTCGGAACCCTTCTCGATCACGCAGACCGAGATGTCGTGGTCCTGCTCGGCGGCAAGCTGCTTGAGACGGATGGCGGCGGACAAGCCGGAGGGGCCGGCTCCCACCACCACCACATCATATTCCATAGTTTCGCGTTCCATCCCGCACCTATTTGCTGGTCTTCTGGCACTGTTGACGATTGGCCCCTGCTTACCAGACAATATTGCCCAAGCCAACGGCGCCGGGCCAGGACACCCTTATGCATACTAACGATCTAGCCGGGGAGACCCTCAGCGCCGGCGCGCTGCTGCGTTTCTATGTCGAATCCGGCGCGGATGAGTGCATCGGCGATGTGCCGATGGACCGCACCCAGGCACCCCCGCCGCGAGCGCCCGCGCCCGCGCCCCGACCTGCGGCAACAGGGCCGGCTGCGAACAGACCTGCCGCAGCGAAACCCGCCGCTTCCGGTGCACCCGTATCTGGCCAAGCCGTGCCTGATGGGGCAGCCTTCAGCTTCACGCCTTCGGCGCCACCGGTGCGCGCGCCGGTCTCGCCCGCGCTGATTTCAGCCCAGGCAGCGGAAAGCGCCGCCACCAAGGCGGCCCAGGCCTGCAACAATGTGGAAGACCTGAAAGCCGCCGTCGCCGCCTTCGAAGGCTGCGCGCTCAAGGCCACCGCCACCAACACCGTGTTCTCGCGCGGCAACCCGGCGGCGCCAATCATGCTGATCGGCGAGGCGCCAGGGCGTGACGAGGATGCCCAGGGCGCCCCCTTCGTCGGCCAGAGCGGCCAACTGCTCGACCGCATGCTGGCGGCGATCAACCGCGACGAGAGCAACGCCTATATCTCCAACGTGATCTTCTGGCGCCCGCCGGGCAACCGTGATCCGTCGCCGGAGGAAATCATCGCCTGCCGCCCCTTCGTCGAACGCCATATCGCGCTGGTGCGGCCCAAGGTGATCGCGCTGGTGGGGCGCCATGCCGCCGCCACCCTGCTCGGCACCAGCCAGGGCATCACCCGCCTGCGCGGCAACTGGCATGTCTACGCCAAGGATGGCTTGAGCATTCCGGCCTTGCCGATGCTGCATCCGGCCTATCTGCTGCGCCAGCCCGGCATGAAGCGCGAAGCCTGGCGCGACATGCTGAGCCTGGCGATGAAGCTTGAGGAACTCGGCGGGTGAATTTGGTTGAGCCGTACACCCATGCCGTCATTCCCGCGAACGCGGGAATCCCATTTGGCAAGCAAAAATGGGACTCCCGCTTGCGCGGGAGTGACGAAGACAGAGTCTTCGCATGAACCGCGTGTTCTATGGCTGGATCGTGGTGGCGGCGGCCTTTGCCGTGATGTTCGTCGGTTTCGGCGCCGCCTATTCCTTCCCGGCTTTCTTCGAACCGTTGCGGCGTGAATTCGACGCCAGCCGCGCCACCGTGTCGCTGGTGTTTTCGCTCGCCGCCTTCCTGTATTTCGCGCTCGGCGCCATCAGCGGCCCGCTGGCCGACCGGCTCGGGCCGCGCCCGGTGATCGGCTTCGGCCTGGCCGCGGTTGCCGCCGGCATGATCGCAGCCAGCTTCGCCGACAGCCTGCTGACGGTGCTGATCGCCTATTCCATCGGCATGGGTATTGGCGTCGGCTTCTCCTATGTGCCGGCCATCGCCACGGTGCAGCATTGGTTCGTCGCCAAGCGCGGCCAGGCCTCCGGCCTTGCCGTGATGGGCATCGGCTTAGGGACAGTGGTGATGCCGCCGGTGGCGGCTTTGCTGATCGACAGCCTGTCCTGGCGCCAGGCCTATCTGGTGCTCGGCATCGCCGCCGCCCTGCTCGGCGCCCTGGCGGTGGTGGCGTTGCGGCCCAACCCGGCCAGCATGGGCCTGCGCCCGGATGGCGCCGGTATGCTCCCCGGAGGCCCGGTCCCCACCCAGTCCAGCGGCCCGCCGCCCGGCCTGACCCTGGCCGAGGCGCTGCGCCACCGGCGGTTCTGGCTGCTGTATCTGGCTTTCGGGCTGAACTGCATCGGCACTTTCGTGCCCTTCGTGCATCTCGCCGCCTATGCCCAGGACCAGGGCCTATCGCGCGAACAGGGCGTCTGGCTGGTCGGGCTGATCGGCGCCGGCTCGATGCTGGGGCGCTTCCTGCTCGGCCCGGTGGCCGACCGGGTGGGGCGTGGCCCCGCCTTCGCCGCCGCCATGTTCGGTTCCGGCATCATGCTGGCCACCTGGCCACTGGCGAGCGACTTTATACCGCTGGCGCTGTTCGCGCTCGGCTTCGGCCTCTGCTATGGCGGCTTTGTCGCCCTCTCCCCGGCGGTGACCGTCGACCTGTTCGGCGCCCGCGCCGCCAGCGCGGTGATCGGCACCCTGTATACCAGTGTCGCCTTTTCAACCCTGGTGGGGCCGACCCTGGCCGGCGCCGCCTATGACCGCTTTGGCAGCTACCTCGCCCCGATCCTGGTCTGCGCCGCCACCTGCGTTATCGGCGCCGGCATCGTCATGCTGATGCCGCGCCAGCGCCTATACAATCCATAGGTTGTGGAATATAAACTTGCCCACGCGAGTTTCCTGGGGTATTCCGGCTCGTCATGCCAAGCCAATCGCGACAAATTGTGACCTGGCAGCTTTTGCAGACGGGGGAAATCCGGCGGCGCCTCACGGCCCGGCTGGGCTTCGGCACCCTGTTGCTGGCTGCGAGCCTGATCCTGGCGGTGCCACCGGCCCAAGCGCAGTCGCTGGCACAGACCGACCTGCCAACCATTCTCAGCCAGAGCGACAGCGACCGCTATGGCCGCATTTTCGAGTTGCAGGCCGACCTGCGCTTCGCCGAGGCCGACCGCGAACTGAAGCAGATCAAGGACCCGGTCCTGCGCGGCCACGCCCTGCACCAGCGCTACACCCATCCGACCGGGTATAACGCCGGCTATGGCGAACTGACCAACTGGCTGCGCGACTTCCGCGATCATCCCGGCGCCGAGGAAATCTATCGCCTGGCGCTGAAGAAGAAGGGCAAGAAGGACAAGGCACCGCCCAGCCCCACCGGCGTCGATACCGGCGAATTCCCCAACGATCCCGGCAGCGTCGCCACCACGCGCTCGCGCCCGATTCCGAAGGAACGCGACCCGGCCGCTGCGCATATGATTGCCAAGGCCGAGGCCGAACTCGGCCAGCTGTTGCGCAAGGACAAGGTCAGCCTGGCCGAAGCGCTGATCAACAAGCCGGAAATCCGCTCGCGCCTGTCCAATTCCGAATTCGACGACTGGCGCCGCCGCGTTGCCTGGAGCTGGTTCCTGAATGGCGACGATGCCAAGGCGCTGGCCCTGGCCGGCCCCGCCGCGCAGCGTTCGCGCGCCCGCGTGCCGGAAGCCGACTGGGTGGCCGGCATTGCCGCCTGGCGCATGGGCCGCTACGACAACGCCGCGCATCATTTCGAGAATCTCGCCTTCTCCCAGGTCGCCTCGAACTGGGACAAGGCCGCCGGTGCCTGGTGGGGCGCGCGCGTCATGCTGCGGCTGCGCCAGCCGGCGGAAGCCATGCGCCTGCTGCAAGTGGCGGCGACGCAGGAACGCACCTTCTATGGCCTGCTGGCACTGAACCAGCTGGGCCAGGAAATGCCCTTCTCCTGGGCGCCGGCACCGCTGGTGGCGGAAGATGCCGGCAAGCTGGCGCAGATGCCGGCGATCCGCCGCGCCCTGGCGCTGAACGAAATCGGTGAAGCCGTGCGTGCCGACCGCGAAATCGCCCGCGTGTTTTCGCAAGCCTCCGATCCGCTGGCCTTCGCCCTGCTCGGCCTCGCCGGCCGGCTGCAAACCCCGGCCTCGGCGATGAAGATCGGCCTGGCCTGGCGCAGCGTGAAGGGCGATGCCTACGACAATGCTATGTATCCGCTGCCGCCCTGGGAGCCGGAAGGGGGCTTCGCGCTCGACCGCGCGCTGATCTTCGCCTTCATGCGCCAGGAAAGCGCCTTCAATCCGCGTGCCTCCTCCACCGCTGGCGCGGCCGGCCTGATGCAGCTGATGCCGCGCACGGCGGGCTATGTCGCCGGCGACCATACGCTGCGGCTCAAGAACAGCCGCCACCGCCTGCTGGCGCCGGAATACAATATCGAACTCGGCCAGCGCTATTTGCAGCATCTGCTGGAAATGCCGATGATCCGGGGCAACCTGTTCTATCTTGCCGCCGCCTACAATGCCGGCCCGGGCAATCTGCAAAAGTGGCTGCGCGAAGGCCGCCAGGAAGACCCGCTGCTGTTCATCGAAAGCATCCCGCTTTCGGAAACACGCCTGTTCGTGCAGCGCGTGCTGACCAACCACTGGATTTACCGCGCCCGCATCGGCCAGCCGCATGACAGTCTTTCTTCCACCGTTACCGGTGATTGGCCGCTCTACCGCGCCCATGACCGCGCGTCCGACTCCGATCTGCGGACGGCGGAAAAGAAACCCTGACCCCCGGGTAGCGGCATGGCCATCGCGCTGAATGCCACCCTCGCCGAGCGCCGCCTCGCCCTGCAATGCCTGGTCGTGGTCTGCGTGCTGATGACGCTGGGCAGCTGCTACGGCCTGTTCGTTGCCGGGCCGGCCGGCCTGCTGTCGCCGTTTGAATGGCTCACCATCCCGCCGATGCTGCTCACCGGCCTGGTAATGCTGGGCCTGCTGCTGTGGCGCGGCACCATCTGGCTTGAACGCATCGCCTTCGGCCTCTCGATCTGGATTTCCATCTACATCGCCGGCAATGTCGCCAATGCGCTGTTCCTGACCAAGGATGGCGACAAGGTGTTCATCCATATGGGCTGGGCGATTCCGGTCTACCTGTTCATGTTCGCGGTGAATGAACGCAAGCGCGCGCTCTGGCTTTCCGGCCTCACCGCCGGCAGCATCCTGATCAGCGTCGGCACCTATCTGGCCGAACATGCCGCCGCCGGTTCGTCGCAGCTCGATGCCATGGTGAGCTGGAGCCTGGCGCAATTGGCGGCGCTGGCGCTGATTGCCGGCGTGTCGCATTTCCGCGAACTCTATGCCATCGAGAATGCCGCCGCCGCAGCCCTCGCCGATAGCAACAGCCGCATCTCGGCCCTGGCCGAGCGTTTGAGCGAAAGCGAAGCCCGCGCGCGGCGCCTGATCGACCTGGCCCCCGATGTACCCGGCCTGCTCGATGACACCGCCTGCGTGATCGAGATCGGGCCGAATTGCCGCGACATCTGGGGCATGGAGCGCGAGGCGATCATCGGCCGGCCATTGGCCTCGCTGTTCTCCGCCACCGACCAGCTTGTGGTGACCGCGCGGCTGGATGCGGCACGCGGCGGCGCGCCACGCCGCATGCAGCCCGGCCAGGTGCGCCATGCCAACGGCCAGGAGAAGCCGGTGCTGTGGTCGGTGATCTGGTCGCCGGTGGCGAGCCAGTATTACCTCTGGGCCCAACCGGCTGAGTAAAGCCTGGCCGGCTGAGTAAACCTCCGGTTCCTCACCAGAATTTAATTCGCCACCCTCTGGCCTTAACTGCCGCCGCCGCCCATATTTAGAGTCGTTCAAAAGCAAGGAGCGACGCATGGCATCCGCGGCCCAGGCGAAAAAGCTCGGCAAACTGCCGAACTGGAATCTCGACGACCTCTATCCGGGCCGTGACTCAAAGCCGTTCAACGCCGCCATGGCCAATGCCGCCAAGACCGCCGAGGCGCTGGAAAAGCGCGGCAAGGGCCGCATTGCCGCGATGGGCGGCGACGAACTCGCCGGGCTGATCCAGGATTATGAGAAACTTCAGGACACCATCGGGCGCATCTACGCCTATGGCTCGCTGAGCTATGCTGCCGACATGGCCGACCCGCAAGTGGCGCGCTTCTACCAGGATATCCAGGAGAAGCTGAACGCTGTCACCACCCGCCTGCTGTTCGTCGGCCTGGAACTGAACAAGCTGGATGACGCGGTGCTGGAGGCAAAATTCGCGCAGTCGAAGAAGCTGAAGCATTACAAGCCGTGGCTCGATGACCTGCGGCTCTACCGCCCGTATCAGCTTGCCGACGAGATCGAGCAGTTGCTGCATGAGAAGCGCGTTTCCGGTGCTGCTGCCTGGAACCGGCTGTTCGACGAGACCATGGCCGGCCTGCGCTTCAAGCTCGGCGCCGAAGAACTCACCGCCGAACAGACGCTGCATCTGCTGTCCGACACCGATCCGACTAAGCGCCGTCAGGCCGCCAAGGCGCTGGCCAAGGTGTTCAAGCAGAATATCCGCCTCTTTGCCCTGGTCACCAATACGCTGGTGAAGGACAAGGAGATCGAAGACCGCTGGCGCAAATATCCGCTCCCTGAGTCCTCGCGGCATCTGTCCAACTGCGTCGAGCCGGAAGTGGTGAATGCCCTGACCGACGCCGTGACCGCGAGCTATCCCGGCCTGTCGCATCGCTATTACGCGCTGAAGGCCAAATGGATGGGCAAGCGCCAGCTCGACTGGTGGGACCGCAACGCGCCACTGCCTGAGGACAAGGACCGCCTGATCCCCTGGGAGGAAGCGCGCGACATCGTGCTCGGCGCCTATGGCCGCTTCTCGCCGAAGCTGGCCGAACTCGGCAAGCGGTTCTTCGACAATAACTGGATCGACGCCCCGGCGCGGCCGGGCAAGGCATCGGGCGCCTTCGCGCATCCCACCGTGCCGAGCGCGCATCCCTATCTGCTGGTGAATTATCTCGGCCGCACCCGCGACGTGATGACCCTGGCGCATGAACTCGGCCATGGCGTGCACCAGTTGCTTGCCGCCGAACAAGGCCCGCTGATGGCCGATACGCCGTTGACGCTGGCCGAAACCGCCAGCGTTTTCGGCGAACAGCTTACCTTCCGCGCCCTGCTGGCGCAGGCCAAGCCGAAGCAGCGCAAGCTGATGCTGGCCTCCAAGGTGGAGGACATGCTGAACACCGTGGTGCGCCAGACCGCCTTCTACAAATTCGAGCAGCGCGTGCACAACGCGCGGCGCGAAGGCGAACTGACGCCGGATGCACTGGGCGATATCTGGCTCGGCGTGCAGCGCGAAAGCCTCGGCCCGGCGCTGAAATTCGATGCCGATTACAGCACCTTCTGGTGCTACATCCCGCATTTCGTCCATTCGCCCTTCTATGTCTACGCCTATGCCTTCGGCGATTGCCTGGTGAACGCGCTCTATGCCCGCTACCAGGATGCCGAGAAGGGTTTCCAGGACAAATACTTCGCCATGCTCAAGGCCGGCGGCAGCAAGCGCCACAAGGAATTGCTGGCGCCCTTCGGCCTCGATGCTTCCGATCCCGCCTTCTGGTCCAAGGGCCTGGGCGTGATTGGCGGCTTCATCGATGAGCTTGAAGCCCTTGGCTGAATCAAATGGCTGAGGAAGACACTGCCTTAGGCCGCGCCCGGCGCTATGCCCGGGTCGGCGCCTCGGTGGGCAGCCTGGCCGCCAAGCTGGGTGCTGAGCGCGTACTCGGCGTCAAGCTCGACCGCTCCAAGCATGCAGCCGATCTGCGTAACGCACTTGGCGGCCTTAAGGGGCCGCTGATGAAGGTGGCGCAGATCATGTCCACCATTCCCGATGCGCTGCCGAAAGAGTATGTGCAGGAGTTGACCCAACTTCAGGCCAATGCGCCGGCCATGGGCCCGGCTTTCGTGAAGCGCCGCATGGTTTCCGAACTCGGCCCCGACTGGCAGGCGAAATTCACCCGCTTCGATCTCCAGGCCGCCGCTGCCGCCTCGCTCGGCCAGGTGCATCGCGCGGCGACAAAGCAGCAGGGCGACCTGGCCGTGAAGCTGCAATACCCCGACATGGCTTCCGCCGTGGAAGCCGATCTGCGGCAGTTGAAGCTGATCTTCGCCATCTATGGCCGCATCGACCCGGCCATCGACACGCGCCATATCCATGCCGAGATCGCCGACCGGCTGCGCGAGGAACTGGATTACCAGCGCGAGGCCAGCCACATGCGGCTCTATTCAGCGATGCTGAAAGACGAACCGCAGGTGCATGTACCGGAAGTCGTGAAGCCCTTGAGCACCGGCCGGCTGCTGACCATGAACTGGCTGGAAGGCAAGCCACTACTGACCTACAAGGACGCGCCGCAGGAAACCCGCGACACCATCGCCTATAACCTGTTCCGCGCCTGGTATGTGCCGTTCTACCGCTGCGGCGTGATCCATGGCGATCCGCATCTGGGCAATTACACGGTGCGCGACGATCTCGGCATCAACCTGCTCGATTTCGGCTGCGTGCGCATCTTCCCCTCGCGTTTCGTCGGCGGCGTGATCGACCTCTACCGCGCCATCGCAACGCAGAACCGCGCCCTGGCAGTGCATGCCTACGAGACCTGGGGCTTCTCTGGCTTGAGCAACGAGGTGATCGACACGCTCAACCTCTGGGCCGAATTCGTCTACGCGCCGCTGCTGGAAGACCGCCCGCGTCGCATCCAGGAAATGGAAGAGAGCGGCGTCTATGGCCGCGAAGTGGCCGAGAAGGTGCATGCGGAACTGAAGAAGCTGGGCGGTGTGACGCCGCCGCGCGAATTCGTGTTCATGGACCGCGCCGCCATCGGCCTGGGCGGCGTGTTCCTGCACCTGAAGGCGGCGATCAACTGGCACCGCCTGTTCCACGACCTGATCGAAGGCTTCGACACCAAGGCGCTGGAAAAACGCCAGCAGGCGGCACTCAAAGCCGCCGGGCTGGAACCCCAGTAAGGCCCAAGCTTTCCGGTTGACGGCGGGCGTATCCGCGCGACAATCGCCCCATGATCGGCGGCATCTCCGCATATCAGCCGGCGGCCTATGCCCCGGCTGCTGCCTTCACGGCCCCGACCAATCCGGGCGGCGCTGCTGCCGCGCCTGCTGCCGCTGCTGTGAGTACGCAGCCAAGTTTCAGCAGCGGACGGCCCCTAGCATCAGGCGGCACCTTACTCGCCGCGCAGCAGGAAGCGCCCTCGGGCAGCAATGGCCAGGCGCAATCGGCGGACCAGCTATCTGAAGAACAGAAGGCCCAGGTGGCGAAGCTGAAGGCCATCGACGCCAAGGTGCGGGCGCATGAGCGGGCGCACGCCGCCGTGGGCGGGCAATATGCCGGCGCGCCGTCCTACAGCTACACGCGCGGCCCCGATGGCCAGATGTATGCCACCAGCGGCGAAGTGAGCATCGACATTTCCGCCGAGAACGACCCGGAAGCGACGTTGCAGAAGGCGGCCCAGGTGGCAGCCGCCGCCCTCGCCCCGGCCGACCCATCGGGTGCCGACCGCGCCGTGGCCGCCGCCGCCCAGGCTTTGCGGCTGGAAGCCCTGGCGCAGATCCGCGCCGAGAAAAAAGCCGAGCAGGAAGCCCAGCAGGCACCCCCGGCCGGCGAATCACCTTCAGGCCGTGCCTCCGCCGCCTATGCCGCCCTGAACGGCCTGTTCGCCCAGGCGGCCCAGCGAGGCGGCGGCGCCCTGATCAACGCCTCGGCCTAAGTCCTCCCGCACCCGCGAAGGGTTGTGGAACGGGGGGGTAAAAGCGTAATATCCGGGCGGAAAACGGCCCGCCCCAATGCTGGCCATCAACACCGCTCGCAGCAACACTAGAGGGAAGCACGCCGATGGCCGAGGAACACAAGCTTGGCACCATGGATATCAGCCAGCATAAGGCCGCCTATGGCGGCTTCATGAAGGTCACCACATGGTCCTGCATCGCCATCGCCATCACGCTGGCGCTGATGGCAAAATTCCTGGTGCACTAAGGTTTCCGAACAGCGGCGCCCCAGGGCGCCGTTGTCTTATCCAAGGTCATTTCGTTCGTACAAAGTCGATCGCGCCGGGCAGCCTGCGCGTTCAGGGAGCGATAAGCTATGAAGATAGCGATTCCGAAGGAGCGCCGTCCGGGTGAACGGCGCGCCGCCGCCTCGCCGGACACGGTGAAGAAGTTTGCCCAGCTCGGCGCCGAGGTGGTGGTGGAAACCGGCACCGGCGCCGGCGCCGATATCCCCGACAGCCACTTCGCCGAAGCCGGCGCCAAGATCGCGCCCGACGCCAAGAGCGCGCTCGGCGATGCCGACATGGTGCTGAAGGTGCAGCGGCCGATGACAGCCGCAGAGGGCAATGACGAACTGGCGCTGATGAAGAAAGGCGCCATCCTGGTCGCCGGCCTGGGCGCCTTGCAGCAGCGCGAGCAGGTGAAAGCCTATGCCGCCGCCGGCATCGACGCCTATGCCATGGAGCTGATGCCGCGCATCACCCGCGCGCAGTCGATGGACATCCTGTCCTCGCAATCCAATCTCGCCGGCTACAAGTCGGTGCTGGATGCGGCCGCCGTGTTCGGCCGCGCCTTCCCAATGATGATGACCTCGGCTGGCACCATCGCGCCGGCCCGCGTCTTCATCATGGGCGTCGGCGTTGCCGGCTTGCAGGCGATTGCCACCGCCAAGCGCCTCGGCGCCGTGGTCTCGGCGACCGACGTGCGCCCGGCGACCAAGGAGCAGGTGGAATCGCTCGGCGGCAAGTTCGTCTGGGTCGATGACGAGGAAGCCCGCGCTTCGCAGACCTCCGGCGGCTATGCCAAGGAGATGTCGGCGGAATACAAGGCCAAGCAGGCCGCCCTGATCGCCGAGACGGTGAAGAAGCAGGATATCATCATCACCACGGCGCTGATCCCCGGCCGCCCGGCCCCCGTGCTGGTGACCGAGGAGATGGTCAAGAGCATGAAGCCCGGCTCGGTGATCATCGATCTGGCGGTGGAAGCCGGCGGCAATTGCCCGCTGTCGAAGCCGGACCAGATCGTCGATGTCGGCGGCGTCAAGATCGTCGGCCACACCAACTATCCCAGCCGCGTGCCGGTGGATGCCTCCAACCTGTTCTCGAAGAATCTGTGGAATTTCCTCTCGCCCCATTGGGACAAGGAAAGCAAGAGCTTCAAGTTCAAGGCCGATGATGAAACCGTGACCGGCACCTGCGTCACCCGCGACGGCGCCGTGGTACATGCCATGCTGAAAGAGGGGAACTGATCATGGGTGAGATATATTCCTTCTTCTCGCTGCTCACGATCTTCGCGCTGGCCTGCTTCGTCGGCTATTACGTGGTGTGGAGCGTTACGCCCGCCCTGCACACGCCGCTGATGAGCGTCACCAACGCCATCTCGTCGGTGATCATCGTCGGCGCGCTGATCGCCGCCGGCGCCTCGGCGGTGTTCGATGCCTCCAAGGTTTTCGGCCTGCTCGCCATCGCGCTCGCGGCGGTGAACATCTTCGGCGGCTTCCTTGTCACCCAGCGCATGCTGGCGATGTACAAGAAAAAAGACGCCCCGGCGAAGAAGCATTAAGGGGCCATAGATCATGTCCATTCAGCTCACTGCCCTGCTCTATCTCGTCAGCTCCGTGCTGTTCATCCTCGCCCTGCGCGGGCTTTCCAGCCCAGAGACCAGCCGCCAGGGCAACACCTTCGGCATGGTCGGCATGGCGATTGCCGTGCTCACCACGATTGCCAATCTCGGCGACCTCTCCGGTTCCATCGCCTGGGTGATCCTGGCGCTGGTGATCGGCGGCGGCGTCGGCACCGTGCTGGCGCGGCGCATCAAGATGACCGACATGCCGCAGCTTGTCGCCGCCATGCACAGCCTCGTCGGCCTCGCCGCCGTGCTGGTGGCCGCGGCCGCCTTCTACAATCCGGCACCCTACGGCATCCTCAATGCCGCCGGCGTGATCTCGGTGGCCGCGCGTATCGAGATGAGCCTCGGCGTGGTGATCGGCATCATCACCTTCTCCGGCTCGCTGGTGGCGTTTGCCAAGCTGCAGGGCCTGGTCTCGGGCAGCCCGGTGATCTTCAAGGGCCAGCACATGCTGAACGCCCTGATCGGCCTGGTGATCCTCGGCCTGATCGTCGCCTTCTGCATGAACCCGAGCCGGGAATTGTTCTGGGCCGTCACGCTGCTGGCGCTGATCGTCGGCTTCACCATCATCATCCCGATCGGCGGCGCCGACATGCCCGTGGTCGTGTCGATGCTGAACAGCTATTCCGGCTGGGCGGCGGCCGGCATCGGCTTCACCTTGCAGAACCCGGCACTGATCGTTACCGGCGCGCTGGTCGGCTCGTCGGGCGCGATCCTGTCCTACATCATGTGCAAGGGCATGAACCGCTCGCTGTTCAACGTCATTCTCGGCGGCTTCGGCGGCGATGCCGCGGCAGCCACCGGCGGCGGCGGCAAGGTGGAGAAGCCCTACAAGAAGGGTTCGGCCGACGATGCCGCCTTCATCATGAAGAATGCCGGCAAGGTCATCATCGTGCCGGGCTATGGCATGGCGGTCAGCCAGGCGCAGCATGCCTTGCGCGAAATGGGCGACAAGCTGAAGGAGGAAGGCGTGGAAGTGAAATACGCCATCCATCCGGTGGCGGGCCGCATGCCGGGCCATATGAACGTGCTGCTGGCGGAAGCCAACGTGCCGTATGACGAGGTGTTCGAGCTGGAGGAGATCAACTCCGAATTCCAGACCGCCGATGTCGCCTTCGTCATCGGCGCCAACGACGTGACCAACCCCGCCGCGCGCGACGACCCGAAAAGCCCGATCTACGGCATGCCGATCCTCGATGTCGACAAGGCCAAGACCGTGCTGTTCGTGAAGCGCTCGATGGCGAGCGGCTATGCCGGCATCGACAACGACCTGTTCTACAAGGACAACACGATGATGCTGCTCGCCGACGCCAAAAAGATGGTGGAAGATATTGTTAAAGGTCTTTAAGTCCGCAACGCGGACTTAAAGACCGATAGGCTCTAAGCGCGCAGCGCCGAAGGCGATGTGGGCGCAGAGGCCCGAAGGGCAAGAGAGCGCAGGTCTCCTGTGGAGACCTGATCGCGAACAGTGAATCTCTTTTTGAGAAAACTGAAGGGCTCGGGTTATCCCCGAGTCCTTCAGTTTAAACCACAAGATCAAAGGCTGAAGGCTCTAGAAGCAGCTCCAAAGACGACGGGGGCAAACTATGTTTTCAACTAAAAATGCTGTATCTAAATCGGAAATTGCGATATAATTTTCCAACTTATAATTTGAATTTTAGTGGAACATGGCTGTAGCCCGCCGCGCCCCTGAAATAGTTGACGCCATCAACCGAGCGATAGGAATTTCGCTTTCGGATCATGAGGAGCGGCGACGCCTAATTTTTCTTCTCGGTAGTTTTAGGAAGAAATTCGAAGCGGATATGCGTATTGCTATCGTACTTTCGAAATTGTACGCCGATAATAATGATTACGATAACGCAGAAAGCCTTATTCGAGCCGTTAATAAAACAATGCTTTCGGGCGATTTTCCATCACTTGGAAATTTTGCCACACAATCAAAGCGGCTCGGTCGCCTCGAAGACACGCGTTGGGCATTAAATATGATGCTTGATGGCTTCAAGGAAGTAGCTTTGAGTAAAGAGTTAATTGCTATGGCGGTTAGCACAGGCGACATAGAAGCACTTGAACACTCCACTCGCCTCAATAGCAGTCTCGCTAAAGACGCACAGCAATATCTTAAAATTATCGATCAGGGAAAAATCAGAGATGTTTTCCCGCGACATCAGCAGTGCATTGCACAATTGATCGGTCGTCGCGTGACAATGCGCAGTGCGGTTGCGATCCTGGAAGATCCAGATGATCCAAATATGGGGGCCGTTATCAATATTGAGTATCGGTTATTGGAGAATTTCTCAGTCCGTCGCGTTATTCAGAAAAATATTAACAAAAACTTGAGTGAAATATACATCAGCCATGGACTTGAACCGGCTCAGTGGCTGGGCGTGCTACATAATTCCATCGCAACATTATCAATTGATGAGGACGTTGCGTGAGCGTCTCTCCTTTAGAGATATTAGCCGACGCACAAACTTTGCGCGTTAACTTAGTCTCTTCTGAAGCCCGACGTCGTTCGATACTCTCTCGAACTTATTATGCAGCGTTTCATCAAGCGATTTCTATTGCGGGCGAGAATGGCTTTCGCCGTGAAAAAAATGGTGAGGGAATACACCAGCAATTGATTGGATTTCTGCGACGGCAAACAAAATCGAGCTTACGGCAATTAGGTTGCGACTTGGACTCGCTTTATACCAAGCGAATTCAAGCAGATTACTACCTGAATATCACTATTGAAAAACATGATGCGGAAGATAGCTTGCTGGTTGCTCAGGAAGTCCTTGCCGCAGCGGATGATTAACTTCATCCGACGAATTACCTTTGGGTAGCATCGGCAATCTCAACTTATTGCTAGCTCTGCAGTTCTGCTTGCCAAATGAATCGCAACCAAGCCGACTACAGCATTATTCGCACCTCAATCGCCGCGCAGGTCATCACCAGGCCCTGATCGGTCATTTGCAGCACGCCGGATTTCGTCAGGTCGCCGACATCGGCATGAACGCCCTTGTAATCGCGCTTCAGGCCACGCGCCAGATCGGCGATGGATTTCGGGCGGGTGCGGCGCACGGCGCGGATCAGTTCCATGCGCTTCGGCGTCATCAGCCGTACCATCTGTTCCCAATCGACAAACGAGAGCACGGCTTCATCGAATACTTCGCCGCGCTCGGCGCGTTTCCAGGCGGCGCCGAAATCATCCAGCGCCTCGCACAGGCTGACATTGGCGCGGATTTTCAACGCCGGCTTGGCCTGCCGCACTGCCTGTTTCTGCTTCAATGCCTTGGTCATCGTCCACCTAGTGCCTGCATCAGAATAGCACTGCCCCCCTACCTCAAAAACACCAGCTCCCCGAGCAGCCATGTGCTCTGTCCGTCGGGCGCCAGGATCGGCAGGTGGAGTGAGTCGAAGGGCAGGTAATCCTTGCCGGCCCAGAGCACGTTGCCGCCGGCGCGCAGGATCACATGCTTGCGCACCACGATCTGGTAGGCGTTGATCACCGTGGCGGCATCCTCGCTTGAGAAGCCCCAGAAGAGTTCACTCACCTTCGAGCCGGTGAATTCATGGCCGTGCATGGCGGTGAGTTCGGCGCCGATCAGGCGGTAGCGGAAATCGCTGCCGCCTTCTATCGGCTCGACGATGAACAGGCTGCCGAGATGCTCTTTGAGTTCAGTCGGGTCGATATCCTGGCGCCGGGGGATGCCGCCCGCTGCCGGGCAACGCGCAAGCCAGTAATCGCGCAGCGCACGGAGGCGCGGCGCGTCATCCAGCGCCGGATTCAATTCGGCGTGGAGGCGGCTTCTGGCTTTGGTCATCGCGTCGGTCCCACCCTGGCGCATGGCCTGATACTACGCGCCAGTATACGGCGCCCGGCGGCGCGAATACCACCCTGCCCTGTCTGGCGGCGCTTCCTTGCCTGCATTAAATCGCCGATCATGCCTGCAATGATCAGGCGATAAACGGGAGGGAAACCATGGCTGCATCCGGCTTTGCAGGCGCGCTCGATTTCAGCGGCAGGATTGTACTCGTCACCGGCGGCTCGGATGGCATCGGCCATGGCGTGGCGCGCGCCTTCGTAAGCCAAGGCGCCCGCGTGAGCGTAACCGGCACGCGCGAGGCAGCCAGCTATGGCCATGATTTCGCCGGGCTGGATTTCATTCAGCTAGACGTGTCCGATCCGGCATCCGTGGCGGCCCTGGCGCCGCGCTTCCCCGAACTGGATGTGCTGGTGAATTGCGTCGGCACGGTGCTCTACAAGGGCCAGGAATTCGAGCGCGCCGGCTTTGCCCGGGTGGTGGATATCAACCTCACCGGGGTGATGGATGTGTGCGCCACCTTGCAGCCGGCTTTGGCTGTGCGCGGTGGCGCCATCGTCAATCTCGATTCCGTGGTGGCCGAGCAGGCGGCGCGCAACAACCCGGCCTATTCCGCCAGCAAGATCGGGCTGAAGCATCTGAACAAGGTGCTGGCGATCAAATGGGGCAAGCAGGGCATCCGGGTGAACGGCGTCGGCCCCGGCTTCGTGCCGACCAAGCTGACCGCCAACCAGGCCGGCAACGAGGCAGCCGTGGCCGCGCGCCTGCCGCTGGGCCGCATCGGCACGCCCGAGGATATCGCCGGCGCGGTGCTGTTCCTGGCCTCGCCGCTGGCCGGCTATGTCACCGGGCAGTCGATCCTGGTGGATGGCGGGATGACGCTGCTCGGGGCGCTGTAGGCTGGGCGATTGACTGTTCGCATAATGTTCTTTATAGTGTTTGGCCGTAAACAGCGGAAAACGGCGTTGTGACAAAATCGCGCGAGTGTCCGGGAACAAACGGGAAGGTTTGGGAAGCAAACTGAAAAAATGGGATACCGGCTTTCGCCGGTATGACAAGGAATATGAAGAAGGTCGTCATGCCCGCGCAGGCGGGCATCCCATTTTTGTAAAGCCCATTTTTGTAAATCCCATTTTGGTAAAGCCGTTTTACCCCTCCGCCGCGGCTTCCCGCTCCGGCCCCGGCCTGCCTAGACTGGCGGCCAAGGGAGAAACGCATGGCTGAAGATTTCGAGGATGGCGGCACATTCGACTATGTGATCGTCGGCGGCGGCACGGCTGGGTCGCTGCTGGCCAATCGCCTGTCTGCCGATCCCGCGCGCCGCGTGCTGGTGCTGGAAGCCGGCGGCGACGACAACTGGATCTGGTTCCATATCCCCATCGGCTATCTGTTCGCCATCGGCAATCCGCGTTCCGACTGGTGCTTCAAGACCGAAAGCGTGCCGGGCCTGAATGGCCGGTCCATCGGCTATGCGCGCGGCAAGGTGCTGGGCGGCTGCACCGCCATCAACGCCATGGTCTACATGCGCGGCCAGGCCGCCGATTACGATGCCTGGCGCCAGCTTGGCCTCACCGGCTGGGGCTGGGATGATGTGCTGCCGTATTTCCTCAAGCATGAGAATCATTTTTCTGCCACCGCTTCCTCTGAAGGCACCGCGCCCTTGCACAAAAGCGGCGGCGAATGGCGCGTGGAGCAGCCGCGCGTGCGCTGGGATATCCTGGATGCCGTGGGCCGCGCCGGGGCCGAGATCGGCATCCCGCCGGTGGCGGATTTCAATGGCGGCGACAATGAGGGCGCGGGCTATTTCCAGGTCAACCAGCATAAGGGCCGGCGCTGGTCGGCAGCCACCGGCTTCCTGAAACCCGTGATGCAGCGGCAAAATCTCACCGTGCGCTTGCAGGCCCATGCCGAACGCATCGAAATGGATGGCGGCCGCCGCGCCACCGGGCTGATCTACACCCAGAATGGCCGCCGCTACCGCGTGCGCGCGGCGCGCGAAGTGCTGCTCACCGCCGGCGCCATCGCCTCGCCGCAGCTGTTGCAGCTATCGGGCATCGGCCCGGGTGCGCTGTTGCAGCAGCATGGCATACCGGTGGCGCATGACTCACCCGGCGTGGGCGAGAATTTGCAGGATCACCTGCAGGTGCGGCTGATCTACAAGGTGAAGAATGTCACCACCATCAACCAGCTCGATCAGTCGCTGTTCGCCAAGGCCAAGATGGCGCTGGATTACGCGCTGTTCCGGCGCGGCGCGCTGACCATGGCGCCATCGCAATTCGGCATGTTCACGCGCTCCAGCCCGGAACATGCCACGGCCAATGTGGAGTATCACATCCAGCCGCTGTCACTGGATAAGTTCGGTGATCCGCTGCACAAGTTTCCAGCCTTCACCGCCAGCATCTGCAATCTGCGCCCCACCTCGCGCGGCCATGTGCGGATCAAGAGCCGCGATGCTTTCTCAGCCCCGGCGATCCAGCCGAATTATCTCTCCACGCCCGAAGACCAGCGCGTGGCGGTGGACAGCATCAAGCTGACCCGGCGGCTGGCGCAGGCCAAGGCACTGGCGCCCTATGAGCCGGAGGAATACCTGCCCGGTCCTGGTATCGCCAGCGAAGCCGATATGGTGAAGGCGGCGGGCGATCTCGGCGCCACCATCTTCCATCCAGTAGCAACGGCGAAGATGGGGCCGGATCACGACCGCATGGCGGTGCTGGATGGCGAATTGCGGGTGCGCGGCATCGAAGGCTTGCGCGTGGTGGATGCCTCGGCAATGCCGCTGATCACCTCGGGCAACACCGCCTCGCCCACCCTGATGATCGCCGAGAAGGCGGCCGAGAGCATCATCCGCGACGCGCGGGGGTGATGCCTTCAGAGAATCCGCTCAGCTCAAACCAGCGGCGCGCTTCACGCCATCGGTGATCAGCTTGGCGGCTTCTTCCGGGCCGACCCACTGGGTGTTCTTGACGAACTTGCCCTTCTCCAGATCCTTGTAGTGGCTGAAGAAGTGTTCGATCTGGGTCAGCAGGCTGGCCGGCAGGTCTTCGTAGGTGCGCACATCGGTGTAGAACGGGTGCAGCTTGTCCACCGGCACGGCGATGATCTTCTCGTCGCCGCCGGCTTCGTCTTCCATCAGCAGCGCACCGATCGGGCGCGAGCGGATCACCGCACCGGCCACCACCGGGATATGGCTCACCACCAGGATGTCGCAGGGATCGCCATCGCCCGACAGCGTGTGCGGGATGAAGCCGTAATTCGCCGGGTAGAACATCGCGGTGTGGATGAAGCGGTCGACGAACAGGGCGCCGGAATCCTTGTCCAGCTCGTATTTCACCGGCACGCCGCCGGCCGGGATTTCGATCACGGCGTTGACGTCGTGCGGCGGGTTCTTCCCCACCGGAATACGGGCGATATCCATGGCTGGCTCCGGATGCTGCGATGCGGCAAGTTTCTACTGCGGCGCAGCATAAGCCGCAATATCCGGCGCTTTGAAAATATACGGATTCCCTTGGGTTGTGACCTTGATCCCCCTAGGCTGGCGAGACAAGAAGGAATCGGCCATGCACCGCACGCGGAATGTCAAAATCGTTGCCACCCTGGGCCCGGCCAGTTCGCAGCCGGAGCAGATTCGCGCCCTGGTAGAGGCTGGCGCCGATGTTTTTCGGCTGAATTTCAGCCATGGCAGCCATGACGACCACCGCGCCCGCATCCGCGCCGTCCGCGCCCTGGAACACGAAATGGGCCAGCCGATCGGATTGCTGGCCGATCTGCAGGGGCCGAAGCTGCGCATCGGCACCTTCAAGGATGGCGCCGTGGAACTGGTGGCCGGGCAGCGTTTCCGCCTCGATGGCGAAGCGGCACCGGGCGATTCGGGCCGCGTCGCCCTGCCCCACCCGGAGGTGATGGCGGCGCTGACACCCGGCACCGAATTGCTGCTGGATGATGGCAAGCTGCGGCTGAAAGTCGCCGCCACCGGCGGCGGCTGGGCCGAGGCCGAAGTGCTGGTCGGCGGGCGCCTGAGCGACCGCAAGGGCGTGAACCTGCCGGGCGCGCTGATCCCGATGAGTCCGCTGACGCCGAAGGACCGCGCCGATCTCGTGGTGGCGCTGGAGATGGGTGTCGACTGGGTGGCGCTGAGCTTCGTGCAGCGGCCCGAGGATCTGGAGGAAGCGCGCGGGCTGATCCAGGGCCGCGCGGCGTTGCTGGCCAAGATCGAGAAGCCGGCGGCGATCAGCTGCCTGCCGCAACTGGTGGAACTGGCCGATGCGCTGATGGTGGCGCGCGGCGATCTCGGCGTCGAAATGCCGCTGGCGGAAGTGCCGGGTTTGCAGAAGCGCATCGTGCGGCTGGCGCGGCGCGCCGGCAAGCCGGTGGTGGTCGCCACCCAGATGCTGGAAAGCATGATCAAGGCGCCGGTGCCGACGCGTGCCGAGGTCTCCGATGTCGCAACGGCTGTATATGATGGTGCGGATGCGCTGATGCTCTCGGCGGAAACCGCGTCCGGCGATCATCCGGTCGCCGCCGTCAGCACGATGGATTCGATTGCGGCACAGGTGGAGCGCGATCCGCATTATCGCGGCATCATGGATGCCGAACATGCCAGCCCGGACTCAACGTCTGCCGATGCGATCACGGCGGCGGCACGCCAGGTGGCGGAAACCATCAACGCGGTTGCCATCGTCACTTACACCATGTCCGGCTCCACTGCCTTGCGCGCGGCGCGCGAGCGGCCGAAATCGCCGATCCTCTGCCTCACGCCAGCTGTGGCCACGGCGCGGCGCCTGGCGCTGGCCTGGGGCGTCAATCCGGTGGTATCACCCGATGCGGTGGACTTCTCCGACATGGTGCAGCGGGCGGCCGCCATGGCGCGCGAAAGCGGCCTGGCGAAGCCGAACGATTACCTCGTCATCACCGCTGGCGTGCCGTTTGGCACGCCCGGCCGCACCAATGTGCTGCGCATCGCCAAGGCCTGACAATCATGACCACGATCCTGCTGCTGATCGGCTCCAATGTGCTGATGACTTTCGCCTGGTATTGGCACCTGAAATTCCCGGAACAGATTCTGTGGAAGGTGATCGCGATAAGCTGGGGTATCGCGCTGTTTGAATACTGCCTCGCCGTGCCAGCCAACCGCATCGGCTATAGCACCGGCGGCTTCACGGCGGCACAGCTCAAGATCACCCAGGAGGTGATCACGCTGGTCGTCTTCGCGCTGTTCTCGATCTTCTATCTGGGCGAGGCGATCCGCTGGAACTACGTCGCCGCCTTCGCCTGCCTGGTGGCGGCAGTGGTGTTCATCTTCAAGTTCTGAGGGATCAGAGCTCTGGAAACTCAGAGTTCCTTGGCGTCCAGCTTGCGCCGCACGTCCTTCAGCTTGTTGGCCATGTCCGCCAGATGCGGGTTGGCCGCCATGGCGCGGCGATAGGCTTTCAGGGCTTCCGGCAGGTTATCAAGCCGCTCCATGATCACGCCCAGGCCGGCCAGGGCGCCGAAATGGCGCGGCTCCAGCCGCAGGGTGCGCTCCACATCGGCCACCGAGGCGGCATAGTCCCCGGCCATGAAACGCACCGTGGCGCGCTTGTTATAGGCCTCGGCGAAATCGCCCTTCAGCTCGATCATGGCGGTGAAAATCTGGTCGGCGCGGTGCAGCTCGCCCTGGTTCATCAGCTGCACGCCGGATTGCAGCAGGCTGTCCAGCGTGTCGGAACCGGAAACGCCCCAGGCCTCCCAGATCTTGCGCTCGATCTGGCGGGCCTCGATCGGGTTCTCGGTTTCCTGCAGTTTCTCGAACAATACGTCGAGTGTCTCGGCTGCCCGCGCGGGCGCCGCGAAAATCAGCAAAAAAACCAGAAGACTCCAGCCGATCCGCATGGCGGTCAGGTTAATGCCGCATTTTTCCGGGGGCAAGACGGAATAAATCACATTCCCGCGCGTCTCACTTATCGAGGGCAGGACGTTTCAACCACCCATAAAAGGGGAACCGCATGACGATCAAAACCACCCTGGCCGGCCTCGGGCTGGCCCTGCTGCTGGCGGCCTGTGCCGCCGACATGGCGCCGGCCAAGCCCGGCAGCAGCGCCATTGGCAGCGTACTCACCGATGCCAAGGGCATGACGCTCTATACCTTCGACCGCGATGCCACGCCGGGCAAATCGGCCTGCAACGGGCCCTGCGCCACCAACTGGCCGCCGCTGATGGCGATGGCCGATGCCAAGGCGATGGGTGACTGGACGGTGATCACCCGCGATGATGGCGGCAAGCAATGGGCCTACAAGGGCAAGCCGCTTTATACCTGGGCCAAGGACACCAAGCCGGGCGACACCACCGGCGACGGCTTCCTCAACAATGCCTGGCATGCGGCCCGGCCCTGAGGCATCCTGCCGGCCTGGGTATTTCACCTGGGCCGGTTAGCCTTATGCTTTCGCCCTCCTGATGCTTTTTCGACGCCGTGAACCGCATTTGCTGGAAGCGGAGATTCCGCGCTTGCGGCGCTATGCCCGCACGCTGTGCCGCGATGCCACGCAGGCCGACGATCTGGTGCAGGAAAGCCTTGCCAAGGCATTGGCCGCCTGGGGCCAGCGCCGCGAGGATGGCGCATTGCGGCCCTGGCTGTTCGCCATCCTGCACAATACCTGGGCCAATGGCCTGCGCCGCGACTACACCCGGCCGGACGGCGTGGCGCTGGATGAAAGCGTGGATGAACCCGCAGTCAGCGGCGGTCAGATCGAACGGCTGGAATTGCTCGACTTGGCAGTGGCACTGGACCGCTTAAGCGAGGAGCAGCGCAGCCTGCTGCTGCTGGTCGCCGTGGAAGGATTGAGCTACGAGGAAGCCGCCCGCGTGCAGGGCGTGGCGCTCGGCACCGTGATGTCGCGCCTGACCCGCGCCCGCGACCGGCTGCACCGCCTGCTGCATGGCGAGAGCGATGCCGACCCGAACCGCCCGCGCCAGAAGGGCCCGAGCCTGAGGAGAGTGAAATGAGCGACCGCGACGAGACCATCGACGACGCGACGCTGCATGCCTATGTCGATGACCGGCTGAACGCCGCCGAGCGCGGCCGCGTCGAAGCCTATCTGCTGCGCAGCCCGGAAGCCGCCGCCCGCGTCACCGCCTGGCAGGAGCAGGCCGATGCGTTGCGCCAGCATTATGCGCCACAACTTGATGAAACGATGCCGGCTATGCTCGGTACCGTGTTCCTGCGCCCGACTTTCGCCGAGCGCACCGGCCGCCTGCTGCCGCGCATCGCCGCCCTGCTGCTGGTGGCGGCGCTTGGCGCCGGGCTTGGCTGGTGGGGCCGTGGCGCGGTTTCCGAACGCCATCCCCAGGTGGCAGCGGCGCCGCTATCGCGCGAAGCGGCGCGGGCGCATCTGCTCTATACGGCGGAAGTACTGCATCCGGTGGAAGTGCCGGCGGCAGAAGAAAAGCATCTCGTCGCCTGGCTCTCCAAGCGGCTCGGCACGCAATTGAAGGCGCCCTATCTGGCGGAAGCCGGTTTCAGCCTGATCGGCGGGCGCCTTCTGCCGGCGGCCAGCAATGGGGCCGCGGCGCAGTTCATGTACGAGAACAAGCGCGGCGAAAGGCTGACGCTCTATGTCCGCTCCGGCGAGCCCGGCACCGATACCGCCTTCCATTTCAACGAGCAGAATGGCGCCGCCGGTTTCTACTGGATCGATGGTGGCTACGGCTATGCCCTGGTCGGCGCGCTGGAACGCGACAAGCTGCTGCCGATTGCCCGCGCCGTGTATGCGCAGTTGAACTAAAACAACTCGACAATCGTCATGGCCCGCGAAGGCGGGCCATCCACGAGTTCTTCTTTTTAAAAAGCAAATCGTGGATGCCCCGGCCAAGCCGGGGCAAGACGATGTAGGTATGTATGGCGTTAACCCAGCAGGAAATGCGCGTGGGCGGCGGCGACCGGCTTGGCCGGATCATCCTGCCAGGCTTCGGCGCGTACATTCGCCACGCGGCGGCCATGCTTGGTGATGGTGGCGCGCGCAAACGTTTCCACCGGCTTGGCCGAGCGCAGGTAATCGACGCTCAAGTCGATGATCTTCGGGATCGTGTCGGTCTCTGCGGCGAAAATAAGCTGGATGATCGCCGCCGATTCCAGCAGCGCGCCGAGCACGCCGCCATGCAGAGCCGGCAGTTGCGCATTGCCGATCAGCTTCGGGTCGCCGGGCAGCACGCAGAGCGGCCCGCCTTCGCCCTTGCGCACCTGAAGCCCGAGAAAACGCAGATACGGCACCGCCTGCACGAAGCGGGCATAATCCTCGGCCTGGCGCGCCTCGCGGACGAAATTCTGCAAATCGCTGCTCATGCCGTCGGCTCCTTGCGGCGCGGATCCACCGCCGGCTTGTCGGACGAGCCGAGCATGAAGGTGGCGACGCAGGCAGCAATCAGATCGTCCGGCGCCTCGGCGTGATAGGCCCGCGCCCGCACGAAAGCGATGGTGCGGGTGATCTTGTAGCAATGGGCGGCGGCCAATAATTCCACCTCGGCCCGCGCCGGTTTCAGATAGTCGATGCGCAGATCCAGGGTGGCAATGGCCTGCAGCTTGCGGGTGCCGGCCAGCACCGCCATGCCACAGACGGTATCGATCAGCGCCGTGACCGCGCCGCCATGCAGCACGCCGGTGGTGGGGTCGCCCACCAGGTCTGGATTGTAGGGCAAGGCCATCACGGTATCTTCCGCCGCCATACTCACCAGCCGCATGCCGGTGGCGCCGCAATGCGGAATACCCTTGCGGATATAAGCATCGATGATTTTCGGGTCGACGCCGGCGGGATCGATCTCGCTCATGCCTCGTTCCGCCCGTGGTAATTGCGATACCATTCGACGAAGCGGGGTACACCGACATCGATCGGCGTGGTCGGCTCGAAACCGAGATCGTTACGGATCGCCTCGATATCGGCATAGGTCGATTTGACATCGCCGGGCTGCAACGGCAGCAGGCGCTTTTCCGCCTTACGGCCCAGGGCCTGCTCCAGCACCTCGATCAGGCGCAGCAATTCTTCCGGCTTGTTATTGCCGATATTGTAGACCTTGTATGGCCGGCCCTGCTCGTTCGGCGGCGCCGGATTATCCAGGCAGGCGATGATGCCGCGCACGATGTCGTCGATATAGGTGAAGTCGCGCTGCATGTCGCCGTGATTGAACACGTCGATCGGCTTGCCTTCCAGGATCGCCTTGGTGAACAGGTACATCGCCATGTCCGGCCGGCCCCAGGGGCCATAGACGGTGAAGAAGCGCAGCCCGGTCTGCGGAATATGGAACAGATGCGCATAGGCATGGCTGATCAGTTCGTCCGCCTTCTTGGTGGCGGCATAAAGCGATACCGGCTGATCGACACGATCTTCAACGGCAAACGGCAGCTTGGTATTGCCGCCATAGACCGAGGAAGACGAGGCATAGACCAGATGCTGCAGCTTCGGCCATTGCCGGCACAATTCCAGGATCGCGGTATGGCCCATCAGGTTGGCGCGGATATAAGCGAAGGGGTTGATCAGCGAATAGCGCACGCCGGCCTGGGCGGCGAGATGGACGACGCGGGTGACCGGCTCATGTGCCAGCGCCTCACGCATGGCATCCCAGTCGGCAATATCCAGCTTCAGGAAGCGGAAACCCTTGCGGCCCTGGAGGCGGGCCAGGCGGGCCTGCTTAAGCGCCGGATCGTAATAGTCATTCAGATTATCGACCCCGATGACCTCTTCCCCGCGCCCCAGCAGCACCTCGGCGACATGGTATCCGATGAAACCGGCGGCACCGGTGAGCAAAACGGTCATGGACAGGTCCTTATGCGGGCCGGAAAACCGCCTGGAACGCTCGCCCGGAACACGGGGCGGAACGCTTGGGCGTTGCCTCTCATTGACTATGGCGGGCTATCTACCAGAATCAAAGCAAAGAGCAACCGGCCCGGATAGCGCCTGCCAGGCGATAATAAAGCTATCGACTCAGGCCCCGGCTGGTTTATAATTAGGTCAGTATTGCTTACCTATTTGGTCCGAACCCCAGGGCCAGTGGCAATACGGCAGCAGGAGGAAAACGGGATGCTGACGAATGTCACGCTCGACGACAAATACACCCTGGAAAAGGGGCGTGTGTTCCTCACCGGCACCCAGGCGCTGGTGCGCCTCCCCATGCTGCAACGTAAGCGCGACCTGCTTGCCGGTCTGAATACCGGCTGCTTCATCTCCGGCTATCGCGGCTCGCCGCTCGGCATGTTCGATCAGCAGCTCTGGAAGGCACGCAAGTTCCTGAAAGAGAATCACATCCATTTTCAGCCCGGCCTGAATGAAGACATGGCCGCCACCTCGGTCTGGGGCAGCCAGCAGGTCGGCATGTTCCCGGGCGCGAATTACGATGGCGTATTCGGCGTCTGGTACGGCAAAGGCCCCGGCGTCGACCGCGCCATGGACGTGTTCAAGCATGCCAATTCGGCTGGCACCTCGCCTAATGGCGGCGTGCTGGCGCTGTGCGGCGACGATCACGGCGCTGCCTCGTCCACGCTGGCGCATCAGTCCGAGCACATGATGATGGCGGCGATGATTCCGATGCTGAATCCCGCCAGCGTTCAGGAATTCCTCGATTACGGCCTGATCGGCTGGGCGATGTCGCGCTATGCCGGCATCTGGGTCGGCTTCAAATGCCAGACCGAGACGGTGGAAAGCTCGGCCAGCGTTTCCATCGACCCGGAACGCCTGGTGCTGCAATACCCGACTGATTTCGCGATGCCGGAAGGCGGCCTCAATATCCGCTGGCCGGATGGCGTGCTGGATCAGGAACTGCGCCTGCAGCAGCACAAGGTCTATGCCGCGCTCGCCTTTGCACGCGCCAACAAGATCGACCGCGTGGTGATCGACAGCCCGCGCGCGCGCCTTGGCATCATCACCACCGGCAAGTCCTATCTCGATGTGCGCCAGGCCCTGGACGAACTCGGCATCGACGACAAGCTGGCGGCAGAAATCGGTATCCGGCTCTACAAGGTCGGCATGGTGTGGCCGCTGGAGCGCGAGGGCGCTCGGCATTTCGCGGAGGGGCTGGAGGAAGTCCTGGTCGTGGAAGAAAAGCGCGCCATGATCGAGAATCAGCTGAAGGAACAGCTCTACAATTGGCGCGAGGATGTGCGCCCGCGCGTGGTCGGCAAGTTCGACGAGAACCACGACTGGATCCTCCCCTCTGCCGGTGAGATCAATCCCGGCATGGTGGCCCGCGCCATCTATAATCGCATCAAGCGTTTCTACACCAATCCGCTGATGGAAGAGCGCATCGCCTTCCTGGAGCAGAAGGCGCGCGAGAAGAACGTGTTGAAGGTGACCACCCAGCGCACGCCGTATTTCTGCTCTGGCTGCCCGCACAACACCTCGACCCGCGTGCCGGAAGGCAGCCGCGCCGCCGCCGGCATCGGCTGCCATTTCATGGCGCTGTGGATGAACCGCGAAACCGCTACCTTCACCCAGATGGGTGGCGAAGGCGTGCCCTGGGTCGGCCAGGCGCCATTCACCAATGAAAAGCACATCTTCGCCAATCTCGGCGACGGCACCTATTTCCATTCCGGCCTGCTGGCGGTGCGCCAGTCCATCGCCGCCAAGGTGAACATCACCTACAAGATTCTCTACAACGATGCCGTGGCGATGACCGGCGGCCAGCAGCATGACGGCGTGCTGACCCCGGCCTCGATCACCCAGCAGGTCTATGGCGAAGGCGCCAAGAAGATCATTGTGGTGACCGACGATCCGGACAAGTATCCCGTTGACACGCCCTGGGCGCCGGGTGTCACCATCCGTCACCGCGACGAACTGGATGCCGTGCAGAAGGAACTGCGCGAGATTGAAGGCTGCACTGTGCTGGTCTACGACCAGACCTGCGCCGCCGAGAAGCGCCGCCGCCGCAAGCGCGGCACCTTCCCCGATCCGCAGAAACGCGCCTTCATCAATGATGCGGTGTGTGAAGGCTGCGGCGACTGTTCGGTGAAATCAAACTGCGTCTCGGTCGAGCCGCTGGAAACCGAACTGGGCCGCAAGCGCAAAATCAACCAATCGGCCTGTAACAAGGATTTCTCCTGCGTCAACGGCTTCTGCCCCTCCTTCGTCACCGTGCATGGCGGCCGCCTGAAGCGTGCCAAGGTGCAGGCGGGCAAGACCGGCCCTTCGGAAGCTGATATCGCGGCGATGATCGAGAAGCTGCCGAAGCCGGAAGTGCCGGGCCTGGAACAACCCTACAACATCCTGATCACCGGCATCGGCGGCACCGGCGTCGTCACCATCGGGCAGATTCTCGGCATGGCGGCGCATCTGGAAGGCTACGGCACCAGCGTGCTGGATTTCACCGGCCTGGCGCAGAAGAACGGCGCCGTGCTGAGCCATGTGCGCATCGCCAGCGACCCTCAAGACATCCACGCCGTGCGCGTGGCAGCCGGCGGCGCCGATCTGGTGCTGGGCTGCGACATGGTGGTGGCGGCCAGCCCCGATGCGCTCGACAAGATGCATAGCGGCGCCACCCGCGTGGTGATCAACAGCCACCGCACGCCAACCGCCGCCTTCACGCTCAACCCGAATATCCAGTTCGACGAGATCGGCATGGTGCAGGCGATCCGCAAGGCAGCGGGCGACAACCTGAGCGAATTCCTCGAAGGTACCCGCATCGCGACGGCGCTGATGGGCGATGCCATCGCCACCAACATGTTCATGCTCGGCTATGCCGTGCAGCGCGGCCTGATCCCGCTAAAATTGGAGGCCGTGCTCAAGGCCATCGAACTGAACGGCGCCACCGTGGAAGGCAATATCCGCGCCCTGAACTGGGGCCGGCTCTATGCCCAGGATCCGAAGCTGGTGGAAGGCATTGCGCGGCCGGCGATCCCGCCCGCCGAATTGCAGGTTTTCGCCACCAGCCTGGAAGATATCGTCGCCAAGCGGTACGACCTGCTGGTCGCCTACCAGGACAAGGCCTATGCCGAGAAGTACAAGGCCCTGGTGGAAAGCGTGCGCCAGGCGGAAACCGCCAAGGCCAAGGGCTTCACCGGCCTGGCCGAAACCGTGGCGCGCTATGCCTACAAGCTGATGGCCTACAAGGACGAATACGAAGTGGCGCGGCTTTACACCGACGGCGACTTCAAGGCCAAGCTGAACGCGCAGTTCGAGGGCGACTTCACCCTGGAATTCCACCTGGCGCCGCCGCTGCTGACCAAGGATGACCCGCAGACCGGCCTGCCGAAGAAGATGCAGTTCGGCCCCTGGATGCTGAAGGCTTTCGGCCTGCTGGCCCGCTTCAAGCATCTGCGCGGCACGGCGCTGGATATCTTCGGCTATACCGAGGAACGCAAGACGGAGCGCCAGCTGATCAAGGATTACGAAAAACTGCTGGCCGAACTCTGCGCCAACCTCACCCCGGCCAATCATGCGCTGGCGCTGGAACTGGCGGCGATCCCGGAAGAAATCCGCGGCTACGGCCATGTGAAGCTGAAGCATTTGCAGGCGGCGAAGGAAAAGGAAGCCGCCCTGCTCGCCAGCTTCCGCAATCCGGCGCCGCTGGCGAGCGCAGCGGAGTAGTCACCTCATCTTTGTCATGCCGGCGAAAGCCGGCATCCCATTTCGCTCAGTAAATGGGACCTTCGCTTTCGCGAAGGTGACAACTACGCATAAAGTTGCCATTTCCCTCACGGCATGCCGCTACGGCATTACCACAAAGGTAATTGCCAAGCCGCCGGAGCCATGGCCTGATTGCGCCATGAGCGAACCGATCATCCTCACCCGTGGCAACGGCACGCGCTTCACCCTCACGGTCTATCCGGCAGCGGCGGCTTCAGCCCCCGCCATCTTGATCCAACCGGCAATGGGCGTGCAGGCCGGCTATTACAGCCTGCTGGCCGAAGCCTTGCAGGCAGCGGGCTACAATGTCGGCGTCTCGGAACTGCGCGGCCATGAAGCCGCCGCCGATGCGCCTCGCCCCGGCCATGGCTATGATTTCAGCTACCACGACATGCTGCATGAGGATTGGCCACTGGCCGCGCAGGCGATGCAAGCCCGTTTCCCTGCATCCAAATTCTACCTGCTCGGCCACAGCCTGGGCGGCCAGATCAGCAACCTCTATGCCAGCACCGGGCCGGCGAAACTTGATGGCCTGATCATCATCGCCGCCTGTTCGGTGCATTGGAAACTCTGGGGCTTCTCCTTCCTGCTCTACAGCCAGGTGGCCGGTCAGATCGGCCGCGTGCTCGGGCATTTCCCGGGCAAACGTTTCCGCTTCGCCGGCCGCGAGGCCAGCGGCGTGATGCGCGACTGGGCACGCCAGGCACGCACCGGCCGCTTCATGCTCGGCAATCCGCGCGTCGATTACGAACCGAAGCTCGCCGCAGTGACGCTGCCGGTGCTGGCGATTTCATTGCAGGGCGATTTCTTCGCGCCACGCCACACGATGGATGCCCTGATCGGCAAGATGTCCAATGCCGCCCTCACCCGCATCCATCTCGATCCCAAGGCATTGGGCTTCGACAAGATTGATCATTTCCGCTGGGTGCGGCAGCCGGCCCTGGTGATGCCGGACGTGACCAAATGGCTGGAAGCTCAGCGCGCCTAGCTCAGCGGCCCTCGTAGCATTTCACCTTGGTGACTTCGCCGCTGTCGGTTTCGGTGCTCGGCTCGCGGGAGTATTCGCCTATCCTGCAGGCTATTGCTCGCAAAGCATCACTTTAATCGCACAATTTCTTTTTTCCACTACAACCACCGGAGCGCCTCCGATCTCTCCTACGGGTAAATAGTAAGAAATTGTCCAGACGTCACCATCGTCTTTTATCTGGGAACTTAACCGAGAGAGATTGCCAGAAGACGTGAATACCTTACGAATTGCTTGATCCGCTATGGTAAGCGCATCCTGTTCAGTGCACATTGCTCGCTCCCAAGCATATAAATGCTCAAATAAAATGCCCTCTACAAATCCCCTACCTTGGCATTACCAGGAATATTTTGCCCTTATGCCATTATAGCCGCTCCGATGAGAGGATGCGCCGTAGCGGTTTACACTGGAAAGGCCTATAGACGATCCGAATGATAGCATGGTGTGGTGCTGAAACCTGATCCGGGAGAGCTAGCGACCCTCGTAGCATTTCACCTTGGTGACTTCGCCGCTGTCGGTTTCGGTGCTCGGCTCGCGGTAGATTTCCATGGTGCCGCGATTGCGCAGCTTACATTCGCCGAGCGGCAGCCAGGACGACAGCAAAATCACATAGATGAATTCGCCCGAGCCGAGGCGGTCCGGCGCGCAATAGCGCGTCACTTCCCGTGGCTTGGAGTTGACCGTGGAATGGACGCGGCCTTCCCGCTTGATGCGGATCGGCCAATTATATTGCGTCAGGTTGGCGACGGTGACGCAGGCCTGGGCATCATCGGTGATGATCGGCGGTCGGCCCTGCGCCAAAACGGGAAGAGCCGGCAGCAGCGCGGCGACGACGCTAAGGGCTAGCGCGGCGCCGCGTGGCATCTCACTCCGCCGCCTCTTGCATGCCGAGTGCGTCCATATAGACATCGAGCAGTTCGTTCTGCTCGGCCAGATCGGCCTTGTCCATTTTGCGCAGGCGGATCACCTGGCGCAGGATCTTGACGTCGAAGCCATGGCCCTTGGCCTCGGCATAGACTTCCTTCACGTCGTCGGCCAGCGCCTTCTTCTCTTCTTCCAGGCGCTCGATGCGCATGACGAGCTGCTTGAGCTGGTCGGCGGCGAAATTGCCGGTCTTCAACTTGGTGGCCATGACTGTCCTCGGGATAGGCGGAATTCCAGGGGCGGATTATAGCCGAGGCGGCCCGGCGCGGAACCGCCGCGCCTTAGTTATCCACAAGCAACATGACACCTTGTGGGCAACCTCAGTGGTTATGCGCCTTCTGGGTGTCGGCGAATTTCGCCTTCTGCTCGGCAGAGGCTTCCTTCTGGTATTTCGCCTGCCATTCCGGGTAGGGCATGCCGTAGACGATCTCGCGCGCTGCCATCTTGTCCAGCGTCAGGCCCTTCTGCTCGGCGGCGGCCTGATACCAGTTGGACAGGCAGTTGCGGCAGAAACCGGCCAGATTCATCAAGTCGATATTCTGCACATCGCTGCGTTCCGAGAGATGCTGGAGCAGGCGGCGGAAAGCGGCAGCTTCCAGCTCGGTACGGGTCTTGTCGTCGATGGCCTGGGTCATAAGCCCCTCCTTCACGCGAAGTTCAGCGTTTCCTGGCATAGCCAGTCTACCACGGCACGCAGCGCCGCGGCATGGTCTGATCCATTATCTAGGGCGGCGCGGTAGACCAGCAACTGGCGCTGTGCCGAGGTACCGCGCGCCAGGATGGCCCGCGCGCCCTGCACTTCCGCCCAGTAGCCGCCGGCCTGGGCTTCCTCGCGCACCAGTTCGATCAGTTCCTCCAGCAGCAGGGCGTAATCCACCGCTTCGCCCTTGCCGAAATCCACCAGTTTGCCCTCAACGCCATAACGGGCGGCACGCCAGCGGTTCTCGTCGATCAGGGCATTGGCATAAAGCCGCCAGCGCTGGTTGCGCTGCTTCAACCGCAGCAGGGCTGCCAGCAGGCCGCGATACAGCGCCGCGATGCTGATGGCATCGTCCACCTGGGTGCAGACATCGGTGACACGCAGTTCCAAGGTCGGGAAACGCGCCGAGGGCCGGATGTCCCACCACAGCTTGGTGCCATCGTCGATCAGGCCCGCCATCACCATGCGGCCGACCAGCCGCTGGTATTCGCCCCAGCTCTCGAACCGTTCCGGCAGGCCGGTACGCGGCAGGCTGTCGAAAATCGAAACCCGGTAGCTTTGCAGGCCGGTCACTTCGCCCTGCCAGAACGGCGATGAGGTGGAAAGCGCCAGCAGATGCGGCAGGAAATAGCTGACCTGATTCATCAGGTCGATACGCAGATCCTCGTCGGCAATACCGACATGCACATGCAGGCCGCAGATCACTAGGCGGCGCGCCACGCCGGCAAGGTCGCTGGCCAGGGCATCATAGCGCGGACGATCGGTATGCCGTTGCTCGGCCCAGCGCGCGAAGGGATGGGTGCCGGCGGCAATCGGCGCCAGGCCATGGCGCGCGGCCACATCGGCCACCGCGCGGCGCAGCCGCACCAGATCGGCGCGTGCCTCGGCCAAGCTGCCGCAGACGCCGGTGGCAACCTCGATCTGGCATTTGAGAAATTCCGGGTTGACCTGGCCGCCGGCCACCTGCTGCGCCTCGGCCAGCATCGCATCGGGCGGCTCCACGGCCAGCGCACCGCTGGCCCGCTCCACCAGCAGGTATTCCTCTTCAATGCCGATGGTGAAATCGGGCATGGCTCAAGCTGCGAGGATCGCGGTGCCGTTTTCGGCCAGGATGCGGCGGAAGCAACGGTCGAGCCGTGCGGCCCATTCGGCGACGCCGGCTTCATCCGCGATCAGGTCCTGGCGGATTTCCACCAGCACATGCGGCAGGCCACGGCGTTCGCCATGCTCGCGGATGCTGTAGCCGGCCTGGCTGCGGCCGCTGTAAGGCTCGTTGTCGCCCACCACCAGATCGCCTTCCTCTCGCAATGCCTGCATCAGCGGGATCGCCAGGCGGCCATCCTGGTTCCACAGGATGCCGGCATGCCAGGGCCGGTCGCGGCCCTTCATGCGCGGGGTGAAGGAATGAATCGACAGCACCGCCGGGTTGGTACTGCGCTGCAGGGCATTGTCGATATGCGCCGCCACCGAGGAATGGTAGGGCGTGAAATAGTTGTCGATGCGGCGCTGGCGCTCGGCATCGTCGATGGCGCGGTTGGCCGGCACGATCACGCCATCACTGATTTCGCAGATCAGAGTGGGGTCATCCGGGGCACGGTTGATATCGATCACCAGGCGGGAATAGCCGCTGAACAAGGCCGGCGCATCCAGGCTCTGGCTCAATTTCTCGGTGACCAGGGCAGCGCCCGGGTCCCAGCCGATATGCCGGGTGATCTGTTCCCGGCTCAAGCCGAGATCGCCGAGTTCCGCTGGAACCGCGTGGCTGGCATGGTCGCAGAGCAGCACCGCCGGGGCGCGGCCGGAACCATTGAGGATGCGAAAAGAGGCAGGCTCGGTCATGGGCAGGCTGTTGCTCTTTTGATAGGCCCGGACCTGGTTAATTGCAAGGCCACCCCGGGCCGCATAAAGTGACCGTGAAGAAAAAACCGCAGGTATTCCAGTGTTGCAGCATGTCGCCATTGTTGGCAGCGGCCCGTCCGGCCTGTTTTGCGCCGATGCCCTGATCCGCCAGAATCCGGCCCTGAAGATCGATGTGATCGACCGTCTGCCCACCCCCTATGGCCTGGTGCGGTTCGGCGTGGCGCCGGATCATCAGGGAACCAAAGCCGTCACGCGGCAATTCGACCGCCTGTTCGCCAACCCGAATATCCGGTTCCTGGGCCGGCTGGAGGTCGGCACCGACCTGCCCCTGAGCATCCTGCACGCGAATTACGATGCCGTGGTCCTGGCGGTCGGCGCGCATCAGGATCGCCCGCTCGGCCTGCCGGGTTCCGGGCTGGCCGGGGTCTATGGCTCGATGGCCTTCGTCGGCTGGTATAACGGCCACCCCGATTTCGCCGAACTGAACCCGCTGCTGGGCAGCAGCGTGGCCATCATCGGCCAGGGCAACGTGGCGGTGGATATCGCCCGCCTGCTGGCCAAGACACCGGCGGAACTCAGCACAAGCGATCTCTGTGCCCATGCAGCCGAAGCCATCCAGGCCGCCGGCATCACCGATATCTACATGATCGGCCGCCGTGGCCCGATCGAGGCCAGCTTCACCAGCGCCGAACTCGGTGAACTCGGCAAGCTGGAACGCCTGCGCCCGGTGCTGCGCAAAAGCGACCTGCCCGACACCATTCCCGCCGGCCTTGATCCGAACGAGGCCAAGGTGAAGGAGCGTAACCTGCAGCTGCTGCATGAATATGCGCAGCGCAGCGACGACAAGCCGGTGAAGCTGCATTTCCTGTTCCACAGCGCGCCGCTGGAGCTGACCGGCACGGACCGCGTCGAGGGCTTGCATGTCACCGGCGGCACCAAGCCGCTTGAGGTCGGCACGGTGATCAGCGCCATCGGCTATCACACCGCGCCCAAGGGCGACCTGCCCGCACCGGCCGCAAACGGCAGGCTGGCCAACAGCGACGGCCTGATCGCGCCGGGCCTCTATGTGGTCGGCTGGGCCAAGCGCGGCCCCAGCGGCACTATCCCCACCAACCGCTCGGAAGCCAAAGCGGTAGCCGACCGCCTGCTGGCCGATTTCGCCAGTGATGCCGCACCGGCCAAGCCCGGCAGCGCCGGGCTGGATGCCTGGCTGGGGCAACAGGGCATTGCCGTGCTGGACTTCGCAGCCTGGAAGCAGATCGAGGCCGCCGAGATCGCGGCGGCACGCCCTGGCGCGCCGCGCGAAAAGCTGGCGCGCTGGGCAGACCTGCTCTCGATCCAGGCGCAGCAGCAGGCACAGCAGTGAGCACCACGCCGGCATCGCCAGCCGCCGCCCCCTTGTCGGTATGGCAGGTGCTGGCCGCCACCACCGGCACGCAATCGCTCTCCACGCTCTGCGCGCTCGGCCTTTCGGCGGTAGCACCGCGCGCTGCCGAATCCTTGGGCGTGGGCCCGGCGATGGTCGGCTATCAGGTCGGCATTGTGTATTTCGGCGCTATGCTCACCTCGCTGATCGGCGGCAGCGTAGTGCGCCGCTTCGGCCCGGCGCGGGCCAGCCAGATCGCGCTCTGGGTTTCGGTGGTCGGCTGCGCGCTCACCGCCTATGGCAGCCTGTGGAGCATGGCGCTCGGGGCCCTTGTGATGGGCTCCGGCTATGGCTTCACCAATCCGGCCGCCTCGCTGCTGCTGAGCCGGCTGCCCTCCACCGGGCGCATGAACCTGATTTTCTCGATCAAGCAATGCGGCGTGCCGATTGGCGGCATGCTGGCCGGGCTGCTGCTGCCGCCAGTGACGCTGGCTTTCGGCTGGCAGGCGGCGATGCTGCTCTGCTCGCTGCTGGCCCTGGGCCTCAGTCTGCTGCTGCAACGGGTGCGCAATCATTGGGATGCCGAGCGTGAGCTTGAGACCCGGATTTTCAACCGGCCGCTCGATGGCCTGATGATGATCTGGGCGCATCCGATCCTGCGCTGGCTCGGCCTGGCTTCGCTGGCCTATTCCGCGGTGCAGTTGAGCGTCACCGGTTTCCTGGTCACCTATCTGGTGGCGGAAGTCGAATTCACGCTGCTGGCTGCCGGCGGCCTGCTGGCGCTGGTGCAGGTGGCCGGCGCCTGCGGTCGCCTTACCTGGGGCTGGCTGGCTGACCGGCTGCGTTCCGGCCTGCTGGTGCTGATCATCAATGGCGTGATCGCGGTGTTCGCCGCCTTTGCCACGGCAGCGATCACGCCGCATTGGCCCTGGCTGGCCATCGCCGCCGCCACCATGCTGTTCGGCTTCTGCGCCATCGGCTGGAACGGCGTGTTCATTGCCGTGATCGCACGCCAGGCACCGCCAGGCCAGATCGGCAATGCCACCGGCGGCACGCTCAGCATCACCTATGCCGGCGTGCTGGCCGGGCCATCATTGTTTGCCGCCCTGCATGACAAGGCAGGCATGAGCTATGGCGCGGCTTACGCGCTGATGGCGGTGGCAACGCTGATCGGCATCGCCTTGCTGCTGCAAGGCCGGCGCGGCATCAAGCGCTAGGGAATATCACGCACGAGGAAACTCAGTGTCATCCGTTTTGGCCTGTCGCCGAAATCCGGCGGCAGATCAAACGGCTGCGCGCGGCGCATGGCGATCACGAAAGTGCGGATCGCGGTGGCGAAGGATTCAAGGTCACGCCGCTGGCTGATCAAGTCCCAGTCCTTGATCATCAACCGGAAATCTTCGGGATCATTGGCATTGAAGGGCGGCCCCAGCATGCCATTGGGCAGCACCAGATAAGCGCCACCGATCTGTACTTCCGCGAATTGCGGCGCATCCCGCTTCAGCAGCCAATGATCGACAATCTGCGACAGGAAGAAATCCTGCTCCGATTGCTTCATCTCAGGGGCTGTCTTCAGCGCCTGCATGGTCTCGGCCGCCGTCTTCGGCAACGGCACGGCTGCCGCCTGCCGCTTTTCCGCCGGCCTGGGCAGTTCGACCGCGCCATGCGGTGCCGCAGGCACTGGCGGTGCCGGCGCCCGCTGCGGCACCGGCCTGGGCGCTTCGGCCTGCGCCCTGGGCGGCGGTGCGGCTGATTTCTCTGCCATCGGCGCGCGCTGCAACTGCGGCACCTCCGGCGGCGGCAACGGCGCGGGTGCTGGCGTTTCGGCAGCACGCGGTGGCGGGGGGGGCGGCGGAGGCGGAGGTGTTGGAACAGGTGCCGGTGCTGGCGGCGGGATCACCACCTCCATCACCAGCGGCGTTTCAGCCAGTTTCAGACCCTGATTCCAAGGCTGCAAATAGAGCAGCCAGGCCAGGCCGAGATGCAGCAACAGCGACAGTATCAAGGCAAGCAGCAGCCAGGGCCGGCCGGGCGGGCGGCGGCTCAACTGGTGGAATTCTGCTGCGGCTGCGAACATAGGGTAACAGGTAGCCCTTCGCCCCGGCTTCGCCAAGTCCCGGGCCTTTAGGCGCCCAGGTTCCTGGGCTATAATTTGTCCGACAAAGTCCAGAAACCTATGAAAAGCTTGGGAGAGAAACCGTGACCGAGGCCGTGCTCTACAGCCTTTCCGGCAATGTTGCCGTGCTGACCGTGAACAACCCGCCGGTGAATGCGCTCGGCCAGGCCGTGCGCCAGGGCCTGATCGAAGGCCTGGCCCGCGCCAATACCGATGCTGCCGCCCAGGCGGTGGTGATTGTCGGCGGTGGCCGTACCTTCATCGCTGGCGCCGATATCCGTGAATTCGGCAAGCCGCCCCAGGCGCCGGACCTCAATTCGGTGCTCACCGCCATTGAAGCCAGCCCGAAGCCGGTGGTGGCGGCGATCCATGGCACCGCGCTCGGCGGCGGCCTGGAAGTGGCGCTCTCCTGCCATTGGCGCGCGGCGGTGCCGACTGCCCAGGTCGGCCTGCCGGAAGTGAAACTCGGCATCCTGCCGGGTGCCGGCGGCACCCAGCGCCTGCCGCGCCTGGTCGGACCGCAGATGGCCCTGGAGATGATCACCTCGGGCAACCCGATTGCGGCCAAGAAGGCGCTGGAAGTCGGCGTGGTGGATCACGTTGCCGATGGCGACGTGACCGCCGTGGGTGTTGCGTTTGCCGCCCAGGTGGTGGCCGAGAAGCGCCCGCTGGCCCTGGTGAGCCAGCGTAATGAAAAAGTCACCGGCGTTGACCCGGCGTTGTTCGAGGCGTTCCGCAAGGGCATGGAAAAGAAGGCCAAGGGCTTCTTCTCGCCGTGGCGCTGTGTCGATGCCGTGGAAGCCGCCTGCACGCTGCCGTTTGCGGAAGGGCTGAAGCGCGAGCGCGAGTTGTTCATGCAATGCATGGAAAGCCCGCAGCGCGCAGCACAGATTCATGCCTTCTTCTCCGAACGCGAAGCCGGCAAGATCCCCGGCCTGCCGGCGGATGTGCAGCCCAAGGCGATCAAATCCGCTGCCGTGCTGGGCGCCGGCACCATGGGCGGTGGCATTGCGATGAATTTCGCCAATGCCGGCATCCCGGTGAAAATCCTGGAAGTGTCGCAGGAGGCGCTCAGCCGTGGCCTTGGCGTGATCGAGAAGAACTACGCCACCAGCGTGCAGCGCGGCTCGATGAAGCAGGAAGCCATGGACCGCGCACTGAAGCTGATCAGCGGCACGCAGCGCTATGAGGATATCGGCGATGCCGATATCGTGGTGGAAGCGGTGTTCGAGGAAATGGGCGTGAAGAAGGAGGTGTTCAAGAAGCTGGACGCCATCATGAAGCCCGGCGCCGTACTGGCCACCAATACCTCGACGCTCGATATCGACGAGATCGCCGCCGCCACCAAGCGGCCGCAGGATGTGATCGGTACGCATTTCTTCAGCCCGGCGAATGTGATGAAGCTGCTGGAGAATGTGCGCGGCAAGGCCAGTTCGCCGGAAACCATCGCCACCGTGATGCAGCTCGGCAAGACCTTGCGCAAAGTGGCGGTGCTGGCCGGCAATTGCGATGGCTTCATCGGCAACCGCATGCTCGCCGGCTATCTGCGCGAGGCCAATTTCCTGCTTGAGGAAGGTGCCTCGCCGCAACAGGTGGATAATGCCCTGGAAGCCTTCGGCCTGGCCATGGGGCCATTCCGCATGAGCGACCTCGCCGGCCTGGATGTCGGCTGGCGCATCCGCAAGGGCAAGGCGCATCTGCGGCCCCAGGACGAACGCTATTCAGCCGTGGCCGACCAGCTCTGCGAACAGGGCCGTTTCGGGCAGAAAACCGGAGCTGGCTTCTACAAATACGAGGGCCGCAACGCCATTCCCGACCCGGTTGTGGAGGAAATCATCCTGGCCTCGGCCAAGGCACAGGGCATCCAGCGCCGCGCCATTTCGGACGAGGAAATCGTGCAGCGCTGCATGTATCCGCTGGTCAACGAGGGCGCCCTGATCCTGGAGGAAGGCATCGCCATCCGCTCCAGCGATATCGACATCACCTACCTTTTCGGCTATGGCTTCCCCGTTTACCGGGGCGGGCCGATGTTCTGGGCCGAGCAGATCGGGCTCGACAAGGTGCTCGCCACGATCCGGGAATTCCACAAGGTGCATGGCAAGGCCTGGACCCCTGCTCCGCTTCTGGTGCGCAGCGCCGAAGCCGGCAAGGGCTGGCCGAAGGGCTAAGCCTTTCAGCCGCTGCACCGCGCGTAGAGGTTACCAGCGGCCGTCATGTCTGAAGCCATTGTCCCATCCCATCCGGGCCCATCCCACCCGGGCGCCGACCCGATCGGCGCCCGGCGCACTTTCGCCATCATCGCCCATCCCGATGCCGGCAAGACCACGCTGACCGAGAAGCTGCTGCTGTTCGGCGGCGCGATCCACCTCGCCGGTGCGGTGAAGGCGCGCGGCGAAAGCCGGCGCGCGCGCTCCGACTGGCTGAAGATCGAGCAGCAGCGCGGCATCTCGGTTTCCACCTCGGTGATGAATTTCGAATACGGGGCCTGGACCTTCAACCTGCTCGATACGCCGGGCCACGAAGATTTCTCGGAAGATACCTACCGCACGCTGACCGCCGTGGATTCGGCCGTGATGGTGCTCGACGCCGCCAAGGGTATCGAAACCCAGACACGCAAGCTGTTCGAGGTCTGCCGCCTGCGCGACGTGCCGATTGCCACCTTCGTCAACAAGATCGACCGCGAAAGCCGCGACCCCTTCGAACTGCTGGACGAAGTGGCTTCCACGCTCGCATTGGAATGTGTCCCCGCCAATTGGCCCGTTGGCATGGGCCATGATTTCCGCGGCTGCTACGATATGTTCGGCAAGCGGCTGCTGCTGGTGGGCAAGGAAAACAAGAATCTCGAACCGGAAGTGATCATACTGGAGGCCGGCCTGGACGATCCGCGCGCCGCCGAAATGATCCCGGCGGCCCAGCTTGATAAACTGCGCGAGGATATCGAACTGATCCAGGGCGCCTGCCCGGAATTCGATATCGAAAGCTATCGCCAGGGCCATATGACTCCTGTCTATTTCGGCTCGGCCTTGAAGAATTTCGGTGTCGATGAATTGCTGAAGGGCCTCGGCAAGTTCGCGCCGCCGCCCCGGCCGCAGCCGGCCGACAAACGCATGATCCTGCCGACCGACAAGACGGTGAGCGGCTTCGTGTTCAAGGTCCAGGCCAACATGGACAAGAACCACCGCGACCGCGTTGCCTTCTTCCGGCTCTGCTCCGGCCATTTCAAGCGCGGCATGAAGCTGCGCCAGGTGCGCAGCGGCAAGCCGATCACGGTGAGCAACCCGACGCTGTTCTTCGCCCGCGACCGCTCGCTGGCCGACGAAGCCTGGCCGGGCGACATCATCGGTATTCCCAATCATGGCACGCTGCGCGTCGGCGACACCCTGACCGAGAACGAGGACTTGCGCTTCACCGGTATTCCGAATTTCGCGCCGGAAATCCTGCGCCGCGTGCGGCTGTCGGATCCGATGAAAGCCAAGCATCTGCAGCGCGCGCTGGAGGATCTGGCCGAGGAAGGCGTCACCCAGGTATTCCGCCCCCGGCTGGGTTCCGACTGGATCGTCGGCCTGGTCGGCCCGCTGCAGCTCGACGTGCTCTCGGCCCGGCTGGCCGACGAATACAATCTGGAAGTCGGCTTCGAGCAGGCGCCCTACGACACGGCACGCTGGATCAGCGCGGAAAACCCGAAGGATGTCGATGAGTTCCTGAACCAGAACCGCGCCACCATCGCCGACGACCGCGATGGCGCCCCGGTATTCATGGCCCGCAATGCGTGGGAACTCTCCTACACCGAGAAAAAATGGGATAAGATACGGTTCCATGCGACACGGGAACGCTCCTGATCCAACCTTCCGCCTGAGCCGCCGGCATCTGCTGGCGGCCCTGGCTGTGCTGTGGCTGGCACCAGGCCTCGCCCTGGCTGCCGACGACAAGAAAAAGAAGGGCGATCCGAACAAGCCAGCGGAGCGACCGCCGGTGAATTCACCATTGCTGACCATCGAAGCGGTGACGGCGCCGGTGGCCGGCAATCCGCCCGGCACCGTCATCATGACCTTCACCCTCGATTGCGGCTCGGTGGAGAATGCACAGCAGGTCGATAACCTGCTGCCGCGCGCCTACAATGCCGTGATCCTGGAATTGAACCGCGAGCCGCTGGGCCGCGATGGCCGCATCACCGATCAGGATCTGGACGGCATGAAACGCCGCCTGCTGTATCAGGTGAATCGCGCGCTGAAAGGCCCGGAAGTGAAGGCTGTGCTGATCCGCAGCTTCCAGGAAGTGCCGCGCCGCACCTCCTGAGCATGCTGCCGATGCCTCAGGGTGTCTTGGCCGCCTGCGAGCGGATCATGGCGGCATAGATGCGCGTCAAAGCCTGCAGGATCGGCGGCGCCTCACTCATCAGCTGATTGAAGTGATCCGCGCGGATCACTTCCAGGGTGGTGTTCATCTCCGCCTTCGCCATGGCATAGCGCGGCATCGAGTGCAGCAATGCCATTTCACCGAACACCTCGCCCGGTCCAAGCTGGCGGATCAGCTTCGGCTCGCCACCAGGCTCGGTGCGCAGCAGATGCACTTCGCCAGTCTGGATCAGGTAGGCCGTGGTACCGCCGGAATCCTGATGAAAGACCACATCACCCTTGGCGTAGGATTTGCGCGTCAGGATACGGTGCGGCTGACGCTCCGAGAGGATGCTGCCGCTATCGGATAATGCCCCCACCAGCGTGGCCGGCTTGCCGGCGGCGGTGCGGATATTACGGATGAAACTTTGCAGCAGGTAGCGCGCCAGTGCCGGCGCCTGATCCATGGCGCGCTGCAAGGCAGCACGGTTCACCACATGGCAACGGCAGATTTCCAGCGCCACGGCACTGGCCATGCGCGGCGCCGGATCGATCAGCGCCATCTCGCCGAACACACCGCCGCGCATCACCACGCCCAGCACCTTGCGGTCCGGGCCATTGCCCTGGAACACCTCGGCCTTGCCATCCACCAGCAGATAGGCATCAGTGCCGACCTCACCTTCGCGCAGGATCACTTCACCACGCTGGAATGTCTTGACCGGCTGGCTCATGACGCCTCGTCATCATCATCGCGGGCAAACAGGATCGCCTTGGCGCGGATATCGTCGATACTCGACATCAGATCGTCGATCTTGCCTTCCAGCAGGTTGGCTGCCTGCCGTGCCAGCGAAAGCTCTTCTTCCACCGCCTGCAGCATCGCCTGGCGTGCCGCGCCGATCACGGCACCATTGGGCTGGGCGGGAAAGCTGACGCATTTCTGCGCGAAGCGGCGCACGGCGGATGCGCTCGGTAGCCGGCCGAGCAGCATGTCTGCCGGCAGCGCCACCACCTCCCAGCCAGCCGGGCTGGCATAGGCCGCGAAGTCACCATGCTGGAATGCTTCCACCACGCGCTTGCCGTGGCCGGTATCTGGCGCGGTGATCTGGCTGCGCTGCCAACCGAAGGCGAGGAACTCTTCCTCCGCCGCCAGCCGCGCTGCCTGCTCTTCTTCGCCGCTCATCGAAACCCTTCTGCTCAGCTTGCTGCGCAGGCCGCCACATTGGCGCGCAGATGCGCAGGAGAAATCGTACCCACAACCACCGAACTTACGCCCGGCACCGCCGCAACCGCCGCCAGCGCCGCATTGGGGTCGCTGCTATGGCCGCTGGCCAGCGCCTTCTTGATCAACACGCCGCGACCCCTGGCCGCCGCCGCTTCGATCACCGGAAGCTGTTCGGTCTCGCGCTCATTATACGTCACCATCACTATGTCTGTGCAATCCACCATCTGCAGTCCGCCGGCAATACTCTTGCCGGAGAAACCGGTCTGACGGATCAAACCCTCGGCCTTCAATGTATCTAATGCCGCTACGGCTGGCAGGAACCGCGCGCCGACTTCGTCAATTCCGTCGGAATGTAACAATACCGCATCCAGATACGGCGTGCCGAGGCGCCGCAGCGAAGCCCGCACGGACGCATCGATTGCGGTGGCTGAGAAATCGAAACGCGATTGGCCGCCGTCAAAGAATTCCCCCGCTTTGCTCAGCAACACCCAATCCTCGCGGCGATAATCCGGCAGGCGCGGCAGCAATTCGCCGAGGCGGCTTTCTGCCACGCCATAGGCGGGCGCGGTATCGAGCAGATTAATGCCGAGGGCTTGCGCCTCGCGCAGCAGGGCCAAGGCGGCAGTGTCGTCCGGCAACTCAAAACCCTGGGGGAATTTCACCCCCTGATTGCGCCCAAGCTTCACGGTGCCGAGGCCAAGCATGCTGACCTTGGGCCCTGTTCTGCCAAGCCGCCTCATCTCCATGCCGCACGCTCCCAGATTGGTTGGGCGATGGCCGGGGCCGGCCAGCCATCGTCCGCCGCATTGCCAATGGCGGGCGGCGGCAGCATCGGCAACACCTGGTCCGCCAGGCTCGGCGCCAGGGCCAGCTTGGTCGGCCAGGCCAGCAGGGCATTGCCATGGGCCTGGATCACCGGCGCATCCGGCTTGCGGCCATCGGGCGTGGCGCCCTCGGCGCGATCAACATGCCAGCCGGCGAAACGGCAGGCGGAAAGATCAAGGCGTGGCAGCAGCGTGGCGAATTCACGCTTCGCACTGGCGATCAATGCCGCATCATCCTGCATGGCGCCGGTTTCGGCGATCTGGCCGCCGACATACCAGACCAGCTTGCCCGATGCCGCCTGATGCGTGGTGACGGTGACGCGGGGCTTGTCACTGGTATCGAAGCAATGCGCATAAAGCGGCGACGGCACGTCTTCGATCAGCAGCATGCGCAGCGGCCGGCGCTGCGCCCGGCTGGCTGGCTGTTCAAGCATGGCAAGCGCCTGTTCATTGCCCGCACCGGCAGCGAAAACATAGCGCGCCGCCTCGATGCGCCGCTCCTGGCCCATCGGATCACGCAGCAGCAACGCCGCGATGCCATCGCCATTGCGCTCGATGCGGAAATCCACGCCGCCCTGTTTGATCCAGGGCGCCAGCCGCGCGGCGAAATGCGCCAGCAGGCTCGGCACATCAAGCACGATTTCATCAAGCTGATACACCGCACCAACCTGCTCAGGATCACGCAAGGCCTGCGGCCAGGCTGTTTCGGGCAAGGCATCGACACGGCCGCGCAGCAGCTTGGAGCCGAAAAAGCCGGTGATACGGCTGGCAAGGCTGCGCCGCGCCCAGAACAGGTGATGCTGGGCATTCACCCGCACGCCGGCAAGATCGACATCGCCCTTGCCTGCAAGGCAGGCGCGCCAGCGCGAGGGCATATCGGCCAGTGCATCGGCATCCTGGCCGATCTTGAGGTCAATGGCATATTTCAGGCCGCCATGGATGATGCCTTGCGAAGCCAACGTCTGCCCGGCACCCAGCGCATCGGCCTCGAACAGCATAGCGGCATGGCCCTGCGCGCGCAGACGCTCCAGCAGCCAGAGGCCGGCAATGCCGCCGCCGAGGATCGCGACATCAAGCCGCACAGCTTAACTCCGCAGTTTTGCGATGGTCGCGGTGGTGCTCTGGCCTTCAACCAGACGCGAGACTTTCACCTCGCCGCCATAGGCGCGCACGATATCAGCGCCGACCACCTGATCGACGCTGTAATCGCCGCCCTTCACCAGCAGGTCCGGCTGCAATTGCTCAAGCAGCGGGATCGGCGTGTCCTCGGCGAAGATCACCACCAGGTCAACCAGACTGAGCGCCGCCAGCAGGCGAGCGCGGTGCTGTTCAGTCTGCACCGGGCGTTCAGGCCCCTTCAGGCGTTGCACCGAGGCATCGGCATTGATCGCCACGATCAGGCGGTCACATTGCCCGCGCACTTCGGCAAGCAGGGCAAGATGGCCGGGATGCAGCAGATCGAATACGCCATTGGTGAAGCCAACGCGTTCGCCGCGCGCATGCCAGCCGGCCACGATATCGCGCGCCCGCGCCGCCGTGGCCACCTTGCCATCCAGGCCCAGCGGATCGGGCAAATGCAACGCCGCCCGCAATTCCTCCGGCAGCACCACGGCGGTGCCAACCTTGGCAACCACGATGCCGGCGGCCGCATTGGCGATGCGTGCGGCCTGGGACAGCGGCTGACCAGCCGCCAGGGCCACGGCAAGGGCTGCCACCACGGTATCCCCGGCACCGGAAACGTCGAAAACCTCGCGCGCTTCCGCCGGCAGGTGCAGGGCCGCGGCCTTGGTTCCGCTCACCAGCGTCATGCCCTGCGCGCCACGGGTAATCAGTGCCGCATCGATGCCGCAAGCCTCGATCAGCTTGCGCCCGGCGGCTTCCGCATCGGCGTTGCTGTCGCAGCTCTGGCCCGTGGCCAGCGCGGCTTCCTTCTGGTTCGGCGTCAGCAGCGTCGCGCCACGATAGCGCGCGAAATCCGCACCCTTGGGATCGACCAGCACCGGCAGGCCACGCTTGCGGGCCTCGGGCAGCAATGCGCCGAGCAGTGCATCGTTCACCACGCCCTTCGCATAATCGGACACGATGACCGCATCCGCATCACCCAGGGCTTCCAGTACGGTGGTGATCAGAGTGCCGAGTGCAGCTTCGCCGGGCTGGCCGGTGCGCTCCTGATCGACCCGCAGCAATTGCTGCTGACCGGCGATGAAGCGGGTTTTTTCGATGGTCGGGCGGGTTTCGTCCACCACCAGTAATGGCTCAATGCGGGTCTGGGTCAGGGCATCATGCAGTTCATCGCCGGCATTGTCGTCGCCAACCAGGCCGATCAGCCGGGCGCGGGCCCCAAGCGAGGCAATATTGCGCGCCACATTGCCGGCACCGCCTGGCATCGCCAGCTCGCGCTGCACCTGCATCACCGGAATCGGTGCTTCCGGTGAAATACGCTGCACGCCGCCATAGACGAAGCGATCAAGCATGACATCGCCGACCACCAGAATACGGGCGCGGGCAAAAGCGTCGAGATCGAGAGGGGTGTGGCTCATCCGCTATTGCGGCGACCGCTTGGCCAAGATGCGCTGCAAGGTGCGGCGGTGCATCTTGAGCCGGCGCGCCGTCTCCGAGACATTGCGGTCGCACAATTCGAACACGCGCTGGATATGCTCCCAGCGTACCCGCTCAGCCGACATCGGCTCGTCCGGCGGCGCCGGATGCGCGGCGTTGCCGGCACGCAACGCGCGGTCCACGTCATCGGCATCGGCGGGCTTCGGCAGGTAATCCACCGCACCGGCCTTCACGGCGGCAACGGCGGTAGCGATGTTGCCATAGCCGGTAAGCATCACCACGCGGGCATCCTGGCGCACGGCACGGATCGCGCTCACCACATCCAGGCCATTGCCATCGGCGAGCTTGAGATCCACCACGGCATAGGCCGGTGGGCGGCTGCGCGCCATCTGGATGCCGACAGCCACGCTATCCGCCGCCTGCACGACATAGCCACGCTTTTCCATGGCCCGGGCCAGGCGCAGGCGCAGGGGTTCGTCATCATCAACAATCAGCAGGCTCAAATCGGTGCTCATGGCGCCAATGTACCCGAGCCGGACTGGGGCGCAACCCTTGCCACCTGGCCAGGAGCGGAGAGCGGCAGCGGCCAGTTCACCCGCACCCGGGCACCGCCGCCGGAGCGGTTGGAAAACCCGACACTGGCGCCACTGCGGCGCAGCAAATTCATTGAAATGAACACGCCCAGGCCCATACCACCGGATTCGGGCCGGCTGGTGGTATAAGGCTCGCCCAGGGCCGAGAGAATATCGACATTGATGCCTGGGCCGTCATCAAGGATATCAAGACGCAGCGAAGTCTGGTCCCAGTCCACTTCCGCCGTCACCGCGCCATGGGCGAATTCCATGGCATTCTGGAACAGGTTGCTGAGGCCCTGGACGATCTCCGGTCGGCGCGGCAGGCTTGGCGGCACACCTTCCTGCTTGAGCCGTACACGGAAATCGACGCCGGAGCGGCGCCAGGGTTCGGCCGCCATGGTGAGCAGGTTGGCGATGCCGAGGTCGGCAAAGGCTTCGTCATCAGCCTCATCGGAGGGCCGGCGCGAAATACGGGCCAGGATATCGCGGCAACGCTGCGCCTCGCTTAAGAGCAGTGCGATATCCTCAGCGATCGGATCATCCGCCTCCACCTCACGGCTCAACTCCTTGGCTACCACGGCGATGGTGCCAAGCGGACTGCCAAGCTCATGCGCCGCCGCCGCCGCCAGGCCACCCAGCGCCGAAACCTGCTGTTCCCTCGCCAATGCCATCTGTGCCGCCGCCAAAGCATCGGACATGCGCCGGGCTTCTTCAGCCACCTGCCAGGCATAGGCAGCGATGAACAGCATGCCGAGCACCAGCGCCACGAACACACCGGCCTGATAGGCATGCGGCAGTATCAAGCGAGGTTCGCTCCAGGGCAGTGGCTGATGCCATACCGCAAGAAGGCCGGCAATGCAGAAGGCGAGCAACCCGAGCAGAACGGTGGAACGCAGACTGAGAATGGTGGCCGAAATGGTGACCGGCACCAGCACCAGCAGGGCGAAGGGATTCTCCACACCGCCAGTGAGGTAGAGCAGCGCACCCAACTGCACCAGATCGAAGGCGAGATAGCCGGTGGCACCCTGCTCCGACAGCCGCTTCGCCGTCGGGTAGATCAGGAACAGCGCGATGTTCAGCAACGTGCTGACACCGACCACCAGCAGCGACGGCACCAGCGGCAGCGTGAACCCAAGGCCGAAATGCACGAACAGCAATGCCAGCAACTGGCCGACAATGGCGATCCAGCGCAGCAGCACCAGGGTTTGCAGGCGCACACGGCCCGGCGCGGTATCCCCGGCCTGTCGGTTCACCATCAGGCGATGCATCATGCGATCCAGGCGGTCGTTGATTGCCGAGGCAAGACTCACGGCATGTCCTCGTGCCAGGCGCGGCCATCGCGCTCGATCAGGCCCATGGCGGCGGATGGCCCCCAACTGCCGGCAATGTAAGACTTGGGGGCATCGCCTTGCGCCGCCCAGCCGGCCAGGATCGGTTCCACCCAATGCCAGGCTGCCTCGACTTCGTCGCGGCGCATGAACAGCATCGGATTGCCGCGCACCACATCCATCAGCAGCCGCTCATAAGCCTCGGGCTGGCGGCCACGGAAGGTATCGGCGAAGCTCAGATTCAGCGGCGCGCGGCGCAGGCGCATGCCGCCGGGGCCTGGCACCTTGGTCATCATATGCAGTTCGATACCTTCATCGGGCTGCAGGCGGATCACCAGGCGGTTGCCGACCACATCGCGTTCCGCACCCGGGAAAATCAGATGCGGCACCGGGCGGAACTGGATGACGATTTCCGAACGCCGCATCGGCAGCCTTTTGCCGGTACGCAGGAAGAACGGCACACCGGCCCAGCGCCAATTGTCGATTTTCGCCTTCAGCGCCACGAAACTCTCAGTCACCGTGTCCGGATTGCCGACTTCCTCGGCATAACCTGCTACTGCCTGGCCCTGCATGGCACCGGCGCGGTATTGCCCGCGCACCGTCTTGCTTGCCACCGTGTTCGGCCCTATCGGATGCAGCGCCTGCAGCACTTTCAGCTTCTCGTCGCGCACCGCATCCGCTTCGAAAGCCGCCGGCGGCTCCATCGCCACCAGGCAGAGCAGTTGCAGCAGGTGGTTCTGCACCATGTCACGCAGCGCGCCCGACTGGTCGTAATAGCCGCCACGCTTCTCGACCCCGACGGTTTCCGCCACCGTCATCTGCACATGCTCGATATGGCCGCGATGCCAGATCGGCTCGAACAAGGCATTGGCAAAGCGCAGGGCCATCAGGTTCTGCACCGTCTCTTTGCCAAGATAATGGTCGATGCGGAAAATCTGTTCCTCGCGGAACACCTCGCCGATGGCGTCGTTGATCGCGTTGGCCGAGGTGATGTCGTGGCCGATAGGCTTTTCCAGCACCACGCGAGACTGGCCGCGATTGAGTTTCACGGCGCCGAGATGCTGGCAGATCGGGCCGAAGAAGCGCGGCGCCACCGCCAGGTAATGCACCCGCACGCGACTATCATCCGGCGGCAGGTCGTCGGCCAGGCCAGCAAAATCGGTAAGTTGTTCCACATCGGCGGCCCGGTAGCTCAGCCGGGCGGCGAAACGTCGCCAGGCGGCATCGTTCAGCTCCCCCGGCGGCAAATGCCGCGCCAGCCCGTCATGGGCCATGGCCCGGAACTCCTCCAGGCTCATCTCACCCCGGGCAACGCCCAGGATGCGGGCATCGGGGTTGAGCTGGCCAGCCGCATCCCGCAGATAGAGTGCCGGCAACAGCTTGCGCAGTGCCAGATCACCGCTGGCGCCGAACACAACCATATCGAAGGAGAAGCTGCCGCTGGGGTTGATTCCGGGATTGGTCATGGCCCCAGCCTGTCATGCTGATCGGCTGCCTTCAATCGCCCTGGCAGCCATTTCATCCCCAGGAATCGGCACCGACTCGGGCTGCGACTCGGGTTTTTCCTGTGGATAAGCCCCTAAGCCCAATTGACCGGAAGCGCGTCCCGGTGCTTACTGCATTTAGCGTGTTGGTCCGAAAACGGGGGCTAGATATGGTGTGGACTGACGAAAAAGTTAAAATGCTCGTGCAGCTTTGGGAAACCGGCCAGTCGATCACCCAGATCGGCAAGGCCCTGGGCATGACCCGCAATGCCGTGGTCGGCAAGGCGCATCGCATTGGCCTGGCCAAGCGGGCCTCGCCCATCGTGCGCAGCGACAAGCCGGCCCAGCCGCGCCCGGCGAATACCAGCCACCACCATCATGCCACCCATCACGCGCCGCGCCAGGCTGCCGCCAGCAATGCCGAGCATGCCCCGGAAGCCCGCGCCAGCAGCGATACGCCGCGTCCGCCTGCCGCCGAGAAGCCGGCGCAGCAGCTTTCCGCTGCCATGCTGGCCGCCCTCACCCCTTCCACGGGGCCGCGCTGCAAGTGGCCGATCGGCGATCCGAAGAGCGCCGAATTCGACTTCTGCACCAAGGTTGGCCTGCCCGGCAAACCCTATTGCGCCGAACATTGCGCCCAGGCTTACACGAACTGGAACCCGGAAACCGCCATTGAGGCAGTGAAAGCCGCCAACGCGGCCTGACCGGCTGGACTGAAATCAAAAAAAGCCCCGGCGGGAAACCACCGGGGCTTTTTTTGTTGCTCATACGTCAGCCCGGTTTCACTTCCTTGCTGCCGCAATTGATCATCCAAGGGGTGCCATACCGATCGATGAAAGCCGCGAAGCGGTCGGCCCAGAAGGTCTCGGCCAGCGGCATCATCACCTCGCCGCCCTCACTCAACGCCGCGAATACGCGCCCGGCTTCCGGGATGGTATCAACGCCAATATTGACCGAAAAGCCAACCGGGCGCTGATACATCGCCGCCGGCGTATCGCCAGCCATCAAGATGGTATCGCCCACCACCACATTGGCATGCACGATGCGGTGATGCAGTTCCTTTGGCATCTCGGCAGCCATCGGCGTGTCGCCATTGGTGATCATCGCCATGACCTTGCCGCCCAGTACCTGAGCATAAAATGTCATCGCTTCGCGGCAGGTGCCGTCGAATGACAGATATACGTTGGTCTTCATCTTCTCGTCCTTTCAGGCAAGCGCACGCAGATCGGCACGCAGAGCATCCAGCGAACCGCTGGCCACCAGGGTGTCGAGTTCATCATGAGTGGAACGCCAGATCGGCATGGCTGCCGCCAGCAACGCTCGACCGGCTTCAGTGAGCACCAGACGGCGCTGGCGGCGATCACCGGCGGCCAGTTCCACCCGCAGCAGGCCACGGCGTTCCAGCGGCTTGAGATTGGCGGTCAGCGTGGTGCGGTCCATCGCCAGCAGCTCCGCCACCGGCGCCATGCCCGGCGGTTCCGGCCGGTTCAGCGACATCAACAGCGAGAATTGCCCATTGGTGAGTTCCAGCGGCCGCAGCGCCTCGTCAAACCGCCGCGCCACCGTCCGTGCCGCGCGCTGCACATGCAGGCAAAGGCAGGTATCGCGCACCATGATGGTGGTTTCATAGGGCAACGGATTGGCGGGCAGCGGCTTTGGCTTTGACATCGACTTATTATGTTGATATCAACATATATAGTCAAGCGATGCTGGGGCGGCGCCGCTTGCGCCATTCATAAAGAAAATGCCCAAGGAGCAACGCAATGAGTTACGTCGATGGCTTTCTGCTGATCGTGCCGACCAAGAAACTTCCCGCCTACAAGAAGCTGGCCAGGATCGCCGGCAAGGTGTGGAAGGAATATGGCGCGCTGGATTACCGCGAATGTGTGGGCGATGATCTGGCGATACCGTTCGGCCTGCCCTATCCGAAGCTGCTGAAGCTGAAGAAGAACGAAACGGTGGTGTTCTCCTGGATCCTCTACAAGTCCAAAGCCGACCGGAAGCGCATCAATGCCAAGGTGATGCAGGATCCGCGCATCATGAATAGCTGCGATCCGAAGAACATGCCCTTTGATATCAAGAAAATGAGCTGTGGCGGCTTCAAGACGCTGATCACAATTTAAGCCGCATCCATGAAAAAGCCCCGGCGGTGCAAATCACCGCCGGGGCTTTTTTGTTTTCTCCGGCCTCAAGCGGCTTCGGCGTTGCTCAAGGCAGCGAAGCGGCGCTGATGATGATCGGCATGGCCGAAGGCTGTATCGATCTGCATCAGGCGCTTCATGTAATGGCCGACGGTGAGTTCATCGGTCATGCCCATGCCGCCATGCAGCTGCACCGCCTGCTGGCCGACCCACTTGCCGGACTTGCCGACCTGCACCTTGGCGGCAGCGGCAGCCTTGGCGCGCTCAATAGCCGGGCGGCTCAGCGCCAGGGAGGCATAGAGCGCCAGCGAGCGTGATTGCTCGACATGGATCATCATGTCCACCATGCGGTGCTGCAATACCTGGAACTCGCCGATGGCGCGGCCGAACTGCTTGCGCGTCTTGAGATAGGCCAGCGTGGTTTCATAGAGATTCTGCATCGCGCCAACCGCCTCTGCGGACAGATAGGCGAGCGCCTGATCCATCACGCCCTCAACAATGGGCAGCGCATTCTCGGCATCACCCAGCGCGATGGCCGGGGCATTGTCGAACACGATATCGGAAGCGCGGCGGTTATCCACCGTGCGGTAATCCTGGCGATTCACACCCTTGGCCCGATTATCGACCAGGAACAGGCCAAGGCCCTTGGCATCGGTGCGTCCGCCCGCGCTGCGCGCCAGCACGATCAGCAGATCGGCGCTCGGCGCATCCGCCACCACGATCTTCTTGCCCGAAACGGTATAACCGCTGCCGCTTTTGGCTGCCTTGGTTGATACGTCATTCAGCGCGAAACGGGCGCCATGTTCGGCAAAAGCGAAAGCCAGCTTGGCTTTGCCTTCCGCCAGCTTGGGCAGGATTTCGGCCTGCTGTGCCTGGGCGCCAGCGGCTACCACAAGTCCACCGCCCAGGATGACGCTGGAGAAATACGGCTCGGCCACCATCGCGCCGCCAAAGCGTTCGGCGATCACCATGGTTTCGACGGCAGAGCCGCCAAGCCCGCCATGGTCTTCCGGCAGGGCCACGCCCAGCCAGCCCATCTCGGCGAAATGGCTCCAGTTGGCATCTGAATAGCCAAGATCGGTTTTCACCAGCTTGCGCCAGTGTTCGAAGGAATATTCCTTGCGCAGCCAGCCCTCCAGGCTATCGGCCAGCAGCTTCTGTTCGTCGTTGAGCTGGAAATCCATGGTCAATATTTCCTTCGGTCAGAGGCCCAGCACCATCTTGGCGATGATGTTGCGCTGGATTTCGTTCGAGCCGCCATAAATCGTGGTGGCGCGGTAATAGAGATAACTCTCCATGCGGCCTTGGGCGTAATCCGGGCCGACCGGCGGCTGGTTCGTGCCATCGGGGTAATGCTCATAGGGCGAGGCATAATAGCCGAGTGCCTCGCAGGCCAGCTCGGTGAGCGTCTGCTGGATCTCCGAGCCCCGGATTTTCAGCATGCTGGCTTCAGGCCCTGGCCCCTTGCCGGCATTCTCGGCCGCCAGCACACGCAGGTTCGTGTATTCCAGCGCCAGCAGTTCGATCTCCACGGAGGCGACCTTGGCACGGAAATCCGCATCATCGAGCAATGCACCGCCAAGTGTCGCGGATTCGGCGCGTGCGATATCCTTCAAGCGGCGCAGGCGCTGTTTCGAAGTCGCCACTTCGGCAATGGTGGTTCGTTCGTTGCCGAGCAGGAATTTGGCATAGGTCCAGCCTTTGCCTTCCTTGCCGATCAGGTTTTTCTTCGGCACCCGCACATTGTCGAGGAACACCTCATTCACGCCATGGCCTTCGTCAATCGAGATGATCGGCCGCACCGTGATGCCCGGCGTCTTCATGTCGATCAGCAAGAAGGAAATGCCTTCCTGCGGCTTGGCATTCGGATCGGTGCGCACCAGGCAGAACATCATGTCGGCGTAATGCGCCTGGGTGGTCCAGATCTTATGGCCATTCACGATATAATGGTCGCCATCGCTTTCCGCCTTGGTGCGCAGCGAAGCGAGGTCGGAACCCGAACCTGGTTCGGAATAGCCCTGGCACCACCAGTCTTCCATGCTGAGAATGCGCGGCAGGTAATAGGCCTTCTGCTCCGGCGTGCCGAAGGTGTAGATCACCGGCCCGACCATGGCGATGCCGAAGGGCAGCAGCGGCGGCGCATCGGCGATGGCACTTTCCTCATCGAAGATATAGCGCTGCACCGGCGACCAGCCGGTGCCGCCATACTCCACCGGCCAGCCCGGCGCGCCCCAGCCGCGCTTGTGAAGCGCGAGGTGCCATTGCACATAGTCATCCTTGGCCAGATGTACCGAGCGGCGATTGCGCTCGGCCAGATCGGCCGGCAGGTTTTCGCGAATGAAGGCCCGCACCTCGTCGCGGAACGCACGCTCTTCCGGCGTCAGGTCCAAATTCATGGCGCTTGCTCCCGTGTTCTGCGGAAAAGGTTAGTAAGCCCTCGGCGGTGAGGCAAGACCCGGCAGCAGCGGTGACGTTGCGGAAAGCCGCCTGCCTGGCGTAAACAAGACAGAATCAAGCAAGATGAATGCGAGCCTCCGATGACCTTCGATCCCGGCCAGCAGGGCTGGAAACTACAACGCGACCCGGAAAATCCAGGCTTCACCGGCCTGACCGGCCCATTCTGGGCCCGCCAGGAGGGCGATGGCCTTTGGGCTTATGCTTTCCAGGCCCAGCTTAAGCATCTCAATGGCCGTGGCATGGTGCATGGCGGCATGCTGATGACCTTTGCCGATCAGGCCCTGGGCAAAACCGTTTATCACGCCGTGGACCGCCAGCCCTGCGTCACGGTGAGCCTGAACAACCAGTTCGTGGCGCCCGCGCGTGAGGGCGATTTCCTGGAAGGACGCGGCCGCATCGTGCGCCGCACCCGCTCACTGGTCTTCATCCAGGGCGGACTTTCGGTGGCGGGCAACGACGTACTGGTCTGCGACGGGATCTGGAAGATCCTCGGCCAGTAAGCCCAGTCGCGCCAGAAGCCTAGTCGCGCCCGAAGCCTGGGAGCGCCGGAAACCTAGTAGCGCCGGCGCTGCACCAGCTTCTTGTTCGGCATCAGGTTGTCGAACTTGGCCGGGCGCTTTTCCTGGTTGGCGCGCAGTTGCTCCATCAGATCGCCGGTGAGGAACATGCCGGCCTGCCACACCTGCATGTAATCCAGCGCATCGGCTACGCTGTGGTCGCGGGTGTAGTTCAGCATCTGCTTGGTGCCATGAATTGCCAGCGGCGACTTCGATGCGATGGTACGCGCCATCGCCATCACCTCTTCCAGCATCAGGCCATGATTGGTAAAGCTGGCATTGACCAGGCCACATTGCAGCGCCTCGGCAGCCATGAATCGGCGGCCGCTATAGGCCAATTCGCGCACCAGACCAGACGGCATCAGATGCGGCAGGCGCTGCAACGTACCGACATCGGCGGTCATGCCGATATTGATTTCCTGGATGCAGAACCAAGCGTCATCGGTGCAGTAGCGCATGTCGCAGGCCGAAACGAGGTCAACGCCACCGCCGATGCAGCCGCCCTGGATGGCCGCTAGCACCGGTACGCGACAGCGCTCGATCACGGTGAAGCTTTCCTGCATCTCGGCAACGGTGCGGCGGAACTGCTCGCCCAGCCGACCACGATCACCCTTCATCAAGTCGCCGGCAATGCCACCAAAAGCCGAGAGATCGAGGCCGCCGGTGAAATGCTTGCCGGTGGAGGAGATCACCACCGCCCGCACTTCCGGGCGGTCGTCGATCTCAGCAAACACATCCACCATTTCCTGCCAGAATGGCAGCACCATCGCGTTGGCCTTGTCCGGCCGATTGAACACGATATGCGCCACATGGTCGGTCACGCTGAAGTCGAACGTGCTGTAGCTCATGGCTGCCTCCCTTGACGTAACGTCAGCCCTAGTCAGGCCGACAAGCCATCTTTAAACTTGCCGTTAGATAAGGAGGAAACATGACAATTGTCTATGATCAATTGCTGGGTCTCGACCTGCCCGAACTCGAAGCCTCCTATACCGGCCGCGACAGCATGCTCTATGCGCTGAGCACGGGTATGGGCGCCGATCCGATGGATGAGAATGAACTGCCCTTCGTGGTGGAGAATGGCGCCTATGCCGGCAAGCTCAAGGCGCTGCCGAGCCAGGCGACCGTGCTCTGCTGGGATGATAGCTGGGGTTTCAAATCCGGCATGAACATGGTGATGGTGGTGCATGGCGAACAACACATCACCATGCACAAGCCACTGGCGCCGGAAGGCCGCATCCTGGCCAAGACGCGGATCAAGGAAGCCTATGACAAGGGCGCCGGCAAGGGCGCCGTGGTGCTGGTGGAAACCGTCATCCGCGATGCGGTAAGCAAGGAACCGCTGGTCACCCTGGTCTCCACCGTATTCGCGCGTGGCGATGGCGGCTTTGGCGCCCCGGCCAACCAGCCGCCACCGCCCAAGCCGCATGTAATCCCCGACCGTGCGCCGGATATCACCATCAGCGCCAGGACGCAGTTGAACCAGGCGCTGTTCTACCGGCTCTGCGGCGACCGCAACCCGCTGCACGCCGATCCGCATTTCGCCAAAGCCGCCGGTTTTCCACGCCCGATCCTGCATGGGCTGTGCACCTATGGCCATGCCGTGCGCGCCGTGGTGAAGGGCGCCTGCGACCATGACCCGGCGCGCGTGGCCCATATCCAGGCGCGCTTCACCGCCCCGGTTTTCCCCGGTGAAACCATCGCCACCGATATCTGGCGCGACGGCAATACCGTGTCGTTCCGCGCCCGGCTGGAGGAACGCGGCCTGGTCGCACTGGATCATGGAAAGGTGGAATTGCGCTGAATTACCTGTTTTTGGCGTAAATTATCCTGGACTTGCGCGGATAAGTCGATACATCATGCCCGCATCGGTTATGCATGGGGGCATGGCATGGTCGGGAAACTGGATCGGGTATCGAAGCCGTTATGCGGTTTGATGGTGGCGTTGCTAGCCGGCCTTGCCGGCTGTGGCGAAAAGGTTGAGAACCGGCTCGCCGACTATGAGACCCCATACGACGCCGACAGTTTCCTCAGCCGCAACCTGCACCCGACGGTGCATTTCCCAAGCGGCCTGACACTGAATTTCCCCGGCTACGTCGTCGGCATCGAGAAAATCTCGCGCAGCCATATCGGCCCGGATCCAGCGGTGGTGAACAAATACCTGATCACCAAAGGCGCCAACGCAGCGGATGATGAGGATCTGCAAGACCTGCGCGGCAAGCTGTTCCGCGAACCCAAGGCAATGGCGGTAACCCATATCCTGCGCTACGCCAGTATCGGCGCCAAATCGCCCCAGCCCGACGGTAAAGCAGTGGACAGCAGCCTGCCGGGCCGTATCGATGCCTGTTTCCTCTATTCGATCTACGAAGAAAGGGATCACTCAAAGCCCGAGGCAGCCGGACAGGCGCCATCGCGCCCCTGCCCGGCTGCTATCGGCAACGATGAAATCGACGTGACCAAGCCCGGCAATCCACTCGATGTGCCGGCACGCGCCAATGCCTGGGAGCATGGCCTGAGGGCGCTCGACCGTTTGGCGGATTACGCCAAGGCGGACATTGCGAAATCGGCCGAGACTGACCGCCCCTATACGCATCTGCTGGTCTTCTCCATGGGCTGGAACACAGACCAGTTCGAAGCCCTGCGCAATTTCAACTCCATCGCCAATGAATTCGCTCGCGCGGTTGAGGGCTGCCCGATACCCGGAGATAAGTATTGCGTAGCGGCGCATAAGGTGCGGCCCCTGGTGATCGTCATCACCTGGCCATCGCTGTGGGACTGGAGCAACCTGCTGGCCGTGGGTGGCTTCGATGTGTTGGCCAAGCTGGCAAGCTTTCCGATCAAAGCCAGTGACGCGCGCGAAGTCGGTTTCGGCCCGGCCAATTACCTGATCAACAAGGCTCTGGCCGGCATCGTCGCCGATCCCACACTGAAAGAAAAATTGAAGGCGAAGAATGTCGACCTCAAGGTCGTCGGTGTCGGCCATTCCTTCGGCGCCCGCCTGCTGGCCCAGGCCGCGCGCAGCGCCCGCTATCTGGCGCCGGGCCTCAGGCCCGCCGGTACCGGTGGCCTGGATACTTTCTTCGCGCTGCAAGGTGCCTTCGAAATCGACCGTCTGTTCGATGGCGATGGGGGCCGCCATAGCTGCGCCACGCCGACACGACAACTGGCGGAAGGCTTCAACCGCGTGGTGCTGACCGCATCAAGCAAGGATGCGGCGGTCAACCTCGCCTTCTTCGGCACCTATGCCGGACAGCATGATGGCTACACGGCAAGCAAAGAGAAACCGGCCTATTGTGGCCTGTTCACGCAGGCAACGATGGATAAGGACGGTGCCTGCCTGAACCTCAACGGAACCCGCCAGGCCTGCGCCACGCTGGCACCGCTGCCGAAATCGGCATCACCGGACAAACACCCGCCGGTGCTTTACCTCGATGCCTCCAATTCGATCCAATACAACACCCATCGCACCGGCGGCGGCGCGCATAGCGACATCTACCGCGAGAATGTCGGACGCGTGCTGGCCAGCCTGCTCAATTCAGAGGACACGCTGGCGGATTGTCCGCCGGCGTATAAGGGGCTGCGCGTTTTCTGCAGGCCGCCCTGAAGCGCAGGAATGAGCGCTATTTGCGCTTCAGGCTGAAACTGGCTGGATCGACATGGTTGCCGCCCGGCACGGCAGCAGCCTGGATGGCATTGCGGTGCAGCCAGCTTGACATATCGGCCTCGGGCCGGCCGAACAGCCAGCCCTGGCCGTAATCGATGCCGAAATCGAGTAGAAGGCGGGCCTGATCCTCGGTCTCGATCATCTCGGCCACGGTGCCGATCTTCAATTCCTTGCACAGCCAGACCATGCCGCGCAGGATGGCGCGGTCGCGCTCCTTCTCGCGCGATTGCAGCGCCTTCACATAGGCGCCATCGATCTTCACAAAATTGACGTCCAGCGCCTGCAGATAGGGGAAGGATGCGGCGCCGGCACCGAAATCATCGAGACAGACGGAATGGCCATCCTGGCGCAACTGCCGCACGGCGTTGCCGGCATGCACCAGATCGGTGATCTGGGTCGATTCCGTGATCTCGAAGATAAGCTGCTTGCGCAGATCCTGGTCCGGCGCCAGCAATTCGCGCAGCGCCGCCATGAACACGGTGCTTTCCAGGCTATGGCCGGAAAGATTGACCGCCACCTCCGGCCGCTGGCCGTTCTTGCGCGCCAGATGCAACTGCTCGACCACGCGCTGCACCACGGCAAGATCGAATTCGCCGATCATGTGCACGCCTTCCGCCAGGCGGATGGTCTCGAACGGCGATTGGTCATCGCCGAAACGCACCAGTGCCTCATAGTGATGCATGCGGCGGTCGGATAGCTGCACGATCGGCTGATACACCATCTGGAAATCGCTCTGGCTCATGGTCGAGCGTAACGCCCGCACCCGCGCCACGGTCTCCGACAGCAGCAGCTTGAGGCTTTCCTCGGTGTTGCGGAAGGACAGCCCGGCGGCGCCCTGCTGAGCGAAACGCTGCACCGCGAAAGCCATGGCCGAGGCGGCATCCTCGTCGCTCATGCCCTTGGCATGCAGTTCCAGGGTGGCACCCTGCACGCCCAATGCCTGCGCCACCTGCGCCGCCGGATTGGCCTTGGCGACAAGCTGGCGCACTTTTTCCGCCACTGCCGCCTGATCCACCGCGCCGGCATGCAGGATCGAGTATTTCTCGCCATCGATGCGACCCGCCGTGTCGCCGCCAATCGACTTGGACCGCAGATAGGCGCCGACATCGCCCATCAGCACCGCCTGGGTTTCCGGCGGCAGGTCCTTGGCCAGGTCCTGCAGGCCGACAATCTCCAGCAGCGTGATCTTCACTTCCGAGCCAAGCTCGCGGGCGAGCTTGAGGCGATCTGATGCCCGCTCCTCGAAATCCTCGGCGGTCAGCAGGCCGGTCTGGTAATCGCGCTTGTTCTGCATCGCCGCTTCCGCCATCGGCAGGCGGGCGCCGGAAAGCGTCAGATAGTAACGGCCTTCCTTGCGCGGCAGGCAGCAGCCGCCCAGCACGCAGAGCACGGGTTCACGGCCAGCGGCGGCGGTCAGCCGGATGGTAACCGGCTCGATGCGGCCGCCAACGCCCAGGGAAGCCAGCAGATTGAGCAAGAAATGGCGGTCGGTGTCGTCCACCAGAGAACCGAGCTGGCGCCCGATCAGTTCACCCGGCTCAACGCCGGTCAAATGCTTGCCGGCACCGGAGGCATAGCTGATCCGGCCATCCTCGGCCACTTCCAGCATCAGGTCGGCAGCGGAGAAAGCGAAGGCGACGAAACGATCACGTTCCGCGCGCATGTCCTTGGCGGCATCGCCGCTCATCCATTGATCCTTCGCTGTTCCTGGGGCGAAATCGCCTCGGCAACTCTGCCAGAGTCGGGCCCCGGCAGCAACTCGGATGCCCCTGGGGTAACCCCATGGCGCTGTTGAATCCGCTGTAACGGACACATAAACTGACACCAGAAAGGGGTCGGCCAAATCCGAGCCGACGGGAGGAAACGAATGACCGCGCCATTCTGGGAGAAGTCCTATCCTGAGGGAGTCAAATGGGCGCTGAGCCAGCAGCCGCGCCCGATCTGGTCGCTGCTGGATGAGGCGGTGGCCAAGTATGCGCCGAAGCCCTTCCTGGAATTCATGGGCAAGACCCTGACCTACGCGGCGGTGTCCGACCTTGTCGACCGCTCCGCCAAGGGCTTCCAGCAGCTCGGCGTCGGCCCGGGCGTGCATGTCGGCCTGTTCCTGCCCAACACGCCGCATTACGTCATCTGCTTCTTCGGCATCCTCAAGGCCGGCGGCCGTGTGGTGAACTACTCGCCGCTCGATGCCGAGCGCGAGCTGCGCTACAAGATCGAGGACAGCCAGACCGACATCATGTGCACGCTGGACCTCAACGCGCTGTACCCCAACATCGCCAAGATGCTGGGCAGCACGCGGCTGAAGAAGATCGTGGTCGGCGGCCTGCCCGATGTGCTGCCCTTCCCGAAGAATTTCCTGTTCCCGCTGGTGAAGGGCAAGGAAATCGCCGCCGTGCCGAAGGACGACCGCCATGTCCGCTTCAAGGACCTGGTGGCCAACGATGGCCGCTACACGCCGCATCCGGTGAAGGACCCGGTGGATGAAGTGGCGATCCTGCAATATACCGGCGGCACCACCGGCGTGCCCAAGGGCGCCATGCTGACCCATAACAACGTGGTCGCCACGGTGCAGATGTACCTCACCTGGGCCAATGCGCGGCCCGACCTGCTGAAGGAAGGCGAGGAGCGCGTGCTGATCGTGCTGCCGATGTTCCATATCTATGGCCTGAGCGCGGTGCTGCTACGCTTCATCGCCATCGGCGCGGAACTGGTGCTGCATCCGCGCTTCGAGCTGAAGGCGGTGGTGGAGGATCTGCACAAGAAGAAGATCACCGTGTTCCCCGGCGTGCCGACCATGTATGCCGCCATCAACAACCTGCAGAACCTGAAGGATTATGACCTGTCGTCGCTGAAATTCTGCGGCTCCGGCGGTGCGCCGCTGCCGGTGGAGGTGCAGGACAAGTTCGAGACCACCACCGGCTGCAAGATGATCGAAGGCTGGGGCATGACCGAGACCGCGCCGGCCGGCACGCAGACGCTGATGGACGGCGACCGGCGCAAGGGTTCCTGCGGCCTGCCGTTGCCCGGCCTGATCATGGAGATCGTGGATGTGGAAGACCCGCTGAAGGTGCTGGGCATCAACGAGCGCGGCGAGATCTGCATCCGTGGCCCGAATGTGATGAAGGGCTACTGGAACAAGCCGGAGGCGACCGAAGAAGCCTTTGCCGGCGGCCGCTTCCATACCGGCGATGTCGGCTACATGGACGAGGATGGCTTCATCTTCATCGTCGACCGCAAGAAGGACATGATCCTGTCGGGCGGCTTCAACGTCTATCCGCGCAATATCGAGGAAGCCATCTACGAGCATCCCAGTGTCGAGGAATGCACCGTGGTCGGCGTGCCGGATGAATATCGCGGCCAGTCGGCCAAGGCCTTCATCAAGCTGAAGCCTGGTGCTGCCACGCCCAGCTTCGATGACCTCAAGAGTTTCCTGAAAGACAAGCTCGGCAAGCATGAAATGCCCGCCGCGATGGAAATCCGCGACGCCCTGCCCAAGACCCTGATCGGCAAGCTCTCCAAGAAGGAGCTGGTCGAGGAGGAGAAGAAGAAATACGAAGCGCGGCAGACGGCCAAGACCTGAGCCTGGCTCAGATGCTGATACAGAGCGGCGGCAGGCTGATGCTTGCCGCCGCCTGCTTTTGTGCGCTGCTGTTCACCGGCCCGGCGGCCTGGAGCCGCGAACCAGCAGACCAGCGCGATCCGCGCCACCTGCAATCCGGGCCGCTCGATCCATCCCTCTATGAATTGAAGCCGGCGCAGTATCTGCCCGGCCTGCCGCCGATTGCGCTACGCGGCCCGGCCCAGGCCAAAGGCCTGATCATCTGGAATCACGGCCGCGATGTTGCCGCCGAGGCCATGGCGCTGGCGCCGCCGGTGATCTGGGAGCTGGCACGCCAGGGCTGGGACGTGCAGACATTGCAGCGCCATGGCACCCATGACGTACTGGCCGTCGCCTTGCGCATTGTTGGTGCCGGGCTGGATGCCGGCCGTGCGCAAGGCTATCGCCGCATCGTGCTGGCCGGGCAATCGGTCGGCGCCTGGATCGCGCTGGGCGAAACGGCACGGCGCGATGGCAATGCAGTGCGCCCCGATGCCGTGCTGGCGCTGGCGCCGGCGGCTTTCGGCACACCCGCCAGCCCGATGAACTGGCGCCAGAATGACAGCCGCCTGCGGCCGATCTGGGAATATTTCGCCGGCCGGCAGACGGCCTTGTTTGCCGCCTTCTTCGCGGAAGACCCCTATTTCGAGCAGAGCGAACCGGGCGTGCGCGGCGGCTACGCCAAGCAACGCCTCGCCGAACTGGGCCTGCCTGCCCTGGTGCTGGACCGCCCGGCGCCGGACGTGATGCATGGCCATGGCGCCGGTATGAGCCTGCCCTTTGCCCGCCGCTTCGCCCCTTGCCTGGTGCTGCTGCTGGACCAGGGCAAGCCACCGCCCTGCGAGGACGGCGACCGCAGCGCCATTGCCACCTTCGGCCTGGCCATGCCGCCAGCCCTGCCCGCCAGCCCTGGCGATGCCTTCGCCGGGCTGTGGCAGGGCACCAGTGCCAATGGCCGCTACATGCTGCTGGAACTGCGGCCACTCAGCGCCGGGCAGCAGCGCGAGGCGGTGCATGGCGTCGGCCGCAGCATCAACAACGAAGCGGCATCGAGCCAGACCGTGCCGCTGGTGAGCGAGGGCCGCCGGCAACGCTTCAACCAGGGTAGCCTGAGCCTCGACCTCAGCCTTGAGCCCGATGGACGCCTGAAATTCCGCCGCACCGAGGCCGGCCAGCCACCCCAGGATAGCTGGCTGCGGCGGCTGCCATGAAAGGCATAACAGCCGGCCTGCTGCTGCTCGCCCTTGCCGCCACCGATGCCGCGCCGGCCTTGGCCCAGGCCGAAGCCGTGAGCGAAGGCAAGCATTACGAGATCGCCCCGGCCACCGTTAAAGGCGGGCCGGACATGCCGGTGCGCGGCCCGGCGCAAGCCAAGGGCGTGGTGGTGTGGAGCCATGGCCGGGGCATCAACGAGGCGAGCGAGAAAGCGCCGCCGCTGGTGCTGCTGTTCGCTGAACGCGGCTGGGATGTGGTGAGCGTGTTCCGCGCCTGGGGTACCGACAACCGCCGCAATGCGACACTGATCGTTGGCCAGGCCGCCGAGAAGATGCGGGCGCTGGGCTACAAGCGCGTGGTGCTGATGGGCCAGTCCGCCGGCGCCTATGCCTCGGTGGAAGCGGTGCGCTACGATTATCCGGCCGATGCCGTGATCGCCCTGGCACCGGCGGCGTTTGGCAGCTACAGCGGCGCCAATGCCGGCCCCAACTGGCGTGAGAACCACAACTCGCTGCGCAGCGTGTGGGAGCGCTACGAAAACAAGAAGCTGACCGTGGTGGCGGCCTACTTCACCGGCGATGATTTCTACGAGGAACGCCAGCCCAATGAGCGCGGCCCCTGGCTGCAACAGGCATTGCGGAAATTCGGCCTGCCGCACATGGTGATCAGCCAGCCCGACAATCCGCCGCTGACCGGCCATTCTGCCGGCCAGAGTTGGACCTTCGCCCGCCGCTTCGCGCCCTGCATCTACACCCTGGTGGAAACCGGCACAGCGCCACCCTGCGGCGATGAGCAGCCCGAATTGCTCAAGACGTTCGGCATCCGCCGCTTGGCCGCCAGCGCCTTCGACACGCGGGAGCCGCTGGCCGGTACCTGGTTCGGCAACTGGTCCGGCGGCCGCGTCATCAGCATCCCGATCCTGCGCCGCCAGGGCGACAGGCTGCAGGCGCGCTACATCACCGGCGCCAGTGTCGGCGAGCAGACCGACCGCGTGGAGGATCTCGACTGGCCGATCACCGATGCCGGCGGCGGCCTGCTGGTGCGCGACCTGCAAACCCTGCGCTTTGAATTCCGCCAGGACGGGCCGGACCGTCTGCAGGCGAAGCGCATCCCCAAGGATGGCCGCGAGGTGCAGACGGCGGTATTGCGGCGCATCCCGCCGAAATAGCACCAGCCCCGCTGCTAGCCGCGCCAGTTCATCAAGACGAGGCCGGCGCCGACGGCCAGGGCGGCGATGATGCGGCGCGGCCCGAAGCCCTCGCCCAGCAGCACGGCGCCGATCACGGCGGCGAAGATCACGCTGGTCTCGCGCAGAGAAGCGACATGCGCAGCACCACCCTTGGTGAAGGCCCACATGGCGATGCCATAGCCCAGCGTGGCGATGGCGCCGCCGGCCAGGCCGCGCTTCCAGCCGCGTTTCGCCGCCGAGAGGAATTCCGTGCCGCGCGTGGCGAAGGCGAACACAGCCACCCATGGGCCTTCGACGATATTGAGCCAGGCGATATAGGCCATCGGATCGCCGGCGGCGCGCACGCCCCGGCCATCGAACACCAGGTAGCCCGCAATCGTGCAGCCGGTGAGCACGGCATAGAGCAGCGAATGGCGGCGCTGTTCCGGCGTGCCGCGATACGGCCCGAAGGCCAGGCTGGCGATGCCGAGCGAAATCACCGCGGCGCCCAGCATCTCGCGCGATGACAGCGCCTCGCCGAACACGAAACCGGACAGCAACGCCACCGCCAGCGGCCCCATGCCGCGCGCGATGGGATAGACCTGGCTCAGATCGCCATGGCGATAGGCCTTGAGCAGGCAGGTGTAATAGCCGCAATGGATCAGCACCGAACAGGCGAGCCAGCCCCAGGCTTCCCGCCCCATGCCAGCGCCGAACGGATCGTTGGTGAAGGGCAGCAGCACCAGCCCCATGCCGACACCGGCCAGCATCACCAGGGCCATGCTGGTCTGGCGGTCGGTATCGGATTTCACCACCGCGTTCCAGGTGGCGTGCATCAGGGCGGCGAGCAGCACCAGGGCCGCGACGAGGGGATCCAAAGCCATTTTTTGGGAACTATTCCGAACGGGTAACCGGCCTGCCGGACAGCGCTTGAGCAAGGCTCCCGGCGGCGGCGTTAACGATTGTTGCGAGACGGTGACGATCATGCCACGGTAACGGAAACAGGTCATTACGGATCATAGGGCTGATTGGTCTAGGAGGATTCAGGTCATGGGTGCTTTCACTACGCTTACCGCCGAGGACGGCCACCGCTTCGCAACCTATATCGCCGAACCGAAAGCTGCGCCGAAGGGCGGCATCGTGGTGGTGCAGGAGATTTTCGGCGTCAACAGCCATATCCGCGCCGTGGCCGATGGCTATGCCGCCGAGGGCTATTACTGCGTCGCCCCGGCCCTGTTCGACCGCACCGAGCGCGATATCGAATTGGGCTACACGGCCGATGACGTGGCGCGCGGGCGTGAATTGCGCGGCCGCCTGTCCTGGGCCGAAGTGATGAAGGATACCAACACCGCCATCGCGGCGGCGGCCTCGGCCGGCCGCGTCGGCACGGTAGGCTATTGCTTCGGCGGCAGCGTCACCTGGCTGGCCGCCTGCGCCGCCAACGGCCTGGCAGCGGCCAGCTGCTATTACGGCGGCAACTGGGCCGAACTGGCCGAGCGCGCGCCGGCCTGCCCGGCTCTGCTGCATTTCGGCGCCAAGGACAAGATGATCCCGACCAGCATCGCCGAAAGCATGAAGGCGCGGCATCCCAGCATCACCACGCATATCTACGATGCCGACCATGGCTTCAACTGCGACCAGCGCGGCACCTATGATGCCTTCTCGGCAGCCCTCGCCCGCCGCCGCACGCTGGCGCTGTTCGAGGCGGTGCTGTAACGATTTTCGTCATGGCCCGCTTCAGGCGGGCCCTCCACGAGTTTTCCCTGAATTGACTGGAATAAAAGGAACACGTGGATGCCCTGCCTCCGCAGGGCATGACAGTCTTTATGATAGGGCGAGGCTTGTGCAAAAGCGGCGTTACTAGGCTTCGGCACTACGCCCCATCTGGCGTCAGGCTCCAGCCCGGCCCCATCTCCTTGCCCCAATATTCGGGCATGATCGGCACCCGCTTGCCATAGTAATAGAGCGCCTCGCAGCCTTGCGGCACCAGCGGATAGGTCTTGGGCGGCGGTGGCCAGATCGGCGCCGGCTTCCACGCGGCCTCTCCCTGTCCCGCATCTTCCGAACGCTTCCCGCCTTCTTCCGCCTGCTTTCCAGTTTCTTCCTGATGCTTCCCAGTGTCTTGGAAATGCTTCGCGGCGCTTCCCGGACATTCCGGCGTTTTTGTCACAGACATTGGTTGCGCAGGTGCTGCCGCTTGCGTGCGGGGCGCGGGCGCCATGGCCTCGCGCAGCTCGCGCCGCGCGGCGGCGGCATCGCGGATGATCTGGTTGGCCCGCAGCATCGCGCGGCAGTTTTCCTTCTCGCTCTGCGACAGCGTCACCGGCTTGCGGCCCGGCGCCCTGGCCCGCTTGGCCGCCGCTGCCAATTGACTGCCCGTCACCTCAGGCTGCGCCGATGCCAGGCGCTCGATGGCCTCGGGCGCCAGATCGGCGCGGGCGTAGAGCGCCTCGGCATAGTCGCGGCGCAGCGCCTGCATCCGCAGGCCATGCAGCAGGCGGCTGCGCTCGGCTTCCTTCTCCACCATGGCGCGGAAGGTGGCGCTGGCTTGCAGATGGCGCCAGACCCGCGCCTCGTCGCAGCCCAAAGCCTCGGCAACCTCGGGCGCCGCTGTGCCGGCAGCCAGCAGCTTGGCCGCTTTAGGCCAGTCATAGCGCCGGGGCGAGGCCCGGCCGGAAAGCCGCACCGGCTCGCGGTGCCAGGGCGGCAGGCCGCCCGGGGATTGGGACTGGGCAGCTTCGGGCTGAACGGCTGGCGGTTCGGCGGCGTCGGGAACAGATGGATCGAGGACAGTCATGGCGGCCTCCATTTTCAGGATCGGCCAGCATACCACATTTTCAGAACATTATAAGAACATAATGGGATTATATAACGACACAAATTTAGTTCAATTGCTTACAAGCACTTTCAGAACGCCTTCGAGGCCAAGAAGAGATATCAGTCTAACCACAACCACTCCCACCAAGCCTCCAGAAGTAATCAGCATCCATGATTTAGGCCGGACTAGAACAATCGGAGTGAGTATGAGGAAGAGTAAAGCGAAAGGACTAAGCACTATAATTGGTAGAAGAACATAGCCTATAAAATCTGAATCTGAGCGCCCTGCTATGGAGAGCACAGCCCCGAGTCCCAGACCTGCTATTCCAGTGCTGAAATAACTTGCAGCAACGATACGCAGCACGAGGAAAGCCAGTTCGGCTCCGACTTTCCATGCATGCTTTTTATCTGCCATTCTAAACCCGGCTGGTAAACTCCAGGAACACACCATGCGCGGCTTCCGCCGGCACCAGCACGGTGCCGTCGATGGCGCGGACATGCTCCGCACCCGTGGCCTTGAAATAGGTCGCGGCGGCTTCCGGGTTATGCACGCGGAGCCGCATGCCGGCGATGTAGGGCGTCGGGCGGTTCTCATCGTGATCGAGGTCGGGGAACAGGGTCGCGAGATCGGTCGGGGTGACGAACAGCACATGCTCGTTGCCGACGCGGGCGGCGATCATGCGGTCGGTGCGCACCGCCGAGCCGGCGCCGAACAGCTTTTCATAGGCTGCTTCGGTGCTGAGCGGATCGTCACAGACCACGACGCAGCCAGCCAGATGCGTGGCGCCATTGGGATGCAGCAGCCAGGCGGGCTGGCGCAGCAACTCCGGTGTGAGATGCTGGCAGATGAACATAGACACCGGCGGCGTGGCTTCCGGCGGCAGATGCACCAGCGCGAAAGCCGGCAGCACGGTGCCTTCCGGCAACTGCAATTCACGCTTGAGGCTCTGCACCGGGGTCGGGTTCAGGCCACTAATGCTGAGGGCGGCGCGGCTTTTCTCGGCATCGTCGGAGCCGAGCACGATCTTGTGCAGCCCCTCGCCTTTCGCCGCCAATACTTCTTCCAGACCAGCCGTGAAGCCGCCCGGTTCGGCGATGCCGAGCAGTTCGATGTAATTGCCCTGGAACATGATGCAGTAATTGCCCGTGGCCCAGCCGATATGGCGGCCGCGCGGCGTCAGCGTGAAGCCGAGGCGGGCATAGGTTTCCCGCGCCGCCTCCAGATCGCTGGCGGCAACGACGGTATGATCGATGCCGATGAGGTTATGCGCCATCAGTTGCCACCGAAATCAGTGGCCGTCGAATTCGGCCAGCGCCAGCACGCGCACGCCCAGCGCCTCAAGCCGCTTGCGGCCGCCCAGTTCGGGCAGATCGACAATGAAGGAACCGCCGATCACATTGCCCTTGTAATGCCGGATCAGCTTGATCGCGGCTTCCGCCGTGCCGCCGGTGGCGATCAGGTCATCCACCAGCAGGATCTGTTCGCCCTCGTTGATGGCATCGATGTGGATTTCCATGGAATCCGTGCCGTATTCGAGCTGGTATTCCTGCGCCAAGGTCTTGTGCGGCAGCTTGCCGCGCTTGCGCACCGGCACGAAGCCGATGGAAAGCTGATGCGCGATGGCGCCGCCGAGGATGAAGCCGCGCGCCTCGATGCCCACCACCTTGTCGATGCGGGTGCCGGCGAAGGGCTGCACCATTTCATCGATGGTCTTGCGGAAGCCGCGCGCATCCTGCAGCAGCGTGGTGATGTCGCGGAACATGATCCCCGGCTTCGGATAATCGGGGATGGTGCGGATCTTGTCCTTGATGCCCTGCATGGGAGGCTTGGTCCTTATTCGAGAAATCAGGCGTTGAGGATGCGGCCGGCGACGGCGTCGAGCTTCTTCAGCACCGCCGGGTCGCGCTTTTCCGGCGCGGTGATCAGCGCGTTATCAAGCGCGCGGTCGCAGCCCTGATGGCAATGCTCCGGGCGATCCTTCAGATACTTCACCGCATGCGCCACCAGCGACTGGCCCTTGGCGGCGTTATCGAGCAGCACGCGGATCACGGAGGCGACATCAACATGGTCATGGTCCGGGTGCCAGCAATCGAAATCGGTGACCATGGCAACGCTGGCGTAGCATAGCTCGGCCTCGCGGGCGAGCTTGGCTTCCGGCGCGTTGGTCATGCCGATCACGTCGCAGCCCCAGCTCTTGTAGAGGAAGCTCTCCGCCTGGGTGGAGAATTGCGGGCCTTCCATGCACAGATACGTGCCGCCGCGCTGGGCATTGATGCCGGCATCCTTCGCGGCCTTTTCCAGCGCATCGCCGAGGCGATGGCAGACCGGATGCGCCGCCGAGACATGCGCCACCATGCCGGTGGAGAAGAAGCTCTTCTGGCGCATGAAGGTGCGGTCGATGAACTGATCGACGATGACGAAGCTGCCCGGCGGCAGATGCTCCTTGAACGAGCCGCAGGCCGAGACCGAGATCACATCATGGCAGCCGACACGCTTGAGCGCATCGATATTGGCGCGGTAGTTCACTTCCGAGGGTGAATGGCGGTGGCCGCGGCCATGGCGCGGCAGGAACACCATCTCGGCGCCATCGAGTTTGCCGAACAGCAATTCATCGGAGGGATCGCCCCAGGGCGTGGACACCTTGCGCCACTGCGTGTTGGTGAGGCCGGCCATGCCATACAGGCCGCTGCCGCCGAGCACGCCGATGCGCACCGGATCGCCGGGCTTGGCGATATGCGGCCGGGTCCAGGCCAGCTTCGGCGCGGTTTTCTTCAGCGCGGCCTTCTTGGCCGGGGCCTTCTTCACAGCCCCCTTCTTAACCGCAGCCTGCTTAACAGCGGCCTTCTTAACAGCAGCGCGGGCCGCCGGCTTCTTGGTCGCTTTCTTGGCCGTCTTCTTGGCTTGAGCCATAAGGGACACCCTTGGAATCAGTGGGAAAAGTCGGGGCCGACTTAAGCAAAGGCGGCCCCCCGGCGCAATAAAAAAGGCCGCCCTGAAGGCGGCCTTTTCTTAATCGAAATGTGACGCTTACTTGAGGTCGGCCCAGACCCGCTTCTTCGCGGCGATGAACAAGCCGGTCAGGATCAGCAGGAAGATCATGACCTTGAAGCCCAGCCGCTTGCGGTCTTCCAGCTTCGGCTCGGCAGCCCACATCAGGAAGGCGGAAACGTCATGTGCCATCTGTTCCACGGTGGCCTTGGTGCCATCGGCATAGGTCACCTGGTCCGGGTTCAGCGGCATCGGCATGGCGATCTGCTGGCCGGGGAAATACTTGTTGAAGTGCAGGCCTTCACCAAGATGGAAACCGGCCGGCGGCTGCTCGTAGCCGGTGAGCAGCGCACGGATGTAATCCGGGCCGCCGGTTTCGCCATGGCCACGCGCCTTGGCCACCAGCGACAGATCCACCGGATAGGCGCCGCCATTGGACGCGCGCGCCGCCTTCTCGTTCGGGAACGGCGACGGGAACTTGTCCTGCGGCAGACCCGGGCGCTGGAACATCTCACCCGAATCGTTCGGGCCGTCGGTGACCTGGAAGGTGGCGGCGAGCGCCTTCACTTCGGCGGCGGTGAAGCCCAGGCTGCCCGGATCGGCGAGATTGCGGAACGCCACATACTTCATGGCGTGGCAGGCCGCGCAGACTTCCTTGTAGACCTGATAGCCACGCTGCAATTCGGCGCGATCATAGGTGCCGAACGGACCACCGAAGCTCCAGTTCTGCTTCGGCGGCGGCGGTTCTTCACCACCAGCCGCGAGGGCCGGCAGGGCGGCGAAGCCGAGGACGAGCGCGGCAAGCAGGGTTTTAATGTTGCTGGTCTTGAGCATTGGTCTTACTCCCCCGCCCCGGCGCTGGCCGGCTTGAGTACCGGTTCGGCAATCGACGCCGGCAGCTTGTTCGGCTTTTCGAACCAGCCGACCAGCGGCATCACCACCAGGAAGTGGATGAAGTAGTAAGCCGTGCAGACGCGGGCAACGATCAGGTACATGCCTTCCGCCGGCTTGCCGCCGGCCCAGGTCAGCAGGACGCAGGCGAACAGGAAAATCCAGCTGAACTGCTTGTAGATCGGCCGGAACTTGGCCGAGCGCACCTTGGAGGTATCCAGCCAGGGCAGCAGGAACAGGATGGCGATGGCGCCGAACATCAGCAGCACGCCGCCGAGCTTGTCGGGCACCGAGCGCAGGATGGCGTAGAACGGCAGGAAGTACCATTCCGGCACGATATGCGCCGGCGTCACCAGCGGGTTGGCCGGAATGTAGTTGTCCGGGTGGCCCAGCATGTTCGGCTGGTAGAACACGAAGAAGGAGAACAGCAGCAGGAAGACGCCAACGCCCACCGCATCCTTCACCGTATAATACGGGTGGAACGGGATGGTGTCCTGCGGGCCCTTCACATCGATGCCCAGCGGATTGTTGGAGCCATGCTGGTGCAGCGCCAGGATGTGCAGCAGCACCACGCCGACGATGACGAACGGCAGCAGGTAATGCAGCGAGAAGAAGCGGTTCAGCGTCGGGTTGTCGACGGCGAAGCCGCCCCACAGCCAGGTGACGATCGGCTCGCCGATACCGGGCAGCGCCGAGAACAGGTTGGTGATCACGGTGGCGCCCCAGAAGGACATCTGGCCCCAGGGCAGCACATAGCCCATGAACGCCGTGGCCATCATCAGCAGCAGGATGATGACGCCGAGGAACCACAGGATTTCACGCGGGCTCTTGTAGGAGCCGAAATACAGGCCGCGGAAGATATGGATATAGACCACGATGAAGAACATCGACGCGCCATTGGCGTGGATGTAGCGCAGCAACCAGCCGTAATTCACGTCGCGCATGATGTGCTCGACCGAGTCGAACGCCATCGAGGTATGCGGCGTGTAATGCATCACCAGCACGATGCCGGTGATGATCTGCACCACCAGGCAGAGGCCGGCGAGCGAGCCGAAATTCCACCAGTAGTTCAGATTCTTCGGCGTCGGATACTTGGTGCCGACCATGTGGTCGATGGTCGAGAATACCGGCAGGCGGTACTCGATCCACTTGACGACGGGGTTGGCGAAAAAGCCGGTTTCGTTCGTGGCCATCTTTTTGCTCCTCAGCCGATACGGATGCGGCTGTCAGAGAGGAAGGTGTATTCCGGGATCGGCAGGTTCGCCGGCGCCGGACCTTTGCGGATACGGCCCGAAGTATCGTAATGCGAACCGTGGCAGGGGCAGAACCAGCCGCCGAAGTCACCCTTCTGGCCGAGCGGCACGCAACCCAGGTGGGTGCAGACGCCCATCATCACCAGCCATTGCGGCTTCTTGGCGCGGTCGGCGTCCTTGGCCGGATCCGGCAGCACGGCGGTATCGTCCTTCTTGGCCTGCTCGATCTCGGCTTCGGTGCGGTGGCGCACGAAGACCGGCTTGCCGCGCCACAGCACGGTGACGCTCTGGCCGGCGGCGATCTGGCTCAGGTCCAGTTCGGTGCTGGACAGCGCCAGCACGTCGGCCGACGGGTTCATCTGGTGGATGAACGGCCAGGCCGCGGCGGCGGCACCCACGGCAGCAAAGGACGAAGCCGCCACAACAATAAAGTCACGACGGGTCGGCTCGGCTTTGCCGGCCTGGGAGTGGGGCGCAGTCCCTGCCATTGTTCCCTCGGAGTAAGTCACGGAAAACGAGCCCGTTATTTCTCATTATCCATCGTCCGTGTCCAGTAGTCCGCCGCCCGTGTGCGACAGGTTGCCGCAGGGGCTGGAAGTGCGGAAAACCGCTTGATTACGAAAGCTTAGGCTGCCATTCCGGGGCCCATGCGGTTGGCCCTGTTCGAACCCGATATCGCGCCCAATCTGGGCACCCTGCTGAGGCTTGGCGCCTGCCTTGGCGTGCCGGTGCATGTGATCGAGCCCTGCGGCTTCCCGTTCTCGGTCGCCAGCCTGCGCCGTTCGGCGATGGATTACCTGGAACAGGCCGAAATCCACCGCCATGATTCCTGGCAGCATTTCGTGGTCGAGAAGCCGCCGGGCCGGCTGCTGCTGCTGACCACCAAGGCGCCGGTGCCCTACACCACGTTCAGCTTCCAGCCCGACGACATCATCCTGATGGGCCGCGAGAGCAAGGGCGCACCCGACCATGTGCATGATGCCGCCGATGCCCGGCTGATCATTCCGTTGCGCGCCGGATTGCGCTCGATCAATGTGGCGACCGCGGCCGCCATGGTACTGGGTGAGGCATTGCGGCAGACCGGCGGCTTTCCTTCCAGTCCACCCGCTTGATCCAGCCGGCCTGAAGCCGAGCCCCCGAAACGGAGACATATATATAATGAGCAGCATGACTCCTGCTGACGCGGCCACCAACCTGACTGACACCGCCCTGCTGAACGAGCGCAAGGCCAAAGCCAGCGCATGGTTCAGCAACCTCCGCGATCTTATCTGCGCGGCTTTCGAAAAGCTGGAAGACGATCTGCAAGGCACGCCGCATGCGTCGCTGCCGCCGGGCCGCTTCGAGCGCAAAGCCTGGGAGCGCCCGGGCGGCGGCGGCGGCGTGATGAGCGTGATGCGTGGCCGCGTGTTCGAGAAAGTCGGCGTCAACGTTTCAACCGTACACGGTGAATTCAGCGAGGATTTCCGCAAGCAGATTCCCGGCGCCGCCGAGGATGGCCAGTTCTGGGCCAGCGGCATCTCGCTGGTGGCGCATATGCGCTCGCCCAAGGTGCCCGCGGTGCATATGAATACTCGCTTTATCAGTACCAGCCGCGCCTGGTTCGGCGGCGGCGCCGATCTGACACCGATGCAACCGAACGACGCAGACACCGCCGACTTCCATGCTGCACTGCGTGGCGCCTGCGATCCGTTCAACCCGGATTACTATCCGCGCTTCAAGAAATGGTGCGACGACTACTTCTTCCTGCCGCATCGCAACGAGCCGCGCGGCGTCGGCGGCATCTTCTACGACAACCTTTCCAGCGGTGACTGGAATCAGGATTTCGCCTTCACCAAAGCGGTCGGCGAATCGTTCCTCGCGGCTTACCCAAAAATCGTCCAAAAACGCATGCACGAGACCTGGAGCGACGCTGATCGCGAACATCAGCTCGTCCGTCGCGGCCGCTATGTCGAGTTCAATCTGATCTATGATCGCGGCACAACATTCGGTCTGAAGACCGGCGGCAACACTGAAGCGATACTGATGTCGATGCCGCCAGAGGTGAAATGGCCATAATAGAAAAAGCCGCATTCCATGCGGCTTTTTTATATGTCTGATTTTTTGCGTTGCCGATATTTGTGTGTCGTTTGATGCCGCGATGAGAAGAAAACAGGACGATGAATTCCGCTATCGTTCGGCTTCCTTTCGGCGCCTATGGCAAAAAAATCACGCTGTCAAAAAAATTCCGCACCAACGCAAGATTTAGTGGTTAACAGGCAATCTCTATGCTACAGAAATGATGTTCGAGAAACATTTCTCGAAACTTCGTGCGGTTCTAGGTGAACCGCTTAATTCCATGGAGGAGAACATGGCTGCTAAGAAGAAGGCTGCTAAGAAGGCCGTCAAGAAGGCCGTCAAGAAGGTTGTGAAGAAGGCCGCCAAGAAGGCCGCGAAGAAGAAGTAATTCTTCGTATTCCGATTATGGCCTCGAGCTCCACATCGACGACCGGGATTACGGCGCCGACGTGGAGCTCGAGTTCCACCCCCACCATGAGGGACAAAAACGGGTAGGAAAATTTAGCTTCGGACGAATTCATGCAGGCGCCAATGGCGCCTTTTTTATTGCCCGTATGGGCCTCTTCTAGTCCATTCGTATAGGGATCGATGCCGGTGTTGATGCCGGGGGGATTACCTCGTCATACGCGGGCTTGGCCTGCGGCGGACCACGCAAGATCATACCCATCCTCCCTATACCCAAGGCCAACGCCAAAGCCGTCATGGCCCGGTTCAGCCGGGCCATCCACGAGTTTTTGCTTCATTGACCGGAATAAAAGGAACGCGTGGATGCCCCGCCTGCGCGGGGCATGACGGCTTTGAGTGTGGGAAGGATGAGCATAACAGCAGCGTTTCAAACCCCGACATACCGAGCGTGACGAAACGCTATGCCTCGCCCGGTGGCTTGGGCGGCGGCTTCGGCTGCGCCTCTTCCGGCGGCGCGTCCTCAGCGAAGCGGACACGCTCGCGCATCTCCGTCAGGCAGGCTTCGCGCCCGGCATTGAAGCCGCCATCGCGCCACCAGGCTTCCAGTTCCTTGAGGATCAGGCTCACACCCGGCCCGGCGCGCACGCCATGCTTCAGCAGATCGGCGCCGCGCAGCGGAAACACCGGGCGGCGATAGCGCGCGGCGGCTTCGATCAGTCGCGGCAGCAGATCGAGCCGCTCGGGATTTTCCAGGGCCATGAGGATGGCATGGTCGCGGCAATACTCGGCGCCATGGCTGTAGAACAGCGCGGGCCAGCCGGTTTCATCGCTCAAGGCCGCCCAGTCGAACGGTGCCGGCGCGGTCAGCACTTCCATGCGATGCTGCTGCGCGCGCGAGAGTTTCAGCCGCGCGATGGCGGCCTCGGACTGGCCGGGCAGCAAGGCCGCCAGCCGCAGCCAGGCATCATTGCTCAGAGCCGTCAGCCGCTCGAACAGGGCCGCTGCGAATCGGTGGCCCGGCAGCAGCGCATCAAGCACGCCGCTCTGCTGCATCAGCCCCAGCGCCTCGACCGCGCGCGGCAGGCCCAGGATCTTTACCAGTTCCTCGCGCACCCGCTCACCCGACAGCCGCTCCAGCGCGCCGGATTGGGCCGCAGCGCCACAGGCAGCCATCGCTGCCGCATCGGCGACACCGCTGGCGAAACGGGCATGGAAGCGGAAGAAGCGCAGCACGCGCAGATAATCCTCCGCCACCCGCGCGCTCGCATCGCCGATGAAGCGCACGCGGCCCTGGTCCAGATCGGCCAGGCCGCCAACCGGATCGTAGATCGCGCCATCGGCATCGGCGTAGAGCGCATTGATGGTGAAATCGCGCCGCTCGGCATCCACCTGCCAGTCGGTGCCGAAGGCCACCTCGGCATGGCGGCCATCGGTGGCGACATCGCGGCGCAAAGTGGTGATCTCGAACTGGGCCATCCCCCCTGCCGCAGACAGCAAGGCAGTGACGGTGCCGTGTGCGATGCCGGTGGGGATTGCCTTGAGGCCGGCTTGGCGGAGCCGCCGCAGCACCTCATTCGGCACCAGCGGCGTGGCGATATCGATATCGGCCGGCACCTGGCCCAGCAGCGCATCACGCACGCAGCCGCCGACGAACAGGGCTGGCAGCGGCCCCAGCACATCCAACACACGCCGCGCCGCATCGGCGTGCATCCATGCCGCCTGCATCCAGTGCTCCGGCGCCAGGCGGCGCGCGGCTGGCCCCGGCAGGGTCATCGCTTCACGTCACCGGGGACGATCCGGCCATCCTGCCAGCGCGCCGGCACATAGTCGCCATCGCCATGCTCGCCGAGCACGCCATAGGCAACGAAGCTGAGGATCATCAGCACCAGACCGGCAACCGACAGCCAGAACCACGGCGTGGCCTCCGGCCCGTCCTTGCCCGCGCGCTTCACCTGCCAGAGATACAGACCATAGAGCAGGAAAGGCAGAATCAGCACAAAGCCATGCACCAGGACGCGGCCCATGCTTGCCCCCCTTTGGTTATACGTTACGCGCCAGCGCCTGATGCAGATTGCGCAGCATCCCGGCCGTGGCGCCCCAGATATAATAATCATGATAGGGCATCGCCCACCAATGGCGTTCAACGCCATTGAACACGCCGGAATGGCGCTGGTGGTTGCGCTCATCCATCAGGAAGCCGAACGGCACCTCGAAAACTTCCGCCACTTCGCCCTGCTCCGGCCGCAGCACGAAGCCGGGCGTTACCTGCGCCACCACCGGCACCACGGCAAAGCCGGTGCCGGTGACATAGGGATCGAGCGCGCCGATCACATCGACATGGCGCCGTGCCAGCCCGATTTCTTCTTCCGCTTCACGCAGGGCAGCGGCAACCACATCGGCATCGGTGGGATCGACGCGGCCGCCGGGGAAGCTGATCTGGCCGGCATGGTTGGAAAGGTTGGCCTGCCGCTTGGTCAGGATCACGCGCTCCCCGCCATCATAGGAAACGACGGGCACCAGCACGGCGGCCGGCATCAGCGGCCCCTTGCGCAAGGGCGGCGCGCCAGGGTTGAGCTGGAAATCGCCAAAGCGCGCCGCCTCCAGCCCGGTGGGCAGGCTGGTCAGCAGCGGCGGCGGCGCCAGGCTGTGGCGCAGCTTCTCAAGATAGCCGCCGGCATTGAGCGCCAGCGGAGAGGTCATGGTTTCGATCTGCATCTTACTCAATCAATCCGTATCCATGCGCCCGCCGGCATCCAGACGGCCGAGCGGGAAGAACCGCCCGGCGCTCCAGATGCCCAATTCTGTGCCGCCAGCATCCTGCTCGGTGCCGCCTTCAACTTCGCGCTCTTCCGCCAGGGCCACCAGTTCATAATAGACCGGGCGGCTGATCAGGGCTTCGAGTCGGTCGCGTACGAGGATATAGGGCGATGGTTCCCCCGTCTCGGGATGTTCGGCCACCCGCAGCGGATGCGCCTCGTCCAGCGGCACAATGTCATCAAGATTGGTGCGGAAAGCGAGTTGCTGGCCCTCAGGCCCGCTGCCGCTCACCGCCAGTTCGACGGCGACGAAGGGCGCATCATCCACCCGGATGCCGACCTTCTCCACCGGCGTTACCATGACATAGGAGTCATCCGGCTCGCGGCGCAGAATTCCGCTAAAAAGCTTTACCATGGCGGGGCGGTCGATGGTGGTACCCATATAATACCAGCGGCCATCCCGGGCGATACGCATATCGATCTCGCCGCAATGCGGCGGGTTCCAGAGATGCACCGGCGGCAGCTTGCGCGGGGCGGCCTCGTCGAGGCTGCCGAAGCGGCTCATCAACTCTTTGAGAAACGCGGGGGAAGGCTGCGGCGACGGCATTGGTTCTGCTGGGCTTTCAATTCGGAATCCTTATATAGTATGTCGCATGCAGAATTTCAGCGACACCGCCGACCAAATCCTCCCCGAAATCGATCGCCTGGGTGGACGCCTGGGGGCCGTGCGAGAAGCCGTCGAACGGGTCATCTTCGGCCAGAATGACGTGGTCGAGGAAACGCTGGTGACCTTGCTTGCCGGCGGCCATGGCCTGCTGGTGGGTGTGCCCGGCCTAGCCAAGACCAAGCTGGTTGAAACCCTGGCCAGGGTGCTGGGCCTGGATGCCCGCCGCGTGCAGTTCACCCCCGACCTGATGCCGGCGGATATCGTCGGTTCGGAAGTGCTGGAGGAAAACGAGCAGGGCCGCCGTTCCTTCCGCTTCATCAAGGGGCCGGTTTTCTGCCAGCTGCTGATGGCCGACGAAATCAACCGCGCCAGCCCGCGCACGCAATCGGCGCTGCTGCAGGCGATGCAGGAACGCCAGGTCAGCGTCGGCGGCCAGCGCCATGACCTGCCGGCACCGTTCCATGTGCTGGCGACGCAGAATCCGCTGGAGCAGGAAGGCACCTATCCGCTGCCCGAAGCCCAGCTCGACCGCTTCCTGCTGCAGATCGATGTGCATTATCCCGACCGCGAGGCCGAGCGGCGCATGCTGTTCGCCACCACCGGCGCCATCGAGGAAACCGTGCCGACGGTGCTGAGTGCCGCCGACCTGATCGCCGCCCAGCGCCTGGTGCGCCGCATCCCGGTGGGCGAAAGCGTGGTGGAGGCCATCCTTGGCCTGGTGCGCGCCGGCCGCCCGGAAGAAAGCACCGATGCCGATGTGAAGAACCTGGTGGCCTGGGGTCCCGGCCCGCGCGCCAGCCAGGCATTGATGCTGGCGGTGCGCGCCCGCGCGCTGCTGCAAGGCCGCCTGGCGCCATCCATCGAGGATGTACTGGCACTCGCCGGCCCGGTGCTGCGCCACCGCATGGCGCTCACCTTCGCCGCCCGCGCCGAAGGCGTCAGCGTCGGCGATGTGATCAATCGCCTGACCCAGCCGCTGCGGTGATCATGGCGGCAGCAGCCGTGGTTCAGCAGAAAACAGCAGCGTCTAATAACGCCACGAACCCGCGCAATACGGTGACGCGCGCGGAGCATTTCGCCGCTTTCCTGCCGCCTTTGCTGCTGGCCGCCGAACGCGTTGCCGCCACCGTGGAGCAAGGCGTGCATGGCCGCCGCCGCACCGGCGCCGGCGATGCCTTCTGGCAGTTCCGCCGCTACAGCCCCGGCGACAGCATCGGCCGCATCGACTGGCGCCAGACCGCCAAGCGCATGCAGGCCTTCGTGCGCGAGAATGAATGGGAAGCCGCCGAAAGCGTGTGGCTGTGGCGCGACCCCTCGCCGTCCATGGCCTGGGCCTCGGAGCAGGCCCGCGAACGCAAGGACGAGCGTGCCGACCTGCTGCTGCTGGCCTGCGCCAGCCTGCTGCTGCGCGGCGGCGAACGCGTTGCCCTGCTCGGCGCGCCGGAACGTCCGGCCAATGGCCGCAGTATACTGCCGCGCATGGCCGAGCGGCTGGCGATGCAGCGCGGCCTGGAAAGCAGCAAGCGCGCCGAGGCCAGCCTGCCGCCGCTGGTATCGCTGCCGCGCTATGGCCAGACCGTGCTGATCGGCGACTTCCTCTACCCGCTGCCTGAAATCGCCGCGCGGCTGCGCGGCCTGGCCGATCAGGGTGTGAAGGGCTGCGTGGTGCGCATTGTCGATCCGGCGGAAGAAGACTTCCCCTATCGTGGCCGCACGCGCTTCCTGGGCCTGGAAGGCGAAGGCGACATGCTGGCGCCGCGTGCCGAACAGCTTGCCGCCGAATGGCGCCCGGCCTTCGCCGCGCATCAGGAAGGCGTGGCTGAGATCTGCCGCCGCCTGGGTTGGCACCACATCAAGCACCGCACCGACAAGCCGGCTGAATCCGTGCTGATGGCGCTTTACCTGGCGCTGGAAGGCGGCGACAGCCGCGACGGGAGGCGCCGCTAGTGCTTTCCCTCGGCATACTCGCCTTCGCCACGCCCTGGGCGCTGGCCGCCCTGGCCTCGCTGCCGGTGCTGTGGTGGCTGCTGCGCATCACGCCGCCGCGCCCCAAGCTGGTGCAATTCCCGCCCTTGCGCCTGCTGCTGGCCTTGCGGCCAAAGGAAGAAACCCCGGCGCATACGCCGTGGTGGCTGCTGCTGCTGCGCCTGATCGTTGCAGCTTTAGTGATCCTGGCACTGGCCGAACCGCTGCTGAACCCTGACCGCGCCCGCATCACCAGCGGCCCGCTGGTGCTGGTGGTGGATGATGGCTGGAGCGCCGCGCCGCGCTGGCGCGACAAAATCGAACGCGGCAACGCGCTGCTGGAACGGGCCGAGCGCGAAGGCCGCGCCGCCCTGCTGATCACCACCGCCCCGCCTGCCAATGGCGAGCCGATGCAGCCCGGCGCCCTGTTACCCGCTGGCGATGTGCGGCCTTTGCTGAATGGTTTGCAGCCGAAATCCTGGCCCAGCGACCGGGCGCAGCTTGCCGAAGTGCTGACCAAGGCCAAGCTGCCGGAAAATGCCGAAGTGGCCTGGCTTGCCGATGCGCTGCTCGATGACGCTGATGGCAACGGCACCTATGCGCTGGCCGAACGGCTGCGCTGGCTCGGCGATATCAGCGTGCTCAATCCGCGCCGCAGCGACACGGCTTTGGTGCTGCTGCCGCCGGTCAACGAAGCGCAGGGCGACCGTGTGATACTGCGCCGCGCCGAGGCCGGCGAGACGATCAGCTACACCTTGCGCGCGGTGAGCGACCAGGGCCGCGTGCTGTCGCGCCAGCCGATGGCCTTCGATGCCAATGCCACCGAGGCCAGCGTGCTGCTGAACCTGCCGACCGAATTGCGCAACATGCTGGCGCGGCTGGAAATCGAGGAACAGCCCGGCGTCGGCGCCGTGCAACTGCTCGACGACCGCTGGCGCCGCCGCCCGGTCGGCCTGATTTCCGGCGCCGGCCTGGAGCAGCGCCAGCCGCTGCTGGCCGACCTGTTCTATCTCGACCGCGCGCTGTCGCCCTTTGCCGAACTGCGCCAGGGCAGCATCGCGCAATTGCTGGAGCGCGAAATCGCCGTGATCATGCTGGCCGATGTCGGCAATATCGTCGGCGGTGAAGCGCGTCAGCTTGGCGAATGGCTCGACAAGGGCGGCGTGCTGCTGCGCTTCGCCGGCCCGCGCATGGCCGATACCACCGACAATCTGCTGCCGGTGAAACTGCGCCAGGGGTCGCGCCAGCTCGGCAGTGCGCTGTCCTGGGCGCAGCCGCTGAAACTTGGCTCGATCCCCGAGAACAGCCCGCTGCAAGGATTGACGGTGAGCAATGAAGTGACCGTGAGCCGCCAGGTGCTGGCCGACCCGGAGCCGAATCTTGGCGACAAGACCTGGCTGCGGCTGGAGGACGGCACGCCGCTGATCACTGCCGAGAAGCGCGGCAAGGGCTGGCTGGTGCTGGTGCATACCACCGCCAATTCGCTGTGGACCGACCTGCCGCTGTCCGGCTTCTTCGTCGATCTGCTGCGCAAGGTTGTCGATCTGTCGCACGGCGTCGGCGGCGAAGCGGCGGCGGATCAGGCGCTGGCGCCGTTGAGCGTGCTGGATGGCTTCGGCCGCGCCAGTGAACCCGGCCCTGCCGTGCAACCGCTGAAACTGCGCGAAACCGCGAAGCCCGGCCCGCGCACGCCGCCAGGCTATTATGGCCGCTGGGATGCGCGCCAGGCGGTGAACCTTTCCGATGCCCAGAGCAAGCCGCAGCTTGTCACGCGCTGGCCGAATGACGTGCGCCTGGTGGCACTGGATGAAGCCGGGCAGGAAACCCGCCTGATGCCCTGGCTGATGGCCTTTGCTTTGCTGCTGTTCCTCGCCGACTGGCTGATCGGCCTGTGGCTGCGCGGCCTGCTGCCCACGCTCCCGCGCCGCGCCGCGACGGCTGCCATGCTGCTGGGCCTTGCGCTGCTGCCGAATGTCGCCGATGCGCAACAACAGCAACGCCGAGCCGCCCAGCCCTCACCGGCCGAGGATTTCGTGCTGCGTGCCTCGATGGACCTGCGGCTGGCCTATGTCATCACCGGCGACCCGACCACCGATACATTGAGCCGCGCCGGTTTGCAGGGCCTTACCGATGTACTGTTCCGCCGCACGTCCATTGAGGCCGCCGAGCCGATCGGCGTCAATCTGGAGCAGGACGACATCTCGCTGCTGCCCTTCCTCTACTGGCCGATGACGGCGACCCAGGCCCCGCTTTCCGATACCGCGCTGCGCCGCCTCGATACCTTCACCAAGACCGGCGGCCTGATCCTGTTCGATACCCGCGACCAGGGCATGCCGTTCGCCGGCACGGCAGCCAGCCCCGGCACCGAGAAGCTGCGCCAGCTGCTGGGCCGGCTGGATATTCCGCCGCTGATGCCGGTGCCTGACGATCATGTGCTGACCAAGGCTTTCTACCTGATGCAGGATTTCCCTGGCCGCTATGTCGGCGGGCCGGTCTGGGTCGAGCGCAATCCCGGCGGCGACAAGGATGGCGTCACCTCCATCGTGATCGGCGGCAATGACTGGGCCGCCGCCTGGGCCATCGACAGCCAGGGCCGCCCGATGGCACCGACGCAGCCGAACACGCCGCGCCAGCGCGAATTCGCCTTCCGCTTTGGCGTCAATCTGCTGATGTACACGCTCACCGGCAATTACAAGGCCGACCAGGTGCATATCCCGGCGCTGCTGGAAAGGCTCGGCAACTGATGGATGCCGTACCCGCCACCACGCTGACCTTCGCGCCTTTGCTGCCGGAGCCGGTGCTGTGGCTGCTGGCGGCGCTCTCGGCTTTGCTGCTCGGCTTCGGCCTGCTGCGGCGCGCGCGCGGCTCGCTGCTGCGCGGCGGCGTGGCGCTGCTGCTGCTGATCACCCTGGCCAATCCGGTGGCGCGCAAGGAAGACCGTTCGCCGCTCTCCGATATCGCCGTGGTGGTGGTGGATGAAAGCCCGAGCCAGGGCATCGCCGAGCGCCAGCGCCAGACCGAGCAGGCGGCGCGCGACCTGACCGAGAAGCTGAACGCGCTGCCGAACCTGGAACTGCGCGTGGTGAAGGCCGGCGCGGCGGATGCCGAAACCGCGCGGCGCGATGAAGGCACGCGCTTGTTCCAGGCGCTGAACCAGGCGCTCACCGATGTGCCGCGCCACCGCCTGGCCGGCACCTTCCTGATCACGGACGGTCAGGTACACGATATCCCGGAACCGGCGGCTGCCGGCGACTATACCCGCGCACCGCTGCATGTGCTGCTCACCGGCCAGCCGAATGAGCGCGACCGCCGCCTGGTGGTGAAGAACGCGCCGACCTTCGGCATGCTGAACCAGCAACTCAGCCTGACCCTGCGCGTCGAGGACAGCGCCATCCAGCCTGGCGAGATGGCCGAACTGCGCTTCAAGCAGCAGGACGGCCCGAGCTTCAGCCAGAGCGTGCCGGTGGGCCGCGACGTGACCATTCCGTTCAAGCTCGACCGCGCCGGCCGCAGCCTGATCGAACTCGACGTGCCGCCGGTGCCGGGTGAGCTGACGCCGCTGAACAACCGCGCCGCGCTCTCGATCAACGGCATCCGCGACCGCCTGCGCGTCATGCTGGTGACCGGCGAGGCCCATGCCGGCGAGCGCGTGTGGCGCAACCTGCTGAAGGCCGATCCGAATGTCGATCTGGTGCATTTCACCATTCTGAGGCCGCCGGACAAGCAGGACGGCACGCCGATCCGCGAACTCTCGCTCATCGCTTTCCCGATCCGCGAACTGTTCGAGATCAAGCTGTATGATTTCGATCTGGTGATTTTCGACCGCTATCGCCGGCGCGGCATCCTGCCCACGGCCTATTTCGAAAATATCGGGCGCTATGTCGCGCGCGGCGGTGCGCTGCTGGAGGTTTCCGGCCCGGCCTATGCCACGCCGCTGTCGCTCTACCGCACGCCGCTGTCGGAAGTATTCCCCGGCCGCCCGACCGGCCAGGTGCGCAACGAACCTTTCGTGCCGCAGCTTTCCGATATCGGCCGCCGCCATCCGGTGACCTCGAACCTGAGCGGTTCGGGTGAGGCCGGCGGCGCACCGAACTGGAGCCGCTGGTTCCGCACCGTGATCGTCGAGCCGAAGCGCGGCGAAACCCTGATGCAGACGCCGGGCAAGGAACCGCTGCTGCTGCTCGACCGCTATGAGAAGGGCCGCGTGGCACAGCTCTACTCGGATCATATCTGGCTGTGGTCGCGCGGCTTCGAGGGCGGTGGGCCGCAGGCGGAATTGCTGCGCCGGCTGGCGCATTGGCTGATGAAGGAACCCGATCTCGAAGAGGAAGCCCTGCGGGCCGAGGCGCGCGATGGCCGCATCGAGATCGAGCGCCGCAGCCTGAAGCCGCGCGAGGAGCCGGTCACCGTTGTGCGACCCGATGGCAGCGAGCAGCAATTGAAGCTGGAGGAACGCGGCGATGGTTCGGCCACCGGCGCGCTCGGCGCCACCCTGCCGGGTATCTGGCGCATCCGCGATGGCCAGCGCGAGGCGCTCGCCACGGTCGGCGCCGTCAACCCGCGCGAATTCGCCGATGTGCGCGCCACGCCGGACAAGCTGCGGCCCATCGTGACGGCATCGAATGGCGGCATCGCATGGCTGCGCGACGGCCTGCCCGATATCCGCCAACTCGATAAGGGCCGCGGCAGCAGCACGCGCGAAGCCGCGGGCCGCGGCTGGCTCGGCCTGATCCGCCAGGAGGATTACGTCATCACCGGCCTGACACTCACACCACTAGCCCCGGCCCTGCTGATGCTGGTGCTCGCCGTCTCCGGCCTGATGCTGATGTGGCGCCGCGAAAGCCGGTAAGGCTTAGGGTCCAGATAAAAGATGGCCCTGATCTACGCTGCCGTTTTATGGGGTGACAGCTTCAGGCCTAGTACCCGCATCACATCCATCACTGTCGTAATTGTTGGATTGCCATCACTGCTCAGCGACCGATAAAGCGCTTCCCGGCTTAGTCCGGTTTCTCGGGCGACACTCGAAATGCCTCGTGCGCGCGCAATAATACCAAGAGCATGCGCAACGAATTGCGGGTCTCCGCTCTCGAATGCTTCTTCCAGAAAAACAATCTGCGATTCCGGGTCGGCAAGATACTTGGTCGCGTCGAATGGTACCGTCTTGACCATTTTACACCTCTATTTTCTTAGCCATATGTTTGGCGCGCTCGATATCCCGCACTTGGCTGTCCTTGTCGCCGCCACAGAGCATGATCACCACGACAGATCCTTGCCGCACAAAGTACAGCCGATATCCAGGCCCGTAGGGAATACGAAGTTCTCCGATGCCATCGAAATACTTCACATCCCCAAAATTGCCGATCTGGAGTCTGGCTAACCGGGCGATAATCCTGGCCCGTGCCTGCCGGTCACGCAGGTCAGCGAGCCATTTCTCGAAGGTTTCCGTGAGGCGGACCTCAATCTCCATCTGTGATTTATAAATTACATACGGAGATTTGTCAATTATAAATCACAGGCCTTTCGTCAGCACAGAGCCGCTGAGGCCTTACACCTCTTCCCGCCCTTTGCTGCTCTTGAATTCGCGCAGCAATTCCTCGATGCGCTCGATATCGGTGAAGCGCACATCGGTCTGGTTCGAGGGGATGGCGATGTCGTTGCGCAGGCAGGCCTTGTAGATATCCTTGCGGATCTCGCTTTCGATGCCCATGCGGCGTTCGACATTGGCGATATGGCCGCGCATGACAAAGTTCAGCGTCTTTTCGCCGAAGCCGCGCAGCACCACATAAGGCGCCGGATAGGCCAGGATATCCTTGTTCTGCTTGAGGCAGCCGAGCAGCACGGTTTCCGCCTTATCCACATCCGAGCCATAAGCCAGTCCGATCTCGATATCGACGCGGCCGAACTTGTCGCGATGCGTCCAGTTCATCACCGAGGTGGAGATCAGTTCGGAATTCGGCACGATCACCGAGGCGCGCGGGAAGGTTTCGATCTCTGTCGAGCGCACGTTGATGCGCCGCACATAGCCTTCCTTGCCGCCGACCACCACCCAGTCGCCAACCTTCACCGGCCGCTCGATCAGCAGGATCAGGCCGGAGACGAAGTTGTTGACGATATTCTGCAGGCCGAAGCCGATACCGACCGAAAGCGCACCGGCGATGATGGCGAGGTTCGAGAGATTGAGGCCAAGCGCCGCCACCGCCAGGATGCCGGACAGCACATAGCCGATATAGGCGACGCCGGTGACGATGGAATTGCGCACGCCGGCATCGATCTGGGTCTGGCCTTCCAGCCGCATGTTCAGGCCGCCGCTGATGAAGCGGGTAAGCCCGACGCCACCGGCCAGCAGCAGCACCGCCACCAGCACATCGACCAGCGACAGCGTGACCGAACCGATGCTGACGCCATAGACCAGCTGCAGGGCATAGCCGCCGAGCGTCGAAACGCTCATGCCCCAGGCCAGCAGCAGCATGGCGATGAAGCCGAACAGCAACAGGATATCGATGGCCAGCCCGGCCATGAAGCGGCCGGTAGAGCCGAGCCGGCGCGCGGTTTCGCTGCCCGGTTTCTGGCCGTCGCCAAGTTCCACCGTGGCGTCCTGCTCGGCCGGCCGCAAGGCATCGCGGAAGCCGAGGCGCAGCAGCAGGAAGCTGCCGAAGCTCAGCTGTGTCAGCAGCAGGCCGGCGGCAAGGAAACGCGCGACGCTGTAATAGCCGAGCAGCAAGGCGATCAGCGCCAGGATCGCCACCGCCAGCACCGAATACCAGCTGAATTGCAGGCGGCGTTGCTCAGGCGTGGTGGCACGCCACAGGCGGCGGTCGGCTATCGCCAGGCTGAACAGCAGGAAATAGAGCGTGACGACAAGGGCAACCAGGTCGCGCCCGGCACTGCCTACCTGGGGAGCGCCGAGCAAGGCGATGAAGGGCGCGCCCAGCAGCGCAATCAGGCTCATCACCTTCACGCGCAGCACCAGATGCGCCCGCTCTGCCGGCGGCATATCGATCAGCGCCCATTCCGGATGGCGCCAGGCCAGCGCGGCGCCGGACAAGCCTGTCGCCAGCAAACCCAGGCTGAGGCCATAGCCCAGGCCGCCGACCAGCAGGCCGAAGGGACCGGCATCGAGCCAGCCATTGGCATTGATCACCGCGTAGCAGGCCCACAAGGCCGCCACCGGCACCGCCGTGCGGCGCAGCCATTCCACCAGGGCCGCCACCGAACGCCGCTCCGGCGGCGGCGCGGTGACATGGCCGTCAACGCCCCGGCGGCGGCGCAGCAGGGCAGCCAGCGGCAGGCCCAGCAGCAGCACGGCGATGGCGACCAGCACGGTCTGGATCAAGGTGGTGCGGCCCGGCAACGCTTCCGGCGTCAAGCCCAGCATGGCTTCGTTCCACGCCACCGGAATATCCGCCAGGGCCTGGCCCCAGAAATCCGGCACGATCGGCGCCGTGCCGCGATAGGCCAGCCGCCGGGTGAACTGCTCGCGCGATTCCGTCGTCAGTTTCTCCTGCAGCCCGGCAAGCCGCGCCAGGGCCAGGTCGGTTTCCTTCACCGCGTCCTGGGCGCGCTGGTTGCGCAGGGTGAGTTGCCGCCGCGTCTCGGCCACCGCGGCGCTCTCGCGCGGCTGATTGGCCTCTGGCGCGGGGCCAAGGGCTTCCAGCAGGGTCTGCGCCGCGCTGGCTTCCTCGCGCTGCGCCGCGCGCTGCTTGGTCACCACATCCCGCTGCCGCTCCAGTTCGCTGCGCAGGCGGTCGAAATCGCTATCGGAAAGCCGGGGGTCGTTCAGCTGCCGGTCAAGCCGGTCGAGATCACGCAGCATGCCCAGCCGCATCTGGTCATAGCCGGCGGAAGCCGGGGTCGCGTTACCCTGGACCACAGCCTGGGCCACAACCGGCACCGGGCCAAGCATGGCACCGAGCAGCAACAAAAGGATGAACAGACGACGCATACGGCGCTCCCGAAAACGAATCCACCCCTGCGGCTGCCGGTGATCCGGCGCCGGGGAATAAGCGTATCCTGATTGCAAGGGGAATTGGGCAAAATCAAGACCCCTGGCGCCTATGCGGCCAGGAACCGCCACCCCGCGAATACCATTCCCGATTGCTGGAAAGCACCGCTGCCAAAAGGTAAAGTCAGCCCACATGGACGAGGCGCTGCATACCGCCACCACCAATGCCCCGGATAAGGCCAAGGCAGATGCACGCCCGGCCAGCACGCCCCTGCGCGGGCGCACCAGCCTCTCGGGCCGCCTGCTGCTGCTCACGTTGCTGTTTGCCATGCTTGCCGAAGTGCTGATCTACCTGCCTTCGGCGGCGCGCTTCCGCATCGACTATTTCGCCGCCCGCATCGAACTGGCCAACCAGGCCGCGCTGGCCCTGCTGGCGGCGCCCGATGCCATGGTGAGCGAGGAGCTGGAGGATGAATTGCTGCGCGGCGTCGGCGCCCGCCTGGTGGCGATGCGGCGCGACAATACCCGCGCCCTCGCGCTGTCCGACCGCCGCGACCTGCCGATGCTGGGGCCGCCCGTCGATCTGCGCAACTGGATGTGGTGGGAGGCAATGAGCGACGCGGTGATGACGCTGACCGGCGATGTCGATCCGTTCCTGCGCGTCGTCGGCCCCTCGCCGCGCAGCCCAGGCACGCTGATCGAAGTGGTGCTGCCGTCCGAGCCGCTGGTGCAGGCGATGCGCGATTTCTCCAGCCGCATCTTCTGGGTGTCGCTGGCGATTTCTGTTTTCACCGCCTCGCTGGTCTATCTCAGCCTGCAATGGCTGCTGGTGCGGCCGATGCGGCGGCTGACCCATTCCATCGTCGGTTTCCGCGCAGCACCAGAAGACGCACGCCAGATCATCAAGCCATCGTCGCGCAGCGATGAACTGGGCCTCGCCGAGCGCGAATTGCAGATGATGCAGCAGGAACTGCGCCAGGCCCTGACCCAGCGCCAGCGGCTGGCGCAGCTCGGCATCGCGGTATCGAAGATCAATCACGACCTGCGCAACATGCTGGCCTCGGCGCAGCTGGTATCCGACCGCCTGGAAGAATCCGACGATCCCACCGTGCGCCAGGCCGCCCCCCGCCTGGTGGACAGCCTGGATCGTGCCATCGCGCTCTGCACCCAGATCCTGCGCTATGGCAAGGCGGAGGAACCGCAACCCAAACCGGAAACCCTGGCGTTGCAGGAATTCTGCGACGATGTTGCCGCCGCCCTGGGCCTCAATCACGCACCCGGCATGCTGTGGAAGAACCGCGTGCCCGATGGGCTGGTGATCCGCGCCGATCCGGCGCAGTTCTACCGCCTGATGAGCAACCTGATGCGCAATGCCATGCAGGCGATGCCGCAGGGCGGCGAAATCCGCGTCAATGCCGCCATGCTGGAAAACCAGGTGGCCATCGAGATCGCCGATACCGGCACCGGCCTGAGCGAAGCGGCACGCGCACATCTGTTCGAGGCCTTCCGTGGCGGCGCGCGACAGGGCGGCACCGGCCTGGGTCTGGCCATTGCCCGCGAACTGGCACGCGGCCATGGCGGCGAACTGGAACTAGCCCGCACCGGCCCCGTGGGCACCACCTTCCGCATCCTGCTGCCCCATGGCGAAAGTGGCGAGGATTGAAGCGGCTATGGTTAACCCCGCTTAACCACGTCACTTAACCCCCATTAACCAAATCATTTAACGTTGTGTTCAATGCATCGGGTATACGCTCTGTCACGCCAAAAAGGCTGCGGCCCGCCTCAGCGTGCCGCCGATGGAGAAACGATCATGCTGCGCAATTTTTCCTTGCTCTTCGCCCTGCCCCTGCTGCTCGGCCTTGCCGCCTGCGCCTCGCCCCTGCCGAGCGCCGGCACCACGGGTGCGGTGGGCCTTGGCCTGGATTACACGGTGAAGAAGGTGGAGAAGCGCTACGACGTGGAATGCAGCGTCTTCAACATCCTTGAGCAGGGCGAATACTGCGTTCACAAGTACAAGCCGACCGACCGCCAGGAAGTCTATTGCTTCAAGACCCTCGGCGGCACCGACTGCTACGCCGAACGCGACCCCTACATGCTGGCCGGCCGCTCGCTGCCCACCGCACCCCGCCAGCTGGCCGATCCGCGCATGCCGATGGAGCCGCGCCCGAACGACCTGCAGAAGGTGGTGGAGAATCTGGACCAGGACCTGCAGATGCAGCGCCAGCAGGACGCCGCCCGCGAAGCCGCCGCCAAGGCTGAATTCGAACGCCAGAACCGCGCCAAGGCGCCGATGGCGCCCTCGCCCGCCGGCCTGCCCCAAGAGCAGCCGCTGCAACAGCAGCAGTAACAGTTCGCCGTAACAGTTCCCTGGTCAAAATGGCTTGAGCGGCGGGCAAACCCGCCGCCGCCATGCTATATAGCAGCCATGACTGCCAACGCTCCCACTGGCGGCAAGATGCAGCCCCCCGGACAGTCAGTCTGGGTCTGGCACCTGCCGGCACCGCCCGAAGCCTTGTGGCCGCTGCTTTCCGATACCGCGCGCTTCAATGAAGCCGCCGGCACGCCGCGCTATAGCGTCAGTGAAACACCGCGCCCCGATGGTTCCGTGCTGCGCCAGGCGGAAGCCGACTACAAGGGCATCAAGGTGCGCTGGGAAGAGCGGCCCTATGAATGGGTGGCGGGACAGAGCTTCCGCCACGAACGGCATTTCGAGAATGGACCGCTGCGCCAGCTTGGTGTTGCCGTAGCGCTGGAGCCGGAGGCCGGCGGCAGCCGCATCACCTACCGCCTGCACGCGGTGCCGCGCGGCCTGCTCGGGCATCTGCTGCTGCTTACCGGCTTCATCCGCAAATCCGGCGCCAGTATCGAAGCCATGTTGCGCCAGGCCGCCGCTCATGCCCTGGGTCAGCGCCCGCTGCCCTTCGACTATACGCCGCCACCGCCGCCCGCCGGCGCTGCCGAAAGGCTGCAAGGGCTGACCGCCGCCCTGGCCAGCGGCGGCTATGCCCATGGCCTGGCGGAAAAGCTGGCCTGGGAAATCACCATGGCGCAGGAAGTAGATCTGGTGCGGATGCGGCCGCGCCGGCTGGCTGCGGCCTGGAATGCGCCGCTGCGCCATGTGCTGGAGCTATGCCTGGATGCCACCAAGCGCGGCATGCTGAGCATGAGCTGGAACCTGCTCTGCCCGCGCTGCGGCGGCGCCAAGAGCCAGGTGTCGTCGCTGGCCGATCTGCCCGGCCAGGCGCATTGCCCGTCCTGCAACATCGTCTATGACGGCGACTTCGCCAGCAATGTCGAGATCGCCTTCCAGCCCGCGCCGACCCTGCGGCCGCTTTCGCTTGGCGAATTCTGCATGGGCGGGCCGCATGTCTCGCGCCATATCCTGGTGCAGCAGATCCTGGCACCGGGTGAAACCCGCGCCGTAACAGCCGACCTGCCGCCCGGCGAATACCGCCTGCGCGCGCTTGAACCCGGCAGCGAATGCATCGTGACGCTGGGCGGTGGCGGCGCCTCCATGATCGCTGAACCTGCCGATGATGCCGGTTTCGCCATCCGCCCCGGCTTGCCAGCGGAACGTGGCATGGCACAGTTCGAGAACCGCACCCAGCGCACACTGACGCTGGTGATCGAATCGCGCGCCTGGCGCCAGGAAGCCGTGACCGCGCATGAAGTGACGACGATGCAGGCATTCCGCGACCTGCTGCCAACCCAGGTGCTGCGCCCGGGCGAAACCGTTGCCATCGAGCATGTGACACTGCTGTTCACCGACCTGGAAGGCTCCACGGCGCTGTATGAACGCATCGGCGATGGCGCCGCCTACCGCATGGTGCGGCGGCATTTCTCATACCTGGCGGAAGAAGTGCGCGCCTTCGACGGCACCCTGGTGAAAACCATCGGCGACGCGGTGATGGCGGCTTTCGCCGATCCGGCACAGGCGTTGCGCGCGGCGCTGGCGGTACAGCGCGGCATCGAACGCTTCAATGCCAAATTCCACGCCAAGACGGCGCGCGAAGGCCAGCGGATCGGCGAAGCCGTAACCCTGAAGATGGGCCTGCATGGCGGCCGCTGCATCGCCGTGAACCTGAATGACCGGCTGGATTACTTCGGTTCCAGCGTCAATCTCGCCGCCCGCCTGCAAGGCCGCAGCCGTGGCGGCGAGATCGTGCTGTCGCAGGCCCTGGCCGCCGATCCGGCTGTAGCGCCGCTGCTCGATGGCCTAATGGTCAAGTATGAAATGGCCGAGTTGAAAGGCTTCACCGAGCCGGTGCCGTTCCTGCGGCTGCGGGCGAATTAGGTTTCAGTCATCAAATGAGGTATTCCTGAGAACAGATATTGCCCTGTAAATAGGGCTACTGCGGAAGCAGCGGCGATGATGGTCGGGGATGAAAATGACAATTGGTCAACTTAGTAAAGATCAGATAGAGCTTTATACTCGCGCAACCCAAGAACCAGACTTCACGAAAATATATAATTTTACTCTGTCATTCTGGCCTGCAGTGATCCCAGTTGGGGAAAGACGTTACATAAACTACGAAAGAAAAACCTATAAAACTGTATACGCAGACACCATTCATTCAAGTGTTGAGGATTTGATGCAGCGACTGGAGTATGGAGACATATTCTTGATCATGGAACACAGCTTGTATATTTCAATACACAAAGCGCTGTTCTATGTGAACTCCATCTCGCTCCTTGATATAAACGCTGAATGCGTGAGATTTCATTTCGAGAATTCTCTTAAAGAATTCTTATCTCAAGCCCCCTCCGTTAAAATGCCTCGCGACAAAAAAGTAGACGACTACATACGACTCTATTTCGACAAGAAATGACTCTGAATAAAGCCGTCATGGCCTGCGGCTGTGGGTGTGACAAAATGCCTTGTCACTCTCGCGAACGCGAGAGTCCCATTTCATTTACAGAAAAAATGGGATGCCGGCCTTCGCCGGCATGACGACAGAGGGAGAGCTAAGGCAGCGAGAGTGACAATATACCCGCATCACGCCCGCTTTCGCGGGAATGACGCCGTAGATTTTAATCCTCCATCAACGCCGGGAGGCCGAGCAGCGCGCGGCGGCGCAGCCACAGGCTGGGGCGGTAGCGGTCGTCGCCGGTAATGGCCTGCAACTGGGTGAGGATGTTCAAGACCGTCTGCGGCCCGAGGTGATCGGTGAGCGCCAGCGGCCCGAGCGGATAATTCAGGCCCAACGTCATCGCCTTGTCGATATCGGCGGGACCGGCAACACGGATCTGCGCCATCTCGCAGCCGAGATTGGCCACCATGGCGGCGACGCGCTGGCCGATGAAGCCGGCGCTGTCGCGGATCGCCGTTACCTTGCGGCCGGCCCTGTTGATCTGCGCCACCAGGCCATCGCGCAGCGCATGCACCGCACCGGGTGCCTGCATCAGCGTGACGCGCTTATCCAGCCGGCCGGTGAGGTCGATGGCGAACAGGCGGCGGTGATCGAAGCCACGCCGCGCCGCATAGCCCGACACATCCTCGCCGAGCAAAGCGCAGAGGATCGGACTCTGGCCGTCATCGAAATTCGACACCGAGAAGCCAAGCTCGCGCAGCAATTCGGCCAGGGCATCGTCATCCTCGGCCAGCGCGACCTTGTCGATCGGCAGCGATTCCGACGCGGCATCGGGCGACGGCGCCTGCATCTGCCCGGCATCGTCATAGGCATAGAAGCCGCGCCTGGTCTTGCGGCCAAGCTGGCCGCTTTCCGCCATCGCCTGATGCAGCGGCGACGTCGCCAGCCGGCGGTCGTGGAAATAGCCCGACGAAATGATCTGACTGACCGGGAAATTCACGTCAATGCCGGTGAGGTCCATCAGCTCGAACGGCCCCATGCGGAAGCCCCAGCAATCGCGCATCACCGCATCGACCTGCGACGGCGTGGCAACGCCTTCCGAAACAATGCGTAGGCCCTCCTGGGTGAAGCAGCGGCCACCGAGATTGACCAGGAAGCCGGGGCTGTCCTGCACCACCACCGGGCTGCGGCCCATGCGCTCGCCCACCTTCACGAGAGCCGCCACCGTCTCGTCGCTGGTCGCCGGCGCGCGGATCACTTCCACCAGCTTCATCAGCGGCACCGGATTGAAGAAATGCAGGCCACCGACGCGGCCGCGATGCTGGCAGGCGCGTGCAATCGCCGCGATGCGCAGCGACGAGGTGTTGGAGGCGAGCAGGCAATCGGGCCGCACGATGGCCTCAAGCTGGGTGAAAAGCTGCTGCTTGATTTCCAGATTCTCGATGATCGCCTCGACCACGAGATCGACATCCTTGACCTGCTCCAGCGTCTCGGCGACACGGAGCTGCGCCTTGGCAGCGGCGGCCTCGCCAGCCGGCAGACGGCCCTTGGCGACCAGCGAATCGAGCTGGGCGGCAATCGCCTCGGCGGCCTTGGCGGCAGCACCCGGCGCGGCATCGAACAGCAGCACCTGCATGCCGCCCTGGATGCCGACCTGGGCAATGCCCCGGCCCATGGCGCCAGCGCCGATCACCGCAATGCTCTCGATGCCCCGAGCCATGGCCTATCCTCCTTTATTGCTTCATTTTTTCACCCGCTTGCGACGGGGTTTCCATCCTGCCGGTGCGGCCCTTGAACCGCAAGCCTGCGCGCCCCATCTATTGCTGTAGGCAGGGTGCCGATAGCGGGCCCTGCACCAAGGTACTCGCTATTGTTTAGGAGTCCGACCATGACCCGCGTTTCGCTTTTCTCCAGCCCGCTGCTGCTCGGCTTCGACCATATGGAACGTATGATCGAGCGTGCCGCCAAGTCGGGCGCGGAAGGCTACCCACCCTACAATATCGAACAGATCGGCGAGGATGGCCTGCGCATCACGCTGGCCGTGGCCGGCTTCGCCATGTCCGATCTGAACATCACGCTTGAAGACAACCAGCTGGTGATCCGCGGCCGCCAGGCCGAGGACAAGGACCGCCTGTATCTGCATCGTGGCATCGCGGCGCGGCAATTCCAGCGCGCCTTCGTGCTGGCGGAAGGCATTCAGGTGACCGGCGCGCAGCTGAGCAATGGCCTGCTGCATATCGACCTGACGCGGCCGAAGCCGCAGCCGCAGGTACGCACCATCCAGATCAATGCCGGCGACGGCAGCGGCGAAGGCCGCATCGGCCTGGGTGAGTAGGCCTGGGTGAGTAACAGCGTCGTCTGATTCTTACCAGTAGCGCGTACCATGAAAGGAGTAAGTCATGGCTATCCCCAGCAACAACGATAACAACACCGCCCCGAAGCCGGCCCCACTGGCAATGACGCCGGAGGCCTTCGCCAATCTCGGTGCGCCGCAGCTTGCCTATATCCGCCCGGTACAGGGTCCCGATGGCGCCGAAATCTTCGGCATCTTCTCGGCCAGCGGGCAGCAGCTCGGCTATGCGCCGGAACGCGACCTCGCCTTCGCCGCCGCGCGCCAGCATGAACTGGAGCCGGTGAGCCTGCAGTAATGTAGCGCCGGGGTCAGCCGCCGCAGGTGATCGCCTGCGGCTGCCGGCCCTGCATCTCGGCGGCACCCGAAGCCGCATCCACCACGGCGGCGCGGCCCTGGCGGGTAAGACCGTTGAGGCCGGTATCGAGGCGGAAATAGGCCGACTGGCCGGCGGCGATATCAACCGCCACCTCGCCGCCATTCTCCATATCCGTCACCCGGTGCCGGCCCGGCGGCAGATCGCAATAGGCGCTGCCGCCATTGCCCAGTGCCGTGACCTGCCGGCCATCCACCGCCAGCGGTTTTTCCGCCGCACCACCGATCAATCCGCCGGCAGCGCCGAGGCTGAAGCTGGTGCGGTACAGATAAAGCCGTGCCAGGCCATTGGCTGGCGGCGCCGGCTGCGCTGGTGGCGTGGCGGCGGCACAGCCGGCCAGCACGGCCAGCATGGTGATCGAAATAGACCGAAGCAGCGTCATGGCATATCTCCCTGCGGCCGCATGCAGCGGCCGGCGGAGCGCAGCCTATGCCATGTCAGCGGACGGCCTTAAGGCGCACGCCCTGCGGCACGATGCCTCGGCACGAGATTAAGTCTTAGCTGCGATTTATGCGGGTTTTATAACCCTTACGCTGAGTGGCAGCGCGAACCGGCATTGGGCAACCGGCAGTAACAGACCATGCCCTCCTGCATCACCCTCGCGCCAGCGCGTGTCCGATTTGATTGCTGGACAAAAAATGGGATTCTCGCTTGCGCGAGAATGACGTTCAGGGTGAAGGACGCTCAAGCCGCGTGGCTGGTTTTCCGCTCAAGCCGCGTGGCTGGTTTTCCGCTCAAGCCGCGTGGCTGGCCGGGGTATCGGTGAGCAGCGCGTAGATCGCATCGGCGCTGTCGGCGCCGCGCAGCTTCTCGCAGATGCCCTTGTCGCGCAGCAGGCGCGACACGCGGGCGAGCGCCTTGAGGTGGTCCGCGCCGGCTGATTCCGGCGCCAGCAGCAGGAACACCAGATCCACCGGCATCTCGTCGATGGAGTCGAAATCGATCGGCCGCTCGACACGGGCGAACAGGCCGTAAAGCTTCGGCAGGCCGGCGATGCGGCCATGCGGAATGGCGATGCCATTGCCGACACCGGTGGTGCCCAGGCGCTCGCGCTCCAGCAGGGTTTCAAAGATCTGCCGCTCATGCAGGCCGGTCAGCCGCGCGGCGCGCGATGCCAGTTCCTGCAAGGCCTGCTTCTTGCTGTTGGCCTTAAGATTGGCGACCACGCCATCGGGGCTCAAAAGCTCGTGTATTTCCATGACGCGTCTTTATCCATGAATCCTGTTGCCGCGCTGCCTGCCTGATGCGATACGCCGTCATCAGACGGCGGCATCGAGGTCCGGCTTGCGGGCGTGATGATTGCGGCGCCGGCGCTTGTCGCGCCGCACCTGCTTGGCCAGCTTTTCGAGCGCCTGGTCGAAGCTGGCATAGATTTCCGGGTCGCTGGCATCAGCCTGCATGTCAATGCCGGTGCCGACATGCACCGCACAGACGCAGCGGAACATGCTGCCTTCACGGCTGAACACCACATTCGCCTCGATGGCGTTCTCCATGTACTTCGACACGGCGGCGATCAGCTTCATCTCAACGTGACCACGCAGGGCCTCGCCGAGATCGACTTGCTTACCCGAGATGAGGATTTTCATGGTGTCTCACGATCCGAATGACGGTCGGTTACGGCATGATCCACAATTCGCCACCGAGATACAAACTATTCTTGCCGGCTCGGCCGGCAGGGTTGCAACGGCGGTCGGTACGGGCGACCAGCGGGGGCGGACCATAGAGAAGCGCCCCGATACTGTCAACCGCACCTAAATGTTTGATATGGCTATGAATTGCCCGGATTCAAGAGGCCTTACGGGCTTTTTGGCCGCACCGTGCGGTGAATCGGCGAGAGATGATCCGGGTTGCTGACCGTGACGCCGAGATCGCGCACCAGGCCATTGGAAATGCCATAGACCCAGCCATGCAGGCTGAGCGGCTGACCACTGGCCCAGGCATTCTGCACGATGGTGGTCTTGGCCAGATTGAGCACTTGTTCGCGTACATTCATTTCGCAGAGCGCGTTGACGCGCTTGTACTCATCGACGATGGCGTCGAGTTCCTCGGCATTGCGCTCGCGGGTATCGCGGATCGGGCGCAGCCAATGATCGATCAGGCCGAGCTGTTCCTGAAACAGCGCCGTGCGCACACCGCCGCAACCGTAGTGACCGGTGACGATGATGTGCTTCACCTTCAGGAACTCGATAGCGTACTGCAATACCGCCAGGCAGTTCATATCCGCCGGCTGCACCAGATTGGCGACATTGCGGTGTACGAATAATTCGCCCGGATCGAGGCCGACGATTTCATTCGCCGGCACGCGGCTATCGGCGCAGCCGATCCACAGATAGGCCGGATTCTGCTGGTGCGACAGGCGGTCGAAGAAACCGGGATCGACAGAGAGTTTGCCGATGGCCCAGGAGCGGTTGTTGTCAAAAAGCTTTTCGATGTCTGACATGGTCTACCGTGATCAGCTCAGCCAACGGGAAGCAAACCGGCCTTTTTCAAGCGGCGGCGCTCCACCGAGGAGGGGATATTCATCGCTTCGCGGTATTTCGCCACGGTGCGGCGGGCAATGTCCACCCCCTTGCCGGCGAGAATTTCCACGATCTTGTCGTCTGACAGCACGTCATCGGCGCTTTCGGCGTCGATCAGGTCCTTGATGCGGTGGCGGATCGCCTCGGCCGAGAAGCTGTCGCCGCCATCGGTGGCACCAATCGAGGCGGTGAAGAAATACTTCATCTCGAAAATGCCGCGCGGCGTCGCCATGGTCTTGTTCGAGGTAACGCGGCTGACCGTGCTTTCGTGCATCTCGATGGCTTCCGCCACCGCCTTGAGGTTCAGCGGCTTCAGGTGATCGATGCCGAGCCGCAGGAAAGCCTCCTGCTGGCGCACGATCTCGCTCGCCACCTTCAGGATGGTCTGCGCCCGCTGGTCCAGCGACTTCACCAGCCAGTTGGCCGAATTGAGACATTCCGACAGATAGTTCTTTGTCGCCTTCTCGCGCTCGCCCTTGGCCGGGTTTTTAGCATCCGGCTTGCTGCGGGCAACCTTGGTATAATAGCGCGTATTCACCAGCACGCGTGGCAGCGTGTCGTTATTCAGCTCCACCAGCCAGCCGCCATCGGAACCACGGCGCACATACACATCCGGGATCAGCGTCTGCACCGGCTCGCCGCCGAATACCAGGCCCGGCTTCGGGTTCAGCGCACGGATCTCCTTGATCATGTCCGTCAGGTCTTCCTGATCGACACCGCAGATCTTGAGCAGGCCGGCGATATCGCGCTTGGCCAGCATTTCGAGATTATCCAGCAGCGCCTGGATCGCCGGATCGAGGCGGTTGCGCTCGCGCAATTGCAGGCCCAGGCATTCCTTCAGGCTGCGGGCGAACAGGCCCGCCGGCTCGATCTGCTGCAGCTTGGCCAGCACGGCTTCCACCGCATCCGGCGGCGTGCCCAGGCGATCCGCCAGGTCGGCCAGCGACTCGGTGATGTAGCCGGCTTCATCCAGGCTGTCGATCAGCGCCTGGCCGATCAGCCGCTCGGCCGGGCTTGCCGGGATAAGGCGCCATTGTTCTTCCACATGGGCGCGCAATGAGAGGTCTTCCGACAGCGTCTGCTCCAGCGAGCTTTCGCCATCCTCGAAGCGCATGTCGCCGCCACGGCCTGAAATATAGGAATCCGATGGGCCGAGGCCGCCGCCTTCGCCGCCATAGCTGTAGGCATCGGCGCCGCTGTCGCCGCCATCGGCCTCCACATCCATCGCCTCGCGCGCCGAGACGACGCTGGCATCGCCATCCAGATCGAGGCGGGCGGGATCGCCGCCGGCTTCGGCGACATCGAAGGCATCGCGGGCATCTTCACCGCCGCCTTCGCCATCCTGGCGTTCCAGTAGCGGATTGCGTTCCAGCTCCTGCTCGACATAGGCGGTCAGTTCGATATTGGACAACTGCAACAGCTTGATCGCCTGCTGCAACTGCGGCGTCATCACCAGGGCTTGGCCCTGCCGCAGTTCCAGACGCGGGCCGATCGCCATGCTAGCGGATCACCAGCTGAAGCGTTCGCCGAGATAGACCCGGCGGACGTTCTCGTCGGCGACGATCTCGTTCGGCGAACCTTCCATCAGCACCTTGCCATCATGCAGGATGTAGGCACGGTCGATGATATCCAGGGTCTCGCGCACATTGTGGTCGGTGATCAGCACGCCGATGCCGCGATGCTTCAGATGCGACACCAGTTCGCGGATTTCACCCACGGCAATCGGATCGATGCCGGCCAGCGGCTCGTCCATCAGCATGAAGCTGGGGCGTGTGGCCAGGGCACGGGCGATTTCGCAGCGCCGGCGTTCGCCGCCGGAAAGCGCCATCGCCGGGGTGCGGCGCAGATGGCTGATGGAGAATTCAGCGAGCAGGTCTTCCAGCATCGCCTCGCGCTTGTCGGCCTCGGCTTCCACCAGTTCCAGCACGGCGCGGATATTCTGTTCCACCGTGAGGCCACGGAAGATCGAGGCTTCCTGCGGCAGGTAGCCCATGCCGAGGCGGGCGCGGCGATACATCGGCAGGCCGGTGATATCGGCGCCATCCAGCATGATCGAGCCATGATCGGCCGAAATCAGCCCGGTGATGATGTAGAAGCAGGTGGTCTTGCCGGCGCCGTTCGGCCCCAGCAGGCCAACCGCCTCGCCCCGCTGCACACTCAGCGACACATCGCGCAAGACAGGCCGCTTCTTGAAGCTCTTGCCCAGGCGATGGGCGGAAAGCCCGGGATGCGGATTTTCCGCTACCAGGCGCGGACCATTCGCCGCGCTATCGTCGTTCTGCGGCGTCATCAGCCCCCCTGGCGGAACACGCCGATCACGCGCTGACCCGGCAAAGGATCGCAGACCGAGCGGCCGATATCCTGCTGCATCGTCACCTTGGCACAGCGCAGCACGCTTTCCTTCTGGGTCAGCACCACGTTGCCTTGCAGCACAATCAGCTTCTTGTCGACATTGTAATCGGCATAATCGCCCTGCGCCTTCTCGTCCGCCGACGAGATGAACACCTTGCCCTTGGCCTCGATGCGGCTGATCGCGCCCATATCCGGTCCGCCGGCGGATGGCACCGGCGCGGCAGGGCGCTGCTGCGCCGGGCGCTGGCCCTGCGCCTGTGCAGGCGGCTGGGTATTGTTGCGGTCGCGGTAATACACCATCAGCTCGTCGGCGCGCAGCCGCATCTCGCCCTGCGCCACATCGACATTGCCGCGGAAGATGGCAAGCTGCCGTTCCTGCAGCACTTCAAGATTGTCGGCGGCAATCTCGATCGGCAGGTTTGAATTATTGCTGCTGTTGTTGCCACGGCGCTGGCCGGGCAGCCCTTGCGCCATAGCCTGGGCTGCAAGCAGCAGTGCAAGAGCGGAAGCGCCGAGTACGAAAGCGGAAGGGGCAGTGAATTTGCGCATGCTGGTCATCCTGCGCCGCGGGGATTGAGCGTGGTCTTCACGCCGTTGATGAACACGATGGTCTTGCCGCGATCATAGACCCGCATGCCATTGGCGCGGATGCTGCCCAGCGAAGCATGGCCCCAGACCTTGTCGTCGCTGGCCAGCACACCGGTATTCAGGTCGATCTCGGCATTGATGCCGTGAAACTCATAGCCACGGTCGCTATAGACGTTGATGTCGCCATGCAGCGTCAGCATCCGGGCGGTGTTGTTGTAGACGCCGGTATTGGAGGTAAGCGAAATCCACGCCCCGTCATTCAAGGTGATGTCGGCGGAAATCTTGTCCAACGTCACCAGCTTGGAATCATTCGGGTCCTGCATCGCGCGGTCGGCGGTGACGATATAGGGCTGGCCGTTGCTGTCGTTGCCACGGAAGCGCGGGTTGTTCATCACCAGCGCCATCTCCTGGGTCTCGATGCTGGAAAAGGCCAGCCGGAAGCCGGTGTCGCGCTTGGTAAGCTGCGGCCAGGCAGCGATCAGGCCGACCAGGGCAACCGCGCCGACCGGCAGCACGAATTTCATGAAACGCACGAAGCCGCGCCGGCGCTGCACCACCTGGCCGGCGATGCCCTGCCCGCTGCGCGGCGCGAAATCATCGCGCAGGCGGCGCCCGGCAGCAGCAGAGGCGGCGGCGCCTGAACCTGTGCCGGTGGAAGTGCTATCCTGCGGGGCGTCTGTCATGCCTGCCTCAGGTGATCCCGGCGCGCACGCAATCATGCATGTGCAGGATGCCGATGGGGCGGCCGCCATCCACCACGAACAGGGCGGTGATGCGGCGCTGGTTCATCTCGCGCAAAGCCTCCACCGCCAGCATGTCCTGCCGGATGGTGAGCGGCGACTTGGTCATCACGGTTTCCACCTTGCGCGCCAGGATATCGCCATCGATATGGCGCCGTAGATCGCCGTCGGTGATGATGCCGACCAGCCTGCCCTTGTCGCGGCCCTGGCGGCCCAGGATGCCGATGCAGCCGAAGCTGCGCCCGGCCATGGTCACCAGCGCCTCGCGCATCGCCGTGCCGGTGGGCACCAGCGGGATTTCCTGGCCGGCATGCATCAGGTCTTTCACCTTGATCAGCTGCTTGCCGAGCCGGCCACCGGGATGGAACACGCGGTAATGGTCGCGGGTGAAGCCCTTGCGCTCCATCAGCGCCACGGCCAGCGCATCGCCCAGCGCCAGCATCATTGTGGTGGAAGTGGTGGGTGCCAGGCCCATCGGGCAGGCTTCTTCCACCGGCGGCAGGATCAGGGCAATATCGGAAGCCTGGCCGAGCGCGGATTTCAGCTTCGAGGTCATGCCGATCAGCGGCATGCCGAACCGCTTGGCATGGGCAATCAGGTCGGCCATCTCCGGCACGTCGCCGGAATTGGACAGGCAGAGCAGCACGTCGCTGGTGGTGACCATGCCGAGATCGCCATGGCTGGCCTCGGCCGGATGCACGAACATCGCCGGCGTGCCGGTGGAAGCCATGGTGGCGGCGATCTTGCGCGCCACATGGCCGGACTTGCCCATGCCGGAAACGATGACGCGGCCCTGGGTGCCGTCGCCGCTGATGCGGTTCAGCACGTCGATGGCCTGGGTGAACTGGCTGTTCAGATTGGCGGCCAGGGCGGCAAGGCCGTTGGCCTCGGTGAGCAGCACGCGGCGCGCCACGGCGATATCCCCCGCCGGCTGCCCCACGCCGGTGGCGGAGGGCAAACGGGTCACCACGGCCTTGGACTTAACCTTGGCCGGGCGCGGCTTGGCACGGGAGCCGGCGGCCTTGCGGGGCGCTGCCGGCGACAGGGCGGTTTTGGACATACGCGGCGAGACCCACCTGCTGGAAACCGTCTAACAAGATTCGTGCCAAGTATGCGGAATGACCAAGAAAAAAGCAAACCGCGCGGCGGGTTGGAACGCAATCTAGTTTAGGCTGATTGCGGGCTAGTTGTGGGCGAAAATATCCTCTTCCGGCCAGCCGGCCAGATCGAGGGCGGCGCGGGCGGGCAGGAAATCGAAGCATGCCTGGGCCAGGGCGGTGCGGCCTTCACGGGCCAGCATCACATCCAGCACGGTCTTGAGCTGGTGCAGGTAGAGCACATCGGAGGCGGCGTATTTCTGCTGCGCTTCGGTCAGGCTCGGCGCGCCCCAGTCGGAACTCTGTTCCTGCTTGGAAATCTCCACCCCGATCAGGTCGCGGCAGAGATCCTTCAGGCCATGCCGGTCGGTGAAGGTGCGGACCAGGCGGGACGCCGTGCGGGTGCAGTAGACCGGCGTGCAGGAAACCCCCAGGTAATGCTGGATCGCGGCCAGGTCGAAGCGCGCGAAATGGAACAGTTTCAATACCTTGGGGTCAGCCAGCAGGCGCTTCAGGTTGGGCGCGTCATAGCCCTTGCCGGCGCCGAAGCGGACCAGATGGGCATTGCCATCGCCGCCGGAAAGCTGCACCAGGCAGAGGCGGTCGCGCGCCGTGCGCAGGCCCATGGTTTCCGTATCCACCGCCACGCTGGACCCCAGATCGAGGCCATCGGGCAGGTCGCCTTGATGCAGGGTGATAGCCATGCGCGCCGCTTGCTCTGATTCGCTGATTTTCGGAGGGGATTATGCTCCGCCGCGCCGGGTGGCGAAAGAGCATAGAAAAGAATTGGTGCCCAGAATAAGACTCGAACTTACACGACCTTTCGGTCACTAGCACCTGAAGCTAGCGCGTCTACCAATTCCGCCATCTGGGCATCGCGTGACCCGGGGGTCCCGTCGAGGCCGGTTAGATACGGGAAAGGGCCTGCCCCGTCAAGTGCCGCTCGTAACATTCGACGCCCAGGTGATACTGGGGGCGGTATCCCGGCTTGAAACCGATCCGGCCTCCGGGGATAACCGGCAGGACGCATGTTTCAGACAAGCCCGGAGCGGCAATGGATTCGGTGGAATGCCTGGTGATCGGTGCCGGCGTGGTGGGGCTGGCGGTGGCGCGCGAACTGGCCCGGCGCGGCCGCGAGGTGGTGATCCTGGAAGCCGCCGATGCCTTCGGCACCGAAACCAGCGCGCGCAATTCGGAAGTGATCCATGCCGGCATCTATTATCCGCAGGGCAGCCTGAAGGCGCGGCTCTGCGTCGAGGGCCGCGACCGGCTCTACCGCTATTGCCAGGAACGCGGCGTCGATGCGCGCCGCATCGGCAAGCTGATCGTCGCCACCGATGCGGCGCAGAATGATGAACTGAAAGCTTTGCAGGCCAAGGCGGCGGCCAATGGCGTGCATGACCTGCGCTGGCTGAGTGCCGCAGAAGCCCAGGCGCTGGAGCCGGACCTGCATTGCACCGCCGCCCTGCTCTCGCCTTCCACCGGCATTATCGACAGCCACGGCTTGATGCTGGCCTATCTCGGCGAGGCCGAGGAACACGGCGCCATGCTGGCGCTGAATGCGCCGCTGCACAGCGCCATCTGGCGCGATGGCCGTTTCGAGATCGAGACCGGCGGGCCGGATGCGATGCGGCTGGCGGCGAAGCTGGTGGTGAACGCCGCCGGCCTGCATGCCCAGGCGGTGGCGAAAACCATTGCCGGCCCGCGCCACGATCTGATCCCCGGCAGCTTCTACGCCAAGGGCAATTACTTCGTGCTGTCAGGCATGAAGCCGCCCTTCTCGCGCCTGATCTATCCGGTGCCGGAACCGGGCGGGCTTGGCACCCATGTCACCATCGATCTCGGCGGCCAGATGCGCTTCGGCCCAGACGTAGAATGGATCGACGCCATCGACTATCAGGTCGATCCGGCGCGTGGCGATAAATTCTATGCCGCCGTGCGGCGCTACTGGCCCGGCCTGCCCGATGGCGCGATCCAGCCCGGCTATGCCGGCATCCGCCCGAAATTATCCGCTGGCGGCGGCAAGGCCGATGACTTCGTGATCCATGGCGCCGCCCAGCATGGCGCGCCGGGCCTGCTGCATCTGTTCGGCATCGAAAGCCCAGGGCTTACGGCGTCGCTCGCCATCGCCACGCTGGTGGCGGATCAACTGGAACAGGATTGCCGATGACCGAAATCTCCGCCGAGCTAATCCTGGAAGCACAGGCTGATCTGGGCGAGTCACCCGTCTGGTCGGTGGCCGAGCAGAAACTCTATTGGATTGATATCAATGTCGGGAAGCTGCATCGCTTCGATCCGGCCAGCGGCCAGGATGACAGCCGAGATCTCGGCCAGGCCATCGGCAGCATCGCGCCGATAGCGGGCGGCGGCCTGCTGGCGGCTTTGCGCCACGGCATCTATCGCCTGGACATGAGCGGCGCGCATCCGATCCGCATCGCCAATGCGCCCTATGATCCGAACATGTTCCGCTTCAATGATGGCCGCTGCGACCGCCAGGGCCGCTTCTGGGTCGGCACCATCTGCGAGATGCGCGACCGCGCCGCAGCCCTGCTCTACCGCCTGGATGCCGGCGGCCGGGTGCGGCGCATGATCGACGACATGGTGATCTCCAACGGCCTGGCCTGGAGCCCGGCCGGCACCACCATGTATCACGCCGATACGCCGGCCTGCACTGTATGGGCCTATGACTATGATCCGGCCAGCGGCACGCCCTCGAACCGGCGCGTGTTTCTCGATCTTAATGCCAGCGGCGAGCGCCCGGATGGCGCCGCGGTGGATGCGGCAGGCAATTACTGGCTGGCGCTCTACGGTGCCGGCAAGGTAGTGCAATTCAGCCCGGCCAGCGAACGCCTGCGCGAAATCCAGGTGCCGGCGCGCGCCACCACCATGCCGGCCTTCGGCGGCCCGGATCTGCGCCGGCTCTACATCACCAGCGCACGCCAGCGCCACAGCGCCGAAGACCTCGCCGCCACGCCGCTGGCCGGCGCGCTGTTCACCGCCGATCTCGAAACGCCCGGCCTGCCCGAAACACCCTGGGCGCCGCTCTAGCCGTTACATGCGGCCGAGATTCTGGATGCCGTCCAGCACCATGCCGGTGCCGATGGCGATCATCAGGATGTCGCTGTCGACGCGCACATAACGGTGGCGCGGCGGCGGCGGCGGCAACAGCACGATCAGGTCGCGCGGCACTTCGTAAAAGATCACATCCGGCGGCAGCGGATGCCCCACCACCCAGCGCTTGGCATGGCCCGGCGGCATGCAGCCATTGCCCTTCTTGGCCAGGCCCGGCGGGCAATGCACGGCATAGCGCGGCGCCTCGTAATAGTCGCGCACCACGCGGCGGTCGGCATCGCCGAAATTGAAGTTGATCTGGATGTTGGTATCGCCGCCACGCGGCTCGTGCTGGCGGTGCGGCGGGCCACGGCGGTCATCGTCATCGCCATGGCGGCCACGCCCCTTGCCATCGGCCCAGGCTGCATTGCTGAAGGCGAGAGCGCCGATGGCAGTGGCGAGAATGATCCGAGAGGCAAAACCCGTGCTGCGTTGCATGGCTTCTTTCCTGTTCATGGCCGGCTGTGAGGCCACCGGCAATGCACAGGATAAGCCGCACGGTGGCAGGATCGTGGCGAAGGCGGGGATTTATCGCGGCGCCATCCCGATCAATGAACATCCCGGTCAATAAATCCGCCGGGGGCTTCCCCGCTTAGCCAGATGCGGGATAGTCCCGAGATATCGCTTGCCGCCACCTCCCGGCAGGATCAATGATTGCGCGATAAAATAAGAACCGGGGGTTGATGATGCGGGTGAAATTCCAGTCCTATGATTTAACGCGGCGCACCGGCTTTGCGGCACTGGCATTACTGCTGCTGCTCGGCGGCTGCCGCGAGACCGAACTGACCCGCATGGCGGCGGCGAATGACAGCGGCGCGCTGAATATCGAAACCGTGCGGGTGGCCGGCAATATCGGCGTCGCCCTGGACGATGCCTTCTCCGCCAGCTTGCGCGACGCGGTGCTGGCGGCCGTGCCCCGCAACAGCACGCTGCCGGCCAACTCGCTGATCGAGATCACGGTGACACGGCTGAGCGATTCCGCCGCCGGAACGGAATTGGAGGGCCTGGCGCGGCTGCGCAGCCTGCGCGGCTTCACCCGCGCCGAATTCGATTTGCGGGCAGCCAGCAGCGCCGCCGACATGGCGGCCCGGCGCCAGGAAATGGCAGCAGCCGTGGCCCGCCGCGCCCGCGAAGAGATCGCCGCGCGCGGACTCTAGCCGAGCAACAACCGCGCCGCCTGCTGCACGCTCATGCCGGACTTGAGGCCGCGCGCCGCAGCCAGCGCGTTAACGTGAGTGAGGATGCCGCAGGCCCAGGCATCCACCGCGTCGCCGATGCGGGCGCTGTCATGGCTGTAAGTGGCGGCGATGATGCCGTGGTCGTTCAGCGGTCCGAGGCCGGAAATCCCGGCCTCATCCTTGCCCACCCCGGCATCGTTGAAGAAGCAGGCCAGCGGCTGGTCGTTGAAGGCGTAGCTCACCGCCGAGACACCGGCATGGGAGGCGGCGACGATGACCCGGCCACAATCCTCGGGTCTGATTTCGGTGATGCTGTCTAAAAGCTGGACGCGCGGATCATGCCAATCCGGCGCCGGCCGCCGCATGGCTCAGGCCGCCGTCTTGCGGCTGCGCGGCACCTTCGGTTTGCCGATCATGCCGCTGACGCCGTCCAGCGCGCCCGGCACCAGCTCCATGATCTGGAACCGCTCCAGCTCCACCCAGCCCGGCATTTCCAGGCCGCGCTCGGCGGCGGCGATGAAGCCGAACGGCTCGTAATAGGCCTTGTCGCCCACCAGCATGCACAGCTTGTGGCCCTGCCGCGTGGCGGCATAGAGGCTGTGCCGGATCAGCGCCCGGCCGATGCCCTGGCCCTGGAAATCGGGATGCACCGCCACCGGGCCGAGCATCACTGCCGGCGCCGCCCCTTCGCCAATCGAGATCGGCCAGTAGCGGATCGAGCCGAGCAGGCGGCTGCCCTGGCGCACGGAAAAGCTTAAGGCCTTGATCGGCGCCACGCCCTCGCGCAGCCGGTAGACGGTCTTGGCGGTGCGGCCGGAGCCGAAAGTCAGGTCGAGGAGATTTTCAATCTGGGCGGCATCAGAGGGCCGCTCTGGCGAAATCGGGAACATCAGCTTGCTTCCTGGCACTAAATCGGAGACCAACGTGAGCGGAGGGGCGGCTTTCGCCTTCCGTCCGACCGGCCGGTTGTTCGGGTGCATTGGAAGTGCTGGGTGTCTGCTGGGAGACGATCAGGCTGTCAGGGCTGATCCAGGCCTCAATGCACGCGAACAACGGCCGCGCAGCGCTTTCGTTGCGCTACTCGTCGGCTAGCTCGTCGGTGCATCATGGGGCGAATCATCTGACTTTCCCGTTTCAGGGCGCCTGTTTAGCATGGCGACTCCGGGCCGTAAACGGTTATCTGCGGCAGGCTGCCGCAGGGGGCTTTACTTTATTTCGCCCTGCCGCAGGCCGATCCAGGCGCAGTCCCAGGGCGGCTCCGGCCCGAATTTGCCGGCCAGGAAATCGATGAAGGCGCGCAGCTTCGGCGTCAGGTGGCGCTGCGCCGGGTAGACCGCGAAGATGCCCAGATCCGCCACGCGGTATGGCTCCAGGATCGGCACCAGCCGCCCTGCCGCGATATCCGGGCCGATGACGAAGCTGGGCAGCCGGGCGATGCCGGTGCCGGCCAAAGCCGCCAGCCGCAAGGCGTCGCCGTTATTGGCCGTCAGCGGCCCCTGCACGCGGACAGCGATATCCGGCTCGCCGCCGGGCTGCGAGGCGAAACGCCAGAGCAGCGGATCGGCGAGATAGCTGTAGATCAGGCAATGGTGCCATTTCAGCTCGTCGGGATGTTTCGGCGTGCCGTATTTGGCGATGTAGCTTGGCGCCGCCGCATAGACCACGCGGGCCGGCCCGAGCCGCCGGGCATTGAGCGTCGAATCCGCCAGTTCGCCGATGCGCACGGCGGCATCCACATCCTCTTCCAGCAGGTCGACGCGGCGGTCGTTGTAGCTCGCCTCGATGCGCAGGTCCGGGCATTGCGCCAGCAATTCCGGCAGCAGCGGCGCCACATGGCTGAGGCCGAAGCTCATCGGCAGGTTCACCTTCAGCAGGCCGCGCGGCGCCTCCTGCAAATTCTGCACGGCGGCCTCGGCGGCCTGGGCCTCGGCCAGCACCCGTTCGGCATGGGCCTGCACGATGCGGCCGGTTTCGGTGAGTTGCAGCCGCCGCGTGGTCCGCTGCAGCAACTGGCTGCCCAGCCGCTGTTCCAGCCGGGCGATCTGCTTCGAAACGGCAGATTTCGACAGGCCCAAGGACTGGGCGGCGGATGTGAAACTCATCTGTTCGGCCACCCGGGCGAATACCGCCAGGTCGGAAAGGTAATCCATGGCTATTGTCCACCATTAGAAACAATCATGTTCCAAATATAGTATTGTTTCCTTAAATGGCGAGCTTAAATTCTCCTCATCCAACGCCGCTGGGGCGGCGGGAAGTATCCAAGGAGAGACTTCAATGACCAAGATTCTGGTTCTCTACCATTCGATGTACGGCCATATCGAGGGCATGGCCCAGGCCGTTGCCGAGGGCGCCCGCGAGGCCGGCGCCGAGGTAGTGATCAAGCGCGTGCCGGAAACCATGCCGGAAGCCGCCTTCAAGGCCGCCCATGGCAAGTGGGACCAGGCCGCGCCGGTCGCCACCATCGACGAACTGCCGAACTATGACGCCATCATCTTCGGCACCCCCACCCGCTTCGGCATGATGAGCGGCCAGATGCGCACCTTCCTGGATCAGACCGGCGGTCTGTGGATGAAGGGCGCCCTGGTCGGCAAGGTCGGCAGCGTGTTCACCTCCACCGGCACCGGCGGCGGCAACGAGACCACCATCACCAGCTTCCAGGTGACGTTGCAGCATCATGGCATGGTCATCGTCGGTGTGCCTTACGCCATCCCGGAGACCATGGATGTGTCGGTCTCGCGCGGCGGCTCGCCCTATGGCGCCGGCACCATCGCCGGCCCGGATGGCTCGCGCCAGCCGAACGAAACCGAACTGAAGATCGCCCGCTTCCAGGGCAAGCATGTGGCGGGTATCGCCGCCAAGCTGGCCAAGTAACGCGTATCGAGTAACCAGTACCCTACCCCAACGCCGCCTCAGCGAAGGCCCCGGGCAATCCGCCCGGGGCCGAACGAGGCAAGGAGACGTATCATGACCGTTGCAGTTCCCTTCGACCGTCTTGGCCGCTTCGGCAATGACTGGCTCGACAGCCGCTTCCACTTCAACTTCTCGGGCGTTGCCGCGCCGATGGGTTTCGGCTTCGGCCCGCTGCGGGTGTGGAACGACGATCATATCAAGCCGCATTCCGGCTTCCCGATGCATGGCCACCGCGACATGGAGATCATCACCTATGTGCGGCGCGGCGCCATCAGCCATGAAGACTCGCTCGGCAATCGCGGCCGCACTCCTGCCGGCGACGTGCAGGTGATGTCGGCCGGCACCGGCATCATGCATGCCGAGTGGAACGAGGAAAACGAGGCGACGCATCTGTTCCAGATCTGGGTCGAGCCGCGCCAGCGCGGCCTCAAGCCCCGCTGGGCGCAGGCGCAGTTCCCCAAGGGCGACCGCGCCGGCAGGCTTGTCCCCCTCGCCTCCGGCGAGGAAGCCGTGCGAGCCGCCAACCCGGAAACCCTGCTGATCCACCAGGACGCCACGCTCTATGGCGCGCTGCTGGGCCAGGGCGACAGCGTCACCCATACGCTGCCCTGGAGCGAGACGCAGCAGCGCATCGCCTATGTGGTGGTGGCCGATGGCACCGCCATCGTCAACGGCACCAAGCTTTCGACCCGCGACGGCATGGCGGTGTTTGAAACCAAGTCGGTGGAGATCACCGCACCGGAAGGCGCCGAGGTGCTGCTGTTCGACCTGCCGGTGCCGGCGCAGAAGAACTGACGCGGAGCCTATAGCCTGACACCATCACCCCCGGGGAAACTCGGGGGTGATTTTTTTGGGTCATGCCCGCGAAAGCGGGCATCCCATTCAAAGCTGCAAAAAATGGGACCCTCGCTTTCGCGAGGGTGACATGGACTGAAAAGCGTCATGCCCGGGCTTGACCCGGGCATCTCTCTCAACGAGGCGCAAGATGCCCGGATCAAGTCCGGGCATGACGAGATGAGGCAGCTTTGTCACCCTCGCGAAAGCGAGGGTCCCATTTGTTTCGAAATGTGATGCCCTGTAAGCGCGCGAACGCCCGAAGCGTTCGTGGGCGCGCGGGCCCGAAGGGCTTTGGCGCGGGCATGACGGCCTGAAGAGGCCATTATTTCTGCCGCAGCACGCGGTTGCGCAGGATGCCGATCTTCTCGATCTCAAGCTCCACCACATCGCCATCCTTCAGGAAACGGCCATGTTCCAGGCCACAGCCATCGCCGACAGTGCCGGAGCCGAAGAATTCGCCCGGATGCAGCGTCTCGTCCGCCGAGATGCGTTCGAGCAAAGCTTCAAACGTGTGGTGGATGGTGGAGGAATTGCTGTCGCACCAGGTCTTGCCGTTGACCCGCGCCTGCATGCGTAGCGCATAGGGGTCCTCGATCTCGTCAGCGGTGACCAGGAACGGACCCATGGCATTGCCGGTATCGAAATCCTTGCCCTTGCAGGGGCCGAGCATCGACTGCATCTCGGCGCTCTGGGCATCGCGGGCGGAGAAATCGTTGAAGATGGTGTAGCCGAAGATATGCCGGCGGGCATCCCTGGCCTTGATGTTCTTGCCGCCCCGGCCGAGCACGAAGCCCATTTCCAGCTCGAAATCCATCACCTGGCTGTAGCGCGGCCACAGCACATCCTGGCCGGTGCCGATCACTGAGAAGCGGTTGGCCTTGTAGTAGACCGGCATCGCATACCAGCTGGCCGGCACCTTGACCAAACCGGCCTTGACCAGCCACGGCCCCAGGATCGGCTTGCGCATTATCGCGATACGCTGCATCGCCTGGCGCACATGCTTCTCGAACAGCATGCAGTCGCGGATCTGTTCCGGCACCGGCAGCGGCGCATGCAGCGTGGCATCCAGCAGCGGCACGCGGATTTCACCGTCATCGAGCAGGCTGCGCGCCGCCGCCATGCCTTCATCGCCGGCCTTGATCAGCGCCAGGATATCGGGGAAGCGTGCCGAAAAATCGACGATCATCGCGCCGTCCGAGGTCAGCGCGCCGGGCCGCATATTGCCGGTGCCGGGATGGCTGTAGGTGCAGAGCTTCATCGGGCGGCCTGTTCCATGAAAAGCAGACATCTGCGGGAAGGCCGCAGTTTACTACTCTCCGCGCCCGAAGCCCAGTTGCCGCGCTGGCGCCAGCCGGGTAAAACCGCCCAAAGCCCCCGGAGGAATCCCGATGACCGTGAGCGAAAAGCCGCTCTGGACCCCGACGCCGGATCGCATCCGCCGCAGCCAGCTCTACCGCTACATGACCTGGCTGAAGGAAAATCGCGGCCTCGATTTCAAGGATTATGACGCGCTCTATCGCTGGTCGGTGACCGAGACCGAGCCGTTCTGGGACAGCCTGTGGCATTTCTACGGCATCAAGACGCATAAGCCCTACACCAAGGTGCTGGCCGATGCCTCGATGCCCGGCGCCAAATGGTTCACCGGCGCGGAGGTGAACTACGTCGATCAGGTGATGCGCCATGTCACCGACAGCCGCCCGGCGATCCTCTATGCCTCCGAGACCGAGCCGATGAAGGAAATGGGCTGGCATGAATTGCGCGACCGCGTCGCCGCCATCGCCGCCCATCTGCGCCAGCGCGGCATCAAGCCCGGCGACCGCGTGGTGGCCTATGCGCCGAACACGCCGGAAACCCTGATCGCCTTCCTGGCCGCCATATCGATTGGCGCCGTGTGGTCGATCTGCGCCCCGGATATGGGCTTGCAGGCAGTGCTTGACCGCTTCAAGCAGATCGAGCCGGTGGCTTTGTTCGCCGTCGAGGGCGTGCATTACAACGGCAAGGCCATCGACCGCCGCGACATGGTGGGCGAGATCGTGGCGGCTTTGCCGACGTTGCGTGACGTGATCCTGCTGCCGAGCCAGGCCGAGGCGATGACACTGCCGGCATCTCTGAGCGTGGCGCGCTGGGCCGATATCGCCTTTGTGCCGGCCGAGTTGCAGATCCTGCCGGTGGCTTATGATCATCCGATCTGGGTGGTGTATTCGTCGGGCACGACCGGCCTGCCCAAGCCCATCGTGCATGGCCATGGCGGCGTCACCCTCGAATTGATGAAGATGATGCAGCTGCATAACGACCTGGGGCCGGATGATGTGTTCCACTGGTATTCCAGCACCGGCTGGATCATGTGGAACGCGCAGGTCGCCGGCCTCTGCACCGGCGCCACCATTGCAATCTACGACGGCAGCCCGGCCTGGCCGGATTGGGGCCGGCTGTGGCGCTTCATCGGCGAGGCCAAGGCCACCTTCTTCGGCGCCGGCGCCGCCTTCTTCGCTTCCTGCCTCAAGGCCGACATCAAGCCGCGCGAGATTGCCGATCTTTCCGCCCTGCGCTCGGTCGGCTCCACCGGCTCGCCGCTTTCCGAAGATGCCTATGCCTGGATCTACCGCGAACTGGGCGACGAGGTATGGCTGACCTCGATTTCCGGCGGTACCGATTTCGCCGGCGCCTTTGTCGGCGGCTGCGTCATGCTGCCGATCCATGCTGGCGAAATGCAGGTGCGCTGCCTCGGCGCCGATATCCAGGCCTTCGATGAAGGCGGCAATCCGGTGATCGACCAGGTCGGCGAACTGGTCTGCGTCAAGCCGCTGCCCTCAATGCCGCTCTATCTCTGGAACGATGCCGATGGCGCCCGCTACCAGGGCAGCTACTTCGACGTCTATCCCGGCATCTGGCGCCATGGCGACTGGATCCGCATCACGCCGCGCGGCGGCTCGGTGATCTATGGCCGTTCGGATGCTACCATCAACCGCTATGGCCTGCGGCTCGGCACGGCGGAAATCTACCGCGCGGTGGAGGAACTGCCCGAGGTGCTGGATAGCCTGGTGATCGACCTGGAATATCTGGGCCGCGAAAGCTTCATGCCGCTATTCGTGGTGCTGCGTGAAGATCTGACGCTCGATGAGGCACTGAAGCAGAAGATCAACGGCGCCATCCGCCAGGCGGTCTCGGCGCGCTTCGTGCCCAACGACATGGTGCAGGTAGCCGAAGTGCCGCGCACGCTCTCGGGCAAGAAACTGGAAGTGCCGGTGAAGAAAATCCTGCTCGGCCAGCCGATGGAAAAGGTCGCCAATCCCGGCGCCATGAGCAACCCGCACAGCCTGCAATGGTACGCCGAGTATGCCAGGACGCTGAACGGCTGATGTTTTGTCACTCTCGCGCACGCGAGAGTCACATTTCAGCGGTAAAAATGGGATGCCGGCTTGCGCCGGCATGACAGTACTGAGTAATGAAGTAATTACTTGAGCTGCGCCCGGCGGGCCAGATAGATGCCGAACAGCACCACCAGGCCGCCGCCGATCTGCAGGCTGGTGAGGCCCTCGCCGAGCCAGAGCCAGCCGAAGAACGCCGCCGCCACCGGCTGCAACAAGACCACCAGCGACGTGAACGACGCCGGCAGGTGGCCGAGCGCATAGGCGATCAGGCCCTGGCCCAGGGCATGGCTGAGCCATGCGAGGCCGAACAGCGTGAACCAGCCCGTTGCCGTGGCCGGCAGCAGCCCCTCGCCCATCAGCAAGGTTGCCGGCAGCAGCGCCAGCGCGGTGACCAGGCTGGACCACAGCATCAGCGTCTGCGTGCCATGGCGGCCGCGCAGCTTCGCCACGGCGATCATATACAGACCGTAAAATCCGGCGGTAGCGAAGGCCAGCATGTCGCCATACACATTGGTGCCGCCAAGCTGGAAGCTGGAGCCGACCAGCATCAGCGCGCCGCAGATCGCCACCGCCATCGCCAGCATAAAAAGCCTGTTAATACGCTCGCGCAGGATCAGCCAGGCGCCGAGCGTGACGATCACGGGGGCGAAGTTGCTGAGCAGGGTGGCATTCGCCACCGAGGTGTATTTGATCGCCAGATGCCAGAAGAACAGGTCGCCGGCAAACAGCAGGCCGGGCAGCAGGATCAGGCCCAGGGTGGGCAGGCTGGCGCGTTCGGCCACCGGGGCACGCAGCCGCCACCACAGCCAGAGCGGCGGGACCGCGAGTGCAGTGCGGTAGAAACCGGTGGCGGTGGGGCCGACTTCCGACAGGCGCACGAAGATCGGCGAGAAGGCGATGGCGATGGCGCCCACGATCAATGCCGCCAGGGCCAGATTCTGGGCCTTCGCAGATGCCGGATTGGCCTCGGGCGGCGGGGTCTCGGTGGGCGTTTCCATGCCGGATCGTTACGCCCTGGCGCAAGCCGGCTCAAGCCGCGCGGGAGATAAATTTGTTCGCCCCAACCGGGCAGTTACCTTAAACTTGAGGTTCTGATAAAGACACCGGATCGAATTTTCGGCCGCAAAGAATTTTTGGGAGGAACAAAAACCATGCGTCTCGTCGCGCTCAGCGTTACCGCCATTGCCGCCCTGTTTGCCACCTCGCTCAGCGGTGGCGCCGCCCAGGCCCAGACCGTGATGCGCATCAGCCATCCGGTGCCGACGGCGCACCATGTGCACAAGGCCGTGGAAGCCTTCAAGGCCGATCTCGAAGCCCGCACCAAGGGCACCATGCGCGTGGAAATCTTCCCCGCCGAGCAGCTCGCCAAGCAGAGCGAGACCCATGCCAGCGTGGCGCGCGGCGCCTTCGAGGCCGGCGTGCTGACCAACTTCACCTGGGGCAACACCATCCCCGAGATGAACGTGCTGACCATCCCCTACCTGCTGACCGACCTGGAGAAGATCAAGAAATTCCCGGGCTCACCGGCAGCGCTGCTGCTGGAGCAGGCCCTGCTTTCCAAGGGCGTGCGCAACATCACCTGGTTCTACACCACGCGGCAATCGATCTTCACCTCGGCGAAGAAGCCGCTGGTGCAGCTTGAGGACCTCAAGGGCCTGAAGATCCGCGGCCTCTCGGCCTTGTCCGATACCGGCCTCGCCTCCATCGGCGCCTCGCCGACGCCGACGCCGGCGCCGGAAGTCTATCAGGCGCTGCAATCCGGCGTGCTCGATGCCGGCCTCACCGACGTGTCCGCCGCCGTCAGCCGCCGCTTCTACGAAGTGCAGAAGTTCGGCACCGTGGCGCCGTATTTCTCGGTCTACTTCCACATGTTCGCCAACCCGGCCTGGTATAACCGCCTGACCACCGGCGAGAAGGATGCGCTGGCGGCAGCCGCCAAGAAGGCCGAAGCCGACATGATCGGCCTGACTGAAGCCACCGCCGAAGCCGCGATCAAGGAACTGCCGCAGAAGGGCATGACCATCCACATGCAGACTCCGGCCGAAGCCGCCACCTGGAAGGCCGCGTTGCAGAAGCCGGTGATCGATGCCTTCGTGAAGGCGGTGCCGGAAAACGGCCCGAAGCTGATCGACGCCATCAACAAGCTGTAAGCTGACACTGGTTCCGAGATGACATTGGTAGCGCGCCTCATCGCCCTGCTGTCGGGCCTCGCTTCGAAAGTGGCGGGACTCGCGGCCCTGATCTGCCTGGTGCTGGTCGGTGCCGGCGTGGTGGCGCGCTACTTCTTCAATGCCGCGCAAAGCTGGATCGATGAAAGCGCTACCTGGCTGGTGATCATCATGGTGCTGCTGGCGATGCCGGAAGCCCAGCGGCTGAACGCCAATATCGGCGTCGATGCCCTGGTGATGAAATTCAACCGCCGCGGCCAGCGCCTGCTGGCGCTGTTCTCCGCCCTCTCCGTCGCCGTGGTCGGCGGCCTGATGCTGTGGGCCGGCATCGAGACTGTCAGCTTCTCGCAGATGATCGGCATCAAGGCCAATACCATGGCCTGGGTGCCGATGTGGTGGATTCAGGTATTCCTGCCCATCGGCGGCAGCCTGCTGCTGCTGGTGTCCCTGGTGCAATTATTCGAGGTATTCAGTCCGAACTGGCAGCCGCCGAACGCCGACGATCCGATCCACGGCACCCGCAGCCACGAGTAACGCAGCCCATGTCATTCATCATCATCCTGACGCTGCTGATCGCGCTGCTCTATACCGGCCTGCCGATGTTCGCCGGCATGTTCCTGTTCTCGGCCGCCGTGCTGTTCTATGTCGAGGGCAGCATCCCGACCTTGGGTGAATTCATCATCGGGCAGCTGGATGGCTACCTGCTGGTGGCGATCCCGCTGTTCATGCTGATGTCGCATTTCATGGTGCGCGGCAAGGTGGTGGATGATCTCTACGGCGCCGCCTACACCTTCATGCGCCACATCCCCGGCGGCCTTGGCATCGCCACGGTGTTTGCCTGCTCGATCTTCGCCGCGATTTCCGGCTCCTCGGTGGCGACCGCGCTGACCATTGGCGCCGTCGCCATTCCGCAGATGCTGAAATACGGCTACACGCCGCGCGGCGCCTATGGCGTCGTCGCCGGCGGCGGCACGCTCGGCATCCTGATTCCGCCTTCCGCGCCGATGGTGCTCTATGGCGTCGCCTCCGATACCTCGGTCGGCGCGCTGTTCATGGCCGGCGTGTTTCCCGGCATCCTGATGGCGGTGATCTTCGCCGCCTATTGCTGGTTCACCGAAGGCCGCATGGAGCAGAAGCGCATCAATGCCGGCGGCTATATCCGCCCGGCAAAAGCTTCGCCGGCGGAAATGGGAGCCGCGCTGAAACGTTCCTTCTGGGCCTTCACGCTGCCGCCCTTCGTGCTCGGCGGCATGTATCTTGGCATCTTCACCGCCACCGAGGCGGCTGCCACCGGCGCGCTGTGGGCGCTGTTCATCGCCACCTTCATCTATCGCAAATTCGGCCTCAAGGACCTGTGGGAAGGCGGCCAGGAAGCGGCGCGCACTTCCGCCGTGCTGTTCCTGATCATCGTGTCCGCCGGCCTGTTCGGCCATATGCTGACCAAGCTGCATATCCCGGATCAGCTGGTCTCCATCGTGGTCGAGAATAATCTGAGCAAGTATCAGTTCCTCGCCATCCTGATGTTCGTGATCTTCATCCTGGGCCTGATCCTGGAAAGCTTCTCGATCATCCTGATCACCACGCCGGTGATCCTGCCGGTGATGGCGGCGCTCGGCATCGACAAGGTGTGGTATGGCGTGCTGCTCACCATCAACCTGGAACTGGCACTGATCTCGCCGCCGGTGGGCATGAACCTGATTGTCATCCGTTCCATCACCGGTGCACCGCTGGTCGAGGTGGACAAGGCCGCCATCCCCTATATGCTCATGCTCGGGTTGGGTATTGCCCTGATCATGCTGTTCCCGGAAGTGGCGCTATGGCTTCCCTCCACGATGAAACTCGGTCAGTAGACGGCGAGGCTCGGGCAATAAACCGCCGCGAGCTGCTGCAAGGCATCGCCGCCGTCGGCCTGCTGGTCGGCATCCCGCTTCCCGCTGCTGCCCAGGCGCAGCAGCGCGTGCGCAGCGTGCAGAGTTTCCAGCTTGGCATCTGGCTGCATATCGGCGCCGATGACCGCGCCACCGTGCTGCTCTGCCAATCGGAGATGGGCCAGGGCGTGCATACCATCCTGCCGACCCTGGTGGCCGAGGAACTGGAAATGCCGCTGGAACGCATCGATGTGCGCGCGGCACCCGTGGATGCGATCTACCGCAACACCTATCTGGTGAAGGCCATGCTGGCCGGCGGCAGCCCTGAGAAGCTCAGTCCCACCGCCGACTGGCTGCTGGAACGCATGGGCCGCCTCGCCGGGCAGCAGATCACCGGCGGCTCCAGTTCGGTGCGCTGGCTGTTCCAGCCGTTGCGCCGCGCCGGTGCCACGGCACGGATGCAGCTGGTGCAGGCAGCGGCCAATGCCTGGGGCGTCGGCGTGCAGGAATGTCGCGCCGAGGCCGGCCGCGTGCTGCATGCCGCTTCCGGCCGCGGCCTTGGCTATGGCGAACTGGCGGAAGCCGCCGCCCTGCTGCCGCCGCCTGCCGATGTGGTGCTGAAAGAGCCTGAGCAATGGACCCTGCTGGGCAAGCCACAGCAGCGCCTGGATACGGCGGCGAAGATCGATGGCAGCGCGCGGTTCGGTATTGATGTGCGCGAGCCGGGGCAGCTTTTCGCCGTGGTGCGCTTCGCGCCGCAATTCGGCGCCCGGCTGAAAAAACTCGATGGCTCCAAGGCCATGGCCCTGCCGGGCGTGAAGGCCGTGGTGGCGCTGGAGAATGGTTTCGCCGTGGTGGCCGACAGCACCTGGCGGGCAATGAGCGCGCGCGACACTGTCGCCGCCGAATGGGGCCCAGGCGCGCAGGATCTGCTGGATACCGCCACCCATTGGCGCATGTATGAGCAGAGCTTCATCAGCGCCAAACCGGACAAGGCCGTGAGCCATGGCGATGCCGACAAGGCCTTGAGCAATGCCGCCGCCGTGCTGGATGCCGAATACCGCCTGCCCCTGCTGGCCCATGCAGCGCTAGAGCCGATGAACGCCACGGTGCGCCTGGGCCGCGATGGCTTTGTCGATGTGTGGGCACCGACGCAAGGCCAGGACCTGGCGCGCAAAGCGGCGGCTGACGGCACCGGCATCGATGCCGACAAGGTGCGGGTGCATACCACCTTTCTAGGCGGCGGCTTCGGGCGCCGCGCGGAAGGCGATTTCGTCGCCGTGGCGGCACAGGTGGCCAAGGCGGTGCCCGGCCTGCCAGTGCAGGTGCTGTGGCCGCGCGAAGAGGATATGCGCAACGATTTCTACCGCCCAGCCAGCCTGCACAAGCTGCGCGTCGGCCTGGACGCGCAAGGCGCAATCACGGCCTGGAAACAGACCATCGCCTGCCCCTCGATCATGCGCCGGGTATTCCCGCCCTCGCGCTTCCTGGGGCCGGACGAAACCGCCTTCGAGGGCGCACATGAAGCGGCCTATGCCATCCCCGATCTGCGGCTCGACTGGCTGCCGGTGGAAACCCCGGTGCCGGTCGGCTTCTGGCGCTCGGTCGGCCATTCGCATACCGCCTTCGTGAAGGAGACCATGATCGACCAGGCCGCCTTGCAGGCCGGCGTCGATCCGCTGGCCTATCGCATGAAGCTGCTGGCCAACGCGCCGCGCCATCAGGCGGTGTTGGAACTGGTTGCCGCCAAGGCCGGCTGGAGCGCGCCGCTGCTGCCCGGCCAGGGCCGTGGCCTGGCGCTGCACACCTCATTCGGCGCCATCGTGGCCGAGGTGGTGGAACTGGAACTCGATAAGGGTCAGCCGCGCCTGAGCCGTATCACGGTAGCCGCCGATATCGGCCGCGTGCTGAACCCGAATATCGCCGAGGCGCAATTCTCCGGCGCCGTGGTGTTTGCCCTGGCTGCCGCGCTGCATGGCGAAGTGACGCTGAAAAATGGCGGCGTGGTGGAGGAGAATTTCGACAGCTATCAGATGCCGCGCATGGCCGATACACCGCCTATTGCGGTGCATTTCATCGACAGCAGCGCGGCCCCCGGCGGCGCCGGCGAACCCGGTGTGCCGCCGTTGGCGCCAGCACTTGCCAACGCCATCCAGCGTGCCGGCGGGCCACGCCTGACCCGCCTGCCGATTCTTACCCAGATGGCGTGAACCGCGCGGCCGCTTAAGCGGCGGCCGGTTTCCCTCGCCCGAGCCACTGCACCACGCAGAGTGCGGCGGTGAGCAGGATGCCGGCAATCTTGATCGGCTCGATATGCTGCACCTCGATGAAGCCGAACATTGCATCCATGATCGAGGGGAACAGCAGCATCGTGCCGGCAAAGATGAAGGCCAGCTGCAGCACCAGGCCAGTGCGCTTCATGAAGAAGCCCTGGGTGGCGATGCCATAAGCGAAGATGCCGACGCAGGTGGAGAAGCTGACCCAGACGATCTGCAGCCAGTTGCCGTCCTTGGGCATTTCCAGCAGCAGGCCGACGCCAAGCGGATCGAGCACGAACACGAACGGCACCAGGAAGGCCGGCATGGTGTATTTCCAGCTTTGCAGCGTGGTCGTGTAGGGGCTGGCGCCGGTGATCGCGGCGGCGGCGAAGGGCGACAAGGCGGTCGGCGGCGACACTTCCGACAGCACCGCATAGTAGAAGATGAACATATGCGCGGCGTAATCCTTCACGCCAAGCTGGATCAGGGCCGGCGCCGCGATCACCGCGCAGATGATGTAGGACGCCGTGACCGGCACGGCGAGGCCGACGATCCACACGATCAGCGCGGTGTAGACCGCCGTCAGCACCAGGCTGCCGCCGGCATAGGCGATGGCGATGGAGCTGAACTTGAGGCCGAGGCCGGTGAGCGTGACGACGCCGACGATGATGCCGGCGGCGGCGCAGGTGGCCGCCGTGCCAAGCACGCCAACCGAACCGGAAGCCAGTGCCTCGATCAGTTTCTTCGGCACCAGCGCGGTATCGCGGCGGCAATAGCTCACCGCCACGGCCAGGATGGTGGCCCAGAACACACTCAGCACCGGCGAGAAGCCGAGCAGCATCAGGATCACGATCGAGATCAGCGAGGTGAAGTGATAGCCATACTGCTTGGTCAGCGACCACAGGCTCTGGCGCTCGCCCATATCGACATTGGCGATGGCATATTTGCCGGTATCAAGCTCCACCATCACCAGCAGGCTGAAGTAGTAGAGCAGCGTCGGGATCGCCGCCATGCGGATGACGTCGAGATAGGAAATCTTCAGGAACTCGGCGATCAGGAAGGCCGCCGCGCCCAGCACTGGCGGCGAGATGATGGCGCCAAGGCCGCCAGCCGCGAGCAGGCCGCCCGCCGCCGCCGGCAGATAGCCGGCGCGCTTCAGCATCGGCCAGGCCACCGAACCGATGGTGACGGTGGTGGCGACGCCGGAGCCCGAGGGGCCGCCGAGCAGGAAGGAGGACAGCACGATGGCGCGGCCGGTCGAGTTGGTCTTGCCGCCCAGGGCCGAGAAGGAAAAGTCGATGAAGAACTTGCCGGCGCCGGAGAATTGCAGCACGGCGCCGAAGATGGTGAACAGGATGATCAGGCTGGAGGACACATCCACGGCGGTGCCGAAGATGCCTTCCAGCGTCATGTAGAGATGGCCGACCAGACGGTCGAGATCGTAGCCCTTATGAGTCCAGGGCGCCGGCAGATACGGCCCGCACAGCGCATAGAGGATGAAGAATATGGCCACCACCGGCATGATCCAGCCGGTGGTGCGGCGCGTTGCCTCCAGCACCAGCAGGATGAACACGGCGCCGACCATCATGTCGGTCTGGTTCGGCAGCGTAGCGCGGTCGGTGAGGTCTTCGCCGCCCTGAAGCAGATACCAGATGGTGCCGATGCCGATCAGCGCGGTGAGTACATCCCACCAGCGGATGCGGTCGCGGAAACGGGCGGCAATCGGAAACAGCAGGAAGGTAAGCAGCAGCACGAAGCCGACATGGATCGGGCGCAGTTCCTGGGTCGGCACGATGTCGTAGGCGGCATAGAGATGGAACAGGGTCATGATCACGGCCAGCGCCGTGATCAGATAGCCGCTCCAGCCGGAAAGCCGGTTCGCCGCGCCCTCTTCCTGCTCGATATACTCCTCGACCTTGCGCTGAGTGTCGGCGTCCAGGCCCTGCGTGATCTTGCCGCTGTCGTCGCTCATGCCACTCCCCCTTACGCCCTGTTTATCTGAATCCCTGGTTTTCTTATGTGAAGTTTATGTACCCCACTTAAAACAAACCCTGCTCCAGCGGCTGCTGGAGCAGGGCTTTGCCTGAACGCTGATGCGCCGGCTTACTCGGTCTTGATGCCCTTCTCGGCGAAATACTTCAGCGCGCCGGGATGGAAGGCGACCGGCGTGTTGGTCTTCTTCTGGGTCTCGGCCTTGATGTTCTTGGCCTCGGCATGCACCAGGGCCAGCTCATCGCGCTTCTCGAAGATGGTCTTGACGATGTTGTAGGCAACGTCGTCCGGCATCGAGTCATGCGCCAGCAGGATGTTCCACACGCTGGAAATGGCGTTCGCCTTGTCCTGGCCCGGATAGGTGCCGGCCGGGATGGTGCCGGCGGCATAGAGCGGGCCATACTTGGCGTTCATCTTCGCCACCAGATCGGAATGATCGATCAGCTTCAGCTTGGTGCCCGGCGTGGCGCCGAGATCGGTCACCGCCGCCGTCGGCAGACCGCCAACCCAGAAATAGGCGTCGATCTTCTTGTCCTTGATCGCGTTGGTGGACTCGGCGGCGCCAAGGCGCTCGCGCTTCAGGTCCTTGTCTTTGTCGATGCCGGCGGCTTCGAGCACGCGGAAGGCCATCACTTCGGTGGCCGAGCCCGGCGAACCGGTGGAGACGCGCTTGCCCTTCAGGTCGGCCATGCTGTTGACGCCCGAGCCATCCACCGACACCACATGCATGATGTTCGGATACAGCACGGCCAGCGCCTTGTGCGCCACCGGGGCACCCTTGAACTTGTCCTCGCCGCGCGAGGCATCGAGCGAGGCATCGGCCATCGAGAAGCCGATATCGGCCTTCTTGGCGCCGACCAGCTTGAGATTGTCGACCGAACCGCCGGTGACTTCGGCAGTCGCCTGCCAGCCCGGCACATACTTGGTGAGCAGATTGGCCAGGCCGCCGCCCATCGGATAATAGACGCCGCCGGTGCCGCCGGTGGCGATCGACAGATTGCGCGACTGCGCTTCCGCACTGCCCGCCATCGCCACCGCGCCGATCAGCGCCATGCCAAAGAGAATCCGCTTCATGGTTCGTTCCTCCGTTTATGGGATATTGACGGGACCTATTGCTGGCCCCTCGCTCCAACTATAAGTGGTCAGCGCGCCGCTGCCAACCGCGCAATGCCATTCCGGGCCAGAAGCCGCAGGTTGCCGAGCAGCGGCAGCGCATAGGCCGCGGAAATCAGCGCCCAGACGAGTCCTTCGCGATTGCTCGGGCGCTCGATCAGCACCACCATCACCGCCGAGCAGAGCAGCAGCCAGGCGAGAATCGCTTCGCAGCGCAGCGTAATCGGCGATTCTGCCGCTTTATCGGGCACTGCAAAACCAGCGGCGAGACTGCCGCCGCGCGATGCCGCTCCAAAAGCCGCGAGCAGCAGGAATCCGGCAATCGGCAGCAAGGCATAATCGATGGGGAAATCGCGGTAGCGGCCAGCGATGCTGAGCATCAGATTCTGGTACAGCGCATAGAGCGCGAAGGCAGCGAACAGCCATTCACCCAGTCGCACGCGATAGAGCCGGCGATATTCCCCCAGCTTGGCTTCGCCCACCGTGTGATTGCCGAGCGGCAGATACAGCGGCGCGAAGGATTTCAGTTCGCGCAGCCGCCGCCCCAGACCGATAAAGGCGGCGCGCGGCGCGGCACTGCCGGAGAGCCGCTCCAGTACTTCGGAGAACAGCAGCAGCGCGAAGATCGATTGCAGCGCCAGCATGATGAGGAATTCGCTGAAACGCAGCGTGCTGAAATTGTAGCTGACGCCATGTTCGACACAGGCCGCCAGGGCGGCGCCGCCGGCCTGCGCCAGCAGCACGGCGCCAAACATGCGCAGCGGCGGCAGGTTGACCAGGCGTGTGGCCTGCAAGACAGCCAGGATCAGGCCGATCAGGCTGGACAGCGCGGCATAGATCGACCAGTTGGGCAATTCGGAAAGCATGCCATCGGCATCGTATTTCGGATGGCGCAATTCATCGAGCAGGCCCCAGGCGCCGCCGACAGTGCCTTCCAGCGCCACTTTCCAGGGCTGGTCGAAAGCCTCGACCAGATTGTAATCGAGGTTCTTGGCGTCGGCGAGGCGGATGAAATCGCTGATGAAACTGGCCGCCTCATGGCGTGTCGGCACGGCTTCGCGGCGCGAACGGCCCAGCGACGGCCAGCCGACTTCGCCGATCAGGATCGGCTTGCCGGGCAGCTTGGCCTGCACGATGTTGTAGACATCCAGGATATGCGGCATCGAGTGATCGACCGCGATCGGGATATCCTCCCAATAGGGCAGGAAATGCACCGTGACGAAATCGACTTCATCGAGCAGCTGCGGATTACGCAGCCAGAATTCCCACACATCGGCGTAAGAGACCGGCTGCTTCACCGCCTGCTTGACGCGGCGGATATAGCTGATCAGCTGATCGACCGTGAGGTCCTTGCGCAGCAGCACTTCGTTGCCGACGATGATGCGCTTGATCGTATCGGGATAGCGGTTGGCCTGATCGATCAGTGCCTCGACCTCTTCCTCGTTCACATTGGCGAGCCGGCCGAGCCAAGCCGAATGGGTCACCTCAAGGCCATAGCGGCCAGCGAGTTCCGGCACTGCCTCCAGACCCTCGCGCGAGGTATAGGTGCGCACGCCGCGCGCCACGGCGCGCACCGCGTTCAGGTCCTCGGCGATTTCCTCGCGCGTCGGGTAGGTCTTGGTGAGCGGACTCTGGCCGCGCTTGAACGGCGCGAAAGACACGCTTTTCACCTGCCCGATGGGCTGGCCGATCGCGGTGTTGCCATAGGGCAGCGGGCGGTTCGGATACCACCAGGCGGCAGCATTGAGCAAAGCTGCCAGGGCCAGGAAGCACAGCAGATACAGAAAGCGGCGGGCCGGCGCGGTCATCGTCGGTCTCTACTCGGATCGTTATGCGGCGGCGCCTAGTCGGCGCCGGCGCTGGGGTTGGGGGAGCCGGCTTTCGGCAGCGTGAACAGGCTGGGCACCGGGGCATTCTTCGCCACGTCGCCGGGCTTGCGGATGCGGCCCTTGGCGGTGGAGATCATCGCCAGGGCCAGCGTGGCGTAATACGGCAACGCCTGCGCCAGCATCACGATGCCCCAGAGCCGCGCTTCGGGATCCTGGCCGCCCTGGAAATTCCACATCGCGATGCCGGCGGCGGTGAGCAGGCCGCCGAGCAGGGATTCCTCGCGGGCAATGATCATCGCCTGCACCAGGGCTGGCTGGCCCTCATGCTTCGGCGTGCGGATGAACGGCAGCTTCGAGGTGAACAGGCCGGCGAGCATCGCCTTGGCGATGGTATAGGTGAGCGCCAGACCGGCCAGGCCGGCGCCAAGCCGCTGGCGGAAGCTGCATTCCACGCGGATCTTATAGAGCCACAGGAACTGCGCCACCTTGGCGATGAACACCGCCACCACCGGCAGCAGGAACAGGCCGAGCGGCAGTTCGAAATATTTCGGCATCACGATGACGCCGACGGTCCAGGCCAGCGAGGCGATGGCGAAAACCAGGCCGAGCGCATCGGCGAACCAGGGCAGCCAGCCGGCAACGAAATGATAGCGCTGCATCGGGTTGAGCTTGCGCGTGTCGCCCGGCAGCATGTCGCGCCAATGGCGCTTGAGAATCTGCACCGCGCCATAGGCCCAGCGATACCGCTGGGTCTTGTAGGCGCCGAAGCTATCCGGCGTCAGGCCGTAGCCGAAGCGGCGGTCGGTATAGATCGACTTCCAGCCACCGGCGAGCAGCCGCAGGCCCATCTCGCTATCCTCGCAGATGCACCATTCCGCCCACGGCCCGACATGGTCGATGGCGGCGCGGCGCACCAGCGTCATGGTGCCATGCTGGATGATGGCGTCGCGCTCATTCCGCTGCACCATGCCGATCTGGAAGAAACCGGCATATTCCCAGTTGATGTATTCCTTGAACGCATCTTCCTTCCAGTCGTAATGGTCCTGCGGTGCCTGCACGAAGCCCACATCCGGCTGGTCGAAATGCGGTACCAGGGCGCTGAGCCAGTCCGGCTCCACCAGGTAATCGGCGTCGATCACGCCCACCACCTCGGTATCGCTTGCCATGTTGCGCAGCGCGAAATTCAGCGCGCCGGCCTTGAAGCCTTTCAGCGGCGAGACATGGAAGAAGCGGAAGCGCGGCCCAAGCTTGGCGCAATGCGCCTCCACCGGGCGCCACACCGCCTCGTCCTTGGTATTGTTGTCGATCACCAGCACTTCGAAATTCGGGTAATCCATCGCCGCCAGCGCATCCAGCGTCTGCTTCAGCATCTCCGGCGGCTCGTTATAGGCCGGCACATGGATCGACACTTTCGGCCAGCTTTGGCGCGACAGGTCGGCCTTGTGCGGCAGGAACAGCCGCTTGCGCCGGCTGGACCAGATCACCTCGGACATTTCGAGGCCTTCCGCCAGCACCATGATGAACAGCATCACCAGCAGCGGCAGCAGCATGGCCCACATCAGCGCCACGCCGGGACTCATATAGGTGCGGAAGCCGGTATCGACGACCCAGACGATGGCGGCGGCGACGACCTGGATCAGGCCGCCGAAGAACAGCCGGCCAGAGAAGCGCAGGTCGCTCCAGCGCGCCAGGAACCAGACCATCAGCGGCAGCGCGATCAGGATCGAGCCGGCGGCAAGCTGCGGCCAGTGCGGCCGGTCTTCCACCGGGCCGATCATCGGGAATTTCGGCGTGCGGTCGGCGTTGTAGATGCCCCAATAGGCGCCCACCGAGCCTTCGATGTTGCGCTTCCAGGGCTGGTCGAAGGCCTCCATGATGAAATAGTCGAGGCCGCGCGTATTGGCGATGTTGAGGAAGTGGCGCAGGAAAGTGGCCTGCGAGGTCGGACTCGGCACGGCTTCGCGACGCGTGCGGCCTTCCGACGGCCAGCCGATCTCGGTGATCACCACCTTCTTGGTCGGGTGCGCGTCCTTCACCTGCTGATAACGGCCGAGCGCGTATTCCACCGCCTTGTCCGGCGACTGGCCTTCCCAATAGGGCAGCAGATGGATGGCGATGAAATCGACCTCGCGGCCAAGCTGCGGATAGCGCAGCCAGATATCCCAGGTCTCGGCGGTGGAGATTTCCACGCCGGTGCCGGCAAGCTCGGTGCGCACACGGCGGATATACTGGATCAGATCGGAAATCGGCATGTCGAGCCGCAGCATGGTCTCGTTGCCGACCAGCACGCGGCGCACATTCTTGTTCTGCTTCACGATGCGCACGAGGTTGGTGATTTCTTCCTCGTTGCGCTCAAGCCGGCCATCGAGCCAGATGCCTTGCAGCACTTCCATGCCATAGCGGCTGGCAATCGGCGCGATCTCGCCCTGGCCATCCAGCGCCGAGTAGGTGCGCAGATACTTCACCTTGCTCGAAAGCAATTGCAGGTCGCGGTCGATCTCGTCGCTGCTGGGATATTTCTTCTGCTGCGGCCCCTGGTCGGCCTGGAACGGCGAGTAATCGACGCCGTTGATCAATTCACCCCAGGGACGCGGCTCCACCGGCGGATTGAGATAAATCCACCCGGCGATGTTGGCGGCGATGACGAGAAGAAGGACGAACAGTCCCGAATAGCGCATGGATGCCTGCGAAGCTGATACTGATGGGGCCTGATACTGCGTGAAGCGACTGGTACTGATGAAGGGCGGCCGTGCTGTCTGCGCCGCCGCCGCCCACCACGCTCTTTCCCGCCACGCGGACCATCGCGTGGCATGAGGAAATAGCCGTGGAATATGGCGGCTTTACGGCGCCGGCGGACTATACCGCTGCCCCCGCCCAAGAGTCGAGAGCGACCTAATCCCAGGCGGTGAAGCGCCATGTGTGGTCCCCCTGCCCGGCCAGGGCCATGCAGGAGTGGACGGCAACGTTGAACTCTCGGTAGTCATAGACCGGTTCCCAGCGCGTGGTGCAGGTTTGATTGTTGTCAACGACATGGCAATGGCGTTTGCCGTCCCGCCCGGTCCAGCATTTCGTAATCGGCTCGCCGATGCATTTGGTGACCCGGCGTTCGTCGACCAGCCGGATCAGCGGGTCATTCCTGACCTTGCAATCCTTATAGGTCGCATAAGCGGCGTAGCAGGCGCCGCGGTCCAGCGCCGTCATGCAGCTCACCCCGGCACAGCCGCCCAGGCCCAGCAGCAGCCCCGCCAGCAGCCCTGCCAAGAGCCCTGGCCGCACCCATCCCCCACCCCTCGTCATGGTCGCCTCCGCAGGGGGCGGAACCCATGTCTGCCCCCTGGGGTGGCATGACTAAGCCGCGATCACGCCGCCAGCACGGCGGCATTGCGGCGAATTCACGGCATTTCTCTCAACTCAGCGGCAGCGGCGCGGCGGTCTTGATGATGCGGATGGCGAAATTCGAGCGGATGTCCTTCACCATGTCGAGCACCAGCAGGCGCTCGTTTAGTACCCGCTCATAAGCCTTGAGATCGGGCACCACCACCTCGACCAGGAAATCCGCCTCGCCGGACACCATATGCGCCGCCACCACTTCCGGGATGGCGGCCAGATGGGCCTGCAAGGCCTGGGAATCATCGATGCGGTGGCGGGCGGCCTTGATCTCGACGAACACGGTGAGGCCGAGGCCGACCTTGTCGCGGTCCAGCACGCTGCGGTAGCCGGTGATATAGCCCTCAGCTTCCAGCCGCTTCACCCGCCGCAGGCAGGGCGATGGCGACAGGCCGACCCGCTCGGCCAGCTCGACATTGCTCAGGCGGCCATCCGCCTGCAATGCGGCGAGAATGGCATGATCGAAGCGGTCCAGGGCATCACTTGGCATATATTTTCATCCAATGATGAATTGTTGGCATAATATGCCACAAACCCCGATGGAAATGTCTAAATTCGCAAGGACATGCCGGCGGCTTTGAACCATGATCGCGCCATGACCAGTCCAGCCGCCGCCCTGCCCAAGCCTGCCGCTCCCACGGCCCTCCCGGCCCCCGCTTTGCCTGCCCCCGCTTTGCCTGCCCCCGTTTTGCCTGCCCCCGTTTTGCCTGCCCTGGGGGTCGCGGCGGCCCTCACCACCATGCTGCTCTGGGCCGCCGGGCTGGCGATCACCCGCTACGGCGTCACCGGTTCGCTGAGCCTGTGGGATGTTATCTTCCTGCGCCTCACCGCCCCGGCGATCATGCTGACGCCGCTGCTGTTCAAGCTCGGCCCCGGCTTCGCGCCTGGGCGTTATGGCTCGGTAAGCCTGGTGGTGCTCTGCGCCGGGCTGCCGTTTGTCTGCGCCAGCAGCGCCGGTACGCTGTTTGCCCCGGTGGCCCATGCCGGCGCGCTGATGCCCGGCACCATGCCGCTGTTCACCGCCCTGCTGGCCTGGCTGGTACTGCGCGAAACCGTGGGCCGCACCCGGTTGATCGGCTTCGCCTGCATACTGCTCGGCGTCATCGCGCTCGGCGGCTACCACCTGTTTGCCGGCGCGCCGGGCCTGTGGCGCGGCCATCTGCTGTTCCTGCTCGGCGGCTCGCTCTGGGCCACCTATACCCTGGCGGTGCGCCAGAGCGGCCTCAGTCCCTGGCATGGCGCGGCGGTGATCTACGTCTATTCCTGGCTGCTCTACCTGCCGATCTATTTCCTGGCCTTGCAGCCGCGCCTGCTGCAGGTGCCGCCCATGGAAATCGGCATCCAGGTGGCGCAGTCGATCTTCTCCGGCCTGGTCAGCATGTACACCTATGGCTATGCCGTGCGCAGCTTAGGGCCGGGCCGCGCCGCCGCCTTCGCCGCCCTGGTGCCGGCCCTGGCGGCCCTGCTGGCGATCCCGCTGCTGGGCGAATGGCCCGAGCCGGTGACCTGGGGCGGCATCGCCCTGATCGGCACCGGCGTGGCCCTGGCCTCCGGCACGGTCAGCCTGCGGAGATTTCAGTGATGGATTCTGCAATGCTGGATGACTTTCCGCTGCCGCAACCGTCCGGGCGCAGCGAAATCGAGATCTACCGCATGTGGCGCATCTACAATGCGCTGCTGGAGCGCAAGCGGCGCGGCGCGGCAGTGGTAAACCTGCTGGTCGGCGAGCCGTATTTCCCGCCGCCAAGCCGCGCCATCGCTGCCGCCGAAGCCGCCCTGCGCGCCGGCCCGATCCCCTACACCGAAGCCCTCGGCATGCGCCGCGTGCGCCAGGCCATCGCTGGCTACTATCGCCGCCGCCACGACCTGGAGATTCCGGCCGAGCGCATCGCCGTGACGGTCGGTTCTTCGTCGGGCTTCATGCTCAGCTTCCTCGCCGCCTTCGATGCCGGCCAGCGCGTCGCCGTGGTGGAACCGAGCTATCCGGCCTATCGCGGCGCGTTGCGCGCGGTGAACCTGGAGCCCTACCGCCTTGGCACTGATGCCGCTTCCGGCTTCCGCCCCACGGCGGCGATGATCGAGGCACTGCCCGCCGATATCGCCGGCGTGGTGCTGGCCAGCCCGGCCAATCCCACCGGCACCATGCTGCGCCGCGATGATCTGGCCGCGCTTTATGCCGCCAGCCGCCGCCGTGGCCTGTGGCTGATCGTGGATGAGTTGTATCACGGCGTCACCTATGGCGAGCCGGCCGAGACAATGCTGAGCCAGGGACCGGAAGCCATCGTGGTGAACGGCTTCTCGAAATACTGGGGCATGACCGGCTGGCGCATCGGCTGGCTGGTGCTGCCCGAGCGGCTGGTGCCGCGCGTCGAGGCATTGTCCGGCAGCCTGCAGATTTCCGCGCCGACGCTGTCGCAGCTTGCCGCCGAGGCGGTGCTGGAATCCGACGACGAGATGAATGAGCGCGTCGCGGTCTATGGCCGCAACCGCGCCCGCCTGCTGCAAGCCCTGCCCCGGCTGGGCCTGGACCGCATCGCGCCGGCCGATGGCGCCTTCTACCTGTTCTGCGACGTGAGTGCCTTCACTGACGATGCCGAGAGTTTCTGCCGCCGCATGCTGGATGAAACCGGCGTGGTGGTGGCCCCTGGCGACGACTTTGACACTGCAAATGGATCACATTTTGTCAGATTCTCCTTCTGCGTTGAGCCGGAGGTTGTGGACGAAGCAATCAACCGACTCTCAGAGTGGTTGCCACGGCAGAACCGCCGTTAATAGCTGCTAATCCGCTTCCTCATTATTCCAAGCAAGCCATGTAATATTGCGTCGATTAGCGGATTTGTTATGATTCAATACTAGGCTGCCGAACTTCAGGCAGTTGTTCCGGTCGCAACGGTGTTCATGGCCAAGCCGCAATTTCTTACTCCGCCGCAAGAGCTGAAGCGCAAGGCTGTCAACTTCAAGACCGGCTTCTCGGTCAATTTGACCGATTAGATCACTGAAAAGCTGGAAGCCACCATCGCTGCCAAAGGCGACGACTTCGCGCTCGAAGTGATGGAAAAGCTGAAAACCATGCGCACCACCATCAACGGCGTGGGACCGGACAGCATCGCCCGCATGCTGATGCTGCCCTCGGTGGCCGAGATGGCGCTCGACATCAAGGGCATGGGCGGCACCTTCGGTTATCCGCTGCTGACCATGCTGGCGAAATCACTGAACGATTTCATCGGCGGGCTGGGCATGCCGACGGATGCGCAATTCGAGGTCATCCGCATCCATGTCGATGCCATGTATGTGATGCTCGGGCAGCATGTTACCGGCGTCGGCGGTGCCAGCGAAAAGGCCATGATGTCGATGCTGAACCGCGCCGTCGACAAGGTCGGCGAAAAAACCGACTGAAACGCGAAACGCCCGGGCTTTCGGCCCGGGCGCTGCTGATTGCAAGAAAATCGAAGCTGTTAGTTGAGCGGCTGCCCTAGTTGAGCTGCTGCTCGGGGTTGGCATTGGCCTCGATGGTGGCGTTCAGCTTGTTCAGGAACACCTCGAACTGGTCCGAGCGCAGCTTCATGCCCGGCTTGTCCATCACATCGGTCTCGAAGATATAGTTGCAGTGATCCAGCGCGTTGACGCAGAAGCCCAGCGCCCAGAAGCGGTCATTGGCCTTGTTCAGGAAGTCGCGGAACGGCCCCGGGTCGTTGCGCTCCATGAACAGCGTGTGGCACTCGCGGTAGCTCTTGAAGATATTGATCGTGCTCCGCGTCAGACCCCGGATCTGCTCGATCGTGGTGCGCTTGTGCATGCTGTAGAGTTCTTTCATGTGGCCGACCATCGCCAGGTCATACGGATCGGAATCCGGCGAGGCGAGCCACTTGATGATCTCGGTCGAGCGGCGGATATTTTCCGAATACTTGTATTCGTAATACGCCACGCCCTTCCAGGCGGTGAGGATGCGGTTCGAGAGCGACTTGTCGATCTTGAACGATTCAATGAACATCTCGGCTTCCGCCGACTGCGCCTTCCACAGCGAATTGATGAAATCCGACAGCGAGCGCGAACGCTTCTCGATATAGCCCGGCGGAAACGCCTTGGTGATGATCGGGTAGACGTCGCGGGTGACGATGCTCTTGATATTGAGTTCTTCGACCTTGTCGAGACCGAGGAATTCCGCATCGATGCCGACGCGCGCTTCGTCGAACTTCACGCGCATCAGGAACGGATCGAGCGACGGGATATCGTCGAGCAGCGACAGCAATTCGAGGTCGCGCGCATTCTCCGGCGAGATGACGTCGAGATCGATGCCGATGAAATATTTCAGTTTGGCCGAGAAATCCTGCTCACGCAGATAGACGCCATGGCCGCCATCCTGCGGCAGGTTGGAGTCATACGGAAAATACAGGCAGGTCTCGACCGGGCGTTCTTTCTTGTTGCCGCCGCCATCGATGAATTCATCGATATCGGTCTCGAAATTCGGATACTTGAAGATGATCGCCTTGTTCAGGCGCGGGTTGTCGAAGAAATCCCGCCCGATCTTCTTCACCTTCTTGGGCACGTTGAACACCACGTTGGAACGATCCGACAGGATCTTTTCCAATAGCGGCGACATTGCCTTGCGGGAGGTTTTGCGGGGTTTCTTGGTCATCGCATTCTGCGGGCAGCAATCCGGTTCACGAGAAAATCAACGCAACTCAATTCTAGGTGACCTTGTGCTTATCAACTATATGGTCAACGCGGTCAATACGCGAATTATCTATGAATCACAGGCATTAATGTCAAATTGTGACACCGGCGTCACCTGCCTGTTTTGCAGGCGTTTCAGAAACTTACAGACAGGCGGCGGGCGGGCCGGAGCTTATTTCCTCTCGCCCTAATCCACCTGATACAGCAGCCACTTGAGATACGCGCTTTCCGGCAGATGCGGATGCACCGGATGATCCGGACCGGCACCGCCCTGCGCCAGCAGCCTGCCCTCGCGTCCAGAAGCGGTTAACCCCGCCGCGACCTCCTTGGCAAATACCTCACCGGGCAGCAGATGGGCACAGCAGGCTACGAACCAGTAGCCCCCTGGTGTTACGAGTGGAGCCGCCAACCGTGCCAACTTCCGGTAGGCCCGGCTGCCGGGTCCCAGGTCCTTGCGGCTTTTGACGAAGTTGGGCGGGTCGGTGACAACCAGGTCGAAACGCTCGCCGGCAGCGCCCAGGCTTTCCAGCTTTTCGAAGGCATCGGCTTTCTCGAAGCGGCAGCTGGCGGCCAGGCCATTCGCTGCCGCCGCCTGGCCGGCAAGCTGGATGGCGAGTTCGGAGCGATCGACGCCGAGCACGCTGGCGGCTCCCTTGCCGTTCACACCCCTGGCCGCGCGCAGGGCGAAGGCGCCGGTATGGCAGTAGCAGTCGAGCACGCGGGCACCCGCCGCAAGCTGGGCGATAAGGTCGCGGGCGAAGCGCAGATCGAAATACCAGCCGGTCTTCTGCCCCTCCAGCGGATCGAGCGCGAAGCGCACGCCGCCTTCCTCCACCATGGGCGCCGGATCAAGGCTGCCATGAGCCAGCGCGATGCTCTCGCCCAAGCCTTCGAGACGGCGCACCGGGCTGTCGTTGCGCAGCACGATGGCGCGCGGCTTGAAGGTTGCCTGCACGGCTTCAAGCAGCAGCGGCGTCAGTCGCTCGGCACCGGCCGTGTTTGCCTGCACAACAAACGAATCGGCAAAGCGATCAATGATGATTCCAGGCAACCCGTCGCCTTCGGCATGTATCAGCCGGTAATACGGTTGCGAGAAGAAATGCTGCCGCCGCGTTTCAGCCGCCGTCAGTTTGTCGGACAAAAAACGTGCATCAATTCGCGTCTCGATATCTCTAGAGAACAATCGCACCGCAATTAGAGAATGCAGGTTGAAACTGCCAACACCTAAACCGCCGCCATGAGCGTCGTAGACACGAACCATCTCACCCGGCGGTAGCGTTTTGGCCGCAGCATCAAGAGTCAGTTCGTTCGCGTAGATCCACGGATGGCCGCTACGAATGCGGCGATCTTCGCGTGGTTGCACGCGCAGGACGGGCATACTCGATACAGGCATGGACATTTCCCCTGCAAATGCGTTATCCAGCCGAGGCGATACTCGATAAACAACGATAAAGCGAGAAGTTTCGATGTTCCAACTGCATGACCAGCTTCGCCGCGACACATTGCCGATTTGTCGCATGAAGCTCTGTCTGGTCCAGCTCATGAACGATAATCAGTTTCCCTGGCTGGTGCTGGTCCCCGCAGTGGAAAACATGGTCGAGATCGCCGATCTCAACGAAAAACAGCGCAAGCTTCTGATCAATGAAATCGCTCAGGCACAGCGGGTTCTCAAAAGCGTGTTCGAGCCGCAGAAAATGAATGTCGGCGCGCTCGGCAATCAGGTCTCGCAGCTGCATGTGCATGTCATCGGCCGCTTCCACAACGATCCGGCCTGGCCGCAGCCGATCTGGGGCAAGGTGGCGCCAAAGGCCTATGACCCGTCGGCCCTGCGCGGTATCATCGCCAAACTGCAGAACGCCTTCATCTCCCGTATCTGACTCCGATCTCCATGCTCTCTGCCGAGGCTACCGACTGGGTTGAAATAACCGGCCTGGTAGCAGGTTTCCTCACCACGGCTGCCTACCTGCCGCAAGTGCTGAAAGTGTGGCGCAGCCGTTCCGCCCGCGATGTCTCACTCGGGATGTTCAGCCTGATGGTGGTGGGCCTGGCGCTGTGGCTCGCCTATGGCCTGATGATCGGCTCGCTGGCACTGATCCTGTCCAATATCATCACCCTGATACTTGCCGGATTGGTGCTGATCGGCAAATTGCGTTTCGACCGCAAGGCCTGATCGGGCTATAAAGGCGCATGCGCCGCCGCGACCTGCTGCTTTCTCCCCTCGCCCTTGCCGCCTCCACCATCGCCGGAGCGGCACCCGCGCGCACGGCCGCCGACGACCTGCGCTTCTTCCGCATCCTCACCGGCTCGGCCGCCGCCACCGCCTTTCCCATCGGCACCCTGGTCGCCTCGGCGATTTCCAATCCCGCCGGCAGCCGGCCCTGCGACCGCGGCGGCTCCTGCGGCGTGCCCGGCCTGATCGCCGTGGCGCTGACCAGCGCCGGATCGGTGGCCAACCTGGCCGCCATCGCCAATGAATCAATTGAAAGCGGCTTCGCCCAGGCCGATCTGGTCTATTCGGCGTATAACGGCGAAGGCTTCTACTTCCGCCGCACGCGGTTTCCGAATCTGCGGGTAATCGCCAATCTCTATCCCGAGACCGTGCATCTGGTGGCAAGGCGCGGCAGCGGCATCCAGGATATCCGCGATCTGGTGGGCAAGACCGTGTCCATCGACCGCGCCGGTTCCGGCACCCGCTTCAATGCCGAGATCATCCTCAATGCCTATGGCGTGCGGCTGAGCCAGATCAAGGTGGCCGAACTCGATCCCGGCGAGGCCAGCGACCGGCTGACGCGCGGCGAGATCGATGCCTTCTTCGTCGTTGCCGCCTACCCGGCGCAGATCGTTGCCGACCTCACGGAGAAACAGGGTGCCACCGTGGTACCGCTGGCCGCCCGCGCCATCGAAGCGGCGCTGAAGCGCCATCGCTTCTTCAGCCGCGAAGTGATCCCGGCCAATTCCTATGCCGGCGTGCCGGAAACCGAAACCCTCAGCATCGGCATGCAATGGGTGGTAGCGGAATCCGCCGATGCCGGGCTGGTCTACGATCTGGTTGCGGCGCTGTGGCAGCCGGCCAGCCGCAAGATCCTGGATGGCGGCCATGTGAAGGCGCAGCAGATCCGCCGCGAGACCGCGTTAAGCGGCATCTCGACGCCGCTGCATTTCGGCGCCGAACGCTATTACCGCGAAGCCGGCCTGCTTAGTTAGTATTTTCGAGCGGCGTTTCCTGCCCCGCAGCCTGGCACCATTCGCGCATCGCCGGATGCGCCAGCACGGCATCGCTATAGGCCTGGCTCACCGGATCGAGCGCGATGCCATAGGTGCGCAAGCGGGTGACCACCGGCGCATACATGCAATCGGCAATACCGAAGCCGCCAAACAGGAATTCCCCTCTGCCCTGGCCAAAGCTGGCCCGGCAATCGCGCCAGATTTCCTGTATCCGTGCCGCATCGGCCTTGGCTTCCGCCGTGCCCTGATCGGGGAAGCGGCGCGCGATATCCATGCTGTAATCACGCCGCAGCGCCATGAAGCCTGAATGCATTTCCGCCGAGACGGCGCGGGCAACGGCACGGGCGCCGGCATCCTGCGGCCACAGCCCGGCCTGCGGCGCGCGCTCGGCAACGTATTCGCAGATTGCCAGCGAGTCCCACACCTTCACCGCGCCATCGATCAGCAGCGGCAGCTTGCCCGAGGGCGAATAGCGCAGGATCTCGGCCTTGGTCTCGGGCCGGCGCAGGCCGATCAGGCGTTCCTCGAAGGCCAGGCCGGCGGCTTTCAGCGCCAGCCAGGGCCGCAGGCTCCAGGAGGAATGGTTCTTGTTGCCGATCACCAGGATGGGGCTGGTCATTGTGCCGTGTCTCCGCCTTTTGCCGTGTTGCTGACCGGCTTATAAATTGCTGAGCCCGTAAAGCCAACCTGGAGTCTGCCGTGAAGCCGCCCGCCTTGAAGCTGCCCTTTGCCGAGACCAGCGCCAAAGCCCTGCCGATCCGCAGCTTCACCGCCGCGCAATGGGGCAAGGACAGCCGCCGCGAGCCGGCCGCCACCCGCGCCTGGGCCGAAGCTCAGGGTTTTGCCGCCAAGCCTGGCCAGGTGCTGCTGCTGCCCGATGCCGCAGGCAGACCCCGCGCCGTGCTGGCCGGACTGCCGGAACAGGCCGACCTGTGGAGCTATGCGGCCCTAGCCGCCGCGCTGCCGGAAGGCGATTACCGGCTCGATTTCCAGCCCGCCAATGCCGATGATGCAGCACTCGGCTGGGCACTGGCCGGCTACCGCTTCGACCGCTACCGCAAGACCCAGGCCACATCGGGCGCCAAGCCGCTGGCGCGGCTGGTCCTGCCCAAGGCCGCGAACAAGGCCCGGGTGCAGGCGATCTACGAAGCCATGGCGCTGGCGCGCGACCTGATCACCACGCCGAGCAACGATCTCGGGCCGGCCGAACTGGCCGCAGCGGCCCAGAGCGTGGCGAAGCGTTTCAAGGCGCAATGCCGGGTGATCACCGGCGAGCAGCTGCTGAAGCAGAATTATCCGCTGATACATATGGTGGGCCGCGCCGCAGCGCCGCAGCGCCAGCCACGCCTGATCGACATCACCTGGGGCAGCCCGAAGGCGCCGAAGGTGACGCTGGTCGGCAAGGGCGTGTGTTTCGACAGCGGCGGCCTGGATATCAAGCCGCCCGCCGGCATGCTGATGATGAAGAAGGATATGGGCGGCGCCGCGATCATGCTGGGGCTGGCACAGGCGATCATGGCACTGAAGCTGCCGATCCGGCTGCGGCTGCTGATCCCGGCGGTGGAAAACGCGATTTCCGCCGATGCCTTCCGCCCCGGCGATGTGTGCAGGAGCCGCAAGGGCCTCACCGTCGAGATCGGCAACACCGATGCCGAAGGCCGCCTGATTCTGGCCGATGCCCTGGCCGAAGCGGATGGCGAGAAGCCGGAACTGCTGCTGAATGCCGCCACGCTGACCGGCGCCGCGCGCGTGGCGCTCGGGCCCGACCTGCCGGCCTTGTTCAGCACCGATGACGCGCTGGCCGATGCGCTGCTGGCGGCGGGCCGCGTCACCGGCGACCCGTTCTGGCGCCTGCCGCTGCACAGCCCCTATCGCGACTACCTCGACAGCAAGGTGGCGGATATCAACAATGCCGGCGATACGCCGTTCGCCGGCTCTATCACCGCCGCCCTGTTCCTGCGCGATTTCGTCAGCAACACCAAGGCCTGGGCCCATCTCGACGTCTATGCCTGGACGGCGCGCCCGCGCCCCGGCCGGCCGGCCGGCGGCGAGGCCATGGGGCTGCGCGCCCTGTTGCACATACTGGAACAGCGTTACCGCTGATTCATCTCGTTTTTTTGGCTTTTCCGTGCCCGGCAGCGACCACAGGGCGTGTTAAATCATGCCCTTACGGAAGCATATCAAAAAAGGATATATAAGTATTTAGTATGTATTTATAGGAAATATTAGACAGGAAAAGTTTGTTCTAGTTGAGCAATACGACTTGCATTCTAAGCAAACCGATATAAACGTGAATAATACTTATCAATAGTAAGTATATCGCGGCACTCAACTATCACTGGGAGAGGAAGTTTCCCCAAATGTGCCCCACGTCTCGCGGGAAAGTTCCATGAGCGTTGCTCTGGTTGGCGTTGAATGCCCTGTACGGCTTGCCGGCCGGGCCAGTCCGATAAGGAAGAAGCCGCATGAAACGTAAGTCTTCTGGCGTGCCGCATCCGATGGATGTCCATGTTGGCAAACGTTTGCGCGCCGCCAGGCTGCTCGCCGGTTTCAGTCAGAGCCGGCTTGGCAATCATGTCGGCCTCACCTTCCAGCAGATCCAGAAATACGAAAAGGGCATGAACCGCATCGGCGCCAGCCGGTTGCAGCAATTCGCTCAACTGCTGAATGTGCCGCCGGGCTATTTCTTCGAGCAGTTGAATGAGGCCCATGCCTCGAATGCTGCACTCAACAGCAATGGCGCGAATGCCGTATTCCCGCAGCGGATGCCTGAACCGCTGGCGCCAACCAGTGTGCCTGGCTTCGCCGAAGTAGCCGCGATTCTTGATGGCCGCCAGGACGATGGCGGCAGCAGTCACCGCCAGGCGGTGGAACTGCTGCAGCATTTTGGCCGCATCCGGGATGGCGCCTTGCGGGCCAGCATCCTGCATCTGGTCCGAACCGCCGCCAGCGCCTACAGCAACATCTCTTGATAGGATTGCAAAAATTTAACACGCCTCAATAGCGATAAAAAAATGATCGCGGGATAACTAGGCCCTGGCATACACCCCCAGATTGCGGTTAACTATAACTCCCGGGGGTAATCAGAATGAGCCCCCAAAGACTGAATAGGCTGACAAGCATGCGCAAAATCGTCGCAGAGAAACTGCGCACCGGAGTTCAAGGCCGCTGCAACCTCCTGAGCCTGTCGCTGGCCAATCTGGCGCAATCCATCAACCGTGATCCTACAACCGTGCGTGCCTGGATGCGCGGCGTGAACCGCATCACTCTTGAGGATGCGGTGATCCTCGACAGTTTCTTCGCCCGCCAGGGACTGCCGGGTCTGCTCGATGAGATGCGCACGGATTCCAGCACTGCCTCCTGGCAGGCCGAGGAACTGCCTTTGCAGAGCCTGCCGGCGCAATTCGCCGATATCGCCCAGGCCTTGCGTGCCGAGATACGCCAGCCGGCGGTGCTGCTGGCCGCCCATGGGCTGCTGGAGCAATGCAGCATCCTGTTGCGTGCCGATGAGGCCGTGCTGCCACTGCATGTCGGCGCCAAGCTGCCGATGCGGCTGGGGCCGGATGTGTTCGGCCGCGACGTACGGCATATGAGCGATCAGGCCTATGGTGCGCTGATTCACCGCCAGGCGCGCGAATTGCTGCAACGTGACCGCCCGATGCTGCACCGGATTTCATCCGCCATCACCAGCTACCGCCGCCTCACCGTGCCAGTGAACAGCCGTTTCGTGATCTCGCTGCCCTACGACATTAACGCCAAGAGCGAACTGGTGCTGGATTAGCCAGCACCAGACTATTCGGCCAGCCGCACCACACCCTCGGCCGCCAATGCCGCGATCTCCTCGCGGCTGTAGCCGAGTTCGGCCAGCAGATCGGCGCCATCCTCGCCGATCCGCGGCGGCGGCCGGCGCAGCGGCAGCCGCCCCTCGCCCATTTCCCGCCCATTACCAAATTCAATGGGTAGCCCCGGCAATTTGGTAATGCTGCCATCGGGCAGCGTCATCTCCAGCAGGCCGCCGGACTGGTTGAGATGCGGATCGTCAAACAATTCCTCGGGCCGCGTCACCGGCGCAAACGGCAGGCCATGGCGCTCCAGCTTGGCCGACAATTCCGGCTTGGTGTAGCAGGCGAAACATGCCGCCAGGCGCGGCATCAGGCGGTCGCGGCCGGCAACGCGCTGGCTGTTGGTGGCGAGCGTCTTGTCAGCATAGAGATCGGGCAGGTCGAAAGCCTCGCAGAATATCTTCCACTGCGTGTCCGACACCACGGCGACGAAAACCTGCTCGTCGTCCTTCACGGTGAAGAGATCGTAGATGCCCCAGGCCGAGATGCGGTTCGGCATCGGTGCCGGTGCCTTGCCGGTGACGGCGAACTGCGCCATGTGCTGCGCCACCAGGAAGATGTTGTTCTCGAACAGGCCGCTTTTCACATACTGGCCCTGGCCGGTGGCATCGCGTTGGCGCAAGGCTGCCAGGATGGCGATGGCCGCGAACATGCCGCCCATGATGTCATTCACCGAGGAGCCGGCGCGCAGCGGCCGCCCCGGCGGGCCGGTCATGTAGGCCAGGCCACCCATCATCTGCACCACTTCGTCCAGCGCCGTGCGGTGTTCATAGGGCCCGGCGAGAAAACCCTTGAGCGAGCAATAGATCAGGCGCGGGTTGCGCGCGCGCAATGCCTCATAGCCGAAGCCCTGGGCCTCCAGCGCACCGGGGCGGAAATTCTCCGTCACCACATCGGCGCTGTCGATCAGCTTGAGCAGGGCGGCACGGCCCTGCTCGCTCTTGGTATCGATGGCGAAGCTGCGCTTGTTGCGGTTGAACATGACGAAGAAGCCCGCGCCGGCACCGACCAGGCGGCGGGTGCCGTCGCCTTCCGGCACCGGCTCGATCTTGATCACGTCGGCACCGAGATCGGCCAGCACCAGGCCGCAGGTCGGCCCCATCACCATATGGGAGAATTCCACCACCCGCAGGCCGGCGAGCGGCAATGCCGGCATGGATGCGGCCTCGTTACTCATGCTTCCCGGCCCCTCGGCTGAACATCAGGCGCGCGCAGCACCCATGCTAGGTATCAAGCGCGCGAAGCGCGCCGTGCGAGTTTATGGCTGTACATCATCTGGTCGGCGGCGGCCAGGGCGCTGCCCGGATCCTCGCCGGCTTTCAGCGGATAGACGCCATAGGCGGCGTCCAGCGGCAATACCTTGCCTTCCCAATGCAGCGGCCGGCGCTGGATCGCGGCGGCAAGCTGATCGGCCTTCTCGCGCCCCTGCTGCGCATCGGTCTCGGCCAGGATGACGCCGTATTCGTCGCCGCCAAGCCGCGCCACCACATCGGTATCGCGGGTGGCGTCGATCAGGATCTGGCCAACCTGGATCAGCGCCGCATCGCCGGCGGCATGGCCGTATTTGTCGTTGATCTCCTTCAGGCCGTTGAGATCGAAGTAGATCAGGCAGGAAGGCCGGTTGTAGCGTTCGACATGGGCCATGGCGCGGCTCAGCTCGCGCACGAAGGCACGGCGGTTGTAGAGCGGCGTCAGCGTATCGCGGTCGGCCAGGCGTTCCAGGTCGGCCAGCCGCAGCTTGGTGCGGTTGAGTTCGTTGCGCAGGTGATCGACTTCGCGCATCAGCACCATCACCGCATCGCGCACCCGCGGGGTCAGCTCCGTCTCTGGAATCCCCATCACCGTGGCGGTGGCCGCCGGATTGGCATTGCCGCCCTGGGCCGCGCCATAGGCACCGGCCGCCGCCGATGGCGCGGGCCGCGACGCAGCCGCGCCAGAACCCACCGCCCCGACCTGCGATGTGCCGATCTGCGGTGTGCCTGTGGGCGCCGGCCCGAGCGGCCTGCGGTCGTCAATCCTGGTCATGCGCGCGCCACCATGCGCAGAGGGTCCTGGCCTAGTTTAGAACAACCCGCACTATAGCACCGGAGTTTGTTAATAAAGCCTAGCGAAGCCGGGCTTTACACTCGGCTTTACAGATGTTCCCTCATCCCTATAATCCCCCGCTTTCCCGCATCCGCCCGGAAGGAACCGGCATGGCGAGTCAGCGTAAGACTTCTGTAACCAAGACCCGCACCAGCACAACCGGCGCCACCCGCGCCCCGCTGGTCGGCATCATCATGGGCAGCCAGTCCGACTGGACCACCATGGTGCATGCCGCCGATATCCTGCGCGAGTTGAAGGTTCCCGCCGAACACCGCATCGTTTCCGCGCATCGCACGCCAGACCGCCTCTATGCCTATGCCGCCTCTGCCGCTGAACGCGGCATCCAGGTGATCATCGCCGGGGCCGGCGGCGCCGCGCATCTGCCCGGCATGGCGGCAGCCATGACCCATCTGCCGGTGCTGGGCGTGCCGGTGGAAAGCAAGGCGCTGAAGGGCCTGGACAGCCTGCTCTCGATCCAGCAGATGCCGGCCGGCATTCCGGTCGGCTGTCTCGCCGTGGGCCGCGCCGGTTCGATCAATGCCGGCCTGATGGCGGCGGCAATCCTCAGCCTGCAGGACGATGCGCTCGCCGCCCGCCTCAAGGCCTGGCGCGCCAAGCAGACCAAAGCGGTGAAGTTGAAGCCGCGCGACGAGGCCTGAACGTGACGGCGCTTCCGCCCGGCAGCACCATCGGCATCCTGGGCGGCGGCCAGCTTGGCCGCATGATCGCCCTGGCTGCGGCGCCGCTCGGCTATCGCTGCCACATCTATGCGCCGGAAGCCGATCAGCCGGCAGCCCAGGTGGCGGCCCAGGTGACCCGCGCCGATTACACCGACAGCGCCGCGCTGGAACGCTTCGCCGGTGCAGTCGATGTCGTGACCTACGAATTCGAGAATATCCCGGTGGAGCCGGTGGCGATGCTGGCCGATCTGGTGCCGGTGCGGCCCGGTGTCGCGGCGCTGCGCATCACCCAGGACCGCCTGTTCGAGAAGGATTTCTCCAACAAGCATGGCGCGCCGACCGCGCCCTATCGCGCCGTCAGCAGCCTGGCCGATCTCAATGCCGCGATTGACGCGCTGGGCCTGCCGCTGATCCTGAAAACCCGCCGCATGGGCTATGACGGCAAGGGCCAGCGCCGCATCGATACGCGCGAACAGGCCGAAAGCGCCCTGAACGATCTCCATTCCGACATGCTGATCGCCGAGGGCTTCGTGCCGTTCGAGAAGGAAATCTCGATGGTGCTGGCGCGTGGCCTGGATGGCAGCGTGGAAAGTTTCGGCCCGGTGGAGAATATCCATCGGCACCATATCCTCTGGCGCAGCTTCGCGCCCGCCGGTATCGATGCAGCCCTTGCCGCCGAAGCGGAAGCCATGGCACGCCGCCTTGCCGTCGGCCTTGATTATGTCGGCGTGCTGGCGGTGGAAATGTTCGTGGTTGGCGGCAGCGTGGTGGTCAACGAGATGGCGCCGCGCGTGCATAATTCCGGCCACTGGACCATGGATGCCGCCGTCACCTCGCAATTCGAGCAGCATGTGCGCGCCGTGGCCGGGCTGCCGCTGGGCAATCCGGCGCGGCTTTGCGATGCGGTGATGCAGAACCTGATCGGCGATGAAGTGCATGCCTGGCCCGAGTTGCTGAAAGAGCCGATGGCGAAACTGCATCTCTATGGCAAGGCCGAGGCCCGGCCCGGCCGCAAGATGGGCCATGTCAACCGCCTCTACCCGCTCGGCCAGCGTCCCGCCGCGTCGGAAAAATAAGCGAATCAAAGCGTTAACTGGAAGTACGGCTTGCCTTGGACTCTTCCCGGTCCGCGCGCTATAATTCTGGTAGAATTACACCTTGGCGACCCAGAATGGTTGCCGGCAGCGCACTCCCGCCAGAAGGCATGGAGGCCGCGCGCCTTCAGGGTTTACCATGGCGACCATTGATACCTCCTCCTCGGCCAGCGCGGTACAGCAATCGCTGCTGCAACGTCCGCAGCCCGCTGCCGATCAAGCTTCCGGCAGCGACAACCGTACCGTCGGTTCGCAGATTGGCGGCGCGGCAAACAGCCAGGGTTCGGTGAACGCCGCCAGCGTTGCCGCCCAGCGCCCGACCATCGCCGAGCAGGACCGCCAGCAGCAGCGCGGCGGCGATACCCGCGACAACCGCGTCGAGCAGCAGGACAATGGCGGCTTTGCTCAAGCCTTCCGCCTCGACATCCGTTCGCCCCAGGGCAATCAGGCGGTGCAGGGTGCCGCCAATGACCGCCAGGAGCCGGCCGGCGGCCGCGCCCAGGAGCAGAATAATCAGAACGGTGTGCCGTTCAGCTTCAGCGCCAATGGCGCGGTGAATACTTCCAGCAATCCGAACCAGGCCGGCCAGCGGCTGAGCCTTTCGGTTTAAGCTTTCCGCAGAATTGAAAAAGCCCCGCTCCGGCGGGGCTTTTTTTATGCACGCCGGATTACGCCGGCCAGATTACGCCCGCCTGAACAGGCGCAGCGGATTGGGCAGGCGCTCGGCCAGGGTTTCGAGCTTGCCGCGCGCTTTCTGAATCTGCATCACATTGTCGATGCGGCGCAGCAGGAAGGCGCGCGTGACACTGAAATCCTCGCTCTTGTCGTCCAGCCACACCAGCATCGTGGCGGAATAGACGCCAGCCAGCAGGGCGCGCTTGGTGTAGAAATTGAAATCCGTCGCCTTGTCGCCGGCGGCATACCAGATCGCATCCACCGTGCGGTAAAGCTGCGCCAGGAAACGCGGCGCCAGATGCGGCTGCGCCGCCAGCGTCATGGCGCGGCGCACAGCCTCGCGATGCGGCGCGGCAAGCTCGAAGCGCAGCATCACCGCCAGCGCCACGCGCTCGCGGATTTTCAGCGCCGTGCCACCCTGCGCCTCGAACGCGGCGATCATGGCGCGGTCGGTCTCGCGCACCCAGAAATCCAGCGCCTCCAGGGCACCACCGGGAAAGGCACGGCTGACCAGGCCGGTATCCATGCCGATCGAGTCCGCGCCGGCCTTCAGGGCCGTCATGGTCCAGCCATCGAAGGCGACATTCGGCAGCATCGCTTCGAGCAGGGCGCGCTTCTCGGTTTCCAGATGCTCGCTCATTCCTCTTGCTCCTCCGGCTTCAGCGCCTGACGATGGCGCAGTTCGCTCTCGAATACCAGATCGCGCAGATCCTTCATGCGCTGCGGATAGAGTATGCCATCGAGATGATCGAATTCATGCTGCACCACGCGGGCATGCCAGCCATCCACCTCGCGCTCCAGCCGCCCGCCATCGGGCAGCATGCCGGCATAGCGGATGCGGGTGTAGCGCGGCACCAGGCCACGCATGCCCGGCACCGAGAGGCAGCCTTCCCAGGCCATGTCCTGCTCGTCGGTCAGCTTCTCCCAGGTCGGGTTGATCAGCCGCACCAGTTCGCGTTTGCCGGCGGCATCGGGCGGGGTGATGAACACCGCCACCCGCAGGCCGACATGCACCTGCGGCGCCGCCAGGCCCTGGCCCGGCGCATCGAACATGGTTTCCACCATGTCATCCACCAGTTGCAGCACCTCGGGCGCCTGCGGGTCCGGAACCTCGGCGGCCTTTTGTGCCAGAATCGGATGGCCCATGCGGGCAATTTTCAGGATGGCCATGGCCGGATTCTAGGACAAAGCCGGCACGGCGGCGAGGCATAGCCTGCCTTATAAGGCCGCCAGGGCCGGTAAACCGCGAAAAAACCTCATAAAAAAGCACACAATCAGCGGCAAAACCCGCTTCACAAGGCATATCCGGCATGGTACAAGCCCAACCTCGCTGGCGTGCCCCAGGCCCCGGCCACGGAATTTGACGGCTCTAAGTTTCCGCGCAGACAGCGGAAAACGACTGAAAGGAAATACCAGACGTGCAAGTGCTCGTTCGTGACAACAATGTCGACCAGGCTCTGAAGGCGCTGAAGAAGAAGATGCAGCGCGAAGGTATTTTCCGTGAGATGAAGCTGCGCGGCCATTACGAGAAGCCGTCGGAGCGCCGCGCCCGCGAGAAGGCCGAGGCGATCCGCCGCGCCCGCAAGCTGGCCCGCAAGCGCGCCCAGCGCGAAGGCACTGCCGCTTAAGCGACCCGAATATTGCGCGCATAGCTGCGCTGCAGGAAAAGCCGCCCAACCGGGCGGCTTTTTTCGTTTAAGCTCATCCCATGGTTTTTGCCCTCTCCTTGCTGCTTGGCTGCCAGCTTGCCGGCGAACTGATCGTGCGCACGCTTGGCCTGCCGATACCGGGGCCGGTTCTCGGCATGGCCTTGCTGTTCGCCCTGCTGCTGTGGCGCGGCACGGTCTGGGCACCGCTGGGCCAGGCGGCGGATTTCCTGCTCAAGCATCTCTCGCTGCTGTTCGTGCCGGCGGGCGTCGGCGTGGTGCAGCATTGGGAATTGCTGCAGGCGCGGCTGCTGCCGCTGGCGGTAACGCTGGTGGCCTCCACCCTGCTCGCCATCCTCGCCGCCGCCGGTACTTTCGTGCTGGTGCAACGCTGGCTGCGCCGGTGATGTGCCAATGACGCGGGTCGGCGATATCTGGGTCTACCTCTCGGCACAGCCGTTGCTGTGGCTGACCCTGACGCTGGCGGCCTATGGCTTCGCCAGCTGGTTCGCCGAACGCTGCAACCACGCACCGCTGGCCAATCCGGTGGGCTTAAGCGTGGCCTTGCTGATCCCGGTGCTGCTGCTGACCGGCACACCCTACACGCGCTACTTCGATGGCGCGCAGTTCGTGCATTTCCTGCTCGGGCCGACAACCGTGGCGCTGGCCGTGCCGCTCTACCGCCACCGTGACATGGTGCGCCGTGCCGCGGCGCCGATGGCGGCGGGTTTGCTGGTCGGCGCCGTGGTTGCCGCCGGCTCGGCAATCCTGATCGGCCGTGCCTTCGGATTGGAATCCGGCCTGCTCGCCGCGCTGGCACCAAAATCCGCCACCGCGCCGATTGCCATGGGCATCACCGAGAGCCTCGGCGGCCTGCCATCGCTGACCGCCGCCATGGTAATCCTCACCGGGCTGTGCGGCGCCCTGCTCGGGCCTTTGCTGCTGCGCCGCATCGCGCGTGGCAACGATGCCGCCTTCGGCCTGGCACTCGGGCTGTCCGCCCATGGCATCGGCACCGCGCGCGCCTTCCAGCATAGCGACGCCGCCGGCAGCTTCGCCGGCATCGCACTCGGCCTTACCGGCCTGCTCACGGCTTTGCTGGTGCCGCTGCTGTGGGGAATACTGGCGCCCTGAACGGCGCTGGCATAGACTCACTCGAAACGTCTCGGGAGGATGCCGGTGGGGCACGCCGACCTATTGTTGCAAGGCCTGGATTACCTGAACCAGGGCATTAGCGTTTTCGACCGCGAGCTGCGGCTTGTTGCCTGCAATCGCCGCTATGCCGAACTTTACGACTTCCCGGATGAACTCTGCCGGCCTGGTACATCCGTAGAGGCAATTTACCGCTACAACGCCACGCGCGGCGAATACGGCCCTGGCGATATCGAACAGCAGGTGCAGGAACGTGTCGAACTGGCGCGGCGCTTCCTGCCGCACCGGCTGGAGCGCCTCCGCACCAACGGCATCGTGCTGGATATCCGGGGCACGCCTTTGCCCGGCGGCGGCTGGGTCACCACCTATACCGACATCACCGAGCGCCGTCGCGTCGAGGATGCCTTGCGTCAGGCCCGCGATGAACTGGAAAGCACGGTGGTCCGCCGCACCCAGGATCTGGCGCAGCGCGAGGCCGAATTGCTGCGGCAGAACCGCATGCTGGATGTCATCGTCAACAACATGAGCCACGGCATTTCGCTGTTCGACCAGAATCTCGATCTGGTCCTGTGCAACAAGCGGATGATGGATATCCTCGACCTACCGGAAGAACTGATGCGCCCCGGCACACCGATCGCGGCGCAATACCGCTACAATGCCGAGCGCGGCGAATACGGCCCCGGCGATATCGGCGAACTGGTAGCGCAGCGCGTGCAACTGGCGCGGCGCTTCGAGGCGCACCGCTTGCAGCGCGTGCGGCCTGATGGCCGCGTGATCGAGGTGATCGGCAGCCCGGTGCCGGGCATTGGCTTCGTCACCACCTATTCCGACATCACCGAACTGCGCCGCGCCCAGGATCAGCTGCGCGATGTGGCGGAAAGCCTGGAACGCCGCGTCGGCGAGCGTACCGAGGCGCTGACCCGCGAAGTGGACGAGCGCCGCCGCGCCGAGCGCGAACTGCGCCGTGCCAAGGAAATGGCGGAAGTGGCGAACCGTGCCAAGAGCACCTTCCTGGCCAATATGAGCCACGAATTCCGCACGCCGCTGAATGCCATCATCGGCTTTTCCGAGATGCTGAATGCGCGCTATTTCGGTGACCTGAACGAGAAGCAGCAATCCTATGTGGAGGATATCCACAAATCCGGCCGCCACCTGCTGCAACTGATCAATGATGTGCTCGATCTGGCCAAGATCGAAGCCGGCAAGATGGACCCGCATCCCACGCCGCTGGAAGTGGATAATGCCGTGGCCGATTGCCTGGACCTGATCCGCCCCGATGCCAGCAAGGCCGGCGTGACTTTGAGTGCCGAAGTGCCGCAGACCCTGCCGCTGCTGCTGGCCGATGAGCGCATGCTGCGCCAGATGCTGCTCAACCTGCTGAGCAACGCGGTGAAGTTCACGCCGCCGGGCGGCCGCATCCATCTCAGCGCCCAGGAACTGCCGGGGCAAATCCGCATCAGCGTTGCTGATAGCGGCATCGGCATGGCGCCGGAAGACATCAAGATCGCGCTTGAACCGTTCGGCCAGGTCTATGACGGCGCGCGCAGCGGCCTGCTGAGCCGCGGCCAGACCGGCACCGGCCTCGGCCTGCCGCTGGTGAAATCGCTGATCGAGCTGCATGGCGGGCGACTCGAAATCGAAAGCCGCAAAGGCGAAGGCACCACCGCCATTCTGGCTTTCCCCACAGGTTCGGCCCGCTGATCCCCATGCTCGATTACACGCTTACCATGCTGCGGCGCAGCCGCCGGCTGTTTCTCGATCTGATCAAGGTGATGCTGCCGGTGATGCTGGCGGTGAAGCTGGCCGAGGAACTGGGCCTGATCGCGCTGGCGGCGCAAAGTCTTGATCCGATCACCCGCGCCGTCGGCCTGCCCGTGGAAGCCGGCATTGTCTGGGTCACCACCGCACTGGTCGGCATGTATGGCGGCGTCGGCGCTCTGGTCGGCCTTGCCGGCCATATGCAGGTGAGCCTGGCGCAGCTTTCCGCCCTTGCCGCCATGATGCTGTTCGCCCATTCGCTGCCCGTCGAGCAGGCCATCGTGCGCCGTGCCGGTGCCAGCTTCTGGCTCACCACGTTGCTGCGCATCGGCACCGGGCTGGCCTATGGCTGGGCCATCGTCGCACTCTCGCGCGCCACCGGCTGGCTCGCCGAACCTGTCGATCTTTCGCGCATCGCCACGGGTGGCGGTGCTGGCGACGACGGCTGGCTCGCCTGGGCGTGGGGTACAGTGCAGAGCTTCGCGCTGATCTTTGCCATCATCCTGCTGTTGCTGCTGCTGCTCGATCTGCTCGACCGCAGCGGCATCACCGCGCGCATCACGCGGCTATTGGAGCCACTGCTGCGCGTTTCCGGTCTGGATGCTCAAGTGGCGCCGGTTACCACCGTCGGCGTGCTGCTCGGCCTCACCTATGGCGGCGGCCTGATCATCGAGCAGGCGCGCGAGCAGAATATCCCGGCCCGCCCGCGTTTCCTGGCGCTGGCCTGGCTGTCGCTGAGCCATGGGCTGATCGAGGATACCCTGCTGATGCTGGCGATGGGGGCCGACCTGATCGTGATCCTGGTCGGCCGCGTGCTGCTTACGCTGCTGATCGTGGGTGCGCTGGCGAAACTGCTGGCTGTGTTGCCGGACCGGCAGGTGGAGCGCTGGTTCGCGCCACGCTGAGCATGGGACTGAATACCGCACCGATGCCAAGCAGCAAAGGCGCGCCATCGTTCATGTCCAAACCCCGCATCATGTCCAAGCCATGGTGCAGATCGCTCAAGCTGCCGCACCAGCGCCGCACCTGGGGCCGCGACACATTGCTGAGCGCCACCACCGGCAAATCCGCCGGCATGCCTTCCGCAATCAGCTTTGCTGCGATTTCCGGCGCGGTGCGCCCGCCCATGTAGAAGATCAGCGTGGTTTCCGGGTCGGCGAGGCCGCGCCAGTCGAGGCCTTCAGGTAGGTTGCCCTGGCGCGAATGGCCGGTGACGAAACGCACCGAATGGGCCGCCTGGCGATGAGTGAGCGACACGCCGAGTTCGGCAGCCGCCGCCAGCGCCGTGGTGATGCCCGGCACCACGCGCACGCGGATACCAGCGGCCTGCAAGGCCTCGATCTCCTCGCCGGCACGGCCGAAGATCATCGGATCGCCGGATTTCAGCCGCACCACGCGCTTGCCCTGACGCGCCAGCTTGATCATCAGCGCGTTGATATCATCCTGGTTACAGGAAGCGCGCTTGCCGCGCTTGCCCACCATCATGCGCTTGGCCTCGCGCCGCGCCAGTTCCAGCACATCATCGGAAACCAGATCGTCGAACAGGATCACATCGGCGGATTGCAGCGCGCGCATCGCCTTGAGCGTCAGCAATTCGGCATCGCCGGGTCCGGCCCCAACCAGGGCGACCTCGCCCATGGCATGCCCCGCCGTATCGGCCAATGCCAGCAGGGCTTCCGCATCGGCTTCCCCGGCGGGCCGCGTGAAAGCGTGATCGGCGAAGCGTTCCCAGAAAGCCCGGCGCGCGGCCTTGTCGGGCAGCATCGCCGCCAGCCGGCCCCGGATCGCCTTGGCCGCACCGGCCCAGGCGCCGAGCGCCAGCGGCAGCGCGGTTTCGATGCGGCGGCGGATCGCCTGCGCCAGCACAGGTGCGGCACCATCGGTGGAAATACCGATCACCACCGGCGAGCGGTTGACGATGGCGCCGAACTGCACATCGCAGAAGGCCGGCTTGTCGATGACACAGCACAGCGCCCGCGCCTCGCGGCAGGCGGCCTGAAGCGCGGCCGCTTCATCGAGATTCTCAAGATCGGCCACCACCAGGGCGGCATTTACCAGATCCGCCGGCTGCCAGCTTTCCAGCCGCAGCAGATCGGCGCCGGCCGCCTGCAATAACTCCGCCTTCCAGCCAGCGGCCTCGGTGGCGCCAATCACCACGGCGCGGCGGCCATGCAGATCGAAGAACAGCGGCAGGCGGGCCAGCGGCGCGATGCGCGCCGGTCCGGTTTCAGCCGGCTTTCTGGATACGGGTGCCATCGATCAGCCTCCGGATTTCGCCGCGGCAGGAGCCGCAATTGGTGCCAGCCTTGAGCGCGGCACCGACCGCCTCGACATCACCGCAACCCTGGCCGATGGCGGCGACGATCTGGTTCACGCCGATCTCGAAACAAGCGCAGACGATAGCGCCGCGTTCCGGCCTGTCGGCGCCGGCACGGCCCGCCAGCAGGCGCAGCCGCGCGGCGGCATCGGGTGCGGCCTCTTCCAATCTTTCAGCGGCCCAGGCGCGCGACACCGCCACTGGCTCCGGCGCCACGAACAGCGCGCCAAGCAACCGCCCGTCCTTGAAAGCCGCGAAGCGATGGCGGCCACCAGCCGCATCGCGATAGGCCAGCATCTCGGTATCGTCGCCCACATTGAACAGGCGGCGCGCATAGGCATCCCAGTCCTGCGGCAGCGCGGCATCAGCGAGTTCGACACGCCAGCCGGCCTTGGCCGGCGCCAGTGCCCAGTATTCGGCATTGAGCATGGCGGGCCGCTCCGCCAGCACGGCGAAGCCATACCAAGCGGCCTGATAGGGCCTGGCCTCAACAATGGTGTATTTCAGCTCCGGCTGACCCGAGAGCGCATCGCGATGCGGCGCGATCAGGGCATCGACCCGGCCTTGGGAGGCAAGCTGATCGGTCCAGTGCAGCGGCACGAATACCGAGCCTGGACGCTGCTCCGGGGTGATCAAGGCGCGTGCGATGATAGTGCCGCGTTCGCTTTGCAGGCGGATCAGCGAGACCGGCGCGATGCCGCGCGCCGTGGCATCATCGGGATGGATTTCGACAAAAGGCTCGGCGATATGGCTCATCAGCCGCGCCGTCTTGGCGGTGCGGGTCATGGTATGCCACTGGTCGCGCACGCGGCCGGTATTGAGGATCAACGGATAGCGTTCATCCGGCTGGCTGGCCGGCGGGATATAAGGTGTGGGCAGCAGCCGCGCGCGGCCATCCGGTGTGTAGAAGCGGCCATCGCCGAAGAAGCGCGCCGGCCCCCATTGCAGCGGCGCCAGGGCGTCATAAGCCTGCGGCGTGATGCGGCTGAGATGCGACAGATCGAAATCGCGGCTGCCGCCATTCTCGCAACCGGATAGCGCGGCATGTTCGGCGAAGATGCTGGCGGGATTCTCATAAGCGAAAGCCTCGGCCCAGCCCATGCGGCGCGCCACCTCGGTGAAAATCCACCAATCCGGCTTGGCCTCGCCGGGCAGCGGCAGGAAGCCGCGCTGGCGCGAAACGCGGCGCTCGGAATTGGTGACGGTACCGTCCTTCTCGCCCCAGGCCGCCGCCGGCAGCAGCAGATGCGCCAGCGCCGCCGTATCCGTATGCCGCGTGACATCGGAAACCACGACGAAATCGCAGGCCTGCAAGGCGGCGCGCACATCATCGGCATCCGGCATGGAATCGACCGGGTTGGTGCCGGCGATCCACACCGCCTTGATGCGGCCCGCCTGTATCGCCTGGAACAGATCGACGGCCTTCAGTCCCTGCTTCGCCGCAATCGCCGGCGAGCCCCAGAAGCCCTGCACGATGCTGCGATGCGCCGGGTTATCGATATCCATATGGGCGGCAAGCTGGTTGGCCAGACCGCCGACCTCGCGCCCGCCCATGGCATTAGGCTGGCCGGTGATCGAGAACGGCCCCTGCCCCGGCCTGCCGATGCGGCCGGTATAGAGATGGCAGTTCAGGATGGCATTGACCTTGTCGACGCCATGGCTGGACTGGTTGACGCCCTGGCTGAAGCCGGTGACCACCTTCTCGGTACCCGCGAACAGCGCGTAGAAGCTCAGCAGCGTCGCGCGTGGCAGGCCCGTGGCACTGACCGCCGCATCGATGCCGGCATCGCGCGCGACCTGCAATACTGCCTCGGCGCCAGAGGTGTGATCCCGCAGGAAAGCGGCATCGCCACGGCGATTGGCTTCCAGATAGGCCAGCAGGCCATTGAACAGGGCAACATCGGAGCCAGGCTCCAGTGCCAGATGCAGATCGGCGAATTGCGCCGTCATGGTGCGGCGTGGATCGATCACCACCACCTGCATCTGTGGCCGCTGCGCCTTGGCCGCCGCCAGGCGCTGGAACAGCACCGGATGGCACCAGGCCAGGTTTGAGCCGACCAGCACCACCAGATCGGCCAGCTCCATATCCTCGTAATTCACCGGCACGGTGTCGCTGCCGAAGGCGCGCTTGTGGCCGACCACGGCGGAAGCCATGCAGAGGCGCGAATTGGTGTCGATATTGGCCGCGCCGATATAGCCCTTCATCAGCTTGTTGGCGACGTAATAGTCTTCGGTGAGCAACTGCCCCGAGACATAGAAAGCCACCGCCTCCGGGCCATGTTCGGCGATCACATCGGCGAAACGCGCGGCGGCATGATCAAGGGCGGCATCCCAGCCGATGCGTTCGCCATGCAGTTCGGGATGCAGCAGCCGGTCATCCAGGCTGAGAGTTTCGGCCAGGGCCGAGCCCTTGGAGCAGAGCCGGCCGAGATTGGCCGGATGCTCCGGGTCGCCGCGCAGGCTGACGGCATCATCCTCGCGTGTAATGATCACGCCGCACCCGACGCCGCAATAGGGACAGGTGGTGCGGGTTTCCGTCATCTCAGGCGGTGCGCGAAATCAGGCCGGACAGGCCGAGCAGGATGCGGCTGCCCTGCATTTTCACCGGCACGGTGCGGGCGCAGCCTTCATCGGCGCCTTGCGCCTTGCCGGTTTCCAGGCTGATCAGCCAGTTATGCAGCGGGCAGTTCACCGCATGGCCCTGCACGATGCCCTGGCTCAGCGGCCCGCCCTTATGCGGGCAGCGGTCTTCCAGCGCGAAGATGCGGTCATCCATGGCGCGGAACACCGCAACATCACCGACCGGCGATTTCACCACGCGGGCGCCACGGCGCGGAATATCCTCGATGCCGCCGATCTCCACCCATTCATCCTGCATCATCGTCATCACACCACCTCGCGTACGGTGAGATCGGCCATCGGCTTGAATTCATGGGCATGAGCACCGTTGACGCGCTCGGCCCAGGGATCGATCTGCGCGAAGGTCTGGGAGAATACGAACCGCGCATTCAGCTCGCGCCGCCGTGCCGCATCCTCGATGATCTGCTGCTTGACGCTGTCCATGCCGACGCGATGCAGCCATTTGTGGATGCGGTCGAGGTAATGCGCCTGCTCGCGATAGAGCTGCATCAGTGCGCCGGTATATTCCAGCACCTCCGCCTCGCTCTCCAGCTTGCAGAACAGGACGGTCTGCTTCACTTCCAGGCCGGCGGCACCGGCGATATGCAGCTCGTAGCCGGAATCGACGCAGATGATGCCGATATCCTTCACCGTGGCTTCCGAGCAATTGCGTGGGCAGCCCGAGACCCCCATCTTCACCTTGTGCGGCGTCCAGGAACCCCAGGTGTATTTCTCCAGCTTGATGCCGAGGCCGGTGGAATCCTGCGTGCCGAAACGGCACCATTCCGTGCCAACACAGGTTTTGACCGTGCGCAGGCCCTTGGCATAGGCATGGCCCGAAACCATGCCAGCGGCATTGAGATCGGCCCACACGCCGGGCAGGTCTTCCTTCTTCACGCCCAGCAGATCAATGCGCTGGCCGCCGGTAACCTTCACCGTCGGGATATTGTACTTGTCCGCCACATCGGCGATGGCACGCAGTTCCTTGGGTGAAGTGACGCCGCCCCACATGCGCGGCACGACCGAGTAAGTTCCGTCCTTCTGGATATTGGCGTGGGCGCGTTCGTTGATGAACCGCGACTGGCTGTCATCCATATATTCGCCGGGCCAAGTGGCCAGCAGGTAGAAGTTCAGTGCCGGGCGGCATTTCGAGCAGCCGCAGGAGGTTTTCCACTCCAGTTCCTGCATTACCGCCGGCATCGATTTCAGGCCTTTGGCGACGATCAGGCGGCGCACATCGTCATGCCCCAGATCGGTGCAGCCGCACATCGCCTTGACGGCAGCGGGTTGGTAGCCATCGCCCAGCGTGAAGCCGATCAGCTTTTCCACCAGGCCGGTGCAGGAGCCGCAGGAGGCCGAAGCCTTGGTATGCGCCCGCACCTGATCCAGGCTGGTCAGTTTTTTCTCGGTGATCGCTGCGACGATCTTGCCTTTGCATACGCCGTTACAGCCGCAGATCTCTGCCTCATCCGGCAAGGCTGCAACGGCCGCCATAGGGTCCAGCGGGCTGCCCCCCGCATACCCCTGGCCGAAGATCAATGTCTCGCGCAGATCGGCAATATCCTTGCCTTCGCGCAATAGCTGGAAGAACCAGGCGCCATCCTCGGTATCGCCATAGAGCACCGCGCCGATGATGCGGCTGTCCTTCAGCACCAGCCGCTTGTAGACGCCGCGGCTGGCATCGCGCAGCACGATCTCCTCACGATCCTTGGCTTCGGCGAAGTCGCCGGCGGAATAGAGGCTGATGCCGGTGACCTTGAGCTTGGTGGCGGTGACTGAACCGCCATAGGCGGCTTCCTCGCCGATCAGCGTGCGGGCAAGCACGCCGGCCATCTCATAGAGCGGTGCGACCAGGCCATAGGTGGCGCCGCGATGCTCGACACATTCGCCGAGCGCGAAGATATCCGGATCCGAGGTCCGCATCTGGTCATCCACCACGATGCCGCGATTGACCGTCAGCCCGGATTCCTTGGCCAACGTGCCGTTCGGGCGGATGCCCACGGCCATCACCACCAGGTCGGCCGGCAGGATCGTGCCGTCTTCCAGTTCCACGCCCTCGACCTTCTTCTCGCCGAGGATGGCCTTGGTATTGGCACCGGTATGCACGGTGATGCCGCGTGCCTCGATGGCTTTTTTCAGCAGATAGCCGGCAGAGCTATCGAGCTGGCGTTCCATCAGCGTCGGCATCAGGTGCACCACGCTGACCTGCATGCCCTGCTCGGCCAGGCCGGCAGCCGCTTCCAGGCCCAGCAGGCCGCCGCCTATCACCACGGCATTGCCGCGCGCCTTGGCGGCCAGGATCATCGCATCCACGTCGTCGAGATCGCGGTAGCTCAGCACGCCCGGCAGCTTGTGGCCCGGCACCGGAATGATGAACGGCACCGAGCCGGTGGCAATCACCAGCTTGTCGTAGGATTCGACCAGGCCGTTATCGGTGCTGATCGTCTTGGCCGCCGGATCGATGGCGGTGACGCGGGTGCCCTTGTGCAGGGTGACGCCGTTCTGGATATACCAGCCATCGCCATGGATGACGATCTGCTCATAGGTCTTTTCGCCCGACAGCACCGGCGACAGCATGATGCGGTCGTAATTCACGCGCGGTTCGGCGTTGAAGATGGTGACCGCGTAGCGGCCCGGCGCCTGCTCGAACAGATTTTCCAGCATCCGCCCCGGCGCCATGCCGTTGCCGATGATAATCAGCCGTTCTGGTTTGGAATTCTCTGCCATGGCTCTGCCCTCAGGCCGCGTGCACAGCCGGCGCACGATGGCGGGCATAGAGGAAATTCATGATCTCATGGCGGCAGCGGTTGTATTCCGGGTCGTTGACCATGGCGAGGCGATTGCGCGGGCGCGGCAAATTCACGGTCAGCACCTCGCCGATGGTGGCAGCCGGGCCATTGGTCAGCATCACCACGCGGTCGGAAAGCAGCACGGCTTCATCCACATCATGGGTGATCATGATCACCGTGTTCTTCAGCTTGGCCTGCAATTCCATAACGGTGTCCTGAAGCGTGGCGCGGGTAAGCGCATCCAGGGCGCCGAACGGCTCGTCCAGCAGCAGCACCTTCGGCTCCATGGCGAGCGCGCGGGCAATGCCGACGCGCTGCTTCATGCCGCCAGAAATCTCCTGCGGTCGCTTATCCAGCGCATGATCCATGCCGACCAGGGCGAGGTTATGCTTGGTCCATTGGTCGCGCTCGGCAGACGACTTCGCCTTGCGATGCACCTTGTCCACCGCCAGGCGCACATTGTCATAGACCGTCAGCCAGGGCAGCAGCGAATGGTTCTGGAACACCACGGCGCGGTCCGGGCCGGGATCGTTCACTTCCTTGCCTTGCAGCAGCACGCCGCCAGTGGTGGCGCGCAGCAGGCCGGCCACGATGTTGAGCAAGGTGGACTTGCCGCAGCCGGAATGGCCGATGAGCGCCACGAACTCGCCCTGCTTGATCTGCAGGTTGATCTCGCGCAACGCCACGAACGTGCCATTGGCACCCTTGAAGCTCATGCCGACATCATCGATGGCAAGATAGGTGGACATGGGGCAACTCCTGGTCAGCGGTTGGCCGGCAAACGGCGGGGAGAGGCATCGGCGGCAGCATCGGCCTCGCGGCGCAGACCGGGGACCTGGGGGCGCGCGGAAGAAACGTAGCTGCCATCGAAAAAGAGATCGGGACCCATCGGGATCGGCGCGCTGGCCTGGGCAAGCTGCCAGGGGCCGGCATGTAGCCCTTCCGGCTTGCGGTCGATCAGCGGGAAAGGCTTGTCCAGCGCGGCGGCTGCTTCGCGATAGAGATCCGTGCGGTAAACCTGATCGGCCAGCGCGGCGATATCGGTGGCGGGATCGATCAGCTTCCAGCGCCGCATCTCGCTCAAATACCATTCCGCCTGGCTGCGCCAGGGGAAATTCGCCGTGTAGCGGCTGAAAACATGGAAGTCCGGCATATGCTCGGGGCTGGTATCGAGGCCGTAGCGGACGATGCCGAGCATACCAAGGCGGATGGCTTCCGCCGCGTGGCTGCCGACATAGGCATCGCGTGCCATGATATCGACGCCCTCAAGGCGGTTCTCCGGCCTATCCAGCCATTCACCGGCTTCGATCAGCGCCATCAGCATGGCCTTGTGCGCCACCGGATTCTGCTCGACCCAATCGCGGTTGGCGCCGATCACCTTTTCCATGCGGTTGTTCCAGATCTCGTAACCCGAGATCAGGATGCGGCCAACGCCACGCAAAACCGCCAGCGTGTTCCAGGGATCGCCGACGCAGAAACCATCGATCTCGCCGGCGGCGAGGCGATCCGTCATCTGCGGCGGCGGCACCACCACCAGATTCACATCGCGGTCCGGGTCGATGCCGGCGGCGGCGAGCCAATAGCGGAGCTGAATCTGGTGCGAGGAATAGGGCCACACGGTGGCGAAGGTGAGCGGCGGCTTGCCGGCCTTGCGGTCCTGGTTGATCAGGCGGCGCAGCGCATTGGCGCTTTCCGTGCGGCTATGCTGCAGGCTCGGCTCGGCAGCAACCAGGCGGTCCCACAGCTTGGCCGAGATAGTGACGGCATTGCCGTTCAGCGCCAGCACGAATGACGTGATCTGCGGCTTCTTCCAGCCGCCGGCGCCAAGCGTGGCGGCCAGCGGCATCGGCGCCAGCATATGGGCCGCATCAAGCGCACCGAGCGCCACCTTGTCGCGGATATTCGCCCAGGAGGGTTCGCGCACCAGCTCGACCTTGAGGCCATGCTGGGCGAAGAAGCCTTTCTCCTGGGCAACGAACAAAGCCGCGCTGTCGGACAGGGCAATGAAGCCGATACGCATGGTGGCGGGAGCCGCCGTACTGGCGGCTCCCACACGCTTGGTTTTCTTCGGACGCGACGCCATCGGCCTGCCCTCTTACTGCTGAGAGAAGCCGCCGATGCGGCTGCCGATGAAGCCGATCAGACGGTCGAGCATGAAACCCACCAGACCGACATAGATCAGCGCCAGGATGATCTCGCTGATCAACGAGGAGTTCCAGGCATCCCAGATGAAGAAGCCGATACCGACGCCGCCGATCAGCATTTCGGCCGCGACAATGGCAAGCCAGGACAGGCCGATGCCGATCTTGAGGCCGGTGAACATGAACGGCACCGTCGCCGGCAGCATCACCTTGAAGAAGAACTCGAAGCCATTGAGCTGCAGCACGCGGGCAACGTTGCGGTAATCCTGCGGGATATTGCGGATACCAACGGCTGTGTTGAGGATGATCGGCCAGATCGCGGTGATGGCGATGACGAAGATCGCCGACGGATCGGCATTGCGGAAAGCCGCCAGCGACAGCGGCAGCCAGGCCAGCGGCGGCACTGTGCGCAGCACTTGGAAGATCGGATCGAGGCCACGGAATGCCAGGGTCGATTGCCCGATCAGCACACCCAGCGCGATGCCGACAATGGCAGCCAGCGAGAAGCCGATGGCGACACGCTTGAGGCTGGAAGAGATATGCCAGAACAGGCCCTTGTCCAGATTGCCCTTATCGAAGAAGGGATCGCTGATCAGCATCCAGGTTTCCTTCACCACCGTGCTCGGCGGTGGCAGCGAAGCCCCCGGGGCGGAGCAGGCCAGTTCCCAGATACCAATCAGCAATGCCAGGAACACCACAGGCGGCAACACGCGTGCCGCCACCTGCTTCGCCCCTGCCGCCAATTTAGGCAGCAGGGTGACCCGCCAGTCGCGGCCCTCATACTTGAGGGCCGCTTTGTCGATCGCTTCCATCTTCATGCTCATTTCCTTCTGGATCAGGATACGCGGCTGATGGTTTGGCTCTTGAGATAGGCCATCGGATTTTCCGGATCGAATACCTTGCCGTCGAAGAAGGTTTCCTTGCCGCGCGAGGTCGACTTCGGCAGGTCCGCATCCGACACGCCGAGCGACTTGGCGGCATCGCGCCACAGGTCCTCGCGGTTCACCGCCTTCACGATCGCCTTGGTATCAAGGTCGGTCGGTTGGTAGCCCCAGCGCATATTCTCGGTCAGGAACCAAAGCTCATGGCTCTGGAACGGATAGGAAGCGTGGTCGCGCCAGAACTTCATCATCAGCGGGCTTTCAACGCCCACCGTCGCCTTGCGGCCACCATCGCCGTAATCGATGATGCCCTTGGCGCGGTCGAGAATGTCCGGCACCGGCACCTTGAACCAGTCGCGGCCGCCGATGATGGTGCACATCTCTTCCTTGTTTTCCATCTTGTCGCACCACATCTGGGCTTCCTGGGTGGCCATCAGGATCGCCTTCGCCGCCTTCGGGTTCTTGTCCACCCAGTCGGCGCGCAGGCCGAGCGACTTCTCCGGATGATCCTTCCAGAGTTCGCCAGTCATCAGCGCGGTGAAGCCGATCTTCTGGTGGATGAGCTGCAGGTTCCACGGCTCGCAGACACAGAAGGCTTCCATCGCGTTCACCTTCATGTTCGCCACCATCTGCGGCGGCGGCACAACGATGGTGGCGATATCCTTGTCCGGGTCGATGCCGGAGGCGGAGAGCCAGTAGCGGATCCACATATCGTGGGTGCCGCCCGGGAAGGTCATCGCGGCCTTCAGCTCCTTGCCTTCCGACTTCGCCTTCTTGAAGGCGGCGCCGAGCGACTTGGCATCGGTGGTGACGCCCATGCCGGCATAGGACTTGGCAACCGAGATGGCCTGGCCGTTGGTGTTCAGGCGCGCCAGAATGTACATCGGCAGCTTGACGTTGTTCTTCGTCACCTTGCCGGTGGAAATCAGGTAGGGCATCGGCGTCAGGATATGCGCGCCGGTGATGCCGCCGCCGGCCTCGCCGAGTTCGATATTGTCACGCGTGGCGCCCCAGGAAGCCTGCTTGTCGATATTCATGTCGGGCAGGCCGTACTTGGCGAAGAAGCCCTTCTCCTTGGCGATGATCAGCGGCGAGGCATCGGTGAGCGCGATATAGCCGAGCTTGGTGCCCTTCACTTCCGGGCCGGCTGCCTGTGCGAAAGCACCCGCCGGCAAAGCCAGCTTGGCCGAAGCGAACAGGGCCGCGGCGCCCGCCGCCCCCTTGAACACCTGACGACGGTTCACACCCTTCTTGCTGCCAATCATGTCACGCATGTCGAAGCCTCCTGCTGGTTGTCCGTTGTGCTGCCGCTTGGCTCGCGGCAACAAAAAAGGCGCCCTCCGATGCGGGTGATCCGTTGCCCGAAGGCACGGAACCGCATCGCAGGACGCCATTGTCCGATCATATAAACCTGCTGCGCCGTTGCAGCCGGTGGTCGGGTTTCACGTAGCAGGAAGCGTGCCAAGCAACTGAACACGCAGAATTGGCGGTTTTCCGCATCGACAATACTAAGGTCGAAGGGGCACCGACTCTGCTGCACTGCACACAAAACAGGCGATGCCTGCTTGAGCGCTATGCAGACAGGCTCAATCTTTCTTCAGCAGATCGGCGAAAGCGAGCAGCGTTTCGGCCACATCGACGAGGCGCTGCTGGCGATCCATGGCGAGCTTACGCAGCGCCGCATAGGCCTCTTCCTCGGAGAGCTTCTTCTCGCGCATCAGCATGCCCTTGGCGCGCTCGATCAGCTTGCGCTCATGCAGCGTCGCCTTGGTCTTTTTCAATTCATCACGCAGGGCCTGGAATTCGCGGAAGCGGGCGATGGCAACATCCAGGATCGGCTTCACCCGCTTCACGTTCAGGCCATCGATGATATAGGCCGAAACACCGGCCTGCATGGCCTGTTCGATCATGCCGACATCGGATTGATCCACGAACATGACGATCGGGCGTGGCTGGTCGTCGTTGATCTGCCGCATGCTATCGATGGTGTCGCGGCTGGGTGAATCCATGTCGACGATCACCACGTCCGGCCCGATCTCGGCAACGCGGCGCGCACTCAGTTCACGCGGCGCCATGCGTGCCACAAGTTCATAGCCCTGGGCCCGCAACGCTTCGTTCAAGACGGCGGCCCGTTCCGGGTTCTCGTCGATCAAAAGGATACGCAAACCACTCACAATGCTTCACCCAAGTCCGGGATTTTGCCTTATAGGCTAGCAATTCGCATACCAAAGCGGCAAAGTCGCGCCGTGGTCGCTGTTAATTTGCGCTAACCTGTTGAGGATGCTTGGGAGAGATGCCGGCTGCGGTCGAAATACTGGTGGATGCTGATGCCTGCCCGGTGAAGGCGGAAATCTTCAAGGTGGCGGAGCGCCATGGCGTTGCCGTGCAGGTGGTTGCAAACAGCTTCATCAACCTGCCGCGCGTGCCATGGATCAGGCTGGAGCAGGTGGCGGAGGGGCTGGATGTGGCCGATGACTGGATCGCCGCCCATGCCAGCCCGGCCAGCATCGTGATCACTGCCGATATACCATTGGCCGACCGCTGCGTGAAAGCCGGCGCCACCGTGCTGGCGCCTACGGGCAAGCTGTTCGATGAGAACAGCATCGGCATGGCGCTCGCCACCCGCAACCTGATGACCGACCTGCGCTCGGCCGGCGAAGCCACGCGCGGTCCCCGCCCCTTCTCGGCCAAGGATCGCTCGGCCTTCCTTTCCGCGCTGCATGAGGCCATCCTGCGGCTGCACCGGAGACTGCCCGCATGATGAAGCCCATACCGATCCCGCTCGCGAAGATCTACGTTCCGCAGAAATTCAAAGGCACGCTGGAACCGGCCAAGGTGGAAACCCTGGCCGAGGATATCGTGCAGAACGGCTTGCAGATGCCGATCCAGGTGCGGGCCGACAAGGACCGCTATGTGCTGGTGGCCGGACTGCATCGCCTGGAAGCCTTCCGCTTCCTGGGCGAAACCACGATCCCGACTTTGGTGGTGGCTGCGCGCAAGTTCTAGTGCTTGCCGCCCAGCAGCAGATCCGGCAGCCAGAGCGAGAAGCCGGGAATATACGTGACCAGGAATAAAGCGGCGATCAGCGCGCCATAGAATGGCCAGATCGTGCGCATGACATGGCCGATACTGACCTCGCCGATGGCGCAGCCGACGAATTGCGTGGTGCCGACCGGCGGCGTGTTCAGGCCCAGCGCGCAGTTGATCAGCATCAGCATGCCGAACTGCACCGGCCCCATGCCGTATTGAATACAGATCGGCAGGAAGATCGGCGTGCAGATCAGGATCGTCGCCGCCATATCCAGGAAAGTGCCGAGTACGAACAGGATGACGTTGACCAGCAGGAAGATCACCCAGGGTGAGGTGGAAATGCTGGACAGTGCCTTGCCGGTGAGTTCGGCGGCTTCATACAGACTGATCAGGTAGCCGAAGGTGTTCGACACGCCGATCAGCAGCAGCACGATGCCGGTGGTTTTCACCGCCTTGGCCGCCGCCTTC